>CAWFTN010000002.1:0-135500 GCA_963818925.1 Vulcanimicrobiota bacterium | reverse complement strand
ATCGTTATCTGCGCAGTTGTCTCAACACGTATTGAAGGATGCCGCCGTTGCGGTAGTATTCCGCCTCGTCCGGCGTGTCGATGCGCACGAGTGCCTTGAAAAGCAGCGATTTGCCGGACTTCTCATCGGTCGCCTTCACGTTGACGTGCATGCGAGGCGTGATGCCCGATTCGATGCCCGTGATGTCGTAGAGTTCATGACCCGAGAGGGCATACGTCGAACGATCAGCGCCGTCGATGAACTGCAGCGGCAGAATGCCCATGCCGATTAAGTTGCTCCGGTGGATGCGCTCGAACGATTCGGCGATCACCGCCTTGATGCCGAGCAGATACGGTCCCTTCGCCGCCCAGTCGCGCGACGAACCCGATCCGTACTCCTTACCGGCAAGCACGATCAGCGGCGTGCCGTCCGCCTTATACTTCATCGCCGCATCGAAGATCGACATCTGCTCGTGCGCCGGTAAGTAGCGCGTGACCCCGCCTTCGACGCCGGGCACGAGGTGATTGCGCAGGCGCACGTTAGCAAACGTTCCGCGCATCATCACTTCGTGATTGCCGCGGCGCGCACCGTACGAGTTGAAGTCCTTGGGCTCGACGCCGTGCTCCATCAGATACTTCGCGGCGGGCGAGGTCTTGGCGATGTTGCCGGCCGGCGAAATATGATCGGTCGTGATCGAATCACCGAACACAGCGAGCGCGCGGGCGTTCTTGATGTCGGCGAGCGCCGCCGGTTCGGCGGGCATGTTTTCGAAATACGGCGGGTTCTTGACGTACTCCGACTGCGAATCCCATGTGTAGCGTTCGCTCTTCGTAACGTCGAGCTTCGCCCAGTTTTCGTCGCCTTTGAACACGTCCGAGTAGCGCGACTTGAACATCTCGTCGGTCACGCACTCGGTGACCGTCTTCGCGATCTCGTCGTTGCTCGGCCAAATGTCTTTGAGATACACCGGGTTGCCGTCGCGATCCGTGCCGAGCGGCTCGCTCGTCAGGTCCAGGTCCATCCGTCCGGCAAGCGCGTACGCAACGACGAGCGGCGGCGACGCGAGGTAGTTCGCCCGGACTTGCGGATGTATCCGTCCCTCGAAATTGCGGTTACCGGATAACACCGCCGCGACGATAAGATCTTGATCCGCGATCGTCTCCGATACGTCGCTCGGCAGCGGACCCGAATTTCCGATGCACGTCGTGCAGCCGTAACCTACGATATTGAAACCGAGCGTATCGAGATACCCTTGCAACCCCGCTTTGGCGAGATAGTCTTTGACGACTTTCGATCCCGGCGCAAGGGACGTCTTCACCCACGGCCTGCTCTTCAAGCCGCGCTGCACGGCGTTACGCGCAAGCAATCCCGCACCGATCAACACCGACGGATTCGACGTGTTGGTGCAACTGGTGATCGACGCGATCACAACCGCGCCGTCGGCAACATCCTTTTCGGTCTGCGCAATCGTCGCCGTACCGCCGCCACCTTCTTCGATGTAGCGCGCGATCGCGCCGTTCTTTCCTTCGCGCGCGGCGAGCCACTCTTGCATCGCTTCGTTGAACGACGACTTCACATTGCCGAGACTCACACGATCTTGGGGACGTCGCGGACCCGCAACGTTCGGTTCGACCTGGCTGAGATCGAGGTGCAAGACATCGCTGTATTCCGCATCCGGCATGTCGTCGGTGCGGAACATTCCCTGTGCTTTCGCATACGCTTCAACGAGCGCGACGTGTTCGTCCGAACGCCCCGTAAGGCGCAAATACTCGAGTGTACGATCGTCGACCGGGAAGATCGCGCAGGTCGACCCGAACTCGGGCGACATGTTGCCGATCGTCGTGCGATCCGCAACCGGCAATTTGCTCAAACCTTTGCCGAAGAACTCGACGAACTTACCAACGACGCCGTGCTTGCGCAGCATCTCGGTGATTTTCAGCACGAGGTCGGTCGCCGTGACGCCTTCGCGCAATTCTCCGTCGAGACGGAAACCGATGACTTCCGGAATCAGCATCGTCACCGGTTGACCGAGCATCGCTGCTTCCGCTTCGATGCCTCCGACGCCCCACGCGAGCACGCCGAGGCCGTTGACCATCGTCGTGTGCGAATCCGTTCCGACCGCAGTATCGGGATATGCCGACGCATTTTTTTCATCGAACGCGACGCCGGCGCCGCCCGCGCCGAAGATCACACGCGCGAGATACTCGATGTTGACTTGATGAACGATGCCGGTGTCCGGCGGCACCGCACGGAAGCCGTCGAGCGCCGATTGTCCCCATTTCAAAAACGCGTACCGTTCGCGATTGCGTTCAAATTCGAGATCGGCGTTCTTCTGAAGTGCGTCGTTGTTGCCGAAGTAGTCAATCTGCACGGAGTGATCGATGACGAGTTCGACCGGCTGCAGCGGATTGATCTTCTTCGGATCGCCGCCCATTGCAGCCATCGCGTCGCGCATTGCGGCGAGATCGACCACGCACGGCACGCCGGTGAAATCTTGCAACAGCACGCGAGCCGGACGAAACGCGATTTCTTTTTCCGGCGCAGCCTTGGCATTCCAGCGCGCGAGCGCTTCGACGTCAGTCTTCGTTACCGAGCGTCCGTCTTCAAAACGAAGCAGGTTTTCAAGCAGAATTTTCAGGCTGTACGGGAGGCGGCTGAGCTTCGTGACCCCGGCCTTCTCGACCGCGTCAAGCCGGAAATATTTATACGAGCGGCCGCCGACGATGAGCGTGTCGACCGCATTGAAGCTATTCGCGTGCTGATTCATGGCGTTAAGCGTATTTTGGGGTCGCCGTGCGCGTAGCCTTCGATACCCAGACGCAGTTCACCAGACAAAAGTCGCCACAACGGCTCGGCGACGAGCGCCATGCGCCAATGCGAGAGTTCGAGCAGCGCATCGAACGCTTCTTGCGTCTGCGGAACCTCGCGTGCAACGCGCTCGAGCGTTGCACGCGGCACGAGTAAGCTCTGAGGCAAGTCGTTGAAGCGAGCGATCTCGCCGACGACGACGCCCATCATCGCAGCAAGCGTGTCGCGGCTTTGGCCGAGCGGACGTTCCGGACGCCTCGGCAGTTCGTCTTCGGAAATCGCTTCGCCGCGCTCCACCGCTTCGACGATCGCGCGGCCGAGTTGACGGCGCGATCCGGCGTCCAGGCGACGCAACTGCTCGAGATCTTCGACGCGCTTGGGACGCAGCGCCGCAAGACCGCCGACGACGTCGTCCGCAATGATATATTTGAGCGGCAAGTCACGCTCACGCGCAACACGGTCGCGCAACTTCACGAGTTCGTTCAGGACGCCGAGTTCCCGCCGGTTCATTCGCATCGCACCCGGGATTCGCAAGTATGCGCGACGCTCGTCGGCGCAATAGCGTTCGATGTCGCCGAGGCCTGCGCACTCCTCGAGCGCCCAAGTAAGGCGTCCGGCATCTTCTAAACGGCGCGTCAGTTTGTCGTACATCGGCAGCAGATGCGCGACGTCATCGACAAGATATTCCACTTGTCGCGCGCTGAACGGCCGCGACGACCAGTCACTGACGGTCTGCGATTTCGAAAGCCGCACGCGTTCGACGTCGCGCACGAGATCGGCAAGCGACACCTGCATGCCGTAGCCTAGAAACGAGGCGGCCACTTGCGTATCGAACACACTGGGCGGCACCGCATCGAATCGCTCCGCAAAGATTTTGAGATCCGACGTCAACGCATGGCCCACGACGATCGTGTCGGAGAGCGCATCGATCAGCGGCCGTAGATCCGGCACCGCAAGCGGGTCGACGATAACGGCGCCGTCGTCGAAGGCAAGCTGTACCACCATGAGGCGCGGCGCGTACGTCCGCTCGGTGTGAAATTCCGTATCGAGCGCTACGCGCGGTGCTTGACGCACGCGGCCGCATAATACGTCGAGCGCGACTGGGGTGTCGATGGTCGCAACGGAAACGGTCACGGTGTCGATGTCGCTTTCGGATGGCGATGGAAGCGGAAATGCGGATGATGCAGTTCATAGTAGACGTGCGCGCGATGCTCGGCCTGATGGACGAAGACCGTCACGCGATCGCCGAAGATCGCGAGCAGCGTGCAGATCGGCACCGCGATGATGCACATCGTCCAGACGTGCACCCAAACCGGCACGCGAAACGCTGCCGCGGTCGCCGTCGCAATCGTACCGCCGAATCCCGGGATCACCCGTACGCAGAGCAAGAACAGGGGCGAGCCGACGGGAAATCGTTTGACCCAGCCCGGCAACCGCCGGAGATACTGCTCGAGATCCATCATGCGTGACGCGTGAACGTTGATGGCGTAGCCGAGCAGCGCCGCGGCGAACAAGCCGACGGCATTGATGATCGAGCCTTCGACCGGTCCAAAGATGGCGCCGTTCATGATGGCGAGCGCATCGGTCACCGAGAACGGCGCGGATGCGACGACCGCGAAGATAGCAATAGCAAGGAGCATCGCCAGCGGCCCGAGCGACCGCAGCATATGCTCGACGTAGGGCTGTTTGGCAATGACAAACCCCGCGAGCGCAAACGAGGCTGCGAGGAGGGCCAAGCCGGCCAGACGCTTGACGATCGGGTGGTTCAAGCGGAAGGAGACGAGGTGCGGGTACTCATTACGGTGCTGTGCGGAGTTGGTCTCTATGCGTCGCTTTTCATGCTTGCCAAGACGCGACGGGCCGAGCGCGGCGAGCTGACCGAGGCGAGCGTCGTGCAAACTCCGAGAGCGCGACTCCTCCGCGGCATCCCGAATGCCGCGTTCGGCATCGCCTACTATTTGCTGCTCGGGGTCTTCGTATGGTTCGCGCGCGCCCCGTGGGAGATGGCTGCGCTCGCGATCGCGGCGCTCGCGGCGGCCGCGATGTCCGCCCTTCTCGCCTACTCGTTGCTCTTCGTGACGCGCATGCCGTGCCCGTATTGTTGGACGTCACATGCGATCAACGGCGCGCTTGCTATTGTCACAATTCTCAACTTATTCAAAATATCATATTGGCAGTGAACGGCAGCTTTGCTATCATCCTCGTCTCCGGTGATGATGGAGCGGTATTCCGCATAGACCGGAGGCACGAATGGCCGTTTGCAGCTATAGTCTGCGACGGATCATCCGGCAGGTGATTAAAAGGGGCCACGCGAGTGCGTGGCCCTTCTGCTTGCGCTTCGCGCGATACGCGCTATTTGAAGCCGTACACCGTTGCGAGATCGTGCATCGCTTGATTCAATACAGCGTGATAGTCGGCATCGGCGCCGATGCCGTATTTTTTGTCAATGTCATCCATCACTTGGTCGTGGATCGGGTGTGAGACGGCACGGTCGAGCATGACTTCGACGTTGAAGCCGTTGCCGGTTTGACCGGCGCCCCAGAGCGCTTGTGCGAGCGCCTTACCGTCTTTCGGATCGGGATTTGGCGTCGACGGAAGTGCAATGTTCTTCTCTTTGACGATGCGCAGTGAATCGGCGACGACGAAATCAAAGACTTTCAGAAAATTGCCGACTTTTTCATCGCCGAATTGTTTCTTGAGCGACGCGACTTCAGCATCGGTCTTCGGGCCGGCCAACGTTTTCACTAATGTGAGCGTACTGAAATCGCTTGGGCCGCCGCCTGCAACGATCATCGAGAGCGTTACGGGAAGCGCAGGCGCTCCGGTGTAAACGCAACACGAGCCGGAAAAGCGCGTCGGCTTATCGACGACGTTCGGCATCAAATTCATCGCAAGCGCAACGGCAGCGCACGAGGTGATGAAGACGGCGGCAATCGCCGCCGTGAACGGACGTTTCATGTGTGGGAAGTTCTCCTTTGCATCCCATCAACGGACACAAGGGGAGGATGGATTTACCGGTCGCGCAACGTTTCGATCATTCCGCGGAAACGGTCGTCGCTCGTAGCCGAGCCTGCGAGCCACGCGGCGAGGATCTCTTCGCCGACCGTGGGTGTTGTTGCTCGTAATGACAGCGCCAGAACGTTCGCGTCGTTCCACGTCCGTGCGCCGGATGCCGTGATCGCATCGGCGCAAAGCGCGGCGCGCACGCCTTTTACTTTATTTGCCGCGATGCTGACGCCCGTGCCGGTCCAGCAGCAAACGATTCCCGTTGCGCAACGGCCGCTCGAGACGGCTTCACCGACGGCTTGTCCGACCGAAGGCCACGCGTCGTCATCGCCCGGCGCCAGCGCACCAAATAGCGTCACCGTGTGGCCCGCGTTTTGCAGCGTGCGTTCTAAGGCGGCGGGGAGATCGCCGCGCTCATCGCTTCCCAGTGCGATTCGCATGACGAACGCTTCACCGCCGCGCGCAGATTACCCGTGAATAATCGTGATTTCGTTCGCGTTGATCGAACCGTCCGAATTCACCGTGCCGACGACGTCGACCGTTTGTCCGTCGTTGATCGACGCACCGCGCGGATTGATGATCGTGCCTTGGTGCAGGTGGATTTGTTTGTATGTTTGCAACGGCATTGCGAGCTGCAAATCATAGCGCTTGAAATACGTCACTTGCCCGCGAATGTGATTCGGATCGACGCCCAGCGGCGCGACGACGTCACCCGTGACCTTGTTGATGATGTTTTGCACGACATTGCCGACGCCCGCCGGAATCGACGGTGCAGCGACCGGCTGCGACGGCGGAGCCGGTGAGGGAGACGGTGTCGCTCCAAGCAAGAGGACGGCCGCGATTACGGCGACAACTCGAGTTCTCATATTGAATGAACGAGTCATAACAAGCGTTAGGTTCCCCGCGTGCGCTTAGCCGCTACGGTGATGCTCGTGCGCGAAGGCGAGGCCGGGGTCGAGGTCCTTCTGGTGCGGCGGAGCAGCCGCAGCGCGTTTGCACCGGACGCGTTCGTCTTTCCGGGCGGGACGGTCGATCCGGAAGATTACGCGACGGCGGTAAACAATTCGGGGCACCGCGTTGTCGACGAGTTCCGGGCAGAGACGCCGGACGCGTTGCCGACTACCGAGGAGCCGATTGGGGCTGCGGACGCTGCCGCATTGATAGCTGCCGCTGTCCGCGAGCTGCGTGAAGAGGCTGCCGTCGAGATTGCGCCGGAGCGTCTCGTGTTCTTTTCGCATTGGATCACGCCGCCGACCGAGCCGCGACGATACAATACACATTTCTTTCTTGCGGCGGGCGACGCGGGCGTCGCCGCGAGCGCCGACGCGTTTGAAACGCACGATGCGCAATGGATCGCGCCGTCGCTTGCGCTCGAACGCTACGCGCGTCGCGAGATGCATCTCGTGTATCCGACGATCAAACATCTCGAACGGCTCGCCATGTTCGTACGTGTCGCGGATGCGATCGCCTATGCCCGCACGAAACCGATTCTTACCATCATGCCCGACCGTGCGCCGTCGGAAGGGTTCGTCATGCCGGCGGAACTGGAAGGGGCGTGGTAAGCCGCATCGCGCTCGTGCGCGCGCCGAATCCGTCAGCGATGACGTTGACGGGAACGAACTCGTATGTCATCGACATCGGCGAGGGCGAAGCACTCGTCATCGACCCTGGTCCGCAAGACGAACGTCACGTCGATGCACTAATCGAAAGCGCGCACTCGCGTGGACTGAAGATCAGCGCGATTGCGCTCACGCACGGGCATCCCGACCATGCGCCCGCGGCCGCGCTTCTCGCGCGGCGAACGAACGCCGTCGTCTACGCGCACCCGCATTCCGAGGTACCGCACGAGCGCGATCTTCCGCTCGATGCCGACTGGCGAGCCGGCGGGCTGACCTTGCGCGTGATCGATGCACCCGGACACACGTTCGAACACGTCATCTTCTACGAGCCGCAAGCGGGCGCGATGTTTACCGGCGACGTGATTCTCGGTGAAGGCACGGTCGTGATCGCACCGCCCGGCGGAGCGATGCGTCCGTATATGAATACGCTGGTCCGTCTGCGCGATGAATTCCCCGGCGTGCAGCGCATTTACGGCGGTCACGGCCCGATGGTTGAACGCGCGCGCGAGAAGATCGAAGAATACATCGCGCATCGCGAGATGCGACAGAACGAATTGCTCGAGGCGCTACGCGAAGGTCCACAAACGATTCCGGAACTCGTTGCACGTATCTACGGCGACACACGGCGCGTGTTATGGCCCGCTGCCGCGCGTCAAATGCTCGCGTACCTCATGCCGCTGACGCAAGAAGGCGTCGTTCATGCCGTGATGCTCGACCGTGCGCTCACGCGCGAAGAGACAGCGATCCTCAACCCATCGTGGGAATCGATCGTCGGCGCCGAGCACGCCCCGCTCATCGAAGCCGAACTCGGCGCAATGCTCAAACTGGACCGCGTCTACGAATACAGCCTGCACTAATATCGCCGGCTGTCATCCTGAGCGCACGTGCGAAGCACCGAAGTCGAAGGATCGCAGCGCGCGTTGAATGAGGCGATCCTTCGACGCCGCTTCGCTTCGCTCAGGATGACACGCTGGGAACGCCGCAATCGTGTCATCCTGAGCGCAGGTGCGAAGCATCGGAGTCGAAGGATCGCATCGCGCGTATGAAGGAGGCGCCTTCGACGCCGCTTCGCTCCGCTCAGGAAGACACGCTGGGGAGATCAGTCGATGCGCAGGACGATCTTGCCAAACTGGTCGGATTTTGCCATGCGTTCGGCGGCGGCGACGGCATCGTCCATGGCGTACACCTGATCGATTGCGGGACGAAGATTTCCGTCGAACATCTTTAGCATTGCAGCGAAGTCCGCCGGGCTGCCCATCGAGGTTCCGCGGACGTCGATATGATTCCAGAAGATCGGAAATAATCGCAGCGTCGATTCCGGGCGCGTGCCGCCGTAAATGACGATGCGCCCGCCGGGCCGGACGACGGAGGCCGCTTTCGAGAGCGTGTCGCCTCCGGAAGAATCGACGGCGATGTCAACCTCGCCACGTTTGAGCGTCTTCTGCCAATCGGGCGTTTCGCGGTAGTTGATCGCCACGTCGGCACCCATTGCCTTCGCTCGCTCGAGTTTTTCGTTGTCGCCCGAGGTAACGATCGCGCGCGCACTTACCGCTTTTGCAAAGAGCAACACGAACGTTTGCACGCCGCCGCCGATGCCGGGAATTAGGATCGTTTCGCCGGCTTTCAGTTCGCCGCGGGTAAACGTCGCGCGATACGCGGTCAGTCCGGCGAGCGGAATCGCTCCGGCTTCTTCCATCGACAATGCCCGCGGCTTGGGGTACACGTTCTTCTTCGGAACGCTTACGTATTGCGCGAACGTCCCGTCGCGCGGCATGCCGAGAATCGTCGCATCGGCACGCCACACGTGCGGGTCGTCACCCCAGCCGATCATCGGATCGATGACGACTTCTTCGCCCGTCGTTTCGACGACGCCGGCGCCGTCCGAACCGAGCGTGCGCGGCAATTGAATGTTCGGATAGAGCCCTTGTGTGATATACACGTCACGCCGGTTGAACGCAGCTGCCCGTACACGCACGAGCACCTCGTTGCCGGCCGCAACGGGCGCTTCGATGTCATCGACGTGCAGGTTCTGCGGACCGCCGATCTCGTGAAGGCGAATGGCTTTCATCGGCTACGTCTTCAACGTAAGAATGAAACGCACTCCAACGGGCTCGATGTTGTAGCGGTCGGTCGGAATCGGGACGCCTCCGAACCCCAAATACGGTACGCCGCCGCCGAAAACCGTATAACGGCCGGCTCCATCGCTAAAGAGGTTTGTCCCCTGCACGCTAAGGTCGGTGAATTTATTGAGCCCGACGCCGACCGTCGCATTGATCACGGTGAAGGGCGGTTGGTTGAGTTCGTTGTTCCATCCCCGAAAGATCGCTTGCGCACCGGCATGCCAGGCATTTTCCGCCCAATCGAGTTCCAGCGATCCCTGTTGCTGCGGGATCCCGAGAAACTGGGTGTTATCGGCCAGATTTCCGGCCGACGTCGGATTTGAAAAATCCGCCGTAAGATCTTTGGGATACGCGACGTTGAGTCCGTACATCGCGGTCAAGAACAAATGCTCCGGAACGAAACGCTGAACGAAACGGATCTCGGCGCCCTGATACACGGCGTTTCCGACATTACTGTTGTACGAAACGCATCCGGGCACAGGTGTTGCCGGCGTTTGCGAAGCACATGCGCCGGATTGCGCGAGCGCGAGCGGATAGAAAATCTCGATCGGATTCCGCAGATTCGTTTGATAGAGCGACACGTCGAGTGTTGCCGACGGGAACTGCTGTGAAACGCCGAGCTCGTATTCCGTCGCATGTTCCGGCACTTCGTTCGGACTTCCCTGACCGACGAACACACCGAGCGCGTCTTGCGCCAACTGATCGAGCGGGAACAGATACCGCTCGATGAGCAGCGGCGCGCGGAATCCCGTACCGAGCGAGAACCGCAACGCGGTTGAGGGCGATGTGTTGTAAATCAGTCCGAGGCGGCCGTCAAGGTTCGATCCAAATGTCGAATACCGCGACTCGAAGAGTCCCGCAGCGACCCGCAACTCTCTCGTTGCCTGCCATCCGCCGCGAGCATAAAGCACGTTGATCGTTTGCCCGAGCTCCGGATTCTGCTGCGACGGCGGCGGCGCGATAAACGACAGCGACTCATACCGCGTATATCCGCCGATCGCGTACTCCGACGTGTCAAACGTGCGCGTCCACGCGAGTCCCAGATTATACCGATGGTCGACGTGATCGACGTCATACGCCGGATCGCTCGGCGGACCGAAGAGCGCGATGTTATTGTCGCTCGCATAGATGTCGGCAGCAAGATCGCCTGCCCCGAGCGGAGCTTGCGCGCGGACTTGATACGCGCGGACGGTTTGCGCAAACGATTGGCTTCCCGGACCAATAAAAAATCCGTAGGTCGGACTCGTCGGATCTCCGTCGATGCCGTTGACGCCGCTGCTTTGATCGTTATTGTTGCCGAGCACAAAGATACGCGCCGCCACGTTTGCACGCGGCGTGAAATTCCACTGGAGATTCGCAAGTTCAGCGCGGCTCGACGTACTCGATCCGAGGAACGTCGGCGTGCCGGGATTCTGCGGGGTATTGGGCGGCAGACCCGCGGTATAGAGCGTCTGCACTTCGTTCGTATAACCGTTCATGTTCTGGTTGTCGAGTGCGAACGCGTATCCGAGCTTGCCGTGCGTTCCCGTGCCGTTCACCCATTGTTCGCTCTGTCCGAACGAACCGGCGGATTCTTGAAATGAAAAATGCGGATCGAGCGTCGGCCGCAACGATACCATATTGATCGAACCGCCGAACGTGTTGCTGCCGTTTGCATCCTCTGGGCCGAGCCCTTCCGTGACGTTCACGGAAGAAAACGCGGCAACGGGAAAATGCGCGAGATCCAAATCACCGGTATTGCCGTCATTGAGCAACTGTCCGTCGAGCGCATCAAGCGACTCGGATGGGTCTGGTCCTCGAAGCGCGACCACTGCAATCGCGGCGGCAGAACCACCGTCGGGTCGCGCAAAGACCGTTCCGGGAATCGTGGCGAGTGCTTGGATGATGCGGTTGTCGTTCATGCGATCCATGTCGGAGCGCGTGATGGTGACTGAGGGAATTGCTCCGCGCACCGGCGTGAGCCGCCCATCGACGGTAACTGAGGCAATCGTGCGAAGCGTCGGGGCGTCAACCGGCTCGAGCGTCACATCGACAGTCGTGTCATGGCCGACAACAATGTCGACCGATGCACCGAGGTAGCCCTTGGACGAGAGATTAAGTTGATGGTCGCCCGGTGGCACGACCAGCGAGAATCCGCCATCCGCAGCAGAAATGGCTGAGCGGCCCGCGCGCCCTTCTACTGTGACATACGCACCGGCAATCGGCGCTCCGGAGGCCGTGTGAACGTGGCCGGTGATCATGCAGCAGACTGCAAGCAAGAGTTCATGCATGAAGTCAACTTTTCAGACTGTGGCTTAACGCTAGCTGAGAACCGCAGGCTGCAGACGACGCGGTGCTAAAGGTTGCGTCCATGGCTAAGCGAGGCAAAGTCGTCAAGGCAGTCTTCCGCGGCATTACGCAAATGGAACGCGCATATTCGATCGACATCGGACCGGTGCGCGCAACGGGCGTTCCGGCGATCCTCGTCGCCGTCGCCGGAGTGGTTCTCGCCGGCGGCTTCGCGGCCGTGCTTTCGAAGAACGCTGCGCGTCTGCCCGAAACTTTGCGCGAGGCGCGCGGGTTGGCGGAGACGTTGCGCGGCGACCGCCGTAGCCTCAATCGGTAGAATGATCTCAGTATGATCGATAACGACTCCCTGGAGGCCCTTATCCGTCGCAGCCTGCCCGACGCTCAGGTCGAGATCTTCGATCGCACGGGCACGATGGATCACTTCAATATCACCGTGCGCTCGTCGGCTTTCGCAGGCAAAACGCTCATCGAGCAGCATCAATTAGTTTACGGCGCGCTTAAGGGAGCGCTCAAAGACGGACGCGTCCATGCCGTCGAACTCAAAACTATCGTCAGCGCAAGCTAGGAATTCAATATGTCTGAACAACTCAAAGAAGAAATCGAGCGGGAAGTCGCCGCTAACAAAATCCTCGTGTACGGCAAAGGCACCAAGACGATGCCGCGCTGTGGATTCACCCTCGAGACGATCGAGTTTTTCAGCGAATTCGGCTATCCGTTCGAAGTCATCGACGTCCTCGAGAATATGCCAAAGCGCGAAGTCCTCGCGGAGTTGACGAACTGGCCGACGCTACCGAAGGTCTTCATCAACGGCAAGTTCTACGGCGACACCGACATTCTCGGGCCGATGGCGCAAAACGGCGAACTGCAAACGGTACTGAAAGAAACGTTCGGCAGCGAACCGCAACAGAAGAGCACGATCAACCTTCACTAACGTGGCGTACTCCACGCTCGTCGATGCGCAGACGGTCCACGATCATCTCGACGATTCGTCGTGGGCGATTGTGGACTGCCGCCACACGCTCGCGGACTTTTCACTCGGTCGCAAACTCTACACCGAAGCGCACATTCCCGGCGCATTCTTTGCAGACGTTGAAACGGACCTCGCAGGCGAACACACCGGGGGCAACGGGCGCCATCCGCTTCCTGATCCGCAAATGTTTGCGGCGTATCTCGAACAAATCGGCATCAACGACAAAACGCAGATCGTTGCATACGATGCCGGCGGCGATATGTTCGCGGCGCGGTTCTGGTTCTTGTGTCGATGGATCGGCCACAAAGCAGTCGCTGTTTTGGACGGTGGTTTTGGCGCCTGGACCGGCGCCGGCTTTGAGGTAACATCCACACCGTCCGCGTCGCGACGATCGGGCAACATTCACGTCAAGCTCGACGACGCGCTGGTGGTTGACGCCGCATATGTCCACGCTCGTCTAGACAATGCCGCAATGAAAATCGTCGATGCGCGGGCAGCCGATCGTTTCCGCGGCGAAAACGAAACGATCGATCCCGTTGCCGGTCATATCCCCGGTGCACGTAACCGGCCGTTCAAAGAAAATTTTTCCGGTGACTTGCGGTTCAAATCGCCGGACGAGTTGCGGCGCGCATTCGAGTCGTTCGGTGACCCGTCGAAGGTCGTTCACCAATGTGGCTCCGGCGTCTCCGCAGCCGCGAACCTGCTCGCAATGGAAGTCGCGGGTCTCGGCGGTTCACGGGTTTATGCGGGATCGTGGAGCGAATGGATCGCCGATCCGTCGCGACCCGTCACGACGACGGAGTAGGACGCCTCCACGTCACGATCAAGACGCCGGCGGAGACGACCACGATGATCAAGAGTACGCCGAACACCACGAGATTCAAGACCGAGCGTACGTATGTGCCGGCGCAACGCGCGTACGCGTCGCCGAAGGCGATCTGCGCGCAGCGATACGTTTGCCATCGGTGGGTTGTTACGTCGTCCATGTAATAGCCCCAGACGTCGTACGCTTGCATCCAACGGCTGCGCACGCCGGGATCAGACGCGATCCGCGCGCTTAGCGCGTCGAGCTCAGGCGCTGTGAATGCGCTGACACCGAACATCGTATCGAAGCTTTGCTGCGGAAGCCATCCGACGTCCGGATCGTACGTATACGGAACGATGTCGTGGATGGTCTCACCCTCAACATCGAGGCGAAAGAATGCGGGTTCGTTGTGATAGATCGGCGAGAGCGATGAACCCATGAATATCGGCACGCCGCTCGGCACGCGAAAGTCGTACCGGTGCATGTGTCCCGCGATAGCAAACGGCACGTGGTCGTGATCTTGCTCGAGCAACCTGCGAAAATCGGCATCGTAGCGCTGGCGCAGGTAGGGAACCGCGAGCAGGCGATGCGCGTCCGTCGTGCTCTCGGGATCGTATCCCGGCGGCATGTGCATGATCACGACGTTGTGGCCGTTCGAGAGTGTTTTCCCGAGCCATTGCATCTCTTTGCCGCCCGGATCGTGTACGTTTACCTGGCACGACCCGCGATAAAAGAAGGACCAAAAGACACTATTCGTTACGACACCGCGCAAGCCGTTCGGCAATGCTGCGGTGTAGTACGCGCCGCGGCTATATGCGTCGACGAAGCCCGGTGACGCGCCGTGCCGGTTGACGAGCGGCTCGAAGATACGAGCGACCGCCGCATTATAGGCGCCGTCCGCCTCACTTCGGTAGTCTCCGCACGGATCGTCGTTGTTGCCGACCGCAAAGAGAAACTGCGCCTTCGGAAACGCTGTGTCCAACTTCGACGCGATCGTCCGCATCGTATCGATGCCGGCCGCGTAGGGATCGCGATGGGCGCGACGTGCCCACGCCGGAAAATGGTGCGCAAGAAAGTCGCCACCGACGATGATCACAGTCGCATCCGGAACGCGCCGCCGCATCTCATCGACGCTTTCGTCGAGCAGCGCGAGATTCGTGTCCGCACCGCGCCGCGCCGGCGGCCCGCTATTGTACGGATTGAAATGGATGTCGTTCAATACGATCCAATGCAGCATGGCTGCTGCGACAAGCGCAATCATGGTGTGGCCGTGTTCGCCGGCGACGCGGACGGTGACGCGGACGGTGATGCTGTCGGGCTCGGTGTCGGCGTCGGCGTGGGCGGCGCGGAAGGATGCGGTCCGAGCTGGGTTTGGATCTGCGGTGACGCGCACGCCTCATACGCGGTCACGCTCAGCGCGACGTTCGCACACCAGTATGCATGCCATTGCGCATCGGGGATCGGTGCGCGTCCGCTGCTGCCGTCGTAGAACTCCTCGAAGCGCCGGCGAACGCGGTCGTCACTGAGAATTTCATTCTGAACGTTGGAAAGGTGCGACGCATCGATCGTTCCGTGACCGAACACGCTGTCGAAGTCGAACTCGCGCCGCCAATTTGCCGGCACGCGTGCATTTTTCGCGAGCGCCGGCAAGTCGTCGAGCACGAAAACTTGCGAATCTTGGACGCTCGCGTTCGTGTCGTCGACGCGCAACAACGTGAACGACGGATTACCCGAAAAGACGGGACTGATCGACGGGACCACGAGCATCGGTACCGTCGGGCGGCTCGGGTCCGGCCCGATCACCCGGAAACTGTCCATGTGCGTATGACCCGTTATAGCCATCATCGTATGCGGCACCGAAAGCAAACCGTTGACGAAGACGTCATTATAGTGCGGCGTCAGAAACGACACCGTAGCGTTTTTCGCCTCGCTGGTGTACGCGTCGATGCCCGGCGGGATGTGCGCGATGATCCAAATATTGCTCGATGCGAACCCGTGCAGCGTCTTTGTCAGCCATCGGGCTTCATCCGCCCCTGGATCGCTCGTGGGCTGACCGCACGTATTGCGGTAGCCCGCGGACCAGAAGACGTCATTGATGACAACCGCTTGTGCGTTCCCCGCGGGTAGTGGAACGGTGTAGTAGCCGCCCGTTGCAAACTGCGCTGCAAAAGCATTGGGATCCGGCGCGCCGACGGAAGCACCCCACGTGGACGCCGTCGAGGCGAGAAACGCGCTGCTCGGCGCGCCTTGATAGTCGCCGCACGAACTGTCGTTGTTTCCGAGCACCGGCAAGAGCCGCGCGCGTGGGAAGGCCGTTCGAAACTCGCTCGCGAGGAAGCGTATCGTTTCGTCGACGAACGACGCATAGTGTGCATCGTCGTGGTTGCGCGCGAACCGGTTGAACTTATCACGGAATCCGTGCGCGAGAAAATCGCCGGATATGATGACGACCGGCGGATCATTGACCTGATTGCGCATGCCCTGGAGCGCCGATTCGAGCAGCGAAAAGTTGGTATCGCTGCCGTAATTTGCGTACGGCTGCGGACCCTGCGACGAGAAAATCGCGCGCCAGCGGGCCGCGGGAGCCGATGCGAGCCGCTCGATGATGCGCGGGTCTGCGAACGGATCGAAATGAACGTCGCTGACGACCAGCCACTGTTGCGTAGCGGCGGCTGCGCGTTGAGTGACACTAACGAGGAGCAAGCAGGCAAGAAGCACGAACGCAAGGCTACGCATCATATCACCAGCGCGCATTTTGGGAGGACGACGCGATGTCCCGCTACTGGCTATTCAAAAGCGAGCCGGACGCGTACAGCTTTGAACAGCTGCGCAAGGACCGCACGACCCCGTGGAGCGGCGTTCGTAATTTTCAAGCACGCAACAACATGATGGAAATGCAATTCGGCGATCTCGGCTTCTTCTATCATTCGAGCATCGCCGAACCAGCGGCCGTCGGTATCGTACGCGTGGTAAAAACGGCATTTCCCGATTTCACCGCGTTTGAGAAAAACGGAGAATACTATGATCCGCGCAGCACACCTGAGAAACCGAAATGGATGATGGTCGAAGTCCAGTACGTCGAACCGCTAGAACATCCCGTAACCCTCGCGCGCATGCGCGCTGAACCGCGCCTCATCGCTATGCCGCTCCTCAAACGCGGCCAACGCCTGTCCGTGCAACCCGTCATGCCGCACGAATGGAAAATCGTTCTCGAACTCTCGAAAACGTCTGAATAAGAAACGGCTAGATACCGTGCACGTGCAATAGGAATCGATAGGTTGCGGGTCCGAGGACGTTTCCCGTCGTTGCCGCAGACGTTCCGTCGGCGAGTGGAATCGCAATACCGCCCCCAATGACCGGCAGATATCCGGGCCACGCGTTAAAAATATTGTCACCGGAAATTTGAAAATCCAGCCGCTTTGTCAATGGAACGCGCACGGTCGCATTTGCAATAGCGAATGCCGGTTCGTTGAGCGAGTTATTGTTTCCGAAATACGTTTCGCCGAACGATGCGTAAAGGCCGTTGGGGAACTGGTAGTTTACCTCGGCGTACCCCTGAGAGTACGGGATTCGCATGTTGCCGTTGTAGCTCAATCCGCCGATACCTACGCCGACACCGTTCGTGTTCTCACCTGCGATGATGTTGAGGTTTTGGTCCTGCGTACATCCAGGACCAGGGAGCGAGCAATAAAAGTACGCGGGCAGGTTGTAATAAAAGCCGCGTTGCAAAGCGCCCGATAACGTATAGCCGAAACCAACGGCGGGCGTCCGGTGAATGGATAGCTCGATGCCTTCGAACCGGGCGTTGCTGATGTTCGTGTTGGTTTGATTGAGAATCGGCGTTCCCGGCGGCGCATTCCCCGAGCACGGGACACTGGGACCGCAAAACTGCCCCGTCGCGACCGTCTGACCGAAGAAGCGATTATAAAGGTTTGTTAGGTATACGTCCGCCGATGCGACGGTAACGCCGTCTTGGAAGCGCTGGTCAGCACCGACATCATACCCGAACGCCGTTTCGGGACGTAGATTTCCGTTGCTTTGCTGCTCGATCGCGACTAGGCTCGTGCTGTCGTACGCCGGCGTCGAAGTAATCTGGTTTAAGAGCCCGAGAAACGGCGGGGCAATCGCACTGCCGAACGCGAGGCGCAGGGAAGTCCTCGTGCTCGGGCGATAAGCGAAGCCGAACCGCGGGTCGAAGTGAGTGTATTTTGTGGTTTGAAAGGTAACGCCGGTACCGTTGATCGCAGCACCGGAAGTGCAGTAGCCATTTGCGTCCATTGGGCAATTCACCGGGTACGTGCTGTTGTAAGTATTGAGATAAAGCCCGACGGTGCTCTCGAGTCGCGACCCAGTATAGAAGTGACCTCGCAACAAATATGTGCCGAGGATCTGCGAAGTTCCCGGGGGCAGATTAAACGAGACTGCCGGAGGCTGAATGCTCGTGGCATTGTAGGTGTAGTCGGTACTCTGCGCATAGGTCTTATCCGCCGAGAATGTAATGAGATTCTCGCCGATCGGATGTTGATACTGGATCGATCCGCCGGAAAGCTTGTCGAGTTCCGGCTCCTGATAGAAATCGTTGTAGCCGACGGCCGCCTGCGTGCCGTTGAACGTCGGCAATCCCGCGGATGTTCCGTACAGCGTGACGTTATTGTAGTCTAATCCAGCCGCGGTCGTACCTTGGTACTGGAAGCGCGAGATCGACGCGTGGTAATAGCGCGCGAGAATCGCATCCTTACCGATCGTGGATCCGACTTCAGCTTGGAAGATTGGTTCGTTGTTGATTTCGCCGGCATACGCTCCGGGAAAGATCGTCGCCACTTGGACGGCCCCGGGGTGCAACGACCCCGTATATCCGGCGCCCGGCGCAAACGCCGAGTTGATGAAGCCGGATGTGTTCCCGTTCTGATCGCTGTACGATTGTCCGCCCAGATAGCTTGCGGTGACGAACGTCGATGGAGAGAATTGGTACCGAAGCTTCGCAAGTTCTCCGGTCTGGTCAAGGTTACCGCTGAGCACGTAACAACAGGCGAGCAATGAGTACGAGTTCTTCAGTGTGCTCGCAGTCGGCGGAACGGGATTGTCTGACGATGTTCCGGACAGCATGGTGTTGCCGTAAAAACCAAAGCTCGGATCGTAGAGAACCGCCTTTCCATTGAGCGCAGAAGGATCGTTGAGCGTCGCGACGTCGACGACGAATCCCAACTTGCCTATAGTGTCGGAGATCGAAATGTTCGAATACGAACCGCCGCGATTGTCCAGGCCGACGAGAAGATCCGGCACGATGGTCGCCGTGGGATCCTTCGTGCGGAAATTCGTGGTCCCGCCGATCGCGTTGTTGACCACCGGCGATTCTGCTCCGGGACCTTTGATGACCTCAACGCTACCGAACAAGAACGTATTAAGGAACGTTGTCACGTTGTCGCCGTACTGGCCGACGGAAATCGGATGCCCGTCGATGAGCGACGCCGTCTCATACGACGTTGCTGCACGAATGTTCGGGATCGTAATCGCCCCAGGCGCGGCGGCGTTCGAGCCGTTTGAGGGGAACGAGATTTGAACGCCCGGCACTTGACTCAACACGCGCGTGACCTGCGGCTGACCCTGATCGACAAAGTTCTGCGCTGTGACTACATTGACCGATGCGGGGGACGTGTTGATCGAGCCGGACCGCCCCACGCGAACGCTCGCAATAGTGCGCAAAGACGAAAAAGTTTGGCGCTCCAGGCGGACTGCCACGTTCTGTGTTTGACCGGCAAGAACGACGACGTCGTTCTGTACCGCCGTATTAAAACCGGCTTTGATGACCGCGATCGTGTAAACGCCCGGAGCCACGCCGGTGATACGAAAACTGCCCTTATCATCGGAGCTTCCGGTGTACGCCGACGCCGCGCGCAAATTTATCGATGCACTCGCGATGGGAGCGCCTTCCATGTCGGTGACCGTACCCGCCACCGTGCCGGCAGCGGTTTGTGCGAGTCCTGAACCCGCGGACGCCGCGGCAAACACGATCGCCGCGATGAAACCAACGATGTACTTCAACGCAACCTCCACGCTGGAACGCGAGACGATTGCACGGTTATTCCGCTATACGGACGATTGCGCCTGTTGAAGAAAGATGCGTTGCGCATTTATATGCATTTCGCCATTTTCAGGGGTGCGACGTTGATATGAACCATTCGGCAACAGCTGACGACTCTTCACATTGTCTGACAACAGCACGTTGAGTATTTGGCTCGTCATCAACTCCGAAAGCACGGGATCGAGCACGGGGATACCGAGCTCGACGCGGCGGTCTAAGTTGCGTCCCATCCAATCCGCACTCGACATATAGACTTCACGCTCGCCGCCGTTTTCGAAGACGTAGATGCGCGAATGTTCGAGGAACCGGCCGACGATGCTGCGCACGCGGATCGTTTCACTGACCCCGGGGATGCCGGGACGCAGAATGCACATGCCGCGGATGAGCAGATCGATCGGGACACCGGCCTGTGAGGCGCGATACAGCGCGCGAACGATTTCGGGATCGGTGAGCGCGTTCAACTTTGCGCGAATGCCCGCAGGGCGTCCCTCGCGCGCGTGTTCCGTCTCGCGATCGATCATCGAAACGATCTCGCGACGCAGCGTGACCGGCGCGACGAGCAAGTCTTCATAGTCCGTGACCTTCGAGAAGCCCGTGAGCGCATTGAAGAGTTGCGTGACGTCTTCGCCGAGCTCCGAGCGGCACGTAAAGAGGCTCAAGTCGGTATAGAGTCGCGCCGTCTTCTCGTTGTAATTGCCGGTGCCGAAATGCATGTAGCGCCGGATGCCGTCATCTTCCTGACGTACGACCAGCAGCGTCTTCGCGTGCACTTTCTGTCCCGGGAACCCGTAAACGACATGAACGCCCGCGCGCTCGAGCCGCCTCGCCCATTCGATGTTGTTCTCTTCATCGAAGCGCGCTTTGAGCTCGATGACGACCGCAACTTGCTTCTCATTCTCCGCGGCGTGTAAAAGTGCGCGAACGATCGGCGAGTTCTTCCCCGACGTCCGATAGAGCGTTGCCTTGATCGCGAGCACCTGATCGTCTTCCGCCGCCTGCTGCAAGAATTGCACGACCGGGTCGAACGACTCGTACGGGTGCTGCAGCAAGAGATCGTTCTCGCGAATCTGCGCGAAGAGATCCGTCTTTCCACGAAGCATTCGCGGAATCGCCGGCATGAACGGCCCGTCGCGCAACGTGTCGTAGTCCGGCAATCCGACGATCTGCCAGAGATCCGAGAGCGCCATCAAGCCGTCGACTTCGTAGTAGTCGACTTCGGAGAGATCGAGCGCCTGCAACAAAAAGTCGCGCATGTATTCCGGCATACCGTGCTCGACTTCAAGGCGAACGGGCTCACCGAAGCGGCGCCGCTGCAGTTCGCTTTCGATCGCACGCAATAGATCGTCGGCCTCATCTTCTTGCAGATCGAGATCGGCATCGCGCGTTACGCGGAAAAGATACGCCTCGCGCACGGTCATGCCGGGGAAGAGCGCGTCGAGATGATGCGCGATCAGATCCTCGAGCAGGACGAACCACCGTTGGCCGGTGGGCGCGCTTTCGACGGGAACGAAACGCGGCAGCGTCGGCGGAATTTTCACGCGAGCAAAGTGCAGCTCGACACCTTCCGAGGACGGCTCCTCGAGTTCGACGGCAAGCGAGAGTGAAAGATTCGAAATGTACGGGAACGGATGGCCGCTGTCGACGGCAAGCGGAGTCAGCACCGGAAACAGCCGGTCGTCAAAGGTTCGCTCAAGTGCAAGTTGCGTCTCTTCATCCAGTTCGGCAACCCGGACGATGCGAATGCCGTGCGTTTCAAGCGCCGGCAGCAACTCTTCCGCGAGCAACGGCATCTGCTTTGCAAGCGACTGCCGCAGGCGATCGGATATCGCTGAGAGATGCTCCGCCGGCATGCGGCCGTCTTCGGAGCGGCGTACGACCTGTGCTTCGATCTGTTGTTTGATCGCCGCGACGCGGATCATGAAGAATTCGTCAAGATTCGTTCCGAAGATCGCAACAAACTTCATGCGCTCCAAGAGCGGCGTGTTCCGATCGAGCGCTTCTTCGAGGACGCGATCGTTGAACTCGAGCCATGAGAGCTCCCGGCTAAAGAAGAGCTGCGGATCATCGAGTGCGGGCGGCACCGGAGGTGGGGCAGCCAAAACGTCGCGTTGGGTAAGCATGGGATAAGATTCTCCGGCTCGGCGCGAAACACTAGCGTAATGTGGCCAAGCATTCTGCAGCATGCCTGGCGTCACGCGGTCCTCAGCCTCGATGCGCTCGCGTGCGCTGCGGTGCTCGGGTGTGCGTTTGGCATTGCCGCGTGGGCCAGGTCGTCGGTGCGGGGCATCGTGCTCGGGGCGGCAGCCCTCGGGCGAACGATTCCGAGCATCGCCTTGCTCACGCTCCTGATCCCGGTCCTTGGTATCGGCCTCGCGCCAGCGGTCGTTGCACTGGTGCTGCTTGCGCTTCCGCCGATCGTCGTCAACGTAGACGTCGCGCTTCACGAAGTTTCACCGGCCGTTCTCGATGCCGCGTCGGGCCTTGGCATGACGCCCTTGCAACGGTTCGCGCGCGTCAGCGTTCCGCTCGCCCTTCCCATCGCGCTCTCCGGCGTGCGAACGGCGAGCGTCGAAGTGATCGGCAGTGCGACGCTCGCAACGTTCATTGGTGCCGGCGGGTTGGGTGACGACATCGTCCGCGCGCTGCAGACGAGTGATCTCCCACTGTTGTTCGCTGCAACCGTAACCGTCGCGATGATGGCATTTGTGGCGGAGTTTCTGCTCGCGCGTCTCGCGGCGCGTGTCGAGGTGCACTAGGTGAGGCTTTCGCGTGCGCGCGCGCTTGCATTGATCGCATCGGCGCCGTTGGTTGCGTCATGTCAGTCACGCAGCGCCATCAACGTCGGTTCGAAGAACTTCACCGAATCAATCGTAATCGGCGAGATTTACGCGCAGACGCTCGAAGCGGCCGGGTATCGCGTCGAACGCCGGCTGAATCTCGGCTCGACGCAAATCGCGCTTGCCGCTATGCAACGCGGCGATATCGATCTTTATCCCGAGTACACGGGAACCGCGTTGATCGACGTGCTGCATCACGCACCGGTGGCCGATCCCCGCGCGATCTTCGCTATCGTGCAACGCGAGTTCGCGCGCCGCTACGATTTGCGGTGGCTTCCCGCCTCTCCGATGAACGACTCGCAAGCGCTCGCGACGACGCAGCAGCTTGCGGCGAAGTACAAACTGCGCGCGCTCTCCGATCTTGCGCCGGTCTCGAGCCGTTTGCGGCTAGCGACAATTCCGGAGTTTCTCACGCGCGCCGACGGCTTGCCGGGACTGCAGCGGCTCTACGGCGGATTCCATTTCGAGAGCATTCACACGTTCGACATCGCGCTCAAATATCAAGCGCTGCTCGCCGGCGCAGCCGATATTGCGACGGCCTTTACCACCGACGGCGCGATCTCGACGAACCACCTCGTCGTATTGCAAGACGACAAGCATTTGTGGCCGCCCTACAATGTCGCGCCGGTGCTGCGAGCCGCTACTGCATCGGATTCGAAACTCGTCGGCGCGCTCAATGCGGTCTCGCCGCACATCACGAGCACCGACGCGGCCGAAATGAACGCCGCCGTGGAAGATCGCCAACAAGATCCCGCGGACGTCGCAGCGGCATTCTTACGGAACGTGCGCGCGTGAGCGGTTCATCGATTCAGTTCAAGGGCGTGAGCGCGCGATATATCGAGGCCGACCACGACGCAATCAACGACATCAATCTCGACGTGCACGCGGGAGAGCTCGTCACGCTCGTCGGGCCGTCCGGATGCGGAAAAACAACGCTGTTGCGGACGGTGAACCGGCTGGTGCCGTTGACGGGCGGCAGCATTTTGCTCGACGGCACCGACATCGCAGCGCTGGATCCGATCGCGGTGCGGCGGAGTATCGGGTACGCGATCCAAGCCACCGGTCTCTTTCCGCATATGAGCGTCGCGCAGAACATCGCAGTCGTACCGTCGCTTCTCGGTTGGCCGCGCGCGCAGATCGATGCGCGCGTCGATGAGATGCTGGAATTGGTTCGACTCGATCCCTCTCGCTACCGCAACCGCCGTCCGCGCGAACTCTCGGGAGGCGAAGCACAACGTGTCGGCGTGGCTCGTGCACTCGCCGCGCGGCCGCAAGCGCTCTTGATGGACGAGCCGTTCGGCGCGCTCGACGCCATCGTACGGCGCGAGTTGCAGGTCGAGCTGCTGCGAATCGTGCGCTCCACGGGATCGACGACGATCTTCGTCACGCACGACGTCAACGAGTCGCTTCATCTTGCCGATCGCGTCGTCGTGCTCAACGCTGGACACGTAGAGCAAATTGCATCGCCGATGGAGATCCTCCGCGAGCCGGCAACCCCATTTGTCGCCGAGCTGTTCGCGCCGGACGAGGTGATTGCGCGCCTGAGAAGCGACGCAAGCCGCTCGTGAGCTACTTACAAGCGCACCCCGCACGCGTGCTGGCGCTGCTTGGCGCGCATCTCGAACTCGTTGCGATTGCGCTCGCCGTTGCACTTGCCATCGCGCTTCCGCTCGGGATCGTCGCGACGCGCGCAAAACGGCAAGCGCCGCTGCTGCTCGGCACTCTCGGTGCGATCTACACGATTCCGAGTCTGGCGTTGCTGGCATTGCTGGTGCAAGCTGTCGGTCTCGGGCCGCTTCCCATCTTCATCGCGCTCGTTGCCTACGCACAGTTCATGCTCGTCCGCAACGTCGTCGCGGGAATCCAGGGCGTCGACCCGGCCGTTCGCGATGCGGCGCTCGGTCTCGGTATGTCGCAGCGACAATCGCTCGTGCGCGTCGAATTGCCGCTCGCGGCTCCGGTGATTCTCGGCGGCGTTCGCATCGCGGCAATTGCCATGGTTGCACTCGCGACTCTAGGAGGTTACGTCGGCGCCGGCGGATTAGGCGCGCTCATTTTCACCGGCCTCGCCCTCCATCACAACGATGAGATCGTCGCCGGAAGCATCGCCGTATCCGCCTTGGCTATCGCAATCGATCTTGCTGTACGATCGATCGAACGCGTGTATACCTCCGTGTCATCCTGAGCGCAGCGCAGCGGAGTCGCTTCGCACCTTCGCTCAGGATGAGACCGGAGCTAGGGGTGAAGGTAGGAATTCATCCAATCCGCCATGATGTGAAGCCGCTCGACGCGGTGAATCGGAGCGCCGGTGCGGTTGAGATCGTGCGTTTCACCCGGCACGTCAACGAACGTGATCTTTTGGCCGAGAATTTTGAGCAAGGTGAACCACGTGATCGTTTGATCGGGTGGCGTCCGCGTGTCTAATTCGGAGTGCAGGATCATCATCGGCGTGTGCACGTCTTTCACATAGTTAATGGGCGACATCGTCTGCCACAAGCTCGATGTATCCCACGGATTTCCCCACTGATAGAAACCGCCCAAACCGTTCTTCGACGCGAAATCAGCGCCGTTGTTTTCGGTGACCAGATTATCAACGGCACGCTCCGCAATCGCGGTTTTATAGCGATCGGTATGCGAGACGACCCATAGCGTCGCGTAGCCGCCGTACGATCCGCCGGTCACAGCGAGACGCGTTGCATCGACTTCGGGACGCTTCACGGCGTCATCCATGACAGCTTGCACGTCTTCGAACATCGCATCGCCGTAGCTCTTCGTCAGCGCCGCTTCAAAGGGATACCCGAATCCGACGCTTCCGCGAGGATCGGAAAAGACGACGTTATACCCCAGTCCGGCCCAATATTGGAACTCCTGAAAAAACGTATCGCCGAACTGCGTCTCGGGCCCGCCGTGAATGTCGAGCAACGTCGGATGCGGTGCTTTACCGGTTAGCGCGGGCATGAACCACGCATGGACGGTAAATCCCGCGGAGTCTTTGACGGTGAACGGCTGCGGCGTGGAAAGCGTCACTTCATGCAGATACGCATCGTTCACGCGGGTGAGCTGACGCGGCATGCCGCCCGGAATATCGACGACGTACAGATCGGACGGATGCGTGAAATTGCTGTAGAGATAAGCAACACGCTTGCCGTCGCTGGAGAGCGAGCATGAAAATGCTTCACCGCGCGGCGGCGTGAGATCGCTCAACTGACCGCTTTCGAGATCGAGGTACCGGAGATTCGCATATCCCGGGCCGTCGGCATTGATCACCGCGCGTTTTTCGTCGGGCAGCAGATCGCCGCAGGCTCCTCCGCCTTCTTTCATGTCGGCGAGCAACGCGTCACCGAACGAAAAGGCATTGGCCGCAACGAATTCGTGCACGCCGGTACCGTCGAAGTTTGACCATCGCATCGCCGCGTACGACGCGGGATCGGTCACGTCGTCGGCACCATAGATCAACCGGTTCGAACGTCGCGAAACGAAAAACAGGTTGTTCGCGGGTTTGTCGGATGCCATCTTCACCGGCGAGCCGCCGTCGGCGGAGACGGTGTAGATGTCGTTCGGACCGCCGTCAACTGCGTCGTGCTGCAGTGAGTTGAACACGAGCATTCGTCCGTCGGCCGACCAGAGGTAATTGCTCTCGCCGAACCGGCCACTCGTAATTTGGCGCGCGCCCGACCCATCGGCGTTCATCACCCAAATATGCGGGTGCTTATCGTAGACGAACCCTTGACCGTTGACTTCGTAGAAGAGCTCATCGATCGTGCGTATGTCGCTCTTCTTCTCGTCTTTGGACGGCGTGAATCCGGCTTTCGCAAAATCGATCCGCGCATTCGGCGCCGGATCGGTATCGACGACGGTGAACGCGATGCGTTTGCCGTCGTGCGAAGGAACGGGACCGCTCGCACCGTTCTTGATATTGCTGATCTGCACGATCTTCGCCGTTGCGATATCGTAACGGAAAATTTGCGGACGTTTCTTCGGCTGCGAACGGCCGAAGTACAGGTACTTTGAATCCGGCGACCACGCGATGTCGCCGTCGGTCGTCCCCTTCGTCGCGTCAATCGTCGTTGCGCGCGCAACGTCGACCAACAGCACCGTCGAGTCGTACGTGTTTTTCGGACCGTTCATCCGCTGGCGCACGACGGCGACGTGTGAACCGTCTGGCGAGATCGCTGCCTGCTGCAGAAGATTCATGTGAAAGAGGTCTTCCGCAGCAACGGGGCGCGCGGCAGCGGCCACCGGCGCGGCGTATACCGCCGCCGCAAGTGCGAGCGTTACAAAGCACTTCATCCTGCGCGCGTTCGCGCGCGGTCGTGCCTACCCTTTGACGAGCAGATGCAGATTGAAGCATTTGGCCTTATCGTGCCAAACATGTGACACGTTGAAACCGGTTCCGGTCGCAAGCGCCGCGATATCGTTGTCGTCGAACTTATGCGAGGATTCGGTGTGAATCCGTTCGCCGGCGCGGAAATGCACGATCGTCTTAAGCGCGTCGATCGCCACGTTTTGTTCGCACAACGACTCGAGGTACGAGTGGACGGCCCCACGCTTTTGATCGTACTCCGCAACGTGGCGGAACGATCGCAAATCGAAACCGCCACCCAATTCGCGGTTGATTCGTCCGAGCACGTTTTTATCGAACGCGGACGTTACGCCGGTCGGATCGTCGTACGCGCGCTCCAATACGGCAGCATCTTTTTTGCGATCCGTTCCGAGCAAGAGTCCATCACCCGGCCGCAAGGCGTCGGCGACGAGCTTGACGAGCGCACGCGCGTCGGGCCGCGTGTAATTTCCGATGTTCGATCCCATCAGCATCGCGAGCACGCGACGCTCGAACCGCAACACACCCGACTTGAGCACGGTGAAGTAATCACCGGAATACGCCCGCACGGAAAGCGCCGGAAAACTTTCGACCAACGACGACGATGATGCTCGCAATGCATCGGCCGAAATATCGATTGGGCTATAAACGAGCGCCTTCTGCGCGCGTAGCGCTTCCCCGATCAGGAGCCGGGTTTTCGTCGCGCTTCCGCTGCCCAACTCGAGAAAATCGACCGGCTCACCCAGAACGCGGACGATCTCCCATCCCCAATCGCGGAGAATTTCAGTTTCAGCGGCGGTCAGATAGTACTCGGGAAGATGCGTGATCGCTTCGAAGAGCGACGAACCGAGATCATCGTAAAAATATTTGGAGGCCAGCCGCTTCGGCGACGCGCTCAAGCCTTCGAGGACGTCATCGGCAAAGGTATGGCCCGCAGCAGCGCGAGGCAGTTCGACGATCTCGAACCGGTTCTTCGTGCTCGAGGCGATTGGTCGGTACATAGACCCTCCGGGAACGGTTTACAACCCCAACGCCCCAAACGGGAGACCGGTTTCAGTCACAGGACGTTATTTCGGGCAAACGTTCCGGATAGCAGCTTCAGCAGCAGGATCGGCCGTAGAGTGGAGCGGCCGGGCGTACATCGCCATGTACGTCTTACCCCTGACATCCGTGGCCAAAAACTGGATCTCCGACGGTTCCGAAGAGGAGTCATCGTCGACCTTTGACTCGCCTTGCAAAATGACGAAGAGCGCGTCTTGCGTGCCGCTGCAAATCTTGATGCGTTCCTTCTTTTGAAGACGGGCATCATTTAAATCTGCTTGCGACACCGTCTTGTCCAAATCGATTTGCGTCGGCATGGAAAGCAAGACGATATCGTGGTGCGGCGCCGCCGCCCATACTTGCATGAATGGGCCCAGCGATGCTTTTGAATGAAACGACGGCGGGGCTTGGAAGGTAATCGCGTCGGTTGCGCTGCCGCATCCCATTACAACCGCAACCGCACCGGCGATGAGAAAAAGCCGTGCTTTCATGGCGCGAGCTTCAACGGCCGCGGTGAAACTCTTGTCGTTCGCGTTCGTATCCGGCAATCCGGGCCCATCGCTCGTAGATCAATGCGACATACTCTTTCGTTTCCGCGTACGGCGGAACGCCGTGATACTCCGCCACGGCGCCGGGTCCGGCATTATATGCGGCGAGCGCCGTTGCGAATGCGTCGTCGTCATACTGTAAACGGTAGGCGCGGTAGTACAAACTGAGGAGCCGTGCCGCGCCATCAATCGCATCGAACGGATCGAATGGGTCTACGCCGTACGAATCGGCGGTATCGATCGTAAATTGTGCGATCCCGACGGCACCCGCGGGTGAGACGGCACCGGGGTCGAAGGCCGACTCTTGCAAGAGGGTTGCGGCGAGAAACTCGGGAGGTAAACCGTGGTCACGAGCCGCGCGCACGGTCGCATCCGCAAGCGCAAGCGCGCCGGCCGCGGTGATCCGTGGATTCGTCCGCATGACCCCGCGAGCTATTGCCAATTCCGGGTAAGAAATACGCGATCCGTCTTCTACGAGCCGCGCGCCGAGAAGCGCGTCGACTTTCGCCGGAGACGGCCAGCTTAATGCGGTGTTAAGCACGCGGGCGAGTTGAGGAGTTGCATTGCTGCTTGCATGCATTGTACGGTCGAAGGTAGATGAAGCGCAGCCGCACAACAACGCGGCAGCGAGAACAACGACGGTCTTAGGACGAAGGAAACGCTTCAAATGCATCTAGCGCTGGCGACGCTCATCGTACTTGTGGTAGGAGATTTTGCATCGACATTCTTCTATCATGTGCCGCAGCATCTTTGGTTCACGCTGCACTTGCGCACGCATCACGATCGCCGCCGCTCGTATTGGGATCACGCGGTTATCTCGCGTAGCCCCGAAGTTCTCCTTGATGGAATCCTCGGTGCAGTTCCGTACGTCGTGATTGCAGCGATGGTTTGGCAGATTTCGTGGCCGGGCGCCCTTCTCGGCCTCGTACTCGGACAACTTCACGTCTGGTGGCGCCATACGACAGAAATCGGATGGCGTACCCCGGCCTGGATGCGCGCCATCGCGCGCCCGCTCCAAATCGTCCTGCCCGAGGACCACGACGGCCACCACCGAAACCCCGATATCGAGTTTGGCGACATCTTCCGCTTTTACGACGCCCCGGCTCGGGCCCTACTTGCCAAACTTGCCCCGACCAGCCGGCGCGTACGAAATGCAGCTCTCCGTCGCTCGAAACGTGCGCCGGTGAGGGCTTAGGAGCCAATCATATTGACCAAACGGGCACTCTTTTTGATCTCGGACACCGGCGGCGGCCACCGAAGCGCCTCAAACGCAATCACGGCTGCTCTGGACGAGATCAAAGAGCCGTTTGCCTTCGAGCATCGCATCGAGGATGTCGCTGCGCATTGTTCCTTTCCATTGACCCAGCTCGGTCTGGGCTACAGCATGGCGCTGCGCTACGCGCCGCCGGTGTACGGAGCGCTCTACTACGCCACGAACGGAAGACGCCGGTATCGGGCTCTCGTTCGCTTCTGTGAGCCGCTCTACCGGGAACGCCTTCGCGACCTCTTCCTCAGTTATAAGCCCGATGTCATCGTCTCCGTTCACCCGCTTCTGAATCATGCAGCTCTTCGCGCGCGCGCCGACGCTGGAATGGAAAACATTCCCATCGTGACCGTGATCACCGACCTCGGCAAGGTCCATGAATCGTGGCTGATGCCCGATGCGGACGCCGTGGTCGTTCCCGCCCGTGAAGTGTACGAACGCGCGCTTTCACGCGGCATCTCGCCGTCACGCCTGCGTTTGCTCGGCCAGCCGATTGATCCGAAATTTGACGACGTCGTCGGAACGAAGAAAGAGCTTCGCAATTCGCTCGGACTCCCGCAAGACAAGTTGATCGTGACGCTCATGGCCGGCGGTGAGGGCGGCGGCAAACTGTTGCCGACGACGCTCGCGCTCGCGAAAGCGAACCTTCCGACTCACTTGCTCGTCGTCTGCGGACGAAACGAACCGCTCAAACAAAAACTGGAAGAGATGCAGCAGTCGCTGCCGACGCCGATGACGGTCCTCGGCTTCACGAACAAGATTCCCGAATATTTCCGCGCGGTCGACCTGCTCGTCACCAAAGCCGGACCCGGATCTCTCGCGGAAGCGAACGCGGCGCAATTACCTGTGGTCGTGTACGACTATGTTCCGGGACAAGAACGCGGAAATGTAGATTTTGTCCGCAACAATGGCCTCGGCGCAATTGCACTGCACGGCGCCGGCCAAGTCATCCAAGCCGTGCGCACGTTGATTCGCACGCCGCACCGGTTGGAAGAAATTCGTCGCAATCAGGAGCGGGTCGCGCCGGTGCGCAGCTCGCGTCGCATCGCGGCGCTCATCGCGCAGATCGCGACTACGGGAACGATTCCGGCTCAGGATGAGGCCACCGTGCTTCACGTGTACGCCGCAACGACGACAACGCGCGCTTCTGCGTAATACTGACGCGCGTTAGGGCTCGACGGCCTTTCCCGACATCCATACGAGAAGACGTCGCGGCGTGATCTTCGGGGAAATCGCGACGAGTTTATTCGCGGCACCCGGAATGACGAGGTCCCTGCCTTTCATCATCGCTCGATAACCCGCGCGCGCAACCTCTGCCGGTTTCGCCTTCGGCAAGCGAAAGAGCAGCGTTCCCTTCACATTCGCGCGATCGGCGAATCCGGTTTGAGTAGCGCCGGGGCACAGGCATGTCACCGTCACGCCCGTTCCACGAAGCTCTTCTGCGATCGCTTGCGAAAACGACAACACGTACGCCTTGCAGGCGTAGTAGACCGCCATAAACGGACCCGGAAGAAACGCGGCCGTCGACGCGATATTCATGACGCGGCCGCTTCCACGCGCTCGCATAGCGGGCAGATACGCGCGTGTCAATTCGGTGAGCGTGACAACATCGAGCATCATCTCATCACGAATGCGTGATGCATCGAGCTCATCGAATCGTCCGTTGCTCGCAAAGCCGGCGTTGTTGATCAGAATATCGCAGCTGGGCACGCGCGTGACGAGGTAAGCCGCAGCATCGGCTTTACTGAGATCGAGCGCAACCACTTCAACGCTTACGCCGTAATGCGGGCGCAACTGCGCGGCAATCGCCTCCAGTTTATCTATGGAACGCGCAACGAGAACGAGATCGTGCTTATCCGATGCGAGCAGTTTTGCAAATTCGAGACCGAGTCCGCCGGACGCGCCGGTGACGATCGCTTTCACGATGCGGGCTTCGCAGTCGTTATGACGGCTCCCCACTCAATGACGTTCCAGATCAGGAATAAGAAGATGTTCATCACCGGCCGTCGCGCCCACCAAGATCCGTTGCGGAAATCACCGGGTGTAAACCGGTAGTACACGTAGGTCAACAATGCGAGAAGCAAACACGCGCAAAGCAGCAGATGCGGCAGCGCGGCAAGACGGTTATGTGCAACGTCGATAGCCACCGCCGTACTGAACGCACCCACTAAAACGCCTTGGGCAATGTCGGCCTTATGCACCGATCGTCGTCAATCCACCGCGGAATGCCATGGTTGCTGCGCCGACTTGTCCGGCGTCGTTACCTAATTGCGCGACGACGATGCGGGTCGTGCCGCGCGGGACCATCGTCGTCAGTTCGTCGACGCGGCCGCGGACGGCGTCGAGCATGAAATCAGCCGCGCTCGACACACCGCCGCCCAGGGCAATGACTTCCGGATTCACGAAGGCGATGATGTTCGCGAGACCGATTGAAAGGTCGACCGTGAAGTTTTTCCATGCGGCGAGCGCATGTTGATCGCCGGCTTGGGCGGCTTTACGAATCTTCTTTGATCCCAGTTTGTCGCGATCCACGTCGAGGAGGCGGCTACGCGGAAAGGATGGTTGCACCGCAAAGGCGTGACGGATCAATCCCGTTCCCGACGCTTGCGCTTCGAAGCACCCGATCTTTCCGCAGTTGCAGATGAAGCCGTCGGTCGGACGAATCTGATGGTGGCCGATCTCGCCGGCGCCGAACCGATTGCCGAGCACTAAGTCGCCATCGGAGATGATGCCTCCGCCGATACCCGTGCCGAGCGTCAAGAGCACGAAGTTCTTCGTGCCGCGTCCCATGCCGTACGTATACTCACCGAGCGTTGCGCAACGTGCGTCGTTTCCTACGTAGACCGGAAGATCGAAATGCGAGCGGAGCATTTCGCCGAGCGGCTCGTTCGCCCAGCGAAAATTCGGACTGTAGAGCACGGCACCCGAGCGAGGCTCGATGTTTCCCGGTGATCCGACGCCGATGCCGACGCAGTTCTTTGCTTCCACGTCTTTGAGCGCGCTGCTAATTGCGTCGACGAGCACTTTACTGACGTTCTCGAACGAGAGGTCCTCAAGGTCGGACTCGTATTGATGATGGATGGTGCCGTCGTCGCTGACGACTCCGGCCGTAACGTGGGACCCGCCAAGATCGACGCCGATTGCCGTGCGCACGGTCTCCCCCTTCATTCGATAGAAAATGGCAAGCGGGCTTCATTCTTAACCAAACCGCGAGGCCCTACCCGCAACGCGCAGCGAACTACCGAGTAACGCTATGGAAACAATCGACCTCATCGGCCTGCGCGACATTACCCGCCGCACTGGGCAGCCGACCCATCCCGAGCTCCTCGACACGCGCCCGATGGAGCATGTCAAAGAGATCGAAATCACCGAAGAACACATCACCGTCACGTATAACGAGACGACGACGCGTCACTACAATGCGAATGAAGTGACGCATCGCGAATGGGTCTACAAGTATAACGACGATCCCGAATTCGTGCGCGCGATCGCGAAAGTGATCGAACTCGCGCGCAAACACCTCAAGGACATTCCGGACAATCTGACGTGTCCGCCGGGATGTGCGGAGTGCTGCAGCGGGTACGAGCCGTTCGTGAGCCGCGCCGACGTGCAACGCATTGCTGATCATCTCGGCATGACGTATCAGGAAGCGATGGACGAATACATCGTCAAGCGTCCGTCGGCGGACGGCTACCATGTGGGCTGGGTACGCAAAGTCACCGAGGATCTCGCCGACAACTGCGTGTTCTTGATGGGCTCGAAGAGCGGGCATTACTACTGCGGCATCTATGAGGCGCGGCCGCACGATTGCGGCGACTTCACGCCGATCGGCTGCGAAGACGTCGACGCGGAGCTGTCCCACAAGCGTGCGTTCAAGGTCGGCGCGCCGTTCCGTCCGAACCCGCGGCGACGCAGACGTTAGCGTCCGTATGTCCGTATAAGGAAAGCGGGCCCGTAACACGGTACTACAGGCGGCATGAAGAGATTTATGCCGCTTCGTCGTTTTTACGCACTGGCGGCGCTCGCCGCGTTAGTCGGCTCGGTGCTTCCGCTTCCGGCTCGCACGCAGACCGTGGCACTCTCGCAATACGCCGGGATGCGCTGGCGGTTCATCGGCCCGATGCGCGGCGGACGTACGAAGGCAGTCGCCGGCGTGACAAATCAGCCGAACCGCTTCTATATCGGCGCGGTCAACGGCGGAATCTGGCGCACCGATGATGCGGGCCGCACGTGGGTTCCGATCTTCGACAACGAGCCGACGGGGTCGATCGGCGCGATTGCGGTCGCGGAGAGTAACCCGGATATCATCTATGCGGGAAGCGGCGAGGGCGAACAGCGCCCCGATCTCTCCGTCGGCAACGGCATGTATAAATCGACCGACGCCGGCGCAACGTGGACGCATCTCGGTTTGCACGACGGTCAACAGATTCCGCAAATCGCCGTCGATCCGAAAAATCCCAATCGTCTCTTCGTAGCGGTGCTCGGCCATCCGTTCGGCCCGAATTCCGAACGCGGGGTCTATCGTTCGGTAGACGGCGGCGCAACGTTCAAGCGCGTCCTCTATCGCGATGAAAACACCGGCGCTAACGATGTCGAGATCGACCCTTCCAATCCCAACATCGTCTACGCGGCACTTTGGGCTGCGCGCGCGGCGCCCTGGGAAGCGGGACCGTTCCAACATGCGGGAAGCGGCGTTTTCAAATCGACCGACGGCGGCGACACGTGGACGAAATTGACGAACGGTTTGCCGCCGCGCGTCGGCCGTTCCGAGCTCGGCATCGCGCCGTCGGATACGAATGTGGTGTACGCGGCCGTCGACGCCCCGACGGGTTGCGCGATCTATCGCAGCGACGATGCCGGTCAACATTTTTCGCTGACGAGTAGCGACGATCGCGTCTGCGCGCGTGCCGGCGATCTGCTAACGGTGACGGTCGATCCGAAAGATCCGCACACCGTCTACGCAACGAGCACGTCGCTCTACCGCTCGACGGATAGCGGCAAAACCTTCACGCCGATCAAAGGCGCGCCGGGCGGCGACGACTATCAAGGCGTCTGGATAAACCCCAACGATCCCAACATTCTCGCGCTCACGTCCGATCAAGGCGCCGAAATCTCGGTCGATCGCGGCAAGACGTGGAGTTCCTGGTACAACCAGCCGACGGGCCAGATGTATCACGTCAATGCCGACGATCGTTTTCCGTATTGGGTTTGCGGCGGTCAACAAGATTCGGGCTCCGCATGCGTGCTGAGCCGCGGTGACTGGGGACAAGTCAATCAACGCGATTGGCACCCCGCAGGTGCCGAAGAGTACGGCTACGTCGTCCCCGATCCGCTGCACTCCGGCAATTTTTACGGCGGCAAGGTCGAGCATTTCGACGAGCACACGTCGCAAGCGCAAGAAGTCTCTCCGAACCCGCTTCGCTCGAAACCGTACCGCGTCGTGCGCACCGAACCGATCGCATTCGATCATTTCGACAAGCACACGATGTACTTCGGCGCCAATCAAGTCTACGCGACGCGCGACGGCGGCATGAATTGGAAGACGATCAGCCCCGATCTTACGCGCGCGAAGTGGGCAATGCCGGCGGTGATCGAAGCGTTTGAGTCCGACGATCCGGAGAAAGGCGCGCACCGCGGCGTGGTCTATGCGCTTGCACCATCGTACACCCGTGCCGGGACGCTATGGGCCGGTACGGACGACGGGCTCGTCTGGCTTACACGCGATCACGGCGCGCATTGGAAGAACGTTACGCCGCCGCAACTCAGCGCATGGAGCAAGATCTCGCAGATCGACGCGTCGCGTTTCGACGACAACACGGCGTACGTCGCGGTCAACCGCTTCCGTCTCGACGATCTGCATCCATGGATTTACCGCACCCACGACGGCGGAGCGCATTGGAGCGCCATCACCAACGGGTTACCGGAAGATGAACCGGTCAATGCCGTTCGCCAAGATCCGCAAGTGCGTGGACTACTCTATGCCGCGACCGAAGATAACGTCTATGTTTCGTTCGATGACGGCGGCCATTGGCAATCGCTGCAGAACAATCTGCCGCACTCGTCGATGCGGGATATCACGGTGCATGGCGACGATCTCGTCGTCGCAACGCACGGTCGCGGATTCTGGATTCTCGACGACGTTGAACCGCTTCGCGAAATTGCGCGCTCCGGAAGCTTCAACGGCACGCATCTGTTCACGCCGCAGCTTACCTATCGCGTTCGCCGCAGCACCAACACGGACACGCCGCTGCCGCCCGAGGAACCGCACGGACAAAATCCGCCGGACGGCGCGATTGTCGATTACACCTTGAGCGCTCCGGCACAACGCGTCGTCATCACGATTCGCGACGGTAAGGGCAACGTCGTTCGCCGGTACGCGAGCGACGATCCCGAACCGCCCGCCGTGCAGTTCGACAAACCGTCGTACTGGGAACGCCCCTTCCAGCGTCCCGACGCGAGCATCGGCATGCATCGCTTCGCATGGGACCTTCACGAAACTGCGCCTCAGTCCGTGACGATCGATCTGCCGATGCAGGCAAATCCCGGCGATACGCCGCGCGTACCGATGGGCGCGCTCGTGGTTCCGGGCCGCTACACCGTCCAACTAACCGTCGACGGCCGCTCGCAGTCGCGCCCGCTCGTACTCGTGATGGATCCGCGCATTCACATCAGTGCAGCGGACTTGCAACGCCAGTATGAGATGGCGCATGAAACGACATCATTGATGAACAGCACGTACACCGCGCTGCAGAATGCGAAACACGCAAACGAAACGAAGCGTGCAACACAATTTGGGACGCTCAATACGCGCTTGACCGGAGTATTGGATCTCATCGACGGCGCCGACTCTCCGGTGCCGGATGGGACGCGGCGCGCGTTCTGCACGCTGCGGACGCAATCTATTTCCGCAGGCGCCGCGTCGTCTGCTCGCAACTCGATCTGTCCCTAACGATGCTCTGCTCGAAGAAAGGACTCCACAAGCAATGAACGGTTTTCGTCTAGGAGCGTTCGCGCTCGTTCTCGCCATGGCCGGGCCGGCCTGCGCGTTCGCCGCGTCCGATTCCCTCACCATTCCGATGAAGGCCCTCAACGATAGCGGCGAAACCGGCACCGCCGTGTTGACTCAGCAAGACGACGGCGTGCACGTCGCCGTAACGCTGAAAAATGCGCCGAAGGATACGCCGCAGCCGACACACATCCACATCGGTACCTGCGGCAACATCAACAAGGCGCCGGAGTATTCACTCGTCAACACCGTCGACGGCAAGGGCGACTCCGTCGTCAAGGGCGTCAAGCTAAGCGACTTAACCGCCGGCAAGTACGCGATCAACGTGCACAAGAGCAGCGACGATCTCGCTACGTACGTCTCTTGCGGCGACATAAAATAGGCTGCAAACCAAACCAAGGACGAACGCCCGCGATTGCCGATCGCGGGCGTTTTACTATACTAAAGGTGCAAAAAGGGAGGCTTCGATGATCGCATTCCTTATCGCCGGCGCGCTAGCCCTCACGAGTTCCGCCTCGATAGCAAAGGGATCGGGAGCGCAAATGTGTGTGCTCACACAGCATGATTTTCAAACGTTCGGCGTCGCAGTTGATACTAAGCCGACGGTGAATCTCGACGAAAACGGCGCGAGCGCCTATTGCGTCTATCGCGGCAAATCCGGCGCCACCGGCGGCGTTGAGCTCGACGTGTTCTATCCCGCGGGCAGCAACGCAGAGGACATCGCAAACACGTGGAAGGCGACGCTCGGTTCCGATCCCGGCGCGCAATACGAACCCGAGCACGTCCCCGGCGCGAGAGAATCGGTGTATTCGCTGAGCGTTCCCCAGCCCGGGCATCCCGCATTTGCAGCCAATGCCGTGCGCCGAGGCGACCTGATCTTCACGCTCTCGCTGCCGGCGAGCCCCGCCGCGAAAAACGAATTGCTTCGGCTCAGCGAGATCGTGCTGTCGCATTTTCAGGTAGAAATGGACGGGTATACGCCGAAGTAAGGACGCCATGGAACGTCCTTCACCTGCGTCGCGCTTCGGCGAACCGTCCGAAAGCGCGCTTCCTGACGACATTCGAGAGATTTATGAAGCGAACCGCGCGAAGATCGGCTTCGTTCCGAACGTTTTTCGAGCGTATGCGCAGCGACCGGAACATTTTCGCGCCTTCATGACGTACCACGACGTGCTGATGAAGGGGCCGAGCGGTCTCTCACGCGCGGAACGGGAGGCGATCGTCGTTGCAGTGAGCGCGGAAAACCGTTGCCAGTACTGCATGACCGCACACGGTGCGGCGTTGCGCATCCTCGGCAAAGACCCGATCCTAGCGGAGCAGATTGCGAATAACTGGCGCACTGCAGAGCTCACGGCGCGAATGCGCACGATGCTCGAATTTGCGACAAGCGTCAACGAACCCGAGTTCGCAGCGACGGACGGCGAGATCGAAGATTTACGCGCGTCCGGATTGAGCGACAACGACATCTGGGACATCGCGGCAATCGCCGCCTTCTTTGGTTTTTCCAATCGAATGGCCGGCCTGATGGACATGCGACCAAACGAAGAGTTTTATTCCATGGGTCGCAATCTCGCGGCGTCTGCCTCTAAATAACGCGCATCATCGCTTTTGTAAACATCGCCCGATGACCCCGAGACGATATATCGCGGTGGGTAACTATTTACTATCACAATGAGAAAGGGGGGCACAGCAATCTTGAATACCGTACACAATCGCGTCCCGTGGATCAACCTTGCAATCGGCATCATGACGATCATTGCACCGTACGCGCTTGGTACGTCGGACGCTGCAACAAAATGGAGTTTGACGATTGCCGGCATCATTATCGGTGTGGTCGCAATCATCGAGTTGGCAATGGATAGCCAAGGCCGCGGCATTGCGTATTGGCCGGTGATCAATCTGCTCGCCGGCATTTGGTTGATTATTTCGACGTCGCTGGCCGCCGGCAACGCGGCCATGATCTGGAATGATATCATTCTCGGCGTAGCCGCGATCATCACGGCACTCGTTTCGATGTCCTACGAACGGATACACGCGACAACGACAAGCAACCCGAACATAACCCATCGCGTATAGCCCCGATCGCCTCCAACGAAAACACCGGCTCCTTGACGAACCGGTGTTTTTCGGTCTAGATTATTAGTTAGCCTAACTATGTTAACCAACGAGGCAATCATGAAGACGAGCGGACTCACCTTCGTCATGCTGGGAAGTACGGATATCGACCGTTCCGTCGATTTCTATACGGCCTTTGTGGGTCTCGAGCTGTTGCATCGGTTCGAGGGCTTTGCGTTTATGAATGCAGGGAGCACGACCATCGTTCTCACGTCCGATTTGGGCGGCCGAATAACCGGAGGCGCAACGTTCGCAAGCGAGCTGGTCTTCAGCGTGCCAAGCGTTCGTGCAGCATACGAAGAGCTGCGGGACACCGGCGCTACGCTTGTGAACGAGCCGCGACCGGTGAATCCCACCGCGTGGTCGGTCACCTGTGCCGACCCCGACGGACACTTGATTTCGTTCTATGGCGCGGAATAAACGCGACACCGCAGACAAACTGCATTCGGCGGCGATTCATCTTCTTCGCACGCTACGTACGGCGGACGCCGAAAGTGGACTTTCACCGGCACGACTTTCCGCGCTCTCTGTCCTCGTATTCGGCGGCGATTGCTCGCTGACGAAATTAGCGGAAGCCGAAGGCGTCCGGCCGCCCACAATGACGCGTTTGGTTCAGGGACTGGAAGCCGCCGGACTCGTGGAGCGCGCACCCGATGCAGCGGATCGCCGCGCGACCACCCTTCGCGCAACGCGCCGCGGTCGCACGATACTCGAGAAAGCGCGTTCGCGACGGATCGACGTCTTCGAAGCGCTTCTTTCCCATGCGAAACCGAAAGAACTTGCTACGCTCGAAGCTGCGGCCGAACTACTAGAACAGTTCTCAGGCGATCAGCAAGGCAAACCGTGAGCGGTCCACGTTCCCGCCGCTAATGATGACGCCGACGCGTTTGCCTTCGACCGCGATCTTGCGGCCCAGCAACGCCGCAATGCCGGCTGCTCCGCTGGGTTCGATGACAAGCTTCATGCGTTCGAAGACGAAACGCATCGCTTCGATTAGTTCCTCATCGCTCACTGTCGCAATGCCGGCCGCATGTTCGCGCAGCACGCCGAACGTTACGTCGCCCGGTGATTGCGTCTGCAAGCCGTCGGCAATCGTTTTCGGCACCGAGATCACGACGCGCTCGCCCTTTTCCAGCGACTGTTTTACGTCGTCACCTGCGGCCGGTTCCACGCCCCACACTTCGATCTTCGGATCGCGGCCATGCGCCGCGAGTGCGGTTCCGGAAAACAATCCACCGCCGCCCACGGGCGTTACAATGATGTCGAGATCGCCGGCGTCTTCGAGCAACTCGAGCGCCGCGGTTCCCGCGCCCGCAACGATGCGTTCATCATCGTACGGCGGAACGATCGTCGCGCCGCGCTCGTCGGCGATGCCTTGCGCGATGACCGCGCGATTCTCTTCCGAGCGCTCGTATAGCGCAACTTCCGCGCCGTATCCACGCGTCGCCGCGAGTTTGCTTTCCGGCGCGTCGCGCGGCATCACGATGACGGCCGGAATGTCGAGCAGCTTCGCCGCGAGCGCCACGCCTTGCGCGTGATTGCCGCTCGAATAGGCTACAACGCCGCGTTTGCGTTCGTCCGGCGTCATCTGCACCATCCGGTTGTAGGCACCGCGGAACTTGAACGCGCCCATGCGCTGCAGATTTTCGCACTTGACGAACACACGCGCGCCGATGGCGTCATCGAGTGTCACGGACGTCACGACCGGCGTGCGGTGAGCAACGCCGTTCAACCGCTGCGCCGCAGCGCGAACGTCATCGTAACTAACCGGCATTAGGCGCCGCGTGGAAGTACCAGTTTACGACTTTGTTTTGGTCGTCGAATTGAATCCACTCGTTATACGTGCTCTTGTCGAACTTCACGGTCAAGCAGTGGTAGCCGGTGCGATTACACGGCGTAACCTCTTTGATCGAGTCCAGCTTGCCCTGCGCGTCGAGTTCGTCCGACCAGTTCGCAACCTGCACCCTCGTCAACTTGACGTTCGGTGCCAGGTCGTCCTTGACCGGGCTCATGTCGTTATGCATGACGGCTTCGGTGATCTTCTGTCCTTCGCGCTCGTATTTATTTTGAAACGAACATCCGGCAAGAAGCGCACCGCAAACGAGAGCGGCGAGCAACGATTGAGTCTTCACGATGGGATCGTCTCCTCTGCGACTTCGGCAACAAACGGTGCAAACACGAGGTTGGGATTCCACTCTTGCGCGAGCCGCACGCTCCACTCGCTCTCGAACAGCGCGACCGGACGGCCTTCCCAATCCTCGACGAGTTTCGCGTTCGACGGCATTTGCGCTCGCGCCGCGACGTCGGGATCGCCTTCGACCCGGCGCGCCAGCGCGTAGGGCAAACCAGAGAAGACCGTTTTCACGCCGTATTCCGATTCGAGCCGATATTTCGCGACCTCGAATTGCAACTCGCCGACGACCGCCATGATCGGTTCGGTTCGCGTCGAGCCCCACGGATAGAAAACTTGCACCGCTCCCTCTTCGCGCAACTGCGCGATGCCTTTGCCGAACGATTTGTAACTCGACGTATCGATACTCCGGACGGCGCTGAAATGTTCCGGGGCAAAGGTCGGAATGGCGGGAAAGACGACCGGCGCACCTTCGTAGAGGGTATCTCCGATCGCGAAAACGCCCGGGTTCGCCAGTCCGACGACGTCGCCGGCATATGCCGCGTCGAGCGATTCGCGTTCATCGGCAAACAGTTTCATCGCGCGCGCCAGGCGGACGTCTTTGCCGGTGCGCTCGTTGCGTACGATCATGTCACGCTCGAACTTGCCGGAACAGACGCGGATGAAGGCGATGCGATCGCGGTGACGCGGATCCATGTTCGCCTGAATCTTGAAAACGAAGCCGGTGAACCGTTCGTCGGAGGGATCGACACTGCCGCGAGCGGCCGGCGGCGGGCTCATGGTGATGAATTCGTCGAGGAAAAGCTGAACCCCGAAGTTTGTGACGGCGGATCCGAAAAAGACCGGCGTGATTTCACCACGCAGCATCGCGTCGCGATCGAACGCTTCACCCGCGCCTTCGAGCAACTCCAATGCGTCGACGAATTGCTGGTACGTCGTCTCGTCCACCATCTCACGAATTTTCGGATCGCTCGCATCGGCCGTTTGCACCGATGCTTTCGTCGCGCCGTGCGCGCTGCGTTCGAAAAGATGCAGTTCGCGTGTCTGCCGGTCGTACACGCCTTTGAACGTATCGCCGCTGCCGAGCGGCCAATTCATCGGAAACGCGCCGATGCCGAGCACGCGTTCGAGTTCGTCGAGCAATTCCAACGGATCGCGGCTTGGGCGATCCATTTTGTTCATGAACGTGAAAAGCGGAATCTTGCGCTCGCGGCAGATCGCAAAGAGCTTTTTCGTTTGCGGCTCGACGCCCTTAGCCGAATCGATGAGCATGACGGCTGCGTCCGCAGCAAGCAACGTGCGATACGTATCCTCGCCGAAATCTTGGTGACCCGGCGTATCAAGCAAATTGATGGTGTAGCCGTTATACGGAAACTGCAGAACCGTCGACGTGATTGAAATGCCGCGTTCGCGTTCGAGCTGCATCCAATCGCTCGTTACCGCGCGCTGACGTCTGCGCGCCGAAACTTGACCCGCAACGTGAATCGCTCCGCCGTACAGCAGAAGCTTTTCCGTGAGCGTCGTCTTTCCGGCGTCCGGATGAGAGATGATTGCAAACGTCCGGCGTTTGCACACTTCGTCGGTTAAGTTCATTGATTGTTTCTAAAGACTCGATGTCGCATAGACGCGCAGCTCGCCTGTCCCGTCGCTTTCACGAAGAAGCGCAAGACGACTTCCCGCGCGATAGAGTGTCACGTGGGGCGGAATGCGCAGACGATCTGGGCCTCGCGAGACGAGCGCTTCGCCGTCGCGCACCAAAATCGTGCACGGTCCGTAGTGGAGAATCGTCCCCGCCGGCACGGCGGTTGCGCCCGCCGGCACCTTCGACCGCACGTAAGCAAGCGTTCCGGTGGATTCGGATTGCGGGATCAGGCAATCGGGGAGCGCCGAAAGTGCCCACGGCGCATCGCCGCGCATGGGCGCATTGCCTGGGCCGCCTTCACCCTCGAATCCGCCGTGCGGCGTCGTGGCCGCCGCAAACTGCCGCGGCGGCGACTTCGGCGCCACGCTCTCGCGAATGCGGTCGCGGTTACTCCACGCCGTTGCGAGAACGGCGACCGCAAGCACGATGCACGTCGCAATAGCGTAGTATCGCAGCAATTATGACAGCGTGAGGCGCGCGGCGCCGATCGTGTAATCCGCCATACCGTAATAGATGTCGAACACGCGCGGACCGAGATCCTCGCGGGGGTCGATTCCGGTCGGGAAAACGACGTTGTCCACGATACCGGTACGCTCCAGCTCCGATTCCGGAGCGAGCACCGGTTGCGGCGAGCGATAGAGCACTTTGTCGGGACGTTCGTAATCTTGGATCAAGATGCCGGCGCTATAGCGAAACTTCGGTTTCGCGCCGCTAATGTCAAGCAGATCGACCGCGTGATAGAGCGACATCCATCCTTCCGCGATGCGGACGGGCGGCGTACCGCCCCCGATCTTGATCGATCCCCATTGATCGTCGGGTGAGAGGACGAGCGTGCTTTCAGCAACATCCAACAACCGGTTGCGATCTTGCAGTGCCGGTTCGAGCGGGATGTATCCTACGCGAATCGATTCACGATCGCCAAACGGCATGCGCTCGATCATGGGAATCGCTGCGCGTCCGTCGACCGCCGAAAGATGCAGCATCGGGCGGTGAAAGAATGCAAACGACGGAACGCCCTTCGGCGAAATCACGGGTTCGGGGAAGAATGCGCCGTCTTTGTCGTCGCCTTGCGCCATGCCGGGCTCCGTGAAATGCAGCAAGCCTAAACGCTTCCACGAATATCCATCGCCGGAGAGCGCAATTGCAAGACGAGGGCCTGCAGGTCCGTACGCGGTGTACAGCATGACGTACGCGTCGAGCTTCGGAACGAAGGTCGTCCGCGGATCTTCACATCCGTAACCGGGATGTGGACGCACTTCATACGGCGCTTCGGGTTGGAGCGCAAACCCTTCGCGATGCACCTCGAATCCCTCGCCGGGACGCTCGTGCACGTGCACGCGCCCGACGCGGGAAATATTTCCCTTCGCAACGGCGCGCGGATACATCAACAAGCGGCCGTCGCGCGTGCGCGCGGTCGCGGGATTCAACACACCTTCGATTTCTGTAGGGTCGCCGTCGGGCGACATCACGACGCCGAGGCGTTCTACCTTCGTCTCGAACTGCAATACCGGTTCAATCACGGTGTTTTGTATCGTCCCTTCGCGTCTCCAACCTGACCGAAGTTCATGTGAATTTTAAGGCAGCTCCGTTTGAGCCACGGGTTCGTCCCCCGGCGTCACCACTTCTACCCGGATGCCGCGGCGATAGACGCTGTTTGGGATGATCCACAAGGTGTACGTCCGGTAGTCCGCCGTCGGTTCGCCGCCGTCTCCTGGGGCTGACTCAAAGGCTACTACACGTACGCGCTCGTCGTTTGCCCGGATGGACTCCACGATTTGGCGATACCCGGTTCGATTGTGGGGACCAAGCAAGAGCACGACGCCGAACTCGCCTTTGAACCGGACCGGCGCCTTGATGCCCAGGTGCTCCAAAGACGGTTGGTCGCGGACGATGACGATTTGATTGCCGCCCATGACCGGGGTCGTGCCGGTTGCATAGGTCTTGACGCGCACTTCCCGGCACCCGGCCAGAAGCAGCAGCGCCATCAGGGCCCACCAGCGCTTCACTGATTTCGGCTTTCGCGCGGGGCATACGCGAGACATTCCTTGTTGCCGGTCACTCATTCCGCCGTCGGCACGTTGTAGAATAAGTCATGCTCGCGTTGCTATTGGCAATCATCACGGTTACGCCGGGCCCAGCTCCCACTGCGACCGCTTCGGCCGAACCGTTGAAGACGATCGTTACGGTGCGTTCGTCTCCGTTTTGCAGCCAATTCGCAACCCATGTGAACGCGGCAATCGACCATGCCGTTCACAACGACGCTACGCTCGGTAGCGTCATTCTGACGTTACATTCAAACGATCTTGCCGACAACGACCTGAGCCGTATGAACGAGATACACCGTCTCGAGAATCTCGGCGACAACATGTATCGCGATTACCGCAAGGGCTTGGAAGAGGTCGATAAATTGCGCGATCTTGCGAAGACTGCGCAAGATCAGCAAGAGCAGAGTGAATTGAAAGCGGCCGCGGATGCGCTCGGGGGAGTCCTCTACCGCCAACATTTGATCCAGCGCGACCTTGATGGTTTTGTCGCATATTTAGACACGACGGACATGTTGCGCGACACCAATCGCGTCGCGCTCAATCGCGAGTTCGGCCCGGGCTACGACATGACGGATGAGTGGGCGGCGACGCTCAGCACGAACTACATGGTGCAGCAGCACATCGCCGATGCCTCGCAAGTGCATCCCCCCGAACAAGACGTCGAGATGGCCGGCAATGCGGGGCGCGACTTCGAGCACCGCATCCCAGACATTTTTCGGGATGAATTGACGGCCGGCGGCCATATCGCCGAAGTAAGCGAGCGCTGCTAAAAGCCTTCCGGTAAGACCCCTGTCGTTGCCTGGTTGCCGCCCGGCGCGTAGGCTAAAATTCAACTAGATGAAGACTCTGCGACGTCTTTCGGCGGCGGCGGTCGTTGTCGCGCTCTGCACCGTAATGCTCGGTAGCTGGACGCGTATCAATGGCGCCGGTATGACGTGTCCCGATTGGCCGCTCTGCCACGGAATGCTCGTGCCGTCTCTGGCCGACGGAACGGTGTGGGAATGGACGCACCGTCTCTTTGCATTTTGCGTTGCTCCATTAGTGATCGCGGTCATGATTGGTGCGTGGCGCGTTCGTGCGCGCTCACCGTTTGTGTCACCCGTCCTCGGTGTAATCGGCGCGCTCTTTGTCACTCAATGTCTGCTCGGTGCTGCGACCGTCCATCTTTCGAACAGTCCGATGTCGGTCGTTCTGCACTGGGGAACAGCGATGGCATTTATCGCATCGCTCGTTGCAATGATGCTCTTTGCATCCGATGCGCGTCCCGCGCGGGAGCAACCGGCCGAAATCTCGCTGCTCGGGGTGCTTTGCGGCACCGCGCTCGTTGCGTTCGTAACGATGTGCGTGGGCGCATTTGTAAGCTCCAGCGGCGCCGGACTTGCATGCTTATCAATTCCAAACTGCGCGGGCAACGTCGTCGTCTACAGCGAAGGTCAATACGTGCAGATGCTTCATCGCGTCATCGCCGGCGGAACGTTCCTCTGCGCCGTTGTCTCGTTCGCACTCGCCTGGCTGCGGCCGGTAAGCGCGCGTGTTCGTGCGGCCGTGAGCGTTGGTATCGTGCTCGTGTTCGTGCAAGTTTTGCTGGGGTTGCTCAACGTCGCGTTGCGTCTTCCGATGGATCTGCGCGAAGCCCACGCGTTTAATGCCGCGCTCGTTTTTCTCTCGTTCGTCGTTGCATCGCTCTTCAGCGCAATCGATACGTACGCCGCGCGCACGAATAGCGTGGTTGCCTAGGTGAGCACCGTTATTCGCGACTACTTCGAACTTGCCAAACCGCGCATCATCGTGCTGCTCCTGATCACGACGGCGGCCGCAATGATCATGGCGGCTCGCGGCATTCCGCCGCTCGCGGTCACGTTCTGGACGCTGCTCGGCGGCGCGCTCGCAGCCGGTTCCGCAGGTGCGCTCAATTGCGTATACGATTCCGATATCGATGGATTGATGAAACGCACGATGTCGCGTCCGATTCCGCAAGGCCGTGTCACCGTACGCAATGCGACGATCTATGCGGTCATTCTCGGGATCACCGCATTCGCGATGCTCTTCTTCCTTGTCAATCCGCTTGCCGCGTGGCTCTCGCTCGCCGGGAACGTCTACTACGTCGTGATCTACACGATGTGGCTCAAACGCATCACACCGCTCAACATCGTAATCGGCGGTGCCGCGGGTTCCGTTCCGCCGCTCGTCGGCTGGGCCGCAATAACGCACCAGATCGGCGGTCCCGCGCTCGGGCTCTTTGCATTGATCTTCCTCTGGACGCCGCCGCACTTTTGGTCGCTCGCGTTGATGACCGAAATCGACTACCACAAAGCAAAGATTCCAATGATGCCCAACGTGAGCGGCGAGGAACGCACGAAGCGCGAGATCATCTATTACACGATTCTGCTGGTCGCCGCATCCGTGCTTCTCTATCCGCTTCATATCATGGGAGCGGTTTATACCGCGGCAGCCGTCGTGCTCGGCGGAATCTTTCTGTACGATACGTTGCGCACGTGGAAAGACCCGGGTAAGACCTGGGCGCGGCGCACCTTTAAGTTCTCTTTGCTCTACCTTGCACTGATGTGCTTGGTGATGGTTGTAGATCGGATCATTGCGTGATACTCGCGCGGTAGCGGGACACGAGCTCGATCGCTCGGCGATTCCGCTACTGCTAACCCTGGCGCTCGGCGTTTTCGCCGGCGCACTCGATCTCGGTGTTCTCTCGCCGGCGCTTCCTGCACTCGGCCGCGACTTCGGCGTTCCAACCGGCGATCTCGCATGGATATTCACGCTCTATTTGCTCGTCAACGTCGCGTCAATCGCCGTCGCGAGCACGCTCGCCGACCGCTACGGACGTCGCCGCGTTTACATCAGTTGCGTGTCGCTTTTTGCGCTCGGCAGCGTCATCGCCGTCATTGCGCCGAGTTATCCCATCTTTCTCCTCGCGCGCGCGTTGCAAGCACTCGGGGCGGGCGGCATCTTTCCCGTCGCAACGGCCGCAATCGGCGACGTCGTTCCGAAAGAACGGCGCGGCGCGGCACTCGGCTTAGTTGCGGCGACATGGGGCCTTGCCGCGGTGATCGGTCCGACATTCGGTGGACTCGTCACGCATTTCGTCTCGTGGCGATGGATCTTCGCATTTAACTTTCCGCTGGCCGCAATCGTGTTATGGCTTGCGCGCCGTTACGTACCGAAGAACGCGCCGAACGTTCGCGGTCCGCTCGACGTGGGCGGATTGACGTTGTTGTGCGTCGGGTTGTTGCTGCTAATGGACGGCCTCACCACGGCGCGCGGGATCACGGCGCTTCTCGGTGTCGTCGTGCTCGTGGCATTTTCACTGTGGGAGCGCCGCGCACTCAACCCGATCGTACCGGCATCCGTCGTGACGAGCCCGCAACTCATCAAGACCTACATCCTCGAAATCGCGATCGGCGTGCTCGAGGGTTCGCTCTTCTTCATCCCGACCGTGCTCGTCGGCGCGCAAGGCTTGTCGTATGCGGCGGCCGGGTTGATCGCAGCGCTCGGCGCAATCATGTTCGTGCTCGTCATTCCCGCTTCGGGACGCGCGCTGGACCGCATCGGAAGCCGCAACGTGTTGCTGCTCGGAACGTTGTTCACGGAGATCGGGCTTGCAATTTTCGCGCTCGGATTCCGTTCGCTGCCGCTCACCTTGCTTTCGATGGTCGTCGCCGGGTGCGGTTTCGGCGCATTGCTCGGTGCACCGACGCGTTACATCGTCACGAATGAAACCGGCGAACGCACGCGCGGCACGGCGGTCGGCCTGCTCAGTCAAGCGTTGATTGTCGGACAGATTCTCGGCGGTTCACTTGCCGGCGGCGTGATCGGCCTTGCAACGAACGAGCTGCAGGGCTATCAGGATGCGTATTTCTGCTTCTGCGGCGTCGCACTCATCGCACTGATTATCTCGTCGCTGCTGAAATCGCGGCGTGACGAGCGGCGCGTCCCCCTCGAAGAAGCCGCATAACCCTTATCGACAGCCTATCCACAGAATTGCGTGGGGCGTGCACACCTTGTTCGCAAGGGAGACCACCGGCGCAGCCGAGAGTAACGGGCATTATGATTTCGCCGGGAACGTATACGGTGATCTTGGATACCGCATCGTTTTGCACGAATGCGAGGAGCGTCGATGTGATTCTCGCCGCACTGCGCGCAAAGCGATCGATTGCGAGCGTAAACGTCTTCGATGCCTTCGGCGCTGAGGAACGGCAAGCCGACGTGGAACTCTCGCGACTCCTGACGATCGTGCATCATGATGTGTGCGCGAACTCGTTGGTACGAAAACACGGCCCGCGCAGCGTCGTCCACTTGCGCGACCACCTCCCGCGCGGCGGGGAGCCGTTCATCTCGGCCTCGCCTGGTTGACTTGCTTTGAGAAAGCAATCGCCTTACGCCGTACAATACATAGGCGATGCCGAATCATGCCGTTACGAATCAGCCGCCACCGCTCCAAGACTATAACGTCTTTCTGAGCGATCGCGCCTTACGCGAAGGCGTGGAGCGCGAGACGCGCGGTTTGGACGTTACGGAGCTTGCTGAGCTCGGCGAACTTGCCGGAAAACCGGACGTCATTGCGCTCGGGTTCGATGCGAACGAGAACCCCCCGCAGTTGCACACGCACGATCGGTACGGCAATCGAATCGACGAGGTGCGCTTTCATCCGTCGTGGCACGTGCTCATGGCGACCGCGGCCGCGCGCGGATTGCATGCGGCGCCGTGGCTGGACCCGTTGCCCCACGCGCACGTCCGGCGCGCGGCGAAATTCTTCGTTTGGTCGCAAGTCGAAGGCGGGCACGGCTGTCCGATCTCCATGACGTACGCTGCCGTGCCGGCGCTGCGACACAATGAAGCGATCGCAAACGAATGGATGCCGAAGTTTGCGGCGCGCACCTATGACCCGCGCCTCATCCCGATTGCGGAAAAGACGAGCGCGATTTGCGGCATGGGCATGACCGAGAAGCAAGGCGGAAGCGACGTACGGGCCAATCAGACGCGCGCAACTCGCACCCCGGTCGACGACGCATATCTCCTGAACGGACACAAGTGGTTCTGCTCCGCACCGATGAGCGATGCGTTTCTCGTGCTGGCGCAAGCGGACGGCGGCCTCTCGTGCTTTTTCGTGCCGCGCGTGCTTCCCGACGGTTCGCGCAACCCGTTCGCAATCCAACGGCTGAAAGACAAACTCGGCAATCGCAGTAACGCATCGAGCGAAATCGAGCTCAACGGCACCCTCGCGTGGCTCGTCGGTGAAGAGGGCCGCGGCGTCAACACGATCGTCGAGATGGTCAACCAAACGCGGCTGGACTGCATCATCGGGTCCGCTGCATTGCAGCGCCAATCGCTCGCGCAAGCAATTCATCATGCAACGTACCGCCGCGCCTTCGGCGCGCGGCTCGTCGATCACGTGTTGATGCAAAACGTGCTCGCCGATCTGGCGCTGGAATCGGAAGCGGCGACGCTCTTGATGCTTCGTCTCGCGCGCGCCGTCGATGAAGCATCGCACAATCCGCACGCCGCGGCCCTCAAGCGCATCGGCACCGCCGTCGGCAAATACTACGTGTGTAAACGCGCACCGATGGCGACCGCCGAAGCGCTCGAATGTCTCGGCGGAAACGGGTATGTCGAAGAGTCGATCATGCCGCGCCTCTATCGTGAAGCGCCGCTAAATTCGATTTGGGAAGGTTCGGGCAACATCAACGCACTCGACGTGCTGCGCATCGTTCAGAAGCAACCTGAAGCGGTCGAAGCGCTGCGCATCGAGCTGACGCCGGCGCTCGAAGATCGCCGGATCGCGGAAGCCGTTCGATCACTGGATGCGGATCTGCACGATCGCGACAGCATGGAATGGCGCGCTCGCTCGCTTGTTGAACGGATGGCGGTGTTGTGGCAAGCATCGTTATTGTTGCAGCACGCTCCAAACTACGTGAGCGACGGCTTCATTGCCAGCCGGGTCTCAGGAGACTCGCGGCAAACGCTGGGTACGCTACCCATTAAGACCGCTCTGAAAGGAATCGTCCAACGCGCGGCTCCTATCGCACATGAAACAGCGACTGTTTGACCGGCGTACGCGCCAACTCGCACAACGTCCATGGACCGAACGCGAACGTCTGATCGTGTGGCGCGGCCTTACCGGACGATTCGCAATTGCGGTCGAGCCGCTACTCGGGCTGGTGTTCATGGTCTTCTTGACGGTCGGTATCGTCTATCGAGCGCAACATGTTGCGGCCGATCGGGATTTGATCAAGATCGCGTGGATCTTTGGTTTGGGAGCAATCGTATTTCTCGGGTACTTCGTCGCCGTGCTCGTCGCGCCGTTTGCAGCGTACGTGCAGACGTTCAGGCCAATCTATATCGTCGACGGCTACGTCCGCTATCGCAAAAAAGATACGAGCTCGGAGATCGACGGAAGCGGCTACGTGGCGACGCTCTTCGAAGACGAATCGGTCGCATGCGAGTGGGAGTGTTACGGCAAGAAAGAACTGCCGGACGTCACGATTCCCGCGATGGTGGAATTCTCGGAATACGCCGGCATCCATAAGATCGACGGAAAATCAACGGGGCTCATTCCCGACGAAATTCCCGTCCTCGCCATCGGCATCGCACCACGCAAGGGCGATCATCCGCAATAGCGTTGTTATCACGCCGTAGCGGCGAGCGCAAGAGCCTTATCCAGCACAGCGTCGCGACCCGCCGCGCGGTCCTGCGGCTGCGTTGCGACGGCCACGTCGGGAACGACGCCTTGACCGTCCGGATGCGGCTTGGGTGCGACAAAGTATTTCGTGGTGAGATAGACCCGCAGTTTCGTCGCCGGTGCGATGAATTCATAAATCTCGCCCGTGGAGTTCACCGGCTCGCCGGTCTCTTCGCCGACGATCGTCGCGAGGCCGTAGTCTTTCGCGGCGAGCGCGCACGACATCGCGGAGGAGAATGTGTGCGTTGACGTGAGCAGATAGACGGGGCCGCGATATCGCAACGGTTGCGGCTGCGGCATGACGAGATCGTCGACGGGACTCATACCGAATTGCAGGATTGATCCGTCCGCTGCGTTCCACGCGTCATCGCCGTAGATTTGAACGTAGCGGTCCTTACCGTACGCTGACTTCAAACGCGCGCACGACTTCTCAATCGTACCGCCGTATTGTTTGAACGGCTTATTCGAGACGTATGTCCATAACAAATCGTTCAGCGCGCTGTCGCCCCCGCCGTTTTGGCGAATATCGATCACCAGCGCGCGCACCGGACTAGATTTAATGGCCTGGAACGTCGCGTTGAGAAACGTATGAAAGCGCTCGAGATCTTCGCACGAGCGGTAGTCGATGTAGCCGACATTTGCGGCGAGCGTCGTGTACGTGTACGGCGGACCACCACTGACCGCCGTGCCGGTTACATCGGCCGATGAAACAGCCGCTTCGGCAGTTTTTCCCTCATTGGTGTAGCGAACCGTATACGCCGCGCGATCGCCGAACAGTGCGATTGCCGACCACGCACCGGCCATCGTCACGCGCGCGCGATGCAACGCGCGTGTTTGACCGCCGAACGCCGCGAGCGTGAGGCTGCGCAACGTTGAACCGCTTACGCCGTCGACGGAGACGATCGCGCTTCCCGGTGGAATCGTACCGGTGCGATCGCCGGCGAGAATCAACGAGTCGTCGCGATCGGACAATGCAAACCACAACGGAAAGCGGCGCGCTGCGTTGTTGAGCTCGTCCGTAAACGCAAGCGACACGTGTCCGTCGTTCAGTGCGCCGAAGACGGGCGCAATCGCAACCCACGCTTCGCGCTGCGTCATCGAATTCGTGATGCCGTTACGCGCTTGCCGGTAGCCGCGCTCGACGTCGGTTTGATTCGACGTCCGAAACGGATAGACGCCGACGTCGAGCATTGCGCTCCACATGGCATCGAGATCGGCGCGCACGTCGTTCGCGGCAAAGACGGCTTCGCCCGACGGCACCGCGGCGCCGAGGAACGGCGCCATCGCAGCGCACGACGCGATCCTGAGAAACGCACGACGGCTCGCCATGCCGTGACGCTTGCGTCCGGCGCGTGGTTTGTCCTATTGGCCACCCATCGCGCGCCGGATTGCGTCGAGCTGCGCCTGTGTGAGAGCCCCCGGCGTGCCAAGCAATGTGATGCGCGTGCCGTTCACGACCCACATCGACGTCAGCGCCCTGATTTGAACGGCGCCTCGCGGTGCGTTTCCCGGTCGCGGCTGTTCCAGCTTCGCCATCGGCGGCTGGCCAACCGGATGCGCTGCGAACATGAGATTTGCGACAGGCGCCGACGCGGACGTCTCGACGATCGTGAGTGCCGGCAACGCAACCATGCCCGGCTTCGGCCCGGCGAGATTCGACGAATACTGCACCATCAGTTGCGCGCTTGCCGGATCGCCGGCGACCGAGATCTCGCGAATCGTGGGCGTCACTGCGAGCGGAACGCCGTTCGGTGGAACGACATGGAACGGTAAATCTCTCGCAGCTTCATCGATCGTCACGATGCGATCCGTCGCGGGCATCATCTGGCCGTTATGTTCCAAAAAGAGTTGCACGGCGCTCTGCACGTCGGCAATGAGCGCCGGTACTGCCGGCGCCGCCCACGCGATGAGCGCGATGGCGGCGACCGCTGCAAAGGCATACTGACGCCGCGCGGGACGCTGCGCGGCGCGCGCGGCCGGCCGACGGCGGTCGATGGCGCTGCGGTCAAATCGCGGAATGGCGATGGCATCCGCGTACGTGCGCACCAGCGCCGCGTACGAATCACTTTGCGACTTGCGGTTCACGTTCGATCCTTTCGGGAGACTGAGCGGCATCATAAGGGGCCAGCAACCGGCGCAATCGGCGACGGGCGGCGAGCAATCGCAACCGAACGGCGAGCGGCGTCGTCCCCGAAACATTCGCAATCTCGGCCGTCGAGAGCCGAGCGTAGTAAAAGAGCAGTACGCTCAGACGCGCATGTTCGTCGAGCCGATCGATTGCACGCCGGACGTCGATCCGTTCGTCGGGAGCGTCGAACGGCGCCCGCGGTTCCTCGAGCATCGGCTCGTGCGGCCAGCGTCGCCGGCGCCCGCGCGCTTCATTCACGACGATGCGATAGAACCACGTTCGGAAAGCGCTCGCGTCGCGAAGCGTCTCGTGCGCGCGCAAGGCACGCGCGCACGCTTCTTGCGCAGCGTCCTGAGCGTCGTTCGCGTCGCGCAGAATCGTCCACGCGATGCGGTAGGCTTGCGGCCAGGCCTCTTCGAGCAGCGCCCCGATTGCCGCGGCGTTCGTTCTTTGCATCGTCCTGTATAGATGCACGGCGCGACGTTTTTGTTTTGCGGCCTATGAAAATAAGCTCAGGATGACACTGGGGTTCAGCGGGTTGTCGATTGGGACGATGGGATTGTCGGCATGGGGCCGAGGTCCGCTCGCAGCGTCTTCTGCGACGGCCAGAGGTGGCCGAAACCGGAGAGAAAGCATGACAGAAATCCCATGGCGAAGATGCCGACGAGGCCCAGGGCGAGCGCCACAAGGGCTTCTCTGCCGATACCGCGCGATTTCGGGACGGTGTTGAAGTCGATGTATTCGCTATCATGAACGATCATGCGGCCGCTCCTTCGTGGAAGTTTCCGAGGATGCCCACGCCGGCGAGCACTGCGATCACGGCGCCGACGCACAACAGCAAGAGCATCAGTTTGAAGACCTGGTTGTCCATGCCCGGCGTCTTCCAATCGTTCTTCAGTGCAATCGCGGATATGACGGCTACGATGATTCCGCCGATAATCGCGATGAGGTGTTCGATACCTACTGCATTCATAACCGTTCCCTACACCAGATAGAAGATCGAGAAGAGCACGACCCAGATGACGTCGACGAAGTGCCAGTACAGCGTGCCTGCAGTCAGGCCGAAGTATTTGTTCTTCGTGTAGACGCCGTGAATCGATTGCAATAACAAGATGAATAGATAGATGACGCCGACCGACACGTGGAAGCCGTGCATGCCGGTGAGCGTGAAGAACGACGCACCGAAGATGCCGCTGCCGCCCCACGTCACGTGCTCGTTATAAATCAGGTTCGTGTATTCGTACGCCTGACCGCCGAGGAAGCCCAAGCCGAGGATGATCGTTGCGATCATGAGGAGCGCATAGCGATTGAAGTGCCCGTGCTTCCAGTTTTCGAGCGCATAGTGCATCGTCGCGCCGGAGCCGAACAGAATCACCGAGTTCACTGCTGCGAACGCAACGTCGAGATGATGGATGCCCGGCGGCGGCCATCCCTGGCCGCTGTTGCGCATGTAAAAATACGCGAAGATGAACGACGAGAAGAGGACGCAGTCGGAGATCAGGAAGAGCAGGAAGCCCTGGAGACGCATGTCCCGCGTCTCGATATAGAGCTGATCTACTTGTTCTACCTGCGGTTCGTGACCGTACAGTAGATTTGCAACTGCCATCCTTAGTGAGCTCCTACGCTAACCGGCGTATCGGTGAGTTCTTCTTCCAATCCCTTATATGGCAGCGGTTGGCCGAAATCGTACGGCAGACCGTACACCGTCGGGATGTGCTTGAAGTTGTAGTAGTGCGGCGGCGACGGAATCTGCCACTCGAGCGTACGCGCGCCCCACGGATTCGGACCGGCCTTCTTGCCGTTGCGCAGACTCCAGATCACGTTCACGAAGAAGATCAGGATCGCGAGCGTCATCACGTAGGACGAGATCGACGAGAACTGATTCCAGAACTGGAACTGCGGATCGTACTCGGGAACGCGCCGCGGCATGCCGAGCGTACCGAGCCAATGTTGCGGCAAGAACGTTCCGTTGAAGCCGATGAAGAACAGCCAGAAGTGCAGCTTGCCGAGCGTCTCGTTCATGAGACGTCCGCTCATCTTCGGATAGTAGTAGTACATACCGGCGAAGATGCCCATGAGCGATCCGCCGACGAGCACGTAGTGGAAGTGCGCGACCACGAAGTACGTGCCGTGCACGTGCAAGTCGAACGGCACTGCGGCGAGGAACACGCCGGTGATACCGCCGAGCGTAAAGAGCGCGAGAAAGCCGACCGCAAACATCATCGACGTCGTGTAGTGAATTTTGCCGCCCCATAGCGTCGCAACCCACGAGAAGATCTTCACGCCCGTCGGAATCGCGATCGTGAAGGTGAGGATCATGAACGGGAGCTGGAGATACGGCGCGAGACCCGAGGTGAACATGTGGTGCGCCCACACCATGAAGCCCGCGAGCGCGATCGCCATGGATGAGAACGCGATCATCTTATAGCCGAAGATCGGTTTTCGCGCGAACGTCGGAATGATCTCGGAGATCATACCGAACGCCGGCAGAATCATGATGTACACGGCCGGATGCGAGTAGAACCAGAACATGTGCTGCCAGAGCACCGGACTTCCACCCTTGGTCGGATCGAAGAACGGCACGCCGAATTGACGCTCCATGAAGAGTGCGGCGAGCACGGCGGCAAGCGCCGTCGTCGCGATCATCAGCAGCGGAGCCGTCGCGAGCTGCGCCCAGCAGAAGAGCGGCATGCGCGTGAAGGTCATACCCGGCGCGCGCATCTGGAACATCGTGACGACGAAGTTGATGCCGGTGAGCGTCGAGGAGACACCGACGAAGAAGATTGCCGCGGCCCACATCGAGGTGCCGGGGCCGGCTTGCAGCGACATCGGCGGATACTCCGTCCAACCCGCGACCGGCGCGCCCATCAAGAACGACGAGAACAGCATCAGACCGGAGATTGGGAAGATCCAGTAACTCAACATATTGAGCCACGGGAACGCGACGTCACGCGCGCCGATCTGCAGCGGCATGATGATATTGCCGAATCCACCGGTGATGAGCGGGATGATCACGAGCCATACCATCGCGGATCCGTGCACCGAGTAAACCTCGTTGTACGTATCCGGGCTCACGAATCCGCCGTTCGCGTGCAGCAGCTGCGTGCGAATGACTTCCGCCAACAATCCGGCGAGAATCATGAACACGAAGCCCGTGATTAGGTACTGAATTCCGATGATCTTATGATCCAGCGAGAAGACGTACCGCCGGATGAATCCTTGCGGCTCCGGATGGATGTGATCGGCAATACCGCCCGTATGTACCGCTGCTGTTGACATGCTCTCGTGCTACTCCGTGGTTACTTCAGCGAATTCAGGTAGGCGACAAGATTCGCGATGTCTTTGTCGCTCAGGCCGTTTGCGGTCGCATTGGGCATGGTGCCCATGTCGCCCTTAAAGCCTTGTTGGAGAATCTTCGCAACGTTCGCCGGCGTCGCATCATCGCCGTCGACGAGTTTGGGATGCGAAGGATCGTGTAAGACGCCTTTGAGGCCTGGACCGACGATTCTCTGCGAGAATGGGCCGAGAGCGTGACAGGCGCTGCACTTCGTTTGGAACGTTGCCTGTCCGGCTGAAGCAGAGCCGCCCGCGAGATTGACGGTTCCCGTCGACGCCGTCGGCAGCGCGTCGCTCGCGTTCGCGTTCTTGACTTGCCAGCCGTGATACCATTTCTGGAAATCAGCCGGTGAATCGACGACGAGGTACTGCGCGCCGGGATTTTTCTGTCCGTTCGCGCCCGGCACGGTTGCATTCATCATGCCGTGCTGCGTGCCGCAGAATTCCGTACATACGATCGGATAGCGACCCGGCCGCGTCGGCGTGAAGCGTATCGTGTTGATCAGGCCGGGGATCATGTCGGCCTTCAGGCGGAAGTCCGGAACCCAGAACGAGTGAATGACGTCGGTCGACGTCACGTTCAATACGACGGGCTGGCCGACGGGCAAATGCATCTCGTCGGTGACTTCGCCGTGGATTTGCGGGTAGCGGAACGTGTAGTACCACTGGTGGCCGATGGACTCGACGACAAGTCCGTTTGCCGGTTGCGCGATTTGAATTCCGTACCAAATGCGCACGCTCAGGATCGAGAGCAACACGACGAAGAGCGTCGGGATCAGCGTCCACCACAGCTCGAGGTTGTGGTTGTCGTGTATCTGCACGCCGATCGCATCGGCCGGCTCACCCTGACGGACGCGGTACGCAACCATGAAATAGATGATGTAGCCGCAGACATAGATGTAGAGCGCAGAGCCGGTAGCAAGCATGAAGCGCAAGAGCGCATCGATTTGAATACCCGGCTGTGCCGCGACCACCGGCATTAGGATGCTGATCGGCGCGACGATCCAGAAGACGATCGCCGCAATTGACAACAGGGCGAGGACCAGCGTAACAGACCAGAAGCCACGGCCGAGCCGTACGGCCGAGGCGCGATTCTCTACCAAAATTCTCTCCTAAACCGCGGGGGCTACTTTTTAAACTATAGATTTGCGCAACCTATTTACGCATCGACTTTAGCGGTCACGCGTCCGGGTGCCATTTAGGCGAACGAGCCGCGAACTCCCGGACGAGCGCGTCGACATTGGTAATAGCGGTACCCACGACGACGGCATCCGCACCACTTTCAAAGGCCGTTGCGACGTCATTTGGTCGCGCAACACCGCCCTCGGCGATGAGGAAGGTATCTAATTCTGCAAGCTGCCGCACAAGCGAGAGTGCAGGCAAGGATGTACCTTTTGTTTGCGGCGTGTATCCACACAGCGTCGTTGCGACAATATCTGCTTCCGACGATTGCGCGCAGACACCGTCATCGGCAGTCGCGCAGTCTGCCATGGCGAGCCGGCTCGCGGCGTGGATCGCTGCAACTAGGTCGTCGATGGCGATGCCGTTCGGACGCGCGCGGCCCGTCGCATCGAAGGCGATGATCTCGGCGCCGGTCGCTGCAATTTCGCGCACTTCCTCGAGCGTCGGCGTGATGTACGGTTCGAAGCCTTCATACTCTCGCTTGATGATTCCGATGATGGGAATTCGAACGCGCGCGCGCGCAGCAACGAGATTCGCCACGCCTTGCATGCGAACGGCGGCCGCACCGTTTGCTTCCGCAGCAGCTGCCATTGCGGCAAGTACGTACGGATCGTCGATTGCCGAACCTCGCCATGCTTGCACTGAAACGATCAAGCCACCGCGCAGTCGTTCGAGCACGGCGTTCATGCGCGACGTGCCAAGACGAGCGCGCCGTCGACGGGATCGCCCTTCGCTTCGACGAGCATCGCTGAAGGCAACGCGTGATGCAATGCGTCGCTGATACGATCGTGGAACCATGGATCGGCGAGCAATCCGCCGACGAAAGCGACGGAAGTCGGATCGGTCGTCGCGCGCGCTGCGCGCGCGGCAAGGCGCGCGAGTTCGCGCGCCGCTTGCGCCGGAGGGACGCACAGGCACGGGCACCCTTCGCTTGCTTTCGCGGCGGCGATACACACCGGCGCAAACGAAGCGAGGCTCGCGCGCGACACGTCGCCGACGTAAAACGCGCGCACGAGCTCGCGTAGCGTATGCACGTCGAAGAAACTCAAGAGCGCGCGTGTGCCGTCGCAATCGCCGTGATACGTCGCAAGCGCAATTGCGGTGCGCGCAATCCAAAAGGCGCTCCCTTCATCGCCGAAGAGATAGCCCCAGCCGCCTTCGAAGTGTGACGTTCCGTCAGCGAACACCGCATACGCGGCAGAACCCGTTCCCGCAATCACCACGACGCCCGAATCGCCACCGAGGGCGCCGGCGTGCGCGATCACTGTGTCGTGCACGAGTTTGACGCGATCGCCGGGTAAACGCGGCGCCTGTCCGTAGACGCTGCCTTCATAGCCGGAAATACCGGCGACGATCGCATCGAAGCGCGTTTGTTCGGGAAGGTTCGCGTTGCGCACCGCGTCGGAGAGTGCGCCTTCGAGTGCGTCGCGCAGCCGGGTCGATTGCGAATCGGCCCCGATTTCATCGGCGGGACCGGCGTAGCCGAAGGCGATCGCGCGTCCATTGTCGCCCGCGATCGCGGCCGTCGTTGACGTCTGTCCAGCATCGATTCCGGCGAAAAGCACGCGCTTAGGTCATTTGCAGCAGCTTGCGCGCGAATTCGTTGGCCGCGATCTCGCGATCTTTGCGTTCATTCAAGCACGCGATTTCACCGATCGCTTCGCGGTGATGATAGAGTTCGTGTCCTACGGAAAGGACGACGAATTCGCCGAGCTCGGCGGGCGTCATCTGTTCGGCAACGCGCGAATTGATGCGAATCGTCGGTCCCGACGGATCGTACTCGGAACGTAATTCGTCGATGCCCCAGTCGCCGAGGTCGGCAAACGCAATCTGGATGCCGTATTCGCGAGCAAGTTTTAGCGCGGTATTCAAAGAGTTCTCCGTAAGTCTACGCCGTCATCGATTAACGCGCGGCGTAATTCAGCGCCCTCCACTGCGCCGACGTTCACGTTGCGCTCATTCGAGAGCGCAGCGGCAGTTCCGGCTGCTTGACCGAGCGTCATGACGGTCGGCGTCAATCGCGTCGATGCGAGCGCTTCGTGCGTCGTCGAAATACATCGTCCCGCGACCAACAACTGCTCCCGATTGACCGGTATGAGGCAACGGTACGGTATTTCGTAAGTCGCGCCCGGTGCGAGGCGATGTGTCGTCGTGCCGCTGCCGCTCGGATTGTGGATGTCGATCGGATAGGCGCTGCGCGCAACGGCATCATCAAAATGCCGTCCCCGCAAAATATCTTCGGCAGTCAACGTGTAGCGTCCGACGATTCGCCGCGATTCACGAATGCCGACTTGCGCACCCGTTGCGGCGATGCGCGCGTTTTCAAATCCCGGCACGCGTTCGCGGAAAAAGCGCAGCAGTTGCATTACTTGCAGCCGCGATTCGACTTCCGCCCGCGTCAGATCGTCGGGATCGAGCGGGTCGATGTTTGTTACGCGCGTCATGTTGACCGTAACTTCGTCGGGATACGGCGAAATGAAGAACGAGACCAGCTCACGCGGAATGTCGAGCATGCCGTCGCGCTTCGCTTCTTCCCATAGCTGGTACAGGCCGGCAACCGCGGTGAGCGCAGGTGCGGTGCGTTCGTGCGCTTTGAGCGACGTGCGCATTTGATCGGCGTGCATGCGTACGTACGTAGCCGTCTTCGTCAGATCGACGTGACTCAACCGGAACATCAAGCTTGCCGGCTGCACGCGGCCGCGCTCGTCGCCTTGTTGCGTCGGCACGCCGGCCGCGTATGCGACATAGGCGTCAGCGGTCGCATCGATCACCACGCGCGCGCGATAACTGCGTCCACCGCCGACCGTAGCGACGTTTGCGCCCGTGACCCGGTCGTCCTCGACGAGCGAGGTGAGAAACCACGCATGCAGCAGCAGGTCGACCTCTGCTTCGCGCATCATTTCGAAGAGCAGCGCTTTGTGGATCTCCGGATCGAACGGCGTGATCGTCGGCACGTAATCGGAAGAATCGTGAATGTGTCCGGGCGAACCGCCGCGGCGCACGAGCCGCTCGACGATCTCTTGCGCGATGCCGCCGACGATGCGCTCCTCGCCGGAATGGAATGTCATCCAGGGTCCGACCATCGACGCCGTCGCAGTCCCGCCGAGAAAACCATAGCGCTCGACGAGCATGACGCGCGCACCGTGACGTGCCGCGGCGAGCGCCGCCGCGCACCCTGCATTTCCGCCGCCGAGAACCAAAACGTCGTACGTACTCGTCGTCATGATGCGATAGCGGTCGCCCTTCGGCGCCGCGCTACGGAGGCCATTTTCCACGCGACGCCAAGCATCGGCGAATGATTCCCCAGGTGGCTGCCAACGACCGGAACTGGGCGATTTATGCCAACGCTGCCGGTCTGCTCGTTTTTACGAACATTCCGTTCGCAAACCTCATTGCGACGTTACTCGTATGGTTGAAGATTCGTAACAATCCGGAGATGCCGTTTGCGCGCGGCCATGCCGCGACTGCTCTGAACTTTCAAATCACCTGGACGATCTTTACCTTCTGCTTTATCGCGCTGCTCGTTGCGATTGCCGCAACCGGCGGCGGCCGTTTTGCCGCGCTCCTCCCCGCAATAGTCGCTGCATACTTCGCGCTCGCGGTGCTCAACGTGCTCTTGTGCGTCATGGGATGCGCGCGCGCGAGCGATGTAAAAGGATATCGCTATCCGTTAAGTATTCCGTTCGTGCGATAAACGGATGTAAATCCGCCGCTCGCCTGGTAGGAATGCGCGCATGCCGGTTCGCAGTCTCACGGCGACATGTCCATCTACGCCCGTTCAGCTGCATATTACGACGCGATTCAGACCGCGCGAGGGAAGGATTACGCGCACGAAGCCAACGTGATTCATGAGATCATCGAGGCGCGACGGCGCTCCGATGGTCATCATCTGCTCGACGTAGGCTGCGGAACGGCACGCCACATCGAGCACTTGCAACAGTCGTACGAGTGCGAAGGCCTCGACGTCGACCGTGCGATGCTCGCGATCGCGCAAGCGCGCGTTCCGAAGGCGGTCTTTCACTGTCAGGACATGATCGGTTTCAATCTCGACCGCCGCTTCGATGCGATCGTCTCGCTCTTCGGCGCGATCGGTTACGTGCCGAACGTTCGCCTTCTAGAGCAGACAATCGAGACGCTCTACCGCCATCTCAAGCCGGGGGGCGTTGCAATCGTCGAACCGTGGTTACACCCTAGCGACTGGAAGGACGGCCTCGTCGATGCGCGCTTTGCCGACGAGCCTGAATTGAAGGTCGCGCGGATGAGCGTGAGCCGCCGAGACGGCAATGCCTCGATTCTGCACTACAACTATATGGTAGCCGCGCGCGACGGCGTCCGGACGTTCAACGAGCCGCACCGGCTTATGCTCTTCACCGATGACGAGTACCGCAAGGCCTTCTCGAAGGCGCGATTCCACCTCGACTACGATGCCCACGGGCTTACCGGACGTGGCCTGTACATCGGCACACGTATGGTTTAAGTAGGAATAAACCGAGCATTCGCCAGGGGTCGAGTCCTTAATAGAAGTATTCGGCAGCCTTAATGCTGCTACAACGAGTAAAGCCCCTCACGCGTCTCCTCGCCGAGACCCAAGAGCAGGGACATAGCCTCAAGAAGACGCTCGGACCGGTATCGCTGATCGCCATGGGCATCGGCGCCATCATCGGAACGGGCATCTTCGTTCTTACGGGTGTTGCGTCGGCAAAGTACACGGGACCGTCGTTGACGATCTCGTTCATCATCGCCGGTTTTGTCAGCGCCTTTGCCGCACTCTGCTACTCGGAGGTTGCGAGCCGCGTACCGATCGCGGGAAGCGCCTACACCTTTGCGTACGCATCGCTCGGCGAGTTCCTCGCATGGATCATCGGCTGGGATTTGGTGCTCGAATACGCGCTCGGCGCGGCGACGGTCAGTGTCGGGTGGTCCGGATATTTCTTCACCGTCGTGAAGAACATTTTCGGATTTGAGATTCCTCAATACCTCATGCACAATCCGTTCGATACGGGCCCGAGCGGGGAACCGTTGCACGGCATTATGAATTTGCCGGCCTTCTGCATCATTCTACTGATCGGGGTCTTACTCTATCGCGGAACGCGCGAATCGGCGGTCGTCAACAACGTCATCGTGACGATCAAGGTTTGCATCGTCCTGTTCTTCATCGCGATCGGCGTCGGCCACGTGAACCAGGCGAATTGGACGCCGTACTTCCCGTACACGCTCGGCGGAACGTTCTTCGGTGCGTTCTTCGTCTTCTTCGCGTACATCGGTTTCGACGCTGTGTCCACCGCGGCCGAAGAGTCGGTCAACCCGAAACGGGACATGCCGATCGGCATCATCGGCAGCTTGGCCGTCTGTACCGTGCTCTATATCATCGTCGCGGCGATTCTCACCGGCATGGTCAACTATTCGCACCTCAACGTGCCGCAGCCGGTTGCCTATGCCGTCGATCAGATCGGACTTCCCTGGGCGAGCGCGCTGATTGCGCTCGGCGCGATCGCCGGTCTGACGACCGTGCTGCTCGTCATGATGTTCGGTCAAACGCGTATCTTCTTCGCAATGTCGCGTGACGGACTTCTGCCGTCGTTCTTCTCGCGCGTCCATCCGAAGTTCCGCACGCCGACGGTCACGACGGTCATCTTCACGATCATCATCGCGGTTGTCGGATCGCTCACGCCGATCAGCATTCTGGGCGAACTCACGAACATGGGTACACTCTTCGCGTTTGTGCTAGTGTCGATCTCATTGCCGATTCTTCGCAAGAAGTACCCGACGACCCGAGGCTATGAAGTGCCGGGCGGCCCGTACGTCATCCCCGTGATCTCGGCGGTGCTCTCCGGTCTCTTGCTCCTTGCGCCGTTCTGGTCGCCGCTAATGGCGAAGGCGTTCGGCTTCAAGATCGACGTCGCGTACATCCTCGGCATCCCCCTTCCGTGGTTCGGCTTCCTTGTATGGCTCATCATCGGCTTGTGCGTGTACTTCCTGTACAGCCGCAAGAGCAGCATCGTGGGTAAGGAAGAAGCCGCGGCGGCGGCAGCGGCGCCTTCACGCGCCGTCTGAGCTGAATGCCTCGTCGTAGCTCGTTTTCGAAAGTTCGCCGAGTAAACTCGGCGAACTTTCGCATTTAAGGACTTCTACAGCGGTAGCCGCTTGAGAATCTGCCGCGCTAAGGCCGGTTCTTCAACATCTTCGCGATCGGCGAACATCTTCTCGGACTCAATCGCGTACCGGCGCTTCATTCCGGAGAGCGACACCGCCGGCGGATTGATTGCATCGAGTGGAATACGGTTGGGAATTGCGTCATACGGTTCCGTGTCGGCGGCAACGTGAAACGGATAAACGATCGGTGGGGCGATTCTATCGAACACCGTCATCGGCGGCAGCCCGAGAATCAACTCGATCGTACGCAATATACTCGCTTGGTTATAGAAGTGATGGTCGATAAGCTTCGGCTTGTTGTGCGCGCTGATGACCAGTGCGGCGGTACGATGCCCGTCGACATGATCGGTTCCATCTTGCGCGTCGTCTTCGATTACAAAGATCACCGTATCGTTCCAGAAGCGCGAATGACTGACCGTCGAAACAATTCTCCCGAGCGCGAGGTCGTTATCGGCAGCGGCCGACTCCGGCTTCGGAAAGCCGGGCGATGTGTAGGCTGTATGGTCGTTCGGCAATGCAATGATCGAAAGGCTCGGCAGACGTCCCATTCCCTCGTAGTGATGGAAGTCTGCGATGAACATCGACGCGCGGTATTGATCGGGTATGCGCAGCGTGAAACTCGGATAGTCCATGTCGACATACGGGCGCAGCGACTTAATATCTACGCGTTGCTCCCACGTCACCTTATGCGTATGCGCTACGTAGTCCGAGTAGACCTCGCTCCATGACACGGTTCTCCGTTTCCCGTTATATGAAAAGGTTCGGACGTCCGGAATAAATTCTCCGTAATCGCGAAATTCGAGGCCCGCTGAAAGGACGAGGTTCCAAATGAAGCCCGCGGGAGAATAGGCGAGCGCGTCGCCGCCGGCACTCGGATAGGAACGCGCCCATCCCGCTATGCTGCGTTCCATATAGTCGCTTGCGTACGCAGAGTCCATCCAATTGTGACCGTCGGCGGAAAGCGTACCGTTCACGAAGCTGTTATCGAATACGCCGAAGCGCGCAGCCAAAGCGTGTTGATTCGGCGTTACCGGCTGACAAAATAGACACAGGCGCCGGTCACCGTTCGCTGCCGTGACGTCACCGTAGATGTCGTCGTACGTGTGGTTCTCTTTGATGACGAGAATCGCGCGTTTAAAGATACGCGGAAGAATCGACGTTCCGGAAAGCTGCGGTTGTTGATCCGGCTTGACGGCGCTCCACTGCGATGGCACGGCCGCTTGGAACGTGCCCGCGTAGTCGTAGACATTATAGCCACCCTTACGATGCAACGCGACCACGAGCTGAAGACCAAAGTCTTTTGCTCGTGAACCGACACCTTTCAGTGAAGCGACATACAGCCGGTCGCGAATGAGTGCAAGCGCGCTCGGATACCACCCGGTGTCGAATTGAGCGCGCGGTACACCGCTGGGGAGATCGATTGCAAGAACGCGGTTTTCGCCGCCTTCGGCAACATAGAGCGTGCGATCATCGTCCGAAACGGCAAGGGCATCGGGCATCGCACCCGTCGGTTCGTTACGATCGTCGAGTGCCAGCGTCCGAACGACCGTGCCCGTCGCCGTATCGATCGCGCTGATCGTATCGCTGCTCGCATTGGCAACATAGATCGATCGGCCGTCGTGCGATGCAACGATTGCGTTCGGATGAAGCCCAACGGTGATTTGTTTCTCTTCGCGCAGCGTCCGCTCGTTAACGACACTGACCGTCCCGGAGTCCGCAACGCCGGTTCGCGGATCGATTCGTACAAATGTACCGGAAGAATCGGCTCGAGCGTCTCCACGCGCGGCTATCGCGCCGCCCCAGTTTGAGACGTACAATTTGCCCCGGGCAGAGGAAATGCCGTACGGAGCGACTCCAACTGGAATTACATGTACTACTCGCAGTTTGCGAGCGTCAACAACGGCGATTGCGTTGTTGCGGCTGAGCGTTACCCATATATCGGATCCGCTCCCTCGCAGCAATCCGATCGGAGCAGCGCCGATCGTGTTTCCCGCGTTTACGTCCGTGCGCGCGACGATTGCCGCATCCGGATTCGGCAAGGGAACCGTAGCGGTCCACGCAAAGCGCCCGTCCCGCCCTTTGCGGGCAACGTGAAGCGTCGTATACGCATCGGTATCCCAGACTTCGGAGCCGTCCGCGCTCCAAATAATGCCGGCTGGAGCATTTCCCCCGAGATGAACCGGAAAATCCAGGTGGAGCTTCGGCAGATGAAGCGTTTGGGCGATTGTCAATGTCCGCGGGTTCACGAATACGACGCCGTGTGATGTTTTTACGGCGATCGTCGTCGTGGACGGATTCACGCTCGCATCCGACGGACGGCCGAAAAAGATCAGCGGCTGCAGCGGTGCAACGCGTTGGAACGTCGCAGTGAGATAGGACGCATCGGAAACCGGCGCGGCAGCGAAGAGCGCCAAAACGGCAATCGCGGCGAGCGCGCGCTTCATGCGCTGAGCTTACACTCGAGACCCCACAATCATCAAGGTAAGGGCGCAGACGAGCAGCACGACCGTCGACATCGCAAACGCCGCCCCACGCTGCTGCATACGAGCCGTCATGATTCCGGTAATGACCGCGCCGATACCGCAAAGGGCGCCGATGCCGATCAGCGTTCCGCCGGTTGAGTGCGCGAATACCGAATCGAATCCGCCGGACACGATCCAATAGAGCCACAATCCTGACAGAATCGTCGTCGCGCCCGCCACGCCGAGCGCCCGCGGAACCCGCGCAAAGAGTTGCGGCGCGACGACCTGGGCGGCATCGGGACCGGCCGCTGCGAGTGCCGGCGTCACAACGGCGACAAGCAGAATCGTTGATCCAAACCAAAAGGCGGCGGCAAGCACGTGGATAGCCAGCAGGGCAATCATCATAGAATTGACTGTACGCCTTGTACAATCAAACTGTCAAGGGATCTCAAACGCCACACAAGCAGAGGCGAGCTCTTTGATTCGCGCGGAGATCCGGCGTTCGGTTAAGCCCGATCGCTCGAGCGCTTGGCACATCGCAAAGTTGGTCAGGATATAGAGCGCGTCGACGTTGCGTTGATAGACGCGCGCGCTGCGAATCTTCATCTGCTTCTGCACGCGCTCCATCATCGTTCGAATCGCTTGTAGGCGCCATGCGTCGCGCTCTGCGGCATGCGAATCGGGATCGAGTTGCGAGAGCGCCGACAATCTTCCGAGCACGTCCGGTTCGCTCAGCCAAAAATGCACGAACGCTTCGATTAGTTTCCCGACGGCCGCTCCGGGATCAGGGGTCATAAACGCGGATGCAACGTTATCGCGAATCTTTCCGCGAAGCGCCAGATCGTCGGCGAGTGCTTCGTAGATCGCGGTTTTCGATTCGAACTGATTGTAGACGGTCATCCGCGCGACGCCGGCCTGACGCGCAATTCCCTCCATAGTGAAATTGCGAAACCCTTCGTCCGACATGAGCAGATCGCGCGCCGCCGCGACAATCCGCGCTCGCGTCTCCTCGACGCTCTGCTTGCGCCTGCCGAGTCGATACGTACGCGCCATTACGCGCTCCGCGCGACGGTCACGATCATGATGGGATCATCGTGCGCGCGGCCCGACGTTTCTTCCTTCGCGAGAGAGAGCGCTTGGCCGACGCTCGCGAGGCCGCTGAAGTCGGCGATCTTTCCGCCGTGGATGAGAAAGAGCTCTGGCAACGCGCGCCCCACGTCGCCGAACGACGTCGCCGCTTCGATCGCCTCGCGCAATGCGTCATCGAGCGCTCCCGCCGTCGTACGGTGCAACTCGGCATCGCGAAGCGCGAGGCGCACGACCGCACGTTCGTCGACGACGCGAAGATCGCGTCCGCTCGCGAATGCATCGAGCAGCGGCGTGCATTCAATCAGCTCTACCGCTTCGCCATCGACGCCCATCGCATGTGCCGCCGCGGCGCGCCGCTGCTCGACGTCGAACGTGCCGTGCCCTGCGGCTTCCACCATCGCGGTCGCGCCGGACGCCGTCGCGCGCACGCGATTGCGCTGCGTATCGATCTCGACACTCACTTCGATCCGGTCCGGCGAGGCGCCCGACGCGATCACGCGATCGGCCGCCTCTCTGCGAATGCGAACGATATCATCGGGCGCCGGATCGACGATCGTGCGCTCCACGACATCGCGGACGAGCGCAAGCGCGACGCCGATCGGTGAAATCACGTCGGCATCGCGCGCCAAACGATGACGGAAGCCGGCCGCCTCCGCGACGAACGGCACGAGCGCGGCCGCGCCGCCGCCGCCGCCGATAAGCACGAGACGGTCCCGCGGCAATTCGTAGTCCGCGATCAATTCGTCGATCAACGGCAAGACTTTCGCGGCTGCGAGTCCGAGCATGCGCCGCGCAAGCGCTTCCGCCGTGCTGTTACACTCCCGTGCAAGAAGGTCGAAGGCTGCGCGTGCGGCCGCAACGTCTCCACGCGCGAATGCGTCGTCTGGCACGTAGCCCAAAAGATTGCTCGCGCAGGTCGGCGTGAGCGTTGCGAACGATCCGTCGGATAAGACGAAGCGAACGTAATCCGGCGGATCGTGCGAGGTCGGTGCAAACCGTTCGATCCGGGCACCTTCGAACGACGCTTCATCGAGAAACGTTGCGTAGTGACATCCCGCGATGTGCGCGGAGCGCGGCCCCACGTCGAGGAGCCCGTGCGCGTTCATGCGCGGCATACTGCCGCCGGCGACGCCGAGCGTGCGCGAATCGATCGTCCGCAACATCGTGCGGTGACCGCCGACGCGCGCCGGGCGCATCTGCGGCTGACCCGCGCGAATCGCCGATGCGTCGACGCTCGTTCCGCCGACTTCGAGAAAGATACCGTCGGTAACGTTTTCGTAGAGCAATGCTCCCGCGACGCCCGCCGCCGGGCCGGAAAGCATCGTGAGGATCGGCCGCCGCTCGATTTCGCGAACGTCCATTACACCGCCGTCCGAACGCATGATCATGAGCGGCGCGGAGATCGTCGCTCGTTCGACCGCTTGCGCCGTCATTCTCGCCGTGCGAACCATCTTCGGAAGAATTGCCGCGTTCAACGCCGCGGTGCGCGTCCGCGCACGCAAGCCGTACATCGAGGAGACGTCGTGACCGCTCGTCGCAAATAATCCTCGCTCCCGCGCAGCGGTCATCACCTGCGCTTCGCGATCCGGAGCGTCGACACCGAATGCTTCGCTAGCGGCGACGACCTCGACGCCGTCGCGCGCAAATGCCGCCACGGCGTCATCGATCGCACGACCGTTCTCGCCCCGCACGAATGTAAAGTGCGGAGCAAACTCGACGCCGGGTGCAAGGGTTACGGGGCGAAAGCGCATTTGCGCGCGCGCGAGCCATCCGCCACGCTGCGTGATACCGATCACGCCGACCTTCGCAACGTCACCTTCGAGCAACGCGTTCGTCGCCTGCGTCGTCGAATGCGCGATGAACGCGACGTCCTCGGGAGCAACGCCGCTTTGCGCGAGAAGTCGTTCGATGCCGTCGATGATCCCCACGGCTACGCCGCTCGGGGCGTCGTGCGTCGTCGGGATTTTGATCTTTGCAATCAGCTCGCGCGTCGCCGCATCAATGGCCACGACGTCGGTGAACGTTCCACCGACATCGACGCCCAAACGCAGCTTACGTGCCAACTAAATCGGAAATTGGAGCGTCGCGTCGTACGCGGCGCGTCCGACGGCGGCGATAACCGCATCGCGGGCCGGCTCGTCGCCATGCGCATTGGAAAGCATTGCAACGATGATGACCGATCTGCCGAAGATGTTGACGATGCCGACGTCGTTTGTTGCGGCCGTCACACCGTTCGCCGTTTCCGACGTGCCCGTCTTATGCGCGACGAGCGTTCCGGCGGGGAACGCCGCGCGTAAACGGCCGGGAAACGTCGGGCTCTTCGAAAGCATTTGGAACACCGCCGATTGCGATGCTCGTGAGAGCAGCTTCCCGGTCTGGAAATCGGAGAGCAACGCGCCCAATGTCGCCGGTTTCGCAAATCCGTTATCGCTCGGATCGACGAGAATGCCGTCGTAGCCGAGTCCGCGCAGATCGGCGTTTACTTTATCCGCGCCGCCGAGCAGCCGCAACAACGACTTTGCAGCGCTATTGTCGCTATTCTGGACCATCAGCGTGACGAGTTCCGATACCGAGTACTGCGAGCGCGCCGGGTAGCTGGCGGCGACGTCGCTCACGTTTCGCACGATGTCCTGCGATTCGATCGTCACCTGACCGCCGGATTGCAGCGTGCCGGCATCGATCGCGCGATAGATGAGAATCGCGATCGGGAGCTTCTGGACGCTCTGCATGGGCATCGGTTGGTCGGCATTGAGAGACGCTGTCGACCCGGTTGCGAGATCGATTGCGACGGCACCGAGCGTACCGCCGAGTTTCTGCGCTCGCGTCTGCGCGTCGCCGATGCCGTTTGACAGCGCCGTGCGCTCGGACAGCGGCGCCGGCGTCGCGGTCTGAATCGTAACCGGCGTCGGGACGGGAACCGCCGGCGGCGCAGACGGCGTCGGAAAAAACTGAGCGAGCAAAAACGCAATCATATGGGTTTGCTCTGAACGCCCAAACCCACTTTTACAGTTCGTGCGATCTCGTCGTAGAGTAACGTCATCGTCAAAATGCCGCCGAAGAATTGCGAGAGCGTAAACTTCTCATTCGGTGCGTGAATCTGGTCGTCCGGCAAACCGACGCCGATCAAGACTTGCGGCAACTGAAGAATGCGCGCGAAGCTTGCGACCGGGCCGATCGATCCGCCGGTTCCGATGTAAACCGGCCGCTTACCAAATCCGGCTTCCATCGCGCGCGCCGCCGCGGCAACGACGGGATGGTCGCGCGAAATGACGACCGCGGGCACCTCTCCCGCATGTTCGACTTCGACGCGCACGCCGTTCGGTGCAACGTGCCTGACGTACGAGGCAATGGCTTCGCGAATGCGCTTGGGATCTTGCTCGCCGACGAGTCGCGCCGAAATCTTCGCTTTCGCCCACGATGGAATGATCGTCTTGCTTCCCGGACCTTGGTAGCCGCCCCAAATGCCGTTGCACTCGAGCGTCGGACGAAACCACATGCGTTCCAGCGGCAGACGGCCGCTCTCGCCGGCGAGCGACGTGACGCCGAGTTGCGAGGCTTCTTTCACTTCGTCGAACGGCAGCGTGCGCAGTTCGGCGAGGGCAGCCGGCTCGAGTTCACGTACACCGTCGTAAAAGCCGGGCACCATCACGCGACCGTCTGCATTCTTCAACTCACCGATGATGTGCGCGAGCGCTTCAACCGGATTGCGGATGATACCGCCGAAATAGCCGGAGTGCAGATCGGCTGACGGCCCGTGCACGGTGATTTCCCAGTGCACGAGTCCGCGCACGCTCGTCGTCAACGACGGAACGTCTTCCGCATACACAGCCGTATCGCTGATCACCGCGACGTCGGCTGTAAAGAGATCGGCGTAGCGTTCGAGTGCCGCCTCGAAGCTCGGCGAGCCGATTTCCTCTTCGCCTTCCACGACGACTTTGACGTTCACAGGAAGGCGTCCGCGCGTGCGCATGTGCGCCTCGATCGCAGCGAGGTGCATCAACACTTGGCCCTTGTCGTCAACGGCGCCGCGGCCGAACATTTTTCCGTCGCGAACCGTGCCTTCGAACGGCGGCGTCGTCCACAGCTCGACCGGATCGGCCGGCTGGACATCATAGTGTCCATAGATCAACACGGTCGGCAAGCCTGGCGCGCCCATCCACTCGCCGTAGGCAATCGGATTGCCGCCGGTTTCCAGCAAGCGCGCATCCAGTCCGATTTCGCGCATGCGCTCCACTAAGCGCGAGCAACAGCGCGCGACATCATCGCGATGGTTCGGATCGGCAGATACCGACGGAATCGCGATCCAACGCTTGAGTTCGTCGAGATATGCGTCGCGATGCGTTTCGCAATACTGCGCTAAGTCGGAATCGATCGTATTCATACGGTGTTTACCCGAACCTCAAGAAGACGGAACGTAGGGCGCTCCAAGCTGCACTTCGACAGAGCTACCGTTCCGCTCTACTTGAAACGAATGCGGCTTGCCGTCGTACGCGCGGAGTTGCGTCTGATACGTGCCATATTCCCACCAGAAACGCCCGTCGACTTTATCAACCACGTCATTCGTGCGTAATCCGGCGATATAGGCCGGGCCGCCGGCGCGCACATAGGTGCGCATATTGCCGTCGACGGTCTTGAAGAGCGTGAAGTAGTAGCTCGGGGGATCGCCGGCCACCGCGGCGAGGCCGTTGTCGAACAAGGCCGTCGCGCGTGCCGAGCCCGACGCCCACGAGCGCAGACGCGCTGTTCCCTCGCGCGCCAGTCGATCGGCGAGGCCCGGGGTAACGTCCGCTGCCGTCGTATGATCGTGCCACTCGTTAACAATCCATCCACCGCAGTCTTCCAACCGCACGCCCACATCGAGATCGGTCCCCTCGATCAACTTGAACGTCGACGTCGAGACGAAGAGATACGCGGCATAGGGCTTCTGCGCGCAATCCTTCACGTTCGGATCGTCGTGATCGGCGAATGCCTGCATCGACACGCGCCGCATATCATCGATAACGGCAGCGGCGGCGGTTCGCGAGAGCGGCGCGCCATCGTTATCAACCGCGATCTTCCCACTCGCGGCGGGTTGCGCGAAGAATCCCGGCGCAGTCTGCGCAAATGCCGGCGCGACGTCGAATGCAAACGCCTTCGTGCCGAAGAGTGGAACGCTTACCGACACAGCGAGAACCGCAGCGGCCGTCGCGACGGCCACCTGATACGGCAACGTGCGTTTCGTGATCGTATCGATCGGGACGCCCGTGAAGTTCGCAACCCAAACGTTTGCGGTGTTCGTCGGATCGCAGACGTTTTGCACTTGCACGACCGTCATGATCGCGGCAACGAGCACGACGGGCGGCAGCGCATGCGAAGCGAGGAGCACGGTGAAGATCGCGATCCCTACGCCGAATGGATTGAGCGGTCCGCGATAGAGCGTCAGCGGGCTCAGCAATCCGAAGAGTGCAACGAATGCTATGGGATTGTGAATCCAGCCGCCCGCTACGAGCGGCGCCAGCGCTGCGGCAAGCTGCGGCGCCTTCGTTGCATCGAGCAACATCCCAATGCCGATAAACAGCAGCACGGCCGGCGCGACGTCTTCGACGCCGCGAATCGCGGCAGCAACGAGCGTCGGAAGCGCGCGCCGTGGACGCGTCACCAGCACGCCGAAGATCGCGGAGAGCACGAACGCCAACATCGCATCGATCCGCAACGCAAAATAGAGCACGATCGGCAGTACCGGCGTGAGCAACGCAATCGCTGGGACCGACACGTCGCGGTCGCTCTCGGCCTTCACTGCCCACGTTGCGTATCCGCGTTCGCGCCGGAACGACACAGCAGCGTAGAGAACCAGCGCGAGCGCATCGACGATCGCGAGAAGCACCGCAAAGTGGGACAGCTGCTGCGGCATCACACCGAAAAGCTGCGTGTAGAACTTCCAGTTCGTCAGGTTAAAAATGAAGCCGAGCGCGAACGACATTAGAAACATCGTCGCTGCAATCGTACGCGGAACGCCGGTCGTCATCATGATCGGCAACACGATCGAACCAACCATGATCACGGCGCCGAGCCCCGAGAGCGACGTGAAGAGTAACGCAACCACGGCGCACAGCACTAACGCTAGCACGAACGGCTGCTCGCCGCCGTACTCGGCGGCGAGATTGACGAGTGCGCGCGCGATGCCGGTATCCAGCGTCACGCGTGCGAGCAGCGCGCCGAAGATGACGGTGACGTAGACGGGAGCGAGCGACGAGGCGCCGCTGACCACGAGCGACGCGATCTGCGGGAGCGGGACGCCGACGACCAGCATCATGGCAACGGCCATCGAGGGAACGGCGACGATCGCCGGCATCCACCGGCGGAACATCATCACCGCGAACGCGGCGAAGACGGCGAGCACGAGCAGCGCGGCGATCATCGAATCACGCTCTCCAGATCCGGCAGCGTCTTCTTCGCCTCGTAGAATTCATACGTTACGCGGTCGATCGCGTCCGCGCGGCGGATTGCCGTTTGCGCGTCGAGATGATAGCGCTCGAGATTGCTTGCGAGGTGGCTTTCGCGGTCCTCGTATCGCCACGCGCGCGCATAGAGCGGTTCCAGCGCCTCGTCCGTATCGCGCTGCTCCCAGAACCAGTACTTGCACCAGTAAAGATCCCGTTCGCCATCCGCCGGATGTGTTTTCGCATGATCGTAATAGAATCGGATTTCCTGCGCGATTTGGTAGCGCCGCCCGAGCGCGTCGTAGCGCCGGGCGGCGAGCAGCATCACGTCGGCAGCATTGCGGTGGAGCGACGGATGCGCAAAATACAAGTGCGTCTCTACCTTCTCGGCCGCGAGGCGCAAAGCGGAGAGATCGACGTTCGCCATGCGCGACGCGTTCCACGCGTCGAATGGATCCGCCCAAAAACGCTTGTTGCTCGGACCCGGCATGCGCGTTTCCATTGCGCCGAGGAGCTCGACGTCGCGCGAATATCCCGCGTCGTCCACGCCGAAAAACGCCGACGGAAAGTCCCGCGCGAACGCGTCCGCGGCCCGGTCTCCGCTCCAGGCCAGCGCGCCCGAATATAGCACGGGATACCAAGTAGCTTCAAAAAGCGACTCGCCGTCGTCGTGCCACACCGTTTGAAACAAGCCGAAGACGTGCGCGTCGATGCCTTCGGTAATGAAGCGCCGCTCGTTCGGGAGCGCCGCGCTCAAATCGGGAAAAATTTCATTCCAATTGTTCGCACCCGGTGCGACCATTTGATCGAACCCGCCGTTGGCGATCGTCGAAATGTAATGCACGTACGACGGCTCGGCACCGTAATGCCAGTTGACGATCACCGCGTTCTTGGGAATGTGCTTCATGATGGACGGATCGCTTTCGATACCGTCATCCCAAAGCATCACGCGCGCCGGCGCGACGAGCTTCGCCATTTCCGTAATGTGCGACGCGTAAACGGCGGAACGTCCGCCGTTCGCGGCAACGTACGTCGCCGTTTGACCTTCGCCGAGGGTTGCCGTTTCGTCGGAGCCGACATGAAAGAACGGCACGTCTCCGACCGCATCGCGCTCTTGGCCGATGATGCGCGCGAGATACGCGTTCGACTCCGGCACGTTCGGCGAGAGCAAAAACCCGTGCGGGAACGCGCCCATGTTCGCATACTGCTCGACGCGCAGCGTATTGTGCATGTGCGCGAAGGTCTGCTGTTCGGGAATAAACGTCACATGAAATCGCGCCGCGTACTGCTTCAGTTCGCGCAGTTGCGCGGGTGTAATTCCGTCGAGCGGCGCGGGAAGCGGATCGGTCGGGCTGACGAACACGTGCTCCATATACGGCGAGTAGCCGTTCATTTTGAACGCGGCAATCGTGCGTATGCGCTCCTCAAAGTAACGCATCGTCGGCAACGGCCCGCGGGAAACGTCATCCGAGAGCACGCGCCACCGCAGTTTCGGCGCATCAGCGATCTGGGCGCAGGGCAGCTCCCACCGTCCGTCAACGCGGACCGGCAACTGCGCCAGCGTCGTCGCACCGTAAAACGCGCCGTCCGCATCGGAACTCGTTATCGTCACGCCGCCCTGGTCGACGCGAAGCCGGTATCCTTGCGCAGCGATTGCGGAATCGCGCTCGAAACGCACGTGACTTCCGGTTGCCGCCCGGCGCACCACGCCGACGCCCACCGCGCGCCACCGCTCGTTCAACTCATCGAGTGCCGCGGCATCAATCGATTGCGGTACGGTCTTCGGAACCGGCGCGAACGCACAAGAACCGGCGGAAACGGCAGCGGGCAACGGGACGACGTGAAACGCGACGATCGCTAGAAGCGCGAACATTCCCGTCGCGTTAGTCGCCGTTCGTGGGCGTTCCCGCCAGGTAGCCTGCCATGCGAATCGAAGGCTTGGTCATGAAGGTGCGCAACTTCTCGGCCGCGCTCATTCTCTGTTTTCTCGCCGCCGCAGTCCTCACCGCGCGCGCCGGCGAGGACAAGCAACTGCAGAATATGCGGGGCTCCGTCAGTTATCAAACGCGCCAAGCGGCGCCGAAACCCGTCGGTCTGAATTCAAGCGTCGTTCTTACCAACGACGACTTTGCGATTACCGGCCCGTCTTCACTCGCGGGAGTGAGTCTGCCGGACAGTTCGCGGATACTCGTCGGGTCCGCAAGTAAGATTCAGCTCGGGTTCTTCGATCAAGCGGCAACGACGACGGCAAACTTTATCGTCTATAACGGCAAAGTGCGCTTCATCGTCCAGCATCCGCGAGGCGCGAAGGCAAACTATACGTTTAAAACGCCGACGGCATCGGTTGCCGTCCGCGGCACGGAAGGCGACATCGAGAGCGACGGCAACTCGCTGCGCGTGAACGTCTATGAGGTGTGCGATCCGGCCGAACCGGTCGTCGTCACCGTCAAAAACCAAACGTATCAGCTTCTTGCCGGGCAGTCGCTGATCGCACAACTGGTCAACGGGATCGTCAAAGCGCAAGTGCAGCAACTGACACAGCAAATGATCGATCAGTTTTCGCCGGATTTCGGTGTACCAACGAGTTGGGCGGATCTGCAGACGAAAGCCGTCGGGATGGCGCAAGGCCAAGCATCGAGCGCCGTCGACAACGCGACGAACGGCTACGGCAGTCAAATCATCGGCAGCATGTTCGGCCACAAGAAGGCAACGCCGTCGCCGTCGCCTTCACCCAGGAGCGATACCTGCGCGCATCAGTGACGCATCCCGCGTATCAAATGCCGCCGTAACGCGCGCAACGTACCCCTCCAAATCGGCCGCGGTAACTGCAGAAGCGCCGTCGGCGAGATCGAGAAGTGCGGCATCGGCCTCGAGCAGGCCGCTGCCACCGACGGAGGCGCGGGACCACTCCAGCGGCGCGAGCGCGCGCTGATTCGCGAACGCAGCGCGAATAATGATGGCCTGCAGCGCATCGGCCACTTCAGGACGTTCGCCGTTTAAACGATCGCGTAAGTCTGCAAGCCGCACCCCGACGTACGCGCGGAGTTCCTCGTCGGACCTAATGAGATCCGCTTCCGACTCGTAGCCCGGAAAATCGTTAATTTTTGTACGGATTTGATCGAGAGCATCCATCTCCGAAGGCGATACGACGGGTGAGCGCGCCGTGCCTCGGGAAGACCCGTCGGCAGGATGGCTGCGATCGTCTTCATCGCGGTCGCCGTTGCGATTGGGGCGGCGATCTACGCGTACATCTTCTTCAAACGGTACGCGCTGGAGCGTCAGGAACACCGCCGCGTCGTCGCGCTGTTCTCCCGGTACATGCCGCCGCCCGTGGTCGACGATCTCCTCGCACGCAAAGACCCGCGCTTGCTCGAGGCTCACGAATACTACGCGACGCTCTTGCATGTCCGGATTCGCAACTTCGCGCTTTTCGCCGAACCGCTCACGCCGGAAGAGACGCTGCGATACCTCAACGAGTTCTACACGATCGTCGGGCAAGCGGTTGGACGCCATCGTGGCTTTATCGAGAGCCTGCGCGGTGACAGCGTCGTCGCGGTCTTCGGCGTCCTCATCGAGGAGCGGTTTCAAGAGGAACGCGCCTTGCGCGCGGCGCTCGATATCATGCGCGTCGTGGCCGCAATGGAATCGCGTTGGCGAGAGCAGCGGCGCAAGCCCTTTACCATCGGCATTGGAGTCAATTCGGGCAAGATCGTCGCGGGCGACACCGGATATAAAGATCGTCGGGAGTTTGCGATCATCGGAAATCCGGCGCACATCGCGGCACAACTGGAAGCCGCATCGGAAGAGTTGAACGCGTCGATCGTTGCCTCAGAAACGACGTATAATGCGGTTCGCGATCTCTTCGTCGGCATTCCGACGTCGTCGCTTCCGCTCAAGGGACTGCGCCGGTTGCAAAACGCGTACATTATTCGCGGACTCAGCCGGCGCGCGACGGAAGAGCATTTGCTGACGCTGCCGTCGCAACGTTCGTTTCACACGACCGTCGTGCACGCGTATGAAACGGCAGAACCGCCGCCGGTTGAGGCGGATGCATATCTTGGGCCCGACGTGCCGGTTGAAGAACGCCGTACGGTTGACGAACGCGTTACCGACATGTCGCCCGCGGCATTCCCTCGCTTCTCACGCTACGACGATAACGCGCCCGCACTACCGGAAGCGCCCCCGGTAGTCGGCGCGTATGAAGACGATCTCGGCCCACCATTTCAACTGCCGCCGTAGTCCCCGGAGAGCCCGAGTTTTTCTATCAAAGCTGGTAGCACTTCGCCGGCGGTTCCGCGTAGCGAGCAATTGGCGCCGTCTGTAATTGGGGTTGCTTCCGGATTGATCTCCGCGACGTACGCGTTTCGCGCGTAGTGTGTCGCTAGGGCGGCGGCGGGATACACGACGGCGCTGGTTCCGACGACGAGGATTACATCGGCTTGTGAGGCGGCGGTCGCTGCTGGTTCCCATGCCGCTTTCGGCAGCGATTCGCCGAACCAGACGATGTCGGGGCGCATGATGCCGCCGCAGTCGTGGTTGATATCTTCTGATGGTAATCCGCCGGCGTCGATTGGACGGTGTTCGTCGCATTGCGTGCAGCGTGCAACGCGGAGCGAGCCGTGCAGTTCGAGTAAGTTTTTTGTTCCGGCTCGTAGGTGGAGCGAATCGACGTTTTGGGTCGCGAGGGTGAAGTTGGGGACGCGCTGCTCGAGTTCGACTAGGGCATAGTGGCCGGCATTTGGCTGGGCATGGCGGTGCGCGGCATTGCGTTCGTTGTACCAGGTCCAGACGAGTTGTGGATTTCGCGCAAAGCCTTCCGGCGATGCGAGTTCTTCGACGCGGTACGTGCGCCAGAGGCCGCCTACACCGCGGAACGTCGGTAGGCCGCTCTCGGCCGATATTCCGGATCCGGTCAAAACGAACACCGAGGTCGCTTGCTTCAGACGGCGTAGCAGTTCGTCCATGCGTTCGGCCTTCGCGAGCATGCGATAAAGAATCTGCCATCCCGCTTGGAACGTTGAATCGAGGGCACGGCGCAAGCGGCGCGAAGGGAAGACCGGTGATTGATGACGCCGAGCGGCTCATGGAACGAGTTTGCGCGCGTGATGCGGACGCATTCGAGGCCCTCTACGACAAGCACCATCGTCTGGTGTACGGCGTGGCTGCTCGTATGTTAGGGGACGCCGCTGCGGCCGAGGACGTTACACAGGCGGTGTTCTTGAAAGTTTGGTCGTCGCCGGAACGGTTTCGCGGTGGCAATTTTCCTGCATGGATCGTTCGCATGACGCGCAACCGCGCGCTCGACGTCATTCGCGCGCGCTCCGCTCACGCCGAAGCAGCGCTTCCGGAAACGCTTCCGGAAGAGACGGCGATCGAAGACACGGCGTTCGCGAACATCGATGCGGACATCGTCCGCAATGCGCTTGCGATGCTTCCGGCGGAGCAGCGTGAACCGATCGAGCTGGGCTTCTTCGGCGGCATCACCCATGATGAGATCGCACGGCGAAGCGGCATTCCGCTGGGAACGATAAAGACACGCATACGAACGGGGTTGAAGAAATTGCGGTCGGCACTCGAAGGGATGGTGACGGTATGAACGGCTCGCACGCCGACATGCTCGACGACGTTGCCGTCTACGCACTGGGCACGTTGCCGCCCGCCGAAGCGGAGCGCGTCCGCACGCATATCGAAACGTGTTCGGAGTGCCGCGAAGAGTACGCAGCGCTCGTGCCTTCCGTCAATGCGGTTGCGCGCAGCGCGGAGGCCTGCACCGACGCTGTCAACGGCTCCGTGTATGCATCGCCCCTGCTAAAGGCGCGCATCATGCGTGAAGTCCGCGCGCCGAAACGTACGCCGTTGGTATGGCCGGCGTACGCGGTCGCTGCCGCGTGCGTTCTCATCCTCCTTGGCCTCGTCTGGCAGAACTCGTCGTTGTCACACCGCCTTCAGGCAACGCAAACCGCGCAATCGCATGTACATAACACCGCAGCGCTCGATGAACGGACGCTTTCGGATCTGGTGAATGAGGGTGCGAAGCGCTACCTCGTGCCGGGCGGCGAAATCGTGCGCTCCAACAATCGCCTCTACATCGCCATGCACGACATGGCGGCGCCGCCCCAGGGCAAGGTTTATCAAGCGTGGACCGAGCCGAAGGGCTCGAAGACGATGGTCCCCGGCGCAACGTTCGTTCCCGACAAGCACGGCGTTGCAATCGTTCCGGTTTCGTCCGATGCAAACGCGTTGCACGCGGTTGCGGTCAGCATTGAACCCCCCGGCGGAAGTAAGGCGCCGACGACGTCTCCCGTCGTCCTCGAACTGCTGGAGTAATGGTTCGCACGGAACCGCTCTCCGGCGCGCTGGAAACAGCGGCCCTCGCCTATCTTTCGCGCGCCCCGTACGACCATGTCTTCCTGACGTATCTGATTCTCTTCGACGTGGCGTCATCAACGCGCAATGCAATTCGCGTCGCCGTCGATGACTCGGGGACCGTCACGGGCGTCGGCTATTTCGGACGTCAAGTCGTGCTCGCGGCAGACGGCGATGAAACAATTGACGCACTCGCGGTCGCTGCGCGTTCGTTTCGCGGCGAACGCATGATCGTCGGCCCACGTGAGACGATTGCGCGTTACTGGGAATGCATCCGCGACGGTCACGCGTTGCCGCGTCTGGTACGCGATCGCCAATACGTCATGATGCTGGATCGTTCGATGTTGCGACCGTACGAACACGCCGTGGTGGCACGACGCGCGCGCATCGACGAGTGGATGACCGTCGCGGACAACTCCGCGCGCATGATCGGACAGGAACTCGACTACGATCCGCGGCGCTCGTCGCCCGAATTTACGTCAAACGTCCGCGCGATGATCGAACGCGGCTTGTGGTGGGTCGGCGAATCGTACGGCCGCCTCTGTTTCTTCTGCAACGTCGGTCCATGGAGTCCGCAAACCGCCCAACTACAAGGCATTTGGACACCGGAAGACTTACGCGGAAAGGGCCTCGCGACGGAAGCGTTGAGCGCCGTCTGCGATCGTCTGCTCGCGATGTCGCCCACGCTTTCGTTGTACGTAAACGACTTCAACGTGAAAGCGATCGCGTTATACGAACGCGCCGGGTTTAAAACCGTGTCCCAGTTTCAGACGCTGCTGTTTTAAAGCCGACGGCTTCAGTGGCGCGTGAAGTGGTCTTCGACGTTGTGGACGCCGGTTTCGACGGCGCGTTCGGTGTTCGTCACCAAGCCGATGATCCAGCGGATTGTTGCGACGACGCCGATGATCGCAAAGATGAAGATAATGACGAAAAGCCAAGCTGCGGTCTCGGCTAGGCGTATCAGTGCATGCTCCATAGCGGCCGCTTAGCCGCCGCGCGAAGTACGACCTTTTATCAGGGCGCCCAGTTCGGCCGGACGGTCCGTCCGTGTGAAACGGCTCTATCGGCGAGCCTCGAGATTTTTATTGACGATGGCAACGATGATGCAGAGAAATCCCGCGAGGCGCATGAGATAGACCGCCGGTGTTCCGGACTCGGGCGAGTTCAGCACGCTCAGGACCAGCCGTTCAATCGCGAACATCACGAACGCGACGGCGAACAGGACGAAGAGGCGGTCGTGCGTCTTGTGCCACAGGCGATTAAAAAACATCGCGGCGATGAGGCACCCCATGGCAACGGCGCCGCTGACAAAGAGATACACTAGCGAACCGCCTCGCGAACGAGAGCGTAGCAGAGCACGATGACTCCGATCGCGCTCGGAATCGCGCGCACGGGTGCAAGGTTCGTTGCTGGAAAGACGTAGGTATCAATGTCGATGAGCAATAGAATGTTGTTGATGGTGAAAAACCCGAAGCACACGGCGCTCCAGAGGAGCAGCGGTACCCGCGAACGGGCGTAGCCGCGCGCGAGCAAAACCGTGCACACAAGGCTCGTCAATGTGCATAAGAAATTGACGGCGTCAGCGATCATCGTCTTCTCCCCAGAGCCGGAACGCGTCCGCGAACGTGCGCGCGGAATCGATCGGGCCGGTAAAAATAGCTTCGATCAATCGCACGCGCCGGTGCTCGTACTCGCGTTCAAGCTCCTCGACCGTTGCGTCATGTTTTCCGTGATGGTACCGGTATGCATTGCCCTCCTGTTCAAGCAGCTTCGACCGCACCAAGTCGCGAAGACGCCGCTCCACCGATGCGGGGGTGCGGCGCAATTCAACACTGATCGCATCCGCCGACCAAAGCTTACCGTTCGACCCACGTACCAAGAGTAGAATCTCGACATGTTCGACCGACGCAATGGACCGGTTGATGAGCGCGCGAAGTTCAGGAGAGAAATCCACTGCCGCCGCTCTGCTTGTCGCACGACGTTCAATCCTTGTTTCAAGAACGAAATACGACAGAACTGATAACCTGGGTCGGTAGCGGGAGCGTCACAACGGTGCGCGGAACCGCGCTCGTGCACGTCGGAGGAATTTTCGACCATGGCCCTCGCTCATATCGTCCTTCACCTCACGCTCTGCAACGCGATGATGCACGCACCGTCGGGAGCCCCGATCGACGTAAAAATGCACGCGACCGATCACACCGGGCGTCAGACGTACGATCGCAACTTCACCTTCGCGCGGGGCGACAGCGATATTCAAACGGTCGAATTCGATGCGCCCCGCGGAGTCTTTCGCATGACGTATACCGCGCCGAAGTTCAACTGCGGCGCATCGGACTATGAAGTGTTTCTCGACGACGAAGCGCGCAACATGAACATTACGATGAAGTCCGGACATCCGCAGCCGCGCAATCCCACGCTGCTCGTCGGCACGGCGCCGCAAGCGTTTCTTTACGAGCAGCCGACGTTCGTGCTGATCGATAAGAGCCTCGACTGCGGCAAGCCGGTCGACACGACGCTCGACGCAGACATGTCGACGGAGTACGATCCCGGCTCATTCCATCTCAAACTCTATCCCACGCCCAATATCACGTCCCGTGGTAACGTTACGCTTGCGTTCAAGCTCACCAGCACCACCGGCGACGATCAATTCATTCGTTTGAAGTTTCCATATCCGCGCCCATGGAGCGGGTGGCCGTACACGATTCAGTTCAATCTTCCCGAGGGAATTCTCGACGAGCTCGCCACCGAGCAAAAAGGGGTGCTGCTCTGTCCGAAGATCTACGAAACCGAGGCAGGCTAAGTGGCGGAGCGAGGCGCCCTCAGACCCATATAAACAGAGGCTTTAATGCGGCTCGTGTTTCGGCTTGAGGTTCCAGCCGCAGCCGGGGCGGACCGGACAGGATTACGTCTGAGAGTTAGAATCGAGCCATGATCACGAACACCGCAGTGGCCTTCGAGCCGTGCAAGACCTGCGACCACCCACTAGCCAGTCACGTGGGCCCAAGGGGTCCATGCGCTGCCGTGCTGGAAAACGGAAAGCGGTGCACTTGCGAGTGTTTCCGCTCAACGGAGTTTTAACCGGGGGCGGATGTGTCAATGCGTTTGAGACCATCGACGGTTTAAAACTCAATCCCACTCATCGTGGAAAGAAATAAGACATTGACAATGATAAGAAGGTCAGGCATGAGCTTTGACGATCTGGCCAAGTCAACCGCGAGCATTCTGGCTTCGAAGGGTTATTCACGCCTCGATTCGGAGCCGGGCTGGTGCTGGGAGAACGCGATAAACCGGGTTCGCTTTGCCGCCCCGGCAGGCGCGCACCCCAAATTCCCCTACGTCGTTACGCGCGAACGCGTTGGCCCGGCTCCGGATGGAGCCCGCAATCTCCATCGTGCGCCTTCACCGCGCAACTTCTCGGCTCACGAGACCCCAGAGCGGGTTGCAAAAGCAATCGAAGAAAAACTCGAAAATGCAGATTAAGCACGGCGCTTTTTAACGTGCTACAGACGCGCCATAGTTGTCAGATCTGCTTCGCTTTGCGGGCACTCGTTGATCCAGTGCGCGACCCATGTGCCTAATACTAGACCGAGACTTCTAACGCGCCACTTCGTTGAAAATTGCGAGCCAAGCTAAGCAACGTTTCGCGATAATCCACGACGATCTGCAACGGCTCTGAAAAGGAGCGTAGTGGACGGCGACAGTGCGTCCGACACGCAAGTCCGCATAGAATAAGGGCGAAACGAGTATGTGGCGGGAGCGTGTAGGAATCGAACCTACCAGCCGTCGTGAGACGGCCTCAGCGATTTTGAAGACCGTGCGAGCCACCAGACTCGTACGCTCCCCCGATGGGTTTGCGCTGCGCGCGCGGACCCTTTAGCCGGGCTTTGGGCGTAAGCGCTGATAGGCCTTGCGGCCGGCGCGAAATAGTGCGATCGAGAGAAGCAGTGCGACTATCGCAACCGCAACCGGGACGATGAATGCGAGGATCCCGCCGCTGAGTGCGACACCGTCTTCGGCAGTGCTCACGAGCGGATTGCCCAGTCCGCCCGTCGTGGCCGTCGAAGCGGCGCGGACGGACATCACTCCCGCGTGAATACCGAGCGCGTTGAGGGCGCCGACGATCATCAGAAAGACAAGCATGCTCTCCGACTGCGGATGCACCGTTCCTCCGACGATGATCGCTGCAGCCGCCGGCTTCACGAGGATTTGCAGCACGTGCAGCGCGTGATCGACGAACGGCACTTTGTCGGAAATGACCTCGAGTCCACCGATGCCCAGCAAAATCCACATGACCGGAGTAGAATTCAGCCACGCGAACTGCCCAGGGGCATGGATGACGCCGAGATGCGCTGCCACGGCGACGAGCGCGAGCGAGAGTACGCCGCGCAGACCGGCGGTCGTCGTCAGCGAATAAGCAAGCGCGTATTGCGAGGCCGCGTCCATCGCCGCTCATTCTATCATGGCGAATTCCGAACAACGCGCAGGACGGTTGGTACGGCCGGATAAGGTCAGAACGAAGGCCATGATGTTCTACGAAACACCGGCCACGGGCGACGGCGGCCTCCTTCAGAGACTGCTGGGCATCACCTATGAGATCTTGCACTCGCAGGAAATCTCGCCCGCGCTGGAATCGATCGCACGTGCGGTCTCCGAGATCTTCGGATTCAAGTACGTCACGATCGTCGCTGCAGACGCATCCGGCGGCGAACTCTATCGCCGGGTATTGCTTGGATTTCCCGACGCGATCATCCGCGAGCGCTTAGGCGAACACATCGAGCGCGAGGCGGTCATGGAAATCTTGCCGCCCGAGTCAGAAGTGCTCCCGTACTGCTTCTACAACCCCGCAGAGCGCGAAATTCTTTGGAAGCAAAGCATCTATACGGGATATCGCCCGCTCAATGAGCCGCGATCCGCTCCGGACGCATGGCACGAACGCGACACGCTGACGCTGGTGCTCCCGGATCGCGACGGGAATATGCTCGGCTACCTATCGGCCGATGCGCCGCTCGACGGCAAGGTGCCGTCGATCGAGACGCTGCGCCGAATGCAGCTCTTCGTAAACCTCGTCGGTCTCGCGCTCGCCAATTCGCGCGCGCATTATGCTGAGGTCGAACGCCGCCGCATTCTTGAAGAGAACGTGCGCATGCAGAACGAGTTCTTCAGCATGGTCTCGCACGAAGTGCGCTCGCCGCTCGCGGCGATTCGCGGGGCGACGGCATTGCTGCAGACGCATTTCGAAACGCTCGGGCTCGAACGACGACAAGAACTGCTCGGCGTCCTCTCGAGCTCGACCGCGCGCCTGTCGTCGATCTTCGAAGACTTCTTGCTGCTCTCACGCATGGAAGCCGGTCACCTCGCATTACGGATCGAACGCGTCGCGCCGGTCGGCATTATTGAAGAATCGATGGCGCGCATGCGCAGCGAGCATCCCGACCGCGCGTTCAACGCCGCTTATCTCGATCCGGTCCCGTTCGTGCTCGCTGATGAAGGCCGCACGGTGCAGATCATCACGAACTTGCTTTCGAACGCGGTCAAGTACAGCTTTCCGGAAAGCCCCGTCCTCGTCGACGTCAAGCCTGCAAGCGACCACCTGACGATCACCATCGTGAACGAAGGGCCTGGGATCGAGGTAGCCGATCACGACAAGCTGTTTACACGGTTCGGTCACTTGGCCGCCGGCGACGGGTCCACGGGCCTCGGTCTCTACATCTGCCGCGAGCTGATCACCATGATGAACGGCACGATCGGCTTCGAGTCTGAACCGGGCAAGCGCACCGCATTCTGGTTCACGCTTCCCCGTGCCTAACCGCCTCCGCAGGACGGTCCTCACCTATCAAGTAGCCTAATTCTGCTACTTGTGGTACAAACTGCCCCGTGAAGACGCGTCCCGATATTAGAAACGTAGCGATCATTGCCCATGTCGACCATGGGAAGACCACGCTGGTCGATGCCATGCTCAAACAGAGCGGCGTCTTCCGCGAGGGTCAGCAGGTCGAGACGCGGGTCATGGACTCTAATCCCCTCGAGCGCGAGCGTGGCATTACGATTCTCGCGAAAAACACGGCCGTTCGTCACGGCGATGTGAAGTTCAACATTGTCGACACACCGGGACACGCCGACTTCGGCGGCGAGGTCGAGCGCGTTCTGCAGATGGTGCAGGGCGTGCTGTTGCTCGTCGACGCAGCGGAAGGCGTCATGCCGCAAACGCGTTTTGTGTTGCGCAAGGCGCTCGAACTCGATCTGAAGGCGCTCGTCGCGATCAATAAGATCGATCGTAAGGATGCGCGCGCCATGGAGATCGTCAACGAAGTCTTCGATTTGTTCATCGAGCTCGGCGCGAGTGACGAGCAGGCCGATTTTCCGGTCATCTTTACCAACGGTAAGGCCGGCATTGCGAAACGCTCGTTAGAGGACGACAGCCAGGATCTCGAGCCGCTCTTCGAGATCATCAGAACGCACGTACCTGAGGCGCCGGCCGAGGACGGGCCGTTTCAGCTGTTGATCTCGGCGATCGACCATAACAAGTATGTCGGACGTATCGGCATCGGACGAATTTTCCGTGGCGATTCGCGTGTGAACATGCCGATTGCGAAGGTTGCGCGCGAAGGCAAAATTGCAACCGGGCTGCGCTTGACGAAGCTGTTGACGTTCCAGGGATTGGAGCGCATCGAAGTTGAGGAAGCGGCGGCAGGCGATATCGTGTGCGTTTCGGGTATCGAGGATCTGAACATCGGCGATACGATTGCCGATGCGAATGCACCCGAAGGCATTCATGCCGTGGCGGTTGATGAACCGACCGTTTCGATGTTCTTTGCGGTGAACAACTCGCCGTTTGCCGGTAAAGAAGGAAAGTTCCTCACGTCGCGGCAGATTCGCGAGCGATTGATGCGCGAGCTGGAATCGAATGTCGCCCTTCGCGTTTCCGATACGGAATCGGCCGATACCTACGAAGTGCGCGGACGCGGTGAGCTCCATCTCTCGATTCTTATCGAGACGATGCGCCGCGAAGGGTACGAACTCGCCGTTTCCAAGCCGCAAGTTATCATCATGGAGCGCGACGGCAAGAAGTGGGAGCCGGTCGAGTATGTCGTGGTCGACGTGCCCTCCGAATATGAGGGGCCGGTGATCGAGGCGCTCGGCAAGCGCAAAGCAATCATGTCGAACATGATCAACGTCGGCGATTCGAGACGTCTCGAATATACGATGCCGACGCGCGCGATCTTCGGCTTGCGCGGCGAGTTGCTGACGCTCACGCGCGGCACCGCCGTGATGTCGCACACGTATTACGATCATCAAGAATGGCAGGGCGAACTCCCCGGGCGCAACGTCGGCGCGCTCGTTGCGACCGACACGGGACGCGCGACCGGCTACGCGCTCATGGGCGTCGAGCAACGCGGACGGTTCTTCGTCGATCCGGGTGCGGAGATCTATGAGGGCATGATCGTCGGGCGGGCCAACGACGATAAAGACGTCGGCTTGAACGTCGTTCGTGAGAAAAAACTGACCAATATGCGCGCCGCGGGCAGCGACGAGAATGTGAAGTTGCCGCCGGCCGAAGACCTTTCGCTCGAGCGCGCGATCGAGTTCATCGAAGACGACGAGCTCGTCGAGGTGACGCCGCAAAAGATTCGGTTGCGCAAGCGCATTCTGAACGAAGGCGAACGGCTCAAAGCCCGCAGACGCGAAAAAGCGAACGTATAAGTTCACGCGCACGATCGGGATACTTCGTGCGCGTCTATGCTGTTAGACTGCTGCCATGAGCGCCTTGCTCACGGCAGCGATCGTTTTCGTCGTCTTATTCAGCTGCGCGATTCTTGGCACGTTCTTGCGCGAACGCATGCCCGCGCAGCATCTTCAGGACGATTCGAAACATCTGATCGAAATAAGTCTCGGTGTCATCGGTACCGTCGCCGGATTAGTCCTCGGACTCCTCGTCGCGACGTCCTTCGGCACGTTTCAATCGCAACGAGCGGCGGTCATCACGATTGCAGCGAAGATTGCGTTGCTCGATCGCGGACTCGCCTACTACGGGCCGGATGCCGTTCCCGCTCGTCAGCAACTGAAGGCGACCACCGGGCGTATTCTGACCGATACCTGGTCGTCCGCACACAATTCTGCGCTCGACCCGGCTTCGAGCGGCACCGGGGCACGCCTCTATGAAATGATTCAGGGGCTCAATCCGAAGAGCAACCTTCAGAAGTCGATCCAGGGTACCGCGTTGGGGATTGCGGTCGATATCGCGCAACAGCGCTGGTTGATGTACGCACAACAAGCGGCGGGTGTTTCTCCCGGGCTCATCTTCATCTTAGGGTTTTGGTTTGCGATAACGTTTCTGGCATTTGGTCTGATGGCCGTACGCAACGGCACGACCATTACCGCGCTCGTCCTATGCGCGCTCGCAATCGCGGGTGCCGTGTACCTCATCGAGCAACTATCGACGCCGTTTTCCGGCGCTATCACGGTGTCGGACGCGCCGCTGCGCTCGGTCTACGCGCAACTAGGTCGATAGCGCGCGCGCCGGCTTCTCCACCGTACCGCGCTCGACGGCGGCTTGGGACTTTCGGGAGCCGAAGCGATGTGCGTACGCCTTCGTGATTTCGGCGCCGATCAGAAAGAGCTGCGCCGAATAGTACAGCCATAGCAACACCGCAACGAACGAACCGGCCGCGCCGTACGTCGTCGTCGTCGCGGCCCGGCCGAGGTAAAGGCCGATCAAGTATTGGCCGACGACGGAGAGCACCGAGGAGACGATGGCGCCGAACCACACGTCCCGCCAAGTAAGCTTGGTGTTCGGCAACCACTTGTAGATTGCGGCGGTAATGAGGACGGCAAAAACGAGCACGAGGACGATGTTCGCAATCGTCGCGAGAGTGCCGTTGGTATGGCTCGAAACAAAGCTCGTGGTAAATCCCATCGCAACGACGACAACGGCAGCGACGGCGATACTGAGAATCGCTCGTAAACGCGCCACGATCGTCGCAAGGATGCCGCCTTTCTGCTGAACGCCGAAGACGGTATCGAGTGCGTTTTGGATGGCGAGAATCAATCCGGTTGCCGCAACCGCAAAGATCACCCAGCCGACGATCGTCGCGATTACTCCCTTCGATCGCTGATTGAACGTCGCTTGCACGATGTCTGCGATTGCTTTCGTTCCCGAGTCGCCGATGGCCGGACGCAGCTGATTGAGAATCTCATCGCGCACGACGTGGTGATGTCCGCCGCCGCCAAGAAGGTCGGCGGCGATCTCGATGATGATGATCAATAACGGTGCGATTGCGAAAATCGTGTAGAACGCGAGCGCTGCGGCAAGCCGCGATGCTTGGTCGCTCGACCATCCCTTGTATGCGTCTTTGAGGAGGCTGAGAACGTCGGCGGCGCGCATGCGCTACTCATACCCACGTTGCTGCGCCTTTTTCAATTCGGCCGCAGCTTCCCGAACGTCGGTTGCCTGCGCCATCGATGCGGCGGCGGCGTCTTCTCGATTCGGGACGTCGGGGTCGTCGCGCCGTAACTGCTCGAGAAGATCGATCACCTTCGCAACCTTCTGCTCCGTAACGAGCGCCATTTGCAAAGTGATCTCCGCACGCCGGTGCGCGACGTCGTTCTGCCGGTTCTGCGTGATCAGAATCAAAATGGCGATAAACAGCGAGCTTAGCGAGACGATCAGTTCGAGCAGCGGAAATTGCGGGGTGTCGAACGAGTACTGCGCGCGCGCGCGGAACGATAGATTGATCCCCACCCAGAAGATGACGAACCCAAGCGCGCTCCAAGCGAACCACGGCCTGCCGAGCGCGCCCGTTACGCGCTCGATGCCGAGTTGCGTCGTCGGAACGTTGCGGTGGCTCTCTTCGCGAAGCTCCGTCAGCGTTTGAACGGCGAGGTCGACGGGATCTTCCGGTCGCATCCCATCGTTCTACCCGCCGTCGTGCGATTGATTGCGTTTAAGACGTATATTGGAGCGTTTGCTCCGAGCTGCGGCCCTCGATTGCCTCGGAGGGCGTCATTCCGAACATATGCTTGTGGTCGGAACTGAAGTGCCCCATATGCCAGAAGCCATAATCGGCGGCGACCTCGAGAATTGCCGTGTTTCCTCCGGACGCGCGCAGCTTTCGATGCGCAGCGTTGAGGCGGCGCACTTTCCAATACGTCATCGGGCCCACACCATAGATGTCTTTGAACGCATAAATGAGCGCCCGCACGCCGCAGTGCATTTCCTTGCAAATCCGTTCCAGGGTCAGCGGTTCCTCCACGTTGTCCCACATGAACGCCTCGACGTTGCGAACGAGCGAGAGCGACCGTTGCTCGCGCCGCTGTTCCGGCTTCGGCAACGTTGCGACATTCTGCAACGCCCCCACGAGGCAGCGTGCAAGTTCGCTACGCGCATAGAGCAGACGCGCGCGCGGGAACATTGCATCGGACATACGCGGGCCTTTGACCAGGCGGTCGATGAGCGCGCGCACGTCGGCAAACAGCGCCGCGTCGGCGAACATTTCCAACGTGAGCGGTGCAAGAGAAGCGCGTTCGGGCTCGCGCGCGTGCTCGAGGTCGATACGCACCCAAATGATGTGGCTCGGCCCATGTGCGCACAGATCGATATCGGAATGGGGAGAAACGCAGACTTCATCGTTGTTCCAAGGATGGCCGCGTTCAACCACGCTGTCGCCGTCCAGCAGGAAACCGATCGTTGCGGTGTTCGGTTCTTGCGCGAAGCGCAACTCGATGCCGCGATCGACGCCACATTCGTAGATCGTCACTGCGCCAAGCCGAATGGATGAAACGAAGCCGGAGAGCAGACCGGCCGTTAGTTGGATGCAATGCGAACAACCGGCAAACGCGTGCTCTATATCTTGCGCGCTCGTGACCGGCGCAATATCGACCAGTCTCGGCGCGCCTCCACGGCTTCCATGCGAGTAGAAGACGGAATTCACTGTCAATCTCCGTAAAGCGGTAAAGGACGTTTCGGCAAAGCCCATTCTTACGGCGTAGAGAGAATATTCGGATAATTTATACGCCAATTACAAAGAAATGGGCTCTTCGCTCTTCTTTTTGCAGCGTTCGGATACTGCACTCAACGCATGCACGTTACGATTGAGCCGGAATGCGAACGCTCAACGGGCAATATCAGCTCGAGGACGCGGTCGCCACATTCTTCGGTGCGCGGACATTGAGATTTGTCGCTCGCGATTCATACGTTACCGGAAGATTTGGGCGCGAAGGCGTTATTCGAGGTTCCGTTAGCGGTCACGAGCTTTTAGCTCAGTGGCACGATAAAGAGCGCCAGGGCTGGTTACGCGTTCGCTTTGCGCCGTCATTCAAAACGGCCGAACTGGAATATGGCGTGGAGAGCAACGGAATGCCCACCGGACGGTCCATGATCGTCCGCGTCGTGCGCTCCACGCGCGTGAAAAACATGTAGGCGCTGCATTGGCTGCTATAGCACTAGATGAACGACAAGCGCTCGTAGATCGCATCGTGGACGTTGCCACCGTCGTGCTTATATCGCTTGCCGCGCTTGGAACCGCGTGGTGCAGTTATCAAAGCGCGCGGTGGAGCGCGTTGCAAGCGCTGAACTACAGCAAGGCGAACGCCGCGCGCGTGCAAGCTTCGACGTACGCCGAACGCGCAAACGCACACCGAATCGTCGACGTCTTGGCGTTCGCGGAGTACGTACGCGCAGTGGACCAACACGATCCTTTTGCGTCCTTCGTGCGCGCGCGATTCGATCCGCCGCTCGAGAGATCGGTGAAGGCGTGGCTCGCAACCGAACCACTACGGAATCGAAGCGCGCCGCGCACACCATTCGTTATGGGCGCGTACCATCTGCCGGAGGAGGACGCAGCGCACGATGCCGGCGCGCGGGCCGACGCACTCGTTCAAGATGCCGTGAGCGCAAACGAGACGTCCGACCACTACGTGTTCTTGACGGTGCTCTTTGCCGCCGCGTCGTTCTTAGGCGGTATTGCGATCAAGTTACGCCGCCCGATGCATCTGGCTGCGGCGTGCGTCGGGTTCGTGATGTTCTTCATTTCGGCCGCGATCATGCTCACGTACCCTATCCGTTAGGGTGGTCGAACAGCGTCAATAGCCCCGCCTGCGGGAAGTCGAATTTCTTCCATCCTCGCTGCGCCTCGGTGTAGCCGATCTGCCATGCTGCGGAGAGCGATCGTTGATCGTTGAAATCACCGAGCTTTCCCGGCAAGTCCGAATCAGGCCGCATGATGTACGGATCGAACGGCAGCGATGCTTTTCCGGCAGCGAACGCTAAGAGCACCTGATAGAGCAGCAGCCGCGCCTGCATCGTTTCGAACACGCCCATTCCGACGTCGAACGCGTTTTTGTATCGCACGTCCGGAGTGGGCCGCTTCGGATCGACCAGGACGACGTGAATCGTGTCGGTGCAGAGCTGCGCCATGTTGATCGGCGCATTCGCCGTCACACCGCCGTCGACGAATTGATCCTTGCCGGCGGATCCGCCGGGACCGGGCAGTTCGACCGGGTCGAACGCGAGCGGCAAGCACGCCGATGCGAAGTAGACGTCGCGTAGAATGTCGTTCGTCGCCTGCGTACCGCGTACCGGAAAGTTCGCAAGAAGCGCGTCGTTTGCCGCCTGTTTTTGCATGCCGTTCGGCGTCGTGGCGCGGCGGATGAAAATTTCACCGCGTTGCTGCGTCAGATTCGTCGTCGCGATGTATCCGGGGATATGCACCGCCGCCGAGGGATCGATGTATCGCGCGAGCATCGCGCGAACGGGTGCGGGATCGAGAATGCCGGCAACGTTCGTCGTCAACCCGGTGCCGAGGGAAAACGCGGCACTCAAGCGATTGATGAGGCCCGAGTCCGCATTTCGTATCTTGTTGAACGGCGGCTTCATTTGAAAGATATTTTGGCTCGAAATGCCGCCTTGCCAGAGATCCTTGAGCAATGTGTACTGCGCAGTCGTCACGCAATAGCCGTTCAATGCGCCGATCGACGTGCCGCACACCATGTCGTAGTCCAACGGCTGACCGTCGCGCAAGCCTTGCTTCTCAACGAGCGCTTGAATCACGCCCGCCTGGTACGCACCGCGATTGACGCCACCGACGAGCACGAGCGCCTTGCGTCCGGCGCGCAGGTCGCGTCGTTGCGCCGGCGCCGCTCCAGCAAGTGCGACACCGGCGCTCGCAGCGAGAAACGCGCGGCGCTTCATGTCCACGCATCGGCTGTCGCGCCGATGCCTTGCCGGTCGGGACGCCGCATCATTTGCATATCTTCAGCGTCCAATCCTGACTCGTCGATCGAGCGATCGATCGCGGAGGTATAGCTGAGCGTCTCGGAGCGTCGTGACTCCGTTACGGCTGCGTTTGCAATTTCATCGACCGCGGCGCGCATGCGGCGCATAACGGGCGGCTGCGTAGCGCCGCTCAAGCGGATCTCGTCGAACGAAAGGTGCAGGTAGGCATCCCAACTCGACCCGTTCGGCATCCGTTTGGATATGAGCCGGCACAGCAGGCCCTCGATCTCATCGAGTGCTTGCACGGCCGTCGTCGGATCGTTGATCGCCGGCGAGAGTGCCCGTACTGCGGTATCGACCAATAAGCGAACGGAATACGAGAGATCGGTGTCCAAGTCGCGTTCGCGCGCGAGGCGAAACGCCCGTAGAACCTTCGTTGCATCGACTTCGCCGCCGTACGATCGGGCCACGACGGTTCCGTACGCAACACAATCGCCGACGGCGCACGCCGGCACGATCTTTCGCGAACCATCGCCGAGACTACTCAACGCCGCGGTGTCGATCGCTGTTACATACTTGGGCTCCGCTCCGAGATACGAAATGTCTTTGGCTGCAAGTGAGGCCGCCGGCTCCGACGATTGCGCGTCACCGTCGCTCCCCGCCGTGATGTTGGGCATTCGATCGATAATGCGGCGACCGGCATCGTGCAAATACCGCATCACCTGGTAGATCTCGAGAGCCGACAATCGCTGAATGAGCCGCATGAGCATGAAGGTGCTTCCCAAAAGCAGCAGACCGACGACGGCAATCGAAAACTGCGGAACGATGCCGTTTCCATTCAGGTCGACACTTGCAAGCGTCCCAAGCGCAAAGGCGAACGTCGCGACGAACACTCCGAGCGCGTTATACATCACCGGATTGCGAAAGAGAATTGGCGCGAGGCGCGCGGAGTAACTCGCAACGGTAAATTGTAAGACGAGGAAGGCAAGAGAAAATACGATCGCCGTTAGGGTAATCGTACCCGCCGCGATCGCGGATAACAACGCTTGCGCCGATGCCACCGCCATCGCGTGCGGATGTTCGAAATGCACCGCATCAAATCGCGGCACAGAGTACGACGCGAGGACGATCAGGATCGCAACAAGGATCGGAACGGTTATTTGAGCGCGCATTAGTAGGTGCTTGCAAAATAACACCCGGGATAGTAAGAATGCTATCCCGGGTGCGCAGAGTTTCGAGTTTGACGCTTAGACGGTTGCCGGTACGCGTTCGCCGACCGTGAACGTCAGTTCGCCCGCGATCTCGTTGAAGCCGACGTTGACGGTGTCTCCGTCGCGCACGTCGCCCGCAAGGATCTTGCGGCCGAGCGGCGTCTCCAACTCTTTTTGAATCGTCCGTTTGAGCGGACGCGCACCATAATTCGGATCGTATCCCGCTTTCACGAGATGGCGCTTTGCCTCGTCGTTGAGCACGAGGGTGATCCGCCGTTCGGCAAGGCGCGAGCGCAGACGCCCGAGTTGGATGTCCACGATCTCCATGAGCTGGTCTTCACTGAGCGCATGGAAGACGATGATCTCATCGACGCGGTTGAGAAACTCCGGCCGGAAATGCGCACGTAGCTCTTCCAAGACCGTCGCGCGCATGATCGCCTCTTCGGCTCCGCCGAGCGCTCCGCGATATTCGAGGATGCGATGGCTGCCGATGTTCGATGTCATGATGACGATCGTGTTGCGGAAATCGACGGTATGGCCTTGTCCGTCCGTCAGACGCCCGTCATCGAGAATCTGCAAGAGCACGTTGAACACGTCGTGATGCGCCTTCTCGATTTCGTCGAACAGAATCACCGAATACGGACGGCGCCGCACCGCTTCGGTGAGCTGGCCGCCCTCTTCGTATCCGACGTATCCCGGAGGCGCCCCCAGCAATCGCGCTACGGTGTGCTTTTCCTGATACTCCGACATGTCGATGCGGATGAGCGCGCGTTCGTCGTCGAAAAGGTACTCCGCCAGCGCTCGCGCAAGTTCGGTTTTACCGACACCGGTCGGACCGAGGAAGATGAACGAGCCGATCGGACGATTTGGATCTGCAAGACCCGAGCGCGAGCGAAGCACGGCTTCCGCCACGGCATCGACCGCTTCGTCTTGTCCGATCACACGCTTGTGCAACTCCTCGTCGAGATGCAGCAACTTCTGCTTCTCGCCCTCGAGCAGTTTCGAAAGCGGAATACCGGTCCACCGCGCAATAACCTCGGCGATATCCTCTTCGTCGACCTCTTCCTTCGAAAGACGTCCGACTTTGCCGTCTTGCAGATGCGCCTCTTCCTTCGCTAGCTCTTTTTCAAGTTGCGGCAGACGCCCGTATTTCAATTCGGCAACACGATTGAGGTCGTATTGGCGTTCCGCTTGTTCAATCTGCACCTTCGTTTCCGTGATCTGCTCGCGCAGCTCACGCAAACGCACCGACGCGTTCTTCTCCGCTTCCCATTGCGAACGCAGTCGCGTCTGCTCTTCGCGCAGCTCGGCGAGCTCGCGTTCGAGCGTTTCCAGCCGCTCGCGGCTTTGACGATCGCTCTCTTTGCGCAGCGCCTCGCGCTCGATCTCGAGTTGCATGACGCGGCGTGATACTTCGTCGAGCTCTTGCGGCATCGAGTCGATTTCGGTGCGCAGTTTCGCGGCGGACTCGTCGACGAGGTCGATGGCCTTATCCGGCAAGAAGCGGTCGGCGATGTAACGATCGCTCATCATCGCAGCAGCGACAAGCGCGCTATCCTTGATCCGGACACCGTGATGCGCTTCATACTTCTCGCGCAGTCCGCGCAGAATAGAAATCGTGTCTTCGACGCTTGGCTGATCGACGATGACCGGCTGGAAGCGCCGCTCGAGCGCCGCATCCTTTTCGATGTACTTGCGGTATTCATCGAGCGTCGTCGCGCCGATCATATGCAGTTCACCGCGCGCAAGCATCGGTTTGAGCAAGTTGCCGGCATCCATGGCGCCTTCAGCTTTGCCGGCGCCGACGACCGTGTGCAGTTCGTCGACGAACAGAATGATCTGCCCCTCGGAGTTCGCAACGTCCTTGAGCACGGCTTTCAAGCGCTCTTCGAACTCGCCGCGATATTTCGCACCGGCAATCAGCGCACCCATATCGAGCGACACGATGCGCTTGTTCTTCAAGCCTTCGGGCACGTCGCCGCGCACGATGCGCTGCGCCAAGCCCTCGACGATCGCCGTCTTACCGACGCCCGGATCGCCGATGAGCACCGGGTTGTTTTTCGTCCGGCGCGAGAGCACTTGAATGATGCGGCGAATCTCGTCGTCGCGCCCGATGACCGGATCGAGCTTGCCACGTTCGGCTTCCAGCGTGAGATCGCGCCCGTAACGTTCCAGCGACTTATATGTGCCTTCGGGGTCCTTGGTGGTCACGCGCTGGTTTCCGCGCACCGCGCGCAATGCTGCGAGCAATTTGTCACGCGTCAAACCCGCGTCGCGGAAGACTTTTCCGACGGCGCCTGACGACTGGGCCATCGCGAGCAGCACGTGCTCGACCGATGTGTAGTCGTCTTGGAGCGCTTTCGCTTCGTTCTCAGCGGTCGCCATGACACGCGCGAGTTCGGGCGAAAGCGTCACCTGCGCGCTTTCGGCGTTCGCGCCGGAAAGGCGCGGGAGGAGGCCGATGGCCTCATCGACCTTCTTCGTGAAAGCCTTTACGTCGATGCCGGCTGCCTGAAGAATGTCGGGCGCAATGCCCCGCTCTTGCTCGAGCAAGGCGGCAAGCAAGTGTTCCGGGGTCGTTTGGGTGTTGTGCTCGTGGAGCGCACGAGTATACGCCGCGTTGAGTCCCTCGCTCACGCGCTCCGTCATCTTATCTACGTTCATCGTTCACCCCTTACGACCCGAAAAACCATCCAATGGTTGCAGGTAAACCAGTCCAATTCAAGCGGGATTCCTTCCCGACCGGAGTGTACCCCGGGCCCTATGAACATTGCGGCCGGCGCCATCCGAGCCTTCTATCTCTTTGACGTCGCCGACACAATCGATTTGCGCGCTCTTCGCACCATCGAAGGCGAAGGGGTTTTCCCCAAGGATATTCCGCTTCGCACATACGCGTCCACGGCCTACCTGCAATTTCCGGTCCTACCGCTTGTCGCGCGGTTGCCCGATGCGACGTTCGGCAACATGCCATGCTCCGTGCGCGCGAAGTTTTTCGACTACGGCGTGATCTCGCTGCGCTTTACGTTTGCGGTTGAAGGCAGCTGGGAGCACTTGCAAGCGGCAGCAAACGAGCTACGGCGCAGCGATGATGTCTCGCAGTACGCATCCGCTACGGTCGAACGCATCTGCCGCGAACTCGGGCCTGTGCTGGACGATCCGCATCGCACGCTCATCGAAGATTACGTCGTCATCGAGGTCGAACGCTTCGAGCCCCCGATTGAATCGGCGGCACTCTTGCACGATTATTCCGAAACGCTGGCCCATCTGCTGCTCGGCGAGACCACCTCGCTCTCCCAGAGCGAAATCGAAGAAGCGTTGCGCACCCGCTTTTCGTACTACGCCGACGACCTGACCATCGTACAGTGGGATACGGCGTTCGTGTATGACCGCCGGGAATCGAGCGACGCAATCGGCGACATTCTCGAATTCGCGAACTCGCAGTTGCTCGAGTTGCGAACGTACGACGCGCTGCTCGACCGGGAGCTCGATACAATTTACGCCTTGCAACCCGGTTCGCGAGCGCGTTCGATTTCCGGCCGCCGTGAAGCAGAATCGGCCGCGACGATTCGATACCTGATCGTCGACATACTCGAACTGATCGATCGCTCGAGCAATGCGCTCAAAGTCGTCGGCGACGCATACTACGCGCGCATCTATCGCGCTGCCGCATCGAGACTCGGGTTAGCGGATTGGCAGAGCCAGATCGACAGCAAACTCGCGAGCGTCCGCGACATGTACCAGTTCCTCACCGATCAAGCGCGTTCGCGACGCGACGAGTTCCTCGAAATCATTGTCATCGTTCTAATCGCAGTCGAAATTGTGATCGGCGTCTGGACGCTCCTGCGCCACTAAGGCGTATACTTCAGCAGTCCCGTATAGCTTGCGCGTCCGACGACATGACCGATCATCGCGTAGAGTAATGCCTCGACGTTCGGTGGATTCAGCCCCGGATTGTTTTGAAGCGTCAGGGTCGTGTCGAGCGCATAGATCGTGAACACATAGCGATGCACGATGCCGGGCGGTGGACACGGTCCGAAGTATCCTTGAACTCCCAAGTCATCGAAGACTTGATTCCACAATCCCGCGATGTTGCCCGGCTTCACGCCTTGCGGTAGCCGGTTCGCACTTGGACGCATGTTGTACACGCCCCAATGCCCGAAGTTCGCCGTTTCATCGAACAGAACGAGTGCGAAGCTCTTGGTCCCGCTCGGAGCGTTCGACCAATTGAGCACGGGCGAAAGATCGCCGCCTTTGCATTGCGGCGCAAGATTGCCGATCATGCTCTTCTGAATGGCGCCGTTGTTTATAAAGGTCGGGCTCGTCAGCCTGAATCCGCCCACATTGGCTTCGGGCGCACTCTCCGCCATGACGCGAACGTACGGCGATGCGTGAAGAACCGCCTGAGCTGCTTCACCCGGACGCTGTACGAACGTCGGCCCGGCGTTTGACGAACATGCCGAAAGCACGAAAGCTCCAACGCACAATAGCGCAGCAACTCGGCCGCAAATGGATTTCATGGCGCCTCCAGGATTCGCAGCGGGTCTCTCTTACCGCTAGCATAGGCGCGTCACATCGCAGTGTCCTATAGGCAAGCACGCGGGCGCGCGTTTTCTAATCCCGGTCTAACGAAGTGCTGCTATCCGGTTATCGATCTCATCGAGAAACCCGCGTTTCGTCACGTCGTCGATGAACGAGGCTTCGAACGAATTACGCGCGAGCGTCACGAGATCGTAATCGTTTAAATGCAACGCCGCGCCGGCCTGCACGAAATTGTCGCCCGCATAGCCGCCGAAATAGGCAGGATCGTCGGAATTCACCGTTACCAACAACCCTGCATCGAGCATGCGTTTGAGCGGATGATGCGAGAGATCCGGAACGACGCGTAACCGGACGTTCGAGAGCGGACACACAGTCAACGGAACGCGTTGCCTGCGCAGACGTTCGATGAGCTGCGGATCTTCCAGACTGCGAATGCCGTGATCGATGCGCGATACGCGTAGAAGGTCGAGCGCCTCCCACACGTATTCGGACGGGCCCTCTTCGCCCGCATGCGCAACCGTCAGAAAGCCTTCGGCGCGCGCGCGATCGAAGACGGTGAGAAACTTCGAGGGCGGATTGCCGCGCTCGGCGGAATCCAACCCGACGGCGATGATGCGGTCGCGATACGGAATTGCGAGATCGAGCGTATCCATGGCGGACGCCACGGATTGATCGCGCAAGAAGCACATGATGAGATGCGACGTGATGTTGAAGCGCGCTTGTCCCTCGCGAAGTCCTGCCGTGATTCCCTCGACAACCGTGTGAAACGCGACGCCGCGGCTGGTATGCGCCTGTGGGTCGAAGAAGATCTCGGCATGGCGCACGTTTTGCGCGTGCGTGCGCCTCAGGTACGCAATCGTGAGATCGTAGAAATCCGCCTCGGTCCGCAGCACGTTCATCCCCGCGTAATATATATCGAGGAATGACTGCAAATCGGTAAAGTTGTAGGCCGCCCGAAGCGTGTCAACCGAAGAATACTCCAGCGGGATACGGTTACGTTCGGCGATCGTAAAGATCAATTCGGGCTCGAACGTACCTTCGATGTGAAGGTGGAGCTCCGCTTTCGGAAGTTTGAGCGCGTCGATCACTGCGTTCGAAGTACGACAGTGCGCAGCTACTGGCCTTGTTTAACGTTCGCTGAGAAGGTCGACGAGCGCGTACGAAGCATGCGATAATCGCCGCTGCGCACGGTGATGCCGCGGCCGTCGAACCACTCCAAGAGCGGCACGGCGTACTTGCGCGACGTGCCGAGCAGGTCGCGAAATTCCGCCATCGTCATGCGGCCGTTACGAACGATGAACGATTCGATGCGGCGATGGATCTGTTCGATCTGCGATCCGCGATAAAGCGATTCGCCCACGTGAACCAAGACGCCGCGTACGAGCAGCGTTTCGAAGGCTTTCGGCAAGCCGGTGGATGCACCGGCCTTTGCTTCTCTTGCAACGGTCTCAAAATCTACGGGCACGAACGGGGACTCGGGATCGACCGGAACTGCACGGTCGAAGAACGCTCGTTGTTCGTTACTGAGCTTCGGCACATGATCCGTCGCCGCATAGTAACCGCTGCGATGCGACACACGGCCTTCGTCAGCAAATGCGGTGAGGAGCCGCATCAGCTTCTTCTCATCTATCTGTAGCGCGCGCGACAATGTCAGCGACGTCATGCCGACCGACCACGGTTCGCGCTCGTGCGACGCCGCCAGCGTTGTGAGAACAGCATCGAGCTGCTCCTGCGCGGCGTTCGCAGCGAGATACGCTTCGGGGCGCAGCACCTTGACGGCCTCGCCGTTTTCCAGCAACGTCCCGAGCGCGCGTTGTACCGCATCTTCGCGAAGATTCGTGGCGAATGCGATCTCGCGCGCTTCAGCGGGATCGTTTCCACACTCGCGTAGCGCTTCGAGAACTGCGCCGAGTGCCGAGTCACGCGCATCGAGTACCGGTGCGGTGGAGTCGAGGCCGACGATCTCGCCGCCGCCGAGCAGCGTCTTCGGCGAGACGCGCCGCAGCACGAATCGAACGCCGGGAAACGCGAGCACGGGCGCTTTGAGAAACAATTCACCACGCGCCGTTTCGCTACGTTCCGGCGCGGCCGTCAGGACGAGCGTTCCGAGAATTTCCGCGGAACCGATGTGCGCGCGCACCGGCGTACGCCGTTTAATCGCTCCGATTGCCTCGTCGAGCGGTGTGAAGGCAACGTTGAACGTCGAGCGCGATTGGAATTGCTTGTCGGCAATCACCTCGCCTCGCGCAATATCGCGTGTTTCGATACCGGGCACATTGATGGCAACCCGCGTTCCGCCGAAGACCTCGTCGCGCGCTTCGCCGAAGACGTGCACGCTGCGAACGCGTACTGCTGCACCGCGCGGTTCGAGCGCGAGCGTGTCGCCGGTTTTGACGCGTCCTTGCATCAGCGTCCCGGTCACGATCGTTCCGCGTCCGGCTAACGAGAAGACGCGATCGACCGGCATATACACCGGCGCATCGGCATCGCGTGCCTGCAGTGCCGAAAGTTCAAACTGGAGACCGAGCTTCAGTACGTCCAGATTCTCACCGGTGATAGTCGAGACGGCAAAGATCGGCGCATTCTCCGCGATCGTACCTTGCAGCGCGCCGTGCATCAAACGGCACACATCGCCTTTACGCTCCGGCGGAATGAGGTCCATCTTCGTTAGTGCGACGACGATGCGCTGCACGTTGAGATACCGCAGGATTTGCAAATGCTCGATCGTTTGCGGCATCACGCCTTCGTTGGCCGCAATAACGAGTAGCAGCACTTCCATTCCGGCAGCGCCTGCGAGCATATTGTGCAAAAAGCGCGCATGGCCCGGCACGTCGACTATTCCTGCTTCGCTGCCGTCGTCGAACTGCAGGCGCGCAAAGCCGAGATCGAGCGTCATGCCGCGCACTTGTTCTTCGATCCAGCGATCGGGATTGGTTCCCGTCAGCGCGGTAACGAGCGACGATTTGCCGTGATCGACGTGACCGGCCGTTCCAATGATATGCATGTAGGAAGCCTATGAGAGAAGATCGATAAAGGCGGAGACGATCTCACGGTCTTGATCCGGAAACACGGTTCGCATATCGAGGACCACGCGGTCGTCGTCAATGCGCGCAACGATCGGCAGCCGCCATGCGCGCAACCGTTCCGCAAGCTCCGCGGCGTGCGGAGTTGCAATCGCAACGCCAATTGAAGCGATCCGCGCCTGCGGCAACGACCCGCCGCCGACGAAACCGTCGCATTCTATAACGTTCGCGTTGGGAATGGTCGACGCGACGCGATCAGCGCGTTCGCGTAAGGCATCCAGCGATGTGGAAAGCATCCGCAAGAGCGGTATCGATTTCCGAGTTTCGGCATTACGATACAACCGCAGGGTTTGCGCAAGCAGCGCAAGCGTTACCTTATCCACGCGCAACGCCCGTATGAGCGGGTTACTGCGCAACCGCGCGATCGCCCATCGCTCGCCCGCGATGATTCCCGCCTGCGGTCCGCCGAGCAATTTATCGCCGGAACACGTGACGAGCGAGAGTCCATCCGCGATCGCCTCTTGCAGAGTGCGTTCGCGCGGCAAGCCGTATTCCGTCAAATCGACGAGCGCGCCGGTCCCGAGATCCTCGACGCTCGGAACGCCGGCACGCTTTCCGAGCGACGCGAGTTCGGCGCCGCTCACGTCGGCAATAAACCCATCCATCGTAAAATTCGACTGGTGCGAACGGAACAGCAGCGCCGTGCGCGGCGTAAGCGCCCGTTCGTAGTCCGCAACGTAAACCTTGTTCGTCGCACCGGCTTCAACCAGACGCGCGCCGCTGCGCGCAAGTACATCGGGGAGGCGAAAGCCGCCGCCCACCTCGATCAACTGATTGCGCGCGATGATGACTTCAGCTTCGCGCGCGAACGTATCCAGAATCAACAGAATCGCAGCGGCGCAATTGTTGACGACGATTGCATCCTGCGCGCCGGTGAGTTCGCACAGAATCGCCGTCGCGCGATCGTAGCGCGAACCGCGCTGCCCCGCGACGAGATCAAACTCGAGATTGGAATACCCGCGGCTCACGCTCCACGCATGCGTAAATGCCGATTCGGCGATCGGCGCGCGGCCGAGATTCGTGTGCAGCACGGTGCCGGTCGCATTGATGACACCGCGCAGTTCTGCTGCGGCCTGCCGGTCGACGCGCTCGACGACGCGCTCCACGATCAGTTCGAGCGGCGCGCCGTCGCGATCCGCGCGCACGCGGTCGAGCTCGAAGCCGACTGCTGCACGTAAAGCGGCGCGCCCCACGAGAGACTCGTAGGGCGCAACCGCCGGATGTTCCAGGATCGTATGCACCGCGGGTACCCCGCGGAACACGTTCACGTGCTTACGCGACGTGCTTCGCGAGCATCGACGAGATGACGTTCTCCGGAACGTATCCCACGATGCGGTCGACGGGCTGACCGTCTTTGAAGAGAATCAGGCACGGGATTCCCGAGACCTGATACTGCCCCGCAATGCTCGGATTTTCATCGGTATTCAACTTGACGAATTTCGCCTTGCCCGTGTTCGCGGAAGCGACCTTCTCGACGACGGGCGAGAGCATGCGGCACGGGCCACACCATGGTGCCCAGAAATCGACGAGAACGGGTTGGGACGCACCCAACACCTCGTTCTGAAAGTTACCTTGCGTAACGTCTGGCAATGCGCTCATAACTACTTGAATACTACCTCCGCTCAATCAGACCCTCAGCCGAGGGTGATGGGTTTCAGTCGAACTCCGCCGGTTCTCCGGTGATACCCGTCACTAGCTCGGCTTGTTTCCCGAGGTTGGTAATGGCAATCACTTCGTCGCCTTCGCCAAGCCGCTGCAAGCGTACGCCCTTCGTCGAGCGTCCCGCTCTCCGGATGTCCTTCACGTTGAGGCGGATGACTTGGTTGCCGCTCGTGATCATCAAGACTTGATCCTCGGGCGAGACCATGATCTGGTCGACGACTTGGCCGATGTCTTCGCGTTCGCGTGCAAAGGCTTTGACGCCCTTGCCGCCCCGAGAAGTATGGCGGTAGTCGTCGATCGGAGTGCGTTTGCCGAACGCCTGCGACGTCACGAGCAGCACCTCTTTGCGCTCCGGTTCGATGACGTCCATTGCGACGATCGTGTCGCTGTCGTCGAGCGTCATCGCCTTCACGCCGCGCGCGTTGCGCCCCATCGGACGCACGTCTTTCTCATTGAAGTGCACGGCCATGCCTTGCGTCGACGCGAGAATGATGTCACGCGTGCCGTCCGAGAGATCGACCGCGAGCAGTTCGTCGCCTGCGTCGAGATTGATCGCGTTGAGACCGTTGCGGCGAACGTTCGCAAACTCGGTGAGCGGTGTCTTCTTGATGACGCCTTGGTTCGTAACCATCACCATGTAGCGCCCGTCGGTGAACTCGTGGATCGGGAATACCGCAGTGACAGCTTCACCCGGCGGAAGTGTCAGCAGATTGACGAGTGCCGTTCCACGCGCGGTCCGCGTCGTGTCCGGAATCTCGTAGCCGCGCAGGCGATATGCGCGTCCCTTGTTCGTGAAGAACAGCACGTGATCGTGCGTCTTCGTCACGAAGAAGTTGCGCACGACATCCTCGCGCTTCAAGTTCGCGATACCCGTGACGCCGCGTCCGCCGCGATTCTGCGTGCGGAACGTGTCGACTGAAACGCGCTTGATGTAGCCGCCGACCGTGTACGTCACGACGACGTCGACGTTCGGAACGAGCTGCTCGATGGAGATCTCGTCTTCAGCCGGATGCACTTCCGTGCGGCGCTCGTCGCCGAAGCGCTTCTTAAGATCCAGCGTTTCCGTCCGGACGATGCCGGCAATGCGGAGCGGACTCTTCAGGATGTCCTGCAATTCCGCGATCAGTTTGATGAGCTCGGTGTACTCGTCCTCGATCTTCTGCCGTTCGAGGCCGACAAGGGTGCGCAGACGCATGTCGACGATCGCTTGCGACTGGATGTCGGAGAGCCCGAAACGCGATGAGAGTTTCGTCTTCGCTTCGTCTGTTGTCTGACTGCCGCGGACGATCTCAATGACTTCATCGATGTTGTCGAGCGCAATGCGGTAGCCTTCGAGCAGATGGGCACGCTCTTCGGCCTTGCGCAAATCGTAGCGCGTACGGCGCGTGACGACGTCTTTGCGATAGGCGATGAAGTGCTCGAGCAATTGCTTGAGCGTGAGCACTTGCGGCTCGAGCGCGACCGATCCGTCAGAACGCGGTTCGCCGACCGGCACGAGCGCAAGCATGTTGAAGCCGAAGCTCGACTGCAGCGGCGTATGCTTGAAGAGCTGATTGAGCACGACTTTCGGCGTCGCGGTCTTCTGCAGCTCGACGACGACGCGCATACCTTTGCGGTTCGACTCGTCATGCAGCGCGGATATGCCTTGAATACGTTTCTCCGCGTGCGCTTCCGCAATCGACTCTACAATGCGGCCCTTATATACCTGGTACGGAATTTCCGTAATGATGATTTTGTGCTTGCCGCGCTCTTCAACGATCTCGGCCTTACCACGCATCGTGATCGAACCGCGACCTGTCTTATATGCTTCGCGAATCGCTTCGTGGCCGAGAATCTCGCCGCCGGTCGGAAAGTCCGGGCCTTTGACGATGTCGCACAGCTCGTCGTCGGTGGCGTTCGGATTGTCGATGAGCAGCGCGATCGCATCGGAGATCTCGGTCAAGTTGTGCGGCGGGATGTTCGTCGCCATGCCGACCGCGATGCCGCTCGAACCGTTGACGAGCAACTGGGGGAGCTTGCCCGGAAGAACGGTCGGCTCCGTACCTTGATTGTCGAAGTTTGCGACGAACGGAACGGTGTCTTTTTCGATGTCGGTCAGCAGCTCGAGCGAAAGCCGTCCGAGACGCGCTTCCGTATAACGGTAGGCAGCGGGCGGATCGGGATCGATCGAGCCGAAGTTACCGTGGCCGTCGACGAGGGGATAGCGCAGCGTGAAATCCTGCGCCATGCGCACGAGCGCGTCATAAACGGAGCTGTCACCATGAGGGTGATAGCTCTTGAGTACTTCGCCGATGATACCGGCGCATTTGCGGTGCTGTTTGGTAGGGTCCATGCCCATATCGCGCATTGCGTAGAGGATGCGGCGTTGGACGGGCTTGAGACCGTCGCGCACGTCAGGGAGTGCGCGCGACGCGATGACGGACATTGCGTAAGAGAGATAGCTCTCCCGCATTTCGTCTTCGACGTTTACAGGTTGGACGATATCGTTATTCAATTTGCTTCGCTAGACACAAAGAATGAGGGCCCGGAATCGGCCCCCGCTTTCTTTAATATATACGCCGTCTAGGGCGCGTCTTCCCACACGGGAATGCCCTCATCGTCGACGCCATTCATCGAGACGCCGTCGTCGAATGCAATCGCTCCGTCGGGCAGGGCCTCGGGCGGGCTAACAACGTCGTCAAAAATCGGTCCATCGGCGAAAAAGTCGACGGCCGGGCGCGGTTGGAACGGAGCCGGAACGTCGAAGACCGCGAGCGGTTCGGGGCCGGCCGGCGCCAAGGGAATGGCTTCTCCGATCCGCGCCTTCGCTGCGTTGGCCGCAGTTTGGATCAATGCAAGATGATCGGCAACGGACTGACGGAGTTCCGTTGCGAAATCGCCGCTCGACATGGCCGATCCATTCGCCACAGCAAGCGAGCGCACTTTCGGAACCCAGCAAGCATTCGAAAACTTTGCGAGCGAATTTGCCGCCTCGCTGCACCCGGGCGACGTCGTCGCCCTTTCGGGCGAGTTGGGCGCCGGCAAGACGACGTTCGTGAGCGCCGCCGTCCGCGCTCGCCACGGCGAGGATCAGACGTCGAGCCCGACGTTCACGTTTTGGCATCGGTATCACGGCGATCCGCCGATCGATCATCTCGATCTCTATCGCATCGACGATCCCGCGGAACTTACCGAACTCGGCCTCGACGAAGCCTTCGACGGCAGTTCCATCGTCTTCATCGAGTGGTGGACGCACGCGCCGCATCTGTTGCCCGAGCATCGGTATGAGATAACGATCGTGGGTTCAGGCGAGGGCCCGCGCGCGGTGACGATTCGATGAGGGTTCTCGGCTTGGACGGCGCGCTCGGAGGATTCTCTGCGAGCATCGCCGTGGACGAAACCGTTGCCGCCGCGATTTCGATTGCCGGCAACGTTGCGCTCGAAGCCGGGCTCGGTGCTGTACGCGAGTTGCTCGACGGCGCAAACGTGACGCCTGCGCAGCTGGATCGCATAGCAGTCGGCATCGGGCCGGGCAGCTTTACCGGACTGCGCATCACGATTGCGTATGCGAAGTCCTTGGCGCAAGCGTGGCGCATACCGCTGGCCGGAATCTCGTCATTCGATGCGCTGGAATACGGACACCACGACGACCGGGTCCTCAGCGTGGTCGTCGGGCGCCCCGGGATTATCTCCGCGCGCTATCGCGAGGGCGCGACGCAACGCCGCGCCTCCGGGAAAGCAAGCGAAGTCCTCCCACAAATTCTGCCGCCGGCCGATGAACGGCCGCTCGCGGTTCTCGGCGCCCCGGAGGACGTATTCGCGTATCTCGCCGAAGGCGGTTTCATCGTGAAGTCTCGCCCCCCGCTCGTTACGCCACCCGCCGCAGCGTTTGCGCTCGCGGGCGTTGACGCGCGCGTCGCAGATACCATTCACGAAGTGCGCGCCGATTACGGCGAGGCACCCGCCGCAAATGTTCCGACGTTTCGTCCGACAGAACGTAAACGATGAAAGCCGAATTGACGCCGTCGTCGTCCGGTACGCCCGAACGCATGGACATCGCGCAGATGACGGCAAGCGACATCTCCGAAGTTCTCCGCATCGAACGCGCGTCGTTTTCCACCACATGGCCGTCGGATGCGTTTTACAATGAACTCACGACGAACAAGCTCGCGCATTACTACGTCGGACGCATCGACGGCAAGGTCATGGCGTACGGCGGAATCTGGGTAATTTTCGAAGATTCGCACATTACGACGATTGCTGTCGATCCCGCGTTTCGCGGGAAGAAATACGGCGAAGTGATGTTGCTTCGGCTCATCGATGAAGCGATCGCGCGGGGGGCGGCGTGGATGACGCTGGAAGTGCGCGAGAGCAACGTTGCCGCGCAACAACTGTATCGAAAATACGGCTTCACCACCGTCACGACGCGCAAGGGTTACTACAGCGACAACAACGAGAACGCGATGGTCATGTGGGCCGGGAATTTGAAGGGCGATCTCTACCATGCCCGCCTCTCCGCGCTCCGCGTGCGGTTCGCGTAGCGGAGATCAACACTGTACTTTCCCGCTCTCGCGCAACGCATTCACGCGCATCTCGGCCAAGGCCACCGCTACGAACACGTCGTCCGCGTCGCGCGTTGCGCCGACGTTCTCGCGCAAAAGCACGGCGTCAGCAGTAGCAAAGCGAGATTGGCCGGCATGCTTCACGATCTCGCGCGTTTGTACTCCGCCAGCCGACTGATCGATGAGTGCGAACTGCGCGGCATGGCGATCGATCCGTTTGAACGCGCGAATCCGATCGTATTGCACGCGCGTCTCGGAGCATCGATCGCACAGGAGAGTTTCGGGATCCACGATCCCGAGGTGCTCTCGGCAATCGAAAAGCATACCGTCGCTGCCAAAGAGATGTCGGCGCTCGACTGCGTGCTCTATCTTGCCGACGGACTGGAGCCGGGACGGAAGTTTGACGGACGCGACGCGCTGTGGCACTTAGCGTGCACCAATTTGCACGCTGGGATGCGCGAGACGATCGCGCAGTCGATGGGGTATTTTGAGCGGCAGGGGATTCCGGTCGCTCCACAGACACTAGCAGCCGCCAAGACGTTTGGCTTCGAGGGGGGTTCAACATCGCTGAACTGATCGACGTCGTCCGCGACGCCGCGCTCGATCGCAAGGGAGAAGATTTCACGACGATCGACGTCAGCGGACGCACGATTCTCGCGGACACCTTCGCACTGGTCACGGGACGGTCGAAGATCCAAGCGCGCGCGATCTCCGATGCGGTCGTCGAGCGCGCGGAGGCGGAAGGCTTCCCGGTGACGCGAGTCGAGGGATACAATGAAGGCACGTGGATTCTGATCGATCTCGGCCACGTGATCGTGCACGTCTTTACGGCTGACCAGCGCCAGTTCTACAACCTCGAACGCTTATGGAGCGAAGTCGAGAAACGGCAGGCGCAGTCGTCGTGAGGAAGCGGCAGCGCACCGAGTACCGTCCGAAGCCTTCCGCAGCAGAGGTGTGGAAGCGAGTGGCCATCTGGATCTTCATCTTCCTCTTTATCTTCAGCGTGGCCGGCGGCGTAATCGCCTTCAGCGTCAGCCGCTGAAACTCCGGACCGGCGCCCGCGATACTACCCTTTGGAGGATAACGAACTTAGCATGAAACGTTTGGCCGCATTGGCCGCCATCGTGTTCGCCGTTGCGATGAACGCGCTACCGGCAGCCGCCGCGCAATTCATTCAAGACGGCGCCGGAATGTTCTCGTCTGCGACGGTCTCGCAGCTCGACACGCAGGTCGGTAACTTCAACACGCAGACCGGCAAGCAAGTCGTTGTCGTGACGGTCCCGTCGCTCAACGGTGAGACGCTGCAAAATGCTGCGCAAGCGGTGTTCAGCGAGCAGCGCATCAACGGCGTCCTGATTTTCATCGCCAAAGACGACCGGAAGGATATCATCGTTCCGGGCCGCGCGACGGCGCAGTTTTTCCCTGCATCGACGACGACGTCGATCCGTCAGCAAATGGAATCGTCGTTCCGCAACGGTGATTTCGACGGTGGAATAACCACGGCGGTAAATTCAACGCTCGACGTGTTCCGCGCACACCTCAATAGCGCGCCTGGCACCGCGAACGCGAACGGACGCAACTATCCTGCACCGGTCTATCAACGGCCGGTCGCCACAAGAAGTGGAATGCATCTTTCGATGTTCTGGTGGATCATTCTCATCGTCATCGGATTCTTGGTGATCCGGTCGATTTTGCGCTCGATGTCCGGCCCGCGATATTATGGCGGCGGCCCGGGCGGTGGACCGGCGGGCGGACCCGGCTATGGTCCCGGACCCGGATACGGCGGCTATGGCGGCCCCGGCTACTACGGCGGCGGCGGAGGCGGCTTCTGGAGCGGATTGCTCGGCGGCCTGGGCGGTGCATGGCTCGGAAACGAGATGTTCAATCGCGGCGGTGGTGGCGGTTATGTAGATCCGAACGTTGCCGGCGGCGGCGTTGCGCCGACGGATCAAGGCGGCGGCTGGGGTGGAAACGCACCGGATGCCGGCGGCTGGGGCAATGACGCGGGTCAAGCCGACATGGGTTCATCCAGCGGCGGTGATTGGGGCGGCGGCGGATTCGGCGGCGGCGGTGACTTCGGCGGAGGCGGCGGAGGAGGCGACTCGGGCGGCGGCTGGTAGTACCGCGTTAGGAACAAAAAGCCCGCATCATATGGTGCGGGCTTTTTATTTGATGTGCGCTTCATCAGTCACGTGAGATCCTGACGGTACTTTCCAAAGAGCATCTCGGTACAGCACAAGACCACTGCAGCGACGACATTCATTCCATACAAAAGCGTGAACGCGGCAGCCGGCAGAACGCCGCGCGCTACACGCGCAGCGCAGCGTTGAGGCGATCGTTCTTGCGCCGTCAACGATTGTGGCGCCGCAGGCGACAAGGTAACCGTTCGTGTTCGCGGCATGCATGGTGATGTTCGCATTACGCTTACCGATCGCGGCTCCTGTCGCGCAAACCATTAAATCTCTAACCGTGACGCCGCGCTAGGAGGACACGGTGGCTAATGCCATCGTGGTCGATGTTGCGGAGAAGCGTGCGTTCTTCTTAATCGCGTCGAGAAAATTCGCGAGTTCCTTTGATGAGCGCGCGCGCACTTTTGCGAACAAGCACCAATCACCGGTGATCGCGTAACACTCCTCGACGACAGCGCCGTCGCATGAGAAACCGTTGACGACGTGCGTGCCTTCGTCACATGTGCCCATGGCGGTGCGCACGTTCACGAACGCAAGAATCGGGTAGCCTAAGGACTCCCAATCGACGATGATGGTGTAGCCGAGAAGAATACCCAGCGCCTCCAGCCGCCGCATCCGCTCGCGGACGGCGGGGCGCGAAAGCGAAAGCATCCGGGAGAGGTCTTCCTGGCTCGTCCGGGCGTTCGCGCGCAGCGCGGCCAGCAGACGAAGGTCGACATCGTCGAGCTTTCGATTCGACGGGACGGCAGGGGTGGGACTGAGCATCGGTAACCTCCCAGCTTTCCAAAACGGAGGACTTTGCCGCCTCCGCTTACTGTTTCGAAAACTCCGGACGATCTTTGGTTTCAGAAGGGAAATGATGCGCCGGTTATCCGTCTCGAATGCGCTGCCCTGGGTAGCACTGATCACCGTTTGGATCCTCTGGGGTTCCACGTATCTCGGCATCCGCGTCGCCGTCGAGACGATTCCCCCGTTCCTTATGGCCGGCATCCGCTACATCATCGCCGGATCGATTCTCACCGGTGGAATGCTGTTGTGGAAACGCGACCTGCTCTCACAGCTGCGCGCGCCGCAGTGGCGCTCGCTCGCGATGACCGCGTTTCTCTTGCTCGGCATCGGCAACGGTTTCTTATGCTATGCGGAGATGACGGTGCAATCGGGCGTTGCCGCGATTGTCGTCGCGACGGTTCCGATCTGGATGGTGATCATCGCCGCGGTCGTATCGCGCACCGGCATCACGCTCGGTTCAGGCATCGGCTTGGGCCTTGGAACGCTCGGCATCGCCGCACTTGCGGGTGTTCCGGGCGGTAGCGTACCGCTCGTGCCAACGCTGATGATGCTGGTCGGTTCGTTCTCGTGGGCGCTCGGTTCGGTCTATGCGCGTCGCCACGCGGCGTTGCGTACGAATCCACTCATTCCGGCGCTGGAAATGTTCACCGGCGGCATCATTCTCACGATCATGGGACTGCTCACCGGAGAACTCTCGCGTCTACACGTCCACACGATCACCGGCGCATCGATCGGCGGCTTCTTGTGGCTCATCGGTCCGGGAGCGCTCGTCGGATATACCGCGTACAACTATGCCGTGCGCAAACTTCCGACGCACATCGTCGCGACGTACGGCTATGTCAATCCAATCGTCGCTGTAGCGCTTGGTGCATGGCTCCTGCGTGAACCGATCACGCTCAACGTCATCCTCGGCGGCGCCGCAATCGTGCTCGCAGTCGTTGCGATTCTGAAGTCTCCCGCGAAGGTGAAACGCGAGGCCGAAGGCCAACTCGCCGCATAGCGCGTACCACGTGCTATGCGACGATCGATCAGCGCGTCATTGTGCGCGCTTCTTCTTGCGCCATGTGCCGCATTCTCGGCATCTCCGGCGATCGCGGGCCCCGCTCACGTTGAAGCAGGTGCCCTCAATGCGCTCTCGTGGCGGCTCATCGGGCCCTTCCGTGGCGGACGCGCCATTGCAGTCACCGGCGTTCCCGGCGAACCGAACCATTTCTATTTCGGCAGCGTCGACGGCGGTGTGTGGGAATCGACGAACGCCGGACGTACGTGGAGTCCGATCTTCGACGGCCAAAATATTGCGTCGATCGGCGCAATCACCGTTGCGCCGAGCAATCCGAAGATTCTCTACGTCGGCACCGGCGAAGCGGATATGCGTTCGGATATTGCGTACGGCAACGGCATGTATAAGTCGGTCGACGGCGGCAAGACGTGGACGCACATCGGCCTCGACGACACGATGCAGATCGGACGCATCGTCGTCGATCCGCACGATGCAAATGTGGTCTATGTTGCCGCGCTCGGACATCAGTATGCGCCAAATCCGCAACGCGGTGTGTTCAAATCAACCGACGGCGGCGCCACGTGGTCGAAGGTGCTCTTCAAAAACGACGATACCGGCGCGATCGATATCGCGCTCGATCCGTCGCAACCGAATACGGTCTATGCGTCGCTGTGGCAGACGCGCCGCCCGCCGTGGAATGTGTATCCGCCCTCGAGCGGGCCCGGAAGCGGTGTCTATAAATCGACCGATGCCGGCAAGACGTGGACGCAACTGACGAACGGACTGCCCAAGCGCGTCGGTCACGTCGGGCTCTTCGTTGCGCCGTCGCAACCGTCGCGCGTGTATGCGCAAGTCGATACCGGCAGCGATATCGCCGACGGCGGTATCTATCGGTCCGATGATGCGGGTGCGACGTGGACGCATGTCAACGGCGGCAAGAAGCAACTTCGCTTGTGGCAACGCGGCTGGTACTTCGGACAAGTAACGGTCGATCCGAAAAATCCCGACGTCGTCTACATCATGAACACCGCGACGTACCGCTCGGAAGACGGCGGCAAAACGTTCGTTGCGATCAAAGGCTCGCCGGGCGGCGACGACTACCACGCGCTCTGGATCAATCCCGAGGATCCCACGCACATGATTCTCGGCAGCGATCAAGGCGTCGTCGTTTCGGTCGATCGCGCGCAAACGTGGAGTTCGTGGTACAACCAGCCGACCGCGCAAATCTATCACGTCTCAACCGATGACCGGTATCCATATTGGGTGTTCGGCGCCCAACAAGATTCCGGCGCAATCGCGGTTCCGTCGCAGACAATCCACGAGCATATCACGTCGCTCGATTGGCGTCCGATTGATGTCGGCGGTGAAAGCGGCACGATTGCACCCGATCCCCGCAACAACGGAAAACTCTTCGGCGGCAACAGTTCCGGCGGTCCGGTGACCTATGAAGATCTCGCAACCGGATGGGAACAAGATGTCGATCCGACGACCGCGTATCCCGATACGCCGTGGCGCTCCACGTGGACGCTTCCCGTCGTCGTTTCACCGGTCGATCACGTGCTCTACACAACCAGACAGTATGTCCTTCGTTCTGTGAACCGCGGCCAAACGTGGACGATCATCAGCCCCGATTTGACGCGTCGCGAAGAGGAAAACCAGCCGGCCAATCTCGATGCGCCGGCGCTCGCCGATTCGGGCGGTCTGCCCCGTCGCGGCGTCGTCTATTGGATTGCGCCTGCGCCGCACGATGCGCGAACGATTTGGGCCGGCACCGACGACGGCAAAGTGTGGATAACGCACGATACCGGCGCGCATTGGAACGACATCACGCCGAAGGAGCTGAGGCCGTGGAGCAAGGTCGGCATCATTGATCCCTCGTCGCTCGATGCGCACACCGCGTACATCGCTGTCGATCGCCATCGCCTCAACGACTATCGTCCGTACATCTATCGGACGCACGATGACGGACGCACGTGGACCGCAATCGCGGACGGCATTCCGGAAGGGAGCTTCGTCAACGTCGTTCGCGCCGACAAGAACGTGCGCGGATTGCTCTATGCCGGCACGGAACGCGGAATCTACGTTTCGTTCGACGACGGCGCGCACTGGCAATCGTTCCAGCGCAACCTTCCCGTGACGTCGGTACGCGACATCGACGTGCACGGAAGCGATCTCGTGATTGCGACGCACGGCCGCGGATTCTATGTCATGGATGACATCGCGTCGCTGCGTCAGCTTGCGCAAACGCCGCTAAGCGGCAATCATTTGTTCGCGCCGCAGCGAACGATTCGATTCCGCCGTTCGGGCGGTGTCGGAGGCGGCATCGCGGATGAGGGCACGCCGATTCAAGTGGAAGAGCCGCAGGCTCCGAATCCGCCGGTCGGCATGTATATCGACTACTACTTGAACGGCGCGGCTCAAGGGCCGGTCTCGATCGACATCGTCGCTCCGGGCGGACACGTCGTGCGCCACTATTCAACGGCAACGCCGCCGCGGCCGATCGACCCGGCGACGATGGATATCGCGCCGCGATGGATTCCCGCACCGGTGACGATCGCAACCGATCCGGGTTCGCATCGGTTCGTGTGGGATTTCACGACGCGCCACGATCAAGGACCGCTCGCGCCGCCGGCAACGTACACCGTTCGTCTCACCGTCGGAAGGAACACGTACACCACTATGGCGCGGCTCGTTCGCGATCCACGCAACGATGCGACGGATGCGCAATTGCGCGAGCAGTACCAGCTCGCGAACCTCATCGAAGACCGGCTGAGTCAAATCGACGCCGCGCGCAAACGTGGTGAAGCGTTGCTCGACTCGAAGACGCTCAGCGACGCGCAAAAAGCCGCGCTTCGCCGGGATATTCTGGGCGAGAGTGGCGCTGCAGCGTTCGGATCGGCGGCAACGCCCGCGGTCACGAACTTCGCAACGCTGTCCGCGTTGAATGACGCCTATCAAAACCTGGAAGGCTCGGTCGAAAGCGCAGACGCGCCGCCGACGCACGACCAAAACCTCGCGTACACCAAACTCGGCAAAATGCTCGAGAGCACGATGGCCAAACTCGCCAAGCTCGCCGGGACGAAGTAACCGCAGTGTGGTGAACAAAAACGCCCGCCGAAAATTCGGCGGGCGCTTTGTTCGTGTTATGCCGACACTTAGCGTCCGGAGAGGGCGCGGTCGTACCAGCGGGAGAGGTCGCCTTTGAATTGCGCGAGCGCTTGCGGATTCAGGTACACCATGTGGCCCGATTGATAGAAGCCGAAGGTGATGTGATTCTGCAGCGCGGGCGCGAGGCCGAGGTGATTGAGCGTGTATTGCGTCGCGAAGAACGGCGTCGCGAAATCGAAGTACCCGTTGCCCGAGAACACGTAGAGATGGGAATTCGTGGTCATGGCGCGCGCGAGATCGGGCGCGACGTTTGCGGGCGGATCGTCATTACCGCGCTTGAAATCCCACTTCGCGCCCAATTGACCGCCGTAGGCCGTCGGACGATACGGTAGATTCGTGCGGTACTTGAGCGTCTGCGTCATGTAGTTCATGCCGAGGCCCACAAATGCGCCGCTGATGCCCACGTCCGACGGATCCCATTGCGGAAAGTCGGAGTTCGCATCGAGGCTGTATGTCGTGTACCGCGCGTCGTAGCGGCCGATGATTTGATCCTGGTTGCGCAGCAGCGCTTCCATGAAACGGAAGTACGGGACGCGCAGATTCGAATTGCGGATATAGTCTTCGGAAAGACCGAGATACGAGTGCAGACGCGCGACGTCGTTGTTGAACGCCGACGAACTCAGGTCGGCGCCTTGCGCGAGATCGTGCAAGTACTGACCGCCGGCGAAGGCTTCGACGCCTTGCAAGAACGACGGCAAGCTTTGACCTTGACCGGCCTTGTGATGGAACCACGCCGCCGCAGCTTCAGTCGGCAAATAGTTCACGAAGCCCCAGTCGCCGCCGCCGATCGGATTGCCGCCTGCGAGTCCGCCGAGTCCGAAGTTCAGAATCGACGAGAGCAGCACGACACCGTTCATTTGAACGCCGGCGTTTTGGAGCATGTTGACGAGCACGCAGTCGCGCGTCGTCCCGTAGCTTTCACCGAAGAGGAACTTCGGCGAATTCCAGCGGCCGTATTGGGTAATGTAGCGTTCGATGAACTGCGTGAACGCGCGACCGTCTTGGTCGACGCCCATGAAGTCTTTGGGCGTTCCCGCGCCCATCACGCGGCTCCAGCCCGTGTTCGGCGCGTCGATAAAGACTTCGTCGGTCTTATCGATCAAACTGTAGTTGTTTTCGATCAGCTTGAACGGCGCATTTGGGATGCCCTTATCGTTGGACGTCTGCACGCGCAACGGTGCGAACGACCCCATGCGCAGCCAAATCGTCGAGCTTCCCGGGCCGCCGTTGTAGAAAAACGTCACCGGCCGGTTGCGCGGATCGGCACCGTCTTTCGTGAAGGCGGTGTAGAACATGCGCGCCGTGATTTGGTCTTTGTCGTTGCGAAGCGTGATCGTGCCGGCACGCGCCGTGTATCGAATCGCGGCCCCGTTGACGTGCGCGACGGCGTGCGTGACGGAATCAGCGGTGGCCGGTAGCACCGGCGATGGCGCGTCGGGCGGCGCCGCCGCGATCAGCAGCGCGGCCGACAATGAGGCTGCAAGTATGCGAATATGCTTCATGTGCATGCCTCCTAGTGTCCCAGCGCGCTGTCGTAGAAGTGCGCGAGATCGTTCTTATATTGCGCCAGGGCGCTATCGCTCAAATAGATCATGTGTCCCGCATCGTAGAACCCATAGGTAATATTTGACTGCAGCCCCGGGTTCAAATTGAGGTGGCGCAGCGTATATTCGGTCGCGAAGAACGGCGTTGCGAAATCATAGTAGCCGTTCGCCGAAAAGACGTGGAGGTGCGGATTCTGCGTCATCGCGTCCGCCAAATCCGGCGCAACGTTCGTCGGGTATTGTCCGTTGTGCGAATTATCCCACGAGCTGCCGTTCGCGTAGATGATGTCGTAAATGTTTGCACGATACGGCATCGGCGGATTGTACCTTAAATCGCCGCGAATATACGCGTTGACAGCCGTCGTGTACGGAGCGTCGATCGACGAGTCGGTCGGATCCCAATCCGGGCCGGAATACGCGGCGCGATCGAGATCGTACGTTTGATAACGGCTATCGAGACGGCCGACCACTATGCCCTGCGAGCGAAGAAGCTCGCGCTGGAATTTATCGTACGACACGCGGAGGTTCGCGTTCCGAATGAACTGCTGCGGCAGGCCGAGGAAGTTGCTCAGCTTGCGCACGACGTCGCCGCGTTCGCTGTTGCTGATCTTATCGCCGCGGTCGAGCGCGTTGAGGTACTCGCCGAGCGCAAATTCACGCGACTGCTGCACGAATGTCGCGACGTCGGCCGGGCGGTTCGGCACCTTGTTGTGATACCAAGCCGTCGCGGCTTCAGTAGGTAAGTACAGCACGTAGGGCCAGTCGCCGCCGCCGATCGGATCGCCGTTGCCGTAATCTAGCCCGAAATTGAGAATCGACGATTGGAGCACGACACCGTTGAGCGCAACGCCATGGTTGAGCAGCCAGTCGGCAAGTCCGGCGGAGCGTGTCGTACCGTAGCTTTCGCCGAACAGAAACTTCGGTGAATTCCAACGATTGAATTCACTCAAATAGCTCGTGATGAATTGTCCGAATGCGGCGATGTCTTGATCGACGCCGAAATACTCTTTTTCCTTACCGGGCGCAATGCGGCCGAACCCCGAATCCGGCATATCGATGAAAACGAGATCGCTCTTATCGAGCAGCGTGTAGGGATTGTTCGCGACCGTGTACGGCGGCGGCCCCGACGCAGCCGCGTTTGCAGCGTGCACGCGAACGGGACCGACCGATCCCATGCGCAGCCACATCGTGGAGCTTCCCGGTCCACCGTTATAGAGAAACGTTACCGGCTGTGTGAGCGGATTCGTTCCGTCAACCGTATAGGCGGTATAAAAAACTCGCGCCGTTACTTGATTGTTTTGATCGCGAAGCGCGATCGTACCGGCGCGTGCCGTATACGCGATCGGTTTTCCGCCGACCGTAACCGTATGCGGGGTTGTGACGTCGGGATACGCCGGAAGTTCAGATTGGGCAGCCGCGGAGGGCGGTGTTGCAGCCGCGGGCGGCGGATCGGCGGCGCGCGCGGCAACGGACAAACCGGCAAACGCCGCGATTAACAGTAAGGAAATCGCACGATTCATACGGTCTAATCGTGCGGGGTAGCGTCGCTTCCTTCAGGCCAATATTTTGGCATCGCGCGCGATCGGCGCTCCCTCGGGCGTGTAGAGCGTCTCCTCGGCCGCAATCTCGTTGGGAACGTAGAGCAAGTTTTCGTGACCGTTCGAACAATAGACGGCGACCGTCATCTCGTCGGGAGGTTCCTCTTCCGAGAAATGCAGCGCTTCGCCGCGATCGTCCACAAGGAATGAGCGCGCGCCGGCTGTTGCGAGCAGTTCGTTGCACTGCCCGCAGTGCAACTCACGAAGATGAACCAGCGCCAGAAAGGGCATGTTGCGGACCCGGTTGATAGAGCTCCAGTTTTAGACGTCCCACGGCGCGCTCGATCGACTCGAGATACGGCAGCATCGAGCCTTTGATGCGCATCAGGCGCTCGTCGCCCGCCGGTGTGATCGCGTAGACGCGGCGCGAACGCTTCGTCGGGTGGTCCCACGTCGCCGTCACGAAGCCGCGTTCTTCCAGGCGACGCAGCAACGGATAGATCTTATTCGTATTGACGGCAACGAGATCGCCGCAGATCGATTCGATCCGCTGCATCAGGCCGTACCCATGATCGGGCTGTTCTTTGATGAGGTGGAGGAGGAGGACCGGGAAGAGCGTCTTGCTCTTGATGGGACCGCGAAGAACTTCGTCGACGCGCCTAGACATAGTGATGAGATGCTTCCTTGGGGTTACGCCGAGTGCGCGTGAAGATCGAGCGCATACGCGCGCTCGATCGCTGCTTTATAACGATCTTCGACAACGCGACGCTTAATCTTCATCGACGGTGAGAGTTCACCATTTTCAACGCTAAATTCCCGCGGAAGGATAGCGATGCGCCGAATCTGTTCGTACGTCGCGAGGTCTGACGTCTGCTTGCGCACCTCGGCGGTCATGAAGTCGATGACGTCTTGGCGCTCCGCGACGTCTTCCGGGCTGAGAGCAGGCAAGCTGAGTTCGACGCGCAGCAGATCCCAATTCGGCGCAACCAATGCGGCGGGTGCGCGCGGCCGTCGCCGATGACCATTGCCTGCGCCACGAACATCGACCGTTTGATCGCTGCTTCTACACGCGCGGGACTGACGTACTTGCCGGTTGCCGTTTTGAAAACTTCCTTTTTGCGATCGGTGATTCGGAGATACCCGTCGGGGTCGACTTCGCCGATATCGCCGGTGTGAAACCAGCCGCCGGCAAGCGCGGCCGCCGTTGCTTCGGGTTCCTGATAGTAGCCCATCATGATGTTGCGTCCACGTGCGAGGACCTCACCGTCTTCGGCGATCCTAACTTCGCAGCCGGGAATCGGACGGCCGACCGCGCCGTATTTATTGAAGGCAGGCGTGCTGGTGGTGAGCACCGGAGACGTCTCCGTCAATCCGTACCCTTGCATGATCGGAACGCCGAGACCAAGGAACGTCATTGCAACGTCAACGTGCAGCGCGGCACTGCCGCTCAAGAAATGGCGAATGTTTTCTAGCCCGAGCACCTTGCGGACTTTGTCGAGTACCAGGCGTTTGGCAACCGCATATTGGAGCGCGAGCGCGGGTGGCGCGCTGCCTTCAAACGTTTTTGCCGTCATATAATCGCGGCCGACGCGAAGCGCCCATGGAACGAGCTTCGCTTGCAAGCCGCCGTGTTTGAGCGCCTGTCCTTGGATGCCGGCGAGTACACGATCGAAGATTCTCGGAACGGCGGTGATCACGGTCGGACGCGTGTCGCGCATATCGGCGAGTAAATCGTTCGGATCGTGGCAGATGTTGTAGCGCATGCCGGCGAGCAGGTAGATGTAGATCATCGTGTGCTCGTAAATGTGCGAGAACGGCAACACCGAGAGCACCGGTTCGCCTTTGTGCAGTTCGTCTAATCCGTATTGCAGCGATGATTGCGCATCGAATCCGAGATTGTCGTGCGAGAGCATCACGCCTTTAGGAACGCCCGTGGTTCCCGAGGTGTAAATCAACACCGCGAGATCTTCGGGTTTGAGTTGTGCGTGATAGTTCGCCGGCAATTCAGGATGCGCGCGGCGTATCTCCGCGCCGCGCCGTTCGAATGCGTCGAGTGAATTCGCATCGCGGCTCTCGAACACGATGGTAGGCGGAAGCTCGACGTTGGCGCCGCGCAAACGCGCAAGCGCATCCGGCGTATCGACGAAGAGCAGCTTTGCGTCTGCGTGCTGCAGGATAAATGCGGTGTGATCGAGAGCCTGCGTAGGAAAAACCGGGACGACGACGCACCCGGCGAAAAACGTCGCAAAGTCGCAAATCACCCAGTCGATGCAGTCGTGCGCAATAAGCGCAACCCGGTCGCCTTGATCGAGACCCGCATCGCGAATGGCGCACGCTATGCTTTCGACGCGGTCCAAAACAATCGCCGCCGACACCGGCTTCCACGTCCCGTTCACGCGTTCGACCAACGCATCTTCGCGCGCTTCTGAAAGCGCGCGTCGGATCAGGTTGGGAAGCGTCTCTTTAGCGGGAAGTTCGGACGGCGGCAAAGACGACATAGATTCACCTTCGCCGAGCCGAACATTGTTCATTCTATCATATCTGCAGGTGCGGTTCGGCACGCGCAAGCCGCGACGCCGTCATCCCCGCAACATCGAGCAACTCATCGAACGTTGTATATGCACCGTCGCGCTGACGCACTTCAACTATACGAGCGGCAAGCGTTGTGCCGATTCCGGGAATCGTTGCCAACTGCAACGCCGTAGCCGTGTTGAGATCGACGGCTACTGTCATACTGTTCTTCGTCGTTTGGCGCGAGCGCCGCGCGCGCGCCGGTCGTGCAGTTGGTGCGCCAAGCACAGCGACATAGAGTTCGTCGCCGTCGGCGACGTGCGCCGCCAGATTGACCGCTCCGGTGTCGGCATCAGGACGGAAGCCGCCGGCGCTGCGAACGGCGTCATCAGCGCGTGCGCCGGAACGGAGATGGTAGAGTCCCGGATGCGCTACGGCACCCGCCACGTAGACGACCGCGTCCGTGGAGACGAAACGCTCGCTCCCGCGCGCGTGTCTTCCGGAGCGAGGCAAGGGCGCCGGTTGCGCGACGAGCGCTGCCGGCGCGTTCCCGGACGGCGGGCGCCAAACGAGGATCGCAAGCACGATGAGGCCGGCAAGAACAGCGAGGATTCGTTTCACACTGCCCGATCACGCGCATTATCCGACCGGAAAGGTAGCCGGGGACCGTGCGGCCCAAGTACCATGGCTCCTATGGCCGACACCTACGATTTCCGGACCATCGAGCGCGCCTGGCAAGAGCGCTGGGAACGCGAGCAGATCTATGTAGCCGACGCGGACGATCCGCGTCCGAAGTACTACACGATGGAGATGCTTCCGTATCCGTCGGGCGATTTGCATGTCGGTCACGCGAAGAATTATGTTCTCGGTGACGCCGTGGCGCGCACGATGCGCATGCTCGGCTACAACGTCCTGCATCCGATGGGATGGGACGCGTTCGGTCTGCCGGCAGAAAATGCGGCGATTGCGCGTGGCATCGATCCGGCGACGTGGACGAAATCAAACATCGCCAACATGGAACGTCAGATCCGGTTGATGGGCACCGGATACGATTGGCGGCGCGAACTCGCGACGTGCGATCCGGAGTACTATCGGTGGAACCAGTGGCTGTTCTTACGGCTGTATGAAAACGGTCTCGCGTATAAACGCGAAGCGCCGGTGAACTGGTGTCCGCACGATCAAACCGTACTTGCAAACGAGCAAGTCATCGATGGACGCTGCTGGCGCTGCGGACACTTGGTCGAGCGCCGTAATCTCTCGCAGTGGTTTTTGAAGATCACCGATTTCGCGGATCGTCTGCTCGCCGGTCTCGACGAACTCGAAGGGTGGCCGGAGCGCACGAAGACGATGCAGCGCAATTGGATTGGGCGCAGCACCGGCGTCACGTTGAAATGGAAGATCGAACAGTCGGATGCGACGTTCGAGACGTTCACGACGCGGGTCGACACGATCTTCGGCGTGACGTTCGTCGTGCTCGCGCCCGAGCATCCCGCCGTTGCATCGATCAAATCGATCGTTTCGAAAAAGAATGCTGCGGCAATCGACACGTTCGCCGAATCGCTCCAGTCGAAGTCGGAGCTGGAGCGCACGAGTTTGATGGAGAAGGCAGGCGTCTTCACCGGCGGTTACGCGATCAATCCCGTCTCGCACGAGCGCGTACCGATCTACGTTGCAAACTATGTCGTGGCGGAATATGGAACGGGCGCGGTGCAAGGCGTCCCGGCACACGACGAGCGCGACTTCGAGTTTGCAAAGAAATACGGCTTGCCGATCGCGCAGGTCATTGCCCAATCCGACATCGGCGTCGACGGACCGCTCACGGAAGCATACACGGGCGAAGGACGCCTCATCGCAAGCGGTGATTACACCGGCATGCGCAGCGAACGCTCGCGCGACGTTATCGCCGAACATTTGAAAGCGGCTGGCATCGGCGAAAAGACCGTGCATTATCGTTTCCGCGACTGGCTCGTCTCCCGTCAACGGTATTGGGGCACGCCGATTCCGATTGTCTACTGCGAGCGCTGCGGCGAAGTGGCGGTCCCGGACGATCGACTGCCGGTACTGCTTCCGGCCCACGTACCGATCACGGGTGAAGGTTCACCGCTCGCACGCGACGCGCAGTTCATCAACACGACGTGTCCATCGTGCGGCGGCCCGGCGCGGCGCGAAAGCGATACGATGGACACGTTCTTTGAGTCGTCGTGGTACTATCTGCGCTATCTCGATCCGCGTAATGACGCGGCGCCTTGGGCCGTGGACAACGCGCAGCATTGGATGAACGTCGATCAGTACATCGGCGGTGCGGAACACACGGTGCTGCATCTGCTCTACTCGCGCTTCTTCTATAAATTTTTCCACGATCAGGGCTGGGTGAGCGGAAGCGAAGAGCCGTTCCAGCGTCTCTTCCATCAAGGCATGGTGCTCTACAATAGCGAGAAGATGTCGAAGTCGCGCGGCAACGTCGTCGGCATCGACGAAACCGCCGAGAAGAACGGCGTCGATGCGATGCGCCTCTTCTTGCTCTATGTCACGCCGCCGGAAGACACGAGCGACTGGACCGATGAAGGTATCACCGGACGCGTACGCTTCCTCAATCGCGTGTGGCGCGCATCGGAACCCTTCCTCGCTGCCGCTGCGGCCGTGTCACCGCGAGAACTGCCGCCGATTGCGACCGCAGAAGACCGCGCGCTCGTGCGTGCCGTGCACGTCGCGGCGAAGTCGATGGTCGACGAAGTATCGTCGCGTCGGTTCCACTTCAACACGACGATCGCGAAGCTCGATGAACTCGTCAACGCAATGACGACGACCGCGCAGAGGACGCCCGTTTCGCCCGCACTTCTCTACGCAGTGCACGCGCTGCCGTTACTGCTCGCTCCCTATGCGCCGCACATCGCCGACGAGCTCTGGTCGCGCCTGGGGCACACGACGTCGGTGCATCTGGAACGCGTCGTCGAACCCGAAGATGCAGCGCTCGAGGTCGATGAGATCACGCTCGTGGTGCAAGTGAATGGAAAGATCCGCGCGCGGATCAACGCGCAGCCCGGCATTGCCGAAGACGACGCGGTTGCGCTCGCGCTTGCCGATCCGAACGTGAAGGCGCAAATGGACGGCAAAGAACTGCGCAAGCGCATTTTTGTTCCCGACAAGCTCGTCAATTTGGTGGTCGCATGAATGACGTTCGCCGGACGCTAACCGCCCGTTGCTGCGTCGTGGGCGGCGGTCCGGCGGGTATTATGCTCGGCTATCTGTTGGCACGCCGGGGGCATGGCGTTATCGTGCTCGAGAAGCACGGGGACTTTCTCCGCGACTTCCGCGGCGACACCGTGCATCCATCGACGATGAACGTTCTAGATGAGCTCGGTCTGCTCGACGAGTTCTTGAAACGCCCGCATTCGGAGATTCAGCAACTCGCCGGCCACGTGGGTGCGGACACGATACACCTGGCCGACCTCTCGCACGTGCCCGGACGCGCGAAATTCATTGCAATCATGCCGCAATGGGATTTTTTGAATTTCATCTCGGAAAAAGCGCGCGCGTTTCCGGGTTTCCAATTGCTGATGAACACTGCGGGCACCGGCATCATTCGTGAAGGTAACCGCGTCGTAGGCGTTCGCGCGACCGGACCGGACGGTAACCTGGAAATCCGAGCGGACGTCGTCGTTGCATGCGATGGCCGTCACTCCACGATGCGTTCGGCGGCGTCGATGCAACCGCGCGATCTCGGCGCGCCGATGGACGTGCTCTGGATGCGGCTTTCGAAGAAGCCGTCCGATCAAAATGCCGCACTCGGATTCGTCGGCGCAGCCGTCATTCTGGTCTTCATCGATCGCGGCGATTACTGGCAATGCGGATTCGTGATCCCGAAAGGCGCGGCCGAACGTGTCCGCGCACGCGGTCTTGACGCACTGCGTAACGAGATCGCGACGCTTGCGCCGTTTGCGGCCGACCGCGTGGACGAACTGAAGAGTTGGGACGAGATCAAGTTGCTTTCCGTCGCCGTTGACCGGCTCGACCGCTGGTATGTTGCGGGGCTGCTTTTTATCGGCGACGCCGCGCACGCGATGTCACCGGTGGGTGGCGTCGGCATCAACCTTGCGATTCAAGATGCAGTTGCTACGGGAAACATCCTCGGGGCAGCACTCGACACTCCGGGACCGGTCCGTGACGACGTGCTCGAACGCGTTCAGCGGCGACGCATGTTCCCGACGGTGATGACGCAGGCACTGCAAGTGTTCATTCAACGGCGAATAATTGCATCGGTCTTACGGTCGGAAGCGCCTCCGAAGCACGCGGCGTGGATCGTACGATTCCTCGTATCGATTCGCAGCTTCCGCCGCATTCCGGCCTATATCGTCGGCATCGGATTTCGGCCCGAACACGTCGACCGGCGCAGATAGCTGCGCATTTGAAGAACAGCATTGCCGCGCGGCTGGAGCGGCTTCCTCCGTCGCGCTATCTTCGCAACCTCATTCTTCGCATTTCAGCCGGCGCATGGTTTGAGCTCTACGATCTCTTCATGAGTGCGTACATCTCGCTCGGACTCATCAAAGACGGATTATTTCAAGCCGCCGGCGCTAACCCGTTCGCGGTCAATTCCTTCGCGAGTTTCGTCGCTTCCGGATTCGCGGGAATGTTTCTCGGAACGCTCTTCTTCAGTGCCGTCTCCGACCGCTACGGACGCAAGGCAACGTTTACGTATGCGCTAGCATGGTATTCGGTTGCGAATTTGATCATGGCGTTTGCGCACAGTGCAGCCGCAATTGACTTCTGGCGATTCGTGGCAGGCATCGGCATCGGCGTGCAACTCATTACGGTCGATGCTTACATCTCGGAGTTCACGCCGAAGAACATGCGCGGGCGCGCAATTGCGCTTTCGCAGTTCATCGGATACACGTCGGTTCCGGCGGCCGCGTTCCTCAGTTATCTGCTCGTGCCGCTCACCATCGCGGGCCTTTCCGGCTGGCGATTCGTCGCTCTCGTGGGTTCGCTCGGCATCGTCGCTATCTGGTTTATCCGTCCCGGTCTTCCCGAATCGCCGCGATGGCATGAATCGCATGGACGCGACGCTCAGGCGCAGGCGGCGATGACCGCAATCGAAACTGCGATAACCACGGAACTTGGTACGGCACTTCCAGTGCCTGTGCAGTCGGAAGGCTCGGCTCCTCGCGCGTCTTGGTTCGAAATGTGGAAGACGCCGTATCGGAAGCGCACGATTACGCTCATCGCCTTCAATGCCACGCAGACGTTCGGCTTCTACGGCTTTGCCTCGTGGGTGCCGATTTTACTCGCGCATGAAGGTGTGAGCACGATTCATTCGTTGCTCTACACGTTTCTGATTGCGATCGTGAACCCGCTCGGCCCGCTCATCGGAATGCGGTATGCGGACCGCTGGCAGCGCAAGTGGCAACTCGTGGGACTCGCCACGGCGATTGCCGTCTTCGGTTTGGTCTTCGCACAGGTCCGCGCGCCGGCACTCATCATCTTGATGGGGATACTGATCACGCTCTCAAGCGGACTCTTCTCGGTCGCGCAACACACGTATCAAGCCGAGCTGTTTCCGACGCCGATCCGCGCGCGCGCGACCGGCTTCGTCTATTCCTGGAGCCGGTTCGCATCGGTTTTCGTCAGCTTTGCAATCGGCGCCGCTCTTGCCCGTTACGGAACGAGCGGCGTCTTTGTGCTGATTGCTGTGGCAATGTCCGTTGTCGTCATATCAATCGGCGGCTTCGGCACCAACACCCGAGGGCTATCCCTCGAGGAATTAGCCTAAACCGGGACGAGCGCTTTGAAATAGTCGTACGTTTGCTGCATGCCGTCGAGGAGCGGCGTCGACGGCGTCCAGCCGAGTTCTTTCGCAGCGAGCGCCGGATCGAATTGCGCATCGCGTGCATCGCCCGCGCGCTTCGGCCCGTTCGTGACCGGCGCTTCGAATCCACTGATCTGAACGAGCGTCCGGTAGATTTGGTTGACACTCGTCTTGACGTTCGTACCGATGACGTAGCAGCCGCCGCTGCCGTTATCGAGCGCTAATACATTCGCTCGCGCAACGTCTTTGACGAAGACATAATCGCGCGTCTGCTCGCCGTCCCAGTCGATGCGAATGCCTTCGTGCTTGAGAAACTTGCCGATGAAAATCGAGATGACGCCGGCTTCGCCGTTGGGATCCTGCCGCGGGCCGTAGACGTTCCCGTAGCGTAATGCTGTAAAGTCGAGTCCCTTTTCATTCTTGTAGAACCGCAAGTAGTGCTCGGCAACCATCTTCGTAATCCCGTACGGCGACGTCGGATTCTGCGGCGTCGCTTCGGTGATCGGGAAGCGTTCGGGCGTGCCGAACGTCGCGCCGCTCGATGCAAAGAGCACTTTCTTGACGCTCGCTTTGACCGATGCATCGAGGACGTTGATCAGTCCCATCACGTTCACGTCGGCATCGTACTTCGGATCGCGCGACGAGATTGCGACGGAGTGCTGCGCGGCGTGATGGCTCACGACGTCCGGATGGAATTCTTTGAAGATGCGCTCCACGTTCTCGTCGCGGACGTCCATGTGAATGAAGCTCGCGCGCTCGGGAATGTTTGCGCGGCGTCCGCCGCCGTGTTCCCATAACGAATCCAGGACGAGCACATCGTGGCCTTGCGCGAGATACGCGTCTACGATATGCGATCCGATGAAGCCGGCCCCGCCGGTGACAATAATCCGCACTGCAAGCTCCCTTGTTCCCTAGCGCAACGACGATCGAGTCGCAGAAGCGGTATGTGCCGCCCCACGCTCTGCTCTGGCTCGCGGGTGCGACGGTGCTCGGCGTGCTGATCGCTTCGCCGCTGTCCTTCGCCGACCGGATCGTTGTCGCGGTCGCCGTAGTACTCGGCGCCGTCCCGCTGTTCCGGTTCCCGCGCGAGACCCGGCAGCTTCGTGCGCTTGCCGCTGCCGCCCTCGTCTCGGCTGCTCTCTACGCGCATGTGCGCGAAGCGAGCATGCCGCCTGTTATTCCCACTCGGACGACGCGTTTCACAGCGGACGTGATTGACGAGCGTGCAGCCGACGGGGACATTCGCACGTACGTCCTTGTCCTCGACGGCGGCGTCCGCGTCCTCGCGTCATTCAACCGCGTGGTGCCGCTCGGAGCGCGTATCCTCGTTCGCGGCCGTCTCGAACCCCTCGATGAGGCGCGCAATCCCGGCGAGCCGAGCGAACGCGCAATCGAAGCGGAGCACGGTATCGCCGGACGTCTCGCAAGCGCTGCGGTACTGCAGATCATCGATCCGCGTTCGCAGTCGCTCGCGGCGCGACTCTCACAATTGCATGCGACGGCGCTTGCGCTACTTCGCGACCATTTGCCGGAACCCGGCGCATCAATCGTCGCGGGTGAACTCTGGGGCGACCGCAGCGCGCTGCCGCCCGAGCTGCGTACCGAGTTTCAAGAGACAGGAACGGTGCACGTTCTCGTAACTGCCGGATTGCACGTTGGCTTGATCGCATGGCTCATCGCAACGCTATGCACGCGCATCACGGTAGCGCGATCGTACGGATGCATTGCAGCAATCGTCGCCGTTTGGCTTTTCGCATGGTTCAGCGGACACAATCTTCCGGCGATTCGAGCGGCAACGATGGCGACGGCGATGCTCACCGCGCGCGCTTTCGGTCGCGCGGCATTGTCGTGGAACTCGCTCGCGCTCGCATCAATCGCCGTAGCACTGATTCTTCCGTCGAGTATCGCCACGCCGTCGTTCTGGCTTTCATTTTGCTGCGTCGGCGCGATCTTCGTCTGCGTTCCCGCGTTGGAACCGCTGCTCAATCGCTTCGCGATGAACGAGCGCGTGCGCGAGGCGCTAATGCTGACAATCGCAACGCAACTCGGGACATGGCCGATCACGGCCGCAACGTTTCTCCAGTTTTCGCCGTATGCCGTGGTCGCGAATGTCGCCGTCGTGCCGCTTGTCCCGCTTACGATGCTGCTTGGGATGGCGCAACTGCTCACGACGCCGTTGGCACCGCTCGCGCAAGCATTTGCGAATCTCAATTCTTGGCTTCTTGCGTGGATGGTCGGCGCGGTGCATCTTCTTGCGACGCTGCCTTTCGCGGTCATCCGTCTAACGCCCGCGCCGACATGGTGCGTTGCCGTATATGAAGCCGCGTTGGTCACGTCGGCAATGCTATGCGTTCGCAGAGCGTTCTTGCCGGCTGTCGGCCTGCTCGTCGTTGCGACGTCATACGTACTGCTGCCACCGGGTGCGATCGATTCGCGCCTACGTATTACCGTGCTCGACGTCGGACAAGCGGACGCGATCGTCATTCAAACGCCTGCACACCACACGATTCTCGTCGATTCCGGCGGCCGGCTCGAACGCGGCCCGCAAGCCGGCGATTCCGCCGCCGAACGAGTCGGTGAACGCATCGTCGTCCCATTTCTCTTGCGCGAAGGCATCCATCAAGTCGACGCACTGATTATCTCTCATCCACATGGTGACCACAAGGTATAATACTCACACCATGGGCCGCTCCGCGAAACCGACCGACGGGCTTGTCTGGGCGTATTGCCGCGTATCAACTTTGAAGGAAGAACAGGGACTGTCTCTTGATGAGCAGGTGCACTGGGCACGTGAGTTCGCGGTGCAGCGGCGCGCGAGGCTGCGGATATTTGAGGAACGCGCTTCGGCTAAAACCATAATCGGTCGTCCAGTGTGCAGGACGATGCTTTCGCTGCTCGAGCAGGCCGATACGGAATTACCGGCCGTACTCATAGCAACGTCTTTTGACAGACTTTCTCGCGACATGACGGACACATTGCTTCTCGCGCGTAGCCTACGTGAAGCCGACGTGGTTCTCCACGTGCGAGATCGGGGCGACGTACTTATGAGTTCCTTCGCCGACCAGGCTGCGCTTGTCGGGCAAGCAATGGGTGGCCAAGCTGAAAATGAGGCGCGGAGTAACCGCTGCAAGGCCAGCTGGGCTCGACGTAGACGCGAAGGAAAGCCGACGTCGAACAAATGCCCCTACGGCTTGCAATTGCTTGGAGAGCGCGACGTCCCCGAGCCAGGTAGCGCACCATGGGTTCTGCGCGCTTTTGAACTGTACGCTAAAGGCACCGGGATGGCAAAGATTGCGGCCCTGCTTCAGCGAGAAGCTGCGCCTCATCGAGTCCAAACCCGGCGATTATCCGCCGACGGAACGCCGATCATCCGCGAGCGGCAACCGGTCTGGGAAGAAAACCGCATTCGCAAAATGTTCGCGCAACATCGCTATCGCGGAACAATCGTTCCGAACGAGCTTTTCGACCACGTTCAAACGGTGCTCCAAAGCAAACCCCGATGGCAAAACACCCGCATTTACGAGTATCCTTTTTCAGGAGCAATTAAGTGCTCAGGTTGTGGACGGGCTTTTCACGGGCATGCAACGGGCGCTAGTAGCCGTAGGGTCCTAGCGGACGGAACAATCAATCAAAAGGTACCCGCCGCGCGAGCGTGTTCGATATTACGGGTGCACCGTCTGTCACTACCAAATCAACGCTGGTCGGTTGGAAAATACAGTGTTAAAAAGCATCGGACGTATTCAAGCCTCACCTCGTCTGGTGGCATCCTGGCTTGCGATCGAAAATAAGCCGGCGCTCAGACGAGCATTGGAGAGTGAGAGGCAAAGCCTCATGAAACGCCTCTCCTCAAACGACTTTGAACGCAGGCGCAAACGAGTATGGGAACTCGCGATCGAAAGCAATATAGTCGGCGGCGAACTGGCCCGACAACTGGAGGTACTCTCCACCGAAGAACATCGCTGCAGAGTGCGTGTCGACGAGATCGAGGCGGAACTGCGCGAAGTGCAAGGCCGACAGCGCACAGCTTCAAGTGCTCAATCCTTGCTCCGCGACTTTCGACCTCTCTATGAGCGCGCGACATATGAGCAGAAGCGCGAGCTGGCCGATAGTGTCGTAAAAGCCCTGGGAGGGGCCGTTGCGTCGAAGGACGGGTTACGCTGGCTTCGTCACCCCGAAAAACTCCTGACGTGGGGCTGAGACATCCACCACCGTCACTACGGCCCCCGCGCCTGAAATTGGCGCCCATCCAATATTCTTGGACCACCAAATTACGCGTCTTCTGTCAGACACCGCAAGGCAACGTTACGCGTATTGTGTCGTCCGTGAAAAAATATCCGCGACGATGAAGTCGTTGAAATTACTGTCTTTCTAATGTGACGCTCCAGTAATCGCTGGTTTACATTGGTCGTTGTTGTTACGTCATATCCGTCGCTCATCCAATTTAGCGACCCCGACGAGTCCGTCGTTAAGGCGCTTGACAAGAACTTCGAAAGCAAGCAAATCTTTTTGTGTCGCGCTTCTCGGATATCAGGCGCTACGGTCGCTTTTAGGCGTTGAGTAAGGGCCGGCCACCTCGTATCCCTGTTCGTTAGCGATGGCTTCCAGAATCGTCAGGAGGCGCAATGCGGCCGGAGTGTCACCTAACCGCATGCGTTTCACATCACTGAAAGGCGGCTCCAGAACATTTTTTGTGCGCAAAACACGATAGGCGCGGCTCACTCCCGAGACTTTTCTGGCGCATCATAAAATCCTTAATTGATGCGTAAGGACAGCAGTGGCCAGTCTGACGCTTCATCTCTCGCGCAAAACGTTTTACACTGTTTGGCACTTCTATATAGTGCTCAAACGCACTACGAGGTAAAAAGCATCATGGCAAACACGAAACCCTACGCGCGCAACCCCAGCTACTGTCGCGCACTGGACTTACGGCAGCCGGGCGACGACTCGTCGACGCCATGTTCTTGGACTCGCATCGTGCGACGACGATCGCACAATATCGGGCCTCCATCAACGAGTGGACCGCATGGTGCACGAAAAACGACAAGGTCGATCTGCCCTACGACGACGAGGATCTCATTAAGTGCCTCTCGGAGCTTGCCGACGCTGGGCGCTCCGCACCGTCTCTGCGCAATTTCGTCGCTGCGCTCAACTGCTTTTGCGTCTCCAACGGTTTCGAACGCCGCACGTCAGCGAAACTTCGGACCTTCTTACGCGTCCGTAACCGCAAGCATCAACGCTACCCTGTGCGTCCGTTCTATCCGGACGATATCAAAGCGATGTGCGATCTTGCCCGGTTCTTATATCCGCCGCTGCGGGCTGCTCGCGACGTGGCAATGTTCATTCACTTCTTTGCCTCCGCCGAGCGCGCAAGCGAACTGTGTGCGCTTCGGGTGGAACACGTTGTCTTGCTCGACACACACAAGATGATTGTGCGCATTCCCCGCTCCAAAGGAGACCCCGAAGGCCATGGACAGCATGTTGCGATTCGCGCCTCAAGGGACCCGAAATACTGTCCGGTCACGACGATGCGAACATGGCTGCAACTCAGTGGCCTCACATCGGGTCCGGTATTTCAGCCGATCGACAAGTACGGGCGGCTCGGAAGCGGCGGCCTCCACACGTCAAACGTGTATCGCCTGGTTCGAGAGTACGCGACGCAAATTGGACTCGGCGACCATTATGGAACCCATAGTTTCCGTCGCGGAAATGCAACCGCCCAAGACGCCCTGGGATGCGATATCGAGGAAATTCGCACGCATCTGCGCCACGAACACCGCGACACCACGGAACTCTACATTGAGCACGATATAAACTGGCAGCGCAACGTCACCGGAGTGCTGCTGCGATGATGACCTATAACGAGCTTTGGCCGAGCACCCGCCAGGAGCACAACGCGATCATTCGGCGATTTCGAGCATACTGCATACTGCACCGGGTCGACTCACTGCCAGCAGCTCCCATGACGTTCCTACGGTTTCTTGACGAGTGCTCAAAAACGTGCGGCAGAACGAGCACAGTGTACCTCGCCCGCGCGATTCAATCGTGGCACGATCGCCAAGGCTATACCGATCTCGCTTCGCCAAACGTGGAGCGCGCAATCAACGAGATAGCGAAGCGTGCGGAACAAAGCGGCTCACGCGCGTTGCGCCCCCTTCGCCCGTGGCATCTGATCCAATTGCTGGGCGGCTTGGGTCGCGACATCCTCGGGATTCGAGACTTTGCCATGTTCCTGCTGATGTACACTGGAATGTTACGCGGTACCGAACTGGTCGCGCTCGATGTGGATGATGTCGTGTGGCAACGCGAGGGCATAATCCTATTTTGTTCCGGTCGTTATCCGAAGATCGTCCAGATCAACTATCTTCCCGACTCTCCTTACTGCCCGGTTTCCGCGTTGCATCGTTGGCTCGCGGTGCTGCCAGCAGACCAGGTCTGGCTATTTCCGACGCACGTCAACGATGAGTTTAGGGGCCGACTTTCCGTGGGGCAGCTCGAACATATCGCCAAAGCGCGCCTCGAAGCCGCCGGGGTGCATGAGCCGGGCATGGGTGTTCGCAGCTTTCGGGACGGGGCGATCTACACCGCCTTCAAACGTGGCATTGCACCATCGACGATTTATCGTCAGGCTGGCTTCCGTCGCTGGATATTTATCGAGCGCTGGCAGCGAATTCTTCGCGAATACGAACCGAATAACGTTGAGGATTACTTTGACGAAGTCTCATAGTGCTTGTTAGCACTTCTCGGCGGTGCTGTTTGTCACAGTTAGTATGTCGCGCTGCCCCTAACAGGGATGAATGCCGACATTGGGCAGCGTCATTCGAAACTTGCGCGAGGAAGCCAACATTACGCGGAATGCGCTCGCGCGAGCGGCTAAGATTGACCCCAGCATTTTGACACGACTAGAACAGGGGCAACGGGATACTGTTCGCCTTAGCACTCTATGCCGCATCGCCGAAGCGTTGGACGTGTCGCTCGATGACCTCGCGGCCGCAGCAGGGTTCTTTTCAAAGAAACGCGCCCGCCCTACACTGGCTCCTCCGCACGGGATCGCGCTACGCGAAGCGCTTGAAACGATCGAGCGTCTAGCTTCGCAGGCCCTTTCCGAGCAACGTCGGCGGCGGTAGCCCCGACCTGAACGCGCACATTGCGCGGCCGGGGGACTTCACTGCCGAGGACACGAGAACGCCTAACTGCCTATAATCGCTTATAACTGCCTATAACCGCTTAAACTGCCTATAACCGCTTATAACTGCCTGCAACGATTGGCTGGTGCACCAGGCCGGCAAGCGCGTCTGACATCCTAGGCCGCTGCCTCTTGGTGGCTCTAGCGAGCGACCCACTGATTGCGCTAGTCGAGACATCTTTTCGGGCGACGATAAGGCAGCCTCACTCCACCGCGTGCCCGCTTGGTCGCTAGTTGCGTTTAGGACGTTTAAGTCATATACTCAAAGCATGACTGCCCGAGCGATCGACCATTCCGACATCGTCCAGAGTACCCCAGGCGAAGTATCGTCCCTTGAGGCGCTGTCGACTGCCTTTTTCCAAACGACGCTTAAACCGCAGCTCGTCGGCCCGGACGATCATCCGCTTGAAGTTCCGGAATCGCTTTACGCCGTCTTGCGTGACGCCGTCGGAATTCTCTTGAAGGGGCAGGCCGTCGCAATTTCGTCGGTTGAGCGTAGACTCTCCACAACCGAAGCTGGTGACCTGTTGGGCGTGTCGCGCCAGTACCTTACGCGACTGATAGACGAAGGGAAACTACAGTGCGAATTTACCGGTCGCCATCGGCGCATTCGCCTAAAGGATCTGCTTGAGTATCGCGATGCGCGCGATGCCGAGCGCCGCCAAGTTCTCGCCGAAATGACGGCTGACGCTGCTGCGGCAGGCGAGTACGATTAACCCTGCCGCTCTTTCGTGTACTGCTCGACGCTAACGTTGTTTATCCCGCCTCGGTTACCGACACTATCCTGCGTCTTCACCATGAGGGCACCTTCGCGATCTTTTGGACGGATCGCATCTTGGATGAAGCGGCCATCGCGCTCATTCGCAATGGCAAGGCGGAGGTCGGCGTTCTCAAGCGCTTCGCACAAATGCGCGCGGCATTTCCGGAAGCGATGATCAGTGGGTACGAATCTCTGATAGACTCAATGACGTGCGATCCTAAGGATCGCCATGTCCTCGCCGCAGCGATTGGCCACGTCGACCAATTGGTAACAGAAAACGTCAAGCACTTTCCGCCTACGTCGACCGCGCCG
>CAWFTN010000001.1:1410000-3421103 GCA_963818925.1 Vulcanimicrobiota bacterium | reverse complement strand
TGATCATGTAGGTGGTTGTTCGGTGGTGTTGCGCGCGATACGAGTTTCGGAGATCGCGGATAGTGGCCAGACGTATGGCGGACATGCGTATCATGATTGTTTCGATACTGCCAGGGCAGACCATGTGCCTGTCGTATATCCGCGGGCTGGCGATGTATGGAACACTAACGACGGCGTAACGCTACGCTTCATCGGCCCGTCGCTTCCGTTCATCGGCGGAAAGAACGCAATCAACGATAACTCAATCGCGTTTCTGCTGGCGTATCGCTCGTTTCGAATGCTGTTCACGGGCGACGCGGGAGTTGCTGCAGAACGTCGGTTCCTGGCCGAAGATACCGACCTGCGCGCCGATGTTTTAAAGGTCGGGCACCACGGTTCCGCATACAGTTCATCGCCTGAGTTCATCTCCGCCGTTCATCCAGAATATGCCGTTATCTCCGTCGGAAGACATAATCTCTTTGGCCATCCCGCGCCATCGACCGTGGACACCTTGGCGCACGCTGGCGCAGAAATCTATCGTACCGATCAAAATGCGAGCGCCACGATCATAACGAACGGCGCGCGAACGACTACCTCCGTCATGGTCACGACGCCGCCGGACGGAAGGCACTCCGGAGTCGTAGACTCACACGACGATGTTGGACTCAATGGGAGGTCTGCAGGCATGGAGATGATTGAGTCGATCAACGCCCGCGCTATCTCGTTCGCGATAGCGGCGAGCCAGTTGTTCGGCTCTAAGTGAAAGATAAAAGAGCATAGCTCACTTTAATCGAAATAACGCCGTGCATGACAGTACCCCCGTAGCGATAAGGCCAAGCTTGACGACGAAGAATATTGTTTGCGATGACGCCCCTTGCTGCAGTTGCCAGAGTAGAATTTCGTCGATACACACAAGCGCCCCGGCGGCTCCTAAAAGCAGCGCAGCAATGAGTCGCCAGCGACTGGGGGCATTTATATTAATCATGTCGCCATGTTCTAGTAGTGCATTAAATCCATTAGGCCCCAATCGAAACGGCGTAATCGTAGGAACGGGGACGTACCAAGGCATGAGCTTGCCGTTCCGACTGGTGCCGCTGCCATAAAGGTTCGGGGCGCCGCGCTATTGCGGCACCCCGTGCGCTTCGATGTGTATGCCAGCCCGATAACCTAACCCGAACATACCACATCGAATCTAGCGCCGCAACGCGAATCGCGATGCGACTGGAGCGCCCGGGAATCGAACCCGGGGCCGTTCAGATTATCGGGCTGACGGTCGACACCATCGAAGCGCCCCAGTTTAGGCCACTCGCTCATTGTCGACGATTCAACTAGGGCTCGTTGTGTGAGTAAAAGATTTTATGAGATCATGTCGGTGGTTGTTCGGTGGTGTTGCGCGCGATACGAGTTGCCCAGATCGCGGATAGTGGCACTGCGACGGCCGGTACTGGACTCAGCCATGTTATGTACTTCTCGTTCGTCACGTTGACGACGACGGGCTACGGCGACATCGTACCAGTGAACCCGCTCGTTCGCTCGGCTGCAAACCTTGAAGCAGTCACTGGACAGCTCTTCACCGCGACGCTCCTTGCAAGGTTGGTAAGTTCGTACTTCGCCGCGGGTCGCGGCCGTCGCGAGAACCGGAACGATGGACGTGAGCATCTTGAATACCGTTACGAACCTTAGTGTCGATCATCGCATGCACGAGCACCTCGCCTCTGGTTTTCGCCAAAGTGGCGTGCGCCGTCACGCTTAAGGGAATAACCCTTGGCATGAACGTGTCGGAAATTTTTTCGGGGAGAACGTTTGGCCTCGGCGGCGTGCCATTTGGCAACGAGTTTGGGTATGTGACGGACGAAGACGCTTACGCAACAATCGAAGCTGCGTGGAGCGCTGGCGTTCGCTACTACGACACCTCTCCATGGTACGGTCTTGGGCTTGCGGAACGGCGTCTCGGTAGCTTTTTACACAAGCAAACGCGAAGCGAGTACGTTCTCTCGTCAAAGGTCGGTAAGTTGTTAACGGCGTCGCGAAAGAACAACGCTAAGGATTACTTTCCGTTTACGTCCTCGCCGAATAATCTTCGCTTTGACTATTCTGGTGACGGCGTAAAGCGATCGATTGAAGATAGCTTGCAGCGTTTGGGTGTCGATGCGCTCGATGTCGTTTTCGTTCATGACCTCTCACCGGACAATCCGTGGCTGCCGGGTCCCTGGGAAGAGCAGTTCGAGGTCGCCATAAGGGGCGCTTTTCCGGCGCTTAGTAGGATGAGGGACGAAGGGATGATCCGAGCCTGGGGACTTGGCGTCAACACGCCTGAGCCGATCCTCAAACTGATGGACGCGGCCGATGCCGACGTTTGCCTCTTGGCACGCCAGTACTCGCTGATCGATCACGAAAATGCACTGCATCAGGTCTTTCCAAAGGCGCGCGAGCGAGGAATGAAATTTGTCATCGGCTCGGCGCTCAATGCGGGTTTTATCAGCGGCAGCTCCCGCTTCAATTACGGCAAAGACAACTATGAGATTCCCGCTGACGCGATTGAAAAGCGAGAGCGCCTGCGGAGTATTGCAGCGCGGCACGGCGTGGATCTGCGCACAGCAGCATTGCGATTTTCAAGTGCGCCTGACGTTGCCGCGTCGCTCGTCGTAGGCTGCGCGAATCCACAGCAGGTGCTCGCCGACTACACTTCCCTCAAGACGAAGATTCCTGAAATGTTCTGGTCGGATCTTCGATCGGAGGGGTTAATCAGCATGGACGCTCCGATACCTCAGGAAAACCGCGAAGAGGCGCTGCTCTGACGGGGTTAGGATTAGCCAGTTTAGCGGTTCAGCCTATTGTTCGTCATCCGAGTTGATGTTCGCGCGGTTCGGACGAAACATCGTAAAGCTTGCGGCGCGCACCTCAGGCGCGGTTTAAATAAGCGCGAAGATACGGCGCCGTTTTGCTGCCCTGCGCCGCTGCAATGTCCTTCGGCGTTCCTTGTGCGACGCAAGCGTATGGCGGACATGCGTATCATGATGCATCGATACAGCGTACGCGGATCATGTGCCGATCGTGTATCCGCGCGCCGGCATGGCGTGGCATACGGAAGACGGCGTTACGCGTCGGTTCATCGACCTGTCGCTTCCGTTTATCGACGGTAAAAAACGCGGTCAACGACGTAGCGTTCATATTGCAGTATCGCTTATTTCGAATGCTTGTTCACGGGCGGCGCCGGCATTACCGCAGAACGTCCCATTCTGGATGAGGGCATCGATCTACACGCGGATGCGCTGAAAGTAGGCCACCACGGGTCGGCATACAGTTCATCGCCGGAATTCATCGCGGCCGTAGCAGTCTTCTAATCTACCCGAACATTTCACGTCGCTTCGGCGCACGCATCTACCGGACGGACGAAGATGGCGCTATCACGACAGCAACCAACCGCGCGGGGAGCTTAACTCTTGCGCGTAATATCTAAGTTCGGCCCCATTCGAATCGCTTGCCGTGACTTTGCATCGCGGATTTTTCGAGGTGTCCTGTATTAGAAAAGGCAAGATACGAGCGGGCGTCTATGCATGCCCGGTGGGAGAGCTCGATGGGAACCGGCCTTTACCTGGTTGACGAGCACACGTTTAAATTCGGCGGCGCAACAGTCGCCGAACAAATCCAGGGCTATCTGAACGAAAAAGCAGAGATGAATTACGAACTTTTTCAGTGCGACCAGGTGACGAGCGAAACCGTGCACCCGGGCGTCACGTTCCGCTTTATCTTCAAAAAAGCACATTAATCGCACAAGCGCATTCGCAGCAAAGTCAGTCGCACCGCTAGCGCTGGACCCCGACGGTCGAAAACTGTCCCACGCGCGCAAACGCGACGTAAGCTGATGGGTGAGTTCGCGCGTTAACTGCATGGTGCGCTGCAATTGAAATTTCAACCCGAGTAAGCGCCCAGATGGGGTGCAAACCCCCATCCATCAGTATTTGACGGCCTTCAACGGGGGCTCTCGAAGCGCATTTACTCGCATAAACAGCTTGCGAGTGGACCACCCTCCAACCTTGACCGCGCTCCAACGCCTGGGCTTCGACTTTCGTTTTGCAGTCGCGCGGCCCTTATTTTCCAGGCCGGCAAGAGGGTCTTCCAACGCTTGGGCTTCTTCTTCCACAGGGCTTCAAACGGTCTCGGACCCATCGACGCTCATAAGCGAAAACGGTGCCCGCGATAATTATACATCCGACACCCCTGTAAAAACGGAAAAGAGAGCGCGTAGCGCTCTCTTTTGTTTTAGGCGTGCGGGTTTCTACGCGTTAACGGTAGCGGACATGCGCTGTGGGATCGAGCGGTCTTCCTCGAGATCGAGAAGGTCCGGCCACGTTTTTACGTCCTTACGATCGGGAGCGATCTTGTCGCGCAATTGATTGAAATATTCTAAGGACTCACCCGACGGCGTAGCGGTTAGAGACTGCTTATTGAACTCGCCGATCTCCTGTGGTGACTTTTTCGCAAGGAAGCCCTTGACGTAATTTTCGATCTCGGAATCATTTTTTGCATTCGTAACGATTTTGAGATATTCGGTACTGTTGATTCCTAGGAAATCGAACAGGCCTTTATCCATCGAGCAATTATAGTTGTACTCGCCGATGGTGCCGTGCGCTACGGCTTTCGCTTTATCGGTCGTGCGGCCTAGCTGCACAATTCCGAGAAATTTGTCGCGAACGCTGCGCGGCGTGCCTTTGGTCAGGTCCATATATTTTTTCTTTTCTGTAAATCACTAGTGCATTGAAAAAGCACTTGTGCATTCATGATGACGCTCCTAGAGTGCAATAAGTTGCACTTCCGCGACGAAAAGAAAAAAATAAATACCAGGCGATTTCCAATGATTGAGCGGCGTCAACCGCTCGCCGCGCGATTACGCGCGGCTCAAGCCGGTACCTTTGCGCCGTTCGACGCTATCGATGACTCACTCGCATGGTTCTGCATGATTTGCAGGAAGGGCTTGATGAGGTCGATCGGCATCGGGAACACGATAGTCGAGTTCTGCTCGCCGCCGACTTCGGTGAGCGTTTGCAAGTAGCGCAACTGCATTGCTGATGGGTCTCTCGAGAGAATTTGCGCCGCATTCAGCAGCGTCTCGGCAGCTTGAAACTCCGCCTCTGCGTGAATGACCTTTGCGCGCCGGTCACGTTCCGCTTCCGCTTGCTTTGCGATCGAGCGGATCATGTTTTCGGTGAGGGTCACTTCTCGAATCTCGACGCTGATCACTTTGATGCCCCAAGATTCGGTTTGCACGTCCAACGTTTTCTGGACGTCAGCGTTGAGTTCGTCGCGCTTGGCCAGCATTTCGTCGAGGTCATGCTGTCCAAGTACGGAGCGAAGTGTCGTTTGCGCGAGCATGTTCGTAGCCCCTAGAAAGTTCTCGACTTTAATGATCGCCCGTTCTGGGTCGACCACGCGAAAGTACAGTATGGCATCAACCTTCAAGGAAACATTGTCCCGCGAAATCACATCTTGAGCGGGGACTTCCATGACCACCGTGCGCAAATCGACTCGCACAATCTGCTGAACCAACGGAATGATAAGGATGAGCCCCGGGCCCTTAACAGCCTCAAAGCGACCAAGACGAAAAACAACGGCGCGTTCATATTCGCGAAGAATCTTGATGCTGGAAAGTATCAAAATCAACGCGACTACATAGAGCGGCACAAGTAATAATGATAGAAACATTGGAGTCCCCTTCGCATGTTTTACACGCGGGCGGCTCAATGAGACGTGACGCGGGCGCAAACTGCGGCACCTCAATCATAGTGCTCTCGCGTGTTAAGCGGAATCCTGGATTACCCGGAAGAGCCTTCGCTACGAGATGCTTCCGTGATGTCCCAATACTTTGGCGATAAGCTCAGACCGATTGCGGGACCCGGTTTTGTCCAGCATGCTCTTAATGTGGTCTTGTACGGTCGACGACGTTATGTGCATCACTTCTGCAACCTCATCCAGGGTTGCGCCCTTCAAGAGGTGGGCGAGAGTCTCCAATTCACGTGGAGACAGATTGAATGTCCGCGTCGCTCTATTGAAGACCTCCGCGCCCGGCGGCCGCTCCAGCAAAACTCCGACGAAGAGTCCCGTCACGCCTGAGAGCGGCTGGACGCGAACCGTGAGAAAAGGAACCGGATGCGCCACGCCTATCGCCTGAGTCGCGGGGTCAGAGGTCCATGTATCGACAACGTCGCGTATTGCGTCCTCGATGATTGGTGGTAAGCGCTGCGCGAGACGCGCATGAAGCGCCGTAATCTCTGCAGTGGGCCCTTCCTCCGCATCCCAAGCAAGGACGACCCCGAGGTCGCGATCCAAAACATACATGGCTGTTTGATCAAATGAATCGACAGACGCTGCGTTGGATGACGCCTCTGCGATCGGAAGGCCGGCAAGTCGATCTGTCGACGAGTCGAGCGCGAGCGCGAGCGTCCGAATTTCTGCGGATGTAAAAGGGCCCAGGTCTTCCGTTCGCAGGAGGCTCAACAATCCAAATTCCCTTCGCATGCCGGCGAACACGAGCGTGATTCCGCTGAGATAAGGTTTTTGAAGCGTACGGAGTGTTGCTGCCAGACGGGGACCCTTGGTTGTGCGTTCCCGTTGCAGTCGAAGCTCTTCTCGTAAGTGCTCGAACTCGCCCCGCCGATTCTCGGTGACGTGGGACGACATTAACTGATCGTGGGGTCCATCGTCCTTGAAGCGCGCAAAGCTCCAGTGGGAGACGGGAACGACCCTCAAGATCTCGGCAATGAGAAGGCGCGCGGGGTCATCTTTCGCGAGACTTTCAATTGCGGCAACATCCGCCTCCTCAAGGCGGATGCGCTTGTTGATGTTCAAGAAGGCGAACTCAAGGCAACCGTGGCTACCGCGTGCCTGTCCATGATTTCCACGATTACAAGCATACCAGAACCGTGAGAAGCTACGTGCGGGAGCCTTCTCGTAAGAGACGCGCTGCCAGCCCCATTTCGGCGGAGCCGGGAAGTCAAGGAACCCATGGAGCAGCACAGATCTGCCGTTCTGAGCAGCGACGAGGAAGCCGCCAACACATTTAGTTGCGTACTAGTCGAGGCAGGCTACGATCGGCCAAGATGCTTGGAAGATATTGGTGTTGCCAAACTCGGCACCTACGAACCGTGCGTATTAATGGTCGATTTCGATCATATTCGAAGCGATAAACTAGAGTCGATTCGTCAGCTTCGTTTCGTCTTGCCCGATTGCGCAATTGTGGTTGTATCATCGAATCTGAAGGGAAGTTCGGCCAGGGAATGCCATATGGCGGGCGCAAACGCGGTGCTTTCAAGTCGCAGCGGTGCGAAAAATATGATCGCGGGCCTGCAGCGCGCAGTCCGCACGGGTTGTTATACCGACCCGGCTTTTGCCGTCAGCGCATTGAGGGAGCAATAACGGGGGTGCAGCAGAGCAACACCGCCGAACGTCCTTCGAACCTAGATATAACGCGCGTCCTCGAAACCAAGTCCTCCTCCGCCGCCCGAATCCTGGTCGATCATCTTTATGCGCACCGATTTCCAGCAGTTGCTGGAGTCGATATCGGAACGGCTTACGCCCTCGCGGAAGACGAAGTACAGGTCGGAGGCGATCTCATTGACGTCTACGAGTTCAACAGCGGATCATTCGCAATTTCTGTTGCGGACATATCGGGAAAGGGTGCGGCGGCCGCAACTCGCGCAGCGCTTGTTAAGTATGCGCTAAGGGCATACGTTTCGGCAGGTTTGACACCAGCACAGGTGCTGCGAAATCTAAATGTGCTTTATATTGAAACTTCCATCTTCGATAAGGAGGCCCCGGACTCGTTTGTAAGCGTGTTTTTGGGAATTGTTGATGCCGAGCATCGAATCATGACCTATGCGTCCGCCGGACATGAACCTGTGATTCTCATGAGCCCGCAACAGTCGCCTGTGTTGCTGCCGCCTACCGCACCAATCGTCGGCGTATTCGTAGAATCGTTAGGTCTCTTTAATCAAAGACTCGTTTACTTAGAGCCGAGAGGGTCAACATTGGTCGTAACCACGGACGGAGTCACGGAGGCGCGTTCGCCGGGCGGTGAATTTATCGATAGTCGAGCCATTATGAAGATCGTCGACTCCAATCGCGCTCTAACCGCACAAGAACAAGCGGATGCGCTTTTACAGGAGACCCGCAAGTTCTGTGGTGGGCAGCCGCAAGATGACGTTGCAATCGTCGTAGCGTGCTTTCCATGACAACGCACGTTTGCGGTGACCGGATCGACACTAGCTTTTGTCGCCGCCGGCGGCGACAGTTGACTGACCGAAGGTGCCTTTCGAGTAGGGTAAGCTCTGTTTTCTGCCAGTCCTTAAACGAGTTGCAGCGCTCATATCAGCGTTCAACGGTAGGTGTCTTTCACGATGTCGGGCCGCCATGCTGCGAGAAGACCGGATCGGAAATCCGCTGCTTCGGCATCCGCATGGCTTCCTCGTCGCGACGGTTCGGCTCGTTCTGCTGGCTGGATAACAACGTTCGAAAAATCGATCTTGCGCACGAGCACAGCGCCTTCGTAGCCAAGCAGACTCTGGGGAAGATGGGTCGACTTCGATAAGTCGACCACCTCGAGCGTCAAACCGGTATTGATCACCACGTTGCTAGGGACTAATCTCACCTCGTCGGTCGCTACGCCGTCGATCATCGGCCCGTCGACTTGTTCGATTGTTCCCTCAGTGTCCGCGGCGTGGTCGAGAATTGCGCCGAAGCTCAGTTGATCGATAGACGATCCGCGAAGGGTCGTCGTTTGAGGATCGTGGAGAGAAAACGTTTTCTTGAACAGAGCGCTAAGACCCGAGCCGCGGTGGGCGACCACCGTCGTTCCGCCGCTCCATACGAGCGCACGCCGGAATTGGGACCGGCAACTACATGCATGGTCGCATTCGATGGCTTGCGAAATTGGTAATCGAACACGACGTTCTGCGTCGCGGTTCCCTTTTGATCAAATACCGCAACCCTAGCCGTATATCCCGAATATCAGTCCAGGCGAGCGCGAATGCGACCCAGGCCGGCGGTAGCGTTCGCTGCGGCTTGGACGTGGGTTGTGGTGTGGCAAGCAACGTGGCGGCCAGCACGGCGCTCCCGAGAATTGCTGCACGAAACATATGCTCGAACCATTAACTTCCACGCAGAGCCGGGTGAGACCGGCGCGGTCATGTGAGTAAAAGACTTTATGCGACCATAAAGATAGTCAAGCACACACCAGGGTACGCCAATCGCGCCAACGGGAATCGAACCCGTTACCCGGACTGCAACGGACTGCGAGCTCTCCGGAAAAATGCCGTAAATCCGCCATTTCGTCGATTTTCGCCTGCGAGCGGATGCAGTCTGATGCAAGTCGTTAAGTAGACATTTTAGTAGACAGCCGACGGCTGCTTGCCAGTAGCCTGTGGCGCCAGATTAAGACAAGTTTCAGCTCCCACACCATACGATGAATGAATCCTGGCGGCGGCGACCACGGCGTCTCAATCGTGCCTCGGCGTGAGAAATACAGATCCTTCGTGAGAATATTGCCGCCTCATCAGACCGATGGAACGGCACCCGTCCCACTTTTCCGGAGTGCAAAGTCTCTCATCAAAACTGGTAACTTGCATGTCAGATCAGGCCGCGGGATCACTGTTCGAACACGCCGCGCACCTCGTTATATAATGCATGGTCGGCCGTCATATCGTGAGCTGGTATATCCAAAGGCGAAATTGGGCGTTTTAAGTTCAAGGCATAGATCTCGCTGCCACAAGTCGCGAGGAGCGTTTCCCCAACAATCGCAAACGGCGCCGTTGTGAACATTTGGTGGAACGATATGTAGCGGTACACTTGGCCATTCGCTTCATTCACGTCGTAGAGTACGCCGTTCGTGTCTCCGCCGTATACGTGCCGATCGTATGCGATCGCGCTCATCTTAACGTGCGCAAACGCGGCGTGCCTGCCCCGTACGCGCGTTTCAATAATCAATCGCCCCCTCTTCGACATACTGCTCGACAAATGGAATACCGACGACGCCCTTATCCGGCGTATTTACGTATTGGCCGTTGACTTTCAACTCTTCTGTGGCTTTATCGCCCGCCTTTCCGGATAGCATTCCTTTCGTTACGCTTGCGAACATCGCGCGCGTTTCGGGCGCCATGTCGGGGAACCACGTCGGATCTGCATAGGTGTACGCATTGTCATACCGCTGCGATTCGGGATGCGACCGGTAACAATTGCGGCGCGTCCAGGCGTGCAGCTAGGTTGCCCATAGTTGTGAAAGAACGTCATGCCTTCATCGGCAAGTCGATCGAAGCCGGGCGTCGGCATGCCGCGCCCCTCGCCGCCACCGTAGATGCCAAGATCTCCATACCCGGTATCATCCGATACAATTAAAAATGATGTTGGGCGTTTTTCGCCTGGGCACTCATCTATCGCTCACTTTCCGCGCGCCCGCAGGCGCAACGTCGCCATTGTAACGTGTGCGGTTCAGCCGGCCTATCCAAAAAGTTCTCGCGCCGCGCGTACATGCGCTGCGCTACTTAGATGTGTCAACGGCCCCACGGAAGCTGGGATCGACAAGAGTTGGAAGTCCGGAGACTTGGAGCCGGAAAAGCAAGACCCGCAATGATGTTGCTGTGCATTACACTGGCATCCGACCTTGCTCACAAGTACAAAGTGTTGCGCACGTTACGTGTGATGCACCAATTTTCGAAAGAGCGCCGTGAATTACGATAGACGACAATAGGAAATTTGGCCGTTGAACGGTTCGCAGAACCCAGCTTCGGGGTAACTTCATGTCAAAGTTAGAGCCTGCGCTGCGGATCGAGCCCGGTCAGCGCGAATGGCGGAACAAAGGGAATATGGCGCGAGTTTCATACGAATTTCAAATTGTCTGCGGCGAACCCGATGAACGCCTCGCCAAAGCGTTAACGGACCATTCGGTACACGGATGGGAAATTGCGGGGGTGGCGTATGGGACGAAAGGACTCATCGTCCTTTTGAAGCGCGAGAAAGATTTCGAAGTCGCACAGTCGCTGCGGGTCGCTCTGGAAGAGGCCGAGACGGTCGAAGCCGTTTCACACGTCGAGATCCCTCGCGAAGAGTTGGATATCTGATCGGTCGACCGAGCTTTGACGGGCCAGATCATTCATTGCTCTTCCTTTTTGACGAAACGCGAACAAAGCGCCAGCGCGTCGCCCGCTGCAGCTCCGGAGGCGGTGTTGTCGAAGATGCACCACGCCTCGTTCGGTGCCATTGAAATCATGGAGGCAATGCCGTCGAGACTCTCGGCGGAATACGACGAATAGTAGACGCGCGGAGTACCGTGCATGCGAAAATAACTGATCCCGGTCCAACCGCCCGGCGTCTCCGCTCCAGCAGCGCGCGCGGGATCGGCGCCCGCGCGCGGTACGCGCCACGCTTCTAACAACGCGTTGACTTTCGGCGTAAACCATGAGGCGTGGCGCGGCTCGCACACGACCGGAGGCGCGCCGGCATCGCGGCACAGCGAAAAGAATCGATCCATCCGTTCTTCGTCGAACTGAAAACTCGGTGGCAACTGCAAGAGCAGCACGCGACGTTTGTCACCGAGGCCCGCGCTCTCGGCGAGAAATTGTTGGAACTCATCGGCGCAGTCGACACAGCGCTTTTGGTGCGAGATCGCTTTCGGGATCTTTACGGAAAACGCAAAGTTCCTCGGTACGGCAGACGACCAGCGCTCGTAAGTAGAACGACGGTGAGCTCGATAGAACGATGAGTTGATTTCCGCCGCTTTCATGACGCGCGCATAGCGTGCCAAGTGCTGCCCTTCCCCAGGAAAGCGATCCGCGAGAAAAGCGGGAATCGACCATCCCGCCGTGCCGATGAGAAGCTTGTTCACTCAGTCGTAGTGCGTTGCAGACGGGGTTCGAACCCTGCGTTGCGCGATAGGCCGTCATGTGATGGTTCGTTCGTGAGGTTTCGGGCAAACGTATGGACGATGAGTATCCGCTCGACCGCCACTTCCTCGCTTGCCCTTGGCGCGCTGGGTGTGGTTTTTGGTGATATCGGTACGAGCCCACTCTACGCGTTCCGCCAATGCTTCTTCAGCAGCCTCCACGTCACCCCAACTCGAGAAAACATATTCGGCATCTTGAGCTTGATCTTGTGGTCGTTGATCGTCATCGTATTTGTCCGGTACATCGGCATGGTAATGCGCGTCAACCACGATGGCGAAGGTGGGATCCTCGCACTGTTGGCGCTCGTTTTGCCTCCGGTGCGGCGCGGCGTGCCGCCGCAGGCGACATGGCTCACCTTTCTTATCCTGGTCGGAGCCGGTATGCTTTTCGGTGACGGAGTCATTACGCCGGCGGTGTCGGTCCTATCGTCAGTCGAGGGACTGCGTGTAGCCACATCCGCAGCGGAGCCGATCATCGTGCCACTTACCGTAGGCATTCTCGCAGCTCTGTTTCTCGTACAACATCGCGGAACGCATCGCATTGGAGCGTTCTTCGGCCCTGTCATGCTGGTCTGGTTTCTCACGATCGCTGCACTCGGCGCCCGCGGAATCATTCAGTACCCGACGACCCTGCGGGCAATCAACCCGCTGTTCATGGTGACGTTTTTTGAACGTCATGGGCCATCCGCGGTCTTGATCTTCGGGGCGATTGTCCTTTGCGTTTCGGGAGTAGAAGCGCTATATGCGGACATGTCTCACTTCGGACGTTCTCCCATTGCTTTGGCGTGGACGATCATTGTATTTCCAGCGCTAGTGTTGAACTACTTCGGCCAAGCGGCGCTAGTATTGACACATCCTGAAACAATCGCAAACCCGTTCTTCGGTCTGGTTCCGACGATCGCTCTCTACGTCGTCGTTGCCATAGCGACAGCTGCCACCATTATTGCATCGCAAGCCTTGATATCCGGCGCCTTTACGTTAGCGAAGCAGGCAATTCAGCTCGGTTTCATCCCTCGTCTTCGCGTGATTCATACTTCGCACCGGCACCGAGGACAGGTCTACGTTCCGACAGTCAACTTATTGCTCGCGCTATGCTGTATTGCGTTGGTCATCGGCTTTCGCAGTTCGGAAAGGCTTGCGAATGCGTACGGGCTTGCCGTTGCGGTCACAATGGTCGTAACTTCGATCGCCTACTATGTCGTCGTGCGGGAAAAATTTGGCTGGAGTATCGCCAAAGCGCTCCTCGGCTCTGCACCCTTCTTAGCTATCGAACTACTCTTCGTTGGTGGCAGCTTACCGAAGATAACCGAAGGCGGCTGGATTCCGCTCGCGATAAGCCTCATCGTGTTCGTAATTGCGAGTACGTGGCGCACCGGACGGCGGCGAATAGCTCAGAGCTACGTTGCGCAATCCGTGCCGGTCGAGGACTTTCTCGCGGGTGTGCGAGGGCGCCTCGGAACACCACTGCACGGGACGGCGGTGTTCCTAACGGCCGATTCTGAGGGCGTGCCATTTGTATTGCATCATCACTGGGCGCGAATGCGCAGCATCGACGAACGAATCGTGCTTCTGACCGTTCTACCGACGACTGATCCATATGTCCGGCACGAAAAGCGTGTAACAGTCGAACGGGTTGCGGATAACCTGATACGCGTGACTGCGTGTTTCGGTTTCATGGAACGGCTCTCCATCACGCCCATTGTACGTGGATGTGCAACTTTTGGACTCCACCTTGATGATGAGGACACGACATACTACGCCTCTGATCCGCTAATTGTTGCCAAAAAGCACGGACAGTGGCGCGCGTGGCGACGCGCGCTTTTCGTCTTTATGCACCGCAATTCACGCCCGATCACCGCAAGCCTCGGAATTCCGGCCGATCAGATCGCTAAGCTCGGCCTGCGCGTACCGATGTGAAGCCATCGTTTTCATGACAACGGCGAGTAAAAGCGAAACAACACTACAGTTAGCGAGGCCTGTGCACGAGAAACTTTCAGCACTACTCCGGTTGTTCGACCCGGTGCGCGGCTACCGTCTGATCCGGACGGGCAAATGCTTCGTAAAGGGCACCGGCCGCCACGATTATTAGCATAACGAGCAGCGTGACCCACCCATAGTTGAACACCGCGCGGCCGGCGGAGAGGGGGCCGGGCCAGACGATATTCAGTAACATGAGCAGTAGATATAATGCTGCACCGATTGTAACCGGCATCCCCCACTTACCCAACGTGAACGCACCCGATGGCTTCCATCCGCGCTCGCGCGCGATGAACGCGCCGAGTACCGTGAGGAAAAACGCTAGATAGATTCCCGAAGTAGCGAAAGAAACGAGCGCGTAGAGCGCGGTGACGTTAGCGGGATAGTCGAACCACAGGATGTGAACCGGTTTACTCGGATTTACCAATACCAGCAAAAGAAAGGCGAATGGAACGACCGTCCCGACCAAGATCGCATTGACCGGCGTTCGATAGCGGAGCGAAATCTTCTTGATCGCAGTGCTGAATGGAATAGCGCCGTCACGAGCAAGGGCATATGCGACGCGCGCTCCAGCTCCTTGAACCGCCGTACCGCAGCTAAAAAACGCGACGATAACCATCACGAGGAAAAATTCCTGAAGCGAGGCCGGCAGCGCCGAAAGAATCGTATTGATTCCTCCGCTTACGACGCCGTTGATGCCGTTTGGCGGCGTTGCGAGCAGTAGGCCGAGCACTAAGACGAAGGACGCGATTCCGCCGTACAGCAGCGCGTTACGCATGGCTTTGGGGACCTGCCGCTGCGCGTCAATCGTTTCTTCAGAGATGTCGCCAGCCGATTCGAAGCCGTAAAAAATATAGACGTTTGCGAGAATCGCAACCAGTGCGGCGCTTCCCCACCAGTTACCGCCGAAGTTCAGGCCTAAAGGGTTAGATTTCGCGAACTCTACGTTCTCCGTCGAAAAAATGAACCCGAGCCCCTGACGAGAGCCATGGATCGCGAGCGCAAGAAAAACGCCGAACGTTCCAATTGTTTCAACGTAGACCCCGAAACGAGCGACGCGGCCCATAATCGTCGCGCCGATAGAATTCAGGATCGCCGATAGGATGATAATGCCGCCGGTAATAACGAAAACCGTGAGATTGCTCGCCGGATCGATGTGCGTCTTGAACCAGATATTTGAAAGCGAAGCAACGTACCCGACTGCGCCTGAATCTACCGATGCCACCGTTGCAAGCAGCGCGAAACCATAGATCCAGCCGACGAACCAGCCGTAGCGCGGGCCGACGTTATACTTTCCGTACTGATAAAGTGCACCCGAAAGCGGATATTCGCTCGAGAGTTCACCAAAAACTAACGCAACAAGCATCATCAAGCCGACGACTACCGGCATCGTCCAGATATAGCGCGGTCCTCCCGTTCCCAAGCCTAGCGTGTACAGCGAATAAACGCCGACCATCGGACTTAGATAGCTGAAGGCCACCGCAAAGTTGTCAAAGAGCGAAAGTACTCGCGAGAGCTCTTGACGATAACCTAATGCGGCGAGGCGATGACTCTCACCATTCTGGGCATCTTTCCCTAGTGCTTCGCCCACGCCCAACCCGTAATGCGCCAACCTGCCGGCAATTTACGCAGTGCTACAGTGAAAATCGAACCGTCTTCAGCAATCCGTTTGCCGTGGACTTTGTAGCGATAGTTGGCGGAAACCACAACGTAGGCGCGATCTCCGGTAACGTCAACATGAGTTGGTTTGCCAAGCGTTACAACGTTGTCGGTGTATGCCGCCTCCTTTACGGCAGCCTGAAAGGCTTTAGCCCAGTCTGCGCACGCAGTGGGTCCTTGCCACTCATGTGGTGGAAAGTCGTCGATAACCGACGCGGGCGAAGCGCACGCTGCAACCGCGTTCTTCATGTTGCCGCTGTTTATTCCGTCTATGAATTGATGAACGGTGGTCATGACGTCACTGGATTCCGCCGCAGCGGCCGGCGCGATAGCGAGAATGGAGGCGAGCAGAAAAAGTACGACGCGCACTAACTTCCCTTTCTGGCGCTTCAGTGCGCTTAAGCGGGAAAGAACGTTAAACACTGTTTATCTTTCCGGATTTCGCGTCCTCGTCAAATGAACCGGTCGAAGGTTCCGAGGACGGTTCCGGAGCGGTGTAATAACCCGACGCGCGCCGGGCATATTAGTACTAGAAAGGGTGTATGGTCGCGCCATGGTCGACCGCCTTGGGAGTAAGCGGCATGAAATTACGAACACTTTTGTTGACGTTTGCCGGTGCAGCAGCAACATTCGGATCTGCGCTGCCTTCACAACAAGTCGATACAATGACAGTCGTTTCTCCGGCAGATTACACGAAGCACAGTTATCGAGGAAGGCCTGATCTCGGTTTGACGCTTGCGGTGATTGAAGCGGGCGGCGGCACCGAGCACTTCGATAGCGGACGCCTATTCCGCGTCCTCGGTGGTCCCAAAGCGCAGAGTGAGGCAGAAAAACTGCAGCACGAGTACGGTAAAGCGAAGATGGCAGCGTTCGAACAAACCTTTACGTTTGCAATGCGCGACACCGCGTCTGTCTTTGCGCTAAACCATATAGCGCTACCGTCGCATCCAAGAATTTCTCCGAGCGACGGTCGTGGGATGGCAATTGACATCTATCGGGCCGGCGTCATGCCCACCGGAAAATTCGACTGCGGCTATATGATGGAACATATGATGACACATTCGGTCCACATCATCGTTATGCACGATATCAACGAGGCACGCGGGCAGGGTCCATCACACAACGCAAATTTCCACATCATCTTGACACGCTTGATTGCCGATCTGCACCGCACATATGGGTAGATTAGCGTGTTAATGCCTGCATCTCGTCTATGTTGACATAGCCGGCTTGACGTGGTCGCGGAGGCGCAGATACCACGATCCCTGCAGTTTGTATCGTCCCTTTTAACGGCCCACTGTCGTACAACAGGACATGCGTCGCTTTCGTGCGCGCATAGAAGTTTATTTGCGCGGCAGCCTTTCCGGGAACTACGACAGTTCCCACACCGCCGTTGTTGCCTCGAATGCCGTAGATGCGCAAACGGTTTCCGGAGAACACTACGGTAATCGAATCTCCCACGTGATACGAACGCACACTCTCTCCCTGATAGCGTCCGTCGTTGCGATGTGAGACGAACTCCCATTTGCCCGTGTATCTGACGGTAAAAACATTCTCGGCACGTACGCGTTTTGCAGGCATCGCGACGGCAACGTTGTCGTCCGTGGGAATTCGCGGCGCCTCAACATGCTGGCTGGAACCTTTGTTGCCACAGCTTGCGAGTGCAGCCACTAGGAACGCTAAGGCGAACTTCCGGCTTGCGCTTACTGGTCGCATGTGAATCAACTCCGTACCGGGGACAATGAGGCAACCGTCTCAGATTTACACTACATTCTCCCCGTACGCCGACCTGTCGCCTTCGATAGTTCCTAAAAACGCAACGGGTCGGAAATGGCTTCCACTAGTGAAACGTTTTGGCGTTTGCGGGGCTGGGCAAACGCCGTGTGACCGTGCTTTTGCGGTCAGCCTGTTTTTGATGGAGCCGATGATGCTTGATGACGATACAACCGGTCGCGAAGGTGTAGCAGACGGCGGAGCTTCCGGTGCGCCGGGAGCGCACGACGGGGGCGCCGACGGCGGCGCTGAAGGGCCAGCCGACGGCGGTGCGTCCGGTAAGCCCGGCGTGCAAGACGGCGGCGCCGACGGCGGCGCGGATGACGATGACGACGCTGATGCAGGTGCCGATGGCGGTGCCGACGCTGGAGCTGGCCGCTGATCGATCCGCTCTACCGCCTCACCGGACTCACGCTCGGTGAATTTGCTGCGTCATACTGGGGCGTTGCGCCGCTGCTTCGAAGCGCGGCGCAACTTCCCGGTGGCGGCTTCGAGGATTTGCTGTCGCTCGATGGGGTCGACGAGCTGGTATCGCGGCGAGGTCTGCGCACGCCGTTCATACGCATGAGCCGAGACGGCGATCTTGTATCGCCGTCTCGCTTCACGCGCAGCGGCGGCGCCGGTGCGGAGATTGCCGATCAGGTCGCCGACGACAAAGTTCTCGCTGAGTTTGCTTCGGGTGCAACGCTCGTATTACAGGGATTGCACCGGACATGGTCACCGATTCAATCGTTTGCCGGAACGCTCGCGGCAGATCTCGGACATCCCGTGCAAGTTAACGCCTATCTTACACCACCGCAAAATACGGGCTTCGCGCCGCACTACGACACGCACGACGTTTTCGTGCTCCAATTCGCCGGACGCAAACGATGGCGCATTTATGAGCCGGTATTGCAGACGCCGCTACGCGACCAACCGTGGCAGGAACGCAAGTCCGCCGTTGCCGCGCGCGCGTCCGAAACCCCGCTCATAGACTGCGTGCTCGACTGCGGCGACACGCTCTATTTGCCGCGCGGGTACATTCACGCCGCGACGTCGTTGAACGAAATCTCAGGCCACCTCACCGTGGGCATACATCCGCTGACGCGCCGGCTGCTTGCGGACAAGATTCTCACCACGCTTTCAGACGACGTTGACCTGCGTCGCTCGTTACCGCTCGGCGTCGATCTGTCGGACGAGAGCGCGATCGATGTGGATCTCGAGGCAACGGTTGCCGCGCTGCATACGGCGATCGACCGCGTCGATCGTGCGGAGATCGCTCGCGCGCTGCAACGGACCCGCGCGGCAGCAATGCGCGCCGCGCCGCTTCGTCCGCTCGAACAATTCTCTGCAGCAGCGTCGCTTACTCCGGATCAGAAAGTGCGCCTACGGCCCGGTCTGCATCCAATAATCCGCACGCACGATGACGGAATGGTGATCGAATTGCCCGACAGAGAAGTTCCTGTGAAAATGGCCCATGCGCAAGCAACTCGGCTCGTCACGTCGGGCGCGGTCGTCTGCGCCGATGATCTGCCGGGCGTCGATGTGCGTGAAGGCTTAACCCTGCTTTCGCAACTCCTACGCGACGGCGTTATCGTTCCCGCATGACGCGCGCTACGGCATTTCGGTGCGCGGCCGCGGCAGACGAGCGCGGCGATTCGATGCTCGGCACGGCATCGCCGCAAGGGCGCGTGCTGCTCGTGCATCAACCGGGAGCGTGGGGCTCGCGCGGTTTGGTTGAGAGCCGCGCCGATCCCGACGTCGCACACCGGATCGACGTCGCTGCGGCGCACGCCGGCATGCGTCTGCAGGCGATTCGCCGGCCCGGTAAACACGAGGCAAGCCCGCCGCCCGGCGGCTACGATGTAGGAATCGCCGACACACATACGGGCGCACGGACGATCGTCTGGTGGCGCTTCAATGATTTGGCGCAACTCGCAGACGAACTCGAGAGCGGCGGCCCGCACCGCCCTTCGGTCACGATCGATGCCGCACCGGTTTACTTAGTTTGCACGCACGGGCGTCACGACGCCTGTTGCGCGCTGCGCGGACGGCCTGTTGCGCAAGCATTGCAGCGCGTTCGCCCCGGACGCGTCTGGGAAACGACACATGTGGGCGGCGATCGCTTCGCCGCGAACGTCCTCGTTTTGCCGTCGGGAGAGTTGTACGGACGCGTGCCCCCGGCGATCGCACCAAACTTCGTCGAACGTGCCGATGCCGGCGAGGTTCTTCCTATTATTCTGCGAGGGCGGATCGGATTCGCGCCCGTGGTGCAGGCGGCAATCGTCTACGCGCATCAACAACTCGGTATTGCGGCTCGCGACGCGTTCTCCGTAGAATCTGTGGCGCGGATTGACTCCGAACACTCGTTGGTAACCCTCGTGGCTCCGCGCGGCACATTCGGCGTGATGGTTTCCAGCGAAGTTGGACCTGCGGCACAATTGACGTGTCGTGGCCCGCAAGGCGTGCGCGTGCGTGAATACCGCGGAACGCAGATAATGTCTGCACGCTCGTCGGCACCGCCAATCTCATGAGCGGCCCGCCGGTATTATCTGCAACCGGCGCGTGACGAAACGGACGTTTTCCGGGATCATCTGCCCGTCAAGCTAGACTTCTGCGCTTCCATAGATCAATGCAGTCTTCGTCGTGCCGTCGAAGAGTTCGTTCGCGAGTGGATCTTGTAATGTCTTATAGTAGTTGTCCGCGACCGCGTGAGCCGTTTGTTGTTTGCTTACGTCGCCCTTCATATGGTAGGACCAGCCAAATTCCGCCACGAGCACATGAAACGCATCTGTCGTCGGACGCGTCCACACGGCGAGGTCCGCATGTGCTGATGTGTTCTTTCCGAAGTTGTACATTCCGAGGCGCGCGCCTATTTCAAAAACGCGAGCACCGTTCACAGCTGACACGGTCGCTGCAGGGTCCAAGTTCAGATTCTTGAGACCAGGGAAGATCTCTACAATTTTAGACATTGGCTGCTCGAACTTGACGACCGGATAATAACCGATCAGGTTATTGGAAAAGATACTCTTGATCGTTCCTGCCGTATCGCCCCGGATGATCTCCTCCTTGAACTTCCGCTGTACGGCTATTTCTTTCATCGTCGTGTCGACATCAAAGTCGCCCGATTCACGAAAATCCGGCGACCGTCGTTTGAAGGTCACTTCCCATGTCTCGTCAGGCCAGCCGCTGGAGCGATCTCTCCGCAACCGTAAAATCACGTGGTTGCGTCGAAACGCCGCGTCCGGTGTATCGAAGAACTGGACTTCCCGCAACTCCGAATCGATTCGATCGAACGGCTCGTAATCAATTCCCGCCTGCTGCGAGATCTTCGCAAGACGACTATTGAATTCGAGGAGGGATTTCTTCGTCGGGAATAAGCCAGGTTGAAGCAACAGCTTGAACTCGCGTGCGGTAATCGCGCTTGCCATAGTCGCTCTAGCATAGTATTGTGCGCGGACCCAGCCTATCCGAGAAACGCAAGCTGACTCACGATTTCCCTCGTATGCGATCGAAAACTAACTTCGCCGCGACTATGTCTTCGATTGCAAGGCCGACCGATTTGAATACGGTGGTTTCGCCGGGCGCTACTTGTCTTGTACCGGAAAGTATCTCGCCGGCTTCTGCATAGATTTCCGCTTTTGACAAAATTACGTCGCCGGCTTCTTGCAACACCGCTTCCCGTGAATCAGCGATCACGACGTTACGCATCGCCTCGTCGTCGAGTTCACGCCACGTTGGTCGCGCGGCCCCGATCGCGTTCACGTGAGCGCCTGGCTTGAGCCACCCACCCATCAGGACCGGATGCATCGCTGTGGTCGCCGTTACAATAACGTCGGCGCCACGTACCGCGGATTCCGCATCCATCATTTCCACACCGTACGTCTGCGCGAACAGCTCTTGGTGCGCGCGCGTTCGGCTATGGACACGCACTTCGTCAAAATCGCGCACGTGTCGCAGTGCTTCAAGATGCGCCTTCGCTTGAACCCCGCTTCCGATGAGCGCGAGAACCCGGCTTTTCCGGGATGCTAAGCAATTCGTGACGGCTGCGGAGACGGCGGCTGTTCGCATTTCTGTGAGCAGCCGGCCGTCCATCACCGCAAGTGGTTCACCGGTTCGGGGATCGAAGAGCAACACGATCGCCGTATGCGTCGGTACATCGGTCCCCTCGTTGGCGGGATAAAACGTCACCGCTTTGACACCCATGGCATGTTCGGTGGCCGCAGGCATGCTTAAAAAGTGTCGCTTGTCTTCCTCGAGCGTAAGGAAATGGCGCACCGGCTGAACGACGCGACCGGACGAGAACTCGATCAACGCTCGTTCCATGCCTGCGATTAACTCGTCCCATCGCAGGACTGCGCGAACGTCCGCCTCAGTAAGGAAGAGCATCGAACTGACGAGGTAAGATCATGCAAGCGAGTCCTTCTCACTGGCCTTTCTCGTACCGGCAAATCAACGCTCGTCTCGAACCTGACCTACTGTTCGTTTCCGGCTGCGCGCCGAATATGGGAAGTTTCGCGCTCGGTTCGATTACATCGTGCTTCTCACCGCTCCGGCGACGGTGACGGCCAATCGGTCGACAAATCGCGTCAACAACCACTACGGAAAACGTTTCGACGAGCTCGCGCGCGTGCTGGCTCAGCGCGATGTCATTCAGCCGCGATTGCGAACGTTGGCGGACTATGCATTGGATACTACTGCGAGCGTCGATGAAGTCGTCCGCCGAATCCTAGATATCGTTCAAACCGGCTCACTAAAGCACAAAATATAGCCTTCGCGGTCCTTCACGTAAAAATCAACGCACGCCCACGGCCGCTGCTGAAGCGGCGTTAGTACTTCCGCGCCGCGGGCTTCAATTTCTTTGAACAACGATTCAATACCACAAACCGAGATATACGCGTCGAGGTGCTCGTTGCGCCGGCGGTGTTCTCGCTCTACGGCCAGTTTTGGAGCTTCCTTAAGGTCTATGGGGAACCCGTCGCGTGTAACGCTCGCGTAGAATCCCTCGTACTCGAACTCGACTTCGAAGCCTAGCTTTTCGCGGTAGTACGCAACCGCGAGAGCAAGGTCGTCGACGAGAAACTGCGGCGCTATTGCTAAAAGACGCGTCGCTTCGTGAACGTCGGCTCTCGCCATATCATCGCCTTTCGTCGTTGAACGTATCGTAGGAAGACTGCAGTCGCGCGATCATTTTAGTCAGGCCGTCGAGCCGCTCGAGTAGCGCGTCTCGACCGGAAGTGGTATCCATGAGGTCGAGCGCCGCAGCAACGCTGCCCGCAACATTCGCGATCGCTTTCGATTCGTCCGGTGCATACGCGTCTCCTGACGATTTTGCACCGAGCGTAAGCGCACCGAGCAACCGGCCGCGCGCAACCATTGGAAAGGCCAGTTCCCCAGGAAGCTCCGTTCGAACATCGTGTAAGTCGACGACTTTTTTCCATGCGCGCAGCGACACGATCCCAGGATCGTTCTCGGTTATGCTGCCGTAATGGCCGTTTCCGTTACTTAACGCGACATGGACGGAGGACGCGTCCGCGTGACGCTCCAGAATTTCCGCCATGCGCTCGAGCAGAATCGAAGCATCGGTGATATATGCCGCCTCTCCCGCGAATAGCTGGAGCGCCGCCTCGTCCTCGTGGCGCTTACGAAAGAACGTGCGATCGACGAAGACGTCGACTGCGTGATGAATGTACCGCATTGAGAAACCCAGGACGAGGACCAGCACGACGTTCGCAAGGACGTTCGTCTCGTGGCTTACGTTTTCGAACCATTTCGCGAGCAGCCACTCGAGCAGCACAAAACAGCCGACGACGATCGCTGATACGATCGCAAATACTGCGGCGCGGTTCAATACGAACCCCACGTCGAATAAGCGCCGGCGAACGGCCGCATAGCCAATTCCGAGCGGAACGAGGAACAGCGCCGCATTTCCCGCGTTCGACAATGCGCTGCGCAACGCGCCCGGCAACGCAGACGCGAACACCGACGCTACGACACTAAGAAACCAGATCGCCCAGAAGACGCCGAACGTGGCGAAGACCCACGCAATGCGTTGCCGGTCGGCACCGATTGCGGACCGTGCGGCGAGCACGCCGCATACCATGAGCGGTGCGATGGGCACCGCATACAGGACGAGCGTCCATGTTGGAAATGAAAATTGCGGATCGAACCACAGATGCGCGATGGTCGAGTACCGCAAGATGTCCGGTATGTCGCACACCACCGCGAGGACGCACGTAACGATGCTCCATACAGGACGCCATGCGTACAACGCGAGCACGACATAGACGGCATTCCACAAGACAACCGCCGCTATTAAGCTCGCCGCCGCAGCCCAAGGTACCGGCCAGAACGCTTGACCGGCAGCGGTTTCCAACGCTTGCAATGCGAGCGCAAGCGATAACAGCCACGTCGCTCGCGTGTCGGGTCCCCTTGTCGCAATGAGCAGCGCAAAGAGCACGATCCATAGCACGGCAACATAACGAACGAGGTCGCCCCATTCGAACCGGGCGCGCTGCGGCACGAGCGTCACCGGGATTGCGCGGCCGTTGCGCTGCACATTGAACCGCACCGGTGCGTTGTTGATGCCGAGATAGTTCTCTTGTGCGTATTCGCGAGCGTCGATCACGTCGCCGGCACGAATGCCGGCTTGCGCGGCCGGCCCAGTTGCGTCAACGACGACGCGTTCGAAGGCGACGTTGGTCGATGCGAGCCGTAGCCCGGATTCGGCGCGCCATGGCAAGAGCGTGAGTGTTGCGAAGCCGACAAGATCCATCAATCCCGTGAACAGGCAGAGCGCCACGATCCACCGACGCGCCATGGCGGTCAACGCTCCGCTGCAGCCGTCGCAGCTTTGAACGCGTTGTTCAACGTCGTGAGAGCCGTATCAGCATTCACCCCCAGCGTGTCATCGAGAGATGGGAGTACCGTGCCTGCATAACCACTCACGCTGTACAGAAGCGTGCGCGTCCATTTAGTCGAATCGGGCTGAAAGAATGCGTCTTCCGATGCGCGCAATTTTGCGTACGCAGCATCGGCCGCCGCCGTGTCTCCTCGCGCGAGCGCTGCGTCGGCTTTTGCATCGAGCGCTTTCGCCGCAGTGAGATAGGCTTCGGCATCCGGTTGCAGTTGCGCAGCAACAGCCGCGCGCCGTGCGTCATTTCTGCCTGTAGGCTTCGCGAACGTGGTGACACGTTGCTGCAACGCTTGCGCGAGCAGCGTCAGACGCAAATCCGGATACGCCGCGTCGGCAAGCCGGAGGACGACAATCGACGTGTAACGCGCAATCGCTGCAGCTTCGTGCATCCCCGGATCGAAGACGCGAAGCGATGCGGGGTCATCATACGCCGAGTGATACGTGCCGAACGGGCCGCCATAGCCTGCTCCCGCAGCCGGGATGTTTTGGTGATAGACGAACGGCTCGTGGTCGCTCCCGCCGCCGATCGGATCGACCGCCATGTTTTTATCTTGCGCCTTCCAGTACGTTACAAGCGATTCTCCGTTGGGCGCGTTGACGGCAGTTGCCGCATCGAGCAGCATGCCGCTGAGGTCCGGAGTCGCATACGCGCCGAAACGCGAGCCGAACGCCACTTCGTCGGTGTTGACGTACGCGACGCAACCGGCACGCAACTCGGCTGCGTGCTGCTCAACCCATTCGTCGCTGCCGAAAAGATTGAGTTCTTCGCCATCCCAAGAACCAATGACGATGGTGCGTTGCGGCTTCCACCCGGCTGCCTTCAATTTTCCGAACGCGCGACCGAGTTGCAAGAGATCTACGGTGCCGCTGATCGGATCGACTGCGCCGTACGTCCACGCATCGCGATGGCCGCCGACGACGACCATATGGTTCGTATCGATGCCCGGCATTGTTGCGATGACATCCCAAATCGGTCCATAAAAACGCTTACTCTTGATGACGAAGTGCGCTTGCACGTCGCCTCCGAGATGCAGCGGAAACGCAAACCCGGGATGCCATTCCGACGGACCAACGGGGCCGCCAAGTGCAGCCAGTAATTGCTTTGCAACCACGCCGGTGATCGGCATTTCCGGAATCGGCGGAAGTGCAATAGCCGAGAACGGTTTGTGCGGCGCACCGGGCACCGGAATACCGACAGCGGTCGGGTCGCCGGGATCGTCGGTAAATGTCAGTGTATTGCGCATTGCGCCACCCAGCGGACGCCACGGGCCATTGGGATATGTTTCACCTTTGAAGTACCCGCCCTCGAGCGGATCGGGAAAGACGAGCACCGCTTTAGCACCGTGCTTCGCCGCTTCATATGCCTTCATCGTGAGTGGATTTCCGCCGGGGCGCGCAACGATGATCGCCCCCTTGACGGAAACACCCATCGCCGCAAGCGCTGCAAAGTCTTCAGGAGCTGCGTGATTCGCATAGATCACAGGACCGGTCACTTCGCCATCGACGCTGTAGCCGGAATACGGGATGCCGATCGCCTTATGATTTGCGGAATACGGATCGCCCGGTACCGCCGGCTCGTAGAGATCGATGTTCGGCGAACGCTTCCCCACCAGCGTTAGACGCTGCTCATACGGCCACGAGATGGCAACATTGTACGTCACAAGTTTCGCATCCCAACCCGCCGCAGCGAGTTGATCGCGCACGTACTTCGCGCTACGTAAATCGCCCGGGCTCCCCATCCGATGGACGTAGGTTGCAAGTCCGAGTTCATCGGCCTTCGCTTGAGCTTCGCTCGGTGAGGCAACGACGACCGCTTCGTATTTCGACTGCGCATCGAGTTGAGCAGGGATGAATCCCCGGGCGGTTATCGCCGTGGTCAAGAAGAGTGCTGCGATCGCGGCTAGCGCACGCGTTACTGTCATGCGGCGCGTTTCGTTGAATTTGATTCCCGTATCCTGCGCTCAAGCAGCGACTTCTTTGCCCTCTAGGGCTCGGCTCGTGCGACGCTAAGTGGTTTTTGCGGAGTTTCATAGCTTCGCCCTCTGACGGACGTTGCTATGCGACGTGCCCTCAGTCGCACTTTCTTTTGAGAACGAGAGTGTGACTCCATGAAACGTTCAATCCCTATCCTTGGACTCGCCGTTTTATCGGCAAGTCTTATATCATGCGGCGGTGGCGGAGGGAGCGGCGGTATTACGCCTGGCCCGGGCGCCGGCAATGACATTACCTTAACGTCGCCGGCGCCGGCCGCAACCTCCAGCCCGCAGCCCATCGCTGTACCGGGAATGAATTCGGGCATCTCCTTTGATTTTACAGGTGCACTGACCCGGTCCGATTTCTATAACTATCCCGCAGCGAATCCCTTACCCGCTTCGACTGCAAGCGCAGACATTGCGCAAAACGTAAAAGTCACGACTGTAGATAACCCATTTGGGCCGGGCAGCGTCTTTGACTATCACAACGTGGAAAACGACGCGTACACGCTGCAGACCTTACTCTTCACCACGGATTCATTCTATCAACTCAAGACGACGGTATCACCGAAGCAGCTGCTGCTCTTGGGATCCAACACGGTGGACGACCAAAAGAATAAGACGTCCATCGTGTACACGACCCCACAAATCGTCGATCAGATCCCCGAATCCGCAAAACAGGCATGGACAAATAATCCGGCCGGCACGCTGAAGATTGCGTATGCGAACGGGAATGCTACGGATCGCCTCACAAATGCAAACGCTTCATATAACGAGCGCGACACCTACGTCACGATCGGCGCCGACGCGTATCCCCAAGTGAACATGTCAACGGCCATGCATCCGGACGGCAGCGCACAAATCGTTTTCGTATTTAACGAAGAAGGCCGCGCCGGATATCCCTCAAAGTCCGTAACGTACACGTTCCTGATGAGCAAGCCGCAATCATCAGGGATTAAACTCAAGGCATCGATCTATACGGTACCGGCGACAGGCACACCGTCGCCAAGTCCTTCGCCGGCCGCGTTCGGCGTAGCGCCCGCGTGGTTCAAAACTCCGCTCTACAGCGAGACGAATACGGATAATGGGCCGACGGTCATTCCCAGCAGTTGCGAGGTGTCGCCGGCTTTCGGCACACACGCACGTCAGATCGTCAAAACGGTTCATAGTGTCGACGGAGCCTACGGCACGATCGACGATACGACGACGACACGGTATGACGTCGTCGACTTCGGCGCCGTCTGCGTTCAGATCTCGGACGTCAACAATGCCTTCTACGATTTTTCTTTGGCCGATTTCACAAATCAGGCACCGCTCCAGTTCTTTTCCTTTGCGACCGCGTTGTCGCAGCCGCTCATCTCCACAACGATCACGGAGCAATTGACGCTCTCCACGCACGGCCTGACTTCGTCGTCCGGCCGGCAGACGCAGTCGCTTCGACCAATTGCTCCGCAAACGATTGCGCTCGCGGAAGCGGCCGTTGCGCGCGAGACGCAGCGAGCGCGCGCAAAGCGCCTAGAAAACGAGCTTCGCCAAATACGTGACGCGTTGGTACGCGGAGGTGTGCTGAAATGACGATCAAGCATAAAGTCGCAATTCTCTTGATTGCGTCGCTTACGAGCGGTTGTGGCGGCGGCGGATCGTCTTCGATGCCGGGCACACCGAACGTCGCCTCAACGATCGCACCATATACGGGGCCCTCGCAGTTAGCGAACTTTCAGTGGGGCCAGAACGTCGTTTCACAGTCCCACTACATCGGTCCCGCGAACTTCAATACTGCGAGCGTAAACGTCGCGATCTCCATGCAAGACATGCAAGGGCTGCTTCGATATGCCCAAGACGTCAGTAATCCGAACTCAGCGGCGTACCGCCATTTCTTGACGCCGAGACAGATCGGCAATCGTTTCGGGGCGAAGGCGTCCGACTACGCAAAGGTCGCGCAATACTTCGCCTCTTTTGGATTGCACGTCGGCGGTTGGCCGCAGCGCGAAATGTTATTCGTCGTCGGACCTCAGCCTCGACTGGAGTCAGCGTTCGGCACGAAGTTCGGCATGTACGCGTACGGCGGAAAAACGTTCGCAGCGCCGATGACGATGCCGCACTTTTCCATGTCAATGCCGATTACTGCGGTAACGAACCTCGTGCAAGTTACGACCATGCGGTCGTACTTGATGCGTGGCCCAGGAAGCAATCAATTCCGCGGATATAGCCCGCAGCAATTAGCTCGGATCTTCGACTACCAAGGCGCATACGACGCCGGATTCAACGGAAGCGGGATCAACGTTGGAATCATCGGTACGGGCCCGATCTCCGCAGCGGATGCGCCGCGCCTAGGTCAGCTGTACCATGCGCCGATCGGTGCAATTAAACAGATGCCGGTCACGGATGAAGGCGTGGCACAAGCCTTGGCAGGGCAACCGTTGCCGACGCCCGTTCCCGGGGGAAGTCCTGTTCCCCCGTATCCGTATTCAAGCGGTCTGAAACCGCCGCCGCCGGTTACTGCACCGTGCAATGGAACGCTGCCGAAGTGCAATCCGGAAGATTTCGAAGCACAATTAGATACGCAATCCGTAGCATCGCTTGCGCCGGGCGCGACGACGATGTTCTATCTCGCGTACAACCCGAACGATTGCACGTACACCGGAAATCCGACATTCGGCAAACCGTGTCCGCCCGGAAAAGGGATACCCGTCTTAGGCATTGCGCTCACGGATCCGGAGATCCAACAAGTCATCGCCGATAACGTCGCCGACGTCATCTCAATGAGCTTCGGTGAAGGCGAACCGCTCGCTATCGATACCGAAGCAATCTACTTTAATTCCGAAGGGCAGGGTTTCGGTCCAGTTGAGTTTGCGACGCTTGCGGCTGAAGGAATCGCGGCGTTTGCTTCAAGCGGCGATACGGGTCCATTCGAGTGCTCGGGATTCACCGGTACAACGCAGAAATGCGCAAGCTACCCGTCGGGCGATCCAAGCGTTACGTCGGTGGGCGGCGTAAACGCCACGTTCAACGACAACACCGGCCGATCACCGCTGCTAACGGCATGGGGCTCGGCAACGGGAGAATTCGGCGATGGGTCGTTTGGCAACAACATTGGTTCCGGCGGCGGTTTCTCGACCGTCTTTCCCGCACCGCCATGGCAGCAGAACCTCGCAGTATCAAACGGCACCGCAACGTTGCATTCGACGTTCCGCGCGCAGCCGGACATATCGCTCGACGCCGATCCCAATACCGGACCAACGATCGTGTTCAACGTTCCATTCGGTGAACAGGTCTCGTCGATCGGCGGCACCTCCGCGGCAAGTCCGGAAATGGCTGCAATGTGGGCGCTAGTACTTCAGGCGTGCAAACAAACGGCACGGTGCGCTACTGCGAGCGGTCCTCATCCGTACCGGCTTGGGAATCCGGCGCCGCTCTTCTATGCGATCTACGGCAAAGGATTCGCGAGCCGGAATTTCACGCCGCAGCTCGCCTATGCCAACGTGATCTATGACGTGCTCTACGGTGATACGAGCGCAATCGCGCCATCGACGCCGTCACCTTCAGCAACGCCGCCCCCGTTGCTGAACGGATTCCAGGCGGGGACAGGTTACGATCTCGTGACGGGCCTCGGCGCACCGTACGGTGGTCATCTCATTCAGGCGATCACCGGCCGCGTCGTTCCATAACGCGCGCACACCGCGTAGAAAAGCGAGCGGAGCAATCTGCTCGCTTCTTTTTTTGTGTTTGGCTATTGCGCCGGCGTTGAGGCGAAGCTTTCCGGCTTCAGCGCGCGGACGCACAATGTATCGGGATGGTCCGGAGCAGCGTAGAACGAAACGATGACAGCTTGTGCGCATGGAGACGACGCGGAAGCAGTATGTCCGACACCCGGGATGCTGATGAATGTTGCGTGGGACAGGCGCATTGCTGCGGCCTTCGCACCCGCAAGAGACGTCAACGTATCCAAGGTGCCGGAAATCAGCAGTGTCGGAATGCTGCTCGCAACCGGCTCGTGCATTGTCTTCGGAGCGGCCGGTACTCTCCAGACATCGCGACAACCTTCGAATGTTGGTTCAGCCCGGCAAGCCTTACACGCCTATTCTAGCACCGCTGCGATTGCTTCGCGTAGCGTGTCGGCGTCAGCGTTACGCAGGCGCATAAGGAGGTTCAGCATGGACCAAAATTGTAGCGTTGACGTATGGATAAGCAGGATGAAGCCCGAGCATCTTTCCCCGGTGATGCGCTCCGCGCCGCCATCCCGGCTTCGCACGAAGCGCATGAATCAATCAATGGACTCGAAGACGAATTAGCGCAGCCCGCTCCGCAACGCGCTTCGCTCGAAGAGCACGTTGGAGCGCTGAGTTCCGTGCGTGAGGTTGAAGCAATCATCGCAAATTGGTGGGATAGCCCGAGCACGCAAGAATTCGTCGCGGACCTGACGAGAATCGGCCTCTAGTCGCACTGCACCGTCCCGTCCTCATGTCCAAGGACGACATCGTTCACGAGGCCGACGAAGATACCGGTCGCAACAACTCCGTGAATGCTCTTGAGCCCAGAGTCGAGCACCAAGGGCTGATCGATTCTGCCAAAGTGACAGTCAAGAATCCAATTTCCGTTATCCGTCGTGAACGGCGTATCGCCGCCACGACGCACAATCTCGATGTCGGGATACGCGCGGCTGATTTCCCGCAGCACGTACGGCATCGCATATGGCACCATCTCGACCGGCAGCGGAAATTCTCCCAATGCCGGGACGAGTTTTGCGGGCGTAGCGACGACGACGAACTTCCGCGCGCACAGCGCGACGGCTTTCTCGCGAAAGAGCGCTCCGCCCCCGCCTTTGATCAGCGCCCAGTCGGGCGCGATCTCGTCGGCACCATCGATCGCTACGTCGATCTGACGCTCGAGCAGTGCAACGAGCGGAATACGCGACTGTTCGCAAAGCTGCTCTGTTTTCTTTGACGTCGCAACCGCGACGATTTCTTCACCCGCGGCAATGCGTTGGCCAACGCGTTCGATCGCGTAATACGCCGTCGTTCCGGTGCCGAGCCCGATACATGTGCCGTCACGAACGAACCGGTCGACAGCAGCATATCCGGCAGCACGTTTACCGGCGTCGTTGCTCCTCGTCACGTCGTACCTCTCGTATCAATATGCGCGATTAAATCTCGCACGACTCCGGCGGTGAGCGGACTTGCAATGCTGCTGACAACTTCGGAACGAAGCCCTTCTGTAGCCTCGCTGCTGATGATGAAACGGTCTCCGCTTACAATGAGCCCGGCGCGGACTTGCGCGTTGCCCGATACGGCGGCCACGTAGCGTTTAGCTGAAGCGACCGCGAGTTGTACCACGCGGGCTTCAATACCAAGACTGATGATGTGTAGCCCAAGATCGGGAATCGGAAGCTCGTACTGCTTGAACAAGGGACGTGCACCATATCGTGCTGGACGAACCGGTCGATCAGCGGCCACCTTGCCCCAGCGTGAGAACACCACGGTAACGTCGCGATCGTAGAGCGTCCCGCTAGAGTCGGCTCGCTCGATCCCTTGCGTGTCGGCGCGGCCACCGATGGCCGCCATCGTAATGCCGCGCATATCGGCAACGAGCCGCGCGGTTTCTTCTTTCATCGCGCCCAGGACGCCGATGCGCCGCACGCGTTCTACAGGCTACTGTCCGGGAGCGCGATATGCAATCTGCAGTTTCGTCGCCGCATCGACCTCTTCGGGCAACATCATCACCGTCGTCTTCGTACGAACCGCGCCCGACGAACCAACCGCCAGCGCGACGGCCGAGGCCGCCGAATTATCGGGGAAATCAGCGACGATCACGATATCGTGCTCGCCGAAAGAAAAATAAAACGCTTCGATCTTTCCGTTCACGGCGGCGGCGAGCTCCTCCACCGCCTTGCGTCGCGCGGTTCCGCCGCCGCGAAGTAAGCCCTTCGCGCCATCGGCAGTGTAGGAAGCCTGAATAAGGTATTTGGGCATGTCTACATCTCCCAAACAAACGGTTCGCACTAGCGTAGCACCGCCGGATGGACCCGATCAACGTCGATGAGACTTCGAAAAGCGTTTCCGCTAATGCAAGTATTTACCGAACCACGCGGTCATGCGCGAGATAATATCCGTTACGTGACCGGGCTGACGCACACCGTGACCTTCGTCCGCGTACACGACGAGTTGCGAGGGGACTCCTAGGGTTTGCATCGCGTGATAGAACTCAAACGACTGCGCTGCCGGCACTTCTTCATCTCGTTCGCCGGCGAGAATCAACACCGGGGTCTTCGATTGTTTGATGTACGTTATCGGCGAACTTTTTGCATACACGGACGGATCGTCGTAGACGGACGCGCCGAAGAACGGCGTCATCCACTGATCGATCTTGTTCTGACCGTAGTATGACTGCCAATTGACGAGACCGGCACCGGCAACGATCGCTTTGAACCGGTTTGTTTGCGTTTCGCCCCACATCGACATGTAGCCGCCGTAACTCCACCCCGCCAAACCGAGACGATGGCCATCGATCGGCGCCGATGCTATCGCTGTATCGACTCCAGCGAGATCGTCGCGCCAGTCGCCGCCGCCGAAGTCCTTGACGTTTGCCGCGGCAAACGCTTCGCCGCGCCCGAAACTGCCGCGTGGATTCGGTTCGAATACAAAGTATCCGTTTGCAACGAGCGGGCTGATGAACAAGCTCGAGAAGGACGGCAACGATTCCGCCGAAGGACCGCCGTGAACGACCGTTACCATTGGATACGTGCGGCCCGTGCGATAGTCGCGCGGATAGATGAGCCACCCTTGCACCTTGTACTGATCGCTGTTCCAGGTCAATGAAACGGCTCGTCCGCTGAACTGCGGAACACGCGCGTTGACGTTCGTGACGCGCGCGAGTGCACGCGGCGCTCCGGCCCACAACTCCGGCGCTTGCGTAAACGATTGGCGAACCACGGCCACCATCGAGCCGCGCTTTGAAACGCTCAGGTCCGCGAGATTTTCCGCGCTGCCGGCAAGCATCGTGACGTGACCGGTTTGCGGATCGAGCGACGTGAGCACGCGCGATCCGTTGTGATGCGCGAGCATCATGATTCGCCCGGGTGTCACCCAACGCAAGGACGACGCGCTGTATTCCATATCCGGGGTAATATCGCGCGCAGTTTTCGAAGCAAGATCGACACGGTAGACGTCGCCCCCGACCGAACCGAAATCGCTCATGATGCCGCCGATTACGGCAATCGAACGTCCGTCGGGCGACCAGGTGGGCGCGTTGATCTGATACTTCGGCGCGAGTACGTCGTTCAACGTACCGCCCGCAGATGCTACCGTTGCGAGCTTCGCGATCCACCAGTTGTCATCGCCGCTTCCCCGCGCGTACGTCAGCGCAAAGTGTGATGAGTCGGGCGACCACGCGTATTCGTACACGTAATCATTGGCAGGCGTGACGAGGCGCACCGCTCCGCTTCGTACATCGACCGTTGCGACTTGCTGCTCGTCGTACGAGGTGCCGATGACGCCGATGTCGCGCGCGCCCGCGGCCAGCGCTCCGGACTTCCGATGCGGATGCGCGATATACAACAAGCCGACGCGTGCGCCGTCCGGCGACCACGTGACCTCTTGCGCGGCGCCGGTGAGCGTTCCGAGTTGCACGACATGCGTGCCGTCGGCGTTCGCAAGGTAGAGTTGCTCCGGCCCTTTCTTACGAGCATCGGAGAGAAACGCAAAGCGCCTCGAATCGGGTGACCAAGCAATATCGCCTTCGTGTGCATCTTTATTTGCCGCATCGGCACTTACGCGCACGCGCATGTGCGTCGTCAGCGCCTCCACCCATACCGTTGGATGGTGATGGGCGGTCTGTTGCCACGCGACGTGCGTTCCGTCCGGTGAGACGGAGAGTGAATCAAAGGTAACAACGCTCTGCATTGCGTCATAGATGGCGGCGGCGCTCGGCGGAGCAGCCTCTGCGGGGCGCGAGGCAGCGGAAAAAATCAACGCGCAGCATAGGGCCGCGCAGAGAATACGATGCATGCCGGGTGATACGCTGTGGCCCTGCCTACGCCTGCGCTCACAACGTGAAATTGATCCCGGTCAAGGAATCACGCGTCGGCACATTTAGGCTTCCTTCATACTCCGCGCGTATCGTGACGTATCGCGAGAAACACCAAAGGAGCGTGGAAGGATGATCAGAGCATTCACTATTCTAACGTGTGTGCTGGCACTCGGGGCTGCATGGAGTATTTCGCCCGTCCTCGGACAGGGCGGCGGATCGCCATCGGCGACCGTCACCGTGCACATGCACAACTTAGCGTTCGATCCGGCATCCACGAAAGTGCTAGTCGGTCAGACGGTCGTCTTCCAAAACGACGACAGTGTCACGCATAACGTGACGGCTAGCGACCTCGGATCGTCGGGAGACATTGGGCCCGGCAAGTCGTGGAAATACACGTTCAATAAGGCCGGCGACTATCACTACGTCTGCAGCTATCACTCGGGGATGGCCGGCGAAATCATCGTCACGGCAGCTCAATAAACGCTTCTATCGCCGGGCGACGATCGCGTACTGAGTGTATGTCGAGCGCTTCAACGCGAACCCCCGCGAATTCAGCATCAATTCCGCCGCGGCAATCTTCGGGAATACCGAAACGGGAATCCACCGGTTCTGCGCCGACCAGGTCGTGAAGATCGACGAGCCGGAGCGGATCGGGTACGCGCGCTCAACGTCGAAACCCGCGCGCAACAACAGCTCGTAATAGCGCGAGATCGAAAGATCCCGGTCGTAGCGTACCTGCTCGAGCAACAACAGTTTGCCGCCCGGCTTCGTCACGCGCGCCAGCTCGCGAACAATTCGTTGAAGCAGCGGCTTCATCGTCACGCAAAGCACACTCGAGCAGAGCGTAAAATCGAACGTTCCCGTCTCGAACGGCAACTTGTCCGGGTCGCAGCACACAATCTCCTCGGCGTAGCTGCCTGCGTAACGGCGCGCGGCATGTACCATCGACGATTCTTTGTCCGCAGCGGCAACCAGAAGTCCGAATTGTGAAAGGACCTCGATAAAACGCCCGGTTCCGCAGCCAAAATCGAGAACCTTCGTCAAGTGCCCGGCCTTGCGAAGTTCGCTCTTCAAGACAGCCGTGTGGAGCGCATGCATGTAGGCGTTGCGCCGGCCCGAGAGATCGGCGGGATCGATGACGCCACGAAGCAGCCCCATGCTGCTTCGATCGGACCACGAAATACCTCCGGCACCCTGCTCGCCATTCCAAAGCGCGTCATCGTCGCGTGCGTGTATCATGGGATCACTGTCAATCCCAAGTGTTAATCAAATCTGAAAAGCGGTATTCGCTTTTCAGCCACCGTGAAGGTGTTGATACGCGAAGGCTGCAGCGAGCAGGATGAGCACGACACCAGCGCCCCGTTCCGCATTCTTCTCAAACGTGTGCCCGAGTGCTTCACCGAACGCCAGCCCAGCGAACGTAAAGCATACTGTCGACACGGCAACGGTGCCGAGGAGCGGGAGCAGCGGCAGCTTTAGCGCTGGCAGCGCAAACCCGACACCCAATGAGTCCAAGCTGATCGACAGTGACGCGAGCACCAGACCACCCGGCGTCTGCACATCGAATTCGTGGTCGTCACCGTCCGTAAAGCCTTCACGCAGTATCCACACACCGATGACCGCGAGAACGAAAAGTCCGGTCCAGGTCGCAATTTCCCCCACGATTCGACCGAAGCCGGTCCCGAGCAGTAGGCCCACGACCTGCATGCAGAGTTCAGCACCGGCGAACGCTGCGCCGAGCCGCAACCGAACGCGCCACGGCGGACCTTTGATTCCAATCGCGGTGGAAAGAGCCAGAACGTCTAAGCCAATGGCAAGCGCGACCGCGAAAATTCGTACCGCGGTGTGAACCATTTAAGCGAGTTCGGAAAGCGCTTTGTTGAGCGTGCGCCGTAGTTCGAATCCGATGCTGCGCTCCAGCGCGACGTCGGCGTCAGGACGCTTTGCCAAAAACGCGTCGATACGCGTAGGGGGCCAACATAACACGCGCATCGCCTCGCGAACCACCACGTCCATCTCGAGCTTCGCGGCGTTTCGGTCGATGCCGCCTACGAACTGCCCTTCGCCAAGCTCGTTCACCTTGACGCCGCGATGAACGACGTCGGCGATGCCGTGAGCGATAACCGAAACACCCTTCGTTTCTTCATCGTGTCGCACCACAGATGTACCGGGCGCTAAGTCATCCCACGTTCCGAGAGCGAAGAGGTTCCGCGCTTCCCGCGCCGTGAGCGAAGGAAACGCGACTTCCTTCAAGCGAGCCTCGTCCGGGGTGAAGTGAACCGGCCGGCGTTCCACGATCAACCGCACGATCCAATAGCCGTTGATCGCAATGAAGACCACGGTCCACCACACCGGTACCATCAATGGTGTCGGCTGCATCAAGTAGTATTTTGTCAGCAGCAGCATTGCGACAACGCTAAGGACGCGCAACCACAAAATGTCGTGTACGGAGTACGACGCAAGATAGAGCACGTTGGCAACGGTGATCCAAAAGAGTGTGCTATGGGTCATCCCGTAAGCAAAACACACACCGGACCGGCAGGCGTATAACCGCACGTTCGTGAGGGCACATCGTGTTCGTTCGTAGTGACGATGGTAAAGAACGGCGATTGGCTCATGGCGGTATTTAATTCCGTTTTCGGTTAGAAACGCGCGCGTGCCCCGAATCGTTTAGAATAGGCTTTTGGAGGCTCACACATGCGAATTCATCGATTAGTCGCGCTCGCCATCGTTCCGGTGTTTGTGACGTTGGCGCCGCTTTCCGTTTCAGCAAAGGAAAACATTGTAATCGCTCAAGCCGCGCAGCCTTCGCCGTCGCAAGTCAAGGCTGCGGTCAAAAATGCGCTCATGAGCGTCAACCTCACGTTCAAACAAAAACGCGAGATCAAGTCTATGGTAGACAACTATCAAACGCAAACCGCAAATGCCGATGATGCGACGAAACAAGCTGACGCGAAAGCATTGATAAAGAACATCTACGGCATTCTTACGCCCGATCAGCAAACGCAGTTCAAAGCATCAATGAAGCAATCTCTCAGTATGGACATTCAATAACTTCTATCCGAATCGCGCATCCTCTCCCGCCCTTGCACGGACGGGATAATTTCCGCACGCAACTTCCGGTACGATGACGTTCGAGCCGTCGCTGGCTTCATGAACGTTTCGCTACGCGTTGCGAAGGAAGTGTACTTTGATTCGCTTGAGTTCCATTATTGTCTCGCTGGTCGCCGCGATGGCGATTGTAGGTGCTGCGGCTCGCGCCGATGCTCAAGAGGCGTCACCGCAGCCCTCGCCTACGGCATCACCTCAAGAGGCGCCGCCGCAGCCTTCGCCTACGGCATCGCCATCCGGATTCCAACTCCGATTAACGCCCTATCTTTGGGCTCCGACGATCAACGGAACGTTCGCGTTCCATCACCCCTCGCTGCCGGCGGGTTCGCCGGCCGTTTCGAGCGTCGGTCTGCAGCTCGGCCCGAACAACTATCTTTCGAAGTTGAACAGCGCGATCGAAGTGACCGCCGAGGCCAATGATGCGCACTCTAGCGCATTCGGCGACGTGATTTACCTCAATGCGTCAAACACGGGAGCGAGCGTCTTGGATCTCAGAGGACCGCTAGGGCACATTTCATTTCCCATCAACGTCTCCACATCGGGACGACTGACCACGACGGTTGCGACGATTGGATTTGGTCCGCAAATCCTCGGTAGCGGAGCAAACTCCCAAGGAACGGCGTTTGTCGGATTACGTTACATGAATGTCAGTTTGAGCGCCGGCTGGACGCTGACCGGACCGCTCGGACTCTTTCCTCGAACCGGAAGCGCGAGCGAAAGCAAGAGCGACCTTGCGGGAATCGTCGGCCTCCGCGGACGCATGGGCTTGGGATCGTCGTGGTACGTTCCTCTTTACGGTGATTACGGTGGCAGCGGCGATCTCACCACGTACCAATGGGCCGCCGGGATCGCGCACTCATATCACAGCGGCGCACAAATTCTCGTATGGCGTCAACTCGCGTATATCGGGAACACCGGGAATCAAACGCTCATCCAAACGCTTCATTTAGGCGGCCCGGCGTTCGCGTGGAGTTTCTATCTCTAGCAAATGAACCGATCGCGGCGGCCGCCCGTACTGAAGGCATGTTTGATTCTCCACCAGTTCAGCTTGTCACATGCGAAATCTCCGAGCCCGCACGCATTCCGCCGTCGGGTGACGCGGGCGAATTTCAGACGATCGGCCGCCATCAGCTACGCGTTCGCTTCACGAACGTCGGTACGCAACCCGTCACGAAAGTTGTCTTTCAGCTAGACGACGGCTCATCGGTCGTCGATGCCGGGACATTCTCACCCGCAACACGCATCGATCACACGCTGGAACTTTCTTCTGCGACTGCAACTTCGTGCAGACTGCAGTCGGTAGTGCTTGCCGACGGAACGCAACTCAGTGCGACGGCGAATGGCCCTTAACCGCGTTTTCGGAGCGTAGCAATGGCGGTACGGAAAACCCAGAGCACCGCGACGACGACCGTAATCCACAAAATCCAGCCCACCGCCATCTGCCATCCCTGAGGGTGGTAAAACGCGAGCAGAATCGTCAGCCCGACGATACACGCCGCAGCGATCATCGTTGCGTTTACGCGTTCGGCGATCGCCTCGAGACGGCGCAACGCCGGTTCGACATCGTCCACGCGCGTCCAGACGCGCAGGTTGCCGCGTTCGATGTCTGCGAGTACGCGATCCGCCCGCCGTGGGAGTTCCACGCTAAGTTCGGCCGCTTCAATTGCGGCCACTTTCGCGCGTTCGCCCCACTCCTGCGGATCGAACTTTGCAACGGTAATGCTCGAGGCGACCGGCTCGAGGAAATCGCCGAGCGCTTTATTGGGTGCAATCGCGAGAATGAGACCTTCGCTCATAGCAGCAGCTTTGAAAAACAACGAAACTGAGGCCGGCATCCGTAGGCGATGCTCGCGAATGACCTCCAGCATCTCACTAAGCGCCGCGCCGAATTCCACGCGCTCGAGCGTGCTGCTCAAGTACCGCTCCAATAACCGTCCGAGTTCAGTAGAGAGTTCTACGCGATCGACCGGGCGCGCCGGCGGCGCAAGATCGACGAGGCGATCCGTAACGCGTTGGACATCTTGCCGATGCACGGCGAGAAACAGATCGGCGAGCTTCCGCCGCTGATCTTCCGAGAGGCGCCCGACCATACCGAAGTCGATAACGCCGATCCCGCCGGTCGAACGAACGAAAATATTGCCGCCATGAGGATCGGCATGAAACACACCGTGTATAAATGCCGGCTCGAGAATGAACCGCGCGATCCGTTCCGCGACTGCGTCGCGCCGTTTTGGCGTGAGCACCGGTGTGTCCGTAATCTTCGTTCCCTCGACGTACGTCAACGTGAGCACGTGCGCGGTCGAGTATTCTTCGATCACCTCGGGAAGCTGCAGCGCGCGTTCGTGCTTAAAAATTCGCTGAAAAACGGCGATATTGCGCGCTTCACGCGTGTAGTCGAGTTCCGCGCGCAACATCTCGCCGAACTCATCGACAAGGCCGTCGGCGTCATATCCCGCGAGATCGGGAAACAACTTTTCGGCAGACGTCGCGATCTTTTGCAGAATATCGAGATCGCAATCGATGAGCGCCCGGATGCCCGGTTTCCGTACCTTCACGACGACGTCGCGTCCGTCGCTTAACTGCGCGCGATGAACCTGTCCGATCGAGGCGCACGCGATCGGTTCCGCATCGAACGCCGCAAAGAGCTGGAACGGCGATGCACCGAGTTCGCTCTCGATTTCGGCGATGATGACCTCCGCGTCGATCGGCGGCACGGAGTCTTGCAGCTTTGCGAGTTCTTCGCGATACTCACGCGGCAGCAAATCGCCGCGCGTCGAGAGCATCTGGCCCAGTTTAATGAAGGTCGGTCCGAGTTCTTCGCATGCCAGCCGCAGCTCGCGAGCAACCTGCGCCGCTGATTCACCGTTCGCGTGAAAGCGCAAACCCGCGCCGGCGGCCGCGAAGCCATGCTTGCCAAGGGCCGTGAAGATCTCTCGATACCGCTGCGAGCGGGTCGGCTGGGGCTCGGTATGCATACGCGCGTTATTCCCAGAAAACCGAGGGCACGGCAGGCGCAAGCAGAAAGAAGCCGGCCATCATGAGCGCCCGGCACATTGCACTTCTCGCGCTGCTTTGCTTGTTCGCTTCACGACCCGTACGCGCTTCCACACTGCCCACACCGCCGCAAGCGATTCTGACGCTTGCGCAAAGCGTCATCGATGCGGCGAACGCCCACGATCCGACGAAGTTAAACGGGCTCTTTACGACGGATGCCGTCGTCATAGACGAAGGGGCACCGTTTCGATGGACCGGAGCGGACGCCGGCATCAAGTGGCTGCAGCACGTGAATAAAACTCTCACCGCAAGACGCGCGACGCTCCGCGCGACGGCCTCTGCGCCGACCGAATATCGCGCCGATCGCGAAGGCGATGATGCGTACCTCATTCAACCGGCCGTCGTCACGGTCACTTCGAACGGAACGGCGCACGCCGAGCGGGGCCTGCAAACATACACGTTCCATAAGACAGACGGAACGTGGCGAATCTCCAGCGCAACGTGGGCGACCGAACCGCGATAGGAAACTCGATCGCCCTGCCGTTACGCGTTAACGTTTACGTTCGGATGGTGACGGTCAACCACGCTTGACGCCACCGGTCAAATGGATGACGTCGTTTGTCTTGGGACGATAGACGAGGGCGCGGCGCGGATCACATCATTTTCTTCGTTTCACGTTTATGTAATATGCAACGAATATGACCGTTGACTATTATTGTAGGATTATTATAATAGTCATATGCGGGTGTTCGCGTACGCGCTGTTCTTTGTTCTAATCCCGTCGATGGCCATGGCCGCAGCGCAAGTGACGCCGTCGCCGTCGCCGGGCTCCGCGCGCCAAGCGCTCTCCGACGCATGGTGGACGGGACCATTGCTCGCACCGAGTGCGGGAACGCTGCCGCGCGGTCACATTCTCGTAGAGCCGTATCTCTACGACGTCATTCAATATGGCGCGTTCGACGCGCACGGCGCAATCAAACCCGCAACGCATCAAAGCACGTACGGCTCGCTAACATACGTGATCTATGGCTTAACCGACCGGTTCAACGTCGGGGCGATTCCCGTGTTCGGATATACGACGCTTTCGGGCGGAGCGAACAGCTCAGCGATCGGAATGGGAGACTGGGCCCTTCTCGCGCAATACCGCCTCGCGCAGTATCACCCCGGAAGCTGGGTGCCGACGACGTCGCTTTCGATTCAACAAACGTTTCCCACCGGAAAGTACGACAATCTTGGCGAGCGCGCGAGCGATGGGCAAGGCGCCGGCGCGTACAGCACCAAGCTTTCGCTCTACACGCAGACCTATTTCTGGATGCCGAACAGCCGTATACTCCGAGCGCGACTGAATTTCTCAGACACGTTCTCCGGTGCTGCGCCGGTGAGCGGCACCAGCGTGTATGGAACGGGGACGCGCTTTTCCGGAACGGCCTATCCGGGGACGGTGTTTACGATCGACGCGGCCGTAGAGTACAGCGCGACGCGAAACTGGGTGGTCGCGAACGATTTCGTGTACACGCAGAGCGGTAACACGCGGGTGGTGTCGAACTCGGGCGCTACCGTGAATTCGGGTGAAAGCCATTCGTTCGCATTGGCGCCCGCGATCGAATACAACTGGTCTTCGAACGTCGGCATCATTGCGGGCTTTCGGATCTTTCCATCCGGCCTCAACACCTCCGCGACCATCACACCGGCAATCGCGGTCAATTATGTGCACTGAAATCGCGCCGGCCGGCGTCACACGCTACGCGGGCCGGTCGTTGTCGCTTCCATGAGAGCCGCGCTGTACGGACGGATTCTTTTTGGCGCTTCGGCGGTGCTCTTTGGCGTCATCGCCTTGATGTGGCACGATGCCGACACCTGGCAAGGCCTGGCCAGGATATGGAAATTGCCTCTTGGCAGACCCATCGGCGACGTTCTCATGATCGCGCAAATGGCCGGTGCGATCGGGATCGCGTTCCCGCGAACCGCGCGCATCGCCTCAATCGTGTTCGGTTCGGCGTTCGCAATCTTTGCGCTGGATCGCATCGGCGGCATCGTTCTTCAACCGACGTTCTTCCCGCAATACGATGCCTTCGCCGAAGTGTGTTCTTACGTGTGCGGGGCGATCGCCGTGTACGCGTCGACCGATACGAACGCGGCGCAGGCGGCAGTGCTCGCGCGAATCGCGCGTATCGGGCTAGGTCTTTGCTCCATCGCATTCACGGTCGCACAGATCATCTTTCTTCAAGACACGGCCAGGTTAGTTCCCGCCTGGATCCCGCCGAATCAGATGTTTTGGACGATTCTGACGACGGTTGCATTTGCGCTTGCGGCCGTCGCCATGCTGATCAATCGCCAAGCGAAGCTCGCGATGCGGTTGATGTCGCTCATGATCGTCTTGTTCGGCGTGTTGGTGTGGGTTCCGATCGTCATCATGCATCCCTCGCATAACTTTTGGTCCGAATTTGCGATCAACTTCCTTATCGCCGGCGCCGCATGGGTAACCGCCGAGGCGCAAACCGCGCCTGAGATTTCAGCCCGCCAAGTCGCCGTCGAACCATCGTAAGACGCGCATTGCGCGCATCGTATTCCATCGGCTCGCGCTGCCGTTTTCCGCTTCTACAGCGAACTTCAGGCGATCGGGATGCAGATAATTCATCGGCCAACGCCCGTTTTGGTGGCGTCGCGCTTTGACGATGTCGATCGCTTCGGTTGCGCGTTCATCCGGCTCGATACCGGCACTTCGAAGATAATCGAGTCCGCGGAGAACGTCGTAATGCCACATCGTCGGAAACGTGAAACGCGTCCACTTGCGATCGATGACGTCGCCCGTGGAACGCCGTTTGAACATCTTGCGTTCGAGCAGATACTCGTGCGCTTTCTGCCGCGCATCGCTGATAGCCGCGTTCACGCCATAGCATTGTTCGTACTCCAATAAGCCTTCTAACACGCGTATCGTTGAATTGAACGACGAACGCGTGCTCGGCGGAGCTTCGCAATTCCAGCCTCCGTCGGATAGCTGTTCGCCCAGCAAACGCTCGACGATGGCATCAGATCGCTCACCGAAGTAACTGCCGACGGCGAGAATCGCGCCGTTAATGCATGCTTCCGTCTCACCTTCGAAAAACGGACGGTTATCGAGCAGCTCGAACGTCAGATGCGACTTCACGCGCGCGATGGCTTCACGCGCTCGACCGCTGGACGGATCCACTCCCATCTCGCGCAATAACGCAAGCGCGTCGGTGGAGATCATCCAGCCTTCTTCATCGGGCGCTCCCCACCAGCCGCCGGTGGATTGGCGATCGAGTAACGCTCGTCCCCATCCCTCTTCGGCGACGCGCGAGCGCTCAGCCGCGACGACGGTGTCCGGCTCGCGCGTGAGATCGCGCATCACTTGCCAGCGAATTGCCGGGTCACCCTCGAGAAGCCACCGGATAACGCTCGCCTCACTCACGCTACGTCGAATTCGCGCCGCGTGCCTGGTTCACTTCTCCGCGTTGTTCGCCGTGGCGATCTTAGCCGAAGGTGAAATCACAGACTTGCACTCCCGCATCGGAAAATTCAATCTCGAATTGCCTGTCACGAATCGGTTTTTTCTGGCAACTCAGCGGGGTTAACGGGTTTGAATTGACCCATTCTAATCCGCCGGAAAGCGATGGGAACTCACCGGCAACGGGTAATTGCAACATGGCTTTCACCCTCGAACACGGTGCTATCGTAGCAATCCCACCCTCATATGTCTGCAAGCAATTGAGATTCGCTGTCAGCGATCGAGAGAACCAAGGAACGCTTCGTACAAGGTCTGCGCGCTTTTCGGCAGCGTTCGATAGTAATACGCGCTTGATATCATCGGCATATCGCGCGATGGTACCACTTCGCGCCGCTGGCGAGCGAACGTAGATAATGCCGCCGCGATGGGCTTCTCCGTTCCGTCACTGCGAATGATTCCGCAGAACCGCTCGTGAGGAACGCGATCGAACGGCGGCCGCAACGCCAAATCTTCGGGATAGTCGGACCAGCACCACCAATACGCGCCGAGCCGGCCGTCCGCGTGCAGCCGTTCGAGCACGTTGGCGCAGTATGCAGCATGCTCGTCTTCGGTCAGGCACGGATACGCTGCAAACAGCGCATCGTCCGCTGAAACAGCCTCGTACGATTCGTTCGATAGCGGAAAGCGCTCGAAAAGCGACAGCTTTTGCGGCGGACACGTCGGATTCCCGATACCGGTAACGAGCACGGCCTTGCGCGAGAACGACGCGGCCAGCATTGCGAGAAACGGAACGGCTTCCGGATCCAGCCGGTTGCGCGCGAACGGTACCGTCATACTCGATCCCTGCATCGACGCAAACGCGAACGGGACGCACAGCGACTCGAGGCGTAAATTGCGTTCTTCCGTGATATCTGCGCTAAACGTTCCCGCCGTGCACGGCAATCCGGAGCCGTTCTTCAGCTCGTCCGACAGCCGTTGCGCCCATTGCGCCGCCTCACGCGCGCCGACCGATTCGGTTTCGTGTCCGCCCGTGCGCAGTTTTCCTGCGGGCGGACGGGAAACGTCCGTGAAGGCGTGACCGATATCCCAGGCGGCGACCGACGGATGTCCGCGCAGTCTCTCCGCCACGGCGCGCGCAAAGAGCGATTGCGCTTGGAGTAATTCTCCGGAATACAGATTCTTCGCGCGCGCACCGTTTCGCTCGAGCGCCCAGAGCGGCAACCAATTGATACCGGAGTTATGTCCGTTGCAGAGTACCGGCATCGTGCGTAATCCGCGTTCTCCCGCCGATGCAACGACTGATTCGAGCCGGTCGAGCATTAGCCGATCGATCGACTCGGATTCCGGCTGAAAATCGCCCCATCTCAGGAAGAATCGCACGCTATCGAAACCGAGCGCGGCGATGCGCGCAAAATCTTCCCTGATTTCGCCGGGATCGAAGCGTGTCCACATGTCCATCGCGCTGCTGCGCGGCCAATAGTTTATTCCGACGGAGAATTGCACGCTTCCACGGCTTAGCGACGAGAGGTTACGGTTTTCCTAGCGGGCGATGCAGCGCGGGCGTTGAATCGTAGTTGCCCCGAACAAAACAGAGGCTGATACCATGACTGAAAGAACAGAGCGCGCAATCCTCGCCGGCGGTTGCTTCTGGGGCGTGCAAGAACTCCTGCGCAACTATCCCGGCGTGATCTCGACGCGCGTGGGATACAGCGGCGGCGACGTGCCGAACGCAACGTATCGCAATCACGGCACGCATGCGGAAGCAGTTGAAATCGTTTTCGATCCCACGCAACTCAGCTACCGGCAGTTGCTCGAGATTTTCTTTCAGCTTCACGATCCGACGACGCTCAATCGTCAAGGCAACGACCGCGGTACGAGCTATCGTTCAGCGATCTTTTATACAACCGACGAGCAGCGCCGCATCGCGGAAGACACCATAGCGGACGTCGAAGCCTCCGGACTGTGGCCCGGGAAAGTCGTGACGGAAGTTGCGCCTGCCGGTGACTTTTGGGAAGCCGAGCCCGAGCATCAAGATTATCTGCAGAAATATCCCGACGGTTATACCTGCCATTTCATTCGCCCGAATTGGAAGCTTCCGCAACGCGCAAAAGCATAGCGCGCTCAGAAATGAGGGAACGCAATGGGCCTCATATCGCGTGGTTTTACGGGCAAACGTGACACCACTGAGACGAAACTGCCGCCCGGCCAGTACCTGACCAAAGATTTTCCGGTCCTATCGGCCGGACCCACGCCCCGCATCTCGCTCGACGCGTGGGAATTTTCGATCGCGAATGAAAACGGCGAATCGAAGCAATGGGACTGGACGTCGTTTCGCGCGCTACCAATCCGAAGCGATCGCCGTTGACATTCATTGCGTGACGCGCTGGTCGAAGTTCGGCACGGCGTGGGAGGGCGTGTCGCTCGACACGCTGCTCGACGGCGTCGAAACGTCTGCCGGCTTCGCGCTCGCGCATTCGTATGGAGACTACACGACGAACGTTCCGCTCGCGGATCTGCGCGACGGTAAAGCGTGGATCGCCTTCAAATACGGCGGCAAAGATCTTCCCGCGGAACACGGCGGACCGGCGCGTCTGCTGATTCCACATCTGTACTTTTGGAAAAGCGCGAAGTGGGTTCGCGGGATCTCTTTGATGACGAACGATAAGCCCGGCTTCTGGGAGAGTCTCGGGTACCACAATTACGGAGACCCGTGGCGGGAACAGCGGTACTGGGGCGACGTTTGAGTTGGCTCGTCGGCACCGTGACCGCGGTGCGCGATGAAACGCCGTCAGCTCGCACAATCGATTTCGACGTTCCGGACTGGCCGGGTCACGTCGCCGGACAGCACGTTGATGTCCGGCTAACCGCGCCGGACGGTTATTCTGCAGCGCGTTCGTACTCGATTGCCAACGCTCCCGACGCTCATCGCGTCGCGATTACCGTCGTTCGCATCGACGACGGTGAGGTTTCGCCGTACTTGACGCAAACCGTCGCAACCGGCGACCGACTTGAATTGCGCGGTCCGATCGGCGGATGGTTTGTGTGGCGTCCCGCGCAGAATGCACCCGTGCAACTCATCGCCGGCGGTTCGGGGGTCGTTCCATTGATGGCGATGATTCGCACGCGAGCGCTCGCGCGCAGCGACGCGCCGTTTCGATTACTCTATTCGGTTCGCAATCCGGAATCGGTGTTGTACCCCGCCGAAATACGAGAACGTAACGAGGTTCCCGTGACGTTCGCATACACGCGTGAAGTGCCGCACGGCTGGCCCGCTCCACCCGGACGCATCGATGCCGCCGCAATCGCCGCGCACACGTGGCCGGCGAACGTGGCGCCTCAGTGTTACGTGTGCGGACCGACGCCCTTCGTCGAATCGGCCGCCGATTTATTGCGCAACGCGGGCCACGAACCCGCGAGCATCAAGACCGAACGTTTCGGTCCATCGGGAGGATGAGCATCGTGGACATAACGGCACAAACGTTTCTCGACGGCAATGCCGCGGCCGGCGAAATGCGAGAGATCTTCGTTTTGGAACTGAGCACGGCGAAGACGCAGTGCGTCTCATGCGGAGCGATTGCCGCATTCGCCGAGGCACGCGTCTACGGAATGGAACCGGGACTTGTCGTGCGATGCAACAGCTGCGAAAGCCCGCTCATGCGCGTGGTGAAATCGTCCGGTACCACCTGGCTGGATCTACGCGGCCTGCAGTTTCTGCAGTTGACGACGTCAAGGGAGATCGAAGGTGGCTAGTTCATTGCCGGATGATCTGCGTGCTGCCTTAGATACATACCGAAAAAATACGGACGGCGCGTCATGGACGTCGCTATCGCAGCAGCCGGTCGATGGGATGGACGTCCTCGACGCGCTTCAACTACTCAAACCCGACTTTCCCGATCCGCTGCCGCTGCCTGTCGAAGACGTCGTGCAAGACAACGACGCATTTTTCCAGTGGTCCACGTTGCCCGACCCGGACGACGTCGAACGCGCCATTATGAACGCGCTGAATAACACGTGACGAGGTGATCGTTTTCATCGACGGTAATGCCTACCGTTATGATTCGATCGCTTGTTGCCGTCGTTGCATTAGTCGCGCTTCTTACCCCCGCCGCGCGCGCCGCAGAGCTTCCCACCGCAAACCTCCTTTGGCGTGAAACGGGTCCGGCCATTGCCGGCGGCCGCGTCACGAGTGTCACCGGATCGGCACACGATCCGAATCTGTACTATCTCGGCGCAGCCGGCGGCGGCGTCTGGAAGAGTACGGACGGGGGCGCCGCGTGGACGCCGGTATTCGACAAAGAAAGCGTCGGTGCGATCGGCGCGGTTGCAATAGATCCGGCAAACGACGATACCGTTTGGGCCGGCACCGGAGAATCGAATCCTCGCAATGACGTCAGCTATGGTGACGGCCTCTATAAGACGATCGACGGCGGTAAAACGTGGACGAACGCCGGCCTGCGCGATACAAAGTATATTTCTCGCATTTTGATCGATCCCAGCAATCCGCAGCATGTGATCGTCGGTGCGCTCGGTGACGTCTTCGCAGATTCATCCGACCGCGGCGCCTACGTAACGTTCGACGGCGGGACGACGTGGAGCAAAACGCTCGACGTCGGCCCGATCAGCGGCGTCTCCGACCTCGCGATGAATCCGCGAACGCCGAATGTGATCTACGCCGGCGTGTGGGAATTTCAACGGCGGCCGTGGACGTTTCACAGCGGCGGCGATCGCGACGGGCTCTACCGTTCGACGGACGGCGGCCGAACCTGGAAGCGCCTTACCGGCGGTGGTCTGCCCGAAGGAATCACCGGCCGCATCGGACTCGCCGTCGCACCCAGCGATCCGCATCGCATCTACGTGCTCATCGAATCGAAGCACGGTATTCTCTGGCGTTCCGACGACGGCGGCACGACCTGGGCGCTCGTGAGTTCGAATACACTCGTCGACCAACGCCCATTTTATTTCTCGCATATCGAAGTCGATCCGAGCAATCCGGATCACGTCTACACGGCGTCGACGGAAGTCGCGGAAAGCAAAGACGGCGGAAGAACATTCAAAGCGATCGCGCGCAACGTGCACGGCGATTTCCACTCGATTTGGATCGCGCCGAATGACGCGAAGCGCATCATCGTCGGCGAGGACGGGGGCTATGCGCTGAGTGTCGACTCCGGCGCCACGTGGGCGTTTTGGGCAAACGTGCCGGTCGGACAGTTTTATCGCGTGGGTTTGGGCAACGATAATCCGTACACGATCTGCGGCGGATTGCAAGACAACAACTCGTACTGCGGTACGTCGAACTCGCTCGACGTTTCGGGCAATAGCAACGCGTCGTGGTATGCCGTGGTGCAAGACGACGACGGACAGTGGGCGATTCCCAATCCTGCGAACGCGAACGAGATATGGTCCGACGGACAAGACGGGGCGCTCTTCATCTTCAAGCGGCGCTCGCGCGAATACACATACACGCAACCGTATTTCACGAGCGTGCAGCAAGACTACGATATCGCCACGAGCCCATACCGCTTCAATTGGGAGTCTCCGCTTGGATTTGCGCCTTGGAACGCGCACGTTGCGTGGTTCGGCGGAAACGTCGTTTTTCAATCGACTGACGGCGGCTATCACTGGCGCCCAATCAGCCCCGATCTGACGCGCAACGACAAAGCACATCAAGCACCGGCCGGCGGTCCGATCACGCATGATGTCACGGGCGCCGAGTATACGGATACGCTTCTCGATATCGAAGGCTCGCCGCTCTCGCGCGGAGAGATCTGGGTCGGGACGGACGACGGCTACGTCCAAGTGACGCGCGACGGCGGCACACACTGGAAGAACGTGACGCCGCGCGACGCCGATGCAAACGGGCGCTTCGAGACGGTCGCGCCGTCTGCGCTCGAGCGCGGCACGGCGTATACGGTTGAAGACGCGCACCTCATGGGTGACGGCGCACCGCACGTCTGGGTGACACATGATTACGGCGCGCACTGGCAATCGATCGCGGCCGGTTTGCCGCAAGGTTTGTGGACGCGCGCAATTCGTCCCGACACTCGCAATCCAGCGGTGGTCTATCTCGGCACCGAGCAAGGCATGTGGATTTCGTACGATCGGGGCTCGCACTGGCAGAGCCTGCGAAACAACATGCCCGCCGTCTCCGTGCGCGACATACGGATCCAACCGCACTTCAACGATCTTGTCATCGCGACGCACGGCCGCTCGATCTGGGTGTTCGATGACCTTCGTCCGCTCCAAGACCTGCCGCAAGCCGTTCGCGCGGGTGCGATGCTCTTCGCGCCGCGCACGTCCTACGAATACAATCTCACGAACAATTACGAAGGCCTCTACACACAATACGCGGCGGCCAATCCGCCGTACGGCGTGCCGATTTCGTACTATCAATCGGCTCAGCAAGCGCAAAAACCGGAGGTCTCGATCCTCGATCGTGCTGGTCACCTCGTGCGTATCCTGCCCGGCACGAATACGGCCGGACTCAATCGCATCGTTTGGAATTTCACCGCTGCTCCGCCGGTGAAATGGAACGGTGCTGCCAATCCGCATCTCAAAGGACCGGACGACGGACCGGCCGTCGTTCCCGGACGCTATATCGCGCGGATAACCTTGAACGGACGCACGTTCCAGCAACCGTTCACCGTCAAACCCGATCCGCAGGCGACGATGACACTCGCACAGATGCAGCAAAGCTACGATGCATTTGCCAAGCTGAATCGTCTGTATTCCAGCGTCGACGTGATGTTGAATAACCTTGATACGATCGGCGACGCCCTCGAACGCGAGCCGGCGGCGTCGAGCGCTGCAGCCCAAGCCGCACTCGCGCGGGCGCGGCAAGCGCGCGCTTATGTCATGGCTCGCCTCACCGCGAACTATACGAACGGCGAAGATTCCGTCTCGCGTCCCGGCTCGCTCCGCGAAAACATCGACGGAGCGCTGACGTCGCTGCAGTCGTTCCCGGTCCAGGCGATCGTCACGCCGGCCGCCGCGCAATTCTATGCGCGGATCGAGACCGAATATCGAAGCGCGCGCGCCGCGTACAACGACTACGCGCGTTCGATTTCGACGTTGAACGGCGACCTCGTGAAGAGCGGCTTACAAGCGGTTCCGTCGATCGCGCAGGAGCCGTCACCTTGACCTCAAGCGCGGTTGAGGGTGTACGCTCACATGTATGAGCGTACATGTTTATGGATGCAACCACATCGCGATCGAAGTCGATGACATCGAGCGCGCGATTGCCTTCTACGAAGACGTTTTCAACCTCGAGAAGCTCGACGAGGGCGAGGGCGACGCCTTCTTCCGCCTCGGCGAGCATCAATTCTTGGCGATGTTCGAAGTCGATCGGGTGCAACCGTCGCGCACGCGTCACTTCGGCTTAATGGTGCGCGATCGGGAACAACTCGAGGCCGTGCGGGAGAAGCTGACCAAGAAGTACGGCATCGAGTTGATTCCGCCGTTCCGCTGCGACTTCCGCGATCCGTTCGGCAATCGCGTTCAGGTCGTCGACCTGCACGACGAGTCGATGGTCTGGCTCTTGCCGTATCGGGAAGTCCAAGACGCGGGAATCGAGTTCAAGCGCGAAACGCCTGTGGAAGCGTAGGTTACGCCGCGCCTTCACGCACCTCGACGATCTCGTCTGCTTCGAGGCCGTGCGCTTCGCGGTGTACCGCTGCCGCGGCTTCGCGGTTCGGTGCGTCGACAAGACAAAACACTTTGCCGCTGCCTTCGTCGAACCAATACTTCAAATACTCGACGCCGTACTTATCCTGGACTTGCACGTCGGCTTCGTGCGCGTGCATGACCGCATTCGCCGTTAGACCGTCAACTTTGTTGTGGATATCCATGTAGAGAGGCATGATCTTTTCCTTTCACTCGTACCGCCAACAGATTTCGTACGGTCCGGCTCCGGCGCGCTCGAAGCCGCATGCCGCCAACAGAGCAACAGCGGCTCTGTTTCCGGCATCGCACTCGGCAGCGACGGGAAGCGTCGGCGTTCGTGCCTCCACGAATGAAGAAACGAGGGTTTTGCCGATCGACGACTTCCGGAATCTTGAATCGACCACGATGCCGATATGCAGTGCACCTTGGGCGCAGGTGTAGTCGAGCAATCCCAACACTTCACCGTCCTGGACGGCAATCAACGCGGGACGCGAGCGTTTCGAGAGTTCGGCGGTGAGCCATTCGCGGCCGCCGATACCGACCGATCCGAACCGGTCGTAGACGTCGTCGAAACTCCACGACTCGACGAACCGGAGTGCCGGCTCGCGCGTCGCGGGATCGAGACTTCGAACCCGGAAGACATTTGCGGAACGTAACATACCGCAATGGTGCCGCAGCGAACGATCCGCGGCCACCAACACTCACATGACCTACTCACACGAATCGTGGACGGTCTCGTGCGCTATGCGCAAGATCTGCTCTGCGTTCATGAGCGCGCCTTCGCGCAGACACGACGCAATGCACCGGTCGTCCAACACCTCGCGCAGCGCCGCCATGAGCCGCTTATAACTGTACTGTTCGGTATGTTCGCGCGAGAACGCCGTCGCCTTGAATACCTCTTCGACATATCCGAGAAGACGCGCGGCGACCTTGGGCTGCGAGTCCGTGATCGTCGCGGCAAAATGCTGCAACGGAACGGCTGGGAACGATCCGGTCGCATCGTCGATCGCCGCCAGTGCCATCTCGCGCGCTTCCACGGTTCGGCCGAGTGCGAGAAGATACGCAGAAAGATTTGACTCCTGGGTTGCTAGCATATCGGCGCTTTTGTGCAGCACGTCGCTGGAGAGATTCTCGCTTCCCCGCGTCGCCGCGCTTTCGGCGTCGCCCAGCGCGAACTCCGTTTCGGCGAGATTCATCGCGACCGTCGGTACCATGCGATCGTCACCCATCATGCGCGCGAGATCGAGAACGTCGAGCAACGTGCTGCGCGCTCGCTCGTAAAAACCTTGCACTTGCCAGAGACTCGCGATGTAGCCAAGACCGCGCGCAACCATGCGCTGATCGCCGAGCTCGCGGTAGATTTCGATGGAGCGTTCGAACTCGGAGCGCGCATTATCGAACCTTCCAAGCCGCATGTGCGCGGCGGCTTGCTGCCGCAGAGCCAGTGCAAGGCCGTCGCGCTCGCCCGTTCCCTCGAACAGCGTTTCGGCGCGGCGCGCCGCTTCGAGGGTCTGTTCAGGATGAACGAAGAGTTCTTGACGCATGCGCGCGAGCGTCAGCCATAGTTGCGCGCGCACCATCTGCGGCAACTCCCAATCGGATTGCAGCGCATCTTGGGCGCGTCGCGTCGCTTCCGCAGCGAAGCCCTGCACGATCCAAAATTCTTGGAGTCCGCAAAGGATGCTCGCGCCGGCGGCCTCGTCGCGGCCCTCCGCAAACGCCCAATCCACCGCGGATAGGAAGTTTTCGAAATCGGGCTCGAGTGCGCGCGCCCATGCGGCCGTCGACGTCGTTGAAGACAGCGCGGCTTTGGCTTCGCGAGCCACGCTCGCATAATAATGAAGATGCCGGTTGCGTAATCGCTGCGTTTCGGCGCGGTCGGACGACCGTTCGGCGACGTACGCTCGCGTCGTTTCGAGCATGCGATACCGCCTGAGATCGCCCGCAACGCCGCGGTTGAGCAGCGATTTATCGACGAGCGACTGAATCGAGTCCAGAACCGTCCATTCGCCCGCTGACAGATTCGCGCACACGGCGAGAGCACCGTCCAACGAAAAACTTGCTGGAAACACCGCAAGCGCCGAGAGCGTGTGCTGTTCGCGCACGCTCAGCGAGTCGTAACTCCAATCGATCGTCGCACGCATCGTCTGGTGGCGAGGCAGCATCAGTTCGCTGCCACCGCTCAGTAATTGAAAGCGCTCGGTGAGGCGGTGCTCGAGTTGTTCGAGCGTCAAGAGTTTCATTCGCGCCGCCGCAAGTTCGATTGCAAGCGCTAGCCCGTCGAGGCGCGTGCAGACGCGTGCAATCGCGTCGCGGTTCTCCTTCGTGACGTCGAATGCGCCGCTCACGCGGCGCGCGCGCTCCGCGAACAGACCTATTGCGGCGCGCAGCGACAGCGGCAATACGCGATAGAGTTGCTCACCCGGGATGTTCAATGACTGCCGGCTCGTTGCGAGAACGCGCAGTTCCGGATAGCGCTGAAGCGTCGCGCCGATCGTCGATGCGACCGCAGACGCGACATGTTCGCAGTTATCGACGACGAGCAGCCCGGGCTTGCCGTGTATCGCATCCGCGTGCGAAGAGATCGCACAATCGACCGATTCCGCATCGCGCGAGGGCGCGAGATCGACGAATCGCACGGCGCCTCGAACATCGTCGGATAGCAATTCAGCGACGCGCAGTGCAAGCCGCGTCTTTCCGATTCCGCCCGATCCAGCCAAGGTTACGATCGCGTTATCGTTGAGCAGCTCGATCACTGCCTGCGCGTCATCTTCGCGCCCGAAGAGCGGCGTCAACGCTCTAGGAAGACCTTCGGCGACGTGCGTCTCCTGGGATAGCGGACGCGGGCGCGAACGGCGCATAGCAGCGGCTTCGAGTGCGCGTTTATCTTCAATGCACAGATCGAGCGCTTGAACGAGCAATTCCAACGTCTTACGTTGCGGTGTTTGGTTCGCGCCGCGCTCCAATGCGCTGATGCCATTCACGCTCATTGCAGCACGTTCTGCCAGTTCTTCTTGAGAGAGGCCTTGAGCGACGCGTAACTCCCGCAGTAATTCACCGAAGCGCGGGCTATCGGCAGATTTCGCGGAGATCATGCGGCCATACTCGCCCGAAAGTGTGAATTGATGATGAAGGTCAACTTTTCGTGCTGTTACACGTGCCAAGCGAGCGGGCAACACAACATCACATATGTGAGCGCGTTGTGTGGGTGTTGGTGTTGCGGTTCGGTGCGTTTTGCGAGGATCGTCACGTGAGCAATCGTGCTTCACACCTCGATTCAAAGGAACGTAAATGTACACGCCGTCGCCCAAGACCCCGTCGCCCGGATTGATTCTCGAAACTCGCCGCGCCCGCGTCATTTCGACCACGCAAGAAGATACGAATCTGTTCGGCGGTTGGGGACCGCGCATGCTGCGCTAATGCTCGAACGTAGTCGCGAAGTATGCGCCTTGTGTCGTACACCCGTGCATGCGGCGGGTGTACGATACGCCGCACATGGACATGAACCGAGCGATTCCGTTTCTTGAAACGCCGATCGTCCTCGCCCCGCTCGGCGGCCCCGGCACGGTGGAACTCACCGCCGCCGCTTGCAACGCTCGCGCGTTCGGATTTCTCGCATGCCAATACAGCGACCCCGAACGGATGCGCAGCGACGTCGCGCGCCTGCGCGCGCTCACCACGAAACCGTTCGGACTCAATCTTTTCATCGACAACGATCCACCGGAGGTCCCTGCCGCCGATCTTCAGCGCGCGCATCAGCGTCTGCACGTCTATCGTGACGAACTCGGCGTGCCGCGAAACGAGTTGCCGCCGTCACCGCCGGCGTATCACGACGAACAACTGCGCATCGTCCTTGAAACGCGCCCCACAGCGTTCAGCTTCACGCTCGGGATTCCGCCGGATACCGTTATCGCGGAATTGAGAGAGGCGGGCATCTACACGATCGGAACGGCGACGACGGTCGAAGAAGCCGTCGCGTTGGAGCACGCCGGCATCGATGCCGTGTGCGTCCAAGGAGCGGAAGCCGGTGGCCACCGCGGCACCTTTCTTCACTATGACGTGCTGCCGCTAATTGGAACGCTCGCACTCATCCCGCAAGTTGTCGACGCCGTCCGCGTACCGGTCATCGGCGCGGGCGGTATCGGCGACGGACGCGGGGTTGCGGCAATACTGGGGCTTGGCGCGTCCGCGGCGCAACTCGGTACCGCGTTCTTACTCGCAAGTGAAGCGGGAACATCGCGCGCCTATCGTGACGCGTTGAAGCACGCGTCTGCCGCCGACACGCTCGTTACCGAGGCCTTTTCCGGCAAACCCGCGCGCGGCATCGCGAATCGAATGACGCGCGAACTCGCCGATCCGCACGAGCGCGCTCCGTATCCGCATCAAAACATCATGACGCGCGACATTCGCAAGGCGGCAGCAGCGCAAGGGCGAGCCGAGTTTCTTTCGCTCTGGGCGGGCCAGGCGTTTCCGCTCGCTCGCGAGGCGCCTGCCGCGAAGATCATCGAATCGATTCTTTTCGAGCTGGACGACGCGCTTCGATCGCTCGGATGACCCGCATTACCAAGCGCACGCTTTATCATGCCTATGCGTTAGATGCGTGTTTCCGAAGCTTCGTATGATTGCGGCCGAAGCACCGCCGCCGCAACATAGGCGAGCGGTAGTCCAAAAAAGACCGTGTGCGCGATGAGAACGTTAATGGTCGACGCAAGCGTGCGGGGTGCCGGCGTCGCATGGCCGATCGGAACGACGATGTAGATCATCATGCACATAACGAGCGCGCCGAACAGAAGCCCGTAGAGCGTGAGGTTCCGGCGAATTTGCGGCACCGCGATGTAGAGCAGCACGAAGAGCGCGGCCCAGCACGTCGAGACGACGGCATCCATTAGAAGTCCGATCGTGGCAAGGCTCCAACCTCCGAAAAACGCAGCCCGGCCGTAGCCGTTGGAGGCATCCCACTGCAACAGTTGCTCGGTCGCAACGACGACGGAGATCCCCGTCGCGATCGAACGCTCCACCACGAGATAAACGGTAATTGCGACCAAGCCGGCGGCCGAAGCAGCCGCCATTGCGCGCCATAGTCGCAACCACTGTATCACCTTGCAAGTATGCCACAGCGACGCGCCGGCGCGCATAACGTCTCTTAACATCAGTTGCACCGGCGATGTTATGTCGTGTTAGCCGTTCATGAAATTTTGTCACACTTTTCATGCGCCGCTCGTCGCTTATACGTTGTTTACGCAGGTCTCCTTCGGGCGCTTCATCTTCCACCTTACGCAGCGCAAGCTGTGGTATGACGGGCTACCCGTTACGCTGAAGCCGAAAGAGGCGGAGTTTCTCGCCGTTCTCGGCGAGCGCCGCCCCGATATCGCCTCGCGCGATGAAATCATCGAGCGCTTATGGATCGGCTCTGCCAGCGATGCGGCACTCAATCAAACAGTGTATCGTCTTCGCCAAACGCTCGCGCGCTACGATTCGTCACCGTATATCGAAACGGTCCCGGAACGCGGCTTTCGCCTAGCGGGCGAATCACCGATCGACGCGCGCAAACATCGTCCCGACGCGCTGCGACCGGCATTTTCGCTTTTTCAGAAAGCCGTTGCGCTCTACCGGAAGCGCAACGAGCGCGCAGTTCTCGAGGCGATCGAATTATTGGAACGTGCGTGCGAGGAAGAGCCGGAATACGTTCCCGCTCTTGAAACGCTCGCGGCCGCGTATTGTAACGCCGGGATCCGCCTGTTTTATTCGCCGGAGCACGCCTATTGGCGCGCCCGCATGTTGATCGAACGTGTCATCACCATCGATCCGTCTTCATCGCGGGCATTCGCAACGCTTAGCACGCTGCTGCTCTTCTTCAACGCAAATCGTAACGACGCGCGGCTCGCCGCCGAGCGCGCGATTCTTCTCGCTCCGAACGCATCGGTCGGGCACACTGCCGCGGTTTGGGAGCGTCTCTCGCGCCGCGACTTCGTCGGTGCGTTGACGCAAGCCGATCTTGCGGTGACCGCCGACCCCGCATCCTCGTTTTCGACCGCGCTCTTCGGCACGGCGCTCTACATGGCACGACGTTACGACGAAGCACACCGCGCGTTTGAAACGGCGAACGCGCTCGATCGCAGTCATGCGATGGCGGTGTTTTACGACGCGTGCGCATACGCGATGGAAGGCGAATACCGAAAAGCGGACGAGATGCTCTCGACCATCGGCGGCAGCGATATGTCGACGCGCGTCATCGCTGCCCGCGGATACATTGCAGCGAAGCGGGGTGATACGACGAGCGCGAGGCGAGCGATCGCGACGCTTCGTTCGGTGGCCATTCCGTCGCACGTTTCGCTGTGCGCGGTGGAACTCGCGATGAACGACCGCACGGCGGCCGGCGTCACGCTCGAACATGCCTTGCACACCCGGGAGCCGGGCCTCTTCCTCACCCTCGTGGATCCGATGTATGCACCGCTGCAGCAACACGACCCGGCGCTCATTGCGGCAATCGAGCAAGGGCGTCCTCAACAATGCGATCGCTGCGGAACCGAGCTGAAGATTCGGCGCGTGCGCGAGATCTATCAGGTCGAATTGTGCTGGGAGTGCCGGCGCAGCGGGCGTCCCTTTTATTTAGACGGAATTTCGCACGACTCAAAAGCGACGTCGTAAACCGCGACGCCCGGTCCTTGCGGCACGAGCTTGAGCTCGTGCGCGCCGTAATGCGCGTTCATAACGATACGATACGCGCGCGACGCATCTACCTTGACGTATGACGTCCCGGACGCATCGAAGCGAACGTCTGCACCAGCGTCGCCGCGCGCGAGCGATTTATCGTCTTGCAGGATGTTGACGCGAGTCGCGCCGTGTTGCGGTGTCAGCACCGTCGTCACTTCGATCGCCCGGTAGGGCATCAAAAAGTATCCGCTCCCGCCGCCGAAGATGAGCGCTTCTTTCGTCGCGTGCCAATAGCCGTCGAGATACACGCCGCCGTCTTTATGCGCCGTACGATCCACGTACGAGATATCTTCCGAAGGATTGCCGAATTGGGGCGCATCCGCAACCGGCGTGTTTTCGATCAGCACCTCCGGCGTATGCGGATAGCACACCGCACCGGGCTTATCGTAACTATCTTGCGGCAAAAGCGCCATCGGTTGCGGCAGCATGGCGTTCTTGTTCTGCGCGTGGATCAACGACTGAATGTTCCGTTCGGTTTGCGGATAGTTGCCTTCACCGACCTGGGTCTCGACGAGTCGCCCTTGTTGATCGAAGAGCATCTCCGTCGGCCAGACGTTGATACCGTAGCGGTTCCAAATCGTCCGGCGAGCGTCGACGGCCACCGGCCAGCCGACGTCGAGCCGCTTCGTCGCATCGGCAACTTCTTTCGATTCGGAAGAAAACGTGAATTCCGGCGTGTGGACGCCGACGATCACGAGACCGTCAGAGTTGTAGCGTTTGTACCATTCACGCAGATACGGTAACGTGCGCAAACAATTCAAGCACGTGTACTCCCAGAAATCGACGAGCACGATTTTGCCGCGGAGTTCTGCCGGCGTGAGCGGCGGCGATGAGATCCATTGCGTCGCGCCGTCGAACGACGGCATCGATGATCCGCTCGTCAGCGCACAGAGCACAAGCGCTAAGACAAAAAACAAGGCATTGGGCGCGCGATGGCGTTCGGCGCCCAATGCCTGCACGGTTTCCGTGCGTTCGGGATGTATATCACTCACTCCCAGAACAATGTGACATACTTCCCATGCTTCCGCTTCACACGATTCAACACCTAGATCTTCACGGTGAGCTGGAAGAACACGTTGAACGGCGACGGTACACTACCGGCATCGTTGAACGTGAACGGGCGATACGACTGCGTCTCAAACGCCGGCGGCGTGAAGCCGTTCGCAGCAGTGTCGAACGGACTCGTACCGTTGTAGAAGTTCGAGACGTAGTTGCCGTTGGCTTGATACCCGCAGGTCCATGGCGACGGTCCGAACGCGTTCGTCCAGGCCGCTTTCGTTCCGCCGAAGCAGCTGTGGAACAAATTCGCGAGCGTCACGTTCGCAGAGATTCGCGGCGACATATCGTACGTGAACGACAGGTTTCCGACCATCACCCACGGGTTGCGATATGCACCAGGAGGTGCGAACGAACCCGTCTGCGGATTCGGGATGAACAGTTGACCGGCGGCGTTCGAGAACGTGCCGGCTGCCGTCAACGCGTCGCACGCAAACGGATCGGTCTTCGGCGATGCCAGTACGATCCCGGACGTCGTAGCGTTTGCCGTGCAAACGCGGGGGTCGATACCGACGACGTCGAGCGGACCGCCGTACGATGCACCTTCCACGACGCTGACGGAGAACGTGGTCGCGAACTTCTGCTTACGATAATTCAGAAGCCACTGCAAGTTCCACGGCGAGTCGTAATAGGTCGTCGATGGATTGTTCGTGGGCGAGAGGCCGGTGTCACCAGGTGCATACCAGCCGCCCGTATTGAGCAACGCCTGTTGGCTCATGTTGTAGTACGGATTGGTAACCGCGATACCGCCGGCTGCGGCGCAATTCGGCGCCGAGACACCGGGGCTCGGGTTTCCGGCCGCGTCTTTACCCCCGGAGCAGTAGAACGGCGAACCGCCGCCGCCCTTGGTCAACACGTTGAATTGGCTGATCGCCTGATTGACGGCGTTGAGCTGATTCGACCCGAACCAGTTCGTGTATTGGACCTTCGCATCGGTATACGTCAACGCGATTTGCGTCGAGAGACCGTCCTTTGCGAAGTCGCCTTTGGTGAATGCCAGTTCGGCACCGACCGACTTAAAATTGCCCACCGGAGCTTGCGTCACGAAATTCGGGCCGATGAACGACTGTTCTTGATACCCGTTCGTGTAGTTGTAGAATGGGGAGATCTTGAAGCTCATGTCGGTTCCGTGGATGTGATGCTCGAGCGAGAGATCTGCTTGCGTCGCATTCATCGGCGGAATCGGATGGAACGGAGTGGTGAAGCCGAGCGGCAACGTCGCGTTCCACGTTGAGAGTGAATTGCCGGATGCGTTGAGATACTGAAGCGACGCAGAGATCGGCGGTTCCGTGAATCGGCCGATCGAACCACGCCACACGGTATCCGGCGATTGCGTGTAAGTTGCGGAGAGTCGCGGCGAAACATCCTGGATCGTATACGACGACGGTGAGATCGCGGAGAACGTCGGATGCGCATACCCTGCCGGAATTCCGTTGGGATATCCCGCAACCACCGTGCCCGCGGCACAGCTCGGCGTATAGATCACCGGTGCAGGCGGCGGCGCGCCCGGAACCAACGGCTTCGTCAGCACCGTCCCCGATGCGTTTTGACACACGTCGTTCGAGATGATCTGCGCGTAGAAGTCGGTCGGTGTTCCCGGATTCGATACGAGCCCGTACTGGTAGTCCTCATATCGCACTTGCGCGTTGAGCAACAACCGGTCGTTCGGGCGCCACTGATCGCTCAGCGCGACGAACCCAAACTGCGGCTTTACGGTATTGAGTGTGCCGGAGGCGTCTCCGTTCCAGAGCGTCACCCAATTCGCGCCTGCCGCTGTAGCGTTGGGGCCAAGCGCACCGCCGTTGTACGCGCCGGCGGCCGCATCCGATCCCCACTGGTTAAATGCGCTTCCACTCGGTACGCACGGTACGGTGCTGTCGTATTGCGGTGTACCCGGCTGTTCATTCCAGCACGAGAATTTGCCGGCCGACTGGCTGACGATGCCGATCGGCGAGGCGAGATTCGTGAAGCCTGTATTGTTGAAACGAACGACGTTGGCGGTCGTGTAGTTCGCCGTTAACTGCAACAGGTGTTGGCTCGTTAATTGATCGACGAACTCGAGCTGTCCGCCGCCGGTGTGCGTGATCAGATCGTAGTTTGCCGCAACGCCGGAAAAGCACGGCCCGATTCCGCCGTTGAGATAGCAGTCTTGCGATGAGTTCGCTCCTGCTTGCGTCCAATCGGAGAAGAACGTGTATCCGAAGACGCGAGCGAACGCATTGCTCGAAAACTGGTGCGTATATTGCAATTTGACGATGCCGGTGTCGTTCATGATCGCGTCGCGCTGGTCGGCCGGAATCTGGGATTGGAATCCCCGGTTCGTCGGACTACTCGGCTGGTAGTATTGCGACGTCGACAGGTTTTTGATCGGCGTTCCGAACGGCGCGTTGTAGATCGTCGCGTCGACGTAGGCCGGGTAGTTGACATACGGCGTCGGCGTGCATGCCGCACCGCTTGCCTCGACGCTGGTCGCTGGATTGCAATACGAATTTCCAAAGAGCGCCGTGGTGTACGGAGCATAACCGCCCGCGTCGTTTGGGCTCGTATAGAACTGCGTGTTCAACATCGACGTGCTGCCGAGCAGTTGAATGTCGTCGGACGTTCCGTTCTTCTGCGGAATGCGGAAGTGGAAGTTGACGATGTTTTCGCGATCCGCGATCTGCGCGGGCACGGCCTGCGGGTTCCCGTAGAGGCCGTTGAACGGCACGTAGCAGTTATTCGTGGAACCGCCGAGATCCGGCGCTAGCCACGGCAAATTTGCAACGGAGGCCGGCGTTGTACCGGTACCCGGAAGACATTCCGGCGTTTCCGAACGCGGCGTGCCGTTGATCAATTGCGGACCGACTTGAACGAAACTCTGACCGGTGTAGATTCCGGTCGGATCGTTCGCCATCGAACCGCCGTTGTCGTTATTGACAAAGCGGAAATCTTGATTGTATCCGCTCAGTCCAACGTAGTAGCTGAACCGGCGGTCCGGTGTTGCGCCGCCCGCTTCAACCTTGGCCTGATGATAGAACGTGGTCGACCCGATGCCACCTGAGAGATCGAGGTAACCGGGATACGTTCCGGTCTTGAAAACCTGGTTGATGAATCCCGACGTGCCGGCCGATGATGACGACGAGGGGCCGCCACCGGTGTAGACTTGCAGTTCTTGCAATCCGAGATTCGATTCGGTCGACGAGTTGTAGTTGTCGAACGCGCGGTTGACGGGGATACCGTCGTATTCAAATCCGGTGAAGAACGCTTGAGAACCTCGAACGTACGTGGGTTGATTCCATCCCATGCCGCCCGACGGAACGGTAACACCGGGTACCGACGAAATCGCCGAGTACGCACTGTTCAAGTTACCACCGCCGCCGAGCGCGCTCGCGGTCGTGATCGATTGTGAATTGACGCTGTAGATGTCGGAACCGACGCCTGCTTTTACGAGCGAGCCGGCAGAGGTTGCCGACACTTTCGCAATCGTCTTGAGCGCCTTTTCCATTCTGAACGACAACGTCAAGGTGTTGTCCGCAAATACGGTAATGCCCGCATAGGAAACGGGCTGATAGCCGTCCTTCTCAATTGAAACCGTATATGTATCCGGTGCAAGTGAGAGGAAGTTGAATCGTCCCGATGCGTCGCTTGTTGAACTGGCGCTTTGTGACGCCGAAACAATTTTGACTGACGCACCTGCAATTGGACTTCCGGTCGTCTCGGTGACGACGCCGGTAATTCCGCCCGTCGTGCCGGCCAGTGCCCATGTTACCTGGCCGAGAACGAGCGCAATCAACGCAAACGCCGTCGCCGTACGTCGAAAGATCTGACGTATCATGCGATGCCTTTCACGAGAGTTGATGAAGCGTGAGCAAATTGCTCATGCCGCCATCATGGCATCGCACCGCGGTGTTAGCTTAACACCGCGTAACGCAATCTCACATCACATAACACTGACCGGCGCAGGCGAATGAAGACCATGCGCATTGCCTTCGGAATCTTTGATCATCGCCCAACCGCCCCAAGGTTCCGTGCGCGGTGGTTCCGAGATCGTCACACCGCGCCTTTGTAAATCGTTACACGCCGCCGTCACGTCGTCGACTTCGAAAATCACGCGAACGAAATTTTCCGGTTCTTCAATCGCTTCGTCGGTTAACGATAGCGTGAACGATGCTTGTCCGCCTTTGGGCGCGACGGTAACCCACCGCATGCCCTCGCCCATCGGAGCATCCATCGTTTTCTCCCACCCGAGCTTGTTCGTATAGAAGTCGATCGCGCGATCGATATCGCGCACAGGGAGACTCACAACCGATATGTACATCCTTACTAACTCCTTATGTTGGTTCGTGTGTGCTTGAAGTATTTTACAACAATACTTGCTTTTTACAAGCGCTGATGTTATCTTTGAGGGGCCGGTAGCGTTCGCGAGCCGGCGATCTTGGAGGAACGAGACATGCAGGCAACTCTTCCGTCGCCTACCAACTCGAACGCCGCGTTGTGGATCGCCCGTCCGATTGCAATGCTCGTTATTCTTTTCATGCTCTTTGACGCGGCTGGTAAGTTCTTCAAACCCGCGCCGGTCGTCGAGGCGTTCGCGCGACTCGGATTTCCGATCGAATTAGCACCGTTGGTCGGTTCGATCTTGCTCGCGCTCACCGTATTGTACATCATCCCGAAGACGAACACATTTGCGGCAATTCTTCTCACGGGCTATCTCGGCGGCGCGGTTGCAATCAATCTGCGCGCCGGCGACCCGCTCTTTGAAACGATCTTTCCGGTGCTCGCTCGGCACTCTCGTTTGGTTGCCGCTCTATCTCACCGATGCGCGCGTGCGCGCCCTCATCCCACTTCATCCGCCGGTGCTACAGTGGAAAACGCATCGATTCAGCGGCCGCGGTCGTGGAACGGTACGGCCGCGTAGTTAACCGGTATCGACAAACGCATACGCAAAAGACAAAGCCCGCCGCCGAATCGGCGACGGGCTTTGTTGTAGTTTCCGGGTTCGTTCGCCTGTTTGAGTCCGTTTCCGAACCCCGACTGACGTTCGTTCCTCAGTCTTTCATCCCACTACAGTCGCCGAACGACAGCGCTTTCAATCGTGTGATGACCGCGGCTACTTACCCGCCGCACTTCTCGTTACTGAAGTGATCCGAGCATAACAAAGCGGCCTATCCCTAACAAGTCGCTTTTCCGCTCATTCACAGCATCTCCACAAGAACTTCCGGTTATGAACAACCTCTGCGCACGATAACCACAACGAGCGGGGATACTTAAGAGCGTATGAACCAAACGAGCTCCGTCGAACGCGAGCTAAAGCTTGGGGTCCCAAGCGGTTTCTCGCTCGCGCGGCTTCCCGGGCAGTTGAAAAACTACGTCGCTTCGCCGGCGCGTTTCTTGCGGCTGCACACGGTCTACTATGATACGGCGGATTATCGTTTGATGCGCTGGGGATGCAGCCTTCGCTATCGGCGCGGCGAGGGGTGGACGCTGAAGATTCCGGTGCTCGATACGTCCGGCGATGCGCTCGCGCGCACCGAGCACGTGTTCAAGGGCGACGTCGATCGCGTTCCGAAAGACGCGCTCGACTTAGCGACGGCGTTTCTGCGCGGCGCGCCCGTTGCGCGCGTGGCCGAACTTCGCACCGTGCGCGTGAAGCGTGAATTTCGCTGCGACGGATCCGATGTCGCCGAGGTCGTCGAAGACGACGTGCGCGTCGTCGACGGCACGCGCGTAGCGCAGCGTTTTGCGCAAGTGGAAATCGAACTTGCAAAGGATGCCGATCCCGAGGCGCTCGACGCGATCGCCTCCGTCCTGCAGAATGAAGGCGCCGGCAAACCCGATCCGATGCCGAAAAATGCGCGCGCTGTCGAGAGCGACGGGACACCGGAAATCGCCGTACCGTGCCTCGACCGTAACGCTTCTATAGGTGATGTCGTGCGTGCTGCGCTCGGAACACCGTTGCTGCAGTTCATGCACTGCGACCCGCTTCTTCGCACGACGGACGATATCGAAGCCGTTCATAAAGCGCGCGTATCCCTTCGAAAGCTTCGCTCGCATCTGCACACCTTCACAACCGTACTTGACGAAGCGTGGGCGCTCGATCTACGCGAACGGTTACGCTGGCTGCAAGATGCGCTTGCGCCGGTGCGCGACGCCGATGTTTTGCATCAACACACGCGCGCGCTCTCCGAAAAACTGCCGCACGCGGATATCGACCGCTCGAAAGAAGTGATCGAAACGCTCGCCTCGCAGCAGAAAGCGCAGCATGATGGCCTTCGTAAGCGTCTGCGCGATGGGCATTACGTCGAACTGCTCGACGATCTTGTGAACTCCGTGCGGGCGCCTCGCTTTTCGCACGATCCGAACGACGATGCGACGGCATGCATGGCACGGATCATGCAGCGCGTCTTCAAAAAGACGCGCAAGCAGGTGCGTAAGGCCGGCGCGGAGCCCTCGGACCGCGCACTGCACCGCATTCGCATCAAATCCAAACACTTGCGCTATGCGGCAGAGGCGTTTGCGGAGGCCATCGACGGCCCCGCGAAGCGATACGCCGCGTGCGTCGCGAGCTTGCAAGAAATGCTGGGCGACCAGCACGACGGCGTCGTCGCACTGCAACGGCTTCGCGCCTTCGATGGTTCGGCAGCGGCTCGATTCGCCGCGGGCGAACTTGCAATGATGGCCGTCGCTGCAGGTTCCGACGGCTGCGCAAACTGGCTAGGCACGTGGCAGAAGGTCGCGAGCAAGCACAACCGGTTTTGGTAATCTCGCCGTCGAAACGCGTGCCATGGCTTCGCTTCTCGAGCGTCCGCTGCGCGCCGCGATTTTGGCTGCTGCGGACAATGCAGCGGTCCAGCGGGCGGTTTCGCGATACGGCATGCGCTTGGGTGCGCGGCGCTTCGTCGCCGGCGAACGCGCCGAAGATTTCCTCGGCGTAACGCAGTCGCTCAACGGTGCCGGGTTTTGCGTTGCGTGCGGCATTCTCGGCGAAGGCGTGAAAGATGCGGCCGAGGCGGCCGATGCAACCGATCAATACTGCACGATGCTGCGCACGTTCGCGCAACGCGGCATGGACGCAAACGTCGCGTTCAAACTCACACACGTCGGCCTCGACATCGATTCGGAGCTTGCCTATGAAAACGCTGCACGCATTGCGCAAACAGCGCGCGACGGCGGCAATACGATGCGGCTCGATATGGAACAGTCGCGGTACGTCGATGCATCGCTCGCCATGTACCGGCGCCTTCGCGAACGGTTCGACAACGTCGGCTTCGTCTTGCAATCGTACCTGTATCGCAGCGCCGACGACTTGACCGCGATGCTTCCGCTGCATCCAAACGTGCGCCTCGTCAAAGGCGCATATCTCGAGCCGCCCGACGTCGCATATTCGTCGAAGGCCGAGGTCGACGCAAATTACCTTCGCCTCGCCGAAGTTGCGCTCACGAATCCCGGCTACACCGCGATTGCGACGCACGATCCGAAGATCGTCGATGCGGTCGAAGCGATCGCCAAGCGCGAGGGCTTGCCGATGCGGGGCCGCTTCGAGTTTCAGTTGCTCTACGGGATCGGTGCGCCGCTCGCGCAACGCCTCATACGCAGCGGATACCGCGTGCGCCTCGCCGTACCGTACGGCAATTATTGGTTTCCCTATTTGATGCGCCGCCTCGCGGAACGCCCCGCGAACCTGGCATTCTTTCTCAAAGGAGCTCTCGGAAGATCGTGATTGCACCGCCGACGCTTGCAGGCGTATGGTCCGCGACGGTAACGCCCGTCGACGCGTCACTCGAACCCGACGCGGCGCGCGCTGCGGCGTTCTACGAAGAACTGCTCGCGAACGGCATCGACGGGTTGAACGTGCTCGGCACGAACGGGGAAGCGATGTCGCTCAGCACGCGTCAGCGTCTCGCGTTCATGCGCGGTCTGATTTACGCCGGCATCCCGAAAGCGCGAACGATGTTCGGTACGGGTGCATCGGCGCTCGACGACGTCGTGGAACTCACCCGCGCTGCAGCTGAACTCGGCGTCGCAGCTGCGCTCATTATTCCGCCGTTTTATTACCGCGACACTACTGAGGACGGGATCGTTCGCTTCTTCGACGCGCTGTTCGCGCGCGTGGCGCCGCCGCCGGTACTGCTCTACAACTTCCCACGCATGAGCGGCATCACGTTCACCGCACCGTTCGTCGACCGCTTGATGAACGAATTTCCCGGCAAGATCGCCGGCATGAAGGACAGCTCGAACGATGCGTCCTTACAACGCGAACTACTCAAACGTCATCCCGAATTGCGCGTCTTTACCGGATCGGAAGAAACGCTCGCCGACGTTCTGAGTTTCGGCGGCGCCGGCTGCATCTCCGGGAGCGTCGCGCTATGGCCGCGCCTCGCCGGCGATTTCTACCGGACCCGCGATCTAAAACTCGGCGAAGAACTCGCGCAACAACGCCGCTGCGTCAACGGCGGCTCACTCATCGCAAAAGTCCGCGAACAAATCGCCCAACAACGAAACGACGACACCTGGCGCCGCGGAATCCCGCCCCTGTCATCCTGAACGCAGCGCAGCCGAGTCGAAGGATGACACTATACGGTTCGGGCGCGGCGGCCGATCCAGCGATATAAGAAGAACGGGACGAAGACGAACGCGAGGACGGCGAGCGGCGTGGCGAGCGGGAAGTTTGCCGGAAGGATCGCAAATGGTTGCGACGGATCGGCGGCCGGGATCACACCGCGTTGCGCTGCGACGATGATGCCCGCGTAGAGCACGCCCCAAAGACTTTCTCCGACGATCAAACCGGACGCCACGAGCACGCCTAAGCGTCGTGCGGCATCCGCGTTCGGTTTCGTGCGAATCCAATTGTTATAGATCGTGCCGAAGATGGCGCCCACCACGACCGGCGCCGTCGCTTGCGGCGGCAAATAAATGCCCAGTCCGACGGCGAGCGGCGGAAATCGGAAGCGCCCGGAGATGCGGCCTAATTCGTCGATGATGATGACCGCGATGCCGATCAACACGCCGATGCCGATGAGATTCCACGGCGTCGTTGCACCGATGACGCCTTTAGCAAGCGTCGAGATCAACACGGCTTGCGGCGCGGCCAAACCGTTTCCGCCGAAACCGTACGCCTTGTTCAGCACGTCGAGCACCGGCGGAATGATGATCGCGCCGAACAGAACGCCGACGATCAACGCAACCTGTTGCCGCCACGGCGTAGCGCCGACGAGCTGACCGGTCTTCAAGTCTTGAAGATTGTCGTTGGAAATCGTCGCGACGTTGATCAGAATCGTTGTGATAAAGAGCGCGTATGCAACGAGCGCCGGCGTAGTCGCCGGATCGGCTCTCGCAACCAGCAGAAGCAAAAGCGCCGCACCGATCACCGAGAGAATCGCCATGCCGGACACGGGCGAATTCGACGATCCGATCAGACCCGCCATGTAGCCCGTCGCCGCTGCGACGAAGAATCCGACGATGAAGATATAGAGCAAACCGACGACGATCAGCGGCACGGCCATCGAATGCAGCACGCTGCCGGAGAGGAACGCCCACAACAGCGCAGCGAGCGGAATGAAGCTCGCGAGTGCAATCAGCAGCACGACGTTGAACGGAAGATCTTGCTCGGTAATGTCGAGCTTCGCGCCGGCCTTGCGTGCACGCGACGCGGCGATCGACGATGCAACACCTTTCCACACCGGTGCCGCCAATCGCAAAAGCGTCCAAATGCCCGCGACACCGATCGTTCCCGCACCGATAAACCGCACGTCTGCTGAGCGAATCGCGTTTGCGATGTCGCCGATTGCGCCTGACTGCGGATGGAGCGCCGAAAAGATCGGAATCAAGATGCCCCACGCGATGAAGAGGCCCCCGAAAATCGCCATACCGACAGTGAGTCCGATGAGATGACCGACGCCGACGAGCGCAAGTGACGTCGAAAATCCCATACCGGTAACCCCGGGGCCGATCTTCGCATAGCCGGCGAACTCGCTTGCAAAGAGGCGAATCGCCGTACCGACTTGCACCGCGGCCGACGCGATCGAACTTACGATCAACGCAAGGAGTCCCAAGCGGTTCTCTGCCGCTGCTTCTTCTTTATGCGCACCGGCGCCGACGTGTAAGACTTCGGCTGCCGCCACCCCTTCCGGATACGGAAGGTCGGAACCGGTCACGAGCGCGCGCCGCAACGGTACGCTGTACATCACGCCGAGAATTCCGCCGAACGCACAAACCGCGAACGACTGCCAAAACGGGAAATGCGTCCACCAGCTCACCATGACGAGACCCGGCAACACGAAGATCACGGACGACAACGTGCCCGCTGCCGAAGCAACGGTTTGCACGATGTTGTTCTCCCAGATCGTGGCGTTACGGAATCCGCGTAAGAGCGCCATTGAAATGACGGCGGCCGGAATCGATGATGCAAACGTCAGGCCGACCTTGAGGCCGAGATAGACGTTGGCAGCCGTAAACACGAGCGTGATGAGGCCCCCTAAGAGGAGGCCGCGGATCGTTAGCTCGAGTGCGCCGGGCGGACGGGAAATCGATTCGACGGCTTCGGCGGGGCCGGGCGTCTGCGTGAGTTGCACCCGCCTTCGATTGTCGGCCTCGCCGGAGGAACCTTTCGTCTATGCGAGGGCGCGTTGAACGAAGACGGCGGTCCGGCGTCCATCGTAGCCGTGCAGCGGCGCGACCGTTATCTGCAGGTCACTCACTGCGGCAGTAGCGGGACTTGCGGTCCGGGGGTTGCGCCACGCCGCAGTGAGCGCGCGCACGACGCGATCGATCGGCCCGGGCAAAGCGTCCACGCCCGAACTCGCGTCGTACATCGATGTCAAGGGATCTTCATTGGTGGAGGGCCCGGCCATGACGACCCGATACGCCTCGTCTAGAATGAAGCAGTATGGTACGGCGCCGGTAAAGCGCTGGCGATTCGGGATTGCTTCGTAGGTTGCTTGGACGGTTGCGTACACGGTCAAGTCCTCCATGACACTATCGTAAGCAAAGCCGCCCGGATAGAAATCCGGGGAAACACCTGGTTTTCGAACGAACCTGAGGCGCCGTGACAACTATCTTCGGGCGCGAGGGTGAGCTCGGACGAATTCGCCGTGTCCTCGACTCCGCTCAAACCAACCACCTCGTACGGGCGATCCGCATTCTGGGACCCAGCGGTGTCGGAAAGACGGCACTAGCAACCGCCGCCACCGACGCCGCACGCGATCGCGGCTCGCTCGTTGCGTCGGCGCAATGCTTCCGTATTCACGGCTCGCTGCCGCTCTTCGTCGCGCGCCGCCTAACGCGTTCGATCTTGGACGCGCTGCAGAACCGTGCGGATAGTTACCGCTCGGGGCTCGATCTCGAGAGCGACAAGCCGGACAAATTTGAGGAAGCCTTTTATCGACTCGTCGAAGCCGTAACGCTCGACTTCGCGCTGATCCTGATGGTCGATGATGCGCAGTGGGCCGATCAACCGAGTCGAGAATTGATCGTTCGCACCGCGACGGCGCTCGCCGACCGTCCGATCGTGCTCCTCTCGACGGAACGCAACGACGAACATCCTGCCGCCGCGTTCGCGCTGGAAGACGAGGCGATCGCCGTCGGAGAGTTGAGCGCGCGAGCGGCCGAGCAACTCGCGCGGTCTGTCTTTCCCGATGCGAACGACGACGTTGTTGCAAGCATCATCGCAAGCGCGGGCGCCCGCGCGGTTGACGTCGTCGCCGTCTCCGAAGCAGCGCGCGAATCCGACGCATCGACGTCGAAAGCCGTCAACGCGAGCACGCGAACCGTTATCGCGCGAGATCTTGCTTTGCTCGATGCGCCGGTGCGAACGTTCTTGCAGACGTGCGCATTGATCGAAGAACCGATCGACTTCGGACTCCTGCGCTTGATGTGGCCGCAGGACCAGTTGCTCGACCTCATCGGAAAGTCGTCAGGGCGCTACCTTCTCGAAGACGAAGGCGAACTTCGTTTCGTGCACGCGGCAATCATGGAATCGGTCCATGAGACGATTCCGATCGAAATTCCGCTGCGCTTTCGTATCATCGAAGCCCTCAAAGCGCTCCCGGCGCCGCGGCTCGAAGATTACGAGCGGCTCGCGCAACAAGCAGCCGCGACACGCGATGCGCAATTGGAGCGTGACACGCTCTTGAAGTTGGCGCAAACGGCAATGAGTAAGTCGTTCCACACGCTCGCGGCCGAGGCCATGGAACGGGCGCGCGCTATCGCGCGGCCGGAAACTGCGGAAATCATTCCGTTTTTCACGCAACTCTCGCAACTCTACAATGCGACGGGACGCGAAGTCGATTCCGTGCGCGCCTGCTACGATGGCTTGGCGGCTGCACGCGAAGCCGGCCTTAACGAAGGCATCGGCAACATCGTCGCTTCGCTCATTCTTGCCCTCTGGCATAATGGCCAATACGCGAACGCGCGCGCCGAGTACGCGCACTATCGCTCCGCCTTGAGCTCCAACGCCGACCGCGCGCAAATCCTCAGTGCCGGCTCGTATATCGAGATGCATGCCGGCAACTTCGACATGGTGCAACGGTTGAGCGAGGAGTTCGCGGCGCTCGGCGAACCGGCAAACCCATTCGTGCAGCTCCGTCAGCGCACCGCGGAAGCCTTTGCAGCGCTGCGGCTCGGCGATAGCGCACGAGCCCTCGAGCTTATTGCAGCCGCCGAACGATTGGGCGAATCATTGCCTGCGATCGCAATGACGATGCCGCGAAACGTTCGGATGCTTCACGCGATGCAATTTCAAGGCGTAGCTGCGACCGAGCAGATGCTCGCGGAAAAGCAGAACGAATTAGGGCAAGTTCTCGCGGAGACATTACTCGGCGCCGTGCAGTTAGCGCGCGGCCAGTTTTCAGATTTATGCGAGTTCCTTACCGAAACGCTCGTGCGGCGTCGAGATCGCCTTCCTCGGCGAGTCCTCATAACGTCTTACGCCGTTGCGGCCACCTTCGATAAGGGGCTTGTTTCGCACCCGTTGTGGCCGGTCGTTACCGAAGAAGTCGCGCACTTTCATGCCGGTGAACAGTCGACCGCGCTTCTCCCGCTAACGGCAGCTTGGCTTGCCGTCACTGGGTTCAGCGCGGCCCCGAATGCGAGCAAAGTGCTCGAACACTTGATCGAACGGCATTCACGTCCGCTTGACAATATGGTCTTCTCATATCCGTTTCTTTTGGCACTTGCCGCGCGGCGCCTCAATGCAAAAGAGCAGCTCGAACGGCTGGCCGGCGCCAACTCGATTTGGATCGATAAACATCCATGGGCACAAGCACACGCGCTCCTCTCGCGCGGGGTGGCGCTTAGCGCGCTCTCGCGTCGTGAAGCAGCAGCGGTTCTGGATGACGCGCGCGACCGCTTCGAAGTACTTGGCATGACACACTTTGCACGGTACGCCGCATCGCTGCTTGGGACGTCCCCGTCGCAAGAGCCGGTCAGCGAACTAAAGAGAACGACGCGACGAGAGCGCGAAGTCGCGGCTCTCGTCGCTGAAGGCTTGACGAACAGGGAAATCGCCGAACGCCTCGTGCTGAGCGAACGGACCGTGGAAGGACACATTGCGAATCTCTTCGGAAAAGTGAACGTCGGTTCGCGCACGCAGCTCGCGGCGTGGTATTTGAAGTCTACGAGTTCTGTTGCATGAGCGCGATGTAGCCGACGTGATGTGACGGCTCGTCGTGCTGCGCTTTGATGGCTTCCACATGATCTTGCAGATGGGCGTCGATGTATTGCGCCATCGCGGTGATGTCGTCTCGCGTCGGCGCCTCGCTTAGTCCCATCGACTTTTGAATCAGCGCGCCGATTGCGCTGTAATCATCTTTTGCGATACCGGACCATTCTTGATAGAGATCCGGCGTGGTCTGCAAGGCGTGCAGAAAACCGGCGGCTACTGCACGCCGTTGGCTGTCATTCATGTTCGTGCTCCGTTACGGTTGAAAGTCTATCATTAGACATTGCACTCGCGCGACGTGCGGTTACGAGCTTGAGCGGAAGCTTTACAAGAGTGCCGCCATCGCGGTTGCGGGCAAGAGTGTCGTGAAGCCGGCTGCGCAATTCCGCTTGCGCGCTCTCTTCTAGCAGGGCGAATGGATAGGCGCGCAACGCAAATTCTGCGATTTGATCCCGGACCAACTGAGCCGAAAGAACTAACGGTTCGATGTCGATACGATTCGTAAATCCGGTTGACTTGAGCAACGCCCGCAGCGTCACTTCGTTATCGACGCCGTCGCGTTCCGGAACGGCGAGATTCATCTGCGGATACCGCTCGTGCAACGCGCGCATGAGCGGAATCATCATCGCGACGATGGAGTCCGAAGCGCTTAGATCTTCAATAATGAATGTCAATATGCCGCCGGGGCGCAACGCATCGTGAATGAGACCAAGCGCATCTCGCAGCCGCGTCATCGACAGAAAGCTCAGGTGCGCAACGGCGACGTCGATACGTTGCACGGGCTGCGTCTGCGCAGCATCGGCGCAGATCAGCGTCGCGTGGGAAACCCGGCGGCGCGCGATCTCGAGCTCGGTTTCAACGAGATCGATTCCGGCCAGCTCCGCCGCGGCGTCGAAGAATGCATCGAGGTGCTGCAGCAACTCGCCGGAGCCGCACCCGACGTCGAGTATCCGTTGCGCTGCAGGATACTGTTCGTACACGTGACGCGCGAGACGCTGGTACGAGTTCTCGCCCTCGGCCGTCTGAAAACGGCCGATCAGTTGGGCAGTAACATCAGGAAACGCGCGATGAAACGCGATCAGGTGTTCGTTCCAGTCGTCTGCGTTTGCCGCGTCACCGGCAAGCGCGCGTTCTAGATAGCGCGTCACAAAGCGGCGCTTAGCGTCCGGCATATCCGTTCCTTTCGGGACTTTTGAACTACCGCGCCATCGCGAACGGGTTGAGCAAGGCGCGCGCGCGCGGCCCCATACGGCCGGTGAACACGTACGTCTCCAATCCCGGCACGATCGCGCGCACGACACTGATCGGCTCATCAGGGAGTGAAAGATCGACGGCAATGGCCGTGGTTATTCCGTGCGCGCGCAGTGTATCGAGCGTTCGCCGGAGATCTTCTGCAAGATCGTCCGTCGCGCGGTCTTCAAAGGCGTCGAGCCTCACGGGCTGCGCAGGAAGGTCGTAATACCAGCGACCCTCCGGCAGCTCATGACTGCGTCGCGCGTGTTCCCCCATCATCCCGGCGGGCTCGTCGGGTTTGAGAATATCTTCGCGGGCGGCTTGAATGTCGACGACGCGGCTTTGCACGCACTCCGTCAGCGCTCGCGTGAGCGCATGCGCCGGCGATAGCGCGCAGCCGAAGCCCATGTGCGCCATGGGCGGCGTCGCGTGGGGTTCGCTGACCGTCGCTAGCATGGTGATCGGCAGCGGGCCTTCTTCCAAAGCGAATGCGCGGACGATCAGGCCGGATGCGCGGATATCGCGAACGAGCCGGTCGACGTTCGCTTCGCCCGTCGGAAATTGAATCTCGCGCGCGGATGGAATGTCTCCCGCGCCTTTGCCGCCGAAGAATCGCGGAACGACGGTCGAGCGAACGTGATACATCGTCCACGCATGGCGCTCGATCAGTTCGCACAATGCGTGATACACGGCTTCCGTCGCATTGTTCCCGGACGCGAGACCGTTCGTCGTCGTGACATCGAAGAGTTTGTGGCCGAACCACGGACATTGCACCATTGCGAGCGGCACCGGAATTACGTCGCCGGAGAGCAATTCGGTTCCACGAACGCAGTCGACGTTGAGATCGCGAACGTCGCCGCGCATTCCGCAGGCATGGAGATCGATTCGTTCCGCCACGACGCGCAAGGATTCGCGGACGACCGGCAGCGCGACACAGGCGCCGATTTGTCGCTCCGTCGCTTCCATCACCGCGCTCGCAAGCGCAGCTTCTCGCGATATGCCTTTGCCGTTGTAGACGCCGAGCATGTCGGGCGAATGCGGAACGAGCGCGGAATACGTCGGTATTCCCGTACGGTCGAGCAACGTGGTATCGGCGACACGCGTGATGCCGTAGCGACGCCGAAGCAGCGGCAGCACTTCGCTCGTCGCGGCAAACGGCACGGCGCGATCGTACGTGCCGGGCGTTTTCGGAACGTACGACGGAAAACGCATCGGGGCGGTCTCTCGGGGCGCGCGCGCACTGAGGGTTGCCATCGTCGGCGCGTGCGACTGCGCCGCGCGTTCCAGATTGCCGCGATCCAACGCGCGCATCACCGTTCGCAGCGCAAACCGAGCATCCCATCGTTTGAGATCGCCTTCGTGGTGTGCAATGCCGACGATCGCGTCGCGGACATCCGGCGGTACGCAAGCGATGACGTCGTCCCACGTGCGGTCCATGTAGAACACAGCGCGAGCGCGCTCGATCAGTTCGTCGTGCTTTCGTCGCGAAAGCAAACCGCGACACTGCGCCAGTCGGGCGACGTACCGCACGTTGACGAGCGGGACCGTGAGCGCTACGTTGTTCGCCGGATGGGTGAGCACCGCTACTTCGTCATCGCCGTCGATCGCTTCCGACGTGTACCAGCGCGCGATGGCACCGAGTGGCGTAAAACCGTACGGTGCGCATTCCGCCGCGCGCAACGCACCCATGCTCGATGCGCCGAACATGCGCGCATGAGCGAGCGACGCATAACATTCTTTGGGCGACGGGGCTAAATCGTGATGAAAGACGCCGTCGATGAGCAACACCGCATCGTACGCCTGCGCTGCGGCCAACACGTCGTTCCGCGATGCGGGCGGCAGATACGTGAACTCGTCGCGTTCGATTCGGTCGGACGCAGGCAGCGACGGCCCGCAGAAGACGACGATGCGTGTCATTGAAACAGCGAAACCCCCACCGTTGTCATCGACGCCGATGGGGGCCAACTGTAATTAGTGACGCGGTTACGGTTGTGTTGTGGACATCGGCGTCGGAGTCTTCATTGACCCCGAACTCGTCCCGGTGCCGGGATTGGACATCGCACCCGGCGTTGCGCTCGCGTTAGGTGAGGGGCAGTTGCTGGTCCCCATTGAATCCGACATTGAACTACTGCTGCTGCTCGACGTTTGAGAGCCGGAAGTTGGCGAGGGACACGGGGAGGCCTTAGCCGATCCAGTTGTTTGAGCGTTTGCCGTAAGGCTGAGCGCGCCCGCAAGTACGAACGCGCCGACGATAGCGGCGCTTCCAAACCAGTTTTTCATAGCGCCCCGGTACCCGCTCACCGTCTCGAATTAACGCATCTCGCCCTTGCTCGTCGGCTGGGGAGTCGGGCGTGCGTACGCGGTTGGCGGTGCGTATGGAGTCGGTGTCGGCAGACCGGGCGGCTGGGTCGCCATGCGGTGCGGCGTTTGCGTCGGCGAGGGCCTCGGCGTTACACAGTCTTGACGCATCGTGCTATCGACTAGACCATTCGCGATGCTGGGCGACGGGCACATCGACGGCGTCGCGTCGGGCATGGTCTGCGATTGCGCGACGGCGAGCGCCGCCGCCGTAATTCCTGCGAACGCCACGCTTGCAAGCAGGCTTTTCATGGAAGGCCTTTACCCGTTTAGCCTAGGTTCTCTTCATCCGCTGATTCGTTCATCACGCGCTCGATCGCCGCTTCGATGCGTTCGAAGCCTTTGCCGCCGGCCTGAAAGTGGCGCAGCCGATGGTTACGATTGAATACGTAGAACGACGGCACGAATTGATTTTCGAAGCGATCGACGATCGCGTGCGTACTGTCGATCGCGACCGGCTGCGTGAGATGCATTTCTTCTTTTGCATCTTTCGTCACCGCATCGACATCGAGTTCGTCCTCGGAGCGCGGCTGATGCACTGCGATGAACGCGACGCCGTGTTGCCCGAATTTATCGCGCCACTGAGCGAACTGCTCCGCCGTTTCATGGCAGATGTAGCAACTTTTCGACCAAAATGAAACAACGACGGGAAGTCCGCGCAGTTCCTCGGGTTGCGGTTCACCGTTTACCCACGCGGTTGCCCCCTCCAACGATGGGAGGGGGCTGCGCATACGTAGTGCCATTTACGCCTTTTGGAGCAGCGCCTTGCCGGGCTTCCACTCGGCCGGGCAGAGGCCGCCGCTTTGCAGCGCCTGCAGCACGCGAAGCGTCTCTTCAACGCTGCGGCCGACGTTGTCGTCGGTGACCACGGCGAACTTCAAGATGCCCTCGGGGTCGATGATGAAAAGACCGCGCTGCGCAACGCCGGTTGCTTCATCGAGGACACCGTACGCGCGCGCCGCTTCCTTGGTGAAGTCCGAGACGAGCGGATACTTTGTTCCGGCAATGCCGTTTTTTTCGCGCGGGGTGTTCAGCCACGCCCAGTGCGAAAAGACCGAGTCGACCGACGCGCCGAGGATCTCGCAGTCGAACTCTTTGAATTCGTCGTAGCGATCCGAGAGCGCCGTGATTTCCGTCGGGCACACGAACGTGAAGTCGAGCGGATAGAAGAAAAAGACGAGCCACTTGCCGCGATAGTCCGAGAGCTTGATCTCTTTGCCGAGATCCTTCGCTCCGGTCGCATCCTTGGTGCTCGCAAGTTTGAAATCGGGAGCAGGTTTACCGACTTGCGCCAACATTGAGTTTAGTTTCCACCTTTTACAGTTACGAAATTGGATTGCGTACGGCCGATTCGACCCGCGCGCTCCATTCCTAGTTTCAGCGTCCCCAGCGTAAGGAAAAATCGCCGTAATGAAAATGACTTTCAACACACACCTTCGTAATGTCGCGTGTAGTTGACATCGTGTCGCGTATACGTTACATTTAGTCGCATGAAGGCGACAAATCCCACCACTCGTGCCAACCGCCGATACTCCGTCGAGTTCAGCGTTGCAATTGTCCTCTACATCGTGGTTCTCTTCGGGACGCGGATGGCGTTTCGGACCTATCACGGGCCGTTCGAAACATTGGTCGCCCTCGCTCCCGTCATCCCGGTCTTTCTCGTCTTCCTCGCTGCGCTTCGGCTCTTTGCGGGGACCGACGAATTCAACCGACGCCTCATGACCGACTCGCTGGCGGTTGCCGGTGTGCTTACCGCCCTCTTGGCGGTGACGTACGGCTTCGTCGAAGGCGACCCGCTGCCGCGCCCGTCGGCGTGGTGGACGTGGACGACATTCATGGCGGCGTGGCTCATCGCCTCACTCATTCTGCGGTGGCGCTACCGGTGAAAAACCGCATCAAACTCTTGCGCGTCGAGCGCGATCTTTCGCAAGCGGAACTCGCCGATGAACTGGGCATCGCCCGGCAAACCGTCGTCGCGCTGGAAGCCGGCAAATATGCACCCAGCCTTCCGCTCGCGTTCAAAATATCTCATCTCTTTCAAAAATCCGTCGAGGAGATCTTCGACGCCGACACTGTAGAGTAAGGAGCTCACAATGAACCGTCTTCTCCGAGCGCTGCTCGCCGCAGCGTCCTGCTTCAGTCTTGCGCTTTGGCCTTACGCCGGCGCAATTGCAAACGCCGCGCTCCCGACGCTGCCGCCGGCGTCCGCATCGTTCGATTCCGGAATGTTGCACGTCGACCGCTACGGTAACGGTGCGAAATCGATCGTGTTCATTCCCGGACTCGGTTGCGGCGCATGGAGTTGGGCCGAACAAATCCGTCACTTCTCTTCGAGCTACACGGTGTACGCGGTGACGTTATCCGGATTCGACGGACGCGCTTTCACACCGCAATCCGATCTCTTCGCCGCATTCGATCGCGATTTCTGGACGTTCGCGCAATCGCAACATCTCGATAAGCCGGTCGTCATCGGACATAGCTTGGGCGGTACGCTGGGGTTCGTACTTGCCGAATCGCATCCCGAACGTCTGGCCGGTGTGATTGCGCTCGACGGACTGCCCGTCTTTCCCATGCTCGCGCAATCGACGCCCGCGCAACGCGATGCCGCCGCTACGAATCTTGCGTCGTCGCTCGCGCACCAAACGCACGATGAGCTCGTAGCCTATGAAGTGTCGTACATGAAACAGATCGGAACGGTAAACGACGATCTCGACGCACCGGTCGCATCGCTCGTCGCAAAGAGCGATCCGAATGCGATCGCTGCGTGGGGGGCCGCCGATCTTCGTTCCGACCTCCGCGCCGGTCTCGCGAAAGCCGATGTGCGGATGCTCGAGCTAATGCCGTACGCTCAACCAAGTCCGTATTCGAAAGAACAGACGCTTGGATTTTACCGGATGCTGGTTGCCGGTGCACCGCATGCCGACGTCGTCGCGATCGACGGTGCGCGCCATTTCGCGATGCTCGATCAACCGCAAGCTGTGGACGACGCGATCACACGCTTCCTGGCAGCGGCTCCATGACGCGCTCGTAACGTTCGCGCATGCGAACGGCATCGATATGGTCGTATGCGCGCGCCGCTTCGCGTGCCAACTCGTCCAGCAACTCGACCTCATCGGGGTCGAGTTGCGCGCCGTTCGTATGCGCACCGTAGAGCGTGAACGAGACCAGTTCGTGACGCACGCTCACGGGCACGGCTAGAACATAGATCGCGCTATTCTCTTTTTGCAAGTGCGATCGCAGCTGTTCGAGCCACACGTTTTCTTCGCTAGCTTGCAGCATTCGGACGAGCAGATGATTTGCATCAAGTCCCGGCGGCGCGACCGGCGTATTGTGGGAGGTCGCAACGCCGTCGAAGCGTCCGCTTTCGTTACGGCGATACAGTGCCGCGGCACTCAACCTCAACGCCTCGGCGGGCACTTCGACGAGCGCTTCAGAAACCGCAGCTTCATCGCTAGCATATGGCAGCGCTATCGCCGCGCGTTTCAAGTAACGCTCGGCTAGCCGACGGTGCGCGAAGAATACCCGCTCAACGGTCGATCCGATGACTTTGTTGATGCGGTCGAGCAGCAGTCCGATGGCGATCGTCGCACCGAGTTCAAACATGATCGCGAGGTGATACTCGGCCAAAACGTGCGAGAAGAACCAATCGAGGAGCGAGACGACGGCGATCACAAAGATGGACAAGATGCCGTATGCGAGCGCGCGATTCAGAACGAAATTCACGTCGAGCACGCGGTGGCGCAGCACCGCATACGCGACGCTCACCGGCATCACGACAACGGCATATCCCACGATTTGCTTGACCTCGTACGGAATGCCGGGAACGAAGTAGATCGCATACGCGATAAACGACACGATCATTCCGATGACCAGAAAGCCGAAACGCTGGCGAATCGCCGGCGTCGCGTGTTTGAACTTGCCGACAAGCACGTAGGTCGCAACAGCAAACGCAGCGAGCGGTAACCACACATCGGAGATCGTCACGAAGGGGCTCGGCGTGCCGGTCGTCCAGATCCGGAACCAATTATAGCTATAAGCCGCGAATGCAAGAGCGATGGCGATCCAGACCGCGCGGTCGAAGACGCGCGAGAATCCCGTCAGTCGATCGTCCGGAAAACGCATAACGAACGGCAGCAGCGGTAGCACGGCAAAATTCCCAAAGAACGTGCTGAGCAGAAACGTCAGCGGCAAAAACAGCGCGCGCGGCAAGAGCGCGTGAAAGTATTCGAAGGTCGGCGAAGTCGAGAAATATCCGATTGCGACCGCATAGAAGCTCCATGTCATGATGCTCGGCCGCATGAAGACGAGCGAGAAGGCGACGATCAAGAACACCGTCGCGGGAATAATCCCGAGCACTCCGGTCGTTCGATCCCAAGCGTTAAATCCGGGAACCGGAACCGCTCGCAAGGTGACCGTGTACGTACGACCGCCGGGACGGACTAATGTGAACGCCGCGCGGTCGCCGGTGTGCGGATATTCGATATCGAGAATTTCTTCTGAGAACGGCTTGACGCCGACGAGCACGTCACCCACACGAACGCCGGCGCGATCCGCGGGCGAGCCCGGCGCGACGGTCTCGATCAGCACGGAGCCTCCGCGAGCACCGGACACGCCGTACGTTCCATCGCCCCAGCGACCGACGTAGTCCGCATGGCCGAGCGGCGCGTAAAAGATGACGACAACGAGCGCCGTGATCACGACGAGAACGCTCCGAGCCAACGCCATGAGCAGAGGTTCGCTACACCGGGTCGGGACTACCCTGCGGCGCGGGTGTCGGCGGCCCAAGCGGATCGACGCCAAGCGCAATACCCGCGTCCTTGAACGCCGTGAAGACGCGCGCGTTGATCTCGCGACGCACTTCGAACTGGCGAAGCGGCGCCGTTCGTATAGAGGCACGCAGCACGACGCCGTTATTCTGCACCCGTTCCACGCCGATCCATTCCGCCGGTTCTAGGATCGCATTGCGCCAATCACGATCCTTTGCGAGACCGTCGAGCGTATCTCGCACCGTCGCGATTGCCTTGGATAGATCGCTGTCCGGATCGATTGCGACGCGATAGTCGATCCGCGCCCAGTTGCGCGAAGCATTAACGACCTGCGTCACCGCGCTGTGCGGGATCGTGATGAGATACCCCCGCAGATCTCGCAATTGTAAAACGCGCAACGTCAAATTCTCGACGATGCCGTTGTAATCGCCGATCATGACGTAATCGCCGACGACGTACTGATCTTCCATCAGAACGAGCAGCCCGTTGAGGACGTCTTTTACGAGCGTCTGCGCCGCGAAGCCGATGGCAAGTGCTGCGATACCGCCGATCGTGACCACGGATGCGATCGGAATATTCAGTTGTCCGAGCGTGACCAAAATCGCGATGAAAAGAATGATGAACGTCTTGAACCCGCCGACGGTGCGCGAAATCGTCGGTGCGCGTAACGTGTGACGAGCTCGATCTTCGCTCGTATTGCCGCGGTGGGCATATACGTCGGCAAACCGTACGATAGCAAGCTCCAAGATGCGATCCAGCAAGCCCGCCACGAGCCAGACAAAGACGATGCGGCCGGTCGCACCAACGATGAACTGAGCGAGCGGCGTCGTTTGCGGAAAGAGGAATAGCGCCCACGTGATGCCTGCCGCCCACAGCACCACGCCGAGCCAAATGATGCCGCTCGCATACGCGCGGTACCGGTGCAGCTGCTGCTCGGGAGCGGCCGCGCGAATACCGAGCGCGAGCGCGCGCCTGCGGTGGTCGCGCGCCGAATCGCCGGTGTGCGCTGCCGTATCGACCGTTTCACGTTCGAGCGACTCTTGACGTTCCTCGACGCGTTTCTTCAAGCGCGTGATCACGCGCTCTAGAAAGGCCCATAAGATGAAGAGCCCAAGCGTGATGATGGCGAGCGCTACGGCGAGTCGCACGACACGAACGAGGTTATGACGAATCGCCTTCGGCTGGCGTTTTATCAGCGCTGTTTTCAATGCGCTCTGAAGTTGCGCTTGCCACTCCGCAGCCAGGGTTTTGTCGCCCAAACCGAACGCGTAGCTATCGTTCGACGTCACCGTGACGATCGCAACGCCGTCGGGATGTTGCGCGTCACGCGCTTCGAGCGCATATTGTGAGCCTTCTCGCGTGACCGCCACTTTGAACGTTTTCGGTTGGTAGAAGGTCGCATTCTTCTGCGGATCGATCGCCAGAAGTTGATTGATCGCATTCTGCACGAGCAGGACGCGTGTGTCGATCGGCTGGCTCCCGCCGGCGGCGAGACCCGCAATGCGGATGACGGGCTGCCCGTCCACGGTTACAGGTGCCGTGACATAGAGGCCCTCCCGCTTCAGCCCCGCGATCGGCCCGGAGCTCGGGATCGGCACGTTGGGAAGGATCTGCGCTTGGGCCGGCGCCGCAAGAAAGATGCAAATCGCGGCAAAGATTCCGTGTATATATAGAGAGCGGAAGGTGCGGCAAGCCGCCGACCGCAAGAGCAACAGAAAGCCCATGAGCCTCATCGATCTAGAACTTACCCCGGACGTCGAAGACGAGACGAACGCAATTTTCCAGCGCGTCGAGCACGTCATTCCGCGCGTCGAGTGGGCGATCCATGCCCCGTACGTCGCCGCAATCAATCGCTTGAAACAAGAGCGTAATGCGGTGATTCTGGCACACAACTATCAAGTTCCTGAAATTTACCACACGGTTGCGGATATTGTCGGCGATTCTCTTGCCCTCGCGATGAAAGCGGCAGAAACGGACGCCGACGTGATCGTGCTCTCCGGCGTGCATTTTATGGCCGAGACCGCGAAACTCGTCAATCCCGAAAAGACGGTGCTCGTTCCCGATCTGCGCGCCGGATGTTCGCTCGCGGAATCGATTACGGCCGCTGACGTTCGTCTACTGCGCGAGCGCTATCCCGGCGTACCCGTGGTAACGTACGTGAACACGTCCGCCGAGGTCAAGGCGGAGTCAGACGTTTGCGTGACGAGCGGCAATGCGGTGCAGATCGTCGAGGCGCTCAACGCGCCGCGCGTGATCTTTCTGCCGGACGAATATCTCGCCAAATACGTCGCGTCTCAGGTAAAAACCGAAATCATCGCGTGGAAAGGTCACTGCGAAGTGCACGAGCGCTTCACGGCCTCGGACATCCGCCGCTACCGCGAAGACGAAGCGAATCTCGTCGTGATCGCGCACCCCGAGTGTCCGCCCGACGTGCTTGCCGAAGCTGATTACGTCGGTTCGACGCAAGGCATGGCGGACTATGTCGACGGCATTGCGAAGCTGCGCAATCCGCGCGTACTGCTGATCACGGAATGTTCGATGGCCGATAACGTTTCGGCGAAATATCCGAGCGTCGAATTCGTGCGCCCGTGCAACTTGTGTCCGCATATGAAGCGCAACACGCTCGCGAAGATTCTTCATTCGCTCGAAACGATGGAGTACGAAGTTACCGTCGATCCGGCCGTCGCGGTGCGCGCTCGCGCTGCGGTGGAGCGCATGCTCGCATACAGCCGGTGACGCAGCCGCATCGCATCGCGATCGAGCGCGTGGTTCAGACGGCACTGCTCGAAGATCTCGCGCACGGCAACGACCTCACGACCGACTCCATCGTTCCCGCCGACACGCGAGGCCGTGCTGCCGTCGTTACACGCGCACCCGGCGTGCTCGCCGGACTCGATGCCGCACTCCTCGCGTTCGACGTGCTCGATCCCGGCGGCGTACGCGCGAAACGCGTACGCCACGACGGCGAACGCATCGAAGGCGGCGACACGATCGTCGAACTCGAGGGACGCGCGCGCACGCTGCTCACCGGCGAACGCACGATGCTCAATCTGCTGTGCCGCTTGAGCGGAATTGCGACCGCGACGCGCGCACTCGTCGACACGATTGCCGGCACCCGCGCGCACATTGCGGACACGCGCAAAACGACGCCGGGGCTACGCGCGCTCGAAAAATATGCGGTGCGTTGCGGCGGCGGATCGAATCACCGTTTTGGCCTCGACGACGCTGTCTTGATCAAAGACAACCATCTCGCGCTCGCCGGATCGATTCGAGAAGCGGTGTCGCGCGTGCGCGCCCTTTCGGGCCACATGGTCAAGATCGAAGTCGAAGTCGATACGCTCGAGCAATTGCATGAAGCGCTCGCCGAACCGATCGACGCCGTGCTGCTCGACAACATGAGCCCTGCAACATTGGCGGAAGCCGTGCGCGTCGTCGACGGACGCGTCATTACGGAAGCGAGCGGCGGAATCCGGCCCGAAACGGTACGTGCGGTCGCGGAGAGCGGAGTCGATCTCATCTCCGTCGGTTACGTAACGCACAGCGCCCCCGCACTCGATCTCGGTTTGGATATCGTGGTTTAATGCCGAAACCAGGGCCGTGTCATCCTGACCTTTTCGAAGGGCCGCTCTGGTTTTTGCAGCATTTCCCCGAGCTCGATCGTTACCAAATGCCGTTTGCGGGTTCAACATCGATTTGGCTGATGGGGGGATTCGTCTGGCTCGAAGATTGCCTGTCGGTTGATGAATGACGTTACGCGAGGACGAGTAGGCACCGCACCGCGCGCTTGAATTGATGCGCTCCTTCGACTCCGGTGCTTCGCACCTGCGCTCAGGATGACACTGCATGTCAGTGGTATGTCGTTAAATACAGGGCGACCACGACGCCGATCGCGGCGACGAGCAGGGTGATCATATAGCCGCCCGCGCGCGGTAACGACTTGACGATTCCGAGGCGCAGCGCTTTGTCGGCCATCGCGTAGCGCCATCCGCCGAGTGCGCCGAGCACGACGCCGATCATCGCCATGACCGCGCCGAACGCCGTCGAATAATGCGGGCCGCTGATGTGAATATGCGTCGCTTGCGAGAGCTGTTCGACGAACAAGCCGAAGCGAGCGACGACGAAGCCGAATGCGATGAAGGCGAGCGCGGTGCGGATGTACGCGAGAAACGTCCGTTCGTTCGCCAGAACGTCCGTCGCCTTCACGTCCGCGGTCATCGGGCGCTCGTTCGAGAGTGCGTCGCCTTCGCGAGCGTCAGTCGTTCTGCGCGCCATACGGCGGTTCTACCCTGCGAATGCCGGGGTTCCCGCCCGGCGTCCCGAAGTCGTCGCCATGTCCTCTAAAGATCTGCACGAACGCCCCGCCGCCAAGACGAACAGCTACGACCCCGAGACGCCGCAGGCGCTCATCGACTTCATGTCGCGTGATTGGGTCGACGCACCGGTTCGAGTCGGAGCGCATCCGCAGCTCACGCGCCTGCAATCGCGCCGCGACGCGCTCTCGCGCGCCTTCCCCGGTCAGTACATCATCGTTCCGGCCGGTCACGAGAAGGTGCGCGCGAACGACACGTACTTCCGGTTCCGCCCGACGAGCGATTTCGCGTACCTCATGGGCGACGGCGAGCCGGGATCGCTGCTGGTCATGGAGCCCGACGGTGCGTCGCACCGGACGCTGCTCTTTGCGCCGGAACACAATCGCGGCAAGGCGGAATTCTTCACCGACCGGATCCTTGGTGAATTGTGGGTCGGGCGGCATCGCGGATTGGACGAGAGCCAGATCTTTTACGCGGTCGACCGTTGCCGTCCGCTCCAGCAAGTCGATGAATACCTGCGCGGACTGCAGACGTCGAATGCGCCGGTCATCGACGACCACGAGCTTTCCGTCCATCTCGCCGAGATGCGCTTGATCAAAGACGAATACGAGATCGCCGAACTCCGCAAAGCGTGCGAAATCACGAAGCGCGGATTCGAAGACGTCATTCGCACGTTCTCGTATGCGACGACGGAGCGTCAATTTGAAGCGGCGTTTTGGGGACGCGCACGCATCGAAGCAAACGACGTCGGCTATCTGACGATTGCGGCTGCGGGCCATCACGCCTGCACCCTGCATTGGAATCGCAACATCGGACGAATCGAACCGGGAACGATGCTGTTGCTCGACGCGGGCGTCGAATGCGATTCGCTCTATACCGCCGACATCACCCGCACCCTGCCGATCGACGGAACGTACACGCGCGCGCAACGCGCGATCTACGACATCGTCTGGGAAGCGCAACGCATCGGTATCGATGCGGTTGCGCCGGGCGTCGATTTCCTCGAACCGAATCGCCGCGCAATGCGCGTGCTCGCGGAAGGATTGATCGATCTCGGTATTCTTTGCATGTCGCTCGATGAAGCGCTCGACCCGGATCATCAATATTACCGCCGTTACACGCTGCACAACGTCAGCCACATGCTCGGCCTCGACGTGCACGATTGCGCGCACGCGCGCAGCGAAAGTTATCGCTACGGTACGCTGCGCGAAGGTATGGCGCTCACCGTCGAGCCGGGCCTGTATTTCCAGCCGGACGACGCGACGGTCCCCGACGAATTTCGCGGCATCGGCGTGCGGATCGAAGACGACATCATCGTGACGGCCGCGGGACGCGAGAACCTCTCCGCGATTCTGCCGTCGAAGGCGGACGCAGTGGAACGCTGGATCGCCGAGCTTACGTCGTCGTCGGCATAGAGCCGGGCGCGGCCGGCGTCATCGGGCGCTCGTTCGGCCACGTCGAGAACGCGAGAATGGCGAGGCAAACGAGAAACCCGACGGATGGAATCAAACAGAGTAGTCCCAACGCGCCGCTGAGTCCGGCTTTCGTGAAGATGCGCCAAAACATCCACACGAAAAGCACGGTGAACGCAATGCCGACTACAAGAAAGACTCCGAGGAACGCGCTGAACGCGGCGAGCATTTGCGCCGTGTTTGCGTCCGTGGCGGCCGATGCTAAAACGAACATGTTCCATCTCCTATAGAAATGGTGTATAAGGACCAGGTTCTCGAGGTCGAGTTCGCGCTGCTAGTGCGCGATCGCCTCTACGCCGAGCCCCGCCGCAGCGAGTTGCGGCCCGCGGCGCACGACGAGCCGAATCTGTAACTCTTTGTTTTCGCCGAGGCGCGGAAGCGCGAGTTCAACGGTGCCGCTATTGCCGTGGAGCGCGGATTGCGCCAAAATCGTTCCTTGCGCGTCGACGGCTAGAATATCGCCGCTATCCGCATTCACGCGATAACGCACGGTAACCGCATCGCCGTCGGCAACGGCAGCACGATCGATTGCAAACGAAATAATGCGCGGCGGCGGAGCCGGGGGGTGCGGCGTAGCGACGACGACCGGCCGCGCGAGGCTCGCGCTTCCGAACGGACCGCTCGAATCGAGGCGAACGGTGTAGACGCTCTGCGTGGTCACGCGGGGCACGGTAATGCGCGCCGTTGAGGAGCCCGACGGCAGCGGACCGCCGTCGATGCGCGCGCCGCGAATATCGTCCAGCCTCCACGTCGCCGAGCCGATGCCCCGCGTTGCATAGCCGACGTTGATGGGCGCGCCCGCGACGGCCGTTGCGGGAACGTCGACGTTCGCGATGCGCGGATGCGCAAGTCCGATCAACGCCACGACAACCGCAACGGCTGCAGCGCCAGCGACGAACCACGCCGCCGACGCCGGGCGCGGCATCGCGGCTTCCAAGCGCTGGTGCACGTTGCGACCTTGCAGCCGCACAGAGAGCGCGGCGCAGGTCAGCGTCATGAGCCACGAGAGCGGCAAGTCGACATACCCCTCGCTTCGCGGGTCAATCCAAAATGAATAAGGCGCGAGCGGAATCTCTTGCCCGTTGCGCGCAAGCGCGTAGATCGTTGCAAGCAACGGTTCCGGCGTAGCGTTGACGACGTCCAACGCGAACTCTATACGGGAGGGAGTCGCGCGCCGATAGCGCAGTGCCGCCCGGACTGCACCGTTTTCGCTTTCGTAGAGTAATAGGGAACTGCCCTGCGTGGCGCGCAGAGCGAGAGGCGACGCGTTCACGGATCACTTTGTTCTAAGGCGTTGACACAAAATCATGTTTGTATTAGCATGGCAATACAAAACAGAAAGAAGCGAGCATGTTAGACGTCGACCACATCCATAAAGAGTTCGGCACGGTTCATGCCGTCCGCGATGTCCACTTCCGGATCGACGACGGCGCCACGTTCGGCCTGATCGGCCCGAACGGCGCCGGCAAGACGACGACGATGCGTATGATTCTGGGCATCCTCACGCCCGACGGCGGCTCGATTCGCTGGAACAACGCGCCGGTACGATACGACAGCCGCAAGCACTTCGGCTATCTTCCGGAAGAGCGCGGCATCTACGGTAAAATGAAGGTGCGCGAACAGATTTCGTATTTCGGAAAACTGCACGGGCTGCGCGAACTGGGACTCGCGAGCCGTGTGAACCGGTGGATCGAACGTCTGGGATTGAGCGTCTACGCCGATCGTCCGTGCGCAGAACTCTCGAAGGGCAACCAACAAAAAGTGCAACTCGCGTGCGCAGCGGTGCACGACCCGCAGTTGCTCGTGCTCGACGAACCGTTCTCCGGTTTGGATCCGGTCAACGCGGACATGCTGCTCGGCGTCCTCAACGAAGTAAAAGCGCAAGGAACGACGCTCGTGCTCTCCAGCCATCAAATGTGGCAGCTGGAAGAATTGTGCACGTCGTTTTGCATCATTGCCGACGGTGAAAACCGCGTGCAAGGCACGCTCGACGAACTGCGCAGCGCGTTCCCGACGCGTCTCGTTCGCGTTGCACCGGCTAACGACGCGGTGAACGGCGTATTGCGCGGCGTATCGGGAGCGAATCCCGCTGGGCCGATGAACGGCTCCGTCGACTACCGGATGCCGGCCGACACGGATTTCGCGTCGCTGCTGCGTTCGCTCGTCGCCGTCGCGCCGGTGACACGTTTCGAAGCGGTGGAACCGTCGCTTCACGAGATTTACCTTCGCGCGATTGGAGAAGCAGCATGATCCACGACCTCGGCACCGTGTTTGCCGCCGAATTCATGCGGCGCATTAAATCGCGCCCGTATATCATCGGTCTGATCATCGGCATCCTCGGCATCGTGCTCTTTACGCGCCTGCCTGCGCTGATCGGCGGCGCATTCGGCGGCTCGACCTCCATCGTCGTCGTCGGCAACCCGTCGCTGACCGCGCGCGCGGTACCACTGTTGAAATTGGACTACGATGTTAAAGCCGAACTGCAACCGCAAACGATCACCGCGCAAACGTTGAAGGAGTACGACGCGGTTGCCGCGTTCGTCTTGACCTCATCGAAGGACGGATTGAACGTCTCGGTGTACGCCCACGATCCGGGCAGCATGGGCGAACGTCAGGTTCGGCGTGACCTGATGCCGTTGCAGCTCGCACTCACAACCGGCAAATCGTCGACGCAAGTGACAAACATCACGAACTTCCCCGTTGACGTCAAGCCGATCGCATCGAAGTTCAGTTCCGCCGATCAAGCCGAGCTCGTGCGCGGAATCGCGTACACGCTGATCTTCTTTCTCTACATCTTGATTCTCGTGAATAGCCAACTGGTCACGAGTTCGGTTGCGGAAGAAAAGACGAGCCGCATTGCTGAATTATTAGTCGCATCCGTCGACCCGGTCGCGCTGCTCGGCGGGAAGATTCTCGCCGGCGCGGTGTTGGCGCTCGTACAACTAATCATCTGGATCGCCGCCGCAATGGTCGGCGGTCACGGCGCTCCGCCGCCGAGCGGCTCCGACAACGAAAACATCTTTTCGCTCGCGAATCTGTTCGACGTGCTGACGCCCGGCGTCGTCGTTGCCTTCTTCATCTTCTTCTTGATCGGGTTCTTGCAAGTCTCGACGATCTTCGCCGCGATGGCATCGCTGATCAACCGGACCGAAGACCTCGGCAGCATCACCGGTCCGCTGGCGATCCCGGTCGTTGCCGCGCTCTTCATCGCGATCGGCGCGCTCGGAACTCCCGACGCGCCGTGGGCCGTCACGACGAGCTTCATCCCGATCATTGCGCCGTTCATCATGTTCGCGCGCATCGCGGTGAGCTACGTTCCGCTGTGGCAGATCGCCGTATCGCTCGTCATCAATCTCGCGGCACTCTATCTCATTGCGGTATTGGCCGGCAAGATCTACCGCGTCGGCATGCTCCTCTACGGCCGCGCACCAAAACTCTCCCAAGTCTGGAGCGTGATTCGCTCGTAAGCCCAGTGTCATTCTGAGCGCAGGTGCGAAGCACCGAGGTCGAACGATCGCCTCGATTCAATCGCGCGATACTATCCTTCGACTCCGCTGCGCTTCGCTCAGGATGACACTCTCGCTCAACTGAGTGAGTTAGTGAACCGTTCAACCTCGTGGGGGTGAGCCCCAGCCGCTTTGGATGTATTCGCCGTTGATGACGATCGCGGGGACGGTCGGGTCGTCGCTAGTGTAGCGGAACATTTCGTCGCGTAGCGACTCTTCGTTTTGCGCGTCGAATGTGGTGTACTTAATGCCTGCGTGGTCGTAATAGGCGATTGCGCGGGCACAGTACGGGCAGTCCGGACTGATGTAGAGTTTGATCTCGGCATCCTTCGGCGGATGTTCTACGTCGATCTTGGCCACGTTATGATGCTCCGTTGGTGCGCTTACTCAGAATCACACTATTGTACGTCGCGTCGGGATACTGGTGAACGGCAACTTGACGAAAACCCCGGCGGGCATAATATGCCAGAAGTTGCGTTGCGGGCTCGGCCGTGTCGCACGCGAGCTCGGACTTCCCTTCCGCGCGGGCATAGTGCTCGACGGCGTCGAGTAATTGAGAGCCGATACCACGTTTTTGCAGTGCCGGCTCGACTGCAAATTGCGCGAAAACACCCACGTCGTCCGAAGAAAACCAGGCGGGGCGCCGCGGATTCGTGATGCACGAATAGTAGAGGATCGTTCCGATGATGCGCTTGCCGTCGACCGCGATCCAGGCTGCGCTGCTCGACGACAACCGCTTTTCCGTAACGTCGGGTGATTGTGTTGCGGCGATAAAGTTCATGCCGCCGGCGATTAGCGGCGCGTGGGCGCGGTGTAAGAGCGACGTGAGTTCGCCGGTGTCGCCGAAGCCGGGGCGATAGCGTTCAATCGTGCAGCCGGGGACCATCCCGGCACGTTCTACGGAACGACGGTGATTGCTTTGATCGTTTCTTCCAAGAACCGGGCAATATCGGCGTTAGAGTCGACCACATAGCGCGCGCGCAAGATTGAGCGCGCGTCCGATCGCTTCGATCAAACCGTCGGCCGTACAATGTTGCGGCACCGCGCAGCAGGCGCCGATCTAAGCCTCCGCAAGGCGTCCCAGGGCGAGTGTCGTCTTCCCGCTTCGGGGCGGACCGACGATCAACCGGACGGGTAACGTAGCATCAGCGGCAGGTGCGGTAAAGATTGCGTCGGCAACATCGTTTATAACCATCGGCGCGAAGAGCGCGCGCGGCCATGGGCGCTTCGGGTCACGACGACGAAGCGTGGCGGTATGCCCCTCGTGCTCGTCCCCACGCCGCTCGGAAATCTTGGTGACATCACGCTGCGGGCGCTCGAAACGCTTCGTTCGGCCGATCTGGTCGTCGCCGAAGACACGCGGGTCGCACGCAAACTTCTCAACGCCCTTCGCGTGGGATCGAAAGAACTCTGGAGCTATCGCGAGCAGAATGCGGACGGCGCGACGCCGGGAATTTTGCAGCGCGCGGCATCGCAACTCGTCGCCGTCGTCACCGATGCGGGAATGCCCGGCATCTCGGATCCCGGCGAGGAGCTCGTCGCCGCGGCCCGCGCAGCGTCGATCGCCGTCGAAGTGCTTCCCGGTCCGAGTGCCGTTCTCGGCGCGGCGGTGCTTTCGGGGTTTCCCTTGCGACGCTTCGCATTCGAAGGCTTTCCACCGCGGAGCAAGAGCGGGCGCAAAGCGGCATTCACGAATGCCCTCCGGATCGGCGCAACAACGGTGTGGTACGAATCTCCGCAACGAATTCTCGACGCGCTCGACGACCTTGGCGCGGTCGCACCCGATGCGCGTGTCTTTCTCGTGCGCGAGTACACGAAGAAATTCGAACAGCAAGTCCTCGGTACGCCGGAAGACGTCGCTTCTGCTCTCGAGGAGCCCGTGCGCGGTGAGATCACGTTCGTCGTCGCACCCTACGCGGTCGAAGCCGACGATCAGGAGGCGCACATCGACGATGAAATGATCGACGCGCTGCTCGATGAGGGCAAGAGCGTCCGCGACATCGCAAAGACACTTTCTGAACGAACCGGGGGCGCCGACCGGCGGGAATTGTACGAACGGGCGAGCAAGCGCAAAAACGCACGCGGCATGGGCCATAGAAACCGTGCCGAAGAGCAACGACCGGAATGAAAGCCTTTTACGTCACCACTCCGATCTATTACATCTCGGGGAATCCGCACATCGGCCACGCCTACACAACGGTGGTGGCTGATGTTCTTGCGCGCACGGCGCGCACCGCGGGTCTCGCGTTTTTCCTCACCGGCACTGACGAGCACGGTCAAAAAGTCGCGAACGCGGCGGCCGAGCACGGCAAAACGCCGCAAGAGTGGTGCGACGAGCTCATTCCGCGTTGGAAATCGTTATTCGCCGCGTTCCACGTCCAGTACGACGACTTCATTCGCACGACCGAACCGCGCCACGAAATCAAGGTCCAGCGCGTCTTCGAACGTCTGCGAGAGAAAGGCGACATTTATCTCGGCACGTACGAGGGCTGGTATTGCGTCGCCGACGAGACGTTTTGGCTCGAGTCAAAACTCGTCAACGGACGCTGCCCGACGTGCGGCCGCGAAGTGACGTGGATCAGCGAACAAGATTGGTTCTTCCGTCTTTCGGCGTACCGCGATCGTTTGATCGAGCACTTCCGCTCGCATCCGGAGTTCTTGCGTCCGCGCAGTGTCTACAACGAGATGATGGCGATCCTCGAAGAAGGCCTCGAAGATCTCTCGATTTCCCGCACCAACTTCGATTGGGGCATTCCGATTCCCGATGATCCTTCGACAGGCTCAGGAGGCGTGATCTATGTCTGGTTCGATGCGCTGCTAAATTACATCACCGCCATCGAATGGTCGGAAGATGAGGCGAACTTCCGCAAGTATTGGCCGGCGAACGTCCAGCTGATCGGCAAAGAGATCGCGCGCTTTCATACGATCATTTGGCCCGCGATTCTCTGGGCGCTCGGTGAAGAGCCGCCGCTGAGCGTCTTCGCGCACGGCTGGATCACCGTTGACGGACAGAAGATGGGCAAGAGCCTCGGCAATGCGACGGACCCCTTCGCGCTCGTCGAACGCTTCGGCGCCGATTCGCTGCGCTATTTCTTGCTGCGCGAAGCACCGTTCGGAAGCGATTTCTCGTATTCCGAAGAGAAGATTGCGCAGCGTCACAACAGCGACCTCGGCAACGATTTAGGGAATTTGCTCAATCGCACGCTTGCGATGCTCCGCAAATACCGCAACGGTGTCGTACCGAATCGTCCCGAATCGAGCGACGTGTTGGCGCAGTTCGCCGATCTTCCGCGGCGCGCACGTGAAGCGACACTCGCCCTCGATTTCCGCGGATCGCTCGAGATGATTTGGGAACTCGTCACGGCGCTCAACCGCGCGATCGACGAACGCAAGCCATGGGCGCTCGCAAAGGAAGGACGCAACGACGAACTCGATGCGTTGCTCTACGATCTCTGCGAAGGATTGCGATGGCTCGCGATGCTGCTCGCGCCGGTCATGCCTGAGCGCATGAACGAGATGTGGCGTCAGCTCGGCGTGAGCGAACGCATCGATGCAGATTGGTCGCAAGCGCTGCGCTACGGCGGCATTGCGACGGGAACGCAAACGGCGCCCGGGGACCCGCTCTTTCCGCGCATAGAACTCGCCGGAGTGTCGCCTTAGGGATGAGAGAACGCGGCAGCGCACCGAGCAGGAGCGTTGTGATCGGCGGCGGCTTTATAGCCGTCGCCGGTATTGCGTTTGCACTCAACCTTTGCGCGCGCGATTTTCAGGTCGGCGATTGGGTGATCACGGCCTTCGGTGCCGTCGCGATCTGCTTCTCCGCGCTCTACGGTCTGCCGATTCGCGGTTTGCGTATGCGCCGCACCGGACTCAACGCCGAAGCGGTCTTCCTCAGCCTTTCCGTCACCGCGCCGATGTTCGCGCTCGGCGGGTACGTCGGTCCCACGGCAGCAGCGATCGCAACCCTGAGCGGATTCTGCTTCGCGGCACTGATTCGCCGCGCAAACGCCGTTACCGATTTCATCCGTCACGGCGTGCTGCGCAGCATTACCGCGCTCGCGATACTGCCGCTCGCGCCGCACTTTGCTGAAGTGCGCGCACTTCCGGTCGCTGAGAGCTCGCTGATCTTCGCCGGGTTTTTGTTGGTCCTTACAGTCCTCTTCGAACTCGTGCTCTCCGCGCCGACGTCTGCGCTCACGTACCAGATCTCCCTCGGGCGCATTCTCGAGCGTGTCTCGCGCGATCCGCGCACGTGGATCGTCGGCGGCGGAAACATCGTGTGGGCCACGGTCGTTCGCGATCCGATCATCGCAGGCCGTCCGTATGAAGCGATCGCAATGTGGATACCGGTCATCGCAACGGCGCTGCTGCTGCGAACGATCGATCAACAACACGCGGAATTGCACCGGCTCCGGTTGGTCCGTGACGCCGTTCAGGCGATGCTCGGCGAGCGCGACCCGCTGCCGCAGATCAACGCTATTCTCGCCACGCTGCGCGTTCCGTCATTCGATGAAACGGTCACGGTGCTCGCGGCAACCGGCGCGCGAACCGACACATGGCGCTCGGTGACGACACTCGGGCCTCCGCTCAGTTCGGCGGGTGACGAACTCCGCAGGCGCATTCTCGCGCGCTTGAAATTCAGCGGTGCGCCGTTCACGACACTGCGCGACGATTACTACGTCGCCTATGCGTTCGGTGCGCGGCTCGGCGACGGAGAATTGCACGGCGCGATGATCGTGCACCGCCGAAACGATCGTCCGCTCTCAGCCGAACAGACGAATCAATTCACGAACGCTGCGTTCGAACTCGCGCCGTTGCTGCGCGATATGCGCACGATCGCTGCTACGCAGAGCGCGGCGACGATCGACGGGCTCACCGGCCTTTTCAATCGTACGACGACGCTCGACCGCCTGCAACACATGATCGACAATATGCCGGTTACCGCGCATGGTGCCGTGCTGCTGCTCGACGTCGACCATTTCAAAACAATCAACGACCAGCTCGGTCATGCAGCGGGCGACGACTGCTTGCGCAAGATCGGTAAAATCATTAAAAACGCCGTGCGCGGCGGCGATATCGCGGGGCGCATCGGTGGCGAAGAATTTCTCATCGTGATGCCGGGCGCAACGCGCGACGTGGCAGTGAGTGTGGCGGAGCGCTTGCGTCTCGCCGTCGCGCTCGGCGGCATGAAGTATTCGAACGGCGAATCAGTGACCGCCAGCATCGGCGCCGCCGGCGCGATCGTCGGCGATACGATCGAAGCGTTGCTCGCACGCGCCGACCGCGGGCTGTACGAAGCGAAACGCCAAGGACGCAATCGCACCGTGGAAAACGTCGAGACCGCATGATCGACACACATGCGCATATTCACGGTGAATCGTTTGCAGAGGATCGCGCCGAGGTCGTTGCGCGCGCGAAGGATGCGGGCGTTTCAGACATCGTTACCGTCGGATGCGATTTGCCGGACTCACAAGCGGCGTTGGAAGTTGCGCGTGACCTTCGCGTGTTTGCCTCTGTCGGGATTCATCCGCATGAAGCAAAGGACGCGCCGCCTGATATCGCGGCCGTCTTCGAACCGTTTCTCGCGGACCGGCGTGTCGTTGCCGTCGGCGAGACCGGATTGGACTACTATTACGATCACAGTCCGCGCGACCGTCAGCAGCAAGTGCTGCGCGAGCAGATTCGCGTCGCGCGCGAGGCGGGTTTTCCGGTGATCTTTCACCACCGCGATGCCTACGACGATTTCGTTGCGATCTTGCGCGAAGAGTGGAAGTCCGGCATGCTCGGGGTGATCCACTGTTTCACCGGCGATGCGAACCAGGCACAAACATACGTGAATGAATTCGGCTTATCACTCGGCATCGGCGGCGTGGTGACGTTCAACTCTGCCGAGAACGTTCGCGAAGCGGTGAGAACCGTCGGCATCGAGCCGCTGGTCTTGGAAACCGACTGTCCGTATTTGACCCCGATCCCACACCGCGGCAAACGCAACGAACCGATGTACATTCCGATCGTCGCACGAAAGATCGCCGCCGTCCTTGACATGGACCTAGACGACGTTTCGAAGATCACCGACGAAAACGCGCGCGCGCTGTTTAAACTCCCCCTGTCATCCTGAGCGCAGGCGCGAAGCGCCGGAGTCGAGGATGACAAGCTCCAGCGCGCTTCAAAGACCTTGTGTAGATGATTCAGCGTCGCGGAGTCGTCGGTGCGGATGCCCCAGTCGAGTTGATCGGGCTGATTGAAGGCAGCGGTTGCGTTCGCTGAGCCGAGCCAACCGCGTGCTCCCCGGACGACGGCAAATTTCTCATCGGCGTCGCAAACGCGCACTTGCGCTCCATCGCGTACGAGACGATCGATCGCCGTTGCTTCGTTTGCGTTCCCGTTCAGTTCGCGATCCGCGACGAGCACACGGACGTGCGCGCCGCGTTTCACCGCTGCGTCGAGTGCCGCGTATACGCGATTGGCTCCGCCGAACGATTCGCTTTCCGCGATGACGTCATCGCCGCGTCTCGACTCGTCGATTAGGCGCGCCTCGGACGCGAGCGCGTCCCGTTTGCGGACCGAAAAGAACGGCGTCGGACGATCTTCGGCTCCAGACGCTGCGTCTCGTACCATTGATGCATCGAGCGCGAAATCGTCGCGGACGATCGTGTCGCCGCCGTCGCCGGGCCAATTCCGATCGTCGAGAAAGAGGGCATCGTCGACGACAGTACCCTTGAGATGGAGCACCGGATCCAGTGCATCCGCGGTCACGTGGACGAGCTGCGCATCTGCGCCGGCGCCGCACAATCTCTTCAGCGCATCAGCGTTTGCACTTCCGACCGTACCCTCATCCTTATAAATGTAGCCTTCGAGACGCACGCGCACGTGCGCTCCGTGCTTCGCCGCGCTCGCCAGCGCATCGAGTACCGCCCCCTGCGGTAAGGTATAGGCGGTAAGGGAAATGTCGCGCGCGTGCTGCATCGCCGCGACGAGCTCCGAGGTTGAACTGAGCGCAATCATCGCGCGTACTATCCCGACAAAGGTCGATCATAGCAAGGGCGCGTTCAAGGTAGGAGAGCCGTGAAACGTTCGGAAAGAGCGCACATCCCTATGGCCATGAAGCCCGTTTCGCCCCCAGCCGATGATAAAGGCGCGTTCGTCCGCGACATGTTCGCGCGCATTGCACCGCGTTACGACACCGCAAACCGTGTTCTCACCGGTGGAATGGACGAGCGCTGGCGCAAGCGCACGATTGCTCTACTCGCGGCGCCGCGCGGTGGGCGCATCGTCGACCTTTGCTGTGGCACGGGCGACGTGGTTTTTCATCTCTTGCGCACCGACCCGACGCTGCGCGTCGACGGCATCGATTTTTGCGCGCCGATGCTCGAACGTGCGCGCGAACGCGCAACGAAAGAGAGCCGTGGCGACTCGCACTTCGTCGAAGGCGATGTGATGTCGCTTCCGTTCCAGAACAACACGTTCGACGGCGCGACGATGGGCTTCAGCATGCGCAACGTCGTGAGTATTGACGACGTATTGCGCGAGACGCTGCGCGTACTACGTCCCGGTGCGCGATTCGTCAACCTCGACGTGAGCAAGGCGCCGAACAAACTCTGGAAGCGCACGTTTGACCTCTATTTCTACGGTATTGTTCCGCTCATTGGCGGCATGGTGGGCGGCTCGAAACAAGCCTACACCTATCTTCCCAGTTCCCTGACGCATCATCCGAGCGCCGAAGCGTTGCGCGACCGGTTTACGCGCGCCGGCTTTGCAAACGCAGGTTTCGTGCGTCTTATGGGCGGTTCGATCGCGATCCACTACGGAACGAAGATCTAAATGCAAGCGCTCGAGGACGACGAACCGGCAATGTACAAACTCGTGGAGTCGTTTTTTCGCTCCACGTTCTCGACCGACAATCCGCTCATCACCGAGGCGGTGAAACGCATGCTTGCCGCGGGCGGCAAACGTTTGCGTCCCCGCATTACGTTGCTCGCTGCATCCGCGTGCGGCGGCGACCCGGTCGAGCATCTGCATCTTGCGGCGTACATGGAACTCATTCACGTCGCAACGCTCATTCACGACGACGTCGTCGATAACGCGCAGACTCGGCGCGGCGTCAACGCAACCGCAATCGACTACGGAAACCGCGTGAGCGTGCTCGCGGGCGATTATCTCTTCGCCTGGATCTTCAAGAACGTTACGGCCGGCTATCCGCATCCGATTCCAAACATTTTGTCCGCAACGCTAGCGGATATTTGCGACGGAGAAGTGCTGCAGCTGCGCGGACTCGGCGACTTGGATCTTCCGCTCGCCGCGTATGTCGATATTGCGCGCAAGAAGACGGCGTCGCTGTTTGCGGCATCGGCCGAATGCGGAGCGATCGTGGGCGGCGGCTCGAGCGAGGAGATCGACACGCTGCGCGCCTTTGGCGAGGCCTACGGTATCGCGTTCCAAATGAACGACGATCTACTCGACATGACGGCCGACGAACGCTCGCTCGGGAAGCCCGTCGGCAACGACCTGACAGAACGGAAAATGACGATTCCGTTGGTTCTTGCGTTGAAAAGCGGCAACGGTCATTTTCGCCAGGACGTCGCGCGCTTATATTCGGGAAGCAGCCAGGACGGAATTCCGGGCGTGATCGCGGGAATCGCCGCCGAAGGCGGCCTCGAAGGGACGCGACGGCAAATCCGGTCGTTCGTGACGCGGGCAAAAGCGTCGCTGGAGCCTTTGCGTGACGGCCCGGCGAAAGAAGAATTGGTGAAACTAGCCGACGCGCTCGCCGGGTAGTTTTTCAAAAGGAGAACACGATGATTTACCCCGTGCTGGCCATCATCGACGCGCCGATTATTATCGGCATCGTCGCCGTGGCCGCCCTGCTCTTCGGCGCGGACAAGCTGCCCAAGCTCGCGCGAAGCGCAGGACAAGCGAAAAAAGAGTTCATGATGGGACAGATCGAGGCCGATGAAGCAGCGAACCGCGCCCGCGAAGATATGCGCGCACGTGGCGGCGCGCAGAACGCCGACGTGATGAACAATGTCGAAGCGGGCAGCGCGGCCGGCGAACCCGTTCCACCGCCCAACCCGGGCCACGGTACGCAAAGCGGTTAGAGGAAATCAAAGTTAGTGGCACTGCGGCTTGACCCGCAAAGCGGGTCAAACGCCATAGGTTCATCGCAAACCGATGAACCCGGCTGGGATCAAAAGGAGATGCCATTTACGGAGCACCTGCGGGAGCTCCGTACGCGTTTGTTGGTCTCCATCGGAACCGTCGGTGCGATTGCCGTCCTGCTCTTCTGGCCGTCGAAGTTCGCAATCCAATGGATGCAGGCGGCCTATCTGCACGGCACGCCGCTCAACGCGTTCGGCCTTGCCGATGTGCTCTTCACGGAGCTGAAGTTTTCCGTTATCGGCGGCATCGTCGTCGGTTTGCCGATGCTCTTTTATCAGGCGTGGATGTTCGTCGTACCGGCGGTTCATCCGCGCACGCGGCGGATGGTGTACTCCTTCATCGTCCCGTCGTTACTGCTCGCGTTTGGGGGCCTCGCGTTCGCGCACTTCATCGTGATTCCGCGGGTCGTCAACGCGCTTATCAACATGACGAAAGAGATCGCAACCCCGACGTTCGGTGTCGGGCAAACGCTCGGTTTCATTCTGATCCTCTTCGGTCTCTTCGCGCTGATCTTCCAGCTGCCGATCGTGCTGATCGGCCTCGCGCGTTTAGGAATTGTTAATGGTCGTTGGCTATCAAAGTACCGGCGTCACGCGCTCTTCGCGATGGTCGTCGCCGGCGGCATCGCCGCCCCCGACGGCAATCCGGTCACGATGGCACTGCTGGCCCTTCCGATGTACGTTCTCTACGAAATCTCTATTTGGATCATTCTGCTCTTCGAACGCTCGTGGCAACAAAAGTAACCGCACTCTACGACGACTTCATCCGCACCTTCGGCAACGTCTTGTTTGCCGTACTGCTCTTTATCGTGTGGGGCATCCTTACGCTAATCGGCGTCATCGTCGATCAAGGCAAGGACCCGACGACGTATTTCGATGCCTATCCGGCCGCAATCGCCCGTGCGATCTTGCGCCTCGGCTTCGATAACATCTATCACTCGCCGTGGTACGTCGGCATCATTGGATTGATTCTCGTTTCGTTGGCAGTCTGCACGTTCAAACGCGTCATTCCGGCGCGTTTGCCTCCGCTGCGTCCCGTCAAGATCGACAAAATTCCGCTCAACGCGTCGATCTTCGTTCGCGGAAATGAAGCGAACGTGCGCGAGCGCGTCGAGTCATTCTTCCGTTCGCGCGGCTGGAACGTGCGCAAGCGTGAATTCGGCGGCATCGAATGGAGCTTTGCCGACAAGCACAACTGGGCACGTCGCGGCGTGTTGATCGCGCATCTCGGATTCACCATCATCGCGGCCGGAACGACCGTGTACTGGGCGCGCGGATTCTCCGGTGAGGCCCCCGTCGTTACGGGCGAAGCGGTACGGATCCCCGAGACGAACGCGATCCTGAAACTGGACGCGTTCCGGTACAAGATCACGCCGATTCTGACGAAGAGCGGCATGGTCTATCAACCAACCGATTACGTGTCGAACGTCACGGTGACGGGCCGGGACGGCGTGCCTAAACAAATGATCGTGCGCGTCAATCATCCGATTGATGTCGACGGCACACTTTACTATCAGGCGAGCTACGGCTTCGCGGTGATGATGCGCGTCACACACAACGGCGTCAACGTGCCGTCGCTCTCGGATCACGTGCTCAAAGAAGGCGATTCGTTCGACGTTCCGGGCACGCGCAACACGGTCGTCTACGACCGCTTCGTTCCAACCGTCGACCGGCAAAGCGGCATGCCCGCAGCCGATCCGCGCGTGAACGATCCTGCCGTCATCCTGAGCGTCCAACAGAGTGGCGAAAACGCCGGCTCGGCGCTCGTTCCGCTGAAGACCTGGATCGATCTCGGGAACGGCTGGCGCATAACGCCGCAGCGCTACATCCTCTACAGCGGCTTTCAGTACCGCTACGATCCGGGCATCCCGCTCGTCGGCATCGGCGCGCTTGTCCTGCTTACCGGACTGATCACCTCCTTCTACTTCCTGCCCGCGCGCCTCTATGTGCGCGTCGATCCGGCGGAGGCGGGTTGTACCGTTGGCGTAGCTGCGACGACGGTCAAGGGGTACGATATTTTCGCAGGCCAGTTCCAAGCGTTGCTGCGCGAACTGCAAAACGCAATGGAGCCGCCCGGTCCCAATCCACATCTGCAAACGGCGGAGGCGTATTAACGACGTGAACGGACATTTACAAGCCGACGAACTGCTCATGATCGTGGCAATCGCCAGTTACGTAGTAGGCGGCATCACGTTGCTCGTCTACTTTTTCTCGCGCGAAACATGGCTGCGCAACTTGGGCGCGCCGCTCGCCGTCGTCGGCTGCGTCGCGCAATTTGCCCAACTGATCGTGCGCTACGAAATCACCGGCATTTGGCCGCTGCTCAATCTGTACGGTTCGCTCTCGCTCTTTGCCGCGATGTCCGTAGCGATTTTCATCGGCTTCGCCGTTCGTTACAAACTTTGGTTCGCCGGCGGATTCGTATTAGCAATCGCGGCAATCTTTCTCGCCTACGGCGTGACCTGGAATGAAGGCACGATGCCGCCGGTCCCGTCACTGCAATCGTACTGGGCGAAGATTCACGTCCCGATCGTCGTGTCGTCCTACGCCGCGTTTCTCGTGTCGTTCGTCTTCTCGTGCATCTACTTGGTCAAGTATTACGCCGAGCAGCGCGTCGCAAGCGCCACCGTCGTTGCGACCGCCGCACTGGAAGGCGGCGGCAGCGTGACCGTTTCAACGCCCGCACTCGCAGCCGCAGCCGCAGGCGGGAATCCGCTCGCGCAATGGCTCGAAACGCTGCCGTCGCTCGCGCAACTCGACGTCATCGTCTATCGCGCCGTCGCCATCGGATTGCCGCTGATTTCAATCGGCATCATCACCGGCGCCGCATGGGCGAAAGAAGCGTGGGGCGCATACTGGCAATGGGATCCAAAAGAAACGGCAGCACTCTGCACGTGGATCATCTACCTCGCCTACATGCATCTCCACACACGCAACGCCTGGCGAGGCCTACGCACGAACTGGGTAAGCGTCTGCGGCTTCGTCCTCGTCGTCTTCACGTACCTCGGCGTCAACATCTGGATCAGCGGCCTCCACAGCTACAAGATGTAAAGCGTCATCCTGAGCCTCGAAGAACCGAATCGCACAAAAAGCGCGGCGACATCCCGCCGGGCATTTCATTTCAGGCGATCCTTCGACTCCGCTGCGCTCCGCTCAGGATGACAACAACAGCGTAGGAGAGGTGCGGCGTCTGAGAATTCGCCGAAGCGCAGGATGCGCGAGAGGCGAATTTCAGCGAGTAGGTTTCACACGATGTGAAAATCCGGGCGTCCCCACGACGAAGGTGTCTCACGAACTCACACGCCGCACGTCTCCGGAGCCCGCCACCACGTCACATTCCCGAACGCGATCCCGTCCAGGTAGTGGAAGGAGAATTTCCATGCTTACCTGGTTTGCGCGCCGCCTTCTCGATAAATTCCAACGCGAATGGGACTACGATACGAGCTGGCAGCGCGAAATGCTCGACGCCGGCGGCTACGAAGCAATCGCACCGATGTCGGGCATTGCGAAGGCCACGAAATACCGGCGGGATATTCCGCTCGACGTCTGGTGCACCGCGGGATTAGTCGGCGCGCGCACGGGCGATTGCGGTCCCTGCCTGCAGTTAGGCGTTAAGATGGCGCTGCGCGAAGGTGTGCCGCAGCAGACGATCGCTGCCGTCCTCTCGGGCGACCGCGCAGCGATGAGCGAGCCGGTTCGGATTGCGTACGATTTTACGCGCTCGATCTTGGCGCGCGACGGACAAGACGGTCCCTTACGCGAGGCGCTCGAACAGCGCTACGGCAAGCGCGCGATCATCTCGCTTGCGTATGTTATTGCACTCTCGCGTTTCTATCCGGATATGAAGTACGTACTGGGCCACGGCCACACGTGCTCGCTCATCCACGTCGGGAATGTTGAGGTTGTTCCGCAGCCGGCATGAGCACTGAAGAAGAACTCTACGTCACCGAGCGCGCTACGCTCGTGCGTCACGCGTACCGGATGCTCGGCTCGATGAGCGACGCGGAAGACGTCGTGCAAGATGCATTTGAGCGCATGCAACGCGCAGATACATCGCACGTGCGCGATCCGCGCAAATACTTGCGCGCAACAGTCACGAACCTATCGCTCGACCGGCTTCGCTCGAGCGCGCGAGCGCGCGAAGTGTACGTCGGCCCGTGGCTTCCGGAACCCGTCGTCGATGAAAGCGCGGTTCCCGAACACATCGTCGGCGTTGCAGAAGATATTTCGTACGCATTTTTGCTTGCGCTCGAGCGCTTGTCGCCGCTCGAGCGCGCGGCGTTTCTCATGCACGACGCACTCGACGTGCCGTTTGCGGAAATCGCGCAGACGCTCGGACGAAGCGAAGAAAGCGTACGCCGGTTGGCATCGCGAGCGCGGGTTGCGATTCAAAACGACGCGCCGCGTCGCATTGCGCGTCCGGCTGATGCCGAAGCGCTGCGCGACAAACTCGGCGAGGCCGTCCTCAACGACGACGTCTCCGGCTTGATGGCCATGCTCACCGACGAGGTGACCTTCCTCAGCGACGGCGGCGGAAAGCGAACGGCAGCAATCAATCCCGTCACCGGGCGCGACCGCGTATCGAAAATGCTCACCGGGCTCGCGAGAAAAGGCTACGGCCGGTTCCAAAAAGTCGTGCCTACCTGGATCAACGGCTTGCCGGGATGGGCGTTTTTCACGGACGAGGGGCTCGAACAGACGGTGGCCGTGGAGACCAACGGCAGCACCGTCTCGGCGATCTATGTCATGCGAAATCCGGATAAACTTTCAGCCGTCGAGGCGGCACTTGGATAGCCAGCGTGACTTTCTTGGTAGCGCTTTAGAAGAGGGCAGCCTTACAATCCGTGGTAAAAGGTCCGAGTTCCACCCATCCGGAGAGAGTGCGAGTTTTGTCGAAGCAGGCTGCGGACGCGTCAGGCGTCCAGCGTAAAATTTATAGTGCGTATGACGACCCGGGAACAGGCGAAGAAATCAGCCGCCGGCAGTTCATGGCGAATGCAACGTTAGCCGTCGGCGGTATCGTCGGCCTCGGTTTGGCGATTCCGATCATCGGATCGCTCATTCCGAAAGGCGGCAGCGGTTCGGGTAATTGGGCGCCGCTCAATCCCGATGAAGTAAAACAACTGCAAGAGGCAACGACGAAGCCGATTAAGCTGACGTTCGCGCTGAAGTCGAAAGATTCGTATCTCCCCGAGCAATCGACGGAAGAATACGTGTGGGGCATCAAAGTCGATCCGAACAAGTTCAAAACGGATCGCCCCGATCTGTTCAAAGCCGGCGCGAACACGCTGCCGTACGACGCGATCAATATGAACTTCGTCATCTTCAGCCCGATCTGTCCGCACTTGGGCTGCCGTCCGATATGGAACGGCGACGCATCACGTTTCCAATGCCCGTGCCATGGTTCGCAATTCAGCTTCGAAGGCGAGCATCTCGCTGGCCCCGCGCCGCGCGGCATGGATCCGCTTCCGTTCAAAGAGCAAAGTGGCGTCGCCGACGTGATGTGGATTCGCTACAAATCGGGCGTTCCCGATCGCGTCGTCATCTCGTATCAATCGTAAGGAAGGATCGCTTAATCGATGCTCAATTGGATTGAGGCGCGCACCGGCTTCGTCTCGATGACAAAGGACTTCCTCACCGAAGACATCCCGGGCGGCGCAAGTTATTGGTACGTGTTCGGCAGCGCAACGTTGTTCGCGATGATTCTGCAGATCACGACCGGCATTTTCCTTACGTTTTTTTACGCGCCGTCGGCCGCGACCGCATGGGAATCGACGCGCGCGATTTACCTGAACCCGTACACGCATTTCTTGCTGTCGCTGCACTACTGGGGCGCATCGGCGATGATCGCGCTCGTCTTCTTGCACCTTCTGCAAGTGTTGATTTGGGGCGCATACAAGTCGCCGCGCGAACTGCAGTGGATCGTCGGCGTGCTCTTGTTGATCGTCACGCTCGTGCTCGGTCTCACCGGCTATCTGTTGCCGTGGGATATGGACGCGTACTTCGCCTCGCAAGTCTCGCTCAACATTTCCGGTCTTCCGCCGGGCGGCGCTATTCTCCAAAATATCGCGCAAGGCGGCGGTACGATGGGTACCGACACCATCAACCGTTTCTTCGGTCTCCACGTGTGGCTGATGCCGGCAGCGCTCGTCGCACTGGTCGGCGCGCACCTCGCGATCTTCCGCCACAACGGTCCGGCCGGACCGGTCGTCGACGATCCGCGTAAGATGCGTCCGGGACGCTTCTGGCCGGATCAAATGTTCATGGATGGAATCGCGTCGCTCGTCGTGTTCTTCATCATCATCGCCCTCGCGTTTATCGCACCGCCGTTCCTCGACGCCAAGGCCGATCCAACGAACGCCTCGTTCGTGCCGTACCCGGCGTGGTATTTCTTGTTCCTGTTCGGCCTGCTGAACTTCGTGCCGGTGCTGATGCAGGGCAGCCACATTCCGTTCCTCGTTTCGCAAGCGAACGCGCCCTGGGTCGAGCTCCTTGCGGCGATCATTGTGCCGACGATCGGCGGACTTGTGGTGCTGCTGCTGCCGTGGTTCGACCGCAGCACGACACGCTCGTTCAAAGCACGCGGCAGCATCTTGTGGGTGACGTTGATCGTCATCGGTTGTATCGTCGCGCTCTCGTTCTACGCGCAATCGACGATTCAAGCGAAAATCGCCGCGTCGGGCGTCACGCCGCAGACCGAAGACCAAATCCTCGCGGCCCCGCCGGCGAATGCGGGCGGCACGTCGAACGGCACCGGCGAAACCATCGGCGCGCCGGGCGGTGGCGCCGGTGCAGCAAATGCGCAAGTCACCGCCGGACAGCAAGTGTTCTCACAGAACTGTTCGAGCTGTCACGGTGCAACCGGTCAAGGCTCGCCGGGCGTCGCTCCGCCGCTTGCGAAGAATCCGTTCGTTACGGGCGATCCCAAAGCAGTAGTTAACGTCGTCGAAAACGGTCTTCACGGACAAACCGTCATGGGACAAACGTACGGCGCGCCGATGCCTGCCTGGAAGAGCTCGCTCTCGAAAAAAGACATCGCGAACGTCATCACGTTCATCCGCGGCGGCCTAGCCGGTAACACAGCAAGCGCCGTCAAGGAATCCCAAGTCAAGTAACGCCGGGACCCACGTTAGTTAAAAGAAAGAGCTGCACATAACGTGCGGCTCTTTTTACGTTGTCATCCTGAGCGCAGAGAGCGAAGCGAACGAAGTCGAAGGACCCGCCTCAATTCAATGACCATATGCGATCCTTCGACTGCGCGCCTTCGGCGCTGCGCTCAGGATGACAGCTAGCGAAAGATCAAACGGTCGACGAGCGCGGCGGCCGCATCGTATTCACCCTCGTTAAGATGCCTGCCTTCGGTTAGCGTGCGATTTGAGAAGGATTGCAGCACGGCCGTGCAGCGACACGAACACGATCGGCACGACGAAGAACGTCAGGAGCAGCGAACTCGTAAGTCCGCCGATCACGACCGTGCCCAGCGCCTGACGATACTCTGCACCTGCGGTGTGTCCGAGCGCGAGCGGCAACATTCCGCCGATCATTGCAGTCGTCGTCATGATGATAGGACGAAAGCGGCGTTCCGCCGCCATTTGCATCGCTTCGAGCGGACGTGTGCCACTGCGCATCGCGCGCTGAGCGAACTCGACGAGCAAGATGCCGTTCTTTGCTACGAGACCGACCAGCATAACGATGCCGAGCATCGAGTAGAGATTCAACGGCTGACCGCTAACCCACAATGCGCCGAATGCGCCGATCGCCGCAAGCGGACCGGTCGCCATGACGACGAGCGGCACGGCGTAGCTGCGATAGAGTACGGCAAGCACTGCATACGCGAGCAAAACGGACAACGCAAATGCCCGCCCCATCGCAGTTACCGCGTCGATAAACTGTTCGATATCTCCGCGCGGTTCGACCGAGGCACCCGGGGGCAACACTGCCGAAAGCTTTGTTGCGACATCTCGTACCACACGCCCGATTGGCGCTCCATCGCGGGCGTTTGCCGTTACCGTCACTATGCGGGCCCGATTCTCGCGATGAATCACGAGCGGTTCGGATTGCACCGACCGCGTTAGAAGGTCCTCAAGAGGTATCAGCGTTCCGCGTTGATTCCGCACGAAGGTCGACGCGAAAAACGGCGTCTCGTTCCGCACGTCGACGTCGATCAATCCATCACTGGTTCGTAGGCGCGTCGCCAACGCGCCTGCGCTCGCTATCCGCGCGGTTTGCGCCGCATCGTCGGCATTAACGCCCAACATGCCGGCGCGGCCATCATTGATACGCCAATCAACGCTTTGCACGCTGCCCACATCGCTGCGGCGCACATCGTCGGCTTCGCCGTCCGCACGAAGCAACTGCGCCACATTGGCCGCGGCGACCGAGAGCGCCGGCTCGTTCCCAGCGATTTGAAATGCAATCGGCGCCGTCCCACCCATGCCTCGCCCGCTCTCGAGAATCGTTGCGCCGGGCACGACTACGCCGAGTGACTTCGCAAAGCGCGCTACCGCGGCACCGTCCGACGATTGGTCGCGCAGTTCGATCCCGATCTCCGCAACGTTACTCGCGAGCACGTCTGCCGTTCCGTCGAACGCGCGTCCTGCCGTCGTGACGACGTCGGCGATGGCAGCGTTCTCCAACAAACGCGCGGCAAACGCTAGCGCCCCTGCCTCGGTATGCCGCAGCGGCGTACCCGCCGGATAGGTCAGGTCGATAAGTACTTCGCCGCGGCCCGCAGGCGGCGAGAATTCCGTAGCGATGCTTCCGTTTGCAAGCGGCGCGCATGAAGCGATCGTCACAACAATCGAACTCGCGAGCACGAGAAAGCGATGCCGCCACGCCGCCGGCAACCATACTTCAGCATACCGGCGCGCAAGCGCCGCTTCGCTGCGCGCGAATGTTGCCAGCACTTGCGACACTGCGTCGCTCGCCGCAAGGAACGGCCCGGCGCGCAGCGTCCACGGCAGCCGCTTCGGCACGCAACGGATGCATGCCCATCGCGCACAGACCAATGGCGTGAGCGTAAACGATACGAGCAGGGAGAATCCCGTTGCAATGACGATCACTGCAGCGAATTCGCGCATGAATTCGCCGACAATACCATCCATCGCCGCGATCGGCGCAAAGACCGCGACGTCGACGAGCGTAATCGCGATTGTAGCGCCGCCCAATTCCGCGCGCCCGGCGAGTGCCGCATCATCCCCGCTGGAACCCCGTTCGGCCGCGCGCGCGATTGATTCAATGATAACGATGGAGTCGTCGACGAGAATGCCGACGATCATCGCCAAGCCCATGAGCGAAAGCACGTTGACGGAGAATTGGAAGACGCGCATCATTACGAATGTAGCGAGAATCGACGACGGCATCGCGAGCGCAGCAACGGCGGCATTGCGCCACGCACGTAGAAACAGGAGCATCGTCACGAACGTGAGCGCTGTGCCCTCGAGCAACGTCTGCTCGATGCCCGCGATCGCTGCATCGGTAAACGTCTGATCGCTGTGGTATTCTTCGATCCGCACGAGCGGAATCGTTTGCCGCATTTGCGCAACGGTGCGATGCACAGCCGCAATCGTCGCACCGGCCTGCGCACCTTCGCTGCTGGTTACATACAGCATGACGGCATCATCGCCGTCGAACGTCGAACGTGTTATCGGATCGGCGAAACCATCGACGACATCGGCAATTTCACGTAGGCGCAGTGTCGATGCCGGCAGCTGCACCGTGCGCGACGCAAGGTCCGAGGCGTTGCGCGCATCCTCACGCACGTCGACCGTACGCTGCGATCCACCGGAGACGGCGTCTCCACCTGGATATAACGTCGCCGCGCCTTGCATGGAGCGCAAGAGGTCAAGTGATGTTCCTCCGATCGCTTGCAATGCTTGCGTACGGGGAACGATCGTGAAGATGCGTTGCGGCTCGCCGTCGACGCGGACTTCGCCGACACCGGGCGTTGTGCGAAGCGCTGGAAGAATGGAACGATCGAGCTTGATCGTGAGCGATCGCAGATCGAGTGCCGCGGACGAGACCGCGAACTCGATGACCGGACGTTGCGATGGATCGTCGCGTGTGACGAGCGGCGGCAGAAGATCCGCGGGCAAGTTCACTCGTGCCATATCTACCGCTTGCTGAACATCGGATTGCGCGCTCCGCAGTGAAACACCAAAGCGAAAACGGACGGTTACTTGCGCAAAGCCGCTTTGGGCCGTTGCGCTCACGCGATCGACGCTCGCAAGCGCGTCGAAGGCGTCTTCCAGCGGCTCGATTACCAGCCGCTCCATCTCCTGCGGACTCCCGCCGGGATACGATGCGGAGACCGAGATCGTGGGAAACGCAATATCGGGCAATACACTGCGGCCGAGCATCGCAAACGACATCGCACCCAGGAGCGCAACCGCGACGTAAAAGAGGGTGACCGCCACGGGATGCGTGAGGGACGCGCGCGTTAGCCACATGATAGAGAGATACGCACCCGCTCGCGCGCCGCTTCACAGTTTTCCGGGATATTTACTTCGCGCCGTACTATTATTGCTGCGACGGATGCGCCGAATGCGGCCGGCGTGCGCTACGGTCAGCTCATGAAAACACTGATTCTTGCCGTGGCGCTTCTTGCTCAGATGAGCATGTCGAATCCACCGCCGATGAGCGCTGCGGAAATTGCGAAGAGTACCTCGGGCACGCAATTGCATTTCGTACTGCGCATCGATCAGATGCGGCGCACGACTGCCATCGGGCACGTACTCGATCCCGTAAGCGGTAACGACTACCGTGTAACCCCGTCAGTCATCTCACTCCACGTTGCAAACGATCTGCCGGTCGTCATGGGCTCGCACGATGACCTCAAGGCAGGTGCCGTCGTTTTCGTCTACGGCGTCGCGACGAAGCCCAAAGCCGCCGATGCAACGAAGCTAGTCGTCATCACGCCGTACGTTAAGACGCAGTAACGATGGATGCAAGCGCGATCAGCGGGTGGGCTTCCATTGGGGCGATCCTCGCAGCGCTCGGCGCGGGCATCGCACTTCGCCGCCTCAAGCGTACACCGCCGCTCGTTCGGCGCATGCGTCCGCATTACGTCCTCGGTTATACCGCGTTCGCGTTTGCATGCGCGCACGTCATTTTCGCGATGCGTCTCATGCGACAAACGTCCGGCGGCGGAATACGCTTTGCAGCGATTGCATTGATCGCGCTCGGTGTGCAGACGTTCGTCGGTGCGAGTCTTCAGGATCCCGGCGGTTATCGGCGTCCGCTACGCGCGTGGCATCTCACGATAATCGGTGTAGTTGCACTCACGCTTGCGGTCCACGTCATGGCAGACGGCGCGTTTGCGCGGTAGCTTCGTCGTCGACGGTCCATGCGGGCTTCCAGGTTGCGTTGCGCAGATTGGCGATCGCGGTCTTCGTCCAGGCGATATCGGCTCGCACGCGATCGGTCGCATGCGTCATCGCAAGCAGCGCAGCGCCTCCGCGCTCTTCCGGTTTTCCGTATAAACGCACGAGCCGCTTTTCGTGGGCGGTGAGCGCGGCGAGCCGTTGGGTCAAAAACCCTTGCGCGCGATCCCGCGGGAACTGACCGAGCAGCACGCACGCTACTTCGAATGTTGCATCAGGAGTCTGCGGATCATTGAAAACGGCCGATATGACGGTATCGAAACGTCTCCGACCGCCGGCCGTAAGCTGATAAACGTTCTTCGTCTTGCGCGGCCCGTGCTTCGACGGTTCGGAACGCGCGACGACCATGCCGTTCGCTTCCAGCTGAGCGAGCTGTTCGTAAACGTTTCCGCGTGCGAGCGCGCGATACAGCGGCCCGTGCATCTTCACTGAGCGCGTAATATCGTATGCGGAGAGCGGACCTCGCCTCAGGATCCCGAGGATGAGAAGTTCACGTCCGGCATCAAGCGCCATTGCACGAGGGCCCGTCGATCAAGTAGAGCGCGCCGCTGCCGTTCGTGTGAATCAGTGTACGCGTCCGTCCATATAACGGATCCTCCGCGGGGCGCTTCTTCGGTCCGACAAGCCAGACGCGCGAGTGCGCGCAGATCACACCACGCGCCGGCTCTCCTTCTTCGTTCGTCGTTGCGCCGGGCGGCGCCAGCACGTAGACCGGCGGCATCGTATAAAACAAGAGCGCGTTTGCACCGCGGAAGCTTTGAATCGCAACGGCGTCGCCCGGCTGGCGATGCTCGTCGATCAGGCGCGCGAAGTCGGGAACCGGCTTGAACTGCTCGGCATGCGGTAACGCGACGATCGCGAGAATATCGACGGCAATCAACGTTGCCGCCGCAAGGGCGTAGGGTGCCCACGCGATCGTCGAGCGGCGAAGAAGCAAGATCGTCGTGATGAGCGATCCGATGAAGATTGCGAGCCCGAATTCGATCAGGTCCGGCCTGACGCTCAGTGCCGACGCAGTCAACTTATTATCGCGGACGAAGAGCGTGACCGCGATCGCGCAGAGACCGATGAAGATGGGAACGCTCGCTGCCGATGCGACGATCGAACGGCTCGTGCCTTTGCGGAGCACGGCGTCGAAGTAGAGCGCGACGATCAACGCGAGTGCCGGGCATTCGAGTGCGATGTAATTCGGCAGCTTCGTTTCGGCAAGACTAAAGAAGATGAACGGAACGATGATCCAGGTAAACGCCAGACGCCAGAGACGCGCGATGTTGTTCGGCGTCGTGGGGTTGCGAAGCGCGCGAACGCCGTAAGCGATCGCCATCGGAAGAAACGCTATCCACGGAAAAAATCCGAGAATGACGACAGGAATGTAATACCACACGGGCCCCGCTTGATTTTCGATGACCCCGGTATAGCGGCCGATGGTGTAATGGCCAATCAGTTGAACGAGCGCGGCCGTTCCGGAGTGAATGCCGATTCCAATGAGCCACGGCGCGATGATGGCCACGTACGCAATGAGACCGCCGATCCAGCCGCGCACGCTGGGGAGATGCGTCGGCTCGGCTCCGCGATTCCATAATGCGAACGGGACGATGACGAGCAACGCGACGACCGGCGCAACGGGTCCTTTTGCGAGAAAACCGAGTCCTGCCGCGATCCATCCGTAAATAAAGTACCGGTCGCGACCGGTTTCGAGCGACCGGAACCACCAGAAAATGGCGAGCGCGACGGCAAGGTCGAGCAGCGCATCCATGATCGCGAGCCGTCCGATGACTGCTTGAAACAAACAGCTCGAGAGCACGATGCTCGCGTAGACGCCGATGCGCGTGCCCGCTTGACGCGACACGGCGTAGCCGGTCATCGCTCCCATCAGAATCGTCGCAAGTGCCGAGGGCAGCCGTAACGCGAATGCGGAGAGGCCGAACGCCTTGACGAAGAGCGCCGCAATCCAAAAGTATAGCGGGGGCTGAACGAACCACGGGGCGCCGTTGAGATGCATCACCAGCCAGTCGTGCGCGAGGAGCACCTCACGAGCGACCTCCCCGTAGGCGGTTTCACTGTTGTCCCAAAGCGTTCCGACGCCCAGGCCGGGGAGCGTGATAAGCGCGGCGATAATAGCACCGACAAAAGCCGCACGCGCGGGTCTCTCCATATTGGCGGACGGTGTTTGGCGCGCGGGCGCGGAACTCATCCGAAAGCCCATGCTTCCGATTGCTCTGCGCTGTGATGGCCGCCGTGCGCTTCTCGTTGGTGGCGGAGATGTCGCCCTGCGCAAAGCCGAAACGCTCCTAGACGCCGGCTTGATACTTCATATCGTCGCTCCCGCCGTCGATGCGCGCCTGCGTACGCTCGTGGAGTCGCGCGGCGGGCGGTGCATCGAGCGCGGCTATGCACCGGGCGATCTTGCCGGAATGGACCTCGTTATCGCTGCCACCGGCGACGATGCCGTCAATGCGGCAGTAATCGCAGACGCGCGGGCGGTGCGCGTGCTTTCCTGCGATGCGAGCGATGCGAATCGCGGCGATTTTACGATGCAAGCAACGGTTCGTGTCGGCGACTTGACCTTTAGCATCGATTCCGGTGGCAGCACGCCGGCGTTCTCGAAACGTCTTGCGCGCGAAGTGAGCGAACGCTTCGGAAAACAGTATGACGATGCGGCGCGCACGCTCGCGCGAATGCGCGTCTACGCACGCACCGTATTGCCTCCCGACGAACGCGCGGCCGTGATGCGCGAGCTGGCGGAACGTCCGATCGACGAGCTCGCGCACATGAATCCCATCGAAGCGGAGCACGAACTGGAAGAAGCGGTTGCGCGCATGCGTAGCGGCGGTGCTCAGAACGCGACGCTCAGCGTCGTCTGCGCGACGCGCGGCAGCGCGCTTGCGATGACGCAGAGCCGCTACGTTGCCGCGCGACTTGCCGAGCACGGTGTCGCGTCGACGCTGCTCAATGTTACGACGACGGGCGATCGCGTACAGGACCGCCCGATCGCCGCAATCGGCAGCGTCAACGTGTGGGTGAAAGAACTGGAACTCGCCCTGCGGGATGGACGTGCCGCATATGCGGTTCATTCATGCAAAGATTTGCCCGGCGTATTACCGGACGATATGATGCTCGCCGCGATTTCGCAGCGCGAAGATCCGCGCGACGCGTTTTGCAGCGAACGGTTTGCGCGCTTTGAAGACTTGCCGAGCGGCGCCGTCGTCGGAACGTCGAGTCTGCGCCGCCGAGCGTTTTTGCAGGCGCAGCGCCCCGATCTTCGCTACGAGGATGTGCGCGGCAATGTCGACACGCGCCTGCGCAAGTTGCGCGAAGGTCAGTATGACGCAATCGTCTTGGCAATGGCCGGCCTCAACCGGTTGAACGTGCGAGCAACGCATGCGGAGCCGCTCGCGTCGGACCTCATCGTCCCGGCCGTCGGCCAAGGCGCGCTCGCGGTCGAAACGCTTGTCGAACGAACCGACGTCGCGGCGCGCCTTCGCGATGCCGTCAACGACGCAGAAACGGAGTTGTGCATCGTCGCTGAACGCGCGGCGCTGCGCGAGCTGCGCGCCGGATGCAATGCGCCCCTCGGGGTGCACGCGCGTATCGTCGAGGGACGTTTGATCGTCGACGGCGCATACGCTGTGCTCGAACGCAACACCGTGCTTCGCGAACGCGTCGCGGCTGCCGCGCATACGCATGACGCGCGCGGCGCCGGCATCGAACTTGCGCAGAGACTCACCGCCGCGTTGGAACGCGTGCGGCCGAAGCTCGTCGTTCTGCCGAGAACGCAAGATCGTCCGAGCCGCATCGCCGCTGAGTTGCGCGTGCGCGGCGTCGAAGTCGTCGAAGTGCGCGACGGCGAGCACGGTCCCGATCCGAACGAACGCGTGCCGGATTTACTGATCTTTCCGTCGAGCGGCTCCGTCGACGCGGCGCGTGAATACCTTCAACGCTTGCGGCGCTACGAGCGCCGGCCGCGCGTTGCGGCCATGGGACCGCAGTCCGGTGCGGCGGCGCGCAACGCGGGTTTCGAAGCCGACCTTGTCTCCGGCGACGCGTCGATCGACGCGTTCGTCGCCATGATTGCGGAGCACCTCAACCGATGAATATTCGTCCACGCCGCCTGCGCCGTACGCCGGCCGTTCGATCGCTAGTGCGCGAACATAACGTTCGCATCGATCGCCTCGTGCAGCCGCTCTTCGTCGTCGCGCGCGCGTCGGACGCCGGCGCGATTTCATCGATGCCCGGAGTATCGCGATTCAGCGTCGATCAAGCCGCTGCGGAAGCGCGCGAACTCTTCGATCTCGGCGTGCGCAGCGTTTTGCTCTTCGGCATTCCGGAATTCAAAGACGCGGACGCGTCGAGCAACTACGATCCGAACGGCGTGGTGCAGCAGACGATTCGCGCAATCAAATCAGCGCTTCCTGAGATGTACGTCATCGCCGATCTGTGCAATTGCGAATACACCGATCACGGCCACTGCGGGATCGTCAACGATCGCGGCGAGGTCGACAACGACGCGACGGTTGCATTACTGGTGAGAACGGCGGTAACGTACGCCGAAGCAGGAGTCGACGTGATCGCGCCGTCCGATATGATGGACGGCCGCGTCGAAGCGATTCGCAGCGCACTCGATGCGCGCTCGTTCGAAGACGTGGCGATCATGGCGTACAGCGCGAAATATGCATCGGCGTTCTATGGACCGTTCCGCGAGGCGGCCGACTCGACGCCGCAGTTCGGCGACCGGCGAACCTATCAAATGGATCCGCCGAACGCGCGGGAAGCGCTCCGCGAAATGGCACTGGACATCGAAGAAGGCGCCGATTTCATCATGGTCAAGCCGGGACTGCCGTATCTCGACATCGTGCGCGCCGCTCGCGAGAACTTCGACGTGCCCATTGCCGTTTATAATGTAAGCGGCGAATATTCGATGGTGCAGGCGGCAATCGCCAACGGCTGGCTCGAAGGCGACCGGACCGTCGACGAACTCTTGGTTTCCTTTGTTCGCGCGGGCGCGGATGTGATTATCACATACTTTGCAAAGGAGTATGCGCGACGCCATGGCAGCCGGTGACGTAACGACGGTGATCCTCGCGGGAGGACGTGCAACACGCCTTCCCGGAAAACTCGAGCTCCCCGTCGGCGGCGAACCGCTGCTCGCGCGCGTCTACCACAATCTCCGCGGTGCGGCGCCCGTTGTTATCTCGGGGGCGGGTTCATTTGCGCCGGAACTCGACGCCGTGCTCGATTGTCCGTTGATCGTCGATCGCTGGCCGGGCCGGGGTCCACTCGGGGGACTACTCTCGGTGTGCTGCGAGATTTCGACGCCGTGGATTTTCGCGGTCGCCGGCGATGCGCCGCACGTCACGTCGCGTGTTCTCGAAACGCTCCTCGAAGCACGCCACGAGAGCGACGAAGCGGTGGTCAGCGAGCATGACGGGCGCATCGAGCCGCTTGCATCGCTCTATCGGCGCGACGCGCTCGAACGCGAAGGTCATGATGTGCTACAGGAGCGCAGCGCTTCGATGCACGCGGTGCTGGAACGCCTCAACGTGCGCCGCGTGGCGTTGCCTGCCGATCTCTTTGTTAACATCAATACACCCGCCGATTTGGACGCGGCACAAAGGTAATTCGTGAAGTTCGAACGTTCAATATCCGGTTTCGCTCGCGCCAAAAACGTCATTCCGGGGGGCGTGAATTCCTCCGTACGCGCATTCAAAGCCGTCGGCGGTTCGCCGGTTTTTATGAAGAGCGGCGCCGGTGCGACGATTACGGATATCGACGACAACGAGTTCATCGATTACGTCCTTTCGTGGGGACCGCTGATTCTCGGACACGCGCATCCGGCGGTCGTGAAAGCGATTCAAAACGCCGCTGCACGCGGAAGTTCGTTCGGTACGCCGACGGAAGCGGAGAGCGAACTCGCGGAATTGATCGTCGCCATGGTGCCGAGCGTCGAGCGCGTTCGTTTCACGTCGAGTGGAACCGAAGCCACGATGAACGCGATTCGTCTCGCGCGTGGGTACACGCGCCGCGAGCGAATCATTAAATTCGCCGGGTGCTATCACGGCGCTGCGGACGCATTTCTCATCGCCGCGGGATCGAGCGCGTTGACGCTCGGCGTTCCGAATTCGCCCGGCATTCCGAAGAGCACGGCAGCGGACACGATTGTCGTTCCATACAACGACTCCGACGCGCTCGCGGCCGCATTCGAACAATACAGTAACGAGATCGCGGGCGTTATCATCGAGCCCTACGTCGGGAACATAGGCTTAGTTTTGCCGGAAGACGGCTACTTGCAACGCGTGCGCGATCTGTGCACACAGCATCGCGCGGTTTTAATTTTTGACGAAGTGATGACCGGATTTCGCGTCGCGCGCGGCGGCGTTCAAGAGCGCACCGGCACCATGCCCGATCTGACGACGCTCGGTAAAGTCATCGGCGGCGGACTTCCGGTCGGCGCGTTCGGCGGCCGCGCCGAAATCATGAACTATCTGACGCCCGAAGGTCCGGTGTTCCATGCCGGCACGCTCTCGGGAAATCCGCTCGCGATGGCGGCTGGCATCGCCACGTTGAAGTTCGTGCGCGACGACAACACGCTCTACGACCGACTCGAAGTCTTGACGCGCCTCCTCACGGACGGCCTGCATGAGATTTTCTCGAAGCACGCCGTGGCGCACACCAGCGCCTACGCGGGCTCGATGTTCGGCTTTTTCTTCACGGACGGGCCGGTTCGCGATTTGGAGACCGCAATGAAGTCGGATACGGCCCTCTACGCGAAGTACTTCCATGCAATGCTGGAACGTGGCATCTATCTCGCTCCCTCGCAGTTCGAAGCCGGCTTTGTCTCGAGCGCCCATACGACGCGCGACATCGAGCGCACGCTTGCCGCTGCAGACGCGAGCCTTTCCGAAATTCGCGCACGGGTCGGCTCGGTTTAGGGCCGCCGCTTATGATTGATCCGGCCATCCCGAGGTTGTACGCCTATCACCGCGCGTTGCGGGAAGCGCAGGCCGCGGGTAAGACGACGATCACCTCGCACGCGCTTGCGGCGATACTGGGCCACTCGATCACAAGCACACAGATTCGCAAGGACCTCTCGACGCTCGGCGCGCTTGGGCGCCGCGGCCAGGGTTATGCGATTAATCCACTTGTGCAGCAACTGAGCTGGGTTTTAGGATTGGAACACGATTGGCGCGTCGCCATCGTGGGTTTCGGCTACTTAGGTCACGCTCTGGCAACTTTTATCACTTCGAGAGAATCTAAGTTTAAGATCGCGGCGATCTTCGACCACGCAACGGACCTCATCGGAACGGCGTGGCAGGGTATCGTTGTATCAGACATCAGGGAAATGGAACGGATCGTGCAGGACGCCGACTGCAACATCGGCGTAATCGCTGTCCCCGCTGCCGCAGCACAGGCAAGCGCGCAGCGTCTAGCATCCGCGGGTGTCCGCGCCATTCTCAATTTCGCGCCAACCACGCTGCATCTGCGCGCTCCGGTGATCGTGCGCAATATCGATCTCGCGGGTGAAATGTCAATTCTCACGCATTGGCTCACGGCGATGGATTCCGTCGACGAGGCACAAGCGTAGTGCCTTTAGTCTGTATGGGACTCTCCCATCACACGGCGCCGGTCGAAGTGCGCGAGCGCCACGCTTTTCCGTCCTCGCGCGTGGTCGAAGCATTGACCGCACTGCTCGATTACGAAGCGGTGAAAGAAGCCGTGATGCTGCAAACGTGCGGACGGCTCGAGATTTACGCCGAGATCGACGACTACGAAGCCGGCGTCTCGCAACTGCGCAGTTTCTTGGGGAACTTCGGCCACGGCGAAGCGCGCGAGCGGTACGATCTCGATTCATATATGTACACACTGCTCGGACGGCAGGCGATCGAACATCTCTTCCGCGTTGCGACCGGTCTCGATTCGATGCTGATCGGCGAAGCCGAAATTCTCGGCCAAGTCAAAGACGCATACATCGAAGCGCAAAGAGCGAAATCGCTCGGTCACACCCTGCACCGCCTCTTTCGTGAGGCGCTCAACGCCGGCAAGCATGCGCGCACGCAAACGTCGATCGGTGATGAGTCGACGTCGATTGCGACGGCGGCGATCGAAGCGGCAAAGGGGCGTCTCGGTGTGCTCGACGGAAAATCGGTCGTCGTCATCGGCGCGGGCAAGATGGGCCGCACGGCGGTGCGGCGTTTGCGTCAAGAAGGGGCCGATCACCTCATCGTCACGAATCGCAGCATTTCACGCGCGCAAGAATTGATCGCCGAAGTCGGCTTCGGTGAAGCGGTCGAAATGCCCGGGCTCGTGGATGCACTTGCGGCTGCCGACATCGTCGTCACGTCGACCGGCGCGTCGCACTTCGTCGTGACGCACGAACATATTACGCGCGCGATGGAACTCCGTCCCGATCGCCCGCTTTTCATCATCGACATCGCGGTGCCGCGCGACGCAGACCCGACCGTGGCCTCGATTCCGAACGTTGCGCTCGTCGACATCGACGGCTTAAAAACCGTGGTCGACGAGAAGCTGGACGTACGGCGCGAAGCGATTCCGGCCGTCGAAGAGATCATCGCTGAATTCATCGACCGGTTCGGCGCGTGGTATCGTTCGCGTCTCGCGGTGCCGGTGATTGCTTCGCTTACGCAAAAAGCCGAAGCTATTCGCACGAAAGAACTCGAACGGCTCTTCTCACGCTGTCCCGACTTGAGCGAGCGCGAAAAGATGCTCGCTACCGGCATGTCGATGACGATCGTCTCGAAGCTGTTGCATTCGGTCGTCGTGAAGATCCGCGAGAAAGCGACGAGCAACCATGCTGAAGCACTGATGCACGCGCGCATGCTGAACGAACTCTTCGAGCTCAATCTCGCCGAGCGCATCGCCGAACTCATGCCGCATCCGCAACTCGCGGACGCCGGCGATGAATAGCGGCACCGTTTACCTCATCGGCGCGGGGCCCGGCGACCCAGGCCTTCTGACCCTCCGAGCCGCGGCTGCCTTGCAGCGCGCGGACGTGCTCCTTTACGACGCGCTCGCAAGCGATGCGATCGTTGCGATGGTTCCCGTGTCGTGCGAACGCATCTTCGTCGGCAAACGCGGCGGAAATCACGCGATGCCGCAAGGCGAAATCGAGGCGTTGATGGTGCAAAAGGCGCGCGCGGGAAAGACCGTCGCGCGTTTGAAGGGCGGCGATCCATTCGTTTTCGGTCGCGGTGGTGAAGAGGCGCAGACGCTGCATCAAGCCGGCATCCCGTTCGAAATTGTGCCTGGCATTACGTCGGCGATCGCTGCGCCCGCGTACGCCGGTATCCCGGTGACGCATCGCGACTTCAATACCGCATTCACGGTGCTTACCGGCCACGAAGATCCGGAGAAATCATCGTCGACGATCGACTGGGCGAAACTCGCCGATCCGCATCGTACGCTCGTGCTGCTCATGGCGATGGGAAATCTCGAAACGATCGCGCGGCAATTGAGCGACCACGGCCTGAGCAGCGACACGCCCGTTGCCGTTATTCAGGACGGGACACGTCCCACGCAACGCACGGTCACCGGTACGCTCGGCACGATTGCGGACGACATTCGCGCGAGCGGACTCGAAGCGCCGGCGATCGTCATCGTCGGCGACGTCGTCACCTTGCGCGGCGAACTGCAATGGTTCGACAGCACGCCGCTCTTCGGTAAGCGCGTGTTGATTACGCGCCCCGCGCATCAAGCAGAGCAATTCGCGCGCGCGCTCTACGCGCGCGGCATCGAACCGTTACTCGGATCCACCATTGCGATCGTCCCGCCCGACGACATTCATGGCGCGCATCGCGAAATCGACCGGCTCGCAGAGTACGCATGGCTCGTCTTCACGTCGCAAAACGGCGTCGATGCGTTCTTCGACCGCCTCAACTCGCTTAATGCCGACGCGCGCTACATCGCGCATACGAAGGTTGCGGCGCTCGGCGCAAAAACCGCCGAGCGTTTACGCGAGAACGGCATTCGCGCCAATCTCGTCCCGCCGGCGTACATCAGCGAAGAAGTCGCGCGAAGCTTGATCGAGGCGACGCGTGAAGGCGAACGCATTTTGATCTACCGGGCGCAAGAAGCGCGTGACGTACTGCCCGAGATGCTCGAGGACGCCGGCAGAGTCCCAACCGTCGTGGCAGCGTATAAAACGATCTTCGACGTCGACCCCGATTTCGCCGGAAAAGTCGCGCGCGCCGACATTCTGACGTTCACAAGCGCAAGCACGGTCCGAGGATTCGTCGAGCTGCTCGGCGGCGACGTGGCTGCCATCGCTGCAACGCGAGGCAAACTCATTGCGTGCATCGGACCGATCACCGCCGAAACGGCAGAAAACAGCGGCCTGCACGTCGACGTCGTCGCGGACGTGTACACAACCGAAGGACTTCTCGACGCGCTCGAAGCGCATCTCACGCTCTTTGCATAAACCGTGCTGCAAGCGCTGATCGGTATTGCGCTCGCGGTCGTCGTAGCGTACGCGGCCTACCGCGCGCATGCGTTGACGGTTAGCGGAGCGATCGCGGCGTTCGTTATCGGTGCGATTACGTTCGGTATCGGCGGGTGGCAAGCAACGCTCGTGCTCTTCGCGTTCTTCATTCCGTCGACGCTCCTCTCGCGCGTCGGCAAGCGACGCAAACGTGAACTCGTCGACGTCGGCAAGCAAGGCGCCCGCGATGCATGGCAAGTTGCCGCGAACGGCGGCGTCGCGGCGCTTGCGATGCTGCTCTCCCTGCGCTTCGGCGGCGTTATGCTCGCGGCGTTCGCCGGCGCATTTGCCGCCGCATCGGCCGACACGTGGGGCACCGAAATCGGCACGCTCGCGCGCGGAACGCCGCGTTCGATCTTTACCTTCAAACCGGTGCCGACCGGCATTTCCGGCGGCATCACATGGCAAGGGACGCTTGCGGAATTCGCCGGCGCGCTACTCGTCGGGGCCGTCGCAGCAGCGCTGCATATGGGACCATTGATCGCCGTCGTTATCGGCGGTATCGCAGGAGGTTTTCTCGACTCGGCACTCGGCGCGACGGCACAATCGTTGCGTTATTGTCCGTCATGTGAGAAGGAGTGCGAGACCAATCCGCACGTCTGCGGAACACCAACGGTGCTGCGCCGCGGCTTCCCATGGCTTGAAAACGACGCAGTGAACTTCGCTGCTACTGCCGGTGGCGCGGTCGTCGCAGCTCTGCTTTGCTTTCTGGCATTCTTGAGCGTCGGCGCGGCACCGCGAATGTCTCCGCTCACCGTGAAGCCGTGTACGATCGGCAAGAACAAGTTGCCCGCGCATTGCGGGGCGTTGCGCGTCTACGAAAATCGTGACACGCATGCGGGGCGAACCATTGAAATCCATTTCATTGAAGTCGACGCAGTGCATCGAACGCATCACGCCATCGTTTTCAATCCCGGCGGACCGGGTGCCGATGACTCGAGTCTCGCCGGATATATTGCGAACGGCGAATTCGAGAAGGCGATGTCGACCCTTCGCGACTCGTACGATCTGGTTTTCATCGATAACCGCGGCACGGGACAATCGCACCCTCTGGAATGCAGTTTATATCCGAACGATCACCCCGAGTACTACTACAAACAGCTATGGCCGGACACCTTACTGCAGACATGCCGAGCGCAACTCACAAAAACATCCGATTTGAATGCGTACACAACGGACGCGACGGTAGCCGACATCGATGACGTGCGCGCGGCACTGCAGTATCCGAAGCTCGTGCTCTTCGGAGATTCCTACGGAACGATGCTCTACCTCGACTACGCGCGGCGGTACCCGTCGCATGTCGAGAGCATCGTCTTAGAAGGCGTCGCGCCTCCCGGCTTCGTCAAGATCCCGCTGCAATTTGCGCAGGGCGGTCAAAAGGCGATGGACGCTCTCATTGCCGCCTGTTCCAAAGACGTCGTTTGCCGCTCCCGCTTTCCGCACTTCGCCGATCATTTCGCCGCGGTGATGCGGCGGTTCGATGACGGCCCGCTCTCCGTCTCCATCGTAAATCCGGCAACGAAACGCAGCCAAACGGTCTTGCTTTCGAAAGCAGTGTTCGCAGATCGCCTGCGCGACATGCTCTATGCCAATGAAGCGGCCGCATACGTTCCCTACATCATCGAGCAGGCATACGAGAACAACTTCGTTCCGGCTGGACGCATGGTGGAATCCTGGACCGATGCGATATGGCGCGGCCACAACGTTGGGCTCAACCTGTCCGTGACGTGCGCCGAAGACATTCCCTTTATCAGCGAAGCTGACGTTGCGAAGACGTCAGACGGCTCATTTGTCGGTGATAGCCGCGTGCGCGCACAGCAACGTGCGTGTTCGATTTGGAACGTGAAACGCGCGTCTTCGGATTTTCAGACGCCTGTGCGCAGCGCAGCGCCCGTACTCATGTTCTCCGGCGCAGAAGACCCCGCCACGCCGAAGCAGTATGGGCAAGAAGAACTTGCGTATCTCCCTAACGGACGGCAGATTCTGATTCCGAACGCGACGCATGAAACGGAACTGGATTGCGAAGACGACTTAATCGTTACGTTCGTTCACACTCGCGATGCAAAGAGACTCGATGCAACACGATGCGTCGGATCTTCACAACGACCACCGTTTGCAACGTCGATGACGGGCTTTCCGTAAAATCGTCGTCGGCGAGCGAGCGGCGCTCGAAGTCTCGAGCGCCGCCGCATCGTGGTTATGGATTACTTGGCGTTTGGGGATTACCGGCGAACGGACCGAACGGATAGAACGAATAGGCCGCTCCGCGTACGGTTCCATTGCCGACTACAAAATTGTAGCCCGGGTGTGACGGATATCCGTTGTTTCCGGGGATGTTGTTGTGGAAAAGCGGGCCATTGCCCGTCGTTCCAGCGCGCGCGAGCGCATAGATCAAGAAGTTGACGTTTCCCGCGCGACTGCCGAGCGCGTTGTCTTGGATTGCCTGCAAACCGGCGAATTCCGGAGCTGACGCACTGGTACCGATGACGCCGACGAGTTGGCCACCCAAAGCCTCAACGTCTGCGCTCTTCTTACCGGCGCAGATTTGGTGGTTCGGAAATCCCTCGGCGATGAAGGGGCATCCGCCCATATGGAGAGAGATGTCCGGCGCCGCGCGTGTTGATGCGCCGGTGTTCACGAGAAACTGATAGGCCGGCTTTGCGAAGATTACGCTCTTTCCGCCGCCCGACGCGAAAATGGCTCCCGGTGGAAAACCCACTCCGGACGCAATCGGGTCGCCGAATTCATCCTCGGAAACGTATGTCGACCGTAACGAGCCGGGCACGAACGACGTATGCAGAGTAGTTCCGCCAACGCCGGTTACGTTCGGGTCATCCGCCCATGTCGGGGCGCTGAAGAACAAGGTTGGTGCGAAGAAGGAACAAGCATACGCACCAAAATCGCCGGATGAATTGATGAACGTGATGCCCTGGGAGTTCATCTGGCGGAAGATGTCGTGATACGCCAGCGCGAGATAGTGCAGGTTGACACCGTTGTTAAATTGAGGATCGTAGCCGGCCTCGCAGCCACCGGCAGATACACTGACGACGTCAACCAGATTGTCTTCTGCGATTGCAACGTATGCGCCAAGAATGACCGGATCCGACAAGTCCGGTATGCCGTACTGTATGAGCGTTGCGCCCGGCGCGGCGCCACCCGCCTGCTGAAGATCGAGATTGGACTCGAGCGAAGCGCTGCTGTTTGGATCGAACGGGGGAGGGCCGCCAAAGATCGGTCGCCGGATGATCCTCGGGACGGGCAAGTGCTCGTGACCGAAGTAGAGCTGCATATCGCTCTCCGGGAACTGGCTGAAGCCGAGAATTCCAATCGTCCTCCCCGAGCCGCGGTTCAACCCGAAGGCCGGCCATTGGTACGCTTGTTTTAGATCGTCGAACCAGTAGGGTCCGAGTGCTGAGTATCGATTCTGCGGAACGGCTGCTGAGCTCACGCGCATTGCCTGCGTTCGCACGTGCACCGGAGTGAATGAGATCACTTGTGCATTTAGCTTCGTCAACGCCGCGGGGACGGTCGGCGCGCGATCGGATACGACCTCCGTGACCGCTTTGCCCATCACGGTTTGTGCGCGTGTTTGCAAATGCGTGCCGAAAGCGCGCTCGACAACTGCCTGCGGCGCATCGGCGAACACGCCTTGTGACGTGACGGTCGTGTGGAAGCCGTATCCTTGAAGCACCGTCGCAGCAGAGTGCAAATCGCTAAGTGTCGGACCGTAGCTCGCGCGGAACTGCGCCGGCGTCAACCAATGGTGGTAGAGCGGCGAGTCCTTACTGCTTTGATTTTGAATTAACTTGTCGAGTTCGGTGCCGTTACGCAGCGGCAAATGCACGAACGTTCCGACATGGTTTAACGTGGTTTCTGGGACAGTGAAGCTTTCACTAGAGACGCCACCGCCGGCGATGGATGCGGAGCTAGCATCTTGCGTATTCGATCCGCTCTGCGCCGACGGAACTGGGCTGGACCCGGACCCCGCACCTTGACAGGCCGCCAAAGCGAGAATCAGCAGGATCGCAAGCACCCGGGGTGGTCGATGATTCATGAACGCGAACCTCGCTACAAACGAGTAAGAACGCGCGCCACTCGACCAATACCGGCATCCGTGCCCTTCGTATTACGCGTTCCAGATATCGCCGTGCAACGCGCTCTTACTCAGGTGGGAAATGCCCCTCAACATCAGTGCTAATTTGGGAAAGGGTGACGACAGATGTTACGTTGCGCGTCCCGTATCCCTTCGCCGAAATTGCCTATTTTCGCGACTCGCCAACCATGTGACTTACACGTGGCATTCATGAATTGAAAAGGTCGCCGCGTCGCTAGTTTCTGCACGGTAAAACCCACCTCGATTAATTTGTTGATGATCGATGATAGCGAGCGGTGATAAGATACAATCTTGTGCGTCGAGAGCGATGACTTGGTCGTGAAATTCGTTCGCACGCGCGTGCAACATCGATGAAGGGCTTTCCGTAAAACTCCTACCTTTTCACCGTGCTGTCGGTTGTTTTTCATGAGCCGCCGTTTTGCTGTACTTGAGGAAGCGCGAGGCGTTGAAAGATGTACCCCGCGCTTCTCCTATCTTGCAACGAGGTTCATTCATGTCACAACGAATTGGGGCCGTGCTTGCAGTCTCATCACTTCTCGTTCTAGCAGCATGCCAAGGCGGTAACAACTCAACGATTCCGAATCCCCCGACGGGAGACACAACGAATGTCACCCCTATGGCGGCGAACGAAGCGGCATCGAGCGCTTATGGACGCGTGCCGGAAACTACAAACGGCGTTCGCACCTTCATTCACCTGCCGCTACGCAACGAAGCGGAACTCGAACAGCTCGTTGCGCAGCAGAGCACGGAAGGTTCGCCCGAATATCATCGCTGGCTGACGCCTCAACAATTCCGCGCCTCATACGGTCCGCAGATTCAAGATCTGCAGAACGCGGCGCTGGCACTCCGCAGCGAGGGCTTTACGGCGACGATCACCTCACAAGGCATTATCGCCGATGCACCCCAAGCCGTGATCGAAAAGGCCTTCGGCGTACGTTTGCAATCCGTCACGGCGGTCGGTAGGACCGGAATGTCAACGCTCGTTGCGAATCGTGCACCGACGTTGCCTGCCGCGTTGACGAAGCTGAACGCGCAGGTCATCGGACTCGCGCACACACAACCGTTCATTCCCGAAGCGTACAAAGCCAAGATCACCACGGAGAATCGCTACAGTCCGGTAGGACCGTACTGGTTCGACGATCTGAAACAAGCGTATCAGTGGCCGTCATACGCATTAGCAACGGGCAAGGGGAGAACGATCGGCATTCTCGCAGCGAGCGATTTCCTCAATAGCGACTATCAAACATATTTCAGCCACGAGAAGCTGCCGATTCCGACAGTTCTGCGCCGGCCGGTGGCCGGCGGGCCGCCTGCGTTCAATCCAAACAGCGGCGACTCATTGGAAGTCACCGTCGACATCCAACAAGCGGGCGGCATGGCACCCGGCGCGACGCTGGTCGTCTACGGTGTCCCTGACCCTTCGGATGCATCGTTCGCCGCGGCCTACACGGCGATGGACGAAGACAACGTAGTTGATATCGTGAACTCGTCGTTCGGCAGTTGCGAACTCTTCTATACGCCGGCTTATAACGGCGGACAGAGTTTCGTCGGCATCCTCCATGCCTTCCACGACTTATTCTTGCAAGGGAATTCGCAAGGAATCACATTCGTCGCTTCATCCGGTGATTTTGCCGCGAGAGCGTGCGTGACGCCGGACTTCAAGAACGCGGTGCTCGGGATCAATCCACTCTCGAGTGATCCCGCAGTTACTGCGCTCGGCGGAACCAACCTCGTGACGAACAGCATCGCGAATTCACTCAACTCGTCGTACGTGAGCGAAAACGCATTCGGCGATCCGTTGCAACCGGGCCAAGGTCCGTACGGCAACAATGGAGCGGAATGGGGCTCGGGCGGCGGCAAGAGCGTTATTTGGCCGAAACCCGCGTACCAAACGCTGGTGAACACGCACTCCGCCACGCGTTCGAATCCGGACCTTGCGCTTCACATGGGCGGATGCCCGGGCACCGCCGTACAGCCTTGCGGACCGAACCGCAGCGCCGATGTGACCGTCTTCGGCGGAGGGCTCTTCGGCGTGATCGGCACGAGCTTATCCTCTCCGGATTTCGCCGGCCTGCAAGCTGTTCGCGAACAAGCAAGAGGGACGGGGCGCGAAGGTAACGTCAACACCACGATCTACCACTACGCTCAGCTCGGCATCCTTTTCGGACGTCCCGTTTTCCACAATAGTATCGCCGGCAACAACGGATTCCCGTCGACGCCGGGGTACAATTTCGTCGTTGGTAACGGAACGATTTTCGGATCGCAGTGGACGTTGCTTCACGCCGGACCGTTCGCGGGCAATCCGCAAACACCGAGCAATCCGTAAAGGCGGTTAGCTCCGAACAGCGTCCACAATCAGAAACCATGGACGAGTTGCGAGCCGGTGTTCCTCAACAGAGGCACCGGCTCGCGGTTGTAATTGCGGCTCAGTCATACGGCGTAGCGTGAACCCGGCGCCGATCAATTCGGTGACGATCGACGACATCGGACGATGATAGAACGATACCTCGCGCTTGACGCCGTCGATGGTCCAGGTGTCGGTCACACACTGCGTTTGAAAATAGTCCTCAACCAACGGATCTGTCATCGCGGGATGGTGCACGGACATCACAAACCGCCCACCGGGAACGAGCACGCGATGAAATTCGCGCAGCGTCGAATCCCACTCTGAAAGATAATGCATCGCGAGCGAGCTAACGACCATGTCGATACTCGCATCGTCGATCCACGATAGCGGCTCGGCTAAATCGTGACGACGCGCTTGCATGTTCGGCAAGCCCTTTGCCTGGACGATGGCGATCATTTCTGCGCTTGCGTCGAGCGCGATCACTGACGCCGCATTGACCGCGAGTGCGGCGGCGTAATAACCTGCAGCGCAGCCCGCGTCGACGATGCGCGATCCTGCAACGTCGCCGATCGCGCGCATCATCGCGGGACGCTCGTAACCGGCGTTGTGGAGGCTCGCGTCGGCGTGGCGCTCGTATGCACGAGCGTCCGCCTCATAGAGCGAATTACTTCCCGTACTTCTGCTCCAGATACTCGATGATCGCGTCGTCGTCGTCGGCAATCTTCATGTCACCGTCCGTCATCGACGGAATTCCAGTCACACCGAAAAGATCTTTCACGACGGTGCGCTGCGAATGGTCCGGCGGTACGTTCACGACTTTGTAGTCGAGCAACAGATCGGTCATCGCGCTGCGAACGCGCGCGCAATACGTGCACCACTCGGCTTGGTACAGGACGATGTTGGTATCGATCATGACTCTCCTTTTACGATTTGCGCATTCAGCGCAAAACCCATGTCACCCGAAGGCTGGGTGGAACGTTTAGCTAACTACATGGATATGGGCGCCACGTGGGGACCTGACCGGCTGCTCTATCGAGCGATAGTGCTCTCGCTCGCGCTGCATCTCCTCATCGCGCTGTTCTTTCCTGCGCTCGCGACATTCGAAGGGAACGGCCCGTCCATCGAGACGATCTCGTTCGTGCGCGTGATCCATATAAGCGTCCTGCCCAAGCGTCCGGTTGCGCACGAACACCCTGCCGCGGCGCCGGTCAAGGCGACGGTGCCGCAAATCGAACCGCAACATCGCGCGACGGCGCGGCCGGCGGAACATGCGCCGCCCGCTCCCGAACGCATCAGCCGCGCTCCGATCGTCGCTGCCGAGCCGCGCAAAGGTAGTGCAGTCGCCCGCATCGTCGAGGCCAGCGCGCCGCCGGCGGCGGTCGCCGCAACGCCGCAGGCCGCAAACGTGGCGAGCAGCGAGACGGAAGAGAATACCGGCGGCTACATGCCGCTCGGAGCAGAAGAGCCGACGCCCGTGCTCGACCCCACGATTCGCAAGTCACTCGCCGCGCTCGGCATTCACACGACGCTCACGATCGACGTCGACGCAAGCGGCAAAACGAAGAATGTGACGTTCGCACCGCCGGTCGATGCAAATGTCCAGAATCAGATTCGAACGCTGCTCGCAGCCGCCCACTGGGATCCGGCAATCTGCGGCGCCGGCGTCGCCTGCGAAGCGCAAGCAACGATCAAGCTTTAGCGTAGATTCCGCACGACACCGAGCCGCGTAACCGGAAATACCCGAGATCGCGAAAGCCGATTCGTTCGGTTTCGTCATGGCCCGCGACGAAGAGCAGCGTGCGTCCGGGAAGCGTGCGTAGTTCGCGCCGCACGAAGCGAAGTTCACGAACGCGAGAGCGATCCTTCGCAAACTGCGCGGCAATCAGCGCGAGCGGTTTGCCGACGTAATCTCCGACGACTTCCAGCAAACCGCGCCGGTCGAACGGGCGCAGTGGCGCGAGCGGAAGATAGCGGTCGTGAACATCGTGTGGTGTAAACGTGTCGCGCCAGAATAGTGCTTGTCCGCCGCGATACGCCCATCCACAGGCAAAGCGCGTTGCAAGTGCAAGCGCATCACCGGCGTCGATCCCATGAATTGCGAAAAATGCGGGTTGTTCGGCGGCAATGCGTTCCGCGAACTCACGAATGCCGCTCGCGCGGCTCGAGTCGGAAGCGAGAGAGAAGCACACCGGCAGGTCGGTGAATTTTACAGAATCGATTTCCCTAAGCCCGAACAGATCAACTCGACGGCGAGCGTCGCCGTCTGATTTCGCGTGTCGAGAATCGGATTGATCTCGACCATCTCAATCGATCGAAGGGTGCCCGTCTCATAGCACATCTCCATAATGAGATGCGCTTCACGATAACTCAGACCGCCTTTGACCGGCGTTCCCGTTCCGGGTGCTTCACTCGGATCGATTCCGTCCATATCGAACGAGACGTGAATCGGACGCTTGCCTTCACCCGCTATAGCGAGCGCTTCTTCCATCACGCGCGTCATGCCGAGTTTGTCGACGTCGCTCATCGAAAACGCGCGCACGCCCGATTCGCGCAGCAGCGCCTTTTCGATTTCGTCGACGTCGCGCAGACCGATCTGCACAGTCGTGTCTCGGGCGGCGTAGCCGTTCTTCAGCGCAAACCACAACGGCATGCCGTGGACGTTACCGCTTGGCGAACTTTCGGGACTGTTGATATCGGAGTGCGCATCGATCCAGATGAGCCCCGGCGCCTCACCGTAGCCGCGCGTTAATCCGCCAAGTGTGCCCATGGCGATCGAATGATCGCCGCCGAGCACGATCGGCAAACCATCTTCGCCGATGCTGCGCTCGACGGTGTCCGCAAGTTGGTCGCAGACGCTCTGGATAACGCCGAGATACTTTGCCGAGGCATCGACGGACTCGAGCGCTTCACGATCCGGCACGTGCAGGTTGCCGTGATCGACGATTTCCGGAATGTGGAGCCCGCGAAGCTTGTCGTGCAACTTCGCGTAGCGGATGGCGGAGGGACCCATATCGACGCCGCGGCGGCTAGCGCCGAGGTCCATAGGAACGCCGATGATATCGACGCGCGTCGCGCGTTGCACTGCCGTAGTCGTCACGCGGCCTCCTGGTTCGTAAGGTGCAGAAGAATCACCCGCAGAGCTCCCGCCACCGGCACGGCGACGAGCATCCCAAAGATCCCGCCCAGTTCCGCGCCGATCAAGACCGCCAACAGCACGAGCAGCGGGCTCAGTTTCACCTGGCTGCTTACGATCATCGGCGAGATGACATGCCCTTCCAATTGGTAGATGCCGATGAAAACGGCAGCAACGACCAGTGCGTTCCCCCACCCGTTGTTCACCGCCGCGATTCCGACCGCGGGGATAAAGGTCAACACGGCGCCGACATACGGCACGAGATCGCCGAGCGCGGCGAGGAGGCCGAGTAAAAATGCGTACGGCACGTGGAGAATCAGCAGCCCAATCGTCAGCAGAACGCCGACCGTCGCGGCGACGATGAGCTGGCCGCGTATGAATCCGCCGATCACGCGATCGATATCCCCGATCAACGAACTTGCCGCGGCCCACCGGTCGCGCGGAACGAAGCGATAGAGCGCCGCCTGCAAGCGATCGATATCGGCCAGCAGATAGATCGAAAGAAGGGGAATGATGACGAACGTCGCGATGATAGTGAACGCGCCGAGAAGCAACGAGACGATGTGGCTAAGCGCCTCTAATCCGTGCGTGCGAATCCAGTCGGTCGCGAATGCCGGAAACTTCAACATCTCCTCGCGAACTGAATTGGGCAGACGCGAGAGAACCGGATCGCTCGGATTCTCGACGTACGAACGATAGTCGGCGGCAAATTGCGGCCCGTGCTGTGCAACGGCTTTCATGTCGTCGGCGATTCGCGGAACGAGGGCATAGAGCGCGAGGACGAAGAGGACGACCAGCGACAGATAGACGACCGCAAGGGCCGCCCCGAGCGGCATGCGCGCGCGCAGGCGATGCACCGCCGGATAGACGAGATACGCCAGGAAGACGGCGCCGACTACGATGTAGAGCAAGCCGCCGACGCGCCCGATAAACGCGAGCGCGATATTGCCGAGATAAAGCACCAGCGCGATCACGAGCAACAGCTTGAGCGCGTACGTCAAACGAGCTTCCGTGAGCCAGCCCCACGGATTGCGTCGTTGCTGCATCAGCGGGCGCGTTCTACCGCGCGGGAAGGCCACAAGCGTTTCATTACCCAGGTTACCGCGTTCGATACAACATTCATCAGCGGCTTGACCGGACGCAAGGGCCGGGCGTAGCCGTCATCCACGTCGAGCAGAAATAAAAACCACCGGTGGCGGCGTGCGATCCGCTCGCCCCATGCGCGGCCTCGGTCGATTGCATGTGGGTTGCGCGCGACGATCGCCGCGAGAACCTCGTCGTCGTTGTGCGCGGCCGCGACAATGCGCGCAAAATCGGTATGGCTCAGGCCAAGGGTTTGCAAACAGGAACGATCCATCGGTGACTGCCCAAAGAGATACGCGTCCAGTGTTCCCGCAAGCGCGGCGCGCGCTTTATCGATCAGGCGCGGGAGCCACGGAATGCCGGCGATGCGTTCGTTCCACCGGCGCGGCGGCTCGGCGCGCAAATCCTTTGCTTGCATCCGGTCGCGCTTCGGTACAAAGGCTTCGCCCTCCCGGAGTCGTAGTTTTCGCGCTTATGTATCGGAAGGCGCTTGCTGCGTTTCTGGCGTCGGTCATTTCCGCATGTGCGCTCGCGGGCTGCGGGTGGCATCGCGGTCCCGCACCCGGACAACTGACGCTCGGCATGGTGACCGACGTAGGTGGACTCGGCGATCAATCATTCAACGACTCCGCCTATCGCGGGCTTCTTGCCTCGCGCACGAAGCTTCACGCTTACGTGCAAGTCCTCCAATCCCGCTCCGCCGCCGATTATCAGCCGAACCTCAACGCGCTCACGAATTTGCACTACGACATGATCTATGCGATCGGGTTCTTGATGGGACTCGATTTGGATTCCGTTGCGAAAGAACATCCGTCGCAGCGCTATGCCATCATCGACGCGGTCGTCGACGATCCCAACGTGACGTCGATCACGTTTCGCGAACAAGATGGATCGTTTCTCGCAGGCGCGCTCGCCGCAATGGTAAGCAGCAATCATCACATCGCGTTTCTCGGCGGCGCCGACATTCCGTTGATCGAGAAATTTGAAGCGGGCTACACGGCGGGTGCGCGCGAGATCGATCCGTCGATCAAAGTCGACGTGAAATATGCGGGCAGCTTCGACGACGTCGCGGCCGGTAAAGAGCTAGCGAACTTGTTGTTCAACGGCGGCGCCGACATCGTCTTTACGGCGGCGGGAAAAGTCGGTCTCGGCGCAATCGAAGCGGCAAAAGCGCGCGCGGGCGATTTCATTATCGGCGTCGATTCGAACCAAGATGCGCTTGCGCCCGGCAAAGTGTTGACGTCGATGGTGAAAAAGGTTGACGTTGCCGTTTTCGACGTCGCGAAATCATTGCGCGACGGTCATCCGATGAGCGGGCACGTCGTGTTCGGATTGAAAGACGGTGCAATCGGTTTGACGGATTTCGCGTACACCAAACACTATGTCAACGCCGAGCGCCGCGCACGCCTTGCCGCCATCCAACGCGCCATCGTCGACGGCAAGATCGTTCCGCCCGATTCGCGAGCGGCGCTTGCTGCCTTTAAACCGGCGGCACTCTAGATGGATCGCACGCCGGCACTCGAGTTACGGTCGATCCGCAAGACCTTTCCCGGTGTCGTCGCGGTCGACGGCGCGGATCTGACGTTGTATCCGGGTGAGATTCATGCGCTCGTCGGCGAAAACGGCGCCGGCAAGTCGACGCTCTCCGCCATTGCCTTCGGCGAAGTGAAGCCGGATAGCGGCTGCGGCAACGCCTGCGGAACCGTCGGTCTCGTTCACCAACATTTTGAATTGGTCGGCCGCTTGCGCGTGTGGGAGAACGTGCTGCTCGGCCGCGAGCCGCGACGCGGATGGACGATCGATGCGCAGGCTGCGCGCGAGCGCGTACGCGATGTTGCCGAACGCAACGGTTTGCAGATCGATCCCGATGCGGTCGTCGAAACCCTGCCGATCGGCGTGCAGCAGCGCGTCGAGTTGTTACGCGAATTAGATCGCGAACCGTCGGTGCTGCTGCTCGACGAACCGACTGCCGCGTTGGCGCCGGCGGAAATCGAATCATTTTTCGAGACGGTCAAAGCGCTCGCTGCGCGCGGAACGGCGATCATGATCGTGACGCATAAGCTGCAAGAAGTGATGGCGCTTTCATCGACCGTCACGGTGATGCGTCACGGAAAGATCGTCGTCTCGATGCCCACCGCGTCGACCAGCGCCGAGGAGATTGCGCGCGCCATGGTCGGCGGCGCGATTCCCGCGGTCGCGCAGCGCGAGGAACGTCCCCTTGCACGATGCTTGTCCGTTCGCACCAGTGACATTTCGCTCGACGTGCGATCCGGTGAAATCCTCGGGATCGCCGGTGTTGAAGGCAACGGTCAAACGACGCTAGCCGATAGCATCGCCGGCGTAATTGCATACGAGGGAACGATCGCGATCGAAAGCAACGGGCGCCCTTCACTCGGCATCATCCCGCAAGATCGGCGTGCGGAAGGGCTCGTCATGGCGTGGTCCATTGTCGACAACGTGATGCTCGGACGGCAAGAGGTGCTGCGCCGCGGCGCGCTGCTCGATCGTTCGCGCGCGCGCGCCGACGCGCAGATCATCGCGCAACGCTTCGACGTTCGCGCTGCGAACCTCGACGTCGCGGTGAAAACCCTCTCCGGCGGCAACCAGCAAAAGATCGTAGTCGGCCGTGCGCTCATCGACGACCCGGCGCTCGTCATCGCCTACAATCCGACACGCGGTATCGATGTTGGTGCGGCCGCGCTCGTGCAGTCGCGCTTGATCGAAGCGCGCAATCGCGGCGCCGCGGTGTTACTGATTTCGTTCGAACTCGACGAGTTGCTCGCCGTCGCGGACCGCATCGCCGTAATGTATCGCGGCCGCATCATGGGCGAATTCGAACGCAGCGCGTTCGATCGCTCGGCCATCGGCGCGCTCATGGCAGGTGTCGCATGAACGCGTTCAATCGTTTCGGTGCGCTCGGCGCCGTCCTGCTCGTCGTCGTCCTCATGTCGCTCGCGATGATCGTCGCCGGCACGAATCCGATCGACGGTTTTTCCGCGCTGTTCGAAGGTGCGCTCGGCGGCAGCAACCAGCTCGGCGAAACGCTCGTCGCCGCGACCGCACTGCTCTTTCCGGCACTCGGCATCTGTCTTGCGTTTCGCGCTGGCCTCTTCAACATCGGCGCCGAGGGACAACTGATCATGGGCGCACTCTTCGCCGGTGCGTCGGGCGCGCAAATGCACGTTGCAACGCCGCTCGCAATCGTCATCATGCTGCTTCTCGGTGCAATCGGGGGCGGCGTGTGGGGCGGAATCGCGGGATGGATGAAGGCGCGTTTCAACGCAAACGAGATCATCTCGACACTGATGCTCAACTTCGTCGCAGCCGCGGTTGCATTGACGCTCGTCAGCGGTCCGCTAAAAGGCCCGCTCGCGACGGGGGCCGAGACCGCGTGGCTGCCGCCGCAATATTGGCTTCCCACGTTGATTCCGCACACGCGCTTGTCCGCTGCGCTCTTGCTTGCAGTAGCGCTCGCGCTCGTGCTCGCATGGGTCTTTCGCGCAACGGTCTTCGGCTACGAATTGAGCGCGGCGGGTGAAGCGCCCGAAGCCGCGCGCCGAAACGGCATCAACATCGCGCGATTGACGTGGCTTTCGTTGACACTCTCGGGCGCAATCGCCGGTCTCGGCGGCGCGTCGATCGTGACTGGTGAGCTTCATCGGTTCAACACCCAACTCTCGCCTGGATACGGCTTTACGGCGATCGCCGTGGCGCTCGTCGGCGATCTGCAGCCGCTGTGGATCTGCGTCGCTGCATTCGGCTTCGGCATCCTCGAATCGGGGGGACTCGCGATGCAGGCAAGCGCGCAGGTGCCGAAAGACGCGATCCACGTGATCGAAGGATTGATCATCCTCGTGCTCGCGGCACGGCGTTACGTCGCGACGCGGATCGAGAACGTGCAGGCCGGCTGATGGAAGTTCTCTCCGCACTCATCGTCCTAACCCTGATCAAAGCGACGCCTATCGTCTACGCGGCGCTCGGCGGCGTCATCTCGGAGCGTTCCGGCGTCATCAACATCGCGCTCGAAGGCATGATGGCAGCGGGCGCGTTCGCGGCAGCACTCGTCTCGTTCGCGACTAACGCTCCATTGCTTGGTATACTAGCAGGCATCGCGGCCGGCGCACTGGCCGGTCTCGTGCTCGCGATCGCGGCAACGCGCTTCAAAGTCGATCAGATCGTCGCCGGGACCGGTATCAATCTGATCTGCGCCGGCGGTGCCGCCTACGGCCTGGTGCTCGTCTTCAATCAGCCCGGCGCGAGCAAACAAGTCAATTCGCTCGGGTCGAACTATTGGATTCTCGTCGTGCTCGCGTTCGCGCTTGCAATCGCGATGCAATGGGTGCTCTCGCGTACACCGTGGGGGCTGCGTGTTCGCGCATGCGGCGAAAACCCGCGCTCGGTGGCCGCAGCGGGACTCGACCCGCTTGCACTTCGGACCTTCGCTGTAACGCTAAGCGGCGCGCTTGCCGGTCTCGGCGGCGCGTTTCTTTCGATTGGTGAATTGAATCTCTATAGCGACGGCATGACGGCCGGTCGCGGGTTTATCGCGCTCGCGGCGGTGATCTTCGGCCGCTGGAATCCGCTCGGCGCGACGGCTGCGTCCGTTGTCTTTGGATTATTCGAGGCGCTGCAATACGTACTGCAAGGCAAGATCTCATGGTTGCCCGCCGATGCGATGCAAGCGCTTCCGTACATCGCAGCGCTCATCGCGCTTGCAGGCGTCACGGGACGCGTGCGCGCGCCGGCATCAGACGGTATCCCGTATTGATTGTCGTTGTGCGCGGTTGTTATAATTGCGCTCAACGTGACCGATAAACACGGTATGGGTGTACGTCGCAGTGTTGTGGCCGTCGTCGCCGCAGTTTTGTTTGCTTTCACGTACGTTGCTCCCGCATCTGCGATGGACGCTCCCGCGCCGGTTCGTTCACTGAACAGCGGCTTACGCGCGCTCGCAGCTCGCTTGCCTGCATCGGCCGCAATTGAAGTGCTCGATCTATCAACCGGCTTCCGCGCGGGCTATAACGCCAACGTTGCGATGCCGGCCGCGTCGACGATCAAAGTCCCCGTGATGGTCGAGGTCTTCCGTCAGCTCGAAAACGGCCGTTTCGATTTGAATCGCCGCGTGTCTCTGCGCGCGACTGACAAAGACTACGGCTCGGGCGATCTCTGCGATGCGCCGGTCGGCAGTTCGTATCCCGTCTCTCAGTTGCTCTCAAAGATGATCGACATCAGCGACAACACGGCGACGAATATGCTGATCCGCCTCGTCGGCCGCCACCATATCAACGCGACGATGTCAGACCTCGGGCTTCAACGCACGCACCTATCGACCGATGTTCGCACCGACAACTGGGCCGTTCGCACGGCGTTGCGGTCATCGCCGGCCGATATGGTGCGTCTCCTCGCGATGATGGCACGGCATCAACTCGTCGACGAGTGGTCATCGAACGAAATGATCTCGATCCTCGAAGAAGACCAAATCAACACGCTTCTTCCCGAACCGCTCCCCGTCGACGTCGCCATCGCACACAAGACGGGAAGCTTCTTCGATACGCTCAACGATGTCGGCATCGTCTTCGAAGAAGATGCACCGTACGTGATCGCCGTCATGACGACGCATCTGCCGTCGCTCTCGGCCGGCCGCTCCTTCATCCACTCGCTCTCGCGCATGGCCTTCCAGCAAGAAGCCCAACTCGCACGCTGGCGCACCGTCGCCGGTTTCCAACCAATCGCCGCCGCCCGCCCCGCAACGATCACCGCCCCCGACGTCCGCTACTGGTCCAATCCCAACGCCGCCATCGACAACAGCTCCGGCGGCGGCCGCCGCTAGTTACAGCACGAGCGCAAGCGCCGCCCCGTGTCATCCCCGAGCGAGCGCGGCGAAGTCGAAGGACGCCTACAAACTCAAACTCACATCCGGCGCTAGAAACACGACCGTCATATCGTTCCGCTTCGTCTCTATGCGGCGGAATGTTCGTTTCTGGGCCGGCGTAACGCACGGTGTATCTTCGAACGAATTCCAGTATGTGAAATTCTCCAACGAGTCGACGCAGTACGATCGCGACTCTGCGTTATTCTTCCACGAGCTGTCTTGCGATTCGGGCGCATAGTAAAAAGCGAGCGATTTCATCGAAGGGTCGAACGGAAGCGGTGTATTACACGCGCTGCCTTCAACCGTAAACCACCCTTGCACGGCTTGGTATTGCGCACCAAGCGAGTTCGTCCACCGCATCGCGATCGCGTACGACACCGGCACCGGCGTGGCATTGCAGAAGTGCACCGTCGCATCTGCGCGTTCGCGAGACGCAATGAATGCTGAAGCGAAAATCGCAAGCGCAAGAATCCATCGCATGATTGAGCCCTCCGCGTGTAACGACGGTAACGCGCGGTCAGGAAGGGATGAAGAAAGCCCGCCGGGCTTCGGCGGGCTTTGGTTTGTGCGTCCTTCGACAAGCTCAGGGTGACACTAGAGGCCGGCGACGCTTCTCAATTGGGAGATGAGATCGTCAGTTTGTGATTTGAGGATGTTGTAGGCTTCTTGTTGTGCTTGCGTGGGGGCGCGGTAGGCGAGATCGAGGGAGTTCATTTGGAAGGCGAGATAATCGCGCATGCGCGAGGCATACACGGCATCGCCTTCGCTCGAGTGGAAGCGGAACTCGACGATCTGTCCGATGACGCGGTCGAGTTGCGCTTGTTTGGCGGAAGACAACGTGCCGCGTTTTACAAGCGCGGCGTTCGTCGTTGAATCTAACGCGTTCAGCAGATCGACGTATTGCATGGCGAGCGACAAGCGCGCCTGTAGCGCGTCTGCCGGCGGCGTGAAGCGCGGATCGAGTTGGATCTTCAGCGCTTGCTTCACGGTCGTTGCGCCGTAGGTGAGAACCACCGTGTAATCTCCGGGCAGAACCGTCGGGCCTTCCATATCGTCGTGGAAATCGTCGGTCGGAACGAGATGCGCTCCGCGAATGTCCGTCGGCGGCGTATAGCTAAGATCCCAATCAAACGTATTCATGCCGGGCTGCGCTGAGGTCGCTCGACGCAAGCGGTAGTTCGCCACACTGATTGCGTCCATCGCAACAAGCTGCTCGTTGGAAAGTTCCTTTTCTCTCTTATCCTTCAAATGCAGCGAGTACGAACGAATCGTTTTCCCGTTCGCATCGACGAATGAGAGCGTCGCCGGCGTGCGGCCGTTATAGTTTGCCGGCAAGTTGTAGTAAATCGTTGCGCCGTAATCCGGATTGTCGCCCGCGTTAGGTCCGCCGCCACCGCCGTACGCGTGCGTGATCCAGGCCGTTTCGGGCTGGAAGAGCTGCGGGGTCGATGTTTCGAGCGACGACGAGCGCGCGAGATCTTCGATCAAAGCAAGATTGTCGATTATCCAGAACGCGCGCCCGTGCGTCGCGACGGCGACTTGTCCTTGACGTGCATTGATTTGGATATCGCGGACTTCCGTGACCGGAAGATTGAGCGAGATCGGCTGCCATTGAGCGCCCCCGTCCAAACTCACGTAGACGGTGCTGCGGGTACCGGCAAACATCACGCGCGGTTCGCGCGGATCGATTCGCACGGCGAAGACCGACTGATCTTGCGGAATGCCGTTCATCATCGGCGCCCAGTGCGCACCGTAATCCGTCGTCTTGAAAATGTACGGACGCATATCGTCCCACATATACCGCGACGCGCTGATGAACGCGGTCCCGGCATCGGTTTGCGACGGCTCGATGCTGCTGATCTGCGTCCACTCGGCAAGATCTTTCGGCGTGACGTTCTTCCAACGCACGCCGCCGTCGGTCGTCACGTGCACGAGTCCGTCGGCGGAACCGGCCCACATGACGTCTTTATTCGCAGGCGATAATCCGAGCGATGCAATGTCCGGGAACGTCTCCGCACCCGTTTGATCCGGGTAAACCGGGCCGCCGCTCACGCCTTCGGTTGATTTATCGTTGCGTGTTAAATCCGGGCTGATCGCTTTCCACGTTTGACCGTAATCGTCACTGCGAAAAACGACTTGCGACGTTTCGAAAAGCGTATGCGGCTCGGCAGGCGAGAACATTACCGGATGCGTCCATCCGAAGCGATATTTTTGGTCGACCGCCGAAACACCGGATTTATAGAGCGCCCACGGCGAGACGTTCTGCTCTTCGCCCGTCGCATAGTCGAGTTGTGCGAGTGAACTATAGTACCCCGCGCCGTACGTTACCGTCGGATTGCGAGGATCAACTGCCACGTACGTGCTCTCACCGAGCGCGACGGTGTGCACGACGTTTTGACCGAGTCCTTCATTCGATGCACTCGGCAATTCATACGCGCCTTCGTCCTGTTGCGCGCCGTAAACGTGATATGGAAACTGTCCGTCGAGCGCGATGTGATAGAACTGTCCCGTCGGCTGATTGTTCGTCGTGCTGAACGTTTTGCCGCCATCGAGCGAAACGTTTGCTCCACCGTCGTCGCCGATGATTAGAATCTTTGGATTGCGTGGATTGATCCACACGATGTGGTTGTCGCCCAGACCCGGCCCGAGCGGATGCCACGTGCGTCCGGCGTCGGTCGTTTTGAAGACGCTGTCGACGTTGGGCGCATAGGCGACTCTCCAGTTCGTCGGATCGACGTAGATTGCCATATAATAGAACGCACGTTGGCGAAGCTTCCATTCGTCGTTGACGCGCTCCCATGTCGCGCCGGCGTCGTCGGATCGAAATACGCCGCCGTCATCCGCCTGAACCATCGCGTAGAGGACGTGCGAATTATTCGGCGCAACGGCGACGCCCAATTTGCCGAGCGTGCCGTGCGCGAAACCGGGATTGCTCGAAATCTTCGTCCAGTGTGCACCGCCGTCGCTCGTCTTATAGACTGCGCTTCCGGGACCGCCGCTCGTCAGTCCCCACGGCGTACGCTGCGCTTGCCACGTCGTCGCATAAAGTACGTTCGGATTGCGCGCATCCATCACGATGTTGTTCGCGCCCGTATTGTCGTCGACGTACAGAATCTTGGTCCACGTCTTGCCACCGTCGATCGTCTTATAGACACCGCGATCCGGATTTGGTTTGAAGACGTGACCCATCGACGTCGCGTAAACGACGTCGGAATTGCGCGGATCGATCACGAGCGAACTCGTCTGCCGCGTTTCACGCAGGCCTGCGTAGTGCCATGTCTTGCCGGCATCCGTCGATTTGTAGATGCCGTCGCCGTTGGCGAAATCCTGACGGATGTCACTCTCACCGGTTCCGGCGTAGATGATCTTCGAATTCGACGGCGCAACGGCGATCGCACCGATGCTGTTCGAAATGTCGCCCATGTGCCCGTCGGAGATGTTCTCCCAAGTAGTTCCGGCGTTCTCGCTCTTCCAGACGCCGCCTTGAACGGCGCCCATGTAGAAGAGATTCGGTCGATCCGGAACGCCCGCGACGGCGACGACACGGCCTCCGATATACGGACCGATGCTGCGCCACGCCATCTTCGACATCAACGTTTGCGCAGGGGAAGTGGACGGTGCCGAAAACCCGGCACTCGGTAGCGCCGCAAATGCAGCGGCAATGACACTTGCAACAACGCGCTTCATGTCATGCATGTTCCGCCAGCAAAAGAAAAAGCCCGCCGCATGCGCGGCGGGCTTGGCGTTATCACGCGAAGGTGGTTACATTCCGGCGGCTGCTTTGATCCGTGTGATTGCAGCGTCGGCTTGACCTTCGAGTTGTTTGGCGGCGTCCGCTTCTGCAGCGGTGGGCGCCGAGTACGAGATATCGAGCGAATTCATCAGCATCGCGAGGTGGTCGCGAAGCTTCGAAGGCAACATGATGTCCGCTTCGCTCGAACGATATCGTGGTTCGTAGACGGCCGTCACGGCTTGTTCAACGGCCGTGCGCTTTGCTCCGGACATCGACGTCATCTTGTTCTGCGCGGCGTTGACCGTCGAGTCGAGCTCGTTGATCTTGTTCGAGAGTTCCATCGCAAGCGACAGGCGCGACGGCAATTCATCCGGTCCGGGATTGAAACGCGGATCGAGTTGAATCTTGAACGACGCCTTGCTGACGCTGCCGCCATAATCCAACACGGCCGTGTAATCGCCGGGAAGGGTCGTCGGGCCGACCAGATCGTCGCGGAAGTCTTCAGTCGGCACGATGTGCTGCCCGACGATTTCCGCAGCCGGCGCATACCGCAGATCCCAGACGAACTTGTTCATTCCCGGTTCCACGGCCGTCTGTCGCGAGAGGTGATAGTTCGCGACGCTGATCGCATCCATGGCGGTCAGCTCCCAGCCTTCGTACGTCTTCGCTTTCTTATTCTTCAGGTGCAAGTTGAACGAACGAATCGTTTTGCCGCTTGCATCTTGGAATGAGAGCGTAACCGGCGTACGTCCGTTGTAGTCGGACGGCAGATTGAAGAAGACGCTCGCGCCGTAGTCGGGATTGTCACCCGACGGACCGAAGCTACCGCCGCCGTATGCGTGCGTCAGCCATGCGGTTTCCGGCTGGAATACTTGCGCCGATGACGTCGAGGCCGACGATTCGCGCGCAACATCCTCGATCTGCTGCAGATGATCGAGCGCCCAGAACGAGCGGCCGTGCGTTGCAATTGCGACTTCGCCTTCGCGGGCATTGATCGCGATATCGCGCACTTCCGAGGGCGGAAGATTCAAGGCAAGCGATTGCCACGATGCGCCGCCGTTGAGGCTGACGTAGACGCGGCTGCGCGTGCCGGCGAACATGACGCGCGGCTCGCGCGGATCTATGCGCACCGCGAAGACGCTCTGATCCGATGGAATGCCGTTGGTCATTTCCGTCCAGTTCCCGCCGCAGTCCGTCGTCTTGAAGATGTACGGACGCATATCGTCCCACATGTAGCGCGACGCCGTAACCCATGCCGTGCACTGTTCGGTCTGCGATGGTTCGAAGCTGCTGATCTGCGACCATTCCGAACCAAGTTGCTTCGGCGTGACGTTTTTCCAGCTCGTGCCGCCGTTTTGTGTAACGTGAACGAGTCCGTCGGCCGAACCCGCCCAGACGATATCTTTATTCGCAGGCGAGAAACCGAGCGATGCGATATCGGGGAACGTTTCAGCACCGGTTTGATCCCAGTAAACGTCACCGCCGCTCGGGCCCTCAGTCGACTTGTCGTTGCGCGTCAAGTCGGGGCTGATGACTTTCCACGTACGACCATAATCGTCGCTGCGGAATACGACTTGCGCCGCTTCGAAGAGCGTATGCGGTTCGGCCGGTGAGAACATGATCGGGTGCGTCCAGCCGAAGCGATACTTGGTTTCGGCCGCCGAATGTCCCGGAAGGTAGATCGCCCACGGCGTGACGTTCTTTTCATCGCCCGTCGACGTGTCGAGACGCGCGAGCACGCTATAGTACGCGCCGCCGTACGTTACTTTGGGATTGGTCGGATCAACCGCAACGTACGTGCTTTCGCCGAGCGCAACGCCGTGCACGACATTAGCGCCTAAGCCTTCGTTCGATGCACTCGGTATTTCGAACGCGCCGGCATCTTGCATCGCGCCGTACATGTGGTACGGGAATTGTCCGTCGAGCACGATGTGATAGAACTGCGAAAGCGGCTGATTCTGCGTCGTGCTGAACGTTTTGCCGCCGTCGACGGAAACGTTCGCGCCGCCGTCGTCACCGATGATCAAAATCTTCGGATTGCGCGGATTGATCCAGACGATGTGATTGTCGCCCAGACCCGGTCCGAGCGGCTTCCACGTATGGCCGCCGTCGGTCGTCTTGAAGACGCTATCGACATTCGGGGCATAGGCTACCTTCCAGTTCGTCGGGTCGACGTAAATCGCCATGTAGTAGAATGCGCGCTGACGAAGTTTCCATTCGTCGTTGACGCGAGACCAGCTCGCCCCACCGTTATCCGAACGGAAAACGCCGCCGTCTTGCGCTTGCACGACCGCGTAGACGACGTTGGAGTTGTTCGGAGCGACGGCAACGCCCATCTTTCCGAGCAGTCCCTTTGCGAAGCCGGGATTCGTCGAAATCTTCTTCCACGTCTTACCGGCGTCGGTCGTTTTGTAGATCGCGCTGCCCGGGCCGCCGCTCTTGAGCGTCCAGGCCGTGCGTTGCGCTTGCCACATCGTCGCGTACAACACGTTCGGATTCTTCGCATCCATGACGATGTTGTTTGCGCCGGTGTTGTCGTCGACGAAGAGAATTTTGCTCCAGGTCTTGCCGCCGTCGGTCGTCTTGTAGACACCGCGATCGGAATTGGGTTTGAAGACGTGCCCCATCGACGTCGCATAGACGACGTCGGAGTTGTGAGGATCGATGACGATCGAACTCGTTTGGCGCGTTTCGCTCAAACCCGCGTATTTCCACGTTCCGCCGGCGTCGGTCGACTTATAGATCCCTTCGCCGTTGGCCCAGTCGCCGCGAATATCACTCTCGCCGGTACCGGCATAAATAATCTTGGAGTTTGACGGCGCTACGGCAATCGCACCGATACTGTGCGATAGCTTGCCCATTTTGCCGTCGGTGATATTCTCCCAGGAATTTCCGTAATTTTCGCTCTTCCAGACGCCGCCTTGAACGCCGCCCATATAGAAGAGATTTGGTTGGCCGGGTACACCCGCGACCGCCACCACGCGGCCGCCGATGTATGGACCAACGAGACGCCACTCCATCTTGCTCAGCAATTTTTCGGATGCCGAGCCGGAAGCAGCGGGAACAGCACTCGGAGCCACGGCGAAAGCCGCGGCTAGTAGAGTAGCAACAAAGCGCTTCATCCAAGCGCTATACCGCTGCTTTTTGGCGGTTCCTGTATGTGGATGTCAACCATGTGGCATAGACGGCTTCTTTGTTGCGCACGGCACGTTGATAGAAGTCCGAAAGTTTTTGCGAAATCGGCCCCATTGCGCCGTCGCCGACGATCCGTTTGTCGATGGAACGGATGTATGCGATCCCGGCCGCCGTCCCGGTGAAGAACGCCTCGTCGGCCGTGTAGAGTTCGCCGCGGTCGATCGAACGCTCGACGATCGGAACATCGAACTGTTCTTGCGCGATTTGCATGATCGCGCGGCGCGTGCATCCTTCGAGGACATTCTGCGAGGGGTCCGGCGTGTAGAGCGTACCGTTGCGAATGAGAAAGACGTTCTCGGCGGAGCCTTCGGAGACGTGGCCGTCGTGCGAGAGCAGAATCGCTTCATCGTATCCGTTGCCGATCGCTTCGCTCTTTGCAAGCGCGGAGTTCACGTAGAGTCCGGTGATCTTCGCCCGCGGCGGTGCCGACGCGTCGTCGGCACGGCGCCATGAGCTCACGCAGACGTTGAGCCCCTTCGTCGTGTCGAGATAACTCGTGAACGGGACCGGAATGATCGCGAAGTAATCCGGCACGCCGTGCAAACGGACGCCGATATCTTCGGCGGATTTGAAGATACACGGGCGCAGATAGACATCGGTACGGAAGTTATTGCGCTGCACGAGATCGACGGTGATCGAGATGAGTTCGTCGATGGTGTACGGCAACTCCATCGTCAGAATCTTCGTGGAGAGCTTCAGCCGCTCGTAATGATCGCGCAGCAGCACGAGATACAACTCTTCATCTTCCGGCTCCCAATAGCCGCGGATCCCTTCGAAACATCCCGTGCCGTACTGTAATCCATGCGTGAGCAGGCCGACTTTCGCATCCTCATAGCGGCGGAACTCGCCGTTTGCGAACACGGTAATCGATGAAAGATCCACGTAACTCTCCTTATTCACAGCCGCTCGCCAGAACGGCGCAAACCGCTCGAAGGTTGCCGCTATGACCGCGGCGCACCTCTAGCCTCGCATGCGACGCCTCGTCGACGTTTTCGTGACGTTCTTACGCCTCGGGTGCACGTCGTTCGGCGGCCCGGTCGCGCACCTTGGCTACTTCGAGCGCGAGTTCGTCGCTCACCGGAAATGGCTCGACCACGAGACGCTCGCAGAGTGCATCGCCGTCTCGCAATTGCTTCCCGGTCCAAGCAGTTCGCAAACCGGTATGCTGATCGGCTGGCTTCGCGCAGGGGCACCCGGCGCCGTCGCGGCGTGGATCGGCTTCACACTTCCGTCGGCCGCGCTCATGACGGCCTTCGCGCTTGCATTGCCCCGTGCGAATCCGCATGCCGGCTGGCTTCACGGTTTGCTCTTGGTCGCAACGGCGGTCGTCGCGTCCGCGATTGCGACGATGCGTAGCTCGCTAGCGCCCGATCTGCTGCGCGTTGCGCTTGCCGTCGCAATCGCGGCCCTCGTCTGGCTCGTACCGATTCCGGTTATCACTCCCATCGCGATCGCAGCTGCCGCGATCTTCGGCGCGGTCGTACTCTACGGACGCGTGAAGACGAGCCAGCCGAAACTCGATCTCCACGTCGGCACGCGCACCGGTATTGCGGCATGGGTCGCGCTTGCACTTGCATTCGTCGTTCTCGGCGTATGGGCAGCGAGCGGTTCGGATGCAGGCATCGTTACCGCGGCGCTATTTCGTATTGGAAGTCTCGTCTTCGGCGGCGGTCACGTCGTGCTGCCGCTGCTCGAATCGCAAATGGCCGCGACCGGTATCGTGCGGTCGTCTTCGATTCTCGCCGGGTATGCGGCGGCGCAAGCGATGCCCGGTCCGCTCTTTAGCATTTCGTCGTACGTCGGCGCGTCTGCATTTCGGGGATCGCTCGGCCTACCGGGCGCGGTACTCGGCACGATTGCAATCTTCGCGCCGTCGTTCTTTTTGTTGACCGGAATCGCGCCGTTTTATCGGCGGCTTGCGGGAAACGAGCGTTTTCGCGCGGCGCTTGCGGGCGCCAACGCCGGTGTAATCGGCTTGCTTGCGGCGGCGTTCGTCAATCCCATTTTCGCATCGGCGGTACGCACGTGGATGGATGGTATCGTCGCGCTCGTTGCATTTGTTATCATTCATTACGTGCGCGTGCCGGCATGGATCGTCGTGATCCTCGGCGCGATCGCCGGCTTCTTACTGGAGAGATAATGCGTCGTCTGTTGATTCTCGGTGCGATCGCTTTCGTTACGCTCGCGGCAACCGCGATACAAACGACGATCATTCCAACGGGATGGCTTATTTCTGCGCCGACCACGCGGGTCGCAACGACCGGAACGATGCCGCAAGGCATTACGCTTTCACCCGACGGCACGAAACTCGCCATCGTCGAGGCCGGTTTCAATCCTCCCGCGTTGCGCGTTCTCGCCGTACCGGATCTTCATACGATACGCCTGATCGCATTAAGAGATGGATTCGGCTCGCCGGTTTGGCTCGACAACCGAACCGTTCTTGTAGCCGGTGCATCGACGAACGCCATTCTTTCCATCGATATCAGCGACGGCGCCGTCAGAATGTTGCAAAACGCCGCTCCATACGTCAGCGCCGTTGCCATCTCGGGAACGACGATGGCGAGCGTCAGCGATACCCGCAACGAGGTGGATGCATTCCGGTTGACCGGCGCCACGCAGAGTCTGCCGCTTCGCACCGCGCGCACCGGCGCGCATCCGGCTGCCGTCGTCATAACGCGCGATGCAATCTACGTCGCCGACAAAGGCGCCGCAACGGTCACGAAGGCGCGGCTGCGACTGCATGCGACGATCGAACCCCCGGTGACCATTGCGGTCGGTCTTCACCCTGCGGCGCTGGCGCTCTCGAGAGATCAACGGCGTCTCTACGTCGCCTGCGCGGACGACGATGCGATCGACGTGATCGACACGACGACGGATCGCATAGTACAGCGCGTGAGCGTCGGATTGCCGCAAGGCCTCGGTGCATCGCCGAACGCGCTCGCGATCGCGCCCGACGGCACGCTGTACGTCTCACTCGGCGCGGAGAATGCCGTTGCCGCGATTCGCAACGGAAAAGTCGTCGAGCGCGTTCCCGCCGGCTGGTATCCGACCGGCGTTGCGGTCGATGCGAAGAACGTTTACGTCATCAACGGCAAAGGCGAGCGTTCGCATGCGAATCCGGAATTCGATCCGTCCGCGCATCATGGGCCCGGATACGTCGCCGCAATTCTAAACGGTTCGGTGCGCACGATTCCGCGCGCTACATTTACCGCCCAAAGCACGGCAATGGTGGGTGCGAACATTCCGTCACCGGAACCGACACCGCCGCAGACCGTCGTACGTCCCGACGGACCGATCAAACACGTCATCTATATCATCAAAGAGAATCGCACGTACGATCAAGTGCTCGGCGACGTTCCGGGCGCCGACGGCGATTCGAAGCTCGTCTGGTTCGGCGACAACGTTACGCCGAATCAACACGCCCTGACGCGGCGCTTTGGTATCTTCGACAATACGTACACCGATGCGCAAGTGAGCGCAAGCGGTCACAACTGGTCGACGGCGGCTTTTGCGAACGACTATCTCGAACGCTTTTGGCCGACGAACTACGGCGGCCGCCGCGACCTCTACGATTTCGAAGACGGCGCGGTCGCGAGCACGCCGCACAACGGCTACTTGTGGGACGACGCCGATAAACACGGCGTTTCACTGCGCGATTACGGCGAGTTCGTGTCGTATGCGGTGATCGGTGGCGGCTTCATGACGACAAGCATGCCCGGACTGACCGGCAAAATCGACGAACGGTATGCGGGGTTCGACTTGCAAGTCTCCGACGAAACGCGCATCGACGAATGGAAGCGCGAATTCGACGGGTACGTGCAGCGCGGCGATCTTCCGTCGCTCGAAATCGTCCGCCTTCCGAACGATCATACGTCTGGAACGAAGCCGGGTACGCTGACGCCGCAAGCGTTCGTCGCGCAGAACGATCACGCATTCGGACGTCTCGTCGATGCCGTTTCGCACTCGAAGTACTGGGCGAGCACGGCGATTTTCGCGATCGAAGACGACTCGCAAAACGGTCCCGATCACGTCGACGATCAACGCACGACGTTCTATCTCGTTTCACCGTATGCGGCGCAAGGCGTGCATCACGCGCACTACAGCACGTCCGGTGTCCTTCGCACGATCGAGCTGCTGCTCGGCTTGCCGCCGATGTCGATCTACGACGCGGTCGCGCCGCCGCTCTACGATGCATTCGCGCTGCAGCCGTCGGTCGCTCCATTCAACGTGATCCCGGCGCGTATCGACGTCAACGCCAAGAACGAGCGCACGGCATACGGCGCTGCCCAAAGTTCCCGGATGGATTTCGCGCGCGCCGATGATGTCGACGACGCGGAACTGAACGATATTCTGCGGCACGCCGCAGGTAAGCCTTAGCCACATGAACCCGTGGGTGCTCGCTGGCACGACGTTCTTTGCATCGGCGGTTGAATTCATTGAAGCCGCTACCATCGTTCTCGCCGTCGCCGTCACGCAGGGCTGGCGTTCCGCAATCGGGGGCACGGTTGCCGCAACGATCGTACTCGCTGTGCTCGTTGCAGTCGGCACTCCGATTCTTATGAACGCCGTCGATCTTCAACGGCTCGAACTGATCGTCGGCCCGTTCTTGATTCTCTTCGGGATCGGATGGCTGCGAAAATCCGTCTGGCGATATGCGGGGCGCAAAGCGCTGCACGATGAGGACGCGATCTATCGTCGTGAAGTCGAGCACTTGAGCGCGCGGCGTGAAGAACGATATGGGTTTGCCGTCGCGTTTCAAGGCGTCTTCGTCGAGGGACTCGAGGTGGCCGTGATCGTTGTAACGTTTGCCGCATCCACGCCTGCGCTCGTTGCCTGGTCGACGGGCGGGGCGATCGTTGCGCTTGCCGTGGTGGTCATTGCGACAATTGCTTTGCGCGCGCCGTTCTCGCGCGTTCCGGAAAATCTGCTGAAAGGGATCGTCGGCGTAATGCTGCTCTCGCTCGGTACGTTCTGGACCGGCGAAGGTACCGGCATCACCTGGCCGCTGGAAGACGCGACACTCTTCGCGTTCATCGCCGGCTACGCTCTCCTGAGCCTGACGCTCGTCGCCGGTCAACGGAAGCTGTTTAATGCGCGTACTTAACGAAATCTATGACTTTATCACCGGCGGGTCGGTGGTGGCGCCCATTGGCGTGGCCTGCGCGCTCGCCGCCGCGTTTTTGGTACCATCTTTTCGAGCACAACTGCTGATAGGAATCGTTGCACTCACGTTCGTTGCCTCGACATTCGAGACGCCAAACTAGCAAATCGTTCACCAAGCGACATCCAGGGGGTTGCTTACCTGCAGTGCAAATAGCAACCGTTAAGACTTCAACGTTTAGCACTGCTGCATTTACACAAGGGAGAAATCATGAACTCTACTCCCACAAGCTCAGGGAACCGCTGGGCGATTGCATGTGCCGGCATCGTTGTGATGCTGTGCTTGGGAACGGTCTACTCGTGGAGCCTATTTACAAACTCTTTCGTCGCCGGGTTTCATTGGTCGACGCAAGACGCGACGCTCGCCTTTGAGCTGGCGATCTTCTTCCTCGGCGTCGGAGCCGTATTCGGCGGCGCCTGGCAGGATCGCGTCGGCCCTCATACCGTGACGGTCATAGGCGCCGTCTTGTGGGGAATTGGTGTGGCACTTGCCGGATTCGGTACGGAAAGTCTCGGCAAATGGTGGCTGTACCTAACGTACGGCGTGCTCGGCGGCTTCGGTACCGGGATGGCGTATGTCACGCCCGTCGCAATGGTGACGAAGTGGTTTCCTGACCGGCGCGGCTTTGGCAGCGGGATGGTGGTCATGGGATTTGGACTCGGCGCGTTCGTCTACAATCAAATCATCACGCGCCTCGACGTCTATAAGGAGGCTGCAAAACCGGCCGGCGCATTTGTCGCCGCGCGCGCAGCAGCGATCAAAGCCGGAACGACGTTCGATCCTTCGCAGTACCCGATGCCCGCCGGCTCATTGCATGGGTTGATGATGCTCTTTGCGGTCTCCGGCATCGTGTTTCTCGTCCTTGGTGGACTCTGTGCGATGGTGCTTCGCAATCCGCCGGCTGGCTACAGCGTCGGCGGCGCCACAAACGTCGCGGCCGTTTCCGCGGCGTCGAGTTACTCGCCGGCTGAAGCATTGAAGACGCCGCAACTCTACGGATTGTGGTTGCTGCTCTTCCTGAACGTCACCGCCGGTATCTTGATCATTTCGAACGCGGCGCCGATCTACACTGAGTTAACCGGCGCAACGCCCGCGGTAGCGGGTCAAGTCTACGGCGTGCTCGCGATCTTCAACGGTCTCGGGCGCTTCTTCTGGGGCTGGGTCTCGGATCACCTCGGTCGCGCCATGACGTACACCGTGATGTATCTGATTCAAGCAGTGATCTTCTTTTTGATGGCACACACCGGCGGATTTGTTGCAGTCGGAATCTATTTCGCGATCGTTCTGCTCTGCTACGGCGGTGGATTCGGCGTTATGCCGTCGTTCAACGCGGACTTTTTCGGAACGCGCTACATGGGGCAAAACTACGGCATGATTCTCACGGCGTGGGGCGTTGCCGGTATCGTCGGCCCGTTCATCGCAGCGAAATTCAAAGATGTGACAGGATCGTATGCGGGATCGCTTATCCCCGTTGCGATCATGCTGTTAATTGCGGCGATCATCCCGTTCTTCATCAAGAAACCGACGGGAGAACCAAAACCCGTTACTGCGTAGTTCCACTCATCGGAGCGGGTTCAATCTCATCGGGGGCTCGTCGTGGGCCCCCGTCCCTTCCTAGAAGAGGGCCTTTCGAGTGAAAACGACGATCGATCTTACGCAATTCGTGGCGTCCGAAAATTTCAATCTCGGCGAACGCGTCGGCAGCTTGCCCAACGTTCCATCGCAGCGAACGAAGCAACTCAAGGGACGCATTGCCAACGCGAAAGCGGTCACGAGTCTCTGCTGCTACTGCGCGGTAGGATGCAGCACGCTTGCGTATGTCAGCGACGACGGACAACTGCTCGACGTCGAAGGCAACCCGGAAAGCCCGATCAACGGCGGGCATCTCTGTCCGAAAGGCGCGGCGTTGTTCGGCTTGACCGTCAACGACCAGCGTTGGACGACGGTGAAATACCGCGCGCCGTACTCCGATCGCTATGAAGAACGGCCGCTCGAATGGGCGCTGGAGCGCATCGCGCAGCTCACGAAAGAGACGCGCGAGAAGACGTTCGCGCGCGAGTGGATCAATCCCAATACCGGCGAGAAGCGCCGCGTCAATCACACACTGGGCCTTGCATCGCTCGGTGGGGCGACGTTCGGGATCGAAGAGAACTACATGCTGGGCAAGTTGATGCACTCGCTCGGCGTTGTTTCGATCGAAAACCAGGCGCGAATATGACACTCCTCGACGGTGCCCAGTTTGGGCACCTCGTTCGGACGCGGCGGCGCCACTGTCTGGCTTCCGGATCTCGTGAATGCCGACTGCATTCTCATCGAAGGTTCGAATTTCGCTGAGGCGCATCCGGTTGGATACCGCTTCGTCATGAAAGCCAAGGAACGCGGCGCGACGATCATCCACGTCGATCCGCGCTTCACGCGCACCTCCGCGACGGCCGACGTCTACGCGCCGATCCGCAGCGGCAGCGACATCGCGTTCCTCGGCGGCATCATCAACTATGTCTTGACGAACGAACGATACTTCAAAGAGTACGTGTACGCGTACACCAACGCGTCGAATATCGTCAGCGAAGCATTCAAAGATACCGAAGATCTCGACGGCATCTTCTCGGGATACGACAACGAAGGGCGTGTCTACGACACGAGCAGCTGGGCGTACGAAAAAGACGACGCGGGCCACGTCAAACGAGACCCGACGTTCCAGCATCCGCGCTGTGTGCTCAATCTGTTGCGCCGCCATTATTCGCGCTACACCCCCGAGATGGTCGAACGCGTGTGCGGGACGTCGCAAGAGCAGTTTCTCAAGATCGCCGATCTCCTCGCGTCAAATAGCGGGCGCGAAAAAACGACGGCGTTTGCATACGCGGTTGGTTGGACGCAACACACGGCGGGCGTGCAGATGATTCGCACGGCGGCCGTGCTGCAATTGCTCCTCGGCAATATCGGACGCCCGGGCGGCGGCATCATGGCGTTGCGCGGTCACGCCGACATTCAAGGCGCCACCGACATTGCAACGCTCTACGATTTGCTGCCCGGATATTTGCCGATGCCGTCGGCGCTACGCGACGAACAAACGCTCGATGCGTGGATGAAGTCGAACTCGAAGCCGACCGGCTGGTGGGTGAACACGCCGAAGTACATGATCTCGCTACTCAAAGCGTTCTACGGCGAGCACGCGACGAGCGAGAACGATTACTGTTTCGACTATCTGCCGCAGTTGATCGGCGATCACTCGATGCTGCCGCTCGTTTTCGCGATGAAGGACGGTACCGTCAAAGGCTACTTTGCGATCGGACAAAACCCCGGTGCGTCCGGTCAAAATGCCGAGCTCGTGCGCGCGGCAATGGAACGGCTGGAGTGGTTCGTCAACATCGACAGCTACGACAACGAGACCGTCTCGTTCTGGCGGCGCGAAGGCGCCGATCCGAGCAAGATCGGCACCGAGGTCTTCTTCTTGCCGGCCGCGACCGTGCTCGAAAAAGAAGGCACGATGACGCAGACGAGCCGCATGCTGCAATGGCACGACAAGGCCGTCGAGCCTGCCGGCGATTCGAAGAGCGACGCGTGGTATTTCCATTGGTTCACGAAACGGCTCAAAGAGTTGTACGCGGATTCGACGGATTCCAAGGATCGCCCGATTCAGCACATGACGTGGGATTACGACAACGACGATCCGCACGAACGTGCAAAAGGCGAGCCGTCGGTGTTGAAAGTGCTGCAAGAGATCAACGGCTTCCGCGTCGCCGACGGCGAGCAAGTTGTGAGCTTCGTCGACCTCAAAGACGACGGATCCACTGCATGCGGCGGCTGGATTTACACAGGCGTGTGCCCGGATAAACAGACGAACAAAGCGCGCAATCGCGACGCGAGCGGTCCGTACACGGCGCCGAATTGGGGTTGGGCATGGCCCGCAAACCGGCGCACGCTCTATAATCGCGCGTCCGCCGATCCCGACGGAAAACCGTGGAGCGAACGCAAGAAGTACGTTTGGTGGGACGAGAGTCAAGGCAAATGGACCGGAATCGACGTTCCGGATTTCATTGCGACGAAAGCGCCGAATACACCGGCCGATCCTGACGGCAAAGGAATGGACGCACACTCCGGTGCCGATCCGTTCATCATGATGCTCGACGGGCGAGGGCAACTCTTCGTCGCGAGCGGATTGAAAGACGGTCCACTGCCGGCGCATTACGAACCGTTGCAGTCCGTCGTCCACAACGAACTCTACGGACAGCAGAGCAATCCGGCGCTGGGTGAATACCTCCGCGAGGACAACCCCTACAACGGCGTCGTATCCGACGACTATCCGTACGTGCTCACCACGTATCGCATCACCGAGCAATCGGGTATCATGACGCGCTACGTTCCGTGGCTTGCCGAGTTGCAACCGTCCGCATTTGCGGAGATCGATCCGGATCTCGCGGTTGAAAAAGGCATCAAGAGCGGCGATTGGGTGACGATCTCAACCGCCGTGGCCGATATGGAAGCGCGCGCGCTCGTGAGCGGACGCATGAGTCCGCTGCGCGTCGGCTCGAAGGGCCAACGCAAACGCGTCCACCAAATCGGCGTGCCGTACAACTTCGGCGATATGGTGGGACTTGCGCGCGGAGACAGCGTCGGAAATCTCATCCCGATTGCGCTCGATCCCAACGTTTCGATTCACGAATCGAAGACGTTGACGTGTAACATCCGCGCGGGACGCCGTCCGCCGCATCGCCGCGACCGCATCGACAAGCCGGTCCCCGCGAGCGAACGCAATCCACTCGGCCAACCGATCGGCGATTGGGCAGACGCACACCACGGTCACGGCTACCAGCAAATGCAAGGCGAAGAAGGAGGCGCATCGGAAACGTAATGGCTACCGCCCTTCGACTACGGTGCTTCGCACCTTCGCTCAGGATGACAACAAAGCAACCTGGCATGAGGTTAGAGGTCCGCTAATGGCTACAGGGTTCTTTACCGATACGACGCTGTGCATCGGGTGTAAGGCGTGTGAGGTTGCATGTAAGCAGTGGAATGAGTTGCCATCGGACGGATTTTCTTTCAGTGGAAATTCGTATGACAATACGCTCGATCTGACGGGAACGACGTGGCGGCACGTCGCGTTCGTCGAACAGACGCTGCCCTCGGACCAAGGCGTCACGAATCGCTGGTTGATGAGCAGCGATGTCTGCAAACACTGCACGCACGCCGGCTGCATGGAAGCATGTCCCACCGGTGCGATCATTCGCAACGAGTTCGATTCGGTCTTTATTCAACCCGACGTGTGCAATGGGTGCGGGTACTGCGTCGTGTCGTGTCCGTTCGGTGTCGTCGACCTGATCGAGCGGTTCGATCCCGAAGGGACGCATTACAATCTCGCATCGCTGAACGAAGAACGGCTCGACGAAGAGCGGACGGCGGTGCAAGGCCACGGCGGCGTCGCGGGCAAGTGCACGTTCTGTTACGATCGGCAAAAACTCGGCTTCGTGCCCGCGTGTGCGAAAGCGTGTCCGACCGAGTCGATTCAATTCGGCGATATCGGCGAACTGCGCGAACGCGCCCGGGCGCGCGTCGAAACGCTCGCCAAACGCGGCGTCGACGCGCAACTCTACGGCGCGGACGATGTCGGCGGCGGTGTCGGCCCGCTCAATGCGTTCTTCTTGTTGACGGACCGTCCCGAAGCGTACAATCTTCCTGCCGAACCGGTACTGCCGTCGACGCGACAACCGGCGGGATACACGGCAGCCGCCGTTGCCACGCTCGGTCTGGCGATCGCCGGCTGGATGATCTTCCGCAATGCGTAGTATTCCGAGTCCCGATGACGCGTTTCTCGGCGCCGCTTCACGCAACGGCGAGCAACGCGCGACGATTCCGACGTACTATGACCGCCCGATGCTCAAAGCACCGCATTGGGAATGGAACGTGGTTACCTATTTGTTCCTCGGCGGCGTGATGGGTGGGCTCGGCCTCATTCAATTGCTCGCGAGACCGGACATTGAATCGGAACGCAAACTCAAACGCACCGTTCGCTACACGTCGTTTCTTTTGGCGGCGGCAAATCCGGCCATTTTGATCTCGCATCTCGGCCGCCCCGAACGCTTCCTCAATATGTTGCGCATCGTGAAATTCAAATCACCGATGTCGCTCGGCACGTGGGGACTTGTGTTCTATTCGGGCGCCGCAGGCGCAAACGTGATGCGCGAACTTGCGGTCGGAGGCCACATTCCGGGCTGGCTGCGTCTCCTCGCGCCGGGCTTCATGACGCCCGCGCAAGCGCTGCTCGGCGCTTTTACCGCCGGATACACCGGCGTGCTTCTCAGTTCAACGGCGAATCCGTTCTGGGGATCGGGAAAACGGCACATTCCCGCGGTGTCGGTCTGCTCCGGACTTGCCTCCGCGTGCGCGCTTTCGAATCTGCTCAGCGTGTTTGAAGGCAACACCGAGCCGGTGCATCGCCTCGAACGCCTCGAAATGGTCGCCGGCGCGGCGGAGATTTTTATCCTCACGGACTTCGAACGCCGCCATCCGGAGTACACGAAACCGTTCTTCAAAGGCAAGCTCGGAGAAAAACTACGCTTGCGTACGATCGTGGCGGGCACGCTTGCGCCGATCGCCTTGAACGCATTGGGAACCCTCATCAAACTTCCCAAGCCGCTCGATACCTTGCGCGTTGCGGCCGCGTCGCTGCTCACCCTCGCCGGCGGTTACGTCCTTCGCGAAACGTTGATCGAAGCGGGTAAGGCTTCAGCACGCGATCCGCAAGCCGCGTTCCGTCAACCGAAATGAACGAAGCGGCAAACGACGTTCGTCCCGGCCGCACGGTCGAAACCGCGATCGAACGCCTCGACGGAGATCAGACGAAGCGCGACTTCGATCGCCTCGTCACGGAAGAACCACTCGAACTGCGATTGATTGCCGGCGGTGCGACGCAGACGCTCGCCGTCACGATGCGCACGCCGGGAAATGACTTTGAACTCGCGGCGGGCTTCGCCGTGAGCGAAGGCATCGTTCACTCACGTGAAGAGCTTGCCGGCGTCAGTTACTGTATCGATCCCGCAGTCGACGCCGAGCAGCGCTACAACATGGTCAATATCGAACTCACCGCGTCGCATCTTCCGGACTCATCGCCTTTCGAACGCCATTTCATGATAAATAGTTCGTGCGGCGTATGCGGACGCGCGAACCTCGACGCGCTTCGCGACGGCGGCATCCAGCCGCTCCACGACGATGCGCGCATGTCGCGTTCAGTTTTATACGGGCTTCCCGATCGAATGCGCGACACGCAGCGGGTGTTTGCGGCCACGGGCGGTTTGCATGCCGCGGCGCTCTTTCGCACCGACGGCACGCTCGTCGCGATACGCGAAGACATCGGGCGGCACAACGCCGTCGATAAATTGACCGGTTCCGCGGTACTCGACGACACGTTTCCGCTACGCGGTCATGTCATGGCGGTCAGTGGACGCGCGAGCTTCGAGATTCTGCAGAAAGCTGCTGTCGCGCGCATTCCGATTCTCGTCGCCGTATCGGCGCCGAGCAGTCTTGCCGTCGACGTGGCGCGCTCGTTCAACATCACGCTCGTGGGATTCGTGCGCGACGGCCGCGCAAACGTGTACAGCGTACCGGAGCGCGTTACTCCTTAGCGAGCAGCCGCTCCAGGCCGACCACCAGATCGCCGATTAACACCGGACGCGGGAACATCAGTGCGGGTGCCAGACGCGCCGCATGTTTCTCTCCGCCGATTGCAACGATCGAAATGCCGCGCTCGCTGCTGAACGCGCGGAATTGCACCGCGTCGGTCCCGCTCAAGAGATCCGGAGCGGGAAGGATCAGCGCATCTACCGTTTGCGTGTCGGCAATTGCAAGCACTTCGTCGAGCAGCGACGCCGTAACGATGCGATATCCCGCTTCCTGTAAGCCGTACGCGAGAAAGAGATGCTCGCGATTCGGATCCACGACCACGATCGAGCGCGGGGCTGCGCGCCGGTCCACGCGACGCGGCAACGTCACGATGAACCGCGTGCCTTTGCCTTCCTCGCTCTCCACCGCAATCGTTCCGCCGTGCAGTTGCACGAGTTGCTTTGTCATGAAGAGACCAAACCCGGTTCCCGGGAGGTGCAGGCGGCGCGCGTTCGATGCACGCGAGAAACGGTCGAAGACACGCGAGAGTTCGCCCGAGGGAATACCGATGCCGCGGTCGCTCACCATGACGGCGACTGCCTGCGCCCGACCCTCGATCCGAACGTCCGTCTGGGATCCGTCGGGCGAATACTTGATCGCGTTGTCGATGAGATTCATGAAGACTTGACGCAGCCGTTCGTCGTCGCCGGTCACGCACGAATCGCCGCTTACATCGATCGTGACGGCGCGACGATCCGCGACTTGTGCGACGATGGAGGCAAGGAGCACCTCCAAATCCACCTCGCCGAGGTGCAGCGTGACTTCGTTGCGCTCCAACCGCGAGAGCGTGAGCGTATCCGTCGCCAGTTCCGACAGTTGCAATGCGGATCGCTTGATCGTATCGAGAAACTCCCGCTGCTCGTCGTTGACGTCGCCGACTTCGCCGGTCAATTCAGAGAATCCGACGATCGAGGTGAGCGGACCGCGGAAGTCGTGCGCGAGCATCGCGATCAAATCGCTCTTCGTTTGATTGAGTTCCAAGACGGCGCTGCGGCGCTCGTCCAGCTCCTGGTAGAGCGATACGTTTCGCGCCGCAACCGCAAAATATTCGGCGATTAGGTCGAACACGAAGAGATCGGTGTTGCGTAACGAGCGCGCGCCGCGAACACGCAGTTCCAAGCCGTAGCGCGCATCGGCAAATTGCCCCGCAGCCGCAACGGCTCGTGTATGACGTTCGTCGACGATACGCGTACGCGTGACGACGGCTCGTTGCGCGAGCGCATCGCGCGTTGCGCTCGACCAATCGACGGCGCCCAGTTCGTCGACGGGCGACACGAATCCGTCGCCGCGCACGGCCAGGACGCGCGCGTCTCCGCCGACGAGCTGCGAGATGACGTCGCGCACGGTCGTGACGATCGTGCGCGCGTCGAGCGCGGTGAAGAGGCGGCGCGCTGCACGCGTGAGCGCAAGTAACCGGTCGTGCTCCTCGGCAAGCGCAGACGTGCGCGCAACTTCCTCGGTAATGTCGCGCTCGATCGAAATCCAATGCGTGACGCCACCGTCTCCGTTGCGAATCGGATGCATCGTGACTTGGTTCCAGTACGTCGTCCCGTCTTTGCGATAGCTGACGACTTCCGATTGCGCAGCCGTTCCGGCGGTAATCGATGCGCGAAGCACGCGCATGCCTTCATCGTCCGGCATCGATTGCCGGAACTCATCGAGCGTTCTTCCGATGGCCTCTTCACGCGCGTACCCCGTTTGTTCGGCGTACGCTTCGTTCATATACGTCAGGCGAAGCTCGCCCGCGTCGGTGACTTCGTAAAAAAGAATGACGTCGCCGGCGACGTTGATCGCGCCGAGCAGCAGTTTTATTTCAGTCGTTGCATTCATTCTAACGCGCTGCCGCCGCGCGCTCGAGAAAACCGTCCAGCATGGTGTTGAAACGTTCCGGATTGTCGGCGTTTGCGACGTGACCGGCGTCGGGAATCGAAACGAGCTGCGCTCCGGGAATCGACGACGCAATCACCTGCGAGAGCGAAAGCGGCGCAATTGCGTCGCGCTCTCCGACGGCAACCAGGGTCGGAACGTCGATCGCCGGCAACATCTTTATATAGTCGCCGGTCCACGTCGCTTCCGTCGCCGCAAGGTACGACGCAACGGTTTTGCATCCCATCTGCTCGATCGTTTCGCGCATCCGATCGGGAGGCAGCCCGAGTTTCGCTGCCCGCGATTGCGTAAAGGCCGGCATTCCACCCGCTTCCTTGACGGCCGCTTTGATGCCGTCGGCGTACGCGCGCGCATTTGGATACGCGGCAAAGCTGCCGACAATCACCATGGCTTCGATACGCTGCGGCGCATGTTTCCAGAGTTCGAATGCGACGACGCCGCCCAAGCTGCACCCGACGATCGTGAACTTCTCGACGCCCTGCGCATCGGCAACCGCAAGAACGTCCTCGGCATATCCCTCGCGCGTAATGAGCGCCGGGTCGGCTTCAGGATGCGGCACCCCGTTGCCGCGCAATTCGATCGCGAGACACCGCGCGCGATCGCGAAAGGCGCGCAGTTGGTAATCCCAAATTGCTGCGGTCGAACCGACGCCGTGCACGAAGACGAGCGCAGGTCCGCGCGTGCCCGACAGACGCGCGCCGGTTGCGGCGCCGTCCGGCGCAAAGCAGAAGAACGTTTCAATCACGCGCCATTCCTCTTGCGAGCAACGAAGCTAAGCACGTCCTGTAAAGGACGCGCATTGAGCACGTCGCCCTTCGTCAGCCCGGCGCGGCGCGCCTGGCCGACGGCCAGCTCGACGTTACTCAAATCTTCGGCACCATGGGCGTCGGAATCAACGGTAAACGTGACGCCGAACGTTTTTGCCCGCCGCACCAGTTGCGCCGGCAGGTCCAGCCGCAACGCTTGCCCGTCGATTTCCAAGGCTGTCCCGGTTCGCGCGGCTGCCTCGAAGACGGCATCATAGTCGAAGTCATAGCCGCCGAAGCCATCGAGCATCCGGCCCGTCGGGTGACCGATGATATTGACGTACGGATTTTCGCAGGCACGAATCAGCCGGCGCGTCATCGCTTCACGCCCGATGTTCATCCCCGAATGGACGCTCGCGATTACGACGTCGAGGCCGGCAAGAACGTCGTCGTTGAAATCGAGGCTTCCGTCGGGCAGCAAGTCGACTTCGCTCGCGCAAAGCGTGCGGATGCCGTACCGCGCGCCGAGCGCTATCGCATCGTCACGCTGCTTCCGCAGCTCGTCGGGATCGACTCCGTATTTCGGCCCGCGTCCCCACGAGTGGTCGCTGATGGCGTGATACTCGTATCCGCGCGCCTTCGCGGCCGCGATCATCTCTTCAAGCGAATTGCGGCCGTCGCTCCACGTGGAGTGCATATGGAAATCTCCGCGCACGTCGGCGGGCTCGATCAACACCGGCAGGGCGCGCGCGAGCGCAAGCTCCACTTCATCGAGTCCGCTCCGCATCTCCGGCGGAGTGTATTGCATGCCGAGCGCTTCATACACGCCCTCTTCCTCGGCGCACGTGATGACATCACCCGTCTCGAGATTCAAGATCCCGTTTTCGCTGACGCGCAAATTCTTGCGCACCGCGTATTCTCGCAGCTTGATGTTGTGCTCGCGCGAACCGGTGAAATGCTGCAGCAGATTGCCGTAGAGATGATCGGGCAACACGCGCAGATCGATTTGCATTCCGTTTTCGAGCCAGATGCTGGTTTTCGTCGGTCCTTCCGCGAGCACGGCTTCGGCGCGAACCCACGTTGCAAAGTAGGAGGTCACGGCGGCGGCATCCGAGGACGTGCAAATGAGGTCGACGTCGCCGACCGTCACTTCTTGCCGGCGCATCGACCCTGCATACGTCAGACGATCGAGCGGCGGTCCCTCGCGCAGAAACGCCATTGCTTCGCGGGCGATCCCACGAGCGCGCGCGAGCGGCGTTCGTTTCTGTCGTCCCTTGTAGGCGAGAATCCCGCGGCGCCAATTGTCGATCGTCTTTTCGCCTAAGCGCGGAACGCCCGCCAGACTCCCGTTCGAAATCGCGATTTCGAGATCGGCGAGCGAGCCGATGGAATAGTCGCGCCACAGCATTGCCGCGGTTTTCGCACCGATGCCGCTGACACCGAGCACTTCCACGATCGTCGGCGGAAACGTGACATAGAGCGTTTCTAGCGCGTCGCACGTGCCTCGCTCGTGCAGTTGTTCGATGACGAAGGCGATCGATTTGCCGACGCCGGGGACCTTCGTGAGCTCGCCGGCCGCGATCACGTCACGCAGCGGCGCCGAATTCTCCACCGACGCGGCGGCCTTCTCGAAGGCCGAATACTTGTAGAACGTCTCGCCCGCCATCTCCATGAGCGTGCGAATTTCCAGCAGTTTTTTCGCGATCTCGGCGTTCGAAAGCATGGGGCGATGCATCTTCGGCGTCCACGGCGAAAACGCCCGCGATGGCGAGAAAGCGGCTCGACCCAGCAATCTTCAATCTTCCGGTCGACAAGATGCGGACGGGATACTACTCGGACACCTATTTCAACCGCGCGCGCGATATACTGGCGCGCGACGGCTACGATCCGGTGGTACGCATGCAGGTATTCCAGCGCAACGCTGCCGTCGTCGGCGGCATCGACGAGGCGGTCGCGATTCTCAAGCTGTGCAGCGGACGCGCGCGCGATGACGGAAGCTGGGAACCGGGGTGGGAACGGCTCCGCGTCCGCGCCCTTTACGACGGCGACCACATCGAGCCGTACGAAACGGCATTGACGGTCGAGGGCGATTTCGCGCTCTTCGCGCATCTCGAAACGCCGTATCTCGGCGTGCTTTCACGCCGGACGCGCATCGCGACGAACGCGCGCGACATCGTCTCTGCGGCAAACGGCAAGACGGTATTATTCTTCCCGGCGCGTTTCGATCATCATTTGGTACAGACGGGCGACGGCTACGCCGCGTACGTCTCAGGTGCGCTCGGCGTCTCGACCGACGCGAACGCCGAATGGTGGGGTGCGCGCGGCATGGGAACGGTTCCGCACGCCTTGATTGCCGCGTACGGCGGCGACACGGTGCTCGCCACAAAGAAGTTTGCCGAATACTCCGACCCAAGCGTCAGTGTGATCGCGCTCGTCGATTTCGAAAACGATTGCGTGCGCACGAGCCTCGAGGTTGCGCGCGAACTCGGACGGCGTTTGTGGGGCGTACGTCTCGATACGTCGGGCACGCTCGTCGATCGTTCGGTTTGGGATCAGATGGGAACGTTTACGCCCACCGGCGTCAATCCGCAGCTAGTATGGAACGTGCGGCGCGCGCTCGACGCGGAAGGCTTCGAGTTCGTGCGCATCGTCGTCAGCGGCGGTTTCACGCCCGCGCGCATCTCGGCGTTCGAGCGGGCCGGCGTCCCCGTAGATGCGTATGCTGTCGGAAGCGCATTCTTCGACGGCGCCGGCCGCTTCGACTATACCGCGGATATCGTTGCACTTAAACGTGACGGTGTATGGACCGAGTGTCACAAAGTCGGACGTCCCGAGCGTTCGAATCCGCGCCTCGAAGAGGTCACCTGACGTGCATGTCTTGCGGATGCGCGATGCAACGTATGCGCCGCGCGGCGAAGCCATCGTAGCGCCGGTGACGTTTGACGTAGCGCCGGGCGAACACGTCGCGCGCGTCTGCGCTACCGCTCGCGAAGCCGAGGCTCTCGCAATGATGGCGGCTGCGCTCGTCAAACCGATGAGCGGCATCGTGTTGCTCGGAGAGTATGATCCGCGCGTGCAGCCGGTGCACTGTAAACGCATCGCGGCGTTCGTTCCACACGATCCGCTTCCGTTTACCGAGATGGCCGTCGAGCACTTCATCGACTACCGTGCAGCGTTGTGGGATATCGATATCGAACGCGCGCGTGCCCATGCGCATCTGCTCCTCGATCGCCTTGCCGGTTTGCATGAAGCCTTCGCATACCCAATCGTCGCCGCGTTACTCGGGTGCCCGTCGTTGCTCGTGCTCGACCGTCCGCAGCCGCTTTTTGCAAAGAAGATTCTCGCTGCAGCGGGGCCTTGCGCGGTCTTTTCGACGCATCTCGATGCATCGGCAGCGATAGAATTCCATGGGGTGCGAGAAGAGGTGCACGTATGACGGTGCGCGCGCTTCGAGCGGTTGTGACGTCGCGGCTTCGCGGCGAGCGCCGGACGACGGCCTTCGCATGCATCACGGCCGCGATTGTCGGCTTCATTCAGCCACACGGCGTGTCGCCGATCACCGATCCGCTAACGGCGGACGTCGCAACGCGAAGCGTGTGGCTTGCCGGACCGGTCTTCTTTTGCTCGGCAATCGGGATCGCACTCGCACTTGCCCAAGGTCCGGGACGTCACGCGTACCTCGACATTGCGGAGCGCAGCGCGCCGCTCTTCGGCCGCGAACTCGCGCGCGCGAAAGCCGTTGCTCCCGCGCTCACCGCAACGCTTGCGGCGTTATTTTATTGGTTTGCACAGTTTTTGAGCGGATTTGCCGCACCACCGACGTTCTTCATTTTGGCGCTGGCATCGGTACTCGCATCGACGCTCGTCGCGCTCAACGCCACGCTGCGAACCGGCGGACGGAGATTACTCTACGTGTTGCTCGCATTTGCAGCGAGCGCGATTTCGTACGCGCTTGCGGTCTATGCCGACTCGGTCGTAAGCCGAAGCGGCGATGCACTCGGCGTCGCAACCGAACTGATATTCTGCGCCGTCGTCGGCTTCGTCTCACTCCGCCAATACGGCGAAGCCTTGGCCCGCAGCGACACCCCCGTGTCATCCTGAAAAGCGGTGGTTGGACTCCGGCGCTACGCGCGTGCGCTCACCATGACACTGCGCTAGACTGTCTGCGCTGCTCCCGACGACGCGAGTTTTTCGAGCATTGCGCGGTTGAATTGCGGCATGTCCTCGCCGCCGCGCGTCGTCACCCAGTTCGAATCTTGTACCGTCGGCTGATCGCGATAGAGACCACCGGCGTTGCGAATGTCATCTGCAATCGAGTGTGCGCCCGTCACTTGACGGCTACGAACGAGTTGCGACGAGATGAGGATTTGCGCGCCGTGACCGATCGAAAAGATCGGCTTTTTTGCGCTATCCAATTCGCGCGCTAAACGCTGCACTTCCTTACTGGTGCGAATGCGGTCCGGCGAAGTGCCGCCGGGAATGAGCAGGGCATCGAAGTCTTCCGCCGTGCAATCGGTAACGAGTTCCTCCGCACGCACGGACTGACCCTCGTCGAGGCCGCGCTTGCCGCGGATCTTCTGACGAGACTTCTCGTCGATCCCGACAATCGTCACCACTGCGCCCGCATCTTCGAGCGCGCGGCGCGGCTCCATGAGGTCCGCTTCTTCGAATCCATCGCCGATCAGCGCGGCGATTCGCTTGCCATCTACTCCTTGCATCGTGCGCCCCTGTTTCGCTCCGGCCTGCCCTCCACCTACAGTGTCCCCCCGGTCTGCTGCACCGCGGCGCGCAGCAGGTAGGCGATTTCCACCTCGAGCTTGCCGAGCGAATCAAGCACTTCATCCCGAGAAAGCCACTCGAGCGTCGGGTTGCGTTTCGTCATGTCCGCCTCGGGCACGGCGTGGCGCGGATTGATTTCGCGCATGTAGATCCGAGCGTCGTACCGGATCGGCCCCTCCGGCAAAAAGTACAGCGGATCCAAGCCGAACGCGTATGCATGGAGCCCGAGAATGCCGATCCGCTGCAAGAATTCGATCGGGCGCGCCCGCAATGCCAAGGCGAATGCGGCGAGGGCGGAGACGCCGACGCGCCGCGAACCGTCGATCACTGCGCGAACGATCTCCTCGCCGAGCCCCGTCGCTTCGCCCAACCGTTCGATCGAGACATTGCGTTCGCGCGCCAGTTCCCCGAGCGCCGCGCCGAAGGCCGTTCCTCCTGCGGTCCCTTCGAGTCCGTTCCATGCCGGCTGTTGATCGTTCATGATGTCAGCGGCTCTGTTGCGATGTAGATGCCGTCTCCTTCGACGCGAACCTCGAAGCGCGGAATCCAAGCAAAATCACCGAGCGTCATTTTTCCCGTTTGCAGATCGAAGCACCAGGCATGCCACGGACAGGTGACGGTGCGTCCCTCAATCCAGCCGTCCGCTATCGGACCGCCTTGATGCGGGCAAGAATTCTCGAGCGCGTAGAAGACGCCGCCGACATTGAAGAGCGCAACTTCGTAACGCCCCACTGGAAACGCACGGGCGCTTCCGGGCGGCATTGCTTTCCGGGCAGCGACGCGGACGAACTCTGACATCGACTTCGCGGAGTTCAGAATAGCGACTTGATCATCCCTCCGTCGACGGCAATCGTCTGCCCCGTGATATAGCGTGCCGGTTCGCTGCACAAGAACGCAACCATCGGCGCAAATTCTTCCGGCGTTCCGACGCGCTGCAGCGGAACATCCGCTTTTGCAGCAGCGTCGATCTCATCGCGACCGTCGTAGAGTTTGCGCAACCGATCGGTCAAGATGCGTCCGGTCGCAATTGAGTTGACGGTGATGCCGTTGCGCCCGACTTCGATCGAGAGCGACTTCAGTGCGGAGACCAGCGCCGTACGAAATGCGTTGGAGAGCACGAGATTCGGAATCGGCTGCTTCACCGACGACGACGTCAACGCGACGATGCGCCCCCATTGGCGCGCAGTCATTGCAGGAACGACAAGCTGCACGAGTTCGAGCATGTTGCGAAGCACGCCGCTATAAGCGGTGTCCCAATCCTCGAGCGACGTCTGCGAGAACGTTCCAGGCTTCGGCCCGCCGCTGTTCGCGACGAGAATATCGATCTCGCCGTACGCGTCGCGCACGCGTTCTATCATGGCGTGGAGCGATTTCGCATCGTTCATGTCGACGGTGAATCCGCGCGCGTCCGTCGCGCCGAGTGCCTGCGCTTGCGATGCGACGGCGTTGAGTTCGCGCTCGCGCCGCGCGGCGACGGCCAGCGTAACGCCTTCCGCCGCGAGCGCAAGAGCGACGGCCTTTCCGATGCCTGCGCTCCCGCCCGTGACGAGCGCGACGCGGCCGCGAATACCTAGATCCATAACTAGCGCGTTTGTTGGACCGGCGTTGAAATCATGCTACGCTATTCGCGTATGCTCGCGCGAAGCGAAGGTCGTCCGAAGGTTGGGATCTCCGGTCACCATCGGTTCGTCGCGCTGTTCATGCGCGCGGCGCACGCCGCACCGGAATGGGATCTGTGTGCGCTCGACGTGCGCACCTGGCGCGCGCGGCTTGCATCGTTCCGTGAATTCTTACATTGCGACGTTTGGTATACGATCGGCACCGGCAAGGCGACGGTGTGGTTCGAAATGCTCGCGTTCCTGTTTCGCAAACCTCGCGTCGTGCACTGGGTCGGAAGCGACATCATAGCGCTCGGCCGCTTTGCACCGTATCGCTTGCTTTGGCGTCTTCGCGGCAATCGAACCACGGTTCACATTGCGGAAATCGACTGGACGGTGCACGAACTCGGGACATACGGTTTGGTCGCGCACACCGTCACACTTCCGCTTCATCTCGGCACGGGAAAGCCGGCGCCGTTACCCGGCGTCTTTACGATTCTCTTCTATATTCCGGCGGGATACGAATCGTTCTATGGAGCGGAGTACTGCGAACGCCTTATTGAAGCGCTCCGCGGCCTTCCCGTCCGATTTATCGTCGTCGGCGGCGGACGTATCGGTGTCGAAGACGACGGCTGCGTGCAACACATTACGTGGGCGGGGACAGCAGAAGAACTCGACGACACCTATGCCCGATCGACACTCTTGATCCGCATGACGCCGCACGACGGCCTTTCATGTATGGTGCTCGAGGCGCTCTCACGCGGACGCTACGTCGTATGGAATCACCCGTTTCCGCATGCACACGAGGCGCAATCGTTCGACGAGGTTCGCGCGTACGTGGAAGATACGCTCGAGCGTTTCACGGACGGCACGCTCTCCGCGGACGAAGACGCTGCCGCGTTCGTACAAGAACGCTATGACGCAGCGGCGAGCGTTCGCGCGCTCTCAGCTCATTGGCGCAGCGTGCTTTTCCCGGCGACGAGCGGACACGAGGCGAGCGAACACGTCTTCTAAGTCCCGCGTCATCTGTTCGGGGCGAAACTCACGCTCGTAACGCTCGCGTGCGCGTTCCCCGAACTCTTTTCCGAGCTCCGGATTATCGATGAGATCCATGATGCGTGCGGCAAGCGCCTGCGCGTCGCCGGCCGGCACGACGAATCCGGAGACGCAATCGTCGACCTTCTGCGGGATATCGCCGACATCCGTAACGACCTGCGGTTTGCGTAGCGACATGCCTTCGAGGATGGCGTTCGGCAGCGCATCTTTCATCGATGGATGGACGTGAATATCGACAAGCTGCCACACGTCGCCGATCGCTCCCGGATAGCCTTTGATGCGCACGCGATCCGCAATGCCCAATGCGTTCGCATGCGCCCAAAGCTCGTTGATATATCCTTCGCCTTTGCGATCGTAGCCGACAATCAAGGCATATGCATTGGGATGGCGCTCGAGAACGCGCGCGACCGCATCGAGCAGCACGAGCTGACCTTTCTTTCGATACAGCGCAGCGATCGTCCCGAGGACAATGGCATCCGGATCGTCGGGCAAATCGAAAAAGGCACGCACTTGTTCCGGCGGCTGCTTCGCAACGGGTTGCGCCGCTCCGTTCGGAATCACGACGATCGGTGCATGCTTTCGCAACATGAAGTGCTCGACGATGCGCTTGACCTTTTCGGCGTCGGTAATGATCACGCTCGCCGCGGTCAGAAGCGCTTGCTGTAAGACGTAATAGAGCGGATACGGCCGGAATTTCTCTGCATCATACGTCGTTACGGCGACGGGCCTCCCGGTAAGCAACGCCGAGAAAACAGCGATATGATTTCCCGTCGCCGTATGGCCGTCGAGGACGTCGACGTCGTGCTTGCGCACGAGCGTGACGACTTGACGGGCCGTCTCCAGCGTACGCTCGATCATGTATCCCGCCCAGCGAAGCCCAAATCGCCGCGAACGCCCGTCGAATTCCGGAATGTCGAGATCGATGACGTCGGCGCCCGCATCGATGAACTCATGGCGTAAACTCCCGAAACGCTCGGCAAGTTCCGGCGTTTCGCGCTTGATGCAGACGATCTTGTGATCGAACAGACCGCGATCGAGCTCGCGCGTAAACGCCAGCAGCCGGTACTGATCGCCACCGAAATAGAGCGTGCGCATGACGGAAAGAATCGTGATGCTCATGTAGCGAGGCTCCTTTGCCGCTCGACCACCCGATCGAGAACGTGCGCAGCGTGCCGCGCCATATGCGGCGCGTCGAATGCAGCGGCCGCGTCGGCAGGTAACATGCGCGTTCGATGCTCCTTGAACTCGTGCACGGCACGCAGCACTTCGGCATCAAGCTGCTCCGTAGTCGTGCAGCGCGTCCCCGCCCGAGCTTCCGAGAGAACATCGTCGACTGCACTACGAGGAGGTCCGCCGACGGCAAGCACTCGGCGGCGAGCGCCGAGGTACTCCAACATCCGGCCACTTACGATCGTCTCTGCGCCGAAGCCCTCAAAGACAAAATAGACCAGCCGATCGGCGCGCCGTTCCAGACGCATGATCTCTTTTTGCGGCACGTAGTCGAACGAGCGAACAATTTCCCCAACACCTTCGTTTTGCGCCACTCGCGTCAACCACGCCGATTCGTCGCTATAGATGTCGATTTGCACGTCGTTCGCAGCGAGCGCACCGCGATCGAGCAGCCGGCGCACCGCGCGGAAGATGGGTTGCGGCTGTTGGCGTCCGCGATACAGCGAGCCCGCATACAGAAACGTGCAGCGCTCGTTCGTCTCGAACGGAACATCACGCCAGTCGTCCGGATCGAACGCGTTGTATATCGTCTCGACAGGAACGCAGGGAATTTCGCGCACGAGGTACTCTTCCATCGGTTTCGATACCGCGGTGATTGCGCTTGCGCGCCGCAGCATCCATCGCTCGAGCTTGCGCTCCATCCAGCGAACGGGTGCATCACGTTCAATGATATCCGTCCCCGTCCAGAGATCGCGAATATCGGCAACCCACGGGACGCCGCAATCCGCGAGGGCGGCAACGATACCCGCGACGTACGGAGGCGATGTCGTCATCACTGCATCGAAGTGCTCGCGTTGCACCGCGTCCCGAAGGGCACGAAGTGCAAACGGCGTCCATCCGACTTCGCGATCCGGGAACGTGAAGGCTTGGTAAGCAAGCGAGATCGCGCGGTGGCGCAGCGACTTTCGCATGTCGGCTTCCGGCGCGCCGCTCAGACCGAAGCGCTCGTGCGTCGGCGCGCCGTTCAAACCAAGACGCCGCTTCACGGACGCGAGGATGTCGACATAGTTCGTCGCGACGACGCCCGGTGCGTTCGCATCACCATAGCCGTTCAAGCGAGCCGTCAGGATGGTGGCCTCCCATCCAAACTGCGGGAGATATTTACGCAAGTACGCGGGACGCCGGCTGCCCACGCCGGGCCGCGGCGGATAATAATACGCGAGAAGCAGTAAGCGTTTCGGCGCGCTCACGCGCATGTGGTCTTTCGCTCGTCGTTGAGCAACACATAGAGCAGCGGCGAAAGCGACAGATTATCGACGACGCCGTTGCAATCGATCAAATCGAGCAGCTCGTCGCGCGAGAACCACTTCGTTTCGATCACTTCGTTGCCGTCGAACGGCGTTGCGATCTCGGTCAGACCGGTCGCAAGGAAAATCTTGAACTGCTGGTCGCTGCATCCGTACGACGCGTAGCAATTGAGTAGCGGCTCGACGTCGGCCGCCGAGTAGCCCGTTTCTTCTTCCAACTCTCGACGTGCGGCTTCCGTGGGCGATTCATTCGGGGCAACGCCGCCCGAGGGAATCGCCCAAACGTATTCGTCGACGATGAACCGGTACTGACGCACGAGCAGCACATCGCTGCCTCGCCGCGCAACGACGCCGACCGCCGGCCCGGGGAAATGGATCGTATAGTACGTCCGCTTCGATCCGTCGGTGACCTCCACGTCTTGAAGGCGCACCGAAAAGTACGGATTTTGGGTCAACGTATCGATGACATTCGCGCGCCACGGCTTAGACAAGGGCACCGCCTCTCGCGAGTGCAGCCGACTCCCGGATGCGATCGACGACGAGTTGCGTCTTCCATGCGTCGTCGAAATCGCAAGCAACGCCCGAGGGGTTTTGTGTCGAAACCGCCTGTACGAACGATCGCACCTCCGCGGCGAACGGATCGTTGTTTTCGGCGCGAGCGCGGTCGATCGTATTATCGCTTATCTGAAACTCCCAGCCGCTCAAGCGAATGACACCGGTCGTGGTAATGGCGACGACGCCGATCTCTTTGTCTCGCGCCTCGCACGTGTGCAGTAGCGTTGCGACGGCGCCGGACTCGAATCGAAGCGCCACGCACGTTCGCTCCGGCGTGCGGCCATCGACGGCGAATACCGTCTCGACGTCGCCGCCGAGAAACCGCAAGAGGTCGACGAGATGGGTCGCCTGTTCGTTGAACGCGCCGCCGGAGATTTCGGCGTTACTCCACCACGGCACGCGGTAACGCGTTCCCGCCCAATGCGCGCAAAATGCAATCGGCTGCGAGCCGGCGAGCAGCGCGCGAGCAACGGCGACGCTCTTCCGCGCGCGATTCATGTAGCCGACCGCGTTCGCGATATGCTTGCCCTCGACGAGGCCGGCTACTTCCCGCGCTTGTGCCGCATCGAGTGCGAGCGGCTTCTCTGCAAACACCGCGATGCCGCTCGCAACTGCGAGTTCGATTGCTTCAGCATGCATGGCGGGCGGCGTACACACGAAGACGCCGTCGAGTCGGTCCCACGGAATGTCTTGGAGACGAACGTGGACGCTTGCAGCGGGATGATCCAACGCGAGCGTCTCTGCGCGGCTGCGATCGACATCGGCCACCGCGATCAACGCACCACCTGCATTTGCAATGTGCTGGGCACGCTCGCGTCCCATTCGGCCGCAGCCGATAACGGCAAACTGCGGCATCGTCATACCACCGCCGCTCCGTGGAACGTGCGTACGCGTTCGACGACGTAGTCGACTTCGGCGTCCGTCATGTCGGGACGAATCGGAAGCGCGAGCAACTCTCGGCCGAGGGCTTCCGCAACGGGAAACGTTCCCTCGCGCCAGCCGAAACGCGCGAACGGCGGCTGCAGATGAATCGGGTACGGATATCGCACGGTCGCTTCGACGCCGTCGGCATTGAGCCGATGCAACAGTTCATCGCGTTCCGGCGTGCGCATCTGGAACAAATGATACACGTGCGTTTCTCCCGGATCTTCCCGTTGGAACGAGACCGGAAGGTCGCCGAGCGAGGCGCGATAGCGCCGCGCGACCTCGCGCCGTCGCGCGTTCCATTCCCGCAGCTTCGGCAACTTTGCGCTGAGAATCAGCGATTGAAACGCATCAAGCTTCGTATTGAGGCCCAGCACGATGTGTTCGTGTTGCACGAGTTGGCCGTGCGTACGGTATGCATCGACGAAGCGAGCAACGTCCTCATCGTTGGTGACGACGCAGCCGCCGTTCGAAGCGGCCGCAAGATTTTTGCTCGGATGAAAGCTGAAGCATCCGGCGGCTCCGAAGCTGCCGACCGCCCGTCCTGCGATCTGCGCGCCGTGCGCTTGCGCGGCGTCTTCGACGATCGCAATGCCGTGACGCTGCGCGAGCGCGAGCAGCGGCTCCATCGGCGTCGGCTTCCCGTAGAGATGCACGGGAACAATCGCGCGCGTGCGCGGCGTGATCGCAGCCGCGACGGCGTCCCCATCGAGCAGGAACGTCTCTTCGTCCGCGTCCACGAGTACCGGTGTCGCACCGGTGGTAACGATCGCAGCAACGGTCGCGTAAAACGTGTTTGCTTGCGTGATCACTTCGTCGCCGTCACCAATGCCGAGCGCGCGCAGTGACGCGATCAACGCGTCGGTGCCGCAACCAACCGTTCGTGCGTGCGCGACGCCGACGAATTTCGCGAACGCATCTTCGAATGCACGCGACTCCGGGCTTGGAACGTAATCGCCGCGCAACAATATGTTGCGAAATTTCGCTAACAGATCGTCGATCGTACCGTCGAATTGCGCAGCGTAGTTATATCGCTTTACGTGGTGCATCTGCCTCTATGGAGCGGGTAGTATACTGTTTTCAGAGTATGCGAAAATGGGTGTATTTCGCGCGGCGCCATCACCTAATAGCATTGAGGCGAAAGGCCCCATCACGATGGCTGTGAGGCCCTATACAACACCGGTCGAAGCGCATCAGCGCGCGTCGTTGACGCACGAGTCTTTGGCATTTCGTATGAAAGCGGATCGGCCGGCCGAGTACGACGTGTACAATCTCCGCCGTCCGATCTTCTCTCCCGAAGAGCCCGTTTTGGCAAGTGTACTGTCGGGACGCAACGTCTTGTTGATTGCGGATCGCGCGGTCTTCGAACGCTTCGGCGACACGATGCTCGCGTATCTCGCGTCGCACGCGAAGCTTGCGGCTTCGATCTTCCTCGACGGCAGCGAACACGAAAAAACGATACAGGTGGCCGAACGTGTGTGCGAAGCGGGATTTCAAGCGGGGATCGACCGGCGGGGCGTTTTTCTTGCAGTCGGCGGAGGTGTCGTTCTCGACGTATCCGGCACGGCTGCATCGCTCTATCGCCGCGGCGTCGCATTCGTCCGCGTGCCGACGTCGCTGATCGGCATGGTCGACGTCGCGGTCGGCGTTAAACAAGGCGTCAACTTTGCGGGACGCAAGAATGGGCTCGGCGCGTTTTACCCGCCGTCGGCGTCGCTGTGTCATCGCGCGCTGTTACGTACGCTGCCGCCGCGGCACATTGCGGCCGGATTGGCCGAGATCATCAAGATGGGCGTCATCGCGGACGCGCACCTGTTCGAACTGGTCGAGCAGGCCGGCACGATACTCATGCAAACGGGCTTCCAAGAGCCGTCGGACCTCGCGGACGAAATCATCGCACGCGCGCAACTCGCGATGATGGACGAACTCGAGCCGAACTTGTACGAGACCAACATGCGGCGCCTCGCCGACTTCGGACACACGTTCAGTCCTGCGCTCGAGATCGAAAGCGACCACCGCCTGTCACACGGCGAGGCCGTCGCCGTCGACATGTTGCTTTCGACCGCGATTGCGGCCGGACGTTCGCTCTGTTCGGCGCCGACGTTCGACCGAATGCGCGCGGTCTACGAGGCGATCGGTCTTCCGGCAAGCGACGCGGCGTGCACGCATGCAATGCTCACGCGCGCGATGCAAGAGACGCGCCGAACCCGTGCGGGTGAATTGAATCTCGTCGTACCGTCTGCGCTCGGCAGCGGGGTCTTCATTCAGGACGTCGGCGACGACGAACTCGCGGCGGCGATCGCGCTGACGCACGAGCCGGCGAGGGATCCGGGAGCGAGAACCTGTACAGCGTAGTGTTCGACCTCGGCGGCACGTACATTCGCAGTGCGGTTGCCGCTGCGGACGGAACGCTGCGCGCCGTTGAACGCAGACCGATACCAAACGTCTTCTCGGGTGACCAACCGTCCCGCGTCTGGGATCGCATCGTCGAACTGGTCTGCGAGCATTGCGAACGATCCGCGGACCTCGAACCGGACGGCGTTGTCATCTCGTTTCCCGGGCCTGTCCGCGACCGGAGGATTCCGCTCGCTGCGCCGACGATATGCGGTTCCGCAGCACCGGACGATATCGCCGCGTCGATTGCGGCACGAACGCGTCTTCCCGTTCATCTGCTCAACGATGTGTCGGCAGCGGCATGGTACATCGGCGAGCATATCGACGTCGACCGATTTCTCGTCGTCACGATCAGTAGCGGGATCGGCAGCAAGATCTACGATCGCGGGACTGCGGCACGTGTCATCGACGACGCACCGTTTGCGGGCGAAATCGGCCACGTCGCCGTCGATGCGAGTCGCGATGCGCCGCGCTGCGACTGCGGCGAGCGCGGACATTTGGGAGCGATCGCGTCGGGACGCGGGACCGAACGCCTCGCGAGAGCGCGCGCTGCAAGCGATATGCGCGCGTTTCTCCATTCCGCCTGCGCCGTTCGGTACGGCGCAACGCCCCGGACGCTTCGAAATGAAGAGCATTTGGTTCCCGCCGCGCTTGCCGGCGACCGGTGGGCACGAGCGGTGATTGCCGAAGCAATGCGCCCGCTGGCACTCGCGCTGATTACGGTCGTGCACGCATGCGCGCTTGAACGCCTCGTCGTCATCGGTGGATTCGCCGGCGCGCTCGGTGACTGGTATATCAAAGAGCTGGAATCACTGATGCTCGCGGCAAGCGGGCGCACGTTCAACGTTCCGAGAAACCTCGTGCAACGCTTGGACGTCGAAGACGACGTGTGTCTGCGCGGCGCGGCGTCCTTCGCGCGCACGCTTCCCACCCTCGTGCGATGAAGGTCACCATCGTCGGCGGAAGCGCGCCGAGCACCGCGCATCTCGCTTCAGAAGTGCGCGACGTCGAACTTGCCCTCGTCGGTCGCGATCCGGCGCATATTGATGCCGTCGTTCGCGCATCGGCGGTGCTCGCACGTGAAGGCGTCCGCGTCCACGGATTCGCGGGCGACGATGCCTTGATCCGCGCGCTCCCGGGTTCCGATATTGTGATCTTACAAGCACGCTACGGCGGCATCGCCGCGCGCGAATACGACGAAACGTTTCCGCTCGCATTCGGTATTCCGGGAGACGAAGGTCTCGGACCGGGCGGCCTCGCGAGCGCGTGGCGTTCGTGGCCGCATCTGCGCGACGCGCTGAGCGCGATCGCGCAACAGGCACCCGGCGCTTTCGTCGTCCTGATGACCGCGCCGCTCGGCATCCTTACGATCGCCGCGCGCAAGCGCTTTCCATCACTTCACCTTGCGGGTCTTTGCGAGCTGCCGTACGTGACGCTTGCGGATGCATGCGCGAGAGCGAACGTGCAACCGTTCGACACGCGCTTCTCGTACGCAGGCGTCAATCACCTAGGTGTGTTCGACGACGTGGTCACGGCTGCTGGCGAGCAACTCGGCCCGCTGCGGTTGAAGTACTTCCGCCTACACCACGATGCCGATGCCGTCGTCGCGGAGCAACGTTCGCGCGGACCTCGTGCCCGCACGGTCGGGACGTTCGCGCGTCGCGCCTATGAGTGCTTTCGCGACGGAAACGAAGCGGAGATCCGCGACGTGCTCGCACGTCGTGACGCTCCTTGGTATCGGTGTGCCGTCGGACCGCTGATCGAAGGGATGAAGCCGAACGCCTCGCGCGATGCACTCGCATTCCTCACGACGACGAACGAGAGTTATCTCCCGCAGCTTCCGAGTGATACGGTCCTGGAGCGTCCGTTCATCGTTCGCAGCGGAACGATGCGCGCGGTAGAGCGTTGGAGCGCCGCGTCCGCGGAGACGATCGATCTCGTTCGCCGGTTCGCGCACTTCGAACGGCTTGCCGCCTATGCGGTTTTGCGGCGATCCGAGTCAGGGATTGCCGGAGCGTTGCGCGCCCATCCGTGGGTAGGCGCCGGTACCGACGTCGATGCGCTCGCTCATGCCGTCCGCGCACCCGTTCCGGAATCCGCTGCCGCGCGGTAGTACTCGACCAGATCGGCGACGCTCTGCTCGAGCGTGAAAGCATCGCGATGGCCGAGCGCGCGCAATTTGCGCACATCCGCGACGTGACGCGGAATGTCGGCCGCGCGCGCGTATGCGTTGAGTTCCGGTTCGACATACGTTCCACACGCGGCGATCGACGTCAATTCGTAGACGGTTGCAATCGCCGTCTCTTCACCGCTTCCGACGTTGTATGCTTCGGCCGCCGCACCGCGGCGCGCAAGCGCGATCACCGCAGACGCTACGTCGCGAACGTCGATAAAATCGCGCGTCGGTGAGAGGTCGCCGACGCGGACGGGCGACGCGTTCCGCGCATGCGAGACGAGCTGCGAAGCAAACCGGCCGCCGACGTGACGCTCGTCTTGACCGGGACCGATGAGATTGAACAAACGCGCGATAACGACGCCCGCGTCACCGTTCTGCGTTGCTGCGAGCGCAGCCATCTCGGCCGCCGCCTTGCTCACTGCATACGTATCGACGGGCGCATATGGCGTGCGTTCGGCGATCGGCACCGCGTTCGGAATCCCGTAAACGCCACCGCTCGATCCGAGGACTACGCGGTCGACCAGTACGCGTGCTTGCGCGATTGCTCGAAGGAGCGACATCGTGCCTTCAACGTTGACGCGGAAGAGCTTCGGTATCGGATCGTCGCGCAACGCGGATGCCATATGGAGGATCACCGTCGGTCTGAACGCGCGAACGGTCTCAACGAGGGCCGGCGTATCAGCGACATCCACGCGTTGATAGGAATAACGCGTGTCGCCGAGCGCACGAGCGAGATCGGCGGGAAGCGGCGCGGGTATCGGCGTTCCGTTTCTTTGAATCGCGTGCGTAAACTGCGTGCGCTGCCCTTCGGATCGTCCGACGCCGAGAACAGCTTCGACGTCGTGCTGCGCGAGCAGTTCGCGCACGAGATAGCGGCCGGCAAAGCCTTGCGCGCCCGTAATGAGGACGCGTTGCATCATCGGCCCGAAATCTGGAGCATCCGCGAAAGGCCCGTGGTGAGATCGTATGTCGCCCGCCACCCGAGGACGTCGCCCGCGGCCGACACATCGGCAACGAGACGGTAGATCTCTCCAGCGCGCGTTGCACCGTTACGCTGGCGTATCTCGCGCGCGCATCCGTTCATCAGCTGGTCGATGGTACGCGCGAGATCGAGAACGCTTGTTCCCACGCCGGTGCCGACGTTCAGCGTCCGGATCGTGTCCGTTTCGACGGTGCATGCGACGGCAATTGCCGTAGCGGCGTCTTCGACGAAGCAATAATCCCGAATGGGAGCCAGATCGTTTAACACGATATCTTCGTCGTTCGATCGCACCTGCTCGACGATCGCATGAATGACACCGCTCGTGCTTACGTTCCTTCCGTAAATCGAGAACGGCCGCAAAATGTATCCGCGAATTCCATACGCGGCTGCACTTGCGCGCAGCAGCAGCTCCGCACCGGCCTTCGCCGCGCCGTACGGAGAACGCGGTGAGAGCAGCGCATCTTCACGAACGTCAGCTTCGCCCGCATCGCCATACACTTCCGCCGACGATACATACACGATGCGCGCGACGTTAAACGTGCGCATCGCTTCGATCACCGCCGCCGTTCCAACGACGTGCGCGCGTACGCATTCCACGGGGTGAGCGACGGACTCGGCGACGGAGGGCGGCCCGGCGAGATGAACGACGACCTGCGCACCTTCGAAGAAGTCGCGCTGATTCGCCGCGTCCGCAATGTCGAATGTCTCGGGCCCCATGTGCTCGCGAACGACGAGCCCTTGCGAGAGTATCGCTTCGACCGTTGCACGGCCGATGAATCCGCCTGCTCCGGTGATTGCAGCGATCACGGCGTGCTCCATGATGCGACCATCTCATCGGCGCGCCGCAACGTCTCGCGATCGTTGACGTCGATCCACGGCGCTTGATGAAAGTATTCGCACACGCGCAATCCGTGCGCGCGGACGCGCTCGAAGAGTGCCGGAATCCCGATTGATTCATCGGGCTCGATTGACGCTACGGCATCTGCTCCCAGCACATACGTACCGCTCGAGGCGCGATACCGGTACACCGGCTTTTCCCGATAGTCGAGCACGTCGCCGTCGTTGACGTACAATTCGCCGAAGGCGACGCGAATCGGTTCGTCATGCGAGGCAATAGTCATTGCTGCGCGCCGCTCGATATGGTGCTTAACGAATCCGCGAAGATCGAGCAACGTGAGGTTATCAGCGTTGACGATCAAGAGCGGACCGGAGCCGGTGAGCGCAAGACGCGCGGCGCCGATCGTGCCCAGCGGCTTCTTCTCGACAATCGTGCGAAACGTGGCTTGCGCGAAGCGGTCGTCGCCCGCTATGCGTTCGATATGCGCGGCAAGTACCGTCTCGCGCTCGTTCACCGAAATCGCGATGTCGTAGAAACCATGCGCGACCAACGTGAGGACGTTGCGGTCGATCATCGGAACGCCCGCGACCGGAACGAGTGCTTTGTGAAGCGGATCCCCGCCGGCACGCATTCGCGCCGAAGCTCCACCCGCCATAATGAGCGCTTGCGTCACACAGCGGCCTTCGGTTAACGCGCGGCCCTCGCCTTGCTACCAGTTCAAGACCGTGTTTGCGCCGCAAATAACGACGCCGATGCGTTCTGTCGTCGCCGGACGATATTTTCCTGAATGCAGCGCGGCGTATGCCGCAGCGCCACCGGGTTCGCAGGCGATGCGCGCCTGTTCCCAGAGGGACGTGCGCGACGCGACGATGTCTTCGTCGCTTACCAACACCACGCGGTCTACGTAGCGTGTCGCTATCCCGTAATTCAATTCACCGACACGCCGCGGCGCGAGCGAATCGCTGGCGATGCTGCCGGCGGGCGCATCGACCGGACGACCCGCAGCAAATGCGTCGTGCAATGTCGGCGCGCCATCCGGCTCAACGGCGATAATGCGGACTCGCCCTTCATACCATGATGCGATGCCGCCGATGAGTCCGCCGCCGCCGACGGAAACGAGGAGGGTATCGAGCGGCGCTTGCTGCTCGAATTCCAATCCCACCGTCCCTTGACCGAGCAGCGTCTCGACCGAATCAAAGGCTTGCACCGCAAGCGCACCACTCGAGGCTTGAAACGCGACGCTTGCTTCATACGCGTCTTGATAACGATCGCCGCCGATGACGAGCTTCGCACCGTACGATTCGATGCGCGCGAGTTTTGCGGGCGACGTTACCGTCGGAACGAAGATCGTGCACGGCAACCCCAACCGCATCGTCGCATAGGCGACGGCCGCGCCATGATTGCCGCCGGATGCGGCAACGACACCGGCGGCCGGCACGTCGCGGGTAAGCAAGTTCGTAAACGCACCGCGTACCTTGAACGATCCGGAGTGCTGCAGAAACTCCAGCTTGAGCGCGATGCCGTCCATGTCGAGAACGGGCGTGCGGCGGATATACGGACGGATGCGTGGTTCGATAGCGGCGATTCCGGCGCGATCGATCGAGGATGTTTGCATGTTCACCTTCGCGGAAATTGGGCTCCCCTTGACATTTAATTAGATAATTAGCAAAATTGCAATATGCCTTTACCAGACGCGCTTCGCGCGCTCTCGAACGACAAGCGCCTGGCGATTCTGGAATGGTTGAAAGATCCGCGCGCCCATTTCCCGCCGCAAGTGGACGGCGATCTCGTCAGAGACGGCGTCTGCGGTATCTTCATCGCGGAAAAACTCGGCATCACCCAACCGACTGCGAGCGAGCATTTGCGCGTGCTCTCGCACGCCGGGCTGATTCGCGGCAAACGCATCAAGCAGTGGACGTTTTACAAGCGCGACGAGGCGAAGATCGCCGAAATCAAACGCGCACTGAAGGAGATTTAGCATCGTGAAGGCAGCGCCCAGATTCGTCCCCGTCGTCCGAACGGGAAACGTCATCTTCGTCAGCGGACACGTGTCGGCAGTCGGCGACGATCCGGTGTGCGGCAAAGCCGGCGCGGACGTATCGATGGAACGAGCGTACGAAGGCGCGCGCCGCGTCGCGGATGCGCTGCTCGCAACGGTCGAACGCGAACTCGGGTCGCTCGATCGCATCGCGCGCATCGTGAAAGTGCTCGGCTTCGTCAACGCTGCGCCCGATTTTACCGATATGTCGATTGTGATCAACGGCGTCTCGGACCGCTTGGTCGAGGTGCTCGGCGAACGCGGGGAGCATGCGCGAAGCGCCGTCGGTGTTGCTACACTTCCGCTCGGTTCGACCGTCGAAGCCGAACTGATTGCAGAGATTCGCGAGGCAAAATCGTGACGTACACGTATCACGTCGTCGACGTTTTCACGCAGAGGCCGCTCGAAGGGAACGCGCTTGCCGTCTTTCCCGATGCGACGGGTCTGGATACCGCAACAATGCAGAAGATTGCGCGCGAGCTGAACCTTTCAGAAACGTCGTTTATCTTCCCCAAGGACTCACGCGAAGGCTCGACGCGCGTGCGCATCTTCACGCCGTCGTATGAAATGGAATTCGCCGGTCATCCGACAATCGGCACCGCATATGTGATGCGCTCGGTCGGAATCGTCTCGCGCACGGCGCGCACGTTTGCGCTGGAGGAAAACATCGGCATCGTTCCCGTGCGCGTCGATGAAGGCGACGACCCGTTGATTTGGCTCACGACGCCGGAGATTCGCGATCTCGGACGCTTCGATCGCGGGCAATGCGCGGCCGCGGTTTCGCTGAAGGAAAGCGATTTGCTGCCCGGCGTTCCATGCGAATTGCTTTCCGCCGGCAATCCGAACATTTACGTGGCATTGCGCGATAAAGAAACAGTCGATCGCGCGGGCATCGACACGGCAGAGTTCTACCGTCTCATTCACGGACGCAATGAGCTTGCATGCGTCTTCGTTTTTACGCCGACGCCCGAAGGCGCGTATTCACGCATGTTCGCACCGGAATACGGTATCGTCGAAGATCCCGCAACGGGAAGTGCAACCGGACCGCTCGCCGCATTCATGATGCGCCATAAACTCGTATCAAATGCCGACAGCACCGCGTTCCTGAGCGAACAAGGAACGAAGATGAAGCGACGAAGTCTCTTGCACGTGTTGATTCACGGCGAGAACGGATCGAATGCGATCGAAGTCGGAGGCCACGTAACGCCTCTTGCAACCGCCACGTTGACGCTGGAGGGCGTTCCGGCCTAACGCGGGTACTCTTGCGGCCATGACCCAGAGTGAGTCCCATATCATTACCGAGCGCCGCACCGAGATCGTCTTTCCGCAAGACAGTAACGCCTACGGAAATCTCTTCGGCGGCAAGGCCGTCTCGATGATGGACGTTGTCGGCGGAATCGCAGCGACGCGTGCCTGCCGCAAGCCGGTCGTCACGGTCTCGATCGACCGCATTGATTTTAAAGTGCCAATTCGCACCGGCGAGTTCGTCGACACCATCGCGCACGTGGTGAAGCTTGGCCGCACCTCGATCACGGTCGAGGTCGAGCTCTGGGGCGAGCATCCGACAACCGGCGAGCGGCGCCTTGCTACGGTCGGGAAGTTCATCTACGTAGCCGTGACCCCTGACGGCAAGCCGACGGCCGTTCGCGGCGAGGACGGAAAGGCGTAATTCGGGGTTGCGAGTGAGCACGAGTCTCTGGTACACTCTCCCGGTCGCCGAGGTGGAGTTCGCGGATTGAACCCTGCATTCGAGCGAGACCATCCTGCTTAAGGAGCAATTCGTGCCTCTCACCAAGGAACAGAAGGCGGAAATCGCCGCCAAATACGGCCGCGGAACGAACGACACCGGTTCGGCCGAAGTCCAGATCGCGATCCTGACCGCGTCGATCAACCAGCTCACCGAGCACCTCAAGGTCCACAAGAAAGACCACCACAGCCGCCGCGGCCTGTTGCTCCAAGTCGGCCAGCGTCGCCGCTTGCTCAACTATTTGCAAGCGAAGGACCTCGAGCGCTACCGCTCGCTGATTTCAGACCTCGGGCTGCGCCGCTAATATCTGCGAGTACGAAAACAATCATCAAAGACGCCGACACAATTGTCGGCGTCTTTTTTCATCGACCCACCGCGAAACCGGAAGTGCGCCCGGACGTACATTAGGGGAAACGCTTTTCGGAGGATAGCCGATGGGTGAAGAGGCGCGAGTCTATGCCCGTACGTGCGGCGCCATCTACGTGCTGATCTTCCTGTCGTCGATCGTCTCGGTCGGTTTTGCCGGGAACCTGGTCGTCGCACAGAACGCGACCGCAACGGCGGCGAAAATCCTCGCTTCAGAACAGCTATGGCGCTGGGGATATTCAGCGGAAATTTTCACGATGCTATGCGATATCGTCATCGCGTGGTTGCTCTACGTGTTGCTCGCACCCGTACATCGAAATCTAGCGCTGCTTGCAGCAGTGTTTCGCGTTACGTACGTCGCCGGATATATACCGGCGGTACTAGCAAACGTCATGGTCCTGCCTTTGCTCCATCAGCACCTCCAACAAAGCGCGATGCTCGCCGTTCGTACGCACGATCTGGGATGGGCCATCAGCTTGATATTTTTCGGCGCAAATCTCGCGCTCGTCGGCTACCTCGTCGGACGCCCGCCAATTGCTGTGCCGTGGCTTGCCGTCGCCCTTGAAATCTCCGGTGCGTGTTATATCATCAACAGCTTCACCGGCTTCATTTCACCGCCGCTGCACGCCGTTATTTTTCCTTGGGTTTTACTGCCACCGTTCGTAGGCGAGCTGGGTCTCACGTTCTGGCTGCTCTTCACCCGACGGTTCAACGAAACACTTACAGCAACACCGACCGGGGTAATGCCGGCGTCTAAATCGCGCGTCGACTCGATCAATCCGTCAGTGTAGAAGACGATAAGCGGTTGCGCTCCACGCGCAAACGCAAAGGGGCCACCGTCACCGTGACCCTTCCTAAAAACCGGTTCCTTGTTTCGTCTTAGGAGCGCTTGCGCTTGTACGCGCGACGGGCCGCCTCTTTGATCGCCGCCGTTCCCATGCCGTAGTACTCGATCAATTCAACCGGATCGCCCGATTGCCCGAATTGATCGTGCACGCCGATGAATTCGATCGGAACGGGGTGCCGTTGGGCGAGAATCTCTGAAACGCGCGATCCCATGCCGCCGTGCACCTGGTGCTCCTCGACGGTAACGACGGTGCCGCAGCTTTGGGCCGCGTCGACAATCGCCGGCTCGTCCATCGGTTTGACCGTGTGGTTGTTAACGACGCGACATTCAATACCGTCTTCGCGCGCCAGTTCGTCGGCGGCCATGAGCGCATTATAAACGAGGATGCCGCATGCAACGATGGCGAGGTCGTTGCCTTCGCGGAACGTCTGCGCCTTGCCGATTTCGAACGGCGTCTCGTCGGTGGTGACAACTGCCGATTTTTCGCGCGCAAAGCGCAAGTACGTCGGCCCGAACTTCTCGGAGAGCGCGAGCGTTGCTTTCTTCGTTTGGATCGAGTCACACGGCACGACGACGAACATGTGCGGAATCACGCGCATGATCGCGATATCTTCAATCGCTTGGTGCGTCGCGCCGTCGGGTCCGACGGAAACGCCGGCGTGCGCGCCTGCGATCTTCACGTTCGTCTCGTTGAGCGCCATGATCGTGCGCACTTGCTCCCACGAGCGTCCCGGATTGAACATCGCATACGATGCGATCCACGGAATCTTGCCGGTTGCAGCGAGACCGCCCGCCATTGCGACGAGCATTTGCTCCGCGACGCCGATCTCGAGATATTGCGTCGGATGCGCTTTTTTGAACCCTTCCATACGCGTCGACTCTGCGAGGTCGGCGCAAATGGCGAGCACGTTTTTATTGCGCTTTCCCGCCTCGATCAAGCCTTCGCCGAAGCCGTTACGCGTCGGCACTTGCTTCAATTCGGCAGTATTACGATAGTCGGCGAGATGCATCGCGCGGGCCGCCGCATCCATCACGTCGGTGCTAGACATTGGCGAGGATCCTTTCCCGTTGCGATTGCAGTTCCGTCAGCGCTTCGTCCGCTTGCGCTTTATTCGGCGGCTTACCGTGCCACGTGTAATCGCCTTCCATATAGCTCACGCCTTTGCCGGGGATCGTGTGCGCGATGATCACCTGCGGCTTACCCTTGACTTGCTTCGCGCGGTCGGCCGTTTCGATGAACTCCTCCATGTTGTTCCCGTCGCATTGGAGCACTTCCCAATTGAACGCGCGGTATTTGTCGGCGAGCGGCTCGAGCGGCATGATTTCTTCCGTGCTGCCGTCGATCTGAATGAAGTTGCGATCGACGATGTTCGTCAGGTTGTCGAGCCCGAACTTACCCGCCGTCATCACCGCTTCCCAATGCAATCCGCATTGATGTTCCGCGTCGGACGTAACGACGTAGACACGCCAATCTTTGTTGTCGAGCTTCGCGCTGAGCGCCATGCCCGTGCCTTGCGCAAGGCCTTCGCCGAGCGGACCCGACGTCGTCTCGAGCGCCGGCAACTTCACGCGCTCGGGGTGGCCTTGCAGACGCGAGCCGAACTTGCGCAGCGTTAGCAATTCCTCAACCGGAAAGTACCCGAAGTTAGCCATCGCCGAGTAGCGGACGGGCGCGATGTGGCCGCACGAAAGCAACAAACGGTCGCGGTCTTCCCACTCGGGGCGCTTCGGATCGTGGCGCATGAGAGTGCCATAGAGTGCGGTAAAAATGTCGGCCATGTCGAGCGAGCCGGCTGAGTGCCCGGAGCCCGCGGACAAAAGCGAGCGAATGATCCCCTGCCGGACGTCATTCGCCTTGAGTTTGAGCTCCTTGAGGCGCTCTGCGGTAACGGATTGCATACGGCCCCTGTTATACCAGAGCGCCGTCACATGGACCTAGTGCAAACGGCGTGGGAGGTCCTCAGGCCTAGACCCGCCTCCGCCAACTGCGGAATCGATCGCGAACTGCGTCAGGCTCGACCGGCAATAAAACCGAAAAGATCACTTCATGATGCTTTTCGGCGCCTCGCTTGTTTCTTCGTCTCCGCTTTATGACACGAGAGACATAGCGTTTCGAGATTCGCCAAGTGATGGAGACAACTTAAGCGCACGTGAGCACCGCGCGCCTGTTCGATGTGATTGACTTCGACGCGATGCGTCTTGCGTAACGCGCTATAGCTCGCCGTTCCGCGTTTGGGGGCGCGCTCGCCGCAACGCTTACAGCGATATTTGTCGCGGCGTTTCGCCGCGCGGCGGGCGAGCGTCCACCAGTGGTTATTCCAAAACGCATTGGCGCATTTGTCGCTGCACCAGGTTCGCCGCCGTTTCGGAAGTTCGGATCCGCACCAATTGCAGCCGTCGCCCGTGCGCTGCACGAGCGAACAGGTTTCCATCAACTCACGAGAGCGATACGCGGGCTGCTTTCGATCCATTGTTCGAAGTCGATCGCGGTCATCGGTTGTGCGGCCGCGAATCCTTGCATGTATTTGACGCCGGCGTTGCGGATCGCTGCACGGTCGTCGGCAGTCGCAACGCGCGTTGCAACGACGTCCCAGCCATAGACGTTTGCGAGCGCGACGATCGCTTCCATGCCGCGTCCCGTCGCACCGCCGGACGGCAGCAACGTTTTCGACGGTTTCACGAACCGGACCGCGAGCGCTTCGAGCATCGCGAGATCGAGCGGTGTATCGCCGAACCCGTCGAGACCGACGTGCAAACCGCAACGCTCGGCCATCTCTGCAAACGAGCGATAGACATCGGGTTCTTCGACGAAGCGTTTCCAATCAAGTTCGACGGCCAGCATGGACGCGTCCGTGCCGCTGGCATCGATCGCACGCAGCACACCGCTGAGAATATCTTCCGTCGCGAGGCCGATATTGACGTGAATGCGTTTCACGCCTTGACGGCGCCATTCGCTCGCGTAGCTCAGCGCGCGACGCGTGACCCATGCATCGAGATGTTCGAGCGCCCGGCGCTGACGGGCTGCTTCCATCGTCGTGAGCGCGGACTGCACCCCGCTGCGGGGATGCAGCGAACGCAACAGCGCCTCTGCGGCGACCACTTCCCCGGATTGCACGTCGAAGATCGGTTGAAAGCACAACAAGAATTCGCGGTCGTACGCTTCTTCGATGTCGACGCTGAGCGTCGGAATGTCACTGAGCGTCGCACCGGGCTCGTAGACGCAATACGACTGGCGTTGGCGCTTCGCTTGATACATCGCGAGATCGGCGTGATGCAGCCACTCGTCTTCGTTCGATGCATGTTCCGGGAAGAGCGCGATGCCGATGCTGACCGACACGTTGCCCTCGCCGCTGTTGATCTGCAGCTCGCGCACGCCGTCGGCAAGGCGCGCCGCGGCGGCCGTCGCTTCTTCGTACGTGCGCACTATCGGCAGCACCACGGCAAATTCATCGCCGCCGATGCGTCCGACGAATTCATTCGAACGCAGAGCATCGCGCATTTTCGTTGCGATCGATTTGAGTGCGGCATCGCCGTGCGCATGTCCAAAACGATCGTTTACGCCTTTGAATCCGTTCAAATCGATGAAGAGCAACGCCGAGCGAATGTCGTTCCGTTTTGCCGCGACGACGGTTTCGGTTAGGCGGCTCATCGTCGACCAGCGATCGGGAAGGCCGGTGAGATGATCGATCAGCGCGCGTCCGTCGGCGCGCACCGAACGGAAACGCAGCAAGTGCGTCAGGACATCGAGGATGACTTCCGACTGCGCCTCGAACGCAGCGCGCTGCAAACGTCCCGTTCGTTCGCCCAGGAGCAGCACCCAACGGCGGTCATCCGCGACGAATGTCGAGCAGAGGGCGTCTTTTACGCCGGCCGCCTCACGCAGCCGGCCCGTGCCCCGATCGCCGACCTCTTTGCGCTGTTCGCCGTCCCAGTCGATGACTTCGTCGAGCAGCGTCGGATCGGTGGCACACACAAAACGCAGCCCTTTAGGCTGCATTTCTAGAATCGCCGCGACGTCGGCGCCCGTCACGCGAGCCGCCTCTAATAACGCTTCGGCAATGATCTGTGGCAATTCTGTGTCAAGGCGTGCGAGAAATGCACGCATCGCGGCGATACGAGCGAACGCCAAGGCGCGATCTTCCGATGGTACAACGCTACTAGCGTCGCCCAGTAAAGACTGAACGAGTCCGAAGATATCGTCAAACACCGCGTGCTTCTTTTTCGCCGCTGAGCGCGTAGTTCATGTATATGAGGTCATAAAGTCCCATGCCGTAACGGGACGTCCGAATTTGTAGCCTTGCAGCTCACGGCAGCCGATGCCACGCAAAAATTCCGCTTGTCCATCAGTCTCTACGCCTTCCCCAATAACGTTCATCTCAAGCGAGTCCGCCAGTGCCGCCACCGAACGGCAAATCGCGCGACTGTAATTGTCGCTCTCTGCGTCTTTCACGAAGGCGCGATCGATTTTTAAGCATGTTACCGGGTATGATTTCAAATACGACAGCGTGTTATAGCCTGTGCCGAAATCGTCAATCGCAATTGACACTCCGGCATCACGTAACCGCTGCAGCGTTGCGACGGCGCTCGGAATATCCTCGATCAAGAGTTGTTCGGTGACTTCGAGTTGGAGCGCGTCCGGCTCCCAGCCCGTCTCGTTGAGCGCATCATTTACGTGTCCGACGAGTTTGGTCGACTGCACGTGACGCGGCGAGATGTTCACGTTGAGCCGCAGTTTCGACTTCATTTCCTTGCGAATTGCGCGCGCATCGTGGCACGCGCGATCGATCGCCCATCGTCCTATGTCGACGACGGCGTCGCTTTCTTCCGCAATGTTCAAGAAGACATCAGGCGTGAGCAATCCGAGATCCGGGTGCTGCCAACGCAACAACGCTTCCGTCGCGATCACCGCTCCGCTCGTCGCATCGATGAGCGGCTGATAATACATCGAGAATTCGTTGCGCCGCACAGCATTTGCGAGATCTCGCTCGAGGCGGCTTCGCACGCTCATCTTGCGGTCGAGCGCGGGATCGTACGCCATCGTGCCGCCGCGCATTGTGGCCTTCGCCGTGTACAACGCGATGCCGGCATTCTGCAGCAGCGTTTCGCCGGTTCCATGTTGCGGATGACGCGCAACGCCCATCGTTGCGCGCACCACGATCTCCGTGTGGCCGGCCGTAAACGGCGCATCGAGCGCGTCACGCAACCGCTCCACATCGCGATCGACGATCGGACAGTCCGCCGGTTCCATCAAGAAACATGCGAACTCATCGGAACCGAGACGCGCGACGTAATGGCCGTCGTTTTCAAGAAACCTCACGCGTTCCGCGATCGCGTGCAGAAGCTGATCGCCGACGGCGTGTCCGGCCAGTTCATTCACTTGCGCGAAGCGGTCGATGTCAAACACGACGAGCGCGCCGTTGCGCTGCTGATCCGCGTATGCGTTGAGCGCTTCGAGCAGCGCGTGGCGGTTGAGCAGCCCCGTCAACGGATCGTGCGTCGTGAGAAATTGCACCGTGTTCTGCGCTTGCGCAAATTCAGTGAAATCGAAGACGCTTCCGACGCTGCGCGGCGGCGTTCCGTTCGAACTCGGAAAGTACGACCCAAACGTGCGGATGTGCCGCACCTCGCCGCTCGGCCGCACGATGCGGCATTGCACCGAGCCGCGGCCGAAGTCGTCGAATGCCGCGCGATCCTCGTGGTGAACGCGCTCCAAGAGCTCCTCGTACCACAACTCCGTCGTGCCTTCCGGCAGTCCCCAGATCTGCGCAAACGGCGACGAGACCGTCACTCTTTTCGTTGCGACGTCGACGACGTAGTACGCGAAGCTCGAGACGCTCTGGGCGTGTTTGAGCGCTTCGCGCAGTTCGTCGATCTCGCGGCTCAAACGCGCCTGATCGGCTGTATCGATGCCGACCGCGATCGCGCCGATGATTTCCCCGTCGGGAGCGGTCAGCGGCACGGCGTGCCCGTCGACGCGAACCGCGCCGAGATCCGCCGAGAAGCTCATGCGTTTTCCGCGCAACGCGGCGCGCATCGCGCGCAACAGCCGCCCGGCTTTCGGCCACGCCACATCAAGGGGTTGGGTCGACGAGCGAAGCGCATCCAGCTCTTCACTCATTGCCTGCGGACCAAAAGCGGTTCCGAGGCGCAATGCGCGATCCGTTACCAGCACAACGGCCGGCATCGTTTGTCGCTCTGGCGGCATCGCCGGAGCTCTCCCTTCGCCACAGCAAGCGGCAGGATGGCAGGAGCCCGCTTCTGCCTCCCTTTGCCTGCCCGGTTTATTAGTAACCTAGGGCAGCTCCTGCAGGATAGCGCCGATCCGTGCCGCCGAAGCGGATGCCGGTGTTCGGATCGATGAAAATGGCTTGCGCCGAGCCCCAGAACGGTACTTCTTTGAACGCGTAGCCCTCGGTCTGCAACGAGGTCATCGTTCGGGCCGTGAAGGCGTTCGGCTCGTACTCGATCTGGTCGGGCAGCCATTGCATGTGAAAGCGCGGCGCATCTACCGCCTGTTGGACGTTCATCTTGAAGTCGAAAACGTTGAGGATCGTTTCGAGCGCGATCGTAATGATGCGCGATCCGCCGGGACTGCCTGTGACCATCGTGAGTTTGTTGTAGCGCAAAACCATCGTCGGCGTCATCGACGAGAGCGGACGCTTTCCGGGTTGTATGTCGTTTGGCTCGCCTTGCACGAGACCGAACATGTTTGGAACACCGGGCTTCGACGTGAAATCATCCATCTCGTCGTTGAGGAAAAATCCGGTATGCGGCGCAACGACTCCGGAACCGAACCAATCGTTGATCGTGTACGTTACCGCAACCGCATTGCCGTCTTTATCGACGATCGAATAGTGCGTCGTATCGTCGTTTTCATGCACGCCGATATGGGTTTGTCGGGAACGGCCAAACCCGTGCAGACCGGGTTTCACCTGCTTCGACGGCGTCGCTGCAGTGGGTGCAATCGATTCACGCAATGACGCGGCGTAACCGGGATCGAGCAACTGCGCGACGGGATCGTGCACGAACGCCGGATCGCCGAGATACGCGTTACGATCCGCATACGCGCGACGCTCGGCTTCGACGACGTAATGCGTTTCTTGCGTGCTATGCCATCCCCACCGCGCGAGCGGATACGGCGAAATGATGTTGAGAATTTCGCATAACGTAACGCCGCCCGAACTCGGCGGCGATGCAGAGACGATGTCGAGATCGTGATACCCGCAATGCACGGGCTGTGACTCCTCGACGGTGTAGTCTGCAAAATCTCGCATGGTCAAGATGCCGCCGTTACGCTGCGACGCGTCGACGATATCGTGCGCGATCGCACCGCGATAGAACGCATCGTCGCCGTTGCGCGCAATTGATTCCAACGACGTCGCGAGATCGCGCTGCACGATGCGTTCTCCCACGCGCGGTTTTTCGCCGAACGCCCATCCGCTGTAGCCTTCTGCGCGAGCGCCTTCGAACGGAATCATGTCGCCCGTTTCAATCACGTAGCCGTTGCGCGCGAGATCGATCGCGCGGGACATGACACGGCCGCGCGGCATCGTGCCGTACTCGCGCAACGCGCGATCCATGCCCATCACCGTCCCGGGCACGCCGATAGCTAGCCAGCCCTTGCGCGACTTCTCGGTATCGACGTTGCCGTGAGAGTCAAGATACATATCGCGCGTCGCGCGCTCCGGCGCCTTCTCGCGAAAATCGATGAAGCGCTCGCGACCGTCGTGCATACGAATGAGCATGAATCCGCCACCGCCGATATTCCCACAGCACGGGTCCACGACCGCCAGCGCATAGCCGATGGCCACAGCCGCATCGACTGCATTGCCTCCCGCTTTCAGGGTGTCCACACCGGCTTGTGTCGCAAGGTGCTGTTCTGTGGCGACCATCGCATGAGTACCGGTTGCCGGCGCGAGTGCCGCGGCGACAAGTAGTGCAGCAAATGGCATCGTCCTGATGCCGTTCTATGACGATTGATCCGAATCATGGCTGGAATAATTGCCGTATACTGGCAACATCGGTATGCGGTCTGACGGCCCCAAGCTGAGCGACTGGCACCGCGAGCGGCGCCTCGGGCAGCTTATTGCCCGCTACGCTATTCTGACCGTGGCCGTCAGCGCGGCGATTCTTACGGCCTTTTCCGCGCTGCGCGCGCTCGAAAACGGTGATACACGCGCAGAAAACTTCCGCGTCGAAGCGGAGCACCTGCTGTCCGCGCAGATTAATGAAGAGACCGCCGTTCGTGGATATGCCGTTACCGGTGACCGCCGTTTCCTGACGCCGTACTACGCCGGCAAAGCCGAAATCGAGGCGACGGCGGATCGACTGACGATGGAACTCACCTCGCGCCCCGATGAAGCGGCAGCCGTTACGCAATTCATGGCGCTTCACCGGGCCTGGGAAAGCAGCGTCGCGCGACCCATTCTACGCGATCCGATCGCCGGTCGCGACATTGCGCGCCAACTCAACGGCAAGCGCTTAATGGACGCCATGCGTGGACAAATGGCTTCGCTCGATGCGTTCGCGGTGGACGACGAACGCACGAACACACGACGAACGCATCTCGTCCAATACTTGGAAGCGTTCGCGATTATCGCGGTGATCGTCGTCATCGGGATCTACGGGCTCATCTACGAGCGGCGTTCGGCGGCCGTGCAAGAACAAGCGTTCGCGGAGATCACGCAGACGAGTAACACCGCGACGCGCATCGGCGAATGGCGCATGAAAGTCATTGCCATGCTCGCGCACGATTTTAAATCGGCGCTCGCCGTGATTTCTGCGTGCGCCGACGTCTTGCAAGAGTTTCCGGAGAAGCGCGACGATCCCGGGCCGTATCGCGGCATTCATGAATCCGTCGACCAACTCTCGGAAATGACCGATGAAGCGCTCCTTATGGCGCGCATCGCGAGCGACGCGCTGAAGATCAAGCGCGAGCCCGTCGAACTCGCTCCCGTGCTGGAAGGCGTCGCCGCGCGGTACCACCAGCTTCACCCGATCCGGGTGCACGTCAACGACGAAGTGGTGGAGGGCGATGAAGCGTATCTCTTGCGCGCGTTCGACAACCTCATCAGCAACGCAACGAAGTACTCTGCGCCGTTTCAGCCGGTAGATATCGAAGTCCGGCGCGAGAACAACGAGATCGAAGTCCTCGTCCGCGATCGCGGCCAAGGAATCGACCCCGAAGATTTGCCGCATATCTTCGAAGAGTACTGGCGCAGCCCGCACGCCGTCGGGGCGGTCGGCACCGGTGTCGGCCTCTTCATCGTGCGCAAGATCATCGATGCGCACAGCGGCTCGATCGACGTGATCAGTCTGCCGGGCATCGGAACCACACTCTACGTCCGCCTTCCTGCGGCAAACTCACGACCGGAATAAAGGACCGCGTCCTCTATGCGTATCGGCACGGATGCTGGGACGAACGCCTCTGCTTGCTCGGTGCCTCGCAGACGTATCATGGCTGCACGATGTCGCTACAACGCGTCCGCGTTCTGCATATCCTGCCGTCCGGAAACGGGTACGGCGTGGAACGGCAAGTTACGGAACTGGTTGCCGGATTGCGCGCAAGCGATGTGGCAGCACAGCGCTCGAGCGCGTTTCGTTCCAACACACTCTGCTTGCCGCGTCTGGTCGGCGAGCTACGCGCGTTCCGCCCGCACGTCGTGCACACCCATTCGTACGGCCGGTATTGGGGTGGCGCCGCGGCGCTTCTCGCCGGCGTCCCGCACATCGTGCACACGGAACACAATCCGTGCGACCCGGCCCGAACCCGGTTCGCGCGCGTTGCCGATCCGTTATTGAATTCCAAGACTGAACGCGTTGTAACGTTTTTCGGCGAACAGCTTCCCTTTCTGCGATGGGTCAGCGGATGGCCGCGCGAGAAATTCGCGTTGATTCCTCACGGGATCACGCCCTGCGCCGCGCCTGACTGCACTCGCGAGTCGGCGCGCAACCTCATGCAAGTCGGCAACGGCCAATTCACCGTTTTGCTCGTGGGATGCCGGAAGAATCAGAAGCTCGCGCAGCAAGCGTTTGCGAAGATGCGCCCGGAGATACGGGCGCGCACCGTATTCTACGTCCCTCCGCCGCATCACGTTGATCTGCGCGCGTTGCTTCCGGGCGCCGATCTCGTCATGATGGCGTCTCGATTCGAGGGAATGCCGCATGCATTGCTCGAGGCGATGTCGTCGTCGGTACCGGTTCTTACGACCCCGTGGACCGGGTCGCGCACGATGCTCGGCGATGGCCGGTACGGGTTCATCACGCGCTCGTTCGACCCGAAAGACATCGCGCTTACCCTCGAGCGCGCCATCGAACATCCACTTGCGCGCGAGACCTTCGCGCGACGCGCCTATCGTTTCGTCCAAGAGTCGTACACGATTGCGCGCACCATTTCTGCGCACGCGGAACTCTACAACGACGTTTGCGGGATCGCGCAATGATCGCGCGCGGCGCGCACCTTTTGGCGGTCACATCGCGCTATCCGTTCGGTCATCAAGAGTCCTATCTCAACACCGAACTGGAAGAGTTGAAGCGCTACTTCGCGCGCATCACGATCGTCCCGGTTCGCGCGCCGGACGGCATTCGCCGCCACGCGGTTCCGGAAGGTATAACGCTCCTCGAATGGCCGCTCTTCGATATGGAAGTCGCGCTGCGCGCGGCTGCGGCGTTGGCCATTCGTCCGATCGGGTGCTGCGACGCGCTTATGCAGCTCGTCGCGTCTCGCGATCCGGGCAAAGCGAAAAATGCCGCGGTCGTTGCAAAAGGTCTCGCACTCGGGCAATGGGCATGCGAGCACGCCGTTTCGCACGTGCACGCCTATTGGATGTCGACGCCGGCGAGCGTCGCGTTTATCGCCGCGTCCATCGCCGAGGTCCCGTGGAGCGCAACCGCACACCGCTGGGACATTTACGAGAAAAACGCGTTCGACGTCAAAGCGCGCGGCGCGACGTTCGTGCGTACGATTTCCGATCGCGCGACGCGCGATCTACGCGCGCGCATTCCGTCGCTCGGTTCGCGCATCGTGGAGATCCGCCTCGGCACGCAGGTTCCCTCGCTCTCGAGCACGGGCTGGCGATCGTCGCGTGTGGTGCTGCGCATCGTCTGTCCTGCGGCGCTCGTACCGGTGAAGGGCCACGACGATGTGCTGCAGGCGATCGCGCTTCTTCGCTCTCGCGGCATAACCGTGCACTGCATCTTTGCCGGCACCGGACCGTTGCGTCCGATGCTCGAAGCGCGCGCGCGCAAACTCGGCCTCGGCGGCGTCGTCCAGTTTGCCGGTCACGTGCCGCCACACGTATTGCACCGCTGGTATAGCAGCGGAACGGTTGATGCGGTCGTGCTTGCGAGCCGCGCGGACGGCGAGATGATGATGGAAGGCTTGCCCTCGGCGCTCATTGATGCGATGGCGTACGGCATTCCCGCAGTTGCAACCGACGCGGGAAGCGTCTCGGAACTGATCGACGATTCGTGCGGCTATCTCGTACGATCGAGTTCGCCCGAAGCCCTCGCCGCGGCGCTTGCGCGCCTGCATCACGACCCGCATGGCGCCTACGAGCGCGCTATATGTGCTTATCACCGCGTTAAATCGCTCCACGACGTGCACGCGCAGGTGCGGAAACTCGCTTCGGCGTTTCTTCTCTCAGGAGGTGCGGTATGAACGTCGCCGTCATCGGGCTCGGCTAGTGCGGCCTGTCGACTGCGGCGCTGCTCACCGCGTGCAGCGTTCGCTGCGCGTTACGAGCGGCTTTCCCGGCGAGCCGAGCGTCCATCGCGCCGTTGAAAAAGCGCCCGACGTCCGCACCGACGGCAGTCCGATTGTCACCGACGTGATTCAAACGGCACGGCGCGTCAACGAACGGATGCCGTACCACTTGTCCTCAAAAATCGCCGAACTCGCCGGCCCATCACGTCTTTTCGCCGATCACGCCGAGCAGCGTGAGTCCGCTGGTGCGCGCGTCGCTTGATCGACACGCGCAACTCCCTCGACACTACGCAATGGCGCAGAGCCGGATTCGATTGTCACACGCTCGGACGGCCGTTGGAGCCCAGGCGTCACATGGAGCTCGTATGACCGTCTCGAGAAACAACATCGGCCGGCGATTTCGCCGGCCGATCCTCAGATGTGGCTACGCGAGCCCGCTGCGAATTGCGTGAACCGCAGCTTGTGAGCGCGTCGAGATGTGCAGTTTCGAGAAAATGTGGCTGACGTGATTCTTCACCGTCTTCTCTGAAAGAGCAAGACGTTTTCCGATATCGCGATTCGAGAGTCCCTGCGCGATCAAACGGATGATTTCCATTTCACGCGGTGAGAGTTCCGCAACGCCGTCTCTACGCGAGGAACTGCGCCGGCGGAAGTAGGTTGCAGCCACACGGGGATCCACGTAGCTCGTGCCTCGTGCCACACTGTGGATCGCGGTCACCAACTCTTGCAGTGAGGAGTCCTTGACGATGTACGCGTCCGCGCCAGCGGACAAGCAGTACTGCAAGAGGTCGGGTTGGGGGTGCATCGATAGAGCACAAACGCGCAACGACGGATTACTCGACCGGAAAAATTCGATCGCTTCGTCGAGGTCGTCTGCGTCATCGATGTCCACCACGACCACGTCGGCACCTTCTCTCGACGCAATCGCTGTTTCACGGGTCGCCGAGATTCCGACGACTCTAATCTCCGGGTCTGCCGACAGCGCCTGCGCAACGGCTTTCGCGAAGAGCAGCTGTTTTTCGACGATGTACACGCGAATCGTCGCCTGAACGACGGTAGCCAAGAGTTTCTCTCCCTCCAAGCTCAATGGGAGCCGCCCGTATGGCGCCGAACCCCCCGTACGAGCCCTCGCTCGGGTCCCATTGAGAAATCCACGACATGAATGGAGCGCTGAAATACAGGATGGGTCAAAAGTCCTTCAGCCGATCCGCCCACTACGCGGGATGATTGTAAGAGGCTCGTGCTTCAGCAGCGCGGCCCCAGGCGATAAACGTAGCGGTCGGGTGGGCGGGTTTTAAGAAGATGTGGATAAGGCGTGAGTAAAACTCGGGCCTTTTGGTGATGGTTTGATTACCATTCTCTTAGAAAAAGGTGATCGTCTTTACGTTCATAAGCTTCTCAATCTTCCCAGCCCTTGCTCATCCGCTCTGTGAATAACGAGCCGAAGGTCGCATGGGAAGAACGTAGGCCGAACGGGGCTGTGCGGTCTAGGCCGCTTGCCTTGTGGTCCAGGGCGAGGCCGCCTAGCGCTCCCCAGGGACGTGCCGAATTGCCCCGAAGCACGGGCGGTTCATTTTAAAGAGCAAACAAAAGAAACTAGGAGTAATTGTGCCCGAATCCGTGACCCTTGAGGTCGGCGGGCGCACGATGGTCATTGAAACCGGCGAACTCGCGAAGCAAGCAAACGGCTCCGCGTTGATCCGCTATGGCGACCAGAACGTCGTGCTCTGCGCCGTCACTGCCTCCGAGAAACCTCGCGAAGGCATCGACTTTTTCCCACTCACGTGCGATTTCGAAGAAAAGATGTACGCAGCCGGTAAGATCCCCGGCGGCTACATCAAGCGCGAAGGACGTCCGTCGGAGCACGCCGTGCTCAGCTCGCGCCAAATCGATCGCCCGATCCGTCCGCTCTTCCCCGAAGGCTTCCACAACGACGTGCAAATCGTCGCAACGGTGCTTTCGATCGATCCGGAACTCGACGCCGACGTGCTCGGCGTGTGCGCCGCAGGCGCCGCGCTCGCAGTCTCCGATATTCCGTTCGATAAAACCGTCGCCGCCGTGCGCGTCGGCCGCGATGAGAACGGCAGCTACATCTGCAACCCGACGCTTCCGCAATATGAAACCGGCGGAATGGACATCGTCATCGCCGGCACGGCCGACGCAGTGATGATGGTCGAAGGCGGCGGCGACGAAATTTCCGAGGAAGATTTCCTCGGCGCCGTCGAGTTCGCGCACAACGAAATCAAGAAAATCATCAAGGCGATCGATCAGCTGGCGAAAAAATCCGGCAAAGAAAAGCGCGAATATCCGCTCAAAAAGGTCAATGGCGATCTGGAGAAGTGGGTTCGCAAGAACTTTGCTAAAGACGTCGCCAAGGCGATGCGGGTCGTCGAGAAAGGCGAGCGCGAAGAAGCCTTCGACAAACTCAACGTTGACGAAGCGATCGCGCGCTGCGCCAAAAAAGACGAGGGGACCAAAGAACTCCTCGAAGATCCGGCCATCGCCAAAGATTTCGGCAAGATCATCAAGGCGATGGAAGAGGACGAGTTGCGCACGATGGTCGTCGACGAAAAAATTCGTCCCGACGGCCGCAAGCCCGACGAGATTCGTCCGATATGGTGCAAAGTGCATTACGTGCCCCGCGTGCACGGTTCGGGCGTCTTCACGCGCGGACAGACGCAAGTCTTCACCGCTGCAACGCTCGGTTCGACGAGCGACGCGCAGCGTCTCGACGGCATCATGGAACTCGGCGACAAGCGCTACATGCACTACTACAACTTCCCGCCGTTCTCGGTCGGTGAGACGCGTCCGATGCGTGGACCGGGCCGCCGCGAAATCGGTCACGGCCACCTTGCGGAGCGTGCGCTCGAGCCCGTGCTGCCGCCGAAGGAAGAATTCCCGTACACGCTGCGTCTGATCAGCGAAGTGCTCGAATCGAACGGATCGTCGTCGATGGCGTCGGTTTGCGGTTCGTCCCTCGCGCTGATGGATGCCGGCGTTCCGATCAGCGATCACGTTGCCGGCGTTGCGATGGGCTTGATTCTCAAAGGTAAGGACTACACGGTTCTCACCGACATTCAAGGCCTCGAAGACGCGCTCGGCGAGATGGACTTCAAAGTCGCGGGCACCAAGAAGGGCATCACCGCGATTCAGATGGACATCAAAGTCCAAGGCGTCACCATCGCGATCATGCGTGAAGCGATGGCGCGAGCAAAAGAATCGCGTTACTTCATCATCGATAAACTGGCCGAAGCCATCGCCGAACCGCGCGAGTCGCTTTCGAAGTACGCGCCGCGGATGATCGTGGTGAAGATCAACCCGGACAAGATCAAAGACGTGATCGGACCGGGTGGAAAGATCATCAACAAGATCATTCAAGACACGGGCGTCGAGAAAATCGACATCGAGGACGACGGAACCGTATTCATCACCTCGCTTGACGGCGAGAGCGGTGACAAGGCGAAACAAATCGTCGAGAACATCACGAAAGACGTCGTTGTCGGTGAAACCTATCTCGGCACGGTTACGCGCACGATTGCGATCGGCGCGTTCGTGCAGATTCTACCTGGTAAAGAAGGCCTCGTCCACATCTCGCAACTTGCGCCGCAACGCGTCGAGAAAGTGGAAGACGTCGTCAAACCGGGCGACGAGATCATGGTCAAGGTTATGGAGATCGACGGCCAAGGCCGCATCAATCTCTCGCGCAAGGCGCTGCTCGCGCCGGGAAGCGATGAAGGCGCGCCGCGCGGTAACGGTGCATTCCGTCCGCGCGAACGCGAAGAATCGGCAGCCGCACCGGGTGGACCCGGCGCGCCGCCGACGCGCCGTCGCCGCCGCCCGCCGGGCCGTCGCGACGAGTAATCGTTAAAACCTAGACGACCTAAAAGCAAAGCGGCTCGCAGCAATGCGGGCCGTTTTCTTGTTATGCTGCTGGAATGAAAACGATTGGTCTTCTTGGCGGCATGAGCTGGGTGTCGACCCAATTGTACTATCGCGAGATCAACAAAACGATTGCGGGAGAACTCGGCGGGTCACATTCTGCGGAGTGCCTGATGTACTCATTCGATTTTCAGGAGATCGAAGATCTTCAAAAAAGTGGCGCCTGGACGACGGCCGGCCGCGTTCTCGGCGAAGCGGCTCGTGCTTTAGGCGTCGCGGGCGCGGATTTCATCGTCATCGGTGCAAACACCATGCATATCGTCGCGGACGACGTCGAGCGCATCAGCGGCCTGCCGGTGCTTCACATCGGTGATGCAATCGCAGACGCACTGACGAACGCCGGAATCAAACAGGCAGCTCTCCTCGGCACGCTCTACACTATGGAAAAGCCGTTCTTACGAGGGCGTTTGGAGCAGCGCGGAATCGAAGTGCTCATTCCCGATGAGCCGGACCGCGTGACGCTCCACGAAATCATTTACCGCGAGCTCATCAAGGACGTCGTCAACGGAGAATCGCGAGAGAACGTCCTTGACATCATCGAGCGGCTAGAAGCAAACGGCGCCGAGGCGGTCATCCTCGGCTGCACGGAGCTCGAACTGCTCGTGACACCGGAATCTACCGGCATACCGCTGTTCCAGACGGCCGCGATCCATGCGCGATCCGCAGCTCTTCATGCAATATGACAGTACGTGTCATATTGGGATTGCTAGGCTTGACGTAGCTTCAGAAGAGAGGATTACGTCATGAGTACTGCCACCACCACGATCATCAAAGGCATGGACATGGCCGGCTATCTCGTTAAGGACCCGGCGAAAGCCATCGCGTTTTATCGCGACGTTCTCGGCCTGACGCCGACGGACATTGACGAAGAAGGACGCGGCGCGGAATTTACCCTCGCAGACGGAACGACGTTCGGCGTATGGCGGCCGGAAGACGGCGAAGCCGGCGGCTTCGTGATGTTTGCCGTCGATGACATCGCATCGGCAACAGCGACATTGCGCTCGCGCGGCGTTGAACTGCCCGATCCGATCGAATCGCCCGTCTGCCACATGACTTTCGCGCAAGATCCCGAGGGCAACGGCTTCATTATCCATCAGCGGAAGAAATAAGCGCTCAACACGAAGGGCTCGCGCTAATGCGAGCCCTAAATGTGTCGAGCGTGAAACACATTCTCCGCGTTAGTCTCGCGTTCGTTATCGGCGGCTACATGCTGCTCGACGGCGTGTACGCAACCGAAACGCAAACGTACATTGGCGGCGTCACCGGGCCGTGGGCCGGCATGTTGCACTTCGCCGGGTTCAGCGCGTACTCGAGCGCCATGTACGATATCTTCATCGGGTTCGGAATTCTTTGGCTCCTGGCCATCGTGCTTTATTTCTTTCATCTGCGAGAAACGATCTTTGTGATGGCTGTTCTTTCGCTGTGGTACGTGCCGGTGGGCGCGATCCTGGCGCTCGTCATCATGGCTACGTACATGCGAGCACGAGCTAGAGCATGAAGATTGCACTGGAACCGGTCGCAATCGTTCATTCACCACGCACCGACCGCAGCGACGATGATTGGGGTTCGGTCGAGTCGACGATCGAGCTCGACGACCGCTTCTCGCCCGAAGCGCTTACGGGCTTAGATGAGTTCTCGCACATCGAAGTCGTCTTTATATTGCACGGCATCGATGAAAGCGAAGTCGAAACGAAAGCGCGCCATCCCCGCAACAATCCCAACTGGCCGAAGCTCGGCATTTTCGCACAGCGTGGCGCTGGAAGACCGAACCGGATCGGCGTTTCGCGTTGCAGCCTGCTGCGGGTTGAAGGCCGCACGCTTCACGTGCGGGGCCTCGACGCGAACGATGGCTCTCCCGTCCTTGACATCAAACCGTACATGCGCGAGTTCGGACCCGGTGAGGTCCGCCAGCCGCAGTGGGTGACGGAACTTATGGAACGCTACTACAGAATTAACGGAGTTTAAGAACCGCCTCCTCCTCGGTATGAACCAAGCGTGGCAGACAACACGAGGAAGCAGGCGCCGCTTGCGAGGCGGCTGGGAGCGGAGCTCGCGGGAACGTTCGTCCTGACCTTTACGGCGGCAGGCGCGGACATCGTCGATCAACTCTACCCACAAGGGATCGGCCATGTTGCTCGCTATGTCGCGCCGGGCATTGCCGTCATGGCGATGATCTGGGCCCTCAGCGGCGTATCGGGAGCTCACATCAATCCGGCGATTTCGCTCGCCTTCTTTTTCCGGCGCGCATTCACCGGAGCATTGGTCGCGCCGTATATCGCCGTTCAGCTCATTGGTGCTACGCTCGCAGCGCTGATTCTTCGTGTTATTTTTGCCGGCGACATTCCGCTTGGAATCACCAAGCCACTCCAGCCGTTCAGCAACACGCAGGCATTCGCCATCGAAGTTCTATTGACGGCGATCCTCGCGTTCACGATTCTTGGAACGGCGGATCAGAAGGCCGTTGTCGGGAAAAACTCCGCACTTGCAGTAGGCGGGATCGTGGCGATGTGCGGACTTGCATTCAGTCCGTTAAGCGGAGCATCGATGAATCCCGCACGAACGCTCGGGCCAATGATCGCGTCGCTTGATTTCACCCATGCATTCACATACATCATCGCACCGATCATCGGCGCGGCAATCGCGGCCGGCGTGTGTTTTCTCGTCTACGGTGCGCCGAAAGAAGAATCGCGCGATAGCGCAGAAGGAAAGGCCGCTTGAAACCGTCAGTCAACGCAACACATTACGAAGCGATTCCGCCGTCGATGAAGAACGGCCATCATGAGCCGCGCGTTAACGCCGTGATCGAAACGCCGAAGAACAGCCGCAATAAATATGCGCTCAACAATGAGTACGGCATTATCGCGTTTCACGAAGTGTTACCGGATTCGATGCAATGGCCGTACGATTACGGATTCATTCCGCAAACGCTGGCGCCCGACGACGACCCGTTGGACGTGCTCGTCATAACCGACGGCGGCTTGTTTTCGGGTTGCCTGATCGAAGTCCGTTTGATCGGCGCTGTGCTCGAAAGTAAGGACGGGACCGACAATCACCGGGTCATTGCAGTTCCGCTGCCAAGTGCCGGCGCACCGCGTATGACCGACAGCATGCGCGAGCTCGAGGATCTTCCGCCCACGATGCTCGACGAAATCCGAAATTTTCTAAAAACGTACTCCGAACGTCAAGGCCATACGATCGTTGAAAAGGGCGTCATCGGCGCGGAAGAAGCGATGAAACTTGTGAAGCACGCGCATAAGACTTACAAAAAGCAGCAGTGACGGTCAGCGCCATACGTGCCTGCTCCGTTTGGCAAGCTCATGCGGATACGTATGATTTATGTAAAACGCAAGGTCATTTTCAGCGGTATCCTAAAAGCGTCACATCGCGAGGATCGCCTGCACAACTAAGCAACAAGTGTAACGGCTAAGTAATCAGCTCTCCCGCCATACGCAGGGCCGCAAGGATGCTAAATCGCGCTCACGGCGCGTCGGTCCACGCATAGCGCGTGTCTCTGTTCAGGCAGAGCAACAAGCGCTACCTACCCTTGGATATTTATGCTTTGACGCCCGGCAGCTTTAGCCGTCAGCGTCTAGGTTTTCACGTGCCTTAGCAAGGCAAGCCCTTACACGAGGTTTATATGGCCGGGAACCCCCCTACCTGGTTTAGTTCAACACGTCTTGCGCTACTCACGTCCTTTTTGATGGCGGCAATGCTTACCGCATGCTCCGGCGGCGGCGGGACAGGCGGAGCACTTCCCACGACGACCGCTCAGAATAGCTCGGTGCACTCACACGCCACTCCGGGCGCGGCTGCGCCGTCGACGGTGCCGCCGCAGGGCGTCTATAACTCCTGCGAGGTCGACACCGCCTTAGCGTCTCTCTGCGAGCCGGAAGATAAGGCGATGGCAAGCGACGGATTCAAGTGGGAGATCAATTACATCGGAATGATGGCAAACAAGACCGGAAGCAATTCGTTGCAAGCGTGGTTCACGTACGATGCTTCGATCGGTCTTGGACAAGTCATCAACATCAAGAACGCGATTACCGATCCGTCGAACGTTCTGACAGGCACGTCGCTCGTCACGTTTAACGGCGATAATAATCTCGCGAAGAGCTGCGGAGCAACCAACAACGCGCAGCTGATTTCGTGCATCGATTCCGTAGCGCGCAGTGTCCCCGGCTTCAACTTCAAGTGGTACATCTACGATGAACCCGGATGTCCGAATCAGTCGATCGGCTATTGTCAGGGTACGATGGCCGGGCACAATTATCAAAACGTACAGACCCTCGCAAACTACATCCATTCGATCGACCCATCGCATGAAATCATCGGAACGCAGGTAGGCGACAATGGAAACCAGACGGAGATTAACAATCTCTACTCCTGGCTCACCACCTCAACGACCGTGGGCTTCGATCAGTACCCGATTCCGTCGCCGGGATATGGGACGATCAGCGCCATTGGAACACTTGCGACGGAAATCGCGACTACGGTCGCGGCGAATAACCCGTCCGGGAACATGTTCTTCGTGGGACAAGCATTTTCGTGGCTGCAAGAAGGCGGAAGCGGCTGTTCCAACTCGATCACCGTCTGTCCGTACCCGACGACGTCGCAACTGCAACAGATGCGAGATCAGGCGCTTTACTACGCAAATAAAGCCGGTAAGCCGCTCTCGATGATCTTCTGGTACTACTGGCCGGACATCACGTGTCTGAACAATTACCCGGGATGTAATGCAGCAGCGAATCGCGCGAGTTTGAGATCCGCGGCCTTTGCTCCGTTCCCGACGTCACCCAGCGGTGGGCCCACCGCCCAGCCGAGCTCTTCCCCCGCGCCGACGACTGCGCCGGCGAAGACTGCTACGCCCGCACCCACTACTGCTCCCGCGCGCACCGCTACGCCTTCGCCCGCGCCCACGGCTGCCCCGAGCTCCGCACCCATCGCGGGATCGCTACCGCAGCAGGGCGTCTATAATTCCTGCGAGATCGACAGCGCCTTAACGACGATGTGCGAACAAGAAGATGCCGCGATGGCAAGCGATGGATTCAAGTGGGAGATTAACTACATCGGCGTATTGGCCCACAAAACCGGAAGCAATTCACTGCAATCGTGGTTTAGCTACGATGCAGGTATCGGTATGGGGCAACTCATCAACATCAAAGCCGCCATCACGGACTCATCGAACCCCTCAAACGTGTTGACCGCTACCGGACTCGTGAATATGGACGGCGATCCGACGCTCGCGCACGATTGCGGAGCAACGAATAATCAACAGGTTATTCAGTGCATCGTCAATGTGGCAGCGACGGTCCCAGGGTTCAATTATAAGTGGTATCTCTACGATGAACCGGGATGTCCAAATCAGGCGGAAGGCTATTGTCAGGCCGGATACCCGAGCAACGCGTTCAATAATATCACCACGCTCGCAAACTACATCCATTCGATTGACCCGAACCATCAAGTCGTCGGCGTGAATGTCGGCAACACTTCGCAATCGGGAACGAATGATATGTACTCGTGGCTCATGGGTTCAACGAAGTCTGCAACAATGTTTGATTGGTATCCCTACCCAACCAACATCACGGGACAGAGCGTGTCGGCCATCGGCAGTGCCGCGACATATCTAGCGGACACGGCACAGGCCGATTATTCCTCGGAATCGATCGGCTTCGTTGGGCAGGCGTTCTCGTGGCTTCAAGAAGGACACGGCGGGTGCAGCTCGATTTCTGTCTGCCCGTTCCCGACGACGGCGCAAATCCAAAGTGAACGAGACCAGGCGCTCTACTATGCAAACAAAGCAGGTAAGCCGCTCTCGATGATCTTCTGGTATTACTGGCCGGATATCACGTGTCTCAACAACTACAGCGGATGTAATGCCGCAACGAATCGCGCGAGTTTGAAATCCGCCGCGTTCGCTCCCTTCCCGAATACCGCGCCACAGTAAATAGGTCTCTATGCTAGACCGGAACTTGTTCCGGTCTAGCGTAGGCTTTATACGTATAACCGAACACTCCAACGAGCTCCCCAAGGCCACGGACCACATCGCATAACGCGATGATGAAACCCGCTCGTCCGCGGACGAACGTATACGGGAGCAGGCTGATACAGCCGCGCGAAATGAGTGCGCCGGCTTTCAAGGCGCGAATGGTGACGGTCGCCGCACCGTTACTCAAGTGCCGGTCGCAGAGCGATAACGTATTGCCGCGACGGAAATTCAACTTGAGGATATACGCAGCCGTCGCGCGCTCGGCACCAATCGATTCTTCCGCGACGGCGCGGGCCGCATACGCGAGCGTTCCGCCTCGATGCGCAAGTTCCCTAAAGAACAACAAGTCCTCGCCGCCCGCGAAGTTCAGTTTCCGGTCGAACGTTAGGCCGAACCGCTCGATCGACTTCATGTGCAACAAGCAGTTTCCGCTGTAGCCGTCGCGGACAAGCGCGCGGTCCGGATAGGTTGGCAAGTCGTAAAAGCGAGCCCGATGCAGCCAGCGGGGTACGCTATTCGGCAGCACGCGCGGAACCGGTCCGATCACAGCATCGGCCCCCGTCGCTATCTGCACGTTGAAGAGTTCGACGAGCCATTGCCGCTGTGGGACTTCGTCGTCGTCGATCATGGCAAGAAAATCGAATGCCCGCGCACGTTCCAACGCGAAGTTCCGAACCAAAGAGAGCCCGGGTTCGCACACGTGCGCGTACGCGAGCGGGAATGGAAAGCGTTCGGCGGTTCGTACGACCAGATCCCGCGCTGAGGGCGTCGAATCATTGTCCATCACGAGGACCTCGACAACGCAATCGCGTGGCGTGGAGATCTCCGCAATCTTCTGCAAAAGCTGAGTCAGAAGGTCGGGACGGCGGAACGTCGGGATCGCGATGAGGACGCGCTGCGACGATCCCTCATTCATAGCGCAATTCAAGCCCGCTCCGAGCGAGTTTGTGTTCCCACCACGGCTGAGCGGTCACGCGATTGAACGTCTGTACGCAGAGCCGCGCGGGCGCCACCAAGTTGAGCCCCGTCTTCGCAAAGAGCAACCCCAACGATGCTTTCGCGCCGCCGCGTAAGTCGCGCTCGGGAACGTCGTCGAGCAATCGCCGCGCGTGTCGCGAAAATCCGTACATTAAGAAGCGCAAGTAGAGTCCTCGCATAACGTTTCGTCGTAACCGGCTCGCTTCATCAAGTGAGAGCGTTGGGCCGAGGCGGTCCACGAGCGCCAATTCTTCGCCGCGCGCGAACTCAAAGTCACTCAATACCGCGCGACACTTTCCGCTTGTCGTGGCGCGGTAGACGGTAAGTCGCCGGCCGGTAGGATAGATCGGAAACTGCCGGCTGGCTCGCAGAATGAAGTCGTGATCTTCGTGAAAACTCGTCGTTTCGAACGTTCCGACAATGTCGAAGATTCGCCGGTCGAACAAACAGAGGCTGGGCATGAGAAAATCTTCGCCGTCGAGCAGCAGGTCGAACGCGTCGCCGGTATGCGTGCGCAGTGGAGCCGCGTGCAACAGTCGACCCGCATCATCGACGGCATAGTGGCTACTGTACGCAATCGCGACGGGCGCCGGCGCACGCTCCAGCACGGCGAGTTCCGTTGCGATCTTCTCCGGGAACCACCGGTCATCGGCGTCCAGAAATGCAATATACTCGCCGCGTGCATAACGCAGTGCGTTATTGCGGGCAGCAGCGGTCCCGGCATTGCGCTGCTGCAGAACGTAAAGGCGAGGATCGTTGAGCCGTGCGAGCTGCTCGACTGTCCCATCGGTCGAACCGTCGTCGACGACCCATACCTCGATCTCACGGTGCGTTTGCTGCAATGCTGAACGAACCGCCCCGGCAATAAGATGCTCGCCCTGATACACGGGGATGATGACGGAAACGAGCACCTGTCGCGTTTGGAGTACAGGCGGTATCTGTACGAGTTCTTTCATGATCGTATCAACCGTTGTAGCGCAGGCGAAAACGAGCTGATGTACACCCGTAGACCGTGCAGATGCGTGAGTGCGATGGCTCCGCCGTAGACAGCGGTTCCCGCGACGACCGCCACCGCGAGGCCGATGGCAGTCGACTTCCCCGGTATGAAGAAAAGCGCCACGGCCATCACACTTGTTGCTCCGGTGACCTTTAGTAAACTGCCCCATGGAATTGGAAGGTGCATTAAGCGATTCGCCCACGCAATGCTCAGCCCGAGCCCGATTACTTCGGAGATCAGCACGGCGATAGCCGCGCCGACCGCACCGTAACTCTTGATGAGCCAGAAACTCGGCACGACAACGAATGCAAGACGCACGACCGTATTGACGGCGACCGCCGGCGTTCGCAGCGCGATCTCGAAAGCTTGTTCGAAATAACTGGATCGGAGGCCCGATAAGAACATCACGGCTGCCGAGATCGCCATAACCAAACCCGTGTGAACGTGAAATCGCGGTCCAAGGTAAATTTCCGAGATCGGATTCGATAGGATGATCAGACCGACCGTTGCGGGGATCCCGATCGCGAAGATCAGGCGAGCGTTGTTGCGAAGCTGGTCGGCTAACTCATCGTGGTTGCCTAAGTCGCGCGCGCGAAATGCGAGCGGCTGTCCTGCAATCGTTGCAGTTCCGATGAGAAGCCCGATAGTCTGCTGAGAAAAATCGCTGGCTGCGGCAAAGAGTCCGACGGCTGCGCTACCGCTGAGCGCGTTCAACAGGTAACGCATATACGTTACCGACATGTTGCCGATCGCCGTCGCGCTCACAGGCCATCCGAAGTGAAAAATCTGATTGAGGACTTTGCGGTCGAACCGGCCGGAGGCGAGGGCGTTGCGCCAAAGCCCGAGCGCACCGAAGCCGGCGCAATTTCCGATCACGAACCCGCCGAGCAACGCGTTTGCTTTGAAACCGGCTGCGATCAGCGCAAGCGAGCTGAGCAGCACGATAACTGCGCGGCTCATCTGCAAAACGCTATACGCGAAAACGCGCAAACGCGCTTGCATGATTGCAACATTGAGTTCGAACCAGCCGCTGGCGACAGCACAAGCCGCAGTCAATATCGCCGGTGTCCAGCCCCAAGCGGGTTGATAGATGCGTACGATAAGCACGCAGACGGCGCTCACTACGAACGACATCCCCACAAACGCGAATCCGATGGTCGTCTTCAAATTCGGTTCGTCCGCCGGCGGGACCGTAGCGATCATCCGCAAACCGGCGACGCGTAGCCACGTGAATCCGATCAGTCCGACGAAGAACGAGGTGCTCAAAAGCAGAGCGTAAACGCCGAAACTCTCCGGCGCCAGCAAGCGCGTATAGAGCGCAACGGCGCAAAATCCGATTCCCGCGGGCAGGATGCGCCCGATGAAGTAGATCGGCCACTGCTTGAAGACTTGCATCAGGTCGACGAATTTCGTTCCGCGGGAAGCGCTTGCAGCCAACGTTCCAAGAGATCGCACGTCGCGATGTAATCGCCGAGTTTGACTTCAGCAACCACGACGCCGGATCGCTCGAGGTCTTCGCCGCTGATGCCTTCGCTAATGGCGGGAGATGCGCAGCGTTCGAGCGATGGAAACTCCGCGACGTCACCGTCGACTTTTAGAACTGCACGTAAAACTCCGCGTTCCGCCCACGGCAGCGTCGAAGGCACCAGCGCCGGATCGATGGCATAGAACGCGATTTCGCGTTGCGTCGAATACCACGGCGACGCCTCAACGGCTCGCCGGTACGGCAGCGGTAATTCGTCCATGATCGAGAGCGTCACGTACAACGACTTGCGCGTTGCGTGTACCGTCAACGTCCCCGGCTCGATGAGTACGTAGTCACCGCCCAACAATCGCCAGCCTCGCGCATGCAGGTGCGCCGCCAGCACGATGCACGATTCCCAGTCGTCACCCACGAATGCGACAGCACGTCCGGCGCGTTCGACGGCGGCGGCGCGGCAGACATGGAGGGACGCAATCTGCGCGACGTCGGCGATCAGTGAGGAGACGACGGCGCCGCAGACCTGTGGGAGTGGACTCGTCGCACTGAGCACTTTATGACTGCGTTGTGAGCTCCCACGGATGTGCCAAGCAAACTCGTCGTTGGTCACATTGACCGTGGCCTTCACGAAAGCGCCTGCGAGCGGCCTCCGGGCATGCATCAGCGTACGGCTCAAGATAGCGAGCACCGCGTGCGGCGCACGAATAGAAGCGTCGACGCCGGCAACGCGGACGCACAGTGAGTCGAGCCCGGTCGGGTCGAGAATTTGCATCCAATCGTCCTAGGCGAACGACACCCGGGATTCGCAAAACCATTGATATGTTTCCGACAAGCCGTCTTCTAGCGACGTTGACGGCAACCACCCGAAACTTTTCGCGCGTGTGATATCGGGCCGCCGCCGTTGGGGATCTTGCTCGCGCGCAGAAAGGAAGTCTGCGTAATATTCGACGCCTGCCACCCTAGCCAACGTCCGCGCGATGTCCTCAACGGTGCGCTCGTCGTCATTGCCGACATTGACCGGCGCGAGAGTCGTCTGGTTCGATTCCATGACGCGGCGGATGAGCTCGACGGCGTCGCTTACGTAGGTCATCGAGCGCGTCTGTCTTCCGGTACCGTGGATCGGTAGCGGCTTTCTCATTTGAGCCGCTTCGATCAATGCCGGAATCAGACGCCCGTCGCCTTCGGACATACCCGGACCGTAGCAATTGAAGAGACGCACGATGCGGCCGTCGAGATTGCGCGCTCGCACCGCCGCTGCGACTGCCGCTTCACCGAAACGCTTGCCTTCGTCGTAGCAGCTTCGCGGTCCGATCGGATCGACGTTCCCGAAATACGATTCCGGTTGCGGATGCACCAACGGGTCGCCGTAAATCTCCGATGTGGAAGCAAACAGAAAACGAGCCCGGTGATCGAGCGCCGTTTCGATCAGCGTCATCGTCCCTAGCCCATTGACCTCGAGCGTTCCCCATGGATCGGCGCCGTATGCTTCCGGACTCGCCGGCGACGCGAGATGGTAGATCCGGTCGATGTTGGACTTGGTCGCGCCTGCGATGATCTTGGCCATCTCCGAATACGGCACAGCCACGTCGGCGTATACGAACGTTGCACGGCCGGAAGAGAGCGCGTATTCAAGATTGCGAACGTGGCCCGTCGATAGGTTGTCGATGATGATGACGCGCTCACCAGCATCGACAAGTGCGCTCACGAGATGACTTCCGACGAAACCGGCGCCGCCGGACACGAGGCTCAGCATCTGCTAGAAAAGCCCTTTCTATCTGAAAAGCCGTTGCGCGGCCATAGTCATAAATGAACGCGCCGGGTTTTGTTCGGCGTTGGGACGAAGTTTGGGCAAGGGTTTGTTCCGGCGCGAGCGCTCAAATTCGGCGATCGTGTTCGCTTCAGTTGCGACGACGCCGACGATGCGGCCGCCGAATTGCTCGATCATCCCGACCATCGCCTCATCGTCCTCGGTCGGCGTGCGTCCAATACGAACGGTTAGCAGAATGCCGTCGACCAGACGCACGAGCGGCATGGTGCCGGTGTTTGCGAACGTTTCAGCATCGATGATGGCAAAATCATATTCGGCGCGGATCTTTTCGATGAAAGCAGCTAACTGCTCGCGCGAGACTTTACTTGCTTCTTCGCCTGGTATTTTCACAACCGGAAGCTCGCCGTATTCGTCGCACGAGCGCGTGACCAGGGCGACGCGGTGCCCGGAGGTTGCAAAAGAATCGGCGAGTGCGTATGCCGTCAAACTCTTGCCGTCACCCGCGCGCGCCGAAGTCACCATTACGACGGCGGCCCTCCCGAGCTCGGCTTCAACGCGTACGCATAGCAGTTGCGCTTGCGCGCAGAACGCCGGGTCAGTCGCGATTTTTTTTGGAGACTCGTCACCGATGCGCTCATTCATTTAATATTTTCGTATTCCGGAGAGAAGCTTTTGGTGGTTGCGATGCTCGTAGGGAAGCCATAAGGGGCTTGCCGTACAGTCCCTCTATTTGCGTAACGTGTCGAAGACGCGGATCGAGATGATCGACGAGCCACGCAATACCGAACGCTACGATGGCCACTAAGAACGAGGCGATGAATGTCAAGAACACTCGTCCGACGCCGGCCTGCGCTTCCGACGGAATGGCGCGGCTGACAACCTCCACGGAACCGAGGGATAACGCGTCGGCACGGTCGGCAAGCGATGTCGCGCGACGCGCGGCGACCGACTGATATTGGCGCAGCGTTTCGTCACGCGCCAGCCGCAGCGTGTCGAGCGTACTCCCGACGCTGAGACTCTGCTGTTGTCTAGCGACCTCTTCATCGAGGGCATTGACCTTCGCGCGATCCGCCTCAACCGACGCTTGTGCCTTGCTTTGATCGGACGATGCCATAGCGGCAGTCGGACCTAAGTACCCCGGCGACGCTAGCGCCCGATTTGCTTCTTGTGTGAGGGCTGCTTTCAGACTATCGACGCGGGTTTGTAAGGTCGGCAGTCCTGGATACTCCGCGGTGTAGCGCGCGCGAGCATCCGCGAGTTGCGCTAATGCCTTGCTGAGACTGGTCTGTAGCTGTTGGTAGACGGGGTCGTCCACGAGAATCGTGCGTTGCATATCGCTAGACGCTGCTTGCGCGTGCGCGATGTCGCCCTGGAGTTCCGCATTTGCAAGGGCGCGCTGAGACTCGAGTGCGTTTAACGAATTGCCGGAGCCGGCAACGTCTTTGTCATCGCTCGGCACGTATGCGCCGCCTCGCGCCGTAAGCTGCGCGTCGATGTGCTGCAGGCGCTTCTTCTGCTTCGAAAGCTCGTCGTCCAACGCTCTCAAATCTTTATCGTACCGCGCCGTCGAAAGCTCGCCGTAATAGCGAACTAATTCATCGGCTATGCCGTTGGCGACCGTTGCTGCACGCTCGCGGTCTGTGTCGCTGTACTGGATCCGCATTATTCCCGATCTGTACGCGGGAGCTTTTGCCACCAGTCGCCTTTTCATGGTCGAGAGGGGTGTCGAGATTCGCAGCTCGCGCCGAACGCGGTCGAGAACGACCGTGCTCCCAACGAGAGACGGAAGGTCGACCGATGACAGCGTGGGATCGTTGCGTTCGTTGCCGTTGACGATCAGAACATCGGCGACGGCCTGGTACTTCGTCGGCATCCTGCTGATCACGAGCATCGAAGCGCCCATGAGTACAAAAAAGATTGTGGCGATCAGGAAGCGCTGTCGCCACCCGATATCGCGAGCATCGCGGATATTACGCGCGATCGATTGAATGGCTGTCATGCAGTCACTCCCTTCATGCCCGTCGTGCAGGCCATGCGAGCGACGTGAGGTGTTGCGGCTCGTCCTACGCCGCGATAGATGAGACCGGCCGATGCGATGCGTCTGGGATCGAGGACATTGCAACCGTCGACGATCGTTCCACGCCGCAGCCTGTGTGCGAACGATAGAGGATCGATCGAAGCAAACTCCGGCCAATCGGTGAGCACGACGAGCGCGTCAACGTCGGTGGCCTCGAGCGCCGATCGAACCAGTCGGCTCCCGGGGGGTAGCGGCGCAACATGAACGGCTGGATCGTACGCAACGACCGCCGCGCGGCGCGCTGCTAATTCGTCGACGACACGGATGGCGAGCGAATAGCGGACGTCGTCCGTTCCGGCTTTAAAGGCCAAGCCCCACACACCCACGACCGCGCCGTGCAAGTTGCCGATTTCTTTTTCGAGTGCGTGAATAACACGCAGCGGTTGCGCTTCGTTGACGCGAAGCGTCGCCGAGAAAAGCTCGGAACTGGTCTTCAGCTCCATCGCGGCATGCCGTATGCTCTTGACATCCTTTTCGAAGCAAGGGCCGCCGAAGCCGATCCCCGGTCGCAAGAAATCACTGCCGATCCGCGGATCGTAGCCCATTCCGCGAAGCACGTCGTCCGAGTACGCACCGAGCGCGTCGCACAGGTTTGCAACTTCATTCGCATAGGTGATCTTCATTGCCAAAAACGCATTGGAGCAGCACTTGATGAGTTCGGCGTTGCACAGCGATGTAAAGACGACCGGCGGCGTATTCAATGCTTCAAAGAGCCGCACATAGGGTACGGCAATCGATGCTTTGCGCGAGCCTACGATGATGCGCGCGGGAGTCAAAAAATCATTGAGCGCCGAGCCTTCGCGAAGGAACTCAGGCGCAACGACCAGCTCTCCCCAGCGCTGCACGAACGGCTCGAGGCGATCGCACGTACCGGGCGGTACGGTCGAGCGAATAACAATCGTCGGCCAGTTTGCAAAACGTACGTTCTCGAGCGCAGTCAATGCCGCTTCCAAGTACGAGAGATCAGCCGATCCATCGTCGCGCGACGGAGTATTTACCGTGACCAACACGATCTCGGCGTCGTGCGCCGCTTCGACAAGGTCGTGAAAGAAGTGCATACGGCCGCGCGCGATGTGCTTCTGCAGCGCCTCGGTGATGCCGTCTTCGTAATAGGGCGGCGTCCCGGCCTGAAGCCGCTCGATACGGTCGGCCTGTATGTCATAGCCGTGTACCGTCCATCCCAGCTCGGCAAGGCCGATCATGCATGCCATGCCCACGTAGCCGGTTCCGATGATGCAGACGGGGCGATCGATCACGTCAGTACGCACCCCGTTGCAGCACAACAGAAAGAAATGTTTGTACTAGGAGCGCGCCGTCGAGGGTCGGTGAGGCGCGTTGGATGTAGTCGATGTCGAGTGCCGTGGCGTCCGGGTGATTCAGCGGGATACGCGACCGGCACGTCGCTTGCCAGATGCACGTAATGCCGGGAGTGATCAAATGCCGGAGATGTTGCCAACGTTCGTACTCGTGAATGATGACCGGCATCTCCGGGCGTGGCCCAATCGTCGTCATCTGACCGAGAAGCACGTTTAGAAGTTGTGGCAGCTCATCGATCGAGGTCTTGCGAAGAATGCGCCCGACGACGGTGATACGATTATCGCTTCCATGTGTCGGCGACGGCCGGTCTTCGCAGACTTCTTTGCGCATCGTGCGCAGCTTATAGATTGTGAATGTGCGTTCGAAACGGCCGGCACGACGTTGAGAGAAAAAGATCGGCGTTCCATCTTCGATCACGATCGCCAGACACGCGAGCATGATGAGCGGCGCCGTAATGACGAGCAAGAGCAACGCGACGGCAATATCGAAACCGCGCCGGATACGGTAACGCGTCAAGTTTGGGCGGTAGATCAGGACCGCGTCGCCCGACAAAGCGTTCATATCGCGACGAAATGAACAGCGAAGAGGACGCGCTCAAGAGTCAACGCCGGGACCAAACGATCATGCACGCGTAAGAGCCTCCGGTGAACCGAGCTCCGCCATCTGCGGTGCCTGGCCCGAATGTAACTCCAACACGCCAGTCCGCCAATAACCCAAACTGGGCGAAAGATGCGCTAGTCATTCGCAGAAGTTGCGCTACTCATTCACAATTGAGCTACAACAGGCAAAGCGTCGTGGTTTGCGCGGGGCAAAGGTCTCAGCACCATAGGCGATGGTCCCCGCTACCAGGGCCATGGTCCCCTCACGCTTACGGAAGCTGCGCGCTTATGATTTCTCGCGGGGTGTTGCGATTCTGAGGTGCTTGAAGATGGCTTTCAAAGCGGCCCCCTCTTTCGTTGTTGTCGATTTGCATTATCGAATCAGGTACGCTTCGCCGGGTGGTCAAGGCGTTAGTGATTTGAAACGCATGATCGTCAACCGAATACAACTGCAACCCGATGTCGAAGCGTTCGTTCGTGCGTTCGCTGCGGTCAATCGCGACGAAGTGGCTTCCCCGACACGGTTTAGCTTCTTAGACGACGATCGCATCTTGCGGATCGTCCGCGTCACCGGCGAGGAAGGAACGATGTTCATCCTCAGCCTTGAAGAGGACCGTAACCGTAGCAGCCTCCTGCGAGCCGCACGACGTCATGAGTTGACGCGACGCGAGACCGAAGTGCTGGCACTGATTTTGGATGGCTCGAGCGCAGGCGAGATCGCGCAAGTCCTCGCGATTTCAGAGCATACGGTGCAGGGGTATTTCAAACGCCTTCTCCACAAAACCGGGGCGCGTAACCGTGTCTCGATGGTCGCCGGCGTGCTCGATTGGGATTCCGAGATGCGAGCGCAGCCGTCGTCCGTGCGCGAGCGTCTTCCGCAGGCGACGAGAGCCGTCTAACATATTACCGGCTCGAGTGCGAGCGTGCGGCGATCCACTGGCGCGCCACGAGCGCGCAAAAGAGCGCATTGCCGAAGATGTAGCGCTTCCACAAACGGCCCGGCTCCGCGCAGAGACGATAAAGCCATTCAAGTCCGGTGCGCTGCATCCATCGCGGCGCCCTTGGAACAATTCCCCCGACTAATTCGAAACTCACGCCGATTCCGAGCGAGACCGGCACGTCGAGTTGTTCGCGATTGCGGTACATCCAGTACTCTTGTTTCGGTGCGCCCAAGCCGACGAAGAGTATATGCGGACGGGCAGCGTTGATTGCCGCTAGGATCCGTTTGCAATCGTCCGGACGCTTCTCGAAATTCATCGGGGGGCAGCTGATGCCGCAGATGTCGAGCATCGGATTGCGAGCCGAAAGGCGAGCTGCAGCTGCCGCCGCGGCACCCTCGCGCCCCCCGAGCAAAAAGACGCGCAGGCCCTCTTGCGCGGCGCGCGCGCAGAGCGCCTCGAAAAGATCGGTGCCGTTTACGCGCTCGGGCAAGTGCATGCCGAGCAACGCCGCGGCCCAAAGCAACGGCACGCCGTCCGGAACGACAAGAAATGCATGTTCGTAGATTTCGCGCAGCAGAGCGTCCCGCTGGAGGAGGCCGACGTGATGCGCGTTCGGGGTGACGACGTATGCCGGAACGCTGCCGCGAGCGGCATGCGCCACAATCGCTTCGACCACATCGTCGAAGTCGAGATCATCGATACGGACGCCGGCGATCGCGACCGTTCGCTTCGGCACGGCGTTCATAACCAGCCGTTCCTCTTGAAAGCAGTAGCACGAGTAGTGACCGGTGTTGCCGTATCGGAAACGATTGCAACGGCGGCGGTCACGCTCGATTTCTGGAGTGGATAGACGATGGCGGCCATGAATAAGATCCACTCCAGCGTGTTGTAGTTGAGGTAGTACGTCTCCGTGAAACTTCCGATCGTAAGAAACAACATGATCGCGAGCGGCCACACCCCGATGCTGCTTCGTTCGCGAGTAAAATACGCCATCGCCCTTGCGAATGACGTGACCAAAACGAGAATAAGCATCGCAAGTCCGACAAACCCCGCGTCTATCTCGAGTTGCAGGAAACTATTATGCGCGTGATACGGAGTCCAGCCGCCGGCTTGTTCTACGTAGGCGCTCAAGTATTGAACGCCGGTCGGCGATTGGAAGAATGCATCGTAGCCGAAGCCCAGGATCGGGCGATCCGCAACTGCCTGCTGCAGATACGGCCAGAAGTCAGTGCGCCCGGTCAGGTTCGACTGACGTCCGAGGAGATTGAAGACGGAATCTGGTGTCAGGTTGAAGGCGAAGATTGCTGCAACGGTGACCGTTATGCCGAGGACCGTCGCGAAACGCGCAAACCCGCCGAATCGCGGCGAGCGGCAGACATTCGCGACCAGCACTCCCACGAGGACGGCCGCGCAATCGCCAAAGGCCGTTGCTGAATTCGACCCAAGCAAAAGGACAAATGCAAGCAGTGTGCCGGCAGCAAGCACCCAGCGTCGACGGCCCGTGAAGCTGCGAAACACCGCCACTTGAGAGATGATCGCGAGCGATGCTGCCGCGCCGAGGTTGTTTTTGTCCTGATAGATGCCTTGCCAAGGTCCCGAACCCCAATATTCGCGCCCGTAACCGGGGTTCGCGAAGACGATCAGCAAGCTCAGGCACGCAACGGTCACGAACATCATCGCGACAATCCACAGAAGTTCGGACAGTGTGAACCGGAGCGCGATATACAGGCCGACGATCGTCGTTCCCAACAGTTCGATGCTGCCGATGATGGTCGTATACGAGTCGACGGACCAAAGCGTCGACGCGAACATGAGAAAGACAATCGCCCAGAGCGGAGCACATTGTCTCGCGACCGGCAGAACCTTCGATCTCATCTGTAGTAACTGCCACCCGGCTATCACATAGGCGATGCTCCAAAAGACCTGGATCATCGTCTGGCTTAGCAATGAATATTTTGCTGCTAATCCTGGAATTACCGCGGTTGCGAGCAATACGACGTAGACAAACCACCATTCCGCGGAGCTCGGACTGCCCGCATCGCGGACGGTGTCTTCCTTCAAGGCATAGCTTGACACGTGCGTATATCCCATCGAACTACGTGGTATGGACACGCGTTGTTCCGGCGTCAGGCAGTTTGCGCGCGGCGTCCGCAATGCGTCTGCGAAGCGGAATAGCGGCTTGCATCGCTAGCGCTTTGGCGGCATCGCCCGCCGGATGTTCGCCGGGCGGCGCAGGGTGCATGTGGAGCTTGCGCTGGTAGTAGTTGAAGGCGCGCACGCGCCCGAGCTTTCGCGAAGCATCGGTTTCAAAGGATATGGCGTACGAGATCGACCGCGATCCGTGCGTTTGAACCCAATGCGGCGAGTTCTGCGGCTGGTGCATCCCCTTGCCCGCGGTCAACTCAAAAACGTACTCGCGTGCCGGATCGCGTCCGGCAAGATCGACCTGGCCGATATTCACGATCCCCATCCAATAAAAGTTCTCGAGCTCGCGTTCGCTCAACACCGTCGGCGCGTACAGATGGTAACTCTTCTCCCCGTCGATTTGAAAAAAGAACGTCATCTCGGGATCGAAGTGAAACGGCGTCGTCGTCGCGGCCGAACTGATGAGGATCGAAGAGGCGAGACGAACGAGGCGCTCACCGCGCCATCCATCGCGCAGACGTGCCATCTCGTCGAAGAGTCCGAGCATAAGATCGCGATAACGGACGTCATATTGCTCGGGGCGTTTGAGCAACACGCGCTGGCTTTCAACGTCGAGGCGTTGAAGGGCCTCATACGGCGTATGCATCCCGGAGTGGACCGAGTAGAAACGCTGGTCCGGTGAAGCCGCACCGCCTGAGACGTAAAAATCGTGATCGTACTCGCGCGCGAGCTCGCAAATCGTATCGAATTCGAACAGATCCGACTTGTTCAGCGTATGCTCGAAGCCGTACGGCGTCCGGTTGAAGAATGCGACCGCGTCATCCGGCAGCTGCGTGAAATATGCGCCTTCATTCGCGCGCTTAACGCCTCCAGCCACCATCACACGCTCCTCGCGAAGTAGAAGCCCGAGTATGCATCGATCGAATGTTCCGGGTGAAAGGGAATCCGACAGCCGACGCCGGGCGATCGCCATTCGTCAACGAGGCGATAGCCCAATGATTCGATCGCGCACACGAACTCCGTCCGATTGAACAAGTGATATGGACAAAACGACGTGCCCATATTATGCAGCGTGACGGCAGACGGCTTGTCGTACAGGGGCGTCTTGCTGATGATCAGATGTCGCGGAAGATGCGGTTGTGCGCGCAACACGGCGAACGGGTCATCGATAAATTGCATCACGCCCGCCGCAAGCAAAATGTCGGCATCCGCGAGGCCCGCAAAATCCGCGGTGAAACGCAGCGCGGCAGCTGATTCGGTTCGCGCGATGTCGCGCCCGAGCTCAACGACCGCCGGCACTTCGCCGACGAGCCAGACGAGGTCACTCGCATAGTGCAGATATGGGCGAAACGCGAAGTATTTCAATCCCACGCTTCCGCCCCAGTCGAACACCGCTTTGCTGTCCGGCATCAGCTTCGCCAGCCAAAACATCACCGGATAGTCGCTGGGATGTACTGCCAGCCATTCGCTGAGCATGCGTCTCGCCGCAATTGGACTGTCGTAACCCATGGCGCGCCCGGTGCGAATATTGAGCGTTGCTGCGTCGAAACTCGGGAAAACGCCGCGAAACAGCCGGACGCCGTCACCGCGTGCACGGTCGAAGTAGCGGCGATATGCGTCCGCCAGTGCACCTCCAAGTATCGGAACGCGGCGCGCCGTAGACGAGAGACGTCCGAGGCTGCCCAGCATGGTCGCCACTATGGGCGACCCAGAAGGCGACGCGTCGTTGCACTGAGCAATCGCGCGGAACCATACAACCGGCTCTTGAGCGCGTCCCGCGTGCGTGAATGCCGCGGCTGCGCCGGTCGCAGACCCATGCGCCGCAGCCAATAGTTCGCGCGGTAGACGTCGGCGAGCAGTTCGTCTTTGTAATGAAAGTTGATGCTCAGCGAAACGGAGACTTCGGGGCCGTTGCGCACCCAATGCGGTGCGTTGACGGGAATGTGCACCGCGCATCCCGGCGCGAGCTCGAAGGCATGGGCCCGGTTTTGGAAGTGAGGCTTGTAGACGGCGGCGTTGTTGTCAACGGTCCAGAAACGCTCGATCTCGGCTTCTGAAAGCACGTCGCGGTCGTCGCGGTCGAAGACGCTCACCGTCTTCGTCCCGCGTATCTGCAAGAGACAGTTACACTCGCGATCGATATGATACGAACTGATGCGATTCGGCGAACTGATGAAGATAATCGCATTGCGCAGCTTGCTGACGCGTCGCAGGTCGAAACCCGAAAGTGCTTCGATCTCATCCATGCATGCGTCCAACAGTCGCGCGTACTCGGGATCTCGCTCGGCGTGGCGCAAAATAACCCACGCGCCCGCCGTCTCTATGCGGTTTAGCAGCACGTCGATCGGAAGATCGCACGCCGGTACCTGGTCCCAGCGTTGATCGACGCGCACGTCGCCCGCGTCGTAGTAGACATCGTCGGGATCCCTTGCCATTTGTTGCGCGAGCGTCAACAAACGCTCCGGGAAAAATAGCGGGTTGTCCGCCAGGCGATGTGCGAATGCGAACGGCTTTCGGTCGAAGTTTGCCGCGAAGGTGTTCGGCTTCGCGACTAACCACGATTCTCGTTCGATCATGCGGCTTGGCATAACGTGGCGATCTCCGCGACGACCTCGGCTTCGAGGCTGTGAATGAAAAAGTGACCACCCGCGAATTCGACGTGGCGATACGCGTCGTGAGCGGTGAAGTCGCGCCAGCCTTGAATCTGCCGGCGCGGCACGATGCGATCGTTCGTTCCGCCGAACGTGACGATTGGTAAATCAACGATTTGATCGGTGCCGGTCCACGCGTCGGCGAGCTCCAGATCAACCCGAAGCGTGGGCTCCGTCAGCGCTCGGAGCTGCGGATTTTGTAAAACCTCGGATGGTGTTCCGTCGATTTCCGAAAGCCATCTCCACAACGCATCGCTCGAACCATTGAACGGCGCGCGATTATCCGGACGTACCAGCGGGCAACGGCAACCGGAAACGATCAGCGCTTTGAGTCTCGCCGTCTCGTCTTCTTGCAAAAGACGCGCGACCTCGTAGGCGACCATTCCACCAAAGCTGTGACCGAAGAACACGAACGGCACGTCGAGCAGCGGACGCAATGCCTCTGCTGTATCGTTCGTAAGCGCAGACCAGTCGGTGTACGGCCGTTCAGCGAAGCGCGATTCGTGCCCCGGAGTGCGTACTGCGACGAGCTCAATGTCCGCGGGCAGCCGTGTAACCCACGGCCGATAAACGCTCGGCCAACCGCCGGCGTATGGAAAGCACACGAGGCGCAGACGCGGTGTTCCCATGAGCGGTCGCGGCCGGTACCACCAGCGACTCATCGCCGCATCTCCCCTGTACCGACCGTAAGCGTCGCCGTCGGACGACCCTTCGCGCCGGGCATCAGCAGTGGAGAAAACGTTCCATTGAGCGCCTGCCGGAAAAATGCGAGCGTATAATCTCGCAACGCACTGGTGACGCGCGGTGGATTGTTCCATCCGGCGCGAAAGCGCTGCAGCGGCGCGTAGAGTGGGACGTCGCTGAAGCTGATATGCGCGGTGTCCGCAACTTGCAGTTCGTATCCGCCATATCGAAGGACGCGGCTTTGTTCGGCCCCATCGCTCACAATGAGTTCGGACATGTAGCGGATCGCGGGATCGCGCGAAGCCAGGTCGCCGGCAGTTGGAGCCGGCATCGTATCGGAGACGAGAAAATACGGAACTCCTCCGGCGTAGCTGCTGCCCGCAGCAAACAGCAAACCGTCGAGGTTCATCGCGGCCAAGAAACGCTTGTCACGGCGACACGTTTCGAGCGCGACTGCGCCCCCAAGCGAATACCCGAAGATTCCGACATGCTTGAGATCGATGCGACCGGTGAAACGGCCGTTAGGATCGCGAGCATTGAGATGTGCGAAGTAGTCGAAAACAGCTGATGCCCGCAGCGTTTCGTACGCAAGACGGTCGTTCGCCAGCTGAATAGTCTCGCGATACGCGCGCTCGGAACTGAGGTCCGGAGCGCCCGCTAGGCGGCTGAGCGCCGGCGAATCGCGCGTGACATCATCGAACGCCGCAACAATGTAGCCATGGCTCGCGAGGTCCTCCGCGAGGGCCGTATTTTCTGTGCGTTCTCCGCCCCACGCCGGGACGTACACCAGGAGCGGAGAGCGTTGCAGTGACGGAACCGCTTCGCGTGCTGAATGCGTTCGCACGAGGTGATGGTATAGCCATCCCTTCAGCCCTCCCGCGGCGGTGCCGTATGGCGCGCGGTCGGATGAAGGCAGCGCGGGGTACCACACCTGAACCATGAATTGGCCGGGCGACGTTTCTCCTTGCTCGATCGGACGTGCGAGTGCGAACGTCGTTGTCCCGACCGAAAACGGACCCGTCGGAGCAGGCAATTGGAAAACGGAGTGCGCTACAATCGCGCCGCCGGCTGCGATTGCGAACGCAACAACGGCCGTTGCGACGATCGCCGAGCGCCTCAGTTGACCGCCGCCTTTGTCTGGCGCGACTGCGCGTGTGTCCGAACGCTCTCGACGGCGGTGAATGCAGCGAGTTTGAGCTTGTCGCGCCACCGCGAAACGCCGGGCGGAGCGGGATGCAGGCCCGCCTTGCGCAGGCGATTATTCATCTTGTAGAGCTTTGCCAAACGTCCGCCGGAGCGAAGGTTGAAGTTCAAACTGACGCCCACGGAGACGTCGTCCAAATTTTGTGCCCAATGCGGCGCGTGGAGCGGTAAGTGCGTACCCTTTCCGGGTTCGAGCGGATACACGCGGGCGTCGGACTCGCGCTCTGCTCTGTAGTGCGCACCGTCCCAATCGCCGCCGTAGAAAGCCTCGAGCTCGGTCTCGGTGAGCACCGTACGATCGTTCGGATCGAAAACGTGCAGCAGCTTGTGACCACGAACCTGCAAGAGGAAGTTCACTTCCGCATCGATGTGGTACGATGTCACGCGCCTTGGCGAACTGATGACGATCGTCGCTCGGCCAACGTCAAGGTCGGCGCCGAGTGCGTCGCCCGCCTGTTCGACCACTTCGCGCATGAGATGACGAAAGAGTTCGCCCCATTGCGGATCCTTCTCACAATGTTTGAGGAGGACCAGAGAGTTCGTTTCGCCGAGCGTCGCCATCGTTGCATCGAGCGACGGACGACGGCTGCCGATGTGTTTCCAGCCGTCGGCAATGTCGCTGTTTGCCGTTGAATAGTACGCAGGGTCGGGCAGACGTCCCGCTAGTGCGCGCAGTTGGTCGAGATCAAAAAGATCAAGCTCGTGAAGAGCGTGATCGAACGCGAAACTCGAGCGATTATACGTCTGCAAGAACGTCGGCCGTTGCTCGGGCCTGAGGATGGACATACCGTAGCTCCGAGGGATACGCGCGGTGAGGGTAAGCGTAGTGGAGCGGTCTTGGCGCGACAATCCCCCAAATTCGGCGTACTTACTGAACCCAGCGCCAAAGCTTCAGCGGGCTCGCGCAGTTGGCGCGGACATCGATGCACCAATACCGCGTGCGGTCCCAGCGGTTCAACGCCACTCGAACGTTCGCTTGAAGCGTAGGCGAAGGTCCGAGGAGATAAATATCGCTCGGGCCGGCAAGCTGCGGGTCGAAATGCATACCGGCTTCTTCGTTCTCTTTGGCTACACACAAGTAGCACGTCGAGCGAATCTGTACGGCTACGTTTGGCCGCAAATATTCGGCGACCGAAAGGACGTAGCCGATATAGTTGTCGCTAACGAAAAGCGGGTTCGGTGCGGCATTGATCGTCCGCGCGATTGGAATGGAACGCTCGTCGAAGCTCGTCCACCAGCTCGTCGCTTGCGCACTCACAGCAGCTGACGAAAAGCGCCCAGCCAGCACCACGAGGAAAACGGCGCTCCACATCGCGGCCCGAATGCCGCGCGCCGCTCCGGTGAGGACCGAATTGAACAAACCGACCAGAGCGAGATCGCAAGCCAAATATGCCGGGATAAGGTACCGCGTCTGAGCCGTGAGCATTCCCCCGAACAGCAGGTCGTGAACAAGGAGCGGCACTATGGGGAACAAGAGCAGTGCCGCGATAAAACCCCAAACGCGGAGGGGAAGCGTACGGCAAAAGTACAGTGCATATCCGACGAGCGCCAGCACGGGAAGCGACAAAATGAGGCTGAGCCCCATCGACTGCACGTTGTAATCAAAAAAATTCAAGCGAAGCGAGGCGATGAGTCTCTCGAGAATGTATGCGGCGCCGAACCGTTCTTTGAGCATGATCGAGGCGCCGCGGAGCACGGCATCGCTCCCGCGCACCAAAACGAGAAGCCAGGGCGAAAAGGCCAAGAATCCTACGGCGAAGGCGATCAACGCGTAGGGCTTTGTTCCCCGCCGCTTCCAACCGTCGAGGGCGACGAATGCCGCGAAACCCGCGGCAGTGAATATCGTGAGCGTGTCGATATAGAGACCAAACGCTAGCGCAGCGGCGTACACGGCCCACGCCGAGATCGTCTGGAGGCGCAACGCGCGCAGGAGCGCCGCTCCCATCACCGAGAGCGCCACCGTCCACAAACTATATTCACGTATTTGCTGCGAATAGAGAACCGCGATCGGCGAGGTCGCGATCAGTGCTGCGCCGATCCAGCCGGCGCGCGGCGAGCGGAACAGTTCGAAGCACAACCAGAACATGGCCGGAATGGCCAGTACGCCGATGACGGCCGAAAACATGCGAAGTGCGCGCACCGAGTCGCCGAGCCTGTTAGACCAGAGATGCGCCAGCACGTAATAGAGCGGAGCGTGTTCAGGGTCTTCGAGTACTAGACCAACGACGGTGTCTTGCACCGACGGGTCGCGCCGCAGCGAACCGGGGTGGACGATTCCTTGAAGATCCGCAGCAGTACGCGCGGCTGCCGCGATCCTGATGACATCATCTTCGCGGTAGCCGACGATGCGTATCGCGCTGTAGATCTCGTCGTCCCAAAAAACTTTGCGGTCGATGTGATAGAAGCGAAAGAAGAAACCGCACGAGAGAGCGATTGCAACGCAAACGCCCAGGAGCGTTATCCTCACCCGCCTTTCGTAGGCCACTACGGTCGCGTAAGCAATCCCCCAAACCCGGCGTTTCGCGACCTATCAGGCCGCCGCGGATTTTTTAACCAACTTTGGGGGATTTTAGCTGGACTCGCGTGCCGATACAATGCCGCCAGAAGGGAGGCCGGGTGACGGACCTCAGCATGATGACCGCGATCGAGCGGCTCCCGCGCGATATATCGGCGGCCGCGGCGTTTAGCAACGGCGCGCGCACGCCGTACGAACGCGACCTCTCAATCGATCGAATCTTCACGGAGACCGCCCGCGTCCATCCCTCCGCGCCGGCAATCACGGATCGCGATTGCAGCTTTACGTATGACGTGGTCGAGCGCGGCTCGAACCGCATCGCGAACGCATTGGTCTCGCTCGGCATCAAACCGGGAGCGGCTGTTGGCGTAGCCTTCGAACGGTCCACCATATTGCCGCCGGCGTTACTCGGTATTCTCAAGGCCGGGGCCGCGTACGTCCCGCTGGATCCGTCGTACCCGAGCGAGCGGACGAATTTCATGATCGCGGACGCCGGCGTTGCGCTCGTCGTCACCGATGCGGCGGATCATCTGCCGGATATCCCGATACCGCGCGTCCAAGTCGCGAAACTCCTCGACCATGAAAATGAAGAACGGCCGGCGGAGAAAGCCGGGCCGTCGTCGCTTGCGTACATCATTTTCACGTCGGGATCGACCGGGCAACCCAAGGGTGTTGCCGTCGAGCATCGAGGCGTCGTGCGTTTGGTATGCGACACAGACTACCTCGCGATCGGCATCGATGATACGTTTTTGCATTTCGCACCGCTCGCATTCGACGCATCGACATTCGAAATTTGGGCGCCGCTGCTCAATGGCGCGCGATTAGCTGTTCCGAAGCCCGGCTTGATGTCGATGCATGAACTTGCTGAAACGATCGATCGCTTCGACGTGACGGCAATGTTTCTGACCACCGCGCTCTTCCAGCGCTTTGTCGACACGCCGTCCGCGCGGCCCCGATCGCTTCGCACGCTCTTAACCGGGGGCGAAATCGCTTCGCCGGTGCACATGGAGCGCTTCTTACGAGCGTTGCCGAGTTGTCGTCTCGTCGCCGTTTATGGACCTACGGAAAACACGACCTTCAGTACGTGGTGCGACATCTCGGAAGCCGAGCTGGAAGGTAGCGTGCCGATCGGTAAACCAATTGCAAATTCGACGGCGTTTGTCCTCGACGAGCGCCTGCGGCCACTCCCGGTTGGCGCGGAAGGCGAGCTGTATCTCGGCGGCGACGGTGTCGCTCGCGAATATGTGAACCGTCCCGAGCTTACCGCCGAACGGTTCGTCTGCGATCCTTTCGCCGGCGATCCGGGAGCGCGACTCTACCGTAGCGGTGACCGCGCGCGCTGGCGAACCGACGGTCTTCTCGAATTCCTCGGACGCACCGACGACCAAGTCAAAGTTCGCGGCTTTCGCATTGAACTTGGTGAGATCGAACTCGCGCTTCAAAAGCACGCCGCCGTCGGTGACGCGGCGGTGGTCGTCATCGAGCGCAGCGGCGAAAAAGAACTGGTCGCGCATGTCGTCCTTTGCTCCGAAGGCTCGACCAGCGAACATCAACTGCGCGCATGGCTGAGCCGCTCGTTGCCCGCGTTCATGATGCCGCATCGGATTCGAATCTGCCGCGAACTGCCGCTGACGTCGAGCGGGAAGGTCGATCGAATCGCGCTTGCGCGCAGTGCGACGGGTCCAGCTCGTGAAGAAGCGACGCGCTCGCCGTCGGTCATCGAAACCGGTGCAAGAGGATTGGAGCGGACGATAGCGGAGATCTGGCGCGACGTGCTCGGCTGCGATACCGCGCCCGGACTCGATGAAAATTTCTTCGATGCCGGCGGCGATTCGTTGCGTCTGCTCGCAGTGCATACGCGCATTCGCGAACGCCTGGCTGCCGATGTCGACGTTACGGATTTGTTCGAGCATGGCACTATTCGCGGGCTGGCCGCCTTCATTAACGCCGAGCGGGAACGATCATGAATCTCGCGCGCTCGTCTGCGCTTCTCGCGGATTTGTTTTCACCGCTCACCGTCGTCGCCTCGGAATTGCGAGGACCGGCGGATCCCGCAATGCTGTTGCCCGAAGAGGCGGCGGCCTGCGAAACGTTTCGCAGCAACCGTTTGGAAGAGTTTGCCGCAGGGCGGCTGTGCGCGCGTCATTCGCTCGGCGAATTCGGCCTCGGCGCTTTCGCCGTACGCAGAAATGCCGATCGAAGCCCGCATTGGCCCGATGGCTTCGTCGGCAGCATCACCCACACGATCGGTTATTGCGGCGCAGTCGTCGGCACCCGCGAACGTCTTGCGGGCGTCGGTATCGATGCGGAGATCACGGCGCGTGTGACGCGCGACGTATGGACGCAGGCGCTCACACGCGACGACGTCGCACACCTCTCCGGTCTATCGGCGACGGACAGGGAGCGGGCCGCTGCGGCTATCTTCAGCGCTAAAGAATCGTTCTACAAGTGTCAGTCCGGCGTTACCGGTTGTTGGCTGGACTACCAAGACGTCGACGTTGAACTCGTCTACGAAACGCGCGACTCGGGCACGTTTCTGATCCGGCCCGCGACCGAAGCAGCGTTACAACTTCTTGCGAATTTCGTGGCGTGCGGTCGCTATCGGTTCACGGAAGCGCTCGTCGTCACGGGCATCGCTCTTACGCTGGATGACGCGCGCGTTTTCACTCCGCCGCGGCTGAGGATTGCCTCATGAGCTGTGCGATCGCCATCGTGGGATGCGCCGGACGTTTTCCGGGCGCTGCCAACGTTGCAACGTTTTGGGAGAACCTGTGCACCGGCGTGGAAAGCGTTAGTACGTTCACCGAGGACGAGCTCGAGGATGCATTTGGCCCCGACGTGCGCGCACGTCACGACTACGTCCGCTCGCGTTCCGTACTCGATCGCGCCGACGAGTTCGATGCGGCGTTTTTCGGCATGCATGCGCGCGAAGCGGAACTCACCGATCCGCAACATCGCGTATTTTTGGAATGTTGCTGGCAGGCACTCGAGGATGCCGGCTACGATCCCGCGGCCTTTGGCGGCGTCATCGGCGTCTTCGCCGGCTGCAGCATAAGTTCGTATCTCTTGCGCAACGTGCTAGCCGACCGCAGCCAGGTAGAGCGCTTCACGAGTGATTATCAAGTCGGCGGTTATCCGCAGCTGCTCGGCGGCGGCTATGATTTTCTCGCGACGCGCGTGTCCTACAAGCTCGACCTGCGCGGGCCCGCGATGACGTTGCAGACGGCGTGCTCGACCTCACTGCTTGCAGTGACGCAGGCATGTCAAGCGCTCATGCTCGGTCAGGCCGACATGATGCTAGCCGGCGGCGTTTCGATCTCGTTTCCGCAACGGCGTGGCTATGTCTATCAAGAAGGCGGTATGGCGTCAGCCGACGGTCATTGCCGCACGTTCGACGCGAACGCAAACGGCACGGTCTTCGGCGACGGCGCCGGCGTCGTCGTGCTGCGCCGGCTCGAAGATGCAGTGCGCGACGGTGATTCGATTTATGCGGTGATCCGCGGCTTCGGCGTGAACAACGACGGATCGGACAAAGTCGGCTATACGGCACCGAGTTCGCGCGGACAAGCAGCTGCGCTGCAATCTGCGTACGCAATGGCAGAGATTGAACCGAGCTCAGTGGGCCTCGTCGAATGCCACGGTACCGCGACGCCGCTCGGCGATCCGATCGAGTTTGCGGCACTAAACCGCACGTACGCATCCGCCGCGAATGCACGGAAAAGCTGCGCGCTCGGATCGGTGAAAAGCAACGTCGGCCACCTCGATGTCGCGGCGGGGGTGACAGGACTCATCAAGTGCGCGCTCGCGATTCGTTCCGGCGTGATTCCTCCGATGCTGCATTTCAGGGCGCCGAACCCGCACATCGATTTGGCATCGAGCCCGTTCTTTATCAATACCGAGCTCATGCCGTGGGCGAACGACGCACCGACGCGCCGCGCTGCCGTGAGTTCCTTTGGCGTCGGCGGTACGAACGTTCATGTCGTGCTCGAGTCTGCGCCGCAAACGGCACGCGAGACTGCGAGCGATATGCCGCAAGTGCTCGTACTTTCCGCACGTAGCGAAGCGGCGTTGACGACCGCATGCGAGCAGCTCGCTGAACATCTTGGCCAGAACCGCGGCGAGAGGCTCGAGGACGTCGCGCACACGCTGCAAGTGGGCCGCAGACCGTTCGCCGCTCGCTGTGCCGTAGTTGCGACGTCACGCGGCGATGCCGCAGCGGCGCTTCAACGCTCCGACCGTCTCGTTCGCGGTACGGCGGACGGACACGAACCGGTCATCGGGTTTCTGTTCCCCGGTCAAGGCGCGCAGTATCTCGGCATGGGACGCGATCTCTACGATCGCGCCGCACCATTCACCGAGGCGATCGACCGATGCGCGGAGATTTTGGAGCCGCACATCGGCGTTGATCTGCGCAGGATCCTTTATGAACAGGACGATGCGCAGCGATTGACTTCTACCGAGATTGCGCAACCGGCAATCTTCGCCGTCGAATACGCGCTTGCAAGTCTTTTACGCGAGTACGGAATCGTGCCGGCGGGCGCGGTCGGACACAGCGTCGGTGAATTCGTTGCGGCGTGCTTAGCGGGCGTTTTTCCGCTCGAAGACGCACTGGCAGTAGTCGCCGAACGCGGCCGTCTGATTCGCGCGCTGCCGCCGGGCGTGATGTTGTCGGTGAATGCTGCAGAGCACGAAATCGAATCGTTGATCGATGCCGAGCTGGATTTGGCAGCGGTAAACGCGCCGAATCGCACTGTCGTATCGGGAACCGGCGAAGCAATAGAGCGTTTCGAGCAGCGCTTAAAGGATGCGGACATCGGTTCGCGGCGCCTGCACACGTCGCACGCGTTTCACTCATCGATGATGGACCCCGTTATCGCGCCGCTCGCGGCTTGCGTCGGCGCCGCGTCTCCTCACGCGCCGTTGACACCATATGTCTCCAGCGTGACGGGCGCGTGGATTACCGAACAAGAGGCAACATCGTCGCAGTACTGGGCACAACACTGTCGCAACACCGTTCGCTTCTCAGACGCGCTGCAAACGCTTGTCGACTCCGGCGTTGACACGCTGGTCGAAATAGGTCCCGGCTCGACGCTCGCAACGTTTGCGCTCCAAGGCGCTGCAAAAGGAAAAGGCGCGCGCGTCATTCGCACGCTGCCGGGAAGCGAGCGTGAGCGCCCGGATCTCGACATGGTGCTGGAGACGCTTGGCCGGCTTTGGACTCTCGGCGCAAAACCGAGATGGAGCGCGCTGCACGCGGATAGCGTTCGCTCGCGCATATCGCTGCCGACGTATCCCTTCGAACGCAAGCGCTATTGGATTGCACCTCCAGCGACAGCGATGTCCACCGCGGATCCGGCGCCGGTCCCACCCATAAGTACGAACGGAAAACAGATGCAAACTCACGATGCACCACAAACGCAAGCGGTACCCGCGGCCGAGCCGCGCATCGCGCGTGTGCGCAACGAACTCGTCTCGATGCTGGAAGAGCTTTCCGGAGAAAGCCTTAACGGCGCTTCCGGGAACGAGACCTTCCTCGAACTCGGATTCGATTCGCTTTCACTCGGCCGTTTCGTACAGTGCGTTCAATCGCGTTTCGGCGTTACGTTAGTCTTCCGTCAACTCCTTAGCGAGCTTCCCTCGATCGCTGCACTTGCCCAATACATCCTTCCGCAGCTACCCGCGGAAGAGCCGAGCGTTGCGGCGTGCAACGGAGCAGTTGCGCAACCCGGACCCGTCGTCACCGCGTCCGATGCCGGCAACGCGACGGCGATCGAAACGCTGATGCGCGAACAATTGCAGGCGATGCAGCAACTGATGCGCGAGCAACTGCAAGCGCTTCAAGGCCGCGGCATTACAGAAAAGCCGGCTGTTCAGCCTGAGCCGAAAGTCGAACAGAACCCTCAGCAAAAGGAACCTGAAGCGCAATCGCCGAGGGATGGTTTCCGGATAACCGGCGCATCGAAAGCAGACTTGACGCCGGCACAACGCGCACACATCGACGATCTCATCTCGCGCACCGTTGCCCGCACCGGCGAATCGAAGCGTTTGACGCAGCGCTATCGCCGTGTCCTCGCCGACCCGCGCGTTGCCGCAGGATTTCGCAGTGAATGGAAAGAGATGGTGTACCCGATTTCCTGCGTTCGCGCGAAGGGATCGCGTCTGTGGGATGTTGACGGGAACGAGTACATCGATCTGCTCAACGGCTTCGGCCAAACCGCATTCGGTCACGCACCCGACTTCGTCGTCGACGCGGTGAGTGGCCAATTGCAACGCGGTTTTGCAATCGGGCCGAAGACGGAGCTCGCCGATGAAGCGGCGGAGCTGTTTTGCGAGCTGACCGGAAACGAGCGCGTCACATTCTGCAACACCGGCTCCGAAGCGGTGATGGCGGCATTGCGCGTCGCTCGAACCGTGACAGGACGCGATCGCATCGTCATGTTCGAAGGCGCATATCACGGCCAATTCGATGAAGTGCTCGTGAAGAGCGCGCGAAGCTCGCGCCGCTCGCTGCCGGTTGCGCTCGGCATTCCAGGCGAAGCGGTCGCCAACGTCACGGTACTGCCGTACGGCACAGCTGAGAGCTTGGAGTACGTGCGAGAGCATGCACACGAACTCGCGGCCGTCATCGTCGAGTCGGTGCAGAGCCGGCATCCGGCGCTGCGTCCCAAAGAGTTTCTCGCCGAACTTCGCACGATAACGCAAACATCGGGCACGGCATTCATCTTCGATGAAGTCGTAACCGGATTTCGGATGCACCCGGGCGGCATGCAAGCCATCTTCGGTATTCGCGCCGACCTCGCGACCTACGGCAAAGTCGTCGGCGGCGGCATGCCGATCGGCGTCCTTGCAGGCAGCGCACGCTTCATGGATGCGCTCGATGGCGGCATGTGGCAGTATGGCGACGATTCATCTCCGCAGGTTGCACCGACATTCGTCGCCGGAACGTTTGTGCGGCATCCGCTCGTCATGGCTGCCGTCGTCGCCGTCTTGAACCATCTCAAGACTCAAGGACCGGCACTACAAGAAGCGATTAGCCGACGCACGCAGCGACTCGTCGCGCGCCTCAACGCCGAACTCGAAGCGCGCGGAATCGCAACGCGCATCGAAACGTACGGCAGCCTCTTCTATCTCAACTTCGCCGGTGAGGATCGCCTCGCGGGTCTGCTCTTCTACCACCTGCGCTTACGAGGAATCTACGTGCAGGAAGGCTTCCCCAGCTTCCTCACCACCGAGCATACCGACGCGGATGTCGACACCATCGTCGCGGCCTTCGCGCAAAGTCTCGATGAAATCCAGAGCGTGGGAATCCTCGCCTCGACGGTCGCGCCGCGACCGCCGGCTGAAGTTGCACTGACCGAAGAACAAACCGAAATCTGGCTCTCGGCGCAAGTGAGCGACGAGGCGTCGTGCGCGTTCAATGAATCGGTGACGCTCCGTTTGCGAGGAGCGCTCGATGAATCCGCGATGCAACGTACACTCGATCGCATCGTCGCGCGTCACGACGCACTTCGCGCTTCCTTCGGCGCGACGGGCGAAAAAATGCACATCGCAGCCGCGAAACCATTCTTGCTCGCGCGACACGACCTGAGCGCATACGAGCCGTCCGAACGTGAACGAGCGCTGCAGGCGATTATAGATTCGGAAGCACGTACGCCGTTCGATCTGGCTTCCGGACCGCTTGCGCGCGGCCACCTCGTCGGTTTGGAAACGAACGAACACGCGCTTATTTTCACCGCGCATCACATCATCTGCGACGGCTGGTCGATGAACGTCATTCTCGGCGAATTCGCCGAGCTTTATACGGCGTATTGCAACAACGACGAGCCGAATCTTCGCGAATCGCTCGCGTTCGCTACGTATGCCCAGCGGCAAACGCAACGCGACGCCGCTGAAACGGAAAAGATTCAAGCATATTGGGTCGAGCAATTCCGTGAGGTGCCGCCGTTGCTGGAATTGCCGACGGATCGGCCTCGACCGTCGCTCAAGACCTACGAAGGCGCGACCCGCACGATGCTCGTCGGTCGCGATTCGTATAGCGCGTTGAAAAAAGCCGGTGCGAAACACGGTTGCACGCTGTTCGTCTCGCTGCTCGCGGCGTTCCAGGTTCTCGCCGGGCGACTTGCCGATCAAGATGACGTCGTCGTCGGTGTCCCGAGCGCGGGACAGTCGTTGCTCGACGACGAGATTTTGGTAGGACACTGCGTCGATTTTTTGCCGATTCGTTCGCGCCTGCACGCCGCCTCGACGCTCGCCGAGTTTTTAGCCGACGTCAAGCGCCGCGTCCTCGATGCATACGAGCATCAACAGTACACCCTCGGAACGCTGGTTCGCGCACTCACGCTGCCGCGCGAAGCGGGCCGCGTCCCTCTGGCCGAGATCCAGTTCAATTTGGAGCGGCTAGCTGAACACTTGCATCCGGGGCCACTCCGGGCGAATGTCGAGCCGAATCCCAAAGCGTTCGTCAACTTCGACCTCTTCCTCAATGCCGTCGAATCGGAAGACGGATTGCGGATCGACTGCGACTACAACACGAACCTCTTCGACGCGGCGACGATCGACCGGTGGCTGCAGTACTATCGCGCGATCCTCGACGAGATCACGCGCGATTCGTCGCAGAAGATCGCCAATGTCAGCTTCCTTTCCGAACGCGAGCGGCGTGTGCTGGCGCAACTCAACGATACGAAGGCCGAGTACCCCAAGCAAACCGTTCACGAGCTCATTGCCGCCACTGCGACTGCGCGCGGCGATGCGGCTGCCGTACGTTTCGACGATCGCGTTATAACCTATTCGGCACTTCAGCGCCGAGTGAACCGGAGCGCAAACCATCTTCTCAGCCGCGTGGAACAACCACGCCGCCGCATCGCAGTCTGTGTCGATCGGTCGCCGGAACTGCTGGTCGCATTGTTGGCAACGCTTGCTGCGGGTTGCACGTACGTGCCGCTCGATCCGGCCCATCCTCCGGCAAGACTGAAGCGCGTCATGGAAGATGCCGGCGTCGTCGCGTTGATCTGCGATGAATCCGCGGATCGTGCCATGATCCCGAGCGGCGTTGAGATTATCGATGTTCACGAGGCTGCCGAAGCGATCGCTGCAGCATCCGACGTGAAGCCGGACGTTCCGGTATCGCCCGACGATGCTGCATACGTCATCTACACGTCGGGCAGCACCGGCGAGCCAAAGGGTGTCGAGATCGCACACGCTTCGGTGGTCAACCTGCTCACGTCGATGGCGCAGAAGCCTGGCATGCTAGCCGGCGACGTGCTTCTTGCGGTGACGACCGTTTCGTTTGACATCGCGGCGCTCGAACTGTTCTTGCCGTTGATCGCCGGCGGAACCGTAGCAATCGCATCGCGTGAAGACCTTGCCGACGGCGTTGCACTCGTGGACCGGCTGAGACAAACCGGCGCTACGGTGATGCAAGCGACGCCGTCGCTCTGGAGCGTGCTGCTGGAAAGCGGCTTCCGTTCGAACGCAGGCTTTACGATGCTCTGCGGTGGCGAAGCGCTCTCACGTGAGCTGGCAGACCGGCTGCTCGCCGGCGGCGGCGCGCTATGGAATGTCTACGGTCCGACGGAGACTACGATTTGGTCGTCATGCGCGAAGATCGAGCAAGGTGACGAAGCGATCACCATCGGGACACCGATCGCAAACACGCAGTTCTACGTCCTCGATCGCAACGATCAACCGGTGCCGGTAGGGATCGTCGGCCAACTGCACATCGCCGGTGACGGCGTTGCGCGCGGATACGTGAAACGCCCGGAATTGAACGCCGAGAAGTTTATCCCGAACCCGTTCGGCAACGGACGCGTGTATCGGACCGGCGACCTTGCGCGAGTCCGCGCCGATGGTCATATCGAAATCGTCGGCCGTCTCGATCACCAGATCAAGCTGCGCGGTTTTCGCATCGAGCTCGGCGAGATCGAATCCGTGATCCGCGCGAACGCGGCGCTCACCGAAGTCGCCGTCGTTGTACGCGAAGACAATCCGGGCGAGCGGCGCCTGGTGTGCTACTACGTCGATGCATCCGACTTCCAGCACGATGGTGCGTCGCTGCGCGCGCTGCTCGCCGGCGTGCTGCCCGACTACATGATTCCAACCGTCTGGGTGCCGCTCGAACAGATGCCGCTCTCGGTCGCAGGTAAGATAGACCGCAAGGCACTTCCGGCGCCGGCCGCCGACGCTGATGCATCCGTCTTTCGCGCGCCGGCGACTCCAACAGAGATCACGCTTGCCGCAATCTGGGCGGACGTTCTGCACTTGGAGCGCGTCAGTCTGGACGACGACTTCTTTACGCTCGGCGGCGATTCGATTCAACTCTTTCAAATCACAGCGCGCGCCAATCAGAGCGGTCTTCGGCTCAAAGCCAAAGAGTTGCTCCACCAGCCGACCCTCGGAGCGTTGGCCCAATATCTCGAGATGACGGGCAAGAGCATTCCCGAAGCGATCGCAACGGAATACCGGGAGCAAACGGCGCGATGAAGTTCACGCAGTCACTTGCCGAGGCTCGCACCGAACCGTTGAATTCGGCTCCGTTAGAGGCGCCCGCACTGCACGGGCTCCCGAACGGCGAACGAATCGCCATCCCCGCTTCGCAATCGCAGAAGCGCTTTTGGTTCGAGACGCGGCTCGATCCATTCAACCCCGCGCTCAACGTCGCAGTCCGCTGGCGTCTCGAAGGCAACGTCGTTCACGCTCATCTCGAAGAGGCTTGGCGCGTCATCATCGGACGGCACCAGACGTTGCGCACCGCCTTTGTCTCTACCGGAGGCGAGCCGCGGCAAATCATCGCACCGGACGTTTCATTTCACATTCCAGTGGTCGACTTGACGGCGATGTCCGATGAGGCAGCTGCTGCCGAAGCTGAACGTTTGGCCGCGCTCGAAGCGAAAAAGACGTTTGACATAACACAAGCGCCGTTGATCCGTGTGACACACATTCGCGTCCGTTCCGATATCTCGATGATTTTGGTTACGGCGCATCACACCGTGTGCGACGGCTGGTCGGTAGGAGTTCTCGCCGAGGAGATGGGCGAGATGTGCGCTGCGCTGAGCGAGGGCCGCGCGGCGATGCTTCCGGAGCTTCCGAAAACGTATGCCGATTACACCGCACAAGAGTGCGAGTGGCTCGCAGCGACCGAAGGCACACGCCGTAAAGAGTTAGCGCAGCTCTGGCGCGATTTCGAACAATTCGAGATTCTTCCGGATAAGGCGCGCCCACCGGTTCAAACGCCGAACGGAGAGATCGTCTCACGGCTGCTCGACCGCGACTTCACGGATGCGCTCAAGGATTTCGCGCGCAAAAACCATTGCACGTTGTTCATGGTGGCGTACGCCGCGCTTCTGGCACTCTTGCACCGCTACTCGGGACAAACCGACATTACAATCGGCACGCAGTTCGCCGGCCGCGACGAGGTCGAGTTCGAACGGCTCGTCGGTACATTCGTCAACACGGTAGCGCTGCGTACCGACGTTGGCGGCGATCCGACGTTCCGCGAACTCCTCGAACGCGCGCGCGATACGGTAACCGATGCCATCGAGCTGCGCTACGTTCCGCTCGAAGAGCTCATCGAAATCGTAAATCCCAAGCGGGATTTGAGCCGAAACGCCTTGTTTTCGATCAACTTCGTCTTTCAGCGCTCGTTCATCAAAAATCAAACCTACGGGAGCTTTAAGCTCGTCGATCTTCCGTCACGTTCGGCGGGCCCGATCTGCGATTTGAATTTCTTCATGGTCGAGCGTCCGGAGGGCTGGCGCGCATCGTGCGAGTTCAACACGGATCTCTACCGGCGCGCAACGGTCGATCGTCTGCTGCAGCGCTGGGTCATGATGCTGCGCGCAATCACGCGCGACGCGTCATCTTCCATGTCCGCATTACCGCTGATGGCCGATGAGGAACGCCAAGCTGTTCTTGCTTTCGGCGCCGGCGAATCCACGCAATACGAACGCGAGGCGGGCGTGCACGACGTCTTCTCGCAGCGCGTCGCAGAGACGCCGGATGCAATTGCCGTGGTGAGCGATACAGAGACGATGACGTATGCGCAACTCGACCGGCGTTCGAATCAGCTCGCGCACTATTTGCGAGCGGCGGGTGTTGGTCGAGACGCCTCAGTTGGTGTTGCGTTCGAGCGCTCACCGTCCGTGCCGGTGGCTCTGCTTGCCATTCTCAAGGCAGGCGCCGCCTACGTCCCGCTCGATCCGTCGTATCCTCCCGAACGGCTGTCGTTCATCGTGCGCGACGCCAACATCGCATTGATCCTTGCAGAACGCACGGTGCGCGATCGGATTCCCGACGATGGAATCCCGATTATCAATCTCACGGAAGCTGCGCCGGCGATTACAGCGCAAAGTGACTCCGCACTCGATGAACCGGGCCGGCATGATGCTGCAGCCTACATCATGTACACGTCAGGCTCGACCGGACAGCCCAAAGGCGTCGTTGTGGTTCACCGCGCGATCGTGCGCCTCGTTCGCGCAACGAACTACGTCGACATCGGTGCAGAGGACACCATTCTGCAATACGCACCGCTCGCGTTTGACGCATCGACATTCGAAATCTGGGCGCCTTTGCTCAACGGTGGACGACTCGCCATTGCGCCGCCCGGTCCGTTGTCGATTGCGGAATTAAAACGAACGCTTGCGCGCTTTCGCGTGACGACGCTGTGGCTGACGGCCGCCGTGTTTCGCGAAACCGTCGAAGGCGAACTCGGAGCGTTGAGCGGTCTACGCTTTCTGCTTACCGGCGGAGACGTTGTTTCGCCGCTGCATGCCAAGCGGTTTATCGATGCGTATCCCGATTGCCGCTTCATCAACGGTTACGGGCCTACCGAAAACACGACGTTCAGTTGCTGCTACACCGTTCCATCCTCCGATGCGATCAGCGAAAGCGTCCCGATTGGGCGGCCGATTGCGAACTCGAGTGCCTTCGTACTGGATTCGAAGTTGCAGCCGGTCCCGTTCGGCGCGGTCGGGGAGTTGTGCGTGGGCGGCGACGGCCTTGCACTCGGGTATGTCAATCTGCCCGACCTGACGGCAGAACGTTTTGTCGCCAGTCCGTACTGCGACGATGCCCGGCTTTACCGCACCGGCGACCACGTTCGGATGCGCGATGACGGGATCATCGAATTCCTCGGGCGGATCGACGAGCAGGTGAAGATCCGCGGATTCCGGATCGAGCCGCGAGAGATCGAAGCGATGCTGTTGCGTTGTCCGGAGATTTGCGACGCAGCCGTTGTCGTGGGGATCGATCCCGCCGGAGACAAAGCGATCTGGGCCTACGTTGTCCCGCGCACAACGGCTCCCGAAGCCTACAAGACCGGCGACCTCCGCGCGTGGTTGAAAGACCGTTTACCGGCGTTCATGCTTCCGTCGGCGATCGTCGCTCTGCCGGCGCTTCCGCTCTCGTCCAACGGCAAAGTGGACCGGCGCGGCTTGCCGGCGCCAATCGAGCGCCATGAAGAGCGCGGTTCGTATCACGGTTCGACGGAAGCGCGCCTTGGTGAAGTGCTTTCCGAAATGCTCGGAACGCCGCATATCGATCGCGATGTCGATCTCTTCGCCATCGGCTTTCACTCGCTGCTCGCCGTGCGCTTCATAGCGCGCGCACAGGACATGTTCGGATTCGAGTTGCCGCTGCGGGTTCTCTTCGAAAATCCCACTATTGAAGCGCTTGCGCGTTACATCGACGACGCGCAGACCGGCACCGAGCGTCAGCCGGCTCCACCGGTCCTCACGCTCAATGCGAGCGGGACGCGCGCCCCGTTCATCTACTTTCACAGCGATCTCTTCGCTGACGCCTTGCATGCGCGCCAACTTGCGGTCGCACTCGGTCCCGATCAAATCGTGTACGCCGTCGCGCCGCACGGCACGGCTGGACTCCCGCTGCTTCCCACGATTGAAAGCATGGCGCGCGATTATGCATCATTGATTCGCGCCGTGCAGCCCTGCGGACCGTATCGCCTTGGCGGATACTGCGCGGGTGGTCTCGTTGCGTATGAACTCGCGCGCGTTCTGCGGTCACAAGGCGAGGTCGTGGAACGGCTCGTGTTGCTAAACTCCTCACCGATGCCCACGCGTAGCATCGGCATGTTCGATGCGGTCATCCGACGAGTCGGCTTGGACCGTCACTTGGCACCACGCCTGCGAGACCGGCTCTGTTACAATCTCGCACGATTGCACGCAGCCGTGTTGATGGGCCCGCGCGTCACGATTGGTTTCCTTGGCAAGACGCTCCGGTCACTTGTGGGCGGAAGCTCCCAAGCACCCGCCGTGGGATTTGAACCGGAAGCGTTCGAGAAACGGCACGGGGTGCGTGAGACGGAAACCTCGTTTGCACATCTCGTTGCTGCATTCACGTATCATCCGAAGCCGCATGACGGAAATGCGACGCTCATCTGGGGCGAAGAACAAGAAACGACGTTCGACGATCCAACGAAAGGCTGGGGTAGTTTGCTGCGAGCGGTCACGATTGAATCGGTCGGAGGCGGACACGTCGGAGCCATACACACGCGCATCGATGAGCTTGCACGCGTTCTTGAAACCGTGCTCGGAGGATGACTCCAATGAGCACGAGCGAGATCGCTATCGTCACGCCGAGCTTCGCGCGAGATTACGAACTCTGCCGCGCGCTCAACGAAACCGTCTTGCGCTTCGTCCCGGCTCCGGTGAAGCACTATATCTTCGTCGATCGGTGTGATCTCGCGCTCTTCCGCACGCTTGCGGGGCAGCGTACGGTCGTCGCCTCAATCGAAGAAATACTTCCGTCCGGGATTTTTAAAATTCCCTTTTCGAAGAAATGGTGGCTCTCGATCCCGGCGCGATATCCCGCGAAAGGCTGGCTGGTGCAGCAGTTGGCCAAACTCTCCGCAGCGCATGTACTCGAAGAGCGCGTCGTGATCAATATGGATTCCGACGTACGTTTCATTCGCCCGGTCGATCTGACGCTATTTGCGCGTAACGGACGGACGCGGATGTACCGCAAGCCCGGCGGGATCGTGGCGGGAATGAATCACGTCACCTGGCACCATAACGTCTGTCGCCTCTTGGGTGTGGAGACCGACGACCTTCCGATGAACGACTATGTCGGCAACGTCATCAGTTGGGACCGCCGCACTGCACTGGATGCATGCGCTCGCGTGGAAGCCGTGACGGGTCTTCCTTGGCACGTTGCATTCACGCGCGGCCGCCTCGTAAGTGAGTACCTCTCGTACGGACTTTACGTCGACAAGGTGATCGGCGCGGAATCGGCCGGAATTTGGATCGACGAGCGGTCATGGTGCCACACTCACTGGGGCCCGGAGCCTCTTCTCGAAGCGGACATCGAGCGGTTCGTTGCGGCGTTGAAGCCCGACGACATTGCTTTCTCCATCGCCGGATACACCGCGACGGATGACCGAATCATGCAAACGACGTTGCGGCTCCTTACAGAGCGCGTTGCTTCTTCCGGTGAATTGGCCGCGAACGTTTAACGGCCAGCGCTGAAGTTTTACATGTAAGAAAGGACGTTGAATGAACAATTCACTTTAAATAGGCTTGCGTCTAGACTTCTCTCACCATCCGTGATAGGCGATGATGCTCTTCGTCAACCCGAACACCCGCTCTCGATAAAGCGCGGCTTCGGGAAACAACGCGCCGATCTCTCTTGCGGAGACTAGCCGCACGGAACCGACAATTTCCTTGGCCCGAAACCGGTCACGTTCGCGAGGAACCCAGCCCAGGCGCGATTGCCTGAGTAGGAACGCCCGCATCTCGACCGGCATGAACTGAAAACCGGGAACCAAAAAGTGCGGCTCAATCGGAAACCAAACATTAGGTGTCTGTACGAAATACTTCTTAGCGACACGGCGAACTTCGTTTGCCATGCGTCGTTGATCGTCGAACGTTCCGACGTGCTCGATCACCGAGTTGGAATAGGCGACGTCGACTTCCGCGTTTCCAAAGGCGCTCAGATCGCGCGCATCGCCGACAATGCTCTCAAAGCGCGGGTCGTCGATCATGTCACGCTGCACGTTCAGCAAGATCACTTTAATGCTATCGTCGGCGAGACCCGAGCGCTTCCAGAAATCGGCCGTGCCGCCCACGTCCAAGATCGTGGCGGGACGCGGTACGCGATCGAGGAGGGCGCGAAAGAACGCAAGCCGGTGCGCCCGAAATCGGGCCGCGAGCGATGTCGAGCGCCGATGATCGGCAACGCTGCTGAACAAAGACATCTGCACGCGTACACTTCGCCGCGCGTGCTCCGAACCGCTCTTGCCGCATCGCATTTTCACGCAGTGAAATCGGAGGGCGACCTGTGAAGCTTATTGTCGAAGCTGCATTGGCTCTTGGGATCGCGACAGGCTGTTCCGGCGTCACCGGGGATGGTGGAGGTGTGTCGAGCTCTACAGCCGCTACCAGCGCACCGGCCGTCGGACCGACAGCGGCGGCGGTGCCCGTTCTTCGCTTGCCGCCGCAGGGCGTTTATAATTCCTGCGAGATCGACACCGCCTTAACGTCGTTGTGCAAACAAGAAGATGCGGCGATCGTAAGTGATGGATACAAGTGGGAAATCAATTACATCGGGTTGTTGGCGAACAAGACGGGGACGCAGTCGTTGCAAGCATGGTTCACGTACGATGCTTCAATCGGACTTGGACAAGCGATCAGCGTCAAGGCCGCGATCAACGACCCCTCCAATGTGCTCTACGGCAGAACGCTGATCACGTCGTATAACAACAGCCTCGCCAACAGCTGTAGAGCAACGAACAACTGGCAAATCATCTCGTGCGTCTATTCAGTCGCGCGCAGCGTTCGGGGGTTCAACTGGAAGTGGTACATCTATGACGAACCCGGGTGCCCGACGCAATCCATCGGGTATTGTCAAGGCACGCTCGCCGGCCACAACTACCTCAACGTACAAACTTTAGCAAAGTATATTCACACGATCGATCCCTACCATGAGATCATCGGGACCCAGGTAGGCGACGACGGTGGGCAGGCCGTGATCAACAACCTTTATTCTTGGCTTACGACGCCGCCGACGACTACCATCGGCTTCGATCGCTATCCAATTCCGTCGGGTAACCAGTTTGGCTCGATCGAAGATATCGGCCTCATTGCGAAACAAATCGCGACGACGATCACCACACACAATCCATCTGCGAACATGTTCTTCGTGGGACAAGCGTTTTCGTGGTACCAAGAAAGGGGGAACGGCTGCTCCTCAATCACCGTCTGTCCGTATCCGACGACTGCGCAACTCCAGCAAATGCGAGATCAGGCGCTCTACTATGCTTACAGAGCCGGTAAGCCGCTTTCGCTGATCTTCTGGTATTACTGGCCGGATATCACGTGTATGAACAGCTACCCGGGATGTAATGCGCCAGTGAATCGCGCGCGTTTGAAATACGCGGCCTTCGCTCCCTTCCCGACTGTTGCGCCGCGGTAACGCGACGTCAGCGAATATCACCGCACGAAACGTACGTCCCGAGATCTTGCGCGCTCTTGTGTACGTTGATCGCGTACGATCCTTTGCGCAGATCGTCCAGGCTAACGCCCTTGACGACGGTGTCGGAACGGCCGGCGCCCGTCGACCGTAAGGCGTACTCGGGCGCTTTCTTGATGGCGCCGCAGGTGCCGAGGTGAATGTGCGTCGGTTGGTCGCCAGACATCGATTGCGCGATAACAATGACGATGCGAACGCCGTCGGTGACTTGGGTGAGGGTCGCACTTCCGTCTTCGTGACTGCCGTTGAGTGCGTGCATTGGAACGACGATCTCGGAGGGACCGGCGCTCGCGTCAGTAGTTGAGAGCGCGGCACAAATGGCCGCTAGCAAGAGGCTGGACGCTTTCATGCACTCGAGTATTCAGCATGGGCGTGAAGAAATTCTGAATCAGTGAATGCGCAGACCGAGGGCGGTTTGCTGGGAGCCGTCGACACGCGCGGAGGATGCGAACCAATCCACGCGGTTGTTGATCCGGCCCGAGAGGCTCGCGTCGAGATGATCGTACGGCAGGTGATCCAAGAGTGAACGGCCCCACGTGGCGTCGATGCGGAAATTGCCGGCGTTGGCATACGTCAGCCACGCTGAGCCGACCGTTGCGGGAGACCACACCGTCGACTGCGTGCGCAGCAGCCAGGTGCGCAGCGCGAACTTCTGCGCAATTTGCCACGCAACCGACGCGCCTGCACTTGACGTCGAGGAGCCGTCGGCGCCGCTCCATGCAAGCGAAGTGATCGCGGCGCGCACGCGCGATTGGTCGCCGAATTCCAGCATGGCTTCGTTCGTATGTCCGGCGAGAACCGGCGACGCGTAGGCGAACGGCGTTTCCGCTTGCGTGTACAAGCCGACAAATGTTTGCAAGGTATATCCTGAGCTGGTGCTCGCGTGCAGCGACCATTGCGGAGCAGGGCGGTACGAGAATGAAAACACGCCGTCGTTTGCGTTGTCCGACGCACGATAGGCCGGCCTCACGACATCGGTATATGCGACTTGATCGACGCCGCCGGCGAGCAGCGCATCGAGGTCGGTCGAATGATAGGAAACGCCCGCACTCGCCCGTGCTTGGCCGAGCCATCCCGATATTGCGCCGGCCCCGCTCGGATTCGAAAGATACCATCCGCTGCTTTGACGGACGTCAAAATGTGCGAACGGCGCGACGGCAGCATGCGAATCGACACCCGCTTCGACGTCCATATCCGACCACGCCGAATTCAGCGGAAAGTTGCGCGAATTATATTCATACGTTCCGCGATCCGCAATCGCGGTGATAAATGCGTCGACCGGGCCGCGCGAATGTATCTCAGCGTCCGCAGACGAAAACGACGAGAAGAGTGCACTTATACTATTCGGTGAGGCGTATCCCGCACCGGAAGATACCATTACCGATCCCGTCGTACCGGGTGTCGCGAACGTATCCGCGAGCGACACACGCTCTGCGCGGTCGCCAGCCTCCGCATTCGAAAATGCTGCAGTAGTCCAGAAATTGCTTTCATTGAGCGCGCCGCGCAGCAGCGTATTATTTCCCGTCGCCACGCGCGACGCTCCACCCGGCGTTTGAACGACAAACGTTCCACCCTGAGCGTCGTTGCCGTACAGATACGCTTGGTCAACGCGCAACACGGAGACTGCATTGGAGCCGCCTTGGGGCACGGTATCGAACGGCGTAACGTTCGCCGTCACGTCGTAATCCGGCGCGCCGTCTACGACCAGAAGCCCGCCGTAGGGAGTCGCGTTACGATCGGTCGCCGACACGCCGGGAATGGTTCTCGACGTTTCGTTCACAACGACGAACGGCGTGCGTTGCAACAGTGAGGAAATGCTTGCAGCGGGTAGGTTCGCGATGTCCTCAACCGTCGGCCCTTCCAAAAGGACGGCATCGTACCGCTGGACGATCGCCGTGGTAATTCCGTCTGAGCCGACCGCGGCATCAGTCACGCGGCAATACCGGCATCGGATCCGCACTCGCGTGGCGCGGCCGTCGAAAACGAATGTGCCGTCCGAACCCGTGCGAGCCTCGCCGGCCTCCTGAGTCCCGTCATATATGACAACCGTCGCGTCCGGCACCGGAGCGCCGTGCTGGTCCCGGACGCTTCCCGCCACGAGGGCCGTCGATTGCGGCGAGGCAGCAAGGAGGCTGGCGGCTAGAACGCCCATGGAGATGTAGTTCATGCAATATTCAGAACTTGGGATATAATCGAGTTGTGTCCAACCGTCTCGTATCGCGAATTGTCCTCGCAAGCCTGCTGCTCATAGCAGCGGGCAGTGCGTCCTTCGCACTCGCGAACGGTGACGCGCTCACCGCGTTGCACGACGACGCCCTGGCGCCGTCGCAGACGCCGGCACTCCTGGGGCCGATCGACGAACACGGCCGCACGGGCTGGGAATGCAAACCCGAAAAGGCCGCAGCGAGTTCGAATGCATCGATGGGCGAACTGCCGCAGGCGACGCTATAAGCAGCCCATGCGTGCAGCTCCACTCGCACTGATTGCAGCGCTGAGCGGAGTCGCATCCGCACAAGCGCAAACCTACGCACCGGCGCCCGTGCCGATCACGACCTCGGCTCCCGCACTCCATGCGCAAGCCGCGATGCGCGCCGTAACGGAGCATTTCCATCGCGGACTTGCGGCAATGGCGTCGCGCGATTGGGCGCGAGCGCACGACGAATTTACTGCTGCATTGCGTCTCAATCCGCCCGAACCACAAGCCTCCACCGCCGCGTATGACGCGGGTATCGCCGACGCAAATCTCGCGCATTATGACGATGCAGCAAAAGAGTTTCGCGATGCGATCGCGCGCGATTCCGGATTTCTTGCGGCGATGGCAAACCTCGTCGCAGTGGATTTGGAACGCAACGACGTGGCGGAAGCGCGCAGCATTGCAAACCGGTTCGTCGCACTTGCGCCCGATTCGGCGCGCGCGCATTATTCTCGCGGGCTAGCCGCACTGGCCGCGAACGACCTCGCCACCGCTCGTGACGATTTTGCGCAACTCTTGAAATCCGACCCAAAGTATGCCGTGGCGCACTACGATCTCGGCGTGACCGAAGTACGGCTCGGCCATTACACCGCCGCCTCGTCTGAATTTTCGGCTGCGCTGCAGCTTTCACCGGGATATGCGCGCGCGCGCTTTGCGCTCGGGACGATCCTACTGCGCAACGGCGACCGGGCCGGCGCGCGCGAGGCATTCGACCGCGCCGCGCGCGATGCGAACGACGATCCGTCGCTTCGCAGCCTCGCAATTGAGTTGCGCAACGCAATCGCCGCGATTCATTAATTTTTACACTTTATTCACAACTTGAGCCTATTTTCGAATCACACATCGATTCGGAGGTAGGTAGTCAGTGAAACAACATTTTCTTTCAGCGGCCGCAATGATTGCTGTATTGGCAGTCGCTGCGTGTGGCGGCGGCGGTGGCGGAAGCACCGGTCCGAGCAACCCAAATCCGGGAGTACCGAGTGCAGCACCGAGCGCACCGCCCAGCTCTTCAGCGCCGGCTTCTATGCCGCAACTCGGGACCGTGTCCGGCTCGCAAGCATACATATCATCGAGCAGCCAGCACACGCTCTACACGTTCGGCGCCGACAAGGCGAATACGTCGAACTGCACCGCTTCTAGCGGCTGCACCGGCATCTGGCCGCCGTACACCGCACCTGCGGGCACCGTCGCACCTTCGGGATCCGGGTTCGGTGTCATCAAGCGGAGCGACGGAACCATGCAATGGACGTATCAGCAGTTCCCGCTCTACACGTACTCGGGCGACTCTTCCGCGGGGCAGGGTAACGGACAGGGCATCAACGCATTCGGCGGTATTTGGGGCATTGCGCGTCCAGCTGCGGCAGCAACGCCTGGACCGACGAGCTCGCCGAGCCACTGCATCGGCTACTACTGCTAACATCGGGCGTCATGTACCCCCGTTTGGCGCTCGGGGCGGCGATCATCGTCAGTTCGATGATCGCCGTCCAACCGGCGCACACGCATGCTGCGTTGCAGCACATTGAGTTAGTCGATCAGCGTGGGAGTCATTTCGCATTTGACGCTCTTCGCGGCGCACCGGTCGTTCTCACATTCGTTTCAGCGCACTGCACCGATGCATGTCCACTGATCGATGCGCAGATCGCACAAACGGTGCACCGCCTCGGGAACACACCGCTCGCGGTGAGATTTGTCACTATAACTTTGGACCCCGAACGCGATACCGCGCTCGACATGCACCGCATCGCACAGCAATTCGAAGCACAACCGTCACGCTGGATCGTGGCGTCTGGAAATGCGAAAGACGTTCACGCGCTCATGAAGCGCTACAACGTCGAGGCGGTACGCGACACGCGGGGGTATGCGACGTCGCATACCAGCTTCGTTTACATCCTGGACGCACAATTGCACGTGCGCCGCACACTGCTCGCATCGAGCGATCTCGGCGAGCAGCTTTATAAAGAGGTCATTCAATGAAACTCGCTAGCGCCGTTACCTGCTCGCTCCTGCTCGCGGCCTGCACGCCGAACGGGACTCTCGTAACGACGGCCGGCGGAGGCGGTGCGACGACCGTCACACGCATCAACGTGAGCATCTCCGCGTACGGACAACAGTCAACACCTGCAGGACTTGCACTCGGTTATTCACCGCTGGCGACGACCGTTACGGTAGGCGGCGGCGTGCAGTTCGTAAACGTCGACAACACCTCACATACCGCCACGTCGCTTTCCGGAAGTGTATTTCCCGCGACGTCGCCGTTTACGTTCGCAGCAACCACGCCGTCCGGTTCAACGCTCTCGTCGGGATTCAGCAGCGGGACGCTGCAAGCCGGTCAATCGTCAGGAGTTTTTCTTGCAGATAAATCCGGCACGTATCTATTCGGCTGTTTCTTTCACTACAGCGGCACCATGCGGGGAGAGATCGTTGTTCAATAATCTACTTCGCTTTATCGCTGCGGCGTCGGTCCTCATTGCATCGATCGTATTGTGCAGCGCGAAGGCGCAAGCCATTCCGATTTTTGCGCAGCGGTATCACCTTACGTGTGAGACCTGCCACTCGGTGCTTCCGGAGCTCAACAACTTCGGCTTAGCGTTTCGCGAACATGGATATCGGTTGCCGCTACCCGTGCACGGCACGACGGTTGTCGCGTTACGCTACCAGTTGGAGTGGGAACAGTCGCCAGTCAACTCTCGCCGGTGGACGCCGGGGGCCGTGCTCCTCGGAAATCTCAACATCGGCCAGATTACCGCGTTCGCTCACTACAATTTAGGCGCGCAAGGCGGTCCCGCGGGTCTGTATCTTGGCTACCTGGCGGGCTACAACAAACACACGCAGACGCTCTATCGCGTCGGGCTCTTCGAGTTGCCGCTGGTGCAGTCGCCCGGACAACGTCTCGATGAATTGCAGCAGTACGGCTATTACGGCATTCACGTCGGATTGAACGATCTTCCGCTCTCGTCGCCGCGCTGGGGCTTTCAGATCGAACGCACCGTTGCGAATCTTCGCTTAGACTTTATCGGTGACGACGGTGAGTTCAAAGGCGCGGCGTACGGCGGTGCGCCGTCGCCGACGGGCGAGACGACTTCCGCCGCGCATCCGGAATTCGGTCTGTTTGCTCGCGTGAAAGCGGCGGACAATTTGACCGTCGGCGGCGAGGCGATGACGGGAAGCCGCTGGATCGTGCTGACAGGTAAGAGCGGCTTCCAAGACCCGTACACGCGTGACGGCGTTTTCCTCGAATACGCGCCCGGGAAGTTTCAATTGACCGCGGAGCAATGGTGGGGGAGCGATCAAAACGCCGACGGGTTCGGCTCGGCGGTCGCGAGCAGCGGTGGTTATATTCGCGCCAAGTACTATCCGACGCCGCACTCGTACCTCGGCGTTCGCTACGACGCCAGCGCCAATCCGTTCATCGCACGGGATTTCGTCTACTACGGCGCATTTATGATCACCCCGCACGTGCGGTTCGTTCTTCAGGACGTTGCGAACGTCGGTTCCACCAGTAGTCTCGGCGCTGCGTTTACAGTAGGTTTCCCTTGGCCATTGAAGCTCTAGAGCAGAGGTTCTTGACATGCGTATCCTCGTGATCGAAGACAACAACGCCGTCGCGAAAGCGGTTCGGTCGATGCTCGAGTCGCGGCACTATGCCGTCGACCTCGCGGCGGACGGCGAAGCCGGACTCGACTATTTGCTACGCGGTATCTACGACGCGGCGATCGTCGACGTCGGCTTGCCGCGGCGCAATGGATTTTCGATCGTCGAAAGCGCGCGCGAACACAAGATTCAAACGCCGATTCTGATTCTCACCGCGCGCGACGGGGTCGAGGATCGCGTGAACGGGTTAGAGTCGGGCGCCGACGACTACTTGCCGAAACCGTTCGCCGAAGAGGAGCTCGTCGCGCGGTTGAAGGCGCTGATGCGGCGCGGAAATCTGCCGGTCGTGGAACGCTTCGATGCCGGCGGCCTGGTCGTGGATGTCGGCGCACGCACGGCGGCCTACCACGGCAAGCCCATCGAGCTGGGAACGACCGAGTTTCGCTTGCTCGAGTTTCTCGCGCGCAACGCGGGAATCGCGTTCTCGCGCGCGCAACTGCTCGAACACGTTTGGGACTACGATTTTGAGGGTTCGAGCAACATCGTGGACGTCTACATCAGCCAGATTCGCCGCAAGCTGAAATCGGCGGGCGCGCGAGACCTGATCGTCACCGTATGGGGCGTCGGATATAAGCTAGCGACGTGATCGCCCGGCTGGTCGCGCTGTATCTCGCGGTCTTCGCGGCGGTCCTTGCCGCTCTCTCGATCGGCGCGTACCTTTTCGTCGGCACGCAATATCACAGTCTTCTGCTTCCCGCGCTTTCGTCGCCCGAAGGCCTCTCCGCATATCATGATGCGATGCGACGCGTTGCCGTAACGATCGTCGCATTCGACATCCCGCTCGTCATCCTCGTAGGAATCGCATCGTGGCTCCTTGCGCGGATCTCCGTCGCACCTTGGGTTTCCGCGCGCGAACGTGAGCGCGAATTCATTGCCGATGCCGCGCACGAGTTGCGCTCGCCGCTTGCGACGATCTCATCGGTCGCGCAGGCGTCGCGGAACGCCGACGAGCCCTCGATGCGCGAGGCGCTCGAACTCATCGCGAAGACGTCGCTCGATGCAAGCGGCGTCATAACCGACCTCCTCACGCTCGCGCGCCGTCCTTCGCCGACGCTGCTCGTGCGCGAGCCCGTCGACCTCGCCGCGATTGCATTTGATTGCGTCGCCGAGTTTCGTGCGCGCGCAAGCGAGGTGGGCATTACGATCGAATCGAACGTCGGCTCCGCTATCATCAACGGCGACGGGCGGCGCCTGCGCGAGCTGATCCGTAATCTGCTCGAGAACGCGCTGCATCACGCGCGCTCGACGATTACCGTCTCGTGTTCGTCGAACGCCGGCTGCGCGCAACTCAGCGTCAGCGATGACGGTGCCGGCGTGCCGATGCAATCGCGCGACCGCATCTTCGAACGGTTTTTTCGGAACGGGGACGCAGCGGGCACCGGCCTCGGCCTTGCGATCGCGCAATGGGTCGCCCGTGCGCATGAAGGGTCGATTGCGCTCTCGGACCATACTCCGGGCGCATCCTTCGTCGTTGAAATCCCGTTAATGTCAGCGTGAGCACCTCGACGACCGTCGTTCGCTCCGACGAAGAGCGCGAGCAACTCGCGGCTCTTCTCGACGAGTACGAAGCATCGTTGCCTCCGGATCTTCGCCATATCGGCGTCATCGCGACCGATGGAACGTCGAACGCCGCGGTTCTGGCCTTGGTAGACGGCTGCGCGTACGGGTGCGTATTCGTCACGCATCATGATGACCGTTCCGCCGTGATACAGCGTCTGTACGTGCGGCCGGCCGCGCGCGGTCGAGGTCTGGCACGCGCGTTGATGCAACACGCCGCCGTTCATGCACGTTCTCGCGGCTACCGCCGGCTCGTGCTCGACACGGATAAAGACCAACTGCACGCCGCCTACCAACTCTATCTCTCGCTCGGATTTAACCCATGCGAACCATATGGCGCGGTCACCTACGCGAACCCCACGTTCATGGAACTCCCACTCTAACGCTCGAGTAGCGTCTCTATTGACCCTATGTGATGCAATTGTTGTGATGATCGATCCCACAGTCGTTCTTGAAGGTCCACGCGTTCGACTCGAACCCGTCGAACGGCGTCATCTTGCCGATCTACGGAAGAATTGCGCCGACCCGGCGCTATGGGAATTGGTCTTCGGCGCTAACCCTTTTCTGACGGATCGCGAAACCGAAGAGTGGTTTGGCGATGCGACCGCCGGCCGCGACCGCCTCGCGTTCGCGATCCTCGATAAAGCAACGTGCGAGGCAATCGGATCGACCCGATTCGCGGACATTCAACCCGAACATCACAAACTCGAAATCGGCTGGACGTTCATCGCGCAACGCTATTGGCGTACGCATGTAAACACCGAGTGTAAGTATTTGCTGCTCGAGTACGCCTTCGAATGCTGGAACGCGCAGCGCGTCCAATTGAAGGCGGAAGCAATCAACACGCGTTCGCGCAACGCGATTCTTCGCATCGGCGCCACCCATGAAGGGACGTTGCGCTCGTTCCGCGTCAAACCGCAGACCGGTGAAGTTCGCGATACGTCGTTCTACAGCATCATTGCGCCGGAATGGCCGGCGGTCAAAGAGCAGCTCGCCGCACGCCTCGATGCCGACGTACGAACGGCGTAGGGATCCCTATCTCCTAACGACGGACCGGTCGCGCATTTCGCTCGATGCCGTCGAGTCGTTTCTCCTTCAATCGTATTGGGCCGCAGGACGCTCGCGCGAGCGAATTGCGCGAACCTTAGAAACATCGCTTTGCTTCATGGTAATCGATGAACGCGACGTACATTCCGTTGCGTTCGCGCGTGTCGTTACGGACTACGTCGACTTCGCGTGGCTGTGCGACGTGTTTGTCGAGCCGGATGCGCGCGATAACGGCCTCGGCAAATGGATGCTCGAATGCGTGCTCGACCATCCGGAGTTGCAACGTTTGCGACGGATGATTCTCGCGACAAGAGACGCGCACGGCTTATATGCGCGCTACGGCTTCACGCCGCTCAAAAACCCCGAGCGGTGGATGGAACGTCGCTCCGATTAAGGGTAGAAGCCGCGGTAGCCGCGTACCGGCACGAGTTGATACTCGACCATCTTGTGGTGGAAGAGCGGGAGCGTCATCAGCGACGACTCCGCGTGTTCACGCGAATCGGCTTCGAGCAACAGACACGCGCCGAGCACGTCGTTACGGCTCCATACCATGCGAACGATGCCTTCTTCATACATGCGGCGCACGCCGTTCGCTTCGTCATCCAGCAATGCGTCAAAGGCTTCTTTTGAAAACGATTCAGTCAATCGGCGAACCACTGCGATAAATTGCATTTATGCGTTTGCTCCGAACATCCGGCGATCGTCGGCTTCAATGATGTCGAGAATGTATACGAGTTGCGGATCCGCCGCGAGCACCTCCGCATAAATCTCCCGGAAGTACGCTTCGTCCTCTGCATGTTTCGGGCGAATGTGCCGAAGCGCTTCGTTGATCGCGGGATACTGCGAAGCATCGGTATGCTCGCGTAACCACGCTGCGACTTCCGTCTCATCGTTTGCGGAAGCAATGAGACCCGATAGCGCCGCTTCGCTTATGCCCAGACGATGTAATAGATACCCCGACATCCCGCGAATTTTGCCGTTGATGAAATAGTTGCCGGGATTGCCGCCCGGAAGAAGTCCGCGCAGCTTGTCGATGGTCCGGGGCATGAACATGAGACCATCGAGTTCCTCGTAGCACGAACGCGGCGGGCGTTCCGATAAATCCAACGGTTCCATGCGGGGTTACTACGTCGGTGCCACCGAATGGCCTCGTTTATGCCCTTCGATTCCCTGCGGTCGTTCGTCGACGCGCTCAAGCGCGCGGGCGAACTTCACACGATCTCCGCCGCAGTCGATCCGTACCTCGAAATCGCCGAGATCACCGACCGTGTCGTAAAAGCCGGCGGACCGGCGCTGTTGTTCGACAACGTCAAAGGCAGCCGATTTCCGGTGCTTACGAATCAATTCGGTTCGCAACGGCGCATGGCGCTCGCACTCGACGCGCGGTTTCTCGACGAAGCTGCGAATCGTCTGCGCGCGTTGATCGATCTTTCGCCGCCGGGCTCGTCGCTCGGAGAGAAACTCGGCGCACTCAAACGCTTGGCACCGCTTGCGAATGCGATTCCGAAAACGGTGCGCGACGCACCCGTTCAAGAGATCGTGATCAGCAATCCCGACTTGACGAAACTTCCGGTGCTCACGACGTGGCCGCTCGATGCGGGGCCGTTCATTACGCTGCCGCTCGTCATCACGAAAGATCCGCGCACGAACCGGCCCAACGTCGGCATGTACCGGATGCAAGTCTACAACGCGCACGAGACCGGCATGCACTGGCAGCGCCACAAACAAGGACGCGCCCACGCAGCGCTGTGGGGCGATAAAGTCCCCGTTGCCGTCGCAATCGGCAGCGACCCGGCGTTGACATACGCTGCAACTGCACCGCTGCCGCCCGTACTCGATGAGTTTGCATTCGCGGGATTGCTGCGCGGCAAACCCGTGTCGCTCGTGCAAGCAAAGACGGTCGACGTGAAGGTCCCTGCCGACGCGGAATTCGTGCTCGAAGGGTTTGTCGACAACGCCGATTTGCGCACCGAAGGACCGTTCGGCGATCACACCGGCGTCTATAGCCTGGCAGATCAGTATCCGACGTTCCACCTAACGTGCATCACACACCGGCGCAATCCGATCTTCGCCGCGACGGTCGTCGGCAAACCGCCGATGGAAGACGCATGGTTAGGAAAGGCAACCGAACGCCTTTTCTTGCCGCTGCTGCAGATGGTGCTTCCCGAAGTAATCGACATGAATCTTCCCGTCGAAGGCGGATTCCACAATCTGGCAATCGTCTCGATCCGCAAACAGTATCCGGGACACGCGAAGAAAGTGATGAACGCGCTCTGGGGCCTCGGCCACATGATGATGCTCACGCGCATGCTCGTCATCGTCGACGACGACATCGACGTCCAAGACACGCGAAGCGTCGCGTGGTTCGTACTGAATAATTTGGCGCCCGAGCGTGACGTCGTGATGATGCCCGGACCGGTCGACGACCTCGATCACGGATCGTATAGCGTCGCGTATGGAACGAAGATCGGCATCGATGCGACGCGCAAAAGCGCAAGCGAAGGTTACGCGCGCGAATGGCCGCCCGACATCGTCATGAATAAGGAAACGAGAGACCTCGTGAACAACCGCTGGCGCGAGTACGGACTCGATCGCATTGCAAAATCGCTGCACGCAGACAACTGGTCGGGTCAAGGTCCCGACGCCTATAACCGGGTGATGCGTGACAAAGGTTAACGTCTTCCTTCGCGAGATCAGAATCGAACATACGCTTTTTGCCTTGCCGTTTGCGTATGTCGGAGCGGTGCTTGCAGCGCGCGGTGTGCCCTCATTGGCGGCGCTGGTCTGGATTACGCTCGCCGTTTTCGGCGCGCGAACGGCCGCGATGGCGGCGAACCGCTACTTCGACCGCGATATCGACGCGCGCAATCCACGGACCGCGCGACGCGCCGTGGCCAGTGGAGTACTCTCGCCGTCGGTGATGATCTGGGCGATCGTGCTAGGCTTTGCGTTGCTGCTGCTCTCGGCGTGGATGCTCAATCCGTTGTGCGTCAAGCTAATGCCCATTGCGGCGCTCGGCGTGCTCATCTATCCGCTCTGCAAACGCTTCACGTGGCTCGTGCACTTCGTGCTCGGCGCCGTCGACGGCCTGGCACCGCTGGGCGCGTATATCGGCATCACGGGAACGGTGAGCGTCAGCGCATTTCTCGTCTTTGCCGCCGTCACGGTTTGGGTGGCCGGATTCGATATTGCATATGCATTGATGGATTTGCCGACGGACCGCGAGCAGGGCATCTACTCGCTTCCGGCGCGTTTCGGCGCGGGAACGGGGCGCTGGCTGCCGATCGCGCTCCACGGCGTGATGGTGTTGCTCCTTGCGCTGGCAGGGATTCTTGCCCATGCGGGCTGGCTCTATTACGCGGGCGTCGCGGCGGCGATCGCGCTGACGGTCTACGAAGACCGGCTTTATGGACTGGCTGAGAACGTTTTCGTCCTCAACGAACGTATATTTATCAGCAACATGATCTTCTCGATCGTGTTCCTCGCCGCCACGCTCGGAGGGTTCGTCGTCCACTAAATGCTGCGTTCGGAATTTCTCACGGGCGCCGTCGCCGCGCTTCTGCCGACGGGCGCCACCGGCATTCCAAATCAGAGCGGCGTGCTGACGCAAGTCAACGTCGGTGTGAATGTTCCACTTACGGGCCCGCTCGCGCAGTACGGCAGTCAGATCGTCAAAGGCGCGCAGGCGTGCGTCGACGAGACGAACCGGTTCACGCCGTCACAGACGCGCTACTGGGGGCTGCGCCCGTTCGACGATCAGAACAATTCGACCGTTGCGTCATCGAACGTGTTCGTCGCGGCGTCGGATCCGACGGTCATGGGCATGATCGGCAACTTGACCGTCGATACGACGCTCGCCGCACTGCCGCAATATGCGAACGCGAACTTCGCCATCGTCGTACCATCGGTGACCGCCGACGTAATCACGAAGCGCGGATTCCGTAACGTGTTCCGGCTGCCGACGAAAGATTCGAGCGAGGGACAACTCTTCTCGCGTTCCGTGCTGCCGAAACATTCAACCGCGACGCTCATTGCCGTGACGATGAAGGGTGATTACGGCGCCGACGTCGCTTCCGGTCTCGTTGCCCAAGCGACGGCCGATAAACACGATGCGGACACGATCACCGTCGATCCGACGAACGATCCGGACAACATTGCGGCGCGCATCATCAAACGTAACGCGACGCTCGTCTTTCTCGCCGGCAAACCGACGAGTTTAGGACCGATTGCGAAAGCGTTACGAAAGCAAGGATATAAAGGCGATTTCGGAGCGAGCGATGCGTTCTTCACCGGCGCGGTGATCGATCCGTTCGGCGATGCGCTCGACGGTGCGCTCGTCGCGTCCTCGACGCCGCCGATCGACCGCATTCCGTCGATGAATCAGCTCGTCCGGGATTTTCAAGGCGAAGTCGGCGGCATCGACGCATTCGAAGCATTCGGCTACGCCGCAGCGCAACTCATCATTCAAGCCGCCGGCCGCGTCAACGCGAAAGACCGCTTCGCACTACTGACGCAGATGCAACAAGGCGGCGCGTACAATCTCCTCGTCGGTCAATACGCCTTCAACTTCTCCGGCGACGCAACGCTCCCAAACATCTATCTCTACAAGCTAACGCCAAAGGGCTTCACCTTCGAAAAATCCGCCGTCCCGTCAGGATTCGTCGTGTAGTGTCATCCCGAGCGAAGCGCAGCGTAGTCGAAGGATCGCCGCGCAGCAGTAGCGGTATGTGAACCGCTACTACGTCTACATCCTAAAGTGCAGCGACGGCTCATTCTATGTCGGCATCACAAACGACCTCGAACGACGCACCGGCGAGCACGAATACGGCTGGAATCCCACGTGCTATACGCATGAGCGGCGGCCGGTACGGCTCGTCTACTCAAGCGAGTTCACTAACGTGAACGAAGCGATCGCATGGGAAAAACGAGTAAAAAGCTGGAGCCGGCAAAAGAAAATCGCCCTAATCATGGGCGATTTCGAAAAGATCCACGAGACCGTAACCAACGAGCGCCGCAGGCGCCGCCGCCGCAACGTGTCATCCTGAGCGCAGCGCCACAGGCGCGCAGTCGAAGGATTGTCTCAATTCAATCGCTCGCCGCGATCCTTCGACTTCGGTGCTTCGCACCTGCGCTCAGGATGACAGGCAACGTGGCAAAGGAGAATCGCCGAATCGACGAGCGCCGCAGGCGCCGCCGCCGCAACGTGTCATCCTGAGCGCAGCGCCACAGGCGCGCAGTCGAAGGATTGTCTCAATTCAATCGCTCGTTGCGATCCTTCGACTTCGGTGCTTCGCACCTGCGCTCAGGATGACAGGCAACGTGGCAAAAGAGAATCGCCGAATCGACGAGCGCCGCAGGCGCCGCCGCCGCAACGTGTCATCCTGAGCGCAGCGCCACAGGCGCGCAGTCGAAGGATTGTCTCAATTCAATCGCTCGTTGCGATCCTTCGACTTCGGTGCTTCGCACCTGCGCTCAGGATGACAGGCGACGTGGCAAAAGAAATCGGCCAATCAAGGAGCGCCGCAGGCGTCCCCGCCGCAACCTGTCATCCTGAGCGGAGCGCCACAGGCGCGCAGTCGAAGGATTGCCTCAATTCAATCGCTCGTTGCGATCCTTCGACTTCGGTGCTTCGCACCTGCGCTCAGGATGACGGGCAACGTGGCAAAAGAGAATCGCCGAATCGACGAGCGCCGCAGGCGCCGCCGCCGCAACATGTCATCCTGAGCGCAGCGCCACAGGCGCGCAGTCGAAGGATTGTCTCAATTCAATCGCTCGTTGCGATCCTTCGACCTCGGTGCTTCGCACCTGCGCTCAGGATGACAGGCGACGTGGCAAAAGAAAATCGCCCTGATCATGGGCGATTTCGAAAAGATCCACGAGACGCTTTACAAACGAGCGCCGGCGGCGCAACGTGTCATCCTGAGCGGAGCGCCACAGGCGCGCAGTTGAAGGATTGCCTCAATTCAATCGCTCGTTGCGGCCCTTCGACTTCGGTGCTTCGCACCTGCGCTCAGGATGACGCGGTCAGTTTGCGCTTGCTCTGCGGCGTCTTGCGTGGGGGATTTCTTCGATGATGCGGATGCGGTGTGGGGTTTGCTGTCTCGCCGGCGCGGGCGCATCGATGTCTTCTACGGCGAGGCGGAAGCATAGACGCCAAGAGCCGAGCGTGATTGCGAAGTTGGTTCCCAGAATTTCCATGATTACGCCTCCACGCGCCGCCATTGGAAGACGGCCAGTGCGCTGTAGATGATGAAGAGTGCAATCTCGATTGAAATGCGCAGGTTGAAGTTGTCAGGGGTGATCAGTTGACCGGCCCGGTTTTCATTGACGGTGAAGCTGATATAACTCAGCGGAATCACTCGCGAGATCACCCAGCAGACGTTGTGGATCAGTTCTCCGACGAGCGAATCTCCAAGCGAGATCGCGCCGAAGACCGTGATCAGAATCCCGATGGGCCATGCGAAACCGAGAATCGCACCGTAACCTCGCTTCATCGACGCCGTCGCCGCGGCTAACAATGCATACCATGCGAACGGTCCGATGATGCCGATAACGATCGCATTAATATTCACGCCGCTGAAATCGAACGTGGGAATTTCGAACATCGCTTGACAGATGATGAGCGTGATGATCGTCATGATCGATGCGACGACGATCGTCCCCAGATCGATGCCCATTACCCCGAGCGCAAATCGCTCGCGTGAGACCGGCTTGGTCAGCGCATATTCGAGATGTCCGTCGCTCTCGCGAGCAAATGGTGCCGCGAGCAGCGTCGCGATGATAAACGCGACCACATCGGCGAACGCCATGTAGAAGATGAATGGAACCGAGCCGTTGGTATCGATGGTCGTGATTGACATGTTGCCCTGGCGCGTCTCGTTCACGTGAATACTGCCGATAACGGCGTGGCTCATGTCCTCGTGCGAGTGCTTGACGGGCTCCGTGATCGTGATGTGTCGGCCGTTGATCCCGTGGTTATCGATGACGATCGTTTCTTTATCCACTGGATCGTCGATCGTCGTGCGCGGAGTGCCATCCGGCAGCACGCTGTGCGATACGGTCGTTCCGTGCTGCATTTTCGCGTGCATGATGATCGCTTCGTCTTGCGTGATGTACTTATTGTACGAGATGCGAAGCACCAGTACGATCAGGATCAAGGCGCCGAGAATGATCGCGAGAACGCGCATCGCGTTGCGAGCGCGAAGCCATTCAACGTAGGTCATGGGGTGGCTCCCTCTACCACGTCGGCCGTCGCGTCGCTCGGCGAGACCGCGTACAGGAAAATGTCTTCTAAGTTGAGATCGACGATGCGCACGCCGCTCGCGCCCATCGCTTCGAGTTTCGCTACGAATTCGCCGGCGTCGTTTTTCGTGAGCAGCCTGACGATGCGGCCGCTGCGGTCGGCGCGTGCGATCCGCGGATCGTTCGCCACACCGTTGAGCGCGTACGATTCGTCGGGGAAGATGCCTTCGACGATCTTGCGATCGGCTTTGAGATCGTCCACGCCGCCTTCGAGCGCCAGGCGACCCTTGTCGATTACGGCGATGCGTTCGGCAGCGCGCTCGACCTGTCCGATTTGATGCGACGAAAAGACGATCGTTGCACCGCGGGCGGATTCGTTGATGATCAGGTTCAGCACGTGACGCTGATTGATCGGATCGAGACCGCTCGTCGGCTCATCGAGAATCAAGATGTCGGCTTCGCGAGCGATCGCAAGTGCCACCATCGTCGCGGTGCGCATACCTTTCGAAAGCGCGCGTGCTTTCTTGCGCAGATCGATGTTGAACTGCGCGAGCAATTCGTATGCGCGCGCCACGGAGAACCGCGCGAACGAGCGGCGCTGCATCTCGACGTGTTCCGCGACCGTCATCCAGTCGTAGAGCACACTGCGCTCGGGAACGTACGCGATCCGTTCGAACGTGGACGGCTCAAGCGGTTTTCCGTCGTACAAGACGGTTCCCGAGTCGGGGAACGCAAGACCCAGCATGCATTTGAAGGTCGTGGTTTTGCCGGCGCCGTTCGGACCGAGAAGGCCGAAGACGCAGCCCTCCGGGATCGCAACCGACAGACCATCCACCGCCATGTAGCGGCCATAGGTCTTGCGCAAATTTTCAATTGAAATCGTGCTCATTCTGCCTCCCTGAACCACCGGTCGATTGCTGCGTTAGCGAGGGATCGAATCTCCTGGCCATCTAGCCCGATCGATTTCGCTTCACGCACTGCCCCGTCGATTGCATCACGCGCCACATCCATCGCAGCGGCCTTGGTCGTGTCCTTGACGCCGTTGCTTTTCACGAAGGAGCCCCGTCCGGGGGAGGTCTCGATAACGCCATCGCGTTCGAGTTCCCGGTAGGCCTTCGCTACGGTGTTCGGATTGATGGTTAGATCGAGCGCGAGCTGCTTCACCGTTGGCAGTTGCTCGCCCGCTCCGAGGACCCCAATCGCCACCGAGCGTTTTACCTGCTCGATGACTTGTAGGTAGATCGGAACTCCGCTTCGCGGATCGACCGTGAGTACGACGGGCATCGCCGTTAGAACTTCGGGCCCCAGCCTTGGAACAACGGAGCGCTCATTTGAACGGGAATCCGAACGCGGGCTTCACGGGCTTCAGTGTCTTCGGGGCGATTGATGATACGTGTCATGTCTTTCTCCTCTAGCTTTTCGTACCGTACCACTCTTCTGTCGTACTAGTACACTAGTACAATAGCTCGATAGTACTACCGCGTCAACCCCTGTGCAAAAAGATTTTTGGCGAGCCATTAGCCGAGGCGATCCTTCGACTCCGGCGCTTCACGCCTGCGCTCAGGATGACACGGGGGGAGCCGCCTTCGCTAAGCTCGGGTGACACTGAGGAGGCTACGCTCTGACGCAGCGTGAGAGTCAAGCCACCCCATAAATCCCCGCCCGCCTCACAAGAAGGGCTGCAGGTCTGCGAGGCGGTGCTGCGGTTGCTCTCGGGGCGTCTGAGAATCGGCCGGAGCCCAGGATGGGCGGGAAGGCCGATTTCAGCGAGTAGCGTTTTTGCACGACGCAAAAACGCGGGCGTCCCCGGAACCAACCCAGCACCGCCTCGCAGACCTTCAGCCCGGCCCCCGCCACAAAACTTAGGGGTTTCTACGCATACGGCACCAGGTGAGCATTTCGTACCATGAGGACACAGAGATCTGCTCGCATGAGGACACGGAATTGCTCGTTTGGAACGCCGATCTATCACTGCGGGTCACGTCGCTATCGGCTCGGCTGCGCGGCCTTGCAGGCATCGGTTCGGGTGCGCCGGCGCTCCATGTGAGCGATCTCTGGGGAAATGATGATCGCCTCGCGATCGCCCTCGCAGCCCATCAGTGGGCGCTCGAGGGCGAATCGCTTGCGTTCGAAGCGCCGATTGCCGGCACACCGTATCGCTGTGAAGTGGAACCGCTGCACGATCCCTCCGGCGCAGTCGTCGGGGTCGCGGGCCGCGCCATCGAAGCTTCGGACGCGGCATCGCTCGATGCACTGGCGATGGGGCACGCGGAACGCTCCGCCGGCATGGGAACGTGGTTCGAAGATTTACGCACCGGCGCTGTGACGATGTCCGACGGGCTCGCGGCACTGCTGGGCACACCGCGTCATCTGACGCGCCTCGATATCCGCGCGTTCGATCATCCCGACGATCGCGTCACGATTGCTGAAACGATTGCGTCGGTCGGAAACGACGACGGCTACGTGTGCGATCATCGCATTCTTTGCTTGGGAAGCCGCGTGCGCGTCGTACGCGAACGTCTGCGTACGGTTTTCGATGACCGGGGCGTTGCGGTTGCGCGCGTCGGCACGCTGATCGACATCACCGATTTAAAGGAGCGCGAAGCCGAGCTTGCGGAGCTCGCGCTGCACGATCCGCTCACGCGCCTGCCCAACCGCGTCGCGCTGGAAGAACGTCTCGCGGCGTCGATCGCGCAGAACGCGCGCGACGAACGCGCCTGCGCCGTATTGTTTCTCGACATCGATCATTTCAAATCGATTAACGACGAACAAGGTCATCACTTCGGAGATCGCGTGCTCGTCGCGATCGCGCATCGCCTCGCGCGCAATATTCGCACGTCCGATATGGTCGCGCGTTTGGGCGGCGATGAATTCGTTATCTTGATCGACGATCTGTTCACGGAAGAAGCGGGTCTCGACGCCGCTCGCAAACTACTTCGCAGTTTGGACGACCCGTTCGCCGTCAACGGCGTACATGTGAGCGTCAGCGCGAGCGTCGGCGTCGCGGTCTACCCGTATACCGGGTCGACACCGAAGCAGCTGCTGGAAGTTGCCGATCGCGAAATGTACGCGGTGAAGCAGAACGGGGGGCGCGGCGTGAAGCTCGCGAACGCTTCGGGGTGGCCAGCCGGATCTTCAGCGGACCGTCCTCCCTTCGCCATCCTCGAGAGCGCCTAGCGCTCCTCGGCGTCCTGCTATGGGCGTTGCCCATTGCCGGCATCATTGGGCTCGTCGTTCACGAGAAAGTCGATCTGCCGAAGGTCGCCCTCTTCGTCGTGATTGCGATGCTCTATGTGACGCTCGCGCGCGGGCGCCTCATCGGGTCGTCCGTCATGATTCACGAGGCACAATATCCGCGCGTCTTTTCCATCGTCAAACGCGCGTGCGCGGCGCTAGAGATTCCGATGCCGCTGATTTTCGTGCGTGAAGATTACTTGGTACCGGTCGCCGCGCTCGGATTCGGTGAACCCTACTCGCTCGTGCTTTCGAGCCACTACATCGAGCATTTCGAAGACGACGAGCTCGCGTTCATGATCGGGCGACAACTCGGACACATCGCCGCGGGCCACACGCGCTTCATCTCACTGCTCAGCGTCAACGGAAATGAAAATCCGATTATCGCGCTGATCTTCGGACCGTGGTTGCGCATATGCGAACTCACCTGCGACAAAGTCGGGCTTTTGGTGTGCGGGTCGGTCGATGCAGCCGCGCGCGCGATTGCGATCGCATCGTTCCATCATTTCGGCCGGCACGTGGACATGGAGCAATTCGCCGAACAAGGCCGCGAAATCGCAGGCGACAGCGTGCTGCGTTGGGGAGAGTGGCTCGGCGCCGAGCCATATGCAACGCGGCGCATCGCCGACATGCGGAACTTCGCGCAAACGCACGGATTCCAGACGCTCGAAGAGTGGTTTTTGCGCGAAGCATACGAACCGCCGCCCGCGCTTCCGGCCGCGGGTCGCGTAACGGTTTCTCGCGCCGATTGCGCCGGCTGGTGGCGCCGTTTCACCGCGACGCTCATCGATCTCATCGTCGTAACGTCGCTCGTCGCTGCGCTTAGCGGAACCGACGAATCCGCAACGCACGTCGTCAACGTCACAAACGTCGATAAGCACGGAAAAACGACGCATACCGCAACGGTCGTTCCCGGCGATGCCGGCGACGCAGCTGCCGGCGATTCTACTAAATCATCGGACGAGAACGTCGGAGGCACGCAACTTGGCTGGATCCGGGTCAGTGTCGGCGGCATTCACGTTGTCGAGGGAACGCCGCTTGCGATCGTCGCGGGCCTCTTCGGTGGCAAGAACCTCGCGTTGTGGGCGGCGGGTCTCTACTTCGCGTTACTCGTCGGGCTCGCGGGTCAGACGTTCGGGATGATGATCACCGGCCTGCGCGTCGTCACGACCGACTTCCGAAAACCCGGCATCGCGCTTGCATTCTGGCGGTACATACTGGGGTTCGCACTCTTCTTTATCATCATTCCGCTCAGCTTCATCCAGCATCGCGTCATGCTGCACGATCGCTGGAGCAGAACGCGGTTGATCACGGCCGAACGCGCCATGGCGCGCGCAGCAAGCACAGCGGCGACAGCGGCGGCCGCGCCGGCTACGGTACCGGCATAGCGGGCCCTGTCCTGAGCGAAGTCGAGGGGAGCGAAAGCGCGTTGCTCAAGCGGCTTATGTAATTGTTCGCGCCGATCGCGGCGAGAATCTCGATGATTTCGCCGTCGTTGTAGTGATCGTGGAGCTGCGCGAGCACCGGCGGCGGTAACGCGCGCGGTTCACGCGTCAGTGAGACGGTCGCCGTGAGTGCCGCGCGTTCGGCGTACGAAAATCGCGCGCTCCGCGCAAAGTCGCCAAGTTCCGCAAGGGTTTCCGTTTCTATCCCGAGTTTGAGTGCGATCTCTTCGTGCACGCACGTACAGTAGTCGCAGGCATTCAGCCATCCGACCATCAGCGCAATCAGTTCTTTCGTACGCGCGGGCACCGTGCCGCTATCGTTGAGCGCGCGCACGTGAGCCGCAAGCGTCCGCGCGATCTGCGGACGGGCCGCGATCGCGGAAAAGAGCCCCTGATCCGGCACTAGGCCGACTCTTGTGCGAGTTGACGGAATTCGGCGTCGTCGCGAAGGCTGTCGAAGCGCGCGTCGTGGATGATCGCCATCCATGACGTTCCGTGTGCGTGCATGCGGCGCAAGTACGCAAAGGCTACGCTGCGGTCGCCGAGCGCGGCAGCCGCGACGGCAAGGTCCGCGGGATCGACGTCGCGCGAGTGCGCACGCGCGTATGCGAGCTCGGCTCGAGCTTCCGGATAGCGGTGCGCAATCGCATAGGCGTGTGCGAGCAATGCCGCACCTGCGGCGTGTGTGTACGCACTCGACGATTCGTATTGCTTGAACGCCTCGATCGCGCGCGTGATGTTGCCTTCCGCTTCGTACGCTTCCCCCAATGTCGTCAGCGCGTCCGTACGTTGCGGCGAAAGCTCGAGCGCCTGCTGCGAATACGTAATCGCGTCATGGAAACGGCGGTCGTAGTACGCGGTCGACCCGAGCCACGCCGTCGTTGCAACGCTCAGCGGGTCGAGATCGGCCGCGCGCTTGAGCTCAGCGAATCCTTCGCGGAGTTTACCTTCGCCGACGAGTGCCACGCCGTACCATTCGCGCGCCGGACCGTAGCCGGGATCGAGCGCGATCGCGCGCTGCAATTCCGTCATCGCCTTCGGCATCTGTTTTTCATTGAGCGCAATGAGGCCGAGCGCCGCATGCGCTTCAGCGGAGTTCGGATCGAGCGACAGCGCCTTTTCGGCGTAGCCGCGCGCTCGCGCGAAATACACCGTCGACGTTTGCGAACCGTAACGATAGTCGCCCATCGTCGCGTTCGCGTCGGCAAGCGCCGCGTACCCGCGCGCGCTCTTCGGATCGCTGTCGACGACCTGCGCGAAATAACTCAAACTCTTCTCGACGCCGCCGCGCGTACGCAGATTCCAGTAGTACCGCCCGATCTGATACAGGCGCGCGCCGTTGTCCGAGAGGGCATCTGAAGAGTTGGCGCGATGCGTCACGACGTTCGCGAGCAAGAAAAACGACGCCGCAAGCACGGCCACGGCCGATAGCGCTGCAGCAATCCAGCGGGCGCGCGGAACGTGCCTGGCTTGAGGATGGATGTTGATTGCCGTCGGCACGGGAACGGCAGGAACCGCTTCGCGAACGACCGGCGCTTCGGCAAGCGCGCCGCGCTCGGTGCGGCTCACGGGCGCCGTGAAACGATACCCGCGGCGCGGAACGGTTTCGATCGCGTCGGTGCCCCAGCGAGCGCGAAGCGTCTTGCGCAGCACGTAGATGTTTTGGGCGAGGTTTGCTTCTTCGACGAATCCTTCGGGCCAGATGCGATCGAGCAACATTGCCTTGGCAAGAACTTCGCCGGGGTGCTCGACGAGCGCGAGCAGCGTTTCGACGACTTTCGGACCGAGGGCAACCGGCTCACCGTCGTGCACGAGCAATAACCGCTCCACGTCGAGGTGGAAAGGGCCAAATTCATAGACGTCCATAACCGCACTGCCTTCGAAGAATAAATTGATTCCGTTTTGAGGACGGTCGATATCGTTATTCGCATGCTAATAGCGATGACGCGCCGCCTCACACTCTTAACTACAGCCTTGGTGCTCGCAGGTTTCGCCTTTCCGGCAATCCGCGCGGCCGCGGCTGTTCCTGATACATTTTCGTTCCCGGTGGCGAAGGCTCCCCACGACCCTCCCCTAGATCCTTCACTTTCGGATCCGGCTTGGCAAGCGGGCAAAGTGCCTAGCGTCGGGGGCTGGATGAATGTGACGACCCGCAGCCAGGCAGCCGCGACGACCGTGTACCTGCTCTATGACGACAAGTATCTATACGTCGGTTTCGTCGCTCCGCAGCAAGGCATCCCAATAACGGCAACCCAGACGACCAACGACGTCGGCTTCGGAACCGACGATTTTGTCGGCATCGGCGTCGATCCGAGCGGTGCCGGGTCGCAAGCCTACTTTTTCGAGACGACTCCGCGCGGTGTGCGCTATCAGCAGGCGCTCGAGAACGTCCGTTATCGGCCCGAATGGCGGGCCGCGGCGAAGATCGAGCCTGGCGGCTGGCGCGCGGTCATGATCATTCCGCTTGCCGATATGCGTCTTCGTCCCGGTTCGTCGGAAACGTGGCGCATCACGTTCGTCCGGGGGATCGCGGCCCGGGGCGAGCATGTGATGTGGTCGTGGGACCCGCTTCAGCAAGACCAAGGCGCCGGCAACTGGCCGACGTTCAACGATCTTCGCTACTGGCCGGCGGCGACGAAGATCGGGGTGTCGACCAGCGCAACCAAGCCGAAGCCGCGACTCGAACTTTACGCCCTTTCGAGCAGCGGCCAAGACCGCAACACCTACCAGCAAGGCGACGGCGCGTTCTTGCCGCAGCAAACGCGCAACCTGGGGATGGATTTCAGCTATCCGGTGACGTCTACGGTCAACTTGGTCGGGACGCTCAATCCTGATTTCTCAAACGTGGAGACCGATCAGCAAACGATCGCACCGCAAGAGTTCGCGCGGCAGCTCACGGAGTACCGTCCGTTCTTCGCGCAAGGCGCACAGTATCTCAATCCAAATCCAAATCCGTACGGCAACTTCAACTCGCCGAACAACTTCATTTTCTATTCGCCGAGCGTCGGGCCGTTCGATCGTGGCTTCAAAGTCGAAGGAACGGAGGGGCTGCAGAGCTTCGGTTTGCTGACGTTCCGCGGCTACGACGAAGCGACGAACGACACGTTTGACGATCAAGCCTTCGGATACAAGCACGCGTTGCAAGATCAAACGTTCCAATACTGGGCCGACGGAGTCGTCGCAAATCACAGCCAAACACCGCAACTGGCCAACGGCGAGCAAGGACCACCGGTCCATGACGACACGTTCGAATTCGGAACGAAGGGACGCAATCTCCACACGAAGCTCGTTTGGGGATTCGATCGAAGCCTTCGAAAACGGCAGTTGGAGTCCAAACGGAAGCGCTCACAGCACGAACGGCTTCCTTGACGTCCATCAACACAACTATGAAGTTAACGTCGGCTACGTCGACATTTCGCCGAATTACGATCCGATCGACGGGTTCACCACAAACTCCGACATTCGTGGACTCCAAGGGTATTTCGTGTTCAACGGCGCGACGGCCGGGATCAAGAATTGGAACACGTTCGTCTATGGCGACCGTTTTCTGGACCGCAGCGGCGCCGTACATGAATCAGATGCGGGTGGGTTTCTCACCGCTGTCTTTAAAAACGGTTTCTCGATCAACGGCATGGGGCCGACCGTCAGTGTGTTGCGGGGTTACAACGGTGCTCCCGTCCCCGGCAATCCCTCGATCATCGACTACTCGACAACCGACTTCTTCAGCGGTTATCCAGCGTACGGAAATCCGGTCGATGTTTCATACAATCTCTTCGGCGTGCCGATCGGTTACCACGACGGTACTCCAAATCCGGTCGACGTGAGCGCCAATTGGGGAAGCTTCGGGGGGTTTTGGGAGCACCTGTATACGTCGACGATGTCGCGCCCGCTTGGTTCCCGGTTCACGCTGGGCCTCGAGTACGACATGACGTATCAGCGCAGCCTTACGATTGCCACCGGCGTGCCGGGAGGCGACCTCAATTCTCAGTTTTTGCGCCGTGTTTCCATCGGATATAACATCTCGCCGACCAGCAACTTCACCATAGGTTTGCGCGGCATTAACGGAACGGGCGGTTTCGCAGTACCCGGTCTGAATCTCGCTGCCGCATACCATTTGCAAATGCGTTCCGGCGATCTTTACATCAACTACGGTTCGCCGTCGGCAATCGCAACATTAAATCGCTTAATCATAAAATATGTATTCCGCGCGGGCGGCGACGCGGGTACGTAAAACGCGGTAGTCACAAAGGACCATATATAACAGTTTTCTTCACGAACGAGCGAAAATTCGTGTGAAACAAAAATCATATGTCGGCGGTATTTTGCGGTGTAGAGTGACACACGGGCAAAGCAAGCCGCGTTGTCCACACGGAAGGAACAGTCGTGAATACGCCATCGGATAAAACCAACGTCGTCGAAGCACAAGAGGAACAGCAGCGACCGGTAAACTCGTTCACAAGTGTGATCGAAGTAGCACCGAGCAGCGCATCCTTCGGCGGCTGGGGACCGAAAGTCATCGGACTCTCGTCCTCGCTGACGCGCTGGAACTAAAATCTCATAAAAGTTTCATCCACACGCATCGGTTTGCGTGTTGAGATGAACGGGGGTGAAGTTGTCCTCCACCAACGACACCCCCGAGGAACCTCGTAGAGTGCAGCAAGTAAAAATGGGCGGCGCAAGCCGTCCATTTTTACTTTAAAACGACTACGCGCACTGGGCCGCCGTTTCTCTACGCAGTGTACGGTTCGCGCGGCGATATCGGTTCTAAGATGTGATCCATCTCGGCGAAGACGGACGGATCGAGGTGTAACGTGCCAGCGACGACGTTATCGCGCACGTGCGACGGGTTCGTCGCGCCGACGATGGCGCTCGTGATTGCCGGCTCGCGCAGCGTCCAGGCGAGCGCGAGCTGCGCGGGAGAAACGCCCGCCTCTTGTGCGAGCGGTTTCACTTGCGCAACCGCATCGAGAATCGGCTGCGTGAAATAGTCTTCCATAAATTCGCGATATTGGCCCGCGGCGCGCGAGCCGGCCGGCGGATGGGACGCATCCGTATACTTCGCGGTCAAAATTCCCATTGCGAGCGGCGACCAGACGACGTTCCCGATGCCGTAGCGTTCGCACGTCGGCAGCACGCGCTCTTCGATGCGCCGCCATAACGCGCTATATTGTGGTTGATTGCTGATCGGCACGCTCCAGCCGCGTACACGGCAAAGGTTCACCGCGCTCGCAATTTGATCCGCGCTCCATTCCGAAACACCCCAGTACAGAATCGTGCCGGCGCGGACGAGATCGTTCATCATCTCGCACGTTTCTTCGATCGGCGTTTCGTCGTCGTACCGGTGGCATTGATAGAGGTCGATATACTCTACCCTCAATCGCTTGAGCGATTTATAGACTTCATCGCGAATGTGCTTGCGAGAAAGACCGCGTTCGTTCGGCGTCTCACCGGTCGGCCAAAAGAGTTTCGTGCCGATGACGAGCTGTTCGCGCGGCAGCTCCGCCAGAATCGGTCCGAGCGCTTCTTCGGCTTTTCCCTTCGAATACGTGCTCGCCGTATCGAAGAACGTGACGCCGTGCTCGAAGGCAATACGCACGCAATCGCGCGTCGCGTTTTGATCGACCGTATTTCCGAAAGTCAACCACGATCCGAGGCCGATCACGGAGAGCTTTAGCCCCGAGTGCCCCAACGTTCTATAGTGCATGGCGGCTCAGTGCGGCACCAAGACACGGAGCGCCTTCGGCAAAATCTCGAAGGTCGCGGGCGTCTTACCGGCAGGTTCAGCATCGGCGGTAACGTGATGCGAATGATGCGTGCGAACTTCAAAACGTTTTGCGCGTAGCGTGCGCAAGCCCGGTACGTCCTTTCGCCGCCCCTCCAACATCGCGCGCCCGATTGCGAAAGCTTCCCACGCGTTTTCGATGTCGACGGAATAGAGATCCAGCCACCCGTCATCGATCGCGGCATCCGACACGGAAACAAAGCCGCCGAAGTGATAACTGTTGGCGATCGTCAGTTGTATCGTTCGTAAGCGCTCGATGCCGCCTTCGTGAATCACTTCCGCGTGAATTGGCCGAGCATGGCGAAACGCTTGCAGCGCGGTAGCGAGCACGCCGAGAAATCCGAACCGCCTTTTCAGATCGCCCGTCTGCAATCGTGATATGCGGCTCGAGATCCCGATGCTCGATTCGTTGACGAAATAGTGGCCGTTCACGCGCCCGACGTCGATCGTACGCTCGCGGCCCTGCGCAATGACGTCGACCGCGGCACGAATACCGAACGGTACCTGCAGCGTTCGCGCGAGGTCGTTGAACGTTCCCAACGGGATCACACCCAGCGGCACATCGCGATCGAGCGCGCGCGCAATCGCGCTCAGCAGCGTTCCGTCGCCGCCGGCCGCGATGATACAATCGACGCGGCCGCCGATATCATCCGGCCAGCCGCCTTCAACGAATTCGATTCCGGCGTCATGCAGGGCCGCGCGCACCTCCGGTCCGGCTTGGGCGCCGCGCCGCGAGTGCAAGTTGATCACCAATTGCGCAAACATTATCTAGAGCAGAGGATTGCCACATCGCGGAATCCGTAAACGGCGTCGGTGAACGTTGCGGCACGAATCATCGCTGTAGTTCCGGTGCCGGGGTCGAAAACGCTCCCGGCGGAGAAGCGGCGGGAAACTCGATCCGGACGTAATCCAGAAACAATCGCACGTGCTGACGACCGAGTTGTGGTCCCGCGTCGAACGATATTTCGCCACGGTTGACGAGGTAATACGAAGCGACTTGCGCGATGTGCAATTCGACGTAGCCGTTACGATCGACGAGATTGCTGTGCTCGAGTTGGAAGCGGATCGTGCAGATCGTTTGCGTCGACGTTTGCACGCTGATGTCGGTCGCCGGATGGCGCGACGGATCTTCCCGTGGCGTGAGGTGAATGAGATGCGCCGGCGAGTTGTTCGCGCAGGTCGTCGCTCCGCCGTCACGCGCGTGGTAGATACCGGGATCGAGCGAATGCACGACCGCGATGACCGGCATTTCACCGGTGAGCGGATTCGCCGATGGGACCGGAGCCGGCATCGGCGTCGGCGTCGCCTCTTGCATGCCAAAGCGCATCCATGAATCGATTCCGCCCCACGTTGCATTGAGCGCCGGAAAGCGCGTTACGGCGCGCGTCCTCTCGAGAAGAACCGATGTCGTGTTGTCCCTCGATCGGACGAGAACCGGCCACCACTGTGACGTGTTGCCAAGCGCCGGAGCAACCGAGAATCCAAACTCCGCCGCGCCGCTTTTCGCATCGCGGCTGACGTAAAACGTCGCTCCGGACGCTCGCACGACGGCGTCGTACGAAACGAGCGACGGCTGCGGAAGGCGCGCCATTCGGGCGAGCACGGAACGATAGTACTCCTCGATGCTCCCCGGCTCGTCGGCGGGCGCCGGCCCCGCGCACACGACGACACACGCGACCACGAGGGTTAACAACGAGTAAAGCCTACGTATATCCACGTATCAGCCTCGGTACCGTGCATGGGAAGTCAGGTGGTTCTCGCGATGAGGCGCACGGCGCGGAAAGCGTACGATGCGGGCATGGACAGCAAACCGCACATCGTCAACCTCAATGCCGAAGCGCTTCCGCGCTGTTTCGTCCTCGACGAGAATCACCGCATCATTATGGTGTGTTCTGCGCAATCGGGCCAGCCGCTCAACCCGCAATTCTCCGCGGAAGGCGATTTCGCGAAACTGCCGTCGGTGCTCGAACGTGCCGTTTCGGTGCTCGCGGCGCGCTGCGTCCTCGAACGCACAATGTCGACGACGGCAAAGCTCGGCGCATACCACGTCAAGGTGCAACTTTTACGCGGGTCGCGCAAGACACACCGGGCGGTTATCGTCGATCGGGCCGAAGCCGCCTAATTACGCCGACGGCGACGGACTTGCCGCGGGACTTCCTGACGGACTCGCCTCAGGCGCCGGCGGCCCATTTTGCGGCGTCGCGGCAACGCGCGAGTAGATCGTGAGATCAGCGGTGTTGAGCTCGTATTCGCCCGCGCTCACGTGCTGATTCGGATTCGCGCACACGACGCTGTTGCTCGGTCCGAAAATGACGACTTGGGTTGCTCCGGCTCCCGTGCGCGGCACCTGTTGAAGGTCGTACGCTTTAAGTGCTTTCGCACCGGGGCTATCGGGCGCTACTTCATACGAGACGATCTTCTCTTTGTCTTTCGATTCGTCGTCGACGATCTCGCCCATGATCACCGTCGTGCCGACGCCGGCCCAGAACGGACCCCAGAAACCGCCGCCGTAGTAACCGTACGGCGCGGGATACGATGCAACGCCGCCGTTCCAGCCGTACGCGGGCAGCGGTGGATTTGCCGGCCGGATCGGGTTGCCGCTACCGGGCCGGCCTGGCCCACCGACGCCCGCCCGGTCCACCGATGCCGCCCACTCCGCCAGCCGCCGGAGAATCCTCCGCTCGGTCGTGACATCCCGCCGCTGGGACGTGACATGCCGCCGCCGCGCATGCCGCCACCACCGCGCGCGCCGCCGCCGCCGCGTCGAGCGGAAGCGGAATCAATCGTCATTGACGACAAGAGAGCGCGAAGAGCGCGGATAATCGCCATAACTCGCATTTGCGGAAATCATAGCGCTGCCGGGCTGTGCACCCTATCCGCTCATTGCAAGCCGGAAAAACGATGCAGCTCGACTCAAAAGAGCCGAGCTGCATTCGTTCGCGAGGAGTGAGAAGCAGTGCTACGTTCCCGCGAAATCGGACATGCCGAAACGAACGCTACATAAACGCTGCAGCGCACGCGGTTGCGAACTGAATAGAAACCTCATATGCAACCAACCTAAACTTCGGCTATTTTTCGCTTGCGCTTTAGGGTTGTGAAGGATACAAAAAAGTAGATGTCATTCCGGTGACGGATGTTAGTAAATCGTAACGCTTTGCAAGGTTAGGAAGCATGGCCGCTGCTAAGGGCTGGTTCATCGTTGCGATCGCCGCATGGACGGCGTTTGCGGTATTGATTACCGCATGGGGCAGCGTCGATAGCGCGTTCGCCGGGCGCCCCTTCGCCCTGGGCTCGAACTTCGGCGGCACGCTCGTCGAGATGTACGCACTCGGGCTGTTGACGCCCGTGCTCGTGTACGTAGCGCACGCCTTTCCACCGACGCGCCGCCCGACGGCGCTTGTGTTGGCAGTCTACATCGCTTCGTTACTCGGCGTTGTCGCCGTCGGATTGCCGTTACTCGCCTTCGTGGGCAACACCCTTATCGGACGACACTTTACGGTGCTGACCGCCCTTGAAGAAGGCATGTTCACGTTTCTCACCTACTCCGTCGTATTCACGATCGTCGTCGCGATCTCGCAGCTGCGTCTAGCAAACGAACGCGCCGCGCGCGCGCTACGCCTGGAAGCGGACCTGACAAAGCTTCGCGTTGAAGCGCTTCAGCGGCAATTGCACCCGCATTTCATCTTCAACACGCTCAATGCCGTCGTCGCCATCATGCAAACCGACGTGGCCGCCGCCGAAGAAATGATCGATGCGCTCGCGGCGCTTCTTCGGACGGCGACGGACAAATCGAATCGGCCGATGGTTCCGCTTCGGGAAGAACTCACGCTCGTTGACCGCTATGCGTTGATTATGAAAATGCGATACGGCGACCGTCTTCAAGTTCGCATTTCCGCGGAGCCGCGAGCGCTTGAAGTACTCGTTCCGACATTTACGCTGCAGCCGCTCGTTGAAAACGCGATCGTGCATGGCTTAGAGAAGACGGCCTCGGGAATTACGATCGAGGTATCGTGCCGCCTGGAGAACGACAACGTATGCATCGACGTCAGTGACGATGGCGCGGCGCTCGACATGCTGACGTTCCAGGAAGGCGTCGGTATCGGAAACACGCGCGCACGGCTCGCAGAGCTCTACGGCCATCGCGCGATGTTGTCGATCGGTCCGCGCGAGGCGCCGGGAACGCGTCTGACGCTTGCGATTCCGGCAGCAGGGCCGGCCCTATGACGCGCGTCTTGATCGTCGACGACGAGCAAAGCGCGCGCATGCGATTGCGACTATTGATCCAACGCTATAACGATCTCGAGATCGTCGGGGAGTGTGAGACGACCGATGAGGCGCGCGTCGATATCTCGCGCCTTGCACCGGACATCGTCTTTCTCGACATTCAGATGCCGGGAGGTTCGCCGATCGATATGTTGCGTACGGAGCGTCTTGCACCGATGAAGCCTGCCGTCGTGTTCGTGACCGCGCATAGCGCATTCGGCGTCGACGCCTTCGACGTCGACGCTGCCGACTATTTGCTCAAGCCGTTTACCGCATCGCGCTTTGCAAAAGCGCTCGGGAAAGCGCGCGAGCGGCTCAACACACCTTCGAGCAAACGGCTCACGGTACGCCAGACCGATGGACGCGTCATCTCACTCGTACCGTCGGAGATCCTCTGGATCGAAGCCTCCGGCAATAATCTGACGATGCACTTGCGTTCCACGACGCTCAAAGTGCGTGCGACGATGGCGGCCTTCTGCGAACGCCTCGCGGAATTCGGTTTCACCCGAATTCACCGCTCGTTCGCCGTAAACAGCACGCTCGTTCGCGAGTTGCAGCCGTGGTCGCACGGCGAGTACGTCGTCATCATGGAGGACGGCACGCGGTTGAATTCGAGCCGTACGTTTCATGAAAACGTTTCCGCGCTGCTCGGCCCGCCGTAACGCCGTCGAATAATCACGCGAAACGTCCCTTTCGTCACGGGCACGTAGCCGCGACGAAAACACGACCGTACGATAGCCGCGATGAGAGTCGTACATGTTGTGCTCGCGGCACTTATCATGATGTCCGGCACGACGGGCGTTCTGCGGGCGGCCGTTGCGTACTCCGGCATGTACCCGGCCGTTACGGCGAAGCACCCGCTCTCGGCCGACGCAACGCTCTCCGACCCGGACTGGAGCCGCGGAAAACTCGTCGACGGTGTGCACGCATTTCAAGACATAACGACGCGATCGGCAGCCCCGTTCGACACGGTCGCATACGTGTTGTACGACGCGAACAACCTCTATGTCGGATTCAAGGTCCAGCAGTCGAGTCTGCCGATCACTGCGAATCAAACGACGAATAACGTCGGGTTCGGTCTTGACGATTTCGTCGGCGTGGGGATCGACACGAGCGGAAACGGGTCGACGGTGTATTATTTCGAAACGACACCGCGCGGAACGCGCTATCAGCAGTCGAGCGAGAGTACACGATACAACCCTGTATGGAATGCGGCTGCGCGCGTCGGCAATGGGACATGGACCGCCGTTATGACCATCCCACTGAAAGCACTTCACCACGGTAGCGGAACAACGCAAACGTGGAGATTCAATTTTGTGCGCGGCGTCGCGGCAAAAGGCGAGCACTACACCTGGGCATACGATGGCACGATGCTAGACGCTTCCGGTTCGTCATGGCCGTCCTTTAGCGACGCGCAGTTCTGGCCGCGTCTCTCCGGCATTCACTTGAGCAACGGCGGCGGCGATCGCTTCCGCGACCGCGCGCACGCGGACATCTATGCGCTAGGAAGTGCGGGCGGAAACCGCAAGTTGTTCGCGCAAGCGAACGGAACGTTTGCACCTGAACCGGCCCGCATGATCGGGATTGATTTTGGCTACGCCTTAACGAATTCGATCCACTTCGTTGCGACACTCAACCCTGATTTCTCAAACGTCGAGGTCGACCAGCAGACGATCGCGCCGCAAGAATTCAAGCAGCTCTTCACGGAGTACCGCCCCTTCTTCGCCGAAGGCGCCGCCTTTCTGAATCCGACGTCACCTTCGGCGGGCGCCTCGCAACCCAACAATCAGATTTTTTATTCGCCGGCGATTGGGCCGTTCGATCGCGGAGCGAAAGTCGAGGGGTCGTTCGGCAACCAATCGTTCGGAGTTCTCTCGTTTCGCGGCTACGATCAAACGACCGGGAATGAATTCGATGATACTGCGTACGGATATACGCACGCGCTTCCCGATCAAAGCTTTGCATACTGGAGCGATGGTGTCTTCGCGCATCACAGCATCGCGGGAGATGACACGACCGCAGAGGTTGGTGCCGACTTCCACAATCTCCACACGGGCCTTATCGGCGGTCTCGATCAGGCATTCGAAGGTGGATCGTATGCCGCCGATCCCGGCCACGCGAGCGCGCTGAGTACGTGGTGGCAGATACTCAAACCGAACTACAATGTGTTCCTCGACTACCAAGACGTCACGCCGAACTACAACCCCATCGACGGCTTCACGTCGATTTCGGATACCCGCGGCATGGTGTACGGAACAAATTTTTCCGGCAGTTCTCGTGGACTCAAGAACTATTCGTTGTTCTTAGGAGCGGATCGTTTCCTCGACGAGTCCGGAACGGTCCATCAAGTCGATGCCATTGCAATTCTCAAAGCGGCGTTCAAGGACCAAATCAGTGTTACGATCGAGCCGCACAATGGTTTCCTTCGCAGTTACACGACCACCGCACCGGGATCATTCGGCTGCGATGATCCTTCACTCACTCGCACGTCGTACTCCGGCTTTCCGAACTACTATTGCGGCGAAACCGACCAGTTCGAACAACTGACGGCCAAACTGGGATATCGCGACGGAACGCAGTCCCCAACCGACTTCTTGTTCGCGGAAGGACCGTTTGGCGGAACATTTCTTCACCAATACTCGCTCTCCGCATCGCGTCCGTTCGGGTCGCGCTTTTCGGCAGCGGCGCAGTACGCGGGAACGTACGGACGAACGATCGCGGACGGAACCCTCAACTCGCAATGGCTGCGGCTGATTTCGCTCGGCTACAATCTCGGGCCCGATTCAAACGTTGCGTTAGCGTTGCGCTCGATCAACGGACTCGTCAACGGATTGACCACCGTTCCCGGCGTCAATCTCGCCGTGAGTTATCATCGCAAGTTTGTAAACGGGAACGAACTCTATCTGACGTACGGCACCCCGGCAGCCACGCAAACGTTGAACCGCTTCATCGTGAAGTACGTCATTCGCGCCGGCATACAAAACTAGACGACTGAAAGCGCCTGCATCGCAGCGCGCCGGCCCTCGGTAACGGCGCCCGTCCAATTCTGACGTCCGCGCAGTTCCGAGTGACCAAACGAGATGCGACCGAACGCCTTTTGCAGCGTTTCCGCCGGCCCGGGTGAACCGTTGGGACCGAAATACCAGCCGGGAGCAGGCGAGATATATGCGTGTCCCCAGCGATTCAAAACGATCGCAGCGATGTCGCGCTTCGCATCAAATCCGGCGCTTCCGAAGACATGTTGCAGTTGCGAGCGGATCTGCCGTTCGAAATCGGCATAGCTCGTCGTGAGCATGCGAACGCGTCCCGCCGTCGTCTGCTCGGCGAGCGACACGCCGGGTTGCGGAAATCCGGTATACATCGTGAACATCGCCGGACGATCGGGATCGAGCGGCGGATGGTACGAACCGAACGCCATCGGCTGACGGATGTTGCCCCAGAATCCGTATCCGCTGAACCATCGCGCACCCGTTACGCCGAGTTTTGCGAACGGACGCCAATTGCGCAACGCAACGTTCGCAACAAGACTCGGTGCATGATGAAACGTATCGTACGCCGCGCGATAGTTCGCAGGCAGGTCGCGCACGACGTGCTTTGCGACCCAGCCGCCGATGGTCACGACGACCGCGCGCGCATTCACCGCTTCCAACGATCCATCGCGCGCGTAGACCACCCGCACGCGACTCGCGGTCGACGCGTCGCCTTCGTGATGCACGGCGATTGCCGTTGTCGCAAGGCGGATGCGCACCGAAGAGCCGGCGCGATCGAATTCATTGAACTCGAACGGCGCATCGACGACATCCGCAAACGTGCGCCCTTGCCCGATCGCCGATGGAATCAACGCCTTGACGAGATAGCGCGCGATCGTCCCGTTTCCGCCGGGAAACGAAAAGACCGATGAATCCACCGATTCTCTCACGCGCGGCGCAACACCGGGAAGTCCGAGCAGTTTTGCACCGTAGGCGGAGACGGAATCCGCACTCGCCGCGTAGCTGGTCGTGCCCGTCAGGGAATCCGCGAGACGGACCGCTGCCGGACCGAGGCCCATCTCGTTGCGAATGAACGCGCCGTACGACATCGAGTCGAGCCACGGCCCAACGGGCGCGCCATCACGCGGCATGAATTCTTTTTCGTTGTTGTGCCAGGCGAGCAGATCCGCGCGCGTGCGTTCGTCAAACGGCACACCACGCAAGCCATCTGCGAAGATGTCCCGATAGAAGCCATGCACGCCGAACGGACCGCCGTCGAAGCGCCATCCGATGTTGGCAGTCGCTTCATCCCAATACCACGGTTCGAAATTATCGCGTGCAAAGCGAAGCCCGCTCGCGGCACCGGTCGGTTCTACGAAGTTGAACTCGCGCGGAATACCGAGTTCATCCCACAGTGCGCCGATAATCGGATCGCCCGCCGGCGGAACGTTCGTGTCATTCGATGCCTGCGGCCCGAAGAGGCGCACGCCGTCCACATCGATCTCGTTCTGTTTCGCTTCACCGCCCGGAACGGGATGATTCTCAACGATTAATACGCGCGCGTTCGGATGCGCTTTGCGAATCGTGTACGCAGCCGACAGACCGGCGATGCCACCGCCGATAACCACGACGTCGTAGAGTCCGTCGACGACGCGGGCAGACGCAATCCGTGATTCGTACCGACCGTCACGCAATGCGTGCGCGGCATTAACGACAGGCGCGGTATTACCGTTGGATCTCGCATAGTCGCCCACACCGCCGTAGCCGGTAAAGGTATCGGTTAGGCCTTGCGCGTTTGCCGGGACCGGCGAGTAGAGCAGTGCAGCGCCCGCACCGACCAGGACGCCGTTGACGAAATCGCGGCGCGTGATGTTGGTGCCGAGCCCGAGTTGTCGATCGTCTTCGGAGTGCATGCTCTCTTGGGTTGGTGCTCAGGAAGGGACTCGAACCCCCACGATGTTGCCACCACTGGTACCTGAAACCAGCGCGTCTACCAATTCCGCCACCTGAGCACATATGAACGCGGCCGGAGTCGATTCGTGAAACTCCCCAGTGTTCCTCGGGGTTTGCGCTTCCACGATGTCCGCACTTAGACTTATCTCGCACACCACCGTTGCGCCTGAACAGGCGCTCGACCCGTATTCTGAAGCTGTTACGGGTGCTGCCGAACGGGTCAGCCCGTCGGTGGTTGCGATCGATGTGCGTAACGGACGCCAGTCCGGCAATGGTTCCGGATTCGTCTTCACGCCCGATGGCTTCGTCCTAACGAACAGCCATGTCGTTCACGACGCGCAGCACGTCAGCGTGGCGCTTCTCGACGGACGCGACTTGCCGGCGCAAGTCATCGGCGACGATCCGCATACCGATGTTGCGGTGCTTCGGATCGATGCACCCGATCTTGTCGCTGCGTCGCTTGGCGATTCTTCAACCTTACGGCCGGGTCAACTTGTCGTCGCCGTCGGGAATCCGTACGGCCTCGCATATACGGTAACCGCCGGCGTCGTCAGCGCGCTCGGCCGCAGCCTCCGTTCCCAATCCGGGCGCTTGATGGACAACATCATCCAAACCGACGCGGCGCTCAATCCCGGAAACTCCGGCGGGCCGCTCGTCACGGCCACGGGTGAAGTGATCGGCGTGAACACGGCGGTGCTGCCGGGCCAAGGACTCTGCTTTGCAATCGCAATCAACACCGCATCACACGTCGCGAGCCTATTGATTCGCGACGGCAAAGTCCGGCGCGGATACTTCGGCGTCGCCGGGCAAGATATCACGCTTTCGCGCGCAGCGGCACGGCGATTCGAACTCCTCGATCCGCGCGCGGTGCTGATCGGTTCGGTGGAACCGGGCAGTCCGGCATCGACCGCTCGATTGCAAGAAGGCGACGTCCTTCTTGCAATTGAAGGCGAACGCATTCTCGGAATCGACGACCTCCACAAACGCCTCACGTCCATCGATCTCCGACGTCCCTACAAACTCGACGTTCTGCGTAAGGGCGAACGCTTCGAGACGATCATTCTTCCCGTCGAATCGCCTGCATGATCCGCAAACTCGCGCCGATTCTCGGCATCACGTTTATCGACATCATCGGATTCAGCATGTTGCTTCCGATCTTGCCGTATTTCGTGACGCATTTCGGCATGAGCGCGATCGTGGTCGGCATCTTGCTCTCGACCTTTTCGCTCTGTCAACTGATATCGGGACCGATTTGGGGCAACGTCTCCGACCGCGTCGGACGCAAAACGGTCTTGATTATCAGTCAAATCGGCGCGACGATCGGATGGGCGATGCTTGCGTTTGCGCCGAACATCGCGTGGGTTTTCATCGCGCGTATCATCGAAGGCGTTTCCGGCGGAAACATCGGCATCACGCAAGCCTACGTCGCCGATCTCGTGGAACCGAAACAACGCGCAAAAGCGTTCGGCTTGATCAGCGCGACGTTCGCCGCTGGTATGGTGTTCGGACCGGCGGGCGGCGGAATACTCTTCTCGAAGTTCGGCTTTCCCGCGCCGTTTTTGGCAGCGTCGGCGTTGCAGTTTCTCACGCTCGTGCTGACCATATGGCTGCTGCCCGAATCCCGTTCGAAACTGCAGCGCGACCAGGAGCACGTTGGCATGCGCGAGATCTTCGCGACGTTTACCAACGCGCGATTCTCGCCGTTGCTGCTGCAGAAACTCGCGCTATCGCTTGCGCTCTACGGCTGGTATTCGGCAATTGCGCTGTATTTGGCCGGCCAGCTCCACTTCGGCGTGGTGCAAACGACGCAATACTTCTCGCTCTTCGCGGTTGTGAACGTCGTGATCAACGGCGTCGGCGTCGGCAAAGCCTCGAACAAACTGGGCGACCGCGTTATGTCCTCGCTTGGCCTCGCGCTCCTCGTCGCGGCATTTGCGATCGCACCGTTCGTTCACAACATCTACACGCTGACCGGGGTGATGGTGCTCTTCGCCATCGGCGGCGCATTCGCGAACAACGGTTTGGTGGCCATGATTTCTAACGCGGCGACGGAACGGGAACAAGGGACGGTCCTCGGCGTCTCGTCCTCGCTCGATTCGCTTTCCGGCATTCTTGCGCCGCCCGTTTCGACGGGACTCCTTGCGCGCTATGGGTCGCCGTACGCGAGCATCGAACCGTTGGTCATGTCGGCCATTGCGCTCGTGCTCGGGATCCGAAACTCTTTGCGTGCACCGAAAGTACGTCAAGACCTCAACGATGAGTCAGTGCTCACACCGCCTGCTGAGGAGCTCGTGTAATGAAGACAAAAATTACCGGTACGACATTACCCGTTCTTGAAGTTGGTCTCGAGCCGGGCGATAAAATCGTGGCCGAGCCCGGCGAATTCTCCTGGATGACGGACAACGTTCAATTGAATACGACCGCGATGACCGCGGGCGCTAAAGGCGTCATGGGCGTCATCGGTCGCGCCTTGTCGGGCGGCGGAATCTTCATGACCGAGTATTTCGCCCAGAGCGGAAACGGCCTCATCGCCTTTGCGGCAAAAGTTCCCGGCCAAATAATGCAAGTCGACGTGCAACCGGGACGCGAGTACATGATTCACCGGCACGGCTTCTTATGCGCGACCCACGGCGTCGAGTTGAACATGGGATTTCAGCGCTCGCTCGGTGCCGGTATCTTCGGCGGCAACGGCTTCATTCTGCAACGTCTGGGTGGTACGTGTACTGCATGGGTCGAGCTCGGCGGCGAAATCGTGACGTACGATCTTGCACCGGGCGAATCGATTCAGGCCCATCCGGGTCACATCGGCATGTTCGAAGCAAGCGTCAACTTCGACATCACATTCATGCGCGGCGTGATGAATGCGATCTTCGGTGGCGACGGCTTGTTCATCGCGCGTTTGACCGGTCCCGGTAAAGTGTGGCTGCAAACGCTCACGATGCCGAACCTTGCGCATGCATTACTTCCGTACATCGGTAAGCAAGAAGTGCAAACGGCTGCGCAAACGGGAGTCACCGGCGGTGTCGCAGGCGGCGTTGCAGCTTCGGTTCTGAAAAATCTTTTCGGAGACCAGTAACGCTCGAGATCAAGCTGTTCGGGCAGGCACGAGTCTACCGAGACGGCACTTCGATCAAGCTCGCAAAACCGTCAAAATCACTCGCGATGCTCGCGTACCTCGTCTTGCATGACGGCGTTCCCGTCGCGCGCGAGCATCTTGCGTTCACGATTTTTCCCGATCTACCGGAAGACGATGCCCTAAAGGAACTTCGCCGGTATCTGTACCTGGCGCAAAAGGCGCTGCCGGCGCGCGCGCCGCCATGGATCGTTGCCGATGCGGAGAGCATACAGTGGAACGGTGGTTGCGATTCTCGAACCGATGTACTCGAATTCCGCCGCTTGCGCAACAGCGATGCGACGCTCGCCGCCGCAGTCGACGCCTACGCGGGCGAACTTCTCCCTGAGTTCTACGATGAGTGGGTGATCGAAGAGCGCGAACGCCTTCGCATCGCGTTTCACGAGGCACTGACGGCGCTCGTCGTGCGCTCGCGCGGCGATCGTCGATACGCCGACGCGATTCGGTTTGCGCGACGGCTCCTCGCCGACGATCCCTGGCGCGAAGACATCTTACGGCACCTGATCGCGGCGCGGTACGAATCAGGCGACACGGCGGGCGCGATCGCGGAGTTCGATAAATTCGCGCGGTGCGCACGCGAGGAACTGCGCGTCGAACCCATGCCGGAGACGCGCGCGCTTCGCGACGCGCTGACATCCGGGCAGCCCTTACCGACCTCGCTGGACCGCGTCGAGCGGCAATACCGCAACGAAAGCCACACGCTTGCGTTCGCAGGGCGCTCGAGGGAAATTGCTCGATTGCATCATGCGTGGGAACGGGCGGCGCGGGGTAACGGCGGTTTGGTCGTAATCGAAGGCGAGTCGGGGATCGGGAAGTCGCGCCTCGCTGCAGAGTTTGCGCTCGCTGTCGAGCACTCGGGCGGCCGCGTCTTCGCCGGCACCACGAGTTCGCCGGAAAAAATGCCGTATCAATGCGTCGTAGAACTGCTGCGTACCGCAGTACCCTTACTTGACGCGCTGCACGGCGACGACGGACGCGCCGGCATCCTCTCCGAATTATTGCCCGAACTTCGAGATCGTGCGCCGGCGCACACGCACATGACGGATGTCGCGCCGGAAAACGGGCAGCTACGCCTCTTCGACGCAGTTATCTCATCGTTCGCGTCGCTTGCCCGGACGCGGCCGCTGCTGCTTGTTATTGAAGACGCGCATTGGGCCGGACAACCGACGCTCGCGTTGTTGCGCGTGCTCGCGCGCCGGGCAGCGCGATTGCCGATGCTCATCGTGCTGACCGCGCGCGATGACGAGATTCCGCCGGAACACCCGTTGCGGATGTTGCAACGCGAACTGAGCGACGAACACCTCGCGATTCGGCTTCCGCTTGGACGTTTGACGCGAGCCGACGTCGACTATCTCCTCGAGCATCTCGAGAACCGCGACGGCAAGGAACTTCACGGCGATGCGCTGTTCGATCGGAGCGAAGGTCATCCGCTTTTTCTCAGTGAGGCGATCCGCGAATCGTATGAGACCGGGAGTCAACGCATCGCCGGGGGCCTCTCACGCATCGTCGAGCGGCGTCTGTCCTCGCTCTCGAACGGCGCACGGCGGCTCGCCGATACGGCTGCAACATGCGGCAATGCGTTCGACCTCGACGCCGTGTGTTTAGCTTCGCATGCGAGTGATGCCGAAACGCAAGGGTGTATCGACGAGCTGCTCGACCGGCATATCGTGCGCGAGATCGAGGGTTCGGGCGGGTTCGAATATGTTTTCACCCATCACTTGATTGCGTCCGTTCTCTATGAGGCGCTCGATCCGGACAAACGAGCCAGGCTGCATGCCCGTATCGCGGCCGCGTTGGAACGCACGCAACTTGCGCACGTGGACCGCGCCGCGCCGGAAATCGCGCGCCACTATGATGCGGGCGCAGAAAGGGCAAAGGCCGGCTCATGGTATGCGCGTGCTGCTCGTGTCGCGGCCGGCGTGTTCGCGCATGCGGACACCGTACGATATGCGACGCTCGCTTTGGAGCGCATAGAAGAACCGGGCGCGGTAGTAGATTTACTCCTGTTGCGAGAGCGCGCGAATGCGCGGTTGGGAAAACGCGAGCTGCAACTACGCGATTTGGACGAGCTCGACCGGCGTTGCGCAGACGAATTGCGAGGCGCTCTTCTGGAGCGACGAATTGCATTGGCGCGCGCGTCTCAGGACTCCGAGCGCGGACGTGAAGCAATTCAAAGCCTTCGCGCGTACGGACACCGTACCGGCGATCACCACTGGCTCGGCATCGCAGACTGTGCCGAAGCGTGGCTGGAAATCTCGATCGGAGCCTACGCGGTCGCGCGCCCGCTTGCGGAGAGCGCGCTTCGCTATCTCACGGAGTGCGGAAGCGTGAGCGAGCAAGTCGACTGCTTAACGGCGCTCGCCGAAATCGACGTCGCCGCCGGACAAAGCGAACGTGCCGAAACGTTGTTGGAAGAAGCGCGCGCGATCGCCGAGCGGGGCGGCGACGAGTTCGCGAAAACGGCGGCGTTGATGCAGAGCGTCGCAATCGCGATGTCCCAACAGTGCTTTGACCGCGTCATCCGCCTCGCGCGTGAAGCAGCCGAATTGCACCGGATGCACGGCGACCTCGTCGGCGAGGCGCTTGCGCAGGCAAATACCGCATCCGCCGCGGTGCGATTATCGCGATGGAGAGAAGCTCGCGAAGCGAATGCTATTGCCGCCGCAACATTCGAGTCGATCGGCGACCGACGCGGCCTCGCGCGCGTGCTGATGAATCTGGGCATGCTGCACGGACGTTGCGGCGACTTCGCGGCGAGCCGCGGGTTTTACGCGCGGGCACTCGAGTATCAGACGCTGCTCAAAGACGATCGCGCGAGAACGGCAGCGCTGCTCAATCAGAGTTTTATCGCGCTTTGGGAACGCAAGAGCGCCAATGCAAAGCAGTTGGCGATGTCTGCGCTCGGGCTCGCGAGCGAAATGCAGCACGCCGCGTTTCGCGCGCAAGCGCTCGGAAATCTCGGCGCCGCGGAACGCGATTTAGGTGAAATCGACGCCGCGATCGCACACATGGATGAGGGTATCGCGCTTCAGACGTCTGTCGGGCGAATGCCGGACGCTGCCAGCGACCTCGTCGATGCGGCGCTTGCGCACGCACTGAACGGAGAAGACGAAGCTGCCAAGGCGCTGATCGACCGGTTTTTGTCCCTCGACCACGGCGCGTCCGAAGCCGCGGTCTTTCCGCCGTATCCGTGGTGGATTGCGGCGCGCGTGCTCGCGGCATTCGGCGACGCACGCGGTGCCGGGACGCTCGCGCAAGCAGCGAAGGTCGCGCGTTCGTCCTTGGCTGCAATAGACGACGATGAACTTCGCAACTATTTCGAGGCACTTCCGTTCTTCGCGTCGATTCGACGGGCGCAGCACGGCGATTGGGGCGATCTTCGGCACGCGAGCGGCACGGCGACCTGATACGGTTTCGCCGTGAACGACGAACGGCGAGAACTGACATTCGTCCTGCGCATTTGGGTTACTGAACCCGATAGCCGTGGATCATCATGGCGCGGCTTCATTCACGAAGTCCGAACCGGCAAGCGGCTCCTCGTAACGGGCGTTCACGACATTGCCGATTTCATCGCGGCGCGCCTAACGACTGGGACGTAATTATGCCTATACGGATTGCATTCGCGCTTCTCGTACTGTTATCAACACAGCCCGCCATTGCGGCGGAACGAACGTATTACATCGCTGCGGACAATATACTCTGGAACTATGCTCCGAGCGGACACAACGTGCTCGATGGAAGCCGGCTCAAGAGACAGCCGGACCAAATCGGCTTTTCGTACCGCAAGATCGTCTATCACGGCTATACGGACGGATCATTTTCTACGATGTCGCCGCGGCAGGCGAACGAACAATACATGGGGATTCTTGGGCCGGTCGTTCACGCCGAAGTCGGCGATACGGTCGTCATCGTCTTCAAAAATAACGCGCAGATTCCACTGAGCTTCCACGTCCACGGTTTGCGCTACACCAAAACTTCGGAAGGCGCACCGTATAGAGATGGCGTCGATGCGGCGGTGAAGCCCGGCGACGCGGTAGCACCCGGCGCAACGTATACGTATCATTTTGACGTGCCGGATCGCGCGGGTCCCGGACCGATGGACCAAACGTCGATTGTCTGGATGTATCACTCGCACACAGACGAATTGCGCGACGTCAATACCGGTCTCGTCGGCCCGATTGTCGTGACGCGCAAAGGCTCGGCCAAGCCCGACGGATCGCCGGTCGACGTCGGTCGCGAAGTATTTTCGCTTTTCGCCCAATTCGACGAAAGCCAAAATCGTCTGCTCTCGCAGAATCTGAAGATGGCGAAAGCAAACGGTGAAAGCATCCATTCACGCGCGCACGGATTCGTCGATGCAAACACGCTTTTCACTATCAACGGCTTCATCGACGGCAACGGCCCGATCCTCGACGTGCGCAAAGGCGAACGGACGCGCTGGTACGTCATGGCGACAATGAGCGACTTTGACTTTCACGTACCGCATTGGCACGGCGAAACGGTCCTCATCAACGGCATGCGGACGGACAGCGCACAGGTTTTTCCGATGGGAATGATCGTCGCGGACATGATTCCCGACAATCCCGGAACGTGGCTGTATCATTGCCACGTGAACATTCACTTAGAAGCCGGAATGGCTGCTCTGTATCGCACTCTTCCATAAGCGAGGTCAATCGCACGATGATGAATATTCGCAACTTCGCGCTGCTGGTACTTACATTCACTCTTCCGGCGGCTGCTGCGGGCGCCGCAGCGACGGCGACTCCAGTCCCGGGTGGAGCAAATCAGGTCAACGCCGTGGCGGGCAACGTCGGAGACACGATCTTCAACGGTGTGCTGCGTATCACGGTTCAGTCGATTCGCGACGCGACGGCGGACGACCACCCCGAAAAGATGTTGCCCGGCCCCAATCAAAAAGTCATGATAATGAATGTCTTGCTGCGTAACGGAATGCACAGCGATTTCATCGACCTCCTGACCTATTCGCTCGCGGATGCAGACGACGTTGTGTTCCAGATTCCGAGCAACTACGTGATCCCGTCCAACCTGCATATTATTCAAGGCGCAGCGGCGAGGCAAAACGCGATGTTCCTCGTCGATAAAGACTACAAGCCCACGAAGGTGATCGTTCAATGCGCTACGTGCTCGAGCACGTTGCACTTTCGCTCGCTACGACTCACGATTCCGCAATCGGGATGACAGGAAGCTTTGGAGGTTTCCCCGTTACCGGGCTCCGGTTTCTCAAACAACTTGCGAAGAATAACGATCGCGCGTGGTTCAACGAGCGCAAGGCGGTGTATCTGGAGACTGTCCAGGAACCGCTGCACGCGCTCGTTGCCGCCGTAAACGACGCGCTTCGCATAAAGGGCGTTCCGTTCGCGAGCGATCCACGGCGGCTCTCGTTCCGTATTTATCGCGACACGCGCTTCTCGCCCGACAAATCACCCTATAAGACGCACGCCTCAGCCGTGTTGTACCGCCACGGCGACCGCAGCGCGCCGGGCGTCCTCTATATCCACATCGATCCCGCCGAACCGTTTCTCGCCGCCGGCTTTCACATGCCGGATAAGGAGTTGCTGCGCGAGCTACGAGTCGCAATCGCACGCGATCCGAAATCATTTCGCGCGATCGTTGCGAAGGTGGAGCGCGCCGGATTGTCAATGCGTGCCGGCGAGACCCTTACACGTTTGCCGCGCGGATTCGAGAACGTTGACCAATCAATCGCGGAGTACGTGAAGCGGAAATCGTACGTGGTATCGCAACCGCTCGAACCGGACGATGTGCAGTCTGCAAACCTGGTGCAGCGCATCGTGTCGTTCGCGAAAGACGCGATGCCGCTCCTCGAGTGGGGATGGAAAGGACGCTAGCCCCGGCAAGCAACCGTTTGCTTATTCAGACGCAAGGCGTCCGTTTTTCGTCTCGGCTTGCGAGTTGCGTTTTCAGAAAGATAGCACGCAGAGCCGGGTGCTCATAGTCGTAAGACCCATCGTCTGGGTCTAGGTGTTTAAGGATGCGTGATCTCGTGTGAGAACGGCGTGCGGATGGAGGATCATTCATGAATCAATTCATCCGTTGTTGTACTCTCGTTGCGGCGCTCGGCGCAACGCTAAGCGGCTCGGCCTTCGCACAAGGCAAAGTCGAAGGGACGCCGGTCCCCGCCCCGCCGAAACCGGACCTTTCGTCGATGAAATTCCTTATCGGAACGTGGACCTGCACGGACATGAGCTCGCGCCGCCCCGGGCCTTTCACCACCACCGAAGTCTACAGTGCGGATCCAAACGGGTATTGGATCGTGCGCGACGACACGATTCATACGGCGTCGTGGATACCGCGTGAAGTACATTCGCAGACGAAATACACGTGGGACTCAGGTTCAAGCAAATGGATCCGCATCACCACCGGCGACGGCGGACAATTTGCAATCGCGACCGCGCCGATGCCGGCAAGCAGCGTAAAGACCTACACGTACACGCTTCAGTCTACGGCGCCCGACATCACATCATACGCGCCGGAAGTGTACGACAAAGTGAGCGATACAAAAAAGACTATGAAGACAACCTTTACTGAGAAATCGGGACGCGTCGTCAACGTCACGGAAACGTGCACCAAGAGCTAGTGTCGCGCAAAACGCCCGGCGAGAATTCGCCGGGCGTTTTGTTCGATCACACTAGGCTGCTGATTTTTTGCGGCGGGTGGTTGTCTTTTTCTCGTGTTTCTCGTGGGAGGCGGAGCGACCGTTCGTGCCGGTGGAGCGGCGCTTCTTGCTTTCCTCGAGCGACTGCGCGAGAACGTCCATGAGATTGACTACTTTGGCGCGCGGTGCGGCGGCCTTCTTGGGCTTCGGCAGTTCTTTGCCTTGCGCGCGTGCTTCGATCATCGCCAGCAGTTCGTCGTGATAGGTATTCGTGAACTTGTCCGGCTCGAATTCGTCGACCGTCATCGTGTCGATCAACATCTTCGCCATCTTCATCTCGCCTTCGGGGAGCTTCTCGTTCCCCGGAATCTCGAGCGATGACGGCTGCACGATTTCATTCGCCCAGTGCATCAGCTCGAGCACGAGCGCTTCGCCGATCGGCTTGACGGCGGCGATATATTCCTTGGTCCGAATAACGACGCGCGCGATCGCAACCTTATTCGCTTGGTTTAGCGCTTCACGCAGCAGCGCGTACGCGTGCTTGCCCTGTTTGCTCGGCTCCAGGTAGTACGGCTTGTCGAAGAACATCGGATTGATCTTATCGAGCTCGACGAACTCGAGAATATCGACCGATTGGGTCGCGACCGGATTCACTTTTTTGAAGTCCTCGTCGGTCAACTCGACATACTGGCCCTTCTCGTACTCGTAGCCCTTGACGATCTCGTCCCACGGGACTTCCTTGCCGTCGATCGAGCAGACCCGTTCGTACTTGATGCGCCCACCGTCTTTGGCGTGGAGCATATTGAACGAGAGCTCGTCGGTTCGCACCGCCGTGAAGAGCTTCACGGGAATCGTAACGAGACCGAAGTTGATAGCACCGGACCAAATTGAATGCGCCATAGCGCGTATAGTGTACCCGACTTTAGCAAGCGGGGCACCGGCTTTCCGTATTTGGTAGTTAGCCGAACGCCCGCACCACAATCTATTGTGGTAGCCAGCCTTTCTGCGCCTTGCCGATTGCGGATTCGAGGCGCTGCTTCTTCCAAGCGCGCCCCGACCACAAGTCGCCGTCGCGTTCGAGCCGTTTGGGCGTCGTTCGCATGTTGAATTGGGCGAACGTTTCCTCGGGCGAGCCGCCGCGTTTGCGCGCGAACGCTTCCACCTCGGACCAATCCAACGGCGTCGACACCGGGGCGCCGTTACGCGCGCGCACGGAGTAGGCGCTTACGATCGTCTTGCCGCGGCCGACTTGCAGAAAATCCAAGTACACCAGCGACTGGTCGCGCTTCTTGAGCGAACGCTCGAGCGTTACGAGATCCGCCCGCCGTTGCCCGAGTTGTGATGCTACCGCTTCCGCAAACATCTTTGCGGTATCGTACGTGTAACCCGCAGCCAGCGGAACGACGACGTGCAACCCCATGCCGCCCGACGTTTTCACGAGCGCCTTCAACCCAATCTCCGCGAGCAGATCGCGCATGGAAAGGGCGACCGTCGCTAGGGTCTTAATCGAACACGTCTCGCCGGGATCCAGATCGAAGAAGATGTAATCCGGCTCTTCGATCGCCGGCACGTGTGATGTCCAGACATGCAAGATAATCGTTGCAAGATTAGCGACGAACACGAGGGTCGCTTCGTCGTTGCACAACATGTAGGTCGTCTTCTCGCGCATTCCGCCGGGGCTTGTCAGCGACACGCGATCGGCCCAATCCGGTAAACCGCGCGGCAGATGCTTTTCGAAGAATGACTGCGCGTCGATACCGTCGGGATACCGTTGCAAGGTAAGCGGATAATTGCGCAAATGCGGCAGCAACCACGATGAAACGGTGCGGTAGTAGTCGATTAAGTCACCCTTGGTGATGCCGTCGCGCGGAAAGAGCACTTTGTCGAGGTTTGAGACCGAAAGCGTTCGGCCGTTAACGATGACGTCGGTGCGCTTCTGAGCCAACGTCAGTCTCTGAACTTGAAAACAGACTCGAGAGGCGTAAGCGTGAAAAGCACGTCACTTGCTTCACCGGCGTTGAGTTGCCGGGTCAGCTCGCTGATATTGCTGAGGTCGCGCTCGGTCATGGTCCGCTTTTTACCCCTCGGGGCGCTCGATTACCACCTCGCGGGGGTCCTTGTCCGCCCGCAACCCCAAGAACGCAGGCTGCCGAAGGTAGCGCTCGCGCGTCCACTCGGCAAATCGCACCTGGGCGATCAGTTCGGGCTTCACCCAATGCTTGGGGGCGTTCGCAACCACGTCGTTCGAAAACGGCGAAGTGGCGCGCGACAGACGTTCGAGTTTCTTCATGATTTCGCCGATGAGCTTGACGGAGAACCCGGTACCAACCGAGCCCACGAACCGAAGATTCTTTCCTTCGTATGCACCCAGGAGCAGCGAGCCGAACCCTTTGCGGCTTCCGCGCGGATCGGTCCATCCGCCGATGACAAACTCTTGCTCGAGCTGCGCCTTGATCTTCACCCAATCACGCGTGCGCCGTTCTACATACACCGACTCGCGCTTCTTCCCGATGATGCCCTCCAGGTTGTTGCGTTTTGCTTGTTCGAAGAGCGCTTTGCCTTTCCCGACGACGTGCTTCGAATAGAGCACGCTTTCGTCGTCGCGTATCAAACGCTCGAGTAGCGTTTTGCGCTCTTCGAGTGGCACCTTTCGTTGATCGCGTCCATCGGCATAGATGAGGTCGAACGCGGAGTACGTCAGATCGTGGCCCTGCTGCGCATACTCTTGCAAGCGCTGGAAATCCGAACGTCCCTTCGAATCGAGACTCACGACTTCGCCATCGACCACAATCGGCACGCTTTCGAACGCGTCCGCTAACCCTGCCATGTCGGGAAATTGTTTGAGCAGATCCAATCCGTTGCGCGAAACCAGCGACAGCTTTCCTTTGTCGTCGACCGTGCAGATTGCGCGGTAGCCGTCCCACTTGATCTCGAAGAGCCACTCATCGTCATCGAACGGCGCGTCGATGAGCGTTGCAAGCTCCACGCCTTTGAGATGCGGGAGCGGATCCGCTTTTCGTTTCGCAGCTGCGCGAACGGCAGCACGCTTCGGCGGCTCTTTCGCTTTCGAAGACTGCCACGTTTTCGGATTCTTCTCGTTGCGGATGTCGTCGAGGGTACGTCCGGTGATGACGGATTCGGGATAATCGTTCACGTCGTAGCTCTTTGGATCGCCCTCGGGGTCGTGATCCTTGAGGAGCAACCACGGGTCGCCGCTCTCGCCTTCTTTCGGCTTCATCTTCACGAGCGTGAAGATGCCGGTTAATTTGTGGCCGTGCATGACGAACTTGATCTTGCCGTTCCCGATCTCTTCCGCGGGATCGTCGCCTTCGAAGAGCTCGTACCAGCCGTTATCCCAGACGATCACCTCGCCGGCGCCGTATTGGCCTTTGGGAATGACGCCTTCGAAATCGCGATAGCCCATCGGGTGGTCCTCGACGTGCATCGCGAGACGCCGCTCTCCGGGAACCATCGTCGGTCCCTTCGGTACGGCCCAAGACGCGAGAACGCCCGCGGCTTCCAAACGGAAATCGTAGTGCAGGCGTGTCGCATCGTGCTTCTGCACGACGAACCGAAGGCGATTGCCGGTTTTGGCTTTCGCGCCGCTCGGTTCGGGCGTGATTTTAAAGTCGCGTTTTTTCTTGTACGTAGCGAGCGAGCCGGTCTCCCGGCTCGCGTCGCTCGTCTTCTTTCGAGAAGTCGGCATCTATGCCGACTCTTACACCCTTGCCCCTCGGCCAGTCAACAAGTTGATGATCAAGAGGATGATCGCGACCACCAATACGATGTGGATCAGACCGCCGAGAAGATGGAACGACAGTCCAACCAGCCAGAAGATGAACAGAATGACGATGATCGCCCAGAGCAGACCAGCCATGTCTTACGGATGACCTCCATTGTTGCCGTTCGTGGTCGTCGAGCTGTTCGTCGTCGACGATCCATTCGAACCGTTATTGTTCGCCGGCTGCGTGATTGTTGTATTATGCGTCGTCGACGTGCTCGTCGTGGACCACGGGTGCCACGCGAAGAGCGCGATGAGGACCGCAACGATGACGATCAGCGTGATGCCGATTGCGGCACCGCTGCTTCCGCCTTCATCCCTGACGATTACCGGATCGCTCATAAGTGTGATGTTTCTCCCTTCCTCGCATGGGTTTCGCTGGATGCGTAAACCCGTAGAGCGAGTACGATTTTCCCGCTCGCTCGCAAGCACAAACCCTCCTACTCTAGAAACGGCCAAGCGTGACATGGAGCGTTTTAGGCGCCGCAATATCGGGTATCATCGGCGTTTTTGCCTTCTTCCGAGCGCGGAAGCCTGGCGGATACTACGACGCGGACGTCTATGGGATGACGGCCGCGACGCACTGGCGGTACGCCGCGGTCTCGTGGGCCTTCTTCCTCGGCTTCGTCTTCACGCGGTGGTTTCGAGCGGGTACGATAGCGTTCTACCTCTTTGCGGCGTTCGTGCTCTTCGCACTCTTCTACCTGACGTCGTTTCTCCGCGGGGCTCATGAAGACGATGGCTGACTTCCATTTCTCACCGCGACCGAACCGCGCTTCCGAAATCGGCTGGACCAACTGGGGACCACACGCATTCGAGCGCGCTTCGCGCGAAGAGAAACCGATTCTACTTGCGATCTCCGCGGTATGGTGCCACTGGTGTCACGTGATGGATGAAACGACCTACTCCGACACCGACGTGATTGCGCGCATCAACGGCGAGTACGTTCCCGTGCGCGTCGATAACGACGAGCGGCCGGACATCAATTCACGCTACAACATGGGCGGATGGCCGACCACCGCATTTCTCGCTCCCGACGGCACGACGTTGACCGGCGCAACGTATCTGCCGCCGATGCAGATGCGTCAGGCACTCGATGACATTGCAGCATTTTATCGCGAAAAGAAAGACGAAATCGCCGCGCGTTCGGAAGAACTGCGCGGGCAGCGCATGACGTTTGAATCGTCGCCGCCCGAAGCGCTTTCTCCCGCAATCGTCGATCACGTGCGCGGCGTCGTTGCCGATGCCTACGATCCGGAATTCGGCGGATTCGGCGATGCACCGAAGTTTCCGCAGCCGGAGCTCCTCGAGTTTTTGCTCTACGAATGGCGCGCGCGCAACGATCAGAATTGCTACGATATGGTGGCAAGGACGATGCTGGAAATGTCGCGCGGCGGCATGTACGATCACGTCGAAGGCGGATTCTTCCGCTACTCGACGACGCGCGATTGGTCCGTTCCGCATTTTGAGAAAATGGCGGAAGATCATGCCGGCCTCTTACGCGTGCTCTCGCAACTGGAACTATGGGCGCCCACGACCCAGTCGCACGAAACGTTGCGTTCCGCGCTCCGCTACGTACGTTCGGTATTGCGCGATCCGGCTACCGGCTTTTTCTCCGGAAGCCAAGATGCCGACGAAGAGTACTTCGCGCTTCCATTGGAAGGGCGCCGCGAGCGCAAAGCGCCTTTCGTCGATCCGCGTTCGTATTCGAATTGGACGTCGTCACTCGCCGGTGCGTTCGCATGGGCGTCACTCGCGACGGACGACGACGAGCTCGCAAGCGAAGCACTCTCTACGCTCGACTCGCTCAACGATCGCATGCGCGATACGGACGGGATGTTGTTCCATGTGCTGGCGCCTGGCAGCGAGCCGCGCATTCGCGGATTGCTGACCGATCAAGTGGCGTATATCCGCGCGCTGCTCGACGCGCACGAGGCGACGGGGGAAGCGCGGATGCTCGAGCGCGCCCGCCTCCACACCGACGGAACGACGCGTCACTTCGGAGCGCAAGACGGCGGCTTCTACGATCATGCGCGGCGCGAAAACGTCATCGGCCGGCTCGAGCTCGCCGATCGCCCGATGATCGACAACGCCATCATGGCCGAGAACCTGCTGCGCCTCGCCGTCATGACGGGCGCCGATCAGTATCGAGCGCAAGCCGAACGCGTGCTCGCGCTCTATGCGGGGTCGTATGAGAACGCAGGCAGCTTCGCGGCGACGTACGCTCGCGCAGTGCGGCGGTACCTGACGCCGCCCGTGAGCGTGCGTCTGCGCGGCACCCCGGCGGCGACGAGCGACCTGCGCGAGGCCGCACGCCGGCTCCCGGCGGCCTTCACGACGGTTTACGGCGAGGCGGGCGACGGGACGCCCCAAGCATACGTTTGCGCCGGCACCACGTGCGCCGCACCGGTCAAGAGCGCCGCCGATCTGCGCGGAGCGTACGAGTCGGTCGTCCCGGTCTGAAACACGCCGTCGCCGTGGGGCGTAGTGAAAGGTGGAGGAAGACAATCATGACACCGTACGTCGAGACGCTTCTACAATATGTCCGCCCCGAGAGCCAAGGAGCGTTCGTATACGACTATCGCCGCTTCGCAAAAGACCCGAACGTCGCGCTCATCCTCACCCTTGTGCTCGGCATCGTCGGGGGTGAGTCGTACTACATGGGGGAGTGGAAGCGCGGCATTCTCATGACGCTCGCGCTGCTCTCGGGCGTCGGTGTCCTCGTCAGTGGGCCGATGTGGATCGTCCGCTGCTTCACGATCGCGAACGAATGTGAGTCGTACAACGACTACCTCGCCTACTGCCTCGCATACCGTTACCTGCCGATCGGCACCGCTCCGGAACCGCCCGCGCCCGCGCAAGCACCAGGCGCACAAGGCCGCCCGAACATCTCGGGCCTCCCAATGCCCGTCCGCACCTAGCGTGTCATCCGCAGCGCAGTGTAGCGAAGACGAAGGCCCGCGCTACGTGCGGACGAAGGCGTTCCAGAACCAGCAGCCCCAGAGGCCCGCGATAATGGAGTAGGCGATGAGGGCCCGGGCCCAGAGCGTCAGCCCGTTCTTTGCGGCGAGGAACATGAGCGCGACGAGGAACGGTTCGAAATCGAGCGCGTGGCGCATGCCGAATTGCGCGAAGCCGTTGACGTAGTAGACGAAATTTGGTGCGGCGGTTACTAGCACGGCCGCCCAGAGCGCGAGAACCAATTGCACCGGTTTGCGCGCAAAGAACGCATAGATCAACGCCGGGCTCGTCCACGTTAGCGCGACACCGCTGAGCGTCGGCTGCAGGTACGGGAATTGCGCGAGCTTGTCCGGCGCTTGAACGAAGAACGACCACAATTCATACGGGAAGTAGCGCAGTTGAAACGGCGAACCCGTCGGGCTTCCCGCTTGATCTTGGTGATACCACTCAGTGTAGCCGATGTCGTACCACGTGCCCCAGCGCGCGAGATTATAGCATACCCAACCGAACGCGACGGGAACGAGTACGGCGGCGAACGACGCAATCGCTCGTCGTGAATTGAGGAGATACGCGTACACCGGGAGCGCGAGAATGAGATCGAAGCGCGAGAGCAGCGCCGCGCATCCCCAAATCGCAACGAGCCAACCACGCTTCTTGCCGGCGAGTTCGACGAGTGCGAGCATCGTAAAACAGACGGCGGAGACGTGCGCGATAAACCATACGTCGCCGAGCATTGCGCACCACAATAAATCGGTGCCCGCAAGCAGAAACGCCGTGATCCACAGATTCGCGCCGTCATCGATGCCGTACCGTTCGCCTAGCTCGTATGCGGCGCCGGCCGCGACGGCGCCGAGCACAATCGAGAGTAATGTTTGGTTCGCGCTGCCGAAGACCGCGACGAACGGAAGAAGCAACAGCGCCGGCATCGGCGCTTCGATCACGTAGTATTGGCCGTGGTACGGCAGCGCGTCAATGTACGCGCCGGGCCAATTGATCCACGCGTGCCCGTGAAGAAACGCTTGCGCGAGCAACACGTAGTTGTTGTATGGGGTCGCGCGCCCGCGTGAGACGATCGCGATCAGAATAGCCGCAATCACCCCGACGATAAGGGATCGTTTGATTTTCACAGTTGCGCGGTCGTTCGTTCCACACGGTAGAGTTCGGGTTGCGCGGAGAGCCGTTCGAGGCGAAAGCCGCGAACGCTTCCTTCGGGCGTGCCGACGACGAAGACGGGACGGCGCGCACTCCAGCCGTCGAGACGGTCGGCGATTTCACCGATCCATGCGGGAACGATCGTGCGCCGCCCCGTGGCGCGATCCACGTACGCGCGATACGCAAGCGCCGGAGAGAGCGTCCAACTTGCAACGATCACGGCATCATCGGGCGTTCGTTGGAGAACGGCATTCGCTTCATCGAGCGCGCGGCGGTCGTCAGCCTGTCCGGAAATTGTCGGCTGCGTTGTCGCCAACACGCCGGCAACGATAAGCATCGCGATGTGCGCGGGCACGCGAACGAGCGCGTTCGCCAATCCGCTCAAACCGTATCCTGCCAGCGACGCAAGGACGACGAACGCCGGTAAGAAGTAGCGCGAGGCATCCGATTCGTCGCGAAATCCGAGCGCAAAGAGCGCCGGTGAAACGGCGGCGATGAAGAGCGCGGCGATGCGAACGTCACGCCGTCGCACTGCAAAGAATGCACCGATTGCCGCGGCGATGAGACCGAGCGGCGTCATCTCATGTGCGCAAAGCGCAAAAAATGACGATAATGCATCGGAAAATCCACCGTTTGCATAGCCGTGAAAGCCGGCGGCGACGTCGAGATCCTGAGCGGAGACGAGATAGAAGAAGTTTGCCGGTACCATCGGATGGTCGTAATCCCAGAATGCGTTTCCAATGACGCCGAGCTGCGCGACCGGATCGAGGTGCGCTGCAGTAACGTACGCGCTGCGCAACGGAAGATAAAGAAGCCAAATCGTTGCCGACACAACGGCGATCAGTGAAGCCACGAGCAACGGCCGGCCGTCGGTTTCATCCAATCTTGCGATCACGAGCGTCAAGAGTGCCGGAAGCAAGAATAAACCGACGGGATGCGCCGCAACCGCGAGCCCAAACGTCAATGCCGTGACGTAAAGGCGAGGCCGATTCGGTTTACGGTACCACCGCAGCAGCAGAAGCAACGTCGTCGCGTACAACGCGATTTCGACGGCGTGCACATCGGCGCGCGTAGCCACCGTCCATGCGACCCCGCCGCAGGCAAACAGCCAGGCCGCAAGAACGGCCGGCACAGCGTCGCCGTGTAATTCGCGAACGATCGCGTACACGCACCACGACGCGATGCTCATCGCTAGTGCGCTGAACACACTCATGCGAAACGCGACCGGCCCGAACGCAAGCGCATGAGAAAACACCCATCCCGCAAGCGTGTAGAACGGGAGTCCGGGCGGATGCGCAATGCCGAGAATGTACGGCACGGTATCCATTTCGCCGACGTCCCAAAACCCGACGAAACGATGTGCCGTGACGGCGTAGAGAATCAACGGCGCGCCGAACGCCGCAAGGCTTGCGAGGCGCGCCGTCTTCATCGCTACTGTGCCGGAAGCGTCGGCTCCGGCCGCGGCTTCGGACCGACGAACGTTGACGGCGGCAACGAACGCGGGAAGCGGTAGCCGGTCCAGGTGATGCGCTCGCGCGTCGGTTTGCCTTTCACGTCGGCTTCGACGCTCGCAACAAGCGGGACCCAAAATCCGGCGGACCTGCCGTATTGCAACTCACCGGTTCCGGTCATCGTTCCGGCAGCGGCGCGAAACTCAATCGTTCGCGGTAAATATGTTTGTCCGTCGATCGTTACCGTCGTCACCGCAAAGCCCGTATCGGTCGGGACCAACGGCTTCGCTTCGTACTTGTAATCGAAGTGGGATCCGTCGCGCACGGAACGTACGAACAGCATGGTATACGTCGCGGTGCGCGGTGCAACGCGCGACACATCGTAGCGATCGGGGCGCTTGGCGATCGTCACCACCTTGCGCGTCAACGACGTGCCGTCCACGGCTAGGGTCTCATCGCGAACCCGTTCGCCGCTGCGATACACCTGATGGCGCTGCTCGATCGAATTCGCGCCCGCCTGCGAAACCGTGTACGTGAAGATCATTGCTTTCGGGCGCTTGAGCGAGGACATCTCGAGCTCGTAGCGCTCGAGCGCGATTTGTGAATCGATCGGCGCCGGGCTTCGCGGCGCTGCGGCAATCAATGCCGCCAGCGCCACGAGAAAGGCAAGAACGCGCATCACGCCAGCACGGCGTCACGAATTGCTTGCACCGCCGCCGGTGCGCCGTTCGCGTTTTTTCCGCCGCCTTGCGCTTGCGCCGGCGCCCCGCCGCCTTTGCCGTCGACGAGCGGAGCCGCGAGCTTCACCAGATTCCCCGCATGTATGCCGGCTTTCACGAGATCGTCGCTAGCGGAGACGAGCAGATTCACGCTGCCGTTATCGACGCCGGCGAGCGCAATGACACCGCTCGGCATTCGGCTGCGAAGCGCGCTCGTGAGATGCCGCAACGCTTCCGCGTTGCCTTCGTGCACGACCGCACCGACGAACGCGCGCTCACCCTTGCGTTCCACGCGCTCGAGATACGCCTGCGCATCCGCGGCAGCAAGGCGCGCCTTCAGTTGCCCGACAGCCGTCTGCAGATCTTTGATGTCGCGCTGCATGCGGCCAACGCGTTCCGAGATTTCATCCGGCGTCGTCGCGAGCGACGCGGCAAGATCGCCGACGAGCGTCTGCTGGCGTCCGACGAAATCTTCCGCCGCTTGCGAAACGCAGCTTTCGATACGGCGCACACCGCTGCCGATCGACGATTCACTAAGGATGAGGAACATCCCGAGTTCGCCGGTCGTGTGCGAATGCGTGCCGCCGCAGAACTCCACGGAGGGTCCCGCCTGCACGACGCGCACGACTTCGCCGTACTTCTCACCCGCCATCGTAATCGCGCCGGTGCTGCGCGCCTCTTCTATGGGCAGTTCGCGCGTGACGAGATGCGAGTCGTCGCGAATCATTTCGTTGACGCGCGCGGACACCGCGCGCTTTTGATCCGGTGATAACGCGCCTGCGGGCCAGCGAAAATCGAAGCGCATGCGATCGATACCGACCCACGATCCGGCCTGTGCGACGTCGTCGCCGAGCACGTCTTTGAGGGCGCGCTGAAGTAAGTGCGCCGAGGTGTGATGGCGCCGAATCTCCCGACGCCACCAGTCATATACCGCCGTGTGCACGCGATTGCTCGCGCGGAACTCTCCGCCGCGCACGATGCCGTGGTGCGCGACCGAGTCGCCCATAGCCTGGGTGTCTTCAACTTCGAAGACGGAGCCGTCGTCGTTCGTCAACCGCCCCCGATCGCCGATCTGGCCACCGCGTTCGGCGTAAAACGACGTCCGATCGAGAACGATGATGCCGCGTTCGCCGGCGCTCAGGGCGTCGACCGGCTTGTCCTCTTTGAGAAGCGCGACGACTTCGCCGTTGCCCTCGAGTCCCTCGTAACCGGTGAATTCCGACTTGACGGCGGGCAACTCCGCGAGCGTCACGACTGCGCGCTTCGATGCGGCATCACGGCGCGCGCGCTCGCGCTGTTCGTTCATCTTCTGCTCGAACTCGACGGTATCCACGGCAACGCCGCCGTCACTCGCGATTTCGCGCGTCAGTTCGACCGGAAAACCGTATGTATCGTGCAAGACGAACGCATCTTCACCGGAGATCAGCCGCGTGCAGTTGTCGTTCGCGTCCGCAATCAGACGGTCGAGCATCGCCATACCGCGCGCCAATGTCCGATCGAAGGTTTGTTCCTCCGCGCGCAACGTCTGCGCAATGCGCGCGACGTTTTGCCGCAACTCGGGATATCCGGTCGCAAGCGATTGCACGACGGCCGGGATGAGTTCGGTGAGAAAACCGTCGGGATAGCCCAGCAAACGCCCGTTGCGAATCGCGCGACGGATCAAGAACCGCAGCACGTAGCCCCGATCGGTATTCGACGGAAAGATACCGTCGTTGATTAGAAACGTGACCGCGCGCGCATGGTCGGCGATGATGTTCTGGCGCACGCGCTGGTCGGCGGGCGCAAGGGACGTTTGTCCGACCGGCGGTTGCGCGGCGATCAAATCGGTGAAGAGATCCGTTTCGTACATCGACGCTTGACGGTTCGCGAGCGCGAGACAGCGCTCGAAACCGGCGCCGGTATCGATCGATTTCTTCGGCAGTTCCGTTACGCGGCCGTCGCTGCCGCGATTGTATTGCTGAAAAACGACGTTCCAAAATTCGACGAACCGGTTGCCCAAGTTTGGACCGGTGTCGTCGGGACCGCTCGCATTCTCCGCGCCGGTATCGTAAAACAACTCCGTGCACGGACCGCACGGACCCGTCGGCCCCATCGTCCAGAAATTATCTTCATCCCAACGGCTGATGCGCTCTCTCGGAAGGCCGACTTCTTCGATCCAAATGCGCTCGGCATCATCGTCGGTCGTGTGCACGGTGACATAGATGCGCTTGGGATCGAGCTTGAGGACTTGCGTCGAGAACTCCCACGCCCACGCAATCGCTTCGCGCTTGTAATAGTCGCCGAACGAAAAATTCCCGAGCATTTCGAGGAAGGTGCCGTGGCGGCCGGTGCGGCCGACGTTTTCGATATCGCTCTTGGCGCCGGCGACGCGCAAGCAGCGCTGCACCGTCACCGCGCGCGGTGCGGGAGGCGGCTGCTCGCCGAGAAAGACGGGGACGAACTGCTCCATGCCGGCGATCGTAAAGAGCGTCGTCGACATTTCGTCGGGTATGAGGCTCGCCGAGGGAAGCAGCTTGTGTTGCTTGGCGACGAAAAAGTCGATCCAAGCCTGACGGAGTTCTTGGCTTTTCATAAGGGCTTCCGGAAGATACTACAACGACGGCGCGTTAACCGCCCTAGTGCCCCGGAGCCACCCGCAATCCGGCTTTTGCCGCACATGCATGCGTGGCGGCTTGAAATTTCGGGTCGTCCGGCGTCAAGCGCGCCAACTCGTCGTCGGTGAACGACGCTTCCAAGCGATCCTCGGCGCACCGGCAATACATCTGGCCCGGCTTTCCTCGGATAGCGCCAAGACACGAGTGAAGAAAACTGGTTCGGAACGCTGCGCGCAAATAGGCGCGGCTCGCGGGTGACGGCGATGCGGATGATTGCGCGCTTTCGCCCGCGCATGCGGTGAGCGCGACCGTCGCCGCGAGCGCGGCGATGCGGCGCATCACTCGCGCAGCACCGCCCGCAATTTTTCCAACGCCTTCGCCTGCAGGCGCGAGACGTGCATCTGCGAGACGTTGAGGCGCTTCGCGATCTCCGTCTGCGAAACCGATTCGTAGAAACGCAAATAAATGATGACGCGTTCGCGTCCGGTGAGCACGTGAAACGCGCGCTCGAGATTCGCGCGATCCTCGAGCATTTCCAATCCGGAGTCGGTGATCCCGACCGTATCCGCCAGCGTCTGGGATTTCTTTTCGCCTTCGCCGGAGACTTCCGAATCGAGCGAGAGCAAGTTGTACGCCTGTCCCAACTCTTGCGCTTCGAGGATTTCTTCTTCGGTCGCATTCAAGCGTTCTGCGAGTTCGGCCACCGTCGGACTGCGCCCGAGTTCGACCGCCATCTTTTCGTTTGCACGATTGACGGAAAGATTGAGTTCTTGCAACCGGCGCGGCACTTTGACCGCCCAGCCCTTGTCGCGGAAATAGCGCTTGATCTCGCCGACGATCGTCGGCGTCGCGTACGTCGTGAACTCTACGCCCCGATCGGTTTCGAAACGATCGATCGCCTTGAGCAATCCAACCGTTCCCACCTGAACGAGATCGTCGAGCGGCTCGCCGCGATTGGCGAATTTGAGCGCGAGAAACCTCACGAGGTTGAGGTGCGCGACGACGAGATCGTTGCGCATGGATTCATACTCGCTGTCCTTGCGATCGGGGTTCTGATCGTGGCGCGCTCGTACGGCTGCGAACCGCCCAAACAACGCACGCGTCCGTTCCCGCTCGGAACGAACGTCCGGGTTCGATTCTTGCACGTTATACCGGTAGTCGCTTGGTCATAATGAGCTGCGTCCCTTGCTCGGGATGCACGTCGTATGAAACGTCGTCCATCAGCGAGCGAATCAAGAACACGCCCAATCCTCCGACGCGCTCGTCCTCGAGCTCGCGCGAACGGATGCTTTCGGGACGCGTTCCACGTCCGTAATCGCGTACCTGAATGCGAAGGCCGTCGCTGAGCGCTTCACAACGGATCTCGATGTACGAGCTTCCATGTGCATGCTGAATCGCGTTGGTGCACGCCTCGGCGACGGCGAGTTTGATGTCTTCGATCTCGTCGATCGAGAAATGCAGACGGCTTGCGACGGCTGCAACCGACAGCCGCGCGAGGGCGACCCACTCCGCCTTACACGGAACGCGCAGTTCGACGACGTCGACGTCGTCAGCGCGCGGAACCGGCTGATTCACACTAGTGCCTTCATTGCCGCGTCTTCACTTTCGAAGATACCAAAAATTTTGACGAGGCCGGTGATGTCGAAAATCTTCTTGATCTGCGGATTCGTGCAGACCAGGTTCACCGATCCGCCATGCTCGCGAACGCGCTTGAGGCCGCCGATGAGCACGCCGAGACCGGTCGAGTCGATATACCGGACCTTCTCCAGATTGATGACGAGGTGATACACGCCGCGATCGATGAGTTCGCCGATGGCGTCCTTGACCTTCGGCGACGTATATACGTCGATCTCACCACCGAGATCGACGACGTAACAATCGCCTTGTGCTTCACGCACGTTCACCTTGATGTCCAACGTCTTTTTCACTCCTATGCGTCGGCCTTACGTTCGAGTTGTTCACGCAACGAGTCGGCAGAGGCATTGCCTTCCTCAACCGCTTCGTTGAAATTACTGCGCGCGTTTTCAACCACTTGCCGGCCGCGCTCGTAGAGTTCGGCCGCACTTTCTTGCCACGTGGATGTAACGTCGGTCACGCGCCCCCGCAAATCATCCGTGGCGTCCATGGCCAGATTACCCGCTTCACGGGCTTTCCCAACCAGAACGTCGCGCGTCTCTTCTTGGGTCAGGAGCACGGCGACCGCGCCGCCCACGATAGCGCCGAGAAGGAACCCGGCGAAAAAACCACCGCCGCGATTCTCGTCATTCATGTTCGAAATCGTCTCCTAGGATTCGCCTGCTGACTTTCTTCCCGTTACCAGTCTGCGTAAACCGGCGCTGACTCCCGTTATCGTAGCGCCCACGTTCACGATCGCGGGCGACAACGCGTCTTTTGTGAGCGATGCTGTCTGCGAGACCGAGCCCGCCACATCCTCGAGCGACTTGACGACGCCGCTGAGGCGCGCCAGCGTCTGGTCGGCCGTGTCGGCAATGCCGCCGACGTGATCCAGCGTCGTGTTGACCGGCTTGCTGAGCGTCGAAATCTGACGGTCGACCTCGTCGAGCGTGACATTCACGCGTCCGAGTGTCTTCGCCAACGCCAGCATCGCAACCGCGAAGAAGATGCCGACAAGAAGCACGCCGACACCCACGCCGACGTACATGACCCAGCTGAGGTCGCTTCCGGTGGTCGTCATGAGTGAACGTTCCTTTCTCTCGTCGTGCTTGCTAGGTCTGCTACCAAACTTCCAGCTCGTTCGATCTCCGCGTCCGCGGTACCGGCCCCCAGAGAAAAACGGATGACACCCTGGTGCCAACGGGGATCGATCCCGAGCGCGGCGATGACGTGGCTCGGCTCGAGCGCTCCCGACGTGCACGCGCTTCCCGCGGACACGGCTACTCCATCGAGGTCCAATCCTACAAGCATTGATTCTGAGTCGATACCCGCAAATGACACATTGCAATTGTTTGGCAGACGCGGCGCACCTTCGCCGTTGATTCTCACGTCGTCCAAGGCCTTCAGCCGCCCTTCGAAACGGTCGCGCAAGGCTTCGACGCGCGGCGACGTCTGCGCGCGTTCGCGTACCACAAGATCGAGCGCGCTCGCAAGCCCCACGATGCCGGCGACGTTCTCCGTCCCCGAACGGCGCCCGAATTCTTGTCCGCCGCCGTGGACCAGCGGCTGGATCGGAACGCCTTCGCGCACGTAAAGAACGCCGACGCCTTTCGGTCCGTAGAGCTTGTGCGCCGATATCGACAAGAGGTCGACGTTGAGCGCGTCGGGACGTACGTCGATCCAAGGCACCGCTTGCACCGCATCGGTATGAAACACGACGTTGTGCGCGCGCGCGATTGCAGCGAGTCGCGCAACCGGTTGAATCGTGCCGATCTCGTTGTTCGCGAGCATGATCGTTGCGAGCACTGTATCGGGACGAAGTGCCGCAGCAAACTCGTCGACGTCGACGAGTCCGCGCGTATCGACCGGAAGTAGTGTGACGTCGAATCCTTCATCGTGCAGCGCATCGAGCGCGTGTAACACCGCGTGATGTTCGATCGCACTCGAAACGATATGACGCCCTTTATCGCGCAGTGAGCGCGCAACACCGATGATCGCTTGATTGTCGGATTCGGAACCGCTGCCGGTAAACGTTATCGTTTTACGCGGCACACCAAGGATCGCTGCAACGCGATCGCGCGCCTCGTCGAGTCCCGCGCGAGCGCGCCGGCCTTCAGCGTGCAGTGAGCTCGGGTTATGTCCCGCCTGCGCAAAGTACGGCAGCATCGCCTCGAGCACTTCGCGGCGCACGGGGGTCGTAGCGGCATAATCGAGGTAGATGCGATTGTCCACGAATTCTCAAGGCCTTCTCAGCGGGTCACCTTACCATAACACCTGTGCGAAGCTCCATTGCACACTCCGAGAAGTAGCAACGGGAAAGGGTGGCCGGACGAACTCCGGCCACTTTTTTATATGCAGGTGCCGGCTTGGTTCGGATCCGCCCGCAGTGCGCCGAGCAGCAGATCGACGATCGACGATTTCAGTCGCGAAGCCTCCGCGGGATCGACGTTACGGCTGCCCTCTCTCACGACCGATGAAGGCGGCGGACGGTTGATTCCGGCGCTCATGCGGGGCAACGTCGCGAGCGCACGGTCTCGACGCCGGTCCGATGGGCGGCTTCGACCCCGCGAAAGTCGCGCAATCCGCACCTCGACTTCGAAGAAATCGCGTCCTTCGCACGATCGCCCAGGACGACGCACCGTTGTTAGCGGTCGTGTTCCCCCGGGTCGTAGTATTTGCGCTCACGCAGGTTTTCGGGCAAGTTTTCTTGTTTGACGGAGTAGTCGTTGTGCGCGTAATGGTAGTCTTTGCCGTATCCGAGACGCTTCATCAAGCCCGTCGGCGCGTTGCGCAAATGCAAAGGCACCGGATCGTTGCGCGTCTCTTGCACATCGCGCATCGCATCACTATAAGCACGCCCGACGCTATTGCTCTTCGGCGCTTTCGCTAAATACAGCGTCGCGTGCGCGAGCGGATAAAAACCCTCCGGCATGCCGACGAAGTGCGCTGCTTGCTGCGCAGCGATCGCGACTTGAATGCCTTGCGAGTCCGCTAGTCCGACATCTTCGGATGAAAGAATGACGAGACGGCGCGCGATGAATAACGGGTCTTCGCCGCCGTCGAGCATACGCGCGAGCCAATAGACCGCCGCATCGGGATCGCTTGCGCGGATGCTCTTGATAAACGCGCTGATGATGTCGTAGTGCTGCTCGCCGCCCTTATCGTACGTTGATCCGCGTTTCTGCAGCGCCTCGAGCACGAGCTCGCGGTCGACGTGCTTCGTTCCGTTCTTCAGCGGCGCGGTTTCGGACGCAAATTCCAACGCGTTGAGCGCGGTCCGCGCATCGCCGTTTGCATACCCGATCAGCGTCTCGCGCGCGTCGGGTTCGAGGTGAATACCTTGGCTCCCGAGGCCACGTTCGCTATCGGTCAACGCACGTTCGACGATCGCGGCGATCTCTTCGTCCGTCAGTTGCTGCAGCACGAATACGCGTGCACGCGAGAGCAACGCGGAATTTACTTCGAACGACGGATTTTCGGTGGTCGCGCCGATGAGCGTGACCGTCCCGTCCTCGACGTATGGGAGCACCGCGTCTTGCTGCGCTTTGTTAAAGCGATGAATTTCGTCGATAAAAAGAACGGAACGCTGTCCGACGCGCCGGCGTGCTTGTGATTCAGCGACCACACGCCGTAAATCAGCGACGCCGGCACTCACCGCGGAGAGTTTTTCAAAATGCGCGCCGGTCGAGCGCGCAACGATTTCCGCAAGGGTCGTTTTGCCGGTACCGGGCGGACCCCACAGGATCATGGAGGGCACGCGATCGCTTTCAATCGCTCGACGCAGCGCGCGGCCTACGCCGACGATCTGTTGCTGACCGACGTACTCTTCTAACGTGTGTGGGCGCATTCGCGCCGCGAGCGGCGCTTCGGGCTCGCCGAACAGGGAGTTCATAACGGGCCGTTCGGCCAATGCGCCGGCGCGGCCTCGCGTTGCGAAGTTTGATGGGATTTTGAAGTCACGGCGCGTTCGCTTGTGCGTATACTCGCCGTGATGTCGAACATCAGATGCACGTCCCTTATTGCGGCTGCCGTCATGCTGTTGGGTGCTGCGGCGGCGCCGAACGAGCTTCATATGACAAGCCCGCAGATTTTCGCACCGGGCGTGATTTCAGGCCCGGCTAACGACGGTTCGCCAACGTTCTCACCCGACGGCACCACGCTGCTATTTACGCGTAGCGGATCGGGAGCAGGCATGATCCTCGAATCGCATCTCATCAACGGCGCGTGGAGCACACCGAAAATCGCATCGTTCTCCGGCGTCTGGAACGATCAGCATCCGTCGTTTGCACCCGACGGCAGCTACGCAATCTTCGTGTCGACGCGGCCTGCGCCCGGCGCGACGCAGCATGTCGCACATATCTGGAAGGTTGCGCGCACGGCAACCGGCTGGGGCACGCCGCAACATTTGCCGGCGACGGTAAACTTCGCGCAGTGGATTTTTGCGCCAAGCGTTGCGTCGGACGGCACGATCTACTTTTTGCAGATTACGCGCACCGCAACGCAGCGTCAGTTCCAACTCTATCGCGCGCACTTCATGAACGGCGCGTATCAGCCGGCAGAGAAGCTGTCGTTCAGTTCGCCGCAGACGGCCGACGTCGATCCGGAGATTGCACCGGATCAATCACTTCTCATTTTTGCCAGCAGCGGCCGCCGAGCCGGCGACACGGACGAGCATTTGTATATCGTCAAACGCAGCGGCACGGGGTGGGATCAGCCCAAAGCGCTGCGATATGAGGGCGACGACGGGAACGGCGAGAGCAACGACAACGAACCGCGCATCGGTCGCGACGGCCGGACTATTTATTTCTCTAGCGACCGCACAGTGAAGAGCAGCCAAACATGGGATAACGGCGACGCGAACGTGTGGTCCGTCGAATTACCCGCCCCTCCGCTGCGTCGCGCTAGGATGGCAGGGTGGGTTACACGCGCGGTGACGCGGACGGTGACGGTTGGGCGGTGTGTTTTTCGAGCGGATTTTTGATCGTGATCGGTTTCGGGGTGGCGAAGTGCGGATTGACTTCGCTGGGGAACTGCATCACGACATTGCCTTCGGCGTGGGCTTTGCCGTCGACGGTGTTGTAGACGACGTGCTCGGCCTTCATGTTGCGATCGCCTTGCACGATGTGCACGTTTCCCTGTAAATCGAGCTGGTGCGTCGTGTCGTTGAGCACGCCTTTTGCCGCGTCGACGGTCGTGTCGGCCTGTACGTAGTGCACGTTGCCGGTTGCCGTGTAGATCTTCGCCGAGCCGTCGATGTTGACTTGATCCGCGGTCAGCGTTGCCGGCCCTTTGTTACTCGCGGCGTTCGTGCTCGAAAGGCCGCCGAAATTGCCTTGCGAATCGTGCATCACGACGTGCCCGTAGATCGTCGCGGCTTTCGTCTTGTAATTGCCGTTCGCGCGATCGCCGGTGATGTCGCCGCCTTGACGCGTCATCGTCACTTGATTCGGCGTCGAAAAGTCGCCCGACTTGAAGTTCACGTCGACGGAGGTCATCTTGACGGTCCACACGCCAACGCTGAACTGCGTGCCGTTGTTCGCGGCAGCAGACGGGGACGGTTTGGGCGCCGCGGCGACGAGCGCTACGGCGGCGAGGAGCGAGAGCGTGCGTTTCATTGCTGAGAGCGGACCTTTACGCTATGACGTTCGACCGCACCCAGAAGTTCCGCAATGCTTTCATATTTCACCACGCCTTCACGTAAGAGGCGGGCGGGCGATCGACTCAAGTCCACAATCGATGCTTCGCCTTCATACTTCGTGGGCCCGTTCAAGACGAGCAAATCGGCGCTCGGTAACTCGTGCGTATCCTCACCGCCCCGGTAGGGCGGTGCGCCGCTTTGATTGGCGCTGGTGACGGCAAGCGGACCGCACCGCTCCAAGATCGCCTTCGCAAGCGTCTCGTCGGGTACGCGGAAGCCGAGCGTCGGCATTCCCGCCGTCACTTCATCGCTGATGAACTCGGGCTTGCGCACGATGAGAATAACCGGGCCCGGCAAGAGTCGTTTCGCTGCGAGAATAGCAGCCGCGTTTCCCGGAGCGAATTCGAGGAACTCGGCCGGCGTGGCGACGTGCAGCGTCAACGGCTTTTCGTCGGGGCGGCGCTTCGCGCGATAGACCTTGTCGACGGCGCTCGAGCGATACGGATCGCTCGCGATGCCGTAGCTCGTCTCGTTCGGGAAGATGATCGTGCCGCCGTCGAAAATGACGCGCGCACACTCTTCTACGACGACCTCGATCGCCTCGCTGCGCGCGTCGAGCACCGCGCCGATCGCCACTTTGAGTTCTCCTAGAGACGCATGCGCATGCCCGTGCCGAGCGCAACGCACGATAGCGGGTCGTCGGCGACAATCGCCGGTACTCCGGTGACTTCCGACAGCAACTTATCGAGACCGCGCAGCAGCGCCCCGCCGCCCGTGAGGATCACGCCGCGATCGATGATATCGGCGGCAAGCTCCGGCGGTGTCTTTTCGAGCACTGCCTTCACCGCTTCGACGATTGCGCCGACCGGTTCGGATAACGCTTCGCGAATCTCTTCGCTCGTAATCTTCACCGTCTTCGGCAGACCGTTGATCAGATCACGTCCGCGAATCTCCATCGCGAGTTCTTGTTCCAACTTATACGCGGAACCAATCTTGATTTTGATCTCTTCGGCCGTGCGTTCGCCGATCATCAGATTGTAGACGCGGCGAATATAGCGCACGATCGCATCGTCGAGCTTGTTGCCCGCAACGCGCAGCGACTGCGAAACGACGACGCCGCCGAGCGAGATCACCGCAACGTCGGTGGTGCCGCCGCCGATGTCGACGACCATCGATCCCGACGGACCGTCGATCGGAAGACCTGCGCCGATTGCTGCCGCCATCGGCTCTTCGATGATGTCGACGCTGCGCGCGCCCGCGAGTTTTGCCGCATCTTTCACAGCTCGCTCTTCAACGCTCGTGATCTCAGCCGGCACGCAGATCGTAACATGCGGTTTCGGTTTGATGATCGATGACCACCACGAGCGGTCTTTCATCACTTTCTTGATAAAATAGGAGAGCATCGCTTCGGTCACTTCGAAGTCGGCGATGACGCCGTCGCGAAGCGGACGAATCGCTTGAATGTGTGCCGGCGTTTTGCCGAGCATCTGACGCGCTTCCTCGCCGACCGCGAGGACTTTGCCGTTATTCATGTCCTTCGCGACGACCGACGGCTCGCGCAAGACGATGCCTTTGCCTTTGACGTGGACGAGCACGTTGGCCGTTCCGAGATCGATGCCGATGTCCAAACCGAACTCCCTGAGACGAGGTTGACGAGAAACTAAAATGCGGCGGTATTCACGCGAGGGTACTCGCGTGTTTCGAACAGACCGGCGGGCTCGACGAGCGGCGTAACACCGCTCGACCGCTGCACTTGCGCGCCGAGACTCGAAAGCATTTCTTCCAACCGCTCGTAACCGCGGTCCACGTATTCCAGGCCGATGATTTCTGTTTGACCGGCGGCCGCGAGGCCCGCGACAACGAGCGCGGCACCGGCGCGAATATCCGGCGCTTCCACCGGCGCGCCGGAGAGTTGCGCGACGCCTTTGACGACTGCGGTGTTGCTCTCCATCGAGACGCGAACGTCGGCCCCCATACGCGCGAGTTCGTTCACGTACGAAAAGCGCGCGTTGAAAATCGATTCTTCGACGACGCTCGTGCCCGGAACGGTGCACAAAAACGACACCATCTGCGGCTGCAGATCCGTCGGAAACCCGGGATGCGGTGCGGTGAGAATTTCCGTGCCGCCGGTGATCGTGCTGCCGTCGACTCGAATCCAGTCGACGCCGTAGGTCAGATCGACGCCGCACTCTTGCAGCTTCATCATGAACGCTTCGAGATGATCGGGACGGCAATCGGTCACCGTCACGTCGCCGCGCGTTACCGCGCCGCTGAGCAGTAGCGTTCCGGTCACGATACGGTCGGGAATAATGCTGTATTCAACGCCGTGCAATTCGCTTACGCCGTCGATAACGATTGCGTCGGTGCCGAGTCCGGAGATCTTCGCGCCCATCGCTTGCAAGAAGTTTCCGAGGTCGATGACTTCAGGTTCCATCGCGGCATTGGAAATCGTGGTCTTGCCGTCGGCGAGCACGGATGCGAGCATCGCGTTCTTCGTCGCGCCGACGCTCGGCATGCGAAACTCGATCGTTCCGCCCTGCAACCGTTTCTGTTTCGACTGCGCGATGAGCGAGCCGTGGTAGTTGCTGACTTCGCACCCGAGCGCGATGAACGCTTGCTCGTGCATATCCGTAGCGCGCGTACCGAGCACGCATCCGCCGGGAAGCGGAACTTCGGCGCGGCCGAACCGTCCGAGCAACGGACCGACCACATCGAATGAAGCGGCGAGTTTGCGCACCAGCATGTACGGCGCCTTGTACGTAGCGACGTTGCTGGGATCGATTGTGATCGTGTTGTCGCCTTCGTACCGAATGCGCGCGCCGAGTGCTTCGAGCAACGACCACATGACGGAAACGTCGGTGATCCGTGGCACGCGGTGAAGCGTGACGGTTCCTTTGGCCAATAGCGCAGCAGCCATGATCGGTAACGCCGCGTTCTTTGCGCCGTGCGTTGCGACCGAGCCCTCAAGCCGTGCGCCGCCATGCACCCGTAGGGTGGTCTCTAAGCGGTCGAGCATTGGTTCAAAAAGTTCGCGGGGCGCTGGTGTGCGCCCCGCTACTGAATATCGGCCTTTCTGCAGCGAACGTAAGCTGCTTCAGTGGCTCCCAACCAGGCGTAGCTTCGCATTCGCAAACTCGATCACGGTTGGATCGGTTGCGTTCGCAAGCTCGTCACGCGTCCTCGCGACATCGATGTCCTCGAAGCCCAACGCTTCATCGACGAGAATCGTCAGACGGTCCGGCAACGCTTGCATGAAGCCTTCGCCGGTTGCGAGTTCCAGACGGTCCGTCTTCCCTTCGGCGACGACGTTCGCGCGCAGTACGCCCGGTTTCAACGCAGCCAAAAACGGCGCGTGATGCGGAAGGATACCTTCCTCGCCTTCGGTCGTCACCGCGATCACGAGCTCCGCATCGCCTTCGAAGACCACCTTCGTGGGCGTGATGAGCTTGAACGGGATGGTCGTCGCCATTAGACCGTGGCGCCGAGTTTTTCGGCGGCTGCTTTGACTTCGTCGATTGAGCCTTTGTAGAAGAACGCTTGCTCCGGCAGATTGTCGACTTTGCCGTCGAGGATCTCTTTGAAGCCCGCGATCGTATCTTGAATCTTCACGTACTTGCCGGGCGTTCCCGTGAATTGTTCCGCGACAAAGAACGGCTGCGAGAAGAAGCGCTGGATGCGGCGCGCGCGCCCGACGATGATTTTGTCTTCTTCCGAGAGTTCTTCGATGCCGAGAATTGCGATGATGTCTTGGAGGTCCTTATAGCGCTGCAGCATCTCTTGTACGCCGCGCGCGACGTCGTAGTGCTCCTGACCGACGATCTGTGGATCGAGAATGCGGGAGGTCGATGCCAGCGGGTCGACGGCCGGGTAGATGCCGAGCTCCGAGATCGGACGCGAGAGCGCCGTCGTTGCATCCAAGTGAGCGAACGTCACGGCAACGGCCGGGTCGGTGTAGTCGTCGGCCGGCACGTACACGGCTTGGACCGATGTGATCGAACCCTTGTTGGTCGAGGTAATGCGCTCTTCGAGCAAACCCATGTCGGTCGAAAGGGTCGGCTGATAACCGACGGCCGACGGCATGCGCCCCATAAGTGCCGAGACTTCGGAACCGGCTTGCAGATAGCGGAAGATGTTGTCCATGAACAGGAGCACGTCGGCGCCTTGTTCGTCGCGGAAGTATTCCGCCATCGTGACACCGGTCTGCGCGATACGGAAACGCACGCCCGGCGGTTCGTCCATCTGACCGAAGACGAGCGTCGTCTGCGCGAGAACGCCCGACTCTTTCATTTCTTGCCACAGGTCGTTACCTTCGCGCGTGCGTTCACCGACGCCGGTGAACACCGAGAAGCCTTTGTGCACGTTCGCGATGTTGCGAATGAGCTCTTGAATCAGAACCGTCTTGCCGACGCCTGCGCCACCGAAGAGGCCGACCTTACCACCGCGCGTGTACGGCGCCATGAGGTCGATAACTTTAATGCCGGTTTCGAAGAGTTTCGGCGTCGGGTCTTGCGATTTGAAATCGGGTGCGGGGCGGTGAATCGGCCATTCCGCCGACGCGTTCACCGGCGCATCGCTGTCGATCGCTTTGCCGAGGACGTTGAAGATACGTCCTAGCGTGCCTTCACCGACCGGAACTTTGATCGGGCCACCGGTGTTCGCCACGGCGTCGCCGCGGCGCAGACCATCGGTCGATCCCATCGCGAGGCAGCGCACTTGGCTGTTGCCAAGTTCGTCCTGCACTTCGAGCACGAGATCGCGCGCTTGCATCGCCGTACCACCGAGTTCGATTCCGCCAGTCGTCGCATGACCGTTCGTTCCCGCGTTCGCGCCTTCGTTGACGCGAGTGGTGAGCGCGTCGTTGATATTCGGAAGCGTCTCCGGCGTGAATTCAACGTCGACGACGTTTCCGAGGACCTGGACTACTTTACCAGTGGCAGCCATTCTCTGTCGTTCCTTTAACCGTTTACGAGGGCTTCAGCTCCGCCCACGATTTCTAGCAGTTCTTTGGTAATCGCGGCTTGACGCGCGTTGTTCATTTGGATCGTGAGGTCGTCGATCAGCTTGCCGGCGTTCTCGGTCGCGTTGTTCATCGCGACCAACTGTGCCGCGAAGAACGCCGCGTCGGTTTCGAGCATCGCCGAGAAGATCGTGAACTCGAGGTACTTCGGCAGCAAACGCGAGAGCACGAATTCCGGCGACGGCGCGAATTCAACCGAACCCTTCGGTCCGTGTTTCTCCTGTTCGGTCGCGGAACCCGAGATCGCCTCGCGCAGAATCGGCACCATCTGGCGCGTTTCCGGTTTCTGCGACATCATCGAAACGAGTTTCGATGAGATCAGCGCGATGCCGGAGATGCGCTCGTTGATGAAATCGGCCGTAACTTGCTTGGCAACTTCCCGCGCGACATCGATCTTCGATGGCGCATTGAGCACCCACGTCGGATGGTTCGCTTTGCCTATCCGGCGCACGGCATTACGCGCTTTGATGCCGACCGTGTACCAGGCGACGTCTTTCTGGTCGCGCGCGAAGAGTTCGCCGGCACGAATCACGTTCGAGTTGAATGCACCGGCGAGGCCTTTGTCCGCCGTCATCAAGATCACGCCCATCGGCGCGCTCGTGTCGCCGGGCTTCATGAACGGATGGTCGACACTCGTCACCGCGTTCATCAAGTCGCGCAGCATCTCGGCAAGCGTGTCCGCATAGGGACGCGCTTGCTTTTGCGCCATCTCCGCGCGGCGGATCTTGGCCGCGGCGACTTGCTTCATCGCCTTGGTGATCTGCTGCGTATTCTTCAGCGAGCGAATACGCTCGCGAAGATCCTTGACTGACGGCATTAGAAGCTCTTGTTGAACTCCGTGATCGCGGCGTTGAGCTTCTGCTTCGCATCATCGGGGAGCTGGCCGCTCGACGCAATCGCCTGCGGAATCTCGGGATGCTTGTTGTGCAGGAAGTCGGTGAACCCCGCGGCCCAGTTTTGCAAGCGCGGCGTCGCGATGTCGTTCACGTATCCGTTGGTTGCGGCGTAGATGATCGCAACTTGGTCTTCCATCGCCATCGGCTGGTACTGCGGCTGCTTCAGAAGCTCGGTGAGTTTTTCACCGCGCATCAGCTGCATCTGAGTCGCCTTGTCAAGGTCGCTTGCGAGCTTCGCGAACGCCGCGAGGTCGCGGTACTGCGCGAGCTCGAGCTTCAACTGACCGGCAACGCCTTTCATCGCCTTCGTCTGCGCCGAACCACCGACGCGCGAGACCGATAGTCCGACGTTCACGGCGGGGCGAATACCTTGGAAGAAGAGTTCCGGCGTCAAGTAAATCTGACCGTCGGTGATCGAAATGACGTTGGTCGGAATGTACGCGGAGAAGTCGCCGGCTTGCGTTTCGATAATCGGGAGCGCCGTCATCGATCCCGCGCCGAGTTCATCGGAGAGCTTCGCGGCGCGCTCGAGCAACCGCGAGTGCAGGAAGAAGACGTCGCCCGGATACGCTTCCCGGCCCGGCGGGCGGCGGAGCAACAGCGCCATTTCACGATACGATTGCGCGTGCTTCGTGAGATCATCGTAAATGATCAGGACGTCTTTGCCCGCATACATCAGCTCTTCACCCATCGCGCAGCCGGCAAACGGAGCGATCCAGCGAAGCGCCGCAGCTTCCGACGGACCGACGGCAACGATCGTCGTGTACTCCATTGCGCCCTTTTGCTCGAGCGTTTGCGCGAGCGCGGCAACCGTCGAGTTCTTTTGACCGATCGCGACGTAGATGCAGAAGACGTTCTTGCCCTTTTGATTGATAATCGTGTCGATCGCGATCGCCGTCTTGCCCGTGGAACGGTCGCCGATGATCAGTTCGCGCTGACCCTTGCCGATCGGGATGAGCGCGTCGATCGCGCGAATACCGGTCTGCAGCGGCTGCTTGACCGATTGACGCTGCACGACGTTCGGCGCAACGTTTTCAATCGTGCGGTACTTGTTCGTTTCGATCGGTCCTTTGCCGTCGACGGGCTGGCCGAGCGGATTGACGACACGGCCGAGCAGCGCTTCACCGACCGGAACCGACGCGATGCGTCCGGTTCGGCGGACTTTGTCGCCTTCTTTGATGTCTTCGTCGTCGCCCATGATGACGACGCCGACGTTGTCCTCTTCCAGATTGAGGGCGACGCCTTGCATGCCGTTGTGGAACTCGACGAGCTCCGAGGCGCGCACGCCGCGCAGACCGTAAATGCGCGCGAGGTTCGCACCCACCTCAATCACCGTCCCGACTTCGTCCTCTTGGACGGCCGTGTTGAAGCTCGCGATCTGCTGCTTGAGGATTCCGGCAATTTCGTCAGCGTTTATCATTCTAAAAGGCGCTCCGATCTGATCTCCGCGCCCCCCACTCGGTGGGGCCCCCGGCCGCGGGGCGCATAAACGTATTGGTTAGCAATTGATTCCCCTGGGGCGCCGACACGCTAATGGCTCCCCGCGAACAGCGTTCGCGACAGTTCTTCCAGACGGCCCGCGACCGTGCCGTCGATCCGTCGATCGCCCATCACGACGCGCACGCCGCCGATGAGCGACGGATCGCGACGTACCGTGACGTCGAACTTCTTGCTGTAGACGCGCTCGAGCCGATCGACGAGCGAACGCAATTCGATCTCCGGCAACTCGCGAGCGGTGATGACCGTGAGCGGCTCCATCCCGCGCGATGCGAGTTCCAGCTTGCGGTATTCCGTAATCACGTCGGCGAGAATCGCTTCGCGCCGCTTGCGCACGAGCAGCAGCGCCGTGTGGAGTGCGATTTCGTCGACGCGCCCGTTGAACGCGTTGACGATCGCCTTCTCTTTGTCGCTGCGATCGACGACCGGAGAAACGAAGAATTCGCGCGTCGAAGCGTCTTCGCCGACGGCGCGGCCGATCGACGAGAGATCGTTGCCGACCTTTTCGATGCGTCCGGCTTCCTGCGCGAGTTGGAAAACGGCGACCGCGTACCGCCGCGCGAGGGTTTCGTTACCCATTAGTTGCGCGCTCCGTGTTCGAGCGATGCGACGAACCGGTCGACCAGCTGTGCGTTCACTCCGCCATCGACGCGCGTCTTCGCCTCGCGGCGCGCGAGGTCGAGCGCTTTGGCCGCGAGCTCTTCGCGCAATTGTTCCCGGGCGGCGGCACGCGCGCGCTCGAGTTCACCTTGCGCATTGCGCATTGTGCGCTCGCCGGCATCGTTGGCTTCCGCGATCATGAGGTCCGATTCGTGCTTCGCTTGATTGGCGGCGCGTTCGGCAATCAGTTGCGCATCGTGCTTCGCGCCTTCGATCTGCTGGCGGAGAAGATCGAGCGCCGCCTTCGCTTCATCGCGATGGCGTTCGGCTTCGGCCAGCAGGCGGTTTTGATTGGCCTGTGCGCCGAGGACGGCGGGCGCAATGTACTTCATCCAAAGCCACACCATAACTCCGAGAAACAGAATCGCGGAGATGATGTCGGACCACTTGGCGACTTCTTCGTAGTTCAACATCAGCGTTCGGTGACCGTCCGTTCGATCATCAGGTCAGCGAGTTGACGCACGAGAGTCTCTTCGCCGGCGCGCGCTGCGACGAGCTCGGCGTCGACTTGCTTGTCGGCCGCTTCGATCATCGACTGCGCTTGCGCGGTGTATCTGGCGGAGATCTCCGCGACTTTGTTCGATGCGTCGGCCCGCGACTTGGCGATCGTCGTTCCCGCATCGCGGCGTGCAGCGGCGCGAACGGCTTCCGCGTCGGCGCGCAGCTTGCTGCCTTCGGTTTGATACTTCTCGTAGTCGGTGTGAACGCTATTGATATATGCGCGCCGTTCGCGAATCGCGCGACCGACCGGACGCAAAAAGACCACCGACAAAATCGCGAAGAAAATCGCGAAATTGATCAGCTGGACCCAAAACGTTCCGTCGGGTTGGAGAAACATCTCCGCGGCGAGCGTCATCGCGATTTCGCTTTAGTGCAGGTGCTGCAGCAGGCCGGGAACGTTTGCCACGACGAGCAGCAAGTAGAAGCCGAGACCGAGTCCGATAATCGGGAACGCTTCCAGGACGCCGACGCCGAGGAACAGGAACGTGAAGATATTCGGACGAGCTTCCGGTTGACGCGCAATCGCTTCGACGGCCTTGCTCGCGACGATACCGTCGCCGATGGCCGAACCGAATGCGACGCCGGCGATAATAATCCCGAACGCCAGCAGGGTCAGGCCTGCAACCAACGCTTCAGAGGTCAAGACGATACCTTTCCATGTCGATTTGTAGTGTGACTTTAGTGATCCGATGCCGTTGCGAGCGATAGATAGACGATCGCGAGCAACGTGAAAACAAACGCTTGTACGGTTCCGACGAAGAAGTTGAAAAACTGAATGAAGAACGGGATGATCGTCACGGCGAGCGATAGGTTCACCGGCCCGATTGTAACGTGCGACGTTACGATCGACGCGATAATGATGAAGAGCAGTTCGCCGACGAAGATGTTGAAGAACAGACGTGCTGCGAGCGTCGCCGGTCGCGCGAGTTCTTCAAGAACGTTGATAGGCGTCAGCCACCAGAAGGGCTTCGCCACGTGTCCGAATTGCTTGATCCCGTTTTGACGAATGCCGGCCACCCAGCAGATGACGAAGACCATCAGCGCGAGCGGCAGCGTCGTGTTCAAGTCTGCCGTCGGGGAGCCGCCGAACGGCAAACCGAGTACCTTGAACGGAAAGATGCCGAATTGATTCATCAAGAAAATGAAGACGAAGAGCGCGATGAAGAACGGCACGTAGGGCTCGCCGCGCTCGCCGAGCGTACTCGTCACCAAGTCGGCAAGGTAATTGATGACGCCTTCGGCGATCGTCTGACGCTTCGAAACATACGCGGAGCGATAGCTGGCCCCGACCAACGCGAAAAAGACGAGCGAAATGATCATGACCAGCCACGTGGTCATGATCGTATCGGCATGGACGGTTCCAAAGACCGGCCAGTGCCAGGGAATGTGCTCGCCGATTTGCTCGTGCACGAAACGTTATTCTCTTTTAAATGCGCGCTGGACACTCGCCATATACAGCGCTAGCGGAAGAAAGAAACCGGCAAAGTATGCCGCCATTGACCACCAGGGTCCTCGAGCGGCAAATGCCACCGGGACTATACCGAAGACCGCGATTCTTAGAAAACTACTTAAGACGAAGCCCCCGACCGATCGGGTCTCGACAACCCGCTCGTTGCTGCGCATCGACAAAAGACTGTTGATGATACCGCAGCCCCCGCCGACCGCCAGGGCAAGCGCCGGAATAGGAAACCAAGGAGCGGTTGCGGCACCGACGACCGCTACGGTGAGCAAAGTTCGAAACGAAACCGATTTCTTGAGCGCGCGATACGTCGCGAGATCGGCAGCCGCTTCGGCGTCGCCATAGCTACGCTCAGTCTTTCTCCAATCCTGCTCGTCGTCCCAGGGGCTCATTTCGCGTTGAAAAGCAGCCGCACGGCGCTATATCCGCCGATTGCGAGTCCGGCGATGAGTCCCACGAACGCCCACATCGGCTGACCGGTCCGGCCGCCGATGAAAATGCCGATCAAAAGCCCGGCAAGCGTCGCGCCGGCGAACGTGCCGCCTGCGGCGATGACCGGAAAGGCTTCTTTCATGGCGCGACGGCGCCGAAGGGCTCGGGATAGGGCGCGCCCACGTGACGGGCGAGCAGCCATTCGACAATCCGGTACGACGCGTGGCCGTCGCCGTACGGATTGACGGCGCGTGCCATCCGCGCGAATTCCACTTCGTCGGTAAGCAAGCGGCGCGCCGCATCGACGATCTTCCTTCGACTGTGGCCGACGAGCTCGAGCGTGCCTGCTTCAAGTCCCTCGGGCCGCTCGGTTTCGTCCCGCATGACGAGCACGGGTTTACCGAGGCACGGCGCCTCTTCTTGTAACCCGCCGGAGTCGGTGAGGACGAAGGTCGACGCTTTGACGGCCGCCACCATGTGCGCGTAGTCGATCGGCTCGATGAGGACGACACCCGGCACGTTGGCAAGCACGTCGAGCGCAATGGGACGCACATGCGGCGACGGATGAACCGGCCAGTAAATCTGCGGCCGCTCCGGCAGCTCGGCGATTTCGCGCATCGCCTCGCACATTTCGCGCATGTGTGGATGATTCTCGCGGCGATGCGCGGTCACGACGATGATCGGCCGCGATGGGTCGAGCCGGCTGAAATCCGGCGGCTTCGGAAGATCGTTTCGACCCGCCGTTGCGAGAAACGCGTCGATCACCGTATTGCCGGTGACGATGATGTCCTCGACGTTGACGTTTTCGCGCAGCAGGTGTTCGCGCGCAAGCATCGTGGGCGAAAAATGATAGCGCGCGATCGTGCCGGTCAAGCGCCGATTCATCTCTTCCGGATATGGCAGCCATGGATCGCTCGTCCGCAGCCCGGCTTCAACGTGTCCAACCGGAATTTGCTGATAGAACGCCGCAAGCGCCGCCGAACTGCTCGTCGTCGTGTCGCCGTGCACGAGCACGACGTCCGGTTTCGCCTTTTTCAGTACGGGCTCCATGCCTTCCAGCACGCGCGTCGTGATCTGCGTGAGCGTTTGGTCTCGCGTCATGATGTCGAGATCGTAGTCCGGCTCTATCTGGAAGAGCGCGAGCAGATCGTCGAGCATCTGTCGATGCTGCGCCGTAACGCAAACCAGATCGTCGATCGCGGGATGCGCGCGCAGCGCATCGACGACGGGAGCCATCTTGATCGTATCCGGCCGCGTTCCGAACACGGTCATGACGCGAAGCTTGTGATCGTTCATCAGATCGTGTGCTTGAAGACGTGCGTAAATTCGCCGGAGAGCGCGAGCGCCACGACGCCGAGCAGGAAGCAGACGGCGTAGATTAAGAGCACCGCTTGCCGTACATTCAAGCCAAACCGGAAAATCAACTGATGGTGGAAGTGGCCACGGTCCGCTTCCGTGATCTTTTTGCCGGAGCGCGCGCGGCGGACGATCGCTGCGGCGGTATCGAGCACCGGAAGCGCGAGGACGACGAGCGGCACGACAATGGAGATCGCAATAGCGGTCTTGCTTACACCGATGACTGATACGGTTGCGAACACGTAGCCGATGAACAACGATCCCGCGTCGCCTAAAAAGATCTTCGCCGGATTGAAGTTGTACGGGAGAAACCCCAGCGCGCCGCCGGCGAGCGCAATCACGACCAGCGATACGACCGGATTGCCGTGCAACACGGAGATCGCGAATAAAAAGAGGCTCGAAATCGCAGCGAAGCCCGAAAGCAATCCGTCGAGTCCGTCGATGAAGTTGATTGCATTCATCATGCCCACGTACCACAAAAGCGTGAGCGGAACGCCGACGTACCACGGAAAGTCGATCCAGTTCGTGTTCGGGTTGTGATCGAACGGGTTCGTGGTTCCCGGGATGACGAAGCCGTAGAGCATCGAGATCAGCGCGACAATGATCTGCGCAAACAGTTTGTTGCGCGGACGCATCTGCATGATGTCGTCCCAGACGCCGACGCTGAGAATGAGCAGGCTTCCGAAGAGCAGGCCGACGAGCCGGTGCACCGTGTCGAACTGATCGCTCATCATGTCGAGCTTCTGATGCACGCCAAGATGCTCTGCCGAAGGGAAGAGCGCGTATGGCGAACTCAGCGCGAAGCCGAGCACCGCAAAAAGAGCGAAAGCGAATCCGAAGAATACGGCGAGACCGCCGATGCGCGGCGTCGGATGCACGTGCACGTGACGCCCTTCACCGGCGCCGACGATGATTTCGAGATGCGTCGCAAGCTTGATCACGAGCGGTGTCGTCGCCGCCGCGACAACGGCTGCGATGCCGAACGTGATCAGATAGATCAGGGCGGCGGTCACGCGCGGCTAGCCTCGAGGGTCGCGAATTGCGCGACCGCAACACCCGCTTCAGCGAGCAGTTCGCTCGCAACCGAGTCGGGATATCCGGCCTCGTAGATGATCTTTTGTACGCCGGCGCTGATCAATAGCTTCGAACAGTTGACGCACGGCTGGTGCGTGCAATAGGCGACGGAACCCGCGAGACTGATGCCGTGCAGCGCGCCTTGTACGATCGCGTTTGCTTCCGCATGTGTCGCGCGGGCGCAGTGCTCGTTTACGAGAATGCAGCCGGCTTCCGTGCAGTGGGCGACGCCGCGCGGCGCACCGTTGTACCCCGTCGTGAGAATGCGATGCTCGCGAACGAGCACGCAACCGACCGAAAGACGCGGACAGGTTGCGCGCGTAGCGACCGTTCGCGCGATCTGCATGAAGTATTCATCCCAACCGGGGCGCATGGTGACTCCTGGAGGAACCTTAAGTGTGTACGCGCACCGCGTGCGGCACGGAGGTGAGGCTGCCGAACATCCGGTCGCCGGCATCGCCGAGGCCCGGAACGATATAGGCGTGATCGTTTAACCCGGCGTCGACCGCCGCGGTGACGATGGCAACGTCGGGATGCGATTCGTGGATGTGCGCGACGCCTTCGGGTGCCGCGATCACGCAGACGAAGGTTATTTGCCGCGCTCCGCGGTCGACGAGAGCATCGAGCGCGGCGACTCCCGAGTGACCGGTCGCCAGCATAGGATCGAGCACGAAGACGTGGCGGTCTTCGAGTTGCGGCGGCACGTTAGCGTAGTAGGGAACGGCGCGCAGCGATTGCGGATCGCGATAAAAGCCGAGGTGCGCGACAACCGCGTCATCGATGACGTCAAGGAACCCAGGAAGCAGCCCAAGGCCCGCGCGCAGCACCGGCGCGACGACCGGTCGCGTCGCGATCCGTTTCGCTGTCGTTTCAATGAGCGGCGTAATAACGATCTCGTCGCGCAACGGCAACGAGCGCGTTGCCTCGTAGGCGAGAAACGCGCCGAGCTCTTCGATGAGCGTGCGAAAAACCTGCGTCGGCGTATCACGATCGCGCAAACGCGCAAGGCGATCGGCGACGGCCGGATGACCGACGACGTGCAACGCTTTGGAAGCGGGCATGACCGGGATATTTAGGGCGAGCCGGAGCCGAAGCCTTTACCGGCATACGAGGGTTGCAAGCGTCGTGGAGATGGCGCGCACGGCTCGATCGACCCGCGATCTCTGGGTGATGATCGCGACGATCGTCGGTTCGAGCATGGCGTTCATTGACGGCATGGTCGTTACGCTTGCATTGCCGTCGATTCAACGCGAATTTCATGCCGGCGCCGGCGACGTAGCATGGATCGTCGAGCTCTATACGCTCGTCATCGGAGCGCTGATGCTGATCGGCGGCGCGCTTGCGGATATCTACGGGCGTAAACGAATCTTTACGATCGGCGTGATCCTTTTCGCAATCGGCTCGGTTGGCTGCGCGTTTGCCTGGTCTATTCCGTCGATGCTCGTTGCGCGCGTCGTTCAGGGTTTTGGCGGGATGTTGCTCATTCCGTCGAGTCTTGCAATTCTCGGCGCGCATTTCACCGGCAGCGCGCGCGACCGTGCGATCGCGGGGTGGTCGGCGTTTGGCGCACTGACCTCGACGCTTGGCCCGATGCTCGGGGGCGCCCTCATCGATTCATTGGGATGGCGCTCGGTTTTTTGGATCAACATTCCGCTCGCCGCAGTCGTGCTGTACGCAACGACCGCGCACATCGATGAAAGCCGCGATGACAGCGCGTCGCGGCACCTCGATCTGACCGGCGGCGCACTCGTAACCATTTCGCTCGGCGCAATCACGTACGCGCTCATCAGCAGCAGCTCGATCGGCTGGCATTCGTTCGCGACGACGGGAACCGCGATTGCCGGTATCATCGTCATGGCGATCTTCGTCGTGCGCGACCAACGCGTTGCGAACCCGCTCGTGCCGCCCGCTGTGTTTAAATCGCGCACGTTCGGGACAATCAACGTTGCGACGCTTCTGCTCTACGGCGCGCTCGGCGCAAATTTCTACGTCTTGCCGTTCGTGATGATCCAGGGGCACGGATACAACGCGTTGCAAACGGCGTTCGCAACGCTTCCGCTTGCGATCTGCATGGTCGCCTTAGCCCGCGCCGGCACGGCGATCGCGCGCGTCATCGGTATGCGCACGGTTCTGACGTTCGGCCCGACGATCGTCGCCGCCGGTTTCGCGGTGCTGGCAATATTAGAGCCGAACTCGACGTATCTGACGGCGTTTTTTCCCGGCATTCTGATCATCGGCATCGGACTTGGCCTCACGGTTGCACCGCTGACGTCGACCGTGATTGATTCCGTTTCACCCGAGCACGTCGGCATCGCCTCGGGAATCAACAATGCCGTATCGCGCGTTGCGGGTTTACTTGCGGTTGCCGCCCTTACGATCGTCCTTTCAACGCTCTATAATGCGTCGCTGGACCGGTCGCTTGACGCAACGCATGCGTCGCCCGCAACGCGATCTGCCGCGAACGCGCAGCGCGATCGCCTGGGCGGCGCGCGTTTCAAGGATCCGCAACTGCAGCGGGAGTCAACGAAAGCCTTCGAACACGGATTCCAAGGCGTCGCACTCGGCTGCGCAATTCTCGCGCTCCTCGCCGCAATCACCGACGCCTTGGGCATCCACAACGAAGAACTGCAAAACTCGTAAGCCCCGTGTTAGCTACGGGACGTCGAAGCGAGAGGTTAGTTCGAGGACGCGCGCGCGTAGTTTTTCGACGTTTGCTTTGGTTTCGATATCCGCGAGTCCGTCGAGCATGATGCGCGCGACCTCCCGGCACTCCGCGATCCCGAAACCGCGCGACGTGATCGCCGGCGTTCCGATGCGAATTCCGCTCGCAACCATCGGCTTTTGCTGATCGTACGGGATTGCGTTCTTATTCACCGTGATGCTGATCTCGTCGAGATACTGCTCGACCGCTTTACCGGTCAGGCCTTTGACCGAAACGTCGACGAGCATCAAATGCGTGTCCGTACCGCCGGCAACGAGACGCAGTCCGCCGCGCACAAACTCTTCCGCCATCGCCTTCGCGTTGTCGATCACTTGCTGCTGGTATGTCTTGAACGACGGTTGCAGCGCTTCGTTGAACGCAACGGCCTTCGCCGCGATCGTATGCATCAACGGTCCACCTTGAATGCCGGGGAAGACGGTTTTGTCGATCGCTTGGGCGTAGGCTTCTTTGCAAAGGATGATGCCGCCGCGCGGTCCGCGAAGCGTCTTATGCGTCGTCGACGTCACATATTCCGAAACCGGGACAGGCGACGGATGCAATCCGACCGCAACCAGTCCCGCGATATGCGCCATATCGACGAGCAGTACCGCGCCGATTTCGTCGGCGATTTCGCGGAACGGCGCGTACTCCATCGTGCGCGGATAGGCGCTTGCGCCGGCAATGATCATCTTCGGTTTGAATTCGCGCGCCTTCGCACGAACGTCGTCGAAATCGATCAGCTCGGTATCCTTGCGCACGCCGTACGCGACCGCGTTGTAGAGCTTGCCGCTGAAGCTCACTTTCGTACCGTGCGTCAAGTGGCCGCCGTGCGCGAGCGACATGCCGAGAACGGTATCGCCCGGCTGCAGTTGCGCCATGAACACGGCCATGTTCGCCTGCGCGCCCGCATGCGGTTGCACGTTCGCGTGATCGGCACTGAAGATTTCTTTCAACCGGTCGATCGCGAGATTCTCAACGACGTCGACGAACTCGCATCCGCCGTAATAGCGCTTCCCGGGATATCCTTCCGCGTATTTGTTGGTCAGCACCGACCCCATCGCTTCGCGAACCGCGCGGCTCGCGTAGTTTTCCGAAGCGATCAGCTCGAGATTTTCTTGCTGACGGCGCTCCTCGTTCTTGATTGCCGCAAAAACTTCCGGATCTTCGGCTTCGATGGCACTCGGAGTAAGGATATCCATGAGCTGTCTTTCTTAAAGTAATTCTTTGGGGGTTCCGGCATCGGAAACGGCGCCCGTCTCGATATCTTTGAGCGTACGTTGGCGTTGCGAGTCGGTGAACTCGAAGAGTTGCTCCACGCGATGCCGGTGACGCTGACCGTCGGCTGCGTCGCCGTCGAACGGCGTATGAAGGAAGATGTCGACGAGACGCTCCGTCATCTCCCAACCGCTGAGCCGTTCGGAAAGCGCCAACACATTTGCGTCGTTATGACGGCGCGCGAGCTCCGTCGTGAGCGGTTCGAAGACGGGCGCACATCGCACACCGGGAACTTTGTTCGCCGCGATCGAGATCCCGAGGCTCGATCCGCACACGACGATGCCGCGATCGGCTTGACCCGTCGCAACCGCTTCGCCGACCGCATATCCATACTGCGGATAATCGACCGGCGTATCGTTATTGGTGCCGAAATCAATGATCTCGTGACCACTCGCGCGCAGCATCTGCGCGATACGATTTTTCGTGTCATAGCCGGCGTGGTCAGCGCCGAGCGCAATCTTCATGAGCGAAGGGCTCTCCCGTTCATCGGTCAAAGGTCGGACGCCGACATGAAGCTAGCTTGTACGAGCAGCGCGTTCGAGGGTGCGCTGGATCGCGGAGATCTGACGCAACTCGAGGTTCTCGATCATGCTTCGCGAGAGCTGAGCATCGACGGCATCGTCTTGGACGTGCGCCACTTTCCGCGGACCGATGACGACTACCTCGCCCAAGTAAAGAAGATGGCCGCCGACCTCGGCCTCACGATTGCAGCGCTAGAAAGCCGCGATATGTTGACGTCGGATATCGTGACGATGCAACGCGTGCTTGCGATGGCAACCGCCCTCGGCAGTCCGCTAATCGCAACTCCGCTGGGATCGGAAACGTCGCTCGCATGGAGCGCGCAGCTTGCGAAGCTCTCAGAGGCGGCCGGGCTGGCAAAGGACGCAAACGTAACGCTCGCCCTGCGCAATGTGCCGGGCACGTTTGCAGCGAGCGTTGCCGACTGCAAACGCGTTTCGAAAGAGACCGATTCGGCGTGGCTGCGCTACGGTATTGAACCGGCGACGTTTGACGCGGCGAGCAATGCGGCCGATCTGACGGAGCGGACCGTGATGCTGTGGTCGGATGCGCTCGCGGCGCCGGAGGCGTTGCTCGCGGCGTGGCCGTCATTTCTCGGCTTTGCCGTGCTCACCGGCGATGCGGCGGTGCCGGAAATGACGAACGCGATCCGCCGGTGGCGTATCGCGCGTGCACAGTTCGTGCTCGACCGCAAGTAACGTCTGCCACGCGAGGCAACTGAACCTGCGGTCTCGCAGGTGGGTGCGGCCCGGGCGCCGGTATCGCAGGCACGAGGCCCAAGCGATCCCGTCGTATCCGGAGCTGATGCTCCCTAGGTATCCAAGTCGGTTCGGCACCTATGGCGTGGTGCGCGCTAAGCGCAGTCGAGCCTTGTTAGAATACCACTCGCGGTCAAGACCTAGTGGAAGAAGGACAGCCGGACGGTTGATGCGTCAGCGTCCGTCCGCGTTGAGTGCCGCCTCGTGAATGAAATGATCGATATCACTTTGCACGCGCATCGGCACGTCCGAGAACTCGACGTCCTGAACGTACTGTCCGCGCGCCTGGCGCACGCCGGGCAGCACGGCGGCACGAACCGTCGCAATGCCTGATGCGCCGCAACTTGCGCCTGCCAATCGTATGTCGATCTTCATCGGCCACTCTTGGCGCAACACGCGGTCGCTGGCAATACGCATACCTTTCGAGCGCAAAGCGAGCGCGACGGCGGTGAAACGCCCGACCTCCGGAACGTAAATATCGACGTGCAACTTGACGTCGACGCCTCTTGTCAGCGAACGGCGATCGAGCGATCCGTTACGAATGCGAGCGAATTTGCTTCCGTATAGCGAGACGTAATTGCGTACCTCGGCGCGCAACTCGTCGCTGTCAATACGAAACAGCACGCCGTAGTGATAGACGCGATCGGCGACCGAACCGCGGGCACGAACGACGTTGCCCGTGACGCGCAACGGCGCTTGACCGGCGCGCGGCAGTTCGAGACGCACCGGATGCGTCAAGCGCAGCGGCACGCGGCTGGAAACGCGGCATCCCGTTACCGAGAGATCTTCGAGCGTTGCCTGAATGAGAATGTCGATTCCCGCGGCGCGCATCTCGATCGCGCCATGCATAGGGAACCGTCGATCTTTACGGCGATCGGCGGTTTTTCGCTGAACGATAGCTACGTGCATAAAGCCCTCCTTATGCACAGACCACACCCGTGTGTTGGCTCACTTTGAACCATCGGGCGAATCGGATAAAACATCCAATAAGACAAGTTAAAAAATCGCAATACTAGCCGCCTGGATGGCTTGCGCACCCACCGGTGCCGCGTTATTGAGCCTCGCTATGCAAACACACGCGATCGGGCGCGAGCGCTACGTTGCACACGGACATCTTGAGGTTCCAAAAAGCGCACAACAGCAGTACGAAGCGGCAAAAACGTACCTCTCTCGCGATCCGCTCGAGCGCCGTCTTTTTCGAAAATTAGAACATCCCGCGGACGGCCGGCACTACGTTTTGTCGATCAACCATCGCAACGCAGACTACTTCGATCCGAGTAACAATACGATCGGATGGGATCCCTACAGCGCGCTTCGCACCACGAACGGAGGGCGCCAGTCGCCGGCGCTCGGACTCGGACATGAAGTGGACCACGCCGTAGAAAACCGTCGACAAGCGCAGCGGCTCATGAATCGCTTCGATCCACGCTACGATACCGCGGAAGAGCGCCGGGTCATTCTGGGAACTGAAACGCATGCCGCGCGAACGCTCGGCGAAGCGATTCGCCACGATCACAACGGGAGCGTCTACCGTGTCGGTTCACCGGTCATGCGGTGATCGCGAAATACCGGTGCATATGCGGCAAGCGCGCGCCTTCGCGCCTCTTGATGGTTAACGATCGGCGTATAGTAGCGGACCCCAAACTTCCACGGTGCATGAATCGCCGGCGCCGGAACGTTCGATAACTCCGGAATCAACGCGCGGATAAACGATCCGTCAGGATCGAACTTTTCACTTTGCAGGACCGGATTGAAGATGCGAAAGTACGGCGCTGCATCCGCACCCGTCGACGCTGCCCATTGCCACCCGCCGTTGTTCTGCGCGAGGTCCGCATCGGCGAGATGCGTTTCAAAATACCGCTCACCCCAACGCCAATCTACGAGCAGGTCTTTGGTAAGAAACGATGCGACGATCATGCGCAAACGGTTGTGCATCCAGCCGGTCTCATTGAGTTGTCGCATGCCCGCATCGACGATCGGATAGCCCGTGCGGCCTTCGCGCCATGATTCAAATGCACGCTCGTCGTTTTCCCACGGCAGACGGTCACCGTTTTCGATGAACGAACTTGTCGCGACATGCGGAAAGCACCGCAGGATCATTTGGAAAAACTCGCGCCAAATCAATTCTGAGATCCACTTCTCGGCGCCGTCACGGCGCGAAGGATCGCATGCCGCAAGAAAGGCGCGCTCGAAACAGGTTCGTATTCCGAGCGTTCCGGCGCGCAAGTGCACGGAGAGGTGCGACGTGGCATCGTGCGCAGGCCTGTCGCGGAGCTGCGCGTACCGGTCGACGTCGGACTCGAGAAACGCGTCCAGCATGTCCTGCGCGAGCGCTTCGCTGCAGCGCGGATACTTCTCGGAAGAACGAAAACTAAAGTCTTCGGGCTTCGGTACGGCGCGCGACGTACCGAGAAATTCGTGTGACACCAAACGTTTCATTGCGCCACGCGAATCGACCGGCCGTATGGGCGCGGTGGCATACCGCTCGCGCCAACGCCGCTCGTACGATGTGAACACCCGGTACGGGCCGCCGGCCTCCGAGCGTACGTCGTGCGTGGAAAGGCAGACGTGATCGAGATGCGCGCGCGCGTCGATGCCGGCGTCGCGCAGCGCGCGTTCGACGCGCGTGTCGCGCGCGATCGCGCTTGGATCGTAGTCTTCATTATAGAAAACGGCGCCCGCACCGATGCCGAGAGCGAGCGACGGCAATTCCCGAGCGGGATCTCCCTGCAAAAGCACGAGATCCGACCCGCGTTCGCGCAAGCGCTTGCGAAGGCCGGAGAGTGCTTCGAAGAACACTTGCACGATCGGCGCGCCGATACGTCGCGACGCGAGGAGTTCCGGATCGACAACGAACGCGACGGCGATTTCCCGGCTCATTTCGGCCGCGGTGGCGAGCGCAACGTTGTCGTCGATGCGAAGGTCTCGGCGAAGCCACACGATCGCGCGCGCGTACCGGGCATCAGTCATCAGTTTCGTCCTCCGAGGAGAGCGGTCGAACGGGCAGAAAGCGCACGCTATGGGTCTCTCGCTCTCAATTACACCGCTCGCGCTTCCCCTTAAACATCCGTTCAAAATCGCGCGCAGCGAAGAAACCGTTGCACGCACCGCACTCTTTCGCGTCAGCGACGGCACGACGGAAGGCATCGGCGAATCGACGCCGATCGCGCGATACGGCGAATCAGTCGATTCGGTCGAACGCTATTTTCAAGAAAAGCATCTGACGGTCGACGACCCGTTCCGCCTGGAATATTTGCTGCATGACGACATTCCGCCGGCGGCGCGCGAGGGACTCGATCTCGCTCTGCACGACCTCATCGGCAAACGTCTCGGTCAGCCGCTCTACGCGTTGCTGGGGCTCGATCCGGCGCGAACGCCCGTCACCTCGTTTACAATAGGCATCAGCGACCCAGAAACGACGTTGCGCAAGCTTGATGAAGTGGGCAGCCATCCCGTTCTCAAAGTGAAGCTCGGCCTCGGAACAACACGCGAGCAAGTTGAAACGATTGCAGCGATTCGCGACCGCTACACCGGCACGATCCGCATCGATGCCAACGAAGGCTGGACCGTCGAGAGCGCGATCGAGATTTTGGGCGAGCTCGCGAAATACGAAATCGAGTTTTGCGAGCAGCCGATTCCAGCCGGTTCGCCCAAAGGGCTGCGCGCGATTCGCGAACGATCCGAAATACCGATTGTGACCGACGAAGACTCTCTGACGGCAAATGACTTGGTGCATTTGATCGGCTGCGTCGACGGCATTAACGTCAAGCTTGCCAAGACCGGTGGTATCCGCGGCGCAATCGCCATGATTCACACTGCACGCGCGCTCGGCATGAAGATCATGCTCGGATGCATGGTCGAGAGCGCCATTGCTGCAACCGCTGCCGCGCATCTTTCGCCGCTCGTTGATTGGGCCGATATCGACGGCCCGTTTTTGACCAAAGATGACCCGTTCAGCGGCGTTACCTATAAGAACGGGAAATTGATCTTACCGAATGAGCCGGGACTCGGCGTGAAGGAACGTGTCGCTGTATGAAGCATCGCCGCTATGCTATTCTTGCGCCCGGCAAATTCGCTGAAGACGCGAAGACCGCGCACGGTGTCATCGCGTACGGCGAAGACGAAGTCGTCGCAGTCATCGATCACGACTTCGCGGGCAAGCGCGTCAACGACGTGCTGCCGCATTTGCGCAACGACGCGCCGATCGTCGGCACGGTGGAAGAGGCGCTTGCGTATCATCCCAGCGCGCTCTTGATCGGAACTGCGCCGATCGGCGGTGCCTTACCGAACGCGTGGCGCAACGAAGTCCTCCGCGCAATTCGCGCGAAACTCGAGATCGTTAGCGGTCTGCACGACATGCTCGGCGACGACGACGAATTCGTGCAAGCGGCACGCGTAAACGGCACGCAAATATGGGACGTTCGCAAGCCGCCGGCGACGCCGATCTTTTCCGGCGCCGGCTACGATGTGAAGGCACCGATCATGCTGATGGTCGGCAATGATTGTGCCGTCGGTAAAATGACGGTTGCACTGGAACTCGCGCGGGCCGCGCGCGACGCCGGCAAAAAAGCCGTCTTCGTTCCGACGGGACAAACCGGTATCATGATCGCCGGCTGGGGCGTTTCGATCGATCGCGTGATCGCCGATTTCGCGCCGGGTGCGACCGAACAACTCGTTTTGGAAGCTGCGTCGCGCAATCCGGACGTGATCATCGTCGAAGGGCAAGGGTCGATCAATCATCCCGCATACGCGCCGGTTACCCTTGCGCTGATGTACGGCGCAACTCCCGATGCGCTCGTCCTCGTGTGCGATCCCGTGCGAAAGAGTGTCGAGGGCTATGCGACGCCGACGCTCGGCTATCGCGAACTGATTCGTATTCACGAAGCGCTGCTCGCGACGGTGAAACCTGCGCGCATCGTCGGAATCGCGTTGAATACACGCAAACTCGACGACGCAGCCGCGCGCGCCGAAATCGAACGCGCGAAGGCGGAAACCATGCTGCCGGCCGACGACGTCGTTCGATACGGCCCGGACGCGCTCTACGCGGCAATCGCGCCATCGCTGCACAAAGAACGTCCGTGCGTCGCGTAGCGGCGCTACTCGCACTCGTCTCGCTCGCAGCCTGCACGAAAACGGCGACGAGCGGCGGCGCGGGCCGGCATCCGTGGACGATTCCCGGCGTGCTGCGCATGGGCGAGCAGCAAGAACCGGACTCGCTCAACTTGATGTTCGGCAACAACGAGTCGACCGACGAAGTCAGCTCGTTACTCTATTCGTTTTTGATCCGCTACGATGCCAACGGTAATTTCATTCCGGATCTCGCGATCGCGATCCCGACGACAAAGAACGGCGGCATCAGCGCGGACGGAAAGACGATCACGGTTCATTTGCGCCGGAACGCGCACTGGTCCGACGGTGCGCCCGTCACCGCAAAAGATTGGCTCTTTACCTATCACGCGGTGCTCAATCCGCGAAACAACATTAAATCGCGCTATGGGTGGGAGGACATCGCGAGCGCCGGGGCGCCGGATGACTACACGATCGTCATTCGCTTGAAACATCCGAGCGTCGCGACGTTCGACATTTTGACGATGGGCGGGACGGCGTATCCGCCGCTGCCATCGCATCTGCTCGCGAACCTTCCGGACATCAATCGCGCGCCGATCAACAGCATGCCGGTATCCAGTGGGCCCTACGTGCTCAAGCAGTGGAATCACGGCTCGTCGCTCGTTTTCGTTCCGAATCCCCATTACTGGCGCGGCACGCCGCCGTTGAAACAACTCGTGTGGAAAGTCGTCCCCGACACCAACACCCTGTTTAGCCAATTGCAGACACACGAAATCGATCTGTATCGCGACGTCGATTCCAATTCGGTGCCGAGGCTCTCGTCGATCGAAGGCGTCGTCGTCGAACATCGCCTGATTGCAAACTGGAGGCATCTCGGCATCAATATGAGCCGCCCGTTGCTTTCCGACGTGCGCGTGCGCCAAGCGATCGCGCAAGGCGTGAACTGGAAGCAGATCAATGAGACCGTCTACCACGGCATCAATCAGCTTGCCGTTTCCGATATCTTTCCAGAATCGTGGGCCGGCCCGACGTTGCCGGCGTACCGTTACAATCCACAACATGCGCGCGCGTTGCTGGCGGAAGCCGGGTGGAAGCCCGGGCCCGACGGAATCCTGCGCCGCGACGGCGTGCCGCTGCATCTCACCGTTTCCGCGAGCACTAGCGCGAAGAGCAACGAACAATCCGAAGTCGTGATGCAGTCGATGCTGCGCGCGCTCGGCATCGACGTCGCGATCCGCAACTATCCCTCGAGCCTGATGTTCGCAGAGAACGGTCCGCTCTATACCGGTAAATACGACCTGGAGTGGTCGATCGACACCAATGGCCCCGATCCCGACAATGCGGGAATCTGGAATTCGAAGTTCATTCCGCCGCACGGCGCGAACACGTCGTGGCTGCGCGATCCCATTGTAGACCAGACAAGCGCGGCCGCAGCAGCCACGTACGATCAGGTCGAGCGCAAACGGCTCTATCAGCGGGAAGAAGAACGGATGCGGCAGGTCGTCCCGGCGGTTTTCTTCTATTGGGAACAGTCGTATTACGGCATGAACAGCGACATCAAAGGATTCAAACCGGCCGCATTTTTGGTCGACACGTGGAACGCATGGGAGTGGCAGATTTAGGCGCGTCGTTCGCGCAAGCGCTCAACGTCCGTGAGGGCGCGGAGCTACGATTTGAAGCGACGCGAAGCGGCGTCGTGAGCTGGAACACGTACGCGCCGCACGGACGATTGACGTTCCGTCTCTTGCGGGCGGGCAGCCCCGCGACGTCCTGGTACGACTACGTGGAGTGGCACACGTCCGGGCGCAAATCGTTTAGCGCGCAGAGCGACCGCGAACGTATACGCGTCGACACCGACATCATCAGCGCGGAGCAGCCGTTCGACGGGATTGAACTCTACGCGCAGGAGGTTGATTTCAACTTATTGTCGTTTGCCGCGCCCGTGCATGCCGTTGCGTCGCTACCGTACGCGCGCGAAGCGGTGATTCTCGACGTGCCGGCCTACACGCAATATATCGTCGAAGGCGAACGCGGCTGGTGCAGCCCGACGAGCCTCGCGATGGTCAACTCGTATCACGGCATCGATATCGGTGTCGAAGAAACGGCACGCGGCGTCGCCGATCGCGCCTACAACGGTACGGGGAACTGGGCGTTCAACGTTGCATACAGCGGCAGCTTGGGTCTGCGCGCGGTCGTCGCATATCTCCAGAATCTCGATCGAGCGCAACGGCTCATCGAACGCAATCTTCCCGTCATCATTTCCTACTCGTGGAGCGACGGAGAATTACCCGGCGCGCCGATTGACCACTCCGACGGACATTTGGCGGTCCTCTGCGGCTTCACGGCGAGCGGCGACTGTGCGATGAACGATCCGGCGGCACCGCTCGTGCGCGTCGTCTATCCGCGCGCGGCGATCGAACGCATCTGGCAACGCAATAACGGCGTCGCGTACGTTATAGCGCCGATCGGCGTCGAGTATCTCGACGTGCTCACCTCGCCCGCATGACGCGGGTCGCGCAGCCGCACGAACGCGTTCGCACGATTGACGACGTCAAAGACGCACCGCTCCACATCGCGCTCGTCGAACCCGAAATTCCGCCGAACACCGGAAACGTAGCGCGCTTGTGCGCGGCTACGGGCTGCGCGTTGCACTTAGTCGAGCCGCTCGGATTCCGCATCGACGATCGCGACCTCAAACGCGCCGGGTTGGATTACTGGCATAATTTAGGTGTCGTGATGCATCCGTCGCTCGATGCGTTTCTCGACGTAACGGCAGCGATGTCGCGCTGGTTCTTCTCGACGCATGCGACGCGGCGGTATACCGACGCGGCCTTTGCGCGCGGCGACGTTCTCGTGTTCGGACGTGAAACCAAAGGATTGCCGAAAGACCTCTTAGCGCGCTATCCCGAGCGGGCGGTTCGCATCCCGATGCGCGACGACACCGTTCGCAGCGTGAATCTTTCCACGGCGGTCGGCATTGCCACCTACGGAGCGCTCGCGGCGCTCGATTTTCCCGGATTGCGATGACTCTACGCCTCACGCATACGTTTATCAACGAGGTGTTTCGCGGCCCGATCTACGGCCGGCACGACATCTTCACCGCGCGGTCGTTCAGGGATTTCGTCCGCCGAAACGACGTAGATCTCTCGCGCGCGATCTTTTCGTTCGACGGAGAGAAGCCGGTCGGCACAATCGCCTTCGCGCAACGCGGCGATCGCGCATGGCTGTCGCTCATGGGCATTCTTCCGGAGTACCGGCGTCGCGGTCTCGGGCGAACGTTATTTGGCGCAGCCGTTGACGCAGTCCGTGCATCAGGTGCGAAGCACATCGAGTTCGAGAACGTGCAGCGAAACATCGCCGTTCAAGAGATGTACAAAGGCTTCGGATTTGAGGCAGACGGCGAACTTTATGTGTGGTCGCGGAAGCAGCGTAGCATCGCTTCGAACGGGCTCGTTACCCGAAAGTATTCGATCGGAACGCTCGAACGCGTCGCGCATGGCCCGGCGGCCTGTTGGCAGCGACACGCCGTTGCCGTTGCTCGTACGCCGTCGGTTCTCATCAAAGTCGACGGCGCCTATGCCTTTCTCCGTATCGGAGATGAGCATGCGTACGTTCTTGACGCGGCCGCACGGAATGTCCAGAGCGCAACAGCCTTGCTCGATGCGTTGGATGCACGCATACCGTACGGTGTCACGCTCTTCAACGAACCATCAACGTCGCATCTCACCGCAGCGCTCGAGTCACGCGACTGGAACATCGTCGAAAGACAATTCAGAATGCTCATGTCACTGGCCTAGGCTTGCTTTACGCCTTGCGGTTTTGGCATTAAGAACGTTCCGCCGAATGCGAGTACTGCGAATGCGGCGATCATGACGTAGACCATCACGAGGCCGAAATCGTCGCCGATTTTTCCGAACGCGGGCGCGGCCAAGCCCCCGATGGTGTTAGCGAGTCCGAGCGTCACGCCGGATGCGACGCCGATGTGTTTCGGGAGGTACTCTTGGCCGAGCACGACCAGCACGGCGGCTGAAAGTCCGAGCGAGATGCCAAACCCCAGCGCAAGCAGCGTCATCAGTGCGTATGCATGGACATACGTTCCGCAGAACGCCAGCAACGTGCCAAAGACCGCCGTGAGCGCAAGCGATAAGGTGATCACATGACGACGGTCGACGCGATCGGCGAGGCGGCCGCCTTGCATCGTGCCGATCGCACCGCCAAGTAGCAGCGCGAAGAGCGAGAACGAACCGAAGACAGCATGCGCGCCGCTCACGCGCATGATAAATACCGGCGTAAACGTCACCGCGGCGAGGAATGTGGTGGAACGTAGCGCGACGACGACCGCCATCAGCGAGAATCCGCGCCAATCGTCAGCGCCCGAGCGCTCGCGATGCGCGCGGTACGCCTTACGTCGAACGTCGTTGAAGTGCGGAAGTTCACGGAACAGCAGCACGGCGACGACCACGGCCGGAATCAGCAAAAATGCAACGCCCGGCAAACCGAACGCGAGAATGAGCGGCGCCGCGAGAATCGGTCCGACCGCAAAACCCAAGTAGCCGCCGACGGTGAACGTGCTCATGCCCGACGCGCGCTTGCGCCCGGCGAAGTAGTTCGAGAAACGCGAACTTTCCGGATGAAACGCCGCAACGCCGATACCGGAGATCACAGCGCCCGCGAGCATGAGCGGCAACGTCGGCGCCATGCCGATGAGAGCGGTGCCGCCGGTGGCGAAAAGCACAGCGACCGGAATGACCCACGCGGTGGATTTCTTGTCGGAAAGATAGCCGAAGAGCGGCTGGACGATCGATCCAAAGAGATTGGCCGCCAGTGTGAGCGTCGCCGCGAGAGCCAAGCTGAGGCCGCGATGCGAGACAAGCCATGGAATCATCGCCGGCAGCACGCCTTGATTGATGTCGTTCATCAAGTGCGCGGCCGTGAGCAAGAAGAGACCTGAATGGTCGGCTGTTTCGGTTGGAGCTGCGGCCGGGGAAGTAGGGGAGGCGAGCGCCATACGCCTATGATTACATGGCCGGCTTCATAAGTCCAATATATTATTCGACTCGATTTGATAAGATAAACCTATGAAACTCCGTCAGCTCCGGTACACGGTGGCCGTAGCCCAGCGCCTGAGCTTCACGCAGGCCGCGCTAGCGCTCTCGATTGCGCAGCCTGCGCTCTCGCAGCAGATTGCCGGCCTCGAACGCGAGCTCGGCGTCCGCCTCTTCGAACGCACGAACCGCCGCGTTCTCCTGACGGACGCGGGGCGCGCCTTCGTTCGCCGGGCAGAGCGCATTCTCGCCGACGTCGACCGGACCGCCGAGGAGATGACGGCGTATGCAGGCGGCCTGCGCGGCCGGGTCGTCGTCGGGACGTACCAGTCCTTCGCGGAGTACACGCTGCCGAAGCTGCTCGGGCGCTTCCATGCGCGCTACCCCGGTATCGAGATCGCGCTGCGTGAAGGCATGGCTGACGATCTGCTCGCGGGCTTGGAATCCAATGCGATCGATGTCTTCATCGGCCACATTGCGGAGACGCGCTATGCCGCCGACCCGCAGTTTCGCTCGGAGCCGCTCTACGACGATGAACTCGTCATCGCGGTCGGCGGATCGCATCGGCTCGCCTCACGAAGCACCGTTCGCATCGACGAACTGCGTGACGAGCCGTTCATCATTTTTCGGCGCGGCTCGTCCGTGACGGCGCGTCTATTGCTCGAAACGCGCAAGGTGCAGTTCGAGCCGCGTGTCGTTTTCGAGAGCGTCGATTCGCTGACGATTCGTTCGCTCGTCGCCGAAGGGCTCGGCGTCGCGCTCTATCCGCGTATGCTCGGCAACATGCCGGGGCCGCATGTTTCCCTGCTCTCGCTAATACCCGAACGGGTCATCAGAAATGTCGCGCTCGTGCGCCGAAGCGGTCCATACGCGCCCTCGGCCGAGACCTTCATCGATTTCATCCGCGACGCGATGGAGTACGCATGAAGCGCACCCGAACGCTCGAGCAGATTCAACACAGCGTGATCCGTTGCACGCGTTGTCCGCAGCTGCGTGCGTACTGCGCGGATGTCGCGCGCACGAAGAAGCGCGCGCACGTGGAGGAGACGTATTGGGGCAAACCCGTTCCCGCATTGGGAAGCGACGACGCTCGCGTCATGATCGTCGGTCTCGCACCTGGTGCGCACGGGAGCAATCGCACGGGGCGTCCGTTCACGGGCGATGCGTCCGGCGATTTTCTGTATCCGGCGCTCTATCGCGCCGGGTTCGCATCGCAGCCGGATGCAACGCGACGCGACGACGGACTTGTGCTGCGCGATTGCGTCATTACCGCAGCCGGACGGTGCGCGCCGCCGAAGAACAAGCCGACGCCGGAAGAATTGCGCAACTGCTTTCCGTATTTGCTCGAGGAATTCGACGCATTGCCGAATCTGCGCGTCACGATCGGCCTCGGCTCGATCGGCTTCGATGCAATCCTCAAAGTCTTGCGCGAACGCGGATACACGTTCGATCCGCAACGTCCGAAGTTCGGTCATGGCGTTGAAGTACGCGCCCGAAAAGGAGCGCGGCAAATCATTGCACTGGCGTCATATCATCCAAGCCGCCAAAACACCAACACCGGCGTCCTGACTGTTCCGATGTTCGATTCAATCTTCAAACGAGCCCGTGTCATCCTGGGGACGGTGATGGTGAGGGCATGACGGGGCGGCCGCACAGGTCGGTTACTTGGGTGAGGCCGAGTTTATATTGCCGGGTCTGCGTCCGCGTGTCGGGATGCGGGTCGCCGAAAAATTTGCGCGCCTCTTGATATGCTTTCGCGCGCGCTTCGTCGTCGGGTGCACTGAGAATCAGAATCTGCGCGGGCGTCGCGTCGGCGTTCGCCTGAACGAAAAGGTCGACACCGTCCATCGTCAGGCGCCGTTCTTCACATGAACGCAGCGGCAGCGGCGTGCCGCTCGGCGAGGGAGATTTTGATTCGCTCGAAGTCGAGTGACCGCACGCGCAGAGCGCGAGCAGTGCTACTGAAACGAGAGCGTTCTTCCACACGAGTCGACCGCCTTATCGGGAATCATCATCCCTCCCGAACCCGGTTTGAACGAAACGATATGCATCGGCGGTGCATCCACGCCCGCGGATCCGAAGCGCTGCTCCAGACTGATGCGCATATCGTTGGCCTCTTCGATATTCTCTTGCGAGTCGAGGAGCAGGTACTGCTGAACGCTCCCGTTCTTTGCGAAGAGAATTTTGAACGCGATGCCTTTTTCGTTCTTGACCAGTTGCTCTCCGCATGACGGCCCCAATGTAACGGCAACTGCCGGACGCGCGCAAACGAGCGCGGCCGCCAGGACCAAGGGAACAGCGAAGAAACGGGTGACGAGTCGAACTCTCACGCTCCAATTATCGGCCGGTTGCCTGTTCCGGGGGCGGCGGCGCAGTGCTTTTCAGGTAAAGATCTCGCAAGAGCTGCTCCGGCACCGTCGACGGGGCATCCATCATCACGTCGCGCGCCGACTGGTTCTTCGGGAACGCGATCACATCGCGCAGATGGTTCTCGCCGGCGGCGAGCATGACGATCCGGTCGATGCCGAGCGCCATGCCGCCGTGCGGCGGTGCACCGTACTCGAGTGCCTTTACAAAGAAGCCGAACTGGTCCTGAATCTGCTGCGGCGACATCCCGAGCATCTCGAAGATCGCGCGCTGCTCCTCGGGCTTGTGAATGCGGATCGATCCCGAACCGAGCTCATATCCGTTGAGCACCATGTCGTAGTGCTGCGCACGCATCTTGAGCGGATCGGTGCGCAGATACTCCCACTGTCCCTCGCCCGGCGACGTGAACGGATGGTGCGCGGGATACGGCTTGCCCGTTTCATCGTCGACTTCCAAATATGGAAAATCGAGAACCCAGCAGAACGCGAACTGCTTCGGGTCGCGCAGCGCGCAACGCTCGCCGACGATGTTGCGCATCTTGCCGGCAACCGCGAGCGCATGGACTTTTGCATCGGCGAAAAGGAGAATCGCATCGCCCGTTTCACTTTGCGTCGCGGCGCGCAATTTCGCAATGTGTTCGTCGCTAATGAATTTCTGCGCCGACGATTTCACGCCGTCAGCACCGAGCGCGACCCAAACCATGCCTTTAGCCCCGGCCGTTCTTGCTTCTTCCGTCAACGCATCGAAATCGCGGCGTGACAGCGACGCGCCGCCGGGATAGCGCAGCGCAACAATGGCGCCGTGCGTCTCGACGACCGACTTGAAGACGACGAAATCGGTGCCCTCGAACACATCGTTCACTTGCGCGAGTTCGAGTCCGAATCGCAGATCCGGTTTATCGATGCCGAAGCGGTTCATCGCCTCGTCGTACGTTAAGCGCGGGAACGGTGCGAGTTCCACATTGAGCACATTTTTCCAGACGCGGCGGATACTCGACTCCATCGTTTCGATGACGTCTTCTTGCGAGATGAACGACATTTCGACGTCGAGCTGCGTGAATTCGGGTTGACGGTCGGCGCGCTGATCTTCGTCGCGCATGCATCGCGCGATTTGCATGTATTTCCCGAAGCCGGCAATCATGCAGATCTGTTTGAGCAACTGCGGGGATTGCGGAAGCGCATAGAACTCGCCGGGATAGAGCCGCGACGGCACGAGATAGTCGCGCGCGCCTTCCGGCGTGCTCTTGATCAGCATCGGCGTTTCGATTTCGATGAAGCCGCGTTCGTCAAAGAAATCGCGCAACGTCTTGACGATCTTGTGCCGCAGCACGATGTTGTTCTGAATTCGCGGACGGCGCAGATCGAGATACCGGTACTCGAGACGCAGATCGACGTCGACGTCTGAGTCCACGTTGATTTGGAACGGCGGCACCTGCGAACGGTTGAGCACTTCGAGCGAGTCGACGCCCACTTCGACGTCGCCGGTCGCGAGCCCCGGATTCTCCGTTCCGGCCGGGCGTTTGCGAACGGCGCCCGTAATGCGCAGCACGTCCTCGTTGCGCAAGTGTTCCGCTTCTTTGAAACTCGGATGCTGCGGATCGAAGACGATCTGCGTGACGCCGTCGCGATCCCGGAGATCGACGAAAATCAAGCCGCCGTGGTCACGGCGGCGATTGACCCAACCGTTGAGTTCAACGGTTGTACCGGCATCGCTCGCGCGGAGTGCTCCACATGAGAATCGGGTGGTCACGTTGGCTCCTTCAGGGCAGCTTTGATTCCAGAAACGTAATAGTATTGCTGGACGAGATCGCGCGCGAACTTCGATTTCTGCGCGCGCGAGTCGAAAAATCCGAGCAGCGCCGGGATATTCGTCAGCATTGAATGCAATCCGAGCGAGACCGGCGTCATGCCGAGATTCAACTGCACGGTAAAATCCGGGTGCTTGCGATAAAAGCGCACCGTCGAACGTCCCGCAAGCTTCATCTTTTCTTTTTGGTCGTCGTGCGGCACGTCTTGACAGTGATAGTTCACTGCGTCCGGTTCGTAGAGAATCGTGATTCCGGCGCGTTGCAAGCGATAGCCGAGTTCCAAATCCTCATGGCCGTAGCCGGTGAAGTCCTCGTCGAACTTTCCGACGCGTAACAAATCCTCGCGGCGAACCGACGCGTTTCCGGTGAGGAAATAGAGCCACGGGAGCGTTTTACGCGTCGCCTTGTGCAGAAAGCCGCGCGCTTCGACGTGATCGCGTTTGTAGGCGTAGTCGTCGAGGTCTTTGACTTGGACTTCCAAACCGACGACCGCGATGTTCTTTCGTTCGCGATGGTGCCGCAGGTGCCGGGAAAGCAGATCCGGCGATGCGAGAATATCCGAATCGTTGAAGAGCACGACGCTCCCGCGCGCGGCGTCGATGCCCGCGTTACGCGCCATCGCACGCCCGGTGTAGGCGCCCGGCAAATGCCGGATGTTCGGATGCTCCGCGTGCACGCCCGCGAGATACTCGGCCGTGCCGTCGGTCGAATTCGAGTCGCACACGAGGACCTCGAAGTCGCTCGCCGGCAGATCTTGCGCGAGTAGCGTCGGGATAACGTCAGCGAGCGTGTCCAACCGGTTGTAGGTCGGAACGACGACGGAAATTTCAGGAGCCTGGCGGAGTGTGGTCATTTTCGCATTCGGGTTGCATTTTGTTCGGAGCGAGGAGCGATGAGGGAGCGCAGCCGCAGCTTCGTGACCGAAAGAGCGACGATGTCTCCGAGCAAAATGCGGCCCGAAGGCGGAAATGCGCCACGCTCCGACAGGCTCCTAGGCATTGTTTGCGAGCACTCGTTCGACGCCGTGGACGATTCGTGCGCGGAAGTGCGCAAGAGACGCGGCGTCGGCAAATTCCGGCTTGCGAACCAGCACGTTGGGCACGCGATACGGCGCCCATTCTTGCGAGTTCAACCGGAAGTAGCGATGTTCGAAAGCGACTAGCGTGGGCCTGCGCATCGCACTTGCGACATGAGTCGCACCGGTATCGACGGTCACGATGCAACGTGCCCGTTCGAAGAGCGCCGCCCAGGTGTAAAACGGGAGGCTGTGCGCGACGATGAAGCCGCGCGTTTCGAACATCCGTGCGTAGAGCTCCGATTCTTCGGGACACGAGACGATGAACGGACCGTAACGCTCGCGCAACTGTTGGGCAAGCGCTAGCGTGCTCTCGGCCGTGCTGCCGCTGGAGAACCATCTCGCGCCGAGATGCAGCACGACGGGGTTTTCGGGAAAATGGCCGAGTGCGGCCCGGTCGCTGTCGCGGACGTCCAACCGCAGATCCCGGCGGCGATCGTTCGCGCCGGCGAGCGAGACGAGTTCCAAGAGTTGATCGACTTCGTGCGGCACGACGAGCGTCGGCTGCCGCTCGCATAGTTCGGGATCGGCCACGCTGACCATCACGCGGTTGAGATACAGTTGCGCCGTCAGTCGCGCGAGCCAACGGCGCTGATATGTGTAGCCTGCGCGGACATCCGCGCGTGTGGCCCCGACCAGTTGCACGTCAACGCTGCGCGGCGCGAGCGCGATTGCGATATCGTAGTCTTGAAACGACGCACCGAACGCATGCGCTTTGACTTCACGCGGCAGATCGACGAGCGCGTCGATGTCGCTGTTGCGCTCCATGACGATGCGATTATAGGGACTCGTGACCATCGTGATGTGCGCATCGGGAAACGATGCGCGCACCGTTGCGATCGCCGGCGTGGAAAGGATGAGGTCGCCGATGCGATCGGTTCGCGAGAGCAGGATCTTCAACGGCGCAGCGCGTCTTCCAACTCTTCGTAGTACGCGTTACGCGCGAGCCGCTGTGCGATACGAAGTTCGCGATTCGTCAGCGCGCGATCATCCACCGGATCGGCGGTCTCGACCTGAAATCCACGCGCCTTTTCCATGCCGCGAATCCATTTGTGCATGCCACGCTGCACGGCGTTATTTCCGGTCGCCAAATACGTGCGCCAATGCGGATGCAATTGCGCAAGCTGCACGGCGGTGCGCGCCTGTGCGCGCGCCTGCCGTATCATTTTCGCTACGTCGCCCGAGCGCGGACGCGGCTTCCAGTGATAGACTAGCGCCTTGGGATTGAAAACCGCTTTGACGCTTCCGAAGCGCAAGCGCAGACCGACGTCGATATCTTCCCAGCCGTACTCCGAGAAGGATTCGTTGAACCCGCCGATCGCGCGAATCGTCACGAGCGGCACGGACACGTTGGTCGTCCAGAAGAAGTTGCCGCTGTAGTTCCGTAGTTTCCATACGGGCGGCGGAAGGTCGTCGAAGCTCTCGACGTTGATCGCGCCGCCACGCACGATCGCTTTTGGATGCGCATCGTGCGAGCGCAGATGCTCCTCGACGAAATTCGGAAGCGGCAAGACGTCGTCGTCGATGAAAATGATTCGCTCGCCGCTCGCGCGCGCGATGCCGGCGTTGCGTCCTTTGGCGAGACCCGAATTCTGCTGATTGATCGCGACGAAGCGGCACGATGCGCGCGTTTGCACACGCGCAATGACCTCCGGCGTCGTATCTTTCGATCCGTCGTTGACGAGTACGACCTCATACGAATCCGCGGGTACGGTCTGCTCGAAACAGGCGTCGAGCACCCGCTCCAACAGATGGGCCCGGTTATACGTACAGAGTTGAATCGTCGCGCGCATGACTCGTGGCGGGTTCGACCGGGATTACGCGATCAACTCCTCGACCGCGGCGACAATGCGCGGCACGTTGAGGTTCGCGATGCAAGCGTAATCGCGGCAGTGCTCCTTCGTGTCGCCGGGGTGGCACGGGAACGTGGGACGCACCGTGGCGGTTCGCGGGCCGAGCGGTCCCCAGCGATCCGGGAAGTCCGACTGAAAAGGGAAGATGCCGACCGTCGGCGCGCCGACCGCAGCCGCAACGTGCATCGTTCCGGTCGTAATCCCGACAAACGCCCGTGCTTGCCGTGCAAGCGCGCCGAATGCGCCGATCCCAACGCTTCCCGCGATGTTGAGCATCGATCGGGTGTCATCCTGAGCGTGTCGAAGGATCGCCTCGTTGATGTGCGCGTCAGTGTTCGATCCGGAGAGCAGAATTGGAACACGCAACTTGTGATGCAACGCACGCGCGACGGCCGCCCAACCCTCCTCGGGCCAGATACCGCGTTTCGACGCGATCGCATTCGTCGGATGCAAGACGACATACTCGCCCTTCGACAAGCTCAGGCTGACACGTAAGGCATCCGCTTCTTCGATGTCCGTTGCGGTTGGGATGAAGCGCGGGTGTTCGTCGTCCGTGTCGCACCCGATCGCTCGCGCGTAGTCGAGAAGAATATCGGCCCATGAACTCGTGACATCGCCGCGTTCGCTGCGGACGACGACGCGTTTGGTGAAACGGCCGGAATACAAGCGACGCGCTTGACCGACGCGTACTGGAATGTGCGCGAGTTTCGGTATGCCGGCAGTGCGCGGCGTCGCCCACGTGACGATGCATGCGTCGTACGCGCGTTCGCGCAGCGCGTGCGCGAGCGCTTTTTCGTCGCCGCCGTCATCGACGAGCACGTCGTCGAGGTCCGGCACGCGTTCAAGCGTACTGCGGTGTCCCGGCAGCGTCAGTGCATCGACGAGCGTGAACCGGGAATGCAGCGCGCGCGCCACGACGCTTGCAACAAGCGAATCGCCGATTCCGCCGCCCGCGCAATACAGGAGCGCGCGATCGGTCACTCGTTGAGCGCCCGGGTCAACTCACGCAGATACATTCCATCCAAGAAACGCGCTCGCGCAAGCGCGCGAACGAACGTCGGTGCGCTCTCACTTGTCGCAAGGCCGGCGTAGAGTGCTAACAATTGATCGGGAAAGAGCAACTTGGCGCGCATCATATTGACGGGATAAGCACCGGTTGCCATGCGAACGCGCGGCGACGGCTGCTTCTCCATGAACTTGCGCGCCATGCGCGCCTTCTCCATCGCCTTGCGCGTTTCGACTTCGAGCGTGTTCTCAGTCGGCGGTTTGATGTGCCAGATATACGCATCCCAAGCAAACTTCCAACGCATTCCGGCTTCGCGCAAGCGGACGCCGAGCTCCGTATCTTCCCATCCGTACAGATGAAACGCTTCGTCGAATCCACGAACCGCGTCGAGCGAATGCTTTGGAATCGAGACGTTGCACGTGCACACGAACGCACGCGAGTAATTCCCAAACGTCGCCTTCGGGCGTTCGTCGTACGATCCGACGTTGAGAATCGGCCCGTTCACGACGAAGTTGCTCGTCGTGTGCGCCGCATCGTGCGCGGCGAGGTAGCCGGGCGGCGCAACGATGTCGTCGTCGCAGAAGAGCACGAGATAGCCGCTCGTGCGCTCGATACCGCGATTGCGCGCCTTTCCACGATTCGGCTCACCTTCGTAGACGTACGTGACCGGATACGCGACGCGCGCGGCTTGCCGCTCGACGACGCCTTTCGTATCGTCGCTCGAGCCGTTGTCGACGACGATCACTTCGAACGGCGGCGCGGCGACTTGCGCTTCGAACGACGCGAGCGCGTGCTCGACGTACGAAGCGCGGTCTTTGGTGGCAATGACGACCGAAATACGCATATCGCTATTGAAACCCGCCGGCGGCGAGAAGCGATTCGGCCATGCGGTCCGCCGCACCCACATGCGAGGCATACAGCTCGCCCAATCGAGCCCGGCTGCGTGCGATCCACGCGCTATCGTCGTACCGTTCGAGGGCGACGCGCGCGACGCGTCCGGGCGTCAGCGTCCCGTGCAATTCTTCGATGACCATGGCATCAGCGTCAATATTGGGCTGCGTGTGAAACGGGAAGCGCTTCGAGACTTGTACCGCGACTTCACGTTTGAGCGTCGCGCCGACGAGCGGGATGCGATCGAGATAGGTCAGCGGCCCATTAAACGCGATCTTTTCCGCGGCATTGAGCGGCGTAATCGCGATCATCGGAACGCCGAGCGCGGCAAGCTCGATGCACTTCGTTCCCGGCAGCGTCACGGCGATACGCGCACGCGTCGCCGCCGCGAGCGCGTTGCGCACGACCGGAAAGCGAGCAGCGCCGTCGACGCTCGTCAGAAATGCGCGTCCGCTCTCTTCGAACAAGCGCCCGCGCTGCGCGAATACGCGCGGATCGCCGCCCGCTTCGACGGCGCGCCTCACGTCGACGAGCGGCGTGAAGGGGGAGATCCCGAAGGCAATCGGCAACCCGGGACGCTCGCGCGTGATGCGCAACGCCATCGTGAAGAAAAACGGAATCATGTGCTCGACTTCGTAACCGCGCGAGCCCGGCATGACGAGGATGCCGCCTTCCGGCGCACCGGCGTCGACGGGCTGCTGCGCTTCGAGCAACGCACCGTCGATCGCGAGATTGCCGACGACGTCGATGCGGTCGTCCGGCGTTTCCCATCCGTGCAACTGTTCGACGTTTTTTTCGTCGACGGCAAAAAACCGCGAAAATTTGTCCCGATAATTTTTCTTCGAAAACTTGTACGTCGTCGCGACGCCGCCGACACGGCCGTGTATTCGCAGCGCGTGCATCAGGTCGCCGCCGAGATACTGCACGACGTCGACGCCTGGCGGCGCGCCGTCAACGGAGCGGCCGAGCGCAAAACGCAGATACGTTTTCGGGTCGTAGACGTGCGCGCTCGGATAGAGCCGCCGCGCGAGATCGGCTTCGTAGCCGGTCGCATAATCGTCCGGCACGCAGAAGAGATACACGTCGAGATCCGGATCGCGCTCGTAGAGCCGCCGCACCAGCGGACGGAACCATCCTGCAATCTCTCCCGGCCCGTTGGCCGTAAACGCGATACGCATGCAGTCCCGCCGGTATGCCTACGTTCCGTAGCGAGCGATGATCTGCGCGATGACGTCGGTCGTGCTATGGCCGGCGAGATGCGGCGCCAACCGAATCTCGCCGCCGTGCTGTAACACGATCGTACGCTCGGGCAACTCGTCTTCACGGTACTGCGAACTCTTGACGTGCACGTCGGGGCGAATGCGATCGAGCAACACCTCCGGCGTGCGTTCCGCGAATTCGACGACGACGTCGACGCTGCGCAGCCCACGCAGCACCGTTGCGCGGTCTTCGAACGGTACGAGCGGACGTCGTTCGCCTTTGAGTTTGCGCACCGATGCGTCGGAATTCAATCCGACGATCAGCGCGTCGCCTTGCGCGCGTGCCCACGCAAGATAGTTCACGTGGCCGGCGTGCAGCACGTCGAAGCATCCGTTGGTAAAGACGACGCGCTTGCCTTCGCCTCGCATCGCCTCACGCCACTGTGAAGCGTCCTCGACGGCGAGCAGTTGGCCGAAGAAGTTATCCGTGCTCATGCTCGACTAACGCAAGAATCTCATCCGACGATGCCGTGGCGGTCCCTAGCTTTTCGACGACCGCGCCGGCCGCGAAATTCGCGAGCTGCATTGCGCGCTCGATCGATGCGCCCGCCGCAAGCGCAAGCGCGAGCACGGCGATAACCGTGTCACCCGCACCGGAAACATCGAACACTTTGCGCGCAACGGACGGAACGTCGAGACGAACGCCGTCATTGCCGAAGAGCGACATGCCGTGTTCGCCGCGCGTGATCACAACGTATCGGCACGCAAGCGATTGGAGCAGCGCGCTTCCCGCGCGTTCCAGCGACGCATCGTCGGTAATGGCGATGCCGCTCGCCGCCGCGGCTTCGCCTGCGTTCGGTGCCACGCAGGTGACGCCGGCGAAGAGCCCAACGTTTTGCGGCTTGGGATCGGCGAGCACGAGCGGACAGGCGCGCGCCGCTTCGACGATCTCGTCGTTCAACAACCCCTTCGCGTAATCGCTGAGAATGACGGCGTCGACGCGGGCGGCGCGATCGCGAACGTATTGCGCTATGCGCGAGCGATCGGCGTCTCGCAGCGGGCCGGAAACTTCCCAATCGGCGCGGACAACTTGCTGATTGTGCGCAACGATGCGCGTCTTACGCGTCGTCGGACGATCTCCAACGTTGAACACCCCGCTGTCGTCGACGCGCTCTTCACGAAGCAACCGCCTCACGTCCGCGGCAAACGCATCGTCGCCGATCGTTCCCACGAATTCGACGTTCGCATCGAGCGCGCGCAGATTGTTCGCAACGTTCCCCGCGCCGCCGAGGGTAAACGAATGATCGGTGACGGCAACGACCGGAACCGGTGCTTCCGGCGAGATGCGCGATACGGTGCCCCAGATCCACTCGTCGATCATCAAATCGCCGACGACGAGGATCTTCCGTCCACGCATACGCTCGAAGAGCGTGCGCGCGTCAGGAACTTGGAGTTGAACGCTCATGCGATGCCGTCTTCGAACATCAAGCGCTGCTCGACGAGATCGCAGACGATGTGCGCCATCACTTGGTGCACCTCTTGAACGATCGCCGCGTAGCCGTCGGGACCGAGCAACACGATATCACTATGCTCCACGATCGTGCCGCCCCCGTTGCCGGTGAAAGCGATCGTTACCGCTCCTTTGTCGCGTGCCGCTTCCATCGCGAGGACGACGTTTTTCGACGTACCGCTCGTTGTCATCCCGATCAGCACGTCGCCGGGCTGCACGAACGCTTCGACCTGGCGGCTGAAGATGTAGTCGTAACCGTAATCGTTGCCGACACACGTCAGCGTCGACGTATTGACGCTCAGCGCTTCGCTGTTGAGTCCGCGCCGTTCACGCAGATAGCGGCCGGACAACTCCGCCGCCATATGTTGCGCTTCGGCCGCGCTTCCGCCGTTACCGCACCAATAGATACGCTTTCCGGCGCGCAGTGCGGCAACGATCGCATCGACGATCGCTTCGACTTGTTCGCGGTAGTGCGGCGGATCGAACAGTCCGTGGCGGTCGGCAAGGAGTGCCGCGAAATCACGTTGCGCTTTATAGTCGGTGGTCACGGTTGAATCCAGAAGAGTTCCTCGCCTTGCGATACCAGTTCACCATTCTCCGGAATGACGCGTAGGATCGTGCCGGCGTAATCGGTTTGAATCTCGTTGAAAAGTTTCATCGCTTCGAGAATGCAGACGACGTCGCCGGCTTCGACGCGATCGCCTTGATTGACAAAGGCGTCCGCATCCGGAGACGGCGAGCGATAGAAGACGCCCGTAAGCGGCGCCGTAACGCGCTTCACGTTCGGCGGCGCAGCCGGCGGCGCTCCGGCCGGTGCCTGCGGAGCCGCATGCGCAGCGGTTGCAGTGGCGGCCGGCGCAACGACTTGCGCGCCGGCTTCACGCCGTACGAGTTCGTACACCGCGTCGCCGACTTTCACTTTAATACGATCCAGATCGTGCTCGTGCATGATCTCCAGCAGCGATGCGATCGTCTCGGTTTCGTCTTCGTGTGCCATCTGCTTACCTTGCTTCGCCAAGAGCCGCCGCAACGTCTGCCGCACGGCCAAGCGGAACGCGCCGGTCCTCGCGCGCTTCCAGATCGCGCAATACGATCTGACCCGCCGCGAGTTCGTCGCTGCCGACGATCAGCGCAAAACGCGCATTGTTCCGGTCGGCGATCTTCAAATGCGCGAGCAGTTTGCGATCCTCGTAATCCATGAAAATGGGCGGTTTCAGCACCCGCCGCAATTCGACCGCGATCGGCACCAGCGCAGCGCGTGCTTGCGCGCCGAGCGCAATCGCCTGAATGCCGCTGCGCGGGAGCGCGCGTTCACCGTGCACCGCTTCGATCATCATGAGAAACCGTTCGATGCCGAGCGCGAATCCAACGGCCGGAACATCGGGACCGCCGAGCGACTTCACCAGGCCGTCATATCGTCCGCCGCCGCACACTGTCGACTGGGCGCCGAGTGCGCTCGATGTAATTTCGAAAACCGTACGCGTGTAATAGTCCAAACCGCGCACGATGTGCCGATTCACGACGTACGGAATGCCGCATTCGTCGAGATACGCCTTGAGCGCGTCGAAATGCTCCCGGCACGCGTCGCACAGCACCGATTCGAAACTGGGCGCGGTTTCGACGAAGGGACGGTCGCGTTCGTCTTTGCTGTCGAGCAGACGCAACGGATTTCGCTCGAGACGGCGCTGCGAATCGGCCGAAAGTTCGTGCAGATGCGGACGAAAGTGCGCGAGCAACGCGTCGCGGTATTTCGGACGGCAGACGTCGTCACCGATCGAATTGATATTGAGCTCCGCATCCGTGATACCGTGCGCGCGAACGAGTTCCCACGCAAGCGCAATCACTTCCAGGTCAGCCTCGGGACCGGCAAAACCGGTGCACTCCACACCGAACTGATGCGCCTGGCGATACCGTCCTTTTTGCGGACGCTCGTACCGAAAGATCGGCCCGACGTAGTACAGTCGTTGCGGTCCTTGCGCGAATAGATTCTGTTCGAGCGCGGCGCGCATCACGGGAGCGGTCCATTCGGGGCGCAGCGTCATGCTGCGCTCGCCTTTGTCGAGAAACGTGTACATCTCTTTCTCGACGATGTCCGTCGTTTCGCCGACGCCGCGCACAAAGAGTTCCGTCGATTCGAACATCGGCGTGCGGATCTCACCGTAACCGAAACGCCGCGCAAGGTCGTGAATCACCGTCTCGAGCGCAAGCCACGCTCGAGAAACCGGCGGAGAAATGTCCTGGGTGCCGCGCGGCGCGGTGATCTTGGACGGCATGGCTTAGGGAGCCCCTGGAGATGTGGCACGCCGACTGCTTTGGGGCCACACGCCGAGATGCAATGAGGACGCGAGCGAGCATCCCTTCTGTGGGATGTGACCGCTTATCCGAAGCCGCAGATCGGCGTGTGTCGCCAAAACCCGAAGGGCAAATGTTTTTTGGGATGATCTCATCGTTGCTGCGCCTCAATCTCACCCCAAAAAACATTTGCAGTCGACGTGCCACATCTCCAGGGGCTTCCTCGCGGTTCGCACCGCTCTTCGTTAATCCTAGATAACCGAGCGCACCGCGGGATAGAGTTGTATGCGCGCTGCGATATACGTCGCTCTGCTCGTCGCTTGCATTGCCGCCGCACCCGAATTGACGCGCACGGTGGTGGCCTCGAGCGCCGCCGTGGTCTTCGAAACGCTTCCGTATGTCGCCGCCGCCACGCTGCTCGCGCCGCTCTTCGGTCGCTTTGCACCGAGCATTTCCGCATTTGCGGGCTGCGGCTGCAGTAACGGCCCGGGCGCCCGTTCCATTCCGGCGGCGCTTGCCTGTGCCGCACTGTTCGGCCCGTACGTTGCCCTCGCACGCTGGATTGCAGCGGCAGCGGTCGCTACGGTCCGCGGGCGCTCATCGTGTCGCAACCATGACGCCGGACCGCCGTTGCTTGGCGATCTTGCGGCGCTCGCGCCGGCCGCCGTACTCGCCGGTGTGCTCAACGCGCTTGCTCCCGCCGTTGCACTCGCGCATCGCTCGCCACTGATGCAGATCGCGGCCGGTGCGACCTTGGGATTTGCCGCCACGCCGTGCGCGCTCGGCGGTATTGCGCTTGCGTCGTCGCTCCATGCCCAGTCGCCGCTTGCATCGGCAGCGATGCTTTGCGTTGCTGGAATTCTCGATCTTCGTGTGTGGTGGCAACCACATTTCGTTCGCGTTCGACGAGACGGCGCGACGTACGCAATAATCGCGCTCGCATGCGCGATCGTCGCCTACGAACATGGTGCAAGCCTCGTTCACCCGCGCTTGACGCTGCCGCTGTGGTGCGCGGCGGCGGTCTGCGCGCATCTTGCATTGCGCTCGTCGAATTCCGCGGCTGCTTCGCAACGCATGTTCGCCGCGTTGCTCGCGGCCGTCGCGTTTCTAGGTGCGCCGCCTCCGCCGTACGTAGCAACGGAAGCGACGCTCGATACGATCTATCCGGGCGAACGTATCGACTTCACCGGCGCGTACGAGGCAAGCACCGGCGCACCGCACGTGATTCGTTACGCCATCACGTGCTGCCGCGCCGATGCGCGACCGGTCGGTATTGCACTCGCAAATGATTTGCGAGTCGTATCGGGCACGTGGGTGAATGTCGTTGGAGTCGTGCGGCGGCACGGTGACGAACTCGTCGTCGCGGCCGCGCGCATTACGCAAGTCGCGCCGCCGGCCGATCCGTTCGTTTATCTGTAAGCGGAAACGGGGAGAGAAGCACATGCCGAAAGTTGGCCGTGTCGAGCTTCGCATCAATCAGATCGAAGGGTTTCTGGTGCGCATCAAGCACCTGGGAGGCGCCGACGTTCGCTCGGACCGCGCCGGCCTCCCGACGTGGCCGTACGAGCGCGCCGCGAAGGACGCGTGGACGGTTGCCGATTGGAAACGCGAACGATTCACACCGACCTATCCCGGTTTCAACGTGGAAGTGCTCGACGGCGACGGAAACCCGGTTCCGGGCCAGACGCGGCTCGAAAATCTGCGCGACACGTACGCTGAAGATTAATGATCGAGATTCTGGGCTATCTCGCCACGGCAATCGTTGCACTCACGCAGTTGCCGCAATTGGTCAAAACCGTGCGCACGCACGACGTTGAAGGGCTCTCACGCAACACGTATATCCTGATTGTGCTCGGTTCGGCGCTCTACGTTCCGTACGCACTCGCTATCCACAGCATTCCGATTCTCATCACGAACGCGTGGATCGTCGCCGTTGCGGCAACGATCCTTACGTACATCGTTCGCTACGGCGATTAGGACAGATTCTCGCGCTTACGCGGCTCCAACACTTCGACGGGAATGCCGTTCGGATCTTCGATAAAGGCGATGGCGCGCGTGCCGCTCGGTGACCGGTAGACGTCTTTGAGGATCTTCACGCCGTTGCTCTTCAAGTCAGCGATGTAGCGGTCGAGATCGCCGTCGGACTCGATCGCCAGATGCTCGTAGCGATTCCCTAAGTGATACGGCGGATGCTCTTCGAGATCGTAGACGAGTTCGATGTACGCATTCCAGTCGTGTCCGATGAATGCCATGTCGGCATTGCCAGGATAGTGGTACGGGCCGTCGAGCAGCTTCATCCCGAGCTTCTGCGTATAAAACTCAATCGATTCATCCATGTCGTTCACGAAGATCGACGTGTGAAGAAATCGCGGCATTGTTGGTCTCCTCCGAAAGGTCTAAACCGAGGCAGTTGTTTGGGGGTTGCCTTCGGAAGTACCCATTCATGAAGCGCTACGATGCGGCGGTTATCGGCCTCGGCGCAATGGGGAGCGCGGCAGCGGCGCACCTTGCGGCGCGTGGTGCGAACGTCGTCGGCCTCGAGCGGTTTGCGCTGCTGCACGATCTCGGCGCGTCGTCGGGGCGTACGCGCATCATTCGCAAAGCATACTTCGAAGATCTCGCCTACGTGCCGCTGCTCGAACGCGCGTATGAACTGTGGCATCAGCTGGAGCGTCAAACGGGGCGCACGCTTCTCGACCTGTGCGGCGTTCTCGTTGTCGGAAGCAGCGCAACGGATGCGGCACGCGGCGTGCTGCTTGCATCCGAGCAGTTCGGCATTGCCGTGCGCGTGATGGACGTCGCCGAACTGCGCGGCGCGTATCCGCAGATTCGCCCGCTCGATGACGAGATCGGCATCTTTGAACCCGACGCGGGGATCGTCTTTCCCGAACAAGGCATTGCGGCGCACCTCGACGCCGCGCGCGCAAGCGGCGCAACGTTGAACGGTAATACGCGTGTGACGGGATGCCAGACCCGAGGCTCGTCACTGCTTGTCGAAGTAGACGACGCGCCGGAATTCGAGGTCGATCGCATCGTCGTGTGCGCCGGTCCGTGGACTCCTGCGGCGTTCGCGCGCTTGGGCCTACCGATTACCGTGCAGCGCAACGTCCAATACTGGTTCACGCCGGAGTCCAACGCATTTTCTCCCGACCGCTTTCCGGCGTTTTTCCTCGATCGCCCCGGCCTGCCCGCGCAGATCTATGGATTTCCCGACCTCGGCGACGGCGTGAAAGCCGCGCTGCACGGCTACGGTCAACGAACGACCGCAGATGATTTGAACCGCGACATCGAGCCCAGCGAAGTCGCGCAGATACGCCGGTTGCTCGACGATTGGATGCCGGGCGCTGCGGGTGAATTGCGCTCTGTCAAAGCCTGCATGTACGCGATGACGCCCGATCACAACTTTGCTATCGGCGTCGACTCGCAAGACAATCGCATCGTCTTCGGTGCCGGATTCTCGGGACACGGATACAAGTTCGCAACAGTTATCGGCGAATTGCTCGCGCAACTCGCCCTGGATGGTGGAACAGAACTCGATATCGACTTTCTCTCGCCGACGCGCTTTGTGGAGGACCTTCCGTGAACGTTCGCCGCTTTCTCGCCCTGACGTCATTTCTCTCGTTCTTCCTTCCATCCGGCACTGTGGCGGCAACAACCGACGCCGAGAAGATCGACGCGCTCGGCGACCGGTACTATCACTATCAACTCGCGACTGATTATAGCGTTGCATTGCAAGCCGGCGATCCGGTTACCACACTGCGCCCGGTCTCACTAAAAACCGCCGATGAAGATGCGGCGTTCGCGCAGGGTATGCTCGATGAGCTCAAGACAATCGATGCGGATAAGCTCGACCACCAACATTGGCTCTCCTACCGCGCGCTCGTGTATAACATGGACGGCTATGTCGGAGCGCGCAAGTACTACTGGCTCGGCCAGCATGTGGCGCCATATTCGCAGCCGTTTGCGTATGCGTTGCAAGTCTTCACGACCTATTCGTTCAAAAGCCCCGCGGACGTTGATTCATATGTCAAGCTGCTGAGTGACTATGCCGCACTCGTCGATTCGGTTCGCGAGTTCACGCAAGGGCAACACGATCGGCACGTCATCCTCCCGCTACCGGAAATCGACCCGACCGTTGCGGTGCTCACCGGCTTTACGTCGGCCGATCATTCCTCGCTTGCTGTTGACGACGCGCGGTTGGACGCACTGCCTTCCGATGCGCGAGCCGCGGCGCAGACGAAGATTCACGCGGCGATCTCGCAAACCGTCGTGCCCGCCTTCGAACGCTTGCGCGCGTACATCGACGGGCCGTATCGCAGCGGCGCGCCGCAAGGTGTCGGCCAATCGCAATATCCCGGCGGGCCCGAATACTACGCGTGGCTCGTCAAACGCAGCACGACGCTTGATATGACGCCGCAGCAAATTCACGAACTGGGCTTGCGCGAGGTCGAGCGTCTGCGGAGTGAACTCGACGGCGTCCGCAAATCGGTGAACTATCCGGGCGACGTCGACGCATTTCTGAACGACTTGAAAACGAATCCGCGCTTCTTCGCGACGTCCAGCGACGAAATCGGCGAAAAGTTGACCGCGTTCGTCAGGCGCGTCGAACCGCACATCCCGCAATTCTACAGTAAAACCCCGAAAGCACCGTACGGCGTCGCCGCCTTACCGGCAAACCTCGCAGCCGGTCAAACGTTCGGATACTATCAAGCGCCGACCGCCGCGAATCCGCGCGGAACATATCTCTACAACGGATCGTCTCCGTCCACGACGTCGATCGTCAGCGCGGGAACGCTGATCATGCACGAACTCATTCCCGGCCATCATTTTCAGATTTCGCTGCAACAAGAGAACGGCGCACTTCCACGTTTCCGGCGCGTGGACTTCTCCGTCACGTCATACGTCGAGGGCTACGCCGAATATGCGGCGCAGCTCGGCTTCGATATGGGCGTGTACGGCGATCCGTACGATCACGCCGGTCGTTTGATGCAAGACTTGATGGTGTCGACGCGCCTCGTCGTCGATACGGGAATGAACGCGCTCGGTTGGAGCCGCGAGCGCGCGATCGAATTCATGCGCGAAAATACGAACTTGAACGACAAGCAGATCGCGAGCGAAACGCTGCGTTATTCATGCGACCTTCCCGCGCAAGCGCTCGCGTATAAAATCGGCGAGCTTACGATGTTGCGCTATCGCGATGAAGCGCGCAAACGGCTCGGATCGCGCTTCGATATCCGGCAATTTCACGCGTGGCTGATCGGAAGCGGTACGATGACGCTCGATACCCTCGGCGATCATCTGCGCTACGAAGAGGGCGCCGCTGCGAACCATTGATGAAGCGCCCTTCGGAGCGTTTCATCTTCGCCTGCTGATCTATGCCAACGCAGGTTTGTTCTGCGATGGATACATTCTAAGCAGCATCGGCCTCGCCTTGCCCTCACTCGCAACGCGTCTGCACGCGTCGGACGCGCAGCTCGGATTTACCGGTGCAGCGACGCTGCTCGGGATTATGGGCGGTTCGCTCGTCTTCGGCCCGTTGACCGATCGTCTCGGACGGCGACTGTTGATGATCGCCGACCTCGCCGTGTTCGTCGTGGCCTCGTTGCTGCAATTCGCCGTTACGGAACTATGGCAACTCATGGCCTTACGACTCGTGCTCGGTGTCGCGATCGGCGCCGATTATCCCATTGCAGGCGCTCTAATTTCGGAATATATGCCGGCACGCTTGCGCGGCGCGGGCGTGAATTCGATGCAAGTGATCTGGTTTCTCGGCGCGACAATCGCCTATGTCGTGGGCGCCGCGCTCTTCGCTCGCAGCGACGCGTGGCGTTGGATTCTCGCGAGCAGCGCCGTGCCTGCGGCGATCGGACTCGCGCTGCGCTCGAACGCGCCGGAATCTGCTCGGTGGCTTGCCGCGCGCGGGCGCGTCGCTGATGCGCACGCCGTTTTGCGCAAGCACTTCAACGAGTCGACTGCGACGATCGAGCTGGTTCCATCCGACGCAAACCTTCGCGCGCTACTCGCACCGCCGCACCTCGGACGGCTCGCCTTCGTTTCTGCGATGTGGCTCTTGCAAGTCGTGCCGCTCTTCGCGATATATACCTTCGCGCCAATCGTCCTTGCCGCACTGAAGATCTCCGCATCCTCGCCTCTCGGTTCCGTCGCGATTACCGCCGGCTTTTTGGCCGGCTCGTTGCTCTCGATGTGGCTCGTCGAATTGTGGGGACGCCGTCCCCTGTGCATCGTGGGTTTTGCCATTGCAACGCTCGTATTCGCCGTCGTCGCGCATGTGTCGGCAGCCGCAGTCGTCGCCTTATTTGTCGTTTATGCCGTTGCCATCGGCGCGGCCGCCGGACTGGAACTACTCTATCCGGCGGAGTTGTTTCCCACCCCGCTGCGCGCCAGCGCGACAGGGATCGCCGCGGCAATTAGCCGGGTCGGCGCATTCGCCGGCACCTTCGCGCTACCGATGGCGCTCGGACGCTTCGGCGTGACGAGCGTTATGTGGGCGTGCGCCGCCCTTTCGCTCGCAGGGCTCGTTCTTGCGGCGCGATTCGCGCCGGAAACGCGTAACGACGCATTTGTATAGCGCGCGGGCCTAGTCCAAAATAACCAAAGGTCCGGCCGCCTGGTACGCGAGAAGAACGGTCCATGAAATTTTTGGGCCTTATAGCGGCTTCGCTTTTGCTTTTGGGCGCGGTGGCGTCACAACCACCACAAGTTGACGATGCACAGTGGCTGAAGAATCTTCATCGGACATATGTGGGCTATACGTTCGGCGACGGCCACGTCGACTCGCTCGCATATGATGAAGAAGTGCGGGAAGACGGCTCAAAAGAACCGATCCGGGAAACGCATGTACGCAACGTTCATCTCGTCTATCGGAACGATGTTCGCAACGTCAAAGCGAACTACACGTCGTCGAACGGCTTTACCGGTAATGTCTTTTGGTACAGCGATCAAAACGGCATTACGACCCGGCGCGCCGGAAACTCGGTACCGACGATCTACGCGGAAGATCTCGTGTGGACCGATGCGATCGCGACGCTTCCATGGCACTATCTCGAAACGAAAGACATTGACGGTGCCTCGGTTGCGGTCGCACGCGTCCGGCTTCAGGGCGGGATGCCCATCGATCTTTTCGTCGACCGTGCAACCGGAGCATATAAGCGGATCGAAATCTTGGGTGCCGGTGGCGACTACCAAGAAGAAATCGACGTCAAGAGTTACGTGGAAGTTGCGCCGGGGCTTCGGATGATCGACTCGTGGCGCTACAATGATGCTTCGGATTACCACACGCTGCGGAACTTCGCCGTCAATCCGTTGGTTTCGGACGCCGATCTTCATCCGCCGGCGCAAACGGCGCAGTGGTCGTTTAGCGGAGGCAAGGCATTCCCCGTCGAGTTTGCCCATCATCGCATTCTGGCGCACGCGACAATCAACGGCGTACCGGGCACGTTCATCGTCGATACGGGCGCAGACAATATCTATCTCACCGGTTCATTTGCACGCCGAGCGCATCTCACCGCCATGGGGCACGGAGAGTCCGCATCGTTCGCCGGCGAGGACAAGCAAGACGTCGGGCGCGTATCGACGCTGACCCTGGGCGACAACACACTCACGAACGTTCTCGTCTACTACGGCGGCAAGACGCTCGATGAATTTGACTACGACGGTTTACTCGGTTATCCGGTCTTTGCGACAGCAAACGTGCTGCTCGATTTTGACAGTCATAGCATGACGCTCAACGATCCGTCGCTAGTTCCGCACTTGGACGACGCGGTCAGTATCGCCGGCAGTTTCGGCGACGGCGTTCCGATGATTCCGATGGCGCTCAATAAGACGCTGTATTTCGATATGATGCTCGACACAGGAAATCCCGACGAAATCGTCTTTCCGTATTACCTTTTGCCGAAATACGGGTTGCATTTGTATCGCAGTCGCGAACACTACGGCGTCTCTTGTGGAACGCTCGACCCGCTCAGCATCAGTACGCTGACCTATTACGAACCGACCGGATGCGCATCGGCCGGTTACGGCCGATGGATTTTAGCCGGCCTGGACTTTTTGAATCAATTCCGCCGAATCGATTTTGATTACGCCGGCGGCACGGTGGTGTTCGTTCCCAGAAAGAAGTAGTCAGCGCGTCAGCGCTTTCGGCGGCAACAGCCACACCAAATCGCCGCGGGTGGACGATGAATCGCTCAAATCGATGCGCGCGAGGCCGCCCTTCTTGAGACCCACCCTCGCGCCGCCGACGAGTTCGCCGATCGTCTCGCTGAAATCCGGCTCGTGCCCGACGAACATCAAACTTTGCGCTTCATCGTTCTCGCGGACGATTTCCGCAAGACGCTCCACGTCGAACGAATTCGCAACTCGCGTATCTTCGACGAGCTTGTCTTCGAGATGCAACCGTTCCGCAACGATCTGCGCGGTCTCTTTGGCGCGCGTGAGCGGACTCGTGATGATGCGATCCGGACAGACGCCGAGATCTTCCATTGCCTTCGCCTCGCGCTCCATACATTTGCGTCCTTCGGACGTCAAGGGACGTTCGGCATCGCTGCCATGCCACTCGTCGCGATCGGCCATGCCGTGGCGAAGCAAATACAGTTTCATGCCGGTAGTGTAACCGGCATGCCGCTAGTGAAGGAAGTAGCGGTAACTCGAAAAGACCAGCGAAACGCCGAGCCGGTCTGCTGCGGCAATCACTTCTTCGTCTCGGACGGAACCGCCCGGCGCGATGACCGCCGTGCACCCGCCTTCTGCTGCAGCTTCCAAGCCGTCGGCAAACGGGAAGAATCCGTCGCTCGCGCACGCCGCTCCGCGAGCCGCATCGCCGGCGCGATGCGTCGCGATTTTTACCGCGCTAACGCGATTGGTCTGACCGGCGCAGATGCCGCGCGCGGTGCCTTCTTTCACGATGACGATGCCGTTCGATTTCACGTGACGAACGACGTCCCACGCAAATGCGAGATCGTGCCACTCTTGCGCGGTCGGTTGACGCTTGGAGACAACCTTCCACTCTTCGGGATCGGCCGCGGGATTATCGTCTTCAGCGAGCACGCCGCCCAGTGCGCTGCGCACGCGAAGTTCGTGCGCGAGCTCATCGGGAAGCGAAGGAACAAACCGCATCACGCGCAGATTCTTTTTCTTACGCAAAATCGCAAGCGCATCATCGTCGAAGCCTGGCGCGGCGACGATCTCGAGAAAAAATTTCGAAAGGGATTCCGCCGCCGCGCGATCGATCGTCGCATCGGTCGCGACGATTCCGCCGAACGCGGAAACGGAATCGGCCTGCAGCGCATCGTCGATCGCTTTGCCGACCGATGAACGCTGCGACACGCCGCACGGCACCGTATGCTTGACGACGGCGGCGCGGACGAACCGTTCATGTTCGCTGCCGAATTCCGCGCCGAGCGGCGCGCGCGAGAGCAGACGAAGCGTTGCGTCGAGATCGAGCAAATTGTTGTACGAAAGATCCTTACCGTGAAGTTGCTCCGGCAAGCGCTCCGGACGATCCAAATAAAATGCGGCGCGATTCTGCGGATTGGTTCCATACCGCAACCGCTGGGTGAGCGGAAGCGTGAGCGCGAGTGCACCGGGTAGTTCGCTCGGAAGAAATTCACCCTTGGTTCCGAGATAGTGGGAGATCGCGACGTCGTACTCGGCGGTTCGTTCGAATGCGGCGACGGCGAAGTCGCGGCGCATGGAAACGGGAACAGCACCGGTGCCAAACGCTTCGATGAACTCCCCGTATTGCGACGGATGCGTGAGCACGCAAACGTGCTCGAAATTCTTGGCCGCCGCGCGAAGCAACGACACGCCGCCGATGTCGATTTGTTCGATCGCTTCTTCGAGCGTCGTGCCTTCGCGCGCAACCGTCGATTCGAACGGATAGAGATTGACGACGATCGTCGTGATCGGCGCAATGGCGTATTTTTCCGCCTGCGCGCGATGTTCGGCGTTGCTGCGGTCGTAGAGAATCGCGCCGAAGACTTTCGGATGCAGCGTCTTCACGCGACCGTCGAAGAGCGCCGGGAATCCGGTCATCTGCTCGACGTCGTAGGCCGGAATGCCGTGATCTTCGAGGTGCTTCTTCGTGCCGCCGGTCGCGTAAATCACGGTTCCCGCGTCGTGCAGCGCCTTCGCTAGTTCGACCGAGCCCGTTTTATCGGAAAGCGAGAAGAGGGCTGCGGGCTTCGTCGTGTCAGGCAAGCGCGAGCTCCGCTTGTGGCTCTTCTTTTTGCGTCAATGTTGCCGCGATGATCGACGAGACGCCCGGCTCTTTCATCGTTATGCCGTACATGCGATCGGCAAGTTCCATTGTCTTCTTGTTGTGCGTCACGATGATCATCTGCGCGTCGGTGGCGAGTTCGCGCACCATGCTTGAAAAGCGCTCGACGTTGGCATCGTCGAGCGCCGCATCGACTTCGTCGAGCAAGTAGAACGGCGACGGCTTCACTTGGATAAGCGCAAAGATCAGCGCCGCGGCTGTCATCGCACGTTCACCGCCGGAGAGCGCCGTGAGCGGCATGAGCTTTTTGCCCGGCGGCTGCACGGAGATTTCGATGCCGGTTTCAGACAGATTTTCCGGATTGGTTTGCCACATTTTGGCTTGACCGCTCGGGAAGAGCTTTGCGTACATCTCCGTGAACGCGGCCGAAACCTTTTCGAAGGTTTCGTTGAACTGCTCTTGGCTTTGCGCTTCGATCTCCTTGATCGATTGCAGCAGCGTTTCGCGTGCCGCGGCGAGGTCTTCGAGCTGCGTGCGCAAGAATGTGTCGCGTTCTCCGAGTTCTTCGCGTTCCGCTTCGGCGTTGAGGTTCACATTGGCTGAGAGACGCGCGAGCTCTTCACGCAGACGCGGCAGATCTTCCATCACCGCATCGGATTCTTCGCGATAGCGCTCCTCGACGTCGCGGCACTCGTCATCCGTCGCGGGATTCTGCGCGAACTGCGAGACGAGCATGCCGAGTTCGGCTTCAATTTCTGCAAGACGCGTGCGGTGGCGTTCGCCGCCGGCGGCCGCTTCCCGCTCGTCGTTCTCCGCCGAACGTAGGTCGGCTTCGCGTTGCAGCAGGTCGTTCGCCATCGTTTCGCGTTCGCGGCGCGCAGCTTCGAGTTTTACATCGAGCTCTGCAACACCGTGGCGCAAGCGTTCGAGGTGTTCGTGCGACGTGCGCGTTTGTTCGACGAGCGAACCGATTTCCGCGAGCATCGTTTCGCGCGCCAGACGCGCGCGTTCGCTGTCTTGATCGAGCATGCCGAGACGGCCTTTGGAGGCATCGCGCTCCGCGGTCAACGCCGCAACGCGTTCGCGCAGATCGCTCGCGTGACGGCTTACTTCGCTTTGCGAGCGTTCCGCTTCGCTAATCTCCTCGCGCGCCCGGGCAAGCTCGGCTTCGAGCCGCTGACGCTCCTCGTCGCTGTGTACCGCGTCGGGTTCAGGCGCTCCCAATTCGTGTTCGCGGGAACGCGCGTCTTGCGATTGCCCGACCAGTTCCGCGACGCGCGTTTGCGCCGCGCTTACTTCGCGTTGCATGCGCTCGAGATCGCTGGCGAGCGCAACCATTTCCGAACGCAGCTCCGCGGTCTGGACTTCGAGTCCCTTGAGCGTTTCACGCGCGGCATCGCGTGAGGCGACGGCGGCTTCGGCGCGTCCGGTAGCTTCGTACGCGTCTCGCTCGAGCCGTTCCAGCTTCGCCCGCATCTCCGCAAGCGTTTCGCGCAGCGTCTGCGCCTGTACGCGCCGGCCGAGAATAGATTTTTCGCGGTGGAAACGGCCGCCGGTAATTGCGCCGCCGCCGGAGATCTGTTCGCCTGATAGCGTCACGATCGTATCGCGGAATCCGCGGCCGCGAACGAGCGCGATGCCGGTCTGAAGCGTATCGACAATTAGCACGTTGCCGACGAGAAACCGCACCACGCCTTCATATTGAGGCTGCGTGCGAACCAGCGTGTGCGCGTAACCGATCACGCCGTGCGTGTTGTGCAGCTCCGGCGTCATTTGCTTGGCTTCGCGATTCGCGAGAGTATCGAGCGGCAGGAACGTCGCGCGTCCCGATTCGTTCCGGTTGAGGAATTCGATCGCGCGTTCGGCGTCCTCCGACGTCTTCGTGATGATATTGGAAAGCCGCGCACCGAACGCCACGTCGAGCGCGCGCGCATAGCGTTCGTCGGTCGTGATCAGGTTCGAAACGATGCCTTCGAGCCCGCGCAAGTCGTTGCGCTGCCACGCTTCGATGACCGCGCGCGTTCCCGGCACGTGGCCTTCGAGCGAGGCTTCGAGTTCTTCAATCGTGTGCAGCCGTGATTCGGCAGCTTTGACTTCGCCGGTCTGCTCGCGATGAGCCGCGAGCGAACGCGCGAGGTTATCCTGCGCCGCGACGACGGCCGCTTCGGCGGCTTCGACGTTCGACCGCGCGTGCGAAAGTTGCTGTTCGAGGGACCCGAGCTGCGCTTCGCGTTCGGTGTAACGATGCGTCGCCGAGCCGGTGCTCATCTGGAACTGTGCGGTGCGCTCGCGCGCGGCATGCAATTCGCCTTCGAGGCGCTCCGCTTCGGCGCGCTGATTCTCGCTCTGCACGCGGCGCTCGGCCTTCTTCGCCGCAATCGCGGCCGCACTCGCTTCCACTTCGCGCAACTGTGTGAAGATCGCATCGAGCTGCGCGCGCGCTTGCGACAGCGCGGTCTGCGCTTGGAGCTCGCGTTCGCGCGACGATTCTACGTCGCTCGCGAGCGGCGCGAGGCGCTCTTCCAACTGCGCGATCGTCGCTCCGAGTGATTCGCGCTCGGCCTGGACCCGCGCGGCGTCTTCATGCGTCTGCGTCGATTGCGCTTCGAGCGCTTCGCGGCGCGCAAGCGCCGCTGCGTAATCCGCTTCAATGCGCGCGAGTTCGCCGCGTTTACTCTGCGCGCGCGAACGGATCTCTTCGAGTTGCAGCTCTTGCTGGTACGCGCGCGTGCGAAGCTCGGCCAGATTCGCGCCGAGTTGCGCCACGCGCCCGGCGGCGCCGCCGCGCACTTCTTCTTGCTTTTCGAGCTCGACGCGAAGCGTTTCGCGTTCCGCGCGGCGCGACTCGCTCGCGCGCATGTACGAGAGAATCTCGAGATCGCGCACCCGCGCGCTCACCTTGCGATAGCGCTTCGCGCGGCGCACTTGGTTATCGAGTTCGGGCATGCGCTTTTCGAGCTCCGCGATCAAGTCGTTGATACGGATGCCGTTCTGTTCCGTCTGCTCGAGACGGCGCATCGATTCGTTTTTGCGCGCGAGGAACTTATTGATGCCCGCAGTCTCCTCGAAGAGCGCGCGGCGTTCTGTCGGCTTGCTCGTGAGAATCGAGTCGATTTGCCCCTGCGAGACGATCGAATACGAGCCTGGGCCAAGACCGGTGCCCATCAGCAGCTCGACGATGTCTTTCAAGCGCACTTGATTGCGATTGATGAAGTATTCGCTCTCGCCCGCGCGGTAAGTGCGGCGCGTGATTTCGACTTCGCTGTAATCGGTCGGCAGTTTGCGGTCGTCGTTGTCGAACGTCATCGAGACTTCGGCGAGACCGAGCGGCTTGCGCTTTTCGTTGCCCGCAAAGATCACGTCTTCGAGTTTGCCCGAACGCAGTTGACGGCTCGACGTCTCGCCGAGCACCCAACGGAAGGCGTCGACGAGATTCGATTTGCCCGAACCGTTCGGTCCGACGACGGCGGTAATACCGCCCGAAAAATCGAGCGACGTGGCCTCCGCGAACGTCTTAAACCCAAACGCTTTGATCTTTTTCAGTTTCATACGTACAGGCGCTCCGCGCTGCGCGCTCCGCCGCCCCCTACGGGCAGAGCCCGCAGGGCTCCCCGGTTTAACGCCATGCAGCGCAAGTTCACAGTGAATCCTTAGTGGCGTGATCGAGTAACAGTGATAAAGCCGCCTCAGCGGCGGCCTGTTGCGCAGCCTTCTTCGATGCGCCGGTGCCGGTTCCCAACGTCTTTCCGTTAACAATCACGTCCGAACGGAATTTCGGTGTTTGCGGCGTGCCTTCGCTGCGCTCGCGGTAGCTCGGCGTCGCGGAGAGGTGCTCCTGCGTAAAGTGCTGCAGCCGCGTCTTCGCATCGAGAAGGACATCGGGTGTGTGATTGAGGTGTTTCACGTGCTCGTCCACGACGAAGCGCGCGGCTTTCTCGTGCCCGTAACGCAGTTCGAGCGCGGCCACGAACGCCTCGAACGCATCAGCGAGAATCGATGTATTGTCGCTGCCGCCCGCGCCGCGCATTCCCGCACCGAGTTGCACGAGCTCGGGAAACTCGAGACGCCGAGCCGTTTCCGCGAGCTGCGCGTCATTAACGATCGCCGCTTTGCGCAACGTCAGCCGCCCTTCGGGTTCCTCGGGATAGTGCTCGAAGAGCCAACGCGCGGTGATCGCCCCGAGAATTGAATCGCCGAGGAACTCCATGCGCTCGTTCGAGAAGCCGCCGTTCTCCTTTGCGTGACTTTCGTGGACGAACGCTTGCTCGACGAGCGTGAGGTCGCCGGCAACGCGGACGCCCGCGCGCCGCAACAGCGCGCGGAGTCGCCGCCGGTGCGCTTCACCGCTCATTGCCGGACCGTTAGGAGGCTGTCACCGCATGGCGGTGCCAGCCTCCTAGCGTACCTTTCCGAAAACGATCACACTGTTGTGTCCGCCGAAGCCGAATGAGTTGCTTAAGGCGACATTGACGCCGGCCTTACGCGCGACGTTGGGCACGTAATCAAGCGTGCAGTCGGGATCGGGATATTCGTAGTTGATCGTCGGCGGAATGACGCCCTCGTGCACGGTCAGCACCGTGGCAACGCCTTCCAGTCCGCCGGCTGCACCGAGCGCGTGTCCGTGCATCGACTTCGTCGAACTCACCGCCAAATGCGGATGTTCGCCGAAGACTTTTTGAAGCGCGAGTGATTCCGCCGGATCGCCGATCGGCGTGGACGTTCCGTGCGCGTTGACGTAGTCGACGTCGGTCGGCTTGATATTGGCCGACTCCAGCGCGCGATTGAGCGCGAGCACGACGCCGCCACCGTCCGGATCGACGGCGACAATGTTGTACGCATCTGCCGATTGTCCGTATCCGAGAACTTCGCAATAGATCTTCGCGCCGCGCGCCTTCGCGTGTTCGTATTCCTCGAACACCAAGATTCCCGCCCCTTCGCCGAGGACGAAACCGTCGCGTTCCTTATCGAACGGACGCGAGGCTTTCGTCGGCTCTTCGTTGCGCGTCGACATCGCTTTCATCGAACAGAATCCGCCGACGGCGAGCGGCGAAATGCACGCTTCGGTTCCACCGGTGAGCATCGCGAGTGCATCGCCGTACGCGACCGCGTTATATGCCGTCACGATTGCGTCGTTCGCGGATGCGCACGCACTGGCCGTTGAGAAGAACGGTCCGCGGAATCCGTACTTCATCGAGATGTGCGCTGGTGCGGCGTTCGCCATAAGCATCGGAATGAAGAACGGCGACGTCTTCACCCAATCGCCGTTTTTCGCGGCTTTCTCCGACTCATACCAGAACGTTTGAATGCCGCCGATCCCGGTGCCGATGACCGCGCCGACGCAATCTTTGAACGATTGATCGTCGGCGAACGCGGCGTCGGCGATCGCTTCGCTCGCCGCAACGATCGCATACTGCGAGAACCGGTCCAGCCGGCGCGCTTCTTTTTTACCAACCAGCTCGTCGGCGTTGAAGTCTTTGACTTCCGCGGCAATCCGCGTGGTGAACGCACTCGCGTCGAACACGGTAATCGGGCCCACGCCCGACTCGCCGGCCACGATGCGCCGAAAGAACTCCGGAGCGGTATTTCCAAGGGGCGTGACGGCGCCAAGGCCCGTCACGACTACACGTCGCTTATCCAAAACGAACCCAAGTTACGGCGGCCCTGGAATGGCCCCTTGTGGTGAGGGTGGTAAGATGTACCTAGGATGAGCCTCCTTCGACTAACCGCCGGCCTTCTTACCCTGACGCTGCTGGTCGCATTCGCGGCGCCGGCCGGTGCCGATCAGGTCTTCTCGACGGTCTCGACGGGGCCCGTCCACACGTACCCGACGGCAGCACCCTATCCGCTCGGCGACCTGTATTACTCCCCGTGCGGCTGGTACGGCAGCTCCGGCGGATCGGGTCACAGTCGCGGCGGTCACGGTAGGGGGACCGGCAGCACGACCCTGACGGGCGAGCGCTTTTATCCTTATGACATCGCTTCAAACAGCAACCGGATCGGCGGACAGCGGAACGGGCGGCGCAACGGCCGCGGCAACTGCTGGTCTCCGGCGCCCCACGTCTCGCCGCACTCGTAGCGGCGCGGTCCTTGCGCCGGACCGGACCCTTTGTTATACTCTCCCGGCTATGTTCGTTTTCGATCTGCAGCTTTTCGCGTCCAAGAAGGGCGCCGGTTCTACCCGTAACGGGCGCGATTCGAACGCCCAGCGCCTCGGCGTGAAGCGGTTCGGCGGTGAGCGCGTGCTCGCGGGCAACATTCTGGTGCGTCAGCGCGGCACGAAGTTCTACCCGGGCGAGAACGTCGGCATCGGTAAGGACCACACGCTCTTTGCGTTGATCGAAGGCACGGTCGAGTTCTCCGAGCGCCGCAACAAGAAGCATATCAACGTTCGCCCGGTTGCCGCCGCCTAAACCGCGGCAAATTTTTTAACGGCAGAGGGCCCATTGCGGCCCTCTTTCTATTTCTGTAATCGCATGCAATTCATCGATGAAGCCACGATCGCGGTGGCCGCCGGCAACGGGGGCGACGGCATCGTCGCATGGCGGCGCGAGAAGTACATTCCGAAAGGTGGGCCGGCCGGCGGCGACGGCGGTCACGGTGGAAGCGTCTACCTCGAAGCTACGCCCGAACTCTCGACGCTCGTCGAGTTCCGGTTCAAACGCCAATTTTCAGCCGACGCCGGCAAGGCCGGCGGCCAGTCGAATAAATCCGGACGCAGCGGAGAAGATCTAACGATCGAAGTGCCGGTCGGCACCATCGTTTATCGCGCGTTCGAAGGCAAATCGGAAACGTTTCTGAACGACCTCGCGCATCCGGGCGATCGCGTCATGGTCGCCAAAGGCGGCAAAGGCGGCCTCGGCAATCAGCATTTCGCGACGAGCACGCGTCAAGCGCCGCGCATCGCGTATCACGGTGAACCCGGTGAAAAATGCGCGGTGCGGTTGGAACTGCGTTTGCTCGCCGATTGCGGCGTAATCGGCGTTCCGAACGCGGGTAAATCGACGTTGCTTTCGGTCGTTACGGCGGCGCGTCCGAAGATTGCGGATTATCCGTTCACCACGATTGAACCGCAACTCGGCGTCGTGCGCGTTTCCGATGAAGAATCGTTCTTTATGGTCGACGTGCCGGGCTTGATCGAAGGCGCGCATGAAGGCGCGGGACTCGGCGATCAATTTCTCAAGCACGTGGAACGCACGCGCGCGCTCGTGCATCTTCTGGACGGCGCAAAGCCGCTCGATGAGATTCTACACGATAAAGAAACGATAGAACGCGAACTCGGCGCGTGGAATCCGAAGCTACTCGAAAAACCGGCGCTGCTCGTTGTCAGCAAACTCGACTTGCCCGACGCGCAAGAGCGCCTCGTGGAGTTGCGCGAACGCTTTCCCGATGTGCGCGGTATCAGCTCCGCTACGCGCGAGGGCGTGCAAGATCTCGTCTACGCGATCTGGCAGACGATCAAAGACGCACCCATGCCCGAAGTCGTCACGCCGCCCCCCGCGCAAATCGAACTCGTCCCGCGCGACGCGTTCGTCATCACGCGTGAAGACGACGGAACGTTCGTCATTGCCGGTGAGCGTATCGAGCGGCTCGCATCGATGACGAACTTCGATTCGGACGAAGGGCTCGCGCGTTTTGAACGAGCGCTTGCAAAGATGGGCGTCGAGAAGAAATTACGCGAACTTGGCGCAGCCGAAGGGGATACCGTCCGTATCGGGCAGTACGAGTTCACGTACTCATGAAACTCGGCATCTTCGGTGGGACCTTCGATCCCATTCATAATGCGCATTTGTTCCTCGCGGAATCGGCGCGCCTCATGGAAAACCTCGATCGCGTCCTCTTCGTACCGACCAAGCTGCAACACTATCGCAACTCGGCGACCGAGAGCGCGGAACACCGTTGCGCGATGGTAATCGGAGCGATCGAATCGAACCCGGGCTTCGCGCTCGAAGATTCCGACCTGCGCCCCGACGCGACCGGCTTCACCGCCGATCTGCTGCCGCGCTTGCATGCCAAGTATCCTGACGCGACCTTCACGTTCATCATCGGTGCGGATTCACTCGCGAATTCAACCTGGGAACGCTTTCCCGACGTACTTGAAAATCTCGAACGCTTCGTCATCGCACCGCGTCCCGGCGTTCGCGCCGAAGCGCTGCAGCGCGTAATCTCCGCGGTGCCTAAGCATCTGCGCGAACGGATCGCAACACTCAACATGCCGGAGCTTCCGGAGAGCGCGACGCTCATTCGAACCTTGCTTTCGCAGGGACGGAGCGTACGGTATCTCGTACCGGAGGCGGTATGGCAGTATATCGTCGCGCACAAACTCTACGGCATTACGGCAGAACCGCTACTGCGTTAGCTTTTGCGGCGCTGCTCGCCGCGTGCGGCGGCACTAACGATCCGCCGAACAACGGCCGCATCTGCGCAGCGTACGCAAGTCAAGGTTCGCACGGGGAAGTCGTGGGCAGCGGTGTCGTGCGCCGGGTGCTCGGAACACGACGAGGCCCAAGCGGCGAACATGAGGGCTTTTTATTACAGCTCGACGGCGACTGCGATTTACTGCTGCGCGTCGAGACGAACGTCGACCTGACCGGTCCGGTTCCGCTGCATGGCGGCGAACGCGTGACCGTGAAGGGCGAATACGAATTCGATCCGATGGGCGGCGTCGTGCATTGGACGCATCACGATCCGCGCGGTCATCATCCCGACGGGTGGGTAAAAACCGCTGACGGCAAGGTCTATCAGTAACGTGCAAAGCGAAATGGAGCGCGGCGGATATTACAACGCCCATTCGAAACCGCAAGCCTCTGCCGGAGATCTCGGCATTCCGCTCTTGCAGCGCGCTGCCGCCGACGTGCCGGTCGACGACGCGATCTTCGGCATCGCCGACCTCGGCGCCGCGCAAGGTAAGAATTCGATCGCACCGATGGACGCCGCGATTGCCGCGCTGCGCGCACGCGGACCGCAGACGCCGATCGCGATTACGCACACCGACATTCCCTCGAACGACTTCACGTCGCTCTTCGAACTCTTGGGCAGCCATCAGAGTTATCTCACCGGAACGCAGAACGTGTTTGCGTACGCAGCAGGCGTGTCGTTCTACGAGCGCATCTTTCCGGCGAATACGCAAATGCTTGGCTGGAACTCGATTGCCGTGCATTGGCTGAGTTCCGTGCCGGCCAATATTCGCAACGATATCTGGTCGCCGAACACAACCGGTGACGCGCGTGCGACATTTCGCAAGCGCGCCGCGGAGGATTGGAACGCCTTTCTGGACGCGCGAGCGGTCGAGTTCCGGCAAGGCGGCCAAATCGTGGTCGTCGGAAGCGGTGCGAACGACGAAGGGTTTGCCGGCGCGGAAGGCTTGATGAAGATGGCCAACGAGCAACTGCAAGCGATGGTAGCCGACGGCACACTTTCCGCGGCCCAGTATGCGACGATGGCGATACCGACGTATTACCGCACGCGTGCGGAGTTCGAAGCGCCGTTCCGTGAAGCCGGTTCCGCGTTTACGCTGGTTGAGAGCACGCCGGTCGTTCTCGACGATCCGTTTTGGCCCGCATACGAGCAGTCCCGCGATGCAAGCGCATTCGCGCAAGCGTACGTTACGTTCTTCCGCGCATTTAGCGAACCGTGCCTCTTCGATCACCCTTCGCCGGCGTCGGACGCGTTCTACGCCGGCGTCGAAAAGCGCATTGCTGCGGATCCCGCGGCAGCCGTCTGCAGATGGCAGCTATTCTTGCTGCGATTCTCGCGCAATTCTACGCCTTGAGGACGCGCAAGACGCTCTCGATGGTGCGCCACGTTCGCGTGGTCACCGGCACCCCGAGTGCTGCGTCGAGTTTCCCGAGGTACGAAATCGTCTTCATGTGCTTTCGATAGAACCCGAAGATGAACTGTCCGCTACGGCCCTCGATCCGGACGTACCACTCGTCCTTCGCCGGAATCGATATGGGCATCGAGGCAAGGCCGTTCGCGGGCGCACACAACACGCTGACGAACGGCACGAGATCAGCGGCCGGCGCATTCGCGAACGGATTGCTATCTTCGAGCGCCAGAATCTCGCATGCACCGCAAACGGCAACGTGCGTCTCGAAGGGTAAGCGCTCGAGCAATTCCGCGCGAAACTTCTCTCGCGAAACGAGGCCGCGCGCCACGAAAAGTCCGGTTGCCCCTACGTTGACGACGTCGTAGCACTCGAGTTCTTTCGCGAGAAGCGACGGGCGGAATCGGCGATGTCCGCCGACATTCACGCCTCGAAGAAACGCAACTAGCTCTCGGCGATCGCTGCGATGGAAACTTTTAGTCCGGGGATGCGAACCGGCAGCTTCGCGCCTTGTCGAGCGGGAGGATCGATCGGAAACCATCGCATCCACTCCTCATTCATGCCGTTGAAATCGTCCTCGTCGGCGAGCACGACGGTAGCACTGACGATTCGGTGCCGTGCCGGAAACGAATACCAATCCAGCGGCTTTTACGGCTTGGCTATATACCGGTGGTGGCTTCGCAGCCTTCGCCGTGAATACAATCTTCCGCGACATGTCTACCGGCTGCGCGGGATGTAGACGTCAAAAGTTGTTTGACCGACGGCGCGGCCGTAATGCGGCTCCGTCGCGAGACCTTGCATCACGGATCCGGCGGGTAACGCGCGCTCGTTTGCCGTCGAGTGATGCTTGTCAAACCCGATGATCAGGGTGCCGGATTGCACGATGTAAATCGCATCGACGTGGTTGACGTGCCATGGAAAGAGATACCCGTTGGGAAACGTGTTTCGCACGAGACTATCGCACGAATCAGGGTCGCTCGAGAGACGAACAATGCGATCTCCTAACTGCAGAGGGACACACTCGATCGGGCTGGCGCCGCGGACAATGATACCACGGTCTGCCGGAGCGCGCGGACGCCGTTGAGAAAAGCCCGCGCATGCACATCGTTCTCGCGAGCGCCTCGCCTCGCCGTCTCGAACTTCTCACGTCGCTCGGCCTCGACGTCCGCGTTCAGCCGAGCAACTACGACGAGCCGGACGACCCCGACGCGACGCCACTCAACCTTGCACGGCGCCACGCCCGGGCGAAAGCAAATGACGTTCGCGCTGCCGTCGGCAACGGCGACCTGATCGTAGCCGCCGATACGGTCGTGGACCTCGACGGCGCAGCGCTCAACAAACCGCTCGATCCCACGGATGCCGTGCGTATGCTCTCATTACTTGCCGGGCGAGAACACCAGGTGCACTCCGCGTTTGCGCTCTCGCTTCCCGGCCGGCCAGGACTCGTCGAAGACGACTCGACGACGCAAGTGCGGTTCTATCCCCTCACCGCGAAAGAAATCGGCGACTATGTCGCAACCGGCGAGCCGATGGACAAGGCCGGCGCGTATGGGATTCAGGGCCGGGCTGCGTCACTCGTGGAAGCGATTAACGGCGATTTTTATACCGTCATGGGCTTTCCGCTCGGTCGCTTCATTCGGACCTTGCAACGATTAGGTTTTTCTCTGCCGATAACGAAGAAAACGCCGTAATTATGGCATCGTAAGGGGCTACCGGGGGCCGTCATTTTCACTTATCGCGACGAACGCAAGCTATTTGCGCTCATAACCGTCATTATAGTGGCCGCATTGGTTGCGATCTTGCAGATCAATGCTGAGCGCTCGGGCAATGAGAGCCCGTTATCGACGGCGGTTATGAGTCTTGCGTCATTCATCGAAACTGCGACGAGCGTCACGGTTAGTACCGTGCGCGGTGCCGGCAGCGCGGTCGTTTCGGTCCCGCAACTCGAGCGCGAGAACAAAGACCTTCGCACGCGCAACCAATCGCTCGCACAAGAGAACACGCGGCTGCATGAACTCGCCGCTCAGTACGCCACGGAGACGAGCGTCCGTCCCATTGTCGATACGGCGCCGAACGGCGTCGAAGCACGCGTCGTCGGCTTCCCCCCGGAGAACGAGTCGCGCACGGTGACAATCGATAAGGGCAGCAGCAACGGTATTCATAAAGATGACGGCGTTCTTGGTACGAACGGCATCGTGGGACGCATCGAATCGGTGACGCCGTTCGCGAGCAAGGTTGTCTTGATCACCGATTACACGAGTCGTATTCCGGCCGTGACGCGGCGCGGACGTAACTGGGGTATTGCGCGCGGCAATCTCTCGAGCGTGCGTGTCGAGTACATTCCGCAAGATGCAAAAATCAAAGTTGGCGACGTCGTCGTAACCGGCGAAGGCCGCTCGTTTCACTCCGGTATTCCGATTGGTACTATCGCTCGCATCGAACGCGGCGATGCCACACTCTATCAAACTGCAATCTTGAAACCGTCCGTCGATATCGGCGCCCTCGATCGCGTTGTCGTTGTCCCGAAATAGACTGCAACTCTCGCGTCCAATCGCTCCGACGTGGTGGGTTTCCGCGCTGTGGCTGATCGCTGCGGCGTTATTGCAAGTTACGCTCGTGCATCTCGTTGCGATTCGCAATGTCGTGCCGAGTCTCGTTTTCATCGCTGTCGTGTGGTATGCGATTCGTGTCGACGTGTGGCAAGCTGCAGCGTACGGGCTCGCCGGCGGTTTATTGGAAGACGTGCTGGCGACGGGTACCGGCGCCGCGTTCACGGTCTCCACCGTCGTCGGTGCAATTACGGCGCAAGTGATTTCGCGTGGATTTTTCGCCGATTCATTTCCGCTCGTCGCAACGATTACGGTGGCCTCGACGTTTGTTCGTCAATTGGTGTTTTGGGTCGTGTGGGGCTTCGAAGGTTACCCGCCCGGTCTGGCAACGATGCATCTTCACGAAGCGGTCATTCAAGCGGCAATGAACGCGGTCGTGATGATGGCCGTTATGATTCTCCTTCGACGCTTTAGCGACAACTACGGATGATCATCGACCGCCGGCGCGTACCGCGCATCTCGTGGCAAAAATCACCATGGCGAATCGCGGGTTTTGCCGTGATCATCATCGCGGCGATCGTTGCGCTCGTCGTTCGCTTGATTCAAGTTCAGGTCGTACAAGGCGAAGCGTTTCGCGCCGCCGCGCAAGCGAACCAAATTCGTTTGATCGAGGTTGCCGCACCGCGCGGCATGATTCGCGACCGCAACGGTGAGGTAATGGTTCGCAGCCGCCCGTCGTTCGTGGTCGGATTGATTCCGTCGGAAGTCACCGACGTCAAAGGCGAGTTGCATACGCTGGCCTCGCTTCTCGGTGTTCCGGAAGCGTCGCTCTGGAACCAACTGCTTCATCACCGCGGGGTCAATTACAAGAACTTCGACGAGGTTCAGGTCTACGAACCGTACGGGCCGGTGATTCTTGCGTCTGACCTGCCGGTCGCGAAAGTCGCGCGTCTTTCGGAACAGATGACCGACATGCCGGGCGTCGACCTAGAAGTACAGCCGATTCGTGACTATCCGCAAGGGCCGGTCGGTGCGGCCGTCTTCGGCTACGTCGGACAGATCACGGAAGCCGAATACAACAAGCGCAAGAACGAAGGCTACACGCCGAACGACGTCATTGGCAAAGACGGGTTGGAGTGGGAGTACGACAAGTATTTGCGCGGCGTCCCGGGCGGCCAACAAGTCGTCGTCGACGCGCAAGGTCAAGTCGTGCCGAGCATCAAGCTGCCGTCGCGCCAAGCGGTTCCCGGCGACACGCTCGTCACGACGATCGATTGGCGCTTGGAGCAGATCGTACAACAAGCCCTCGTGGACGGCGTTCGCAAATGGGCCGGTAAGAAGAAACTCGCGGCCGGCGTCGTGGTCGAAGATCCGTGGACCGGCGGCGTTCTCGCGATGGCGAGCGTGCCTGAATTCGATCCGAACGACTTCGCGGCGAACAACTGGAAGAAAGTTTCGAAGTATCTCCTCGACCCGACCGACCCGCTGTTCAACAACGCGATCGGCGCGGCGACGCCGACCGGTTCGACGTTCAAGATGGTCACCGGCAGCGGTGTGCTCACCGAAGGCCTCGTCAAACCGAACGAAGTCGTCTACGACAGCGGCGCGTGGGATTGCGGCGGCTACGTTGCGCGCGATATTGCATCAGGCGGTCTGGGCAACACGACGTTCGTTCCGGCGCTCGCCGCATCGTCCGATGGATTTTTCTACCAAATGGCGTGGCGTCTCGGCCGGCAGCGCTTGGAGAAGTGGGCGCGTCTTTTCGGTCTCGCAGCAAAGACGGGCATCGATCTGCCGGGCGAAAACGCCGGGAACTGGCCGACGCCCGAATGGGAACTGAAGAACTTCGGCGTCCCGATGGAGCCCAGCGAAGTCTGCATGCTCGGTATCGGTCAAGGCGCGATGCAAGCGACGCCGCTTCAAATGGTCAACGTCGCATCGGCGGTGATCAACGGCGGCACGCTCTATCGTCCGCACATCGCAAGCCGCATCATCGATCCGCGCGGCGATGTCGTCAAGACGATCGCGCCGGAGATCATCCGTCAAATTCCGGCGACGCAAGACGCGCTCAAATATGTCCGCGAAGGCATGGGCAAAGTTACCGATCCGGGCGGCACCGCGTACGGCTGGAAAATCAAAGATCTGCCGTTTTCCGGAAAAACCGGTACCGCCGAAACCGGAAACGGCTCCGGCGCCAACACCACGTGGTTCATCGCTTGGGCACCGTCGGATCATCCGAAACTCGCAATGGCGGTCTTCGTCGACCGCTCCGGCGGCTATGGCGCCACCGTTGCCGCCCCAATCGCGCGCGACATCCTCGTCAAGTACTTCAAAAAGTCACCAGACATCATCCAGTAGTGGTTTTATTCGAAGATGCGTTGGAAGCGCGGGTCGGAACGTAAGCGGTCGAAGTGCGGATCGTAGTGCAGCATTGAAATGTCGATCATCGCTTTCGGCCGCCCACGTTGTAGCAGCGCGATCGCGCGATTCGTGTCCCCGGCAGCGGCGAAAAACACCGCGGCATCCCACGATCCCACGCGATGTTCCGTCGAGAGGCGATCGACTTCCCTAATCGTGCCGGCATCGGCAACGCCGTGATGCGCAGCAACTCGCATGAGCGCTTCTTGCAGCATCACATACGACTGTTTGTGCGGCACGAACCGGCGAACGTGTTCGAGCGCCGCAACCGCGTGGCGTGTGTCGCCGCGAGCCGCAAAAGCGGATGCGAGCTGCATCCATGCTTCATGGTCGGTCGGCTGAAGGCCGATCGTTTCGGAAAGAACGCGTATTGCATCGTTCGGCCGCCGGTCGTATACATATGCAATGCCGAGCCAACGCGAAAACACTTCGCCCGTGGGTTCAAGCCGATGCGCCAGCTCCCACTCCGACGTTGCGGCAGCGAGTTCCCCTTGAGCGAACAAGAACGACGCGTGCCAGTGATGGGTCTCGGAATCGTCCGGTTTCACGGCTAATGCAAGACGAAACTCCCGCTCCGCCTCGGTCTTGTTCTCAAAGAACTGATACGCGAGAAAACCTGAAACACGATGCGCTTCTGCGCTGTTCGGATCGCGTTTGAGCGCCTCGTCGCGATAATGCTCGGCGAGACGAATATAATTATTCGCCGCCGGTGATCCCATATCATAATCTTGCGCGTCGATCGCGTACACGCCGGCCATTCCCGCATAACCGAATGCACTGTACGGCGCATCGCGGATCGTTTCTCCGAACGAGACGAGCGCGCGCCGCATCTCACTCGGCGTACGCATGTTGAAGTGATACATCCCAAGCGCGTAGGCGGTTGAAGCGTCGGCCGGCAGCGGACACAACGATCGCTCCGCCGTCGATCCGCCGATGACGAGGACGCCGAAGATCAACAGCGCGGCGACGGCACTCTCCCACCACACGCGGTGAATGGCTTTGCTTGGCTTGCCGTTCACGTAGTCCACCGGGCGAACGTCGAGCGCAAAACGGTATCCGTGACGGGGCAGTGTTTGAATGAACCGGCGGCCATTGCCGTTCGGGTCCAACGTGCGGCGCAGCACATAAATGTTCTGCGTCAGATTGCCGTCCTCGACGAACCCGTCGGGCCACAGTTTTTCGTACAGCGCGTCACGCGTAATAGCAGACCCGCCTTGCGAGACGAGGATCGCGAGCAAGTCGTACGCCTTCGGTGCGAGCGGAATTGATTTTCCATCCCGTAGCAACTGGCGAGTTGATGGGACGAGGACGTAACGGTCGAATGCAAGGGGGCGCTGCGGTCTCGGCGACGTTGAGCCCATACTGATGTTAGTGTACCGCAGCGCGTGAGGTTTTCTTGAGGATTTTTAGCGTTTTCGGTGGCTAGAGTGGGCGCATGCGTACGGTGCTCATCGCGCTCGCGCTTGCTGCTATCCCGCGCTTTGCATTAGCCGTTGCAACGTCTGAGAACGTCGCAGTCGCACGCATCTCGTCTCCGATGGCGCTCGATGCGACGCTCTCCGATCCACGTTGGCAATCGGCAACTCGATTTACGGGTTTCACGAATGTCGTGACGCGTCGACCGGCAAGCGCGGTAACACGCGCAGCGTTCGTCTATGACGACGCCAACGTCTACGTCGGCTTTTGGTGCGACCAGTCTGCGCCGATTACCGCCACGGCGCGCACGAACAACATCGGGTTCGGCAGCGACGACTACGTCGGCATCGGCATCGACCCAACGGGGAACGCCGACCGGTCGTATTATTTCGAACTGACGCCGCTCGGAACACGATTTCAGCAGGCGAGCGAGAGCGCGCGATACACGCCGCACTGGCGCGGCGCCGCGCGCATTACCGGCGGGCGCTGGACGGCGATGTTCATTATTCCGTTCGGTATCATGCGGCTGCCGTCGTCGCATTCGCAGTCGTGGCGCATCAATTTCGTCCGCTACGTCGCGCAAGGAACGCAGCGGCTGTCGTGGGGTTATAACCCGCAGATGGACTTTGGAAGCGGATTCCCCGATTTGGCCGACGCGCGGTATTGGCCCACCGCGCGAGACCTGCGAATGGATCACATCAAGATGCGACCGGACCCTACGGTCGATCTCTATGCGCTCAGTAGTTCCGGCGGGCAGCGCGACGTGTTCGTCACGCCTGCGGGCCAAGAAATCACGAAGAATCCGCGTCCGGCGGGGCTCGATCTCATCTATCCGCTGACCGGAACGATGTCGTTCGTTGCCGCGCTCAATCCCGATTTCTCAAACGTCGACGCGGATCAGCTCACGATCACGCCGCAAGTCTTCCCGCGCAGCCTCACCGAATACCGTCCGTTTTTCGCGCAAGGCGCAAACTACATCAATAACTCGGCAACGGCGCTCGCGGTCAACGAAGCTCCCAACCTTGTCTTCTATTCGCCGTCGATCGGAACGTTCGATCGCGGATTCAAGCTCGAAGGCACGTACGGAAAGTACGAGTCACTCGGGCTACTGGAAGCGCGCGGAACCGACGATCAGAACGAGCAGCCGTTCGACGACATGGCGTTCGGCTGGAAGCACGTGTTGCCGGGACGCACGTTCGCATATTGGACCAACGGCGTCATTGCCAATCACGGCGGCGTTCATGACAGTACGGTGGAGTTCGGCACCGAGGCGCGCGATCTTCGCACGGGTTGGGTCGGCGCCCTCTTCCACGAACAGGAAGTGGGAACGCTGATCACCGACACGTCTCGCGCGCTGAGCACATACGGCTTCATCGATCACCAAGGGCCGACGCACGAAGCGCTGATCGGTTTCCGCGACATCGGGCCCGAGTACAATCCAATCGACGGTTACACGCAGATAAGCGACATTCGCGGATTGATCGGCACGTACAGTCTCTTCGGCGCGGGGCCGCCGGGCTCGGGAATCCGCGACGGCAATGTGTATCTTTTCGCCGATCGCTATTTCGACGAATCGGGCCACGTACATAAAGCCGACATGGGCATAAACGCCAACGCCGATTTAGCGAACGACTTTAGCATCGCGCTTGCGACCGTTCAAGAAGAACTGCGCACGTACAACGACGTTGTGCAAACCGGTTATCCGTCGTATCAGGATCCCGTTGATGGCCGGTACGATCAAACGTCGATCGGCCTTGGATACAAACAAAGCTCGCCGTCGCCGACGTTCGTTCAGTATTCCTGGGGTCCGTTCGGCGATTACTATTTGCAGCAGTTCACGTCGACAGCAACGCGTCCGCTCGGCGGCCGGTTCAACGTCTCGCTCGAGTACGACGGAACGATCGAAAAAATGTACGTCGGTGCAATCGATAGCCAATGGCTGCGACGGATTTCATTCGGATGGTCCGTCGATCACGACACGACACTCTCGCTCGGATATCGCACGATTTCAGGAACCGGCGGCTTCGCATCGCCGGGCTCAAACTTCTCGGGAAGCCTACACCGCCTCTACGACACCGGCAACGAATTGTATATCAGCTTCGGCACACCCGCCGCAAATCAAACCATCGATCGACTCGTCATAAAATATCTCTTCAAAGTCGGCAACCGCAACGGGTAATCGTTCGACAGGCTCAGGATGACAGATTGCGTGCGCCGATCACCATTAGGGCGGCGTCGGCGGCTTCGCGGACGGATTCTTCGGGGTCTTCGCGGCGGATGGTGTCCAGTTGTTCGATGCACCATGGTTGACCGACCATGACGAGGCGTTCGATCAGATCGAGGCGGCCTGCGACATCGAGGACGGGCTCGGGTTGTGTTCGCGCCGCCGGCGGTTGTGCTTCGATTGTGCGCGCTTCACGTTCGCGTCTCAGCATCGTACCGAGGACGAATAACAGCGCGCCGACTAGGAAGAGCGCGAGGAAGACGTTTGCGAGCGCGTTACTCGACAGCAATGTGCGCTGCACCGCGCAGCGCTTCGATGACCTGGGCGAGCGCTTCGTCGAGCGTGCGATTGACGCTGGAGGTCAATACGCGATGGAACTCTTCGATCGGCAACTCGTTGAGCACCGTCAACACATTGAGCAGCTCCGCGCGATAGTGCTCGAGTGAATCCGACCGATTCCCATCATTGAAAATCGTCGTACCCAAGAGCTGCGCGTTGATCAACCACGGCGTGACCGCGCCGACGGGCACGGTTTCCAATTCGGGCAAGAGGGATCGAACGACGTCGAGCTCCACGCTGCCTTCGATACGAATAGTGCCTTCCGGCGCCCGCTTCGGGCGGCCCGGCGGCGCAAAGATCAGTTCGTTAACGAGATTGATCAGCGCATCGCGGCTCTCGCGATCTTCGAGATCCTTGCCCGTGACCTGCAAGCGCGGCATCCGCAAGCGAACGAAAAGCTTCTCGAGCGGACCGCGCATCGCGCGAGTCGCCGACGCAAACGTTGCGTTGAGTTGCGGCTGCCCGTCGACGACTGACTCCGGAAAGAACATCCGCATCGCAAAGAGATGCTGAATCAAACCGCCGGCGGTATCGCTGCGTTCGAGCATGCGCAATGTATGACCGAGGCGTTCCGGCGTGAAATCGACGTAGAGCACCGGCGTCGGAAGTTCTTCCGGCGCTGCCGACGCAGGCGCGAGCGCGTCGGTGTGCGCAGCGACGATCTCCGCAATTGCGCGCGGCGGCTGTTCTTCGACGACTTCCGGGCGCGGTTGCAGTTGCGGTTCGGGCTCCGGTAACGGCGGCGGTTCGTACGCAGGCGCTTCGACCGGGAAAATGCGCGCGATGGAAAGCGCAGTTCCCGCGACCGATTCGCTCAGCGAAGGTTGCGCTTGCACGCGAACCGTCGGCGCGGCGACAGCGAACGTTGTGCCCTCGCCCCATTCGAAGACCGCACGTGTATCGAGCGACGTGCCGGCCGCAAGCGGCGACATCACCATCATCTCCCAGCGCACGCGCAACTCGACTTGCGGATTCACATCGGCAAGCACGAGGCCGCGCGCTGACCACAGCTGCGATGCGCCGGCATCGTCGTTGATCGGCATGCCGTTGATCGTTGTCGACGAGGGAACGTAGACCGCAAGATTCGTCGGCACGACGCGCATCGCCAACCGTTCCGCTGGACCGTCACCGTCGTTACGCAGACGCACTTCGTAGTACAAGCGCTCGCCCGCGTTGACGACTTCCGAAGGAATCGCGAGGAGTTGCGCGCTCTGCGCGAATTGCGCTTCCGCGTGCGTCGCAATATCGAGCGCTGGAAACCGCACCGGACTAATGCCTTTGCCTTGCAGCGACCCCTCGAGTGCCAGCGTCCGATTTGCGCTGACCGCGCGCAGCAAGCGCAGCGTCAAGCGCGCCGTGTGCGTGCTTTCAGCCGGAACGTCCGCAAAGGCAAGACCGTCACGGTCGCGCCGCGCATCGACCGCGCGTTCGACGACGAGATCGGGCGGTAACGTCAGCGATAAGCGCGCATCGCGCAAGACATCGGAGCCGCTGTTATGCACGCGAAGGATGAGATCGACGGTTCGATTCGGACGCAGCGGTTCGTGCGATTCCAACTCCCACTCGACGAGATCGACGCTCGCACGCGAACGGACGACGATCGATGCGGTGCCGAGATCGACGGCGCCGTCGGCATGTTCCAACACGACGCCGAGCGATGCAGTCGAACGATCGGGAACTTTCGATGCGATCACCGCATGCACGGTGAAGATGCGTTCCTGATGCGGAACGACGACGCCGAGCTCAACGGGTCCCGTATAGAGCCACGGTTCAGCGCCGCCTTCGCTCACACGAACGTCGGTAAGATACAAACCCGGAACGAGGCGCAGCCGCACTTCAGATTCCGCCGCCGTTCCGTCGTTGTAGACGTGAACGTCGAACGTCACCTCGTCACGTGCTTGCGCGACGCCTTGATTTGCGGCAACAAAATTGCGCGCGCGGCTGAACCGCGGCGCAACGCGAACTGCTAGTCGGCGCGAGAAGGAACGCTCGCCGCCCTTCCATCGCAACGACGCATCGATCGGCAACACGGTTTGCCCGGCGGCCGGTACCGCAACGGTTGCCGCAATACCGACTTCCGCCATGCGCCCCGCGGGAAGCGAACCGAGTGAAAACGTGAGATTGGGAATCGATTCGTCGCTCACGGGTTGTCCGTCCATGTGCGCGGAGCCCGGTGCGTAAATCAATCCGGCCGGGAGCGCGAACGTCATCTGCACGCGCTGCGCAATGCCGGTGCCGTTGTTCATCGCGCGCAAAATCATCGGAACGCGCATGCCCGGCGTCACGGCATCATCGCACAGAACCGTCAGCGCGGTATCTTCACCATCGAAATCGACCGGCGACACGACGACGATCTCAGCGGACGAAAGCACGAACTCCGCGGATTCAAGCGAACCGGCGGTGCCGGAGGCCTTGATGCGCGTGCCGTCCGCGAGCGGCGAATCGATCTGTGCCTGATATTCGACGAGCACGGACTGTCCGGGCGCGAGACGCTCGCTCACGACCGTCTCGCTATCGTAATCGAACGCTTCGCCTTCAACGCCCGCGACGAGACGGCCGTCGACGCGCGCGCTGCGCGCGATGTATGTCGTGTGTGCCGGCGCCGGAAGAATGACGATCACATCGTGCGCACTCGACGCGCCGGTATTGCGAACAGTCGCGCGAATCGAAATCACATCGCCCGGATGCGGCTGCGCGGGCGCCGAGAGCGTAACGAGCGTCGAACTGTTCTGCAGTTCCGGACGGCTTCGCACCGCGACCCGCTCGATATTCGAACCTACGAGCGGCGTTTGATCGGTGACGAGCGCCGCTTGGAAGACGAGATCTGTTCCGTCTTCGATCGTGTCATTGACGCGGAACGTGCACGTCACGCGCCGCTGCGCGTTCGGTTCGAGGTCAGGAATCGAGGCGCCGTTGGGATCGATGAAACCGGCGTCGCCTTCGAGCGGCGCATCATCGACCAGATCGCCACCGTCAACATGCTCGCAGCCTTGCGGATGCGCGAAACGCACGCGCACGCCGGTTGCGGCGGCGCCGCCGAGATTCGAAAAGCTGAACGTCGCGCGGATCGTTTCGCCCGGAACGACGCTCCGTGCGGGGTCCAATACCAACGTCCGAAGGCTCTCGACCAATGCGGGAGAGCCCGGGGCAAAAATGCCGGTCAACGACGTTGAGGCCACGGGCAATCCTTTCCCTTCAAGTGGCGCCCCGACCTATGTTGGCGCGCGCCTAGTCGGTACGCTGCGAGTCGAGAAGCGACAGGGTCTGCGCGATCCGGTCGGCGCGCCGCCCCGGATGTTCCGCGAGAAACGTTGCGACGGTGCTACGGCGGCCGCTAGAGATGAGCACGTGCGCGGCGGCGAGTGACACAGCCTCGGCCGGATCGTTCAAGGCATGTTCGAGCAGATGCTGCGAGCGTTCGTCTTCGAGCGCGGCGACGGCGAAAACCAAGTCGCAACGCGCCGATTCGGAAAGACCCGCGAACTCGTCGCCGGCTTCGTTCGTCCAATCCGTCGTCGCCTGCAGCGGTTCTTCAAGCCGCTGCACCCGCACGCGCGTCGCCGCGCGCCGCGGCGCCAACCATGCGTATACGCCGATCGCGATGCCCACGATGATAATGACGATGGCGGCGATGGTCATACGCTACACTGCGTTCGCGTGAAGCGAGGTGCGCACGACGTCGAGCGCGGCATCGAGCGTGATATCACGGCGGCGTTGCAGCGCGTCGAGAAATTCGCTCGCATCCGTCTCGACGAATGCGTCGAGACGTTCGATCAGCATCGCGCGATAATGCGCGAACTGCGGCGTTCCATCGGGCAGCAAGCGGGCCGCGATCGCCCACGGCAAGGCCGATGCGAGTTCGGCGTCCGCCAGACCCTCGCTCAACTCGGCGATTTCCGAAGGATCGAACGCGCCGCGCAAAATGACCGTAATGTTCGGCGTTTCCGACGGCAGGCCGCGCGCCGTCGAAATATCATGCATCAGGCGCTCGATCGTCGCGCGCATCGACGGTGTTTCGATGTCGCGCGGTGCAATCACGTAATTCGGCAGACGCAGTTTGATGAAGAGACGATCGAGTTCTTCGCGCAGCACGTCACGCATCGCCGCAACGGAATTGATGTGCGTATCGCCGATAGCTTCCGGGAAGAACGCGCGCAACGCGAAGAGGTGCGTGATCAACCCGTCAAAGCGCGCTTCATCTAAGAAGCGCAGAATGCGCGCGTGCCGGTCCGCCGTAAAGGTCACCGCGACGCCGACACCGCCTTCAGCCGCAAGCGATCCTTCGACGATTGCCGGTTCCAGAGCGTCGGTCCCCATACCACCGTTGCTCGGAGCGAGCGCCGGAAAGTCGCTGTGCGCAAGCCAGCCGCGCGTATGTGCGTCACCGTTGACGGGCGTCGCGGGCGGCAGTTCCATGAAGCGATCTTCCGGCAACGCGCGCTGTGTCGCGCCGCCGAATGCGGGGCCGACCATCCCGTCCAAACCGAACGGCAGACCCGGAATCGCGTTCGCGAAGACGGGCGCCGCGCGCACTTTTAGCTCGTTCGAAGTGATTTCATCGTCACGATCGCCGTCGTACCGAACGTTCGCAATTCGAACGATCGCTTCGCCCGCGGGCAGTTGATTGTGCACGACGTCGCGGAAGCGAATCGTTGCTTCCACGCCCGGATCGACGTCGTTGAGCACGATGCCGCGTTCCGTCGCCAGAGCGGAGAGCGCACCGACGTCGCGGATCGGCACGTCGTTTACGGTCGTCGAATTCGGCACGTAGATGAGCGAATCGGGTTGACTGCAGAGGATCTGCACGCGGCGTGCCGGACCGTCGCCGCCGTTACGCACGTGAAGCACCCACTCGATCGTCTCGCCGACGTCGACCATATCCAACGGTTCGCTGCGCAGCGTTCCGACGGAGAAATCCGGCTCGGCGGTCGTGACGATCGTCAGCCGCTGCAGCGGAACGGGCAGCATCGCGTCGGAGGTCAGCACCGCATCGACGGTGACCGGAAATTCTTTTGCAAGACTGCGCAGCAGACGCAACCCGAGACGCGCTTCCGCGGTCGCGCCCGGCGGAATCTCACCGAAGACCAGTTTCGATTTTTCACGCGTCGCGCCGTCGACCGTTTCGAGGCGCGCTTCCGGCGAGACGTACAAACGCACGCGCACATTATGCGCGACGTCGGTGCCGACGTTCGTCACGCGAACCGCGACGTCGGCAAGCTGATTCGGCCGGAGCAACGCTTCGTTTTCGAGTTGCAGATGCGAAGTCTGCAGCGAAAACGCAGGATGCGAATCGACGCGCCAGACGACATCGCCGAGCGGCGTTTCACCGAGTTCGCGTGAGTGCACGCTTACACCGGCGCGCAATTCGCTGCGATCCGCGTAGGGCGTGCGCACGCGCGCCCGCACTTGAAACTTCCTCGCCGAGTACGGCTCGAGCGTTCCGATTTCCGCGGCGTCACCGTCGATCGTGATCCGTGAGTTTTTCTCGCTTACGCGCACTTCATCGAGCGCCGCATCGAGACGCAAATGCAATACACAATCCGTCGCGGGCGCACTTCCGTCGTTCGTGACGACGACCGTTGCTTCGACTTCCTCGCCGGGACGAACGATTTCAGCGCCGGCCCGGGCAATGGTGTTGCGTCGGGATGCAAGCGATGGTTGGGAATGCACGACGACCGACCGTTCGAACCGGCGCTGCGATGCATCGCCCGACGGCTCCCAATCCAGCGTCGCTCCAATCGTGAGTGTCGCAGCGTCTCCGAGCGGCGACGTGACGATCGCTTCGCAGCGCAGATCGACGCGTTCATCCGCATCGATGCGGCCAAGTTCGAAAACGAGTCCATCTTTTCTCTTCGCTTCGCGGAGCGGGCGTCCGTCGATTTGCGTTGCGCCGCGCACCGGAATCAGCGAATCGGGCAGCTCGATCGTCGCGAGCACGGCTTCCGCAGCCGCGGAACCGGCATTGTGCGCCGAGAGTGAAAGTGTCACGCGTTGACCGGGACGAACGTCGTGCGTCGGTTCAACCGTAAACGACGTGCGGTCGTCGTCGAAGTGCGGCGCAGAGCGAACGACGAGCGATGCGGGATTGAGGTCGAAGGCCGCCGTCTCTTGCGACGCAACCGAAGCGCGCGCGGAGATCGTCGTTCCGTCATCGAGCGGAGAGTGGATGCGCACGCGATAAACGAGCGTGCTGCTCGCGCTTGCCGGCAGCGCCGGCGTCACGATCGGTGCGTACACGCGATCGAACGGCAAGCCGAGATCGCGTTCGATCTCGCGTCCGTTGACGCGCGCCGAACCGGAGATATAGCTGGTGTGCTCGGGCATCGGCGCTACCACGACGACGTCGCGCGCACTCGATTCACCGGCGTTGTGTAAGCGAACCGTAATTTGCGCTTCCGCGCCGGGCACCGCTTCCGAACGCGCCTCGATTGCAATGCTGGTCAGCGCGTTCTCCAGTTGCGGCCGGCTGCGCGCGATGAGCCGCACGATGTTCGAGCCGACCGGCGGCACCTCAAAGGAAGCAACCGCGGCTTGCAACTCGAGCGTCGTGCCGTTTTCGATTGCACCCGCAACGCTGTACGCAATTTCGAGGCGGCGTTCTTCGCCGGGACCCACGTCGCCGATATGCGCGCCCGCTCGCGAGAGTAGCGGCGAATTCCCATGTTCATCATCGAGATCGGCGCCATCGAGTTGTCCGGTACCGACGAGATAGACGAGCCCGTCGGGTAAATTAAATCGTACGCGGACGCCTGTTGCGGGCGCTCCGCCTTGATTGCGGAACGTGAACGCGGCACGCACCGTCATTCCAGGTTCCAACTCTCGGTCGGGCGAAACGACGAGCGTTCGGAGACCTTCCGGTAACGTCGGTGCTCCTGGCGCAAAAACTTCGGACAGCGTGCGCATGACGCGTGACGCTTCGACAGGCGCAGGGCGCCCCCTTGATTTAGTTACGCTGAGTTTGTCTAAATTTTGAAAGGCTTTTGTCGATGTTGGCAGTGCACGATCAACGAATTGCGGACGCGGTTGCTCGCTTAGGTGCAGAGAACGCATTCCAAGTATTAGCTCGCGCCCGAGAGATCGAGGCGACGGGGCGTCGTGTCGTGCACATGGAAATCGGCGAACCCGATTTCGATACGCCGCAGCACATTAAAGATGCCGCAGTTGCGTCGATGATGGGACACGATACGCACTACACGCCGTCCGCGGGCATCATCGAATTGCGTGAAACAATCGCCGATTACGCGACGCGTTTCCGCAAGATGCCGAAGCCCTATACGGCCGCGAACGTCACGGTTGCGCCCGGTGCAAAACCAATTATCTGGAATATCCTCAGCGCGATCCTCAATCCGGGTGACGACTTCATCTATTTCGACCCGGCGTACCCGGCGTACGGTTCGGCGTCGTCGTATCTCCAAGCCAACGTCGTCCGCATTCCGCTGCGCGAATCGCTCGAGTGGCGCATGGATCTTGACGAACTCGAACGGCGCGTGAGCGATCGCACGAAAGCGGTCGTCATCAACTCGCCACACAATCCGACCGGCGGTGTGTTGTTGCGTGAGGATCTCGAGCGCATTGCGGAACTCGCGCAAAAGCACGACTTCCTGGTCATTGCCGACGAAATATACAGCCGCAATTTCTATCTCGACACCGAGTTCATGTCGATCGCGTCGCTGCCGGGTATGCAAGATCGCACGATCGTCGTTGACGGCTTCTCGAAAGCGTATGCAATGACGGGATGGCGTCTGGGGTACGCGATCATGCCGGAAGATATTTGCAAGGTCGTGACGCTCTTCAACAACAACACGTTCAGCTGCGTCGCGACGTTCGTGCAAAAAGCGGGAATCGCTGCGTTGACGGGCGACGACGCGCCCGTGCGCGAGATGAACGAAATCTTCCGCCAACGCCGTGACAAGCTCGTCAAAGGATTGAATGAGATTCCAGGGATGAGTTGCACGCTGCCGGAAGGCGCGTTCTACGCGTTCCCCAACGTGCAGCAGATCACGCACAATGATAAGGCGCTCGCGGGCTTCCTCTTAGAAGAAGGCGGCGTTGCTTGCGGCGGCGGCTCATCGTTCGGCCCCGCGGGAGCCGGCTATCTTCGCTTCTCGTACGCTGCGTCGCTGGACGACATCGACTACGCCCTCTCGCAAATCCGCACGGTGCTTCCAAAGTTCAAAGGCTGACCATTGTCATCCTGAGCGCAGGTACGCAGCACCGTAGTCGAAGGATCATTACGAACAAAACGCCCGGCGAGATTTCGTCGGGCGTTTGATTTCAGGCGATCAGGGCTTCGAGTCCGGATTCTCCCACGCGAATGCGCCGTAGGGATTCGGTTTCACCCAGACGGTCAGATCCCAAATGGTCGGAAACTCGAAGATCGTCACGACGTCGCTTGCGCTTTTGACCTTGCCCATCTTGACCAGCGTGTCGGCCGACGGATTTGTAAGCGAGCCGCCGGCGGCCACGAAATCTTTGTTCCAAACCCACTGATCGTATTTCATCGCGCCGCTTCCGTCCTTGGTGACGTAGTGGACGTGTCCGTTGAGTTCGACCCAGCGGCCGGGATCGACGCCCCACAGATTCGGACGGGGCTCATTGTTCGGACGCAGGACGGAGTAGTCGCCACCCATCAGCTTGCCGTTCTTGTCGTACCACAGCTGGCTCGGATGCGTTTGATCGGACGCCCATTGTTTGTTTGCGTAGCTGATCGCGCCGGTGTCATCCGGTGCCGTGTATCGCACGTAGCCGGCCTTTGTTGCGTCGCTCACCGTCGGGTAGCGGTGCGTAAGATCTTGTTGAACCTGCTGAACGAATTGTGTCTCGCTCATCGTCAACGGACCGGTGTTCGTCGGCCCCTCATCGGCACGCGCGATCGTGACAAAAGCGAACGCGGCAATGAACGCCAGCGCGGCAAAACGCAGCTTCATGGTTGTCCTCCCGAATTGAGCCCATGTGCTAATGATATCGCAAGACGATGGGGCGCTGTGACGGCGCTACGTTATGGTTGATTTGCTACCCGCGTGAAGATCAGCGAGCGTAATCCGCGGCCCGCGCTCAGCGAAAAGCCGGTCACGGCGCCGGTCGGGTCGCGCGTGAGACGAATGAGGAACCCGGCATTGGACGTGAATGTGTCGGCCATTTGGGGCTGCAGCTTCCCCGCCGCTCCCTCGGGCATATAGCGCGCGGGAGCGAGCGAAAGCGTTTGTCCGTTGGCGCGCAGTTGCCACGTGACATCGAGTTCCGGACTGTAGTACTTGCCCGGCACGCCGCTCAATTGCTCGGCGGTCGGCATTACCGGCGTAAATTTGCGCGCGAACGACGCGTCGTCTCCGCTGCCGAGGCGGAGAGCGGTCACCGCCCCGTTGCCCGCGGTCACGAACGTGACCGGCGTCGAGCCGACGCGAAATGATGATCCGCCGACCGGAGTGAGCGGATACTCCGTTCCGCCGAGGCTGAGCGCGACTCGTGAGTCGTGCACGGCCACGCGGAACACTTCAGCGCCGGCCTCATCGAAATATGCCCCGCCCAAGGCGACAGTCGATACCGTCGTCTTGCCGCTCGCCGCAGTCGCACTATGTGGGATCGGGCGAACATACGGTGCAAGGACGATATCCTCGACGCCTTGCGCGAGCGATCCGGGCGATGCGGCATCGGAGTTGCAGAGCACGACGACGGACGTATGCACCGTGGGGAACCGGTCAAAGGCCGCGCGATAACCGATCCATGCGCCGCCATGCGTCACGGAGTGCAGACCGCGGTAGTCGCCGATGAAGAGCCCGCGCGCGTAGTGCAAGGGCTCGCCGTTCGAAAGATGTCCGGGCGTTTGCAATTGGCTGACGAGCTGCGCACCGCCAACTTTCGGATGATAGAAATTTTCATCCCATTTCGCAACGTCTTGAATCGAAATTTGAACCGCGCCGTCGCCGGTCTGCTCCCAATTCGACATGCTGTTTTTGAAGCGGCCGTTCGATGCGGGCGCATAGCCCATCGCGCGATTCGGGATGAGCATTGCGTAGTCGGTGCGGTACAGCGTGTGCGTCATGCCGAGCGGCTGGAAAATATTCCGGCTGACGTACTCAGAAAGCGTTTGCCCCGTCACATGTTTCACGACGACGGAGAGCAAGAAGTAATTCGTGTTCGAGTATTCGTAACGCGTCCCGCTCGGAAACTCGAGATGGCGCTGACGCACGATGGCCGAAAGTGCATCGCCGTCCGTCGTCGCTTGTTCGAGTCCGTAGCCTTCAAGATCCAGCAGATCGGTGTAGTCGCGCAATCCGCTCGTATGCCACATCAATTCGTTGAGCGTCAGCGGCGTGCCGTAGTTCGGTAGTTCCGGGATAAACTTGTGAACGTCGTCGGTGAACTTCAGTTTGCCTTGATCGGCCAGCATCGCGATCGCCGCGGCGGCGAATTGTTTCGAGACCGAGCCGACGTCGAACACGGACTCCGCCGTGATCGGGACGTTCCGTTCGAGATCAGCCATGCCGTAGCCGTGCGCGTACGCAATGGCGCCGTTACGAAAAACGCCGAGCGCGCAGCCCGGCGTGGATGACGTATAGCTTTTGAAGACCGCATCGATACGGGCCCGCTGCGGAGCATCCAATGCGGTGGCAAGGGCAAGAATAACGCCGAGCAATGGCATGACGATATTTTGCCTTCCACGCCGGAATTTTGTCCCCTGTCTCACGGGGTATATACACGGGATGCATGTGCTCTTCATTCATGGGGGCGGCGATGGCGCGTTCGCCTTCGATCGAGCCATTGTTTCAGGCATGACGCACGCGCTCGATGAAGGCGTTGCCGTTCACTATCCTCACATCGAGGGTCTCGAGCAGATCGACTGGGACGCCACGCAGCCGCGGCTGAACGAAGTGTTTCACGACCTGCAAGGAACCACCACCGTGGTCGCGCACTCGATCGGCGCCGCGGCGGTACTCAAGTTCCTCTCTTCTTCCGAAGCCGGTGAGGTCGCGAAACCTCTTTCTCTTGGCACCGCCCTATAAGGGCGCGGATAGCCATTGGGGAGTCGATGATTTCACGCCTCCCCACGATTTCGCCCGGCGGTTACCCGCGAACGTCGCGATCACGCTGTATCAAAGCGACGACGATCCGGTGATTCCGGTAAGCGATGCGCACGACTACCACAGGACGTTGCCCGCCGCGAACATCGTCTTACTCACCGGATGCGGACATCAATTCACCGGTGAGCTCGATCGCATTGCCGGCGATATTCGATCTGCAAGCCGCAGCTAGAGCAACTTCATCGCGCGTTTCACGTCGAGCATGACCGACGACGCGATTTCCCGCGTGCGCGCAGTACCTTCGGCAATGATCGCTTCGACTTGCGCCGGATCTTGGCGAAAGACCGCGAGCCGTTCTCGAACCGGACGCAGATACGCGTTGAGTTGCTCGGCGAAATCGGTTTTATCCGCAACGCATCCCAACGCACCGCTGCGGCAGCCTTCCGCGATCGCATCGAGTTTGAGCGGATTGACGAACTTCCAGAGTGCGAACACCGGACAAATCTCCGGCCGCCCCGGATCACCCTTGCGCACTTTCTGCGGATCGGTGATCATCGACCGGACCTTTTTCGTCGTCGTTTCCTCGTCGTCGGCGATGAGGATCGCGTTGTTGTAGGACTTCGACATTTTGCGTCCGTCGGTGCCCGGCACTTCCGCAAACTCGGTTAACGTCGGCTGCGCTTCGACGAGCACTTCGTTCCCGTCGCCGTACAAATAATTGAACCGCCGCACCACTTCGCGTCCGAACTCGAGGTGCGCGACTTGATCCCGGCCGACGGGGACGCGTTCGCCGCGAACGATCGCAATGTCGCACACTTGCAGCAACGGATATCCGAGGAACCCGTACGTCGCGACATGCGAGCCGAGTTCTTCGATCTGACCCTTCCACGTCGGTACGCGTTCCAGCCACGACACCGGCGTGATCATCGAAAGCAGCGTGTGCAACTCCGCGATTTCCGGAACGGCGGATTGCAAGAAAATCGTCGACTTCTTCGGATCGACGCCGGCCGCAAGCCACACCGCCACCATCTCGTTGCGCGCGTCGCGAATCGCCTGCGGGTCCTCGTATCCCGTCGTGTACGCGTGTAGATCGGCAATCTCGAAGTAGGCATTGGCGGTGTCGCAAAAGACACTCCATTGCGTCAGCACGCCGACAAGATGCCCAAGATGCAGGCCGCCGGTCGGGCGCATTCCGGACATAACGCGTGGTTTTGCTGAAGTCGTCGTTGCGATCGTGGTCATTTCGCGGCTAATACGCCACGGGAAGGCCGCCGAACTCCCGCGCGCTCGCAATCTTTCGTCGCACGAACGCGCGCGCAAACTGAACTCCATCGCGAAGCGGGTCGCCTTGCGCGAGCGCACAGGCAAGCGCCATGGCGAGCAAACATCCCGTTCCGCGCAGGTCGCCTTCGACGCGCGCTCCATCGAAGAGCTCGACGCTATCCCGCGTCGCAAGCGCATCGACGGGATTCCCCCGCAGGTGTCCGCCCTTCAGCAACACGGCGCGACAGCCGAGGTGCTGGATATCTCGCGCGGCTTGCGCGATCGAATCGCGATCGATTTTGCGGCCGGCGAGAAGCCGCTGCGCTTCAATAATATTCGGAGTCACGATGACGTTTGGCAGCGTGAGAATCGCCTCGCGAAGCGCGGCGAGCGTGTCGTCGTCCGCAAACGTTCCGCCGCGTGTCGCCGTGAAGACGGGATCGACGACGATCGGATGATCGTAGTACCGGCGCAAGCTTTCACTGACGATGCCGATCATTTCGACCGACGTCAGCGCGCCGACACGCACAGCGTCGATCTCCGATGGATGCGCGGTCTCGAATTGCGCGCGAACGATCTCGGGCGAGAGCGTTTGCAATGCATGCAATCCGCGCTCGTCTTGCGCGGTAACGGCCGTGCGTATCGTTATCGTACGCACGCCGAGTTCGTGGCCGACGAGCGCGTCGAGACCGACCCCCGCGATGTTCCACGGATGCGTCGTTCCGATCGACAGAACTGCCGTCATTTCACGTAGCCCAAACGCTCGTAGCAGTCGAACCCGCTATGCACGAGCCCACGCAATTCATCGAATAGCTCCGGTTCCGGCCGCGTGAAGTTAAAACACGATTTACCGTGCAGCCTTCGGCGCAGCGAATCGGAGATGCGCCCCATCAATTCGGGATTTGAATATACGGGCATCAGATAAAAGCTAACATATGCGCGCCCGGCGCGAACGCCCGCGAAGAACATCGGCCGCTTGATCGCCGGAGCGTATTCGCCGTCGAGCATGTAGGTCGCAGAGCCATCGGCTGTGACGTGCAGGCGCGTCGCGTACGGCGCGAGCAGCCCTTTGAGGGCCGCAAAGGTTTCGTCAAACTTCCCCATCGCCGTTCCACTGGCGGACCAGCTCGTGCGCGGCGGACTGCGGGTCCGGTGCAGCCGAGATGGCTGAGATGACTGCCGCCATCGCCACACCGCAGTGGCGAACGGGCTCGAGATTGCGTGCGGTGATCCCGCCGATCGCCGCCACCGGCATCGTCGCCGCGGCGGCAACGCGCTGCAGCCCGTCCACGCCGATCGGGTCGCCGGCGTCGGCCTTCGAGGCCGTCGCGTAGACGGAACCGACGCCGATGTAGTCTGCGCCGAGGCGATTGGCCTCACGGGCCTCCTCGACGGTGCCGCACGAAAGGCCGATCAACCGGGTGCCGATTGCGGCGCGTACCGGTGCAATGTCGACAAAGCCGTCGTCGTCGGGGCCGAGGTGAACGCCGTCGCAACCGAATTCCACGGCCGCGCGCCAGTCGTCGTTTACGACGAGCAATGCGCCAACGGCCGACGTCATATCGCGCAGCGCGCGCAAATGCCCGGTCACGATGCCGCGCTTCGCGCGGTACTGGACGATTCGGATCCCTGCATCGACGGTCGCGCGCGCGAGGCGAAGCACGTCGTCGCCTTCATTGAGAATCGCGTAAATGCCGCGCAAGCGGCTTACACGCGCGGTTTCATCATCCGCAGCCATAATACGATATTGACGACCAAGTACAGGACGAATGCCGCGCTGATCCCGATTGCAATCACCATATTGTGACGCTGCAGCGCCATGGGCACGATCAACACAAAGCAGAGTGCGCCGAACATCAACACTGTCAGAATACGTGTGATTGGAATCATTCTTCGATATCGAGGAGCAGATCGCCGAGGCGCATCAACTCTTTGTCATTCGTGAAACGCAATTCGATGCGTCCGCCGCGGCCGCTGCGAACGATCGCCACGTGCGTGCCGAAGCGCTCGCGCAGTCGCGATTCAAAATCATGCTCTTCCGGTGAAAGCTCGCGCGTACGCGGGATTTTCTGCGCGTTCGGCGTGTCGACGGCTCCGGTAAGGCGCTCGAGCGCGCGCACGGAAAGCCCTTCGTTAATCGCGCGTTCGGCGAGTTGAATGCGTTGATCTGGCGGCGCAGCAAGTAATGCACGAGCATGTCCGGCGGAGAGACGTGCATCGGCGAGCATCGCCTTGATCGCATCGGGCAGTTGCAGCAATCGCAAGCCGTTCGCAATAACTGGGCGACTCTTGCCGAGACGCTGCGCAACATCTTCTTGCGTTAGGCCGTACTCGTCGATCAAGTGGGAAAAGCCCGCGGCTTCTTCGAGCGGATTTAAATTCTCACGCTGCAGATTTTCGATGATCGCGACTTCGAGCGAATCACGGTCGTCGCTCTCGCGCACGATCGCGGGAATCGTCTCTTTGCGCAATCCCGCGCAGGCACGCCAGCGCCGCTCGCCGGCGACGAGTTCGTATCTCTCGCCGCGCTTGCGCACGATGATCGGCACGAGGACGCCGTAGACGGCGATGGAAGCCTGCAGTTCTTCAAGCGACGCTCGATCGAACGTCGTGCGCGGCTGACGCGGATTCGGCATAATCGATGCGATCGGAAGTTCGCGCATCGCTTCGCGTGCGGCCGGCGCCGTCGGCACCGGCGCATCGCCCAGCAGGGCGCCGAGGCCCCTGCCGAGACCGCGTTTGGGAGCTTGGCTCACGCGCCGTGCCCGACGGCCTGCGCGTTTTCAGGCGCGAGCAGCTCACGCGCAAGCGCGAGATACGCTTGCGCGCCGCGGCTCTTCACGTCAAAGAGAATGACGGGTTTACCGTACGACGGCGCTTCAGAAAGACGGATGTTGCGTGGGATCTGCGTTTTGAACATTTGTTCCGGAAAGTATTTTTCGAGTTCGTCGAGGACTTCCATTGCGAGTCGCGTGCGTCCGTCGAACATCGTGACGAGGACACCGCTGACGTGAAGCGTCGGATTGAGCGCTTCGCGCACGCGCCGCACCACCGCGGTGAGTTGCGAAAGCCCTTCGAGTGCATAGTATTCCGCCTGCACCGGAATGATGATTTCTTCGGCGCCGGTGAGCGCATTGATCGTCAGCAAACCGAGCGATGGCGGACAATCGATCAATACGAAATCGAATCGCGATGCGACAGGCACGACCGCTTGACGCAACCGCGTTTCACGTGAGAGCGCGGAGACGAGTTCGATTTCGGCGCCGGCGAGATTGATCGTCGCGGGCACGAGCTGCAGATTCTCGAGCTCGGTGCGCTGCATGACGTCGTCGATCGTCGCTTCCTGCATCAACACGTTGTAGACGTCGCGATTGAGACTGTGTTTTTCGATGCCGAAGCCGGTCGTCGTATTACCTTGCGGATCGCAGTCGACGACGAGTACCTTGCGGCCTTGCACGGCGAGCGCAGCACCGAGATTCACGGCCGTCGTGCTTTTTCCGACGCCGCCTTTTTGGTTGACGAGGGCGATGATTCGACTCAAAGAGAGGTCCTGAAAATGTTACGGCACCCCCGCGAGATACTCGTCGAGAAGTGCGTACAGTGTCTCGCGCTGGTTACGTTCGGGCCGGTCCGTGACCTGCTCGAAGAGCCACTGCAACGCGTCGCCGACGCGGCGGTCGCCGCGAAATCCGGGCGGTGCCAAACCGCGGTGCACCATCGCCGATATGACCTCGGAACCTCCTACTACTAGGTCGGTCACCGAGAAAGCGGGCTTTCGTTCAACTTCCGCCCACACGCGTTCTTCGAATCGTTCGTTGGAATCGTCGCGCTTCGGCATTCCGGATCCGGCGATGTCGGCGGCACGCACCGCAAACTGCCGCTGCAGATGCGGCAAGCCGATACGGCGGATGAAACGGCGCATGGCGGCGTCGCTTAACTCGGGGTCCTGATTGTACATATGGTGGCGCACGAGGTGCTCGACGGTTGCTACATCGTCGTTTGAGAATCTTAGCCTGCTAAGCATCTCTTCTGCCATCTCGGCGCCGACCAGCTCGTGGCGGTAAAAATGCCCGTCTTCCTTCGTACGCGGCTTGCCGACGTCGTGGAGCAGCGCCGCAACGCGCAAGATCGCATCCCCGGGCGCGGTCGCGTCCATCGTCTCGAGATTGTGGCGCCAGACATCATATGCATGCCACTCGTTCTGTTCGACGCCGACGCCTTCGAGCAACTCGGGCCAGAAGTGTTGCAGTACGCCCGTTTCGTGCAGCAAGCGCAGGCCGACGGATGGCTTCGGCGCCTGCTCGAAGAGCTTCGTCAGCTCGTCGTGGATGCGCTCGGGCGAGACCGACGTCACCAACGGCGCCGCTTCGCGCATCGCGGCGACCGTCTGCGGCGTGGGGCTATAGCCGAAGCGGGCCGCGAATTGCGCCGCCCGGAGCATGCGCAGGGGATCTTCCTCGAACGTCCGAGCCGTGAGGATGTCGATGCGGCGCGCGCGGATGTCCGCTTCGCCGTCGTACGGATCGACGAGCGCGCCGCCGGGCAACGCCCGCGCGATCATGTTCATGCGGAAGTCGCGGCGGGCGAGATCGTCCGCGAGCGGGATCTCGGGACCGCTTTGGACCTGAAAGTCCTTGTGGCCGTGGCCGGTCGACTTCTCGCGGCGCGGCAGTGCCACGTCAACCGTCTCGCCGTCGACGGTCAACTTAAGAACCGCGAAGGCGGCTCCGACTAGGTCGATTTTGCCGAGCGGCTCTAACCGGGACCGGAGGTCGTCGATCGGGACGCCGGTGACGACGTAATCGGAATCCTTCGCGGGCGCCTGCCCGCCTTCGACCTCAGCCCGCAACTCGTCGCGTACCCGCCCGCCAACGGCAAATAGCGAACCGGCCGGCAAAGCGGCAGCTAGCTGCTCATCGAGGAGATGCGGGCGATACATTTTTTATCTTTCGTTTCACGGTAAACGATGGGGGGCACTTCGGGCATTGTTTCACGACAAACACCTGGCCGGAACGCTTGCCCTCGAATGTTCCCAAAGCAATTGTTCTGAGGCGATCCTTCGACTGTGCTCGCTTCGCTCACTTCGCTCAGGATGACAGTTGGGGGACATCGCGAAGTGCGCTTGGAGTGAAGATCGGGCTTAGCTACGATCAGGGGACTCCGAAGTACCGGTTATACCTCGGTGCTCTTCTGGCATGCGCGGAGCAGGCGGGGTACCGTGACGGCCTCGAGCCGGTCTGGCTTGCCGGCGCCGCGCAACCCCTGGATCGCGATGAGCTCGATGAGATCGACGGCTTGATGCTTGTCGGCGGCTCCGACGTTGAACCGCATCGCTATGGGGCTCGCGATACTGAACAGGTCTGCGAGACATTCCCGGGCCGGGACGAGGCGGAATTAAAGATGCTCGATGCCGCCTTCCGCCGGCGCGTGCCGATTCTGGCGATCTGCCGCGGGATGCAGCTCCTCAATGTCTACCAGGGCGGGACGCTCGTTCAAGATCTCGCGGACGCGGACCATCAACTTCCCGATGGCGACCGCCATGCCGTCCACGTCGAATCTGGTTCCGGGCTCCACCGCCTCGTCGGAACGCAGAGCGGCGACGCTACCTCCTCGCACCATCAGGCCATCGAAGAAGTGGGCGATGGGCTTCGCGTCGTAGCGCGCCACGAAAACGGCGTTGTGGAAGCGCTCGAATGGACGACGCCGATGCGCAAGCCGTGGCTCGCGGCAGTCCAATGGCATCCCGAGCGCATGGGACTCGATGAACCGCTAGCGGGGCCGATCCTCGGCGGATTTCTCGAAGCCGTCCGCGCACGAAGCGGCTAAAAGCAAAGTGGCCGTTTTTCGGGGATTCCGACGCGACGTGGAAAACGTTGCTGTGTGTCGGCCGTCTTCTCGATGATCACCAGCTGGCGCACGAGCCCCGCTTCGCCCGCCTCGGGCAGCTGCTGAACGACCCGTTCCACCCGCGCACCCAGCATTAGTGAGGCGTCTTCCAGCGCCTGGTACTCGCGCTGGTCCATTGTGCCGCGCTGCAGCACGGCGCGGCCGCCGGCATGAATGAATGGCAACAACAGCTCCGCGACCGTCGGCGCGGACGAAACCGCTCGCGCCGTACCCGTATGAAAGTGCCCACGAAGAGCCTCGTCGTGCGCTGCGACCTCGGCGCGCTGCGCCACCACCGCTCCCTGCAAGTTGAACTCTGCGAGCAGCTGCTCCAGGAACCGCGCCTTCTTCACCGTCGACTCCAACATCATGACCGGAACGCCCGTTACGATCGCGAGCGGGATCGCCGGCAAACCGCCTCCCGAGCCGACATCGACCAGTGACTGCTCAACGAACTGGGCAATCGAGATGCTGTCGATGATGTGCGGCGCGAATTCCGATGCGTTTTTCGCGCCGGTCAGATTGAATTTCCGGGTTGATTCGAGCACGCGCGCACCGTAGCGCGCCAGCCGTTCACGATGCTCCTCGGGAACGTGACCCGAGAGCAGGGCGAGGAGTTCGACGAACTCACTCACGCGCTCGCTGCGCTTCGTTCTCGATGGACGAAGAGGCCGAGAATCGCAATATCGGCCGGCGTTACGCCCGGAATGCGGCTCGCGGCGCCGAGCGTGCGTGGCCGCTGTGCGGTGAGTTTCTCGCGCGCCTCGCGTGAGAGTGCCGCGATTCCGGCATAGTCGAGCGTTTCGGGGATGAGCACCCGCTCGGTGCGCGCCGCCTTCTCGATTGCAATCTCCTGGCGGCGCACGTAGCCGGCCACTTTCAGCTCGATCGTCGCCCGCTCGCCTAGGTCGTCACCGATTGGGGGGTCGAAATACGGCGCAATATCACCAAATATTAGCGTCGGCCGCCGCAAGGCATCGGCGAGCGTCGCTCCCGGCTCAAAACGCTGGTCGCCGATCTGTTCGACCGGCACCCGCGTGCGCTCGGCGCGCTTCATGATGTCGCGCAGCGCGGCCTGACGATCGTTGAACGCGTCCCATGCCTCATCGGACACAAGTCCGATCTCACGGCCGATCGGCGTCAAGCGCGTGTCGGCATTGTCATGGCGCAGAATCACGCGATGTTCCGCGCGCGACGTCAACATGCGATACGGCTCGTCGACGCCTTTGCTGACGAGATCATCGACCAGCACGCCGACGTACGCATCGCTGCGCGCAAGACGCAACGGTTCGCGGCCTTGCACGATGCGCGCGGCATTAATGCCCGCAATCAATCCTTGTGCCGCCGCTTCTTCATATCCCGAGGTGCCGTTGAGTTGTCCGCAATGAAACAGGTTCTGCACGCGATGCGTCTCGAGCGTGTCGCGTAATTCCGTCGGCGGCACCATATCGTATTCAACCGCATAGCCCGCGCGCAGCATCACGCACGACTCTAATCCCGGCAGCGTGTGCAACATCTCCAACTGCACTTCCGCCGGCAACGACGTCGAGAAACCGCCCACATAGAGCGTCGGTTCGTTCCAGCCTTCCGGTTCGATGAAGAGCGAATGCGTGGGATTGTGCGCGAATTTTACGACTTTGTCTTCGATCGACGGACAGTAACGCGGGCCGATACCTTCGATCAAATCCAAACCGTACAACGGCGAACGATGCAAATTATCGCGCACGAGTTTGTGCGTGCGCTCGTTCGTCTCGGTGATGTAACAATTCAATTGCGGACCGGCGAAACGCGGTTCGCTCGTGTACGAAAACATGAGCGGCGCGTCACTCGGCGGCTGCAAGTGCATCGCGTCGTAATCGACGCTCGTCTTATCGATGCGCGGCGGCGTACCGGTCTTCAATCGCCGCGTCGGAAATCCGATTCGGCGCAATGCGTGCGAAAGTCCGACGGCCGGCGCTTCGCCGAAACGCCCTTCCGCTTGCACGACGTCGCCGCGAAACGTTTTGCCGCCGAGAAATGTACCGGTCGCAAGCACGACGGCGCGCGCATAATGGCGCGTTCCGTCTGCGCAAACAACACCGCGAATGACGCCGGCTTCGACGATTAGATCCTCGACGAGCCCTTGCACGATCTCGAGGTTCGGCTGCGCGCGCAGCACGTCGACGGCTAGTCGCCCGTACGCGGGCTTGTCCATCTGCTGTCGGAGCGCTCGCACCGCTGGACCTTTGCTCTCGTTCAGAAACCGGGAATGGACGCTGCACCGATCGGCGAGGCTTCCCATGGCGCCGCCCAGCGCGTCAATTTCGCGAACGAGCTGGCCCTTCGCACTGCCGCCGATCGACGGATTACATGGCAGCGTGCAGATCTTCTCGGGGTCGCCTGTGAGGAGCGCCGTCGGCACGCCGAGGCGCGCCGAAGCAAGCGCTGCTTCGACGCCTGCATGACCGCCGCCAACAATGATCACGCCGTTCACGGTGTGCTAGTGTATCAGATATGGCGATGGCGCACATCCGCACGTTCGCTACCCTCGCGCTCGTGATCACGGCCTTTACCGGCCGCGTCCTCGACGAAGGGAACGGCCGCGTGCTCGAGGGCGTGCACGTGCGGGCCGAGGGCCCGATGACGACTGAAGCTACGACCGACCGTGACGGCCGTTTCGCGCTGCCCAAGCTCAAGCCGGGACCCTACACGGTAACCGCTGAGTCGGACGACGTGCCGATCCAAGAGTTCCACGTGAACCTTCCGGCGGCACGCGCAACCTATTACGAGATGAAGGTGTGCAGCACGCGCTACGACGCACACTGCGGGCCACCGCCGCGCGGACTACCGTACTAGCGCGGGCTCGTGCTTCGCAAAGGGTCGTAAGCGCAGCGCGAGGCCGATCATCATCACACCGAAGACGATCGCGTAGACGCCGATCAGCCAAATGACGGTCAAAATTCCGGCGAGCGGATAGACGATCATCAAGGTCCCGAAGACGAGCGATGCAATGCCGCCGGCAACGAGCAGCCATTCGTTCTGAATCTCTTTGCGCAACCGGATCGCGGCGACGAGTTCGAAGATTCCGGTGAGAATCGCCCACGCGGCAATCGTGATATAGAGCGCAAACGCGGTGTACCGCGGCTCGAAGAACGTGATCGCGGCAATTACCAGTCCGATGATGCCTTCGATGACGAACGCGCCCCATCGCTCATGCGCTTGCGCAGCGCGAACCGCCGCAACGATTGCGAAGATGCCATCGACGAACGCGTAGGCGCCGAAGAGAATTACGAGTGCAGCGCCGGTCGCGCCCGGCCAGCCAAATGCGAGAATACCGAAGATAATCGCGGCGATGCCGCGGATAAGGACCGCCCACCAATTGCGGGCGAGGGCGTGTACCATGAAGCCTCCCTATTTTCCGATGCAAAACCTCGCAAAGACGCCCGTGAGCACTTCTTCGGCTGCGAAATCTCCGCTCACGTGCCCTAGTACAGCATACGCTTGTTGCAAATCGCTGACTATCCAGTCCGTTGCGTCGCCGCGCCGCAATGTCGCGCGCGCTTCCGTTAGTGCCGCAATCGCCGCATTGATCGCATCAAATTCATAGAGCGATGCCAGATGCGGGCGCTCGAGGTCAGGCACTTCTCCGCTCCAGCCAACGCGGGCAATCGCCGCGCGAATCGCGCGCAGCGTGCCGGGCTCGCGCGCCGACCCGACGATTGCCTCGCTCACGTTCGCTTCATGCGCACCGTCTTCGCCGAGATCGGCTTTGTTGAAGAAGACGACGCGCTCCCGATCGGCCGTCGCGATCAAAAGCGCGCGCGCTTCCGCATCGAGCGGTTGCGAACCGTCGAGCACGAGGAGCGCAATCCGCGCCGCGATCAGTACGCGACGCGTCCGCTCGATGCCGACGGCTTCGAGGCGATCCGCATGTTCGCGAATGCCCGCCGTATCGACGAGGCGTACGCGCACGCCGTCGATCGCGATCGATTCCTCGATCGTGTCGCGCGTGGTTCCAGGAATTTCGGAGACGATCGCGCGTTCTTCGCCCAACAATGCATTGAGAAGCGACGATTTGCCTGCATTCGGGGGCCCGACGATCGCGACGCCGACGCCTTCGCGCACGAGCCGTCCGACTTCACCGTCGTGGCGCAGTTGTTCCAGACGCTCGAGCACTGTGCGCAACTCAGCATCGATGCGCTCGCGATCCGGTTCCGGCACTTCCTCGGGAAAATCGATCGCGCCGCTGCATTCTTCGACGATCGCCGTCAAGCGCGCGCGCAACGCGCGAATTTCGTTCGCCAGCCCGCCGCCGAGATTCGCAAGCGCCGCGCGCGCGGCCGACCGCGTCTCCGCATCGATGAGATCCGCAACCGATGAAGCGGCATGTAAGTCCATCTTGCCGTTCATGAACGCGCGCCGCGTGAATTCGCCCGGCTCAGCGAGGCGCGCTCCGCGTGCGAGCAGCGCCCGCACGACCTCATTTGCTACAACGGGCGAACCATGGACGTGCAGCTCGAGCGTGTCTTCGCCGGTATACGAATGCGGTGACGGCGAGAACAGCACGAGTCCGCGATCGATTGCGCGCCGATTTTCGTCGAGAATTTCTGCATAATGCGCGTATCGCGGACGCAGCTCGATATCGGGGACGATCTGTTCCGCGAGACTGCGCACCGCAGGTCCGCTGACGCGGACGATTGCGATTGCACCGCGTCCCGGCGGCGTCGCTATGGCGGCAATCGTATCGGCATTCATTGCAGCGACCAGTCCTGCGTCTGTCCGAAGTTGTAGAGCATGTTCGGCCCGACACCGTGCAGCGACGGATTGATCGTTTCGTATTCGGTGCGATAGACGGTAAACACCGCCGTCACATTATCGAAAATCCGCTGCTGCATGACATGGAAGTCTCGCGTTCGCCGCGCCGGGTCGGCGGTGCGCTGCTGGTCGTAAAATGCGGCGTCGTACGACGCGTCGCAAAAACGCGCGAGATTCGGCCCGTTCGGCGCCCGGTTCGCGCAAATCCACGGTTCCGACGTCTCCGGGTCGAGGCCGCCGTACCACCCGCTAACCGCGACATCGAAACGCCCGTTGTAGTACACCCCGCCTCGTCCCGGCGGCGCATACAACACGCTGGGCGCCGCACCGCGTAACACTGCGTTCATGCCGGCGTCGCGAAGATTCTGCTGCACCACGGTCGCCGTCGAGCGCGACATGACGTCCGAGTTGTTGAATGCGATCCGCACATCACCCGTATAGCCGGCGGCATGAACGAGCGCTCGCGCGCGCGCCGGATCGTACGGCCGCGCGACGATCGACGCGTCATGCTCGGGAAAGAGCGGCGGCACTTCCGTCGTCGCGAGCGGCGAAAGGCCGTGATACACGGTACGCGCGAGCGTCCTGCGATCGATCGCATACGCAACGGCTTCACGCATCCGCCGGTCGCGCATCGCGTCGCCTTGCGTTTGCAATTCGAGCAAGTCGCTTTCATTGCGCGGAACGGCGATCAACGACACGTCGCGCAGCGGACGCACCTGTTCGACCTGATCGGCGGTGATATCCGTGAAGTCAACTTCATGGGCGCGAAGCGCCACGAGCGCGGCGTTTTCGTCCGGAACGATTTTGACGATGATCCGTTGCAGCTTCGGATGCTGCCACGAGTAGGGATTGCGGTCCATGATGACACGGTCGCCGCGACGCCACTGCGTCACGTAAAACGGACCCGTGCCGAACGGGTGATTGTTCCAATCGGCATGGCGCATATCGGTGTTATCGTGAAACGCGTGCGCCGGAAGAATGCCGAAGATGTAATCGCTCGCGGCAAACAGCTCGCGCGGCGCTCCGGACCACGGCGCTTTCAAGTGAAAAACGACTGTGTATTTATCCGATGCATCGACGGACTTAACGCGAAGATACGGCGCCATTTCGCTAATCGGGTTGCGCGAGTCGATCGCTGCGTGATACGTGAATACGACGTCGTGCGACGTAAACTCGATACCGTCGGCAAACCGCACGCCGGGGCGCAAATGATACGTGATGGTACGCGCGTCACGCGAGATACCACCGTTCTCGATGCTCGGAACCTCTTCACAAAGCACCGGAATCGCATGATTATCCGGGCTGATCCCGACGAGCGGCTGCGCGTAAATCTGCGTTAAATCGATCAGCCGCTGCCCAAACGTGGTCAGCGGGTTGAGATCCCAAATGTCGCCGCGCTGCACGATGCGAACTTCACCGGGCGTCCCCCAATGCGAGCCGGCGCGCGTGCATGCAGCGAGCATCGCAAATGCGCACAGCTTAACAGCCGAAGAACAGACAACTCGCCAAGCTGTCGACGATCGCATTGGCGATGAGTTGCAGCGACGCGGCGAAAAAGGCCTTCATGAGATTGCTCGCCGGTGAGCGACGATTGCATCGTAGAGTCCTTGCGGGTCATCGGTACCGAGCGTGATACGCGAGCCGTCGCGTTTCGTCATCTCGACCGCCTGAAAACCGCCGGCATTCCAGAGCCAGCCGTGCCAAATCGTCCAGTGAATTCCCCAGCCCTCGAGCAGATTCGTCTCCGTCCCCTCGACGCTCTCAATATCCCCAAGCGCAATCGAGCCCGCCGGCCATCCCCATCCGAATGACCACGAAACAGCCTCCGAATCCACGCGTGTGCAGAGGCGCGAGAACGCAGCCATCGACACCGCCACGATGATGCTTGCAATCGCAAGCCCAGGCCCCGTCGACGGCTCGCTGCGCGCAAGAAACACGAATATCGCCAGCACGGCGATTGCTATCCAATACATCCACGTCGAGTGCTGCCGGTGCTCGTAGCGTTCCATGTCCGTTGTTACCGGAGGGCGATGAAAAGGTTGCGCCACAGCGGTCGCTCGGCGCAGAACCCACAGACATCTCTTTCATGGACATCTTGCTCGAAGCGGGCACAAGCACGCACATTTCGCGCGCAAGGCAATAAGAAAAACGGCGCCGGATCACGGCGCCGTTATAGATTTGCGCTGCACGCGCAAACCCGCATTTATTTCGGGAAGATGACCACGCAGCGTTCGGGTTCTTCGCCTTCCGACTCGGTTCGCACCGCCGCATTCTCGGCAAGCGCGATGTGCACGATCTTGCGTTCCGACGGCAGCATCGGTTCGAGCTTGACCGGTTTGTTGTCGCGGGTCACGCGCTCGAGCGTGTGCAGCGCCAAATCCTTGAGCTGATCCGCGCGACGCGCACGATACCCTTCAGCGTCGATGGTGTAGTAGCGCCGGTTACTGCGCACGCCCGCGTTGATGATGTTGTTGAACACCAAGTTGAGCGCCTCGAGCGTATTTCCGTGGCGGCCGATCAGCATCGCGAGATCGGGACCCGTCACTTCGAGATACTCGCCTTCTTGACGCGGAATGTAGCTAATTTCCGCGTGCTGCACGCCCATACGGTTCAGAATCTCCGTGAGGAGATCGCGCGCGGGCAGCGCATCCGGCGGAAACTCGTGCTTCTCGCCGCTGTGGTATGCACCGAGCGGCGCACCATAGCGTCGTCCGCCACCGTTGCCGCCGCGTCGTCCACCGCCGGCGCTCCCGCTGCCGCTGCCGCCGCGCCGGCGGCCACCGCCGCCGCCGGTGCGTGATTCGTTCTTCCCGGGAATCTGCCGGTCGCGAATGTTCGCGGGCTGTTCTTCGAACTCGAAATCGTCTTCGTACAACATCTAGGAATTCGCGCCTTTCGTCTTCTTCTTGACCTTATACGTCTTGGCTGCGCTCGATTGCTTCGGCAGCTTCTTCTTTGCCTTCGCGCCATCCGCCGGAGCCTTTTCGTCTTGCGGCGCCGGAACGTCGGTGAGCGCGTGGGCGCTGTCGAGGAACGACAGCGGTTCATGGTACTTACGCAGCAGATAGAACTGCTGGCCCATTTGGAAAATGTTCGAGGAGAACCAGTAGAGCACCATGGCCGACGGCCATTGATACTTGAAGCCGATAAAGCCGAGCATGATCGGTGAGAGAATCGACATCATCTTTTGCGTCTGCGCCTGCTGCGGATCCGTCGCCGGCATGCTGCCGAAACGCACGCTTACGTACATCGACAGCGCGTAGAGCACGAGCAACACCAAATCGGCGTGCGCGAGGCTCGCGGCAAAGACCGGAACGCCGAAGAGCACCGGAGAGTGCTGCGAAATCACGCTTCCGATCCACAGGAAGTCTTGGTTCTCGTACAGCGACTTGTTCTGCAGCACCATGTAGAAGACGCTAATAATGAACGGGTACTGCACGATCAGCGGCAAGCATCCGGAGAGCGGATTCGCACCCGCTTCCTTATACAGTGCCATCGTTTCCGACTGAAGCTTCTGCGGATCGTTCTTATAGCGCGCCTGCAGCTGCTTGATCCTCGGTGCAACCTTTTGCATCGCGATCATGGACTTGAACTGCTTGCTGTTCAGTGGCCAGAAGATGAGGCGAATGATGGCGGCGAGGATGATCAACGTTATGCCGAGGTTGTGAATCGGCGTGTTGATCGCATTGACCAGCCATGCCATGCCGTTGACGATCGGATCGAGCCAACTGGTCGCGAGAATGAGGTGCAACGCTTACCTTTCCAAGTGAGAGCACCGAACGACCGGGACGAGATCGACGCCGCCGGGGTGCCCTGGGTGACAGCGAGCGATGCGGCACAGTGTCAACCACGTACCGCGCAACGCTCCAAATCGTTGAATGGATTCGACCGCGTACTGCGAGCAGCTCGGGTAGAACCGGCAATGCGGTCCCAACAGAGGCGAGATCGCGATCTGATAGAGACGAATCGGGAGAATCAGGAGATAACGCACGGCTTTGCCCTATACCAGTGCCCGCTGAAGATCGTTTCGCAACTGAGCAAAGGATGTCGTGGCGGCGGCGGGGCGCGCGACGACCAGCACGCGCAGGCGACGCCCGCTGAGCGCTTCGCGCAAAATCGCCGCCACCCGGCGGCGAACGGTATTTCGGACGACGGCCCCTCCGACGGGCTTGCCGACCGTGATGCCGACCACTGCGGTTTTGTCGTTCGGGAATGAGTCGGCGCGGTAGACGGTCAAGGCTCCGGTGGCGATACGCCGGCCGCGCTGGCGCAGACGGGTAAACTCCCAACTGCGCCGCAGGCTGGCATAACTGCGCATCAGACCGTCAGGCGGTGACGCCCCTTCTTACGACGGCGCGACAACACGGCGCGGCCGTTCTTCGTGGACATCCGCTCGAGGAAGCCGTGCACGCGTTTGCGACGGCGGTTGTGCGGCTGAAACGTCCGCTTCATACCTTGCTCTACTCTCCCAGGTAAAAATAGCCGCCAGTGGGCGGCATACAGCCCCTAAGTATAGAGTCCGCCCCGTGGGGGCGTCAAGGCGAAAGCCGCACGCGACGGCCAAGAGCGGCTTAAGACGGCTTGATGATAGGGATTTCCACACCTGTGGACAGGGCTGTGGAGAACTTGGCTATGCAAGCGAGCCGAATGAAGGGCAAACCAGCATAAAACCGGGCTTTTTTTAAGCTGTCAAGGGTCGTCGGAAAACTGTTCAGACGCCGTGAAAACGCCCGCAAAATCGTTTAAAGCGCCCTGTGGATAAGTGGATAAATTCGCTTTCAAAAGCCGCAGGAGAGAGGCCTGATTAAGCCAACCGAAAGCGCCTCACGGGACCCCAGGAGGGGGCGGCGGGATGCGGCTCTTTTTGGTGGTTCGAGTACTACTTTTGGTCAATGGGGACGCAGAGGATGGCGCTTGCGGTTGGCAACTCCGACATCTCAAACGAGCTGTGGAACGCGGCTCTGGAGGCACTCGAACGCAAGTTTTCCAAGCCGATCTTCGAGATGTGGATCAAGCCGATCCGCCTCGTCTCGATGCACGGCGGCGAGCTGCTGCTTTCGGTGCAGAGCAATTTTGCGCGCGACTGGGTTGAGAATCGCCTCAAGGGGCAAATCGCCGACGTCTTGACGGAGGTCTTCGGCGCGCGTTGCGAACTGCGATTTACCGTCGCGGAAGCTGAAGCGTCGCCGCAAGCAACGCAAGCAGCCCCGACGGCCGCCGCGCCTACGCGCGCTCCCGAAGAGCTGCGCAGCTCGAATCTCAATTCGCGCTACACGTTTGAAGAATTTGTCGTCGGCAACTCCAACCGTTTTGCGCACGCCGCCGCGCAGGCCGTAGCCTGCGCGCCTGCGCGAGCATACAATCCACTCTTCTTATATGGCGGTGTCGGACTCGGCAAGACGCACTTGATGCACGCGATCGGTCATCGCGTACTGATGGACAATCCGAGCGCAAACGTCGTCTACGTGACGTGCGAGAAGTTCACGAACGAGTTCATCATCGCGCTGCAAAACAACCGCACGCCGGAGTTCCGCAATCGTTACCGCCAAGTCGACGTGCTGCTGATCGACGACATTCAATTCTTGGCCGGCAAAGAGACGACGCAAGAAGAGTTCTTCCACACCTTCAATGCGCTGCACGAATCCGGCCGGCAGCTCATCATTAGCTCTGACCGACCACCCAAAGAGATTCAAACACTCGAATCGCGCTTACGCTCGCGTTTCGAGTGGGGGTTGCTGACCGACATTCAGGCGCCCGACATCGAAACGCGTGAAGCCATTCTTCGAAAGAAAGCGGAGAGCGAGAAGATCCCCGTTCCGGACGAAGTGACGTCGTTCATCGCCAAGGTGATTCCGTCCAACATCCGCGAACTCGAGGGCGCGCTGATCCGCGTCGTCGCGTACGCCTCGCTGACGAAGTCGCCGATTACACTCGATCTCGCTGCGGAAGTACTCAAGAGCGCCGTCGCGCAAGCGCCGCTGCAGCGCATTACGATCTCGAAGATCAAAGAGACCGTTGCGAGCGCGCACGGCTTGACGGTCAAAGAGATGGACAACGGCCGCCGCGACCAACGCCTAGCAGCGCCACGACAAATCGCGATGTATATCGCAACGGAACTGACGAATTACTCGCTACCGCAGATCGCACGCGATTTCGGCAAGAAGGATCACACCACCGTGATGTACGCACGCGACAAGATCAAAGATCAAATGCAACGCGACGAGGCCTACCGAAACAAAATCCGCCAACTCATTGCCATGTGCCAAAATCCATAGTGCCCACACGTCTCGCTGAGGTGACACGGTCCGCTGTAATCGCCGGGCCGTTTTTCTTTGTCTAATGATGAATCCCCAATGTGCACTGTAGTCGCGCACAAGGTTGAGCCTTTGTGCGTGGATAACTGCACGGGGGTCCGAAACGGTGGTTATGTGTATCCACGGGCGGTTGGCATCCACAGCTTATTCCAAGCGGAACCCCGCATGGGAACAAGCAAAAAACGAGTTATCCGCGAAATACACCGCACTACTACTGTTACGGCGGTATTATCTAATTCTTACCCGGAAGTAACGCGAGCGGAGCATCGGTGGAATCATGAAGTTCACCTGTAACACGAAGGACATCGCAAGCGCGGTTGGTGCGGCAAGCAAGGTCGTCAACGCGCACACGACCGTGCCCATCCTCTCGAACGTCCTTTTACAAGCCGACGGGAACAAGATTTCCGTTCGCGCCACCGACTTGGAGCTGACGCTCGAACACGCCTTCCCGGCGGAGATCAGCGAAGGCGGCTCGGTTACGGTTCCGGCCAAGCTGTTCTCGAGCTACCTCGGGAACTTGCCGACGGGCCTGCTCGAACTCAACGGCACGCCGACGCGCGCCTCCGTCAAATGCGAGCGCAGTAACTACGACTTCCACGCGTTGCCGGCCGACGAGTATCCGCCGCTTCCCGCCGCCACGAAGGGTTCGCACTTCACGATCGGTGCCAAGCGCTTCCGCGACGGCATCGACGCGACGATCTTCGCCGCATCGAGCGAAGAGGCACGCGGCGCGGTCCTAATGGGCACGTTACTCGAAATCGAGGGCAACAATCTCACGATGGTCGCAACCGATGGCTATCGCCTCGCAAAGTACCAAACGATGCTTGATGACGGCATCACCGGCCCCGAGAGGTACATCGTACCGTCACGCGCACTGGCCGAAGCGGCGCGCAACCTCGGCAGTGGGGATCAGATCGCGGTCTCGGCACTGGGTGCGCAGAGCAACCAGTTGCAGATGACGGCCGCCGATACGTCGATCACGGTTCGCCTCGTGGACGGCCAGTATCCGAACTATCAACAGGTCATCCCCGCGAAGTTCGACCGCAGTGTCACCGTCAACACGCAAGCCCTTATCGGGAGCCTCCGCCGCGCCGAACTCGTCGCCGGCGATCGTGCAAGTATGGTAAAGCTCTCCGTCGCGAATCAAACCTTGATCGTGACGGCTAGCTCCGACATTTCCGGCAACGCCTACGAAGAGATCGAAGTCGAACAAACCGGCGACGATCTTTCCATCGCCTTCAACGCGCGCTATCTGGTCGAAATCCTCAACCACATCAAAAGCGCTCAGACCGTCATCGAATTCCTCGGCCCACTCTCACCGGCCGCAATCCGCCCGGTTGAACCGCCCGAGGGCGCGCAACAACTCTACGTATTAATGCCGCTGCGCCAATAGCGTCGAGCATGCGAGTGAACGGCGGCGACGACAGCGCGTGCAGTTAACGCGTGTGCGGCTTTCTAACTTCCGCAACTACGCAGAACTCGATCTCGATCCGGCGCCGGGGCTCAACGTGTTCGTTGGGCAGAATGCGCAGGGGAAAAGTAATCTGCTGGAAGCGATCGCGATGCTAGGTACGGGCAAATCATTTCGAACGTCACGCGATGCGGATCTCGTGCGCGAAGGTTTGGAACTTGCCGTTGTAGCCGGCGATGCGAAGATTCGCGCGGGCATCATTCATCTGGGTTGCAACATCGCAAAAACGGGGCGTGTGACCCGGAAGCAATACACAATCAACGGACAAGGTGTGCGCTATGCGCGTTTTCTGGGAAGCATTCGCGTTGTCACATTTGTTCCAGCCGATTTACAACTCGTCGGTGGGGCGCCATCATTACGTCGCGCGCTCGTCAACATTGCGCTTGCGCAAGAAGACCGCCAGTACTATCACGAGCTTGCGCGCTATCAAAAAGCGTTGCAGCAAAAATCCGCGATGCTGCGCGGCAACGTCACGTTCGATCCGGAACTGCTCGCGATCTATGACAACACGCTCGTCGACGCGGGAACGTACCTGATGCTCACGCGCAACCACTTCATTACCGAACTTGCACGTGAAGCGGAACGCACGCACGCGGAATGGACGGACGGTGCCGAGGCGTTGCACGTATCATATGCGCCGAACGTCCCCTTCGAGGCACCGACTGGTGATGCAGTCAGCGGCGCGCTCGAGCGGCGGTTCAAGGCGGTCGCGGACCAGGAGCGGATGCGGAAGATGACGCTTGCCGGTCCGCATCGCGACGATCTCGGTTTGGAGCTCGATGGGCACTCTTTAGCGGCGTATGGGTCTCAGGGTCAGCAGCGGACAGCGGTGCTTGCGCTCAAGGTTGCCGAATATAGTGTGATGCGCGATCGCGCTAATGAAGCGCCGTTATTATTGCTGGACGATGTGCTCTCGGAACTCGACGAAGAGCGTGCGGCGGCATTTCTGGCCGGCGTCGGTGGCTACGAGCAAGCTTTTGTGACGGCAACGCATTTGCCGTCCGATCTGCCTGAGGCTGCCCGCATCTATGGCATCGAGCGGGCAACGGTGGCGCTGTGCTGAAGCTCGGGCAGGCGCTCGGCGGCTGGGCACCGGGCGACGGTAAGGCAAAACAAGCAACTGACCCATTAGTCTTACTTGGCGCCGCGTGGACGGAAATTGTCGGTGAAGCGAACGCCCGCAAGTCGCACCCGAGCAAGATCGAGGGCGACACGCTTGTCATCAAGACGGCCGGCAGTGGCTGGAGCCACGCGCTGAGTTGCGAGTCGACAAAGATCGTCGCCGCCATTCGCGCGCGCGTGCCGAAAGCGGCGATCGAGAAACTGCGCTTTCGCATCGGCACGATCGCCGCACCCGGCAGCTCTTCGGCCTCGAGACGTGTTATAGGGAAGGCAGTATCGCGCGAGACGCGCGCGCCGGCAGCTGACGCTCATGAAGCGTTGGTGCGGCTGCGTGGCGACGTGGAGGCCGCTGAGCGGGCCAAACGGGCCCGCGGGTGGAAAGAATGCGCAGGGTGCACCGCCTTGATCGCGCCTGAATCCGGCCCGCGCTGCGTTAGCTGCCAGATTGCACGGAACGATGAACGGGAACGCCTCGTCTCACGGCTGCTCTTTGAAGCGCCGTGGCTCGGGTTTGCCGGAACCTCCAGCTTGGTCGAGAGCCTGACTCACGACGAGTACGAGGGCATCCGCCATCGCCTTTTGCTGCGATGGTGGGAACGGCTCTCGCGCGCGCGTCTGGCCGGGAAGCTCTCACGCGATAGATCGGAACGATTGATCGCGAGTTCGTATGTCTTGCTGAAGAGCGAACTCGCGCCGGAACGGATCGGTCCCGCAACGGTGCGCAACGTGCTCGGCGACGAGCTGCACGATTTAATTTACGGAACGGAACACTAAGAGAAAGAATGTCGAACAATTACACCGGCGAGCAGATCGAGGTCCTCAAAGGTCTCGAAGCGGTTCGCAAGCGCCCCGGCATGTACATCGGAAATACGGCGGAGCGTGGGTTGCATCAGCTCGTGTATGAAGCCGTCGACAACGGTGTCGACGAAGCGCTCGCGGGCTACGCGCGCAACCTGAAGGTGACGATTTATAAAGACGGCTCGTGTTCCGTTGAAGACGACGGCCGCGGCATTCCCGTCGATATCCATGCGGAAGAACGATTGCCGGCCGTCGAGGTCGTGATGACGATTCTGCACGCCGGCGGTAAATTCGGCAAAGGCGGCTACAAGGTGTCGGGCGGTTTGCACGGCGTCGGTATCTCCGTCGTCAATGCGCTCTCAGAGTGGATGTTCACGCGCATCAAGCGCGACGGCAACGTCTACGAGATAAGATTCGAGCGCGGCATCACGGTGCAGAAGCTGAAGAAGCTCGGCAAGACCGACGAAACGGGCACCTTCCAATGGTGGAAGCCGGATCCCGAAGTGTTCGAAACGCTCGAGCTCCACTGGGATATTCTGCAAAAGCGTCTGCGCGAACTCGCGTTCCTCAATCGTGGCCTCTCGATCACGTTGCGCGACGAGCGTCCGGAACAAGTACGCGAGCGCACGTACAAGTTCGACGGCGGCATCGTGTCGTTCGTCGAGTATTTGAACGAGAAGAAAGACTCGCTCCATCCGACGATTACGACACATTCCGAACGCGACGGTGTCGATGTCGAAGTGGCAATGCAGTACACCGACACGTACAGCGAGCAGATCTTCAGCTACGCGAACAACATCAACACGATCGAAGGCGGCATGCACTTGCAAGGCTTCCGTCAAGCGGTCACGCAAGCCGTCAACAGCTATGCCAAGAAGAAGGGCATGCTCAAAGAATCGGACGGCTCGCTTTCGACCGACGACATCATGGAAGGTTTGACAGCCGTCATTTCCGTCAAACTGCAAGAGCCGCAATTCGAAGGCCAAACGAAGACGAAGCTCGGTAACGCGAGGGTTCGCAGCATCGTCTACGGTCTCGTCAACGAGCGTCTCGATTTCTTCTTCGAAGAGAATCCGAAACAAGCGCGCATCATTATCGAGAAGTGCATGCAAGCGCAGCGCGCGCGTGATGCTGCCAAAAAAGCCCGCGATTTGTCGCGCCGCAAGAACGCGCTCGAAGGTTCGGGTCTGCCCGGCAAGCTCGTCGACTGCAAGAACACCAATCCGGCCGAGAGCGAAATATTCTTGGTCGAAGGCGATTCGGCCGGCGGCACCGCCAAAGGCGGACGCGATCCGAACTCGCAAGCGATTCTTCCGCTGCGCGGTAAAATTCTCAACGTCGAAAAGGCGCGCCTCGACAAAGTGCTCTCGAACGAAGAAATTCGCACGATGATCACCGCGTTCGGCACCGGCTTCGGCGACGAGTTCGATCTCGGAAAGCTGCGCTATCACAAGATCATCATCATGACCGACGCCGACGTCGACGGATCGCACATCCGCACGTTGCTGCTGACGTTCTTCTATCGCCAGATGAAGCCGCTCGTCGAAGAAGGCCACGTCTTCATCGCGCAGCCGCCGCTCTACGGCGTGAAGAAGGGCAAGAAGCAGTGGTGGGCATTCAGCGAAACAGATTTGAAATCGATCGTCGGTGACGGCGATCTCAAAGACTTCCAAGTCCAACAGTACAAGGGCTTGGGTGAAATGGACGCCGAGCAGCTCGCAGAGACCACGATGGAAGTCGGGCACCGCCGCCTTAAGCAGATCACCATCGAAGACGGGGTCGAAGCCGAACAGATCTTCACCGATCTCATGGGCGACAAAGTGGAACCCCGCAAACAATACATCTTCGACTATGCCAAGTCGGTCAAAAACCTCGACCTCTAACTGTCAGCACGCACTTTAGTTAGCGACGCCCCACGTTCGCCGTATCACGTTTAACGTGTAACGCGCCCCGGTATAAACTTATCGTGAGCGAGTCCCGCGATTCCAGAATGTGGAGGCTGCGGCATTGCGCGCGTTGCTGCCGTTCCAGGAAATCGTCTGGAGAAGATGCCTGAGTTCGGCGCTGATGCCTACTCTATTCGCGTCCATGAACGCTACCGAGTGCTGTTCCGTTGGTCTTCGGGCTACGCACACGATGTTCGAATCACCGACCACTATAAAACCTGATGAGCAGATAGACATGAGCAAACTACCGACCATTCATCCAGGAGAAATTCTTCGAGCGGATTTTCTAGAGCCGCTCAATCTGAGTCAAAACCAACTTGCGCTCGCATTGCACGTTCCCGCGACGCGAATCAACGAGATCATTAACGGCAAGCGAAGCATCAGCGCCGAGACGGCACTGAGGTTGGGTCGTTACTTTGGCACGACGCCGCAGTTCTGGCTCAATCTGCAAGCTCGCTATGACCTCGACGTAGCGGAAGACGCCTTGGCCGATGCCATCACGCGCGACGTCCGGCCTCGCCAAAAAGCTGGAAACGCCTAACGCCCACGGCCCGTTAACGCAATAATGCGCAAGCGAGCGGCTCTCGTAACGTTGGTCGTACTCGTCATTCTGGCGGGCGTACTTTTCGTGCGCCGGCAAGAAGTGATGGCGGCCGTGCTTCCGCGCGTCATGTCGCTTGCGCTCGGCTATGATGTGTCGATCGGCGATCAGCACATCGGAAACACGCACGCTACCTTTCTCCACGTACATGTGAGCCGGAACGGCGAGCCGGTCCTCGACGCGGCGCAAGTCGAGGTCTCGTACTCGTTACGCGATCTGCTGCCGGGCAGTAGACATCGCTTCGGTGTTAACGGCATCTACATCGACCATCCGACGCTCACGCTCGTCCGACATAAGGACGGCACGTATAACATCGTAATTCCGCAATCGCAGAATCCCGCGATCACCGCGCCGCAATGGCCGAATAACGTTCCGATTGCGATGAACGTGCGCATCCGCGACGGTTCGGGCGTCGTGCGCGCGCCCTACACCGTCGACCCGGATTCGCGCACGCTCGAAGTGACCGGTATCACGCTCGATGCGAACATCAACTCCGCGGCGCGCACGCACTACGTACTGCGCGGCGCCTTCGTCGAACAAGCGCTTGAGCCGTTCCAGCTGGTCGGAACCGTCGACATCAATCGCGGCTACGCGTTGCATCATGCGTTTGCGAAAGAGATTCCAATGCGCGCGATCGGAAACTACTTCATCAACTCGCAAGCGGCTCGCCTGCTCGCCGGCACGGCGACCGACATGGAGTTCAAAGCGTACGCACTCGACGTCCAGCCGGATCAACCAATCAATTATCACATGTCGGGAGCGATCGACGTTAACGACGTACAGATGCGCGTTGTCGGACTCTCGACCCCGCTGCAACATATCGCCGGCCGTCTGCAAATGGTCGACGACACGTTTTTCTTCAATCGGCTCGGCGCCGATGTCTCCGGCACGCCCGTTTCGGTAAGTGGCGGCATCTATAATTTCGCCGCCCCGCAATATCGGCTGGGTATCGACGCGCGGGGCAATCTTCAAACGCTGCGGACAATGTTCGCGTTCACGAAGAACCAGCCGATCGGCGGTCCTGCGCACCTCCAAATTGAAGTCCAAGGCGATCTCGGCAATCCGGTCGTGCTGGCGCGCATGGATTCGCCGCATGCGGTTTACAGCTCGCTGCGGATGCGCGATCTGCACGTGAAGATCGCGTATCAGAACAACAGCGTGATGCTTGCTCCGCTGCAAGCGACCGTTCACGGCGCGAAGGCGACGATTCGCGGAATGATCGGCATCGGCAAGACGACGCATACACAAGCCGCGCTCCACTTTGAGGCCCCCGCCCAATCGCTGCCGTATTTCGGATCGTTGCTCGGCACCGAGCCGATCGTCGGCGACGTTATGCTCGACGGCCTCGACACGCGGTTTCTCGGCTACGGCGCGATGCAATCGGCGCGTGATATCAATCGGATGGCGGCGGTGCTGCACGTCGATCGTGCCGGGATCATCGATGTCGGTCCGTTTTGGATCGACACCGAACGCGGCCAATTTGCCGCCGAGTATCACTTGAACCGGCAGACCGATACGAGCGCGTTCTGGATCGATGCCCACCACCTGTCGCTCCAGTCGGCAAAGATGGCCGGCGCGTTTGGAACACTGATACCGAAGATTCCGGACTTCGATGGAACGGTCGATTCGTTTTCGCTCGTCGGCGGAGGACGCAGTGGATTGCACGCATTGATTGCCGGCGCGATGGACGGACATGCGCTCCACATCGCCGGCGTCGGCCTCGATAAAGTGCACGCGCAATTCAGCGGAACGCTGGCGGACGCGGCGATCGAGCCGTTGAATGCGCGCGGTCCCTGGGGAACGATCGACGGCGACGGCGCGCTTTCACTCGGTGCGATTGCGGTGCATGGCATGTATCACGGCACGTTGGAAGGGCTGCGCACGTATTTGCAAGATCCGACCGCGACCGGCACGATCGACGGTCCGATCGCGATTGCGATTGCCGGCGGACGCATCACCGTTCAACCCGACGGAATCGTGCTGCGCAATGCAAAGGTGCACGGACTGCCGTTCGAAGCTGTACGCGGAACGCTTGCTATCGATAACGGCGCGCTCAACATTCTGTCTGCGCACGCGCGCGTTGCCGGCGGCGACGTCGTCGCTGCGGGACGCTTCGATCGCGGCATTACGCTCGTTGCCGATCGCACGCGCGGCAGCGATTTGCGCGGACTCGGCCTTCCGCTCGATGCGGGCTTCGTCAGTGCGAGCGGGACGCTCAAACAAGAGCCGAAAATTCCCTCATTCACCGGCGGCGTCGCGATCGCGCAAGGAAAGATGCAGCAGTTCGGCATCGACGGGACTGCGCTCATCGCGCTGCACGACGATACGGTGCACCTCGATCACGTCGTCGGCGGGCTCGACGGCATGTATACGATTGCATCGGGTGACCTCAAGCAACTGACCTCCGGCGCACCGGCGTATGCGGTCCACGCGAACGTTCCGGCCGCCGACATCACCGACGTCATTCATATGCTCGCGCTGCCTTCGCTCGTTCCAATCGACGGAACGTACAGCGCATCCGTCGACGTTGCGGGACGCGGAGTGTATCCGACGGTGAACGGTCCCGTCGGCGTCGGCGCCGGTTCCGTGAACGGGCTGCCGTTTACGGATGCGCACGCGCTCATCACGGCGAGTCGCACCGGTGCGCGTGCGCGCCGCGGCTCGGTGCAAGTCGCGTCCACGCATCTCACGTTTGCCGCCGCCGAAAACGCGCCTATCCCCGGTGTTGCGGCGAACGCACCCATTACCGGCGTGCACGTCATCGCGCCGCGCGCCGACTTGGAAGATTTCAACAACTTCTTCGATACCGGCGACACGCTCGACGGAACCGGTCCCGTTCGCTTCGATCTCGTTTCGCAGAAGCAACGCATCAACAGCAACGGCAACGTCGACGTTGCCGGCTTGCGCTATCGCAATTTCACGATCGGCGATACGCGCGCGATTTGGGCGAGCTCGCACAATTTAATGAAAGGTTCGCTCGTTGTCGGTGGCGGCGCGCAAGGACTCATGCGCGTCAAAGGGTCAATCGGGTTCACGCCGTCGACCCAGTGGTTCGACGTGCTGCGCAACTCCCGGTATAACGTTTCGATCGATCTCGACAATCTCAACACGTCGACGTGGCTGGGCGCGTTCGGATTCGGACAAGTTCCGATGAGCGGGAGTCTCGACGCCGACGCAACGATCGAAGGGCGCTATCCGCGTCTGCACGTCAATGGGTCGTCGTCGCTCAACGGCGGTACGATGGGTCCGCTTCCGATCGAATCGGCCGATCTTGCGTTTTCGTCGCTCGGCGATCGCCTTCGCATCGATTCCGCGAGCTTGGTTACGGCGGGACTCACGGCGACCGCAAGCGGTTCATTCGGACTCGCGGCGAGCGACCCGATCGACGTCGACGTGTACTTGAATTCGAACGACCTCTCGCGCTTGATCGAACAAGTGTCGCGCAAGAGCGTACAGCTGCAAGGCATTTATGAATCCACGATCAGCGTGCGCGGCACGCCGCACGATCCGCAACTCGCCGCGGCGTTCGACGCGACGAATGCGGTCGCGTACGGCGTGAAAATTCCGTCGATCTTCGGGTCGGTGCGCTGGAATGTGAAGAAGAAAACCGTCGAACTCAGCAACGCAGGCGCGCAGTTCGAGCATGGCGAGATTTCGCTTGCCGGATCGCTGCCGTTGACGCTGCGGCCGTTCGGCGCCGGCCCGCCGAACGCACCGATTAATCTCGATCTCGCCGTAACATCGGTCGATCCATCGACGTTTCAAACGTTGTTGGGAAATAACACGCAGCTCGGTGGTACGATTGACGGTGAGCTTGGGGTGGCGGGGACCGTCGGTACGCCGCGCATCTACGGCCGCTTCTCGCTCGCAAAGGGAAGCTATGTCAGCGATCTCGAGCGCACGCCGATCACGAACGCAACCGCCACGTTGACGTTCGATCATACGCACGCAACCGTGCAGCGCCTTTCGGCAAGTCTCGGTGCGGGAAGCGTCGCCGCTTCAGGACGCGTCGCGTTCGCGAACGGTTCGAGCGGCGCGTCGTATCGCGTCGAGACGACGGCGAAAAACGCGCAACTCGACCTTCCGGCGTTCGGCACCGGCGCGTTCGATGGACGCATCGCGCTCAACCGTGCGCCGAAACAGCTTGCGCGAGTCAGCGGCGACATCACGCTGCACGACGCGGCGATTCCGTTCGCCGCGTTTCTCGCTGCAGCGCAAGGCGGCGGCAACGGCAGCGGACCAGCGTTCCCGTTCGATCTCGGCTTCAACATGAAGCTTGCGGTCGGCAAGAACGTGCGCGTGCGCGGCTCGGGCTACGGCGCGGGCCTCGATATCGGTGCAACGGGTGCGGTCGATCTGGCCGGCACGCTCTCCTCGCCGACGCTCGATGGCCAATTCACGGGCACCGCGGGGACGCTGACCTACTTCGATCGTGCCTTCCGGCTCACGAACGCCGCCGTGACATTTACACCCGCTCAAGGCATCATCCCGACGCTGCACGCGCAAGGCGTAACACACGTCACCAATCCCGATCCGCGCGTGCTCGCCTATTCGACCGATGTCACGATTAACGTCGACGGACCGATCAACGAGCTAAAGATTGCCTTCTCTACGAACCCGCCGGGCTATACAAACGAACAGATTCTCGCGATGATCGCACCCTTTAGCGGGCTCGTCGGCGGCACGACGTATCTACCGACCGGCTCGAACAATCCGACGATCAACGGCGTCACGCCGCAAGGCGCGCTTAACGTCGTGCCCGGCGCGCAGCCGATCGGACAACCCTCGTCGTCTATCAGCGTCGGGCAGGAAGCCTTCAATATCCTCAACGCGCAGTTTGCCGCCGGCGTCCTTTCACCGGTGGAGACAGCGCTCTCGCAAGGGCTCGGTTTCCAGAACTTCGACGTAAACGTCGACTATTACGGCAACGTCGGCTTCTCGGCGACACGCCTGTTGGGCAAAACCGTGAGCTTCATCTATTCGCAGACGTTCGGAACGCCGTCGATCTACTCGGCGGGCCTTCAGCTCGTCGGTCCGGCCGATACGAGCGCCCAGCTTTCGTTTTACTGGTCCACCGGTCCGCAGACGTTGTTTAAGACGCCATCGGGTACGTCAACACGTCTTTCGGTCGGACAGCCGCTCCAAGGGCAGAGCGGATTCTCCTTTAACTTGCAGCGGCTCTATTGGTGAAACGCACAGCTTTCCATGGAGGCAAGGACCGTTGCCCCCTACCGCGAACCTCGGGCCGGAACTCTGAAAGCCGCCGCGTGCTTCGCGCGCGTCGCATCGCTGACGCCCATCAGCGCTTTCACCCGTATAGAGGACAACTTTTTCGCATGACCTTAGACCTCCGGCGTGCCGTGCTCGCCCTCGTTGTCGTGTTGACGCTGGTATCGCCGCTCGCGGCGATCTCCGCGTCGGCTCCGGCTGCGCCGAAGATCGTCTCCGTCGACATCACCGGTAATGCACATGTGCCGACGGCGGCAATCATGCAAATCATCCAAGCGCGTCCCGGTCAGCCGTACGATCCGCGCATCGTGCAACAAGATCTTGCGAACATCAATGCGCTCGGCTATTTCGCCGATGTTGCGCCGCCGCTCGTGCGCGCACGTCCCGGCGGCGTTGCGATTACCTATCGCGTGATCGAAAATCCGGTCATCAGCAAGATCAACTTTACGGGCAATCAGAAGGTCCCGAACGACACGCTCCTCGCCCTGATGGATCTTTCCGTCGGCCAGGTCTTCAACACGAACACGTTCCGTCAGGATGTGTTGAAGATCAACAACTACTACGAGCGCATCGGGTACGGCGGCCAAGTCCCCTCGCACGTCAAGGACATCAATCTCGATCCGAAGTCCGGCGCGTTGACGCTGACGATTCAAGAAGGTCTCATCGTCAAGAACATCATCATCGGCGGCGACCCGGTGCTTCCGCCGACGGTGATCGTCCCGCAGCTCACGCTCAAACCCGGCATGGTGTACTCGGACGAGATCCGTCAGAAGGATGCCGACGCGCTGCGCAAGTTCTACGAAGACAAGTTCAAAGTTGAACTCGGCAACTTCGAAGGCGGCATCGATCCCGCCACGATCGACGAGAAAGCCGGCACCGCGGACGTGAAGTACAACGTCTACGTCGCGCGCGTCGCCGCCGTTCAGATCACCGGCAACACGCGAACGAAGGACCAAGTGATCCGCCGTGAACTGCGCGTGCGCCCCGGGATGGTCGTCAACACCGACTGGATCAAGAACGACTACGACCGTCTGCAGGCAACCGGATATTTCTCGAAGGTCAACCCGGACATTAAAGAAGGTCCGGATCCGAAGAAGCCGCAGGACGTGACGCTCGTGTGGCAAGTCACCGAGCAGCGCACCGCGTCGGCCAACGTCGGCTTCGGATACTCGGGCGGGATCACGGGCCAAGGCTTATACGGAACCCTCGGCTATCAAGACACGAACCTGCACGGCACGGGCAACTCGGCGTCCGTGCAATTTCAACGCGGCGCGCGCACGTATCTCGGGCAGGTCGGCGTGACAATTCCGTACGTCGGCAACACGCCGCAGTCGCAGCGCTATTCGCTCAGCGTCAACGTCTTCGATAACGGTTCGACCTACTATTATCCGGTGTACTCGGCGACGAGCTCGATCATTGCGCCGTCACCGGTCGTCGGCGCGGCGAACGCACCGATTCCGGTCACGCTCTATCCGAGCACCTCGTCGTCGTTGATCGGCGGCGTCGTCTCAACGAGCTACTCGGCATCGCTGGGCGGTTCGGTCACCCTCGGACGCCGCTTGAGCGATTATGTTACGGCTTCCGTCACGCCGACGCTCGAAAAGGTGAAGTACGACACGTCCGTTCCGGCGCCGTATTACTTCCAAGGGTCGCAGCCCAACGTGCTCGCGGGCCCGACGCCCAATCCGCTCAATTCGAACATCTCGAACATCAACGGTTCGTTCGGTATTGCCGCGACGTCGATCGCAAACGTCAACACGGGTTTGCCGTATCAGTTGAACTACTTGACGTTCGGCGTCGGCACATCGCCGATCACGATGGACGATCCGTACAATCCGCGGCACGGCTGGCGCGCGAATCTCTCGGAAACCGTTTCGGCTCCGGGCTTGGGTTCGAGCTTCAACTACACGGCGACGCAGCTCGACGTCGCGCGGTTCTTACCCGTGCTCAAGGCAGCGACGCTCGGCATTCACTTACTGCCGGAAACTACGACAGGCGTGATTCCGCCGAGTCAGCTCTACACGTTCTCGGATCAGCAGATGCGCGGATACAACACCGTGTTCTACGCGACGGACGCGTTGCTCGGACAGATCGAGTTGCGTCAGCCACTTACTGCGGATCGCAAGTTGACGTTCGCGGTATTTGCCGACGGACTCGACTACCGCATCCGCGGCGCGTATCCGTTGCTCGATCCGTATACGAACCGTATCACGGGCTATCCGGGCAACTGGGCGCGGGTCGGTGACGTCGGCGCCGGTTTACGATTCGACATTCCGCAACTCGGTTTGCGCACCGTGCGTATCGACTTCGCACGTGGCGCCAATGGCACGCACATGAGCTTCGGCATCGGCCAAAGCTTTTAAAGTAAGGAACAATGAAGAAACGGCTAATCTCATCCTTCGTTGCAGCGGCGATGCTCGCGGCCGCTATAGCGCCCGCGGCCATCGCTGCCGATTTGACCGACGTCGGCTACATCGATCAAACCGCGCTCGGCAGCCTGCCGCAGTTTGCCGCAGCGAACGCGCAACTCGCGCAGTATAAAGCGGGACTCGACCGGCAATTCGCCGCGGCGATGAAATCGGCGCACAGCGATGCCGACAAGCAGAACGTCACAATGCGCTTCCAGCAAGAACTGCAGGACAAGCAGCGCGAGCTCGTGGGCCCGCTCTTCCAGCGCGCACAGCTTGGGCTGGCGACGGTTGCGTCCAAGCGCAACCTGTCGATCGTCGTCGACAAGCGCATCATCGTGTACGGTGGGCAGGACGTGACGAGCGACGTGGTCAGCGCGATTCGTAGCTCGCAGGCGCTCAGTCCGCCCAGCACCTCGCCGCCGCCGTCGGAAATAGGCTACGTCGATCAATCGGCGCTCGATAATTCGACGAAGGTCAAAGATGCGAACCAGCAGCTCCAGCAGTACATGGACCAGCAGCGTCCGTCGTTCCAGGCGAAGCTCAAAGACGCGAAGACCGACGCGGAAAAGAACGACGTTGCTTCGCAGTTCGATAAGCTCGTCGCCGACAAACGCGATCAGCTGCTCAAGCCGCTCGTCGATCAAACCAAGTCCGCCACGGCGAACGTCGCGAAGAGCAAAAACCTGTTGCTCGTGATCGACCGGGGCGACGTAATCTATGGGGGCACGGACATCACTCAAGATGTCCAGAACGCGCTCAATAAATAAGCGCAACGGCGTTGCGCTGGTTCTCGCGGCAGCCGCCATGCTTGGTGGCTGTTCGCGCGTTGACGTGCACTCGAATGCGGTGCGCGGCGTAGCATACGTTCGGGTAGAGGACGTGATCAAGCATCACCCGCTGTATCCGCAGGTGAAGCAGCTGGAAGACGGGATCACCGCGATCAACCTCCAGTCGACGATGCCGCACGCGCCGCTCTCACCGCAAGAAATCGCGCAGCAGACGGAGCAGCTCAACAAACAGCTCAAAGATGCGCAGGCGCGAGCGAACGCGGCACTTCAACAGAAGCAGCGTCAGTACAACGCGCAGGAGCGCCAAGCCGATATTGCCGCATTGAAAGCGGCGAACATCGATCCGCGCGCAGCGGGCCTCGGCGAACAGATGAACGCGACCTCGCAGCAGCAAGCGCAAGCGGCGGCCGTCGCGGCGCGGCAAGATTATCAGCAATACCAGCAAAGCGTCGTCGCGCAAGACAATGCGGCGATGAACTCGATCGCGCAACAGCTCAGCAAAGAGGCGGATCAAAAATTCCGCGCTCGCGCCGAGCAGTATCAGCAGCAAGAGACCGACCTTTCATTGCGTCTCGCGCAGCAAGATGCAACGCAGCGCCTCGCGCTCAAGACCAAAGCGAACAACATCGCGATGGACGCGACGCAGCGCCAGCAAGTGGGGCAGCAGCTTGCCGCACTCGATCGAAAAGAGGCGGATCAAGTCTCGGCGCTGCGCGCGCAGCACCAGCAACAACTCGCCGCATATCAGAAGCAGCTGCGCACGGAAACGGCGGCGGCCATTCAAAAGCAGGCGGCGAACATCCGTAGCCAAACGCAAGCGAAGCTGTCCACACGTCAGCAGCAAGTCGGCGCGCAACTGCGCGGACTCGGCGCTGCACCGATCCCCCAACAGAACATTCCGCCTAACGTGCAGCAGCAGCTGATGAAAATCCATCAACAATTCGGCGCGAAGTTTCAGGCCGACGCGCAATCAACCGTTGCCGAATACAACGCGACGAAGAGCGATCTCGATAAGCAGTTCGCCGCGCTCCACGGTGAAGACGTGGGCGCGACCGGCGCGGCTGCAAAACAACTGACCGATCTGCAGAAACGCCATGACGACCTGCTCGCGCAGATCCAGTCCCAGATCCAACGCGAAGCCACGAAAATCGCGAAGGACGACGGGTTCACGGTCGTCTTTGACAATGTCCAAGCCGCAAACGGCGGCTATGATCTCACTAACGATCTCATCCGCGACGTCGAAAGTCTACACGAGTGAAGAATAAACTGATTCTAACCGCCCTTGCCGCCGCATTGCTCGCCGGCTGCGCCAACAATAGCCCGGTCGGCCTGATTGATATCGGCCGTATCGTTGCGAATTGGAAAACCTATCAGCTGAATCAACAGCAGCTGATGATCGACGAGCAGAAGATCGTGCAAAGCCGCGCGTCGAACTCTCAGAAGCAACGCGAAGCGATCGCGCTGCAGAAAAAGTACGCCGGCATCACGGACGATCTGACCAAGCAGATTCGGGACGCCGCGCAAAAAGTCGCGTCGGAAAAGAATCTCAAGATCGTCGTTACCAAACAGGGCGTCGGGTACGGCGGCGTCGACATCACGCCCGATGTCGAGAAAGCAATGAACATCACGGAAGCGAGCTCGTCGCCGAATCCATAGGGAGACCCCTAAATGCTCGGTACGCTCGCGGACCTGCAAGCGAAGGTTGGGGGCCGCGTCATCGGCGACGGCTCCGTTTCCATCGCGCGCGTCTCATCCGTCGATGAAGCGACGAACGATGCGCTCACGTTTGTAACCGACGAGAAGTATCTTGCTCGCGCGTTTGCGAGTGAGGCGGCGGCGGTCTTAGTCGACGACAGCGTTCCGATCGGCGGTGAAACGCCGCCGAAACCGGTGCTCATCGTCGAGAACGCGCGCGCGGCGCTCGCAACGTTCCTCGCTGCGCTCAAGCGTCCGCGTCCGCGCGGACCGTTCCGTCATCCCTCCGCTATCGTGGAAGACGGCGCAACGATCGACGACGATGTGTATCTCGGCGCGAATGCCTACGTCGGCAGCAGCGCGCACATCGGCGCGCGTTCGACGATCGGCGTCGGCGCCTACGTCGGCGCGGAGGTGCGCATCGGCGAAGACACATGGCTGCATCCGCATGCGACCGTGCACGAAGGATGCGTCATCGGCAATCGCGTCGTGTTGCACTCCGGCAGCGTGATCGGCAGCGAAGGCTTCGGTTGGGCGTTCCTCGAGGGGCGTTTGGAGCGCATTCCGCAAGTCGGAAACGTCGTGCTCGACGATGAAGTCGAAATCGGCGCCAATACGTGCGTCGACCGCGCGCAAACAGGCAGCACGCAAATCGGCCGCGGCACGAAGATCGATAACTTGGTGCAGATCGGCCACAACTGCCGCATCGGCATGCATTGCGCGATCGCCGCGCAAACCGGATTCGCCGGTTCCACGAGCGTCGGCGACTTCGTGAAGATCGCCGGACAAGTCGGCACGCGCGGACACATGCACATCGGTTCGCGTTCGACCGTTGCCGGACAATCCGGTGTGTGGGGCGATGTCGAAGAAGGTGCAATGATCTCCGGCAATCCCGCGCGCGATCATCGCGAGTGGATGAAAGCGGAGGTCATGATTCGCAGGCTGCCAAAGCTCGTTGCTCGTGTCGACAAATTGGAGCGCGAGCGGCAGAACGGCGACTAACCGCCGATGAATTCCGCGACGCTACGCGAGCCCTTACGTTTCGAGGGCGTCGGTTTACATACCGGAACCACTGCAACGATGGACGTGCGCCCCGCGCAACCGGGGACGGGGTACGTTTTCATTTCCGGCGATACGCGCATTCCCGCGACCGCGGAGCATGCAAACGAATCACCGCTTGCAACGGTCATTGCGCATGAAGGCACGAGTATCTCGACGATCGAGCACATTCTCTCGGCGCTCGTCGCAATGGGCGTCAGCGACGCCGAGATCGTGTTAGACGGCAACGAGATTCCGATTCTCGACGGCAGCGCGAAAATGTACGCCGACGCGATCGCGCAGAGCGGGATCGTCACGTCGCCGAAACCGCGTGCGGTTTTCGCGCCGGCGGAGCCGTTCGAATTGCGCAACGGCGAGAAGGCCGTCATCGTGCTCCCCGCGCCTGCCTTTCGCGTGCGCTTCATCGGCGAATACGACGCGCCGATCGGCACGCACTATTACGACGCCGCGATCACGCCGGAGCTGTACCGGACGGAGATTGCGCCCGCACGTACGTTCGCGTTTCTGCGCGACGTCGAAGCGATGCGCGCGCAAGGATTAGCGCGTGGCGGTAGCTTGGATAACGCCCTCGTCTACGACGAGGAAGGGCCGATGCAGTCGTTGCAATGGCGCAACGAGGTCGTGCGCCACAAGGTGCTCGATTTGATCGGAGACTTGGCGCTGCTCGGCGCCTATCCCCAATGCGAAGTAATCGCGATTAAAAGCGGACACGCGCTGCATACGCGCTTGACGCGTGAATTGAGGAAACGTGCCTGACATCGACATTCGGCAGATCATGGAGATCTTGCCGCACCGCTATCCGCTTTTGCTGGTGGATCGCATTCTCGAACTCGAGCCCGGCGTTCGCGCCCGCGGGTTCAAGAACATCACCTACAACGAACCCGTCTTTACCGGCCACTTTCCCGGCAATCCGCTCTTTCCGGGCGTTTACATGATCGAGGCGATGGCGCAGCTCGGCGGTTGCGTCGTGCTCGAGCCCGGTGAGTTTTCACGCAAGGTTCCGTATCTGGCGGGCATCAACAACGCGAAATTCCGGCGCCCGGTTGTGCCCGGCGATCGTTTGATGATGGAAGTCCGCTTGGTCAAACACAAGCGAAACATCGGATGGGTCGAAGCCGAAGCGAAAGTCGACGACCAGCTCGCGGTTGCGGCTGAGCTGATGTTCTCAATTGCATCGGATCCACGCAGCTTCAGTCTCGATGCGGCGGTCCTGCACGTCTAAATGATTCATCCCACCGCTATCGTTCATCCCAATGCCAATATCTCGCGCGGCGTCGACATCGGTCCGTACTGTGTCGTCGGCGAAAACGTATCCATTGCTGCCGGCACGGTGTTGCAAGCGCACGTCGTCGTCAACGGCTGGACCGAGATCGGCGAAAGCTGTGAGATCTATCCGTTCGCAACGATCGGTGCGGCGTCGCAAGATCGCAAGTACCACGGCGAACGCGCGTTCACGAAGATCGGTAACAATACGATCGTTCGCGAATACGTCTCGATTCAGCGCGCAACCGGCGAAGACGAAGTCACAGCCGTCGGCGACGACTGTCTCTTGCTCGCGTACACGCATATCGCGCACAACTGCATTCTGGGCAACTACGTTACGATGTCCAATCTCGCACAACTCGCGGGACACGTGGAAGTCGGCGACTACGCGACGATCGGCGGCCAAGCCGGCGTGCATCAGTTCACGCGCATCGGACGGTACGCGATGATCGGCGGCGCAAGTAAAATCAGCAAAGACGTGCCGCCGTTCTTCCTCGTCGAAGGCAATCCGGCCGAACCGTATGGTTTGAATTCCGTCGGTTTGCGCCGTGCCGGATTCAGCATCGAAGAGCGCAACGAAATCAAGAAGTTCTACAAGATTCTCTACAACCCGAAGATGAACGTCTCGCAAGCAACGGAAGCGATGAAAGCCGAAGCCTCAAGCGATCCCGGCCGCGAAATCATCGCATTCCTCGAAGCTGCCTCTCAACGCGGCATCCTAAAGTAAGGCCATGCACGGTGTCATCCTGAGCGCAGGTGCGAAGCACCGGAGTCGAAGGATCGCATCGGGCGATTGTTTTGAGGTGCTCAGGATGACACGAGCGTGAGATATTTCTTTTCGTCCGGCGAGGCCTCCGGTGAACTGAGCGCGGTGCTGCTGGCCGAGGCGATTGCGAAGGCCGATGCAGACGCGCAATTCGAAGGCATCGGTGCGGAACGCATGCGCGAACGCGGTTTCAAGTTGTGGCGAAACCACACCGGGTGGGCGAGCATGGGACCCATCGCCGCAATCCCACGCATTCCAAAGTTGCTCAACACGATGTGGCAAACTGCGCGGTACATCGCGCAGGAGAAGCCGGATCTCGTCATTCTCGTGGACTTCGGCGTGTTCAATATGCGGCTCGCAAAAGAGCTGCGCACAAAGTACGATTATCAGAGCCCTATTATGGATCTGTTTCCGCCGGCGACATGGCTCGATAAAGAGAAGGTCGCGCGCGCGGTCGCGTCATGGACCGTACCGGTGACGGCGTTCGCGCATCAGTATGAATTCTATAAAAGTCATCGCCTGCCGATCATGTTTTTCGGGCATCCGCTTGCAGGACAGTACGTCACCCGTGAAGCGCAGCCCGCGCCGACAAGCGACAATGGAACCATTGCAGTGCTGCCCGGAAGCCGCGGCACGGAATTGCGCTATCACGTTCCCGCATTGATCGGTGCCATCAAGAAGCTGCGCGAACGCCGTCCGAATTTGAATGCAATCTTCGGTGCGGCAAACGACGCGTCGGAACATACGATCGCGCGCGCCGTGAAATCGGCCAAACTCGATAATGTTCGCATCGCTCGCGGTTTGCCCGAAACGGTGAAGGATGCGGACGCGGCGTTCGTTGCGTCAGGAACGGCGGTGCTTGAAACGACGCTGCTCGGTGTGCCGGCTGTCGCGGTGTATATCATTGCGCCGTATCTCGTCCGTCATGCTCGACGCGTCTATTCCGGCAAGTACATAACGTTACCGAATCTCGTGCTCGGGCGCGAGTTGATTCCCGAGTTGCTCCAAGACGAAGCGACGCCTGAGCGGCTCGCGGAGACGATGGACCGATTGCTCGACGATCCGTCGATCCAGTACAACTATATCCCTGAAGTGCGCGCCGCACTCGGTTCTCCGACGGCGGTCGATGATTGCGGGCGGTTTGCGGTGGCACTCGCGAAAGCCGGGCAGCGCGTTTGATCCGGCTGTATCATACGTCCGACTTGCACGATCATCGCGGCTTTGTTCCGCGCTTACAAGCATTGCGCGCCGATCGCCCGGGACTCTATTTCGATTGCGGCGATTCGCTACGCGGCAGTCAAACGGTGTACCACCGAAGAGAAGCGATCGTCCGCGAACTCGATGCCGCCGGCGTCGACGCGCAAGCAATCGGCAATCGCGAGTTCCACTATCTGTACCCGCTGCTGCGCGCGCGTGCGGAAAAGATGCACCACCCGCTCGTCTGCACAAATCTCCTGGACACGAAAAACCGCCCACTGCCGTTCACCCCCAGTGTCATCCTGACCGGAGCCGAAGGCGCAGTCGAAGGAGCGCCTCGCATCCACATTCTGGGACTGCTCATCATGCAGTATCCCGTGGGCAGTCCCTACGAGAAGATCTTCGGCTGGCGATTCCTCGACCCGTGGGATGCAGTTGCGCCGTATGCGGCGCAGGTACCCGACGGTGATATGTTGCTCGTGCTATCGCACGTCGGGTTGTCGCTCGACCGCAAACTCGCCGAACGCGTGCCGCGCATCGATTTGATTCTCGGCGGCCATAGCCACGATACGTTGTTTACGCCGGAAGAAGTCAACGGCGTGCCGATTGTGCACGCGGGACCATACGGACACTACGTCTCGCGAACGCAACTCGAGTACTCGGATTCGAAGCGGCGTTTCTCCATTCGTTCGTTCGAGCTGCTGCCGCTGCTCGGTGCGCCGTAGTGCGCCTGTTGTTTGTGTCCAATGGCTACGGCGAAATCGCGATCGCGGATCGCATCGCGGAAGAGGTGAAGCGGCTCGCTCCCGACACACAGATCGACCACATCGCGCTCGTCGGCGAGAGCCGCGCGCGATTCATGAATGAAGTCGGTCCGCGACGAGTGATGCCGAGCGGCGGACTCATCGCGATGGGCAACGTCGGAAACATCGCGCGTGACGTACGCGGCGGACTACTCGGGTTGACGCTCGCGCAGCGCCGCTTTCTCAAAAGCGCGCGCAATCGCTACGACGCAACCGTTGCCGTGGGCGACGTCTTCGCGCTTCTCATGACACTTGCCGCGCACGCACCGACGACATACGTCGGTACCGCGAAGAGCGTGCTCGTCGCGCCGTACGGTCCGATGGAACGCCGCGCGATCAAACGCGCGCGCAACGCGTTCGTGCGTGACGATGCAACGGCTGTTGATCTGCGTCGCCACGGCGTCAACGCCGCTGCACCCGGGAACGTCATCGTCGATCTTTTCGCCGTGGAAGACGATCCGCGCGCCGATGAAGCGACGGCGGGCTTCGATCCGGCGCTGGCCGTCTTCCCCGGTAGCCGCGAAAGCGCATATGACGACGGCGGTTTTCTGCTGCGTGTCGTCGAGCGCTGCGCGCGGGCGCGTCCGTCACTCGGCGCGGCGTTCTCCATTGCGCCGATGCTCGATCCGAAACGATTTGCCGCGATCGCGCGCGAGGCCGGATTCGACGTGCGCGAACGCGACGGCGAGCGCATTCCGTTCGAGGCGTTGCTCGGCGAACGCGTCGTCGTGCGCGCATGGCGCGGCGAAATCGGCGTGTTGTTGCGCCGCGTGAAACTGGTCGTGGGACAAGCGGGCACCGCAAATGAAGCGGCCGCCGCCGCCGCCGTTCCTGTGATGGCGTTCGAGCTGACCTCGGATCGCAAGAGCCATTGGTATCGCATGCGCCAGCATGGATTGCTCGGTGAAGCGCTGACGGTGCTTCCCGCCGATCTCGAGATTGCGTCGAACGGCGTGCTCGATCTGCTCGACAATGACTCGCGACGCGCGCGCATGGGCGCCGTCGGGCGCGCGCGCATGGGACCGCCGGGCGGCGCCGCCGCTATCGCGCGCGCGATCCTAGGAACGTCCGCGTGATCCAACGCTGGAATACGTTCGCGCCGGTTGGATTCGCGATTGCCTTTGCCTGCGTGCCGCTCTTTCCGTCGTTCATCACGTTTACGAACGTGCAGTTCCCCGGTGTTTCGGTCGTGCCGCTGCCCGCAGCGCTCGCGGTGCTTGCGCTCATGGTCGTGCTCGCGGTGTGGGCCGTTGTTGCGATGTTCTTTCCGTCGCGCGCCGCCGTGCCGCTCTTGCGCCCGCTCGCGGCGTGGTTCGCGGCGGGCGTTCTCAGTGCGATTGTCGGACTCAATCCGCACGACGGCGTCGTCTTTATGTGCATCTTCGGACTTTCGATGATTTGGCACATTACGCTCATGCAATACTACGACGCGCCATACGTTGCACGCGCAATCTACTGGTCGTACACCCTGTCCGCTATCGTCGCATGCGGCGCTGCAATCGGGATGGTCGTCACGCACATTCCCGCGAGTCAATATACGATTGCGAACGGACGCGCGGTCGGGACGTTCGTCTTGCCCGGCGAGCTCGCCGGCTACACGATCGTGTTGCTACCGTTCGCTTATGCAGTCGCGCGCGTCGCCAAAGAGCGCGCGCTGCGCATCGCGGCGACCGTCGCGCTCGTGCTGGGCGCGATCGCGATGGTGCTGACGTTCTCGCGAACGGGCTGGATCGGACTTGCGTGCGCGGTCGGATTTTTCGTCGCGTTGCAAACGCGTCGCCGCCGCGGCGTCGCCGTCGCCGGTGCAATTGTGCTCGCGGCGCTCGCGGTTGTATTGCTTCTCTTCAACGCGCGCCACAATCCGAGCGAAAACTACACGCGCATTTCGATTTGGCAGGCGGCGCTCGGCGCGATCGACCGATTCCCCTTGACCGGCGTCGGCCCGTTCGGCTTTTCGCACCTCTATCCGCTCGTGCGGCTGCCCGACGGGGATGAGACGGCCTTCCATGCACACAGCTTGTATCTGACGTTTCTCGCCGAGCTCGGCATCATCGGATTTTTAGCGTTTCTGTGGACACTCTGGGAATTCGCTGTCGAGATGAGCCGGCGGCTGCGCGCAGCATCGGCGGATGCACGTATGCTCGGCCTGGCAATTGCGGCGGGACTTGTGGGAACGCTCGTGCAAGGGCTGATCGATACCGTGACCGTGATTATTTTCGGCTTGTTACTTCCCATGCTGGCGCTGGCGCTTGCCGCCGCGCGCACCGGCATCGTCGACGCATGACCTGGCGCGTACTCGCGGCCGCGGCGGTTATTGCGCTCGCGGCGTGCAACCCGAAATCGCCGAACGGCGGCGTGTCGCCGTCCCCGAGCTTGAAACCGGGCGTCACGCCGAGTCCGGTAACGCTACGCATCAGCGGGCACGGCTCGGCTCACCGGCCGGTACGTTTTATCGAGACGAAAGCGAACCGGAAACAATTCGAGATTCTCACGCCTTCGTTTCAGAGCAAAGGCGCGGCGGGTACGGCGACGCTCGCGTATAAGGACGTGTACGTCACTTTCTTCGGAAAAGACGGTTCGGTGCTCACTGCGACGGCGCCGCGCGCAACGATCGATCAGCGGACGAATCTGCTCGTGATGAGCGGCGGCGTCCACGCGCACAACAGCGAGGGTATGACGCTGCAGTGCGATACGCTGAGCTACGACCGCTCGACGGAAATGGTGCACGGTGATGGGAACGTCGTGATTACCAACCCCAATGGGTTTCGCGGAACGGGGAACCACTTCGATTCCAATACTGCGCTCACTGATGCAACGATGCAATGAATAACAACGAACGCACCATCAAAATCCGCGGTCTGGTCAAAAACTACGGCGAACGCACCGTCGTCGCCGGCGTGACGGCCGAAGTGCATCAGGGCGAAGTCGTCGGCCTGTTGGGACCCAACGGCGCCGGCAAGACGACGACGTTCTACATGGTCGTCGGACTCGTCAAACCCGACGGCGGCACGGTGCTGCTCGATATCGGCGACAACGAGATCGAACTCTCCGGACGTCCGATGTACGAACGCGCGCGCAACGGCATCGGCTATCTCGCGCAAGAAAACTCGATCTTCCGCAAACTATCCGTTGAAGACAACGTTCGGTTGATCTGGGAGCAGAACGGCGTTCCGCGCCGCGAGCAGAACGAACGGCTGCCCGCACTGCTGGAAGAGTTTGGATTGCGCGCACGCATCCATTCGCGCGGCGATAGTCTTTCCGGCGGCGAACGCCGCCGCGTCGAAATCGCGCGCGCGATCGCCATGGAACCGGCGTTCTTGCTGCTCGACGAGCCGTTCACCGGTATCGATCCGATCGCTGTCTCCGACATTCAAGCGATGATCCGTCAACTGCGCGATCGCGGTATCGGAATTCTCATCACCGACCACCAAGTACGCGAGACGCTCGCGATCGTCGATCGTGCCTACATAATGAACAACGGCCGCATCGAAGTCTCCGGCTCGGCGCAAGAAGTTCTCGATTCACCGATCGCGCGTAAGTTTTATCTCGGCGAGGGATTCCGGCTCTAGTGTCAGTTCTCAGCGCGTTGCGGCCGTTACGCTACACGATCCTCGACCGGTACATGATCGCGGAACTTGCCGGTCCGTTTAGCTTTGGATTCGCGGCGTTCACGTTGATCTTCGCGGCGACGCAGTTGCTCGCAATCGGGCGTTTGGTTTCGACCGAGCACGCGCCGCTGGGAGCGGCGGTCCAAGTCTTTTTGTGGTCGCTGCCGTCGTACATGTCGATCGTCATTCCGATGGCGCTCTTGCTCGGAACGCTGCTTACGATTCAGCGGCTGTCGGGCGAAAGCGAGATCGTTGCGATGAAAGCCGGCGGCATTAGCTTTTTGCGGGTAACGTTGCCGCTGCTCATTGCAGGCCTGGTCATGTCGGCCGTCACGTTTGTCGTGCAAGAGCGCCTCGCGCCCTACGCCGCCGACCGCGTTGCATCGATCGAAAACAACACGATTCTGCATACCAATGTGTTCAATCGCGACGTCACCGTATCGGCGCCGCTGCCGGGCGGCGGACGCCAAGAGACCATTGCGACGTCCCTCGATCCGCACACCCAGACGCTTTTACACGTCACGCTCATCCAGTACGATCGCAACAATGCACCGACGCAGATCGTCTTCGCCGATCGCGCGAACTTCTCGCAATCGAAGTGGCTGCTGGAGAACGCAAGTTTCTATCGCTTCAATCCGGACGGCACGCTGCTCGCGGAACCGAAAGTCGCCGAGCAACAGGTCGAACTCGGCGAGAACCCGGCGCAGATCGTCAATCGCATCCAACTCGCCGATCCCGAGCAGATGAGCCGCAAACAGATTCGCACGATCGTGCAATCGGGTCAACTCACGCAACTGGAGTTGCGCAAGTATGTCACCACCTATCAGGAGAAGCTCGCGCAGCCCTTCGCCTGCTTCGTCTTCGTCCTGATCGCGATTCCGTACGGCATGCGCGCGGCGCGCAGTGGTGGCGGAACAAGCGTCGGGTTCGGCGTAGCTGTTGCGATCGTGTTCGTCTATTACATCGTGCTCGTCGTCTTCTCGTACGTCTCCGAGGCGTTTCTCTCGCTCGCCGGCCTTTGGGCCTGGATGCCGAACGTCATCTTCACCATCGTCGGCCTCCTGCGACTTCGCAGAGCGGCGGAAGTATAGCGAAGTATGGTCGCTGATATCCTTCGCGGAACGCTCACGATTCTGATCGTTATGATCGTATCGGGCGTCATCGCGTACGTCGGCGACCGGGTCGGCCATCAAGTCGGCCGGAAACGCTTGACTCTCTTCGGCATTCGTCCGCGCTACACGTCGACGATCGTTGCGGTCGCCACTGGTATGTTGATCGCGCTGCTAGCCATGTTGCTCGCGGTCTTTTTCTCGCAGCAAGTGAAGACCGCGCTCTTCCGCATGAATCAGATCAGCCTCCAAATTTCGCAACTGCAGACGCAGAAGAACGATCTCGAAAGCAAGGTCAACACAGGCCAATTAGTGGTACGCGTCGATAGTTTGATGGTGCCGTTCTTCAAGAAGATCAAGAAGGGTACGCCGGCCGACGAGCGGTTGAAAGAGATGACGGACTTCTACCATCAAGCCGTGCAGTGGATGAATGCGAACTACACGCAACTCGGCTTGAAAAAGTTCAGTCCGCCGGCCGATTTCGAAAAGAAGCTGGACGACATTGCGGGCCAACCGAATGTAACGGTTGCCGGACTCGACAATGATCTGCTCGTGTACGTGACTGCAGATCAGAACCTCTATCGTAACGACGAAATCCACTTCGAATTCAATCTCATCGCCGATTCGAAACGCTTGAGCAAGGGCCAAAATATCGCCTATCTCGTCATTCCGGGTGGGCACAACGCGGACATCAATCTCGCGGTCGGTGAACTCGTGCAAATCGTGTCGAACGTCGCGCAGCGGTACGGTGGGTTGCCGCCGTTCTTCGCGACGAACACGCGCGTCGTGCAGACGTATCCCGACGCCGGAGCGATGCAGCAAACGCTGAGCCACGGAAGCGGCAACTACGCGCTCACGGCATTTGCCGCCGAAGACATCTACCCGCACGTTGGCGGCGTGCCGATCGTCATCACGCTCACGAAGACGAAGTGAACGGGTTCGTTTTAGGGATCGATCCCGGCACGCGCAAGGCGGGGTTCGCGATCGTCGACGGCGGCGGCGCCGTGATCGATCGCGGGATCGAAGCCATCGACGAGCTACTCGCGCGAGCGAAAGTGCTTGTCGTCCGTCACGACGTCGCGACTATCGCGCTTGGACAGGGTACGAATGCTTCCGCTCTGAGCACGGTTCTGGCTTCGCTCGGGGTACCGGTCCGTCTCGTCGATGAACGGGAAACGACGCTAAGGGCTCGCTCGCTTTACTTCGCGGACAATCCGCCGAGGGGCTGGCGCCGGCTCATTCCGCTAGGCATGCAAGTGCCACCTAGACCAATCGACGACTACGCAGCGGTCCTCATCGCGCGTCGCTACCTGGCCGACTCAGGCGAGCTCACGGATGTGTTATAACTGAAACTACCCCTCGGCGCGGTCGATACTAGAAGGTACCTGCGGCGGGTGGAGTCGCGGAGTACGGGAGGAGATCATGCGTCGCGCGGTCAGCGTGCTGTCGATAGGGGCCCTCGCAGGGTCGTTGTTTTCGGCTGTCGTCCCCGCCTCCGCATATCCGTCGCTCGACGCTCCGGCAATCTCGCTTTCCGCCGAACTTTTCAATCGTTGTTTTAGCGAACCGAACACGAGCAGTGAGTCACCGCTCGGCGCGTTTGCATTCAATGTGTCGCGCGCGATCGAAATCGCCGCGCAACCCGATGCGCTTGCGATGCCGGCAATCTCCTTGCCGCGCCTCGCATCAATGATTACAACCGTGCCGACGCCAAGTGCGCGCGGCGTATCGACGTCCGCTTACGTGCCGCGGGCGCTGAAGGCGGCCGGCGATGAAACGGTCACGTTGACGGCCCCGCAACTGTCGTCGCCGCAACCGGCGATGGGCTTCTACCAAGATGCCGCGCCGGCGCCGACGGTCGCGCCGAAATCGTTGCGCTTCGATATCCCGAGCGGCGAGCAGAACACAACGTTGAGTCTGAGCCCCGTGTTGACGTCGGCGTCGGGCTTCGCTGCGCCGGAGATCGGCGCGGGTTCCGAAGCGACGTTACCGCAGACGAATGCAAACGTGTCGGTGCCGATGCGTCTCGGACACGTGCATTTGGAGACGCACGCCGATGCAGCGGAAGCGCGTTCCGATGCGCTCGCATACAAGGATACGGCGTACGGCGGCGGTGCGACATTCGACGCGCGCATCGGTAAACAGAAGCTCGGACTCGACCTTTCCGGCCACACCGAGCATCTGACCGTCAATCAACCGGTGTTCGATGCGGCGAGCCTCGACGGCCAATCGAACTTTGAAGTAACGAATAATCTTCCGTTGTTCGTCCCGGCGTACGCAGACGTTAACAAACAGACGCTCTCAGCCGGCGTTGCCGTACCGGTGAATCGACGTTTGACCGCGAGCCTGCAAGTGAATGCGCAGCACCTTATCGGCGGGTACGGCGTCCAGGGCTTGACGAATCTCGACGCCAACAACATGATTTACGGCGCGCGTTTGACATATCAACTGAAGGGCACGAGCGCGATCTCGCTCTCCGCCAACCAGTTCCATTTTCAGGATAACCTGATTCCGCTCAACACCTTCAATCAGACGAGCGCGAATCTCAACTTTACCGTCAAGTTCTAAAGGACGCGCTTGAGCGTTTCGCAACTTCTGCCCCGCGGCATCGTCCTAGCGGTGGTCGTTCTCGTGCTGGCAGCCCTCGGCGTAGTCCAGTGCGCATCGGCTTCGTTCGTCGCACAACCGCACACGGTGTCATCGTTGATTCCGCGGTCGTTCGGGCTCACGGTGTATCGCGCGCTCGATCGCGTAACGCCCGCGCCGTATGTGGAAGAGACGCTCGCGGAGGATGCACTCTCGCGCGGCGATCTGGACGCTGCGGAGCATTATGCGGTGCGATTGCCGGCCGGCGCGCGTCGCGATGATTTGCTCGGACGTATTGCCGATGCGCGCGGCGAGACGGTGCTCGCGCGCGAGTACTATTTCGCGGCGCCCGATTTCGATCGAATGAAAACGGCGATCGCGCAGCTTGCGAAGACGGATCCAGCGAGCGCATACGATCTCGAAGTGCGCTTTGGTGCGCGGTTAGCAGCGCTGCAGACGCATCCGGATGCGCTCGCGGAATCATTGTTCATGGCGGGACAGTTGGCGGATGCAATGGCACGCCGCAATGAGTCGCTCCAGAACTACGAACGCGCGCTCGCGCTTGCGCCGCTTTCGATGAAGTACTTGCTGAATGCGGCAAATGAAGCGGTCGCGCTCGGTCAGTACGACGAGGCGCGCCGGTATTTCACACTCGGGCTCAGCGTCAATCCGGCGAGCGGCGATTGCCTGGGCGGCCTCGGCGTCGTAGCGTTACGCGAAGGCAATCGCGCCCAGGCACAGCAGTACGCCGCACGCGCACGCGCCGTCGATCCCAACGCGGCGATGCTCCGCGCACTCGACCGCGATCTCGAGAAGCACTGTCATCCTGAGCGCAGGTGCGAAGCACCCCTTCGACTTCGCTCAGGACAGGCTCCGTCGAAGGATCGCCTCAAGTCAAACGCGCGTCACGATCCTTCGACTGCGCTGCGCTCCGCTCAGGATGACATCGGGTCACGATGAAGATCGAAATCGCGGCGCACTATCCCCACTGTCATCCTGAGCGCAGGTGCGAAGCACCCCTTCGACTTCGCTCAGGACAGGCTCCGTCGAAGGATCGCCTCAAGTCAAACGCGCGTCACGATCCTTCGACTGCGCTGCGCTCCGCTCAGGATGACATCGGGTCACGATGAAGATCGAAATCGCGGCGCACTATCCCCACTGTCATCCTGAGCGCAGGTGCGAAGCACCCCTTCGACTTCGCTCAGGACAGGCTCCGTCGAAGGATCGCCTCAAGTCAAACGCGCGTCACGATCCTTCGACTGCGCTGCGCTCCGCTCAGGATGACACGGGGTCGCGATGAAGATCGAAATCGATGCGCACTGTCCCCACTGTCATCCTGAGCGCAGGTGCGAAGCACCGGCGTCGAAGGATCGCCTCTATTCAAACGCGCGTCACGATCCTTCGACTGCGCTGCGCTCCGCTCAGGATGACACGGGGTCGCGATGAAGATCGGGATTGATGCGCAGCTGATGGTCGGTACGGCGACCGGCATCGGTGAGTATGTGCGCGGGCTACTCGGCGCACTGCGAAGCGCGGGCGCGAGTGTTGTGGAACTGGCGGAGCCGAAGCTCGATCCATGGCGCTTCGATCGGCGCGTCATGTGGGATCAAGTCTTGCTGCCGCAACGCGCGCGTGCCGAGCATGTCGACGTGTTGCACTGTGCGTCCGGAACGATTCCGCTCGCCGCCGCGATGCCGGTCGTCGCGACAGTGCACGACGTTGCATGGCTGCGCGTGCAGACGCACACGCGGCCCTATGCCCGCTATTATTTCGGGAAGTTCTCCGTCGATCGTTATCGCCGTGTGCGGGCCATTGCGGTAGATTCGGACTTCTCGCGACGCGAATTACTTGATGTCGTACCCGATATTGATCCGGGTCGCGTGCGCGTCGTGTATCCCGGTGTCGCCGAAGATTTTTGCACGCTCGAACGACAACGCGGCGACGGCCGCTCGATCCTCGTCGTGGGTACCGTGGAACGGCGCAAGAATCTGCATTTCCTCATCGACACGTTGCCGGAACTTCCCGACGCGCGCATCATTTCGGTCGGTCCGCCGACGCCGTATCAAGATGAATGCGCGGCGCATGCAACGGAACTCGGCGTGCGAGATCGCATCGAATTTCGCGGCTACGTCGCGCGCGAAGAGTTGTTGGAACTCTACGCAACGTGCGCGGTCGTCGCGATGCCGTCGCGCTACGAAGGCTTCGGCTACGGCGCGGCGCAGGCGCTTTGCGCCGGAACGCCGGTGCTCGCCTCCGATCAAGCGTCGCTTCCCGAAATCGTCGACGGCGACGCCGCGATTCTTCCTGTCGACGACGTCGGCGCGTGGATTGCCGCGTTGCGTTCTGCGCTCGCCGGTGACGCCGACGAACGCGCATGTGAAGCCCGGGCACGGGCTGTCGGCCGTTTCGCGTGGCAGAAGAGCGCGCGCGATATGATGGCGGTGTACGAACTGGCGGTGGCATCATGATCGATCGCGCGCATGCGCTTCTCGACTCATCGCTCGTTTGGAACAACCACACGTGTCTTCCGCTTCGCCCCGACGCCTATACCTTTTTCGAAGAGATCGAGCGGGAACGTGCGGCGGGCATCGACGTGACGAGCATCAACGTCGGATTCGGTCCGCAGTCGCTCGAGAGCCATATGCGCGTGATCGCGGGCATGCGCGATTGGTTTCTTGCGCATAGCGATCGGTACGTCGTCGTCGACCGCGTCGCAGACATCGATGCCGCGCGAAAGGCCGGAAAGCTCGCGGTGCATTTCGACGTCGAAGGGATGGCGATTCTCGACGAGGGCAATCACGGTATCGTTGCCATGTTGCGCGATCTCGGCGTCCGGTGGATGTCGATTGCCTACAATCGCAACAACGCCGTCGGCGGCGGCTGCTACGACGACGACCCCGGCCTCAGCGACTACGGGCGCAGCGTGCTCGGCGAAATGCGCCGTGCCGGGATGCTGATCTGCTGTTCCCATACCGGCCATCGTACGGCGCGCGTGGTGCTCGATGAGGCCGACGGTCCGGTGATCTTCTCGCACTCGAATTGCAGCGCCGTCTATCCGCATCCGCGTAACATCCCGGACGACTTGATTCGCGCGTGCGCGCAAACCGGCGGCGTGGTCGGGATCAACGGAATCGGTCCGTTTCTCGATGCCGGCGACGACCATCTCATCGAGGCGTTCGTTCGGCACGTCGATCATGCGGTGCAGGTTGCGGGGGCCGACCACGTCGGTCTCGCGCTCGACTATTGCTACGACACGGCGGAGCTGCAAGAGTACCTGCATACGATGCGCGACACGTTTCCCGACGATGCGACGTTCTCGCGCCCGGCGAATATGGTTGCGCCCGAAGCGCTCATCGACATCGTCCGCGGCCTGTGCGGCTTGGGATACGACGACGAGACAATCCGAAAAATCCTCGGTGAAAATTGGCGCCGCGTCGCGGAGACCGCCTGGGTTTCATAGACTCCACTGCCACGCGTTCCACGATTCGTTTACGGGATTCGGTGTAAATCCGCGAACGTTCGTGCGGATCGCCTGCTGCTGCCGTTGCCACCAAAATACGATGACGGGATTATCGCGCGCAATGAGGCGTTCGATGCGGTGATAGGCCGCTCGACGCGCGGACGTCTCGTAATGTGTGAGCGCAAGGGTTTGCAGTGATTCCATCTCGGCATTGCAGTAATGTTGCGTGTTCCATCCGTTCGGTGGAATGCCGCTGCATGAAAACTGTGCGGAGTTGTCGGGATCGAGGCCACCGTACCATGGCAACAGCGTGAGATCGAAGTTAGCGGATTGCAGAATTCCGCCTGCAGCTTGCGGTCCGTAAAGCAAGCCCGCGGGATAGGTTTTGATCGAAAGTTCGACGCCTACCTGATGCAGCATCGATTGCAGCAGTACGGCCTCACGCTGGTGCGTGACGTTCCCCGTATCCGTCGAAAGTACAAGCGAAACGGGCAGATGCACGCCGGCGGACGCGAGCAATGCGCGCGCTTTCGCCGGATCGTAGGGCAGCGGTTTGAGTGACGGATCGTTCGCCCACATCCAATCCGGGAGATCTTCGCTCGCGATGTGTTCTTGTCCGTACGTCAGTACATTGACCATGCGCGCTTTATCGACGGCGTAGGCGATTGCCGTGCGAAACCGGACATCGTTCATCGGTGCGCGGCGCATGTTGAAGCCCATTCCTTCGTAGCCGTTCACGCCGACGAAGACGGTTCGCACACCCGGCAGATCGCGCAGCTGCGGAAACGTGGTGATCGACGGTTGAAGAAAAACATCGGCGCCGCCCGTGCGCAAGACGTTGATCGCCGTGTTCTCATCCGGCACGGTCATGATTTCAATGCCGGCCAGCTTCGGCGAACCACGAAAAAACTTCGGGTTTGCCGTTAGAACGATACGATCGCCGTGACGCCAACGCACGAATGTGAACGGACCGTCGCTAACGGCCGGGACTGCATTGAACGGCACGTGTGCGGGCAGTATCGCAAACGGCTGATCGCTTTCGGCAAAAAAGCTATTGACGAACGACGCAAGCGGACGGCGCAGATGCACGACAATAGTGCGCGCGTCGGAAGTATCGAGCGACGAAATGTCTTCATAGCCGTGCCGCGACGGAATCGCGTAGCGCGGATTCATCACTGCTCGCCACGTGAAGCGGACATCGTTCGATGTGATCGGTGCGCCGTCGCTCCAGCGCAGGCTGGGGCGTAAGTGATACGTGATCGTGAGTCCGTCGCGGCTGATGCCGCCGTTTTCGAGTGTCGGTACGGTGGAAACCAACATCGGAACCGGGTGCCCGGCAGGGTCCGCGCTGACTAGCGGTTCGAACATCAACCGCCACACGAACCCTTCGTACGAATTCGCCGCAAGTAGCGGATTGAGGGTTTTCGGCTCTTGCGTGAGGACGACGCGAAGAACGCGTGACGTGCTCGCATGAGCACAACCAAGAAGAGCAAGCAGGAGGAAGGCTGCTGCTTGCGCGTGTCTCATTCAGGCGCCTTTTCGCTGGCGAAGGCGCTTTCGCTTGCGGTGCGGCGGGTAAGAGTCCTGGTGCCATGGCAGCGATACGCACCACACAGCGCCCGGTCTCCCACCGGGGGCTAATTTGGATCGCGCTTGCCTGCCTCATAGTCATCCTCGTTCTCGCTTGTGCGTATGCGACGTCGAAGCGCGGGATTGAATCGCTCGCGAGTATGGCGACGGGAACGCAAGTGTCGATCGGCCGCGAGAGCATTCATCTGACGCATGCGTCGCTCGACGACGTTACGGTGAAATCAAAGACTGGTGAACCGGTCTTACACGTCGCGCACGTCGATGCGCAATACAGTTTACGCGATCTATTGCCCGGCGGAAAACGGCTCTTCGGATTGCGCGCGTTCAACATTTCCCAGCCGCAACTGACGCTGATCCGGCACAAAGACGGCACGTGGAACTATTCGCTGCCGCCTTCCAATAAGAACGCCGGCCCTGGAGCGCCGATGGACTTCGACGGCCGCCTGAGCGACGGCAACGTCACCGTCATCGACCAGAGCCAAGGCGTCCCCGCTGCGCGCGAATTGCACGTCAACGGGTTTAACGCCGATCTACACATGCATCCGGCGCGTTCGCAATATCGCATCGCCGCGAATTACATCGAAAGCGGAAAAACGTACGCGATCAACGGCGTCGGCGATATCAATCCGGCCGCCGGCTATAGCACGCAACGCATCCACATCCCGCCCATGCCCATCGCGCGGCTCGTGGATTTCGGCTTGAACAATCCGAGCATGCATCTTGCGACCGGTGAAATCACCGGTTCGGACGTGCGTGTCATCGGTTTGCCGGATGGCACGGGCGGATTGCAAACGCACGTGACGGCGACGACGGAGCTGCGCGATGTGCGCGTTGCCGTCGGCGGCTTGTCGAAGCCGATTCGCAACATTCACGGCCGTCTCGACGTCTTCGATAACGGCGCGACATCCGATGGCATCGACGGCACGCTTGCCGGCGTCCCGCTCGATGTACGCGGCGGCTTGTACGATCTGACGAAACCGCACTTCCGCTTCGCGGTGCAAATGCACGGCGACGTCGCGAAATTGCGCACCGCAGTCACGCAGGCGGCGCGCCTGCCCGCGCGCGGCAACATCGATCTCGCGATTCTCCTCGAAGGCTCGGCATCGAATCCGCTCGCGATGATCGCGGTCGACGGCAAACGCATCGATTACGCAAATCAGCGAATCGACGGCGCGCACGGATTGATCGCCTTCAATCAAGCCGAAGTGGATCTGCTCGACGTCCACGCGCATTGGCACGGCGCCGAAGCGGGTGCGCAAGGACGCGTCGCGTTGACGAAACGTCCGAACGGCGTCGAAGTGATCGCCGGTGCGCAAGCGCCGTCGTCCTCGTTACCTTATATTCCGATGGTGCTGCCCGGCATGCCACTCAACGGCATGATGCTCGCGACGGCAAACGACCCGAAACAGATTCAAACGATGGGCGTGATCCACGGTGTGTCGCGCGCGCAGCGCTTAGCGGGCGCGTTCAGCGTCTCGAGCGCCGGCGTCGGCACGGTTGGTCCGTTGATCGTCGACGGTTCGAACGGCACGCTCTACGGACAACTCGCGATCGATCACCCGCACGGACATCACGCGGGCTTCCTCGATGCGCGCAACTTCCGGATCGCCGCGCGCGGTGTGCCGAACGCGGTGACGCTCAACGGCGACGTGCTCGGCACGGCGAGTAACACGCGCGTCACGGCGCTGACCGCGAAGGCAAACGTGCACGGCTCGCTCGATGCGCTCGACGCGTTCATACCGGGCGGCGGCGTGCACGGCACGCTCGATGCGCCGGTGCTCGCCGTGTCGGATGGCCACAGCGTCATTGCCCAGGTCGACGGCGCGCAATTTCATCACGCGTCGGTGCGCGGTGTCACGCTGCAAGGCGTCAATGCGACGGTTGCGTCAGATATGAACGGCCGTGTACGCGTGCTCGCCGCAAATGCGCGCGTCGACAACCGCGATATTATCGCGAACGGCACACTGGGCATGCACGGAAGCAACATGGCGATCTCGGCGGGTCGCGTTCCGGTGATGCACGGCGCGGTCAGCGCTGCTGCGATTGTCGGCGGAACGGCGAAAGCGCCGGTCGTTACCGGTACCGTTGTTGCGAACGGCGTGAAATATGCGAGCTACGGCATCGGCGGCCTTGCGTCGCTGAACTATAAAGGATCCACGCTGCGCATTCGCGACACGGCGGTTGACGCCGGCCCCGCGCTCTTGGCGCTTGACGGAAGCGTTGTGCGTCCCGGCACGTCGTCGCAATCATATGATATCGCGGCGCGCACGAGTGCCGCGCACGTGCAACAGCAACTCGTCGACGTCTACGTCGATGCGAACGTCCATGCACGCGGCACCGGCATGGCGCCGCAAATTAGCGGACTCGTCGATGTGCCGACCGGCAGCGTGAACGGTCAAGCCTTCCGCGACTTGCACGCGACATTGAACGGTACGCCGAATGCGCTCACCCTTTCCAACGGCGGCGTGATCGTGAACACCACGAACGTCGCGTTCAACGGCGTTGCCGACGCGGCGCGACGCGGCGGGACGATCTCGGTGCGCGCACCGCACGCCGATCTCTCGGACTTCAACGATTTCTTCGATACCGGCGAAACGCTCGGCGGAACCGGCTCCGTCGCGATGACGGCATCGTATGCGCCGGGCGCGCCGATCGTTACGAGCGGTAACGTCGATCTTTCCAATGTTCGCTATCGCCGCTTCGACATCGGGTCCGCTGTTGCCAATTGGCATTCGTCGCAGGGCTTGGTGCAATTCGTCGCGTCCGCCGGCGGCGCAAACGGCACGATCCGCGCGAACGGTCACGCGAATCCATCGACGTACGCCGTCGTGGCGAACGCAAACGTCAGCCGTCTCGATTTGCAAACATGGTTGCCGATGCTCGGCATGACGCTGCCGGTTATGGGTCGTGTTGACGCGAACGCCAGCGTTGCCGGACGCTTCCCGGACATGAATGCACGTTTGAATGCACGCGTGCTGCAGGGTATGGCGTTCGGTGTTCCGCTGCAGCAAGCGACGCTTGCCGCTCATATGGCGGGCGGCCGCGGCACGATCGATCGCGCAACGCTGCGCATTCCGAACGCCGTTGCGGATGCATCCGGAACGTTCGGATTGCATCCACGCGATCAGCTCGCACTCGTCGCTCACGCCAACACGCCGAACATCGGCGCGGTCGCGCGCGAAGCCGGCATGAAGATGCCGAATCTCGCCGGACGCGTGCAGATGACCGCGAACGTACGCGGCACGCGGCTCAATCCACAACTCGCGAGCACGATGACCGTGGACGACCTAGTCTACCAAAAATTCAATATCCCGCATGCTAGCGCGCAACTCGCGGCAACGATGCGACGCGTGACGTTGCAGCGCGGCGAAGTCGATCTCGCTCCCGGCCGCCTGCTCTTCGCAGGGAGCGCGCCGTTTCCGTTACGCAATGCGCCATTCAATGCGTCGGTCGTCGCCGATGACATCGAGCTCGGCCAGTTCCTAGCGCTGCTTCCCTCCGGAACGAAACTCACCGGACGGATCGACGGACGCGTCACGGCAAATGGGCGTACCGATAATCCGCAGTTCGGCGGCCTGATGACGCTTGCAAACGCATCATACTCATCGCCGCTGGAAAAAGTGCCGGTCACCGGCATCGGTTCACAACTCGCGTTCCATGGCACGCGCATCGATCTCCAGAACACGCAAGCGAACGTCGGCGGCGGCACGATTACTGCTGCGGGCACGGCATCCGTACCGACGATTCGCGACATCGGCGCGGTCGCGTTCAACCTGCGCGCGAACGTGAACCATGTGCGCGTCGACTCGCCGACGTATTACAAGGGGTTGATCGACGGTTCGGTCACGGCGTCTCGCGTGCCGCGCGGTTTGATCGATGTCGGCGGCGACGTCGCGATGTCGTCCGCGCGCATTCCGTTGACCGCGCTCTTCAATCCGTCGTCATCGAAGACGCCGTCGGGTCCGCCGCTGCCGATCGGCTTCAACCACTTACAGATCACGCTCGGCCGCGATGTGCGCGTGCAAAGTTCGAACGTCGACGTCGGCGGCGAAGGCGGCATCGTTCTCGCCGGTACGCTGGCGGCACCGAGAATCCACGGCAGCGTCGTATCGACGGGCGGTACTGTGAGCTTCTATCGCGACTTCACCGTCGAACGCGCCACGGTCGCATTTGACGGCAGCGGTGTCATTCCGGATATCAATGCCGTCGCGACGACATACATCAATAATCCCGATACGTACATCCGCATTCACGTCACGGGTCCGGCGACGGATATGAATCTGGCTCTTGCATCCGATCCGCCGTACGATCGTTCGCAGATTCTCGGCTTGCTCGCCGGCGTGCAGCAATTCGGCGCGGTGCAAGGCGTCGCGACGACGTCGGGCGGCCCGCAGCAGAACGCGTTTACGTCGCTTGCAGCGGGTCAGATGAACACGGTCTTCACGCGCAATTTGCTGGAACCGTTGTCGTCCGCACTCGGCGGCGCGTTCGGTTTCAATAACGTGCAGCTGACGAATTCGATGACCGGCGGCTTCGGCGCGAGCGTCGAAAAGGGCCTGGGCAAGAATCTGAACGTGCAACTCGCACAGAATTTCGGCGTGCCGCGCCGCGAAAGTTTGATTGTGGAAACCACCAATCACAAAGCGATCTCGCTGCGCGGTACGTTCTATTCGCAAGATCAACCCACGGTTTTCGGGACGAACCCCGCGCCGCAGTCGACCGTCGGCGCCAACGCCTTCGGCGGCAACGTGCTGTCGATCCAGCCGATGAGCGGCTCGAACGGCTTCGATCTCAACCTCGCGAGGAAGTTCCCATGCGCTGGCTGTCCTTAATAGCGATCGCGTTCGTCGCCGGATGCGCGGCGTCGGCGCAGCCGGCATCGCCGCCCGCGACGCACGGTGTCGCATATATCGATCTGCACCGTATCGAGGCAATGCCGGAGATGCGCGGCTTCTACGCGGCGTACGATCGCGAAGCGGCCTCACTCAAAGCGACGCAACACGTCGCGCAGTTGAGCGACACGCGCCGGATCGCGCAACATCAAGCGCAGGTCGTGCAGAATGGTGCGCACGAAGCGAATGTGGCGCTCGACGCGTTGCGGTCGCGCGTGTCGCAGTATGCGCCCCGCGAGGACGCGATGCTTCGTTCGAACGTGCGCGCGCAAATCGCGAGTAACTATGCGCGCGAAGCATCGACCGTTCGCTCGAAAGTCAATGTGTCGGCAAACGTCTACCGCAGCGAGCTCGATCGTGAAGCGAACGCATCGCTCGCGCAATATCGCGCGTCGCTCGATTCGCGCGTCAATAGCGCATACGCGGCTCGCGCACAGCAGCTTCGCGAGAAAGAATCAAACCTCGAAATCAAGCTGATGAAATCCGATTCTGCACAAGATATGATGCTGCGCGTCAAGCTGCAGAATTTGAAGTCGCCGCAAGTTGATCGTGCCGCTTTGCGCGCACAGCTGAATGCGATGGAGGGGCGTGAGGATCGCGCGGTCAACGCCCTGCGCGCGAAAGACGCGCAAACGCTCGCCGCGTATCGCGCCCAGCTGGTCGCCGCCGCCTCGCGCGACTACGCGAATATGGGGAAGGAGCTGCAAGCCAAGGCGCAAGCGAATTGGCAGGTACGTCAACGCGTCACGCAAGCGCAGATGCAGGTGCCGCAGCAGCTCGCCGTCGACGACAATTCGAATGCCTCGATCGGCGATCGCCTAGCCGCAACGGCGAACGACCTTCGCGACTACGTCCGGACACGCTTCAGCAATGACGTATCGACGACCGGGACTGCGTTCACGAATGCATCGTCGGACATCGCGCAGCGGTTCTCGACGATCGCTTCCATGGATACCGACGCGCGCGGTTCGGCTGCGAACGAGATCATTGCGTTGCAGCACAATCGAGGGGCGCTCACCGACGAAGTCGATCGCGAAGCCCGGACGGTTGCGCAGCGGATCGCAGCTCAACGCGGACTCGGGTTGATCGATGTACGCACCCCCGGCGCGGTCGACCTAACGCCGGAAGTAATGCGTCAGCTGAGCGCCATTTTCGGGCACTAACCCGCCATGTGCGGGAGAGCGAACGCGGGTTCACCCTCGTAGAGATCGTAATCGCGGTGGCAATCGCCGCGATTCTTCTTGTTGCCGGCGGCGTATGGACGATGTCGCTCCGCCCCGGCGCGCTCCGCGGCGCCGTAAACGACTTCGACAGCGCACTCGCCGTCGCACGCCAACTGGCCGCAACGAGCGGCAACGGCGCAACGCTCGCGTTTGTTCCGCGAACGGACGGTGCGTACGGGTTCGTGCTGCGCGTTTATTCTGGTCGGCCGACCGCCGCGAATGCCGTTATTGCAACGAACACGATGGCCGTCTTGAGCAATGCTACTGTCAGCGAAGCGACGTATGGTTCGCCGCCATTTGCGATCTTTTTGAGCAGCGGCGGGTATCCGACCGGCAAAGCATCGTATCCGTCGATTGACAGTTCGGGGAACGCATCGTTTCCGGTCGTTGCCAAACAGCCGCCGTGTCCGTCCGGCGGTATTGTTCTTACATTTGCGTCACCGCAAGGCGTGACCCAGACGCGCTCGCTGAAATGCAACGTTGTCGTAACCGGCGTCGCTGTCGCCAATCCGTCTCCGACGCCGAATCCGCCGCATATCGTTCCGCAAGTAATGCTCGCGCACTGGACGAGTGATGCAAACCCGCTTCAGTTCAAAGTTGCAGAAATGGGCTACACGCATTGGTTCGCATCGTCGACCGGCGTGGATTGCCAGACGCAAGGTTCGGACACCGGTGCTGCTCCGGCCTCGTTCCCATCAGGCTGGCCGTATTCATCGCCGCTGACGCTTGGCGAAACGACGCTCGCACCTTCCGCGCCCGCGTCGCCGTATTCGTGGCCGAATGGGAATGTCGACGATCCAGCCGCTGCTTTCCACATGCGTCCATCCGTCGGCGGCATGTGCACCGTTCGTGTCATCGACGACTACAACCAAGAAGTAGACGCGCAAGTCCAAGTCATGGGCAACTTGACATCCAACACTGCATCTCTCACATTTCAATCACCGGCAGCTCCCAGCCAAACGGTAACGCTATCAAAAACGTGGGACAGCGAACCGCTGCAATTGCAATACGGCGGCGCATGCGGCGGAGTCGTCGCCGTATCAAAAGGCGTTCTCAACACGCCGGGATCGGCCGGCACGCAACCCGCAACAGCCCAGCTCAATATTGCGCCGGCATCCGCCGGATCATGCACGCTGATGATTGGCGATCAGTACGGAGAGCCGGTCGTGAGCATCCCAATTAATGTTAACGGTTCGCCGCTACAAACGTTGTCGCAGGTTGAGTTCACGTCCGCGGCCCTCGCGGATGCTGCGTCACCTTTTGACTTGGCATTGTGGATCAATAGACTTCTAAGCGGAGGGATTGCTCAAGCTGGTACGTCGCGATGTAACTATCTCGGGAAGCTGAACGCGGAGCTATGGGTTTATGACAAGAGTGGCAATCCTAATAGCGTCGATATGGATGCGCCGAACAGCCTGGATCCCTACAATCACACCGATTCTAGTGGCTGTGTCACAAATGGAATTGTCTATCTTTCTGAAGAGGAAAGCGGCTTGCCGAGCAACGGTCAGTTTGGCGACTTCAATCCAAATTGTACGAGCTATGTGGCAGTTTCCGCGAGTTTGTGGAACGTCGGAAGTATGCCAGCAATGATTTCGCCGCTAAAAACGACGCCCGGGTGCATTTTTTATGCGCTATCAAGCGACAAGACTAAAGCCAACGGCGGAGCGAAGAACGTAAACGCGATTGTCGATTCGGATTTCTGCGGGGCATCGTTCCGTCTATTTGTAAACGGACAGTGTTACGACGCCATCGCGTGGCAAGTGTATTGTGAAGGCACCACTATCTGGGGAACGACGCAACCGTGCTTAAACCCCGACGGGACGAGCGCAACGCGCGGCTTCACGCGTTATGTCTACTTCGCGACGTCACTAGAAGGCACTGATGTATCGTATGCTGACGCGGGTCCTGACGACTGCGCTGGCATGTGCCCTGGTTGTCCACTGGAGGAATGGCTCGGAGGGCCGAGAGGTGGGACAGAATTCGCGTGGGGCGATTGGACAACCGGATTCGTTACCGGTGAGCCAAATGCATTAAACGTCGACGCATCACAGGCGTCGATTGCAGCCGTGATTCCAAACGCGTACGCAATTCTCAACGGGCCGCCTGAGCCGCTCGTTCCCGCATGGTCACCGAAGGGCAAATCTTCGATGAAAAACCCCGATCTCTGTAAACCCTTGTCAGGCGGCGGTCCTGTTTTGCCGTGATCTAATAGCGCTTAAGGCCACGGGCTTGCGGGCGCCGGCGTCGGAAACGACGCCATTCGTGGATCAACCATCCCTTCGGCGGTCGCGGCATTACCCGTTCCCCCAGAGTCCCCCGCATACCAAATCAAACTCGTGAACGTATCCCATACACCCACTGCGAATGCGTTGTCGATCATGTTCTGACATGTGGACCCAAAACCGTCACTATCTGTGTATCCGAGTACAGCCGGATAAGCAGCAAATGAGCTTGTAGCCGTTGCTACGGTCCAATATCCGCGATTATCTTCCGCTAGCCATTCATCGCTAGTGACTGCTTTCAGTCCGACGCTCGTACGCTTTTGATTCTCATATGCGAGACACGCTTGTTCGGCGCTCGATGAGCGTCGTCAATCGAAAATCGCCGGAATGCTCGATGGCGTTTGGTGTCGCGCCCGGAGCAGGACCGATGTTCGGTGCGGTCAACGTATTTGCGCCGCTGTGTAACGTTACGAGATCGTGAATCACCGGACGGTTATTCAAACCGTCGCCGATCACCAACAAATACGTTCCCGGCGCATTAGCCGTCACGGTGAAGTGCCCGCTAGTATCAGTCGTCGGCTGCGGCATCGGCGTCGCGCCGACGGTATCCGGCGCCAGGCCGACGTACATCCCCGCAATCGGCGTGTTGGCATCGAGATCAACGAGTAATCCCGAACCGGTAACGCCGGCCGGTGTCGTCGAGGGCGTCGGATACGGCGTTGGTGTCGATCTCGTCGATGGAGTGGTGCCGCCGCCACCGCCTCCGCCGCCGCAGGCGACGAGGGACGCACATAGTACGAGGCCGGCCGCGAGATAACGCGACATCTGCATACACCCGAAATGCAAAGCTCGTTCTCCTTAACGTGTTACCCCTCGCTTGCACGCCTGCAACGAGGAACCCTCGGTTAAGGCTCGTTAATCGCCTTCGGCCTGCCGCAGAATTGCGGTGTAGTGTTCCTCCGCCTGGACGTAGAGGAACTGATCCTCGGCATTCATCCGCATTTCGATCGCATTGCGGACCGATGTCCACTGCTCGAGAAACGCTGTCGGGTCCGCGTCGATCGCTTCCGCGGTGCTCCATCGGGCGTCGAAATCTTCGAATGCCCGCATCACGCCGCCCATCTCGACGCGGAACTCGCGAGCCGTCGCACGGACGTGCTCGTCGGTGGCGTGCGAGAGCTGGAGGTAGACGTGTTCGTCTTCCAAACGAAGGTGGCGAACGAGAACTCTCTTCAATCGTTCGAGTAGAACTGCCATGTGTTCGCCGGTGAACGGTTCACTTGCCGGAAACTCGCTTAGCAGAAGGCGCAGAACCAGATGCTGCTGCCGGCAGGTGTGAAGCTCGATGCGGCGGTTCAGTGCGTCGGCCACTTCCGATGTATATGCCCGTTTCTGCTTCGTTACACGAGAGCGTCGATCCATGACAACTCCAAGTAAGTAAAAGCTAGTACACAGGCGACCCCGGCGCGCCTGGTGCAACTGAGCCGTCATCCGGGGCGAAAATCAGTCGCAGCGGATAGCTCGACCCAGCCTCAGGAATTGTGACGATTGTAACACGAACGAAGCCGCGCGCGGGGACCACGTACTGCCGTACTTTATACCGGCTGAACGACGGTGCACGATGTGATTGCACAAGCACATTATCAATTAGGTACGTACCGGTCGCACCGCCGCCGCGCGGATTCTCGTAGATCGCAATGCGCTGCGGCGTCGACAGTGGGTTCTGCACGTTGACCACAAACGACTCGAGCACGCCGTAGTCGCCGGAAAGCGCCTCGCCGGCAAGCGTGTTCGGCAGCGGAATCTGGCCGATCGGCAGCTCGAGGTAATCGTCCGTCACGTTCCACTGCGTGGCGAAGTGGAACTCGGGGATCTGATAGATGCCGCGCGCGTGCTTCACCGTACTCGTAAGCAGCTGTCCTGTCGTCAATGCGTTGTCCGCGTTATCAGTCGCATCTTGGGCGACGAGCGTTAGGTGAATGTTCGGCCCCTCGAGCACGCGCAGTTGAAGCAGATTCGCGACAATCGAACCCGCCGGCAGATCTTGCGTCGCGAGCACTTGCGTCGAATTGCCGGAGATTTGCACGAGGCGCCCTTGATTCTGCACGACGTTTACGAGGAACGCTTTGGTGGCCGCGTGTCCGACCTCCATCTCGTTTTTCGTGGGGCCGCCGCGGCCTTCGATGTACTGCACGGTTGCCGGATCGCCGGAGTGATTCTCGGCGACGAGCACGATGCGCCGGTCTTTTTCCGTCGGCGGATTGTAATGGAAATAGAGAAAACGCGACGGAACGTTGCGCACCAAATCTTGCGAGAATAAAATGCCGTTCTCGGTCAATTTCTCGGGAAAGTCGCTGACCATGAGAATGTCGGGCGAGATGCGCGGCACCGCGATGTTCTGCACGTAGACGTGCGTGTTGCCGGTGACCGTGAAGTACTGCTCGCCTTGAATGAGCACCGGGACTTGGAGATTCTTCTCCATGTCCTGGCGCAGCGCGCCGTGGATGTCGATGTCGTCTTGCGACACGACGACCTGCGCGTTCGGCTGCGTCTGCGTACGCCGCACGATCGTGCGCTGCACGAGATCGCGCACGTAATCCGCGTTCGCAGGATCGCCGGTGATTCGCACCTCGATGTAATTCGGAACCGAGCCGGCGTTGTACGCGACGCGTACGCCCGCGGCGGCGCTCACCCCGCGTGAATCGGTGACCGTGATCACCGTCGATCCGGGCGCTTTACCGTAGACCGAGATCGTCTGATCTTGTTGATTCGCGGTGACGGTTAAAACGTTCGGATCTTGTACCGTCGCGGTGAACTGACCGTAGACGCCATTGAGGTGCGCGGTTTGCGTCGCGCCCACCGGCACTTGCAGCGTGCCCGGTTGAATCGTAATCGGCGGCGGCGTTGGTGTGGGCGTCGGCGGCGCTGGAGATGCGGATGCCGATGCCGATGCGGAGGGCGACGGCGATACGCCACTTGGAAGCGGCGCCGGTGCAGCACCGCTCGGCGTGACGCTCGTTTCGGGCGTCGGCGACGGCGTTTCGGTGACGGGCGCAGCAAAAGGCGTCGCTGATGCGTACGGTGCGGGTTCGGTTTGTTGCGCACGCGCTGAAGACGCCCAAGTGAGGGCGCCTCCGATGCAGGCAACGAGCATCAACGAGCGTGCTAGCGCGTGGTGCAGGTGCTAACTCCCGGGTAGCAGTGACGTCTTAGGCGATCTTCGCAGTTGTAGCGTGAGTTACTGCCTTCGCGAGCAGCGTCTTATAGCCCACGTTCGGGAAGAGCACGGTCACCAAATCTTTTTCCGTGCGCTCGATCGTCCCGGTACCGAACTTCGGATGCGTCACCACATCGGATATCCTAAAATTGCTCGACGAGTGCGCCACTTCCACAGCAACGGGCGCCGTTTGGCCCGCTGTCGCGGTTGTCGCCGTGAGGGCTCGGCGTCCCGCGCGCAAACAGTTATCGCACGTGCCGCAGTTGGCGGTATCGTAATCTTCGCCGAAATAGTTGAGGATGAAGCGGCGGCGGCACGAGCCGTTCTCCGCGTACTGCAACATCATCGCGAGCTTCGACTGATCGTACGACTTCTTCGTCTCGTAATTCGCGAGACTCAACACCAAGTCGCGATTCTTGCGCACGGCTTCGGTCAGCTTGTACGCCGACTTACCGGCGACTTCAATGTAACCGGATTTCTTGAGTAGCGCGAGGATGACTTTGAGCTTGGTAAGCGGCAACTGCAGAATCTTGCGCAGGTCGGTCATCGAGACGCCGTTCTCTTGATCACCGAAGACTTCGATCGTGCCGAACACGCGCTGCACTTCCTCAATGTCCGGATACTTGCCGGTGAGGAAGTAATTCTGCACGCGTGTATCGCTCATGCGATAGATGAGAATGCAGCGCGACTTCTCGCCGTCGCGTCCCGCGCGTCCGGCTTCTTGCGTGTAGGCTTCGAGCGAACCCGGCAAATCGTAGTGCACGACGAACCGGATGTTCGGCTTGTCGATGCCCAGGCCGAAGGCGTTGGTCGCGACAACAGCGCGAATCGTCTCGTTCATGAAGCACTCGTGAACGAGGGTGCGATCTTCCTTATGCAGTTTCGAGTGGTAGACTGCCGCCGGAATGTTCATCGTATCGGTGAGATACTTCTGCACTTCGAGCGCGTTCTTGATCGTCGCGGTGTAGATGATGCCGGTGCCTTCGAGCGAGTCGCGGCCCCCGGTGAACAGCTGCTGCAGAATCTTGAACTTGTCGGCTTCTTTGTCGGCCTTGCGCGCTTCGTACTGCAGGTTCGGGCGATCGAACCCTTTGACGATCGGCTTGACGTGTTCGATACCGAGCTGATGCAGAATATCTTCACGCACCGCCGGCGTCGCTGTCGCGGTAAGCGCGAGCACCGCCGGATCGTTGAGGCGTTTGATCACCGCGCCGAGCGCGAGATAGGCGGGACGGAAATCGTGTCCCCACTGCGAGATACAGTGCGCTTCATCGACGACGAAGAGCGGCACTTTGATGGATTGCAACAGCGTGAGGAAGCTTTGATCTTCGAGTTTTTCCGGCGTCGTGTACGCGATCCTGATCGTACCTTGTCCGATCCGTGCACGCGCGACGATTTCTTGTTCTTCGGAGAGCGTCGAGTTGAGCGCGACGACGTCGGTGATGCCGCGTTCGCGCAGCATGTCGAGCTGATCTTTCATTAACGCGATCAGCGGCGAAACAACGACGGTTGTGCCTTCGAGCAAGAGCGCTGGAAGCTGATACGTCAGGCTTTTGCCTGCGCCGGTCGCGAGAATAGCAAGGGTATCGTGGCCCGCCAAAATGCGGCCGATCACTTCCTCTTGGCCCGGATAGAATCGGTCAAAACCGAACTTGTCCTTAAGGGCAGAACGCAAATCCACGAAGAGTTTCTATAGCCTCCCCACCGATGAGCATAACCCATCGGTGGCGCGAGAAGCATTACTTATAGCTTATGATTACCCCCGGGCAAGCGGAGCCAAACTGGCTGCCGCGAAGTCCCTCGGGTGTCCCTCTATCGAACCTGGCGTCCCAAGTCGTTCGCCGACTTGGTCGGCCAAGATGCTGTTGTCAGAACCCTCACCCACGCCATCGAAACCGGAAAACTCGCGCACGCTTACTTGTTTTCCGGACCACGCGGTTCAGGCAAGACGTCCGCCGCGAAAATTTTGGCACGATGCATCGATTGCGCCGCGGGCCCGACAGCCCACCCCGATAACACGTGCGAAAATTGCATTGCTATGCTCAACGGCACGGCCTTGGATGTGTTGGAGATCGACGCAGCCAGCAACCGCGGCATCGATGAAATTCGCGCGTTACGCGATGCGGTGAAGTTTGCACCGAGCGTGATGCGCATGAAAGTGTACATCATCGATGAAGCGCATATGCTGACGAAAGAAGGCGCGAATGCGTTTCTGAAAACGCTCGAAGAGCCGCCGCCGCACGCGGTCTTTATCTTGGCGACGACGGAACCCGAAAAGTTACCCGTCACCATCCTTTCGCGTTGCCAGCGCTATGCGTTCCGCCGCATTTCTATCCCTGTGATGATCGAGCGGATGCGAGAAATCGCAACCTATGAGGGAATCGATATCGACGACGACGCGCTGGCAACAATTGCATATCGCGCCGACGGCGGATTACGTGACGCACTCACGATGTTGGAACAAGCCGCCGCATTTGCAGAGGGCAAGGTAACGGCTGCTACGATTGAGTTGGCATTCGGCGCAACCGGCCGCGGCTATGCGAACGGATTGATCGACGCCGTGTTGGCGCGCGACGCCTCATCGGTGTTGCGGATCATTGAAGAGGCGAGCGACGCCGGCACTGATATGCAGGTGTTGATCCGCTCGTCAATCGCGATGTTCCGCAATTTGCTCGTCGCGCGAGTGGACGCGGAATTGCTGCAACGCGATCTGGCACCGGAAGACGCACAACACGCGACGGAACGTGCGCAAGGTGTGGCGCAAGCGTCGATCGTGCGTGCATTGCGCGTGTTGAGCGATGCGGCTTCGTTGGCGCGGACGGGTGGGAATCCGCGGCTCGAACTAGAGACGGCGTTGCTGCGGTTTGTGCTGTCGAGCGAAGATCCAACGCTTGAGGCGATTTCCTCTCGTGTCGCGGCATTAGAAGAAGTCGGCCTCGGTAGCGGTGCGCCCGTTGGGCGCCCCGCTTTGGTTGAACAGGCGCCTGCGGCGCCTAAGGCCGCCGCGCCCGAGACTGTCATCCTGAGCGCAGCCCCGCCAGGGGCGAAGTCGAAGGACCGCCCCACGACACCCGCTCGCAAACCAGAACCCGTCCCCCACCCAATGCCACAACCCCCACCAGAAATCCCCGACCCCGAACCGCAGCCAACGCCGGCACCGCGAGCAACGGCGAAGCCGAGCGGCAACGGCCCGATCACCGTGCAAAAAGTCCGTGCAGCCTGGACAAACATCCGTGGCAAAGCTGAACACGAACGCGCGTCGCTCCGTGCCCCACTCTCCGGTGCAATGGTCCACTCAATCGACAGCGGCGGCCACCTCGTACTCAAGCTACGCAACAAACTCGACCTCGACATCATGAAAGGCCACGTCGCCACGCTAGAGATCAGCAATCGCCGACGTCCTCGGTTCACCGGTCAAGGTTCGCCTCGAATCCGGCGGGGTGCAGCGTCAAGCACACCGGTTGAAGAAGAGATTCCGCAATTCGAAGAGCCGGCCGAAGACGCCGACGTGCTCTTCAACTACGCTAACGAAAGAATCCGCGAACGATGAATCAAGCGCAACTGATGGCGCAAGTCAAAAAGATGCAAGCCGAAATGGTGAAGGCGCAAGAAGAACTAGCCAACACCGTCGTGACCGGCAGCGCCGCAAACGGCATCGTTACCGTCGAAATGACCTGCGATCAACGGATGAAGTCGATCAAAATCGGCAAAGACGCCGTCGACCCCGACGACGTCGAAACGCTCGAAGACCTCGTAACCGTAGCCGTCAACGACGCCCTAACAAAAGCCGGCGAAAAAGCGCAACAACGCATGGGCGGCCTAACCGGCGGCATGCGCATTCCAGGATTGATGTAAATGCCATCTACCGGCAGCATTGCCGGGCCTGTTCAAGCCCTTATCAATGAATTCTCGAAACTTCCAACCGTCGGTCCTAAAACGGCTGCACGGTTGGTGTTTTACTTGCTGAATCGTCCGCGTCACGAAGCGCAATCGCTCGCCGAGGCGATCCTTGCTGTAAAGGACAAGGTTCGTTTTTGTTCAGTATGTTTTTCATTGACAGAGTGCGACCCGTGCGATATCTGTAGCGACGAACACCGCGACGCGGCGACCGTTTGCGTCGTTGCCGAAGCAAAGGATATCTACGCAATCGAACGGACTGGCGTGTTCAAGGGACGGTATCATGTACTTGGTGGGCTGATTTCGCCGATGGACGGGATTGGTGCGGCGCAGCTGCGTGTTAAAGAGTTGATTGAGCGGATCCGGCGACACCCATTTACAGAAGTGATAATCGCAACAAATCCGAACGCCGAAGGCGAGGCTACGGCCCTTTACTTGTCGCGACTCTTGCAGCCGCTATCGCTAGCAGTAAGTCGCCTCGCCTATGGATTACCTATCGGGGGCGATTTGGACTACGCCGACGAAGTCACGTTGGGAAAAGCATTGGAAGGGCGTCGAGCGATTTGATCCCGCTACCGAAATAGCGGAAGGTCACGCGCTCGCCGATTTAGTGGGACGAGCTCCTCGCCGCTCTGGGAAATAAACGCGACGCCGTTCTCCTCGAGGATCGTCGAAACGAAGCTTGTTTCCCGATCCGGCGCACTTCCGAATGCAAGCACTGGAAGTGCATCCTGTAGTAGCGCCCGATAGCGGACTTTATAGTCAAGGAGCTGCCCGAGCCCGTACCGCATCTTATTAACCGCCTCGCGAAGATTAGTAACGCTCTTTGCCTCAATCAGCTCGCGGTGTCCAGGGAATTCAACGACGAGATCAAGGTGGTTGTTATACCAGAACCAACCTCCTTTTTGTTTAACTTGCCTTGCAATTTTACGTAGGACGTTTTGATGATCTGCGCGCGCGCGCTCCTGCAAGGCTGCTGATTCCTGAACGTCCAGCTTTCGATCGGGATTCGGCACGTAGCCCGCACCCGGCGGGATTTCTTCAATCCTTCGAATGCCGTCGATCGGCGGCGTGACGGCCGGACCGAGGTATATTCCATTGCTAATTTCTTCGGTGCTTGGTAAAAGCGATATCCCGGCTGACGCGACGTCCGCTGCTGCAAGTATCCGTTGGTACGTAATGTCGCTAATGGCGCGGACGGCAGAAACGCCTTGGATCGGTCGATGCGACTCCGTCTCGTAATACCGCCCAAATTGGTCGCGCAACGGAACAAGGATGGGAAACATTTCGTATTTTAATAGGGGAACGAATCGGTGCTTTTCATCGTCTAGGTCTTCAAATGGGACGCCGAGGATTCCGTGACCAAAATAGTGAGACGCATCGGGACGTGGGCGACGTTTGCCGGCCGGCCGATAGTAGATGAATCGATCGTACGGAACGATCCGCGAAAAATATATGCGCGGATAGTGATAGAGCGAGCCCTCCGCATCTTTATAGATGCGCTCGCCGGGATCGAAAATTTGTGAAAGGACGACCGGCACGCTCTATTTCTTCACGCGAGCGCGTTTACAGCCTTTAAATTTCAGTCATAACACTGCCGGACGTTGAACGGCTATAGCTCGTTGTATTTCTTCGCAGAGCCTCGAACGCGCGCGACGGGATATTTATCGTTGTTTTTTTCGAGCTTTTTTAGCAAGGACGTTCCGAGATCAATCTGCCAGTCATGGCTCATCAGGAGCAGCCAGTAGAAGATGTCAGCCATCTCATCGGACAGGCGTTCGCGGTTAGCGTTAAGGTAGTGTTCGTCTGTCTGGTCAACCCACTGAAAGAGTTCCAGTAATTCCGAAGCTTCGAGCGAAAGGGAGATTGCCACATCTTTCGCATTATGAAATTGTTTCCAGTCTCGCTCATCGCGGAAGGCAATCACCGCCTCCGTCAATGATGCGAGAGTGGGTGTTTGCGTGTCGCTCATGAACGTGAGGTACGAGGCCAGGTGCAGCTTTACTGCGGACTAACGCCTGATTTCATACAAATCGAGGCGCAGCGTGAGATGGTACGGCGCTTAGGGATCAGCTTTTTCGAGTACTATCGCTATCAGCCGTCAGAATCCGAGAAGCGCTCTTGGCACAACTCCCTTCATGCGTTGAGCGCGCAGCTCAAGCGATCGAAGCTCCTCAACCATGGGATTATCGTCGAAATGCAGCTTCCGCTTACCTCTCGCCGGATTGACTGCATGCTGACCGGGCACGACAGAGAAGGCGCGCAACAAGCCGTACTCATCGAGCTCAAGCAGTGGACGGACGCAGCGCCGGCGGAGGAAGACCTGTGCGTGGAGGTACTTTATGGCGCCGGGGTTCGCACCCAGCCTCATCCGTCGGTCCAAGCTCGCGATTACGCTGAATATTTACGGCAGTATCGATCGGCATTCTATGAAGACCCGACCGTTGCACTTAGCCCGTGCGCGTGGCTTCACAACTTTCAACATGACCCGGATTCGACGCTACTGGATCACGCGAAGTTTGGTGCGGTCCTGGACGAGGTTCCGCTTTTCGCCGCCAATGACAGCGACGCGTTCGGATCGTTCTTAGAGGATAGGATTGGACCTGGAAAAGGCGACCCTGTGCTCAATCGTATCATTAACAGCCGCTATGCGCCCAGTAAGAAACTGATGGAACATACCGCTGCGGTCATCCAAGGGCGACGTGAGTACACGTTGCTAGACGAGCAGCGCGTCGCGTACGAGAAGATTATGCTCGCTTCACGAAAAGCGACGCGGAGCAAAGCGCCGCGCACCGTGATCATCGTTGAGGGCGGCCCTGGGACCGGTAAATCTGTTATCGCCCTGAATGTGATGGCCGACTTGTTGAAGGATGGAAAGAACGTCCAGCACGCCACTGGGTCGAAAGCGTTCACAGAAAATCTTCGAAAGTCGCTTGGTTCGAAGGCCGCGTATCAATTTCGCTATTTCAATAGCTTCGTAGATGCCGAGGAAGCAGAAATCGACGTGCTGATCTGCGACGAAGCGCACCGCGTTCGTGAGTCGAGCAATAATCGCTTCACGGCTAAGGGACGGCGCTCCACGATGCCTCAAACGGAAGAGCTCATCTCTGCCTCAAGGGTCACTGCATTCTTCATCGACAACCAGCAGGTCGTTCGCCCCGGTGAAATCGGCTCAACGGCCGTCATCAGAGAAGCTGCTCGAACTCTCGGTGCGCGCGTCGTTGAGGAACGACTAGAAGCGCAGTTCCGTTGTGCCGGGTCCGACGAGTACATCGACTGGATAGATGGGCTGCTTGGCATCCGCATGACGGACATCGAGCGATATGATGCGTCGAATAACTTTCAGTTTAGGATTTTCGACTCACCTGAATCGCTCGACGACGAGATCCGGCGGCGGGCGGGAGAGGGACAATCAGCGCGTCTAACCGCTGGATTCTGCTGGCCTTGGTCGGACCCGGAAGGCGGAAGGCTTGTCGAGGACGTTACTATCGGGTCGTTCGCGAAGCCTTGGAATGCAAAACCGGATGCCGGACGGCTTCCACCGGGCGTGCCAAAATCAAACTTCTGGGCCACGGATGCAAGCGGCATAAATCAAGTTGGTTGCGTCTACACCGCGCAAGGCTTTGAGTTTGATTATGTCGGTGTGATTTGGGGGCGCGACCTGATTGTTCGCGATGGTGAATGGGTGGCCGACCGACGTGCGTCTTTTGACATGCCGGTGAGACGCGCGAAAGACGACCACTTTAGGGCGCTTGTAAAGAATACATACCGCGTCCTTCTCACCCGTGGTTTGAAGGGTTGCTACGTCTTCTTTCAAGACGCAGAGACGCGTGCGCTTTTCGAGAGCCGTCTTGAGGCGTATGGAGCAGAGGTCGTTTAAGCGCGCTCGCGCAGCTTTCATGTGCCGTTAACCTAATTCACCAACAGCACTCAAGGGATAGCGTAAGAATGGCATCGGAGGAATCTGATGTCTACTCAAACGCTTACCGCTCCTAGCGGACTCTCAGGGATCGGCCGGTCGCTCGGCAGAGCCTTCAATAACATTCCGCGGTGGCTGCTCGTTGCACTCGCAGCGCTCGTGATCGTGGGCCTGATCGCAGGCATGATCATTTCGCGCACGCAGAGCGCCGTGCAAGTCGTCACGCAACCGGTCATCCGCCAAACGCTCACGCAGTCGGTGACCGCGTCGGGTACGGTGAACGCCCAAAATAGCGTAACGGTCGGCAGCCAGGTCTCGGGGACGATCTCGCAGCTCTACGTCGATTACAACTCAAAGGTCAAGCAAGGCCAAGTCCTGGCACGCATCGATCCGAGCACGTTCCAAGCGCAGCTTGATAAAGATGAAGCCGCTCTCGCACAAGCGCAGGCGCAAGCCGGCGAAGCCGTCGCAAACGCAATCGGTGCAGGCGCGGGCGTAACCGTCGCGCAGGCAAACGCGAACGCGCAAGAAGCGGCCGCGAACGCTGCCAAGACGAACATCGCCAAGGCGCAGTCGGCGCTAACGCTCGCGCAGCAACAAGCCGCGCGCGATCAGCAGTTGCTTTCGCAAGGCTATATCGCGCAAGCAACAGTGCAGTCAGATCAGTCGGCCGTCACGCAAGACGAATCGGCCGTAGCCCAGGCACAAGCCGCCTACGCCCAAGCCCAAGCCCAAGCGCAGGCGAGTAGCGCAACGATCGGGCAAAACGGTTCGACCGCGCAAGCCCAAGCCGCAAGCGCAGACGCTGCGCAAGCCGCTGTGCAAGCCGCGGAAGCCACCCTGCAGTCGGATAAACTCAATCTCTCGCACACCGTGATCACCTCGCCGGTGAACGGTACGGTCGTCTCGCGCGCCGTGTCGGTCGGTCAGACCGTAGCCTCGTCGCTGCAAACGCCGACGCTCTTCACGATCGCACAAGATCTCTCCAAGATGGAAGTCGACATCAACGTCGGCGAGCCGGATATCGGCGGCATCAAACGGGGCGATACGGTCGACTTCTCGGTGCTCGCGTACCCAAACCAAACGTTCCACGGCACCGTGCAACAGGTTCGCATCAATCCGCAAACCGTGAACAACGTCGTGACCTATGATGTCGTCGTCTACGTCAACAACCAGGACAACAAGTTGCTCCCGGGCATGACGGCCAACGCGACAGTCAACGTCGCGAGCGCACCGAACGCCCTCGTGGTTCCGATCACTGCCCTGCACACGCGTCCGGCAACGGGCACGACGCAGACTTCGCAGCAACCGCAAACCAGCGGCGCATCGCAATCGCCGTGGGGCGGCGCGACGGGCACCAGCAGCGGTAGCGTAACGACCGGACAAACCGCATCACTGATGGTGAAACGCGCCGGCAAACTGCAACGCGTGAAGGTCCAGGTCGGCCTCACCACCGCGACGCAAGCCGCTGTAACGCCGACCGACGGCAGCACGCTCAGCGAAGGCGACAACGTCGTCACCGCGTTCAGCGGCAGCAAGTCGCGCAGCGGCAGCGGTCAGCATAGCCAGAACGGCCAGTCGCGCAGCCCACTGCAGAGTGGCGGCGCATCGCGCGGCGCAATGCGGGGGATGCCGTAATGGAACCCGTCGTCAAAGTGAAAGACCTGCGCAAGGTCTACACGCTCGGTGATGCGCAAGTAATCGCGCTTGCCGGCATCGATCTCGAGATCCGTCGCGGCGAATTCGTCGCCGTGATGGGTCCCTCGGGCTCAGGCAAGTCGACGTTCATGCAGATCAGCGGCCTGCTCGACAATCCGACGTCGGGACAGTATTGGTTCGAAGGCCAAGACGTCTCGCATCTCGATCGCGATGCACGCGCCGACATCCGCAGCCGCCGGCTCGGATTCGTCTTCCAAGCGTACAACTTGCTATCGCGTACGACCGCGCTCGAGAACGTCGAGTTACCGATGGTCTACGCGGGCGTGGCGGAAGCCGAACGTAAGCAGATCGCGCTTGCGAAGATGAAGATCGTCGGCGTCGATCATCTCGCGGATCATGCGCCGAACCAAATGTCCGGCGGACAGCAACAGCGCGTCGCGATCGCGCGATCGCTCGTCAACAATCCGGGACTCATCCTCGCGGACGAACCGACGGGCGCGCTCGACACGAAAACGTCGGAAGACGTCATGCGCATCTTCAAAGAACTCAACGAAGAAGAAGGCATCACCATCATGTTAGTCACCCACGAACCGGACATCGCGGCGCACGCGAAGCGGATCGTGACATTCCGCGACGGCCGGATCATCTCAGACGGTCCTTCGACTTCGCTGCGCTCCGCTCAGGATGACACAGGGCGGAAGGAGCGCGTAGCATGAGCGACTTCAAAGGCATTCTCCGCCTCGCACTGCAGGCGCTGTTGCGCAACAAAGCACGTTCGATCATGACGATGCTCGGCATCGTGATCGGCGTCGCAGCCGTCATCGTGACGGTTGCGATCGGATCCGGTGCACGCACATCGGTGCAAAACAGCATCAACTCGCTCGGCTCGAACCTGATCGTGGTGCAGCCGGGATCGCTCACTACGAGCGGTTCGCGCGGCGGTAACGGTACGGCTTCAACGCTGACACCCGACGACGGTTTGGCGCTCGTGCATCTTCCCGGCGTCGCGACCGTCTCGCCGAGCGTGACCGTTCGCGCGCAAGTCGTTGCGAACGGCAACAACTGGCAGACGCAAATCCAAGGCGTTGCGCCGACGTATCAACAGATCCGGTCGTGGGCGACAGCGAGTGGCTCGTTCTTCTCGCAAAGCGATGTGAACAGCTCAGCGAAGGTCGCCGTGCTGGGACAGACTGTGGTCTCCGAACTCTTCCCGAATGGCGGCAATCCGATCGGTCAAACGATCATCATCCGTAACGTACCGTTCACCGTCGTCGGAACGCTCGCGCCGCTCGGACAGAGCGGCATGGGTCAAGACCAAGACGATACCGTGCTCATTCCATACACATCGGCAATGCAGCGCCTCACGGGCCTCACGACCGTTAACTCGCTCATGGTCTCCGCTACGACACCGGACCAAGTCGATCCGGTACAAACAGAAGTGACGTCAACGCTTGAGCAACGCCACCGCATTCCGGCCGGCCAACAGGACGACTTCCAAGTGCGTAACCTGCAATCGATTGCAGCCGCAGCGTCGTCGACGGGCGCCGTGATGGAGTTCTTACTCGCCGGCGTCGCGGCGGTCTCGCTGATCGTCGGCGGCATCGGCATCATGAACATCATGATGGTCTCGGTGACGGAGCGTACGCGTGAGATCGGATTGCGCATGTCGGTCGGAGCGCGCGCACGCACGATTCTCAATCAGTTCCTGACGGAATCGGTCGTGCTCTCCTCGATCGGCGGACTGATCGGCATCGTCTTCGGCTTCGTCGGCACGTTCTTCGTCGCAGCACTCGCGAAATGGCCCACGCAAATCCCGCTCGGCTGGGTGATCGCATCCGTCGTCTTTTCCGGCCTCGTCGGCGTCTTCTTCGGCTACTATCCGGCGAAGAAAGCCGCCGATCTGAATCCTATCGAAGCGCTCCGCTTCGAATAGGAAACAAAGAGCCTCGGCACATTGATTCCTCCCGTGCTGGGGCTCTTTTTCATTGCCGCGACCTTCGTCGAGTTGCTTAGGGATTCGCAAAGATATCCAAGGGGTTGTTGCGATGTCTCCAGACATTGATGACTACGACCGGGCCTGCTAACCATGACGCAGGACGATGCTGCCAAGGCGGTCTCTACTTACATCCCGTCCGTCGCGTCAATATTGTGGGTCGTCTTCGCCTTTTACGTCGTGTATCGTTTCCGAAGGCCGGTCGAAGACGCCGTTTACATGGTCGGTCAGCGCCTTCGCGCGGGCAGTTCGGTGAAGATCTGGAATTTCGGACTCGGTCAGGCGGACGTCTCGCGCACTCTGCAAGGTTATCGGGCTCCTGGGATCTATGAGGTTCGTGACGACGTCGATGATACGAGAAATCAACATCGTCGAACCGTGCGCGAAGAATCACGTCGCGTGTTTACAGTCCACGTGTTTACCGACGGCGAGTCGTGCATCGTATCGCGCTTTATTGACTTTGAAATGGGTGACGCCGCCATAAACTCCTTCGAAGTGACAACGCCGAACGCGCCGCTAGACAGTGGCGAGAGTAGCGTGCCGTCATTCCCGAGTTCCGAAGCTCCGCCGGGATACTAATTACGTTTCTTTAGATCGTTGGCGTCACTACGTGCTGCTGCTCAAATCCGGGCGTAGGACAAGTTCGGCCGGCGGCCTCGGAAGATTGTCATCAAGATGCGTCGCCTCATCAAATTCTTCCGCCACCCCGCGTAGATCGCGCAGCAACGTCAGGATACGCTGTGCCGTATCGCGCGTGACTTGATATGCGCCCGACGGCGGATCGTCGACCAAATGCGTCCATTCCGACGCATCGGGGTCGTAGCCGCGATCATACTTATCGAGATACGCCTGGAGCGCGCCGAGTAGCGCGCGCAGGCGAAGCCAGCGATGGTTTTTCCAGTCCATCGACGTTTTGGCGGGGAGTCCGGCGGCGTCAGCAAAATGGGAGGCGATCAGATCGCCGGCGGCTGTGCCGCGCGCGCGAAGGCCATCGAGAATCTTCGTCGGCATGTCGAGATTCAGTCCACCTTCACTTGGATCAAGCCACACGGTGACAATGCGATCGCGATAGCCGGGAAGCACAGCTTGCGTCGTGTCGCCCCAATTCTGCATGGTGTCAAAGATCGCGCGGAAGAAGCCTAGCATATTGCCGAAGCGATTGAATTGTCGCAGAATTCCGGCTTTGTTGTCGTTCGGCATCCAGACGTTTTTCGAAGGATCCGAATCGACGCTTTTGTCGGGCGGAAACGCGTCCAGATTGATTGCGAATGTCGGCCATCGCGGCAATGGTCCATCGAAAAGCGAGACGGGAAAGTTGCTCGAGAGTCCGCCGTCCGTAAACCAGCACGGATCGAGCCTAGGAAGCGGATTGTCGGGCGCGCGATTTGACTTTAGGCGAAAATCGACCGTGTGGAGTGGTACTGCACTAAAAAGAATCGGAAACGATAAGCTCATGCGTGTTGCCACGATCACGGGAATGTCACCGATTGGCGGCAACGGTATGAAGCCGAGCTCTTCGCGCTTCCTGTGCCGCTCGCGTTCGGCGCCATCTATCGGCCGACGTCTGTGGCGCTTCATCCAATCGACAACATGCGCGGGGAAGTACCGACTCATCTCGTCCGGGCGAAAGTAAAAGCGCGTCGCATCGAACGGATACTTGAACGGCCGTACGAGCGTGATGCATGTCGTCACCATCTCCAAATTGACGCCTGCGTCATCAGGCCGTTTTTTCAAATCACACGGTCCGGTCGTCTCGTGGTTCCACAACATGCCGAACGTCAGCGGGGTCGTCTCGTCACCAATGCCGGCAGCGAGGCGAAGCTTCTCTTCAAGCCACGTTGTCAGCGCCGGCGATCCCGAATCGTCATCAGCAATACCGGTCACCAACCCATATCCGTTGTCGCACGCGCCACGCAAAAACTCATGCGCAAACACGGTTGCCGACGCGCACATCGCGCCGCCAAATCCGAGCAGCAAGGCCGGGGGCACATCATACCAATGCCGCTCGGTACGCAAGAACAACGCGAGCGCCGGAAGCGCACCTAAAAGCGATGCGTCGGGATGGGCCATCAGCACCGACACCATCTTCTCCGGCACCGTCTTGCGCGCAAACAGCGCAGCGACCGCGTTGAACAACCCCGCCGTCTTGCGATTCGGGTGGAACAACCGGAACAACAGATTATCCGTCGCTAATTCTTGCGGTAGCGCGGCGAGCAATTCAAACCCGCGTTCTGTCCCGCGAAGCCGCCCGAGTTGCGCTGCAGCCGTTACTGCCGCAGCAATTGCGCCCGCCGACGTTCCGCCGACGTTTTTGAATGAAAAGGTGCGCGCGATTTCAACGATCGCGGGCGGATACACAACTCCGCTCGTGACGCCGCCCTTCATGACGATGTCGCAATACGCGGTCGGCACAGCGCTGCAAAACTTCGTGGAGCACGGCGTCGCCCCTACGCGACTTCGGAGTTCGTTTTCTCCTCAGCGCACGTGACAGGTAACGTGACGGCGATGTGGCTGCCCAGTCCCGGAAGCCGTTCGACCTTCACGTTGCGCGCAAGCATCGAAATCAAATACAGTCCGCGTCCCGATTCCGCCCACACGTTGGCCGGAAGCGCCGGCTCATAGTCAAAGCCGGGCCCCTTGTCGATCAGGTGCAGAATGATCTCGCCATCATGTACTTGCAGCGACAGACTCAGCGCGCCCGCCGCGTGGCGCACGACGTTGCCGATCAGTTCGGCGAAGATCAGTCCGCATGTTGAGAGATCTTCATCCGAGGCGTCGCACAGCCGTTCGATGGCATGCAAATACTCATGCCGCAAGGTGTACGCCGTGCGCGCATCATCCGCGGCGAACTGCCAGTCCAATTGCGTGGAGCTGAAATTGACGGCGAGAATCGCGATGTCGTCGCGCGGATTCTCATTCGCAATCGCGCGCTCGATGAATTCGGCCGGATTCGACGCGCGCAGCACTGCGTCCGTCGACAGCACGCGCGCGAGCATCTCTTCGCCGGCCAAAAGATCGCGCGAAATCTCGATGACGCCGTCCGTGTACAGAACCAGCATGCTCTCTTTCGGGCACGCGATCTCGTATTGTTCGAACGTCGTCTCGCGAAATGCACCGAGCGGCGGCGACGGCGATTCGAGACGCGCAAGTGTTGTGTCGGGCAATCGCAACAGCGGCGGCGCATGCCCGGCGGACGTATACCGCATCAAGCGCGTCTTCGGATCGATCACGCCGATGAACGAGCTTGCGAGGCGGTCGCCCTCGGCAATCAGTAACTTGTTCGCGATCGTTGCAATGTCGCTCGGTTCACGCGCCAAAAGCGCGGCGACGCGGATCGCTTGCCGCATCAACACCATTAATCGCGCCGCTTCGATGCCTTTGCCGGTTACGTCCCCGATCGTAACGACCACTTCGCCGTATTCGTTTTCAAACGCGTCGTACCAATCGCCGCCAATGTCCGCTTCGGTCGATCCAGGACGATAATGCGCGCTGACTTCCAGGCCTTTGCCCGACGGAAACCGCTTCGGCAAAAACGCGCGCTGCAGCGTCTCCGCAACGTACTGCTCGCGGTGAAACTGTTTGGCGTTCGCAACCGCGAGGCCGGCGCGGCGGCCGATTTCGATTGCGAAGAGCAAGTCGGCTTGATCGAATTCGTCGTCGGCGCTCGTACGCACAAACGTGAGCGCACCGAAGATGTGGCTCTGCGCGATAACCGGCACGACGATCTTCGAGCGATACCCGAAGCGGCGCATGTACTGCTCGTGCTGACGCGATGCGGCGTGTGCGACGAGAATCTCTTCGTCGATATGCGGCAAGAAGAACGGCTCACCCGTTTGCACGACGCGCACGACGGGGTGAGTGCCGAACTCTTCAACGTACAAAACATTGGCAATGCCCGCGAGCGCTTCTTCCATCGAGCGGTCACGATGTGCGGAAGCCGTGATGAACAGCCGCTCCGACCGTTCATCGATCAAGTCGAAGAGGCACAGTTCCGCAAACGACTCCACAGCCAGACGCGCAACATTATTGAGCGTCGCTGTTACGTCCAGCGACTGGTGGAACATTTCACCAGCACGCACGAGTAATTCGAGACGCTCTTGGTCTCGATTCTCGCTACCCTCAAACGCCTTCAGCCTGTTCTCCTTGACGTACGCCTGCGCACGCCGAATGATATCATCGGCGTCTTGCGGCACATGTTTACGTAGCCAGAGGAGCGCCGCTTCGCCCTCCGGCACCGAGCCCCATTCCACGGGCATTCCAGCTTTTTGGAGCTCGTGGTCCGTCGCATGCTCGAGCGCATCCATGAGTTTGCCGCCGGCACCGAGGAGCCGCGTGTGGGTGCTCAGGACGCCGTTCATGCTCTTTTCATTGAATTCGCCACTGAAGACGTCGATTGGATATCCGCACAGTAGTGTAAAGGGTACGAGTGCCTGGATCGCATTCCACGTGCGTTCCACCTCGACGGCGAGCTCCTGTTTTCCATCGGACCACAGCAACCCGACTAACTCGCCATAGACGCGCACCGTGCGCTTTGCGGCGAGCTCCTGCATCAATGGCTGCACGAACGCGATAAACGCAACGGAATCGAGACGTCCGTCTACAATGAATTTCCGGCGCACCTCCTCGGCCTCGAGGAAGATCAGGCGGTTCTCCAGCATCGCGGCGCCCGCGTCGACGCGCCGCCGGCTCAGCGCAGTGCGAAAGAGTTCCACATTCGCTGCGGCCGCCAATACCAGCACGGCCTCGCCGGCAGCGAGACCTTCTCCGATATAACTTGTTACGCGCTGGGCAAGCGTACGGCGATTCGTGCCGTACAGCAATACGGCATGCTCAGCGTTCTGGACGTGAGTCTCCATTGGATGCGTTGTTACTATACGCACGAACGGGAATGTCTAAACGCGCTTGGTTTACTTTCTTGTCAGCAAGATGACTACCGTCGCTGTTCCGGCGCCGGTGTAAAACGGCGGCAATCCGCCATGGCCACCGCCGGCGCGGCGCCGGTACGATGGGAAGCGTGGCGCAACTGCCGGATGGGCCGCCGTTTATCGAAGTGCGTCGTGGACCGCTCGTTGAGTCAGTCCACTGCGTTGCCGCGCTTGCGATCGACGCACGCGGACGCGAATTGCTCTCGGTTGGAACGGTAGACGTTCCGATCTATCTCCGTTCGGCCGCGAAGCCGTTCATCGCGGCCACGGCCCTGATGGCCGGCGTCGCCGGCCGCTTCGGCCTCGAACAGCGCGAAATTGCCGTGATGGCGGCGTCGCACTCCGGGGAACCGTTTCACGTTGACGCCGTCCGGTCGATCCTGCGCAAGATCGGACTCGACGAAAGCGCGCTGCAGTGCGGCGCGGACTACCCCTACGATGACGCCGAACGCGAAGGCCTGCAGGCGCAAGGCGTCCCCCGTGCGCGCGTCTTCCACAATTGCTCGGGTAAGCACGCGGGCATACTCGCGCTCTCCCGCGCCATCGGCGCGGATCCCGGCACGTACATGGAACGCGAGAATCCGGCACAGCAGCGGATTCTCGCGTTTTGCGCGGAGATGTCCGGCGACCGGTTCGGCGACGGAAATCTCGCGGTCGACGGCTGCGGCATTCCGGTGTATGCGACGACGCTGCGGCACGCCGCCCAATCGTATCTGCGGCTCGCGACGCTCGATGGAGTATCGGCGGAAGCGGCCGACGCGTTACGGACGGTGCGCGACGCAATGATCGCGTATCCTGAATATATGTCAGGGACCGGCGATTTCGATGCAGAGCTGATTCGCGCATACGACGGCGCGCTGGTGTGCAAAGGCGGTGCAGAAGGCGTGCACGCGACCGCGCTGATCGACGGCGAAGCGGCGCTCGTCGTCAAGATCATCGACGGGAACGAACGCGCGCGCCCCCCGGCCGCGATCGAAGCGCTGCGCTCGATGGAGATGATGGACGACGCGCAGTATGACTCGTTGATTCGCTTCGCGCGGCCGCCGGTGAAGAACCGCGCCGGACGCGTCGTCGGCGAGATCCGCCCGGTAGCCCGGGTCCGCGCGTGAAGCGGCTTTTTGCCTGCGCAGCAACGCTCGTCGCGCTGCTCGCCACCGCATGTTCGCACACGTCATCGAATGCGCCGAGTGAGACGTCGTTGACGATCGCGCAGCAATGGGAACCGCGCTCGCTCAACCCGGCGCTCGAAAACGGGACGTCGTCGGCCGAATGGTCGTTCCTCATCTTTTCGTATCTGGTGAAGTACGACGACGACGGCAATATGATTCCCGATCTCGCGACTGCTGTGCCGACCTTGAAGAACGGCGGCATCAGCGCGGACGGCAAGACGATCGCGTATCACATTCGCAAGGGCGTGCGTTTCGCGGACGGCACACCATTGACCGCGAGCGACGCCGCGTGGTCGATCGAAGCGATCAACAATCCGCGCAACAACGTGCAGAGCCGCTTTGCGTATGACGAAATCGTGCGCGCGGACGCCCCGAATCCGACGACGCTCGTGCTGCATCTGCGCCGGCCGTTTCCGCCGGTGATCGCGGTCGTCGGCGCGCCCGCAAGGCTTTCCGATTCTGCCGAAACACGTGCTCGAATCGCTGCCCGATCTCAATACGGCGGGATTCAATACCGCGCCGTTCGGATCGGGACCGTATAAGGTAACGAGCTGGCTTCACGGCGATCGCGTCGAGCTCACCGCCAATCCGTATTACTGGAAAGGGCCGCCGAAGATCACGCACCTCACCGTGCGCTTCGTTTCGAATCCGCAAACCGCGCTCAATATGTTGCGTACCCGCGAGATTCAAGGATACTTCGACGATGAAGATTTTGCGACTTATCCGCAACTCCAACAGCTTTCCGGTTATGCTGTCACCAGTACGCAAGAAAATGCGGTCGGCGCAATCATTTTCAACACGCAGAAGGTGCCGGAAAACGATCCACACGTTCGTCACGCGTTAGCAGAAGCGGTCGATATCCCGTCGCTCGTGCGCCGTGCGTATCACGGCTCGCTGAAAAGTGAACACGCCGGCGCGGGATTGTTTCTCTGGGCGTTCGATCCGAGCGCGTACCCCGATATTCCGTACGATCCGAACGATGCAAAGCGACTTCTCGATGATGCCGGATGGCGAATGGGACCGGACGGCGTGCGCCACAAGGACGGCGCGCCGCTCGACCTGCAGTTGATCATTCAGGCGCAGACGCCGGGCGATGAAGTCTTCGCCGACAACGTGATCCAGTACGAACGCGCCGTCGGCGCGCGCGTCTCGATCAAGCAATTCAATATAACGCAATTCGTCGCGCCGGCGAATGAAGACGGCCCGGTGTACGGCGGCAAGTTCGACATGGCGCTCTACTCGTTCGAGAACGGCGACGATCCCGATACGACCGATCAATTCGCGTGCAAAAACGTCCCGCCCGGCGGTTACAATAAGTCGCGCGTTTGCGATCCGCGGATCGACGCGCTGCTCAAAGCCGGACTCGCAACGTACGACCCCACGAAGCGGAAAGCAACGTATGCGGACCTGCAGCGGCTGCTCTATCAGGAACTGCCGATTGCGCTGATCTACCGGCGCGGAGAAATCAACGCGTTCACCGACCGGCTGCAAGGGCAATCGACGTCGCTCTCAGCCGCCGGAGCGTTTTGGAATGCTGGTAGCTGGTATCTCGACGATCCGTGCGATACGCGCGTCTTTCCCCCCGTCGGAACGGTCACGCAGACGACGCAATCGCTGCGCGGGCCGGGATTAGTGCTGCAAGGCGGCGGCAGCGACATCGATCAGGAGTTTCACTGGATGCACGACACGCTCTCCGGCGGCTCGCGCGAGCGCTTCGGCAACGTCGTCGTCATTCAGGCATACACTGACAAAGACGAATACGCGCCGTACATTCAGCCGCTCGGGCCGTACCAATCGGTGCAGACGCTCGGCGTTCCGAAATGCGCCACCGCCGCGAATCTCAACGCGTTGGCGAAGATCGTCGATCGCGCCGATGCGGTGTTCTTCGCGGGCGGCGATCAAGCGAATTATGTCGCGTGGAAAGGCAGCGCGCTTGATGCGGCCGTCCAGCGCGTGTGGCAACGCGGTGGCGTGGTCGGCGGATCCAGCGCGGGGCTCGCGATCCAAGGCGAGTACGTCTACGACTCCGCCGCGGCAGACAAACTGCATCCGAACGACGACGACTTCAACGTCACGACGAGCAACGCCGTGCCGAATCCGTTCGAGCCGGAGATCAGCTTCACGCACGACTTCGTGCAGTGGCCGCCGTTGCGCGGCATCATCACCGACACCCATTTTGCGAAGCGCAATCGCTTCGGCCGCACGGTCGCGTTCCTTGCGCTTCTCGAAGCCAAGCAGCACTTGCGGACCGGATCGCTGTACGCGCTCGCCGTCGACGAACGCAGTGCAATCGTCGTCAACAGTCACGGCGTCGGCACATTGATGGAGTATCCGGGCAGCGGGTACCGCACGCGCGGTGCGTATCTGTTGCAACTCGTTTCCGTTAAACAATTGACGCCCGGAAAGCCGCTGATTGCGACGGTGCGCGTTACGCACATCAGCAAACCGGGATCGACGATCGATTTGTATACCAAGCGCGTGCCCGATGCCGACACGTACACGATTGAGGTGAACGGTTCGCATTTGCCCGCATACAAGGAGCCGTACGGATAAAGCGAGCAGATACGATGCAGATGATCTCGGTGGCGCCGTACTCCGATGAATTCATTGGCCGGCATCGCGAACTCGAACTTCTTCACGAAGAGCTGCGCGGCGAACGGCGCGCGCGCTTCGTCACGGTCGAGGGCGAAGCCGGAATCGGCAAATCGCGGCTGCTGCGTGAGTTCACGCACCACATCAGCGACATGGCGACGGTCGCGCTCGGCCAATGCGCGGAGCAGATCAGACGGCCCTATCTTCCGATCGAACAACTCTTAGAGAGCCTCGCGCGCCGCGTGCAGCGTCCGCCGACGTCACGCGAAGGACGCGCGCACGCGCAAGAGCGCGCCGCCTATTTTGAAGAAGTCGCCGATGCATTCCGGCGGGAAACGATGCGCAAGCCGCTCGTGCTAGTGCTCGAGGACGTGCACTGGGCCGACGAAACGTCGATCGAATTGCTGCGCTATCTCACGACGGCGCTGCAGGATGCGCGCATTCTCGTTATCATGACATTGCGCCCATCGAGCGCACTCGACAATCCGGCGCTCTCGGCGCTTCGCTTCAGCATCCAGCGCGCGCACGGAACGACGATCGCACTGCGCGGATTGCGCGGAAACGACATCAAAAGCTTGGTCGCCTGCATGACGCAGGCGCTCGGCACGCAACTGCAGCCGGAACTTCTCACGAAGATCGAAGCGCTTAGCGACGGCAATCCGCTCTTCGCCGAAGAATTGACGCGCATCGCTGTCGACAACGGCGAGATCTCGCTCGCGTCGACGATGCCGCTCTCGGCGCAAGCGATGCTGAGCGAACGCCTCGCGACGTTCACCGAAACGCAACGCGCGATCTTGGTGCGCGCCGCAACGGTCGGTCAAACGTTCGACGCGCGATTCGTCGCGGATATCGCCGGCGTGCGCGAAGCCGACGTGCTCGAGACCGCGCAACGCGCGTCGGAGCGTGATCTGCTCGTGCGCGATCGCGGCCGGTCGGGATCGTTCACGTTCCGTCACTCTTTGATCCGCCAGGCGCTTGCCGATCAGCTGGTGCTCGGACTTTCCGCGCCGCTCCATCTGCGCATTGCGCAAGTAATCGAAGCTGATGAGAATGCGCGCACGCGTGCTGCCGAGCTCGCGTACCACTACGCCGAAGCGCACGTCGCGGAGAAGGCGCGCTACTACCACGAAGTCGCGGCGCAAAGCGCGTGGGAAAGCTACGCGTATCGCGATGCGATTCGTTCGTACGTTGAAGCGCTCAAGTGGGACTATCCGCCGGGCCGTGAGCGGGCGGCGATTTATGAACGCATCGGCACGCTGCTCTATATCGACGGCGTCGGTGACGAACCGGTCCGCTGGTTTGAACGTGCCTACGCCGAGTACGAACGCCTCGGCAACGATGCCGGCATGGCGTACGCGCTGCTGCTCATCGGCGATCAGCAATGGGTCGATGCGCGCACCGCCGAGAGTTTGCGCTCGGCATCCGAAGCGGCCGCGAAATTCGAACCGCTTGGTGAGCAGCAGCTTCACCTCGCCGCGATGCTCTCCGTCGCGCGATTCGCCATCACCCTCGGCAATGCAGCGCAAGCAGCAGCGCAGCTGCGCGCCATTGCACGCCGGTACAACGAGTTTGACACCGGACGCAAAGCCGCGTTTCATGAAATTCGCGCCGAAGCGCGCGCCGCGCTCGGGGATGCGCCCGGCGCGATCGCCGACTGCGAAAAGGCGGCGGCGCTCGCTGCGGAAACCGGGTCCAGCGAGCTGATCGCGCAGACGGAAAACAACGCCGCGCTCGTATCGTTCGATCTCGGCGAACTCCATCGCGCCGTCGCGCACCACCGGCGCGCCTTCGAAGAGGCGCACCGCACCGGCTCTGATGTGGCGCGTCGCGTATTCCGCCGTGACCTACGCGCAGACGCTGATGTGGCGCGGTGATCTAAAGGCAGCGCGGGCGCTGATGATCGACGCGCTCGACTGCGGCGTCACCACCGCCACGTTCAAAACGAAAGCGGCAGCCGTCGGCATTCCGCTCGCCTTGATGCTCAATGACCGCCAGCTATTAGCCGCCTGCGCCGATGATGCCGTGCTGGATTACGCGGATCGTTCGCGCGAACTGCAACGCATCGCGTCGGTCCACGCCGCCTTCGCGGAGCTACGCTACGCGCAAGGCGCGTCCGAGGAAGCGCGGCGGATCATCGCGGGTGCGCTCGGAGCGATGCCCTATGGCCACCGGGCCTGGCACCTGTGGCTGCAAGCTGCGCTGTGCGGCCGTTCCGACGACATCGCGCTTGCGCGCACGTTGCTCGCCGGCTCAACAGGACGGCCACGCATGTTGCGCGCGCACGCACTGCTGCTTTCAGCCATGGCGATTCATGAATCCGATGATGCGCGATGCGCGCAATTGGCGCGCGTTGCGCAAAAGATCTTCGCGGCGATGGGATTCCGCTGGCACGCGGCATTCGCTGCGGAACTCGCCGGTGACCGCGAAACGGCACTCGCAGAGTATCGCGCAATGGGCGTAACACGCGACGTGATGCGCCTCTCGACGAATACGCGGAGCGCTCGCTCATCAAGCGCATTAACGGCGCGCCAAGCAGAGATCGCCGATCTCGTCGCGCGTGGCGAGATGAACCGCACGATCGCGGCGCTGCTGCACATTAGCGAACATACAGTGGAGCATCACCTCACGTGCATCTTCGCGCGTCTCGGCGTCAAGTCACGAGCGCAGCTGATTGCGTATTATGCCTCAATGAACCGATAGCGGGAATCCAGGATACCCCCGCAACGTCTGCCTTCTTATACTATTTTAAGAATACGCCGCGGTTTGGAGGAGCGCATGAAGGTCGCACCACTCGCTCGCGCACTTGGCGTGCTGCTTGCTATTGCCATGTCCTTGACACCGTTCGCCGCACTTGCGGCGACGACGGGCGGACTGAACGGCTCGGTTAGAGATGCTCAATCCGGAGCACCAGTTGCGGGCGCACAAGTCACCATTTCGAGCCCATCTCAAGTCGAACGCGCAACGACGGACGCGTCCGGGCGATATACGTTTATCTCGCTCGGCCCCGACACGTATACGCTGTCAGCACAGCATGACGGCTACGACGTGCAGTCGATTGCCGGCGTTACGATCTTCGCCGGGCAGACGCAATCGATTCAGATTTCCTTGCAAAAGACTCTGAAGACCATTGCGAACGTAACGGCACGGTCGCCGCTCAGCGTCGTGCGACCCGGAACCGGAACAGACGTCTACTCGGTCGGTCCGCAGCTCACCGCAGCTGCGGCTCCGCTGGGCGGCGGCGGCGCACTGAACACCGCGTACTCCGCGATCGCTTCGATGCCCGGTGCGTACGTGCCGCCGAATCAAGTCGGCGTCAATCAAAGCGTGTACATTCGCGGCGGCTACTACGATCAAATCGGATTCGAGTACGACGGCATCCCGGTAAACCGTGCGTTCGATAATTACCCGACCAGCGGTTTGAGCACGCTCGGACAACAAGAGCTGCAAATCTTCACCGGCGGCGGAGACGCTGATGCGAACGCAACGGGCGAGGCCGGCTTCATCAATCAAATTACGAAAACGGGAACCTATCCCGGCTACGGAACGATCGGCGGCGGTATCGGCGCGCCGACGTTCTACCACGATCTGAGTGTCGAGGCCGGGGGCTCGACGCCGGATCGCCGGTTCTCGTACTACGTCGGACTCAGCGGTATGGATCAGGATTACCGCTACTTCGATCAATTCAACGGCGCAAGTCTGACCGACTCGATTCCGTACGGCTATTGGCCGTCGCACATCACGTCACTGACGTCGTCGTTCTGGCCGGCAATCTATCCAAATTGTAAGAACGACGGCTCGTACGACAATCCGGAGGTCGACAACAATCCGTTGCTGTGGACCGATCCCGGATGCTTCGGAAGCTACAACGCAAACTACGGCCAACCGTCGACGCTCTCTAACCGCGAAGTCGTCGCGAATTTCCACTACCGCGTTCCGCATCCGCATGACGGCGGCCAAGACGACATTCAAACGCTCTTCATGTCGTCGGCGAACTTCCAGCAGTTTTATTCGAGCGTGAGCGATGCCGGTGGACTCGGTGTTGGTCTCGCCGCGCTCGTTCCGAACAACTGGCCTGACGCGTATACGTATCCGGCAAACACGCCGTTTCTAGCGTCGGCCTCCACGCCTGCGATTCCGTATTTCTATCCGGGATCGCCGACCGGACGCTGTGTGAATGTCGCGTTCCTTCCGCAGTCGTGTCCCGCAGATCAATTCGGCAACATAACGGATCCCACCGTAATCCCCGCCACCCAACGTGACGGTCGTTGGGATACGGCTTCGATCGTCAAGGTTCAGTACCAACACAACATGGGAACCAACGCGTACGCTCGCCTCTTCGGCTACACGTTCTACTCCTATACGAACCGCGCGACCGGGAACGGCTACGGCGAAAACGTCTCATACGGTATCTCTAACTACCAGTATGAGATCGGCGCGCACACCAGCGGCTTGGAATTCGAGTTCGCCGATCAGATAAGCGACAAGCATCTGCTCAGCGGTATGGCTGCGTACACACAGTCGACGACGTTGCGCTATTTCAATCACAACTATCTGAACTCGGGCACGATCATCGAAGATTTCGCAGGCCAACAAGTCAGTAACCTGACGAACGGAAAGCAGTGCTTTGCGACGCAGAGCGGAGTCGGAGCGGACACGATCTCGAATTATAACGTTGGTGATGCCGCTCCGTGTAATGACCCCATCACGCAAGGTCAGTTCGCTACACCGTACGGAGTCGACCTTAACACCATCGATCCGCTGTTCAACAATGCTAACCCGTGCGCCAGCGGCGGTCTTCCGGCGACAAGTGCCGCTTGTCGAAGCGGCGCCTCCTTTAAACTGACGTTCCTCGGGCAGCAGGCGGATTACAACGCGGTAACGCCGCGTATTACCAGCGCATCGCTAAGCGATCAATGGCGTCCAAACGACCACTGGAACGTCAACCTCAGTGCACGGTTCGAGAACGACAGTTACGATCTCGCGAACACGAACAATCCCGGCACGAACTTCTGGTTCGCTGCTGCGCAAAAAGAGTTTTGCGTCAATCCGGTGACAAGGCAGCCGATCTTCGTTCCGCAGCCGCCGCAGAGCATCCGTCTTGCGCAGCCGTATGTATCGTTCAACTGCCCGATCGACAATTCGCTCGGGACGCCGATCCAAACCGTCCACCCCGACGGAACCGACGGCATTTTGTTGACGAACAACTACCCGTCGATCTACTCGCAGTCATATGTCGAGCCGCGTATCGCCGCGACGTATACGGTAAATCCCGACACGGTGCTTCGTTTCTCCGCCGGGCGCTACGCGCAACAGCCGCAGAACTACGAGATTCAGTACAGCACGTTAGAGCCGAACCTGGCGCAGACACTGCTCGGCTTCATCCCGTTCGGATTCAATTCGCCGCTGCATCAGGCGCAGGCGCAGTACTCGTGGAACTATGACATCTCGTACGAGCACCACTTCAAAGGAACGGATACGTCGATCAAGATTACGCCGTTCTATCGGTGGGCGACGCAGCAACTCTACGAAACGGTGAATCTGCCGAGCTTGAACGTCTCCCCGTCATTCAACTCCGGCACGCTTCGTGTCGACGGTGTCGAACTCGAACTCACCAAAGGCGATTTCGCGAAGAACGGGTTCGCCGGTATCTTGTCTTACACGTATACCAACGCTGCGGAAAAGTGGGACAACTATCCGAACAGCACGGTCGGACCGGTCGATCAGTACAACCAAGACATCCAAGCCTATAATGCGCTAACGAAATCGGGCGGCGGTTCGCCATGCTATTCGAATAACTTCTCCGCGGGGACAAACGATCGGGATCAAGTACTGCCCGATCCGACATGCGTGCAGATCTTCGACAGTGCGGGCGATCCGTACAATCCGCCGATTCGCAACCCGTACTACACGCAAAAGCCGCAGGGGCTGCTCGATCCGCACGGCTGGTACACGCCGGGTCTCGATTTCCCATACATTTCGCCAAATACGCTCTCACTCGTGTTGAACTACCGCCACAACAAGTTTGCGGCAACGACGGCGATGGAGCTGCAAGAGGGCACAACGTACGGAACGCCGGCTGACGTGATCGGTATCGATCCGCGAAACTGCCGTTCGAATCAGGGAACCGACGGCATCACGACGGGGAATCCGCTCAACGCCGATTATCTCTCGTGTCACTACGCACTGACGCCGAACGGCACGAATCCGGGATACCTCTACATTCCAAATCCGCAGACGGGAACGTTTGCATCGTTCGGGCAGTACAAGCAGCCGTGGCAGTTCAACCTCGGACTCCAGCTGTCGTACGACATCACGCCGCGGATCAATGCGAGCGTCATGTTCACGAGCTTGATCAACACCTGCTTCGGTGGGTCGAGCACACCATGGAGCAACGCCTATCCGCCGAGCGGAAATACGTGCGGCTACACGTCCAACACGTTCTACGACGGCGGGTACTTCTATAACGGCACGAGTCCGAAGGACCTCGCTGCCAACGGCGTTCCCGAGAACAAATACTTCAGTCAATCGTACATTCCGACGTACGGCGACTCGTCATCGGGCAACTTCCCGCTCGCGTTCAACGCGTACTTCCAGGTGAAGATCAAACTCTGACCTGAACCGTTGATCGCGTTAACATTGGCCGCCCTCTTCTCGATCGATGCGATGAACCGCATCATCGACGTATCGGGGGCGGCCATTTCGCCGGACGGCAAATACATTGCCTATCTCGCGTCGCATAACGAACTCGATCGCAATCTCGAGGTCGATGTGCTGCATCTCGTCGACGTTGCTACGCGAGCGGATACGGCGGTGTCGTTCCATCACGATTCGTATTCAAACCTCGTGTGGTCGCGTGACGATCGTCTCGCGTATGTCGCGGACGACAAAGCATCGAGCGTTTCGCAGGTGTACGTTATCGATCCGCAAGGCAACCGCGAAACGGAACTGACGAGCGGGACAACCGACGTTTCGCAAGCGGCGTGGTCCCCGAATGGCCAGACGATTGCGTTTACGCGTCCCGACGCCGCGCCGAAGAAGACGGGCGCGGCGATGTATGAAGATGCCTTTGAAGTCTCCGACAACGCGTATCTTGCGACGAAGGCTGCGCCGCGCGTGCACTTGTGGACCGTGTCGATGAGTGGAGCGGAGCGGCAGCTGACATCTGGGGCTTCGAGTGTTCGCGATGACGGACCGCCGGCTTGGTCCCCGGACGGCCGGTTTATCGTCTACGCGCGTGCACCGAACGGCATCGGCGCCGATAGCGATCTTTCGTACCTCGAACGTGTTGACGTCGCGACACGGGATATGTCGCGTGTCACACAGTCGCGCGATGTCAACCAGGCGGCTGCGCTGTACGATCCGTCGGGGCGATTCATTGCGTATCAGTATCCGCAGAACGGCGTGATTCCGGCTCAGTACGATGCGATGGTCGTCTCCGCGTCGGGCGGTCCCGCGCGAAACGCCGCCGCTGCGCTCGATCGCAACGTCGAAGAGTTTGCGTGGTTCAACGCGTCAACGTTGCTCTTGCGCATTTACGACCACACGCGTGCGCGACTCATGCTGCAACCGCTCAACGGGAACGCGCGCGAGGTGCCCACGGGCGCGGTCGCCGATGCGATGATCGGCTCGCAGCCGGTATCGGACGCCGGCGGCATCGTCTTCACCGGATCGACACCGACGCGTCCGAGCGAGCTGTACTATCTTGCGCCGAATTCGCGTGCGCCGGTACGGCTGTCGCATTGGAACGATGAAACGGCGGCACTGACGCTCGCGAAGCAGACGCAAATCACGTATCGCAACGGTCGCTTCACGGAATACGCGGTGTTAACGTATCCGCCGCACTACGATCCGCATACGCGGTATCCGCTGGTCTTGCGCGTACATGGCGGACCGCAATTGACGTCGCTGGTTGCGTTCGATCCGTGGCATCAACTTGCGGCGGCACGCGGCTATATTACGCTCGCGCCGAACTATCGCGGCTCGAGCGATAACGGAAATGCGTTCGAAAGCTCGATTCTCGATGATGCGAGCTCGGGTCCGGGAACCGATATCATGGCGGCAATCGATGCCGTGAAACGGATGAACGTTATCGATCCCAATCGCATCGGGATCTCCGGATGGTCGTACGGCGGGCAGATGACGACGTGGATGATCGGGCACTACAACGTTTTCAAAGTCGCCGTTGCGGGAGCGCCGGTCACGGATCTGGTCGTCGATTATGCGATCGCGGACGATATCCTGGATGACCGCGGCTTCTTCGGATACTCGCCGAACGATCCGGGCAAGCTCGCGATCTATCGCGGGCAATCGCCAATCACGTACGCTGCGAACATCCACACGCCGACGCTCCTGATGTCGAACGTGTATGACGTCCGCGTTCCGGCGGTCGAGAATTACGAACTATTCCACGCGCTGCGCGACCGAGGCGTTCCCGTGAAGTTTTACGTCTACCCGACAACGGGGCATCTTCCGAAGGGGCCGGTCCGTTACGCCGACGCCTACCGCCGCTGGCTGGACTGGTTCGACACGTATCTGCACCCCACGCCACCCTAGTGCTCAGGATGACAGTGCGGCGTTTTCGTCCTGATTGCGGTAGTGTTGGTGGACGAAGAGCCAGAGTAGTGCGATTGCGGGGTACATGAGGAAACTTGCTTCGGTGCCTAAGACGCCGCCGGTGAGCCATGCGGGGCCTTGGAACGTGACGTTGAGGAGACGGCCGACGGGAACGAGTGAGCCGTTCGGCGTGCCGATAATGAAGAGTTGCATGTAGTCGAACGCGATATGGAAGCCGACCGCGAACCAGAGCGTGCCGCTGCGCAGCACCGAGTACGACATCAACAGGCTCAAGCTCACGAGCGTGATGACGTCCCAAATGTTCTCGCCCGTCTTGAAAAAGTAATGATCGGCCGCAAAAAGCAGCGCGACGACCGTTGCGCCGGGCCAGAATCCGAGTGCTTTCCAGAGTGTCTGCAAGAAGTACGAGCGGTACCAAAACTCTTCGGCAACGCCAACGCACACATTCGCCAGTAGCCACGCGATTGCGGAGAGCAGCAACGGCAGACCGATCGTTGCGAACCCGTGGACCTGCATGCCGCCGAGGGCTATCATTCCGAGTGCGACGGCGCCGGCCATCACGACGCCCGCCGCCATGCCTTCCCACGTGTTGCGACCGAATGCGCGGTCCACGGGCAAGCCGTAGCTGTCGATGCGCCGGTTTTCGTATGCGGCGAAGATCGCCGTCATGATGAGGGCGACGATGAAGTTCTGGATTTCGCTGAATGCGATCGCGCCGGCATTGAGGCTCTGCGGAATGTGCAGCGCGCTTGCGAGCGGCGCCGTTATGACGCCCATCAACGGGAACAGCGCGTACGAGCCAATGCAGAAGTAAATCGCGGCGCGCCATAACGGCCGGAGCTTCCCTTCGGAAACGAATGCTTGAGCGATCATGAGGCCATCGTACCGGCACACCGATCAAAAAGACTTCAAGGCGCGCTCAGGGTATTGACCGATAGTACTGGGCGCCATATACTGTGTATCACATAGTATATGGCACCTGGTATGAATGGCCTCGGGGCCGACTCGTTCGACAATTTGCGCATGGAGCTTCGGCGGGGCTGCCTGACCCTCGCGGTGCTCAGTCAGCTGCGGTCGGAACATTACGGCTACACGCTGCGCAAGGCGCTCGACGACGCGGGCCTCGAGATCGATGAAGGGACGCTCTATCCGCTGCTCCGCCGGCTCGAGAGCCAGGGGCTGCTACAGAGTGAATGGCGCGAGGAAAACAAGCGCAAGAAGCGCTTCTACCGGCTCACGCAATACGGCGAATCGATCCTCGCGCAACTCCTCGATGAATTTCGGCGCATCAATGCGTCGCTCGACCGCATCGTGTCGGAGGCTTGAAGATGGACATGCTCGACCGGTACCTCGCTGAAGTGCAGCGCTACCTTCCGCGCGATCATGCGACGGACATCATCGATGAGACCGGCGACGAGATCCGCTCGCAGATCGAAGACCGCGAATCATCGCTCGGGCGTCCACTCACCGCAAACGAAGAGGCGGATGTGTTGCGCGCGTACGGCAATCCGAAAGTCGTCGCGTCACGCTATGCGAAGCAGCAGCATCTCATCGGACCGCTCTGGCTTCCGTTCTACTGGTACGCATTGCGCTTGGTGTTGCCGGTCGTGCTCGGTGTTGAAGTGGTTGCGGGCGCGGTGGTTGCGCTTGCAATCGGAAGCAGCGCGCCGTTCTACGCGGCGCTCGATACGGCATGGCATAGCGCGATCTACATCTTCGGAATCGTGACGATTGCATTCGTCTTGCTCGAACGATTCGGAAATCGCGACGCCTTCGAGAAGCTGGATCGCTGGGATCCACGCAAACTCCCGAATCTCGATTCAACGGCGCCAGTATCTCGCGTGCGCAGCGGTTTCGAATTCGTTGTCAACGTGCTCGTGCTGCTCGTCTTCGCCGATTTGCTGCGCGATCCGCATGCCGTGTCGATCCCGCCGCTGAGCTTGACCGACGCGTGGCATCCCGTCTTTATTGCACTCGTGGTCTCAAGCGGTTTTGTCGTGCTCGGTGCGCTGCTCGTGTACATACGACCGCGGCTCGGCACGCTGCAACAAGTTGCGCGCCTGCTCGGTCACGGCGCGGCCATGGCCGGTCTCGCCTTCGGGTTGCGCGGCGGTGCGCTCATCACGGCACAAGCCGATAGCGTCACAGCGGATAAACTGCTCGCAATTAACATGATGCTGACGATCAGCTTCGTTATCGTCTTGGCGTGCGTCGCAGTTGCGGCCGCCGTGACCGTAACGAAGCTGATTCGGCGCGCTTATACGATGTCGTCGGCGTCGGCGTGATGTTCGTCCATCTGGTCTTCATTCTCGAAGCCCTCATCGACATCACCATACACGACTTGATCGCTGATCTTCTCGCCGCGCGTGTGCGTTTCGGTTTGACGGCCCATCGACTCGGCCTCATGTGGATCGAGCGGCGGAATGTCGTCGGCTTCCGTATGCAGTTCGCGGGGATCTTGTCCGGTACTCATGCCCGCGTTGTACCCAAGGCTTCGTCCAAAATTTCGATGGGGTGGAGGAACCGCAATGCGATTCCACGCTCGCGCAGGAGCGATTGCATCTGTAACGTGCAACCAGGGTTCGCGCTTGCGACCGTCGTCGCGCCCGTCTTGAGAAGGTTCTCGACTTTGCGCAGGCCGATTTCGCGGGCGCTCTTCGGTTCGAAGAGATTGTACGTGCCGGCGCTGCCGCAACATTGATCGCCTTGCGCGATCTCAACGAGTTCGACGCCCGGAATCGTGTAGAGCAGTTCGCGCGGCTCGCGACGGATGCGTTGCGCGTGCGCGAGATGGCAGGGATCGTGGTAGGCAATGCGCTCGTTGCGCGGCTTGCGGACCGCGCGCGGTTCGAGCGGTGCCAAAAATTCGTTTACGTCGCGAACCTTGCCGCTAAATGCTGACGCCCGCTGCGCCCATGCCGCATCGTCCGCGAGCAGTTCACCGTACTCTTTGAGTGCCGAACCACAGCCGGCGGAGTTGATAATGATCGCGTCGAGGCCTTGCGTCTCGAACGCGACGATCGTTGCTCGCGCGAAGCGGCGCGCTTCCTCGAGCCTGCCGCTGTGCAATGAGAGCGCGCCGCAACAACCTGCTTGCGGCGGAATCACGACTTCGCACCCCTCCGCGGTCAGGACGCGAATCGTCGCGGCGTTCACTTCCGGAAAGAAGACGCGCTGCACGCAGCCGGCGATGAGGCCGACACGCGCGCGTTTCTTGCCCTTCGCCGCGTAAACCGGTGCGAGCGGCGCCGACGCCGCGCCTATGTCGACCGGCCGCAACAACGAACCCCCGGGGGCGAAGCGGCGGAGCGGCGTCCGCGCTACAATATTGAGGAGCGGTGCAATCGCACGCATCCGTCGCGGATAGGGAAACACTGCGAAAACCATCGCCCGAAAGAGACGGTCCAATAGCGGCCGCCGGTACTGCGTCTCGACCATGCCCCGCGTCGTTTCGATCAAACGATCGTATTCAACACCGGACGGGCACGCCGTCATACACGCCATGCATCCGAGACAGCGGTCGAAATGCGGAACGGCCTGCGCATCGAGCGCAAGCGATCCTTCGACGACGCCACGCATTAGATCGATGCGGCCGCGCGGCGAGTCGGCTTCATTGTTCCACGACTGATATGTCGGACACGCCTGCAAACAAAAGCCGCAGTGAACGCATTCCGAGATGAGATCGATCACTAGAGTCCTCCGACGAACGCGCCCGGGTGCAGGCGGCGGTCCGGATCGAAGCGCGATTTTAATTCGCGCATCAACGGAAATGCCGCCGGCGGTGTACCCCACGCGTCGACGGCCTCGCGTATTTCCGGCGGCGCAGCCGTCAACACGAGCGTTCCTCCGAGTCTTTCGACAACCGCACGCGCTGCATTGACGGCGCTAGTGACAAGCGGCGAATCGTCGACGCCGCCGCCCACGAAAAACGTCCCCACCGACGGATACGCAAGCACCTGCGGCGCCTTCACCAGCGTTTCGTAGAGCGGAATGATGGCTCGCGTGTGAATTTCCTCGAAGTGGGATGGCAACGCTGAGATCTTTAAGCGGAGGGTGCCTTCCGTGCGCGCCGTCTCCTGAATCGCATCGATCTCGATGCGCGTCGCGCCTTCGAGCTTTGCCGCTTGCGCGGCGACGCTGTCGGCGAAGCCTTCAAAGCGGATGCAATGTTCGTAGAATTGTCCGTCGTAGGTTGCGAACGATGCGGCGGGTTCGAGTTGCAACTCGACGAGTTTGTTCGTCAATGCGCGCACTTCCGCCGCCGAGCATCCGTCGAACATCACGTTTCGTTCGGCTTGATGCAGCGGATGCAATCGCAACGTGATCGATGCGATGGCGGCGAGCGTTCCGTACGTGCCGATCATCAACTTCGGAACGTCGAAGCCCGCGACGTTTTTCACGACTTTCCCGCCGCCACGCGCGACTGCGCCGTCGGCGCGAACCACCGTCATGCCGATAACGAGATCCTTTGCCGTGCCGAAGCGCGTGCGCAACGCACCGTAGAGGTTCGCCGCGATCGCACTGCCGATCGTCGTGCGTTCGGGTTGCGGCGGATCGAGCGCGAGCCGCTGATTGCGTTCGCGAAGCGCCGACTGGAGTTGCGCAACCGTCGTGCCGGCCAGCACCTCGACCACTTGATCCGACGGCGTGTACTCGACGATACCGGTCAACAGTGACAATGACACGGACTCGTCGACCGGTTTGGCATACGGGGCATCGAGCGGGGCCGCGCCGCCGGCGAACGCAAGCGTACGCTTCTCGCGTGCAAGCGCCGCCATCAGCGTGGAAAGTTCTTCGATCGATGATGGCGAGTGCATCAGTGCGCTCCCACGCGGTCGCCGCACAAACGCGGCGACGGGAAGACCTTCGTGGGATTGAACGTCTGCGTCGAATCGAACGCGCAGCGCACGAGGTTCATCGTCTCGAGGTCCGCCTCACCGAACATCTCGCCCAAATATGCGGATTTATCCGCGCCCACGCCGTGTTCGCCCGTGATCGAGCCGCCGTGTCGCAGACAGATCCGCAGAATCTCCGCTGCAACATGTTCGGCGCGCTGCGCTTCGTCCCCGGAACGCGCATCGTAGAGCACCAGCGGATGCAAATTTCCGTCGCCCGCATGAAAGACGTTCGCGACGCGAAACCCCGATTCTCGCGAAAGTTCGGCAATCTCGCGCAGCACCGTTGCAATATCCGAACGCGGAATCACGCCGTCTTGGACGTAGTAATTCGGACTGATCCGGCCCATTGCGGCAAATGCGCCTTTGCGGCCGGTCCACATCAATTGCCGTTCGCGGTCATCGCGCGGACGGCGAATCTCGATCGCATTGCAGCGTTGCAAAATCACGCTGGCAGCATCCGCGCATTCCGAAACTTCCTCGGCGGTCCCGTCGACGTCCATCAACAATGCTGCGCCAACGTCGAGCGACCAATCGACATGTGTTGAAGCGACGATCGCTTCGATCGCAAGCTTATCCATCATCTCGATCGCAGCGGGAACGATACCCGCCGCAATGATCTGCGACACCGCTTCACCGGCTTCATCGGTCGACGGAAACGTTGCAAAAAGTGTGCGCGTTCCTTGCGGCATGCGTAAGAACCGCACCGTTACCTCGGTGACGATGCCGAGTAAACCTTCGCTGCCGACGACCGCGCTGATCAAGTCGTAGCCGAGCGGATCGGGCGAATCGCCGCCGATCGTCACGATCTCGCCGCTCGCAACCACCATCGTGAGCGCGAGCACGTGATTGATCGTGAACCCGTACTTCAAACAATGCGCGCCGCCGGAGTTCTCCGCGACGTTTCCGCCGATGGAGCAGACGCTCTGCGAACTGGGATCGGGCGCGTAGTAGTAGCCGTACGGCGCTAAGTGCCGGCTGATATCGAGATTGATCACGCCGGGCTGCACGCGCATCCGCTGATTCTGGAAATCGACGTCGAGAATCGACCGCATCCGCGCCGTGCCGATCACCACCGCGCCTTCAATCGGCAATGCGCCGCCCGACAATCCGGTCCCCGAACCACGCGGAACGATTGTCATGTTGCGTTCGCGCGCGCGTTTGACGCACGCAGCAACCTCTTCCGTGTTCGCGGGGAGCACCACGGCCGCGGGCCGGACGCGAGAGCCGGTGAGCGCGTCGCATTCATAGACGCGCAGCTCGGCGGCGTCCGTCATGCAGTTCTCGCGGCCCACAATATCCGCAAACACGGTGCAAGCTTTCGCGTTTCGTGCGGGATTTCCAGGCGGCGAGGGGTATGTTGCTGGATAGGGAGGGCTACCGCGTGTTTCAACAGGTACTCAACCCGGTCGGCAACCTCTTCATCACCTGGCTCATCGCCTTGATTCCCGTCGCCCTTTTGCTATTGCTTTTGGCCGGATTGCGGATGTCGGCGTGGCTTGCAACACTGATCGGTTCGCTCGTTACGCTCTTCGTCGGCATCTTCACGTGGCATATGCCCGTGGCCAACGGCATAAAGGCGTATTTCTACGGTTCGTTGACAGGTGTTTGGAACGTCGACTGGATCACCTTCTGGGGCGTCGTGTTGTTCAATACGCTCGTTATAACCGGCGTGTTTGAAAACTTCCGGCGCTGGATCTCATCGCACGGTACGCGCGACGTGCGCGTGCAAACGATTCTCTTTGCGTGGGCGCTCGGCGCGCTGCTCGAAGGATTGGTCGGCTTCGGCTATCCGTGGGCCGTCGTCGCGCCGATCCTCATTGCACTCAACATTCCGGATCTCGACGCAATTCGCGTTGCGGCAATCGCGAATAATGCACCGGTTTCGTACGGCGCGCTCGGAGCGCCGATCATCGCACTCGCCGCGGTAACGGGCCTTCCGCTGCTCGCACTCTCGAGTTCGGTCGGTCACATCGTTGCAATTCTCGCGATTCTTCCGCCCTGGATTCTCATCTATCTCGTGAGCGGTTCGCGCGGTTTCCGTGAAGGATGGCCGCTCGCGATCGTCGGTTCAGCCGGATACATTCTCGGACAATATCCCGTGGCCGTATATCTCGGGCCGTATTTGCCCGACGTTTCCGGTGCCATCGTTTGTATCGCATTGCTGTTGCTCTTGCTGCGATACTGGCGTCCGAAAGTGGTCCTCGGCTACGGTGGAACGCCGGTGCCGGATGACGCGCGCGACGACCTCGCCGAACACGGGTTGACGCGCGGACAAATCCTCCAAGCGTGGATGCCGTTCATCGTGCTCGTCATCGTGGTGGTCGCCTGGACGGGACCGTGGTCGCCGCTTCCCAAGATCGTACCGTTCAAAATCGGCGTCGATGCAATCTCCTCGATCAGCACCGGAAAAACGGTGTCTGCGATCTTCTCGTGGGCGCCGTTCGTCGGCGGAAGCGCAATTCTCGCGTCGTGGATCATCATCGCGCTGCTGTTGCGCACGACGGGCGAACAACTCGGCGAAGTGTTCCGCCGCACGTGGAATCAAATGTGGGGCGCGCTGCTCGTCGGATTCTTCATCTTCGGACTCGCGTATGTGTACAACTATTCCGGTATGGCGGCGTCGCTCGCGTTCGCCAGTTCGAAGATCGGCGGATGGTTTCTCATCGTCGCGCCGATTCTTGGCTGGATCGGTGTTGCGCTCTCGGGTAGCAACACGTCGACGAACGCGATGTTCGGGTCGTTCCAAAACATCGTCGGCAAAATACTCGGCTTCCCGCCGTTGCTGTTGCCGACGCTCAATTCGGTGGGCGCGGAAATTGGAAAACCGGTAGCACCGCAAACGGCAAGCGTCGGTGTGTCGACGACGCGCTTCGTTCGCAAAGAAGGCACCGTCATTCGCTACAACATGGGATGGACGCTGATACTCCTCGCCTACCTCATCATCATCGGCGTCTGCTGCTACTACTTCTTCCCAAACATCATGAACCTACCGGTACTGTCATCCTGAGCGTCAGGTGCGAAGACAGGAGTAGAAGGATTTAGGCGGTCCTTCGACTTCGCTACGCTGCGCTCAGGATGACAGTGGGGTGGTATCCGGAATCTCTCAAGTGCGCGGCGCATATAGTAGGAGATCATGGCTGAAACGAAACGCCGGGTGGCGGTAATCGACGATGAACGACGGATCCGGGAACTGCTTGAACTGACGCTGGGGCACCACGGATACGACGTGCGGACCGCTGCCGACGGTCCTGCCGGATTGGACCTCGTGCGCGAGTGGGAGCCGGACGCGATTATCCTCGACGTGATGATGCCGATGATTAGCGGGATCGAAATGCTTCCTATGCTGCGCCGCGTGACCGATGCGCCGGTGATAATGCTTTCGGCGCGCGGCGAGGTGGAGGCGAAGGTCGAGGGCCTTGCTCACGGTGCAGACGATTACTTGAGCAAACCGTTCGAGATGTCGGAGTTGCTCGCACATCTCGATGCGAAACTGCGTCGTCCGCACCTCGAGAACCGTAACATCCTCAGTTACGACGACATCACCGTGAATCTCGACGAGCACACCGTCGTCCGGGCAAGCAAGCGCGTCGATCTCTCGCCGCTCGAATACGATTTGCTCGTGACGCTGTTGCGCCGGCCGCGCCGCGTCTTCACGCGCGATGAATTGCTCGATATGGTCTGGGGCGACGAAAAAGACGTCGGCCAGAACGCGGTTGAGCGCTACATCTCGTACCTGCGCGGCAAGATTGACGACGGGTTCAAGCGGCCGCTGATCCAAACCGTTCGCGGTGCCGGGTATACGATTCGTGCCGACTAGCGTCCCCTTCGCGCAATTCTCTCGCCGCATCACGCAAGGTTACGTTGTCCTTGCCGTGCTGTTGATCGTACTCGTCGCCGTTTCATCTTCAATCATTTCGTTCGTGCTCTACGCGTCCAACTACAACCAATCCATGGACGCGTCGCGCGCGCGTCTGCAGCAGCGCATCGACTACTATCGCTCGCAGCATCAATCGCTGGAGCAATACGGGCCACAGCTTGTCAAAGACGAAACGCCGTCGCGCTTTCGCGTGATTGTCTTCGGACCCAACCACAAACTGATCGCGGGCAACACGGAGGAGCCGAGTAGCTTGACGCTCGCGGCGACGGCGCTCTTCAACATGCGGCCGCGCCACATCCATCTTTCCGGCGGCGTGATCGAACTGCAGCCCGACTTCGAAGGCTTCACTCGCTACATCGAACGCTATTGGCTGACGATCACGCCGATCGGTATTCTTGCCGTCATTCTCGCATGGCTTGCCGGACGCACGATTACCCGCCGCGCGGTACGTCCGCTTGTCGACGTCACCGATGCGTTGCACGCGATTGCGGAAGGTGACTTTACGCCGAAGATGTTGCTCGAGAGCGACAGCGGACTCCACGACCTGACGCAAGCGTACAACGAAGTCGCACAACGATTGAACGTTGCCGCCGTCGAACAGCGCCGCCAACAAGCGGAGATGCGCCAATTCATCGCGGACGCCGGACACGAATTGCGCACGCCGCTCACGATTTTCATGGGCTATCTCGACGCGCTGCGCTCCGGTGTCGTGGAAGACTCCGCTGCGGTCGCGCGCGTCCACGAAACGATGCTCGATGAAAGCCGCAAGATGCGCACGATCATCGAGAAGCTCATTTTACTCGCCCGCATGGAGCGCGTAGTGGAACCGGTGCACGATCGCATCGATCTCAATTCCGTCGCGGCGCGTGCGGTCGATGCGTTGCGTCCGATCGCCGGCGACCGCATTCGCTTCAGTCACGACGGCGGCGCATCGATCACCGGCGACGACGCGGAGCTGTATGAAGCGCTGAAAAACGTCGTTGAAAATGCCGTTCGTTATGCGCCGGGCGAGCCGATCGACGTGCGCGTCGGACGCACGAACGATCATGTGACTATCGATGTGATCGACCATGGTCCGGGCATGCAGAACGTCGACGCGGAGCACGCATTCGATCGCTTTTATCGCGGCAGCAGTCATGGCGACGTTGAAGGCTCCGGATTAGGACTTGCAATTGCAAAGCGCGCGGTCGAGCGAATGGGCGGAACAATCGCGCTTGAAAGCCGCTTGAACCAAGGAACCCGGGTGACGATGAAATTTCCGGCGAATTAACGCCCCCCTATGCAGAGCGTGGACATCGCTGTCGTCGGCGGTGGACCGGCGGGCCTGAGCACCGCCGCAGCGCTCAAACACGCCGGATTACAGGCACGTATCTTCGATCAAGAACAAACCACCGGAGCGTCGTGGCTGCATCGGTACGATCGTCTCCATCTTCACACGGTCCGCGCGTTTTCGCATCTCGCCTACATGCCGATTCCGCGAACGTATCCGCGCTATCTCTCGCGCGATATGTATGCGGAATATTTGCAGGCGTATGAACGCGGCTTCGCACTCGATATCGTCCGCGGTTGTCGCGTTGAACGCGTGCGTCCTGCTCCGGCGTCGCACAACGGTGCGCTGCGTTTCATCGTGGAAACGAGCGACGGCGACGTGCTCGCGCGCAGCGTCGTTGTTGCAACCGGCGAGTACGGACGTCCGCTGCTTCCCGTTATCCCGCACAGCGACGCATTTGCGGGAACGCTGATTCATTCGGCGCGGTACCGCACCGGACGCGCGTACGCCGGCAAACGCGTTCTCGTCGTCGGCTTGGGAAATACGGGCGCCGAAATCGCGACGGATCTCGTGGAGCAAGGCGCGTCGCGCGTAGCGGTTAGCGTGCGCGCGATACCGCCCATCGTGCCGCGCGATTTTCTCTTTACGCCGGTGCAGCTCTTCGGCATCGCGCTCTCGCATGTTCCGCCGCGCGTCGCCGACCGGATCGGTGCGACGATTGCGCGCGTTGCGATCGGCGATTTGCACCGTTACGGTTTGTCGTCCGCGCAATGGTCGCCGTTTTCGGCGAAACGCATTCCGATTATCGATGTCGGATTCGTGAAGAACCTCAAATCGGGAGCGATCGCGATTCGTCCGCTCATCGATCGGTTTACGGCAACCGGTGTTTGCTTCACCGATGGAATCGAAGAGCCGTACGACGTCGTCATCTTGGCAACCGGGTACGACACGGGGTTGCATGAGCTGCTCGACGTGCCGGGCGTGGTGAAGCTCGATGGCTTTCCAAGCGTTCCGAGCGGAGCGCGTTGTTCGTTTCCGGGACTCTATTTCATGGGATTTTTCCATTCGCACCGGGGTCATCTCTTCGAGATTGCGCTTGCCTCCCGCCGTTTAGGGCGTACCATGGCGAATTCCGGGTAAGACTCCGCAATGCAGATGCTAAATCGACCGAAACTGGATCACGTGCGCCGCTTGTTCGGGAATCATGGAATCGTCCAATTCTCGCAACATGACGTACCGGATCTTGAATCGGGTTTTTGCCTCGACGATAACGTGCGCTTGCTTATTCTCGCCGCATCGCTGCGTAAGGAAGAACCGCACCACTCATTTGCGATCGAAGCAGGCAACATCGTATTCGATTTCATCGAAGAATCGTCACGAAACGCGCCACTCTATCACAACATGATGGATCAGCACGGTCGGTTTACCGACCGCTTTGCGTCGCCGGAGTCGATCGGGCGACTGATCTGGTCGCTCGGCATCGTCATGCGCGATTCTAAGGATCCGCGTTGGCTTGCGCGCGCACAACGTGAAATGCGGAAGGCGATGTACGCCGTTCCGGCACTATCATCCGAACACGCGCGCGCCTTTGCGGCATTAGGATGGAGCGCCGCCGTTGAGGCGGGTGAAGTGCAGTATCGCGCGCCGTTACGCGCGGTTGCCGAAGCAATGCATTTTGAATTTGAACGGAACGCGAGCGCCGAATGGCAGTGGGTATTGCCGGAGCTTACGTACGATAAAGCACGGCTGCCGGAAGCACTGTTGCGAGCTGGACGCGTTTTAGAAGACGCCGAGATTTACGCAAGCGGCGTTCGCGCTCTCGAGTTTCTCGCAAGTGTCGTGCAGACCGATGATATGTTCGTTCCCGTAGGTGCGCCGGGCTGGTACGCGCGCGGCGGCGTTCGGCCGTACTATTCGCAACAACCGCTCGAAGCTATCGCAATGATGGATGCGTGGCTCGCGCACGATGACGTGGAGAATGCGCTCATCGCATACGACTGGTACATGGGACGTAATAGCGACGACCTCGTCGTTGCCGATCTGCCGACCGGCGGTTGCCGCGATGCGATTCATGCCAAGGGCCAACTGAACCCGAACATGGGCGCCGAGAGCACACTCGCGTACGTTCAAGCCGCGACGACGTTATGGCAACTGCGCGTTGCTCCGTCCGTCGAGGAAGTGGCTCGCGAACAGGAGATCGCGTAAATGCGCGCTGCTCGAGCCACTCGAGCATGACCTGCGGGTATTCGCTCACATAACGCTCCGGCGGTACGGCGTCGCCGTTGTAGCCGGTAGTTGAAACGATCAACTGATGACCCGCATGGGGATACACGTGCATCGTGAAATCCCGATTGCCCGCGAAATACCGAGAAATCTTCGCTGACGAATCCGCGACGTCGACGTTACGATCGAGTTTGCCATACAGCGCAAGCGTCGGCGTGCGGACTTCTTGCAGCGTCTGGGCGGGATCGTAGGAAATCGCGCGGCGCAATCCGTCGGCAAGCGCCGCCGACGGAGGGATGGCGATCTTCGGCATGAGCGAGTGCGCGAACCACGGTTGCGCGTTTGCGGCGTCGTAGACGCGCTTTGCTTCGGTCCAGGGTACCGTGCCGTCGAGCGCGCCTTCGATTGTCCGCCAAAGCACGAGCGCCTGTTGCGTCGCCGCCGCGCTTTCGTTGTGGCGGCGCATCATCTGGCGTACTTCGTAGTCGATGTTGCTTTTGAGCGACTCCGCCGGTGCGCTCTTGAGGATCATGAATGCGAGCGGCCGTTGTACCGCGATGATCGGCGCCGTCCAGCCGCCGTTACTGAATCCCCAAATGCCGATCCGCCGCGCATCGACGTGCGGGTCGCTGCGAAAGGCATCATAGATCGCCGCGGCGTCGCGCGCGCGATCCATCGGGCCGTTCAAAAACCAATTGCCGGTAGAATCGCCCGTGCCGCGCTGATCGTAGCTGATCACGTTGATGCCGTTGCAGACGAAGTACGGAATCAAGAAGCCCATCTCGCGCGTTTCCGGATCGTTGCCATGAACGAGGATCACCGTCGCATGCGGCTTCGCATCCGCGAAATAAAGCGAAACGCCGAGACGTCCTTGCTTTGTCGCGATCGAGCGCCGGTTTTCGTGCACGGCCATGCGCAGTCGCGTCGCATCGCTATGCGTCAGCGAGCCGGTGTGCTGCGTCGCCGGATCGAAGAAATCGTTGCTCGCCGCGTCGGGCAATTCGTGTTCGACGCCGACATAGATATCGTGGCCGCCGTGCTGGTAGAGACCCGGCGCCATGACCGCCGCTAGTACGAGTGCGCTTATCACGTCTCGTGTACGGCGCGCCGAGCGCCGTTGTTTCGCGTTTAGGGCAGCTGCGCGTCCCGAAGGTTGAGGCCGGTACTATCCGCGGACCAGAAGTTCGTATTGCGCAGATCCGCGTCGCGCATGTTACAGCCGACGAGCTTCGTTCCGCTGAAATTTGCGCCGGCAAACTGCGCACCGCGGAAATCCACACCGGTCAAATCTGCATGCGAGAAGTTCACATTTCGCAAATCCGCGTTCGCAAGGTTCACCCCGGTGAGTTGTACGCCGGAAAGATCGCGCCCGCGCAAATTAATGCCTTCGGCATCGCAGCCCGTGCAGTGCGAAAAGAGAGCCCGTGTGTCGCCGACGGTGAGGATCGCCGTGCCCGTAAAATCAACGCCCGTCATTTTCGTTCCATCGAATTTTGCGCCGGTGAGTTTCGCATCGTGAAACGAGACACCCGTCAAATCGGCGCCGCGCAGATCGGCGTTCGTTAGGTTCGCACCCGAGAAATTGACGCATTCAATATGGGCATTGCGCAGATCCGCACCGGTGAGGTTTCCGTTGCTGAGATCGGTGCGCGACAGACTTTGGCCGTGCAGATCGCGTCCATGCCAATCGGCACCGCGCAGGTCGCGATCGAGGCAATCCCAATGGCCGGCATCGTATGCATGCTCGTCCGCGATCGCCGGAATGTGCGCCGCGATAGCGAGGAGGATGGCGAGAAGCGGCGGCAGCAGGCGGAGCATAAGACGGTTCTCTTTCATCAACTATGGATTTAAGAGAATAGTAGCGCCGCGCCTCCCGTTTGTCAACTAATTAATTAAGACACGGAGTAGCCGACCGGTTTGCAGCGGCCGTTATTGGTGAGTTCTGACGAGCACGCGGAGATGGCGACGACGAGGCTCGTCTCGGCCTGGAGTTCCAGGTAGTCGCCGGCTCGGCTCGCCGGCGGGCGGAGTTTGATGGCGTTTCCCTCGACGCGGACATCCATGAAGACGTTAAGGGTCGCCAATACGTCATCGTCGCCGAGGCCGAATCTTGCGAGCGCGCGCGAGAGGTTCTCGTGACAGCTCGGATGTCCGAGTTCACCGCGCCGTTCGAACATCGCGCGGCTGCACGGGGTGAGCAACAGATCGTGCACGCCGACCGTGTCGGCGACAATGCGCGCGAGCGGCGTGCTGCGATTCGAGTAGAGAACATCGCCGGTCTGCGGAACGAGTTTCTCGTTGTAATCCATCGTCCGTCCCGGTGAGAAACTGTCCGCGTTATCGAAGCGTGCGAAGAGCGCGACATCGGCAACTTGTTCGCCTTCGATATCGACGATCCGCAAACGTCCGCCCGCGGGCAGCACGAACGCGGTCCCCGTTTGCGGTTGCAGTTCTACGATTTGCGATGAAACGGACATGTCCAACCTTTTTCGAGGGCACGGCCCGAGTATTGCCGCGCTTCGCTTGCACTACCGTAGTCGTCGAGATTCGGGTTCAACGAGCCTTGCAAACGCAGCTCGCGTTCGCGCACGATCTGCTGCACGCGCGCGAAGTGTCCGCTCGCTTTGAGGTCTTCGAATTGCGCGTGCGAATTGAAGATCAGCGCCGGAAACGGCAGCCGGCGGCTCATACGCGACGCCGACGGATGCAACCCGACGACGAAGAAGCCGTGCTCTGCAACGCTGAACGAGAATGACGGATCGGACGGATCGCTCGCTACGCGCGAATCCCAGCCGAAATATTGGCGGTCGATACCGTGCAGCGCGTCGAGCTGCTCCCACAAGCGGGCCTCGAAGCTCGTTTCATCGTACGTCACGTCGTTGAAGATCGCGACAAATGTTTTATAGCGCGCGCTAATATGCGGTAGCTCCGCCACGAACGCCGCGAGATCGCGCGCAAGTCCTTCCGTCCCTTCGCGCGACGGAAAACCGTCGTAGAACCCGAAGCGATAGCCTCCGCTCGCGACCGCACCCTTTGCTCCGACGCACGAGAAGCCGTCGTGCAACACGAACGAACGGAAGATCAAGTGCGCCATTTTCGCGTGTGCCGACGGTTCGTGCCAATCGAGAAGCCGCACGAGAGTCCCGTCGAGATATGCCGAGTAGTTGCTGGTGTGGTAGGCCGCAGCGGTGCGAATCGGATTGTCTGAGGCGTAAAGCGAGAGTGCTTGTTGAGGGCTCAAACCGCCCATTTACGTCGAAGCTCCTTCGGGGATGATGCCGCGCGTTTCACGACGCGGCCGGCATAACGCACGCCGCCGAAGCGAACGCGCTCGTAGAGTGCAAGCCATGCGCAGAGCGCGCGCTCCGCAACCCAGAGCGGCGCCGCGACGACGGCAAGCATTGAAAAATAACGTGAACCGTCCGCCCGCATCCACCCGGTGAATGCAGCGCCGATCGCAAGTACCGAGAAGAGCCCAGCGAGCGACGGACGCGCGACGCACAGCGGCACGATCGCAAGTCCGGCGGCTAAACGCACCGGTCGCGCGAATTCGTCGTACGCCTGGCGCACCCGCTGACTCCAATAATGCCCCGTCGTCGGCGGCAGACGGCGAACGTAGATGTCGCGCCGCACCGCCTCGCGCCCGCCGCGTGCACGGACGGTTCGCACCAATTCGAGGTTCTCGAAGAGCGCGTCGGGATTGTAGCCGAACGGAGCAAAACTATGACGGAACGCAAGCGTTCCGGGCCAATCTCCGTCGAGCGCGCGATTGATCAACGTGCGGGACGTATCGAGCACCGCGTGCCACGGGAGCGGATCGAAATAATTCTGGGGGCGTACGATATCCGCCTCATCGAGCGCCGTAATGACGGCACGCAACGACCATGGCGTGTAGCGAACGTCGTCGTCGGCAATCACGATTTTGTCGCACTCGCAATACCGCAGGCCGGTCAGCACGCCGCGCACTTTGCCGTTAGCGCCGGCGATGTCCGCGCCGGGGCGAATATGGCGAATGCTCGGGGCAAACGCTGCAGCATGCGCAGCGAAGATCGAATCCTCCGAGGCATCCACCACGATGACTTGGACGAGGCGAAGATCGTTGAGGTAGCTTGCGAGTTCCGATACGTGCGTGGTTGTAGTCGCGCGTATCGGGAGTAAGTAACTAGCCTCCTGGCACTCCGATCCTGTCATCGACTGCTGTATTCCCACCCCGGGCGAAGTCAAAGCTCATGCTTTCGTCGTAGGCGCCCGCGTCCGCAATCACGATCGCTTGCAGCGCATCGAGGTTCGCGGGCAAGCACGCGTCGTCGCGAATCACGTCATATTCCAGACACGTGCGTCCGAGAATGCGGTCGTTGCCGGGTTCCAGGAATACGATCTCACCGTCCACGATCGCGAGGACGCGGTGCGGGAACGTGCGGATCTGCGGAAGATCGGGGTAGCCCGCATCGACGACGACATCGGTGACGCCGCCGCAACGCCGGATCTCGAGAACGGGTGCAACGACGAACCCGCCCGGTGTCACGACGGCCTGGCCGGGTTCTGCAAAAATGGCGTGTGCGTACGGAAGCGCGGCCATCGTTTCGCGAAGCAGCCATACAAAGTCGCCGGCGGCAAGCGACTGATCGAATTCAACGGGTGTCTTTCCGCCGCCGACGTCGAATGCCGTCACCTTCGCACCGGTCCGCCGTTCGATGTCGCGCGCGAACTCGATTGCGGTTGCGATCACGTGGCGCCACGATCGATGACCGAAGTCTTCCGGGCGAACGTGCAGCGACACTCCGGTCGTACGTCGCCGGCTGTCGCGAATAGCGGCACAGACGTCATCGAGTTGCGATTCAACCACTCCGAATCGCGACGCAATGCCGGGCGGGCGGACGCGAATGCCGACGAGCGCGCCTTCCATGCGGCGTGCATTCTCTGCGAAGGCTTCCGGCGAATCGGAAAAGACGATCGCGGGCACATCGCTCATACGCCATGCGGGATATGGTCCGTTGTAGATCGTGCGGTTTGCGAATCCAAGACTATGAACGAGCTCCAGCTCTTCCGGTCCGATCACCTCGGCATAGAGACCGGTGTCGTTTACAAACTCGAGAAGCTCGCGGTCGGGATTCGTCTTTACGCTGTATGCAAAGCGAAGCGGCGCGCGCAGCGATTCGATGACGGCGAGCGCCTGAATGTTCCGGCGCAAGACATCGTAGAGCGAATAGCGCGCTCTCCGCGCAGGGTCGGGATTTACGCGACCGACTGAAGCGCGGAGCGCGTCGTCATCGAGGGCGAGCACACTGTACTTGTACCCGCGCGCAAGAGGAGTGCAAGCGCACCGGCGCTTGAGAGAATAATCGTCGAGCCGGTCAAAAGCACCGCCGTTCCACCCGCATGCGTCCATAACACGCCGGAGATGACGCATCCAACCGGGATAGATGCGTTGGTCATCGTGCGCAGCGCCGCGTTCATTCGCGCAAGATACGCGTCGTCGACGCGCGCCGTTGCGATCGTTTGCACCGTCATGTCGTACGCGGGAGCAGCGGCCGCGACGAGGGTGCGGCCCGCGACGATTGCGAGGAGTGAAAGGACACCAAGCGCGCAGAACGCATCGCCGCTCGCCGCGCACACCGGCGCAGCTACGAGCAGCGCGTACGTGCCGAAGCGCTTCGTCGCGCGCAAGGCGAAGCCGCCGGCGACGCAGCCGCACGCTGCAACGGCAAGCATGATGCCGAATACGAGCGGCGTCTGATGAAGCGTGCGATACACATATAGCGGAAGAGCGCAGTCGACGATCGTGCCGCCGAGATAAAACACCGACGTCGTCAGGGCGAGCGAGCGCAGCACCGGATCGCGGGTGACGACCGAGCAGCCGTCGCGAAACTCGCGGCGAAACGAACGGCCGGTCGCAGCGAGGCGCACTTCCGGTTTGCGGATCTTGAGCAGCGCAAACGTACCCACGCAATACGTGAGCATATTTGCTACGAGCGCCACCGGTGCGCCGAGCAGATGAATGACCGGACCGCCGAGTGCATTGCCGAGCGCGATGGCAACTTGCCATGATAGCGTCATGCGGGCGTTGCCTTCAGCGTAGTCTTCGCGTCCGACGAGTGATGCCAGAAACGGCTGGTACGCCGTATCGAAGAAGAGGCCGGCGAAGCTGATGATGACGGCGGCAACGATCAGATGCACCATCGTGAGCGCATGAAATACCGCTGCGAGCGGAACGCTGGCGAGTGCGCTCAAGCGAAGGAGGTTCGCGAGGATCATGGTGTGGCGGCGGCGCCAGCGATCGATCAATACGCCTGCAACCATCGCGAAGAGGGGAATGACGGCATACTCGCTTCCTGTTAATGCCGCAACCGTCTCGGCACGCGCATGGAGGCCGAGTATCGCGATGGTAGGAAACGCAAAAATCGTCAACTGGCGACCGAAGTCCGATACGAACTGCCCACCCCAGAGCAAGCGAAAATCGCGCCGCTGCAATGCACCCGCCACGCAGTAGTACATCGGCGCTGCAAAATGCCGCGTTGTAGTCGCTTATGCGCCGGCGATGTTAGCTTTGTGCAAAGTGGGAACGATGGGCCCGATGCACAAGGAAGTCGTGACGCTGCCGGACGGCCGCTATCTCATCTACTATACGTTCGAGCGGCGATAGTGTCCGAGCTTCGATGGAACGCACTCCTCGGTCAATGGGTTGCGACGGCAACGCATCGCAATACGCGCACGTTTTTACCGCCCGCGGAATTCTGCCCGCTTTGCCCAACTGAGCCGAGCGGATTCGAAACGGAGATTCCGGCGGCGTCGTACGATGTCGCCGTTTTCGAAAATCGCTTTCCGAGCTTACGCACGCCGCCACCCGAACCCGCGCTCGAAACGGTCGCGCACTTCACCGTTGCGCCGGCGGTCGGCACGTGCGAAGTCGTGCTGTACACGTCGCGTCACGATGCGACGCTTGCGGATCTCGACCTGGAACGGGTACGCAAGCTCGTCGACGTCTGGACCGACCGAACGCGCGAACTCGGTGATCGCGATGCTACCGCCTACGTCTACGTCTTCGAGAACAAGGGAGAAGAGATGGGCGTGACGCTGCATCATCCGCACGGACAGATCTACGCCTATCCGTTCATCCCGCCCGTCATTATCAACGAGCTCGAACAGTTCGCGCGCTACGCCGACGATCACGCGGCGTGCCTGCTGTGCGATCTGCGCGAAGACGAACTGCAGTACGGCGAGCGTATCGTCGCAACCGCCGATCGCTTTACGGCGTACGTTCCGTTCGCCGCGCGCTGGCCATATGAAGTGCACGTCGTCAGCACCCGTCATCTCGGCTCGTTCACGGAGTTCGACGAAAACGATAAAGACGGCTTCGCCGAAATCTTATTGCGGGTCGTGCGCGCATACGATCGGCTCTTCGACCGTTCGTTTCCCTACGTGATGGCGATGCATCAGCGTCCGGTGGACGCGCGTCACGAGGGCTACCACTTTCACGTGGAGTTCTACCCGCCGCTGCGCTCCGAACGCCGGTTGAAGTTTCTCGCCGGTTCGGAGCTCGGCGCAGGCATGTTCATCAACGATACGCTGCCGGAACAGACCGCTGCGCGCATTCGTGAGGTCATGCAATGAGCGTCACCGAACGCGTTCGCGGTCTCCATCGGCAGTCGTTCGGTACTGAGCCGCGTCTTTTCGCCGCTCCTGGGCGCGTCAATTTGATCGGCGAGCACACCGACTATAACGACGGGTTCGTCCTACCGATGGCGATCGACCGGTGGACCGTTGTTGCGGCCTCACCAAACGACAGCGATGCCGTACGCATTCATTCGCTGGAATTTGACGATCGCGTCGACATTCCGATTGCCGCGCCGTTCCGGCGCCACTCGAGCTGGCATGATTACGCAGGCGGCGTGGTTGCAGCAATCACGGAAGAGCACGCGCTCGACGGCGGCATCGATATCACGGTTGGAACCGATGTCCCGATCGGAGGCGGCTTATCGTCTTCCGCGTCATTTGAATTGGCACTCGCGCAAGCGATCGTCTCGGTTGCCGGAATCGAAGTGAATGCCGACCGGTTGGCGGGCATCGGCCGGCGCGCGGAACACGAGTACGTAGGCATTCGCAGCGGCGCAATGGATCAGCTCGTCGTCGCCCACGGCGTCGCGGACAGTGCACTCTTCATCGATTGTCGCACGCTGGGCGCAACGCCCGTCGCATTGCCCGCCGGGGTCGTCGTCGCGGTGATGGACACCGGCGTGAAACATTCGCTCACAACCTCGGCGTACAACGAGCGGCGCCAAGAGTGCGAGCGCGGCGTCGAGCTCTTGCAAAACGCCGGACTGGACATCGACGCATTACGCGACGTCACCCCGGTGATGCTTGAATCGCACGGGGCGCGCTTGCCGTCTCCGATACGCGAGCGTGTCCGTCATGTGGTTAGTGAAGACGAACGAACGAAAGCGGCGGTCGCCGCGCTCGCTGCTGGGGACGTCGTGCAGCTGGGTCGATTGATGAATGAATCGCACGATTCGCTTCGCGACCTCTATGAAGTCTCGATTCCCGAACTGGATGCGATTGTGTCGCTTGCACGCCATGTTGAAGGAGTGTACGGCGCGCGTATGACCGGCGGTGGATTCGGCGGCTGCGCGATTGCACTGGTGGACGACCGTGCGGCAAAGGATCTCATCGGATACATCGGCAGTCACTATTACGCTGTGCGTAATCTCGCGGCCACCGCATTCGTTACGAGAGCGAGTACCGGCGCACACGAGATACTAGCCGAATCTTAATAGATTAGCTGAAATCTCACGCGTACGGTACCGATTATAAGAACCGTGCGTCTAGCCAAACGTACCTATCGCAATCCGGTCTATCGGGGCGATTATCCGGATCCCTCGCTTATTCGCGTCGACGATCACGATTTTTGGGCAACGACGACGTCGACTGAATGGGCGCCGCACTTTCCGTTGCTGCATTCGCGCGATCTCGTTCACTGGGAAGAAGTCAATGCGGTTTTCCGGAAGCGGCCTGCATGGTCGCGCGGAAGCTTCTGGGCGCCCGAAATTTCGTATCACAACGGACGTTACATCGTCTATTACGTCGCTCAACATGAAAGCGGGCCGTTGACGGTAGCCGTCGCAAGTGCGTCCCGTCCGGAAGGTCCGTACACCGACCACGGGCCACTGGTGGGGCAATCAAGCGGATCGATCGATCCGACACCGGTAACCGGCGAAGACGGCCGTCGCTATCTGATTTGGAAAGAAGACGGGAACGCGTTCAACCTCCCGACGACGCTGTGGATCCAACCGCTCTCTGAAGACGGTTTGCGTTTCGTCGGTGAAGCGACCGCGATTCTCGAGAACGATTGCAAATGGGAAGGCCACGTCGTCGAAGCGCCGAGTGTCATCCGTCGCGGCGATTGGTTTTATCTGTTTTACTCCGGCAACGCGTGCTGCGGCAAACATTGCAAATACGCAGTGGGCGTCGCGCGTTCGCGTTCGGTGCTCGGTCCTTGGGAGAAGTTCGCCGCCAATCCGATCATCGCGACGAACGCGGCATGGCGTTGCCCCGGCCACGGCAGTATCGTCGATACCGCGGACGGCCGCACATTTTACATGTTTCATGCGTACTCGCGCGAAGACTCCATTTACGTCGGTCGGCAAGTCTTGATCGACGAAGTAAAGTGGGAGAACGAATGGCCGGTCGTCAACGACGGAACCGGACCGAGTTCGCTGGCGCCGCTTCCGTTTGCCGGCACCCGTAAACGCGCAACCAAAAAGAGCGTTTGGCAGTGGCCGCAAGGCAGCACTCCGCGCGTTGCGTTTCGGCAGGGGCTGCGCCGCCGTGGAATCGTGCTGTCGTGCGAAGGCGGCAATGCGCCGCCGAGCGACGTGTTGAGTTCGGTGATTGCGCGCCCGACCGACTCCAGTGAGTACGTTGCAGAGACGGGCATTGCGCTGCGTTCGCTGGCTGCCGGCGTGCAAGCATCATTGGTTGCTTACGGCGACGCGGAAAACGCGGTCGGAATCGGCGTGCGGGACGGCGAGATCGTCGTCTTTCGTCGCGGTCGCGGTGCGCATCGCACGATTGCGCGCACGCCGTTGGCAAAGCGGCGAACGCTCCGCTTACGCGTTCACGTAACGAAAGGCTACGAGTATCGCTTTTCCTTTAGCTACGACGGGCGCACGTGGACGCCGCTCGGCGCAACGGTGCGCGCACCTCATCTCACGCCATGGGATCGCGGCATTCGTATCGCCCTCTCTGTGGGCGGCGGCCGTGACGCGGAGGTGCGATTCAAATGGTTCGCCGTTATGCGCCCACACGCGAAGCGTCCCCTTACTGCCTATTCGAAACGATTCGCACAGGTGGCAGGCGCGATGCTCTCTGTCATGCCGTAGACAAGATGCGTTTTAAGCAGGGTGTGCGCGTGGTATTGACTTCACTCAATGCTTCGGACCTACAACCCCCTGCTCTGCTTTTCGCACCTTCGCTGGAACTTCGTGTTCCAGCGGCCACAACACGTTATAAGTCGGCTGGCTCGCCAGCAGCCGGCTTTTTTTTGGGAAGAACCCGAACCAACCGACGGAGAGCCGTTTCTCGAATCGCGTAGCGACGGCGACCTAACCGTTCTCACACCACGTCTCCCGCAAGCGCTCGCCGCCATGGAACGCGCCGATGCGCAACGCTCGCTATTGGACGCCTTCGTCAAAGACCGTTCGATCGACGATCCGACGCTGTGGTACTACACGCCGATGGCGCTTGAGTTTACGCGTCACCTTGGCGGTCTGCGTGTGTACGACTGCATGGACGAGCTCTCGCTTTTTAAAGGCGCTCCGCCCGACTTGGCGGCGAATGAACGGGAATTGCTCGCGACGGCGGACGTCGTCTTCACCGGTGGAAAGAGTTTGTTCTACGCCAAGCGCCACGCCCACGCGAACGTCCACTGTTTTCCGAGCGCCGTCGATCGGGAGCATTTCGCGCGCACGGATAACGACGAACCAGCCGACATGCGCGATATCAAACGTCCGCGCATCGGCTTCTACGGCGTCATCGACGAGCGGTTCGATCTCGACTTCGTTCGCGAACTTGCTGAAGAATTGCACGATTGGTCGCTCGTGTTTCTCGGGCCCGTCGTGAAGATCGACCCGGCCGAACTACCGCGAGCCGGCAACATTCATTACCTCGGTATGAAGACGTACGCCGAATTGCCGAGCTACCTCGAGCATTGGGACGTTACGCTGCTTCCGTTTGCGCGCAACGATGCAACGCGTTACATCAGCCCGACGAAAACGCTCGAGTATTTGGCGGCGCGCAAACCGGTGATTTCCACACCGATCGCCGACGTTTTGGATCCATACGGTGCCGAAGGCGTCGTGATGATCGCGGAGACGCCGCAAGCGGCCGCGTCGGCCGCCCGCCTTGCGTTGCATGACGGGACGCCCGAGGACTGGCACGTGCGGGTCGAGCGGTTACTCGGGAGCATCTCCTGGGACCGCACCGTGAGCGACATGCAATCACTCATCAACGACGCTCGCGAGCGAACGATCGAGGTAGCCGGATGAAGAAGCCGTGCGTGGATTATCTCGTCGTCGGTGCGGGATTCGCCGGCAGCGTCATCGCGGAGCGATTGGCGGCAGACGGCGGAAAACGCGTACTCGTGGTCGACCGCCGCCCGCATATCGCGGGCAACGCATACGACTGCAAGGATGGCGACGGCCTCCTTATCCATCAATATGGGCCGCATATTTTTCACACGAACTCCGCTGAAGTGTTCAGGTATCTCTCACGCTTTACCGAGTGGCGTCCGTACGAACACCGCGTACTCGCATCCTTGCGAAACATGCTGCTGCCCATGCCGATCAATCTCGACACAGTCAACCGGCTCTATGGTCTGCAGCTCGAAAGCGAAGACCTGGAAGCGTTCTTCGCCGAGCGCGCTGAACGCGTCGAACGGATACGCACATCGGAAGACGTCGTGGTTTCCCGCGTAGGACGCGAACTCTACGAACTCTTCTTTCAAGGCTATACGCGCAAGCAATGGGGACTCGATCCGAGCGAACTGGATGCGTCGGTGACCTCTCGTATTCCGATTCGAACGAATCGTGACGACCGGTATTTCGACGACACGTATCAGGCGATGCCGCAAAACGGCTATACCCGCATGTTTGAAAACATGCTGGATCTTCCGAATATCGAGCTGATGCTGGGCGTCGATTACCGCGACGTCGTCGATGAAATCGATGCCGGTCAGATGGTCTATACGGGCCCAATCGATGAGTACTTCGGGTATCGCTTCGGCAAATTGCCGTACCGGTCGCTACGTTTCGATCACCGGACCCTCGATCGAGAGTGGCTGCAGCCGGTGGCCGTCGTGAATTATCCGACGGAGCACGCATATACGCGCGTGACGGAATACAAACACCTCACGGGGCAATCGCATGCAAAAACGAGCGTGACGTACGAATATTCGCAGGGTGATGGCGATCCGTACTATCCGGTGCCGCGTCCGGAGAACGCAGCGCTCTATGCGCAATATAAGGCGCTTGCGGATGCGACGCCGGACGTACACTTCGTGGGGCGTCTTGCTACGTATAAGTATTACAACATGGACCAGGTCGTCGCCCAGGCGCTGACGACATACGCAAAGATCAAAGGCGCGCAGACATGGACACAGGTGGCCTAGAAGTTTGGGGCGGAATCGAATGCACCGTCGCTCGCGTCCGCGATCGTATCGTCGACCAAACGCATCGAACCGGCCACCATCAGCGAATTAACGACCTCGATGCGATCGCGGCTCTCGGAATCAAAACGCTCCGGTACCCGGTGCTTTGGGAACGCATCGCACCAAACGGACTCGAATCGGCAGACTGGTCGTGGACGGACGAGCGACTGGCGCGCATGCGGGAGCTCGGCATCGAGCCGATCGCGACGCTGCTCCATCACGGCAGCGGCCCACTGAACACCGATCTGCTCGATCCGAATTTTCCACAGAAGCTTGCGCGATTTGCGCGCGCAGTAGCGCAGCGGTATCCCTGGCTGCGCAAGTTTACACCGGTGAATGAGCCGCTGACGACTGCGCGCTTCTCCGCGTTATACGGCCATTGGTACCCTCATGCAAAGGACGTCGTCTCCTTCGGGCGCGCGCTATTCAACCAAGTCGAGGGCGTCGCGCGCGCGATGCGGGCGATTCGTGAGGTGATCCCGCAGGCGCAACTCGTTCAAACCGAAGATCTCGGAAAGAGCTATGCCACGCTTGAGTTGCAGTATCAGGCGGTGCACGAGAACGAACGGCGGTGGACGTCGCTCGATCTGCTGTGCGGACGGTTCGATCGCAATGTCGAGATGCGACGATTTTTCGAAAAGGCCGGCGTCGACGTGAGCGACGCGGTGCTCGAACGATGCGTCTTCCCGCCCGATATTCTGGGCCTCAACTACTACGTCACCAGCGAGCGCGTGTTGGACCACCGCCTTGACCGCTATCCTGATGTCGTCGTCGGCGGCAATGGCCTCGATCGTTACGTCGACGTTGAAGCCGTTCGCGTACGGGAGTGGCCGCTCGGGGGAATCGCAATGCTCGGACGCGAGGCATGGGACCGATATCATCGGCCGATCGCGATCACCGAAGCCCACCTAGCTGCACCGTGCGACGAGCAGATACGCTGGCTCGAAGAGCTCTATTCGCAAACACAGGCGCTTCGCGCATCGGGAGCACACGTGCGTGCATTTACGGTGTGGGCACTCTTCGGTGCCTATGATTGGGACTCGTTGCTGACCGTGCATTCTGGTTACTATGAGAGCGGGTGCTTCGACGTCGCGGGCGGCTTTCCGCAGCCCACGCTTATCGCGAAATGGATCGCCGCACGCGCGCTCGGCGAGCAGTTCATCCATCCGGCCCTTGCATTAGACGGCTGGTGGCGGCGCGACGACCGCTTCATTTTCGCCCGCGATGAACTCGCGTCATAACCGATCGTGCCACGAACGATCCTACCGGTTTACTTTGGGACGATAGAACCGCAGGTTCACGTCGAACGCTACGATTTGCGCGCGCATTCGGGGTTCGGCGTGTCGGTGCTCAATTATGGAGCGACGATCGTCGGCATCTACGCACCCGACCGTGATGGGCGCATCGCAAACGTTGCGCTCTCGTATCCCGACGTTCGAGCGTATCGCGAGCAGCCGTGGTATTTCGGTGCGACGATCGGCAGATATGCTAACCGGATCAAAAACGGAGAATTCGAACTCGACGGCGTTCGGCATTTACTTTCCACGAACGAAAACGGAAACACGTTGCACGGCGGCGTGCGTGGATTTGACCGCGTGATGTGGCAGAAGGTCCAATCGCGCGAAGTCAACGGCGTCGCTGAGCTCGTACTACGGTACGTCAGTCCCGACGGCGATCAGGGATTTCCAGGCGAACTCGATACGACCGTACGTTTCATGGTCGGTCCCGATTTGCATTTCGAGATTCATTACATGTCGAAAACGACCAAGCGTACGGTGGTCAATCTAACGAATCACACATACTTCAATCTTTCGGGCGATTCGTCGCATCCGATATCGACGCACCGTTTACGCGCGAACGCATCGCGCTACACGCCGGTCGACGATGAATTGATTCCGACCGGCGAAATTCGTTCGGTCGCGGGCACGCGGTATGATCTGCGTGAGGGCCCGGCGCTCGGATCGTTCGATACGAACTTTGCGATCGACCGCGACGGAGCGGGACTGGTACTCGCAGCAACACTTTCCGATCCCAATTCCGGGCGCGCGATGGACGTTTTCACCTCCGAGCCCGGCATACAAGTCTTCAGCGGGCGCGGCGATGCGGTCGCACTGGAAACACAGCATTTTCCCGACTCACCGCACTATATGCATTTTCCATCTACCGTTGTACGTCCGGGACATCCGATGACGTCGGTTACTACCTACTATTTTAGGCTTGACGCTATGCGGTAGGCTCTATTGTATGATCGAAGCGACTACCGTGCTTTCGCGCCGCCAGGAATTGGCGGCGTTTCTGCGTGTGCGGCGCAATGCCTTACTGCCGCAGGACGTCGGATTGGCGGAAGAACCGCGACGCCATGTGCCGGGGCTGCGGCGCGAAGAGGTTGCGGAACGCGCCGGCATTTCGACGACGTGGTACACATGGCTCGAACAAGCGCGCGAAATCAACGTATCGCAAGATGTGCTCGAACGAATCGGACGCGCGCTCCAGATGGACCTGCACGAAGTCGCGTTCATGCAGCGCCTTGTGAGCGATGCGCCGCTGCGGCACGTCGAAACGCATATTCCGGATGTTCTTCGCGAACTCATCGAAACGCATAAAGCGGCGCCCGCGTATATCGCGACACCGCGTTTTGATTTGCTGGTATGGAATCAATTCATGGGTGACGTGTTCGATTACGACGCGAACACCGATCCGCTCGACCGCAACATTCTCTATCGCTTGTTTTTCGATCGTTCGCGCCGCAAACTCTATGCGGATTGGGAAGATACCGCGCGGCGTACCGTTGCGGCGTTTCGCCACACCTACTCGATGTATCTAGGAGACGCCCATTTCGAAGATCTGCTGCACCGGATGCGGGCAGATGCAGAGTTCGAACGGATGTGGGAGATGTACGAAGTGGCGTCGCCGGGGTTGCCGCCGTTTCTGATTCGCCACGATACGATCGGCTTGTGCGAACTGACGACGGTTCAAGCGTCGCTCAGCATCGCCCCCGGCTGCTATCTTTGCGTGTTCGAATGTAAAAGACTGAGCTAGAGACTCGTTTCCCGACGGGTGATGAGCCTAGTTCTTCGCCGCGTCGGCCATGCGCTTCGCCGCGTCGGCGAATTGCTTTTGCGACTCGGTCGCGAGCTCGGCGAGCTTCGTCATATACTCTTTGCGCGCGTCGACCATCTCGTTCGTGAACGCAAAGGTGCGCTCAACGAACTCCGACGGCGTCGGCATCGTCAGCGTGTTGAGATCCTTGGGATCGAACGCCGGCGCTTTCGCCATTAACGACGTGAACGACTCGAGCGCCTTCACGTTGAGTTCTTGCGCCTGCTTCAGGCTGCTCAGGAACTCTTCTTGTGCTTTTTCGAAATACTCAATGTAGCTGTTCATAACGTCCTCTTCGGAATGCTTCGTGCATGCTAAGTATACCAAGCTGCAGCGAGGTGCGTCAAGGATAGCATGCCGCTCGCTTGGTTTAACGGACCGGAGCGAAGGGCATCATTCTGAGGGACGTGGACCTAAAAACGCTCTATAAGGATCTCACGCTAGATCGCGCTTTTGCCGAGTGCGACTGGTTTGCTACGCCGCTCGGTCCCCCCGAAACCTGGCCCGAAAGTCTGAAGACCGCCCTCGGAATCGCGTTGCACTCACGCTTTCCGATGATCGTTTTCTGGGGTCGCGATCTGATCCAACTCTACAACGAGGCGTACCGTCCGCTCATCGGCGACAAGCACCCCGCCGCGCTCGGTCAGCGTGCGCGCGACTGTTTCCCGGAAGTGTGGGACGCGATCGGCCCGATGCTTTACGGCGTCCTCGATACCGGCCAGGCGACGTATTCGGAAGACTTGATGCTTCCACTCGTCCGCGACGGGAAAGCGGGCGAATACTATTTTACGTTTTCCTACAGTCCCATCATCGATGCGAGCGGCGTCGCGGGCGTCTTTTGCGCGGTGCAGGAAACGACGGCGGCCGTCATTCATCGGCGCGAAGCGGAGATTCGTGCGCGTGAACTCACGGAGTTGAACCGCGCGAAGAGCGTGTTCTTGAGCAACATCAGCCATGAATTTCGGACGCCGCTCTCGTTGATGCTCGCGCCGCTCGCGGCCGCGCGCGACCGAACGAGCGACGAAGAGTCGCGCGAGTCGATCGACATGGCCACGCGTAATGCGTTACGTTTGCAGCGGCTCGTCGATTCGCTGCTGGCGTTTTCACGCATTGAAGCTGGGCGACTCGAGCCGCGATTTACGACCGTCGATCTTGCGTCCGTAACGGGCGACCTCGTTACGGCGTTCGAGTCCGCTGCTGCGAGTGCCGGGTTAACGTTACGGTTTGAAGCGCGCACGACCGCGCGCGTCCCCGTCGATTGCGAAATGTGGGAACGTATCGTATTCAATCTTCTCACAAATGCATTGAAATATACGATGGCGGGTGAAATCGTCGTGCGCGCGGAGAGCGACGCGACGACCTTTACGTTGAGCGTTGCGGATAGCGGCATCGGGATTCCGCGCTCGGAGCGCGAGCATATTTTCGGCCGTTTCTACCGCCTGCACGCGAGTGGCGGCCGTTCGGAAGAGGGCGCCGGCATCGGACTGGCGCTGGCGCGCGAGCTCGTGCAAGTGCATTGCGGCACGATCGACGTCGACGACCGGCCGGGCGGCGGTAGCGTCTTTACCGTGCGGATTCCACTCGCGGTGGCTGACGCCGTTCACGAAACGCCCGCGGAGCCGCCCGGCCATGCGGCGGCACAATTTCTCGCTGAAACCGCCGGCTGGCTCGACCGTTCGTTACCGGTCGCAGATCGAAGCGCCGGCGCGAGTAGCGCGCACATTCTCGTCGTGGACGATAACGCCGATCTGCGCAAATATCTGATGCAGTTACTGCGCACGCGCTATCGCGTCACCATCGCGCGCGATGGAGCCGAAGCGCTCGAAGCGATTGACCGCGATCGTCCCGATATCGTCCTGAGCGACGTGATGATGCCGGGGATCGACGGACGCGAACTCGTTCGGCGTATTCGTGAACGGTCCGACGGCGACGACATCGGCATCGTCATCCTTTCCGCGCGGGCCGGCGCCGAAGCGGTCGTCGACGGCTTGAGTGGCGGCGCCGACGACTACGTGAGCAAACCGTTCACCGCGACCGAGTTGCTCGCGCGCATCGATAGTCAATTGCGATTGCTGCACGCGCGCCGTGCCGCGGAACGCCGCACGGAAGAGAATACGCTCTCGTTCCAGCAGATCGCCGATGCACTCCCCGCGATGGTGTGGACGTCAGCGCTTGATGGTTCGCGCGACTACGAAAATGCTGCTTGGCTGCGCTACACCGGATTGTTTCCGGGCGAGTCGTGGCTCGCGATGATTCACCCGGACGATCGTACGTTGTTCATGGAAGAATGGCAGCGTGTGACACATGAAGGCGAAGGACCGTTCGCCAGCGACTATCGCTTGTGGCACGCACCGAGCGGACGATATCGCTGGGTCACCGCGCAAGCGACGCGCGCGCGAATCGGCACGCAAGAGTTGTGGATCGGCACGACGATCGACATCGATGAACGCAAGCGCCGCGAACTCGCAAATGAATTTCTGGCCCGCGCCAGCGTCGCTCTCAATCGCAGCTTCAACATCGAAGAGACGTTCCGGCGTCTCGCGATGGCCGTGACAAAAGATATTTGCGACTATTGCGTCTTCTATATCTCGGAAGAGAACGGCTTCCGGCGAATGGTATGGAAACATCGCGAACGCAAACTTCAGCGCTTGCTCGACGAGACGATCGCATTGGGTCCCGACCCAAGCGATCGCGAATGGTTCATCGGAGGCGTCTTGCGCAATGCGCAGTTCTCGCTCTGGAAATGCGGTGATTCGGTGCCGCGCTCGCGCACGAGTCAAACACAGTACGACACCGCTCTTGCGAAGTTGAATCCAGGCGCCGTACTCACCGTCCCCGTGCATATCGGTTCTACCGTCTACGGCGCGCTTTCACTTGCGCGTAGTGCTGAGCGGGAGCCGTTCGACGACTTTGACGTGCAGCTCATCACGCAACTTGCCGACCGGGCGGCGATTGCGTTTGCAAACGCCGATCTCTTCGCACGCGAGCATCGTGTCGCGCTGTCATTTCAAAATGCCGCGCTTCCCGACGCGCTTCCGCGACGCGACGGTGTCGAGATCGATGCGCACTACGTCGCGGGCCGTAGCGAAGCGCGCGTCGGCGGCGACTGGTACGATGTCGAGTTGCTCCCCGACGGACGCATGTTGTTCTCCGTCGGCGATGTATCGGGAAGTGGACTCGACGCGGCCGTGATCATGTCGATGGTCCGCTACGCGATTCGCAGCGTCGCGCATGTCTATGCCGACCCTACAACGATTCTCGAAGCGGCGCAGCGTGCAACACAACGCCGTTTGGGCGAACACTTCATTACCGCATTCGTCGGCGTTCTCGATCCGGTGCTCGGGCGCCTCACCTATAGCAACGCCGGACACGTGCGCCCGCTCTTGTTAACGGGCGACACGGTGAGGGAAATCGCCATCGAAGGATTGCCGATCGGCGTGAACGCCGAGCAGCGGTGGGAAAGCGCGATCATGCGCGTGCCCGATGACTCAACGATCGTGATGTACACGGATGGTTTGGTTGAGGGGGCCGGCGGTTTTCTTCCCGGCGATGAAGCGCTGCACGAACGGTTGCGGTCGCAAGAGTTCCGCGAACATCCTACGGCGCGTGGACTCTATGAGTCGATGCTTCCGGATGGTGCGCGCGACGACGTCGCCATTTTACTCGCGCGCATCTCACTTCGTGACGCAGCATCCGTCGTAACGACGCTCCGCCTCGACATCGAGACGCCGCACGACGCGACCCTCGCCCGCGACCGCATCTGTGACGCCGTCATCGAGGGCGGATTGCTCAGTGGTGAAGCGCTCGAAAACGCTCGCCTGATCATTGGTGAGTTAACCGCGAACGTTGCACGTCACGCACCGGGCGAAGCCCTGGCCGTCATCGACCGCTGGAACATCTACCCGGTCTTCCACCTCGTCGACAACGGCGGCGGATTTCGCTACTCGAACCGCTTGCCGCCGGTCTTCTCGGAAAACGGTCGCGGCTTATTCATCGCCTCTGCACTTGCACGCCGCCTCGAAGTGCTGCCGGACATCGACGGGGGCAGCCACGTCATTGTCGTCTTCGAATCGTAGGGGCGCGGTTTTTTACGGGCGTTCGCCGACGAAGCCGCGGTATACGCGGATGAGTGTGTCTTTTTGTTCGGCGGTTAGGCGCGGATCGAGTTTGATTGCGGATTCGACGGCGTCGGCGGCTTCGTTGCGAACGTCTTCGTCGAGCAAGCCCGCTTGCGCATAAAACGTTTCCGCCGAAAGATGCAGTGCTTTGGCAATCTGTTTGAGCACTTCTGCCGATGGTTTGTACAAGCCGCGTTCGACTTGACTCAGATACGGATTCGAGACTTTCGCAAGGTCCGCGAGTTGCCGAAGCGAGAGATTCGCAAGCTCGCGTTGGGTACGAATGAATTCGCCGAGGCCTTTGAGATGATCGCGATTATTCATACTTCCACCGTCGATTCATTACGAACGTAGAGGCCCGGCGCGGGATCTCCGCCGCCCGGCAAAGGATACGGCTCGCGCCGCGCGCCGCCGTGTGCGCCGGCCCACGCGGCCCAGTCTTCCCACCAGCTTCCCTGGTGCTTGGTAGAACGCGCGAGCCATGCGTCCGGTGATTCACCGGGCTCGGTATGTTCGGCGGTCCAGTAGCAAGCTTTCGGGTTACCCGGCGGATTGCAGATACCCGCGACATGGCCGGAGTTCGTGCGCGTGTATTTGACCTCGCCGCCGACGTACTGCGACGTCATGTACGTCGTGCGCCACGGCGCGATGTGATCGTTCTCCGCGCCCAGGACGTACATCGGCGTCTGGATTTTGCCGAGATCGATCGGAACGTCGCCGAGCACGAAGGCGTTCGGCACGATCAACAGATTGTGCAGGTAGCAAGCGCGCAGATACTGCGAGTGCATCTCCGCCGGCATGCGCGTCGCGTCGCCGTTCCAGGCGAGGATGTCGAATGCGGGCGGCTTCTTGCCCATGTACCAATTCGAGACGACGTAACTCCAGATCAAGTCGTTCGCGCGCATCCAGTTGAACGTGCCGGCCATCTCGCTCGAATCGAGGAAGCCGCGCTCGTTCATTTTCTTTTCGAGCCGCGCGATCGACGCTTCGTCGGTGAATGCGGCAAGATCGCCCGGTTCGGTGAAGTCGACGATCGTGTTCGTCGTGGTGAGCGACGCGATGCGATCGCCTTCACCTTTCGCTGCGAGATATGCGAGAAGCAGTACCGCCATCGTTCCGCCGAGACAGAGCGCCGCCATGTTCACCTGCGGTGCGCCGGTAATACGCTGCACGGCATCAAGCGCGGCGAGCGGGCCCTTCTCGAGGTACGTGTCCATCGTGTACTCGCGCATCGACGCATCTGGATTGCGATAGCTGATCATAAACGTCTGATGACCCGCTTTCACCGCCCACTCGACGAACGAACGTCCCGGTGCGAGGTCCATGATGTAGAACTTGTTGATCCACGGCGGCGACATCAGGAGCGGACGCTCGTACACCGTCTCCGTCTGCGGATAATAAGCGATCAGTTCGATCAACTCGTTGCGAAAGACCACTTCGCCTTTCGTTGCCGCGAGGCTTTCGCCCAGAACGAACGATGACGTATCGACCTGCTTCGGATACCCGCCGTTGTTTTTGACGTCATCGAGGAATTGCGTGAGTCCGCTGACGAGGCTGTTGCCGCCGGTGTCCACCGCTTCTTTGACGACGGCCGGATTGAGCCACGGCACGTTCGTCGGCGCGAGTGAATCGAGCATCATATTGATGGCGAAGCGCGCTTTGCGTTTCGTCGAATCGGGCAAGCGCGATTGTTCGATGACCTGCTGCGCGTACTGCCGTCGGACCAGATACTCTTCGAGCATCGACGCGAGGAACGGATTGCTGGTCCACGCGGGATCGCTGAAACGCTTATCGCCGTTTGCGGAGGCAACCGGCGGCGGATTCTCACCTTGCAGCCGGCGCATCGCGTTCATTGCGACGCCTTGTTCGGCGAGCATGAATGCGGTCATGATACTGCCGGCGCGCAGCGGATCGCCCATCACGTCGATCGTCACGGCCTGCAGCGCGTCCATCAGCGACGCCGGATCGGCGCCGCTGAGGTCCATTCCATAACTGAACTCTTCCAGGGGCACCGATCCGATCGTACTCACATGTACATTCCGCCGTTGACGTCGAAGGTTGCGCCGGTGATGAACGCCGAGTGCTCGTCGATCAGGAATCGCACGACGCGCGCGATTTCGCTCGGCTCGCCGAGACGATCGACGGGCGTACGGCTCTTTGCAATATCAATTGCCGCTTGCGGCATCGCGGCCACCATTTCGGTTGCGGTGAAGCCCGGCGCGACGGCATTCACGGTGATGCCCGATCTCGCCGTCTCGATCGCGAGCGTCTTGGTGAGGCCAAGCAATCCCGCTTTTGCCGCTGCATAATTGGCCTGCCCGAAGTTGCCCATGTGTCCGACGACGGAACTGATGTTGACGATCCGTCCGTACTTGCGTTCGAGCATCTGATCGAGCACGGCCTTGATCATAAAAAACGGCCCCGACAGATTCACGTCGATGACCGCTTGCCATTCCTCTACCGTCATTTTGCGAGCCGTGTGATCCTTCGTAATGCCCGCGTTGTTGACGAGTATATCGACCTTTCCGTGCTTTTCCACGATCGATCGAACCGCTGTGTCGCACGCCCTGGGATCGGCGACGTTCGCCTCGTAAAACTCTACGAGTTTTGCGGTTCCGTTGAGCGAGGCTTGAAGTGCGGAGGTGCGTTCGCGATCGGCCGGGATACCGACGACCGCGACGACGGCGCCATCCGTTGCTAATGCCCGCGAGATCGCGCCGCCGATGCCGCGCGAACCGCCGGTGACAATCGCGATCCGGCCCTCGAGACTAGCGAGTGCCCCGGACGCGAGTTGAGGAGATCCTACATCCATACTATAAGGGTTGTACCCCGGCGCTTCACACACCTAGCAAATCTTAAGGTTGGCCGACCAGCGACCTCAGCACCCGGTTTTCGATTGCGAGCCGTTCGTTTTTCGCAGCCCGCTCTTCGCTCAGCACGTGATCGTACGCGACGGCGGCGTGGGCGGTAATGGTCTCGAGGAAGTCGCCCTGCTGAATCGAGATGCGGCCTGCGTGTAATCGCAGCGCAAGGACGGCAACGGAAAACGTTGTGATTAAGCCGTACGCGAGCGCGCGGCTGACGAAGAAGCGCACGTCGATCACGCGATGCTTCAAAAATCGCGTAGGCCACGGCGACGGGAATGCAGATGTTGAGCGTCTGCAGCAGGTTGATCGCTCACAGCGGGATATCGCCATTGATGAACTGGAAGATCGTTTCAACGATGAAAAGCCACGCGGTGCCGCCGAAGCCGCAGATGAACCTCAGTCCAACCCATTGGAGGCGCTTGCGGGCGCTCTCCTCGGAATGGACGTAATTTGCAACGAATGCGATGATGGCGGCTGCGTATGCGAGAAACGGTAACATAAGATTCAGCCGCAAGACGACTTGTAGAGCTTCGGGACTACCACGTTACGCCGTGTTGAATATCCCCCTATAGCCGAATATAAGATCGATAGCAAACCAAACGATCGCGATCGATGCTAAGAAGGGCAACATCATGCGTATATTCTTCGATGGTTCGGTACGCGGAAATAACATCGCAAGCACGATCATACACATGCTCGCAGCGATGAGGATGCCGGACATCGCCGCCGAGTAGAACGGCATTGCACCATCACTAAGGCGCGAGAACATCGAGATTGAGTTGGAGCTTACTCCAACCGCATAGAGATAAAACGACCACGTCAGCCACGACGGCCGCAAGTACGCAAGAGCGGCCGCAATAAGTACGAACAAACACTGTTCAACGATAAGAACGATGTTGGGGTGCCGGCGACAGAATGCAGAGATAGCGCCGCTCGTGCGTCGTGATCTTCGAGATGTCGATGCGGTCGCCGGTTTTAAGACCGGCTTTCGCAGCCGAGAGGCCTGGCACTATACCGGTGATGCGCCGTCCGGCGTCGCGTTGTAACCGAACGTTGAAAATGGCATCCACGGCAAAGCGATATCCGGCACCGTGAACGCAAGCGCGAAATACGGCAACAGCGACAACGATAATGCGGTTCAAAACCTGCGTTGCGATGGCGCCCCTTCTTCAAAAACGTGCGACTAACCGCCCCGCTATCCGTATAATGATGGGAGTTCCGGTTTTGAGTGGAGGTTGACATGCGCTTCCGTATCGTCGCCGCGACCGCGTTTGCCGCCGGCGTTTCGCTCGTAACATCCACGATTGCGCTGAGCCCCGAAGCCGCGCTCGCGCAGAGCGCGCGCAACGGCTGTGTCAATCAGTTCCTCTTCAACGGCGTTTGGCGCGCGAAAGTCGACAAAGTCGAACCGGTTATGAACGGCTCGACGCAGTCCGGCTGGCAAGTGACGCAAACGTGGCGCAATGGAACGTCGCGAGAGCTCGCGCCTGCCGATTCGTTTTTGAAGCCCGAGCAGTTGCAATTGTCCAGCGGAAGCACGCTTATAGCGGAAGGCCACCGCGAAGAGGGTCTCGCGTATAACACGCAAGCGCCTTCGGGCGAATTCACATATACGCAAACCTTTTTCGGTGCGAATAATACCGTGGACCCGAAGGACAAACCCAAAACGCTCAACGTCTCGTTCGAGGGCGACAAGCTGTCCGCCACGAGCAACAAGCCGCACTTCACGAGCAATCAATACAACTTCACTTACGATCTCGGCTGCACCGCGAGCGGTGCCGCTGCGCAAGCGCAAGGCGGATCGACGCAGGTTGCCGCGACTGAAGGCTGCATGAATCAGTGGATGTCCAACGGCGTGTGGAAGATGCGCGTTCTCGCTGTTGGTCCGGCTCCGCCGGATCTGACGAAACCGGGGGATCAGTTCGGCTGGCGTATCACGCAGGAGTGGGTGAACGTTACGCACGGTAAAGTCTATCCCGGGGTATTACCCGATGTGACGAATCGCGTTGCTCCCACGAACGTGAGCGATGAATTTCTCGCGACGAAGAACGGAAATAACGGATCATCGTTCAACACCGTCGGCGGATTTGCGCTCGGAGCGCGCAACGTTCCGTTTGCACCGAACGTACCGTACACGTTCACGCAATTGATCGGTTGGAGTCCCCTCGATGCCGCCGATGCGCCGATACGGTTGGTCGTAACGTTCGATACGGCAAAGCAAAGTGCGGTGAAATTACCGTTCGCGGTTCCGCAATATCACAAGCCCGCGAATTTCCGCATCAGTCTGGCGTGCGGCGGCACCGTGACGATGGCGCCCGGCGTGAACGCATCGGGATCGACCCAATCCGGAGCGACCGCACAACCATCGCCTGCGCCGCAAGTCGCCACTGCACAAACGTCTGCGCCATCGCGCGGAAGTGTCGATCCGTGCGCGATGCTCAGCACGAACGACGTTGCCTCGGCTATGAGCGTGGGCGCATCCTCGGTTAGCTCGGGACAACGCCCATCGGCAAATGAATGCTCCTGGGCTGTCGCATCGCATGCCGGTGCGCCCGCTCAAACCGTTGTGCTGACGACGCAAGCTGTTTCAGCGACGAAAACTGGGTGCCACGGATTGAATTGCATCACTGCCGTGACTTCAGCGCTCGGCCCCGCAATGGGGGCGCTCCCGTCGCAGATCTCGAGCGGACTGAACGATGCGCAAATGATCTCAGGCCTAGGCGACAAAGCCGGGTGGAAAGACGGCACGCTCACCGTTGTCCGAGCCGATATGGCATTCCAATTGCTGGTCCGCGGCTCCGCATCACCCGCCCTCGCAACCTCGGAAACCCTCGCCCGCGACGTCCTCACCCGCTTACCCTAGTGTCATCCTGAGCGCAGCGTAGCGAAGTCGAAGGATCGCATCGTGCGTTTGAATTGAGGCGGTCCTTCGACTACGGCGCTTCGCACCTTCGCTCAGGATGACACGCTTCGCGTGCCAGTTCCATAACCGCAACTGTCATCCTGAGCGCAGCGTAGCGGAGTCGAAGGATCGCATCGTGCGTTTGAATTGAGGCAGTCCTTCGACTACGGTGCTTCGCACCTTCGCTCAGGATGACACGCTTCGCGATGGACTTCCATAACCGCAACTGTCATCCTGAGCGCAGCGTAGCGAAGTCGAAGGATCGCATCATGCGTTTGAATTGAGGCAGTCCTTCGACTACGGCGCTTCGCACCTTCGCTCAGGATGACACGCTTCGCGAGGGACTTCCATAACCGTAACTGTCATCCTGAGCGCAGCGTAGCGGAGTCGAAGGATCGCATCGTGCGTTTGAATTGAGGCAGTCCTTCGACTACGGCGCTTCGCACCTTCGCTCAGGATGACACGCTTCGCGAGGGACTTCCATAACCGTAACTGTCATCCTGAGCGCAGCGTAGCGAAGTCGAAGGATCGCATCGTGCTTCTAAATTGAGACGGTCCTTCGACTACGCAGTTTCGCTTCGCGAAATTGCTTCGCTCAGGATGACATGCTGCGCGTTAGAGCATGTCGAGGCCGCCGTTGACGTGGAAGGCGGCGCCGGTGATGTAGCCGGAGTCGTCTTCGCATAAGAATTTCACCATACGCGCGATTTCGTGCGGTTGGCCGAGGCGGCGCGTTGGGATCTTGCTGATCACTTTTTCGAGCGCTTCCGCCGGCATCGAGCCGACCATTTCTGTTTCGATGAAACCGGGCGCAACGACGTTGGCGGTAATGCCTTTGTTGGCGGTTTCGAGCGCTAGGCTCTTTGTGAAGCCGAAGAGACCGGCCTTCGATGCAGCGTAATTCGCCTGGCCGATATTTCCGGTCGCGCCGATGACCGAGCTGATGTTGACGACCCGTCCGCTTCCGCGTTCGATCATGTGCTCGAGCACGGCTTTGGTCATGTTGAACGCACCCGAGAGGTTCACGTTGATGACGTTCCACCAATCTTCGGACGACATTTTTCGGAGCGTTTTATCGAGCGTGATGCCCGCATTGTTGATTAAAAAATCGACGCGCCCGTATTCTTCGAGCACTTCTTTGACGACACGCTGACAATCTTCGAAGTCGTCGACACGTCCTTGGTGCACGGAAATCTTGCCGCCGCCGTCGCGAATACGCGCGGCGCAGCTTTCGGCCGATTCTTTCCCTTTGTTGTATCCGGCTGCAACATGGGCGTTTGCGCGCGAGAGGTGTTCGCTGATTGCGGCGCCGATGCCGCGAGTACCGCCGGTAACAATTGCAACTCGTTCTGTAAACATTCTGCCTCCGTCGGTTCGGTGCGACGTAAATGCGGACGGGTCGACAATAAATCCCGCGTGGTATACGAAGCAATCAGGGCGTTGCGGGCGTCATCAACAGCGGTGCCGGTGTCGGTGTCGCGACCGGCGGCGGCGACGGCGTGTAAATTACGATGACGGTGAAAGTCGTTGGCGCGGTGACGCTCGCGAGTAACTCGTTGCGACTCACGCCGCTTGCGCTGATCCGCAGTTGAACCAGTCCGTTTCCCCCGGCGGCAGACGGGGACGCGTCGAATCCATACGCTACCGCCGTCGCCGTTGCACCCGCGAACAGCGGATCGACCGCTGGCAGACGTGTGACCGCAATACTTGTTGCAACAAATGCATCGATAGGAGCAATCACTTCACCCGCACTCGGTGGCGTGCCGGGCGCAAAGGCATAGCGCGTGATCGCTGCGTGCGCGGCATCGAAGGTGTACGCCCACGAATATGGCCGGTGGGAACCGTCTTCGCTGAAGAAATCGAGTTCGTGTCCATCGGCGTTGGCGTTCCCGTTTACGTCCGTCACCGGGACGTACACTGCCCACGCGCTTGAGGCTTCGGCCGTCAGGCGCTCCATCAGGCGTGCCGCCGCGCTTTGACTTTGCACGCGCGTGCCGAGGGCCGAGGTCGTTTGCGTTAGGCGCGATGCGAATGCGACGAGCGCGCCGACGACGATCGTGGCGATCGCGGCGCCGATTAGCAGCTCCACAAGCGTGAAGCCTGCTTGCCGTTCCCTCACGCAGGATCGCAGTGCCCGCGTTGCCGTCTTCTAAGACTTTGTGATACAAAGTAGCTAATGACCGAACTCGAGCGCGCGCTCCTCGACATCGCCGAAGTCCGCGACCGTCTTGCGAACATGCAGCGGTTCAAAGGCTACTCGGCCGTGGCTGCCGTGCTCTCCGGCGTTCTTGCGCTCGTTGCGGGCGTCATCCAAGCGCTCGCGGTTCCGATTCCGCACGGTGCCCATCAAGGGCGTATCTACTTCGCGATTTGGTTCGTCTGCGCGGCCGCGGCGGCGATCGTCAACTACGGCGCGATCGCGCATTGGTTCGTCAGCGACGAAAGCGCGCGTGACCGCTGGCAGACACGCACCGTCGGCATTTCGATTCTTCCGGCACTCGTGCTCGGCGCCGCACTCTCGTTCGCACTGCTCGCGAACAACGCGATCGGATTGCTTCCCGGTATCTGGTACGGCTGTTACGCCGTCGGCCTCTTTGCTTCGCGCACGATGATTCCGCGCGGCGTCTTGCCGCTGGCCGTCGCTCTGCTTGCGGTCGGCATCGCATTGCTCTTCGTCCCGCCGTCCGTTGCACTCGCATGGTGGGTGCTGCCCGCCGGCTTCGGTAGCGCGCAAATTGCGATCGGCTATTTCGTCTTCCGCGACCGGGCGGTCGACGCATGAGCGCAACGAATCTCGATCGCGTCTTTCACGAACGCGGACGCTTGGCGATCTGCTCGACGCTCGTCGCGCAAACCGAAGGTGTGTCGTTTACGGCGCTGCAGGAAGCGTGCGGTTTGACCGACGGCAACCTCAACCGCCATCTGCACGCACTCGCCGAGGAAGGCATCGTCGAAACCGAGCGCCGCACCGGAATCGGGCGGCCTCAGACGATCGTGCGCATCACTTCCGCGGGGCGTTCGCGTTTTCTCGATTATATCGATGCGCTGGAAGCGATCGTGCGCGACGTTCAGCGTTCGACGAGAGAGAACGAATCGCCGATTCGCACGATGCCGGCGCGCAGCACGTCGCAGTAAATTCCCATCCACGTCGAGCGCTCGCGCACGACGTAGCTCAGAATCTCCGGATCGCTTTCGCCGCCCTGTTGATCGTAGGTCGTCACGACGCAACGTTCGATCGGGTATCGCACGCGCAGCAAAACGTCGCCGAGCGCGACCTCGCGTCCGGTCATCGCCTCTTCCGTCAATGAAAATCCGTCGCGCGATGCGACGAAGAAGTTCGGACGAAAGCGTTCGAATTCGACGTCGTACCCGACGTACGCGTTCAAGCCGCGGAGCCACTTATCGACGATGATCGAGACCGGCGCGTCGTCGACGAACGGCTCCTCGTCACGCGTTTCCAGCTCGACGTCGACGCCGCGCTCGTGCGCGCGTTCGATTCCCGTCTCGGGGTCTGCAGAGAGATGCAAACGGTCGTTCTCCTTGCCGCGATACGGCTTGCCGACGCGGGCATGGCCTTCGCGCACGATCATCGCGCGCACGCGGTCGTCCTCGACGCCCTGCGGCAGGACGGCGACTTCGTCCAGCGGCTCGCCGCGTAGGCTTTTGACGGGATAGCGACGGATCGCCGCCAGCGTACCGAGATCCATACGGGGTTGATACTCGCAACGACGCGAGGAGGCCCGCAGAACGCCCAAGAAGCGCGGGGCCGAGATGGTATCGACGCCTGCATTTGCACTTCGGCCTCTTGGAATCGGCGAGATCTTCGACCGCGCCGTGACCCTTTACGTACGCAACTTCGTCACATTCACGCTGATGGTGCTGACGCTGCTTGCGCCGCTCGCCGTCATCCAATACGTCGCCTTGCCCGATCGGGGCGAGTCGCTTTCGCAGGTGATCGGCCAGATCGAACATCCGGCGAAGACGAAGACGAAGATGCCGCAATCGCCGATTTCCAACCAGGAGCTGGCAGCTCTTTTGGGGATTGCCGCGATCGCGCTCATCTTTGCGCCGTTCGTCAATAACGCGGTGGCGGTCGGTGTCGCGCGTGTCTACAAGGGCGAAGAACCCGACTATCGGGCGAGTTTCGCGACGGTGCTGCGACGATGGTTGCCGTTACTCGGTACGGCGTTCCTCAACGTATTGATTCTGTTTGGCCTCTACATCACGATGGTCATCGGCCTCGTGTTGCTCCTCACCGTGGGCCTTCTGCTCGTTCGCGTGGCGCTGCCGCTCGCCGTCATCGTCTTCATTGTTGCAGTGGTAGGGCTTTTGGCGGTTCTGCTGCTGTTTCTCTTGCTTTTGATCGCATATGCGTTTTCGATGTATTCCACCTCGCTCGAAGATGCGGGACCCGTGCGTGCGGTTGGGCTCGCCTACCGGCGCGTCTTCAATCGCATCGAGTTCAAGAAAGCGCTGCTGATGGCGCTCGCCTACATGGGATTGCAACTCGGTGTGTTTACGTTGAGCACGACCGTCGCGCTGCTCGTGACGCTTGTTCTGAAGAATCAGGCGATCGAACTCGCCATCAACACGATCGTCGGCGCGATGTTGGCGGCGTTTTTGACAACGCTGCTTGCCGTCTACTACTACGACGTTCGGACGAGAATCGAAGGCCTGGATCTCGAAACCGACCTCCAGCGCTTGACGGCCGGGGTATGACGCCGAGACCGCCGCACGACTTAGTGCGAGCGGTTCGCGCCGAGCTGGCGACGCCCGGGCGTTACGAGCTAACGCAAACGCAAGTCGTTCATCGCTCGTGGGTGCAGATCGTATTGCAGTGGCTCTATGACCGTTATGCAGAGCTCGTCCATGCGCTCGCAACGCATCTGAACGTCGGGCCGAACGCCGTCTCCATGCTCGGCGATGCGATCGTGGTAGCGTGCGTCGTCGTGCTGGGCATCGTCGGCGCGCGGTTGCTGATCGCGGTGCAGCTGGATCGCGCGCGGAAGACCGCTGCGATTGCAATCGGGCCTTCGCGCAGTGCGCACGCGACCGCGCGCGCCGCTGCGGATGCCGCCGCGAATGGTGATTACGTTCGAGCAATTCGGCTGCTCTTCGCAGCGGCCGTCACACTGCTCGATCTTCGCGGCGTGCTGCACGACGATCCGAGCGCAACAGTTAATGATTTACGCCGCGCGTTGCGTGAGCGGAACGCGAGCGCAGAGGACCCGTTCGTCGAAATCGCGCGTCTCTTTTCCGCGGCCGCGTATGCCGAGGAACGCCTTGATGCGTCGGCATGGAACGCCGCACGCGACGCGTACGACCGTCTTACCACTGCGGCGGATGCGGCATGAAACGACGCGCAATCGAGATCGCGATTCTTCTGGCCGGCGCGGCCTTGCTGATCGCCTTTGCGCTCGTATCGCAAGGCAGCGCCGTCTCAACGCATTCGACGTTCGATGCCGGACCGGACGGGTACGAAGCGCTCTTTAACGTTTTGCGATCGGAGAACGTCGACGTTCGGCGCTTGCAAGCTCCACTTGCGCCGCGCGATGCGAAGATCCGCGTCATCGCGTTCACATCGACGCTACCCGAGGTTCGCACCGGCAGCGGCTCGGTCTACGATGACAACGACTATAAACGGCTCGGCGCATTCGTGAAGTCGGGCGGCAAGCTCGTGTACTTCGCATCGCCGCTCGACGATCCGATGCGCAAGACGATCGAGCGGCGCAAGCTTCACGTGACGGTCCTCGATGTAACGTCTTACACAAACCGCGCGCTCTCGCTCCATCCGCAGGCGATCGTTGCGGCGTACGATGCGCTCGCCGGACGTGGTCCCGTCGCGTTCGACGAACGGCTTCACGGATACGCCGTTGACCGAACGTTGTGGTCGGTGTTGCCGTTGCCGGTACGCGCCGCGTTCTGGATCGTGGTCGCAGCTTTGGTCATCGTGCTCGTCGATGCAAATATTCGCTTTGCGCCGCCGGTGGTTTCCGAATCACCCGCCGGCCGCGACTCCGCCGCGTACATCACCTCGATGGCCGTACTGTTGCGCCGCGCTCGCGCCGGCGCTGCCGCAATCGCGCGCTTTGCGAAGAACGCGAAGGATGACGGCGAACTCCAGCAGCTTGCGCGGATCGCACGTCCTAACGATGCGGCCGTTGTCCGTGCGGCGGCGCTTGTCGCTCGTCGCCGAAAGGAAGGCGCGTGAATCAATCGACGTCCGAAGTCGCCGCTTTTGCCGAGCGCATCCGTACGGGGTTCGCCCGTACGATCGTCGGCGGCGACCGCACCGCATTTGCGCTGTTGCTTGCGTTGCTGACGCGAGGACACGCGTTGCTCGAGGGCGTGCCCGGCACCGGAAAGACGCTTGCAGTCCGCGCGTTCGCGGCGCTGCTCGGTCTCGAATTTCGCCGGATCCAATTCACGCCCGATCTGATGCCCGCCGATGTCGTCGGGACATCGGTCTTCAATCCGCAGACCGTGCAGTTCAGCGTGCGTCCCGGTCCGATCAATGCAAACGTCGTGCTCGCCGACGAAATCAATCGCACGCCGCCGAAAACGCAAGCGGCGCTACTTGAAGCAATGGAAGAAGGCCGTGCGACGATCGACGGGACGCCGGTCGCGCTTCCGTCGCCGTTTATGGTCTGCGCGACGCAGAATCCGATCGAATACGAAGGAACCTATCCGCTTCCGGAAGCGCAACTCGATCGCTTCATGGTGAAGATCGAAACCGGGTATCCCGCGCAAGCGGAGGAGATGGATCTGCTTGCGCGTGTTGCAGCGGGGTTCGATCCGCGCGCGCTCGATAGTGCAACCGTTTCGGCAGTGACGACTCCAAGCGAAATTGCATCGGCGCAAGCTTCGGTTCGCGCGGTACATGTCGCAGACGAGGTGCGCGCGTATATTTACGCAATCGCGGCTGCGACGCGTTCCAACGCGCGACTCGCGCTCGGTGCATCGCCGCGCGCAGGTGTCGCGCTGCTTCTTGCCGCGCAAGCCGCTGCAGCAATGGACGGACGTGGATTCGCCACGCCGGACGACGTAAAAGACGTTGCGCCGCTCGTGCTGCCGCATCGCGTCATCGTGCAACCGGAAGCCGAGATCGAGGGCGCAACCGGCGCATCCGCGATCGCGGAGATTCTCGGCAGCGTGCCCGTTCCTCGTGCGTAAGCCGCGGCTTACAATCTGGCCGTCCGCGCGCGCGGTGTGGGCGCTCGCCGCGATCGCGTTTTTGCTCGCCGTTTCTCCCGGCGTCCCGATTCTCGCGCCGCTTGCCGTTGTGCTGCTCGCTGCACTAGTCGGCCTTACCGTTGTCGATGCGCTGATTCTCCCATCGTCGAAAATTCTCGCGGTACGCCGCAGCGTGCCGTCGCACATATCGTTGCGGCGCGCGATCGCGTTGCACTACGACATCGAAAACCGCACGAAACGACCACTGAGAATGGGATTCGTCGAAGAACCGTTGCACGCGATCGACCTTCAAGCAGACGAGATCGTTGCGTCCGTTCCCGCGGAATCGATTGTATCGGTTAGTGCCGGCGCTGTGCCGGTCGCACGCGGATCCGATCGTTTCTCGCGTATCTACGTCTGGTACGAAACCCAGCAACTCGGTCTCGTGCGCCGGCGAACGCGCATCGAGGCGCCCGAGGCGGTTCGCGTCTACCCGGATCTCTCGGCGGTGGAGCGGTATGGAAATCTCACCGTCCGAAATAAGCTGATCGAAGCGGGATTGCGCCGCATGCGCATGCGGGGCGAGGGTTCCGAGTTCGAAAGTCTTCGCGAATATGCGGCGGGCGATGCATTTCGCGCGATCGATTGGAAAGCGACGGCACGGCGCGGCAAGATGATGGTCGTGCAACGCGAGGTCGAACGCAGTCAAGACGTGATGCTGATGCTCGACTGCGGGCGCCTGATGACCGCACGGATCGACGAACAGCGCAAACTCGACTATGCCGTCACTGCTGCGCTATCGGTGGCGTCGATCGCCTCGCTTGCAAGCGATCGCGTCGGCGTCGTGGCCTTTGCGAGCGATATTCTCTTGGCGCGTTCGCCACGCTCGACCGCATCCTCGATGCACGCGCTCGCCGATGCGCTCTCGGATGTCGAGCCGCGCTTCGAAGAATCGGATTACGCGCGCGCCATCGGCTACGTCCGCTCGCACCTGCACCGTCGCAGTCTGGTCGTGTTGTTCACCGATGTCATCGACCCCGTCGCGCAAAGCACGGTCCTTGCCGAGTTGTCGACGCTCGCAAAACGGCACGTGGTGTTGTGCGCCTTCATGAATGATGCCGCGGTCGCGCAAACACTTGCCGCAACCCCGCATACCATCGACGATGCCTACCGCCTCGACGTCGCCCTCGGCCTCGAACACGAACGAACCCTCGCCGCCAAAACGCTGGAACGCGCCGGAACCATCGTCTTGGACGTTCCCGCTGCAAAACTGCCCGTCGCGACAATCGACGAGTACCTACGCATTAAATCCCGCGCGCTGATTTAAGCCGCCCCGTTCGGCGGCCTGCGAAACCGAAATACAACACGAGTAGGACTGCGGTGACCGCGCCGAATGCGATGCGGTCGACGGCCGGTAGGCGCAGCGGTGAGAAGAAGCCTTCGATCGTTCCCGCGACGACGAGCATCGAGGCGACGCCGGCAATCAACACGCCCGCGCGTCGCGCAGCTTGCGTGACTGCATCGCGTCGACGCAATCGTCCCGGCGCAAGAATGCCCGCGCTGATCAACAGCCCCGCGGCGCCGGCGATTTGAATCGCCGTAAGTTCGATGAAGCCGTGCGGCGCAACCGTCGCCCAAAAATCCGTCCCGAATCCCGCGTTCGCGAAAAGCGCGCCCACGCCACCGAGCATCAGCCCGTTCTGCAAGAGAATAAAGAGCGTAAACGCGCCGAGCGTCACGCAGCCCGCAAACGCAAAGATCGCGACTTTGATGTTGTTCGTAATGATTGCCGACGACATCAACGGCGAGCGCGCAGGATCGAAGGCAAAGTTGGAGTCGTGTAGACTCTTTTTGATCTCCGCGGGGCACGAGTGACTCCGGCAGAATCGCATACGCGTCGCCGGGGTGCGTGCGAATGATGACGTAGGCAACCACGGCCGCGGCGATGGTGAGCGCGATGCAGAGCGCAATCCATGCAAACGACCGGCGGAATTCGGCTGGAAGCGTAACGGCGTAGAATTGTGCTACGCGGTGCCGGCCCGTCGTAGCACTCCCGCCGTACACGTAGGCATGCGCCCGAGCGACGAGCCGGTTGAGATAGATGAGCAGACGCGCTTCGTATCCTTGGCCGCCTGCATAGGCGAGATCGCTCGTCGCAGCCCGATAGAGGGCGCCGACGCGTTCCACTTCTTCCGGCTGCAAGGCGCGCAGCCCACGGCGATTCGCGCGCGAAAGCAGCGCGTCCAGTTCTTGCCATGCGGCCGAGCGGCGTTCGACGAAGGTGCGCTGCGTCACGCCGTCTGAAGTACGGTCGTCCATGGATCGAACCCTCGACGTCCGTACCCCCGAATCGATCGCATTCTCCTACGAGCTCGCCGGAATCGGCAGCCGGTTCCTCGCGGTCGCGATCGATCTGCTTTTGCAGATCGGCATCCTCATCGCGCTTGTCTGGGGTTTGTCGTTGGTCGCGCGCCACAGTCCCGGTGTTGCGAAGGACATGCCGACCATCGGTGAGATGAAATTCGTTCAAAACCTTGTCGTCGGCATCTTCGTCTTTATCGTATTCATCGTGTTCTTCGGCTACTTCATCGTCTTCGAAGGAGCGTTGAACGGACAGACGCCCGGAAAACGCGCGCTCGGGTTACGCGTCGTGCGCGACGGCGGCTATCCGATCGACTTTACCGCGTCGCTCGTGCGCAATTTGATCCGCGTCGGCGAGATGCTCTTCGGCTTTTATGCGATCGCGGCAATCAGCGCGCTCATTTCTCCCGAAAACAAACGGCTCGGCGACATCGCCGCCGGAACGATCGTCGTGCGCGAAGCGAAGATGCAATCTCCCGAATCGATGCTGCGCGAGATCCGCGAAGAACCGGTGTACGCAGCGACGGCGTATGCAAGCGGCGAAGAGCGCACGATCATCAAACGCTTCCTCGAACGGCGCGATTCGCTCGACCCGCAACGCCGCGTCGAACTCGCACGCCAAATCGCCGAACGCATCCGCCCACGCGTTCCCACCGAAATGCAACGTCTCGACGACGAAGCACTCCTCGAACGCTTGTAGGCCGGTGTCATCCTGAGCGGAGCAAAGCCCCGCAGCGTTACAGGCGGGCTTTTGCATCGAGGCGATCCTTCGACTCCGGCGCTTTGCGCCTGCGCTCAGGATGACATGGGCTAGGGACTAGTGGTTGTTCTTAAAACGTTGGCTGAATTCGCGGGCAAAGCGCATGGCGTCGGCTTTGGTGCGGTCGTAGATTTTCTTGGCGTCGGTTTTGCTCATGTGCCGGCCGTGCTCTAAGAAAAACGTTGCGCTTTCGCCGACGACGATCGTGCCGGCATAGGCGATGGCGCCTTTGATCGCGATGCCCGCAACCGGAACGAAGCCGACGAGTTCGCGTGCCAACGTGCGCCAGCCGAAGCCGCCGCCGATGACCGGCAACAACTGCCACATCCGCTGTACGTCCGGATCTCTGCCGTACGCTGCCTGAATGTGCAACAGCAGCATCATCTGCAATCCCGTGATCGCGACCATGTCGCCCGCCGATGCGAAGGCACCGAGCACGATGCCGACGACGGGAATGTGATCGACGACGGCGCTCGCAAGCGCGACCTTCAATGCGTTGTTCGCGGCATCGCGAGTGAGTTTCGCCGCAACCGATTCGCGCATCGGCGGCAAGCGCCGGCCCACCGCAATCTCGACGCCTTTAGACGCGTCGACCATGTGCGCGAAGACACGTCCGCGCAACGCTTCACGCGCGAGCGCTGGAACAATATATTCCGCGTACGTGCTCGGCGCGGGAACGGTCACGGGTCCGCTCGGCTGCGCGGCCGGATCGACCGTTAGCGCCATGATCGGAACCTTCAGGCTCTTCAGCGGTTCGAGTTGCGCGTCGGCGAGATCCCCGCGACGTCCGAGGAAGACCACGAGCCGGACTTCGCGCGGTTCGGTGACCGACGGCTCGCCGGTGTTGCGGATCGTTTCGAGACAGGCGGCGGCATCGAGCGGCACCGAATCGTCGTCGTGTCCCGAGAGCAGCAGCGTTCGAAACTCGGCGATGAGCGCCGGGTCTCCGCACAGCAGGTAACGGAACGGTTTACGCACGTGCGCGTGCACGGCATTGACGTCGATGCCGCTACGAACCAGCCGGAACAGATCGCGCGCGCCGATAGCCGATGACATTCATTCCTCCGAAGTCGTGGTGTGTTGCAATCCTACCCCGGATGCATTTCCTTGACGGGATCATCCGTGTAGTCGAGATACATGAGACCGGTGAAGATTTCGAGCGGCCACGCGTGCATGCCGTGTGAATCCGCGAGATCGACCGGTGATTTTTTTGTGCGCACCATCTCGTCGATAATCTCTTGCGGCGTCGATTTGATATCGGCCGCGACGATCGTTGCGACGACGACGTCGCCCGGCGTGATGTTGTCGTGCAACATCTGCGTGTAATCGATGCCGCTCTGCTTGAAGCGCTGGTTCAGCGCATACTGCAGCGTCGCATAGCGCTGCGGCGACGTTCCTAATCCGAGGAGCGTGATGCGCGCCGAGAGTTGACGCGTGCGCGCCATGTTGTAGAGCTGCGCAGCCTGCGACGCCGCGGTTGCGGCGTTGTTGAGGCCGGTCGCCGCCTTCTGCATCATCGGCGCAAGCATATCGTACTCGCTGTTCGAGATGTCACCTTGATAGTTAACCGGTGCGCGCGCGAGTTCTTTGAAGAACGCGTCCACGTCGCCGAGCGACTGATCGAGCAGCGTAAGCGACGCCCGTCCGGCGTCGACCGTACGCAGCATGTCGCTGTCGGCGAACTGCAGTTCTTTGAAGACGTTCGGGTACGATGGCAGCAGCGCAATCGATTCCGCCGGAATCGGCGTGGAACTCAGCGTGGTCTGCATCTCGGTGAGAATCTCGCTGCTCTCACGCAATAGGCCGGACTCTTTGCCTTTCTCGAGCGAACCGATGCCGTTGATCGCCGTGTTCGCGTCCATGGTCGCGCTATTGATCGAGCGGCCCATCGCGTTGACGTTCTTCAAGATCGCTTCTAATTTGGATCCGTGCTGGATGTTGATGCGGCTGAAGTCCGGGATCTCATACTGCAGCGCGTTCATCCGCGTGTTGATCGTCTTGAGCTGATCTTTGCCTTCGTCGTGGCGGGCCGCGATTTCAGCGTTGGCCTGTGCTTGCGACGCTTGCACTTGCGAAAGTTGTTCGCGCAGACGTCCCAAGTTCGGCTTGACGAGCGAAATTTGGTGCGACTGCATCCTCATCAACGACGTGATCTGGGCTTTTGCTTCGTCGCGCGTCTGCGGATTGCCGCGCTGCGCCGCTTCCGCGAGCGTCTGCTGACTCTTGTTCGGCAGGCCCATCGCGAGCTGATCTTCGCCTTCGCCGAGCAGCGCTTCCGTATTCGACGGGTCGTTCTTCAGAATCTGATCGAACTTCCACATCGAGAACGAGTAGCGCGCGCGTTCCTGATCGCTCGCGGCTTGCACCACTTCTTGCGGCTCGGTCACGACTTTCGGATCGAGTTCCGGATAACCGACCAAGTGCGAGATGCGCGCGTCGGAACCGGGGTGATCTTGCAGATACTTGGTGACGAGATCGCTATGTTCGTCGCTCAAAACCTTGAGGTGGTCGAGCATCGTCTCCATCGCATAGGGATCGTACCCGGCGCGCGACATCAACTGCAGGCCCGTGCGGTCCGCTTGCAATTCGTCGGCGCGCTGCATCTTCGCGATGACGCCCGCTTGCATCAGGTTGCCGAAGTTGTAGATCAACGGCGAGAAGATCGAAGCGATGCCGAAGAGCAGATTGAGCGCTTGCGCTTTCGACTGCATCGTCACGACGTGACGGCGCTCGATGTGCCCCGTTTCGTGGCCGATGACGCCGGCGAGTTCGTCGTCCGATTGGATGAAGTCGACGAGCCCCTCGTTAACGTAGACGTAGCCGCCCAACGTCGCAAACGAGTTGACCTCGGTGTCCTTGATGATTTTGACGTTATAGGGAACGTCTTTACGGGCGACCTCTTTCCAGAGGTTGCGCGCGATCGACTGGACGTACGCGTTGAGCAGCGGGTCGGTCTCTATGACGTCCGACTCGACGATCTGCTCGTCCTCACCACGCCCCATCTCGATCTCACTTTCGGTCGAAACGGCCAGCGCGGGTGCCGGGCATATGGCACCCAACAATGAGAGAATTACAGCGACGGGAAGTATGCGGCGGAACATAGGGCGGTCTTCCTTACTTACCAACGTGGTAACTCAATGTTACGGCGAGGGAGTCCAGCTGCTCAACGTTCGAGCGACCTCCGACGTTACTAGAGCTTACTCTCCATTAGCTTACTGTGCATTGTGTGTGGATAATAGAAAGAACTTGCGAACGCCTGTGGATGCCTGAAGGGCCCGGGGTGAGGGCTTTGTGAACTTCGGGCACCAATGACGCTTATTCGAGGACGCGGACTCGGCCTCGAACTTCGTTTTGCCGGTCTGGATTTCGACCTGGCGCTGGCCGAGTTATCTACCAAGCTTACCGAGCGTCCCGGGTTCTATCGGGGCTCTTCCGCCACGGCCGTCGTCGGGGACCCGCCTCCGCCGGAAGAAAGCATCGCCCGTCTTCGCGCCCTCCTCGACGAGCACGGCATCGATCTCGCATCGGTCGAGCAACTCGTCGAGGGCCAAGAACTAGACCGCCGTCGCGCGCTCCGTCCGCGTCACGAGATGAAGCTTTCCGACTCGGCGCGTTCGCTCGTCGCCGATTTCGCCGGTGCGCGCGCCGATATCGCAGAGCGGCGCAAACGTGGCGATGCGAGCGTGCGTCGCGTCGTCCATCGCGAACCTGAACGGCCGGCGTCACCGCAGCCGCAGCCCGCGCTCCACGTTGCGCCGCCGCCGCCGGGAACGCTCTATCACGTTGGTACGCTGCGCGGCGGTCAAGCATTACACCACGTCGGCAACATCATCATCGTCGGCGATGTCAATCCAGGAACGGAACTCGTCGCAACGGGCGACGTCGTGGTGTTTGGTCGCTTGCTCGGTGTTGCGCATGCCGGTGCGCAAGGCGACGAAACTGCAAAAGTGTACGCGTTGCATTTACAAGCAACGCAACTTCGCATTGCAACGAGTATTGCGCTCGACGAGGACACGAGACCGTCGGCCTCGCAACCAGAGATGGCGTTCCTGCGCGATGGCCGTATTATCATCGCGCCGTTTTCCAAGGCATCGGAGGTACTGAAGTAATATGGCAGCACGTCGAATCGTCATCACCTCCGGGAAAGGCGGCGTCGGAAAAACGACGACGACCGCGAACGTTGGGGCGGCGCTTGCAAAACGCGGTCACCGCGTCATTTTAGTCGATGCCGATATCGGACTGCGCAATCTCGATCTCGTGCTCGGGTTGGAAAAGCGCATCGTCTTCGATTTGGTCGAAGTCGCGGAAGGACGCTGTCAGTTGCGTCAGGCGCTGATCAAGGACAAGCGGTTCGAATCGCTCTCGATCCTGCCCGCGGCGCAGACGCGCGACAAAGACGCGATCACCGAATCGCAATTCGCCGCGATCATCGAGCAAGCAGCGGAACAAGCGGATTACGTGTTAATCGATTGTCCGGCCGGTATCGAAGCGGGATTCCGAAACGCCGTTGCGGGCGCGAAAGAAGCCATTGTTGTGACGACGCCGGAAGTGAGCGCGATTCGCGATGCCGACCGCGTCGTAGGCAAGATCAACGACAAGCATCTTCCGATTCGCTTGATCGTCAATCGGCTGCGCCCAGACATGGTGCGCAGCGGCGACATGCTTTCGGTTGAAGATGTCTGCGAGATTCTTTCCATCGAGTTGATCGGGATCGTGCCCGACGACGAAGAGATCATCGATACTACCAACAAAGGCGAACCGATCGTCCTCGACGAGACGGCGCGTCTGCGCGTGATCTACGACAAGATCGCGCGTCGTCTCGAGGGCGACCTCGTGCCGTTTACCAATTTCGACGGACAAAGCTTGCTCGGTCGCCTCTTCGGCGCGCTGAAAGCGGGGTAATCGCGATGCACCAATTACAGCAGTCAGTAGACACGACGCCGACGGACGAGCCCGCGAAAAAGCTCGGACGCGCAATCGTCGTCACCTCTGGTAAAGGCGGCGTCGGCAAAACGACGACGACGGCGAATCTCGGGACGGCGCTCGCCGCGCGCGGTGCCCGCGTCGTGCTCGTCGACGCCGATGTCGGCTTGCGCAATCTCGATATCGTGCTCGGTCTCGAGAGCCGCGTGAAATATCACGTGCTCGACGTCCTGGAAGAAAAAGTCTCGATCGACGAGGCGCTCGTCGGCGACAAGCGCGTCGAAACGCTGTCGCTTCTCGCCGCGGCGCAAACGCGCGAAAAAGATGAAGTCGACACCGAGAAGATGCGCGCGCTGATTCAAACGCTGCGCGAAAGCTTCGACTACGTGCTCATCGACTGCCCCGCCGGCATCGAGCTAGGGTTCCAAAACGCCGTGGTCGGCGCGGATGAAGCGATCGTCGTCTGCACGCCGGAAGTCTCGGCCGTGCGCGACGTCGACCGCGTCGTCGGACTGCTTGGAAATAGGTTCAAGCCGCAGCTGATCATCAACCGGTTGCGCCCGCAACTCGTGAAGAAAGGCAAGATGCTTTCCGTCGAGGACGTGAACGGCATTCTGCATCTGCCGCTGCTCGGCGTGATCGCGGACGAGCCCGAGATCATCGTCACGACGAACAGAGGCGAACCGCTTGCGCTGCGGCGCGACGGCGCAACGGCGAGCGCTTATCATGCGATTGCCGCGCGCGTTGCGGGTGAAGACGTTCCCGCGCCGGCGGTTGAAGTGAAAGAGACGTCGTTCCTCGGCAAACTGAGCGCGCTCTTCGGAGGACGCAAATCATGATCGAGTGGGTCAAAAGAGTATTCGGCCAAACACCGTCGAGTTCGACGGCGAAGGAACGGCTGCGTCTCGTGCTGATGACCGATCATCTCGCGCTTGCGCCCGAGATCATCGAGAACATGAAGCGCGACCTCATCGACGTGATTTCACGCTACGTCGAAGTCGACCGCGAAAAAGTCGAAGTCAACTTCGAACGCGAGGACAAGGCGCTCGCAATGCTCGCCAACATCCCGATCACCGCGGTGATGCGCCCCAACAAACCAGATGAGAGCACGGATCGGTCGGAGGCCGACCGTCAAGGCTTAACGCAGAGCGTTCACCCTGCTGAGCCGCTCGCAGGGCCACCCGCGGAAACAGAAGTAATCGCTGAAGCCGTCGCCGTCGAGCCGCAAGCAAAGGCAGCGACCGCCAGCATGTCCGGAGCGCCACCAACACGTCGACGTCGCAAGAAGAAAGCCGGCGGAACGAAGCCCGCGACCGCGCACTAGTTGCCGAGGATGTCCTCTACATCGAGGACTTCCTGACTCCGCAAGGCGCCGACCGGTATTTCCTCACGCTACGCGACACGATTGCGTGGGCGCAGCAAGCGATTACGGTGTTCGGGAAAGTGCATGCCATGCCGCGCCTGACCGCCTGGTATGGCGACGAGGGCGCGGTCTACACCTACTCAGGATTGAAAAACGCGCCCGCACCGTGGAACGCGCCGCTGCTGGAACTGCGTACGCTCGTCGAAGACGCAGCGGGCGCGCGATTCAACAGCGTGCTGCTCAATCGGTATCGCTCGGGTAACGACGGCATGGGCTGGCATGCGGACAATGAACGGGAGTTGGGCGCAACGCCCGTGATCGCGTCCGTGAGCCTCGGCACGCCGCGACTCTTCACAATGCGCGCGAAATCTGATAAGAAGCGCCTGCTTGATCTCCGTCTCGCCCACGGCAGTCTCTTGATCATGGGAGGCGCATCGCAGCAGCGTTTTCAACATGCGGTACCAAAAGAGAACCGGCTGCACGGCGAGCGGATCAATCTCACGTTCCGCGCGGTGTTGACCGACAAGTAGTACGCAATGCGCTCGTTTTTGAGGAAGGATCGTTAGGTGGCCGTCCTTGCGTTGGGCTCCGATGCCCGTCGATACGTCAGGAATTTCAATTGGTCGCTTGCGATCGCGTGCATCCTCGTCTCCGCACTCGGAATCGTGTGCATTCAATCCGCCGATCTGCACGCCGGCGGCAGCCCTTTCGGCGAGTACAAAAAGCAAATCATCTACGTGCTGGTGGGCATCCCGTTGATGATCGCGTTCTCGTTCATCGATTACCGGAATTGGCAACGGTGGGCGCCCGGGCTGTACATCGTGAACTTAGGGTTGCTTGCGTTTATTTTGCGCGGCGGCCATTCGGCGCTCGGCGCGCAACGGTGGATCGCGGTCGGTTCGTTCTTCACGTTCCAGCCATCGGAAGCGGCGAAGCTGATTCTCGCGGTCTCTATCGCGGCCGTGCTGTGTAAGAGCACGTACGATCGCGTGCAAGATTTATGGAAACCGCTGCTCACGGCAGCGATTCCGGCATTGCTCATTCTCAAGCAGCCGGACCTCGGCACGTCGCTCGTGATCGGTGCGATTCTCACCTCGCAGCTCTTTTTCGGATTGCCGAAGCTCGGCGATTTCTTGATCTACGTGATGGGCGTGGTCATCGCGGGCGCAGCAGCCGTCGGCACGAACGCGATTCTGAAGCCGTTCCAAAAAGCGCGTCTGCTCGTCTTTTTGAACCCGACATCGGATCCGCAAGGCGCCGGATACAACCTCAATCAATCGAAGATCGCCGTCGGCAACGGCGAATGGTTCGGTCGCGGCTTACATCACGGCACGCAGACGCAGTTGAATTTCGTACCGGAACACTCGCGCGATTTTATCTTTACCGTGCTTGCCGAAGAGTTGGGTTTCGTCGGTGCGACAGTGCTGATCGCACTGTACGGCATGGTGCTCTACGGCGGAATCAAGACGATGATATCGGCCCGCGATCGTTTCGGTTTTCTGCTCGCTGCGGGACTCGTCGCGATGCTGTTCTTTCACATGCTCGTCAACATCGGCATGACGATCGGCATCATGCCGATCACCGGCATCCCGCTGCCGTTCATGTCCTACGGCGGCTCCGCCGTATTGACCGACTTCGCAGCGGTCGGCGTCCTCCTCAATATCTACTCGCAAAAAGATCGCGAAATTCTCGGCAACGCCTAGCCACCTCAATCGTGGCGGTAGATGAGGCCGCTGCGTGTTGACGAGAGCAGTTGCCATTCGGGATCGCCTTCGATGATGTCGCGTTCCACCGGCGTGTGATAGAGCAGCCACGTGGTGCCGGGATTGCGGCGGTGCAGGATCGACCCGAGCGTCGCACGCATCGCTTCGCCATCAAACGGATTGTACATAAACACGACGAGGTTGCCCGGCGGATACGACCACGAGCGCGCGTCTCCGCGAACCAGGCGTACGTCGCGGCAAGCGCGCCGCGAGCGATCGGCGTGTTCGAGATTCTCGCTCGAAACTTCGTAAAGCCCCGGCGAGAGTTCGATGCCCAGAACTTGCTTGAAGCGATATTCGGCGGCGAGCAATATTGCGCGCCCCATTCCGGCGCCGACGTCGACGAATGTCGAAACGAGAATCGCTTCCGGCGGCAGCGCGTTCACCAGTACGCGAAAGTCCGCGACCGGTACCGCTTCATAGTGCGTCGCATGTGCGCCCGCGTCACCGACATGCTCCGGATCGAGGTCGGTGAGGAACAGAATCGCTTGCGTCGTGACACCGTAATCGTGATCGAAACGCCTACCCGCGCTGCGTTCGGAACTCGGCACGCGTGAAACTTCCCTATCGGCTCGGCGACTCATTCGCGCTTCCACTTGGCAATGGGCAGTTTGCACGGAGCTGCATCGTTCAGTGCGAACATCGCGTCGTGGTCATTCGCGCCTGGATCGGTGAGGAGTCATGGCTCGATCTGCGCGTCAGTGACGACGCGCTCGTTGTGCACCGCTGGAAACGCGACGGCAGCATCGACGTTACGAAGCTGAATGAACCCCGCGCGCAAAACATCTATTGGATGACTGCGTCGCGCGCGGAGCGCATCGTTGCGGCATCGATCGGCGCGCCGCACCCCCGCGAGCGGAAGATCAGCATACGCGAAGTGCTCGACGGCAACGCTTCGGACGCGCTCGCCACACTCGATGACGATTGCATTCTCGCGTTCACGCAGCGTCTGGTGGCGGCAACCGTCGAACGTGTGGCCGCGGCGCTGCATAATCATCCGGGCGTTACCATTCGCATGAGCGGCGATGCCATGACGCACCTCAATGCGTTCGCTTCGGCGCCGATCGGGCGCCTAACGATTGCAGGCCCGATCGATCATATTCCGCCCTTACCGGCGCTACGTCACCTCGAAATCCTGTATCCGCACAACGTGCAACAGATCGCCGCGGCCGCTCCTAATCTCGCGTCGTTGCGATTCGCGGTCCGCGGCTCGGCGATCGATCTTCGGGACTTGCGCGCGCTGCCGGATCTTCAAACGTTAGATCTTTCGCTGATCGCCATCGCAGACGCGAAAAGCTTCGGCGAATTGGCGCCGCTGCGCGCATTGCGTGTAAATCGCGTGACCGGCATTGCAAACATGGACGCAATAGCGACGTTACCGTTGCAGGCTCTTGCGCTCGAGCATCTTCACGAACTGCAGAGCACCGCCGCGCTCGCGCACGTCACGTCGATGGAACAGCTTGAACTACACGGGCTTTGGCAACTCGCGATTCCAGATGTGGAATGGGCGCTAGAACATGAGGGTTTGCTGCGCGCAGAAATCGACATCGGCGGCCGGCGGAAAAACCTCGAGCTCTACCGTCGCGCGCACTGGGCCTATCCGTGGCGCTTTCCGGGTACATCCACGTCATGGGTGGCGATTGGTTCAGAGTAAAAGAGACGGGCGACGAATTGCAAACGGCGATCATGACGTTGAAGCCCGGTGCAGCAAGCGGTCCGATGAGCAACGAGCACGCGCAGAGCGAACAGGTGCTTTACGTGATCAGCGGCGAGGTCACGGCGGAAGTCGGCAATCGCAAATGGGTCATGCGCAGCGGCGACAGCACGATCGTGCCGCGCAGAGTCCCGCACCGTTTTCGTAACGAGGGAACGGAAGCTGCGGTCACGTTCAACGTGTACGGACCGCCCGCATATTAGCGTCCGGCGCGCAGCGACGTAAATTGCGCCGCTTCGATGAAGCGGTGGATCTCATCGGTGACGTGCGGATCGGGGTTGACCCACACGAGGCTTTGCATGTACCGGCCTCGTGTTTGTTTTACGCCGGGTAACGGCCGCGCCGTGAGACGCAATTCGGAGAACGGACGTTGGGCGCCGGCCCGCGGATGCAGCACGCGCAGCACGTCGTTCGGCAGCGTGAACCGAATGTTGACGTCCCATTCCTGACGCAGCACGCGGTCGCTGATCAAGCGGAGACCGCCGGTACTCACGTCGACCGCAACGCCTTCGAGCAGCCTCGGCGTCGTTCCGATGCTATACGTCACCGGAATGTTCACTTCAACACGCTGATGCGCGCGAAGCTCTTGCAGGCGCGTCGGCGGTTTCGGCCGTTCGTCTTCGGCCCCGCGGCGGCTCGAGCTCAGCGATCGCCGTTGTTCTTCGTGAATGAACCGCGCCAAATCGTCGCGCGTGAGGTCGTCGACCGCGTCGAATTCCACGGCGTACCGGAACGTGCGGTCGCTTGCCGTATACGTCACCTTCCGCAGCTTGCCGCCGAGGCGAAGCGGGGCCATGCCGGCGCGCGGCAGGTCAAACTCAACGGAGAGATGGGGCTTAAGCATGGTCCGGGCATGGATTTGACACCCGCCGGCAGAGATGTCGACGAGGGTCGCAGGGACCGGGATACGGACGCCGGACACCCGCACGTCGATGCGCAGGTACATCGGTTGGCGATAGAACGATCGTCGATTGGTCGATGCCGGATTGACCGACATGGGAAAGGCCCTCCTGCTATAAAGCCCTAGCTTCCTTTAACAGAGTATCGGCAATAGTCCCGCAGGTCTAGGGTTCAACGGCCCGGAAGTTCGCGGGCGTTTATAAGGTTTTTCAAGGGAGCGCTCCCGCCAGGGTCATACCGCGGTGAGCCCCCTAGAGTTTTGAGGACAATTTGGCATCCGAGATTTTGATCTCGAGCGACCCGTGGGAGAATCGGGTTGCGATACTTGAGGACGGGGTACTCTCCGAACTCTACATCGAGCGCGAAGAGAAAGTGATCGGCTCGATTTACAAAGGAAAAGTACAAAACGTATTGCCCGGCATGGGCGCGGCGTTCGTCGACATCGGCTTGGGACGCAACGCGTTTTTGTATGTCGACGACATCAACAAGCAGCCGCTGAATATCGGTGACGTCGAAATCACGCACGGTCACTCCGGCTTCACGATCAACGAGAAAGTGAAGAAGGGCGACGATGTCCTCGTGCAGATCGTCAAAGAGCCGCGCGGCCTCAAAGGCGCGCGCATTTCGACGAACATTTCGCTGCCGGGACGTTACCTGATCCTGATGCCGACCGGCAAATACTCCGGCGTTTCGCGGAAAATCGAATCGGCGGACGAGCGCAATCGTCTCAAGGCGATCATGAAGCGCATCCGCCCGGAAGGCATGGCAACGGTCGTACGCACGGCTGCGGCAGGTGTGAGCGAAGCGGAACTGATCGCGGATCTCGGCGTGCTCATCCGCATGTGGCACGGCATTCTCGAGACGTTCAAGCGCGCCGCCTCGCCGTCGCTCTTGCATCGCGACATGAATCTCGTCTACAAAGCGGCGCGCGACTTCATCACAGCAGACGTCGATAAGGTGCTGATCGACGATGAGGCAGAATACCGCAAAGTTCGTGAGTTTCTGCAACTCCTCGGGCCGCAATATCTCGATCGCGTGCAACATTACAACCACGGGCGCGATCTCTTCGACGACTACAAGATCACCGAAGAACTGCAGCGGCTGATGAAACCGAAGATCAATCTGCCTTCCGGCGGATCGATTGTCATCGAATCAACCGAAGCGCTGACGGTGATCGACGTCAACTCCGGAAAGTTCACCGGCGGACGCAATCTCGAAGACACGATCGTCAAAACGAATCTCGAGGCCGCAACCGAGATCGCGCGCCAAGTGCGTTTGCGCGATATCGGCGGCATCATCGTCTGCGACTTCATCGACATGTCGACGGAATCGTCGCGCAATAAAGTCATCAAAGCGCTCGAAGACGGCTTGCGCCGCGATCGCACGCGCGCGACGATTCAATCGTTCTCGAATCTCGGCTTGCTCGAATTCACGCGCAAGCGCGTCGGCAAGGATCTCGGAGCGCAATTGCGCGGTACGTGTCCCACGTGCAGCGGCATGGGCAGCGTCATGTCGGCACAGTCGGTTGCCATCGAGACGTTGCGTCAAGTGCGCCATGCCGGCGATCACAAACACGATCACAAGCAGGTCGTGGCGAGCGTCGCGCCCACAGTGGCCGCCCAGATGGAGTTCTGGTACGAGGACGAAGTTCTGGAGCTTGCGCGCGAAATCGATGCGAAGATTCACGTTCGCGTCGATCCGATGCTGCATCCCGAGAAAACGCGCATCGAGCGCGTCGCACACGTTGCGAACGGCGCGATTCGCGTCGGCGACGAACACGAAGTAGAACTGATCGCCGGGCGCCTTCCGAATGTCACGTCGGCAGCGGCGGTTGTGAGCGGTCACATCGTCGAAGTGGAGAACGCCGCGAATAACGCCGGAAACACCGCAAAAATTCGTATTCTCGACATCGACGACGATAACGATTACGTGCTCGCGGAGCTGGTAAGCGCCGGAGCGGCTGCGGCAAAGAAGAAGCGCCGTCGCGGCGGCAAGGGCAAACGCGGACTCACGCCGGCCGAGGAAGCGCAGCAACTGCGCGAGCTCGCGGAAGAGGCAGCGTCGCAACAGCAAGCGCGTCCTCCGATCGGTATTACCACGGCGAGTGAAGAGGAAGAAGCGCAAGACCGGACGCTCGTCGCCGAAGAAAAAGGCGAAGCTCAACCCGACGCGATCATCATCGGCGAAGAAGAACTTACGGCGCGCGAAGGCGACGGCCAACGCGCCGGCAAGCGCAAGCGTCGCCGCCGCCGCCGCGGCGGACGCGGTCGCGGAGGCGAGCGGTTCGATGCTGCGATGCAGGTCGGCATTACGCCGCAAAGCGCCGCTGCGCAATCCGAATCCGAAGACGAGGAAGAAGAGGAAGAACAACAGCCGCTCCATCCGCAACATGCGCACGAGGAACCGGTGCACGGTGACGAACGCGAAGGACGCGGACGCCGCCGCCGCCGCCGCCGCCGTCGTGGACGCGGTGGTGAAGTTGCGCCGAGCAACGGCCAGATCAACGGCCAGCAGCCCCAGCCGCAGCCGCGCGATTTCGAACCGCTGACGGGTTCGTTGCCGATGAGTCCGTCGGTTCCCGACCGCCACGTCTTCCGCGTCGATGCGGACGGCAAAGCGCACCGCACGGGAATGACCGCGCCGAAAGAACCGTCACGCGCGATCGAACCGGTTCGCAATGCGCGTCCGCCGGCGGTTGAGGCGCCGCCGCCGCACTTGAAAGCGCCGAAGGAAGAGCTGCGTCAGACCAAACCGGCGCGTCGCCGTCGCAGCACTGCTGCGGCCGCCGGTGTGGCAGGCGAACTCCAAGCGTCGCGTATCGCCGCATTGCCGCCACCTGCGGAAGCACCCGTCGAGAAGCCGAAACGCGTAACGCGCAAGAAGGCGACGGAGACGGTAGCTGCAGCAACGGAAGCAAAACCGAAGCGCACGCCGGCGCGCAAAAAGACTGCGCCTGCAGTGAAACCCGCTGCGGAAGCAAAACCGAAGCGCGCGCCCGCGAAGAAAGCGGTGCCGGCCGCAGCGGCGCCGCGCGGCGTGAAGAAGGCGTCGACGCGCAAGAAATCATCGCCGACATCGACGCGCAAGAAAAAGTCGTAGTCTTCGTCGACTACGACGGCACGATCACGGATCTCGATACCTTCGACGTTCTCGTGCGCACCTACGCGGGTGCCGGGTTCTGGGAAGCGTTCGAGGAGAAACTTTCAGCGGGCGCGATGACGTTGCGCGAAGTGCTCTCGGCACAAGCTGCGCACGTCCGCGTCCCGTTGGATGAAGCCGACGCGCTGCTCTCTTCGCGCACGCGTTTCGATCCATCGTTTGCATCGTTCGTACGGTTCTGCGAAGAGCGCGGCTATGAGTTGTTCGTGATGTCGTCCGGCGTACAACCGTTGATCGATCGTGCCTTCGAACGCAACGGACTCGGGCACGTGCGCGTGCTGGCAAACGGAATCGAGCCATCGCAAGACGGCTGGCGTTTTCACTTCCGCGACGCATCGGATAACGGACACGACAAAGCCGCGGCCGTTCGCGCAGCCAACGCGGCCGGCAAACACACCGTCTACATTGGCGACGGTCCTTCGGATTTCGAAGCCGCAGTTGCAGCCTGCGAGCGGTATGCGAAGGCCGGGCGAGGCCTCGAACGCTACCTAAGCGAGCAAGCTGTTCCTTTCACAGCTTTCAAAGACTTTACGGAAATCGAAGCGACGATTGGCCGATGACTCCTTAAAGAGGGGTTGGTCGGTTCATGCGGTTTTCATGCGCGTTCATGATCGCCGCCGTCGCGCTATGTTCATGCGGCGGCGGTAGCTCGTCATCTCAAATACTTCCGAGGGCGGCAACGGGAACGCTGACGTTACCGTCATCGACCGGCATGTGGAGCGCATCGCTCGGACCGTGGAGCGGCAGCAGTAGCGGGAAACTCAACGCGTTCGCGATCGATCCGCGCGATGCGTCGACGATGTACGTCGCGGGCGGCATCGGAACCGATGACGGCGTGACGACCGACACCGGCATCTATAAAACGGCCAACGGCGGTTCGTCGTGGAATGCGGTAAACTCCGGTCTCGGCGACACCATCGTGAATTGGCTCACGTTCGACGCATCCGGCGATGCCTTATATGCGGCGACGGAAAGCGGCGGCATTTTCCGCTCCACCGACGGCGCGCAAACATGGCAGCAGGTGAGCAACGCGCAATCGGTGCGCCAAATCGTCGAGAGCAACGGCACGCTCTATGCTGCATCGCAATGGGGCGTACTTTCATCCACGAACGGCTCGACGTGGACCTTGTTCGCGGCGACCGAGGCCGCGGCAAACACGATCGACGTTGCGGGTAACGATATCTACGTCGGACTCGTCGATGGAGCGGTGCTTCATGTCAGCGCGACGTGGCAGCAGCACCTCACCGATTTTACGGCGCTCGACGCGCCGCCGGAAGTGCACGCGATCGCGGTCGATCCTTCGAATGCGCGTTCCATTTATGCAACGCTCGCGGGCATGGTCGGCGGCGTGTACACCGATGCGTTGATGCATTCGCCCGACGGCGGCACGACGTGGCAAACGATCGCCGTGCCGGGGTCGTTGCGCGGCGCACAAGCGATTGCATTCAGCCGGACCGTCCCGCATCGTCTCTTTGTCGCGGGAATCGGTCTCGCGTATACGGACGACGGCCGCACGTTCAATACCGCGGGCGGGTATGGCGATGCGCGAACGATGACGGTGCTCTCCGGCGACCGTTTGGCAATCGCGTCCGATCAAGGCGTTGCGCTCGGAACGTTCAGCGGTTCCTTCACGCCGATTACGACGGGGCTGCCGATCAATATCGTCCGCAGCGTAGCGGTGCACGGCAATACGGTCCTCGTAACGATGCAAGATTTCCCGCCGGCGCGTTCGACCGACGGCGGTGCGACATGGCAGACGCTCTCCGTCAATTCGACGGAAAACGGAAACGCGTACATCAATCCGAATCAACCGACTCTCTGCTATATCCTCGATAGCGGGATCAACGTGTCGAGCGACGGCTGTTCGTCATTTTCGTCGCAGGCGATCGGCGCACACATCTCGAGCACGCAGCCGTTTGCGACCGATCCGAAGTCGGCGCAGACGTACGTGATTACGGAGAACGGCCTCTACCTCGCCGGAGACGGCGTACACTTTCAACCGTCGCGATGGCGCGTACCGCAGCCGGTCGACGTCGCCGTCGATTCGCGCAACGGAAGCAGCATCTTCGTCTCGTCGATGAGCGGAGGCCCCGCGGTGTGGCATTCGACCAACGGGGGCAAGACGTTCGCGAAAAGCAACGTGTTCGTTCCGCCGGGTCCGTCGTATGCGCGTGACGCACCCGTCGTTGCGGTCGATCCGGCAAACGGCGCCGTCGTTGCGGTGACGGAGACGGCGATCTATCGTTCGACCGACGGCGGCGCGACATTCTCGGCAGTGCAGCAGATGCAGTCGCAACTGCGGTCGCGCGGGTCGAGGCAGCGCGAAGGCCGGCGTTTGGATCCTGACGCGCGAGAGAACGCTATGGAAGCGGGCGGATACAACATCGGTGAACACGCGCAATTCGTCTCGACGGGTTCGAGCGCGGTGCTGATTATTACGACGGAGAACGGCATGTACGTCTCAACCGACGACGGCACAACGCTTCACACGCTGCGCGCAAACGCCGTCTCGCACAGTTTCGAAGGCTTCACAACCGACGACCAAGGCCATCTCTGCACGGGCACGGACGGCGAAGGCGTCATCTGCGCCCCACTCTCCTCACTCGCCGCCCAACTGTAAAAGCCCGCACGGTTTCATGCGGGCTTTCGTACCTTCGCTCAGATGACACGGGGCGTTAGTGCTGGGTGGTGCCGTTGCCGTTCATGTCGTTGAGATGCGCGATGCGGTCGTCGACGTACTGGATCGCGCGCGTGAGCTGCGCGTCCTTGCTCGGTTCGCCGTAGCGCGGTTTCGCATTCTCGTCCACGACGACGTCCGGCGTGATGCCGAGGTGGTTGATGTCGCGGTTGTGCGGCGTTAGATAGCGCGCCGTCGTGATCTTGACCGCGGAACCGTCGCCGAGCGGGAAGATCGTTTGCACGACGCCTTTACCGAACGTCTTCGTGCCCATGATCGTGCCCACGCCGCTGTCTTGAATCGCGCCGGACGTAATCTCCGATGCGGACGCAGTGTGGCCGTTCACCAGCACGACGAGCGGAACGGGCGTAATCGCCGTGTCGTTCGCTTCGAGCGTCGTGATGCTCGAAGCGCGCGATTCCACCGACACGATCGGTCCGGACGAAATGAACTTCGAACTCACGCCGACCGCCGCTTCGAGATAGCCGCCGCCGTTGTCGCGCAAGTCGAGAATGTACGCGCGCGCGCCGCGTTTCTGCAAGCGATCGAGCGCGGTGTTCAGTTCATCGGCCGTGTCTTTGCCGAAGACCGTCAGCGCAACATAGCCGATATTGCCCGGCAGCATCTTATCGAAGACGCTCATCTGGTGAATCTGCGCGCGCGTGATCGTAATCGGCGCGAGCGTCTTGCCCGACCGTTGGATGCCGAGCGTCACTTTCGTGCCTTCTTTGCCGCGCAGGTGGCCGCTCGCGCGATCGATGCTCCAACCCTTCGTCGACTCTCCGTCGATCGTGACGATCTGATCGTCTTGCTCGATGCCCGCTTTATCGGCGGGGCCGTCCGGCACGACGTTGCTGACGGTGATGTACTTCGAGTTGTCGTCGGCTTGAATGACGATGCCGGTGCCGCCGAAATTTCCGCCGTCCAGACCGCTGTTCAGATCGGCGTAATCCTTCGGCGACAGAAAGACCGTGTAGCGGTCGTTCACCGAACGCATGATGCCGTCGATCGCGGCATAGCTCAAATCGTGGGAGCTGAGCGAAGAGCCGGCCTTATGCTGCGCGTGTTCCACGGCAATGTCGATCGCGTGCACGTTCGATTGCGCGCTATCGCTCGCGTGAAGCGCGGGAATCGTACCGTTGATGTGGCGCGCGTGGAGCGTCTTGTTCAACTCGTCGTGAACTGAGTTCAAGACGTTCTGTGGATCGACGCGTTTATAGAACTCCGTCGTCAAGTCGCTATAGCTGACCGCGATGCGATTCGCATCGGCGGCAGCCAAGTGCGACGTGTCCGCCGCGGAGGCGGCCGGAAGGTTTACGAGCGGTGCGGCAAAGAGCGCCGCCAGAAACAGTGAGGAAAGTCTTTTCATCCGTCTTTACTGTTGAGCGAGTTGTTTAAGCGTCGCCTTCGCAACGGCAAGCTGCTTATCGTTGGGCGTATCAATCAATGCCGGATCCACCGCCTGATTCACGACGATGTCCGGCATGATGCCTTTGTGCTGAATATCGCGTCCAAGCGGCGTCACATAACGTGCCGTCGTGATCTTGAGCGCACCGGCGTCCGGCATCGGGTAGATGCTTTGCACGACACCCTTTCCGAACGTCTTCGTGCCAATGAGTTTTGCGAGGTGGTAGTCTTGCAACGCACCGGACGTGATCTCGGATGCGCTTGCGGTGTACTTGTTGACCAGAATAACGACCGGTTGTAAGCCTCCGATCGCCGTTCCCAGCGCATCCTCTTCCGAGCGATTGCCTTGGCGGTCGATCGTCGCGACGATGGTGCCGTGCGGAATGAAGTAGCTGGAGATCTTCACCGCAGCATCGAGCAGGCCGCCGCCGTTGTTGCGCAGGTCCAAAATATATCCCTTGGCACCGTGCGCTCTCCCGTCAACCAACGCCTTGCGCACTTCGTCGGCCGAAGTCGTGCCGAAATCGGATAGGCGAATGTAGTCGTAGCCGTTTTCCATCTTCGCGCGCACGGTCGGCACGTGAATCACTTCACGGGTGATCGAGAACGTGTGCTCGCCCGCTTTATTGTAGGGGTGCGTGCGGAGTTGGACGATGCTGCCTTCGGGTCCGCGGATCAATTGCTCCACGCGATCGAGCGTCATGCCTTTGACGGGCTTTCCATTGACGGCATCGACGACTTCGCCCGGCTTCATCCCCGCGCGCGAGGCGGGAAGATCCTCGATCGGCTGCACGAGCACTTGCCCGTTTTTCAATTGATAAATGTAGACGCCGATCCCGCCGAAGTTGCCGCCGCTGAGCGATTCCTGTAATCCTTGAATCTCTTTCGGCGAGAGATAGACGGTGTAGGGGTCGTTGACAGAGTCCATCACGCCGCGAAGCGCGGTTTCCGTGAGGTCCGTCGATGCGTTCGATCCCAAGTGCGACGAGTAATGCGACTCGGCGAACGAGAGAATCTGTGCGACGTTGTCGGTGTTCGGCAACGACGGATTCGCGACGTGCTTGCCTTTTAGATACTCATCGAGCGCTTTCGTTTCGCCGTGCGCCGGCGTCTGCGGATCGACCGGTTTGTAATACGACGTCTCGAGTTTGTTCACGGCGACGTCGAGCAACTGCGCTTGCGCGTTCGAGTCGTTGAGATATTGCCGCACATCGCCTGTCGTTGCGACGGTCAGCGATCCGTCGGTGCCTTCGGCTGCGCGCATCGTGTTAGCGCGCGTGAAAGCGTATGCGGCACCCGCCGCGGCGATAAGGACAACGACGAGCGCGGCGAGGAGCGCACGGAATTTACCGGTCATGGGATCGATCATACCCGCTTAGCTTAACGCCTCGTGGGGATCTTCCCGTTGCGGTTTTTGCTTAAATCTCGAGGAGAAGCAAAGCCGCCGAGCGGTTAGCCGTGAAGACGCGGCGTCGGGTCGACCGGTTTTCCGTTCAAACGGACTTCGAAATGCAAGTGCGGACCGGTGGAGTGCCCGGTGCTTCCGACTGCGCCGATCGCCTGACCTTTCTGGATTTGCTGGCCGACGGAAACGTAGATCGCGGAGAGGTGGCCGTAGCCGGTTGCTAAGCCGCCGCCATGATCGAGAAGAATGAAGTTGCCGTAACCGCCGTACCACTGCGCGAGGATAACGGTTCCGGAGGCGGCCGCCGTGACGGTCGTGCCCATCGGTGCCGCAATGTCGAGCCCGGGGTGGAAGTCAGGCGAACCGCCGAACGGGTTCGAGCGCCAGCCGAACGGCGACGTGATCGTGCCGGAAACCGGCCATGAAAGCGAACCGGGACCCGTGCTCGGTGCGACGCCGCCGGTAATGCCCGCGGCGCGCCGTTGCGCTTCGCGTTCCTGTTCAAGCTCTTGCTCGCGTTCGCGAATCAAGCCCTCGAGGTTCGTTTCTTCCTGTTGCGACAGGTCTTCGATCTCAGCGACTTGCTGCGCAACGTGGCGCCGTTGCACATCGGCAATCGCGACGAGATTGCGCCGCTCGTCCGCCAGCGTGTCGAGCTGATTCTGCGCGCGCTGCTGCGCGAGTTGTTGCGCCTGAAGTTCTTGTTGCGTGCGCACGAGATCCGATTGCACGGCCGCAACTTTCGCCGCGGCGGTCTTTCGCGCGCGCACCGCGCTCTCGTTTGCGTCGATCAGCAGGCGCAAATCTTCCCAGCGCTCGACGAACTCGGTAAAGCTGCGCGCCGAGAGCAGCACCGCGGCATAGCTGAGGTCGCCGTTCTCGTAGATGTCGACGAGACGCCGCTTGAGCGCTTCATCATGTAGCGCGAGCGATTTTTGCGCAGCGTCGAGCTGGATCGTGTTCCACGCGATCTTGCGTCGGGTCGATTCGGTTTGCGCATCGAGGTCGCCGATGCGCCCCTTGATGTCATGAATCGCCGCGTTGGTCTGATCGAGCTGCGATTGCAGATCGCTCTCGTGCGACGACGCCGCATTGAGTTCGACCCGCTTCTCGTGCAGTCGCGCCTGAAGCGCTTGGCTCTTTTGACGCTCCGCTTCGATGCGCTGCTGAAGCGACGACGTCCGTGCCTGCGTAAACGAAGGCACGAGCGCGAGCATCAACCCGAGGACGATAAATCGGCGAACATTCATTGGCGGCGCTTGTCCTTGACGTAGGTCGAGCCGGAGATCGACTTGGCAAACCGCTTGAGTTCTGCGGCGGCCTCACCGACTTGGGCGTAGTTGCTCAATTGGCCGTGATCGTTCGAGACGATCGCGATCGAGAGCGACATGATTGGAAAACGGTTGAGGGCACCGCGGCGGTCTCGCGTTTCGATGTAGCCCGCGCGCAGATCTTTCGCAGAATACAAGCCGCGAATATCCGTATCGAATTCAGAGATGATCTCTTTCGCAATCTCTTCCGAGCGTTCGGCGTGCGTTACCACGATGAAGTCGTCGCCGCCGATGTGCCCGACGAAATCGGTCGGCGTCCCGCGCCGGCGCACGATGTCGGTCGTGATGCGCGCGATGAGCTGGATCGCTTCGTCGCCGTGCGTAAATCCGTAGACATCGTTGAACGCTTTGAAGTTGTCGAGATCGAGGTAAAGCACGGCGAACGGTTCATGCGCATCCAGACGGCGGCGCAATTCCGCTTCGATCGCAAGATTGCCGGGCAAACGCGTTAACGGTGAAAGCGACGAATCGACTTCAACGCGCCGGATCTTCGCGCGCACCCGCGCGAGCAGTTCTTGCGGTCCGAACGGCTTGGTGATATAGTCATCCGCGCCCGCTTCAAAGCCGCGGAGCTTGTCGTCCGTTTCGCTCTTTGCGGTAAGAATGATGATCGGCACGTTGGCGACGGCGGGATTGTGATGCGCGCGAATGCGCCGCGCCACTTCGTAACCGTCCATGTGCGGCATCATCAAATCGAGCAAGACCACGTCCGGTAAGACGTTTTCGATCTTCCCTAATGCCTCGGGTCCGTCGGCAGCCGTTTCAACACCGAATCCGGCGAGCTCTAAGTTCGTGCCGATGATCTTGCGCAGGTTGCGGTCGTCGTCGACGACGAGCACGCGGTGACCGACGGCTTCAGCGATCGTTCTCATATGGTTTCGCGCGAAACCGCGCGCTCCGGAAGACGCAGCGTGAACGTTGCGCCCTGATGCAGTCTGCTCTCGACGGCGACGCTTCCACCGTGCGCCCGCGCGACCGAACGGACGATGTAGAGGCCGAGGCCGGCACCCCCCGTTGCTGAGACGAGATTGCGCTCCGCGCGATAAAAGCGCTCGAAGATGTACGGCAGATGTTCGGTGCCGATGCCGATCCCGCGATCCTTCACGCGAATGAAGGTCGCATCGCCTTCGCGTTCTGCTTCGACGACGACGGTGGCCATATCGGGCGAGAACTTCAACGCGTTGTCGATCAGTTGCTCGAGTGCACGCGCGATGAGCTTCACATCTCCGTTTACGTCGACACCTTCCGTGTGCCGTTCCAGACGCGATGCCGCCGTCGGGCCAAGATGTTCTGAGACGATGTCCAGCACGCGGTCTACAGCGACGTCTTTGCGTTCGCTGAGCAAGTGTTCCGCGTCGACGCGTCCTGCCAGAAGCAGATCGTCGACCGCGCTTGCGAGGCGGTCAGCTTCCTCTTCAATCGTCTCGAGGTACTCGTCGCGTTTCGGATCCGTCGCCAAGGGATTGTGTCGCATCGTTTCGGCGTACGCCTTGATCGTCGCGATCGGCGTCTTCAATTCGTGCGAGACGGAGGTAACGATTTCGGCCTTGAGCTGCTCGATCGCATCGTAGGTCTGTTGCCGTCCAAATGAGAGAAGCCATCCGTCGTCGATCGTTAACACGGCAGCATGAAGCGCGCGCCGGTTCTCGTCCTTTGTCCAGACGGTAATTTCTTGCGGCACCAGCGCAAAGCCGAGCGGCGGTTCGAGGCGCGAGAATATCTCATCGAGTGATTTGCCGACCGCTTCGATGCGCGGAATACCCGTGATTGCTGCTGCGCCGGAACTCCACGCCGCGACTATACCGTCGCCCGAAAGATAGGCGATGCCGTCGGAGATGAATTTCGCGAGCGCATCGAAATCGGCGTCGAGGCGCAAGTGCGCGATTACGTCCGTAGGTGTCGTCCGACCGAAATCCACGACGCAATCACTCCGATGCAGCCGCCCACGAGAAGCAGCTCTCCGACGAGCAGGGGCGCATTGACGACGCTTGCGTTCAATTGCACCCACGGCAGCGCCAGTAGCAATTTCGGCCACAGCATATAGCGTGCAAACGCGAGCACACCGACAGCGATGAGCGAACCGGCGAAGCCGTCGAGCAATCCCTCGCAGATGAACGGCGCGCGAATGTACATGTGCGTCGCGCCGACCAGTTGCATGATCGAGATCTCACGGCGCCGCGCAAAGACCGTTAGGCGAATCGTATTCGAAATGATGATGCCGGCGACGAGCAAGAACACGGCGATCACGACGACGCCGATGCGGCGCAGCACACCGCCGAGCTGAAGCAAGCGCTCGACGACCGTCTGGGGATAGACGACGTCGCCTATGCCCTTCATCTTGCGGATCTTCGCTGCAACGTTCGGAACGGAGATTGGATCGTGCACGCGCACGCGCATTTTATCCGGCAGCGGATTCTCCGTGAGCAGCGACGTATCGATCACGCCGTTGGTGCGCACGCGCAGTTCCGCGAGGCCTTCTTTGCGTGGCACGAACTGCACCGACGCGACGCGCGGATCGTGCGCGAGAGCGCTGTGAAGCGCGTCCTCTTGCGCCGTCGTCGCATCGTTCGTGAAATACACCGAGATCTCGATCTGGTTCAAAATGTCGTTGCCCAGACCGGCGAGTGTTGCACGTACGAAGACGAAGGCGCCGAGGAGGATGATGGTGATTGCGACGGTGCCGATTGCCGTCGCTTGCATTCCGGCGTTGCGCGTGAAGTTGCGCAGCACCTCACCCAGAAAGAACTTGACCTTGCCCCAGTCCAAGATAGTAATATCCCCGCTCTTCGTCGGTAACGATCTTGCCGTCTTCGAGACGCACGACGCGACGGCGCATGCGATCGACTACGGCTTGGTTGTGAGTTGCGACCACGACGGTCGTGCCTTTGAGATTGATGCGGAGCAAGAGCTCCATGATCTCCGTCGTGTTCGACGGATCGAGGTTGCCGGTCGGCTCATCGCAGAGCAGCAGCTTCGGATGATTCACGAGCGCGCGCGCTATTGCGGTGCGCTGCTGCTCTCCGCCTGAGAGCTCACCCGGAAACATGCGGCTCTTGTGCGAGAGGCCGACGAGATCGAGCGCTCGCGGAACTTCGCGCATGATCTCTTTGCTATGCGCGCCGGTTACTTGCATTGCGAACGCAACGTTTTCCCAGACCGTCTTTTCGGCGAGCAGCTTGAAATCTTGAAACACGACGCCGAGATGACGGCGTAGCGCAGGAATGCGGCCGCGTTTGAGGCGGTCGACTCGGATACCGTCTACGGTAATCTCGCCACTCGTCGGTACCGTCTCTTTGTAAAGGAGGCGGAGGAGACTGGATTTGCCGGTTCCCGAATGGCCGACAAGGAAGACGAAGTCGCCCTTGCCGATTTCGAGACTAACATTGTCGAGGGCGCGCACCCCATTGGGGTAGATCAGCGAGACATTGCGTATGGAAATCATCGCTGGAAACGGGACTTTCCTGAGGCCACGGCCTATACCTCCGGTCGTATGAACTTCGATTTGACCGACGAGCAGAAAGCAATCCAAAACCTCGCGCGCGATTTTGCGCATAACGAGGTGAAGCCGCGCGCGGAAGAGATGGATCGCGAGGAAGCGTTCCCGTACGACCTCGTGAAAAAAATGGCCGAGCTCGGCTTTATGGGCCTGCCCTTCCCCGAAGAATACGGTGGCGCAGGAGCCGACACCGTGAGTTACGCTCTCGCGGTCATGGAGATTGCACGCGCCGATGCCTCGACGGCAATCACGATGGCCGCGCACGTCTCTCTCGGAGCGACGCCTTTCTATCTCTTCGGCACGGAAGAGCAGAAACAGAAGTATCTCGTGCCGCTGGCGCAAGGAAAAATGCTGTGGGGCTTCGGCCTTACCGAACCCAATGCGGGTAGCGATGCAGGCAACACGACAACCAAGGCCACGCTTCAAAACGGTCAGTGGGTGATCAACGGAACGAAAGCGTTTATCACCAACTCGGGCACGGATATGAGCGGGGGAACTACGATCACCGCGGCGACCGGTGCCCGCCCCGACGGCAAACCGGAGATCTCGAATCTGATCGTGCCGCAAGACGCGCCCGGATTCGCGCGCAGCAAAAAGTATAAGAAGATGGGTTGGCGCGCATCGGACACGCGCGAGCTGAGCTTCAACGACGCGAAAGTGCCCGAAGACAACTTGCTTGGTCCACGAGGCGAGGGCTACAAGCAATTCCTGACGATCCTCGACGGCGGCCGCATCTCGGTCGCGGCGCTTTCCGTCGGTCTCGCGATGGGCGCATACGACGAAGCGCTGCAGTATTCAAAGGATCGCATCGCATTCGGCAAGCCGATCAGCAAGTTCCAGGCAATTCAATTCAAACTCGTCGACATGCTCTGTGAAATCGAACACGCGAAGCTCATGATCCTCAAAGCCGCGTGGGAAAAAGATCACGGCCGCGACTACGTGCAAAGCGCATCGCTCGCAAAACTTTACGCCGGCGAACTCTCGCGCCGCGTCGTCAACGAAGCCGTCCAAATCCACGGCGGCTACGGCTTCATGGACGAATACCCCGTCTCACGCATGTACCGCGACCAAAAAATCAACGAAATAGGCGAAGGCACAAACGAAGTCCAACGGCTCGTCATCGCGCGTTTAATGGGACTGTAGCGCAAGAAACAATAATCGCCTTTTTATGACACGTGCGTGGCGAGCTCGATCAATTCCAGGTATTCGCGCCGGGTTGTAGCCACGTCGTGCCGTCTTGAAATACGACGCGTCTTACCGAATAGACAACCGCACCGGCGTTGGAGAACGGGTCCGTCATATTTGCGAGGGCGTTCTCGCCGTCGATGACGCAGTTGCCTCGGGCGGAGTTGACGTCTTGAATGTTTGCGGGACCGCCGACTTCGGCGCCGGGAGCGAACGAACCGCGTAGACGCAGCGGCGCGACGCGGCGGATAAAGCCGATCGTATCAAGGATTTCGATGTCCACGTCGATTTCGTTCGCGATCTTTTGCGTGCCGTTCGCAAACGAAATGCACGCGAGGCCTTCCGTTCCGTCATTGCGCACCGCCGCGAAGCCGCGCGTTACGCGAATTCCGGAACCACCAGTACCGAGCGTAGAAGATGCAAATGTCAACCCGCGCCAGGGTTCCGACGGCGCCGGTTGCGTCGTATGCGCCGATGATGCGTCGATCAATGCACCGACGACGGCCCACGGATTCACGCCGATGCTTACGGATGACCCGGAGCTTTCCGTCGTCGTGTTCGTCTCGGATCCGTTCGGTGTGTTCGTCGTCGTTGTGTGCGACGAAGAACTCGACGACGACGCAACGGGAATCTGCAACTCCGGCAACACCGCGCCAAGCACGTTGAACGGCGAATGGCGTCGCGGTGCAGAGGTCGGCGGTTCTGTCGGCGCCGGTGGCGGGGCAGCGAGTTGTTGCACCGTGGAGGGCCATGGTGCGGGCGTGAGATTGTAATCGATCGCATAGTACGGAACGCCGATTTGCGCATCCGTTGCGCCGAGCGCGTGCAACGGGCCGCGTCCGTGCGAACCGAGCCAGTAGGTCATTGCATCACGTTCCGGCGGCGCGAGACTCGCAAGCTTTGCGTTGAGGGGCGCGTTCGAAGTCGCCCGTACCGCGTTGAGCGCATCGAGCAGCGCAGGCGACGGCACCGGAAGCGCGTTTTGTGCGAGTGCAAACGAATACGAAAGGGTGATAGCGGCGACGAGTGGGATGCAAAAACGAGATGCGAGCATCGTCGTGGCCTCCGTTCAGCCGTTGGTGATCTCTTCGTTCGTGGGGAGTAACGTACGATACATCTGCCACGCGGGGTCGTCGTTCGCTTGGATCGCGAACGGCTCTTCGACGGTGGACATAATTTCGCGCAAACGTTCGTCATTGTCGCCATAGACGACGAGCGTGCGGGAGCCGCTCATTGTCAGCGTGGCGACGAGAAGGAAGCCGGCAACCTCGAAACGCTGCCTCAGCCGTTCTTCCAGTTCCTGAATCGGTTCGGGCTCGGCGCCGTCGTCGATCCGCCGGACGAGCAGGAACGCAAGCGGGCGCGACGGGAGGTCCCGCTCGGCGTCGATGCCGATGTCGATGGTAATCGATGCGGTCGCGTTATCTTGCGAACGTACGTAGGAATACAACTGCGCCATAGCCCTAGACTTGGCGGCCATCCCTCATTTAGACTTTTTTCATCCGTCTATCGGAGGCTCATTTCATGATTCGTCGTGCTCTCGTGACCATCGCCGTCCTCTTCCTTGCCGCCGTTCCCGCCTTGGCTGCGCTTCAAGACGGCACGAAGGCGCCCGACTTTACCTTGCAAGCGACGCAGGGCGGAAAGGTCTTCACCTTCTCGCTTGCCGATGCGCTCAAGAACGGGCCCGTCGTGCTCTACTTCTATCCGGCCGCGTTCACACCGGGCTGCACGACGGAGGCGCATGAATTTGCTGAAGCGATCGATCAGTACAAAGCGCTGCACGCCACCGTAATCGGCGTTTCGCACGATCCGCTGGATAAATTGCAGAAGTTTTCGGTCAGCGAATGCCGCAGCAAGTTTGCCGTCGCCGCCGACAGCGATCAAGCTGTCGAAAAACAATACGATGCGGTTCTCGATAAAGCCCCGCAGTATGCGAATCGCACCTCGTATGTCATCGCTCCCGACGGAACCATCATCTATACGTACACCAACCTCAAGCCGGACGATCACGTGAAGAACACGCTCGACGCCTTGAAAGACTGGGAAGCAAAAAACAAGCAGTGAAGCGCAACTACGGAGTATGTGCGGCGATGGTTTTAACCATCGCCGGCTTTCTCGCGTTCCTGACGCCGCGCGCAGCCCACGCCGCGTCGCAGCCGTTGATCAACGTGCTGAGTGAAATACAAGGGCTTTCCGACAGCGACTTCGGCAGCGTTGTGAGTTGGGCGCGCAACGGCGCGCCGCAGCCGTTTATGACGGCGTTTCAGCCGCAACAGACGCAAGGCGACATTCTCAATCTGCAAAAAGACGATCGTTACGCCGTGCTTTACTGGTTGCGCGGTTCCGGGCGCTCGGCACTTTACGCGCGGGGTGTGACCGACGGGCAAATCGGGTCGCGTGACCCGCGGCGTGGACCGGCGCCGACCCCGACGCCAAATCCGTGGCGTAACGTTCCGCTCGCGACGGCCTCACTCGATGGGAACGTTCAGGGCAACATCACGGTCATCGGTGGGTTCGCGGCGGTGAAGCGAGACGGACGCGGCGCAATCGCATGCGTTTCGTTCACCAACGTCGCACCGAAAGTCGCGAATGAAGTGCTCTTCGAGTTTCCGCTAATGAGCGATAGCGGCGTCGAACTTGGAAAGTTGAGTCTCGACCGAAAAGGCGAGTTTTCGCCGAACGTTGCTATCCATTCGTTCGGTCAACTCGGCGATTGGCAAGGAGGCTCGATCGGTCCACGCGATCGTATCGCGAACTGCGCGCAGCGTGAGTTGGGTACGGCGGCGCTCCCAATCCTCGAGGCGCGTCTCGCCGGGTATCGCGTCGTCCGCGTCAACTACGATGACGGGACGTCGTGGACGCCGTAGCGGCTAGCCAGAAAGTTCTTCGTTTTGGAAGAGGTTCGGCGTCGCGGGGTCCCGTTTCGGTTTCTTTGCGGGTGCGGCGTCCAGCGATGTAATCGGACGCGGCGCGATATCGATCACGTTGATCTCAGGCATGTCGTCGCCGGTGAGCGCCGCTTCGTCCTTGAGTTTGCGCCCTTGAGGAAGCAGACGCGATTCGTACGTTCCCACCGTTTCGTTGAATGACGAGACGGCGCGTTCGAGGTTCTTCCCGAGACCGACGAGTTTATCGGCAAAGCGCGTCGCGCGTTCGTAGAGCTCGCGACCGAGCAGCGCGATCCGCTTCGCGTTCTCTTCTTGTTTGACGGCCTGCCAGCCCATCGCAAACGATCGCAACAGGCTGATGAGCGAGAGCGGCCCGGTGACGAGCACGCCTTTGTCGAGCGCGTACTCGATGAGCGCCGGATTTTCGTTGCACGCGGCGCTCAAAAATGCTTCGCCGGGCACGAACATGATGACGAAGTCGGCCGACCCTTCGCTCTGATGATAGTTCCGCTTCGCAAGCGCGTCGACGTGATCGCCGAGCGCCTTGGCGTGGCGGCGAACCAGCTCGCGGCGCGTATCTTCGTCGGCCGCTTCGAACGCGGCTTGCAGTGAATCCGTCGGCGCTTTCGCGTCGACGAAGACCCGCCGGTTGCCGGGGAGATTGATCGTCATGTCGGGACGGCCGCGCCCCGACTCGATTTCGATCGTCTGCTGTTCGTCGAAGTCGCAGTACGCGAGCATGCCGGCCTTCTCGACGACGTTGCGCAACTGGATCTCGCCCCATTTTCCGCGCGTTGACGGACTGCGCAGTGCAGTGACGAGGCTCGAGGTCTGATTCGAGAGCGACATCGCAGCGGTTTCGATCTTGTCCGCGCGCGCGAGCAGATTCTCGATCTGCGCTTTGAGGCTTCCCGTATCTTCGTTGCGCTTACTTTCGATCTCGCGGACGAGACGGTCGAACTCGCCGAGTTTCTGCGCGATGGGCGCGACGATTTCACCGACGCGTTCGCTGGCGCGCTGCGTGGTCGATTCGCGCAATTCGTTCTTGGTGCGCTCCAACAGTGCTTCGACCGCGTGTGCATTGTCGGAGGACGCGCTGACGCGTTCCTCGAGACGCGCGATCGAGCTGCGTTGCGCAAAAAAAACGACGAGCCCGCCGGCGACGATGCCGATGACGAGGAAGAGGAGATCAAAGAGCGTTGTCACTGTTGAAACCCGAGCGTGTCCTTAAAAAATTGGATCGTGCGTTTCCACGCATCGTCGGCCGCTGAGGCCACGTAAGAGCTTCGCGTATCGTCGAAAAAGGCATGCCCGGCGGTCGGATAAATGCGGACGTCGTTCGCGACACGAAGCTGCGAGCGCCACGTGCGCACGTCGTCGGCGGGGATGCTGTGGTCCTTCTCACCGTAACTGCCGCAGACGGGGATGTGAATCGCGGTCGGGTCGATATCTTTCACCGCGCCGTAGAACGGCGCGACCGCATCGAAGACATCGGAGTTATCGACTGCCTCGATGAGTGCGAGGTGACCGCCCATGCAGAAACCGGTAACGCCGATTTTACTCTGCGGAGATTTTGCGAGCACATGGAGACCCGCCGCGCGCATATCGCCACCGTATTGTTTGCGTTGCAGTTGCGCGGCATATGGACGGAACTCGTCGACGTTCGTGCTGCCGTCGCCGGACGGCGCGTTCATGCGCGAATACAGGTCCGGCGCAATACAACTGAATCCCAGTTTCGCGTACCGGCGAACGGTGTCGCGAATCTGCGAGTCGACGCCCCAAATGTGCATCGCGACGACGACAGCGGGCGTATCCGCGCGCAGATTCTTCGGATAGGCGGCATAGGCGTCGAGCATGCCGTCGGGGCGGCGAAGTTGCGGACGTTCGACGGTGATCGACGGATCGTCTTCGGGAACGAGCGGCTGATGGGGTTGCCCGAGCGCGGGCGCCGGCGTTTGCGCGAGCGCACGCGATTGCATCGTTGCGGCGGCCGCGCCCGCTGCAATACCCGCGAATTCGCGACGATTCATCATCGCTCAACCTCCATGCACAAAGCCCCCGGCATATTCGAAATCGCCGGAGGCGGTTCCGCCCGGGTCGCATGGGCCATAGGTTTGATGCCGGAGAACAAGTGTCCGGAAGCCAAAGGACGCCGTAGGCCTTTCGGACCAACGCGCGCCGTTGTTCAATGACGGCGACAGGAGGAATACTAGTGAATCGTACCTCGTTTCTCGCCGCCTCCGCATCGCTCGTAGCAGCGTCGTCCGGAGTAGGCGCGGCGCAAAGCGTGCCCGGTGGAACGCACCTCGTGGAACGCAAGAGCGACTTCAATGAAGCGCAATTCCGGCAACTCGTCGGACGCCCGGCCAAAATTCGTCAGGTCTTCGAGCAGATCGCGTTCAAGCCGCAGGCGCTCCAGAATATCAAAAACTCGCTGAACGGGCTGCAGTTCGGATACGGATACAGCGCGTCCGACGTGACGATTGCATTCGCTCCGCACGGCGCATCCGCCGCGCTGAACTACAGCGATTACCTCTGGGACAAATACAAACTCGGCGATTTCTTCAAGGTACAAGATGCGCAAGGCGCAACCGTTGCCTCGAACGTGTGGGTGAAATCGAAAGCAACGGGAAGCGCGAACGACGGTCCCGACGATGCGAACGGCATGTACCAAGACGCGTCGATCGAGGGGCTGCAGAAGCGCGGCGTGATTTTCCTCTGCTGCCATACGGCGGTCGAAGAGCAAGCGCGAAATCTCGTGAAACCCGGTGCGCCGGCTGCGGGCGCGAATCCTACGGAAGTGGCAAACGACATCCTCACGCATCTCAATCCCGGCGCGCTCGTCGTTCCTTCGATGGTCGCGACCGTTGCCGTTCTGCAGCACGAATTCAACTACACGTATGCCGCGCTTACGTTCTAGTCTCGTCGCCGTTTTCGCACTGGCCGCCGCCGCACTCACGGCGGCGTGCTCGTCGAATGGACCCGCTTCGATGCAAGCGACGACGGCTTCTCAGGGGTTGTACGATCCGCAAGCGCTGCCGAGCGGTCCGGTCGGAGAATCGATCAAACTCGGTCACGACATGATCGAAGATCCGCATAAGTACCTCCCGCGCAATGTGGTCGCCGATATGTCATGCGCTGCGTGTCACGTCGGCGTCGGCACCGTCAAACGCGGCGGTTCGTTCGCCGGCGTCTACGCTCGTTTTCCGCAGTGGAACAAGCGGGCGAAGCGCGTGATCATGCTGCAAGACCGGATTGCCGAATGTTTCCTCTACAGTATGAACGGTACGCCGCCCGCATACGACAGTAAGGCGATGGTCGCGATGACGTCATACATCGCCTATCTTTCGCGCAACGTGCCGACGGGCACACCGCAAGCCAAGGACGATCGTTTCATCGTGCCGCTCCCCAGTTCGTCGCCGGATATCGAGCGCGGCGCCCGGTTGTACGCGCAAAAGTGCGTGACGTGCCATCAGGCAAACGGTGCGGGCGTCCACGGCTCGTTTCCGCCGCTGTGGGGACCGACCTCGTTCAACACCGGAGCGGGCATGGCGCACATCGACCGGATGACCGGCTTCGTTCGCTTCAATATGCCGCAGAACGCGCCGGGCTCGCTCTCACTCGCGGACGCCTACGACATTTCCGCTTGGGTGCTGACGCATCCACGCCCTACCTTCAACAAGGCGCGCTTGGTCGCGCCGACTCCGCAACCCGCGAGCTACTTCTGATCGGCACACGTTGATATTAGGGATTCTGCTTTGCGTCGTGATTGCGTTGGCCGCAACGGCGCTCGGCGGAATTCTGCCGGTCGTGGGTGCACCGGTCTTCGCAATTCTCATCGGCGCGCTTATCGCATCGTTCGTCGCGCTTCCGCAGCCCGTCAAACCGGGGATCGCATTCGCCGGAAAAAAATTGCTGCAGTGGTCGATCGTCTTGCTCGGCGCAAGTTTGAGCCTCGCGCAGATCGTCGCCGGCGGTGGGCGGTCGCTGCCGGTCATGATTGGAACGTTCGTCATCGTCATGGCGCTTGCGTTCACACTTGGACGCGCGCTCGGGTTAGATCGCGATCTCCGGCGGTTGCTCGGCGTCGGTACCGCGATATGCGGCGGTTCGGCGATCGCCGCCGTTTCATCGGTCATAGAAGCCGATCAAGCCGATATCGCCTATGCGCTCGGCACGATCTTCCTCTTCAACGTCATCGCGGTCATCGTGTTCCCGGCGCTCGGTCATCTCTTCCATATGACGCAATCCGCGTTCGGACTGTGGGCGGGCACGGCGATCAACGATACTTCGTCCGTTGTCGCGGCAGCGTATTCGTACGGCCATGCCGCGGGCGCGGATGCCGTCATCGTAAAACTGACGCGCACGCTGCTGATCGTTCCGCTCGTCGTCTTTTATGCGTGGCGATCGGTAAAAAAACGGCGCGAAGAGGGGACGTCCGTTGCGTGGGCGTCGATCGTGCCGTGGTTCATCTTGTGGTTTCTCGTTGCCGCCGCGCTCAATTCGTTCGGTCTGATTCCCGCTGCGATTCAAATGCCGGTGCATACACTGGCATTGTTTCTCATCGTCGTTGCGCTCGCCGGTGTCGGTCTCGGCACCGACGTCGCGCGCATTCGCAGCGCGGGTGTGCGGCCGCTCTTTCTCGGCGCTGTGCTGTGGGTTGCGATCTCCGCCGCAAGTCTCGGATTATCTGCGTTGTTGAAGGTGTAGCGCTACGCGTAGACGTCGATAATGCGACCGAGACTGAGACTTGCCGCCGCGTCGATCTCGTTAACCGAGAGAACGGGCGCTTGAGCCGCATCTTCGTACGCCATCAATGCCTGGGCTGGGATGAATGTCGTCCCTGGTCGTAGCATCTGTGTCGAGAGCGGGCGTAACATAGAGGCTCGGCTTTTTTTCCCAGCAGGACGGAGTACAAATCAAGGTGGCGGACGCGGTAGTCAAAGTGACCCTCCCCGAGATGGGGGAGTCGGTCACCGAAGGCTCCATCGTCGAATGGCGCAAGCGCGTCGGCGATTTCGTGGCTGAGGGAGATCCCTTGGTCGACGTGACGACCGATAAGGTCGACGTCGAAGTCCCGGCAACGGCATCAGGCGTGATCATGAACATCTTCGGCGGCGAAGGCGATACCATCGGCGTCGGCGCCGTGTTGGCTGAAATCGACACGAGTAAAGTCGGAGCGCCGACGAACGGCAAGGCCGCGGCGTCACCGAACGGAGCGACTGCAGGCGCGCCGGCCGTGCCCGCCGGACCACCGAAGCTCGTTGACGTGACGCTGCCGGAGATGGGCGAGTCCGTTACCGAAGGCACCGTCGTCGAATTCCGCGTGAAGCCCGGCGACTTCGTGAACGAAGGCGACACGATCGTCGAGGTGACGACGGACAAAGTCGACGTCGAAGTACCCGCGCCCGCGAGTGGTACGGTCACGCAACTGAGCGTGAAAGACGGTGAGACCGTTGCCGTCGGAGCGAAACTCGCCCAAATCGACGCCAATGCTACGTCGTCCGCTGCTGCCGGCGCCAACGCCACGTCGCCGCAATCTGCCCAAGCGCCCGCACCTGCACCCGTTGCGCCGCCGCAAGCGCGTGCCGTCGTCGCGTCACCGCAAGCGCAGCGCATCGCGCGCAAACAAGAACTCGATCTCGCGCTCGTTCGCGGCAGCGGACCGAACGGAATGATTCTGCGCGGCGACGTCGTTTCGCAAGCCGCGAATGCAAAGCGTAAACCGGCGGCCGGCGCGGCGAATCAGGTGCCGATGCCGCCCGTTCCTGCGGGCGCGAAGGTGACGCAGTTGAAGGGACCTGCAGCGGCACTGACGGGCTACATGGAGCAGTCGCTCACGATTCCGACGGCGACGAGTTTCCGTACGCTCGCGGTCGACGTCATGGATGCGCGTCGCAAAGAACTCAACAACGCGGTCAAAGCGGCGGGACGCGGCGAGAAGATTTCGTTCACGCATATCGTTGCGTACGCACTCGTGCGCGCGGCGCGCGAGCTGCCGTTCATTACGTTTAGCTTCCGCCGCGACGATAACGGCGCGCCGCAGCGTTTGGAACCGGGAATCAATCTCGGACTTGCGGTTGACGCGGAACGCAAAGACGGTTCGCGTTTCCTCATCGTGCCGGTGATCAAGAACGCTGAATCGCTGGATTTCGCAGCGTTTTACGGCAAGTATCAGGATCTCGTTGCCAAAGCGCGCGACAACAAACTCGGCGCGGACGATCTGCAAGGCGCGTCATTCACGCTCACCAATCCGGGCGGTATCGGTACCGTTGCATCTGTGCCGCGCTTGATGGCGGGACAGGGTGCGATTCTCGCAACCGGCGCGATCGGCTATCCGCCGGGATTTCAAAGCGCGAACGAAGGTGCGCTGCGTTCACTCGGCATCTCGAAAGTGATGCAGATGACGAGTACATACGATCATCGCGTCATTCAAGGCGCGCAGTCGGGTGAGTATCTCCGTCGCGTCGACCAACTGCTGCAAGGCGCGGACGGCTTCTACGAATCAATCTTCTCGGGTCTCGGATTGCAAGCAGGTCCTGCGCCGCGAGTCGAAACGACCGCCGTTGCAACGACCGTTGCCGCGAGCGCCGGGCAGACCGCGGCAGCGCCGAGCGATGAAATGTTACGCGCGGTTGCGGCCGCGATGGCGATCGTTTCCGGGTATCGCACGCACGGTCACCTGGCCGCGCATCTCGATCCGCTCGGTGCCGCACCGCTCGGGGATCCGAAACTCGATCCGGCGTCGTATGGCCTTACGCCCGCGTTGATGGCGGCGATTCCCGCATCGGTCCTCAACGTCAAAGTTCCAGGCAGCACGCTCGCCGATGTTCTTCCGCGGCTTCGCGAAACGTACAGCTCGACGATTGCGTACGAGTTCGAACATATTTCGAACACCGAACAACGGCGCTGGCTGCGTGAAACGATCGAAAGCGGCGCGCACAAGATCTCGCTCTCGCCGCAGCGGCAGATTCAGTTCTTGCAGCGCCTGACGAAGGTCGAGTCGTTCGAACGCTACATTCGCAAAACGTTCCTCGGACAGAAGAGCTTCTCGGGTGAAGGCCTCGACGTCATGGTGCCGATGCTCGAGGAAACCCTCGACATGCTCGGCGATGAGGGGACGCTCAAAGCCGTCCTCGGCATGGCGCATCGCGGTCGCTTGAGCGTGATCGCGCACGTCGTGAACATGCCGTACGAAGAGCTGCTCTCGGAATTCGAAGCAGCGCATCAACGCGGCGACGTCTCGAGCGACGACGACGTTACGGGCGACGTGAAATACCACCACGGCGCGACCGGCGTCTACACGACGAACTCGGGCAAAGACGTGGAGGTGACGCTGCAGCACAACCCGAGTCATCTCGAAGCGGTCGATCCGGTCGTCGAGGGACGCACCCGCGCGCTGCAAACGGATCATGCCGGTCCGGCGCCGAAAGTCGACGTCACGAAAGCTGCGCCGATCCTCATTCACGGCGACGCCGCGTTCACCGGTCAAGGCATCATTTCGGAAGTCTTCAACTTGCAGTCGCTTCCGGGATACGAGACCGGCGGCACAATGCATCTGATCGCGAATAACCAAATCGGCTTCACCACAGACTCGCGCGATTCGCGCTCGACGCGCTACGCGTCCGATCTTGCGAAGGGCTTCGACGCTCCGATCATCCACGTGAACGCCGATGACGTCGACGCATGTATTTCGGCGGTGCATCTCGCCGTGGAATTCCGCAAGAAGTTCGGTCGCGACGCCGTGATCGATCTCATCGGCTATCGCCGGTTCGGGCACAACGAACAGGACGAACCCGCGTACACGCAACCGCTGATGTACGACAAGATCAAGTCGCATCCGACCGCGCGCGAACTCTTTGCGAACAAATTGATCGCGCAGGGTGTCGTCACGCAAGAGCAGGCGAACGAGATGGTCGCGGAAGCGCAATCGCGTCTGCAAGAAGCGTATCGTAACGTCAAAGAACACACGAGCAAAGGCATGCTCGAGAAAATCGCGCAAGGTGCGCAGCTTCCGACCGCGCAGCTTGCTCCGACCGACAAGGAGCAACTGCTTACGTGGTCGGATGCGCTCGTTGCCGTGCCGAACGGATTCGCGATCAATAAGAAACTCACGACGCAGTTCGAGCGTCGCAAGGCGACTATTGCCGAGAAGGGCCTCGTAGATTGGGGCATGGCGGAGTCGCTGGCGTTCGCGTCGCTTCTCGCGTCCGGCGTGCCGATCCGCATCACCGGTCAAGACACCGAGCGCGGAACGTTCAGCCACCGTCATGCTGCGCTTCACGATCCGAGTTCGAACTCGCTCTACATTCCGCTGCAGCACCTGAGCGAATCGAAGGCAAGCTTCGAGATCCACAACAGTCCGCTCTCGGAATACGCGTGCGTCGGATTCGAATACGGTTACGCGGCTGCGGTGCCGAAATCACTCGTGTTGTGGGAAGCGCAGTTCGGCGATTTCGTCAACGGCGCGCAGATCATCATCGATCAGTTCATCGCTGCCGGCCAGGCGAAGTGGGGACAGACTTCGCGCCTGACGCTCTTGCTGCCCCACGGATACGAAGGACAAGGTCCGGAACATTCGAGCGCGCGTCTCGAGCGGTTCTTGCAACTGGCAGCCGAAGGCAATTTGCGCGTTGCGTATCCGTCGAACGCGGCCAATTACTACCACCTGCTGCGCGAACAGGCGGCATCGAAGTCGCCGGTTCCGCTCGTCGTGATGACGCCGAAATCGCTGCTTCGCGCCGAAGCGGCGTCGGGTTCGATCGACGACATGGCGACGGGTTCGTTCAGACCGGTCATCGACGATGCGAACATCAAAGACAAGAGCAAGGTCGAACGGATTCTGCTCTGCAGCGGCAAGATCTATTACGACCTGATCGCAAGCGACTTGTATCCGAAGATGAAGAAGACCGCCATCGTACGCATCGAGCTGCTTTCGCCGATGCCGGCCGATCAGATCAATGCGCTGCTCGAGACGTATCCGAATCTCAAGTCGCTCGTGTGGGTGCAAGAAGAGCCGAAGAACATGGGCGCGCGTGCGTATGCGCGGCGCCGTCTGCTCGAACGTCTCAAACGCCCGCTCGACATCGGCTACGCCGGCCGCGGCTACCGCGCCTCGCCGTCGGAAGGCTATCCGGGCGCGCACGCCGTCGAACAAGAACGCGTCATCACCATGGCGCTCAGCGAGTAGTGTCGGAGGGGGAACGCCTGATGCGCCTTGTCGACGGCGACAAGGTGACGGACAATCTGCTCGAAGCATATGACGGGGTAGCGCCCGATTTCGCGCGCTACCTCGTCGACTTTGCTTTCGGCGAAATTTACGCGCGCGAAGGCGATCTCAAGCATCGCGAGATCGTCGCAATTGCATCGCTTGCGACGATGGGCGGTTGCGACGCGCAACTCGAAACGCACGTCCACGGCGCATTTAACGTCGGGTTGACCGAAGCGGAAGTCGTCGAGACCGCCATGACGTTGATCCCGTACATCGGGTTTCCGAAAGCTCTCAACGCAATGGCGGTCGTCAAACGCGTCGTCGAAAAGAGGCGGCAGAGTACACGCGGGAACGCGTAATTCACTCGCTCATAGAAGCGAAGCCGGAGTCAGCTTTTCTGATAAAACGTGAATATCTGCGAATTGCACCTAGCGTTTGGTTGTAGGCAAGGGCGGGCACTCAGCGAACGCGGCGTAGTGTGGAGCAGTTTCGGCTGTACTGCGTCTTTATTTTCTTGCTGTGCTCAAGGTCCAGGAGGGTAGATGCGAAGATCGACTACAGCGATTGCATCAGCGCTTGCGCTGGGGCTATCGCTTTCCGCTTGCGGCGGACACTCATCAACAATTCCCAATACGGTTTCGAATACCGGCGCCGCCGGGGCGCAATCGATTGTCAGGAACGCAGCGGTTGCACCTGAGATCTCAATTCCAAAAACCTACGGTCAATTTGCGTATACGGATGCCGGGCGGCGAACCGCGACGGCGCCGGTCAATGTCGCGATCGTTCTTCGCTACAACCATGAGGCGGAACTCGAGCAATTCATTGCCGACAATATGATGCCCGGCGTTCCGCATCATTATTTAACGGCGGCACAGTTTAATGCCAATTACGCACCGACCGTGCAACAAGAGAATGCGGTAGCTGCGCAATTGCAAGCCGCTGGATTCAGAATTACACGGGAGTCGAGCAATCGCACGATTATCGATGCGACGGCTCCAAGCGGCTCCGTCGAGAAATTCTTCAAGACGGAAATGCACACGGTCTCGCAAGGAAAGTTTGGTCAGCGTTTTGCGAACCTGACACCCGCGACGGTTCCCTCGTCGATTAGTTCGTACGTCTTGACGGCGTCGCTGAGCAACGTCGTAATCGCGAAGCCGTTAGCGAACGTTGCTCCGATGGCTCATCGCACGCCGCGGCCGACCCCGACACCGGTTCCTACTGCGACACCGGTTCCTACTGCGACACCGTTCCTACTCAACGCCTGTTCCGACCGCTACGCCGAGCGCCCCGCCGACGACGGCGTGCAACAGCGCACCCGCGGATAACGGTCCGCTTTCGAACTCCTCAGGCACGTTAGCGACCGGCGTTGCGAAGCCATTCGACTTCCCGGTCGAACATGGATGCAACGGCGCCGGCCAAACGATCGCGATCGCAATCGATCTGCCGGGTACGGCGAGTTACGTTAATTCGTATCTGTCCGCGGCCGGAGTCACGCGAACCGGCACGACCACCTATGAAGCCGTCGACGGCGGCGGAAGCGGCGACGAAGCGGAAGCAGATCTCGACCAGGAAACGATCGCCGGACTTGCGCCGGGCGCGAACGTCATCGTGTACGATATGGGTTCGCTCACCGATCAAGCGATCGAAGACACGTACAACCAAATCCTGACCGACGGTAAAGCCAGCGTCGTCAATTCGTCGTTCGGCGGTTGCGAATCGTCAACGTTCGAGAGCGCGACGAATGCCATCGCGCAGCAAGGTGCGGCGGAAGGCGTCACGTTCGTCGCATCTTCAGGCGACTCCGGATCGCTCGAATGCGGCCGCAGTACGGGCGTGAGTTCGCCGGCCGGCGATCCGTATTTCACGTCGATCGGCGGCGTCAACTTCACGTACAGCAGCACGGGCGTACTGCAAACCGTAACGGCAGGATCGGCGTCGTGTAGCAACATTTATACGCGCAACGTGTGCTCGAGCGGCGGCGGCGTATCGACCATCGTGCCGCTTCCGAGCTGGCAAACGGGTGTCGCCGGCATGCTCACCACCGGTCGTAATCAACCGGACATTTCGCTGCCGTTCTTCCCGGTTGCGGTATACACGGGCGGCAGTTGGGGCGAGTACCTCGGCACCTCGTGGTCGTCGCCTGCAATGGCAGCGTACTTGGCCGAAACGAACGAGCTGCATGGAGCGAGAGTGGGCTGGATCAACTCCACGTTGTACAGTTTGTTCACATCGACCGGCTACAGCACGTACTTCACACCGTGTACGTCTGGAAACAACGGCGGATACACGTGCAACGCGAGTCAATATAATCAAGTCGCCGGTGTCGGCGTTCCCAAAGGTTGGGCTCTGGCCAACGCGCTGTAACACACCGCGTTGCAATGCACATGGGGGTTGGGCTTCGGCTCAACCCCCCGTTTTTTGGCGCCGGGCAACTTTCGTGCTGGTGTTTCCGGTGCACGGCGCGTTCAACGCAACGGCCCTGGTGAAACGCGTCGTCGAAAAGACGCGAAACAAAGTCTAACAGCGATTCGTAGCTGAGTCATGAAACGGATTTCGGCTCTTGGGACGATTGCGTCGGCGCTTGCCGCTGCCCCGGCTGCTGCAAACACGGTTCGCCCGTTACCCGAACAATCGCCGTTGCCGCCGTACACGCGTGCTCGCGTCACCGAGATCATTCGCGCAAACCGGAAGATCGTCACGCCAAACGGCGTGGAAGACTTGACGAGCCTTGAAATCAACGAGGCCAAGCAGTGGCTATCGATTCGTGGAGCGGACTCGTCCAATCCATTGCTGCTGTTCATTCACGGCGGTCCGGGGTCGCCTACGATGCCCGCTGCGTGGACATTCCAACGCCCGTGGGAAGACTTCTTTACCGTCGTTCAGTGGGATCAGCGCGGTACCGGAAAGACGTACGCCGCGAACAATTACACTTGGCTCGGCGTCGACCGAACGATGAACGTCAATCAATTCGTTTCGGACGCGGAGCAGGTGGTGCGGTATTTGCTGCACCGATTCAATCGCCGGCGCCTTTTCGTGCTCGGGCACTCGTGGGGTTCTATTGTCGGCTTGGAATTCACCCGGCGTCATCCCGAGATGCTCTACGCGTACATCGGCTGCGGGCAGATCATTAACAGTAGTCGGAGCGAAGCGGACGGCTGGACCTTCGCGATGCGTCATGCGAGGGCCGAGAACAACGCCGCCGCAATAAACGAACTGGAAGCTCTCAAGCCATATCCGGGTCCAATCGGAGCGCTCACAGTGGCTCGCATCAGCGCACAGCGGAAATGGCTGATGTATTACGGCGGGCTGACAAACGGTCGGCGAGACTTCGCCTATGATGCCGACACGTGGTCGCTCTCGCCGGATTACACGGATCGTGATGTTGAAATGACGGACCGCGGAAGCTTGTTCTCGTTAACGCATCTTCTCGGAGCCGTGGAGCGGGCGAATTTTGATGACCTCACAGAGCTGCAGTGTCCGCTGTTCACGTACGTCGGACGCCACGACTACGCGACGTCGCACGAGGTAACGACGAATTGGTATGAGCGCGTTCGCGCTCCGCATAAGCAACTCGTGTGGTTCGAGAACTCCGCGCACATGATGATGATCGAACAGCCCGGAACGTTCTTGCAGCATCTCATCGCCGGCCCAAGGCGGATCGCCGAAAAATAACGCCGGAGGCAAGATGCGAGCCTCCGGCGTTGACGTTAGGTCCTAGTCGTGAATGTTGTGGTTATTGCGGCGGGCGGCCGTCGCGGTGGCGGCGTGATTGGCCGTAGTAGCCGTTGTTATATCCGTTGTTGTTATACCCATAGTAGCCACCGTTGTTGTTGTATCCGTTGTTGTAGTAGCCGCCGTTGTTGTAGTTGCCGTTATATCCGTAGCCGTTCTGACCGTTTCCGTTGATGTAACAGTTCTGACCGTTGCACGCAACCTGCTCGCCTTGGTTGCCTGGATACCACGAGTAACCGTTGGGTGCGACGACGTGTCCGTCGGCGTAGACTGCACTTCCGTCCGGCAAGTATCCCGTCACCGTCGTGGCTTCACGATGCTTGTTTGAGACATTGATAGCGGTGGCGATGCCGGCAATCGCTGCCGCAGCGCCGATGATGGTGCGCGTAGTAGCTGCGCCGTCGGCGCGTGCAGGCGCGGCGATCGACGTCATCATGACGCCTGTCAGCGCGAGTCCCGCAACGGCGGAGCGAATGAGTGAAGTGTTCATGACTAGACCTTAGTCTGAGTCTTTGACAATTGTTTGAGGTTGAGCCGGCGAACATTAGAGAAAGATGAAGGAGGGTTTGCGCGTTCAGCGCAAACCCATCTCGCTCGTTTGCTTCGTGGAGGATGCATGCGTCGTTTTCTCGCCGTCTCATCGCTGGCGGCCATTTTACTTGGCGCAACCGCGCTTCGATATCCCGCGCCGCCCAAAGACCGCACCCTCGATACGTACTACGGTACGAAGGTTGCCGATCCGTATCGGCCGCTCGAGAGCATCGATTCACCGGATGTCGTGAAGTGGGTGCAAGCGGAACAGCAGATTACCCGTCAATATCTCGACGGTATCTCCGTGCGCGACACGATTGCAACGCATCTAAAAAACATCGCGAACTACGAACGCGTCTCTGCGCCGTATCACGTCAAGAGCCAGTACTTTTTCACGCGCAACACCGGGCTGCAGAACCAAAGCGTCCTGTACACGATGACCGGAGCGCACGGCACGCCGCGTGTCCTGATCGATCCGAACACGCTTTCATCGGATGGAACGGTTGCGCTGGGCGGCACGCAAGTAAGCTGGGACGCGAAATATATCGCCTACGCAACGCAGACGTCGGGCTCCGATTGGCTGACATGGCACGTTCGCGATATCGCAACGGGCAAAGATCTGCCCGACGTGCTGAACTGGAGCAAGTTCGGCGACGCGTCGTGGCTGCCGGACAACAGAAGTTTCTTGTATCCTCGCTATGCGCAGCCGGCTCCGGGTGAAGAACGCAAGGCTGCGGCATCGAACCAAAAAATCTATCTGCATCGTCTCGGCACGCCGCAAAGCGCCGATACGCTGGTCTACGCGCGTCCGGATCATCCGCTCTGGTATCTCAACGCGGGCGTTACCGAAGATCAGCGTTACGCCGTGTTGACGACGAACGAAGGCACCTCGCCGAACAATCGCGTCTACTACATCGACTTGCACGACCCAAAGCGCACAGTCCATCCGATCTTCGATTCGGCCGATGCCAACTATAGCTACCTGGATAACACCGGTTCGGCATTCTACTTCCAGACCACGAAGGACGCGCCGCGCGGCCGCGTGATCGCGGTCGATCTCGCCGCGCCTTCAAAGCTGCGCACGCTCATTCCGCAGAGCGACGACGCGCTGCAAAGCGTCTCGACCGCCGGCCGCCGCTTCTTCGCGGCATACTCGGTCGACGTGCATTCGGCGATCAAGGTCTACGACTACGCGGGGCATCATCTCCGCAGCGTAGCGTTGCCCGGCCCCGGCGACGCTTCAGGTTTCGGCGGCTGGCATTCCGATACGACCGTCTACTATGCGTTCTCGTCGTACACGACGCCCACGTCGATCTATTCGTACGACATTCCGGCCGGAAAGACGGCGCTCTATCGTAAGCCGCGCGTCGACTTCGACGCATCGCAATTCGTGACGAAGGAATCGTTCTACAAAAGCAAAGACGGCACGCGCATTCCGATCTGGATCTTCTATCGTAAGGGACTAAAGCTCGACGGAAACAATCCGACGATTCTCTATGCCTACGGCGGCTTCGATATTCCCATGACGCCGTCGTTCTCGACGTTTCGCGCGACGTGGCTGCAAATGGGCGGCGTCTATGCGGTCGCGAACATTCGTGGTGGATCCGAATACGGCGAAGCATGGCACGAAGCCGGCATGCTCGGGAACAAGCAGAACGTCTTCGATGACTTCATCGCCGCCGCGCAATATCTCATCGATAGCAAGTACACGTCGACACCAAAGCTTGCCGTCAACGGTGCGTCCAACGGTGGCCTCTTGATCGGTGCAGTAGAAGTGCAGCGCCCCGATCTCTTCGGTGCGGCGATTCCGCAAGTCGGTGTCCTGGATATGCTGCGGTTCGATAAATTTACCGTTGGCAATGGTTGGATTCCGGAATACGGCTGCTCGACGTGCGGACAGAACGACTTCAACTGGCTGATGAAATACTCGCCGCTGCAAAACGTGAAAGCCGCATCGTATCCGGCGACGCTGATCATGACCGCAGATCACGACGATCGCGTCTTTCCCGCGCACAGCTTCAAATTTGCAGCGGCGATGCAAGCCGCGCAAAGCGGCGACGCGCCGATTCTGTTAAGGATTGAGTCCAAAGCGGGACACGGCGGCGGCACCCCGATAACCAAAAGCATCGAGCAATACGCCGATATGTATGCGTTTCTCGTCAAGAACCTGAACATGGAGGTCCCGCAAAACTTTTAATGGGCCCATTCAAGAGCAGTCAGGAAGCGCGTGACATTCTTGGCGGATTCTTCCGCCAAGAAGCGAGACAAGACGACGATGTCTTCGCGGGGAGCGGTTTTATCATCGGATATAATCTGCATGATCCCGACGTGCATATCGTGCTCGACGCATCGAAGCCGCCACAACCCGGCAAGGCATACGATGTCTACGTTGACGATCCAAGGGCGCCGCAGCCGAAGGTCGAGATCATGCTCGCCGCGGAGGATTTCGACAAGCTCTATAAGGGCGAAATTCAACCGATGGCGCTGATGATGACCGGAAGGGCGAAGGCGATGGGCGACTTTACGGACGCTATGCGCCTACTCCCCGCGATGGCGCGTTCCATTTCCCGGTACAAGAAGTACCGCGAGTAGCTCCTCAATCGTAGACGCGGCGGTCAAGAGCCGTCGCGTCTGCTCGTGGACGAATCCGTCGCGTTCCATGCGGTCGTAGAGCGCGAGCAGATCGTCGTAGTACCCGTCGACATTCAATAGCCCCACGGGTTTCTGATGAATTCCTAATTGCCGCCACGTCAGGATCTCGTGGAATTCATCCATCGTTCCGAATCCGCCGGGTAACGCGATGAACGCGTCGCTAAGATCCGCCATCAGCGCTTTTCTTTCGTGCATGCTTTGCACGATGTGCAGCCGGGTGATACCCGGATTCGCAACTTCTTCCGTTGCGAGTGCTTCGGGAATGACGCCGACGACCTCACCGCCCATTTCAAGCGCCGCATCGGCAATCGTTCCCATCAATCCGACCCGTCCGCCGCCGTAGACGATGCCGTACCCCGCAGCTACGATCGCGCGTGAAACGTGCGCGGCGACATCGCGGAAGCGACCGTCGCGTCCGGGATACGCTCCGCAGAAAATGCACAATCGGGGCATGGCGCTCGCCGTTTACGCAATGGACCGCGCCGCGCCTGCCGAAACGTCTCGATATGCCCGACGATCGCGAACTCGTCTACTCGAGTGAGACCGGTTACCAAGCGCCGCCCAAGCCGAAGCAACGCGCAAAAGGCGCCGCCGCAAAGCCCGCGATGCCGAACGACGGCATCATTCGCGTTGCACGTGAGCGGCGCCGCGCAAGTGTCGTGAGCTTGGTGCATGGTCTGGACGAACGGGAGATCGACGACATTGCGAAGTCGTTGAAACGTCATTGCGGCACCGGAGGTACGAGCAAGCATGGCGTCGTTGAAATCCAGGGAGATCACCGCGACAAAATCGTCGCCTGGTTCATCGCCCAAGGACGAAAAGCAAAAGCCGCAGGCGGCTAAACGAATTCCCGGGCCGGGCCGTTGCGAAACGGTGCGCCGGCTCTATCCCTTCCCGTTTCCGAAACTTCCCGCGTTTCTCACCGATATCGCGCACCGCTATGGACGCATCGTTCGCTTCAGTTTGCCGGCGAGAACGTTCGTCATGCTCAACGACCCCGAGCAGATCAAAGACGTGCTCATCACGCAACAACACGCGTTTCACAAGTCGGAGGGCGGACGCGCACTGCGCTGGTTGCTCGGCGACGGACTGCTGACGAGCGAAGATCCGCGCCACCGGCAAATGCGGCGCATCGTGCAGCCGGCCTTTCATCGCGAGCGCATCGAGCAGTACACGCGTACGATGCAGCGGTTCGGCGATCAATGGGTTCGGGAGATGCGCGACGGAGTGACGATCGATATGTCGGCGTCGATGAGCGCGCTCACGCTCCGGATCGCAAGTGAAACGTTGTTCGGTGTCGATGCGGAAGCGGAGTCGGGCGACGTTCGCGATGCGCTGCAGGACATCATGGAAGTCTATCCGCTCGCAATTGGGCCGCTCGGCGCCATTCGGCGTAAGCTGCGCTTTCTTCCGTCGACTCGGCGGTTCGAGAACGCGCGCGCTCGGCTCGATCGCATTCTTTATCGCCTGATCGAAGAACGCCGAACGAAACGCTCAGAGCGGACGGATGCGCTCTCGTTATTGCTGACCGCGGAGGATCCGGAAACCGGCTATCATTTGAGCGACGAGCAAGTTCGCGACGAAGCGATGACGTTGTTTCTTGCCGGGCACGAAACGACGGCGAACGCACTTGTTTGGACCTGGTATTTGCTTTCGCAAAATCCCGAAGTCGAGGCGCGGTTGCACGCCGATGTCGATGCCGGAAATCGCGAATACGCGCGTCGCGTGTTGCGCGAAGCCATGCGCTTGTATCCGCCCGCGTGGATCATCGGACGCGAGGCGCAACGCGACGTCACGCTCGTCGGCGGCTACGACATCCCGGCGAAAACGACCGTGTTCGTCTGTCAGCTCGTATTACAGCGGTTGCCGCTTTTCTATAGCGAACCACTTCGCTTCGATCCGGATCGCTGGCTGCACGACGAGCTTCCGCAATTTGCGTATGCGCCGTTCGGCGGCGGTGCGCGCCGCTGCATCGGTGAAGAGTTCGCGTGGGCGGAAGGCACGCTGCTTCTCGCGACCATCGCGCGGCGGTTCCGGTTTACCGCGGAATTCACGGGCGAACCGGCGTACGATGCGCTCGTCACACTCCGGCCGAGAGGAGCGATCCCGATGCGAGTGCATGCGCGGTGAACGGACTCGCCCTCATCCGTTCACTCGATCCGAATCATTCGGCGCCGTACAAGGCGGTTTCGCCGCTACCGTGTGCTGGACGATCCCTCGAAGACGATGGCGTCAACGACCGATCTCATCGTCCGTTTCTTTGCGCCGGTGCTCGCATCGGCCGGTGAATTGCAGATTCGCGCAAGTATCGTCAATTAACAGGGCCGCGGTTCTCGCCGAGGCATTTCTCGAAGACGACGCGGGCACGAAATACGCGTACCCGCAATCGAACTGCATCGTGGTGAACCGCATTACGCCCGGATGAAGAAGAGCCCGGCAACGCCGATGATGTAGAGCACGAGCACGATTAATGAATCGATGCCCGTGCCGAAGAGCATGCGTTTGGAACGGAACACCGCTCCCGCGCAATAGACCGCCGTCAGCAAGGCGCCGAGCGCCGTGAGATACAGATCGGGCCGTTGCGCTTCGGGGAGCAACGGACGGCCGCTGAGCACACTTCCGAGAAGAAACAAGACCGGCAGAAACGCGTTGCCGCCGATGACGTCGCTGATCGCCAGTTCGAAACTGCCGACTTTCACCGCGGCAAGCCCGGTTGTCACTTCCGGAAGTGCCGTAACGGCGGAGAGGATCGTCGCGCCGAAAATCACGCCGCTGATGTGAAAGCGTGTCGAGAGTGCAACGCTCGAGAGCTCGATAGCCACACCGCAAACGAGCGTTGCGACAGCGGCGAGTGCGAACAGGCCGATCGCTCTCTGGATCGTACAGCGACGCACGACTTTCGGTGCCGCTTCCATCATGTGCTCGTGTCCGGCGCGCCACGCTTCGCGGTCCTCGTTTTGAGCGGTTAGCCACAATCCAACGAGCCAAAAGATGAGGATCGCAACTTCGACCGGCGTGATCCGAAACGCTATCATGGTTTTCGGCAACAGCGTACCGATCACGCAGAACATCAGCACCGAGATGACGACCATACCTTGGACCACGATCGTGAGGGAACGCACGGCCGACATGAGCGGAATGCGTTCGCGTAAGCCCGGACCGTCGAGAATGACGAGCACGACGGTTTGAATCGCGATCCCGCCCAGAATGTTCCCGACGGCGAGATCCATCGAATTGGTGAACGCGCATCCGACGATGATCGCGATTTCGGGCAAGTTCGTCGCAAATGCAAGAAGCACGGCACCGCCAACGCCTTCGCCCCAACCGAAGTGCGTGTCGATCGCGTCCGTTGTAAACGCGAGAATGATTCCCGCCCACCAAATAACGCCTGCTGAGGCAAGAAAGATGGCAAGTAAGCCCCATGTCGACAGTCCAGACATGTCAGCCTTCTTCCCAAAATGGGTCCTGTGTTACAGTAGAGTTGCTTGTTAACCGGGAGGCATGCAGATGCTCCTGTACCCGCATTCCGACGCAAACTCCGACGATGATCGGCTCGAGCTCCTCGCCGATCCGGAACTTTCAAAGCGACTTCGCAGAGCGAATCCGAAGTTCTTTACGCGCAGCGGTCATGGTTCGATCGCAAAGATTTTAGCGCTCGCCGGCATTGTCTCGCTCGTCGCGGGTTACGCGATCGAGCCCGCGGTCTTTGCGACGCATCGCACGAACGCGCCGTTGATAACGACGAGCGTGCAACACGTTGCGCCGGCGCCGCCTCACGTGCTTAAGCACCACGCTGCTGCCGCGCCGGTCGTGCATCAGAAACCGGTCATCGCGGCTGCGCCGAAAGTCGTCGTACCGGTGACCGAGCCTGTGCCGCAGTTGCAACCGAAAAAGCTTCCTCCGCATCGCGCACGCGCGGTCGCCGTCGCACAGCCGCAAGTGAACGCACAGAACGAAGAGCAGTTTTGGTTAAAAGCGCAAGCGGAAGCACGCGCAAAAGACCGCATGCGAGCGAAGGCGTTTGCCGTTACCGCTGCGGCGCAGAGCGCCGCTGAGGACAGTGCCCGCGCGCAAGCACCGGCCAAAACTCCGATTGATACAGGAACGCCGGCAAAGATCGTCGTCCCTCAACCGCCGGTCAACGCTCCACGCGTTCCCGCTCCGGTGAGCGAGCCGTGGCCGACGCTACCGGGCGGCGGCCCGTGCACTCCGGGACGCGGCCCGATTCTCGTCGGTGGCGGCCTCGGCGGAGCCGTCGGTGGAATGATCATTAACTCGGTGTTGCGCAACGTGATGCCGGTCCGCCACGCGAGACCGTTCGGACGCCCGTAAAAACTTCGAGTCGCTACAAAAGTTGAACCGCGATGCCGCGGTCGATCGGACACGACGCGGTGCGTTGCGGGTACTCGCCCGTCACCGTACCCGGGACGGCACGTAGCGTCCAACACGATTCGTTGAGCGAACAGTAACAGAACCGTAGTTCAACCCGATGCTGCTTCAACACTTGCGGCGAAACGGTGGAACGCAAGCGAACGGCGATGAGCGGGTGTGTTTCCCCCGGACGAATCGTTGTTGATGCATTGATCGTCGATGAGCCGAACGTACCCGAACCGTGTGGTAATCCTTTGGTAACCGCAGCGGCGTAGTCTCCCCACGACGGCACGTGGCGGCCGTCGACGATGAGTTGCGCGGAACGGATCAGCGCGGGGCCGACGCCGTCGTTGGTCACCACCACCTCGACGTGCCGGGGATCGAAGACATTCGTATCAACGCTCAAATACGGCCAAATCGTCGCGGCGTATTGGCTCTGAATAATGCGTGTCTGATAGACGATGGCGCCGCCGGTGATCGCGCTGATGAGAAGTGCACATATCGCAATCACCGATTCAAAACGTAGCAGTCGCTCCATTTACGATGGCTTTTTCATTTGCGGCGGTCCGTACGGCAGGGCGTTCGGCGCGATCGAAACATCGCTCGTGACGGTGAACGGTTGTCCCGAGACCCCACTGTAGGTGACCTCCACAAACGACGCTTCCCATCCGCGCGCGACGTTGGGCGCCGGCGCGACAAACGTGTTGTTCCCGTGGCCGGCTAGATCCCTGCTCGTAAACGCGTTTCCAATCGTTTGGAGGCGGAAGTCGCGGGCGACTGGATCTACGGCACTCCAAAGCTTCACGGTACCGGGACGTTCGAGCTCAACGATGATCGAGCCATCCCCGCCGTCCCGCCACGTGATATTCGGCGGTTTTTCACCTCGGATCAGTGACCGGTAAAACGCGAGCAACGTCCGCGCTTGTTCAGGCCGCGCTTGATGTAACGAATGATCCGCGTTTGGAACGTAGCGCAAATAATTCGTGCCGGGCAACTGCCGGTAGTAAAACTGTGATGAGTCCGGAACGAAAAACTCGTCGCCCGTTGCGTTCACGATCAGCTTCGGCATCGTCAGATGCTCGCGATAGGTAAACGGATCTTCGATTTGAAGCAGTGCGTCCATCTGCGGCGTGCCGAGCCAGTTGAAAATGCCGAGCGCTGCATATGAATCCCATGCTTGCGGCCACCGTCCGTACGTCTCGTAGGTATGCACGACGCTACGACGCATGTTCAAGACGTCGATCACGATGGGAACGAGTCCGGCGACGCGATCGTCAACGGCGCCGGTCATCCACGTTGTCCAACCGCGTTTCGACGTTCCGCCGACGACGTAGCGCTTCACGCTGACGCCACTACCGTTGCGCCTGCAAAAATCAGAGACGGCGTCCATTGCGCGGACAACGCTCTTCGTCATGGGAAGCCGCAGCGGCCAACTGTCGTCGCCGGTACGCAAGTACTGCAGCCAGCTGTACGCAACGAGGTCGTCTTCCGAACGCGGTTTCGCGTCGCCGCTGAATGTCAGCGGCTGGTTGGGAATGTTGTTGACTTCGCACGTAACGGAATACGTGTCGAGCGCGAGCGTTGCGAGATATCGCGGCACCTTGAGCGGCGCGGCGTCACCGTTCGAGCCGCCGGCCACCACGATTGCCGCGATGTCGGTGCGTACGTCGGGCGGCTCGACAATCGTAATCCAGTGCTTCCACAGGGGGCGATCGACGTCACGGGCCGTGCGCCATTGTTGCGACGTCAATTCGAGCACGTGCGCGCGATAGCGGGGATCGTCGGTGATCGTGCGGGTCAGCCGGTAACTGTACGACGCATCGCCGTTTTCGATGTAGCGCGAAAGCGGCGTAAACGCGAGCGACGCGCCGGCGGCGGCCGTCATGTTGAGGAACTCGTGACGCGTAAGAGTGCGGGGCTGCGAATCCATTAGCAAGCGTTCCTCAGCCGTTATGCAGCTCCGCTAAGCCTGCTCCAACACGAAGAAAGCCGCTGCAAGCTTGCAGCGGCTCCTCTGTGCGTATGAAAGGTTTTAAGCGAGGACCAATTCGTCGGCCGCGTCGCCGGCCTTTTTCAGCGCTTCATCAATCATCTGGTCGGCGATCTCTTTGACCGCCCAACGCGCTTGCGCGTCCGCGGAGAGTTTGTCGATCGGATCGAAGTAGACGAACGCCTTGCCTTTCTTCACGCTCGGCGCCGTGTAGACGCAGATGCCGTTCTCGCGATCGTAATAATCGAACGAATGGATGTCGCGTTTGCCGCCGCCACCCGGCGCGTCGCAGATAAAGAGCGGCGTGTTGAATCCGGCCGTGCTGCCGCGAACGAACTTCTCGATCTCCACCGACGTTTGGATCGTCGTGCGCAGTTCCTCGACACCCTTGACCATGTCGTGCATGTACACATAGTAGGGATGCACGTTGACGTACTCGAGGCGCTTCACGAGCAGTTGCATGCGTTCCGGCGTATCGTTTACGCCGCGGATGAGCACGGACTGGTTGCGCACGAAGATGCCGCGCTCGAAGAGCATGTTCATGGCTTTTTGCGTGATCCACGTGATCTCTTCGGGAGCGTTGAAGTGGGTGTGGAGCACCACGTCTTTGCCCATCGTGCGGCCGCGTTCGACGATTGACGTCAGTGCGTCGAGCCATGCCGTGTCGGTGATGATCTTCATCGGCATGATCGCCGGGCCTTTGGTCGCAAAACGCATGCGGCGAATGTGCGGAATATCGAGCAGCGCGTTGCCGATGAGTGAAATGTTCTTCGCCGGCAGTTGATACGTGTCGCCGCCCGAGATGACGATGTCTTCGAGTTCGGGACGCTCGCTGATGTACCTGAACGCCTCTTCCCATTGCTTCGGCGTTTTGGCGAGACTGACTTTATCGACGTTCTCGGTGTCGGGACCGATCGCGTAACTGCGCGTGCAGAAGCGGCAGTACACCGGACACGTGTTGAGCGGAAGGAAGAGCGCCTTATCGACGTAGCGATGGACGAGACCGGGCACCGGTGAGTCGTCTTGTTCGTGCAACGAGTCGAGCGTCAAGCGCGGATGATCCGGCAGCAGCGTCGACGCGAGCGGAATGAATTGACGGCGAATCGGATCGTTCACCGGATCGTTCCAGTCGATCAGCGCGAGCGCATACGGCGAAACGCGGACGGCCATCGGCGCGCGATGAAACCCCTCGGCAACGTCTTTGAAGAACTCCGACGAGCAAATATCCTTGATCGCGTCGAGCAGTTCTTGCGGTGTCTTCACCGCATTCTTCTGCTGCCACAAATGATCGAGGAACGTCGCTTCATCGATCTCGCTGTACGCGGGAACGTGACGCCAGAACTCGCCCTGCTTGAGGTTGCGGTGTTCGTATTGCGACGGCGGCGCCGGCGGCTTGAGGTGTTTGATCTCGGTCATGTGCTCTACCCTTTGCTCATGTACTTTGCATCGAAGTACTGATGGATGCGCGGATTATCGCGCAGCGTCTGCAGCGCGATGTCGGCATGCCCCTTGGCATATCCGTTGCCGACGATCATGGTGACGTCTTTTCCGACGCCTTCGGCTCCGAGCGCGGCGGCCGTAAACGACGTCGACATGGAAAAGAAGTAGACGATACCGTCTTGCTTCGTGCAGAGAATCGATGCGAGTTCGGTGCTCGGAACGTTGACGCAGTTGATCGTGATATCGGCAAGCGCGGGCGCGATTGCCGCGACTTTCTCGCTCACTTCAAGCGCGTTTCGCGCATCGGCAACGACGAAGTGGTCGACGAATCCGCCTTCTTCGAGCAAACGCGCCGACGGCGTCTCTTGCGACGGCGCGACGCCGATCACGAACCCTCCGCGTCCCACGCGCGCCTTCGCTTGTGCGCACGAGAGCAAACCACTCTTGCCGTCCGCGCCGATGACGACGACGGTTTGACCAGGTTTGCACAAACGGTTCACCTGCGCCGGCGCACCGGCGACGTCGAGCACCGCAAGCGCCACGTTTTCGTCGATATCGGACGGAAGTTTCGCCCACAGGCCGGATTCGAAAAGAATCGCTTTGCCGCGGATCCAGATGCGGCCCGTGGTCACGTCGATGCGCGCGATCGCGTCGATATGCAGCGGCGTGAGCGTCAGCGAGACGAGCGACGCGATGCGATCGCCCGCTTTGAGATCGATTTTTCCGCGAAGCCGTTCGCCGACGTCGACGACGTGGCCGATGAACATGCCGCCGCTTCCGGTCACCGGATTGTGCTGCTTGCCACGTTCGCGCACGATGCCGAGAACGTGCTCGGCGATCTTTGCTTCGTCGCCGTCGCAGTCGTCGGCGATTTGCTTGAACGATGCCGAATCGATGTTCAGCACTTCGACGTCGCACAGAATCTCGTTCTCGAGCGCGACCGGTGTGTTGTCGAGCTTCCACGCGGTCTGCGGCATTGCTCCGGCCGGTTCGATCACGCGGTGCGTGCCGAGCGGGTGAACCTTACGTTCGAATGCGATGCTCATGACGTAACGGAAATGCCTCCGCGATCGAACGGCGTCGTGAGCACGATCGTGGTCTTGGTGCGTGCCATTCCCTGCATCGATTTCAAGCGCCCGAGAAGATCGTCGAGGTGCTGCGTCGAGCGCGTGACGACTTTGCACACGAACGTTTCCTCGCCGGCGACGGAGTGGATCTCGCAAACTTCCGGCATTGCCGAGAGCGCGCGCGTAAAGTCGTCATAGACACAGTCGGGCGACGTGTAGCAGCTGACGAATGCAACGAGTTCCAGACCCAGACGCTTTCCGTCGAGCTGCGCCGCATAGCCGCGAATGTGTCCGCGCTGCTCGAGACGTTTGACGCGGTCGTGCACGGCGGGCGGCTTCAGCCCGACAATCGCGCCCAACTCGGCAAACGTCGAACGGGCGTTGCGCTGCAACGCTTCCAAGATCTGTATATCAAGTTCGTCGAGTTCGTCGTTTGCTACTATCATTCGTCCCACCTAGCTGTTGTGCCCGCATCCATTCGGCAAACCGACTATAGCACCCCGCATTTATTCGGGCAAGGGGCGGTGCCGCGAGCGGCGGCGAACCCCCGCTCGATGCGCCTTAGGACGCTTGTCTTGCTCGCTTTACTCGCGACCGCCGCCTGCTCGCGGACGGCTACGACGCCGGCTGCGCCCCCGGGCGCCGTGCGGTTCGACCTTGCCGCCGATCCGACGTCGCTCAACCCGCTGTTTTTGCATCCCGATGCGGCATCGGTCGAGCAACAAGTCGCTCGCCTCTCGTTCGAGCCGTTCATCGACCTCGATGCCTCGGCGCGGCCGGTTCCCGCCCTGCTCGACCGCATTCCGACGTTGCAAAACAGCGGAGTCAGCGCGGATGGCAGAACGATCACCTATCATCTTCGCCGCAACGTACGTTGGAGCGATGGCGTCCCGGTGACGAGCGCCGACGTCCTCTACACACTGCGCGCGATTCTCGATCTGCGCAATCCGGTACGTTCGCGCGAAGGCTACGACCTGATCGACCGCACGAGCGCACCGAACGACAACACGGTGGTTTTTCATTTGAAGCGCGCGTGGGCGCCGGCCGTGATGACATATTTTTCGTACGGCACATCGCCGCAGTTTGTGCTGCCCGCGCACGTGTTACGCAAGCAAGAGCCGCTCGCGCACGCGCCGTTCAATGCGGCGCCGCTCGTCGGTGACGGGCCGTTTCTCTTTCGTGCGTGGAGACACGGCGATTCGCTATCCTACGTGCGCAATCCACACTATTGGCGTGGACCCGCGAAGAGTGAAGCGCTCGATATTCGCATCGCTCCGGATCCATCGACGAACCTCGTGATGTTGCAGTCGGGGACGCTCGACTGGAACCTCATCGCGCCGGCGCAGTATCAAATCGTTGCGCGCGATTCGCACGTGCGTTTCGTCACGACGCCGACGGCGGTCGTCGCCGCACTCGTGATGAATACCGCGCATACACCGCTGAGCGATCCGAACGTACGCCGCGCGATCGCGATGTCGGTCGATCGCGACGCGATCAGCAAGAAAATCACGCTCGGCAAATATCCTGTCACGAACATGCTGCAGCCTCAGTTTTCGTGGGCCTTCGATCCTTCGGTCCGCGAGCCCGGATACGATCCCCTCAATGCCGATACGTTGCTCGATTCGGCCGGATGGCGCCGCGGCTCGGACCGCATGCGCCGGCGTAACGGGGTGCCGTTGCATTTGACGTACGTGCAGTTTCCCGAATCGATGACCGGGGTGCGCGTCGCTACGACGGTACAAGCCGCGCTACGGGAGCGCGGAATCGACGTGACGATCAAGAGCGTGAGCAACGCGCAACTGTTTCTGCCGAAGACGGGCTCGCTCGCGAGCGGCGGTTTCGATCTGGCCTACGTTCCGTTCACCGTGGGTGCCGATCCCGACGATGCCTACGTGCTCTCGTGTGACGGCGCGTCGAACTACATGCGCTGGTGCGACAAACGTGTCGATGCACTCGAAACGCGCGCAATTGCATCGGTTTCGCAAAGCGAACGCAAGCTGCTCTACGGGCAGATCGCGCGCATCGTTGCGCGCGACGTTCCGCTGCTCTATCTCTTCAACGCGAACTATATCTACGCGTATCGCGACCGCCTCTCGGGATTCGCTCCGAACGCCTTCTTACCGACTTGGAACGCGTGGGCATGGAAGATATAACGGCGCGACGCGTTGCCGTCGTCTGCGTGCACGGTGTCGCGTCCCATCCGCGCTATGAGTTTCAGGACCAAGTCTCCGGCTTGCTCTGCGAACATCTCAATGAGGCGTGCGGCGCAAAGGACGCGTGGGTCGTGGACGTCGTCAATCCGGGCAACGTGCTGCATCACGGTTCCGACGAACCGCAGCCGACGATTAGCCGCGTTCATCGGCGCAGCGACGACGATCCGACCTCACCCGACGGCAGCTTCTTCGACGTCATCGAAGCCTACTGGAGTCCGATCTCCAAAGGCGGGACGAATTGGATGTGGATCGTCAACTGGATTCTCAAAGTCGTCTTCGTTCCGCTCAACACGACGGCGAGCTACAACGCGTCGTGGCAGAAGCAGTTCTTCGATTATGGCTACATCGGCGGAGCACTCGTCCTCGCGTTCGCGCTCTTTTTCGTGTCGTTGACCGCCGTGTGGCAGTCGTTTATTCGTGTGCTGACCGTCACGGGATTGATCAAGAACACGAACCCGAACGAAGTCATCACGACCCTCAATACCAATGCGAGCGCGCTCGGCGGCATTCTCCCGATCAAGATCGGCGTCTGGCTCTTCGTCGGACTGATCGGCGGGTTTCTATTGGCTCAGGCGCTCGTCGCGATTTGGAAACTCGTGGTGCAGCGGCGCGCGCTCGTCCGTAATCCGAAGGCGGTGTGGCATCGCGTGATCGCGATCATCGTGCTCGTCGTGCTCGGCGGCGCATGCATCGTTGCCATGGCGCGCGCGAAGTTTCCGAACGGCGTTCTCGGATGGCAGGGCGTCGGCCTGATCGTCTTGATCTTCGTCGCGTTCCAACTGGGGTATGCCCTGCTCATCGGGTTCATGGTCGGCTTCTTCGGCGACGTCCAAATCTATACCACGCGCGATGAAAACGACTCGCGGTTCTACGGGATGCGCGACCGGATTCTCGACGTTACCGCCGAGGCGATGATGCGCGCGATTTCGCCGCAGATCAACGGCGGCCGGCGGTACGATCGCGTCATCGTGCTCGCGCACAGTCTCGGCGCGTCTATCGCCATGGACGCACTTACGCGGTTGTATCAGCTCGCGCTCCAGGGCGCCGTAACGCGCGAAGAGTTCGACCGGATACGCGCGTTTATCACCGCAGGATCATCGCTCGAAAAAACGCGCTACTTCTTCGATGTCTCGGGAGCGACGCCGACGGCGTCATTCGAGCATTGGCGCAATGACGCATACGGTACGATCTTTACGCGCAATCCCAAGGCGCTCGACCGTCCGAACGGTCACGGCGTCTTTTGGGCCAATTACTGGTACTTTCAAGATCCGCTCTGCAACGAAATTCGCTCGTATCGCTCCTATTTGAAGCCCGGCGAAGAGATGGAATCGTCGCGCGCGATTCACGAAGAGCGTGAAGGACAACCGGAGTGGATGGACGGCAGTGGCGGCCGCGCGATCTGCTGGAATGAGCGCGGGCACAAACGCATGACGCTGACCCATTGGCTGTTGCATTCGGATTATCTTGGCGACCCGTGGTTTTGGGAGTCGTCGCAACACAAAGGCAAAGATCACGTCGGCGCGCTCGAGATCATCATTAGCCACGTCGAAGGAGTACGCGATTGATCGTCGCCGACGTTATCAATCTCATCCTCTCCAACTTCTACGTCGTTCTGTTGATCGTCGCCATCGCGACGTCGATCGCTAGAATCCGCGGGGCGCGCGTCGGGCGGCGTCCGATCGACGGCGCGTACGTCCTGTGGGGCGAGATGCTCTTCTATGTGTACGGCCTCGGCAACATCTACGGCGGACTCTTTCACGCGTATGCGGGCGATACGGTCGCCGCGAGCATCGGCTGGCAGAACAGCCCGTTTCAATACGAGCTGGGTTGGTTCGAAATCGGATACGGCGTGACCGCATTGCTGTCGCTCTGGCGTGGATATCAGTTTCGTTTGGCGATGACGCTGCCGTATTCGATCTTCGCGCTTGCGGCCGCCGCGCAGCACATCAGCCAGATGCAGCACCAGCACAACTACGCGCCGAATAACGCGGGATTGCTGCTGTGGCTGGGCGACGTCGCAATCCCGCTGTTCGTCCTGCTCTTAGCGTGGATGGCACGAGATGAATGAATCGCCGGAAGCCGTTCTTCTGAATCTCACGACCGCTTGGCGAAGCGCGGATCCCGAGTTCGTCCGCGCGAACGTCGGCCCGCTCTATGCGGACGACGCCGTCGTCGCGCTCGCGGACGGCACGCGCGCGTCGATGGGGCGCGACGCGATCGTGAGCAGCTACGTGGATTTCGCGCGCGGTGCAACGTTGCTCGATTCGCGCGTCGACGAACCGGTCATCGATAGTTTCGGATCCATCGCCGTCGCAACGCTCAAATGGCGGATAAGTTATGAATTCGGCGGCGCGCGTTCCGATGAAACGGGACGCGATCTCTACGTTCTGCGCCGCGACGGCCAGTTTTGGTGCATTTGCTGGCGCGAAGTTGCAACGCGCCCGTCCTGGCCGACCGAGTAGCTCCGTTCGCGCCATCGGACGTTACGCGTAAAGAACCCGCCGATCCACACGATTGCCGTGAGCGCATCGCGAACGGGAATGGCCCAGGCCGGCGCATCGATCGATCCGAAAGCGCGGCGTGCCGCCCGCGCCGTCATCACGCGCCACACTATTGCCGAACCAATGAGCACCGCCGCCACGCGTGACGGCCATGTAAGCGCCGCGCCGACGGTTGCGCAGAGCAGTGGTTGCGTGAGAAACAACGACGCATATCCGGTCGGCCGCTGGACGCGAATGGTTCGCGCCCAGCGCAGCTCGTGTTGCAAAAGCGACCGCATATCGCGTTCGTAGACGATATTGCGTACGACGTACGGCGCGAGTTCTACACGATATCCGCGCTCGGTGACGAGTTTGCCGAGAAGATAGTCGTCGCCGATGTGCCCGCTGAGTGCCGCGAGTCCGCCGATTTCATCGAGAACGGCACGCCTCACCGCCATCGTTGACCCGAAACAATACGTGAGCGGCTCGACGAGGTTCGCGACGAGGACCGACGGCGCGAACTGCTCGTTGATATACATCGCGCCGAGTGTCGATGCAAGGTTGCGCGCGGGTTGTGCGCAGTAGAGACAGGTAACCGCACCGACACGCGGATCATCGAATGATGCGGCGATCGTGCGAAGATACGTCTCGTCGACACGCATGTCGGCGTCCGCAATCGCGAGCACGTCGTATTTCGCGCGCTCGATCATCGCGGAAAGATTCGCGATCTTCGGATTGCCGGCCGCTGCGCGATCTCCGATCGCAAGCGAAACATCGGCATCCGGAAACTGCGCGATGACGCGTTCGGCGACGTCAATCGCCGGGTCCGACGGATCCGTGACGCCGAATACGACTTGGAATTCGGGATACCGTTGATCGACGAACGAACACAGATTCTCGAACAACTCCGCCTCGAGCCCCGCGAGCGGTTTGAGAATCGTCACGGACTGCGTCGCGCGTTCGCGTGAAATGCGCCGATCCTCTCGTTGCAGCGTGCGCAACCGCTCCCACGCCACGATCTCGTACGCGATCGACGCCGCGGCAATGGCAAAGCCTAGTCCGGCGCCGAGCGCCGCGAGATTAAAGCGCACCGGCTGCGAGGCGCGTGTAGCTGATACTGCGTGCGCCGGAGCCGCGCAGCGCTTCGATCACCGGCGGAGCGACGAGCGCCGCATATTCGCCGGCGAAATCGTAGTCGTCCATCCCGCTCGCGCCGTCCCAACGGCGCGTCGCCGGATGAAAGTACAGCTCCGAAACGCCGGGCGGAAGATGCGCGAGGAATTTTACGACGCGATCGGCGGTCATGTGCCCCGTGTCGTTCATTCCAAAGACGAAGTCGTTCGTCGCGATGCCCGCGCTGCGTAGACGCCACTTCATGAGCGCGAGCCACGGCCAAAGAAATGCCGCGTTCGCGAGCCGTTGCGGCATGGCGTTGCGCATGCTGCGCCACGATGGAAAAAACGGCTCGAACGGAATTCGCACGGCGCGAACTCCGTACTCTTTTCCGACCTTGAGAATGAGCCTGAGTACCGTCGGATGCACGTGCATGTGGTTTTGCGCGTTGACGTGGTCGAGCGCCAGGCCGGTAGCTGCAAAGGCCTGGAACTGCGCGCGAATTTCGTCTTCGAGCTGGCGGCGTACGCCGGGCCGAAAGAAGAAGTTGACGCCCGCGGCCGCAAGGTCCGTTGCGAAGTCGCCATTGCCGCCGACGAGCAACGGAACGCGTTCGGGCGGCAGTTTCGGCCGTCCGTTCACGAGGACGACGTGCAGCCCCACGTGGAGATCGGGAAGCGCCCGTGCGCGCCGGACGGCGTCCGCCGTTGCGGGCGCCGCAACCATCAAGCTGGTCGTGTTGAGAATGCCGTTGCGATTCGCAACCTCGACGGCTTCGTTGACCTCTTCCGAAACGCCGAAATCGTCAGCACTGATGATCACCTCACGCACGCTGAATCGTACGCGCTTTCCCGGACGTCTTTCCCTTCCCCATCATAAGCAGCGCAAAGCGAGACACGCTCGGAATGACTTGTGGCCGCAGTAAGCGCGGATCGAACGCAGCCATGTACGCCTCGTTCGCATCCAGACACGCGCGAAGGAACGACGGCAGCGTAATGCCGGTGAAGACCTCGCCCGTTACCTCGAATCCCATGTCTTTTTGGTCTACCGCTTTGGCCTTTCCCATATGTTGCAGAAGGGCGCGAGCGTAACCGAGTGCCGTCGGCAGCGCCTGAAGAACCGGTGCGCCGTACCCGCGGCACGCGCGTTCGTACGCGATCCAGTTGACGAAGAAGACGATGTGGCGAGCTTCCTCGATCATCACCCGCGCGAAGAGCGACATCAGCGCGTCGGGAAGGTATTCGATCTCGCGCGCGAGCCGGAAGACGCCGAATCCGAGAAACGAATCGACGCACTCCGCATAGCCGAAGTCGATGAACGCACGCCGTACGGGCCGCGCCGTCGGTTCCGTGGGCTGAGCGTCGAGATCGTAGCGCTGCGACAGGTAGCCGATCATCCGCGCGTGCCGGTCTTCTTCATAACCCTGCAGCCGGATCGCTTGACGGATTAGCCAATCCGGCTGGGATTCCGCGAAACCCTTGACCATGGCACCCGCATTCAATTCAGTTTGTAGCGCCATGGTCCAGACGGGAATCGCGCGCAAGCGTGCGAGCTCCGCCTCGGTCAATTCCGGCCAGGGCAGCTCGGGCGGGTCATACTCTATGTGGGACGAAAGGAAGGAGCGACAAAACAGTTCCTTGTGCTCTTCTGAACCGATGCGCATAGCGTTCACCTCGTGCGAATTTACTCGGCCTCGATAAGAAAGAGGGAACGATACTCTTGATGCTATCAAAGGCTTTGTCCCGCTCTCCGCAGGCGCCCGAAGCCGAGCCTGACATTCTTAACCGCCACCGGTCGCTCATTGGCGAATATCTCCGCACGAACACGGCACTTCCCTTGCGGACGCTATCCGGGACGATGTCGGGCTATCACATGGGCTGGAGCGATTCGACGGGGCAGCCGGCATCGGAGTTTCAAGGCAAGTTCGTTCGCCCTGCCCTTTGCGTGTGGGCGTGCGAGGCGCTGGGAGGCTACCCGAACGATGCGCTCCCCGCTGCGGCGGCGATCGAATGGATCCACAACTTCACGCTCGTGCACGACGACATCCAGGACGGCGACCGCGAGCGCAGAGGACGCGAGACCGTGTGGTCCGTCTGGGGCGTGGGTCAGGGCGTGAACGCCGGCGACGCGATGTTTGCGCATGCGGCGGCGCAACTCGCTCAGAGCGACGGCGATGCGGTGCGCGCGCTGCGCGTACTGCGTATAATATCGAGCGCGACGTTGGAAGTGATCGAAGGGCAGTGTCAAGATCTGCACTTCGAAGGGCGCGTGGATGCGACGCCGCTCGCGTATATGCGCATGGTGCGTGCAAAAACAGGCGCGCTGTTGGGAGCAAGTCTCGAAACGGGCGCAATTATCGGCGGAGCATGCAATGATGACATCCGTCTCTTTCGCCTCGCTGGACGACTGCTTGGAACAGCGTTCCAGATGCGCGACGACTGGCTCGGATTTTGGGGCGATCCCGCGCAAACCGGAAAATCAGCAACAAGTGATGCGAACCGGCACAAAATGAGTTACCCCGTGATTGCCGCGCAGCGCGTGATGTCGCCCTTGCAACGCCGGCGCTTGCGTGAGGTGTTTGAGAATACAAACAGCGACGCGGAGCCGCGACTGCGCGAGCTATTGGATGCGACGGGAGGCGAAGCGCTGACGAGCGAGGACCCTCGTCGCTACGCCCAAAAGGCTGTTGCAGCATTGGCCAGAACGCGTCTCTCTGGCGAATCACTAGAAGCTTTCGAGGCGGTGGCAGATTACGTTTCCACCAGAAGCCGGTAAGGTCAGCGAAACCGGCACCACAGTTGACGACACGCGTTCGCGCAAAGGCGCGCATCTGCGGATCAACCTTGAAGAGGATGTCTCGTCGAAGGGAATCGGATCGGGCTTCGGTGCCTATGCGTTCGTTCACAACGCCTTGCCGGAGATGGATCTCGAGGACGTCGATATGTCGACGACGATCTTCGGGCGGACTCTACGCGCGCCGATCCTAATCTCATGCATGACGGGCGGCACGATCCAAGCGCGCCGCTTCAACCGGGTGCTCGCGCGCGCGGCGCAAGAGGGCCGGTTAGCGATGGGACTCGGCTCGGGTCGCGCGCTGCTCGAACATCCGGAAGTCGCCGACACGTTTGACGTACGATCGCTCGCGCCTGATGTGCTGCTCCTTGCAAACCTCGGCGCGGTGCAATTGAACAAAGGCTACGACGTCGATGATTGCCGGCGTTTGGTTTCGATGTTGCGTGCCGATGCACTCGTGCTGCACCTCAATCCGTTGCAAGAAGCGTTGCAACCCGAAGGTGATACCGATTTTCGTGATCTGCTTGCGAAAATCGAACGCGTGTGCCGGCACATCGACGTACCGGTCGTCGTGAAAGAAGTCGGATGGGGCATCGCGGACGATCTGGCGCGCAAGCTCTTCGACGTGGGCGTCAGCGCGGTCGACGTCGCCGGCGCCGGTGGAACTTCGTGGAGCGAAGTCGAGCGCCATCGGTTGGCCGACCCGTGGCGCGCACGTGTGGCGGGGGCGTTTGCGGGATGGGGCATTCCCACGGCGCAATGTCTACAAGCGGCTCGCGCGATTGCGCCGAACGCGCTGCTCTTTGCGAGCGGCGGGCTGCGCGACGGAATCGACGTCGCAAAAGCGATCGCGCTCGGTGCAGATCTCGCCGGAATGGCGGGACCATTCTTACGCGCGGCTGCCGACGGACATGAGGCGGCGGTCGAACGCGCGCGCGAAATCACCGAAGTCTTGCGGATCGCCATGTTTGCAACCGGAGCGCGAACGCTTGTGGATCTGCGCGGTACGCTCGTTCGCAAGACTGAGGCGGAACGGTGAACGAACAGCGCGCCGCCGACGCGTACTGCCGGGTTCTCTCGCGCGGGCACTACGAAAACTTCATCGTCGCCGCACCGTTTCTCGATGCGCAGACGCGCACCGATCTTGCGCGCGTCTACGGATTTTGCCGGACCACCGACGATCTCGGCGACGAGAGCGGCAATCAGGGCGAAGCCCGGCTTTCGCGCTGGCGCGATGAAGTCGTCGCCACATTTGCGGGCGCGTTGCCGGTGCATCCCGTGCTCTATGCATTGCGCGAAACGATCGCCCGCCGAGGTTTGAGCGAACAGCCGTTTCTCGATCTGATCGAAGCAAACGTTCAAGACCAGCGCGTATCATCGTATCCGTCGTGGCCGGATCTCGATGCGTATTGCGCGCTCTCGGCTGCTCCAGTCGGACGGATGGTTTTAGAAGTTTTCGGATTGACGAGCGCGCTCGCAAAGCGGTTGTCGGATGACGTGTGCATGGGATTGCAACTCGCCAATCATGCGCAAGACGTGAGTCGCGACGCGAAGCTCGGGCGCACGTATCTCGTCGGCACCGATCTCGCCGCGGGCGGCGTTCGTGGTGCGGTTGAAGTGATGGTGATGCGGGCGCGGCGGCTGCTCGATTCCGGCCGCAGTTTAGAAGCCATGGCCCCACCGGTGCTGCGCATGCAGCTTGCGCTCTATCGCCTCGGCGGCGTTGCGATTTGCGATGAGATTACAGCGATCGGGTACCGCACGGACGTACAGCGACCGCATGTCTCCGCCAAAAAGAAGCTGATGCTTTTGAGCGGCGTCATGATGGAGACGTTCCGGCCGAGAGCGCAGGTGGGTGATGCTGCGGCTACCTGAACGCGAACGCGATTCACTGCGCGATTCCGAGCGCTTCTGCCGCGACATGGCACGCCGCGAAGCGAAGAATTTCTACTGGGGATTCATCTCTTTGCCGTACGATCAGCGAGTCGCGATCTATGCGCTCTATGATTTCGCGCGCCAAATCGACGACGAAACCGACGGCGGCCCGTCAGATCCCGGGCTCGTTGCCGCGCGGCTGCAAGTCCATCGCGCGCGCATCCGGCGTGCGGTCGCCGGTACGTATGACGATCAGGTCATGCACGTGCTCTCGCGCGCGATCGAACGCTACGGCATTCCCGAGGCGGAACTCATGATGTTGATCGACGGTGTCGAGTGCGACCTGACGACGAAGCGCTATGCGACGTGGACGGAGTTACGCGATTACTGCACGCTCGTCGCGTCGGTCGTCGGACGCATGTGTGTTCGCATCTTTGGATTTACCGACCCGATCGCGCTCCAGCGCGCCGACGATTTAGGACGGGCATTGCAGTTGACGAATATTCTACGCGACGTACGGGAAGATGCGGGACTCGGGCGTGTGTACTTGCCGCAGGAAGATCTCGAGCGTTTCGGTGTAACCGAGGCGACTTTTGAGAGCGGCGTTCCGAGTATGCAGTGGAATGAGCTCGTCGCGTTTGAAACGCAGCGCGCGAGAACGCTCTTCGAGAGCGGCTATCAGGTGTTGAATTACATTCCGCGGCGAAGCGCCGTCTGCGTTCAGACGATGGCGGGAATTTACGAACGGATTCTCGAGAAGATCGGCCGCGAACCCGAGTTGCCGCTGCGCGAACGCGCGCGCTTGACGTGGACCGAGAAGCTAGAGGTGATGATCGGATCGTGGCTGCGCGTCGGGTAGCAATCGTCGGCGGCGGTCTTGCAGGGCTCGCGGCCGCCGTTGATTTGAAAGACCGCGGATGGAACGTCGAGATCTTCGAGCGCAGCCGGTTATTGGGCGGTCGCGCGACGTCGTTCGAAATCGACGGCCATGAAGTCGATAACGGTCAACACGTGTTCTTAGCGTGTTGTACGCAATTCATTGACTTCGTGGAGCGCGCCGGTATGGCGCATCATTTGCATCTTCAAGAACGGTTCGACGTCGTGGCGCTCTCGAAAGCCGGCGTACGCAGCCGGTTGCGCTCGGCGTCGCTTCCCGCCCCATTGCATCTGCTTGCATCCTTCATGAGCTATCGTCACATGCGGTGGCCGGCGCGCTTGCAAGTTGCATACGCATTGACGAAGATTCGCGGCGCGCTGCAGTCGCAGGAGAGTTTTCTTGCGTGGCTGACACGCCATCGGCAGAGCGCCGAAGCGATTGCAGTGTTTTGGGAGCCGTTCGTCGTGCCTGCGCTCAACGCGTCGCTCGAACGTGTGAGCGCTGCCGATGCGGCATTCGTCATCGTCAACGCGTTTTTGAGTGACGCCGGCGCAGCGCGGTTCGGCTGGTCGATGATTCCGCTCGAACACATTATGCAGGGCGCAGCCGAACGCGCCGACGGCGTGCATCTTTCCACCACGGTCTTCAGTATGGACGCGCCGCCCGATGGCCCGGTGACGTTACAAACCGCAAATAAGACGCATCAATGCGATGCCGTCGTCCTCGCCGTTGCACCGCCGCAACTAGCGCGTCTTCTCGGTGATGCGCGCCGTTTCGGCGTTCGCGATCTGGAACGATTCGAAGCGAAGCCGATCGTCGATATCCATCTCTGGCACGACGGCGCAACACTGCCGTTTGATTTCGCTGCGCTGATCGATTCGCCGGTGCAGTGGATATTTCAAAAGGGGGACGGCTATCTCTGCTGCAGCGTGAGCGCGGCCGATCGCTACATGACCATGGACACGGCGGCATTGACGGCGCTCGCCTGGGGCGAAGTGCGCGAAGCGGTTCCCGAACTTTCGCGAGCGACGCTGATCGGAAGCGCGGTGACGAGAAATCCGAATGCGACGTATCTCGCGCGAACGGGTACGGCGCGCCCCGGAGTGGGAACGCTGCAAACCAACGTCGTTCTTGCGGGTTCATGGACGGCAACGGGCTGGCCCGATACCATGGAGTCTGCCGTGCGCAGCGGACGCGACGCTGCGCGCACACTCGACGACAAGCACGCGAAGGTTTCCGCGTTGAGCGGAAAACCATCTGAGGTTCCGGCTTTTGGTTGATGCTTTAACAGGCGCGATAAACTGGCTGATCGACCGGCAGGCGCCGAACGGTTGGTGGAGCGGCGAACTCGAGTCGAACGTCACAATGACGGCCGAGCATGTTTTGATGCTTCGCTTTTTGGGCGTCGATCTCGCGCCGATCCGCGACGGTGCGATCAAACACATGCTGGCCGAACAGCGCAGCGACGGATCGTGGGCGCAGTATTTCGACGGCGCTGCCGATTTGAGCACGACGATCGAAACCTACGTGGCGCTCAAAGTGCTCGGCGTCGATCCCGAAAGCGATGCGATGACGAACGCCCGCCGGCTGATTCTGCGGCTCGGCGGCCTCGTCAACGCACGCGTCTTCACAAAAATTTGGCTCGCGCTCTTCGGCAAATATCCGTGGGACGGCGTCCCATCGCTTCCGCCGGAGATCATTTTCTTTCCGTCGTGGATGCCGTTCAATCTCTACGATTTTTCGTGCTGGGCGCGTGGAACGATCGCGCCGCTGACGCTCGTGGTCACGCGCCGGCCGGTCCGCGAACTCGGCGTCGAGATCGATGAATTAATCGCTGAAGGCACGCAAGCAGCGATGCATCGCGTTGCCGGGCACGGCTTCTTCGGCTGGCTCGATCGCGCGCTGAAATGGTACGATCGTTTGCCGTCGCCGCCGTTTCGCGCACGCGCGATGCAACAGACGGTGAAGTGGATCGTCGCCCGTCAAGAAGCCGACGGAAGTTGGGGCGGTATTCAGCCGCCTTGGGTTTATTCGCTGATGGCGCTGCACAACGAAGGGTTTGCGCTCGACGATCCGGTGATGCGCAAAGGCCTCGCCGGCGTGGAAGTCTTCAAGATCGACGACGAACGCGGCTGGCGCTTTCAAGCGTGCATGTCGCCCGTATGGGACACCGCGTGGGCGCTTCGCGCGCTCGCCGCCGCCGGCTTCCGGCGCGATCATCCGGTGATGCAGCGCGCGATCGCCTGGCTCTTACGCGAGCAAATCGCCGCGGATCAAATCGGCGACTGGCAAATGAAGTGCGCGAACGTTCCGAACGGCGGGTGGGCGTTCGAGTTCGACAACGACATCTATCCCGATATTGACGACACGGCCGTCGTCGTGCTCTCGCTGCTCGAAGGCGGCGATCGCGACGTCGTTGCATCCGCGGTCGATCGCGGCGCGCGATGGACGCTTGCAATGCGTTCGAGCAACGGCGCGTGGGGCGCGTTCGATCGCAACAACACGAGCGAACTCGTCTATAAGATCCCGTTCGCCGATTTCGGTGCGCTGACCGATCCGCCGAGCGAAGACGTGACCGCGCACGTGCTCGAAATGATGGGTGCGCTCGGTTACGACGAGACGAATGAGTACGTTGCGTCAGGCTTAAAGTATCTGCGCACAACACAGCGTCCGAACGGATCGTGGTTTGGCCGCTGGGGCGTCAACTACGTCTACGGGACCTGGTGCGTCGTCTCGGCACTACACGCGCTGCATACGGGCGAGGATATGATCGCCCGAGGCGCCGATTGGCTGGAGTGCGTCCAGAACGACGATGGCGGCTGGGGTGAGACGTGCCATTCCTACATCGACGAATCGTTCGCCGGAGTCGGCCCGAGCACGGCATCCCAGACGGCGTGGGCGGTCATTGCACTGCAACTCGCCGGCCGTGGCAAAGCTGACGCTGCACAGCGCGGGATCGGATACCTGAGCGCGACCCAGCGAGCGGACGGCACCTGGGATGAGCCGCATTTTACGGGAACGGGGTTTCCGGGTTACTTTTATATCAACTACCATCTGTACCGGCATCTTTTTCCGCTCATGGCTTTGGCCATGGACGGCGCGCCGGGAGCGCTTGCATTCGCCGTACCTACCGAGCAACAGGAGTACCTGACACCGTCATGAGCATGCCGCTGCGGCAACAACTGGCCGTCGGATCGTACATTATGCGCAAGAAGCTCAAGGGCGAGAAGAAATATCCGCTCGTTCTCGAGCTCGAACCGCTCTTACAATGCAATCTCGCGTGTGCGGGCTGCGGAAAGATCGCGCATCCGAACGAGATTCTGCGCAAACGCTTGAGCGTCGAAGAATGCATCGCCGCGGTGGAAGAGTGCGGCGCGCCGATCGTCTCGGTCGCCGGCGGCGAGCCGCTCGTGCACGAGCAGATGCCGCAGATCGTGCAGGCGCTCGTCGATCGCAAGAAGTTCGTGTTTCTCTGCACGAACGCGCTGCTGCTCGAGAAGAAGATTCACCAATACACGCCCTCGCCGTACTTCGCGTGGATGATCCACATGGACGGCTTGAAGGAACGCCACGACGAGTCGGTCTGTCGCGAAGGCGTCTTCGACAAGGCCGTGGCGGCAATCAAGGTCGCGAAGGAACGCGGCTTTCGCGTCTTCACGAACACGACGTTCTTCAACAAAGATGATGCGTCGTCGATTCGCGGCGTGCTGAACTATCTCAACGACGAGCTCAAAGTCGACTCGATGCAGATCTCGCCGGCGTACGCGTATGAAAAGGCGCCCGATCAAGAGCATTTCCTAGGCGTCGACGAAACGCGCAAAGTCTTCCGCGAAGCGTTTGCCGACGGCGCGCGCAGCCGGTGGCGGCTCAATCACAGCCCGGTCTATCTCGATTTTCTCGAAGGCAAAGTCGACTTCGAATGCACGCCGTGGGGCATTCCGTGTTACACCGTTTTCGGTTGGCAGCGTCCGTGCTATCTGATGTCCGACGCCCCGTATGCGAAGACGTACAAGGAACTGATCGAGGAGACGGACTGGGAGAAGTACGGTCGCGGAAAGCACCCGAGCTGCGCGAATTGCATGGCACACTGCGGATACGAACCGACCGCGGTGCTGCGCACGACGGGTTCGGTAAAAGAGTCGATACGCGCCGCCCTTGGCCGCTGATCGCGTTTTTCTCACGGGCGCGACCGGGTTCGTCGGCGCGCACGTTCTTCGCGCACTCCTAGAGCGCGGCTACGCCGTTCGCGCGCTGGTGCGCGACCCGTCGGTGATCCTCGGCCAATGCGAAACGGTCGCCGGCGATCTCGTGCGACCGGGTGAACTCGTGCGCGCATTGCGCGACTGCCGCTACGTGGTGCACTGCGCCGCGCTCTATTCGTTCACACCGCGCGATCGCGCGTCGCTGCACGACGTCAACGTGAAGGGGACGGCGGGTCTGTTGGCCGCCGCGTACCATGCGGGCGTTGAACGCGCCGTCGTGACGTCGAGTTCAGCGACGCTGGGTGTTGCGACGGTGACCCGCCGCGACGAATACCACTCGTCGAAAGTGTTGCAAGAGCACGAAGCGTTTTGCGCGCGCGTTCCTGTCGTCGCAGTGCTGCCAACGGCTCCCATCGGCCCGGGCGATTGGAAGCCGACGCCGACCGGAAAGATGATCCTCGATTTTGCGCGCGGGGCGATGTTCGCGAGGCCGCCGGGCGACGGCGGCATGAATCTCGTCGCAGTTGAGGACGTGGCTGATGCGCACGTGTCGGCGCTCGAGCGCGGACGCGCGGGCGAGCGATATATCGCGGGCGGCGAAAACTTCAGCTTCGATCAATTGTGGGAGTTGCTCGCGGAACTCACGGGACGAACCGCGCCGTCGTTTCGCGCGCCGTACGCGCTCGCGCTTGCGGTTGCATACGCCGATGAAGCGCGTTGCCGCGTTCTGCCCGGCGCGCGCCCCTTCGCGCCGCTCGAAGGCGTGCATATGGCCAAGCGCCGCATGTTCGCCGACTCATCGAAAGCGATTCGCGAACTCGATTATAAGCCGCGTTCGGTGCGCGCCGCGCTCAAACGCGCGCTCGAGTGGTATCGCGCCCACGGTTATTGCTCGTGATCGATCCCCGCGATGTGACCATCATCGCGGCGACGGGACTCGAAGCGCGCGCAGTGCGACGCGAGGATCCGCAACTCAACGTCGTTGAATCCGGAATCGCACTCGTGAAGCTCGATCGTACGTGTTTGAGTAGTGCGGTCATCAGTTGCGGTCTTGCCGGTGGGTTATCGCGCGCATTCCCGACGGGAACGGTTCTTATTCCGCGTGAGGTGGCGCGGCCGGAGGGCAAACGTCTGGTTTGCGACGAGCCGTTGCAACGCGCGCTAGTTCAGTCGGCGCGACACCTCGGTTTTGAACCGCTCGAGGACGCAATGATCACAAGCGCGATCATCGTTCGCGGCGTGGATCGCGAGCGTTTGGCGAAACGCGGCTACACCGGCGTCGATATGGAAAGCGGCCGGCTCACCGCGCCGCGCGTAGCCGTCGTTCGTGTGATTCTCGATACGCCGTTGAACGAGCTTTCAAGTGCGTGGGTCAGACCCGCGCTCGCACTAATGAACCCGCTTCTCTGGCCCCAAGCCGCCTGGCTTGCAAGAAATGCGCCGCGCTGCGCGCGTATCGCGGCCCGAATTACAGCCACCACATGGTCAAAATCCGCGGATTCGTTTGCGTAGCCAGGTCTTATGTTGCGATGCGACGCGCGGCCAGAGCGCGTCCATGCGATCCGTTTCGAGACCGAAGTGCTCTTTGAGAATTTTTGCGAGCGCCTCGGCGCTGGGCGCGCTTTCTTCGCTCATGCCGGTGTCGCTTTGAATCTGAAGCACCGCATTTGTGAGCGTAATCATCCCATGGTCGGTTAACTTCGCGGCAATGAGGTTTTGCACGAACGGAGATTCCGCGGTCGTCGCAAGTAATCGCGCCTTCGGCTCAAATTCTTCGTACGCGCGGGGCGTCTCCGTGAAATCGTACGTCGAACCGTTCTGCCGATGATTGTGAAACCGCCACCATTCGCCTTCGCGTGTCAACCGAAACTCGAACCGCCCGTCCGAGAAGAAGCCCTCTTGCAGGACCGTCGGCGTCAACATCCCGTTTCCAAATCCGACGTCGGCGAGAAACGGCTGGTCGAGATGCACGATGAGCACGAGATGGTTCATCACCGCCGCATCTCCGCTTTTTGCGCGGTTGACGGCACCGGCCACAAAATCGACGTTGAACTCGAGTTCGCGTAACGCCCAGCCGAAGAGCCCGTTCATCTCGTAACACCATCCGCCGCGATGTTCGTCGACGATCTTTTCGAAGACCGTATCGAGATCGAAGGAGCGGCGAATGCCCAGTTGCACGTCGAGATTCTCAAACGGCAGCGCGAGCACGTGCGCGCGATGGAGATTTCGTAGCGTTTGCCGCGAGGGTGAGAGCGGACCGCCGTAAGAGATACGGCGCAGATACCGATGGAGCCGGGTCACTCGATAAGTCTACAACGCTTTCACCGCCGCCGTCAGCGAGTCGACTGAAGCTTTTGCGTCGCCGAAGAGCATCGCGGTGTTCGGCATTTCGTAGAGCGGATTATCGATGCCGGCAAAACCAGAACGCATCGAACGTTTGAGAACGATGACGTTGCCCGCTCGGTCGACGTCGAGAATCGGCATGCCGTAGATCGGCGAACTCTGAACGTTGCGCGCGGCGGGATTCGTTACGTCGTTTGCACCGATCACGAGGGCGACGTCGGTCGTCGGAAATTCAGCGTTCGCCGCATCGAGATCGAGCAGTTCCTCGTACGGCACGTTTGCTTCGGCGAGCAAGACATTCATGTGTCCGGGCATGCGGCCCGCGACCGGATGGATCGAATAGAAGACGTGCACGCCACGCTTCTCGAGTTGATCCGCGAGCGTTTTCACACTGTGCTGCGCCTGCGCGACCGCCATACCGTAGCCGGGGACGAACATCACCTTGTTCGCATAGGCGAGCATGATCGCGACGTCGTCGGCGTTGATGCTGCGCACATTTTGCGGTCCGCCGCTGCCGGCCGCGGCCGATTCTTTTCCGCCTCCCGAACCGAATGCGCCGAAGAGCACGTTGGTCAGCGAACGATTCATCGCTTTGCTCATGTCGACGGTGAGAATCGTACCGCTCGCACCGACGAGTGCGCCGCAGATAATCAGCAGCACGTTGCCGAGTTCGAAACCGGTGATTGCGACGGCGAGACCCGTGAACGAGTTCAACAGCGAGATGACGACGGGCATATCGGCGCCGCCGATCGGCAGAACGAACAGCACGCCGAGCACGAGCGCAGCGGCGAGCAGGCCGAAAAACGCTCCGGTCGGCAACGTTCCGGCGGTGGAAACGAACCACACGCCGAGCACGACAATCGCGAGCAAGATCAAGGCATTGACGACTTGTTGCCCGGGATACGTGATAGGACGACCGGTCATCACCTCTTGAAGTTTGAGAAAGGCGATAACCGAGCCGGCGAGGCTGATCGAACCGATGATCATCGAGAGCACGAGCGATACGGAAACGATCGGATCGAGCGTGGTGCCGTTCTGCAAGGCGACGTAGTATTCGACGACGCCGATCGTTGCCGCAGCGCCGCCGCCCGCGCCGTTGTAGAGCGCGACCATTTGCGGCATCGCGGTCATCTTCACGCGCACGGCGGCGATGACGCCGATCGCTGCGCCTAAGATGATGCCGATGGCGATTGCCCACCAGCCGAGGCCCATCGTCTGAACCAGCGCCATGACGATCGCGATCAACATGCCGATCGCGGCAAGGCGGTTACCGAATCGCGCGGTGGGCGGCGCGTTGAGAAAGTGCAATCCAAGGATGAAGAACGCGATCGCGACCAAGTCCAGCAGCGATTCGCCAATCCCCAACGCCGTCACTTACTTGCTCTCCTTGCGGCGGAACATCTGCAGCATTCGCTCGGTGACGGCGAAGCCGCCGAACACATTGATCGCTCCTAGCGTTACCGCGAGAATGGCAAGAACTGTCGCAGCAACGTGATTGCCTGCGGCATTGAACAGCGTGGCTGTTACGACAATTGCGCCGACGATAACGATTCCGTGAATCGCATTCGTTGCCGACATCAGCGGCGTGTGCAGCGTCGTCGGGACCTTCGAAATCACTTCGAAGCCCACGAAGACCGCAAGCATGAATACGGTGAGAAGACCAATGAAATGACTCACGTCGGTCACGATGCCGAACCTCCAACCAGTGCTTGTCCGTCGCGGGTGATGCACGCGCCTTTGATGACGTCGTCGTCGAAATCCAGGGCAAATGTGCCGTCCTTGATGAACGGCGAGAGCAACGCATGAACGTTGCGCGAGTAGAGCTGGCTTGCGTTATACGGCATCGTCGCGGCGAGGTTCGTCGTGCCGATGATCGTCACGCCGTTGCCGGTGACGATCGTTTCATTCGGTTGCGTGAGCGCCGCGTTGCCGCCGGCTTCGGCTGCAAGATCGACGATCACGGAGCCCGGTTTCATCGCGGCGATCGCCGCTTCGCTGATAAGAATCGGCGCGCGGCGTCCGGGAACGAGCGCGGTCGTAATGACGACGTCGTTCTTGCCGATCTGCTCGACCATCCACGCGCGCTGGCGGTCTTGCTGCTCCGGCGTCAACTCTTTGGCGTATCCGCCGGTGCCTTCGGCGCTCTCGCCGAGATCGAATTCGAGAAACGTTGCTCCCAGCGATTGCACTTGTTCTTTGACCACCGCGCGCACGTCGTAGCCGCTGACAACTGCACCGAGGCGCCGCGCTGTCGCGATTGCTTGCAATCCGGCGACACCGGCGCCCAAAATCAGCGCGCGCGCCGGCGGAATTGTGCCGGCGGCGGTGGTGAGCATCGGAAAGAACTTCGGCAACGCCGCCGCGGCGAGCAAGACCGCTTTATATCCCGCAATATTGCTTTGCGAGGAGAGCGCATCCATCGATTGCGCGCGCGTGATGCGTGGAATCATCTCCATCGCAAGCGCGGTGACGCCTGCGGACGAGAGCGTTTGAACGATTCCCGGATCGCCGAGCGGGTTCAAGAACCCGACGAGCGTTGAGCCGCGCCGCAGTTGCGCGAAGAATTCGGGTGGTTCTTTGCCGACGGTGACGACGACATCAGCCGATGAAAGAAGAGCGGCCGGGTCATCGACGATCGATGCTCCGGCCTTCACATAGTCGTCATCGGGGAAGGCAGCGGAAACTCCGGCACCGCGCGCAATGCGGACCTCCGCACCGGATTTCACAAGTCGTTGGACGGTCTCCGGGACGAGCGCCACCCGGCGTTCGCTCAGAGCAGTCTCTCGCGGAACGGCGACGATCATGTCGCGTGCGTTCCCGCGCGCGACTATCCCATCCTGCGATTAAGGTCGCAGCAACAGAACGATGATGACCAGGAACGCGATCGCGCCACCGAGGTGCGCGCCATGTTCGCTGCGTAACCGCCGCGCGAAGGTAACCGCCAGAAAAAAGTCCACGATCGAAAGCGCCAATCCGATGACGCAGAGGAAGAGAATCTCGGTCACGTCCTGCCGGAATGCGAAAAACGCAAGGATGAGGCCGAGTGCCGCATCACGAGCACCCGTTGCTCGTACCCACACGAGCGCCGCGCGGTCGCGTACCTCGACGCCGTAGCTGCGCGCCAGACGCACCGGAGAGATCAGCGCGAGCGCGCCGACCGCCAGCAATCCGAGGGCCGCTAAGCCGCAGAGTTTGAGCGCGACGTCAAACAATGGAGATCCGGTTTTTCAGAACTCCGATTTTTTCGATGTCGACTTCCATCACGTCGCCGTCACGAAGAAATTCCGGAGGCGTGCGTGCGAAGCCGACGCCTTCGGGCGTCCCGGTCGCGATCACGTCTCCCGGTTCGAGCGTCATGCCTTTCGAGAGTTCGGCGATTAGACGCGGGATGCGGAAGATCATATTCGACGTAGTGCTGTGTTGCTTCTCGACACCGTTGAGACGAAACGCAATCTCGAGGGCCTGCGGATCGCCGATTTCGTCGGTCGAAACGATCCACGGTCCCATCGGCGCGCAATCGTCGAGACTCTTACCCTTGAACCACTGAACATGCGCGCGCTGGAGATCCCGCGCGGTGACGTCGTTGAAGGCGGTATACCCGAAAATTACCGCGTGCGCATCGGCTTCGGGGACGTCCTTACAACGCGCGCCGATGACGACCGCCAGTTCCGCTTCGAAATCGTATTCCTTTGAAACGCTTGCTCCGAGATGCAGCGTTGCAGCGGGTCCCGCAATGGCCGTTGGCGCTTTCGTGAAGAACGTGGGCACGTCGGGAAGTTTCAACTCGCGTCCGGATGCGCGCGCGCCTTCCTTCGCGTGTTCGAGATAATTGCGGCCGACGCAAAAGACGTTGCGCATCGGACGGACCGGAGCGTCGAGCGTAACGTTCGCAAGCGGAACCACTTCGTCGCCGGAGTGCCATGCGACGCGTTCGTGCGGCGCAAGAGCGATATATTCGAGCAGCGTCGACGTCGAAATCGTACGAACGGCGTCGCCTTCGATGACGCCGGGCCGAACGGGTCCGCCGGCCGTGCGAAACGTTACAAAGCGCATATCATTCCTTGCGGCTCGTGAGATGCCACAGATCGCAGTACTGGCAGCGATAGATCGAGAGACGCCCGGCCGTGCCGTTCATCAGCATTGCGGCGCGGGCGTGCTCTTCGCTTTCGTACGCGTCTTTCGATGTACAGCTGCGCTCTCGTCCGCCGCCGTCGTCGAGAAATGGAATCCGGGGGAGCGGCTTACGGCCGGTGCGTCGGTGTCGGGGCAACGATCTTGTTCAGATCCGGCAGACTATTGTTTTGCTTCTGCTGCTCCTGCTGCTGTTTCTGCGCCCACGCGCGCGCTTCGGCGTCGGCTTTGTTCATCATATCGGTCGCAGCACCGAGTTGATCGCCCCAGTTGCCGCCGCGCGAAATGATGGCAACGTCGCGATGCACGTTGTGCGTCTTCGGATCGTAATTGTACGCCACTTTATACAGACCGACTTCGGCGGTGCCGTCCGGATGGCGAATCCACATCTGCAGCACGTTGCCGTACGTCTGCGCGTTGAAGGTCAAACACGGCTGCTGCTGGCTTTTCGGACATTGTTTCGCCGAGTTACCCGACTTCACGCGCACGACTTGCCCTTTTTTATTGACTTCCACGACGAAGTCGGTGTGCATCGCGTAGGGCGGCATATACGGCGTCGGAAGCGCGTGCGGCGTCCTGTGCGGCGCTGGTGTTGCTGCGGTGACCGGAGCAAGCGTTGTGGCAAGCGAAACGCCGAGCGCTAATGCCCAGCTGGCAAATCGGATTTTCATGACTGCTTTCGAAACGGCAAAATTCGGCTCTGAAGTTCCCGGACCAGGCAAGCCGTTCCCCCGGGACCGTGGCGGAGACGGCGCGAATCATGCGAGGTCGTGCCGTTCTATCGCTCCATTATCGCAGCGTTCGTAGCGCTGTTCGTCGCCGTTGCTCCCGCCTCTGCGGCACGGCAAATCGTCGACCTTCACAAACTCGACGCCTACTTTGCCCTCTTTGCCAGCGATTCAAACGTTCCGTGGAAGCCCACGGTCGTTCGCCTTGATACCTATTCGAGCGCGCCGGTGCAATTTACGGTATATCAGGTCCACCCGGCCGATGTGTTGACCGCTGGGACGAACGCACGTCCGCGCGCGATCGATACGCGCGGCAAGGCGCCGCTCGCGAAGTTCAGCTACACGCCGCCCGGCGGCTATCAGTTTCAAGCGAATCAAGTGACCGTTCCGCTCGGATCGCGGGAAGGGTTTTTCGTCGTGGAAGCGCGACGCGGCAATGTCGGCGAGCAAGTATGGATCAACCGCACGCGTGTCGGTCTTGCAACGAAAGAAACGCCGGGCGAACTTCTCGTCTACGGCGCGGATCTGGAAACGGGTCGCGCACTTGCGCACATGCGCATCCAATTCGTCGTGAACGGCAACTTCGTAACGCGGGAGACCGATAGGCACGGCATCCTCCGTTGGAATCGTTCGCCGCGTCCGATCTTCGCGCTCGCGCAATGGGCGGCCAGCTACGCATTTACGAGTTTGTTGCCGCAAGCGCCGCTGCCGTCAACGATCGTCGGCGTGCGCAGCGACACCGCCGTCGTTCATGCCGGCGACGAAGTGCGCATCGTGGGATTCGCGCGAACGCGTTCCGGTTCGGTGATGAAAGCCGCATCGGGATCGGCAAACGTCTCGATGCGTTTGGGTGGCGCGCTCGTCGCGCAAGCGCAAGCGCCGCTCGATGGGGCCGGTGCCTTCAGCGCTACGCTTCCAGTGCCCGCGAATGCAACGGCCGGCGACTATGCCGTCCTCGCCCAAGTCAACGGCGGCGTTGGCGGTGCGACCGTGCACGTGGACGCGAATGCGAACGGCTTATCGCTCAACGTCGCGGGTGGCTGCGAGAATACGTGCGATCCGAATGCGGCGGTTCCCGTCGATATCACCGCATCGCGCGGCGATACGCCGGTGCACGTGACCGTCGTGCGGTCGCCGCACGTCTACGTCGGCTATAGTCCCGAAACGCTGCCGTGGGCAACGACGAAGTGGATCGACGAGAGCGTGCACACCGACGCGAACGGACGCGCCATGGTGATGATCGCACCGCCGACCGACGGATTGTCGTCGACGTATGGTATTCGCGTGGAAGCGTCCGGTGCGACGGCTGTCACCCGTATTCTCGTTCCGACGTCGCGCGTCGCGATTCGGCTGCAACTCGATCGCTCGGAACAAACGCTCGGAACGCCGATCAATTTCGACGTCTACGCGAACGAAATGTCGAACGGCAAACCCGTTGCAGGTTCGCAGGTGAGAGCGACGTTGTCGCACGGGCCGTCGACGCAAGAACAAGTGTTGACGCTCGACCGCAACGGACACGCGCACGGAACGTTCAATTCGCCGGTGCTCGGCATGAATCTCGTCATGGCGACGGTCGACAGCCAAACCGGCCGATCCACCGACGCGGGACAAGTCGACGTTGTACCGCAGGCGGGCGGTGACGCGGCGGAAAGCGGCAGTGCCGATGCGCACGTGTCGCTCGACAAGAATCTGTATCGCGCGGGCGATGACGTGCACGTCAGCGCGTCGCTGCCCGGTGCAACCGGTGACGCGTTGATTACGCTCGAGAGCGCGCTCGGGTCGCAAACAGTGGTCTCGCGCGTGAATGGCGGTCGCGCCGAGAGCGGGTTGAAAGTGAGCGACGCGCCGGGCGACTTACGCGTCGGCGCCCTCTTCGTTCGCGACGGTGCGATGGAGTGGACGAGCGCGCCGCTCGCCGTCGACGCACCCGGCCGTCCGGAGTTCGTTCCGCTCGATATCGACGCGCCGCAGTTTTCACCCGGTGCGTCAGCGTCCGTGACTCTGCGCGACGCGCGCGACGTTCCCGGCACGGTCATCGTGCGTATCAGCCGTGGAGCACCGTCGGGAAGCGCGCTCTTCGATTCGGCGCCGTCCTTGCTCGCCGTCGGCGTTGCCGCGACACAAGTAAGCGCACCATCGGGGCGCACGTGGCATCCATGGGTCGATTCAACCGGCGAACACGCGCAGGTGCTCGGCTTCGTGCGCCGCACGCAGCCGCCGCAAGATCTCGCGGTCTCGGAAGCCGATACGCAAGTCGTCTCTTGGAATGTCGTGCGTGACACGGGAAGCGCGCTGCCGGTGCAACTCCCGCAAGTGCGCGGGCGGTATACGGTTTCCGTGTTGAAGATCACTGATGACGGCCGCGTCGAAGCCGCTTCTTCGTCGATTTTGGTGCAATAGGGAGCCCTGAAGTGGCGAAACCTAAGCCGGGTACGGCGACATTGATGTTGCTCGACACGTACGGACTCGTCTACCGTGCGTTCTTCGCACTGCCGCCGCTTACAACGACGCGCGGAACGCCGATCAACGCCGTGTACGGATTCACGATGATGCTCAACAAGATCATCAACGATGAAAAGCCGACGCACGTCGTTGCCGCATTCGATAAAGGCATGCCCGCCGCGCGCGTCGCGCTCTACAAAGACTATAAAGCGCAGCGCGATGCAATGCCGGACGATCTGCGCAGCCAATTCGCACTCGTGCGCCAAGTGCTCGCCGTGCACAAGATCCCGATCGTCGAAATCGAGGGCATGGAAGCAGACGACATCATCGCTACGCTCGCGCGAAAAGCCGAAGACGCCGGGGAACGCACGCTCGTGGTCACGGGCGATTTGGATTTGCTGCAGATCGTCGATGAAAAAACGACGGTCCTTACGACGCGCCGCGGGATCACGGAACTCGGCCGTTACGATCCACCCGCGGTTACCGAACGGTTTGAACTCGAGCCGCGGCAATTGGCGGATTATCGCGGCCTCAAAGGCGATCCGTCCGACAATCTTCCCGGCATTCCGGGCGTCGGCGAGAAAACGGCGATCAAATTGATCAAAGCTGCCGGTTCGCTCGATGCGCTCGTCGCCGATCCGACACTCGCGGGCACCGCAAAATTGCAGAAGTTGATCGAAGACTACGGCGCGCAAGCGCAAGTGTGTCGCGACGTGTCGGTCGTGCATCGCGATCTGCCGCTCGACGTCGATTGGAGCAACCGCTACAAGTTTCCGGGCGACACGGAGCTCTATCCGCTCTACGCCGAACTCGAATTCAAAACGCTGCTTGCGAAGTTGAAACCGCCAGTCGACGGTCTTCCGCTCTTCGCAGCCGACAAGCGGATCGAAGGCAACTATCGGTCGTATGCGGCGTCGGTCGATCCGCCGGAGTTCGAGCGACTCGCGAACGACATCGGTGCGCTTGCGAACTCGGAACTCGTCGCGATTGCGCTGCGCGAACACGACATCGGCTTCTCCGGTGCCGCTGGATCGGGCGTTTCGTTCGCGCTTGCGGCGTTTGCGCACGAAAACGTCCGGAACGCGACGGCGTCGTTGTTACGCGATGCCAAGCGTCTTGCAGCGTACGACGTCAAACGTGTTATCCACGCGCTGCGCGCGCACGGCATCGAGCACTATCGTTTTGACGACGACGCGATGATCGCGGCGCATCTGCTCAACCCCGGACGCACATTCGGTGAAATCTCCGACGCCGCCGCCGAGCAGTTGCAGACCAACCCGGGCGAAGATGCCGCTGCATACGCGGACGCGACGCTGCAGATCGTCACGAAAGCGCGAGAGACGCTCGACGAGCGCGATCAATTCCGTCTCTACGAAGACGTCGAAGTGCCGCTCGCGCCGCTTATCGCCAAAATGGAAGGTGCAGGCATCGCGGTCGATACGTCGGAGCTCGACGTCATCGGCCGTGAAATCGATGAAGCGACGGCGCGTTTGCAACGTCACATCTTCGATTTTGCCGGCGAAGAATTCAACATCGGTTCGCCGCTGCAGTTGGGCAACATTCTCTTCGGGCGCCTCGGGATTCCGGGCGGAAAGAAGACCAAGACGGGCTGGGCTACGGGCGTTGAAATTCTACAAGGTCTCGCCAAAGAGTATCCGATCTGCGCTCTCGTGCTCGAGTGGCGTGAAGTGACGAAACTCAAGAACACGTACATCGACGTCATTCCGCAGTTGCTCGACAAACACGATCACCGCTTACATACCGCCTTCAACCAAACGTCGACCGCGACGGGCCGTCTTTCGTCGACGAATCCGAATCTGCAGAATATTCCGGTGCGCGGCGAACTCGGCCGCCGCATCCGTAAGGCGTTCGTCGCGAAAGACCGCGATCACGTCTTACTTGCCGCCGATTACAGCCAGATCGAGTTGCGCTTGATGGCGCATCTCTCCGGCGACGAAGCGATGCGTACCGCGTTCGAAGAAGGCCAAGACATTCACGACTTTACGGCACGCCAGATTTTCAACGTCGGACCCGGCGAATCGGTTGACGGCAATCAACGCCGCATGGCCAAGAGCGTGAACTTCGGCCTACTCTACGGCATGTCGGATTTCGGTCTCGCGCAACGGCTGGAGATCAGCCGCGCCGAAGCGCGCGAGATTACGACCGCGTATTTCGCGCGTTTCCCGAGCGTGCGGGACTACATCGATCGCACGATCGAAGACGCCAGACGTAACGGATACGTCTCGACGATTCTCGGGCGCCGGCGCTATATGCCCGCGCTTACCTCGAGTAACTACATGCTCCGCTCGGCGGCCGAACGCGAAGCGACGAATGCGCCGCTCCAAGGAAGTGCCGCGGATCTGATGAAGCTCGCGATGGTCAAAATCGACCGGGCGCTCGAATCCTTTCCCCACGCGACCTTGCTGCTGCAAATTCACGACGAACTGATCTTCGAGGTGCATAAAGATCATCTGCACGAAGTCGCGCACCTGGTGCGGAGCGAGATGGAGAACGCGCTCGCGCTCTCAGTCCCGCTGGAAGTGACCGTGAAGACCGGCACGAATTGGTACGATGTGGAGGCAATGCCCGAGGTGTGAATTCTCGTCGCACGGTCTTGGTGCTGACGTTCGTCCTGGCAGCGATTTTGCTCGCCTGTGCCGTCGTGCGCGCGCAATTCTGGACGTACGGCGCCGATACCGGCACCCTCGCCATCGCGATTCAAAATGTTCCATCCGGCATGTTCGATCCGTTCGAACACGCGTCACATTTCCGTTTTCACTGGTCGCCGATACTCGCGCTGCTCTATCCGTTGCTCGCGATCACGCACAGCATTCTGACGCTCCAGATCGTCCAGATCGCGCTCGTCGCTGCGTCCGTCATTGCCTATTACTTCTTGATCGAACGGTATGTTGGAAAGCCGCTCGCAGTGCGTTGCGCGATCGTTGCGCTGCTCTATCCGCCGCTCATTGCACTCGCGTTTTCCGAATTTCACGAGCTCGCATTTGCGCCGCTTCTGACATTTCTTGCGCTGCTTGCCCTATCGGCGCGGAAATGGGGCTGGTACGCGCTCACGGTCGCGCTGCTGCTGTGCGTGAAGGAAGACGTTGCACTCCTGTGCGGATTGTTCGGCGCCGTTCTCGGGATTGTGGGCATGCGGCGACACGACCGCGCGTTCGTCACCGCCGGCGGAATCACGATGCTCGGCGCGGCGGCCGTCCTCATCGTCTATTTCGGCGTCATCGTCCCGCGTATGGGCGGCTGGGGTCCATCGGGGTTTTACACATATCCCTACAATCAAGGCATTGGAGTGGTCGCGCGTCAGATTTTCACCGTCGGCCGGCTCACCTACGTGCTGGAAATGCTGATTCCGTTGGCATTTCTACCGCTGCGCACCCGGTGGTTCTGGTTCGTGATTCCGGGACTCGGCGTCATTCTCTTAGCGAATTCCGGCGGCGTGTGGCGTATGGGCATGCATTACGTCGCGCTATGGATTCCATGGATTCTGATCGCGATGGCTGCGGGACTCACGCAGATTCGCGACCGTGCGGGCGAACGAACGGCGCTGCGGTGGTCGTCGGCTGCAATCGCGCTCTGCGTGGTGTTCCTCATCGCGCTCAATCCGACGCACGCCGAACACTACTTGCGGCCGGAGTATTCCGACATCGCGGCCGTCCGCCGCGTCATCAAGTGCGTTCCACCAAATGCCACGCTCGGGACGCACGATGAGTGGTATGCCGCGATGGCGTTCTTGCATCCGAACGAAACCATCGGCGCCCCCGAGTACGCGAAGTATCTTTTGTTTGCCGACGACTATCCCAACGAAGAATTTCAGACGAAGATTCTACCGGCCGTGCGTCGCGAGGTCGCGAGCGGGCAAGTTGACGAAGTGTGCCGAGCCGACCGCGTCGCCGTCTACCGGAGAGTGCAGCCATGACCGCATCCATCGCGCTTGTCGTAGCACTGGCAAGCCCAATGCCGAGTCCCGCGCCAACGCCGCAACATCTTCCCACGATCGCCGTGCACGCGCCGCGCGCAACGCTGACGCTTCAGGTCGCGAACACCGATGAACAACGCCAGCGCGGACTCATGAGCGTTACGAAGCTCTCGGCGCACACCGGAATGCTTTTCGTTTTCGCGCAAGACGCCGGCGTTCAATTCTGGATGAAGGATACGCTAGTTCCGCTTGATATGGTCTTCGTCGGCCCCGACGGCAACGTCCGCTCCGTGGCGGCAAATGTGCCGGCAACGAAGCCGGAGACGCCGGATGAAAAAATTCCGCGCCGTTACGGTAACGCGCAATACGTCATCGAACTTCCAGCGGGCGAAGCTGAAAAAGATGGAATCACGGGCGGCGTCCATTTGGACGTGACTCAAGCTGACGGCGCACCGTCGTAAAGTCGTAATTCGAATAGCGTAGTTCGGCGCGTTCGCGTGCCCAGAGGAGCCAGCCGTGGCCATGCGCGTGCGCCGAAACGGATGACGGAACGATGTAGTTTCCGTAGCGCGCGTATCGCACCGAATAGTCCACGGTCATGTTGTCTTCGTCGGTTTCGCTTCCGTCCGCTCCGAGAAGATCGAGCGTCTGCGCATCGGCGTACACCGTCGATAGGCCCATATCTTTATCGCACTGCTTCGCCGGTTTCACCGCGATCGCGACGGCCGCACTACCGTTCCACGTCGTGGTGCGCTCGCTGACCGCCGCATAACATGATGGATCGAATAGGTGCTTGATGACGGGCGAGTCGTCTGAATTCCAGTCGTTTTTGGGCGTGATCGATACGATCTTCTTCGCGCGAACGTCGACAACAACGCGTTCCGGTGCCCCACGCCAGCCGGCGAGGCCGTGCGCGTCGCCCTCTTGCGTATATTCGACGAACGCCGGCAGCTGCTGCGCGCGCAAAGCCCGCACCGCAGCCTCGTAATCGGCAGTAGGCGTCGTCATATCCGTCTTACGCCGCACCTAACATAATGTTTCAACGGTCACACGCGAGTGGGAGCGCCCGTTATAGCGGGCATGAAACTTTCCAATATCGTTGCGATGACGTTCGGTGCAGCGTTGATCGCATCGCCTCTTTACGCGGGTGCCGCGCAGGAGGGCGGCACGATCTGCGGCCGCGTCAATGCACCGTCGTCATACATTCTTCAACTCGAACAAGCGCCCACGCACGATAATGTCATCGTTGCGCGGTCGGAAAGTGAAGTCGTACAAGCGTCCGTGAACGTCGATGGTACCTACTGCTTTACCAACCTAAATCACGACGTGCACACCATCACCGCGTTCGAAGATGCGTTCCCCACGCTGCGAGCGACGGTAATGCCGCTCCCCGGTCAAACCCTCATTGTCGATTTGACTGGACAGACGGTCGACTTATAATCGGGTTAGGCCGTCCCCCGATGATATAACGCGACGGCTGCGTTCGTTTTTTGGAGCAAGTCTGAGGAGCGAGGAACGAGCATATCCTCTGCGATATGTGAGTGACGCACCAACGATGGAATTGAACCAAAGAACGAGCGCCCTTCGGGTTGGCAGCCGCCGCGTTATATCATCGGGGACGGCCTATGCCTGAGCTGCCCGAAGTTGAAACGATTGCCCGCGGCCTAGCCAACGCGGTCGTGGGCAAGACCATCGCCGCCGTCGATATCCGCCTTTCGAAAATGGCCGTTGCGCCGCCCGGCGTTGATTTTGCACGCGCGCTCGTGGGTGAAACGATCGCCGGCGTGGGTCGCCGCGGCAAATACGTCGTGATCGATTTAGTGTCGGGCCGGCAGCTGGTAACGAGCCTACGGATGACCGGTCGCCTGGTGGTTCAGCGGGATCGAGACGCTGAATACAAAGGCACGCATATAGTGTTTCATTTAATGGATGGAACGCGCCTGAGCTTTGCGGATCTCCGGACCTTCGGCCGCATGCGCCTAGTGGAGCCGGGCGAGCTTTGGGACAAAAGTCTCGGTATAGAGCCACTTTCTAAAGGCTTTACACCGGAAGGCTTTATCGGTATGCTGTCCGGGCGGACGACGCCGATCAAGGCATTGCTTCTCGATCAGCAGCGTATAGCAGGCATTGGAAACATCTATGCATGCGAAGCGCTGTGGGACGCCGGAATCAAACCGGGCCGTCCCGCAAAGGCGTTGACAAAACCAGCGGTTCGCCGGTTACACCGCGCAATTATCGAAGTGCTCACTCGCGCGATCGCAATGCGCGGCACGAGCGTCGACGATTACGTGGATGCCGAAGGCTTGCAAGGCGGATTTCAAAACGTGCTTGCGGTCTACGGAAAGAAAGACGAACCGTGTCCTCGTTGTTTGAAACCGATCGTACGAACGGTACTCGCGCAACGCGGGACGTGGTGGTGCCGAAACTGTCAGCGTTGATCTGCAAAAATAAAAATTATAGGTAGGAACTTCAACATCTCTACGATTGAAATTGCCCCCGCGCACGAAGAGGAAGATCAACTCGCACTTGAACAGCGCCTCTATGAAGAGTCGCTGAAAGTACTCGACGAGGGCCAAGTTCTGAACGGAATGATCGTTCAGAAAGATAAAGACGAGCTGCTCGTCGACGTCGGCGGAAAATCCGAAGGCGTACTTCCGTTCCGCGAGCTTTCGCTGGCGGTCGACCCAAAAGTTCTCAAAGTCGGTGACACCCTCGAGGTGATGATTCACCGCATCGACGACATGGATGGAACGCTCTTCCTATCCGAGCGTCGCGCACGCGCGCTCAAGACGTGGGAGAAGGTCATCGAAGCGCACGAGCGCGACGAAGTGATCGAAGCGACCGTTACGCAAGTCGTCAAGGGCGGCGTGCTGGTCGATCTTGGTATGCGTGGCTTCGTCCCCGCATCGCAAATCCGCCGCCAGCCGGTGGGCAATCTCGACGAACTCGTCGGTCAGAAATTGCGCTTGAAAGTGATCGATCTCGATCACAAGCGTCATCGCGTCGTGCTCTCGCAGCGCCTCGTTCTCGAAGAAGAGCTGCAGGCCAAGAAGCAAGAGCTGCTCGATACGATGGAAGTCGGCCAAATTCGTGAAGGCGTCGTCGTACGTCTCGCGGACTTCGGTGCCTTCGTCGATCTCGGCGGCATCGACGGCCTCATTCACAACAGCGAACTGAGCTACGCTCGCATCAAGCATCCGTCGGAAGTCGTGAAAATCGGCGACGTCGTAAACGTCGAAATCATGAAATTCGATCCGGAAGCGAAGAAGGTTAGCTTGTCGCTCAAGCATGCGTTGCCCGATCCGTGGGACGAGCACGCGGACAAGCTCTACGAAACGAACAAACTCACGGCGCAAGTCGTCAAGGTCACGCCGAATTATCTCCTCGTCGAGATCGTTCCGGGTATCCTCGCGATGGTGCCGAAGGGCGAGTTCGACCCGAACGCTCAATTCAATCCGGGCCAAGACGTCGAAGTGACGCTGCTCACGATCAACCACGCAACGCGCCGCATCACGGCGTCGATCCAACACGTGGCTGACGTCTCGCCGGAAGAAATCGAAGCTCTCAGTGTTGACGACGACGAAGGCTTCGGCACGATCGGCGACGCGGTGCAAGGCAGCCAGTCCTAAGCTAATCCTGAACGTCAAGAAACGAGCGTGGAGAAATCCGCGCTCGTTTTTGCATTTGCCGCGTGCATTGCCGGCCGACAGCGTTATTTCCGGGCGGTGTGACGCGAACGCGATACCACCAAAGCCTTGAGAGCCGCTAAATCCGTGTGCGCTCCAACCGCTCGCATCGTGCGATGATCCCTTGGTCGCCGTCATTCGCGGTGGCCGGCACGGTCAGACGGTTGTCCATGCGCGGTCGTCAAAGGCGATTGCGGCCCAGCGCTCGATTCGTGTTATGAGGTGCGTCCCCACGCCTGCGCCTCAATTTTCCGTTCCGCGCCGTACTTTGCGAATGTGTAGGCGAGTGTTCCGGTACGAACGACGGATTGACCGTTAATCGTTACGGTCAGACGGCCTGATATGACGGCATACGCGTGCGAACCCTCAACGTTCCAAAAGCCGATCTCGTACGAGAGGTGCTCGTCCGTTACACCAAGGTCTCTGCGCCACTTCTCCACATCAGCGGGCCAATTCGCCGGAGAATTTGGGTTCAACCAACGATAGGGCGCAATGCCGTCGATGATGATTGCCGAGTCGCTGAACACGCTGCCGAAGAGCTGTGTGTTCTGGCTATTGAAGCCTTCGACGTGCTTCTCAATGAGGGTCTCGATCTCGGTCGGTGGTCTGTTCGTCGCGTGAAACATGGTTTCCAATTCCTGACTATTAGGAGCGGCAGAGGGGCTCCGGCAGTATCGTAAGACCGTCGGTGGAAGTCTCCGCGAATGCGTTGTGTGAAGCGGGAATCACCCGCGTGATGTTTCTCGCGATTCTGCTTGCCGCAGGACAGCCGGCTTCGCCGGCGCCGCAGCAGTCGCCGGTGCCGTCGCTTACCGACGCGGCCTCATGGATTGCGGCGCACCTGCCGTCGCGTTACGACGAAAATTTGGCCGGAACGACGAACACGATCGCGGCGCGGTATGCGGCGAGCGGGTGTACGATCACGGTTTCGCTCGATTTCTCGTGGCAATTCAATAACCTAGGACGCTCCGATCGGTCCCCGGCATACACCGTGAGGGGAAACGTGGTGCGCGGCCACCACTTCGAAGCGTCCGACAACGGTGGAACGATTGACTTCTCGATCGTCGACGCGGCGTCGTTGCATGTTTCGGATGCGACAGAGTATCTCGGGACGGAAGAAGTGAGCCCGGGGAGTTTCGAATTCACGTATCCCAGCGAAACGGACGCTAAAGCGATGCTCGACGCAATGGCGTCGTTCGCGCAAAGCTGCATATCGCGTAAGAGTTGAAGAACAGCTAGTCGACCGGTCCGCTATCGGGAATTGCGCGCATGATCTCGTGCGCGAGCGTATTGGCGTCTTGATTGCCGGATACTTGAACCGCGATGCGCGGATACCGTTCGCCGCGCGTTTCGACGACGAGGCAATCACCACTACCGACGTCCGCGAAAATGAGACCTTGCGGATTCGCGAAGACGCCCGCAGACTTGATCAATCCCCAATTCGTTCCTTCGAGCTTGTACTCTAGTTCTAAATCCTCGAGATCGCTCACATATGCGTTCGTCACATGCGACAGCGGGATTCTGAATGACCCATGAAAAGCAAGCATTCTATCGAGGAGCGAAAGGTTGATGTTCAGGGTGTCGCCCTCGATGCGTACGTCGGCCAAAGTGTCTCTCCTATTCGACGCGGATCGTCTTCGACATCGCGGACGGCCGCTACTACGGCGCGTCCGAAGACGTTCGCGTACGTCGGGAACGAAAGCGGGATGCGCGCGAGTTCGTCGATTGTCATTCGAGCTTCCATCGCGATTGCCGCCATTTGCGCGACCTCCACGGCTCGCTCGCCCACGACGTGCGTTCCTAGAATTCTGCGGGAATCGCGATCGACGACGATTTTGCAAAGGCCGCGCGTGCGACCGTCGATAATCGGCCGTGTCGTCTCATCGCGTCTTGCCGTGCGCTTTAAAAAGTTGCGGAACGCACCGACGTGTTCTTCGAGCCGGCGATACGCGACGAAGCTGCCGTTCCGCGAGAGGAGTTCGGGTTGCGGAAGCGGAGGAACGATGCCCATTTCATCTTCATAGCCGAGAAAAAATTCGCCCGGCTTTAGCGGCCCGCCGGACCCGGGCGTCGGCGTAACCCCCGAACCTTCGATCTCCGGTTGCGAAAGCCGGTCGCGATATCCGAAGTGCTCGTGCGCATATTCGTACGGCGGAATCGCTTCGAGATCGAGCGACGACAGTACCTTCACGCCACCGCAGTCGGCAAGATAGCGCGCGTGGTTCTCCGCGCTCCGATCGCGCTCGGCTGCGTCGCGAGCGAAGAGAATGACGATTGCATGAAGCGCATCGCTCGCGAGCCCGCCGATCCAGTGTTCGGGCGCACTTTCACCGGTGTCGCCGTTGACCGCCGCCCGCGAGGCCATGCCTTGTTGGAACTCCTCCGGAACGTATCGAGCGACGCTTCATCAACGCGATCCGCGTAGTCCGTTGAAGGTGAAGCCGACCGTAACCCAACGCGAATCCATCGCATCCGCACGTGTCACCGCATCGGCGGATTGAATTTTCTCCAACAGGCCGGAGAGCCACTTTTGTGCGCGCGAGCGATCGGTGAACGAAAGAAACTCGTATCGGCCGGCGAGCGCACGCGGGCGCGACCAGAGGAAGAATTGGATGTCGTCCAGTTCGAGCGGCGCGTTCATTGCATCCAGTCGAGCATGTCACCGAACGATTTTTTCAGTGACAGTGCTTTGATCACTTCGACCGCCGTTACATCGGGATATTCAACGTATTCCATGAACGATTCGCACTGATGCCGCCGACAGTAGTCCGCGAAGCCTTTCGGATTCGTGCGCCACTCTTCGGGGAAGCCCTCGAGGTTCTCAAAGACCGTCGCGACGCCGCTCTGATTGAAGAGCATCACCGCATCCTCGATATATTTATCGAAATCGGTATCGAACCAGCCGATGTACGCGAAACGGGTATCGTTATCGAAAATCGCCCAGCGTAACGAATGCAGCGCGAGCGGCGCAAGAAAATAAGGATCGCTGATGACCTATGTCGCGATGCGCGCGCCCGCTTCCCGGATGTTGTTCGCATGGCCCGGCTTGATCGGACAGATGAGCGTAAATCCATTAACGACGGTCTTCGGAAAGTGCGAGCCGTACCGTCCCTGGAGCGGCTTGGCGTTCGGATCGGGATACAATCCGGCGCCCGGTTTGACCTCGGTTCCGTGCGTCGATTGGGTGAGTTGCTTTGGGCTGCGGTCTACGGTAGTCGTCACGAGAAAGCTCCTCAAACAGATGGGAGTGCATCGTACGCCCTCCCTTCCTTCAGGCCGTATCCCGGGCGCGCACCGCCCGTGCGCGAAGTAAGGCCGGATAGGTGCGGCGAATGACGCCCCTCCCATGCGAGTAGGGCTGACGGGCGGCATCGGCTCCGGCAAGAGCGAGGTTGCCCGCATTTTCGAAGAACTCGGCGCATTCATCATTGATACCGACGTGCTTGCGCGCGAGGCCGTCGCGCCGCATTCCGACGGTCTGATGGCGATTGCGCGCGTGTGGCCGAGCGTCGTCCGAGATGGCGCGCTCGACCGAACCGCACTCGCCGAAATCGTGTTCAGCGATCCGCAAGCGCGCGAGCGATTGAACTCAATCGTGCATCCGTTCGTGCGGCGGCTCGCGCAGGAGCGTGAGAAACATGCGCGTCCGGGGCAAGTGACCGTACATGTGGTTCCGTTGCTCTTTGAAACCGGCTACGTCGCGCTCGTTGATAAGTCCGTGCTCGTGATTTCACCGCTCGAGGAACGGATAGCGCGCGTCGTGCAGCGCGATCGCGTCGACGAAGAACATGTCCGCGCGCGCGTCGCAACGCAGATCGATCCGGAAGAAGCGCGTAAGCGCGCCGATTACGTGATCGAGAACGACGGCAACCTCGGTCACTTGCGAGAACGCACGAACGCAGTGTACCAGGAGCTTGTTTAGCGCGCGATGCTTTACGACGATCTTGGTGCGCACCGCCGGAAGATTAATGGCGTTGACGGCGTGGAGTTTGCGGTGTGGGCGCCGAGCGCAAATGCCGCGTCCGTCGTAGGCGACTTCAACGGTTGGCATCGTGACGCGAATCCGATGCACGTCGAGCATTCGCGCGGCATCTGGCGCACGTTCGTTCCCGCCGCGCGCGTCGGTCACCGGTATAAGTATGCGATCCGCTCGCAACACGGCCATTGGCTGCCGTTAAAATCCGATCCGATGGCGTTCGAAAGCGAATTGCGTCCGAGCACGGCTTCCGTCGTCGCCGATCTTCCGCATCGCGAGCCCGATTCGTGGCGTAAGCGCCGCGAAAGCGAGCAGCGGCGCGAGTCGCCGATGGCGATCTATGAAGTGCATCCGGGCTCATGGCGCCGTATTCCTGAAGAGGGGAATCGCTTTCTCACGTACGACGAACTTGCCGACCAGCTGATTCCGTACGTGAAATGGATGGGCTTCACGCACGTCGAGTTCATGCCCGTCTCGGAACATCCGTTCGACGGATCCTGGGGCTATCAGCCGATTGGATTGTTTGCGCCGACGTCGCGCTTTGGAACGCCCGATGCGTTCCGGCGTTTCGTCGATCGCGCGCACGCAGAAGGCATCGGCATTATCCTCGATTGGGTGGCTGGACATTTCCCCAACGACGAACATGGTCTTGCGCTCTTCGACGGCACGCATCTTTACGAACACGCCGATCCGCGCCAAGGCTGGCATCCGGATTGGGACACGTACGTCTTCAACTTCGGACGCCACGAAGTTACGGATTATTTGATCAACAACGCAATCTTCTGGTTGCGCGAATATGAAATCGACGGTTTGCGCGTCGATGCCGTCGCGTCGATGTTGTATCTCGACTACAGCCGCAAAGCGGGAGAGTGGGTACCGAACCGGTACGGCGGGCGCGAGAATCTCGAAGCGATCGATTTTCTGAAACGCATGAACGAGACCGTGTACCGCGAGGTGCCCGGCATCGTCACCGTCGCAGAAGAATCGACCGCGTGGCCGAAGGTGTCGGCGCCGACGTATCTCGGTGGACTGGGCTTCGGTTACAAGTGGAACATGGGCTGGATGCATGACACGCTACAGTACATGTCGCACGCGCCGGTGCATCGGAAGTACCACATGAATGAGCTGACGTTCTCGCTCGTATATGCGTGGGACGAAAACTTCGTGCTGCCGCTCTCCCATGACGAAGTCGTCCACGGCAAAGGGTCCATTCTTTCGAAGATGCCGGGCGACGATTGGCAGAAGTTCGCGAACGTCCGCCTGTTATACGGATATATGTACGCACACCCGGGGAAGAAGTTGCTCTTCATGGGCGATGAATTTGCGCAATGGCGCGAGTGGAATCACGACCGCAGCCTCGATTGGGATTGCACGCACAGTGCCTTTCACGGCGGCGTTCAGCGGCTCGTACGCGATCTGAACCACCTCTACACGTCGGTGCCCGCGTTGCACGAATTAGACGCGTTTCACGACGGCTTCGAGTGGATCGACTACCAAGACGTCGAGAATTCGGCGATCTCGTTCGTGCGCAAAGGCACGGACTTCGATACCGACGTCATCGTCGTCGTCTGCAATTTCACGCCGGTGGTTCGCTACGGGTATCGCATCGGCGTTCCCAACGCGCTCGCGTACGAAGAAATTCTCAATACCGATGCGGAGATCTATGCGGGCAGCAACGCGGGGAACCTCGGACGTGTCGATGTGGAACCCGTGAAATCGCACGGCCGCGCGCAATCGATCGCACTGACCCTCCCGCCGCTTGCCGCAGTCTATCTGCGGCCGGTTTGCGCGGATTCGCGCGTTGAGCGCGAGTCCACGTGAGAGTACTCGGGCGCGCCGCCGTACTTCCAGGGCGGCCGTATCCGCTCGGTGCAACGTGGGACGGCAGCGGCGTAAACTTCGCGATTTTCTCCGAGAACGCGGAGAAGGTCGAGCTGTGCATCTTCGATTCGCGCGGCGTGCGCGAATTGCGCCGCGTCGTCTTGCCCGAATATACCGACCAAGTCTGGCACGGTTATCTGCCGGAGATCGAACGCGGCACGCTCTACGGGTATCGCGTCTACGGTCCATACGATCCCGAGCGCGGCCACCGCTTCAATCATCACAAACTCCTGCTCGATCCTTACGCGAAGCAACTCTACGGACACGTGCGATGGACCGATGCCAACTTCGGCTATCGTCTCGGCTCATCGCGCGGGGATCTTTCCTTCGACCGCCGCGACAATGCAGCCGCGATACCGAAATGCGTCGTCGTCGACACGGCGTTCACGTGGGGCGACGATCGCCGTCTCTACACCCGATGGCACGATCTCATCATCTATGAACTGCATGTGCGCGGCTACACCATCAAGCATCCGATGGTCTCGCCGGAATTACGCGGCACGTTTGCTGGCTTATCGACGCCGTCGATCGTCGAATATCTGGTGCGCCTCGGAATCAATGCCGTCGAACTCATGCCGATCCACGCGTTTGTCGACGACCGGCTCTTGGTCGAACGCCGCTTGCGTAACTATTGGGGTTACAACTCGATCGGCTTCTTCGCGCCGGATCCCCGGTATCTCTCGGGCACCTCGCTCGGCGAATTCAAGACGATGGTGAAGCGGTTGCACGAAGCGGGAATCGAAGTGATTCTCGACGTCGTATACAACCATACAGCCGAAGGTAATCATCTGGGACCGACACTCTCGTTTCGCGGCATCGACAACAAGAGCTATTACCGTCTCGACACCAACAACGAGCGCTATTACGTCGATTACACGGGCTGCGGCAACACGTTCAACTTGAGCCATCCCCGAACGCTTCAGCTCGTCACCGATTCGATGCGCTATTGGGTCAACGAAATGCACGTCGACGGCTTCCGGTTCGACCTTGCACCGGCGCTCGGGCGGCGCGAAGGCGGTTTCGCTCATTCGAGCGCGTTTCTCAACACCGTGCAGCAAGACCCGGTGTTATCGCGCGTCAAGCTGATCGCCGAACCGTGGGACCTTTCCGAGGGCGGATATCAACTCGGCAACTTTCCGGCGGGATGGTCCGAATGGAACGACCGCTATCGCGATACGGCTCGCCGTTTCTGGCAAGGCAACGACGGCATGATTCCCGAGATCGCGTCGCGCTTGACCGGTTCGAGCGATATCTTTGATCACGACGGACGCCGCCCGCGCTCGAGTATCAACTTCGCTACCGCGCACGACGGCTTCACCCTCAACGATCTCGTTAGCTACAACGAGAAGCACAACGAAGCGAATCTGGAAAGCAACCAGGACGGCCATTCGGCGAACTACAGTTGGAATTGCGGCATCGAAGGACCCACGCACGATGCAACCGTGAACCACCTTCGCGCCCAGCAGAAGCGCAATCTGCTCGCGTCGCTCCTGCTCTCGCAAGGCGTGCCGATGATTCTCGGTGGCGATGAGTTGAGCAATACGCAGTACGGTAACAACAATGCGTATTGCCAGGACAATGAAATCGGCTGGATTTCGTGGACTGACGTGACGTTCGATCCCGAACTCGTCGACTTCTTGCGCGATCTCATCACCGTCCGCAAAGCGCATCCCGTCTTCCGTCGTCCGCAGTTCTTCAAGGGAACGGCGATCGGTCCGAGCGGGCTCAAGGACATCACCTGGATCAACCCGTCGGGCATCGAGATGACGGACCACGACTGGCACAACGGTTCCGTGCGCGTGCTCGGCGCAATGCTCGGTGGTGATACCGCCGATCGCTTCATCAGTCTACGTGGATATCCGGAGTTCGACGAAACGTTTTTGGTGCTGATGAACGCGCACGACCACGACATCGCGTTCACGCTTCCTGCGATTCCGTTGTTCCACGGGTGGAAATTGTTAATCGACACGACGCGTCCGGTGCCGCTTGCGCCCGATACGCGGTTTCTACCGAACGCCGCGTTCGCGCTACGCGCGCGGACGCTCGCGCTGCTCGTTGCCGAGTGATCGATGATCGACGAACTGCTCACCTACGCCGGAGTCGATGATAACTATGCCGATGCGTTCGGCCGTCGCGCCGAGGTCAGCATAGAGAGCAAGCTGGCGATTCTGAATGCACTCGGCTACGACGTCGCCGACGAAGCGAGCGCGGCTCGCGTGTTACGCGACGCTCGCGTTGCCGACGGCTTGCATCCGATCAAGCCGGTGTATGTCGTGCGAGAAGGCGAGAGCGCTTCATGGCCGGATCCGATCCGCAAAGCGCTCGATTCTGCAACGGAACCCGGATACTACGATCTTGAAATCGGATCCGAAACGACTCGCGCAATCATTGCACCGCGTCAAGCGTACGTTGACCCCGGCGTCGATATCGAGCGTGTCTGGGGTTCGAGCGCACAGCTCTACGCGCTGCGTTCCGACACGAACTGGGGAATCGGCGACTTTGGCGATCTGCGTTCGCTCGTTGCAATGACAAAGCGAAACGGCGGGTCCTTGATCGGCCTCAACCCGCTCCATCAGCTGCACTTGACGAATCCGGAAGCGGCGAGCCCGTACGCGCCGCTCAGCCGCCGCTATCTCAGCGCGCTCTATATCGATGTCGCGGCGGCCGCGCGAGAATTCGGCGTGATGATCGATGACGCTGCTGCCGCCGCGTTGCGAGCGATCGAATTCGTCGACTACGCCGGCGTCGCGCGCGCAAAGGTCGCCGCGCTCGAGACCATCTTCGATGCCGTCGACGTCGACGGCAAACTCGAGGCATTCGTTGCGCGCGAACCGGATGTTCGCGCGACCGCCGTCTATGAAGCGATCGCGGAGATGTTCGCGAGACGTGACGCATCGATTCGTAGCTGGCTGCAGTGGCCGGCCGAGTTTCGCGATCGCGACAGCCACGCGGTTCGCGTCTTTGCGCAAACGCACGAACGCCGCGTCGCATTCTACGTCTTTTTGCAGTGGCTCGCCGATCGCCAACTCGCGCGCGCGGCGGCTGAAGCCTCGGGCATGGCGATCGGTTTGTATCGCGACCTTGCCGTCGGGGTGGATCTCGCGAGCGTTGACGTGTGGTCCGATCCCGACGCGTACGCATTCGGACTCTCCGTCGGTGCACCGCCCGATCCGCTCAACGCCTGCGGCCAGAACTGGGGACTGCCGCCGCTGCATCCCCGCGCGCTGCTTGCGCGCGCATATGCACCATTCGTCTCGCTGCTGCGCACCAACATGCGCCATGCCGGTGCGCTGCGCATCGACCACGTCATGGGGCTGCGGCGCCTGTTCTGTATCCCGCGCGAACGTCCGGCACGTGGCGGCGCGTACGTGAATTACGACTTCGAAGCGATGCTCGGCATCGTTGCACTGGAGTCGCATCTCCAACGATGCATGGTCATCGGCGAGGATCTCGGGACCGTGCCCGAAGGATTCCGCGAACGGCTCGCGCCGGAGCGCATCTTTTCGTGCCGCGTTCTGCTCTTCGAGCGCGACGACGGAGCGTTCCGTCCGCCGTGCGAGTACCCGGCAGACTCGGTCGCAAGCACCGGTACGCACGACTTGCCGACCCTCGCCGGCTGGTGGCACGGTACCGACATCGACACGCGCGAACGGCTGGGCTGGATCGACGCGCAATCGGCGGATGAAGAGCGCGACGAACGCGTCTGCTCGCGCGCCGCGCTTCTGTCGGCGCTTCGCGACGCGGGGTGTCTGCGAGAGGAAATGGACGTCGATGAAGAGGGCGTCCTCCACGCGGTGCACCGGTTTCTCGCGCGAGCGGAATCGCGCGTGGTACTCGTACAACTTGAGGACTTGCTTGCACAGCGTGAACAAGTCAACGTTCCGGGAACGACTACGGAAGAACCAAACTGGAAGCGCAAGCTCGCCGTACCAATCGACGCTCTTGAAACCAACGATACGTTCGCCGCAATTCTCCGCATCATGCAAGAGGAGCGGCCGCTGAATCGGGAGGTCGTAGCATGAAAGCCGTGGTGATGGCCGGAGGAGAAGGATCGCGACTGCGTCCGCTGACTTCCAGACGTCCCAAACCGCTCGCGCCGATTGGGAATCGGCCGGTGATGCATCACATCGTCGAGTTGCTTCGCTCGCATGGCATCACCGATATCGTGGCGACCCTGCACTACCTCGCCGACGAAATCGAAACATACTTCGGTGACGGGTCGGCGATGGGCGTGAACATGCGTTACGTCGTCGAGGATACGCCGCTCGGCACCGCGGGAGCGGTGAAGATGGCGGAGAGCTTCTTGCGGAGCGGAACGTTCATCATCATCTCGGGCGACGCGATGACCGATCTCGATCTCACGTCGGTGATCGAAGCGCACCGCGCGGCGAAGAACGATGCAACGATCGCGCTCTGGCGCGTCAGCAACCCGCTCGAATTCGGCGTCGTGATTACGGACGACGACGGACAGATCACGCGCTTCATGGAGAAGCCGTCCTGGGGTGAAGTCTTCTCCGATACGATCAACACCGGCATCTACGTGCTCGAGCCCGAGATTCTCGATTACATGGAAGCCGGGAAGAACTACGATTTTTCCAAGGATCTCTTCCCGCGCATGCTGCGCGACGGAAAACGCCTCGGCGGTCACGTGATTTCCGACTATTGGGCGGACGTCGGCAATTTGCAGCAGTATCAACAAGCGAACTATGACGTGATCTCCGGCGTCGTGCGAACGCAACGGCCGCAGTTCGAAGTGCGTCCCGAACTATGGGCCGGCGTCGATTGCCATATCGATCCCACCTCAACGATCGACGGACCAGTTCAACTGGGTGACCGTGTGAAGATCGGTCCCGACGTTACGATCGAGGGTCCGGCATGCATCGGTAACGACGCGACCGTCGAAACCGGCGCGACCGTACGCCGTTCCGTGCTGTGGGAAGACGTATACGTCGGCGCTGATGCCGAACTGGAAGACTGTACGATTGCAAACCGCACGATCGTCAAGGAGCGCGCGAGCATCGGCGAAGGCACGGTCGTCGGCGAGCGATGCACGATCGGTGCTTCGGCGATCGTCCGTCCGCATTTGAAATTGTGGCCCGAGAAGAACGTCAGCTCCGGATCGATTGTATCGATGTCGCTGATTTACGGCATCAAGTGGCCCGGCTCGCTCTTCGGCGGTGAAGGTGTAACGGGACTTGCGAATCTCGAAATCACGCCGGAGTTCGCGCTGAAGCTCGGTCAAGCGTTCGGGTCGTTCTTGCGTCCCGGCGAAACGGTGATGACCAGCCGCGACACGCATCCGTCGAGCCGCATCATGAACCGCTGCGTGATCTCCGGCTTGCTCGCGGTCGGTATCAACGTCGAAGATCTCCGCTCGTTTCCGCTGCCGCTCTCGCGCTTTGCGACGCGCAACGGCGGCGACGGCTGCGTGCACACGCGTGTCGCGCCCAGCGACGATCGCTCGCTGCTCTTCGAATTCTTCGATCGCAGCGGGATCAACGTCGACAAAGCGACGGAACGCAAGATCGAAAATCTGTTTTTTCGCGAAGATTTCCGCCGCGTCAGCATGGACGACGTCGGTCGATTGGGCTTCCCGGCGCGCGCACTCGAAAATTATACGAGCGCGTTTCTCTCGGCGCTCGCGCCGGAAGCGCTGCAAGAGCGGCGATTCCGCATCGTCGTCGATTACGCATATGGTAACGCGGCGCTGGTGCTTCCGCGTATCTTGAGCACGCTGAACATCGATACGATCGCGCTCAACGCGTACTTCGACGACAGCCGCGTCGGCACGCGCGGCGGCGATCGCGAACATATGCTCGAGCAACTTAGCGACATCGTCTGCACGTTGAACGCCGATCTCGGCTTGCTGCTCGATCACGACGGGGAAACGTTCGCGGTGGTTGACGACAAGGGGCGCGTGATCGATCACAACGAGCTGATCGCGTTGTTGACGTTGATCGTCGTACGCGCGGGCGCAAAGACGATCGCCGTTCCCGTGATGGCGCCGAGCGCAATCGACGATATGGCCAAGGAGTACGACGCAAAGGTCATTCGCGCGCGCAGCGATCGCCGCTCGCTGATGGCGCTTGCGGAATCGCAAGGCAAAGACCTGGCGTTTGCCGGAAGTGCGAACTTCGAAGTCATCTTCCCCGAGATGCATCCCGCGTTCGATGCGTTGTACGGCTCCGCGAAGCTGATGGATCTGTTGGCGCGCGAAGGCGGCCCGCTCAGCGAACTCGTCGATATGTTGCCGTCATGGCACATCGCGACCGTGCGCGTCCCGTGTCCGTGGGAGCACAAAGGTCGCGTCATGCGCACGCTCATCGCCGAGCAGAAGCGCAGCGAGATCGAACTTTTCGAAGGCCTGCGCGTCAAACGCGACGGCGGCTGGGTGCTCGTTCTCCCCGATTCCAGCGATCCAACCTTCACCGTCTACGCCGAAGCCCCAAGCGACGGCGACGCAACCGACTATGCCGAAAAAATGGGCACCCGCATCGAAGAATTGGTAAACACCTGACACGACGAGTCCGACGGCTATGTGCGTTCGGACATGAAGGCTACTTTGGCGTCGAGGACGTCGAGAACGTTGGGCCAGGAGAATTGGCGTGCGGTGTCCGGGGCGTTTTCGCGGATGCGGCTTTGGATTGCGGTGTTGTCGAAGAGGCCGTCGAGATACGTTGCAAGTTCAAGCGGATCGCTGGTGTCGCAGACGATTGCGTTGTCGAATGCGCGCGCGTAATCTTCGCCGGTGGAACCGCAGACGGCGATGCCGCCCGAAGCCATGACTTCGAGACCGACGAGCCCGAACGGCTCCTTGCCGCTGTTCGCGAGGACGGCGTCGACCGCACCGTAGAGCGTATACAGCATCGCGTCGGGAAGGAAGCTGCGAACGTTTACGATGTCGGCTTTCGATGCGGCGAGTCTATCCGCAATCGCTTCGACGGTCGCTGACTCGAACGTCACATCTTCGATGTGCAAGCCGCGCTGGACGGCGCGTCCGAAAACGACGCTCGCATACGGTTCCTTTCCACCACGTACGATCAATTGCACCTGCGTTCCGGCATCGCGCAGATCGGCGACGGCATCGATCGCCTGCAGCCAGCGTTTGTCCGGATCGAATCGTCCGACTTTAAGCAACATGTGCCGCGCGTCGAAGACCCGGCGTAAGTACGCAACGTCGCTCGCTTTGACTTCGTCGAAGATGCGCTCGGGAATCCCGTTCGGAATTACGAGCGACTCGGCATCGCGTAACGCGAGTTCGAACTTCATGTACCGGCTCACGACCGTGATGTGCGCGGCCGCCGCGAGCGCCGGGAAGTCGATCGTCTCGAATCCGTACGTGTTGTTGGCGTTCCAAACGATCGTCGCGCCTTCGCGTATCCCCGCGCGGCGCAGCAACGCATCAAGTCCGAGCACCGCTGGAACGACTTGCCAATCCTCGGCGAGCACGAGCACGCGTTCTCCGCGCGCTACCGCCGGTTCGACGACGTCTGCGAGAAGAAACGCCGGCACGCTCGAACCGTAGTCGTTGATTTTGCCCGATTCGCCATCGTAGACGCCTTGCGGATGATACGCCGAAATCCACTGGCACCACCGGCGCAGCGTCAAGCGTTCACCGCGTTGTTCCACGGCCGGCAACGACGGATCGCCGACGTAGATTAAATCGGTGTCGAAGCCCGCGTCGGAAAGCGCAACGCTCAGTTCCGACGCGCGCACGCCGAGGCCGCCGACCATTGCATAACGGTCCGGGCCTTCGAAGGACAAAACGACGGCGCGTCGCGGTAAATGCGGATAACGTGCCATGCGTTACTCTCTACCCATATTCACTGCGCTGTTCGATCAGTTTGGCAACGAGTGCCGTCCAGCCGGTTTGATGGCTTGCGCCAAGTCCCTTGCCGGTGTCGCCGTGGAAGTATTCATAGAACGGAATGTAGTCGCGCCAATGCGGATCGCGATTGAATTTTTCTACGCCGCCGAACACGGGACGATTGCCGTTCGCATCCGGAAGGAAGATATCGATCAAGCGCTCCGAGAGCAATGACGCCACTTCCCAAAGGTCTAGCACCTGCCCGCTGCCGGTCGGACATTCAATTTTTACCGAATCGCCGAGATAGTGGTGAAACCGTTGCAGGGCTTCGATCAGCAAAAAGTTCAAGGGAAACCAAATTGGTCCGCGCCAATTTGAGTTTCCACCGAATACGCCGCTCGTCGATTGTCCCGGCTCGTAATCGACGCGGTACTCGCGGCCGTCGAGATTCAGCACGAACGGGTGCTCTGCATGATATCGAGAAACGCTGCGAACTCCGTACGGGCTCAAAAATGCCGACTCATCGAGTAGTTTTTGCAAAATGCGCAAGCCTTGATGGCGATCGACGATCGAAAGCAAACGCCGTTTACCGACGCCGGGCTCCGTCATGCTGGCGACGTTCTGCGAGAGGTTCGGGCGTTTTTCGATGAACCACTCGAGGCGCCGTTTGAACGACGGCAGCGCCTCGAGCTCTTCGGGTTCGACGATTTGAACGGCGAGCAACGGAAGGATCCCGACCGCCGAGTACACCTTCATTGGAATCGCCCGGCCGTCGTCGCACATCAACATGTCGTAGTAGAAACCGTCCTCGTCGTCCCACAAGCCGTGACCGCCGAGGCGATTTATCGCGTCGGCAATATAGAGAAAGTGCTCGAAGAACTTGGTCGCGATATCTTCGTAGATGGGATTGTGGATCGCGAGTTCGATCGCAATCGCGAGCATGTTGAGCGTGTATATGCCCATCCAGCTCGTGCCGTCGGACTGATTCAGAAACCCGCCGCCCGGCAACGGCGCGCTGCGGTCGAAGACGCCGATGTTGTCGAGACCGAGAAAGCCGCCTTGAAAGACGTTGTTGCCCTGCGCGTCTTTACGATTGACCCACCACGTAAAGTTGAGCAAGAGCTTCTGAAACATGCGCTCGAGAAACGCCAGATCGCCGCGTCCTCGTTCCTTCTGTTCGATTTGATAGACACGCAGCGCGGCCCACGCGTGGACCGGCGGGTTCACGTCGTTGAACGCCCACTCATACGCCGGCACCTGGCCGTTGGGATGCATGAACCACTCGCGTTTGAGCAGGATGAGCTGGTTCTTTGCAAACTCCGGATCGATCAAAGCAAAGGCAACGGTGTGAAACGCGAGATCCCATGCCGCAAACCACGGGTACTCCCACGTGTCCGGCATCGACATGACTTCCGCCGCATCGAAATGCGTCCAGTCGTGGTTGCGCCCGAGCTTGCGTTGCTCCGGCGGTTGTGGCTGTAGCGGATCGCCGTTGAGCCAGCGCGGGAGATTATAGTGATAGAACTGCTTGGACCAGAGGAGTCCCGCAAACGCTTGCCGCTGCACGCGGCGCGCTTCGACGTCCGAATGGAACGGATTGATCTCGTCGTAAAATGTGTCGGCTTCCTCGATGCGCGTTTTGAAGATCTCGTCGAACGCAGAATCGAAAGGATGCTCAACCGGTGTGTCGCTCAGGCGTAAGAGGATCGTTCGCCGCTCACCTCCGGCGAGCGAGAGCGGATAGTGCGCGCTGACCTTCGTGCCCCGCAAGTTCGGATTGACGGCGTTCGTATCGCCGTGGACGATAAAGCGCTCGATACCGTCTTTAACATACGGCGTCCGATTTGCAGCGCCATATAATGCTTCGAAATTTGTCTCATTTTCCGTGAAGAGCATCTGGGCCGGACTCTGCGCATAGAAATGGTACTCGCCGATATTTTCTTCGTTCGCGGTTAGATGCGCGTATTCGCCGGTTATGTCGTGCTGCGCTATCAAGGGCCGTTCAACGCCCTCCCGCCAGCTCCACTCGTTACGACACCACAGCGTCGGAAGCAGATGCAAATCGTGTGGATCGCTCGAGCGGTTCGTCGCCGTGATCCGGATAAGGATATCGCTCGGTGTTGCTTTCGCGTATTCAACCTCGACGTCGAAGTAGCGATCTCGATCGAAAATGCCGGTATCGATCAATTCGTATTCGGGATCGAGCCGCCCGCGCCGGCGGTTCTCGTCGAGGAGTTGCTGATATGGGAACGCGGCGTGCGGATATTTATAGAGCGCCCGCATATAGCAATGCGACGGCACGTTGTCGAGAAAGAAATAGTATTCTTTGACGTCCTCGCCGTGGTTGCCCTGATTGCCGGTGAGACCGAAAAAGCGCTCCTTCAGACGATCGTCCGCGCCGTTCCACATTGCGAGACCAAAGCAAAGATGCTGACTCACACTGGAGATGCCGAAGATGCCGTCCTCGCCCCAGCGGTACGCGCGCTTCGAGGCCATATCGAACGGAAAATATTCCCACGCCTCGCCGGTTGCGCTGTAGTCTTCGCGTACCGTACCCCATTGCCGGTCGCTGACGTACGGTCCCCAGCGCCACCACGGCGCGGTTTTGTCGGTGAGGCGGTCGCGTTCGGGATTCTGGCCGTCGTTCATCCATGCTCTCCTTGAAGTTCGTGCCACACGCGCAGAATTTCCGCAACGCTCCATGCCTGAGCGATCGCGCCGCGTTGGTCGTACGGCGCATCCCCGTCCGCGATCTCCGCGAGCGTGCCCATTCCATAGGTACGCATGGCTTCGGAAAACGGTTGCAAATAGCGTAGGGCGTCGGCCCTGCCACCGCCTGAATTACACCATGCACGAAGAAATATTGCCGTGAGCCACGGCCACGCCGTTCCGCGGTGATACGCCGCGTCGCGATCGCGCACGGAGCCGCCGTAATGCCCGATGTACGCGGGATCACGCGGAGACAGTGATCGCACGCCGCATGGCGTGACCAGCGTGCGCGCCGCGCAATCGACGATTGCGGCTTCGCGCTGCGAATCGAGCGCGCGATAGGGGAGCGCAACGGCAAACAACGCGTTCGGGCGAATCGCCGCGTCGTTTCCGTCCGGACCGTCGAGCACGTCGTAGAGGTATCCCGTCGCGTCATTCCAGTACCGCGCGAACGAGCGTCGCACCGGCGAAGCGAGCTCGCGATAGCGCGATGAATCGCGGCCGAGGATGTGCGCGAAGCCGTCCATCGCGCGCAGCGCGTTGTACCACAAAGCGTTGATTTCGACGGGCTTGCCGATACGCGGCGTGACGACCCAATCGCCGACTTTTGCATCCATCCACGTAAGCTGGACGCCGGACTCGCCGGCATAGACGAGCCCGTCGGTTGTATCGACGGCAATGCGGTAGCGTGTGCCGCTCGCGTACGATTCGATGATGCCGTCCGCCGCATCGAAGACGTCGTGCAGTAACGAAACGTCGTTCGTTGTTTGGTGATAATACCGCAGCGCTTCGATGAACCACAGCGCGGCATCGACGGTATTGTACTCGGGCGGCGCGCCGCCGTCGGGAAAGCGATTGGGCAGCATGCCGCGATCGATGTATCGTGCAAACGTGGCAAGAATGGAACGGGCGATCTCCGGTCTGCCGGTCGTCAGTGTCAATCCGCCGAGCGCAATCATCGTATCGCGTCCCCAATCGCCGAACCAGTGATAGCCGGCGATCACTGTCTTTCCGGGCGAACCGTCCACCGGGCGATTGACGATAAATTGGTCGGCAGCGAGCACGAGAGATTCGATCCATCCCGGAGCGCTCGATGCACATGGCTGCGTTTTGCGCCATCCGTCAAGCAATGCGCGCTCCGACGCGCGCGTATCCGCAAGCGATGCTTGCGAATCGAACGAGGCAACGGGGGACGTCGACGCGACGACGGTCAATGATTCGCCGTCGGCGAGTCTCGCATCGATGGTGCACGCATGGTAGTGATCCTCGACGTCGTCCAACCCGCGTTGGCTCTCGCGCGACAAGCGGAAGCCGTAATACCACTCGTTCTCAGCGCGAAGTTCCCCGCTATCGATGCGCAGATACCACGGCGTTCCGTTCCCGAGCCTAATCGTTGCCGATTGTCCGTCGACTCGCGCGACGTCACGCACGTCATATGCATGCGTGAGCGAATGGTAGTCGCGGTCATTGACGTACGCTTTGAGCGCTAGCTGCAACGGCGAACGCGCACGTGCTACGGTGTACCGGACGAACGTCGTCGCTGCATCGCGCATCCAGACGCGCCGTTCGATCAATGCATCGCCAACGGCGTACGTCCAGACCGGAATGCGGCCCTCGAGCCGGAAGTCCGTGATGAAGCGGAAGCCGGAGGGCGAAATCGTACCGTCATGCCAGCGGTTCGCAGCTAAATCGACGGAGGCGCCGACGTAGCTGACCGATGCGTCGAGTTTTGCGAATAACACGCGTCTGCCGAGCGGCGGCGAGAGCGCGGCGACGAGCAAGCCGTGGTAGCGGCGCGTCAGGACGTCCGAAGCGCTTCCGGATGCATAGCCTCCGGAGCCGTCGGTTACGAGCCACTCGCGCTGTTCCGCGTAGTCCAGGTGGCCCCACTCCACCCGAAGCGGCTTTTATTGCGCTCCGTGCGCTCCCTTCAATGCCGCGACACCAAGCGACTCTCCGGTGTCCGTGAAGAACGAATTTGCCATCGCCTTGAAATTCTTGCCCGCATCGGCGCCGTATTTGACGTCGAGATCGAGCAGCACGTCGGCGGCCACCTGCGGCGGAAACAGCGACGAGAAGAGACGCTGCACGGTAAATGTGCGACGCTGTGTCCCTGCGGACACGATCGCGCTTGCAAGTTGCGGTCCCGCGAGATCGGACGACTTCGATACCGCGACATCTGCCTTTCCGGCTTTCTGCCACGCGTCGTCCATCGCAAAATCGAACATGCCGATGAACCCGCTCGTATCGCCGAATTGATCTTGCAATCGCTGCATCTCACCTTGAACGACCGGCGCTCCGAACATTTCATTCAACGCGCGAATCGTAGAGAAACTTCCCGCACCGCCGCCGGCAGCATAGAACGCTCCGGTGAGTCCGCTTGTGTGCTGCGTGACGGCAAAGGATGGTGGCGTCGTGGAAACGACGAGAGTGAGAAGGGCGCCGGCGAACGCGACGCCGCGCAACATAGCCATGGCTTGATTATTCCCAAATGGCTTATCGATTCCGGCACGCTGCAGCGCGTTGTTGTAAAAATTTTTGATCGCGTTCGTTAACGGCAAGTGCTGCTGCGCGTTCGAATTCCATTATCGCATCGGTAAAGCGCGACATTCGTTCGAAAAGATCCGCGCGCACGGCCGGTAGGAGATAATAGTTACGCAGCGCCGGTTCGTCCGATAACTCATCGACGAGCGGCACGGCTGCTTCCGGACCGAACGCCATGCCGATTGCAACCGCTCGATTGAGCCGCACGACCGGCGTCGGTAGTTGTTCGGCGAGCGCGTCGTAGAGCGCTGCAATTCGTTTCCAGTCGGTGTCGTGGAACGTGGCAGCCCGAGCATGACAGGCCGCGATTCCGGCTTGGAGCGTGTACGCACCATATGCACCGTACGTTTGCGCGCGTCCAAAGGCGCGCAAACCGCGGGAAATCAACATGCGATCCCACCGGCGGCGATCTTGATCTGCGAGCAGCACCGGCGCTCCATCGGCGCCGGCTCGTGCAGCAAAGCGCGAACACTGCAACTCCATCAGCGCGACCAATCCGTGAACTTCGCCTTCTTCGGGCATGTAGTGGGCGAGCACGCGTGCCAGTCGCAACGCGTCCTGGCACAATTCCGGGCGAACGACGTCATCTCCCGACGTTGCCGAATAGCCTTCGTTGAAAATGAGATAGATGACTTCGAGCACCGACGACAGGCGCGTGGCGCGCTCGTTCGCGGGCGGCAGTTCGAACGGGATGTGCGCTTCACTCAATGTACGCTTCGCGCGCACGATGCGCTGCGCGATGGTCGGTTCCGGCGTCAAAAATGCGCGCGCGATTTCGATCGTCGTCAATCCGCCGAGTAAACGCAGCGTCAACGCGACGCGCGCATCACGCGAGAGCACGGGATGGCATGCGATGAACATCAAGCGAAGCATATCGTCACCGACGTCCTGATCGAGATTCTCGAGTTCGCCTTCGATGGAGGTTGAGAGCGGCGTTTCGCGCGCGAGCTGATCGGTTTTGCGAACCATAACCTCGTCGCGGCGAAACCGGTCGATGGCGCGGCGCTTCGCCGTCGTCGTCAACCATGCACCGGGATTCTCCGGTATGCCGGACGCCGGCCACTGGCTGAGCGCTGCGACGAACGCGTCTTGCGCGAGTTCTTCCGCGACGCCGACGTCGCGCACGACACGCGTAAGCGCCGCGATCAGGCGCGGCGACTCGATGCGCCAAATGGCCTCAAGCCGCCGGTCGATCTCTGTCGTCATTGCATCACTGCGGCGGCCCGGTTACCTCGATCAGTTCGCACTCACCGGGGCCGGCAATGTCGAGAAACCGTCGCGTGCACTCGAGCGCTTGTTCGCGCGAATCGACGTCGAACACGGCGAAGCCGCCAACGACCTCTTTCGTTTCCGCGAACGGACCGTCGGTTACACTGTACGATCCGTTTCCACTGTGGCGCACGCGTGTAAGCATGCCGTTGGGTATCACGCCGCCTGTGTCGACGAGCACGCCCGACGATTGCATCTCGGTTATGAGGGCCCCCATTTTTTCGTAGGTGCCGGGCGACGGCGGCTGTTGCATGCGGCTCGGATCGAGCCGGAAGATTGAGACGACTTTCACGTGCGGCTCCGCCGTTGCTCTTCTTGCGCGCGAACTTCCGGCGGCAAGGCGTCACCGAAATCCTCGGCTTCATACAGTGGACGAAGTTCAAGTGTCCAGCCCGGCTGCATCGGCGCGCGAGTGAACCACTCGACGGCCTCTTCCTTCGATTTCACTTCTACGAGCCAGTAGCCGGCGATAAGTTCCTTCGTTTCCGCAAACGGGCCGTCGGTGACCGTCGTCCGACCCTCGTCGAACCGGATGCGCGCGCCTTTCGAACTTGGCTTTAGGCCGTCACCGGCGAGCATGATTCCGGCCTTGATGAGCTGTTCGTTGAACGCACCCATGCAGGCAAACTCTTCGGAAGTGGGCAGGACGCCTGATTCACTCTCCGCGGTCGCGCGGACCATGACCATAAACCGCATTGATCGTCTCCTATAAATCGCTGTTGTATTAGCGACGTCGAACGGCCGGTGAGGGAATCGACACCGGGGCGGAATGTTTTTCGGGAAGCGGCGCCCAGCGTTCCACGAAGAACGCCGGCGTCTGGTCGGGCGCCGCCGTGAGGTATCCGCGAACGGCAATTGTCGTTTGTGGCGACGCGGCCGTCAGCTTCCGCATTAACTGCAAAGTGCCGGTCGGATCCGTCAGCCGGCTTTTGCCGTCATCGAGCGTTCCTGAGACGGTAATTTCCTCGCCCGCTCGCAATCTCCCGACAACTGAAACGGGAACGGTATTGATAAACTCAATGGGGACCGTTGTTTCGGGTTCCGATCCGTTTGCCAGAATGCGCGCGCGAAGCGTGTACTTACCAGGTGTCAGAGCCGTACCGTTGGTCGCAAGCCCATTCCATACGAGCACCGTCATGACGTTCGGACCAGGGTGAAACGACCGTTCGTGCGGCGGAATATGCGTACCGGGCGCCTCTGGATGCAACGTTGTCCACACGACATCGGGACCGCGCATGAGATCGATTTCGTATTCCGCCGGCGACCGGAACGTGGCCGTCAGCGGCGCTTTGCCTGGGTTATGCGCGACAACTTCGATGTTGACCGCGTCGAGAATATCAAGCGTTGCTCTCGTAACGTGTAGCGAAAGCGTCAATGCCGCTGCGAAAAACATAAAGCAATCCTTTTGGTAATGACGTAGGCTCCAGATACGTTGCCGTGTCTACGAATTGCTCCTCGTCGAACACGACGAGATCGGCAATTGCGTCTTCATGAATTTCGCCGCAGTCTCGTAATCCGAAGATCTGGGCCGGTAGCGAGGTCATGCGGCGAACGGCATCTTCCAAAAGCAGCGTGCGGCGTTGTCGCACGAAGCGGCCGAAGATGCGTGGAAACGTGCCGTACGCGCGCGGATGAATCAAGCCGAAGACCTGCTCGTCTCCACTGTAACTTGGCGCCGCCGTGCCGACGGCGCAGAAGCCCGCAGAAAGCGCAAGGGCAATGTCCTCCTCGTTCAAGCAGAAATGAAATGCGCGCGCCGCGTTGCCTTCCTCCGCGATCGTGTCGACGACGGCGCGTGCCGGCATGCGCCACGTCTGCTTTGCAATGTCGTCGAAGCGCATGCCGCACCACGCCACGCGTTCTTCGCTGCCGACTTCGGCCAGCATGACGTCGTGCCATATGTCGCCTAACCGTGCCTGCATCTCCATTGCAACGGCCGCTGCTAGCGCGTCGTCGTGCAGCGCTTGCGGCGTAACACCCGAAGGAAGCAACGACGCGAGTTCGATCCACGTTGCGGTGTACGGTGCAACATCGCACGTGATCGATGCGCCGCGCGTGCGCGCGCGATCGATTCGTTCGAGCGTCCGCTCCATACGTCCGCTATCATGCGAGTACGCGACATGATGGTTGGTGATGTGCACGTGCACGCTCGCGCGCTCGGCGAGCGCAACGGCGTCGTCGAGGGCGTCGATGACTTCGTTGCCACTGTCGCGCAGTCGTACGGAAACGCGCGGAGCTCCGCTGCTCGCAGCTGCGCGCGCAACGCTAATCGCGTCATCAAGCGAGGTCGTCGAGAGATCGATCGCGGCGCCCGATGCACCCGCTTCGACCGCGTGTTCAACGTCATTTTCAGCGAGAAAGGTACCATTCGTCCCGTGGTCCGTCGATCTCGCTAGGGCAAATAGCTCTGCGGCTCTGATGCTTTCTTCCCAATGATCTAAGAAGCGAGCGGTGGAAAGGCCAGTTATCTCCTCTGTGATTCCTTGGCTGCTCTTCGAATTTGCTCGAAAAGCAGTGAGCCACTTCCCACCGGTGTGGGAACAAGCATCTATGAAGCCCGGCGCCACAATTTTTCCTCGGCAATCAACGCGCCGCCGGGCTTCACGGTCCGAGCAATCACCGATGAGCGCAATGCGCACTTCGGAGAGTGCGATGTCCGTCGAAAATCGAGGTCGTCCCAATCCATCAACGATTGTGGCGCCCTCTAAAACCGTCGTAATCACGCTAGTGAATTCCTTGGTTTACCGAGCGGTTGGGCGGGCAATAAGTACCTTCGCATACTTCTTTCGAGGTGGATAACAGATAATGGCGATGCAAGAAGACCCGCAGGGCGGTATGAGCGTTCGCGAAGCCGGTCGCCGCGGCGGCGAACGAGTAAAAGCTAAGTATGGCACTGAATTCTACGAAGAGATCGGACGCAAAGGTGGCGAGGCTACCAAGACAAAGTATGGTCCGTCATTCTACGAAGTCATCGGCCAAAAAGGCGGTCAAAAACCGAAGCGCAAGTCTGGTTCTTCGTCTTAACGCGCATTCATCTCGGGTAACCACGATCGGGAGTTATGGCTGAGAAAAAAGGCGGCGACGCGGACGATCGTAAGGAAATGTCCGTTCGTGAAGCCGGCAAGAAGGGCGGAGATACCGTACGCGATCGCTACGGGTCAACGTTCTACGAAGAGATCGGCCGAAAAGGCGGCAAGGCGACGAGAGATCGCCATGGCGTTGAATTTTACGAGTCGATCGGTCAAAAAGGCGGGAAAGTCGTTAAGGACAAGTACGGACCCGACTTTTACGAAGAAATCGGCCACAAGGGCGGTCAAAAGGTCAAAAAGCTGATCGCCGAAGCCAAGAAGAAACTTGAAGAGCCCGGCACCGAGCCGGAAACCGAAGAATAAGCGGAATTACATGCAGGCGCCGGCGGCAATGAGCCGCCGCGCTTCTGCTTCGACCGCCTTGGCAGACACGCTTCCATCTGGTTGCAGCGTCATTGCGAGTTTGCCGCGCGTTGTCCATGCGACGCCGTCGGGCTTGTAATGCGCAACCGTGCAGGGCGCGTACGTGATATCCTGACCGCGTAAAAACAACAACGTGAAGTTCTGCTTCGGCCATTGTGAGAGCAGCCACGCAATGTGGTTGTCCTCGTATTCTGTTGCCACTCCGCGACTGGCCGGCGTGTCCTGATTCCCTAATGGCGGAATCACCGCATACTTCAACACTTGAGCGCCCACCGGAATCCATGGCCGATAGGCGATCTTCGTGACCGCGTCTTCCAACGGCATGACGATGCCGCGATCGTCGATCATTAACGGCGGTAGCGACGGGCTTGCTGCGGCCGCTTCCCCTTTGTGGCATCCCGCCGGGGCAAGCACGAGCAGCACGCTTATAAGAAGCGGGCGGAACGGGTGCATGACATCTGTATCGGCTGTAGCAGCCGAGCGCTTCATCTCCTAGCCGGGGCAGGGGCTATTTTTCTATTTGGACCCCGCCTTCGATGCCTCCGAGGTGGATTTGATCCGTCGCGAAGTTGATGGTGACGTTCTGGAGCTTCAGCGTCTGGTCGCCGGAGTGGATGTAGCTCGGATGATCCATGCGCAACAATTTCGTGCCGTTGGTCCAAATCACGAGATCCGTATCGAACGAACGATTCTCCGGATCGTTGATCTTCACGACGTGCACTTTACCGACTGCGGTGAAATTCAGCGATTGCGTGTCGACGGTGATGTGCTCGGCCGCGACGCGCAAATACGGCTTACCTTTGCGCAGCACGATGCCGTTGCGCACGCCGTCGACGGTGCCCGTCGTCCCGTCGGGTGAGAGTTGCGCGCTCTTATAATCGAAACTCCACGATTTCGTCGAGATGCGATTGCCTTGCACGTGACCGCCGTGCAGGGTGATGCCGTTTTGATTCGTGGGAAGCGGCGGCGTGCCGTGGCCGGCGAGAATCACTTCGACGATGACCCAGATGAGGACGGCCGCACCGGCGATCCATCCGACCGTCTTCCACCCGAATTTAAGTCGCACGGCGCCTCCCCGGCACGAAGATCAGCAGCAAATACGCAAGCAACATCGCGATCCAGACGCGCATCGGGCCGACGCGCGAGAAGAACGAGCCCGCAGGTTTTCCCACCTTTCCAAACACGACCTGTTGTGCTTCGAGCGGCGCGCGTGCTTGCCATGTGCCGTCCGGCGCGATGATGCCGCTGATTCCGGTTGCGGCTGCGCGCACGACGTATGCACCGGTTTCGACCGCGCGAAGCTGTGCGATCTGCGCGTGTTGATACGGTCCGTTTGTCGTTCCAAACCATGCATCGTCGGTTGCCACCACGAGTACTTGCGCGCCCGCACGAATTTCGTCGTATGCGAGATCGCCGAACGCCGATTCCCAACAGATGAGCGGACCGATCGTGACACCCGCGGTCGTCGGAAACACCGATGCGCCGCTGCCTTCGGCGAAGTTTCCGTTTAATTGGCTGATGTACGGCAACCACCACAACCACCGTTGTCCGGGAAAGTGCTCGGCGAACGGAACGAGCTGGTGCTTATCGTATGTGCCGCTCAAGCCTTGCGGCGTAAAGAGAAACAGGCTGTTGTAAAACAAGCGGTCGCGCAGGTCAAGGCTGCCTGCTACGAGCGTCGTGTTGCCTTGTCGCGCGAGATCGGTGAACGCGCTCAGCAATTCGGGATGTTCGTTCAATCCGCCATTTTGTATTGCGATGACGGTTTCGGGCCACACGATCAACTTCGGATCCTGAGCGAGTGCTGCTTGCGTCATCGTTTCGTAACGTCCGACAGCCTCTTCCAATGCACCCGGTTGCCACTTGAGCGATTGCGTGATGTTGCCTTGCACTGCAGCGACGGGGATTGTCGGCGGTGCTGCGGCGCGCGCGGGCCAGGCGATCCATGCGACGATCGTTACAACGGCAACGCTTACGACCGCGATTGCGAATGCTCGCCACGCGCGTCGCGCAATTGCGTATGCGAGATATGCTCCGAGCGCGCAAAGAACAAATGTTATGCCGTTGGCTCCGATGTATGCGGCCAACACGCGTAGCGGCGTATCGGCTTGTGTGTAGCCGAGTTGCGCGAACGGAACGCCGATCGGTCCGATGGAGCGTCCCCATTCCATGATTGCAAACGCGGCCGCCGTCGCAAGCGGCGCAAGGACCGGCACGGCACGCGCGCGCGCAATCCAACTCAACAATCCGGTTGCGCCAAAGGCGAGCGCCTCCATCGCCGCCGCGAGGACAACGGCAACGTAAGCGAGCGGGCCTACTATCGTTTGGATCGTCGTGGTCCACCACCAGAAACTGATGGTGAAAAATATCCATCCGGCGAACCAACCGATGGCGAACGAGCGTTTCCAGGAAGCGCCTTCCCATGCCAAGAACAGCGCGGCGGCTCCGAGCGGAGCGAACCAAGCCATGCCGGTGCGTGGGAATGCGAGCGCCAGGAGGATGGCACCTAAAGCTGCAACGCCCGCGCTACGCGACCGTTCTGAGGAGAGCATGATTCGTAGATCCGGTTTCGTCGTCGTTTTTGTCAGTGCGCTCATCGTTGCCGCATGCGGACGTCAAGTAACTCCTAATCGATTCAATGGTCCCGGAGGAAACTTGCCCTCCGGCTTCATGCAGGCCAAGTTCCAGGTCAGCCAAGCCTTCAACTTCCAAAACTACTCGTACGTTATCGTCTTCGATACGGCTGGCGACGGATTCACGCCGACCTCAAACGGTACCCAGACGGCCTATCGCGGCTACAACTTCGCAATCGTTGTGAGCGGCACATCGGGTGCCGTGACGGCGACGCCGTACTATTTCTATCGTCCGAGCAACAGCGCAGCTCCGGTGCTCTTGCCCGTCAACGCAGTCGCCGGACAGCTGCAATTCACGTCCAACAGCAACGGACAGGGCACGCAATTTCAAGTGCTCTTCAATCGCGTGCTCGCGAGCGCATACTCAACGCCGACGCCGTCGGCAGGTGCAACAGCGACGCCGACGCCCACCCCGAGCCCTACGCCGACGGCAAGCGGTTCGCCCGGCGCGTCACCGAGTGCATCACCGACCGCGACGCCTCCGAATCTCACTGCGACGACGTGGACGTTCAACTATTTCGTCGTTCAAGGTTCGATTCAACAAGGTGGCGTTCTCGCCGGCGGCATTCCCGGCCAGTCCGGTACGGGATATATCGTGGATTCGTTGGGATCAGGTGGACCGAGCGACTCGACCTACACCTCGCCGGGTCTCGACACAACGGCGAGCTTTGATACCGGGCCTTTTTATCCGCAAGCCGGTACGCATCCGGGCGATCCCACTGCGACGATCTATTCGGGCGAAATTTCGAACAACCCGTAATCCCTTTTAGAATCGATTGAGCCGCTTTTGATTGGCGGCTCCATCGCCGGCGCGATACGATGCGCCGGTGAAACGCCGAATCGCGCTTGCGCTATTGTTGCTTGCTGCCACGCCGGCTTCGCTTGCGTCGCCGCCTTCCCCCGATGCCGGCATCGCGGTGCGGCAAGCGTCCTCGCTGATCTTTACGAGCTTCTACCGCAAGCTCGATGCGCATGACGTCGTTGATGCCGAACGTGCGGCACTCATTGCGCGTCTACACGAACGGCACGCAAAGCGTACCAATCTCCCGGCCGTCGCACGCGCGCTCTCCAAAACCGATGCGCCGGTCGCGGCGGCGGCTGAAGCAGACGCTGCCGTGGCGCGCGGATTACCGCAAGGCGAAGCGGTCGCGATCGCGTTGAAGGCGATGACCGCAGCGACGCACGACCGGTACACCACGTATTTCACGCCGAGCGAATACCGGCAATTCGACGAGATTCTCGATCCGCAGACGCTTGCCGGCATCGGCGTTTTGCTCGACGTCGACGAGCAGACGAGATTCATCCGCGCATTCTTCGTCGTTCCCGACACGCCGGCCGATCGCGCCGGATTGAAAAGCGGCGATCTGCTGCAAACGATCGACGGTGCGTCGACGCACGGTTGGACCGTCGCCGATGCGCGCCGGCACTTGGTCGGAAAAACCGGCACGTCGTTGACCATAACGTTCGCGCATGCCGGATCTTCCTCGCCTCAGACCGTGTCGCTCGAACGCGCGAACGTCAAGCCGCCGACGGTCTATTTCTCGATGCTTCCGCATAACGTTGCGTACATCTACGTCGCGACATTCGGTAATGAAACCGCGCATGAATTCCACACGGCGGTGCAACGCAGTGAAGCTGCGGATGCGCGCGGATACGTCGTCGATCTGCGTAATGACGGCGGCGGGATCGTGAACACCGCGTTGCAGATTTCGTCGGAATTTGTCTCGAGCGGACCGCTCGTGTCGATCGAAAGCAACGGCGGAGAAATCGACACGTTCGAAGCGGACGACGATGCGATTGCGCCCAAGCCGCTTGCAGTGCTCGTCAACGGCTATAGCGCGTCGGCATCCGAAATAACTGCCGCCGCGATCGCTGAATCGGGAACCGGCGTTCTCGTCGGAACGAAGACGTTCGGCAAAGGCGTCGTGCAATCCGTAACGCGATTTTACGACGGCTCCGCGATCAAGATCACGACCGGGCGCTACTTCACGCCGCTAAATCACGACATCAACGGGCATGGACTCGTTCCCGGCATCGTAGTCGAAGAAAATCCGAAAGCGGTGTTCGGGAAGCCGGACGACGATGCGCAACTTGCCCGTGCGCTTCAGGTCGTCGAAGATCAACTGCCCAACAAAGGGGTATAAGCCCGGGCATGAGCATCAGCGACGCTACGGACGTTCAAGAACTTACCGGTTGTTCGCATGACATTTGCCGCTGTACTTTGATGGGCGCCCTTCTTGGGTCGAGCTTCTGCAGCGATTACTGCGAGAGGGCTGACGCTGATTCGATCGAGGGCGAGGTTTGCGGGTGCGGGCATCCGGCATGTGACACACCGCAATAGATTTCCGCCTAGGCTTTTTCGAGACTCGTCCTTCCCTACGGAAACCGCTGGAAAATCCACGTCGTGTGGATTTTCCGCTTGGGCACTTTTTCGGCAGAACGAGTTTTGTAGATCACGTCCTGTGATGGCCGAAAAAGTTGCACATTTCCGAAGGGAAGGACGAGTCCCGAAAAAGCCTAGGCGGAAATCTATTGCGGCGTGTCACATGCCGGTGTGATATAAAGGCGTCGTGCGACGGTTTGAACGGCTTGCCGCGTTGATCTCGCAATATTCGCCGGGGCGGTCGGTGCTTGAGATTGGGCCTGGAGATGGTGAGTTGGCGCGCATTTTGATTGATGCCGGTTATGAGTATACCGGCGTCGATCGAAAACCGCGGTTTGAGCATGCCAACATTATTGGCGTTGACTTTATGGATTTTCAAGCCGATGCGCGCTTTGATTGTGTGGTGACGCAGTATGTGTTGCATCACGTTCCCGATATTCGTGCGTTTGTGAACCGAATGCTGCGGTTTACTGAGCCGAATGGGATTATTGCGATTGGGGAGTACGGGTGGGAGCGTAGTGATGATCCGGCGTTTCGTAAGGAGCGGTCGGATTTGCATACGTCGGTTACGGTGATTGAGGCGCTCGAGGGGATGTTGGAGCGCGTGCATTATGAAGACGTTCCCTATAAAGATGGGGACGACTTGATTGGGTTTATTTGGCTTGGACGCCGTCGGGGTGGCTCGTAGGTGGCATTGCGTCGCGGAAGCGGGCGATCATGTCGGCGGTTTCGGCGGCGTAGAAGGCTACGACGTCTGGACGTAGCGCGTTGACGACGCCGGTTAATTTTTTTGCGATTCGCTCAACTTGATTGATGCACTCGGTTATCGTTGCGATCTCCGGTGCGTTGGCTTGGACTTGGGCCCAGACTTTGAGCTCCGTCCACACGGCGTCCGGGAAGTTTTCGTACAGGCGTTGGATGGCCGATTCCTCACGTAACGACACATAAAATAGCCGCGATGCGAGCGTCGCGACAACCCGATTGAGTCTAGCAAGATTTTGAATGCGGAATAACGCTTGCTGCCTTCCGGAATCGCGAAACCTGAATACTGTCTTTAGAAGTACAATTCAGGTAATTCCATGCAGGAATGGCGGCTCGTACAAGATTAAGTCTTCAGGATGCCGCGGGCGCGCCAGTGGACGTTTTTGAGCAATCATGCGCATGTGCTCATCGCACTTGCGAAAACGCCCGACTTACGTATTCGCGATCTTGCCGAACAGGTCGGAATCACGGAGCGCGCTGTCGCGCAAGTCCTGGCCGACCTGGAAGAAGCGGGCGTCATCGTCCGCACGCGCGAAGGGCGCCGCAACGTCTATCACATCAATGCGAAGGTCCCGCTTCGACATCCCGTGGAGTCGCATCGGACGGTGGGCGACATTTTGAGACTTGCCGAACGGGCGTCGCGCCGGAATTAAAAGTTAAACGTCGTGGGAATCAACGGGCCGCTCTGTCCGACGTTGAACGTTGCGCTTTGCGATGGGAACGCGAGGATGTTGAGTGAGACGGTAACGAGCTTCAGCGACTGGTTGTAGAGCGCCTGAATCTGGTAACAGCCGCCGATCGTCTTCGTGATGTAGAGCACTTTGTTCGTAAGCGCGCCCTTGGACTTCCAGTCGATGTCCGTCACGAATTGCGCGGCCGTGTTCGGACCGAGCGGGAACGCGACTTGCGCGTTCGTCGTGTAAAAACCGTTGCCGGGACCCGGATTGAACGATCCGGAGAGCAGCACGATCGATCGCGCGCTCGGCGCCGCCATGAATTGGTACGTGACCGGCTGGGCTTGTGCGTTGAAGTACGTTGCGAATCCGAGTGAGAGATTGTAGTAGTTGCCGTTGAAAAGCCGGACGAGATCTTGCGCCGCTTTCGAGTTTTCCGTCGGCTGCTGGTCGAGGAATTGGAATGGTTCGAATGCCGGACCGTTGTAGTTCGATTCGTTGTACGTGATGCTGTTCACAAAATGCGAACCGATCGGCGTGTTCAGCGACATGTCTTGCTGGATCGACGCCTTCAAGTCGCCCGTTCCGTACGCATACTGATTGACGTTCACCGTCGCTTGGAAATCGCTGTTGGCTACCTTTGCGATGAGCGGACCCATATTGAGGCCGATATCGGCGCGCTGCGACGAAAAAGCGTTTGACGGCTCGGAGTATTCGCCGGCGACGAAGTTTGCGTTGATCGGAAACGCCGTGAAGTCTGGGAAGAACTTGTACGGCCGGATCGTAAACTCGGGCAGCTTGTTGACGCCGTATGGCTGCTGCGCATACGTCCGGTCGATGACCATCTGATAGTCGGCGCCCGCGGTCGTGAAATCGGCGAGATCGTTGAAGTGCGACGTCGAATTGCTCGTCGCGAAGCCGGCGTAATCGGACGAGCTGCTCGCCAAGTTGAAGCTGAGCGAGTTGCGCAGGGACTGCGTGAATTGGCGGCTATCGGTGAAGTTGTACGACGTGCTGTTCGATTGGTTACCGACGGCGCTGTACGTGAAGCCGTAGGTCTGGTTCGAGCGCAGCCCCGTGTGCGCAACGTTCGCCGTGAAGCCGGTATTGGCCGGAACGTTTGTATACGGACCGTAGTTCGAGACGTACGTCAGACCGAAATTGCCCTTCAATGAATTCGAGAAGTTCTCGAGTTCGTTGAGCGCAATGTTGTTCTGGCGCGACTGCACGCGACGATCGTTAATCGTGTAGAAACTCAGCGACGCGCTGCGGTGGCCACTGTGCGACGTGTAATATCCGGTATAGCCGAGTCCAATACCGACCTTGCTATAAAAGTTCACGGTGTAGTAACCGTAGTAGTACTGGTTCTTTCCGAACGAGATGCGGACTTTGATCCAGTACCCTTCATATTGGTCGTATCCGACGTCGGGGAAGTACTTCGGACGTTGCGCTTCGCCCTGGACGGTGCGCAGCGGAATAACGACTTTCGGAAGCCAGAAGACGGCGGCCGCTCCGAGCCACAAGATCGCCTTGTAAATGACGATCTTATCACCCGGATAGACGTCCATGTTTTTTCCGGTGATGTGATAGCCGCTGCGCGAGTTCATGCACGTCGAGACGTTCGGTGCGAGACCGTGGCCGATGCCGTCTTGGTCGGTGTGCAGATCCGTGGCGTTGAAATGCACGAGCCCGCGCTCGACGCCCTCGGAGCTCGTGCCGCGTCCGTTCGTCAACTTTGCGGTTTGATCGATCGTGTCGAACGAAATCTCATCGGCTTCCAGCACGGAATCTTCCGCGCGATTGATGACGAACGGGTGGCCGGTGATCGTGATCGTGCGAAGTCCATCGAAATGCGCGTGATCGCCGACGATCTCTTCGGCGCCGTAGAGAATGTGCACGTTGCCGTTCGCGTCGCCGGGCTGGCCTTGCGCGGTGTTCCCGGAGACGGAGTCAGCGAGAACGGCGATGTGATTCGGCGGAAGCGTCGGCACGCCGGTCGGCGCGGGGGTCGGGCTCGGTGGCGCCTGACCCGCGGGTGTGATCGGCGGCGGCGTCTCGCCGCCGCGCTGCACGAATACCGGCTGGTTCTGATCGAACGGATTCGGCGTCGCGGTCGGAATCGGTAACGGCGTCTCTCCTGCCGCCGGCGTCGTGCCCGGCTGCGGCGGCGGCGTCGCATAGAGGGTCGTCGTCGAGTTGCCGCGCGGGGCGAACGTTGCGGAGGGCTGGGGCGACGGCGTCGCGCCGAACGGCGTCGGTGTTGCAAAGGGATTCGGCGTCGTAAACGGCGTCGGAGTCGCAAACGGTGTGGGTGTCGCGAACGGGTTCGGCGTCGGCGGCGGCGTCGGTAGGGTCTGCTGTGCGATGTCGTTTTGCGGTTCGAACAGTTCGCGATGATCCGCGCAGTCCTGACCGTTCATCAGCGTCAGAACGCGCAGTGTTTCATCGCCTTCCGCGCTCGCGCTTGCGGCGGGAACGTACGACGTGAGCATGGCAAGAATACAGCCGACCGCGGTGAGTCCGCGACGCATTCGCCAAGGCACTTTCACGATGTCAGCGTTCTTCCAGCCAAAGGAGCACGAGACCGGCCGTTCCCATAATAATGTTTGGAAGCCATGCAGCAAGGTAGGGATTGATCTGATCGTTCCGGCCAAGCGCCGCGCCCGCCGACGACATCAGATAATAGATAAAGAACGCAAGAATAGCGAGCGCAATTGCGAGCGTCCTGCCGCGTTTGCCGAAACGCAGTGCGAGGGGAACGGCGAGTACCACGCCGATGAAGGACGCGAACGGCCATGCCAGTTTATTAGCAAGATTTACTTGGAGCGTCCCCAGAGCGGTGCCGCTGACGCCTTGCGCTTGCATGGCCTGAACTTGCGTGGCCAGCACCTTAGTCGACGTCGTGCTGGCGTCCGAATTAATGCTCGTCATAAATTGGGACGCGGCTTCCGCGAGCGGCAAACCGATGAGCGCATTGTCGATGTGCTGCTGGCTGATGACGAATCCGTCTGCGTTGTAGCGCGTATCGATCACGTCGTGCAGGTGTAGCGCGCTGTGATCGACCGTCGCGGTTTTTGCTTGCAGCGTCTCCGACCACTCGCCGTAGCGCGCCGGCTTGTAGACCTGAACGCCTTGCATCGTCTTATGATCGGGTAGAATCTGCGTGATGAAGAAGACGTTTCCGGTATCCGGATCTTTGCTGAAAAACTGCGGTTCGACCGGAAGCGAATTCGTGTGATAGATGATCTGGTAAAACGTTCGCGTCGAGAGTTCGGCGGATGCGGGCGCGATCCACTCATCCGTTGCATACGCGACGAGAAACATCGCGAATCCAAAGAGCAGCGGCGTGAGCGCAATGCGCCAGATCGGAATTCCCGACGTGCGCATCGCGATGACCTCGTTGTCGCCCATCAGGCGCGCCATCGACAGTAATCCGGCGAACAGACAGGCGAAGGGAAACGCGAGCGAAACGGCTGGCGGCACCCGGAAGATGACGAAGCGCAGCACCAGAAAGAATGGCGCGTGCTCGTTGATGATGTAGTCCGCGGCCGCGAAGAAAATGTTGAGCGCCCAAAAGAGCAAGAACGCCGCAAACGCAAAAACGAACGGCGCCACCATCTCGCGCAGTAGATAGCGATCCAGAATCGACGCGCGCAATCCCGTTACGGCAAGACGAGACAGCGGCTGACGTTCGGTGAGCGTCGCCATGGACGAAACGGGAACTAGTAGCTCCGGTACGCGGTAATGACGCGCGTGACATACGCGCGCGTTTCTGCATACGGCGGAACACCGTGATACCGGTCGACGGCTCCCGGTCCGGCGTTATACGCCGCAACGGCTAAGGTGGCGTTGCCGTGATAGCGGTCGAGCAGTGCTTTGAGGTAGGCGCTTCCGCACAGGACGTTTTCCGTCGGTTCGAACGGATTTGCGATCCCGCAATTGGCGGAGGTTCCCGGCATGAGCTGCATCAAGCCCTGCGCTCCGGCGATACTGAGCGCGGACGGATTGCCGGCGGATTCGGCCATCAGCACCGCGCGCACAAGACCCGCGGGCACACCATTCGTTGCAGACGCTTCATTGACGAGGCTCGAGATCTGGTTCGGATCGAGCGCATGCGGCGCATAGGGAAGATAGCCCGCGCTGCCACAGCCGTACAGCAGGCTCAGGAGAGCGAAAATCCCGAGCAGTCGTCTCATCTGATCGCCCATTTTCTCCTATGGCCTTCGGCGGCCTTTCCAAGGGATAGCGGGAAACGTTGCGTCTATGCTCTTCCCTCTTCGCTTGGCCGCTCTAACGGCGGCGGCTCTCTTTCTTAACGGAACGAGTCCCGCCGGGGTGCCGCACTACGACCACATCTTCGTTATCGTCGACGAGAACAAGGACCTGAACCGCGTGATCGGCGCTCCGGCAGCGCCCCACATCACCAGCGCGGCGGTCACCTACGGGTACGCGAGTCACTACGATGCCGTCGCGCACCCAAGCGAGCCGAACTACGTCGCCATCGTCGGCGGCGACACGTTCGGGATCCGCAACGATGGCCCGTTCACGAAGAACGCCGTCGACGCGCCGAACCTCGCGACGCAACTCGACACGGCGCACCTGACCTGGAAAGGCTACTACGAGGACATTCCGGCGCCGGGATCCCTTGTCACCTATAAGGGCCTCTATGCGAGCAAGCACTCCGGCTTTCTCAATTTCGTCGACGTGCAGCGCGACCCGAATCGTCTCGCGCATCTCGTCGGCTTCGATCAATTCGATCGGGACGCCGCCGACGATCGATTGCCGAACTTTGCGCTGATCGTACCGAATCTTTGCAATGACATGCACGGCGTAGCGGCGGCAGGCGTTTCGTCGAATTGCTGGCCCTTTCGTACGTCGGCCTTGATTTCGCGCGGCGACGCGGCGTTCGAAGACATCATTGAACGGTTGACCGCAACGCCGGCGTGGAAGAGCACGCAAAACGTCGCGATCGTCCTCGTCTTCGATGAAGATGATGGTGGTGGAACCGAAGGCGGCGGCGGCCGCGTACCGGCCATCGTAATGACCAATCACGGTCCGCGTCATTTCGTGGACGCAACGCCATACACGCACTACTCGCTCTTGCGCACTATTGAAGAGGCATTCGGCTTATCCCCGCTTGCACGCGCGGGGGAAGCGGTTCCGATGACGGCGCTGTTTTCACGTACGCGCTAACGGGCACGATCCGAAGATTCGAACGATGCGATTCTGCGATTGAGCGCCCGCAATTTGCCGCAGCGATCTGCATATGTACGAAGCGCGAACGCAAGCAAAACCCGGGCAAATTTTCGGTCAGAGAGTCTCGGTGATCAAGTGCTCGACGACGTCATTCGCGTCACGAATCCTACCGGACAGGCAGGCATCATCGGCGTCTATTTCCCGCAAGATCGGCGCGGCGCGGCAAAGCCGGGGTCTGAGCCTGGTTGACGTGCAACGTTCGTCGCGCGGTGCGACGAAACCAAATGCAAAAGTAAGCTAGCGCAGGGCGCAGCTTAAACCGGCGCGGGGAAAGAACCAGCGATGGACGGGAACAACCCTGCGCCGGCGCGCGCGACGAGCGAGCGCGACTACCTGCGGTTTCTCGTTCACGCGGGCGAGATGCTGGGATCGTCGCTCGACGTTCAGGAGACGGTCGTCAATGTGTGCGCCGCCGCTGTTGAAACGGTCGCGGATCTCTGCTACCTCGTTATGAAGAACTCCGACGGCAAGTTCGACATCATCGCGACAGCAGCGCGCGATCCTTCCAAGCTTCCCGACACGACGGGCGCCGGAAAATATCTTCGCCCGGACCCCGGTTATCCCCCGAACGTCGTCGACGACGTCATCGCTCACGGTCATACGGTGTTTGTCGCGGACGTGACCGACGACTACATCAACGACCATGCGACGAGCGAGGAACATGCGGCATTCCTTCGCCGCATGAACTATGCATCGATGATCGTCGTTCCAATGCCGGGCCGTGGCACCGAGGTGATCGGCGCGCTCGGCCTGGTTCGCACGCGGGAGTCCGGCGTCCACTTTGACGAAGATAGCGTGCTCTTCGCACGCGGCCTTGCACGACGCTGTGGCAGCGCGATGATGCGAGCACAAGAGTTTGAATCATCGCAAGACGTTGCCATGCGCTTCCAACGCGCGGCGTTGCCACGCGTGCTGCCTTCGGTTCCAGGAATACTTTTCGACGCGTACTACGAGGCCGCAGAAGCGTCTCTGCTGATCGGCGGCGACTGGTACGACGCGTTCATGCTGCCGAGCGGAAACATCGGGATGACGATGGGCGACGTTACGGGGCATGGCATCGAGGCCGCTGCGCTGATGGGAAACATTCGCAACGCACTGCGAACCGCGCTCTGCGCGGGGCTAGCGCTCGACGAAGCACTCGAAGTCGTCGACTTTCTCATGCGCAGTGATTTTCCCGAAGGCGGATATGCCACCGCCAATCTCGCGACACTCGACTGCGAAAGTGGAGTGCTTCGTTTGATCTCGGCTGGGCATCCGGGTCCGCTGCTGTATTCACCCGACGATTCAGTTGCGGATCCATTTCGCGAACGTGGATTGCCCCTCGGACTGCGCGATCTCAACAGCGAGCGTCAGCCCGTCGGAACGATTCAGTTGGAACGCGGTGCGTTTCTCGCGTTCTTTACCGACGGCGTCATCGAGTGGCAGCGCGATGAACTCTTGGGATATGCGCAATTGGGGGCGGCGATGCGTGACAGAAACGTACGGTTTGCCGAGCGGCCCGCGCTCGCGATACGTCGCGCGGTAATTCAGGGCCCGCATGCCGATGACGTCGCGCTCATGTGCGTGCGGTACGAACCGTGAGCAGAGAAAAGAAAATGCATTGGTATCCCATTTGACCGACGGACGGGTGTTCGGCGGCCAATACGCATCGAGATCACGTAGCGCGCTATTCAACAGCCGGAGAAGAGATGTTCTCGCCCTATTCTTACGCCTAGCCTAGGATCGACGCATGTCGACCCTCTTCCACCGCCGCTATCTTGCATGCCCGTACGACCGCGGTCGCAGTATCCTCGAAGAGACACTTCACGATTTGGCCACCAGCGGACGTCCCGTTGTCCAACGGTTACGCGTTGCATTTCCGAATGCGGACGGTGCCGGAGCGAGCGTTGAAAAAGACGTCATCGTCACATACGGAATCGGCAAAGATCCGCTGCATTTCGATCAGCCGTGGGCCGTGCACTGGATGCCGGCGGACGGCGGACCGTTCCCCGATTTCGATGGCACGCTGACGGTACGCGCGGACGAAGACTACACGACGTGCGCGCTGGAGTTGCGCGGCAATTACGAACCGCCGCTTGGCATACCCGGCGCATTGTTCGATAGCGTTCTGGGATCGCGCATCGCGTCGGCAACGGGGCGCGAGTTTTTGAAAGAAATCGGAACGCATATCGAAACGCGATATCGCGACGAGGAGGCAGCGAAGGCGTCGCGGTGAGCGGCACGCCGGTCGAACTGTATGCGCGGCTGAATCTTCCTCCGATGGTCGTACGCGATGCGCTGATGAATGTTATGCGTTCGATCGGCATGCGGGAAGAACCGTACAGCAACCTGACCTTGGCGATAGAAGTCACTGCTCCCGTACACGCGCACCTTCGCGTGCCGATCGACGTAACCGTCGCCAATCGTCCCGGACGTTGGGAGTGCGGTGTTCAGATCGAAGCCACCGAGAACGATCGTCTCTTTCCGATCTTCGTCGGTACGCTCTCAGTCACACCGGACGGCGCCAAAGAAGCGGAATTGTGGCTGCAGGGCTCGTACGCGCCGCCGGGAGGCGCGCTCGGAAAAGCAATCAATGCAATGCTATTGCACGGGCCGGCAGAGAGTAGCTTGCTCGAGTTTCTCGATTGGATTGCCGGCGAAGTCAGAGACGAGGTGGAGCGGTCGGAACGCGACCGCGACGATCAGACGCGCCGCTTTCAGGGATGAATCGGTTCGAGTGGAAGCGTTACCGTCATCAAGTTTTCGCCGTTACCCTCGTGAAGATCAACGTGCGCCTCGCCGCCGATTACGCGAAGCATCTTATTGAGCACGGTGAGATTCGAATGCGCGAGGTGATCTTTCACTTCGACGCGCACGCGCGCGTCGACCGCTGCGCAGCGGACGGCAACGGTGCCGCCGGGCGGCGTGTAACGCACCGCGTTGACCAGGACGTTGCGCAAAATCTTTCCGACGTGCGCGCCGTCGCCGCGATAGGTCGCGCAGTCGAGGTTCGCCTTGTTGCACGGTTCATAGGTCAGCCGTACGTCCTTCGCTGCCGCTAGGCGGGCCAGCGCAGAGACGTGCGCCGAGATCAACGCGCAGAGATCGAACGTTTCGATCCGTACGATGTTCTCGTCGATGGTTTGCGCCGGCCGGCGCAATTCATCGAGCATCGTGGAGGCGGAGCCGAGTGCAGCGAGCAGCGCATTCAAGCGCGCTTCCGTCGGTTCCAACAAACCGTCGATAATCGCTTCGAGATTGGCTTGCGCGATAGAGAGCGCGTTGCCGATTTCGTGCCGGATATTGGCAAGTTGGAAAGCACGCGCCGCTTCACGCTCTTCGATATCGGAGAGCAACAAGAAGAGTCGATCGGCAATCGGGTTGTCGACCGATTCGGCAAGTGCTTTCGCCTCGCTCCAGTCGCTGGCCAAAGCGAGGTCGATCGCGTGTAAGAGCCGGTTTTCCCCTACGTGATCGTTCATGTTTTCTTGAACTTGTATCCAACGCCGAAAACGGTTTGGACGTACGTCGGATGCTCGGGATCCGGTTCGATTTTCTTGCGCAAGTTGTTGATATGGCGATCTAACGTTCGCTCGTACACGGAACCGTCGTCACCAAGCACATCAAGAAGATGGGCGCGCGTAAATGCGTGACCCGGTTGTTTTGCTAACACGGTCAAGATTCGGAATTCCGAGGGTGTAAGTCGTGCTGCTTTTCCGTTTACGCGCACTTCATGCTCCCCTAGATCGATTTCCAAGCCGTTGATCTTTAGGAGATCTTCGTTCTCGTCAGTCGCTCCGCCGCGATGATCGGCGCGCCTCATCACCGCGCGCACGCGCGCGACGACCTCCCGTGGAGAAAATGGCTTGGTGATATAATCGTCTGCGCCCAGCTCGAGACCTACTATCCGGTCCAGTTCATCGGCCCGCGCCGTCAGCATGAGCGTGGGAATTTCGCGGCCCGCGACCGAGCGCAGAATATCGAGGCCGCTTCCGTCGGGCAGCGTGATATCCAGGACCATGACGTCCGGCGCATCGGTGTCGATTTCCGCCATCGCTTCGCGGACATTGCCTCGCACCGTCGTGACGAATCCCTCGCGAGCGAGGTAGGCGCTCAGCACCTCTCCGATCTGCGGCTCATCGTCGACGATTAAGACCCGCTTTGCCATCGTCGTATTTTCGCCCGCCCCATGCGTAGAACTTATGCACGTCTTGGGAAGGCCGGTTCCTAATCGCAGTTTTGCCTCTTTGCTAACGTCGGGTTGCTAAAAGTTCACTCGGCGAAGGCATCGATCTTGCCGGACCGTACCTCGGCTTTGAGGAGTGCATGGTCGACTTCGGTTTGATCTGCGTATCGTTCCGCAAACGCGCCGATAGCGATGTCGAAGTCGTCGCTCTTACCCAAATAGCCGCGTAACGTCCATGCATTTCCCGACTTTGCGTGCGCGCGTGCCAGCGTTCGGGCGCAGGCCTGCGCGAACGCGAGCAGTATCGCTTCGTCGAATTGTTCGACCAGTGGACTGATTTTCGCATCGCGGAATTGCCTGACGTAAAAATCGCGACCGTTCGCGTGCATCCAGCCATGGTTCGAGCACCGACTGCGATGCCTGTTTGACCTGCAAAAACAACGGCTCGTTCTTCGCCGACATCATGAGCGCGATCCAACAGCGCGTTCCGACGCTGCCGAAGCCCATGACCTTGAGCGCCGCATCAACGAAGTGATAGCGATCGAGCAGCGCGCGGCGCTCGTGCGGCAATCGCCACATGCCTGAACGTACACGCCGATCGTCGGCGTGCGCGCCCAATCCGCCGCCATGATCGCGGCAGCGCCGCGGAAGAACGTGAAAGGCGACGGAAGCATTCGGCCGTAGTGAATCGGCACGAGTTCCGGAACGCGGCTCTCGTTCGACTTCCGGAGGATGTCGAGCGGATTCTCCCGCGACGGCGACGGCTTCCATTGCGCGTGGGACTCGCGCGGCACCTCACCGCGCAGCACCTTACCGCGATCTTCGTGTTGCGACACTCCCGCGGGAGGCGTAACTATTTGCGTGCTCATTGTTTTGTTGCCTGTTCGATTATTTGTTGTATGTCTAGTCCGCGCTTTAGGGGGAACACGAGGGACCAGACGACGCGCAGGTTCGTCTGCGGCGCATACAGCGGCTTCTGCACGAACGTGTAATAGAAGACGTTCAATTGCATGATCTGATCGCCGGCTTTGAACGTTTTGCCGCCGCCGCCGCCGATCGGCACCGCCCACTTCTGATTGCCCGGCGCGTTGTAATTCACCGTAATAATTGGTGCCGTCGTGATGGACCAGCCGCCGGGGATGTTGTAATTGATGAAGGGTTGAAAGAGTCCCGAATTAACGTTCGGATACGTGCTGTTGCCGGCGAACGACCAGATCTGCGTCGCGAGCATGCCGGCCACCCAACGTCCCGGCATGACGAGTGCGACGGCCGCGGGACCCGCGGACCATTTTCCGCTTCCAAGCGTTTGCGGCTGCGCGGTCGGGAATTGAAAGATCGGTCCGAGCCCCCAGATCAATGCCCCTGGTTTGGTCTTCGGAGCAAAAAAGAGTTGCTCTTGAACGTCGCTGAGACCAAAGGTTGAACCGCAATCCGCGTTCGCGCACAGCGCGGGCGGCAGTAAAGACGGTTGGTCGACGAGCGGAATGATGGTGCGCGCGATGAGATTGAGATTTTTGTTCAACATGAGCGGAACCACTGGTTGGACGTTCAGATTATATTGGTAGCGCGCGTACGGTCCGATCGCATAATTCATGTTGTTTTGAAACGGAACCACCGTGATGTTGCCGACGGGGTTTTGTGTCGCTTTGATGATCTCGCGTTGAACGGCGGCCCGCTGTTCGGGCGTCAACTGGGAGAGATCCGGTGCCCCCGAGGCGGGAGCCGGAGTCGCGGAAGGTTCGCTCGTCGGAGCTATAGGTGCGAGCGAAGGCACCGGAGTCGCTTGGGCAAGGACACCGGCGAGAACGAACGATGTAATCACAAGTGTACTGTAACTAAGAGTCACGGGTCCGCACTATCCGAACGGCGCACACTCCAGACGGTTCACCGCGTATTCACAGGCCTTCAGAACTTTTGCTTCGCCTAGTGAAAGGCTTGCGGTCATGAAGCGAATATTTCTCGTTACGGCTGCGCTCGCGCAGCTTGCAGCAGTGGAGATCTCCATCGCACCGATGTACGCCGATGCAAAGGGAACGGTTCGCGTCCAACAAGCAAACGGCTCGGTGCAATCCTATGACGGCGTCACCTTCCGCGTGAATGGACGGACGAGCTGATCCAAACCAACGACGAGGCCGGTACGCTCATCATCAACGATGCCGCATGCACGCTGCGGGACAATAAGATTCTGACGTGTCTGCCGTATGCCATGTCCTTACAACAGGGCGGTCAAACGCGGGCGCTCGATTTTCAGCGCGGGACGATTTATTACAACAAGAGCGACGCAAAGCAGACTTTGACGTATTCGTCGCAGCAGCTCTCGCCGAACGGAATCCTAGGCGCCTTGCGCAGCAGCAAAGGAACGTACGTCACGTTCTCGGGCACGCTCGATTCGCGAAAGTAGCGAAAGAGAATTCCGCATCCGCCGGGCATGAAAAAAGGGCGATCGTCGATCGCCCTCCGCCTGCGTTAGCGCGATGTTTGCGCTAGGCTTTCTTTTTACGTCCGCCCTTGCGCGCCGTTTTTCTCACGCCGCGAGCGACTTTGCGCGTCGTCTTTCGCGTCGTGCGTGCCTTCTTACGAGCGACTTTGCGGCCCGTGCGCGCCTTTTTGCGTGCGGTCTTGCGGCGTGCGGTGGTTTTTTTCCGCGCGGTTTTTCGCACTTTCCGTCCGACTTTCCGCGCTGCTTTTTTACGAACCGCGCCGCCCTTGCGTGCGGCTTTCTTACGCGTTGTTCCAGTCTTACGCGCGGCTTTCTTTTGCGTTCCGGCGACTTTGCGTCCGGCCTTGCGAACTTTGCGTGCGGTCTTACGTGCGGTTCTGCGGGTCGTGCGCCGTGCTTTCCGACGGCCGCGGCCGGTCTCTTCGCCGGTCGTCTCCATCATGTCGGAGTCCATGTATTACCTCCCGCGCACACAATGTGCGTTACGCGCAGCATAAATCAAATCTCCCAATCGTGCAAACGTTCATCTTCTCCAATTTTGCGCATCTGCGTGGAAAGCTGAAACTCTCGCTATGTAGGAGTGTCGTTATGAAGCATTTGATCGTCGCTCTCGGCCTTTCCATGCTCGGCATCATCGCACCGATCACATCCGCAGCACAGGCGACGCCGAACGTTACCGGCGATTGGGTCGTACAAGTCACCGGCGACGAATTCATCGCCGGCACGCTGCATCTCACGCAAGTAGGAGATACGGTTGTCGGCAGCGCCGACGCAAAAGGTACGCAGGGGAGTGGTGTGCTGCAACTTCACGGAACGCTGGCCGGCAATAAATTGTCCGCGCAGTGGCGGGCACCGAAAGGCAACACCGGGTGGATGACGCTGCACTTCCAGCCTTCGTTCCACGCATTTAGCGGCGAGTGGGGCTACGGCGGCCGCAAAGCTAACGGGGCCATCGTTTCGAAGAAATTCGTCGCCACGGCATTTTAGTGCACATTCGGGATAGGGTCGCCGCAGTTTGACCGCTAGACTAGCCTCGTACAAGCTTGGCTAGTATTACCTGTAAGAGGAAAACATGGTAGGTATCATCCTTAGCGCGATCGTCGTGGCGGCCGCGCCGGCTCAGAGTGGCATGATGCAAGTGCCGATTCTGTTCAACGACCATCATGTCAATGCAACCCCGGACGAATTGAAGAGAGGACGCGTGCTCGCGGCCCTTGTGAAGGGCGGGACCGTTCTCGTTCCATTGCGTTCGATGTTCGAACAGATGGGGGCGACCGTCACGTACAATCCTTCGAATAAAAGCGTACGCGTCAGCAAGGCCGGTTCCGACGTTGAGGTGACCGTCGGTGTTCCCGAAGTCACGATCAATGGCGAGAAGCGGCCGCTCGACGTGCCGCCCGAGATCTATAAAGGAACGTTAGTCGTTCCAGTGCGCGTCATTTCCGAAGGAATGGGTGCGTACGTGCAGTGGGTTCCCGACCGTCAGATCGTCGTCGTGCGCTATTTGCCGCCGACGCCACCGCCGACCGCTCCGCCGACTGCACCTCCGACGACGGCGCCGACGGCTCCGCCGACGCCGACGCCCAGTCCGAAACCCACAGCGAAAAATGACATCTTCATCGCCGGCGATTATCAAGTCGGCGGCAAGACCTTCAACGAATTCAGCGGCGGATTCCGTTCGAGCGGATCGTGGAACGCGCGCGCCGGAATCGAATACGCGGGCTTCATGCTCGGCGGCGACTACTCGCAATACCGGTATCCGCACAATTGCGCGGGACCCGGTGATAGTTCGTGCTTAGTAACTACGGTCGGAAGCACGGGACAAACATTCGTGCCGGCGTTCACCGCGCGCGATACGTTCGCCGAAATTCACCTCGGATATCGGATTCTTCCGCCGAGTATGTATCCGTTCGGCCGGGTCTATGTAGCCGTCGCGTGGGAGTGGAACTCCTGGAACAACGGCTACCCGGTGATGAGCGGCTTCGGATTCGGCGCCGAGAAGTTGCCGGATCCCGATCAGATTCTTTCGTGGTACGGCAGTTACTACTACTATCCGAACACGCGTGGAACGTACACCGGCTTCGGACAGTCGTTACCGATGCAGTACTCCTTGCAAACGTATAAGATCGGTGCAACCTTTGCGCCTAAGGGTTTCCCGGTGTGGCTCGAGGCGGGCTACGCCGGTAACCGAGGTAACGCCAAGGCAAACTCGGTGATCGGATACACGCATAACGGCATTACGGTCGGTCTCGGCTTCAACCTCAATCCGTAACGCATAAACAACGTCGCTTCAAACGCGGGGCCGCTCCGGCGGTTCCGCTCTTTTTTATCTCTCGTCGACGGAGAGGACGGTAATCGCCCGAGTAATTCCGGTCAGCTCGAAGAGGCGGTGCAAGCGCGGCGGCGCGAGAGCCACGATGGTTGCGAGCGGATCCCGCCCGGCAATTTGAACGCGGCGGCGATACGTCATGATCGAGGCGAGAATCGAGGAGTCCATCGAGTTCACGTCGGTACAGTCAATGACGAGCCGGTCCGTCGATTGCGGATCGGGAAAAAGGCCGGCGACCCGGTCGCGATCGGCGAGCCCGAGGTCTCCGTGCAGCGTGATGACCAGCGGCTTATCCTGCGGTTCCAAATTGACTTTCACTATTGAGGGATGACACCGCGCGTACCTCCATATAATTGGACGCTTTGTTCGAGCCCAGACAAAACGTGGCACACCGCTGATTTTGCAGGAATCGGTTAGGCCGTCCCATTGGCGCGGTGTACGCTTGACGGATGAAGATTGCACGAAATCATCGCGCGCTGGCGCTCGGTATCGCGATGCTTGCCGTTCTGCTTCCCTCGGTCGCGTTCTCGCAAATCGCGCCTGGGACGCAACTCAGCGGCACGATCAACCGCGAATTGAACACGAAGAACGCGCAAGTCGGCGAAAAGTTTCTCCTGACGAACGTTAATTCGAACGCGTATAGCATCAACGGGGCAACCGCATACGGACATGTCGCTGCGGTCACCAGCGGCGGTCAAGGACGCAAGGCGCAAATTCAACTGCAAATCGACAAGATCAACACGCGCGGCGGCAACGTCTACAAAGTCACCGGACACGTGATCGATCTCAAAGCCAATACGAAGAGCAACGCCGGACGCGAAGCTGGGTCGTCCGCTGCGGGCGCGCTTGTCGGCGGATTGATCGGCAAGGGATGGGGAGCGGTCATCGGAGGCGCGACGGGTTTCTTGGTTTCGAAGAACGCGCACCAAGACATAACGGTGCCGCAAGGATCGCTCGTGACGTTCCAGCTCGATTCGGCGCGCCGCCAAGCGCAACAATGACGGAGACGCTCGCCGAACCAAAACCGCTGACCGATGCGGGCGGTCATCCTCACGATCAAATTCAATTCTTTGATGCGAAGCTAATACTGAATCGGTCAGCTCGATCCACAAGCCGGATCGCATGAGTTTGCAAACGATCGCGCGCGTGTTGCCGCCGGTCGCGGGATTGATCGGCAGCGCCGAGGGCCGGGTGGAGTTGATCAATTCCACGCTCGTGGAAGAAGTGCACGAACTCGTGAGGCAGCGTGTCGAGGAACTCTTCATCAAGCTGCAACTGATTGCGACGGGCTGGCTGTATCTTGGGACGACCAAACCCGGTCTCGTCTACCGCCTTAAGGGCAATCCGCCGCAGCCGCATGAGTAGCGCGGTCAGAACGGCGCCGCGCGTCGGCGTTCACGAAATTTTCTTGGTATTTTTGGAGATCGGCGCCACAAGTTTCGGCGGCGGCGTGATCGCCTATCTGCGCGACGCGCTCGTTCGGCGTAAGCGCTGGTTCGATGACACGGAATTCCTCGAGCTTACCTCGATCAGCAATGCGTTGCCCGGCCTGAACTCCACGAACATGGCGATTCTCTCCGGCGACCGTCTGGGCGGAGGGTTCGGGGCGATGGCCGCGATGCTGGGGATGTGTTTACCGGCGTTTCTTCTCATGACCGCGGCGGGCATCGCCTACGGTTCGCACGCGGAACGTCACAATGTCGACGCGGCCTTGCGCGGGGTTGCCGCGGCCGCAACGGGCTTGATGGCTGCAACATGGTTTCAGATCGGCAAGAAGTCGATGAAGGGTTTCTACGACGCGTTTTTCGTCATCGCCGCGATCCTCGGAATCAATTATTTCAAACTTTCCGTGCCCGTCGTGCTTCTTGCGGTGGGTGCGCTCGCAATCTTTGCCTTTCGTCCGCGTAAGCCGCGTGGTGAAGCGCCGGAGGAATCGGAAGCATGGATCAAATCCCTCAACTAACGCGCGTCTTCGCCTATCTTTCGCTGCTTACAATCGGCGGCGGCATGGCAGCCTACCCCGAGATGAAGACGCTCGTGGTCGGCGTTCATCATTGGCTCACCGACGCGCAACTCGTGCACGTCTACAGCGTCGGCCAAATGTCGCCGGGACCCAACATGATGATGGTCGCGCAAATCGGAGAACTCGTTGCTGGTATCGCGGGAGCGGTCGTCGCCGCAATTGCCTTCTTTTTGCCGACGGGCGTGCTCACGTTTGCCGTCGGTCGCATTTGGCAGCGGCTCGAGAACTGGCCTTGGCGCGATTCGATTCAAAAAGGGTTGGCGCCCGTTGCTATCGGCATGGCAGTCGCCGGATTGATTTCGTTCGGAAAAACCTCGATCGCCAGTTGGATTGCATTCGCGATTGCACTTGCCACGTTTTATGCGGTGGTTCGCACAAAGACCAATCCGGCATTGCTCATGTTAGGCGGCGCGGTCGTGGGACTGATTGCGATGCGCTAGCGTTAGTAGCCCGAGAGCAAGAGAATCAGCGCAACGACTCCCATGACCGCAATGAGCCATCCGATGATCCCCGCCCACGAACGCGGCGGCGCGTCGCTGTACAGCGCGTGCATCGCTTTGACGCTCGCGCGCCGCTGGAGGGCGCCGCCCACGAGTGCAACGAGCCCGACGGCAATCAGCATCAGCGCGAATATGGATGCACCTTGCTGCCGCTTCGTCAGCGCATGCCCCGCGCCGTTCGGCACGACGAAAAAACTGTAGATCGCAAATCCAAAGGTAATTAGCGACGTTGCCGTGCGAATCCACGCCATCGCGGTACGCTCGGCGGCCAGCCACGTGCGTTCAAATGCCAGCTTCGTGTTTTGATCGAGTTCTTCGGTCTCGGCCGTTTGTGCACTCATGGGACCGTTGACTTCACTTTTCACGCTTGTAGTGTACCTGAAGCGTTCGTTGACGGGATATCCGTGCGTTGCAGTCTTCGGACAGGATGAAAATGCGTCGGATGCTAGGCTGTGAGAACTATGGCGACCGCAAAGATTCTGGCCATCGTAATGCTGGTCTCCTTGACCTTTGGGGCGGGGTTGCAAGTCGATCGCGACCATCTCAAGGGCATGATTGCGCACGTCGGATTGCTGGCTCGCGCGCTGCTCGCGAACGTTATCATCGTCCCCCTGCTCGGCGTCATCATCGCGACCGCGTTGCGATTGAACCCCTTCGTTGCGACGGGATTTCTCTTGATGGCGATTGCTCCGGGCGTTCCGCTCGTGCTCTCCGGAATAAAGAAAAAGGGCGGCAGTCTCAGCTTTGCGATTGCGCTCGCGTTTCTCTTGCCGCTCGTTTCGATCGTCACCGTCCCTATTACCGCGGAGTTGGTGCTTCCGGTTCAGGCAACGGCGGAACTTCCGATCGGGCGATTCTTTATGACGCTCGTACTCTTTCAATTCGTGCCGCTTATCGCCGGCGTCGCGCTGAGCGGGGTGCTGCGCGAACGCGCACCGCAGATTGCGCGCGTACTGAACCTCGTCTTTCTGCTCGCGGTCGTTGCGTTGCTGGCCGTGCTGGCGCCTCGTATCGCGCACGGTGTTGCGCTCGTCTTCGGATCGCTCGGGATTATCGCGATTATCTGCCTCGTCGGTCTATCAACGGCGACGGGCTGGCTATTGGGCGGTCGCGACATCGAGGACCGACGCGTGCTTGCGATTGCAACGACGCTGCGGAACATCGGCCTGGTGTCCTCGATTGCGACGGCGAGTTTTCGTGAACCAGAGATCGTTGCCGCCGCGCTGACGTATCTTCTTATACAAGTGATCGCATCCGTCACCATGGGGATCGTTTTTAGCCGGGCTGCACGGAGGGCGATTGCGTGACACCCCTGGTCATCTCCGATTTCGGATTCGGCAAGCTCGGCGTTACCGATTACATCTCGCTCGTCGCGGCGACGACGAACGCATTCAATGGTGCACTCCTTGCGCGGCGCCCCGACCATTACAAGCACTTCACCGTTGCGGGAATCATCATACTTGCCTATGCCGGCGGCATCGGTGGCGGCATCATTCGCGACGTGCTGCTCAACAAAGTGCCGTCGCCGCTGATCAATCCTTGGTATCTCATCCTCTGCCTGGCCGCCGCGGTCATCGCGTTGTTGATCGACTATTACACCGAGCAGCGTTTCAAAGACGGGCTCTTCCAATTGATGACGGCGTTCACGCTGCCGTGGTATGCCATTGTGGGCGCTCAGTCGGCGCTCGGCGCGCATCTTGGTTACATCGCAGCTGTGCTGATCGGCATTATCGCGACGACGGCGGGGCGCTGGATCATCGACACCGCGTGCAACGTCGTTCCGAAGCAACTCGTGCGCGGCGAATTCTTCGTCGTCTCCGCCGCGCTAACCGGCATCGCATACACCGTTTGCGACGAGTTCGGCTTTTCGATCATCGCGTCGACGATCGTCGCGTTCTTGGTCGGATTCGGCTTCCGCCTCACCGCGCAGACGCTCGGATGGGAAGAGTGGGAACCGTGGGAGCCCGATGAGCTCACCACCGGTGAACACGAGCGTAAAAAGCTCGGCGAAGGTTTGCGTGCTGAGCTCGGCGCGACGCCCGCAACTAAAGAAGGCACCAAATAAAAGGAGACACAATAGCGAAGACCCAGCAGCCGAACATCTTGTTCACCATGGGAGATGACATCGGCTGGTTCAACATCGGTGCGTACCACCGTGGAATCATGGCCGGCCGTACTCCCAATATCGACCGGCTTGCATCCGAAGGTACGTTGCTGACCGATTACTATGCGGAGGCCGGTTGCACGGCGGACGCGCTGCGTTCATCACGGGACAATTACCGATACGAACCGGGCTCACGACGGTCGGTCAAGCCGGTGCAACCGTCGGTATGCCTGATGCGGCACCGACGATCGCAACGGCGCTCAAAGATCTCGGCTACGCAACGGGGCAATTCGGCCAGAATCACTTAGGCGATCGAAACCAATTCTTACCGACGCTCCACGGCTACGACGAGTTTTTCGGTTATCTCTATCACCTCGATGCGATGGAAGATCCGTTTTAACACTCGTATCCGCCCGAATTGCTCGATCGCGTCGGCCCGCGCAACGTGCTGCATTGCCTTGCGACTGACGTCGACGATCCGACGGTCGATCCGCGTTGGGGCAAAGTCGGCAAACAGAAGATCACCGATAAGGGACCGCTTCCGCCGGGGCGGACGAAGTCGTCCGTGATCGCGCGATCGACTTCATCGACCGTGCGAAAAACGACGGCAAGCCGTTTTTCGTTTGGTACAATCCGACGCGCATGCACGTGATCACCCATCTTTCCGAAAAGTACCAGAAGATGCAAACGCCGGAAAACGGCTGGTACACGTATGAAGCCGGGATGGCCCACCTCGAAGAACAAGGGTTTTTCCTCAGGAACATTGGATTGCCTGAACAATTCATGTCGCAAGATTTACACTCGGATTAACGCTCACACTGCAATGACCGGATAGTTGCGCTCTCGCGCACCGCGTACAATCGGTGCATGGTGCGCGAAACGATGCAGCAAATTCCCGCCGGCCGCTTCCTTATGGGATCGAATGATTTCTATCCGGAAGAAGGGCCTGTACGCGAAGTGAACGTCGACGCATTTGCGATCGACACCTATACCGTCACGAACCGCCACTACGCCGAGTTCGTCGAGGCGACGGAGTACGTTACCGTTGCCGAACGCCCGCTGAATCCTGACGATTTTCCCGGTGCATCGCTCGAGGCGTTGGTTCCGGGGGCACTCGTGTTTCACGAAACGACCGGACCGGTTGATTTACGCGACTGGTCGCAATGGTGGGCGTACGTGCCGGGCGCGTGTTGGAAGCATCCCGAGGGTCCGGGAAGTGCGGTCACATCGCGACTGGATCATCCCGTCGTGCATGTCGCCTATGAAGATGCGCAAGCCTACGCATCGTGGTCCGGAAAGCGCCTTCCGACGGAAGCCGAATGGGAATACGCGGCGCGCGGCGGGTTGGAAGGCGCGCCATTTGTGTGGGGCGATGAAATGGAACCCGGCGGAAAGCCCGCTGCCAATACGTGGCAGGGAGAATTTCCGTGGCAGAACCTCGTTAGCGACGGATATGAACGCACCGCTCCGGTCGGCATGTTCGCGCCGAACGGTTACGGTTTGTACGATATGGCCGGCAACGTGTGGGAATGGACGAGTGACTGGTTCGTCCCGCGTCGCGACAGGGTTCAATCGCCGTGTTGCGGCGACGCGAACAATGCGGCGTTGCGAGAGCAAAGCTACGATCCCGGGCAGCCGCAATTCCGAATTCCGCGTAAGGTACTGAAGGGCGGCTCGTTTCTGTGCGCTCCGAACTATTGTTTGCGATTCCGCCCGGCGGCGCGGTCGCCGCAGATGATCGACACGGGCATGTCACATCTGGGCTTTCGTTGCGTCAAGGATGGGTAGAAAGCAAGCATGAGAGCAACTTGGCGACCCCACGAAAAGCATGGCCGGCTCACGATGAAAAGCGATCTTCCGGACAGTGTCTTCGCTTTTCCGAAGGAACGCAAGGAACCGCTGACGGATGCGCGCCACGTGCGCAACGCCGTCGCGCGTTTCGATCAGGTAACGGACGTTTCGAAGAGCGAACGCGACCTCGCGTTTGCGAACATCAAGAAAGCGGCGAAATACTACGACGTCGATCTCGGCGAGAAGTCCGCAAAAGATCTCGGAGTCCATCCGCAGCCGAAACGAAAAGAAGCGGCACGCAAAGGCGCTGCTACGCGTAAGCGCACAGGTTCGGCGAAAAAAGCCGCGCGAAAAGCGGCCGCCACAAAGAAACGGACCGGCGTCGCGAAGACGGCGGCCCGCAAAGCGGCGGCGACGCGCAAGAAGCGCTCGAAGCGCTAGCCGTTTACTCCGGATAGCGTCTTCGCTTGGTGAGCTGCAGTCGTCAGCTCACCTTTTTCTGCTTCGGACTTCGCCGTCGGATGCTCGAGATCGAACGTTACTTTGTTGATCGTTCCGGTGAAGATGAACGGCGACTTGTACGTCGGCGACACCGGACGGTGATTGTCGCGTCCGATATCCATGCATGCGTACGCCGAGAACCGTGCCGGGACGGTGTATTGCATGTGCGCTTCGGCGACGACGTCACCGTTAACAAGCAATCGTCCCAAACCACCGGTGCCCGGTTTCGGCGCGTCCGCGATAAATTCAAACCGCGCGATCACAGGACCAGAAGGAAGCCGCTTCGGCGATGTGAGCGTATAGCTTTGAATGCCGAGCAAACTGTACGTGTGGTGGAGCTTTCCGTCTTGCACGTACAACGCAAAGCCGCCGAGCGAATCGGCGTTCGCCACGATCGCTCCTTCAGCTCCTCTGTCGGGAATGACGAGATCCGCCTCGATGACATAGGACGTGCCGTACACGTGCGGCACCATTCCGGGGTTGATGTTTTGGACGCCCGAGTAGAACGTAAACTTCGTCTTTGTCGTGGCGCCCTCCGGTTGAATGCCGAAGAACGATGCGAGCCCGGCAAGAAGCGGTGTAACGTTGTATTTTTCCGCCTCTTCCCAGAAGAGCGCCTTTAGCTCGTTGAGTTTATCCGGAAACTGGTCGGCCACGTTGTGCGCTTGCGAAAAATCGGTCGCGACGTTGTAAAGCTCCCATACGTCTTTATCGGGATCGTAGACGGCAGGCGCGAATCTCGCCAACACCGTCGGCGATATTTCCCAAGGAATGCGATCGAGCCGGCAACTCGCCATCCACCCGTCCTTATACATCGCTCGATTCGCAAAGATTTCGAAGTATTGTTGCGTGTGGCGCTCCGTCGCGGTTGCATCATCGAATGTATAGGCGAAGCTCACCCCGTGCATCGGCATTTGCTCTATTCCGTTCACCGACGTGGGCGCCGGAATTCCGGTTATATCTAAGAGCGTCGGCACGACGTCGATCACATGTGTAAACTGCGAACGAATGCCGCCTTTATCTTTGATGCCGTTCGGCCAAGAAATGACCATCGGATTGCGCGTGCCGCCGAAATGCGAGGCGACTTGCTTTCCCCATTGGAACGGCGTGTTGCCCGCCCACGCCCACGCACACGAAAAATGCGGATCCATGTCGGGGCTGCCCCACGCATGAATGCCGCCGTACTTGCCGTTGATCAGCATCAATTGCTGCTGCGGCGTCAGCTGCACGCCGTTGAGTACGACGAGTTCGTTGAAGCACCCGGTCGTCGTGCCTTCCATACTCGAACCGTTGTCGCCGAGAATGTAGATCACGACAGTATTGTCAAGGATGCCGATATCATCGATTGCTTGAACGACGCGGCCGACGTTCCAGTCTGCATTTTCTTGGAAGCCTGCGTACACTTCCATCTGCCGCTCGTAGAGCCACTTTTCCGGCGTAGAGAGCGAGTCCCACGCCGGAAACGCGTCCGCGCGCGGTGTGAGCTCGGCATCGGGCGGAATCACGCCGAGTTTCTTTTGACGCTCAAACGTCTGCTCGCGCAGCGCGTCCCAGCCCTCATTGAATTTGCCTTTGTATTTGTCCGCCCACGCGGTGCGCACATGATGTGGTGCGTGCGTCGCGCCGGTCGCGAAATAAATAAAGAATGGCCGCTCGGGATCTTGCGATTGCTGACCGCGGATCCACTCGATGGTCTTGTCCGCCATCGCGTCAGGAAAGTAAAAATTCTCGTCGTCCGGCGGCCCGAGGATCGTGTTGTTCTCCGTAATGACCGTATCGAACTGACTCGATTCGCCGCCGAGAAATCCCCAAAAATAATCAAAGCCTAAACCGATCGGCCATCGGCGGAACGGACCTGCCGGCCCTTGCTGATCGTCGGGTGTCAAGTGCCACTTCCCGAACGCTGCCGTGCTGTAGCCGTTGTTGCGAAAGGTCTCGGCGACTGACGCCGCGCTTTCGGGCCACATTGCGTTGTAGCCGGGCCATCCGCCGCTGACTTCCGCGATCGATCCAAACCCGACCGCATGGTGGTTGCGTCCGGAGAGCAACGCCGCGCGGCTCGGCGAGCAGAGCGCGGTGACGTGAAAGCGATTGTAGCGCAGCCCATTTTGCGCCAGCCGCTCGAGCGTCGGCGTCGCGATGGGTCCGCCGAACGTCTGACCGTTCCCGAAGCCGGCATCGTCGATTAAAACGAGCACGATGTTGGGCGCGCCTTGCGGCGGTTGAACCGACGGCGGGTAGTCGGGAATCGACCCCTCAAGCGTGCGGTTCGCCTTTCCTTTGAACGGCGGATCGGGAATCGGAAGTACGGTACGATCGAGTGTCTCGTCGGACGAAGCCATGAACCTTGCCTTTCATAAGAGGCGCGCGGTCGTCACTTCAATTCTAGAGGCTATCGCCGTGTCACGTTATCCCGAACGTGCGCTGATAACGGGCATCGAGCCGGCTGGAGTATTCGCCCACGCGTTCCGTGAAAAAATCGACGTGATGAACGGTGCGAAGCCATTGCTGTATGTTTCCTCGAGCGCGGAGGCGCTATTAGGTATCGTCGCGTTGCTCACGCCGGCGCTCGTAGCCTGGCTGCTCTTCGCACTACCGTTGACGATCGGCGGTGAGCTGGTCGCACGGCTTGCGGGATGCGTGCTGATCGCATTTGGCGTTGCGTGTTGGCCGCGGTGTTTTTCCTCGTCGTCGGCGTCCGCACCCCATACGGCGGCGTGTTGTTGTGGCCGGCGGTGCTGTTTCACAGCACTCTCGCGGTTCTGTTTTTCGTTGCGTGGCGCAAGTCGAGAACTGCAGGTGCTCTGAGACGTTTATAATCGTCGCCACCACGGTCCAGCGCATACCGTTGCAGCGAACGCACGATGCGACTAAGGCGTCGCGCAAACGCGTTCGTGCATGGTCCACACTCGTCGTGTCAACTGGGCGAGACGCGACATGACCGTTGCACGCGGCGAACTTCGGCGATACACGAGCCGGATGCCGCGGTGTAAACCGTCGCCGGTGAACTGGCGGACGGCGAGCGAACGGCTACGTAGATGCGCGCTGTTGATGCAGAGTTCCGGAACGAGCGTTACTCCGAGTCCAGCTTCTACTAGATTGAGAATCGTCTCCAGGCTCGCCGCTCGGAAGTCGCCCGGAACGTTGATGCCGAGCGCGCGATCGTCGCAAAGCGCAAGCGCGTGATCGCGCAAGCAATGGCCCTCGGATAGCAAGAGGAGCGTTGCCGCTTCGAGTTGTCCGGGGGCAATCGCTTCATGTTTTGCGAGCGGATGATCGTCGCAGAGCGCGATCCACAGCGGTTCGTCGAAGAGCGCAAGCGAGGCCAGCCGGTCGTCAGCGGCGTCGGTTGCGATCATGGCCGCGTCGAGATTTCCCGAGCGCACGTGCTCGACGAGCGACGCGGTTTGCTCTTCGACGATGGACACCGTGATGCGAGAGAGATCTTCGCGCAGTGCCGGTAGCAGCGACGGTAACAGGTACGGAGCAAGCGTCGGAATCAACCCCAAGCGCAACTCGCCGGCTAGCGGATCGAGATGTTGCTGCGTCGCAGCGTGCAAGTCGTCGACGGCGCCGACTATGCGCCGCGCATGATCGAGCACGGTTCGGCCCGCGGCGGTGACGCGCAGTCCGCGGCCATCGCGTTCGAAGATCGCGACGCCGAGCTCGCGTTCGAGCTTTGCCACTTGTGCGCTCAGCGTCGGCTGCGTCACTTCACACGCTTCCGCGGCGCGCGTGACGCTGCCGTGGGTTTCGATTGCAAGGACGTACTGCAGGTCGCGGATATTCATAGAATCAGCCTATAGATTGATTACGTTCCATTGGAGCAATCGATTCCCTATGCTTTTAGCAGGGTGCGGATTCGGCTAGGCTAGAGAGATGCTGAAGAAACGGAATCTCGGAGCGCAAGGGCTTGCAGTCTCCGAAATCGGGCTCGGTTGCATGGGCATGAGCTTCGCCTACGGTCCGGGTGAGCGCGATGAACGTGAATCGATTGCTACGCTGCACAGGGCGCTTGAGCTAGGCGTGACGTTTTTCGATACGGCCGAGGCATACGGGCCATACACGAACGAAGAGCTGCTTGCACGAGCACTCAAAGGTAAACGAGAGGGTGTCGTGATTGCCACGAAGTTTGGATTCGCGTTCGGTTCCGACGGCGCGATCAACGGCGTAAACAGCGCGCCGCAACACGTGCGCGAAGCGGTTGAAGGATCTCTGCGCCGTCTCGCAACCGATCGGATCGATTTGCTCTACCAGCATCGCGTCGATCCCAATGTGCCGATTGAGGAAACCGTCGGCGCGATGGCGGAGCTCGTACGAGAAGGAAAGGTCCAGTATCTCGGATTGTCGGAAGCCGGCGAACAGAACATTCGCCGCGCACATGGAACGCATCCGATCTCGGCACTGCAGAGCGAATATTCATTGTGGGAGCGTAATCTCGAGCCGCGCATCATTCCGCTCTTGCGCGAACTCGGTATCGGATTAGTACCGTTCGCGCCGCTCGGCCGCGGATTTCTCACCGGAAGCGCTAAACACGCGGAAGAGTATCCCGAGGGCGACTATCGCCGCGGCGATCCACGGTACCAAGGCGAAAACTTCGACGCGAACATGAAGGCGGCGTCGATCGTGCGCGAGGTTGCGCGAGAACGCGACGCAACGCCGGGACAAATCGCGCTTGCGTGGTTGTTGCACAAGGGCTCGGATATCGCACCGATCCCCGGCACCAAACGTCGCTCGTACTTGGAAGAGAATGTCGGAGCCGCGAACGTGCAGCTCAACAATCAAGACATGGCGCGACTCGACGATGCGCTTGCAGCGGAAAACGTCTCGGGGGCGCGTTATAATGAGCGGCAGGCGGCGATGGTAGATAGATAAAGATGCGTAAACTTTCCAATGACGAGATCGATCGATATATAGCCGCAGCGCAACGGATGCAGCTTCCCCCGGATATGAAAAGCGAATTCCTGGCGCGGATTCGCGCGTGGATGGAAGCCGACGACGGACGGCCGTTCTATAGTCTGAACGTCATGCGGTTTCATCCGAACGGAGCGGCGAGCAACGCGCAGTACGAGGCCCTCGTCACACCGATGTTATTGAAGATCGGTGCGTATCCGACGTTCGCGGGAAACGTCAGCTCGCCGAATCTCGTCGGCTTCGGTCCGGGCCTCGATGACTGGAGCCGCATCGCGATGGTGCGGTATCCGAGCCGCCGTGCACTGCTGGATTTGATAACGAATCCGTCCTATCAAGAGATCGAACCGTACAAAGTAACGGCGCTCGACAATCTGTTGCTGATCCCCGTCAACGCAAAAATCGTGCTGCCGAATCCCGCGTTGATCGCCGGCGCTGCAGCCATCATGGCGTTTCTGGCGGTGGGGTGGCTTCGCGCGGCGCGACGGCGATGATGCCGTTAACGCCGTGACGCCGAATCGCCGTCATCGCGGTGAGAAGGTCGGCCTCGCTGCTCGTGCCGCCGTCAACGAGAATGACCGTCGTGCCCGCAAGGCTTGGCGGAGCGCGCCCGCTACGGTACCCCGCTTCGAGCATCGCGATCGTATCTTCTTCGAGCTTCGCCGCGTCGACGAAAGCTGAGAGGGAAATGCGCGCGCTTGCAAGCGCCTTCGCATACGGGATGTATGCACCACGAGCAACGGCACCGGCGACCATGTCTTCGCGTCCGGGCACGCCGATCTCATGGACGAGAAAAATATCGAACGGTACCCCGAGAATTTTTCCAACGTCCTGCGCGATCGAAAAACTCGCCGGTGCGATCGCGAGGACAACGATGTCGCGCCGCGCCCTGTAGTCGAGAAGCGATTGTGCGAGCAAATTACCGCAACTTGAAGATCGCGACGACATCGCCGTATGCATAGCCGAGTTGGAAGTTGCCTCCGGCGGCTACGGCGATGTATTGCGTGCCGTTCACTTGATACGTTACGGGCGGCGCATTGACGCCGGCGCCTAGTTGAAATCTCCATAGCCGTTGGCCCGAGGTCGCGTTGAACGCGTCGAACCAGCCGTTGCCTTCGCCCATGAAGACGAGGTTGCCGCCGGTTGCGAGCGCGCCGCCGATGAGGGGCTGCGGCGCCATGTATTGCCAAGCGATCTTGCCGGTGTCCATGTTCACCGCGACAAACGGCCCGTTCTGGATTCCATGTTTGGCGACGTTCGTAAACGCGCTTCCGAGACGAATCTGGCCCGGCCCGGCGTTCGGTTGCGTCGTCGTGAAGTTCATCAACTGATTCATCGCAAGCACGTACATGTCGTGGGTCTGCGGCGAATATGCAGGTGGCGACCATTCGGCGCCGCCGTTCGCGCCCGGAAGCATCTCGACGCCTTCTTTGGTCGGTTTCGAGAACATGTTCTTCGACATCATGACATAAGGTGCCGATTTGCGAATCAGTTTCCCGGTGCGACGGTCGACGATGAAGATCCAGCCCACTTTCCCCGCTTCGCCCGCTGCCGGAATCGTCTGTCCGTTTTGATGGACGTCGAAGAGCACCGGATTGCTGACCGCGTCATAATCCCAAACATCATGTTTGACCTCTTGGTAATACCATTTCAGCGCGCCGCTATTGACATCGAGCGCGACGATCGAGTCGGTGTAAAGATTGTCGCCTTGGCGGGAGTCACCGTATAAATCCGGATTGGGATTTCCGGTCGAGAAAATCAGCAGTCCGAGTTTCGGGTCGATCGCGGGCGTGGTCCACACCATCCCTCCGCCGTCTTTCCAGGAATCGCCGGAGTATGTCTTCGGGTCGGTCGACCACCATTGCCACTTTTTCGCGCCGGTGTTCGCGTCGTACGCCGCAACGAAGCCGCGAAGCGCCCATTCGCCGCCGGCGCTGCCGACGATCACGTTGCCGCGATAGACTTGCGGTTGCATCGTTTCGCTGTAGCCGATGCTCGGATCTGCGAGATTTTTCTGCCAGAGCAATTTTCCGCTCGCCGCATCCAGCGCGAGAAGATTGTCGTCCAGCGTAACGGCGTAGACTTTGCCGTAACCGACGGCTACGCCGCGGTTTACCGGGCCGCAGCAAATTTGGAACTGTCCGACATTGTACGTCGTCGTCCAGTACGGTTCACCGGTCACTGCATTGAGCGCGATGATCTTCATCTGGTTGTTCACGACGGGCGTCGTGATATACATGACGCCGTTGACGACGATGGGCGTTGTCTCGAAACTTTCGGGCATTCCCGTTTGCACGATCGCGACGGGTGCAAGCGTCCCGACGTTCGACGCATTGATTTCGCTCAACGTCGAGTAGCGCTGATTATCGTACGTGCGGCCGCCGATTAGCCAGTTTTCCATGTCGCTTCCCGCGTTCGCCATCATCGTGTCGGAGATGTTCACGTCAGCGGGCGGCGTTGCGAACGTGACCGTCGTCGGTGCGGCGACGCGAACGATCTCGTTGGTGTTCGGAGCGGGGCTTCCGTTTTTGGAGAGCCGTTTCGTCGCGTCCGCGAAATTCACGCTCGAAAGCGTCGTTGCGTCGAGTGCATGATTGCCGCTCGGATAGCCGTTCTGCGCAAGAATGTAGGCCGTAACCGCGAGATATTGATCTTTGCTCAGGCTGCCCGGAGCATTTGCCGGCATTTGTTTGCTGATGAAATCATACAGCGGAGCGCCGTTGCCGTAACCTTCCAATGACTTCGCAAATCGCGCACCGCTTAATGACGGCGCGCTTTGGCCTTGCAACTGCGCGCCGTGACATTGCGCGCACTTCGTCGTATAGATCGTCGCGCCGGTCGACGCCTGATCCGTCGTATAGTAGCCACCGCCTGCCGCCGTTTGTCCCGACGCTTGTTCGGACGGTTGCGCCGATGCTTGTTGCGCGGTTTGCTGTTGCGACGTGCACGAAGCAAGGGCGGCACAGAGCACGAAGGCAAGAGCAGCCGTTCCGAATAGTTCACCCGCAATTGTCTTCTTCAAGCGAACTTCTCCAATCTCGATTGGTGCCTACTTGTGGTAGGCTGGAGTCCGCCTTTGATCCAGTTTTACCCTCCGAACCGGGCGGTTGGCGCATGATGATGACGAATGGTTCTCCAAGATGAAGCGAGCGTACTTGCGAGCGTTGCTAGGCATTGCAGCGCTGGTGTTTCTCGGCGTAACCCATGAACCGAGTGCTGTCGAGTTTAGTGCTCCAGACGTCGATGAAGTGGTCGACTTACACGGCGATCCGATAGCGCCCGACCTCGTATTATTCGTTGCCGGAAATCAGTGGTTCGTGATGCCGGAACTTCTGCAGGCGTTTCAAGCCGAGCATCCCGAGGTCAAAACGATCTTTTACGAGACGCTTCCGCCCGGCATCCTCGCGAAGCAGTTAGTTGCGGGAACGCTTGCACTCGGCAACTTGCGCATTTCGGTGCAACCCGATGTCTATATGGCGGGGAGGGGAAATATGGCGCGAGTGCGCGCGTTGCAAAAAATCGACGCCCCCGTTGCCTATGCGCGAAATGAACTCGCCATCATGGTTCATGTCGGCAATCCGAAGCATATCGTCTCGGTGAAGGATCTCGGACGTCCCGACGTACGCGTCGCGATGCCGAATCCGGCGTGGGAAGGTGTCGCGCGCGTGATCGAAGGCGTGTACGAGAAAGCCGGTGGCGACCGTCTGCAACAAACCATCATGCAAACGAAAGTTGCGGACGGCTCGACGCTGCTTACGAAGATTCACCACCGGGAAACACCGATGTGGTTGCTGGACGGCAAGGTCGACGCGGGCCCCGTCTGGCTCTCCGAGGCCTTGTATCAGGAGAAGATCCACAGCGGACTCGTCGCCGTTCGCATTCCCGAACAAGACAACGACCATGCGTTTTACGAAGCCGCCGTTGTGTCGAACGCGCCGCATCGAGCGATCGCCGCGGCCTTCGTCCGATGGATTGCGACGCCGTCCGCCCGAGCGATCTATGCATCCTACGGCTTCGCACCGCCGCGCTAACGCGGCCCTTCGCTTTGCCACGTCTTGACGCAGCATCGCGCAAGCAGAGGCCCGCAGATTGCAGGCGCTTGTTCAACGCGCACGCGGGCGCAAGCTGCTCGTGGCCGGAGCGTAATTGATGAATGCGCTGTTGTGCTTCGCGTTGTTCTTGTGCCCGGCCGAATACCGGCGTGAATGCGCTGCCCAAATCACAGCCGACGTTGAGAAGAGAAAGCTTTCTCCGGCGGCCGCTGCAGTCGACGTTCTCGGGCAAGGCATCGGGATGCGGATCGGCGCAGTGCGATACGAATAGCTTTGGCCGCGCGCTACGCCGTGAGCACGAGCGCCGCGTTGATGCCGCCGAAGCCGGATGAGTTGCTCAAGATCGTGCGGGGACGCAGCGGCGTAACGGCGCGCCTGCAATGGATCGCGCAGCCGTCGTCGCTGCCGTAGAAGTTCACCGCGCCCGGAAGCTGACCGGTTGCAATGGTAAGAGCCGAGACGGCAACTTCCCACGCTCCCGTCGCGCCGAGCGCGTGTCCGTGCTGGCCCTTCGTGGCGCTGACGGGGATGCTTGCTGCGCGATCGCCGAAGACGGCCGCATACGCGTTGATTTCCGCGCGATCGCCAAGTGGCGTTGAAGAACCGTGCGCGTTGAGCGCTTCGATTTCGCCCGGCGCGAGGCACGCGTCGTTTAGCGCTCCTGTCATTGCATGCGCGGTTTGAGAGCCGTCTTTGAGCGGCGCCGACATATGGTAGGCATCGTTCGATGTGCCGAAGCCTGTTAGCTCGGCATAGATTAACGCGTTGCGTGAAACGGCATCATCGTAACGCTCGAGCACCAACAAGCCGGCGCCTTCCGCCATGACGAATCCGTCTCGGTCGCGATCGAAGGGACGGCTCGCTTCGCGCGGACACTCGTTGCGCGTCGACATTGCGCGCGCGACGACGAATGCGCCGTACGTGAGCGGCGCCAGCGGCGCTTCCACGCCACCTGCGATTGCGGCGCGTATGCGCCCATGACGTATTTCGTGAAACGCTTCGCCGAGCGCGATTGCGCCGGCGGCGCAGGAGTTCGCATTCGCTGTCGTCGGTCCGTGTAAGCCGAGGTCGATGGCGACGTTCGAGGGCGCCGCACCGCCGAAGACGGAGAGCGTGAGCAGCGGATGGACGCCGCGCAAGCCTTGGGTCTGAAAAGCGCCGAGCTGCTCTTCGGCGTATGCGATCCCTCCTAACGCCGATCCGATGTAGACGCCGACGTCATCGCGTCCGCGGAGCGTGATTCCGGCGTCTTCGCATGCCAGCATCGCAGCGGCGACCGCGAGTTGTGAAAAACGGTCGGTCCAGCGCAGCCGCCGCGGTTCGAGAAACGCGCCGGCATCGAAGTCGCGAACTTCGGCGGCGATTTTCGACGCGTAGTCCGACACGTCAAACCGGGTAACGGTATCGATGGCCACATCGCCATCGAGCAGCCGCTGCCAAAAGATTTCTTTGCCGACGCCTAATGGCGTAATCAACCCCAAACCCGTTATGGCAACACGATACTCATTCACGAACCATTTCCTCCGCGATGCGTTTGAAGTTTTGCAGTGTGCGCGTGGCGATGCCGTCAATGAAGTAGCCGGCAACGATGTGTCGCTCGATCGCTGCCGCCGCGATCGGAAATGCGAACGTGAGCCGATGCTCGATGGTGACCGTCGTCAAGCCGGCCTGTTCCGTGAAGGACCAGCACACGTCCATTCCGCGCGTCGGACCGGCAACGTGGGTGAAGTAAATTGCGGGGGCGCGGTCGTCATTGCGTTGGATTGCCGTCCAGCGCACGGGCACGAAGCCACGACGAGCGCCCATTTCGATCCTGCGTTCATTGCCGTCCGAAGCGAGCACGCGGACGAAGCGGTAGTGCGGCAATCGCACCGGCCAGCGTTCCGTATCTTTCGCTAGTTCGTAAATCAGTCGCGCCGGCGCTTCGACGAGCTGATGATTCTGCATGATCGTCATCGCAGCGCCTGTGCTACCGCTGCGGCGAGTTGCAGCGGGTTTGCCGTTCGCTTGGCGCAGACCGCGTCGATCAAATATGAGAAGTCTTGCGGCGAAAGGCGCAGCCGCCGAGACGCCCGTCGCGCCACGACGCTGCAACGTAAGAATGTTTTCATCATCAGCGTGACGAGTTCGCGTTCCGCGACGGCGGCTCGTAAATCGTGCGCATATTCGCGAAAAGCATCGCGCTGCCGCGCCTGATTGCGCAGCGCCGCCGTGAGCGCGCGCGACGCAAGCCGTCCGCCGGTCAAGGCGAGATAGACGCCTTGGCCGGTGAAGGGGTCGACAAAAGCAGCCGCGTCCCCCGCGAGCAGTACGCGGTGTGCGACCGGTCGTACCGTTCGGTGCGCGAGCGGCCCGATGGCACGCCTCTTCTCGTGGTAGTGTGGATCGTTGAGCGTATGCGTGCCGTTCGTTGCACGACGGCAAAATTGCGTGAGCTCGTCGCGAAGGTCCCCCGCTGCGTCGGCCAGCCGCTTGCGACCAATGACGAACACGACGTTCGCGCTCCGGCTATCGAGCGGATTAAATGCGACGTAGCCGCCCTCGCATGCATACATCTCGATCCAATCACCCAGCTCGATGTCTGCATGGTGCGCGCCGATCGCGAAGGCCTCGCTGTGCACCGCTCTCGTCAAACGGCAGAGACGCGCGACGTTCGATTGCATTCCGTCCGCGCCGACTACGAAACGGGCAGCAACGTGCTGCTCCTCGCCGTTTCGTTCGATCGCGAGCAAGACGCGGTCGTCTCGTATGTCGATGCGGCGTACGCGTCCGGGGATCGGTTCGGTCCCTGCTCGGAGCGCCGCATTGCGGATGCAATCATCGAGCAGCGTGCGCGCCATGGACCATGCCGACGGCGAGATCGGAAACGTCGCCACGTCGTTGTGAATGAACAGCCGCATGCCTTTCAACGGCGTCGCGCGCGAAGACAATTCGTCGCCGACGCCGACGTCATACAGTTCTCGAATGGCGCCGAGATTGAGATATTCGCCGCACAGTTTGTTTCTTGGAAACGGCTTGGCATCGACGAGCGCGACGTTCGCACCGTTGCGTGCAAGGCGCAATGCGCAAGAAGCCCCCGCGGGCCCCGATCCGACGATGGCGACGTCAAAGCAAGGCGTCATCTGTCAGTACCATGCGAATCAGGCGGTAGCGCCGTACGTGCGGCGCTTTCCATCCGGCAAGACGCGACAATGCGATTGCTTCATCCTCTGTGTAGGCGCGTAGCGCCGATAGCGGGGCATCGTGGCGCGTGAGCCGGTTCGTCGTGAAGATCCGGCTAAACAGCCACGCGGCAAGGAACGAAAGTTCCGAACGAACCAAGTCGGTGACGACCGGCGTGATGCGAGACACACGGCGCATCTCACGCAACAGTGCCACCGCAGCATCGGGTGCGAAGTGGTGGAACGCCAAGTTGCACATCGCCACATCGAATGCGCGGTCGTCGAACGGCAGCGCACACCCGTCAGCATGTGTAAAATGCATCGCCGTTTCGGCGGCGTAGCGACGCCGCGCAAGCTCGACGAGTTGCGGATTATTATCGATGCAAACGACCGAGAGCACACGGTGATCGCGTCGCGCGCGTTGCAGTACGGTATACGCGATATCGCCCATTCCTGCCGCGACGTCGAGCAGCGACCGGGCTTTCAAATGCCGTAACACGGACAAGGCGACCGCGCTGCCGCCGAAGTGGCGATTAATGAGCGCGATATCGCCGAAGCTTTCCGCAAGTTCTTCGGTCGAGCCGGCGGGTTCGTCGATGAGTTCGAGCGCTTGGGCGCGTCGCAGCAGCGTTTTCACTCCGTCCGTAATACCTCTAGAAGAGGAGCTTCGCGTGCGTGATTTTGTGGGCCATTGCGCCGAGTTCGGCGTCCATGCGGCGGAGCGCACCTGCAGTCGAATGAAGGTCTTGCGCCATTGCGCCCAGTTTTCCGTTCGTGCGCGCTAACAAGCGGTTTGTCCCGTCAAGCCGCGTCAGCGTGCCGTCGAGTTGTCGGTTCGTGGACTGGATGCGTCTCGCGGTAACGGCAAGCTGACCGCTCATCGTGGAAAGCTTATCGTTTGTTTCGGCCAATTGCCGATTGGTTGCCGTAACGTCGCTCCGTACGCCTTCGAGCGTTTGCGTCATGCGCGTTAAGACAATCGCGACGTAGACTGCAAATGCAATCATAGCCACGACTGCAATAGCAGTAAATGCAACGCGGAGTGTGCGATCCATCGCGCTTCGCGCATCGTTAAGGCGCGCGGCCGGATAAGTTTGTGTTGCTTTCATCATCTGTCACCTATATTTGGATACCCCGAGTTGTGAAAAATTCGTGAATGCGAACATTCATGAATTGCCGGCATCGTGATTTTGCGCCGCATATTTTTTGCAATCGCTCAGTGTTTTTAGAGACTTTTCACAAATGCGACGCATGATCAGGCAATGCGCAACGTAATCATGAGTCTCGCGGTCGCTGGAATCGTCGCACTATCCGCGTGCGGTGGCGGCGGTAGCACCAGCACTCCGCCGAGTGGAACAAACCCGATGCCCACTGCGCCGGCCTCCACATCGCCTGGGACATCCAGCGATCCTACGCTTCCGCAACAGGAATCGGTCGGCGGCAAAACGATCTGGGAAACAAAAGGCGGTCTACCGCTTTACACCTTTAACGGCGACACGAAGGGTGTCTCCAACTGCACGGGCAGTTGTGCAACCATCTGGCCTCCGCTAATGAGTGGCGCTTCATCGGTCTCGACCGGCGCCTTCACCATCGTCAAACGAACGAATCCGAGCGGTTCCCAATGGGCGTACAACGGCTTGCCGCTCTATACGTTCAGCAGCGATAAAGCCGGACAACCACCGACAGGAAATGGCTTCCAAGGCTTCAGCATAGCTGTCGTCAACGGTCAAGGCGGCAGCCCGACTCCACCGCCCGGCTGCACCGGTCCATACTGCTAGTCCCTATCACCTAGCCCGCATCACCCGAAGCGCGCCCGATTCGGCGCTCTCCCGCCGGTCCGATACCTCCGAGGTCGTATCAAGAAAACCCGGAACAGCGAGCGAGGCCGGACGGGTCGAGTCTTAAGAGAGGAAGCCCCGCGCTAAAACGCAGGGTTTCTTTCTCGTTAAAGCGCGGAGCTTTTCAATTTGTGAATTGCTGTAAATCCAAGCAGAGGATGATTATGGGAGCAGCGGATGGCCCCAGAATACAAGCAGCAACTGATCAAGAAACAATAAGTTGATGATCGTAATTTAGGCGGTACAAGAAGTCGATGACCCTGTTTTCGCCTTTTGTCCGGAAGATAGCATGAAAAAGGACCTAGCGTTGGCTAGGTCCTTTTCTTAAAGATGGCGAGGTGCTACTTTTCGGCCTTAACTCGGAGCGACCCGCGCGTCATCTTATCAGCGGCCTTTCGAGCCAAGCGGCTAACGCGGATCTTTTCGGCTGGAATCGTCGGCGGCGCCTGATTTTTGAGCGTCATGGGTCTCCTCCTTTCGAGACTACAGTATACCAGCATCCTGCAAGAATTCTCGGACTTTGGGCATAGTTAGCCATATAACCATCTGGATTTCGTTGCCCGATCCATGTTCCTCATACAGATCCCTCATAGCTAGCAAGCCAACCGGGATCTCGTTTGAGCCCTCTACGGCCTCCACTTCGATTGCCGCTTGCAGTGGTGTAAAGCCGCCCGCCTCCTGTAACACTTTTTCAGAGCTCTCCGTCCCCACGTGCTTGGCTAACTCGCCCTTTAGCAGCTCGTCATACCGATCGCGATCTCTCTGCTCTTTCAGTGAGAAGCCAAAACCAGGCCAGATGACTGGACCGTACTCATCCGCCTCCATATACGCACCTTCGACGCCTACCCTATCGTAGAAACGGAACAGCTTCACGTAATGTGTCGTTGCCAACCGGTGTAGGCGATGCTCTGGGACCACAAAGATGCGGGCATGGTGGCAAACGATGGAACCGCCGCGCTTATGAAGACGACGGTAAAACGACCCAGCCTCCTTTGGTTCGGCGTTCAGACAAGTAAAGGTGCCGCGTATTTCGATATCGTCTCGCGTGCCTAAAGTAACGGTAGCAGTGGCCTGAAAGCGCTTATTCTCAAATTCGTGCTCAAACGAGAAAGCCTCGATAATCTCATCCTTATCGGTCCTCCCTTGAAACAGCTCGTTGATTTTTGCAAGCAGTGCGGTATCGCTCGTCATGTAGATGCTTAAGATCCCGTCTAGTAGCCCGTTTCAAGCGTGTGACGATAAGTGCCGGCAACTCTCAACTTACCGAACAAATGGAGCCAATCAAGAGAAGTGCAAATCGTCTCGGCGAGGCAGCGTTTTCCTAGCGACATGGAACCAGTCACAACATCTACAACGATAGGTTTTTTGATGTTTGAGTTTAGCATGTTGAGCAAGGTCCCTCGTTGCATATTGAATTTTAGCGACTCCATCTGAACGTTTGCAGCAACGAGGGCGCACAAATTTTGGAACAAGGACTTGACGTCCGTTCGGCAGATTCCGTCCTTCGAACACGATCACGCCCCGGCTCCTATCTAGCTCACGGTGACGGAGCAGCTTTCCGCGGACTCCCTCACGATTTTCGAAATTTCTTTAAGCCACGCATCACCGTCTCGGGATGGTGCTATCGTTGGGATTGGAGCAGCCGTTTCGAAGATCGAATCGGCGATAATGTTCGCTCGCTCATAGGTCGAGCCAGGGCCGCGCTTATCGAACGCATCAACCCAACTTTGCAACTCGTTATCCCACACGCGGCGGCGCACAAGTTCCAGCACCCGGCCACTGATTTCATTGGAGAATGAATCGAAGACAGAGTCTTGTTCTTCGTCAGACGGAGCGCCGGCTGTCCAATGACTCGGGCTCTCGATATACGAGCGAAGCGGCTGGAGCAGCATTTGATGCAGATCAGCAACGGGACGAAGACTGTCATACTCGTCCTCGCCCATAAGCGCCAATCTTCTCGTAAGCGCCTTGACACGCGTCCAGTGTTCCTTCGAAATTTCGGCTTCGTATGCTTTGCCAAGCCGCGCACGCCACAGCCGATGAAATTGTTCTGCGCCCTCTTTTACCATAAGCGATAATTTCATCAGATCGTAGACAGGTCGCGACTCCGTGACTGACAGCGGTTCAGCAGTGCGCTCGATCGACGTAATAAGACGTTCAAGCTGAACGATCGTGCGACGACCTCTCTTGCTTTCAGCGTCAAGAACTTCATGTATTCCACCGAGATAAAACGTGGACGACACGAACTGCCGACGCAGTACGCGCTCCGCTGATAACCCCATACGAGCAATTTCGGTTAGGGCGTTTTCGACTGATTGAAAGACATGTCGTTCCTTCGCCTCAAATGTTGGGAGATTATCCCCTTTTACGTTGTCAAAGTGGGTGAAGCACGCGATCAATTTAGAGCCTTGTCCTGCAGCAGCGAGAGAGCGTAGAAGCGCAATAGTTGCTGCCTGCATTGGTTGCGTTGCATTGTCAACAAGTATGATATTGTCGACTTCATCGAAGCGCCTTGTGAGCGCTGTCGGTATGCTAACGGCTGATTCGGGCGTGTGGCCAAGCCCTTCCCCGTCGAAAAGCACTAACTTAGGAAAATGCATCGCCCATTTCGGTTTGAACGGCCCGGAAACTCGAATGCCGTTAACAATCGGCGTCAGTAGGGTTCCAAAATAGCCTGCGTAGTTGCTTGAAAACCGAAGTATTGTCGCAATGAATTCGTCTCGTTCTTCGCACTCCCAAGACCACGATGTCGGCCACCCTTGGGTGCCCCGTGTGAAACGGCCCGTCGTAATCCATTCAAACCTTAGCTCGATCTCTGCCAGAATCTCATCGACGAGATCGTGGAAATCGTCGTCTTCGGCCAGCCGACGATCGAGCTCTTCCTCGAATATCTCCTCAAAAACGCGTTCGTCTTCCGGTGTCTCGGCGCCTAATTCCAAACGCACGCTCTCACTATGGCGCTGCGAGATCCTTCTGAGTGTCGGCGCAATTCTTGTGAGTAGAGACATAGACGACAGTGGTTTGGCCGTGAAGTCTTCAGACTTCTCATCGTGAGAGCGCGCATCGGCGATGTCGTCGTCCGCTATCTCTTCATCATCGAAGTCATCATCATCGGTTGTATTTGCGCGGCCGCTTCCGAGCATATGACTCAGGCGAAAACGTTGGCTGACGTGATTAAGCGCTCTGTCTAGCACGTCGGCGTCGTCGTCACCGCGGTGAGCGGAAAGCGCAGCAGCGGACATCGACTGCACTACGTAATCAACGACGGAGTCTCTCGGCATGAATGTGACTACGGCTCTATATGGGCTCGATTCCGTGAGCAGCACTTCCGTTTCCGCTACGGTCGTCTTCGCCGTCGATGTCGAAGGGAAGCGTTCTCGCCGTGGGTCAGTGCCGAGCAACTGACGCACAAGCGTGGTCTTGCCGCTACCTGTCGTCCCGACGAAAGCTACGCGTCGATAAGAGGTCTCTTCGGACGCCGGCAGCGGAATTGCGCCCTCCCTGATGGCGCGAAAATCGGCCGTCGGTGCGAGCAGATCATCGTAAAAAATGTCGACGATCTTTGCACTGAATCGCGTTATAGCTATCGCACGAGCGGCAGGACTCCAGTAGCCCTCGTCCCCTAGGAGCACGTTCATTTCGGATACCAATGCCTCGGCTTCAGCCTGGTCACGCGTTCCGAGCCCGCGGCGTACTCGGCGTCCCGGCTTTCCGGTGCTGGTATCGCGTTTTAGCGGATGACGAAAGATGATCGACCAGCCCTCGCGTTCTTGGCTTTTGCTTAGGCTCGCTCGGTATTTGCTTCCCATAAGGCCCCCACGATTTCTGCGTTGTTCCGATGTTGTTCCGGCCCCAATGATACGACCGTCCGGAAAGGCCTGTCAAGGACCTTGGAACAACGCGGGAACAACGCAAGTCCAGCGAAAGCAAGACGAGGATACGCCTTTTTGTCTTGGAATGCTGGAAGAGAGTTAGCTACTCGGGAGGCAGCACGGGCGTACGAAAGATTCGGCCGGGACGGCGAGGCCTGCGGGGCCTAGTTGCTGGCGATAAAGGCTGTGGTCCGAGCGTCTTTGAGTCCGCGCTGGAGCGTGATTTTCTTATCCTTCTCGAGTTTGACGATCACGTCTCGAGCTACGAGGTCCAGCCGTTCTCGTTTCCATATGAAAGAGCCGGTCGCGTCGTGCGCGGTACGCCTGATGTCCTTGTGTCGTACCACCATGCCAATCGTGCGAAGCTTCTTTGCGACGTGAAGTATCGCGCAGAACTCTTTGAAAAGTGGCCGGATATCAAAATCCGACTACGCGCCGCGCGAGTATATGCCAACGCGCGCGGTTGGCGATATCGAATCATTACCGAACGAGAAGTCAGAACGCAGCGCTTGATGAACGCAAAATTTCTTCTGCCGTATCGCCGCCAAACCGTTAGTGATGAGGATCGCGAATCGATCATCAGATCCGTGAAAACGTCGGGCTCGATGCGGCTTCGGTGCTTATTGGGTGACGGCTCGCATCAAGCATTGGACGTGTGGTGTATGATCGCACGTCGTCTACTAATTTGCAATTTGGATCTCCCACTTTCAATGGATACACTCGTATGGTTATAGCCTCTCGCCAGCCGACAACGGTTACGATCGAACCCGGGCGGATCGTAAAAAGCGGCGACGAGTTATACAAGATTATTGCGCGAGCTGGCGTTGACACCGTGTACGCGGCGCACAGTGTTACGGGTGAGCACGAAGTGCTTCCGATCAGCAGTCTCACGTTCGTGTCGGAAGAGCAGCCCGCAAGCGCTGCCGCCAATCTCGCCGATATTCCCGAATCGGATCGTGAAGAGCTGTGTCGGCGCGGCAAGGTCATCAAGGAACTGACGGATGGCGGACGCGTCACGCTTTCGGATGCGAAGAAAGCGGCAGCGGAACTGGGTCTAAGTATACCGACCATTTACCGCTGGGTGCGGAAATACCGTGAAACTCGGCGCCTCAGTAGCTTACTGCCACCGAAACCTAGTGGGGGCCGCGGAGAACCGCGGCTCGATCCAGAAGTCGATGCGATCGTTCGCGGCGTAATTGAGAGTTTCTATCTTACCAAGCAACAGCGCAGCATTAAAGACGCGCACGCCGAAATCCAGCGATTATGCCGAGCGAACGGCAAAGAAGCCCCAACGTATGAAGCCGTCCGTTTGCGAATCAACGCTCTTCCACCTCGCGTGCTCCTAGAACGGCGAGCACACAAGAAAGCAGCGCGCGACAAATTCCTTGCTCGTGGCGGTCACTACGACGAAGCTCGCTTCCCTCTGGCGATCGTTCAGATCGATCATACGCCGCTTGACATTATGGTTGTAGATCGAGTGCTACGCCAATCAATCGGTCGTCCGAATATCACTGCTGCGATGGATGTGCACAGTCGGATGATCGTTGGCTTTGTCGTTACACTAGAACCTCCCAGCGCGAACAGCGTTGGACTGTGCATCCGACAAGGAGTATTGCTTAAGGACGCCTATCTTTCGCGCCTCGGTATCACTAACGAATGGCCGTGTTGGGGCCTTCCTCATGCGATCCACACTGACAACGGGAAGGAGTTTCTCGGCGAGATGCTGGAGCTCGGCTGTCAGGAATACGGGATCAATCTATATCATCGCCCCGTACAAACGCCACATTTCGCTGGCGCCGTTGAGCGATTCTTTAGAACGCTCAATCGTATGCTGCGGTCGCTTCCGGGCGCGACATCATCAAGCACCAAAGAGCGTGGCGAATACGATGCCGAAGCGGAAGCAGTGCTTACGCTAGACGAACTCGAGAAACGATCGTTGAGTGGGTCACGGGGGTGTATCACCAACGGCAACACGCGGGTCTACTCGCATCTCCGTTGCAGAAATGGCGCGACGGTGTCCTTGGAACGGGTGACGTCCCAGCGCCGCCGCAACGCAAGCCGGCTGACGAGGAACGATTTGCGCTAGATTTTACGCCGATGACGCGGCGCACGCTTCAACACTACGGTTTTCGAATCGATGAGCTCAACTACTACGGCGACGTTCTTCGGCCGTATATTGCGAACATGCGTAGCAAGGCACGCCAGTTCATCATTCGACGCGACCCGCGGGACGTGAGCTGCATTTATATGTGGGATCCCAAACTCGCGCGATACTTTCGGATACCTTATCGCGACCAGTCTAGGCCGTCGATGACGCTCTGGGAACTAAGGTTCATCCGAGCAGAACTAAAAAAGAACGGCGCTAGAAATATAGATGAAGCACAAATCTTCTCTACATACGACCGAATGCGCGCTATTGAAGCGAAAGCGGTGGTTGAAACGAAGCGGATGCGCCGAATGCGGGAACGACGTACGGTCGCCTCGACAACGCGTCAAGCTCTAGCGAATTGCAGCACGCCGAGGTCGGAGCCGGCCATCACTGACGGTGGGAATGTGATTGCGTTTCCACCGCGGATCAATCTAGCTAACGTGGCCGCCTTCGAAATGGATGATGATGTCTGAATTAGCGCCCCAGCAGGAGAAGCGTAACAGAGTTTCCGTAGAGGGAAAACGTGGATAAAGTACCCGTTCGCAGAGTACCTGTTAGAGCGGCTTGAGGCTTTACTACGAACGCCTCAGTGTCATCGAATGCCGAATTTACTCGTTATTGGCGATACCAACTCGGGCAAGACGATGACAACGGACCGTTTCGAGCGCCGCCATTCTCACAGAAGAGATGTTACGATCTTATTTGGCGATCATCCATCCACTATTCCGGTTCTCTCGGTGCAGACCCCACCGTCAGCTAACGAAGCACGGTTCTACAATGCGATCCTTAATGCGCTCGGTGCGCCTACAAAGCCGACGATGCAGGCGCGTCAACTGCATTTTCAGACCGTAAACCTTTTACGCTTCGTCCATTGCCGTATGCTTATCATCGATGAGATTCACAATCTTCTCATTGGTCCACCGCAAAAGCTTCGCCAAGCCCAAGCCGTGATACGGTTCCTGGGCAATGAATTGCAGATACCCATTGTTGCCGTAGGCATTCCTGAAGCGTTCAACGTGTTTGTGGCTGACCCGCAACTCGCGAATCGCTTCGAAACCGTAACTTTCCCCCGCTGGCAAATGGATGAAGCCTTTATCTCTCTCCTTTTGAGTTTCGAGGCGCGATTTCCCGATTGGCAGGGGCTTTTGACGAGCCCTTCTGTTGCTGCTCGAGTATTATCTCTAAGCGAAGGATTGCTTGGCGAGATCGTCGACCTGATCTGTTCGCTTCGCGAGTTTTGCGATTCGGCACCGTCGAACCGCTAACAGAGAAGCTTATCGATTCGTGTGGCTACATAGCACCAGTCATGCGTGCACGAGTCACCACGTAGGCGCATCTACCTTCGTATTATATATTGTCTCGATGATACGCGCGGCGCTGCCCTTGCACCGCGATTCTAAATAAGAAAAAAATCGCTGGCCATCGGAGAAGCGTGAGCGCCTTCCGGCAATTTGATACATGCCGTCGTACCTTCGCCGCTTGTAAAGTGCGGAGCGCCCCACGGCGGATAACCATACCTCATTTCCAAAGAACATTGGCGCATAGGATGACGGGCGATCCGCAACTCTCGGGGCCGATTCAAACGGAAGTCCAATTGAAGGCGACGTCGCAACGTAGATCTGTCCTACGCGGTCCTTGTAACGGTACATTTGATCGAAAATTCGCACGCGACCAGTCACTGGCGAACGCACGATAAACGGTAGGCCTCCGTCATCCGACCGGAATAATAGCGCGCGGCAAAGCAGCGAGTCGGACTCGATACAAGCTTTGCAATACTTCGGGCGTATCGGTAGGGATAGACCGTATTCAGTGACTCGCGGCCACTGAACACAAACCCATCAAACGAAATGTCGTACTCGTACGGCGTGTCGCCGGTGAGGGTTGCCATGTCCCGCCGAACAACCGGCCCGTATGCGCGAAGAGCAATGTGGCCGCACGGAATCAATAAGGCGTCACCCTTCGGTAGCGCGATCATCGATACGCCAAGAGGGTCCGGCACCGGGGCGTGAAGTTCAAGAGCCGATCTTACCCGGGCGGAGAATGGCGCGACCAATAGGGTACACGCTACTTCCGAGAGATTGACGATGAAACTCCTGCGGTGGCGCTTTTGATCCGTGACAACCTCGTGCTGACGAAGGGTTACGGCACTCTCAGGTAAGTCGAATGAGGATGCGCCAACCGGCCTACAGTCGTCCAGATAATACAGCGCACCGACGACGCTATGCTCCACTCGTCGCATGGGAAAATCAACGCGCACCTGTGGTTGCAACTTGAAGGTAACCCGTCTAGACCATTCGCTGCTATTAGGTAGACAGATAAGTGCCGGCAACATTATGGCTTCAACGCGCTTGCTTCTCGTTCCAAAGCCACGAAACCAGTCCAGGCGTCCGATCGGCCTGGAAAAGTCTACGTTGTAAGCTGCGCCGAGTGAGAGACTCAAGGTTCCACTAACGTTGCTCGATGCTCGTCTATATCAAATACGGGTCGGCGCGTTCGTCGGATTGTATTCCCAGGTGCATCAGGATGCATTGACCCAGAGAACACCGTCTTCTGTACGCGTGCCGTATGCCTCGTGTATGTGTCCGCAAATGTGAGCTTTCAAGTTTGGAAGATCGCGAATTCGCGAACGAAGTTCCGGACAGCTAGCGTGAGAGTTGGCTGAAGTAGCGTCGAGAATTCCATTCGCCGGACCACGTGTCACAAGAATATTTGTTTCTTTAGGAATGAGTGCCCACTGATCTCGTGCTCCCTTCCGACCGAGCGGGCCACGCGCGAAGTTGTAAGCCAGTCGTAAAACCAGGGCTGCCAAGGCGAGCACCAAACGTGAATTTCACCGACTTGGGTTCCGGCATCGATAAGCGTTTCCACGCGTGGGAATCGACGTCTCAACTTATCGGAAAAGCCGCCAACTCGCTGGAACGCAAAGTCGTGATTTCCCGGCGTGACGATCAGCCGTTCATGAGGAAGTGCTGTGAGCACTCGTACGCCCGTAAGATGGAGTCGACGTCTCCCTCCATCGTCAGATCGCCCGCGTGAATAAGGACGTCCGCAGCCGGGATCATTAGGTCGCCGTGCAAGTCGTGCGTATCGCTGATGCAAGCGACGCGAATCGGCGTCATTTGTTATCCTGGAGGACTGCTGCACGACTTTGCATCAGTGTTTTCCGATTGCCTGCCAAACCATGCCGCCGATAACGGCAACCAGGTAGCCACCGAGCCAAAGAAGCAAGACGCAGTTCCAGGCTTTGTTCCGCGTCGTCTTTGCGCGTCGACTTATCTCGTAAGCGGCAAGAAGCTTGTCGAAGTTTTGATCGAGAACGTCCTGTACTGTATAAGCGTTTCCGCGGCGCGTCGCATCGTGGAACAGCCAGTAGGCGCCAATGATCGCGAGTACCAGAATTCCATCGGCGACGGCGCGTACGGGCCCAATTATCGTGTGTGAGTTAGAGAACAAGACAATACCAAGCAACGAAGAGAGAAACGCAATTAGATATTTGTTGCCTTCAGCTGCGCTTGAACTCTCTTGATTATGAATGCCGTTCATCAGGATCGTGAAGCGCCATTGCTTTCCAGAATCTTGCGAGCCGGGCTGCATTTCGCTAGACGTGCTCATGTAATCGTCTTCTCCCATGATTGAATATCTAGTATGAGTTTTGTTCGAAAACGTTCGTAACCGACGAACTCACTTGTAGCGCAACGCTCGCGGCATCACGATTGGCTCAAATGCTGCGAGCGTCGCTGCTTTGCGCTGGTTACAGGTGTAGTGCGCGATCTGCAGGTTTTCCAACTGGTCTCGCCCGCCAGCCGATCTTGGAACCTTATGGTCGAACGTTGGCCGATAGCCTTGTGTGAACAGTTTGCCGTCAGCCTCAGTTGGAAATCGGCAACCGCAAAGTGCGCATAGTCCACGTTGCCGCTTCAAGAGATTACGTTTCCATGCCTCACGCTCCGGTCGGTGACGAAGGGGACTCCAACCCATGCTGTTAGCTTACTTCCCTGGAATGCCAAGGGGATGGCATAATCGCCTTGCGCTTGAAACCCATATAAGTCAAGACCGTCGAGGTTCAGGGGTCCTAGGCGATCCCCGTCAGGCCATAAATTTGAGGATGGTTTCGTGCCGCATGCGCTTCTGCAACTGGCCCATTGACGCACGATTTGAAGGCGGCGGCAAATACCGTCGATTCTCTGGTAGAGCTCTCCGCGACCGACGCCCTACCTTTGCGAAACCGATCTCCTCGGCTACTGTCTCAACGGCTATGGAATTCAAGACCTCGGTTCCGCGAATCGTGCAGTCGCCTACGACGAGAGTTAACTCGCCGCCGTTTCGTAGGACACGCTGCATCTCAAGTAGTGAACTTTCGAGGTCACTGACATAACGCCTGAGTTTATTGAGCAAGCTCGATGAAAGGCTGGCCGCATCTTGGACCATGGCATCGACAACGTAATCGAGGCGCTCCGTCTTTGTCCCGCGCTCGGATCCTATGTTCCCGGAACGAATCGCTCTCAACTGATCCACGTTGTAGTCAAACCATACGAGGCTCAACTTGTGACCCCTCATATAGTCGATTGCATTCAAATAGGGTGGCGAAGTGACGATGCAATCAAATTCACCGTCGCCAAACGGCAGATCTCGACAATCTCCCTTTCGAGCGTTAGCCTTCGGAAGTCCACATCGTTTTGCGAAACTGGCGCCGCGCACAACTGCATTCGTGCTCCGTTGAAAAACTTCAAAGGGGCGTCTTGGCGTGCCGTCACGGCGGATGTGAGGCCGACTATGCGAGATGTCGATCGCTTTGCTAACGCTCGCTTCTTTCGCGATGATCATCCGCGATATTGCGATCTTTAGGAAGGCATGTGATTCATACCGGCGACTATTCAAGGCGCGAATCATTGCGGTCAACTGTCGGCGACTGGTGGTGTCAAACCAGTATCGTATGAACTCTTGAGTCTCAACGTTAGCGTGATCAGGATACGCTGCTGCCGAAGATATTTCGGGATAGAGTCGCTTTGCACGCAATAGTAGATCTTCCGCATCGCGAGCGAAACGATCGGCATCGAGGTCTTTTACCGATGCCCGAGCTATGAGAACCGCTAAAGGATCACTGTCAATACCAAACGCTTCGTGACCCCAGGTTCGAGCTGTAATTAAGGTCGTTCCCGATCCCATCATGGGGTCCAGCACGCGCTTTCGATTGCGTCCACGCTGCAAGATTTTTAGGGCAATATCCGGCGACATACGAGCCGGGAACGGGTGAATAGATTCCAAAACGTAACACCTTTGCGCGGCCTGCCGGCAAGAGGTCGGCTTCAGGTAAACCCGAGCCGACCTAATTGCATCGATATTTTTGGACGCTATTCTACCACATGATGCCAGGCGTTCCTAGCTCATCATGTTAGGCAGTACGGGGCAGTTCGCCAATCGGCGCCGCTTCCTGAGATATAGCGACGGTCATGTCTGCTAGCGCCTTGACGTCGCTGCCTGCAATGCCCTCGACGTCGCCGAGAAATCCCATAAGCGCCGCCTCGACTAGCTTAAGTTGCTGCTCGCGTTTTGCCCACTGGCGCAGTAATATCTTGCGTTCAGTCTCGTGCTCGGCGCGTATCTTATTGAATGCCTCGGCGAGTGTGCTGAGCCTTGCTGAAAAAGTTGGACCGTTCAAATACTGATAGAGCAGCTCCGCCTTAGTTTGTTTTCCTTCGGCGATTGATTTGAGCGTCGCAAATTTGAGAATCGCTTGTCGCAACATTGTCGCGACAGGCATTGCTAGCGGCGATGAAACGACCCACACGCCCTCCACGAGTGCAAAGGTCGTTATGCCTTTTGGAAGCGCGCGTGTTACGATCACTGCGGCGTCAGCGCTGGCTTTTCGTTGGTCGGCGCGCACCTTCGCGAGCCAATCTTCGTTCCAATGCTTTGTCCGCTTCGACTCCCACAGTATGGACCCCGCGGCTTGGCCACCGGCGGTGAGGACCAATTGCAAGACATCTCCACCAGCTTCGCCTTTGGGTACCGGCAGTATTCGATCGATGGCGAATGTGCGCTGCAATTCATCTTCCAGATGAACCTCTTGGGCCTCACCCTGCAATTGTTGTGAGCCTTGATCGACACGTTGTTTGAGTTCGTCAATTTGACCGCGCAATTGCTCAATAATGATGTCTCGTTCGCGCACACTGAGTACTGCTCGCTCTTCGGCTTGTCGCCCGAGTTCAGCTCTCAGTGGCGTCATTGCTTCCTGGACGCGACGTTCGACAACCAGGTCTTGTTCGGCTATTCGCGTTTCAAGTGCCCGCCGATCAACCTCTAGCTCCAACTCGCGACCTTGTGCGTCGCTCAAACGCTTTGTGAGATCGTTCTGCGCGGATTTTAGTGAAGCGATCACGCTATCTCGCTCCGATATTGCGGCCGACATTTCCAGTCTCGCATTAGCTGTTGCATGCTCAAGAAGCCGTTCGCGCTCTTCGTCCAAACGTTCTACTACGCCCATTGAAATCCGATGTTCGATGGACCGTTTCAACGACTCGATCGCTGCGTGTTCTTGAGTGATTTCGGCCTCACGCTCCGCAATTTCCGCGTTGCGAGCTGCCAGAGTCGACTCGAACTCGCGCCGAGCTTGCTCAACGAAGGGCGCTGCAAGTGACTCGGTAAGGGGAATATCGTGTTTGCATTTTGGGCAACGTAGAGAGCCCGTCATAGGTTGTGCCATTTTGCGCTTCCTCGAATGGAGCTAGTCGGCCATCAGCAGCTTGCAAGGCGTTGGAAGGATGCGCGTTACTAGCGCACGTTTCTGAGTCTGCAGCGATACAACCGCGAGCCCTGGTCCCAGCGAAGGGATTCTGTCCCAAAGATTTGATTCGATTGCGCCGATCGTCTTGCGCAACCGACTCAGCACGCCTGTATCTGTTACCTTGTGAATAATCCAATTGTTGATCAAGCTGAGAACCTCGTCGGGTAAATGCTGAGGAAGCTGCGTGACGAAGACGAGGCTCAACCAGCGCTTACGACCGCGTTTCGCGATGCGAGCGACCTGAGAGAAGAGCGTCGGCATATCTTTAATTCGCTGACTGCTCAGAAACTCATGAGCTTCTTCGATGATAACCAGTGTTGGGCGATGCTTCTTGCCGGTCCGTTCCTCTTTTGCGTAACGGCGGTCTTGGGCTTCTTGTATATGGCTAAGGATCTGCGCGATCGCAAGATTCCGGTATTGCGGCGATTCCGTATCGCTGAGGTCGATGATCGAGATATGGTTACGCTCAATCATCTCGTCATAGTTCAAGTCACCGGCGCCAGCTTGATCGAAGATATTCAAGCGAAGCAGGCCATTCATGCGCCCCTGAAGGTTGAACCAGCTTGGAGCGCTCGTAACACTTTCGGCCTCCTTTACTAATCGCTGCAGAACCGTGCGGTCAGCCTCCTTAAAGCCCTTGAAATATTCGGGTTCTGGGCCCTTGGATGCACGCGATGAGATCATCCGAATCATGTCATACATGTGGGCGAGAGTCATCTTGGGCCAGCCCTGCTCGAGTTCATCGACGAGAAGTGCTTCGGCGCTCTGAGTGGCATCGGCCGGATAAATCTTTAGATCGCGAAGGGCGCGCTTCGTGAGATCGTAAGCAATCCAATAACGCTGCGACTGGGCCTCGTTAAGTTCGAGGATTTCCGCTACGGCATATGCCGAGAGCTTGCTGAAGTTTAGTCCAAAAGTTCGTACGCGGGACGGATCCGGGCATCGAGTTTCGCGACCGACCAGCACGTAGACGGTAACGTCTTTCGCGCCATCAGGCTTCATCCCGTAGCCATCCAGAGCGTCGATCATTCGCTTGTCCTCTGTTGCCTCGTACATGGCTGCGTACTCGCCCTCGACATCAAATAGGATTGTCGGAACTCCGGCCTTCTGTGCGCGCGTGATCTTGCCGGACACTGTCGTCGACTTGCCACCGCCGGTCGTTCCGAGGATTCCAGTGTGCCGTGGCAGCGCTGACTTTACGCGAGTATCGGCATGGAGGGTGATGTCATGTTGACCGACCATCGCGTGGCCGATCGGAAGGTCACCTTCGGTACCGAGCAGCCGAATTGCGTCTTCCTTTGGAAGCTCGTAGACTCGACTGTTTGGCAACGGACGGCGCGATGCTGCGCCTACGTTCCCGTTCCGGTACTCGCCCATCACTTCGAGAACTGCGCGACCATGAAATTTCGGGAAAAGCGCCTTCCCTCGTCCTCGCACAGTTGCGGTGACAATCACCGGCGTTTCGGCCCGGAGGCCGTCCGGCTCAGCGAACGGACCTTCGACGCACGCACCCAAATAGACGCGGTCGTCCGGGCTCTCCAACGTCACGAGCGATTGTGCTGGAAGACTTTCAATCTTATCCTTTGGAAGAAGCATTGAGACATTCCCGTCCTTACTGCCCGGCGAATCAAACGTTGTCCAGCCGAGGCAGTCAGGACCAATATCCTCCAGCTCGCTGTTCTCAATTCGCTCCAACTCTTCTTTAACCGAAGTTGGCAGTTCGCCCGGCGGGGTCGCATTTTGCACGATGCTCGCATCGTTCGCGGTGTTGGTGTTCATCGGGTCATCCTTTCTGTTGCGTAATCGAGCGTCGCGCCGACATCCACGAATGCTGTTTGCGTCTGCGACGCCAGCACGTTTCCGGCGAACAGCGAGCTGCATAGGTTGTGCGCAAGGTCGATCAGCATCGGAAAGCCTCGATGCTCTTGAAGAGCGCCGTCAGCCATAGCAATGCGTGCTGCAACATGAGCATGATCGCGGTGCGCATAAAAAATGTGCGGTCTACCAGCTTCTGAAACGCGATAGGCGCCGACGACGACCTGCTCTTTTACGTCGTCGTAAAAGCTGTCCAAGTGTTCTTCCTTGGCTTGCGCCCATGCGCCGGTCTCTCCGAAGTGGCCCTTCAGCACCTTGTCGAGATATGGCTCCATCGTTTCGATGAGGATGTACTGACCGGGGTTTAGTGAGAGCGCGATCGTCTCATACATCCTGTCCGCAGAGCTGGGCACAAAAACGAATTTTTGGTGGCCGAGGATGAGCTCTCTCATCACGGCAACGCCCGGCGCAATCAGCGCCGGCATGCCCGACCCCATCAGCAGCTCGTACGCGAGCGGATTTCCGTGCCCCATTCTCCACGCGGTCGTGCACTTTCTTACCAAAACGGCCCGCTCGGCATATGTCATGATGCCGCGACGTGTTAGGTCGCTGAATTTGTCGCTGCGACTCGAGCGCTCGTAACCTGCACGGTTGCGGCGAGCTTCGAGTAATCGGATCGCATCTTCGACCGTACTGTTTCCGCGACGGCGCAGGTCCTGGCGGAACATGCGGCTGCTCCACTCGTTACGCTGGCCCGAGTAGCTTGTGCTGCAAATGCCGAGCTGCACGATTGATAGTGGCAGCATATCGAGCATCTTACTTGTGCCATCTACTGCCTCCACATGGCCCGCGAAAAGGATTCCGCGGAGAAACTGTTCGATCTCCTCGGGCTTCACGCTAAAGATGCCGACGTCGGGCGGACGGAACGGGGATTCGGAGAGCCGTGGAACGATCACGTCGCGAATCGTTGACCGAAGTTCGTTGTGCACGGATTGAGCGTGCTCAATCTCCCGTTCGAGTCGCCCGGCAACGGCTGTTTCATCGGTTTCCCAAACGTCGACATTGATCGCTTCATCGAACGTCTTGTCAAACGCCTCGAGGAATTCGTCCCTGGTGACTACATCCTCGCCGAGTTCGAGTGGGCCGTCGCTAACGTTGTCGCTGTCGCTTAATTCTCGCATTCCGTCCTCCAAGCAGATATACCGGGCGACGCCTGCGGAATCCAACAGCTACAATCCAAGTAATTTTCGAAGCGGAATGTTCGGGTCGGGCGGGTATAGCCGGCGCCCATATACTTGAGCCGGGCCGATCGGAAGGCCAAAAGTCTCTACAAGGATTCTGCTTGCCGTCGCTGCCCTATCTCCGGCTCGCCGCTGCGAAACCAGGCGTCGCACGATGGATGGCGGCGCCAAAAAATTGAATGCGAGATTGTCCGCGCGTGATTCGCAGGCCGCGATCGCATGCCGGCCGTCTCGCGCCATTAGATGCAAATGGGTCTTCAGCGGTACTCTAGCGAGAAATGCGTCGACACGCTCCTCGTCCGATGGGTCTCGCTGCCCATCGAAGACGGATAAAATGCCGTCCCCGAAACGTTTCCGGGCAGCATTTCTTGGCTCGCAGTAGTCGACGACAAAGTGCGCCGCCTCGTGCGCGACCGTAAACCGCTGTTCCTCGACCGGGTCGCTCCCATCGACAAAGATCAAACCAAAGTCCGCCCTTGCTACCAAACAGCCTGAGAGTAGCCGGTCTGGTACATCACATGTGATGCCGAGGCGCCTTCTCTTAAGCTCGCCGTTGACGGCGTCAACGGAGAGCCGACCTAACAATACAATTGCTACATTTAATGTGAGAAGAACATCGGTCTGAATATCCCGTGGGAACGGGCCGGAATAGTCGCGCAGAAGATCATCTGAGCTCGTCTTCATCAATCCTGTCTCGAGCTGCCATCAGCCAGCCCACAGATTCTTCGCGATCTACATGCATGTTTTCAGATACTTCTATGTCGCGAAGCACTTGGAGTAGGTACGTAAGATTGATGGAGAAGTGAGTAGCGATGCGGCGCACATCGTCGGCGAAGTTTGGTTCCGAACCGAGAGGTCGACGGCAAAGTTTGAGTTGCTGAATCACAAGAGGCGTGCAGCCAAACTGACGTGCAAGCTCCGACTCCGAAAGATGATCTCTGGTAGCCCACGCGCCTATCGCATAACCCAAAAAGAACGGATCGCTAGATGTTGCGTCTGCCAATATTTTCAGGTTGCTCATAATGATGCCCACTGTGCTCGCTGAAAGCGACGCTTGATCCGTTCTTTGCACGAGTTGACCCGTCGTCTACGCACTTCCTGAGGCAAATCTTTGATGCCCAGAGCCGCAGCAAAAAGACGCTCATCACGTTCACCGAGCATCATGAGGCGGAGCACTGCTTGCTCCTCAGCTGTTGGCACAAGTGCTGATACGCGCACAATCATTTCATCAACCGAATCGAACGGGGAGCTCAGAGGCTCCTCTACAGCTATATACCGCTCAACCTCGGCAAGTACAACGGAGTCCCAGGGCACCTCTATCAAATTTACCGATTGGGCATGCTTAAGAATCGAGACGATCTTGGACCAAGCGATTCTCCACAGAAAGGTGCGGAGCGACGCACGCTTAGGATCCCATCTTCCAATCTTTTTGAGCACGTGCAAGACTGCTGCCGTACAGCCGTCCGATACAACCGATTCTTCAACCGTCGGAAACCGGCGCTTAAGCTCCGACAGGAGGAGCGGGAATAGCAAATCCGCGCACTGATTAAGGAATTCGGACGGCGCGAGTGGGTCAACCGGGTTAGCGTAGGCGGTTAGGAGCAGCTCCTCGATCCTCGCCCACTTCTCGGCTCGTGTAATCAGCCACCCCTTCTAGCTGTGCAGCCGTGCAAAGCTTTTCCGCGCCGCGGCTGATCTCCAGCTAAACGAGGATCGATCGGGACCAAATGCTCATCGCTCTGCCATAAGGCCGCCTAGCGCGGAGGCGTCAGGCGCGGCCGCGACGTGGTAGTAGCCCGCGCGCGGGGCCGCCATTATCACGACTGCTTGTATCTCTCAACGCACTTCTTGTAATTATCAGCGCCTGCTTTTATTTACAATTGCCTTTTGGGTTTCCGAGGCGGTATAGTGGTGCAAAGTGGTGTTTGGTGGTGCCGTGGGGAGGGACTTTGCAGACGGACCTGCCGCGCTTTACGGGATCGGTGGAGCATGCCCTAGACGACAAGGGGCGGCTCATCGTCCCTGCGCGTTTTCGGGAACGGTTAGGAACCGGCTTCGTGATTTCGATAGCCGAGCCGGAGCCATGCCTTGTCCTTTACCCGGCACCCGCCTGGGCGCAGGTGTGCGCGCGTTTAGAGGAAGCTCCGCGCAAGGACGAGCGATACCGCCGTCTCGTCCGGCACATCTTCGCCCATACAGAGGAAGTCGCGTGCGACACCCAGGGCCGTCTGCTCATCCCCGCGGCACTGCGCTCGTATGCCGGCATCAATCGTGAAGTCATCTCGGTGGGCTCCCTCACCCGGGTCGAGATCTGGGCGAAAGAACGCTACGCCGAGTACGCCAGCCCCGGAGGCGAGGTGGCCGATCTCATGGCCGACCTCGGACTCTACTGATGTGGTGTATCCGTAATGCACCTCTCGGTTCTGCTCGCCCAATCATTGGAGTATCTGGCGATCCGGCCGGATGGGATCTACGTCGATGCAACGTTCGGCGCGGGTGGCCACTCGCGCGCGATTTTGCAACGGTTGAGTGGTGGCCGCCTGATAGCGATCGACGCGGACCCCGAAGCAGTGGATCGCGCTCGCGCGATCGACGATCGCGCCTTTACCTTCGTTCCGGCAAATTTCTCCGAACTGCGTCGCGTGCTCGACGAGTGTGGGATCGAGTTAGTCGATGGAGTCCTCTTCGATCTGGGGGTATCGTCGATGCAACTGGATGATGCACAGCGCGGCTTCTCGTTTCGAGAAAGCGCGCCGCTCGATATGCGCATGAATCCGTACACCGGACGAAGCGCATACGATATACTCGCGACCGCTTCGGAACGCGAGCTCGCGGATATTTTCTTCAACTACGGCGAGGAGCGCGCGGCGCGGCGCATCGCGCATGCAATCGTCGAACGGCGTAATGAAGGGCGCCTCCCGAAGACGACGGTCGAGCTGGCCGCGATGATCTCCGGAGTCGTGCACCGCCCGGGCCGGCGCGAGCGGATTCATCCGGCGACGCGCGTGTTTCAGGCGCTACGCATCGCCGTGAACGACGAGCTCGGCGTGCTGCGCGAAGGGCTCAATGCCGCGATCGGCCGGTTATGTACGGCGGGGCGCGTCGTCGCGATCAGTTTCCATTCGCTGGAAGATCGCATCGTGAAGCAAACGTTCCGCGGCGACGAGCGGCTCGACATTTTAACGAAGAAACCGGTCGTCCCCGATGAGGCGGAGATGGCCGAGAATCCACGCGCGCGCAGCTCGAAACTGCGCGCCGCCCAACGGAAGGCAAGCTAAGCGACGATGGCACTCGCGCAACCGGCATACGCGCCGCAACCAAAACCACGCATTCCTAACCCGCGTACCGCGCGCAACGCAACTCACAAGCGAATCGTCAAATCGAATCGCGCACGGTATGCAGCGCTCGTCCGCGTCGGGGCGGTGCTCACGCTCGTTCTCACGGGGTTGATGGGGTACGTGATGCTCACTTCGAACGTCACGAGCCTGACATACTCCGTAGCGAAGGCGCATCACGAGCGTGATTTGCTGCAGCAAGAATCCGCGCGTCTGGACGATCGCATCGCAACCGCGCGTTCCGACGAGCGTCTTGCCGCAATGGCGCGCAAGTTGCAAATGTCCGACCCACAACTCTTCGCCGTCGTACGCCTCGTGCCGCAACAGATGGCGACGTCGCACCTTGCGGTCATCGACTCGATAGCGAGCTGGTTCACTCCAACCACACGGATTCAGGCGCATTAGGTAAAACGCGAACGTGGCTGCAAAAAGCCTCAGTCACCAGCGACAGTTCGCGCGTGTCGGGCCGATGCGCGCGAAAGTGTTTTTCTATATCTGCGCGGCGATGGCGCTGTTTTTGACGTGGCGGCTATACAAAGTGCAGGTCTTGGACGGGCCTGAGCTTTCGCGTCTTGCGCTTGCGCAGCGGTCCGACACGGTCGAAATTTTCGCCCGGCGCGGCAGCATTACCGATCGCGACGGCAACGTGCTCGTACGCTCTCTTCCCTCCGAGAGCGTCTACGCCGTGCCGCACGACATCCTCGATCCGGAGTCGACGATCGTCAAGCTGCAAGCGCTCTTCGGCAAGCTTTCACCCGACACGATCGCGGCCTTGCGCGATAAGAAGTTGTGGTTCGTGTGGATCGCGCGCAAGATTCCGAGCGACGTCGCCGAGCGCGTGCGCGCGCTCGAACTCCCCGGCGTGCAACTGCAGGAAGAAGACACCGGCAAACGTGTCGACATGTCGGGCAAGACGGCTTCGACGCTGCTCGGATTCGTCGGTACGGATGAAAACGGCCTCGACGGACTCGAGTACTCGTTTGATTCGGTTCTCAAAGGGAACTCTGGCCGCGTTACCCTCGAAACCGATGAGTTCGGCCGGCCGATTCCGTTCGGTCAGAAGCACCTCGTGAAAGCGGCGCAACCAGGCCTCAACCTGGAGTTGACGCTCGATTCGTATCTTCAATACGTCGCTGAAGAAGCGCTTAGCGAACAAGTCGCGAAATATCATGCGCTCGACGGAACCGCGATCGTGATGGATCCGTGGACCGGCGAAGTGCTTGCTATGGCGAACGCCCCGAACTTCGATCCCAATCACTTCTGGAAGTACAAGGACAACGACCGCCGCGATCGCGCGGTTACCGATGCGTACGAACCCGGGTCGACGTTCAAGCTCGTCACGGCCGCCGCGGCGCTGGAATCAGGAAAGGTCACGCTCCAATCGCGCTTTCCCGCGCGCGACGCGCTGGAAGTCGGCGGACGTGTCATTCACAACGCCGATGACGACATGCCGGCGATCGGCGGCACGGAAACGCTTGGGCAAATCATTCAGTATTCGCATAACGTCGGCGCCGCGGAAGTCGGAATCTCGATCGGTGCGCGCACGTTTTATGACATGGAACGGAAGGCCGGATTCGGAGCGCCGACCGATATCGAGCTGCCGGGAGAGAATCCCGGGATCGTTCCCGATCCCAAAGACTGGAGCGATTCATCGCTTGCGACGATGGCGTTCGGTCAAGGCGTTTCGGTCACGCCGATTGCGATGGCGCGCTATTATTGTGCGATCGCAAACGGAGGACTGCTGTTGCGCCCCCGCATCGTGCGCGCGATTACCGATGGCCAGGGGAAAACGGTGTACGCGTATCCGCCGGAAGTCGAGCATCGGGTGTTTTCGCAGAAGACGGCCGCGGAATTGCGCCAGTTCTTGCGCGCGGTCGTCTTGCACGGCACCGGTGATCCGGCGGCGCAGATTCCGGGCTATACGACCGCCGGCAAGACGGGCACCGCCGAGATGGTCGTCAACGGCTTTTACGAACCGGGCTGGTATGCCGCATCATTCATCGGCATGATTCCCGCGGAGCATCCACGTTACGTCGTGTACGTGAAAGTCGAGCATCCGATCGGCTCGTACTACGGGGGCGTCGTCGCTGCACCGGCGTTTACCAAGATCGCCCGCGCGGCGATGCTGCACAACGGCGTTCTCCCGTCGCCGTCGCCGATGCCTGCGAAGGCCGGGACGCATATGCCATGACGGTCGCATTGAAGACGCTGCTCGATCGTCTTCCGGCGAGCACGCGAGTCGTCGGCGATCGCGACGTGCACGTCACGAATGTCGAGATCGATTCGCGAAAGGTCGAACCGGGGTCGCTCTTCGTTGCCGTGCGCGGCGAACACGTCGACGGTCACGACTTCATTCCGGATGCAATCGCGAAGGGTGCGGCGGCGATCGTCGCGCAGAACGGAGCCGCCGTGCCGTCCGCTGCAACGCTCGTCTACGTTCCTGATTCGCGCCGCGCGCTCTCGTCGATTGCCGCGGCGTTCTACGGCAATCCCTCGCGCGCGCTCGACGTCATCGGCGTGACCGGCACGAACGGAAAGACGACGACCACGCACATGATCGCGAAGATTTTGAACGCCGCCGATCGCAGTTGCGGGATCATCGGAACCGTGGGCGCGGAACTCGGTCGCACCCGCTGGGACTTGTGGAATACGACGCCGCTTCCGCCGGAGCTGCACGCGCTGCTCGCGCAGATGCGCGACCGCGGCGCGCAAGCGGTTGCGATGGAAGTCAGCTCGCATGCGCTCGCGCTCGATCGCGTCGAAGACGTCCGTTTCAGAGTGGGCGCATTGACGAATATCACCCGCGATCATCTCGACTTTCACGAAACGCTCGGCGCGTACGCCGCGGCGAAACGGCGGCTCTTCGCGATGTGCGAGGCCGCCGTGATCAATATTGACGACGAACACGGTGCGCGGTGGGCAAACGACATCCGCCGGAAAATTCCGACGCTCACGTATTCGCTCAAAGGCAATGCCGATCTGGTCGCGACGGATATCGAAGTCGATTCGAAAGAGAGCCGTTTCAAGGTCGACGGGAAGCCGATCACGCTGCTCGTTCCCGGCCGCTTCAACGTCTCTAATGCGCTTGCCGCAATGGGCGTCGCGCGTCATCTCGGCATCGCGTACGACACGGTCGAGCGCGCGTTGTGGACGATCGCCAGCGTTCCGGGCCGAATGGAGTACGTCGGCGACAACATCGTGCACGCGATCGTCGACTACGCGCACACACCGGATGCCCTCTATCAAGCGTTGTGGGCGCTGCGCGAAGCCACGAGCGGCGTTTCACTCGTCTTTGGTTGCGGCGGCGATCGCGACAAAGGCAAGCGCAGCGAGATGGGACGAATCGCCGCAGAGCACGCGCGCCGCATCTACGTTACGAGCGACAATCCGCGTAGCGAAGATCCGATGGGCATCATCGCCGAGATCGAACGCGGTATCGGAGATCACGAGCACGTCGTCGAACCCGATCGTAAACGCGCGATCGAGCGCGCGATCGATGACGCATTCCCCGGTGAGATCGTATTGATTGCAGGCAAGGGGCACGAGAAGTATCAGATCGTTGGCAACGAAACGCTGCCGTTCGACGACGCCGAAGTTGCGCGAAGCGCGATTCGCGCGCGGAGATTGCGCAAATGACGCTTCCGTTCGAGGTCGTCGTCGAGGCGACGCGCGCATCCGTCTTCGGCGCCGATCGCGCGCCGAACGAGGTTCGCATCGTCACCGACACGCGTGCGATTACGCCCGGCGATACCTTTCTTGCGTTGCGCGGCGAGCGCTTTGACGGACACGCGTACGTCGGCGAAGCCCTTGCGAAGGGAGCAGTCGCCGTCATTATCGACGACCCGAGTGCGCGCCCCGCATCCGGTGCAGCGCTCGTCGTTGCCGATACGCTGAAGGCCTACATGGCGCTTGGGAGCGCGGCGCGCAATCGTTTTCGCGGCCGGGTCCTCGCAATCACGGGAAGCGTCGGCAAGACGACGACGAAGGCGTTTGCCGCGCAACTTCTCGCGCTGCACTACGGGACGCGCGTGCTCGCGTCACCCGCGAACGAGAACAACGAGATCGGCGTAAGCAAGTTGCTGCTCAACGCGGACAACGACCGGCACGACGTGCTCGTCGTCGAAATGGGCGCGCGCCATTTCGGCGACATCGCGGCGCTGGTCGAGATCGCGCGCCCGCACCTCGGCATTTTGACGAACGTCGGTGACGCGCACATCGAGATCGTGGGCTCGCGCGAGCGTCTCGAAGAGACGAAGTGGGCACTCTTTGCAGCAGGCGCGCGCGCGGTGATCAACGCACGCGATATCGCATCGATCACCCGGGCGCCCGGACTCGCGCACCGCCCGCATTGGTTCTATTCCGGCAACGAGCGCTCCGAGATCCCAACGAGCGGGCGCGTCACGGCGATTTGCGACGATCGGTTGATCGACTTCGACATCGACATTGCGCACGATCGCGATCTGTATGTGAATGTCCGCGTCCCCGGGGCGCACAATCGCGAGAACCTTGCCGCCGCAATTGCCGCGGCGCTCGAATTCGACGTTGATCTCGACGCGATCGTCGCCGCGGTCCCCGATCTCTTGCTGCCGGAAGGTCGCTACGAGCGGATGCAATTGCCGTCGGGCGTGAAGCTGATCTTTGATGCGTACAACGCAAACGCGGCCGGCATGATGGCGGCGCTTGATGCGTTCGCTGAGGAAGAGGGAAAACGCCATATTGCTTTGCTTGGCAGCATGGCCGAACTTGGTGAGGCAGCAAGCGAGCTGCATCTGCGCGTCGGTGCGCATGCTGCCGAAACACATGTAGACGTGATGTTGGTGGGCGGCGATTTCGCCGGCGAACTTTCAACAGGTGCGATGCGCGCGGGTCTTTCTACCGAGCGTATCGTTCCGTTTGCCACGAACGCACAGGCCGCGCACTGGGTTCGCACGAATGCGCGCGCGGGCGATGCCGTCTTACTCAAGGGCTCGCGCAAATACCATTTTGAAGAAATCGTCGAGGAGTTGCGTAAGTGACGCAGATGCTTGCCGTCACGCGAGGCGAAGTGCCGCCGGGATTGGTTGCCATCCCCGTGCGCACGCGTCTGGTACGCCCGAACGATGATTTAGTGACGCTCGTTGCGGATTCCGTGCGCGGCATAGCGCGCACCGGCGATGTGCTCGCCGTTTCGGAAACCGCCGTCGCGATTGCGCAGGGCGAATTCGTGCCTGCCGAATTCGTGCGGCCGTCGAAGCTTGCATATGCGCTCTCGCGCCGTGCCGGTGCGCTGGCGACGGTCAATCAGCCGGAGTCGTTGCAGCTCGTTATCGACGAAGTCGGCGCGTGGAAGGTCGTCTACGCCGCTGCAATGCACGTGCTCGGCCGTCTGCGCGGCAAACGCGGCGCGTTTTACGAAATCATGGGCGATGCGATTACCGCACTCGACGGGTACACCGGAACGCTGCCGCCGTACGAACGCGCCATCGTCTTTGCTCCACGCGAACCCCATGCATTCTGCCAAGCAGTGTTCGAACAAACGGGCGTCGGCTGCACCGTTGTCGACGCAAATGATTTGGAGAAGGCAAAAGTTCTCGGCGCATCGCGCGGCGTGAACCGTCAGACGGTGGAGCGCGCGCTCCTGGACAACCCGCACGGCAACGGCGACGAACAGACGCCGATCGTCGTACTCAAATGGCGCGCCCACGGAGCCAACCCGCTATGGACGTGACCTTCGTCGTCACGCGCATCCTCGAAGGGTTGGCGATCGTTGCGATCGGTGGCCTCGTCGTGCTTCCGTTGCTACGCCGCTTGCAGTTCAAGCAGCACGCCTACGAAGACGCGCCCGAGACACATCAGAAGAAGACGGGAACGCCGACCATGGGCGGAGTGCTCTTCGCTATTGCGATGCTCCCCATGCTCGCGAACTCGCAGGTTCCATTTGAAGCGGCGCTGCTCACACTCGTGCTGCTCTGCGCGTTGATCGGATTCATCGACGACTTCATGGGCGTCAAGCTCGGACGAAATCGCGGACTCGGCGCGCGTACGAAGTTTCTTGCAACCGCGCTCGTCGCGATCATGTTCTTGCGCGCCATCGCCGATTCGTACAGTTTCTTTCCGCGCGACGTGATTTTCCACGCGGGATCGTTCGCCTTGACGGTTCCGCATTGGCTCTGGTTGCTGCTCGGAATCATTGCCATCACCGGAACGATTCATGCGGTCAATCTGACCGACGGGCTCGACGGGTTGGCAACGGGAACAATGCTGCCGCCGCTCATCGTGCTCGCGGCGATCGGCATGGCGTTGCCGATGGTCGCACCGACCGAAGCGGCGTTGCTCGGGATCGGCGCGTGCCTCGGCTTCCTGTTATATAACCGCCATCCCGCAAAGCTGTTCATGGGTGATACGGGATCGCTCGCGCTCGGTGGATTGCTCTCCGGGATCGCGATCGTCGAAGGGGAGATGCTGCTGTTGATTCTGATCGGCGGCGTCTTCGTTGCTGAAGCGGTCTCGGTCATTCTCCAAGTGTGGTACTTCAAAGTGACCGGCGGCAAACGGATCTTCCGGATGTCGCCGTTGCACCATCACTTCGAACTCGGCGGTTTGCCCGAGACGGCAGTGACGTTTCGGTTTTGGGCAGCGTCGCTCGTTCTCTCGCTTCTTGGATGGGTTCTCGTTCGATGATGAGTTTTGATGCGCGCGAAACGGCACTGGTAATCGGCCTCGGCAAGAGCGGTCTTGCTTGCGTCGCTGTGCTTCGCGCACGGGGCGCAACCGTATTCGCAACGGATGAAAAGCCTGTAGCGGAATTACAACCGGCAATCGCAGCGGTTGAATCCGCCGGCGCAACGTTCGTGTCGCCGGAGAAGCTCGATTCGGTGGTCGGACAGATTACGTCGGCGCTGCTTTCACCAGGCGTTCCGTTGACGTCGCCGGTGGTACGCGCGGTGCAGGCAGAAAACATTCCGGTCGTCGGCGAGATCGAGCTTGCCTACCGCTTGTGCAAAGCGCCGATCATTGCGGTGACGGGAACGAAAGGCAAGTCGACCACGACGGCGTTGATCGGACACTTGTTGCGTGCCTGCGGCAAGAGCGTTCGCGTCGGCGGAAACATCGGCAATCCGCTGATCAACGAAGTGCTCGAGGTGACCGCGGACGATTGGGTGGTAGCGGAAGTCTCGTCGTTTCAACTCGAAACCATTCGCTCGTTCAAACCGCGCGTCGCGGTGTTGCTGAACATCGCGCCCGATCATCTCGACCGGTATCACTCGATGGACGAGTATGCTGAAGCGAAGTTCCGCATCTTCGCAAATCAGGCGTTCGGCGATTTCTTCGTCGGCAATCTCGACGACGAGCGGATTGCAACGCTCGAAACCGAGTCCGGCGAACCGCGCATGCCCTCGCGGCAGCTGTGGTTCACGCTGCACGACCGCCACGACCGCGCGACGATCTATCTGCACAACGGCCAAGTGACGTACGCGCCGATCGCCGGCGATCCGCGTCCAATCGGCGTGATTGCCACGAACGATATTCCGCTCGCGGGTTCGCACAACGTGCAGAACGTCATGGCGGCGCTGCTTGCGGCGTTTGCGGTCGGCTGCGATGCTGCGCAGCTGCGCGAAGCGATCAAGACGTTCCATCCGATGCCGCATCGGCTCGAACCGGTGGACGAGATCGACGGCGTGCTCTATGTTGACGATTCGAAGTCGACGAACCCCGGCTCCGTTGTCGCCGCGTTGCGAGCGTATGCCCGGCCCACGATTTTGATTGCAGGCGGGCGTTCCAAGGGCACGGATTTCGTCGAGGTGGGCGTCGCGATTCGGCAACGTGCAAAGACGCTCGTCGTCATCGGTGAAGCCGCCGATGAGATCGCGCAGCATGCGCGCGGCGTTCCGATCATCCGTGCCGCGTCGATGGAAGAAGCCGTCGCAAAGGCGCGCGAAGCGGCGGAATCCGGCGACGTTGTGTTGCTCTCGCCCGGTTGCGCATCGTTCGATATGTTCCGCTCCGCCGAGCATCGCGGCGAAACGTTCGTCGCGGCGGTCAACGCCTTAAGGGAAACAGCCGATGCGTAGTGCCGCTCGACTGACGGAACGGCCGCGTTACGACACGCGCGAGCACGCGAGTCTGCGCTCGTACGTCGCGACGCCGCCGGACACGTTGTTGTTTACGGCGGTTGCAGCGCTCGTCGGCATCGGGCTCGTTATGATTTTCTCCGCGTCAAGTGCGACGGCGTATTCGGAACACCACGACGTCGCCTTCTATTTGAAGCGCCAGTTCATGTGGCTCGCCGCAGGGTTGTTCTGCGCGTACTTCGCGTACCGCATGGATTACCACAAGTTAAAACGCGCCGCGCCGTACATCTTGCTCGGATCGATCCTCGCGCTCGTCGCAGTGCTCGTGCCGCACGTCGGCATGGTGGTCAACGGTGCTCGCCGCTGGATCGGCTTTTCCGCGGTCAGTTTTCAGCCGTCGGAATTCGCGAAGCTCGCGATCATCGTGTATCTCTCCGCAATGCTGGCAAATCGCGGCGACCGCATCACGAGCCTCGCGAAGGGACTCTTCCCGCTCTGCATCCCCGTCTTTCTTATGGCGGTACTCGTCTTGAAAGAGCCGGACATGGGCACGGCGAGTCTGCTCATCCTGATTTCATTCGCGATGTTCTTTGCTGCAGGTGCGCGCATTCCGCACTTGGCGGGGATTGCGCTCGCAACGTTACCACCCGCGCTCGTCACGATTCTCACGAATCAATATCAGCGCGCGCGCGTTTTTGCGTTCATCAACCCGTGGCGCGATCCGCAGAACACGGGCTTTCATATCGTGCAGTCGCTACTCGCGCTCGGAAGCGGCGGCCTGATGGGCGTCGGCCTGGGTGCGTCGCGCGCGAAGTTCTTCTATCTGCCCGAACAGTACACGGACTTCATCTTCTCGGTCATCGGTGAAGAACTCGGCATGATGGGGACGATTGCCGTCGTCGTGCTCTTCCTCGTTTTCGCGTATCGCGCGGTGAAGATCGCGATTGCCGCGCCGGACCGCATGGGATTCTTCCTCGCCATCGGCTCGATGGCGTGTATCACGATCCAAGCCTTCATCAATATCGGCGTCGTAACGTCGTCCTGGCCGGTGACGGGCGTGCCGTTACCGTTCATTTCGTTCGGCGGCAGCTCGCTGATCGTCAATCTCGTCGCGGTCGCGTTCATCATGAACGTCGGTCGCCAGCGCCGGCTCTCCCGCTCGCGGTGAACGTCGTCTTTACCGGCGGCGGCACCGGCGGGCATCTTTACCCGGCGATTGCCGTTGCCGACGCGCTGCGCATGCGCGGTGCGAACATTACATTTATCGGGACGAAGGACCGGTTGGAAGCGACGATCGTGCCGCAAGCCGGATACCGGCTCGTTACGGTTGCAAGTGGTCCGCTCACGCGCAGCTCATCGGGACGGCTGGTGCGTTCCGGCTTTTCGAATTTGATCGGCATCGTGCAAGCTGCGCGCGCGCTCGCGCGGCTGAAGCCGGATATCGTCATCGCAACCGGCGGCTATGTGTGCTTTCCCGTCGTCGTTGCTGCGGCGATGTTGCGCAAACATCCCATTGCATTGTTGGAACCGAACGCGCATCCGGGACTGACCAACCGCGCGCTGTCGTCGATCGTCGACGAAGTCTGGGGCGCATTTCCGGACGCCGACCGGCACTTCAAAGGAAAGTACGTGCACACCGGAATTCCCGTGCGCGCGCGGTTGCGTTCGTTACCGTCGCGCGACGACGCCGTTGCGCGTCTCGGTCTATCGCCCTCGCGCCGGACGATTCTCGCCATGGGCGGAAGCCAAGGCGCGCGATCGATCAACGACGCATTGGCATCGCTCGTGCAGAGCGACGGATTGCCCGAAGGGTGGCAACTGATTCACGTGACGGGTGAAAAGGAATACGACCGCGTGCGCCGCGCGTTGAATGAAACGCAGCCGGCGCCGGCCGTGCGTCCGTATCTGCACGACATGACCGATGCGTATGCGGCGGCCGATCTCGTGCTTGCGCGAGCGGGCGCATCAACGCTCGGTGAGTTGACGGCGACCGGAAAACCCGCCGTGCTCATTCCCTATCCGCATGCCGCGGCCGATCACCAGCGTGCAAACGCTGAAATGGTTGCTCGGGCGGGAGCGGCGGTCGTCGTAGACGATCGCGAACTCGGCGCCGGAAAATTACGCCAAGTTCTTGCCGATGTGACGAGTCCGGGCCGTCTCAATGCATTGACATCGGCAGCCGAGCGCGCGCGTGCTATGGACCCCCTTGCGACAATTCTCGCCCGGGTCGATGCGCTGATTTCGCGGAAGAGTGTCAGGTAATGGGCACGGTTCATTTCGTTGGCGTCGGTGGAATCGGTATGAGCGCGATCGCGCGGATTTTGCTTGCGCGCGGCACGCGCGTCAGCGGGTCCGACGTGAAAGAAACGCCGCTCATCGGGCGTCTTCGCGACGAAGGCGTCAATGTGATGATCGGACATGATGCTGCGAACGTCGACGGCGCCGAAACCGTCATCGTGAGTTCCGCCATCGACCGGCGCAATCCGGAATACGTCGGCGCGCAGCGGGCCGGCGTACGGATTCTCCATCGCGGCGAGATTCTCGCGCAATTGATCCGCGAATGTCGCGGTGTCGCCGTCTGCGGAACGCACGGAAAAACGACGACGACCGCCATGGTGCACGCGGCACTGCGCGCGGGCGCAGTGGACGCGAGCTTGGTGCTCGGCGGAATCGACGGGGTACTCGGCACGAATGCGCACGACGGAAAGTCGGAGTGGTTCGTTACCGAAGCGGATGAATCGGATGGTTCGTTTGCATTGCTCGATCCGGCGATTGCGATCGTTACGAACATTGAAAACGATCATCTGCAGAGCGACGATGAACTACCGCAGCTCGTGCGCGCCTTTGAAGAATTTCTCGCGAAGTTGCCGCCCGACGGGGCAGCCGTGATCGGCGTCGACGATCCGCTTGCCGCGTCGCTCGAGGACCGTCCGCGCACTGCGAAGACGGTGACGTTCGGATTCGGCCCGCGCGCCGATGTTCGCGGAACGAATGTCCGATCCGAAGGCCTCGGCATGAGCTTTGACGTGATCGCCGGCGACGTGTGTGTCGGCACGATCCAGCTTACGGTGCCTGGTGCTATTAACGTTCAAAACGCGCTTGCGGCCATTGCCGTGGCTCGTGAACTCGAGATTCCGTTCGCGCAGATCGCCGAAGGCATGCGCGCATTTCGCGGCGTGCGACGCCGCTTTGATATTCTGACGCGCAGCGAACGCATGATCGTCGTGGACGATTACGCGCATCATCCGACGGCGGTGCGCGCAACGATTGCCGCAGCGCGCCAATACCATCGCGGCCCGGTCATCGTAGCATTCCAGCCGCATCGCTATTCTCGCACGGCCTATCTTGCGCGCGATTTTGCCGACGCGCTGCGCGGCGCGGATCACGTGTATCTTGCGCCGGTCTACGCTGCATCGGAAGCGCCGATTCCCGGCGTGAGCGAGCGTTCCATCGGCGAACCGTTGACCTCCGGCGGTGCGCGCGTCACGTATGCATCGCACGTCGACGAACTCTCGGAACGCATCTTCGATGAAGCGCCGCGCGGCGCGCTCGTGTTAATGCTCGGCGCGGGAAACATCACGGAGGTTGCATCGCGGCTAGCGGCTCGCGTCGAACAGAACCCGTTGCGAGGCTTGGACGTTCAGGCCAAATCGATATGAGTTTGACGACGGATAAGGCCGTTGCATCGCTGTTGCGCGACGAGGATCGCGTCGTACTACGCGAAATCTTCGGCGAGCGCGTGCGTTTCGACGAGCCGCTCGGCCAATACACGTCGTGGAAAATCGGCGGTCCCGCCGACGCGCTCGCCGTGGTGGAACGCGAGGAAGAACTCGCGGCGGCGATGCGCCTCTGTTTCAAACGCCGCGTTCCCTGGTTCGTAATCGGCAGCGGCAGCAATGTGCTCGTCGGCGACGGCGGCATGCGCGGAATCGTCGTGCGCCTCGGCGGTGCATTTGCCGAGATCGCTGCAAGAGCCGACGGCGATGAGGTCGTCGTCGAGGCGGGAGCATCGGCCGGCATGGCGGCGGTGACGGCGAAGGCGGCAACGCTCGGTGCGATGGGCATCGGATCTCTCGCCGGAATCCCCGGAAGCGTGGGCGGGTCGCTGCGAATGAACGCCGGCACCGATCGCGAGATGGGCGATTTTGTGCGAAGCGTCTGGGTCCAATCACCGGCAAAGCCCGATCCGCACGCGATTACCGTGCAGTATTTTTACCGTCACACGACGCTCGCGCGCGACGCGGTCGTCTCGCGCGTGACCCTCGCGTTCGAGCGCGGCGATCCGAAGACCGTCCGGGAAGAGATGCAGGCGCGCCTGGTACGCCGTAAGAGCACACAGCCCATCGCGTTGCCGAATGCCGGTTCCTGTTTTCGAAATCCCGAGGGCGACAAGGCGGCGCGGCTGATCGAAGCGGCCGGGGCTAAGGGATGGCGGGTCGGTGGCGCGGAAGTGTCGCCACTGCACGCGAACTTCATCAACAACGTGGGCGGTGCAACCGCGCGCGACGCCGCCACGCTCTTGGCGCGCGTACGACGCGCGGTGCACGAGCAATTCGGCGTTGAGCTGCAGTTGGAAGTGCATTTGGTCGGCGTATTTATTGATGAGACGTAGCGAGATGACGAAGAAAAAAGCAAAAGTCGCCGTCGTGATGGGCGGAAGCAGCGCGGAACGCGAGATCTCGATCCAAACTGGATCGGGCGTGATGCGCGCGTTGCAATCGCTCGGGTATGAAGCGCAATCGCTCGACTACGATCGCCGCTTTTTCGACGCGATCCGCGATATTGCGCCCGACGTGGTGTTCATTGCGTTGCACGGACCGGGCGGCGAAGACGGGCACGTTCAAGCGCTGCTCGACCATCTCGGCATTCCGTATCAGGGCAGCGGTGTCGAAGCATCCGCGCTCGCGATGGACAAACACATTACCAAGAAGCTGTTGGCGGCAGAAGGCCTGCCGACGGCGGCCTGGGATCTCTTCGATCTCTCCGGCGGCACGTTGCCGCTACTCCCCGGATCGCTCGACCTTCCGTTGGTTATCAAGCCGCGCTATGAAGGCTCGTCGCAAGGAGTGACGATCGTGAAGACGCACGAGCAATGGACGACCGCGATGCTGAACGCTGCGAAGACGTACTCGCAAATCATGGCGGAAGAGTACATCGACGGCCGCGAGCTCACCGTTCCGATTCTCGGTGAAGAAGCGCTGCCTGTTATCGAGATCGTTCCGACGACTGAAGATTTCTACTCGTACAGCGCAAAATACGACCAAGGCGGAAGCGCGCATATCGTTCCGGCAAAGATTGACGAAGATTTAGCGGCGCGCTTGCAGATGCTCGCGCTCTCGACGCATCGATTGATCGGATTGCGCGACTACTCGCGGACCGATTTTATCGTCAGCAAAGAAGGCCGCCCACAAATTCTCGAAGTCAACACACTGCCGGGCCTCACGCCGACCAGTTTGCTGCCCGACTCATGCGCCGCAATCGGCATTTCCTACGAAGCCTTGATCGACCGCCTCGTGGGCTATGCACTCGCGCGCGCCGAAGTCCGCGACGTCGCCTAACCTTCCTTCGACGAGCTCAGGATGACACGTCTGGGCTTGGCGCGAACCTCGCAGCAAACTGTGGAGGTTCTCTTTGATGCATCGTCCCGACGCGTTTGATTGCCGCTGTCCTCACGGCGGATTTTCCGAGCGCCTGTTTCACCAAGCGAAAGTTGCGCTAAGTCGCCGTTCGTTCCTTATGGGCGCTGCTGCCGCCGGCGTTGCTGCGATGTTGCCGTGGCGCGCGCGTGCGGCCTCCGACGGCGTAACGGTACTCAAAGCGGCGCGACTCTTCGACGGCAAGAAGATGCAGACGCCGGCTGTGCTGGTCATTCAAGGCGGCCGGATCGTATCGATGAATGCCGGCGATGCGGGAATCGATGCGCACGTCATCGATCTCGGCGACGCGACACTGATGCCGGGCCTGATCGACTGTCACACGCACGTCGCCGGATTCGTCGTCGATTCGCACTATCTCGCCATGCCGGGACGAACGAGTGATAATCCCGCAGAGCTCGGCATATACGGATTGAAAAACGCGCATGCGATGCTTGCCAACGGGTTCACGACGCTGCGCGATGTGGGCGGCGGTTGGGGTGTCGATCTTGCCGTTCGCGATGCGATCAACGAAGGTACGGTCATCGGGCCGTCGATTTTTGCAGCGGGCCCGGCGCTTTCGATCACCGGCGGACACGGCGATACCAATGACATCCCGGACTGGATTCACGAAGACACGACGATCGAATCCGGCGTCGCATACGGCCCGTATGGATTCCGTGAGAAAGTTCGAGAGCATGTGAAGCGCCATGTCGACGTCGTGAAGATTCTCGCGACGGGCGGCGTCTTGAGTTATGGCGACGTGTGGGACGTGCCGCAATTGAACCTCGATGAAATTCAAGCGGTCGTCGATGAATCGACGAAGTTCGGCCGCAAGGTTGCCGCACACTGCCACGGCGATAAGGGCATCTCGATCGCCGTCGAAGGCGGCGTTCATTCCGTCGAGCACTGTACCGGCGTGGGCGACGCAACGCTGAAGAAGATGCAACAGCGTAACACGAACCTCGTTCCGACGATTTGGGCTCTCGATTCGATTCTCGTGCCCGGCAACCCGAATCACATTCCGCCGGGATCGGTGCAGAAGGCGGAGTATGCGGCAAAGGTGCGCAACGAAGGCATGCAACGCGCGCTCGCATCGAGTGTCACGATCGCCTATGGAACGGACGCCGGCGTCTTCCCGCACAAAGAGAACAACAAAGACTTCGCGTTGCTCGAACGTATGGGCATGCACCCGGTCGATTTGATGCGTTCGGCGACGTCGACCGCTGCTGAACTCATCGGCGTGAACGATCGCGGCATGCTCGCAAATGGAAAGCGCGCGGACGTCGTCGCATTCAAAGGCGACCCCTCGACGAACATCAGCCTGCTCGAGTCGCAACCGCAGTTCGTCATGGTCGGGGGCAAACGCATCGATCCCGCGCTATTGGTCTGACACAAAGGGGCGTAACGCGTCCGACTTTCTCGGTCTCGCGACTCAGTAGGTGATTCGAACGGCTCAAGGACTCGGAATCCCGGATAACGACTACGGGCTTATCATCGCGTTTCTGCGACATAAGGAGAATGAATCCGATGCGTTTACGCATTCCGGTCCTTGGTTGTTTTCTCGTTGCCGCGCTCGCTCTACCGACCGTTGCATCGGCAGCTGCACCGCCGCCGCTCCCGCCGCAGCCAAAAGTTCACCCCGCCGGTATTCCCGCCGACGCCGTCCTTGTGAGTCCTTGCGTCGTCGCAATGGGCGAGCACTGGGCAAATCCGAAGAGCCTACCGTTCGGTCCAATCTACGGGGTGTACAACGGAAAGCCGGTCTTCACGGAAGTGATGATCGACCAAAAGGCGTTCGCCGCGGGCAAAAGTTGGGATAAACTGCTAACGCCGTTACCGGGTTATAAGATCGATCACGTCGATATTGATTTCGTCCCGTACGGCCACTCCGGATATCCGATCAAACACTACGACGTCCATGCCTACTACGTGCCTCACGAAACGCACACGGCATTCTGTCCGATGGGTGAATCGATTCCAGGCGCAGCAAAACACAAGTAGATCCGCGTGGAGTCGCGGGAGTGTAATGAGTACCGTCCTTGATAATCCCATTTGGTCGAGCCTCGTCGGAACGCATGCGGCCTATGCGAGCGGCAACGACGACGTAAAAGTCTATCCGTTCGAGATGGCGCCGTTTGCCGGTGTACCGCGCGCCGGCTCAATGCTCACGGATGACGCGCTCGATGCGGCCTTGGGCGATCGCCCGTTCGTGTACTTTGTCGGCACGCTCCCGCGACTCAATCCGCAGCGCTTCGAACTGGAGCTGTATCACAACATCTTGCAAATGGTGTGCGAACGATTGCAGCGGGCGCCCGTGCAAGCCGACGTCCCCATGCGCGATTTAGACGCGAAAGATGTTCCGGCGATGCTCGATCTCATGGCCCGCGTCTATCCGGCGTACTTTCGCGAGCGCACGATCGAGATGGGGCGCTATGTAGGCATTCAGGATGATGGTGAACTCATCGCAATGGCAGGGCTGCGCATGGCACCGAGCGGTTATCGAGAGATCAGCGGCGTGTGTACCGATCCGCGTTTCGCCGGACGTGGATACGCGGGAATGCTCGCGCGCTCGTTAGCCGAGGGCGTATATACAAACGGCGAGACGCCGATGCTGCATATGGATCTCGATAACGCGCGAGCGCTGCGCTTGTATGAAGCACTGGGGTTCGTGCGCCGTACGGAAGTTGCCATGTGTCGCGTTTCGCGTGTCGCGCAGACGATGGCACACCACAAAGTGCGCCGCCTGCGTCGTTAGGCGAACGTTGCCAGATCGTCGTACTCGAGCATTTTGAGGACCGGCGTTTCAAGCGGAAGTTCTTTCGCGACCGGATAGCGCTCGAAGAAGTTCGGGCGGTCCATCCGGTCGCGAATCGTTATCGCCGGGAGCGTCGCATTGACACGATCGCGTTGTTCCGCAGTCGTGTGCTTTAGGATCCACTGCGCAACGTCGTCGTCGCTCTCCGCGAGCGCGACGATTGAGGTGAGGTCATCGAGGTCGACACCGAGACCGGTCAGCACGCGCGTGCTGAATCCCTCGACCTTGTAGTCCCCGGGGTCGCCGCCGGGCAGCGTGGCGCGTATTTTGTCGACGGTTCGCGCCATGAAAATGACGCCTCCGAGCACATCGGTTGGTTTTCGCGGCGGTGCAAGCGTGAGATTTAACGGTTCCACGAGGCTCCTTTAAATGTCGCAGGAAGGCGCGTTTACCCGCCCCCTCAAAGTCTCTATACCCCCCTCGACGAGGGTGGTTTGCGCTGGAGGAACACTTGTCTACCACTGGTTTGGTTGTCGACCGCGGGCTTGAAGGCGTCGTCGTCGGGTCCACGGATCTTAGTAATGTCGAAGGGCAGGTCGGACGCCTGACATATCGCGGTTACGATATCGACGATCTTGCGCCCAATGCGTGCTTTGAAGAAATCGTAAGTCTTTTGCTCTACGGCCATCTCCCGACAGCCGACGAACTCGAATCGCTCAAGCGCGAACTCGCATCTCGTGCATCGTTGCCGGAACCGCTCGTTGCGGCAATGCAAAACGTTCCGAAGACCGCGTGGCCGATGGACGTGCTGCGCACGATCGTCAGCGGACTGGCGCTCTTCTCGCCTGTGAACAACAAGGGCGAACACGTTTCCGATGTTCACACCGCGATCGAATTGATCGCGAAGATGACGACGATCGTCGCCGCCTGGGATCGCATTCGCCGCGGACTCGATCCGATCGAACCGCGCGCCGATCTCTCACATGCAGCAAACTTCCTCTACATGCGCACCGGCAAGGTGCCGACACAGATCGAGGAAGACGCGATGGACACGTACTTCGTGTTGCTCGCCGATCATTCGTACAACGCGTCAACCTTCTCCGCACGCGTTACCGCATCGACCCGCGCAGATTTGTACGCCGCCGTGACGGCCGCAATCGCGACGCTTACCGGCGATCTTCACGGCGGTGCAGCGAGCGCATCATACAACAACCTCATTGCAATTGGGTCGCCGGAAAAGGCGGAAAAGTTTGTGCGCGACGAGCTCGCGAAAGGCCACCGCATTATGGGGATGGGCCATCGTGAGTATCGCGTGCGCGATCCGCGCGCAAAACATCTCGAAGCGATCGCGAAGAAGCTTTCGCAGCAACGCGGCGATACGAAGTGGTATCCGGTCGCGCGCGAGCTCGAGAATCAGAGCCAGCGTATTCTCGCCGAGGAGAAACCGGATCGCAAGATCTATGCAAACGTCGATTTCTACAGCGCGCCGTTAATGGCCGATCTCGGCATCCCGGGCGATGAATACACGTGCATCTTTGCGTGCGGACGCATCGCCGGCTGGGCCGCGCACGTTCTCGAGCAGTTGCACGACAACCGGTTGATCCGCCCGCAAGCCGCGTACGTCGGACCACCCCCGGGACCATTCGTGCCGATCGAAGAGCGCAGCGGCACTGCAGTAGGCAGCGCATGATCGTCATCCCCGCGCTCGATATTCGCGGCGGAAAGTGCATCCGCATGGAACGCGGCGACTTGAAGACCTCCATCGTCTATTCGGACGACCCGGTCGCGCAAGCGCGAGTCTTCGTCGACGCAGGGGCGCAGAAGCTCCACGTGATCGACATCGACGCGGCGTTCGGGCACGGCGACAACATGGCCGTAATCCGGGAAATTTGCAGCGCGGTGCCCGTTCCCGTGCAAGTCGGCGGCGGAATTCGTAACGCCGATCAAGCGCGCGCTCGAATCGAAGTGGGTGCGTCGCAAATCATTCTCGGTACGGTGCTGGTCGAAGAAGAGCGCATCGCGCGCAACGTCATCGGCAAGTACGGCGAAAAAGTCATCGCCGCGATCGACGCGCGCGGAACGCACGTCGCGACGCGCGGGTGGCTGGAGTCGACGCCGGTCGATCGGGACGCGCTCGTCAAGCGCGTGGCCCAGTGGGGCGTGACGCGGGTGATCTTCACGGAGATTCGCCGCGACGGCATGGGCGAAGGCTATGATATCGATGCGCTGCGAGACGTGGCTGCCGCGGCGGACGTCAAGATCACGGCGAACGGCGGCGCGCAGACGGTCGACGACATCAAAACACTCGTTCGCGAAGCTCCCCCGGCGGTCGATTCGTGCATCGTCGGCAGTGCGATTTATAAGGGGACGATCAGTCTGCCGGAGGCCTTCGAAGCCGTCCGCACGTAAGCTTCAAAGGGTGAACAGACTGTTTGCCGTTTTGATGCTCTTGGCGGTGACGTCCTCACCCGCCGTTGCCGCGCAATCGCAGATCGACCAGATCGCCTCGCGCCCGGAACTCCACGATTCCATCGTGGCCGGCGAGGTCTACGATCTCGATGCGCACCGCGTGCTCTACTCGCGGAACCCGCATACTCTTATGGAAGCAGCCTCCACGACGAAGACGATCACCGAAGGCACGTCGCTCGCGCTGCTCGGCCCCGGCTTTCGCTGGACAACGCCGGTGTATCGAACGGGTGCGATCGATGCATCGGGGACGGTTCATGGCAATGTCGTCCTCGTTGCGAGCGGCGATCCGAATCTTTCGCAGCGGATCAAACCCGACGGCACGCTTGCGTTCGAGAACGAAGATCATATTTACGGCGGCTCGCTGGATACGCGCGTCGTTCCGGGCGACCCGCTCGCCGTTCTGCGCGACCTCGCGCAGCAAGTTGCGAAGGCCGGCGTCAAACACATCGACGGAAATGTGATCGTCGATACGTCACTTTTTCCGGATCAGGGAACGGAAATCGGCACGGGAACCGTCCTTTCGCCGATCGTCGTAAACGACAACGTGATCGACATCACGTGGAAAGCCGGTGCCAATGCGGGCGATCCGGTTGATATGACGGTTTCGCCGCAAACGCCGTACGTTACGTTCGTCAACAAAATGACGACCGGCACGCCCGATTCGGAGTACAAGCTTACACCGAGCGATGTCACCAATAACGGCTCGCATACGGTTACGCTGACGGGCAGTATTCCCGCGGGTAAATCGATCGTCGACGATTATCCCGTTCCGGAACCGAAGCTCTTCGCGGAATCCGCATTTGCTATCGCACTGAAGGATGCGGGCGTAACAATCGCAGCGCAGCCGGCGAAGCCGGATCAGGCTCCGGATACCGCTGCGTATACTCCCGCGAACTTGCTTGCGAAGCACGTATCACCGCCGCTCACCGAAGACGTGTACGTCACGCTCAAGGTGAGTCACAATCTGCATGCCGGACTCATGCCGTACATGTGGGCCGTCTATATTGCGCATGCGAAAACCGATTTACTTAAGAGCGGATTCGCGCAAGAACAGAAACTTCTATCGAGCGCGGGAATCGACACGTCGAATGCCGTTGAACAAGACGGACTCGGCGGGTTCGCGTTCTTTACGCCGCAATTCATGATTCAGTATCTGTCATGGGTCTACAAGCAGCCGTGGTATCCGTCGTTTCATCGCGCGTTGCCGATTCTCGGCGTCGACGGCACGCTCTTCAACATCCAGAACGGCTCGCCGGCGGACGGCAAAGTCTTTGCGAAGACCGGCACATGGGGAAGTAACGATTACTTGAACGATCGCGGTTTAGTGACGAAAGGGCTCGCCGGATTCACGACGACGCGCAGCGGCCGCCACGTTGCGTTTGCATTCTGGATCAATCGTATGCCGGGAAAATCGAGTCTCGACGTCAACAAAGACGCCGCGCATCATGCCGGTGAATTGCTCGGCGCAATGGCCGCGGCGGCGTACCTGGACTACTGAGGCGGCGGCGTGCGTCGCACTTTCGGAACAACCACTCGCGGACGCGGCATCGGTGTATGCACCGGTGCCGTCGTCGTTTGGTGCCGGCGTGCGCGTAACCGGACTCGGTAACGGAACGCGGGTCGGTTGCGGCAGCGGCGTGGAATGCGCGGCGGCCGAACGCGGCGGCAGCAACTGCACAAACACGGGATATGGCGCATATGTGACGCTGCCGTCCGGCGCAACGTACATTGCAGTCACCGGACAATTGATCGCAGCGCCGACGCCCGTCGTCGGAACCGAGCCCGAGTAAAACTGTGAGAGCGGCGCCGCGTAGAGCGGAAATTGCCATGCAGACGTGCAGACGAACGCAAATGCTTGTCCGCCGGGCGGCGCGGTCATTTGCACGCTGATCGGAGCACCGCCGACAAATTGATTTCCCGATACATTGAACTGAATCGGTGACGGAAACGGCGGCGCGCCGAACATATTCGGCGCAGCGGTCGCACCGCCGGTATCGGGTTGCGGCGCGGTCGTCGTTTCGAATGACCACGACGTCTTGAACGCTTTCCCGTCGCTTCCGCTGCCGCTGATCGCGACCGTGTGCGTTCCTTCCGTCAATCCGTCGCGCGGAATGTACGTGACGTATTGTCCGGCATACGAGGAATTCGTCGTTACGTCGACGTTGTCGACCAGCAGATGCAATGTCGCGATCGACGCCCCATGCGAAATCGGAAGACGTGCGGAGATCGTCGGATAGGCCGACGCCACGCGCGTGTCGGGGGCCGGTTCTTCATCTTTGAGCGGCGCAGCGCTCGGAGAAACGGCCGGAAGCTGCCGGTCGTTTGCGGCAGCGACGATGGCGGGCTGTGCGCTTAGCATCTGGCCCTATAACGCATCACCCTCGCTCGTTCGTTACGTCAGATCGCCGTAACCTTTGCTATCATGCGGCCGTCCTCGTGGTCGAGAATGTGGCAGTGGAACATGAACGTGGTCGGTTACTTACCCGTCGGTATAGACGCGGGGCAGCGATTCGGGAATGCGCGTGACGATCTCGTAGTTGATCGAGCCGCTCCAGGTTCCCCAATCTTCGGCCGTGATCTCGTCCTCGCCGTCGCGCCCGATGAGCGTGACGCGCGACCCGCTCTTCGCGTTCGGCGCATGCGTCAGATCGATCACGCTCATGTTCATAGCAACGCGACCGATGATCGCGCAACGCGCACCGTCGACGAGCACGGATCCGGCATTGCCGAGGGCGCGCGGAATGCCGTCGGCATAACCGAGCGGAATCACGCCCAGCCGCATCGTACGCGGTGCATGAAACGTCGTGCCGTAGCCAACCGGTTCACCGGCGGCGATTTGGCGGGTCGTGATTAGTTCCGTAAGGTATGACAGCGCCGGTTGTAACGGAAGCTTTCCGCCGTTCATTGCTTCGCGCGTTTGCGGCGACGGCCACAATCCGTAGAGCGCAATGCCGATGCGGCACATGTCCAGACGCGTTTGCGGCCACAGCATTGCCGCCGCCGAAGCGGCGATGTGACGAACTGGGATCGCGCCGTGCGACGCGAGGACCGGCTCTGCCTGCGTGTACGCCTTGTTGAATCGTTCGAGCTGGTGCATCGTGTACGGTGAGTCGATTTCTTCCGCCGCCGCAAGATGCGAGAAGATGCCGGCGATCTCGATGTGGGGCACGTGACAATAGTCTTCGATAGCATCGGCAAATTCTTCCGGTTCCAATCCTAAGCGGTTGAGCCCGGTGTTGACCTTGACGTGCACCTTGACGCGCTTGCGCGCTCTGTTCGCCGATGCGGCGAGTGCGTGAACGTACTCGTGCATGTCCCACAGAGCCATCTCGACGTCAAGCTCGAGCATATCGTCGAACATTTCGGGCGGGATGGGCCCCATGACGAGGATTGGGATCGTGATGCCGCCTTCGCGCAGCGCGACCGCTTCCTCGACGGAGTAGACGCAGAGTTTCTTTGCGAACGGTTCGGCCGCCAGCGCCGTTTCCACGATGCCGTGACCGTACGCGTTGCCTTTGACCACGAAGGCGGCGGCGCTCTGACCGACGAGATTGCGAAGCGCCTGCGCGTTAAAGCGCAACGCTGAAAGCGATACGTGAATGGCACCGATCACGCGCGCCCCTTCGTCGCCGCGGCAGCGGGTTCCGGTGCGCAGCGCGCATAAGGTTCATCGCATGTCGGAAGCACGCGTCGCCCTTCTCGGCATTCCGAGCGATAATCACTCGTCGTTTCTTCGCGGTCCGGCGGAAGCGCCGGATATTATTCGTCGCGAAATGTTCAGCGAGGCAGGGAACCCGTACACCGAGCTTGGGGTCGATCTGCGTTCACCGGGCGTGATGATCGACGCGGGAAACGTGACGATCGAGGACGCGGAACACGATCGCGCCGCGATCGAGGCGGCCGTCGCCGAACAGTTGCGCGCCGGCCGGCGCGTGTGTTCGATCGGCGGCGATCACGCAATCACCTATCCGATTCTACGCGCGTACGCGAAGGAGTTCGCCTCGCTGTCCATCGTGCATTTCGATGCGCATCCCGATATGTATCCGTCGTTTCAAGGCGACCGGTATTCGCACGCCTGTCCGTTTGCACGCATTCTCGAAGATGGACTCGTCATGCACCTCATGCAGATCGGCATTCGCACGATGTCGCCGCCGCAATTAGCAATCGCCCAGAAATACGGCGTGCGTAGGTTTGCGCCGTGGCAGCTGCACGATGTGCGTAATGCGCTTCCGCGCGGCGACGTCTATATCTCGCTCGATCTCGATGGACTCGATCCAGCGTTTGCGCCGGGCGTGTCGCATCGCGAGCCGGGCGGCTTGAGCGTGCGCGACGTGTTGGAGCTGGTCAAAGCGATACCGGGAACGACCGTCGGTGCGGACGTCGTTGAGTACAATCCGAAACAAGATATCGGCGGCGTCACTGCATCGGTCGCGGCGAAGTTCGCGCGAGAGTTTATCGGGTTGCTGGCGAGCGCATAGCGCTTCGTTCGTCCATGCGCGCGATGACGTAGGCGACCGGCAGACCGAAGAACACGCAATGCGCGATCAGCGCATTGAGTAAAGCGAGCGCCGTCGGCGGCGCGACAAACTTCCGCGCGCCGAGCAGCAAGATGTCCATGAAGATGTAAACGATCAGGCCGTAGGCGACTCCTGAGATGGGCCAACGGCGATTCATGAAGGGCTGCTGCTGCGCTAGATACGCGTAACCGCCCGCCCACGTAATGCTGATGATGAAGTGGATCAGCAGACCAAGCCATGCGTATGCCGGATTCTTCAACGCCTCATCGCCGATCGCAGCCGATGCGATCCATTGCCAGCTTCCAAGCACGCTTCCGTGCGCGGGTAAGATCGTCGTCACGATGAGATACGCCTCGAAGAGAATGCCTCCCATAATTCCGGCGGCCACCGCCTGCCGAACGATCTCGCTCCAATTCCGCTGTTCCGTCATATACCGCTGTTTTCGCATCGGAGTGGTCGCTCTACTCTTTGCTTTTTCAACGATTGTCGCGGCGCTCGCCGCCGGGTACCCGGCGCCGGCGAGCGGCACGTACACCATTCCGTCGTTCTCCTTTGCCGACGGCGAAACGCTCACCAGCCTTCGTTTGCACTATGAAACGTTCGGAACGCCGCGCACCGATGCGTCGGGCCGTACGACAAACGCCGTACTGATCATTCACGGAACGGGCGGCTCCGCGCAGCAGTTCATCAGCGATCGCTTTGCCGGCGTGCTGTTCAAGCCGGGCGGCATTCTGGATGCGAGCAAGTATTTCATCATTCTTCCCGACGAAATCGGCCACGGCGAGTCGAGCAAACCGAGCGATGGGATGCGCGCGAAGTTTCCGCATTACGGCTACCACGACATGGTACGCGCAACGCACGACATGATCGTCAATAGCTTGCACGTCAATCATTTGCGTTTAGTGATGGGTACGTCGATGGGCGGCATGCAGACGTGGATGTGGGGCGAGATGTATCCGACGATGATGGATGCGCTGATGCCGCTCGCGAGTCTTCCGGTGGAAATCTCCGGCCGCAATCGCATCTGGCGCGACATGGTTGCGGATCTCATCACGAGTTCGCCTGATTATAACGGCGGCAATTACACGAGCGAACCGTACGGACTCAAAGGTGCAGCGGATTTGTTGTGGATGGTAGGCAGTGCGCCGCTCTACGATCAAAGCATCATGCCGACGCGCGCCGCCGCCGATGCATACTATCACGATCACGTTGCGACGCTAGCGACGCACTACGACGCAAACGATTTGCTGTATCAAATCACGGCGTCGAACGATTACGATCCGCAGCCGCAGCTCGGCTCGATCCTCGCACCGCTCCTCGCGATCAACTCCGCGGATGACCAAATCAATCCGCCCGAATTAGGCATTTTGCAACGCGAAATTCAACGCGTCGCGCATGGCCGGTACATTATTTTACCGATTACGTCCCAGACGCGCGGCCACGGAACCCACACGTTACCCGCGATTTGGGGCCATTATTTGGAGGATTTCCTCAAACAGACGCAGCGGTGAAGTAAAATAACCATGATGCGATGCGCGACTTTCACGCGATTCTACAATAGTCGCAGTACCAGCCGAGCCATTGTTTATTGGTGCAACTACGCGGGTATGCGGGCAGTTGTAGCTTTAGCTACAGAGCTTTAACAGTTCTCTAAGCGATTTGTCAGTTGCTCGGAGTACCTTTCTACCATGATGGGAAGTCGCCCGGTTCGGGAGCCGACCGAGCTGGTCATCTTGAGCGCGAGTGCGCTCTTGGGACTGGTGGTGGGGATCGGAACCGCCTTTACTCTTTGGGTTCGGCTCCATCGCGCCGCGGACCAAGCTGTTCTTGACGGCGCGGTCGTCGCGCTCTCGGTGGGTCTTTCCCTTGTTGCCGTCGCGGTGGATAATCGCACCACCCGGCTCTTCATCTGGACCGCTTCAGCAGGCCTGATCCTCGCCTTTTTCACTGGATCGGCGCTCTTCGCAACCCTCGCAGGGTAGTTGGTTCAGCCGGCCTACGGCCGGCCGCGCATCCTGCGCTATAAACTTTCAGCCGCTTCGCATGGCTGCGCATTGCTTGGTTCTTGCACTCTCCGGCCCGGTCTGCTAAGATTCCATGGCTGGCACTCTACTGCTGTGAGTGCCAACTCCCTTAAAGACAGAGTTCATATATCATTTTGGAGGTTTACGTGAATCTCAAGCCTTTGGCTGATCGCGTGGTCATTGAGCACGTCGAGCAGAGCGAGAAGACCAACACCGGCATCTTCTTGCCCGACACTGCAAAGGAAAAGCCGCAAGAGGGCGTGGTCCGTGCAGTCGGCACCGGCCGCGTGACGGACGAGGGCAAGACCCTCACGATGACCGTCAAGGTCGGCGACCGCGTGATCTATTCGAAGTACTCGGGATCCGAAGTCAAGATCGACGGTAAAGAGTACCTCATTGTTTCCGAAAAAGACGTCCTCGCGATCGTCGACAAAGTTCCGGCTAGCGTTTAAGGAGCACTAGACTAGATGGCTGCAAAGCAACTCGTATTTGATGAAAACGCGCGCCGCGCTCTCGAGCGTGGTGCCAACATGCTTGCCGACGCGGTGAAAGTGACCCTTGGACCCAAGGGCCGCAACGTCGTACTCGACAAGAAATTCGGCTCGCCGACGATCACCAACGACGGCGTGACGATTGCCAAAGAAATCGAACTTCCCGACACGTTCGAAAACATGGGCGCACAGCTCGTGAAAGAAGTTGCGTCGAAGACCAATGACATTGCCGGCGACGGCACGACGACCGCGACGGTGCTCGCGCAAGCGATCATCCGCGAGGGTCTCCGCAACGTGACCGCGGGAAGCAATCCGCTGCTGATCAAGCGCGGCATCGAGAAGGCCGTTGAAGTTGCGGTCGACGAGATGGGTTCGTTCAAGCAAGTCGTCGACACGAAAGAGAAGATCGCTCAAGTCGCGTCGATCTCGGCGAACGATAAAGAAATCGGCGATCTCATTGCGGACGCAATGGAGAAGGTCGGCAAAGACGGCGTGATCACGGTTGAAGAATCGCGCACGCTCAAGACGGAAGTGGAAACCAAAGACGGCATGCAGTTCGACAAGGGCTACATCTCGCCGTACATGGTGACGGATTCCGAGCGTATGGAAGCGGTTCTCGACAACCCGTACATCTTGGTTACGGAGCGCAAGATCTCGGCGATCGCCGACATTCTTCCGATCCTCGAGAAGGTCGTCCAGGTTCAGAAGCCGCTGCTGATCATTGCGGAAGATGTCGAAGGTGAAGCGCTTGCGACGCTCGTCGTCAACAAGCTGCGCGGCACGTTCACGTCGGTTGCGGTGAAAGCGCCGGGCTTCGGCGACCGCCGCAAGGAAATGCTCAAGGACATCGCCACGCTCACTGGCGCGACGGTGATTTCGGAAGAGCTCGGTCTGAAGCTCGACAAGGTGACGCAGGATCAGCTCGGTCAAGCCAAGCGCGTTACGGTTACCAAAGAAGAGACGACGATCGTTGACGGTGGCGGCAAGCAAGATCAAATCAAAGGCCGCATCGAGATGATCAAAAAGCAGGTCGAAGACACCGATTCGGACTTCGATCGCGAGAAGCTGCAAGAGCGTCTTGCGAAGCTCTCGGGTGGCGTTGCGGTGATCCAAGTCGGCGCAGCGACCGAAACGGAGCTCAAAGAGAAGAAGCACCGTATCGAAGACGCACTCTCGGCGACGCGTGCCGCCGTTCAAGAAGGCATGATCCCGGGTGGTGGTTCGTCGCTCGTCCACGCGGTCAAAGCGATCGACAAGTACGTCGCATCGGCGCCAAAGACCAACGGTCATGCGTCGACGTGGGCTGACGAGAAGATCGGCATCGACATCGTGAAGAAAGCCCTTGAAGAGCCGCTGCGTCAAATCGCATACAACGCTGGCTTCGAAGGTTCGGTCGAAGTGAACAACGTCAAGGGCAAAACGGCGCCGCAAGGCTTCGATGCCATGACGGGTGATATCGTCGACATGTTCAAGGCCGGCATCGTCGAGCCGTTCAAAGTGACGCGCTCGGCCCTGCAAAACGCTGCGTCGATCGGCGCGCTCGTTCTCACGACCGAGACGCTCATCGCCGACAAGCCCGAGCCGAAAGAAAAAGCCCCGGCGATGCCCGGCGGCGGCATGGGCGGCTACGACATGATGTAATTCGACACTCAGGTGTCACCCACGTGTCATCCTGAGCTTGTCGAAAGACGTACGGGCGCTGCGATTTTCGCGGCGCCCTTTTTTTGCGTTTCGCGCATCGTTGCACATGCTCCGGCAGACGAGCGTTCGTTCCCGCGCCATGCGCTGTGCCTAACAGCATCGAGTCAGGGGCATCATCATGTCAGGATGCCGGAGCCGCTGGCGGTCAAAGACCGCGATGTTGAAAGCAGCGAGAATCGCAGCCCCTCGAACATTCGCCCGCTCGCGGTCTTGTGGCAGAGTTTTCGCGCGCTCTTGCCCACACTTATATTCGACGTCGGCGGTACCACGATCGTCTACTATCTTCTCGCGCCGCATTTCCCGTCGACGAGCATCTGGCCGATTGTCGGCGCATCGCTCGTACCGGTCGCCTCGAATATATTCAACGCAATCCGGCGGCGCAGCGTCGACATTGTCGGCTTGATCATTCTCCTCGGGCTAATCGCGGGGATCATTCCGACCGCCTTCGGCGGATCGCAACGCTTGCTGTTGCTGCGCGAATCGTTCTTTACCGGTCTCATCGGTCTCGTGTTCTTCGTTTCGGCATTCGTGATGAAGAAACCGATTTTTTATTATGTGATGAAGGAGTTTTTAACGGCGAACGACGCGCTTCCCGAATCGCACTTCGCATTTCTTTGGGGCAGTTCGTACTTCCGCCAGGGAACGCGCATCGTTACTTTTGCGTGGGGCGCGCTCTTGCTCGGGGATTTCGTGCTGCGTGCATTCATCGCGCTCAACATGAGCATCGGCTTCGCGCTCGGGGTGGCGCCGATACTCTCGACGATTCTCCTGCTGATGATGGGCGCGGCGACAGGCTTTTGGTTGAGCAACGCCATTTCACGCGCGCTTGACGGCAGCGCCGCTCCCACCGATTCCTAATCCGCTATTGGATCGAACGCGTCGTCGCAGGAGCGTCGCGGGGACAGGTGATGACCCGAGTGTGAGACGTAAGGAGAAGGCCATGAAAACCGTACTTTCCGCGCTGGCCTTCGTAGCCGCTAGCACGATAGTCGCATCGGCAATGACGACCAGCGCTTCGGAGATCCGGCAATTGATTCGTCAAACGCCGCAGCTGACGGTGAACGACTACGGCGTTGGAATAAAAGGTCAGGACTTCGCTGGTGGAAAGCCGCTGGCCGATTTTGCTTCAATCGGGCGGTTGAGTGACGGGACACAAGTGATGGCGGTTCCGCTCGAAAGTGGCGGCTCGGGCGGTGTTTTTTCGCAGTTGGTATTCGCGCAGGGCATTGAGGACGCACGTCCTTACTTCGTGGGTTACATCAGCTCAGGTGGCCACCTCGCGGTTAACGTGACCTACCACGGTATTGTTGCGATTTTTCCGGATTACGGACCGAACGATCCGAACTGCTGTCCGAGGAAGTATGCGACGCAAACATATACGGTCGTGCAGAAGAAATTGCGTCGCCTCTCAGCGCGCGTCTCGGCAAAGCCGTAAGCGAGACGCACACCGGCGCTGAAGAAACGTTGCGGCGATGAAGAAGACGGATCGATTGGTGACCGCAACACACGATCGTCTTCGTTTTATTTGCATTTGCGGATTGGCGTGAGAGTGGGAGAGCGTGCGTCCTCTACGTGTAGCATTATGTCGATCTGGAAATACGAAGTTCATCCAACGTAACAAGAACGGGGTATAGTCCCTTGGACAACGTAGTCTAAGTACTTAAGCCCGAAGAAGTTAGTGCCAGCGAAAAAGGTAAACCAAGGCACGCAATCAAGGAAAGCGGCCTCCGCAGCAATGCGGAGGCCGCCGTATGTATCTAGAAAGCGGCCCGACGCTACGTGTAACAGTCAATGCGCTGGGTACACATAATTCGCGAGACATAGGGACCAGCAGCACGATCCTAACTACCTATCAGTCAAGCTTCCGACACATGAAACGGTCTCCGTCCAACCGGAGGCCGTTTCGTGCATTAGTCGACTTCTCGCGCATTGAGGTGAATCAGCTCGCCGTTGATACCGGTCGATTCGTCGCTTGCGTGAAACGCAAGAACGTTTGCGACTTCTTCGGGTGATGCGGCCGCCGCAAAATCTTCCGGGCTGAGGTATTCGCGCGCCTCGCGCGTCGCCACGCCGCCGAGAACGACTGCATTCGAGACGATGCCCTCTGCCTTGTGTTCGCGTGCGATCGCACGCATCAGCGTGTTAACGCCCGCTTTGCCGCTTCCCATGATGCCGAAACGCGGTTGGGGATCGAGCGAACTTCCTGCGCTAACGGCAACGAAGCGTGCGCGAGACCGGCGTCCCTCTTGCAACGGTTGCTTCAGCGCTTGCTGCAGTGCCGGGAGAAAGAGGTTGTAGGCGACGATCAGGTTATTGCGCACGCTCGTTTCCATATCATCGATTGTGGACTCCACGACGGGAACGAACCGTGACCCGCCGCCAGCAAGCGAGATCACAGCGTCGACGCGACCGTGCGACTTTGCGGTTTCCTCGATGACGCGTTTGCCGTCAGCCGGTTTCGTGAGATCCGCGACGATCGGCGTGACGCGTTCGGTCGCTTCCTGTAACGAACGCGAAATCAACACGATCCGAGCGCCCTCTTCAAGAAGGCGGTTCACGAGCGGCCGGCCGACGCGCCCGGTCGCGCCCGCGAGAACGACAACGTCATCTGCAAAGAGCTTCATGCTGCTAGTGGGTACAGTGCATCTACACTATTTCCCGCCGAGGGTCACGGCTCATGAACAATTGTGGAAAAGCCCACGTATTGCGTATTCTCGACCAGCATGGTGACACGCAGCTGGAGTTCGACCCTGAAGAAAAGACGGAAGTGCGCGATGTCCAGGCTCGCTTCGTGGATTTGATGCAGCGAGGTTTTGTCGCCTTCGACGTGTCAACGCAACCTGGGAAAGTCATAAAGACCTTCGATCCGAACGCGAGCGAAATCATCGTCTCGCCTCGCTTCGCGGGCGGTTGATCGTTCGTGACGTTCACGGTCGCTCTCTGTCTCGTGACCGTGATTACCGCATTGGTCTTCGCTGTTTTCTTGGCCGGCGAGGATTTCGGCATTGCGCCGCAAGCGAAGGAACGTGCGCGCCGGCTCTTTTTGTCCAGACTCGATGCCGCTCAACGCCGAAGCTGGAAGTTTTTGCGCCGTTTTGAGGTCATCAGTGCGAGCGGTCGCCGCTATACGCTTAAGGCGTACGGCACATTCAACATTCTCAGCGGCGGCGAGAAGTTCTGCGTTCGCGTCGACGGGCACATGCCGAGTTACGATAAGCTCTTGGCGCAGTGGTTGCTCTTAGAGGCCGACGAGCATCGTTTTCTTTCCATCGCGAATCGGCGAGACCGCTAAACGTTTTTGTCGTCGGTCTATCGCGTGGACGAGCTTGCTGCCGGCACAGTCGCCGCGGCGCACGCGGCGTTTGCGCTCAGCGAGGGGCGCGCGGACGTAACGATTGACGCGCGGGGCGCCCGCTCTCGGGCGACTATGAAGTGAAGGGCGGTCGCCGTGGCGCGCGCGGAAAGCGCGTGGGATGCGTTTGCGGTTGAAGAAGCGGTAATTGCGGCGGGCGGTGCTGCTGCGGCCGAACGTACGCGCGATGAGTGGAGGCAGCATCCTCAGGGAGCGGCGCTTGCTACGCAACCGTTGATCGCGATAACGAAGATCGGCGAAGCGTCACCGCGCCGCGTCACGTTGCGGGATACGCGTGTGCTGGATCTCACGCGCGTGATTGCCGGTCCGGTCGCCGGTCGCGCGCTCGCAGCATACGGGGCCGATGTCGTGCACGTTGCATCCTCGAAGCTGCCGGCAATTCTCGCGGCTGATATCGACACCGGCTTTGGCAAGCGCAACGCGGACATCGACTTGCGGACGTATGCGCGACGCAATGAACGGCGCTCGCTCGTGCGCGATGCAGACGCATTTCTGCAGTCGTACCGTGCGGCTTCGATAGTCTCGTGCAAATGGCGTCGGAAATCACGCGAACCGCGGCAACGCTCGCGCAACGAAACGAGCCGTAGCCGTTACCGGCGCAAGCGTTAGATCACGCTACCGGCTGGCTTGCCGCACTCGGCACACTTGCCGCATTACACCGTCAGGAGCGCGAAGGCGGTTCGTGGCTCGTTGAAGTCTCGCCGGCGCCGACGGCGGAGTTGCTCGTGTCACTCGGCACAATCGACGCGCTCGACGTCTCCGATCCTACAATTGATGACGTCCACGACCTGCTACGCGAAGACGACACGCCGTACGGGCGCGCGCGGCATATGCGGTTTCCGAGTCAAGCGATCGTTATACGTCGGGAAGCATTTCTCGCGGATGTAAGACGACGGTATGCGTCTGATCGCCGTCTTTGAGGACGAGCGTGACGGTATCGGCGGCGAGGCGCGCCGTTGTTTGCGTCGACGTTAGGTGCGCGACGTCGTCGTCGTTGAGCGAAACCAGCGTTTCTCCCGCTTTTACGCCGGCTTCCGCGGCGGGCGTACGCTCGAGCACCGCCACGATGCGAAACGTTCCATCCGCGTTGCGCGTGATCTCAAGACCCGTCGGCCGATAGGGATCGTGATCGTTCACACGCGGCGACGGCGTCAAATCGACGCGTTGATGCTGGTAGTCGACGGTGAAGACGAACCGCTTAAGCACGCGCGTTCCAATGTTGCCGGCTAGATCCGGATCTCCGAAGATTCCGGTGGTGGCAGCGGAGAGCGATGCAATCTCATTCGCGATCGTGGCCGGACCGATCGTGAATTGCTTCAGACGCACTTCCGTGGCATGCGCGCTTCCGCCGACGCCTTGCGCGAGCATGTCAAAGCCGCGCTTTCCGTACTGCGAGCGAAAGTCGTATTGCGCGGCAAACGGGCTCGTGATCGTGAGAAATCCGTTATCGCCCGTATCGATCTGAAAGCGTCCACTGTGGCCGTCGGCGGTCGCCGTAACGAGCGGGCAGTGATGCGGGAACGTCGCCTCCAGCGACGTTGCGCCGGGCGGCGTCACATACTGGTTCGGCTGTGTGAATGTGATCGTCTTCCCAAAGAGATCGATGGTCGTTGCAAAATGCGAAAGAAACGAATATCCGAGGATGCCGTCGATGGTTCCGTAATCGCCTTGATACGTGAGATCGAGCGGCAGCGGAACGATTGCGGCCGCCACGTCGTGCACCTCGGCATTGCCGACGCGCACATCGTGTAACGTCACCGTTTGCATTTGGGCCGACCCGTTCGCGCCGCTTACCACCGTGCTCGATGCTTGTCCCGTGATGCCGGCGCGTTTCGCGAAATCGTCGGAGAGCACAGTGATCCCCGCACCCGTATCGAACACGAAGTGAAACGGTCCCTGACCGTCGATCGTCGTGGAGACGACACCGAGGTCGTCAATGCGCACGCGAACCGGTGGCGGCGGCGGCGCGTGGTGCGCGCTCATCCCTTGCTGTTCGAAGCAGTCGTTCCGATCGCGTCTTTGTTGAAGCGCAGTACGACCGTCGTGCCGGGACGAACGTCAACGTCCGTCTTCATTTGTTGAGAGAGCATGTAGCCGCTCGCAGCACCGGCCAGGCCGCCGTGTTTTGCGTGCGCAGCATTTGCGGCCATATGTCCTGCAACGGCGCCGCCGACAACCATGCCGAACGTGCGGAAATGATGCGACTTCGCATTGAACGCGCCGACGTTGACGATCTTCACGTCGATCGGCGCTGCGGTCGTCCCGTCGGCCATCTTCAAATCATCGAAGACGATGACCATCGACGGCTTCTTGGCGAAGCTCGCCGGCTGCACGTTTTCCAAATGGCCATCGATGATACCGTCCTTGTTTTGGATCGTGAAGCGATCGCCGTCGTGGCTCTTTTTGGTGCTGATTTCTTGCTGGAGTTTGCCGGAGAACGTGCTTCCCGCTTTGACGACGACGGCGCCGCCGCTTACAGCGGGTGCGGCGCTCGAGCTGGCAGTCGTGACGTTCGAACTTCTGCCGCAGGCAGTCAGGGCCGTCGCGCACGCGGCGACGAGCGTGAGGGCAATTACAGATCGTCTCATGCCCTCATCTTACTCGCTCCGCTGCGAGAGGTTGCAAGCTGCTATTTCGTTTTGACGTAGCCTTCGAGGGACAATGCGTTCGGCGTCGCGGCGCCCGCGTCGCCCGGCTCGAGGGTGATCGTGTGACGGCCGGGCTCGGACCAGCGCCATGCGAAGAGCACCGACGGGCCCGACGGCATCGACGGATTCTGCCACAAGCCGGTTTGGTCGGTCGTTTCAATGCCGTCGATCAGCACGCGCACGTGGCCGTGTTCGCAGAGGCGGCTCATCGTGCCGACGAGCGCGATGCCGGAACCGTCGACCGCGATTGTCGCCGGCAGCGATGTTACGTTCACGCTCTTGTCGGCGCCCGGATTCCAACCGTCGAGCGGCTCCGCGGAAACGTCCGGCGCGATTGCCGCTGCCGCGATTTCCAATGCAACGCCGCCGTTGGTCTCCCAAATCGACGTCGTACGCTGCGGCGGTCCGTCGAAAAACCGCGAAAAACTGCCGTCGGCGGAACGCGCGGAAAGTGCCGCGGATGCGTTACGAATCAACCAGTTGCGCGCGAACGTGAGGTTCTCGCGTTGCGCAAGATCGAGCATTGCTTCGACGAGCGGTTCCTCGACGTCGTTCTCACCCTGCACGTTGGCAAAGACGCCGCGGTCGTCACTGAGGTGGTTATCGACGGCGTGCGCCGTCGCAAGTGCCTCGTCGACGAAGTGCTGCTCGCCCGTCAGGCGCGACAATTCAATGCCGTTCCAAATCATGTTGCCGTTGACCGAAGCAAAGAACCGCCGGAAGACCTGCGAACACGTTTGCCCGTTGTCGCTGACGTGCACGGTATAGAGCGGAAGCTGCGGGTCGAGATAATAACGGCGGGCCGCGTCATACCCGTCGCGCGCGGCGTTGAGATACGCGGTGTCGTGCGTCACTTCGTAGACGAGTAAGTCGGCTTTAACCGCGTTTGCTGTCGTCTCGAGCGTTTTGATCTGCTTGCCGTCTTGCGGCGGGTGCTGATACGGAACATCGCTGCACGCGCCACTCATGAACGCGCGCGATTGCTGCACGTATGCGAGCGCCGCTTCGGCATTCGCCAATGCCTGCGGATCACGCAGGGCGTCATACTCGCGCATGTCGGCGACGGCGTCCCAAGCCGGCGTATCGCTCCAATTCGGACACGGTCCCATTTGGCAAGGCGCTCCGTAGTGCGCCGATGTGGCGGAGAGTTGCGACATCAGTCGCATTGTCCGCGCGTTGTGCGTTTGTTCCCAGTCCATGTACAGCGTGTAGGTTGCGGCATCCACGCCCCAGTCGCTGTTCGACGTCGAGCAATCGGCGCGATCGCAGATGCGCCACTGGCCGTCGCCTGCGTAAAAGTTGTTCACGAGGTCGCGGACGGCGCGAACACCGGCCTGTGTGTAGGTCGGTGGGGGGGCCGCGAGAGCAACCGTGCTATACAGGAATACGCCCGACAGTAATGCCGCCGAGGCGCGAACGAGAAACCACATCCGCTGTCATTATCGGAACGCACCGGACAATGATAAAGTCGCATGACTAGCATGGAAGCTGGCACTTTGGGCACAATTGGCAATTATTACGTGGTCAAGGATGAATAGAACGCGCGGTGCGTCGATCGCGCACTACGCGGTGCTCAATGCGCTGTGGATCTCGCTAACGGTCCAAGACACGGCGCTGATGACAATCGCCGTGCCCTCGGCCGTCAATCACCTTGCGCCCGCGACGCACGTGGAGTCGCTCGCGTTTCTCGTGGCAATCTCGAATCTTGCGGCGATGCTGGTTCCGCCGATTGCCGGGTGGTTCTCGGACCGGCATCGCCGGAAGACAGGCGGATTGCGGCGGCGTTGGGTCGTTGCCGGAATTACGATCGACGTCTGTGCGCTCATTGCGCTCGCCTTCACGCACACGCTCGTCGCATTCGACGCGCTCTTCATTATTGCGGTCGCAGCCGAGAACGTTGCGATTGCCGCCTACCAGGCGATGATTCCGGAGATCGTTCCCCGCGAAGCGTGGGGCGCAGCGTCAGGCTTGCGCGGAGCAGCGACGCTGATCGGCACCGTTGCGGGACTCGGCATCGCGGGAAGCATCGGGCGGCCCGACATCGTCTTTCTCGGCGCGGCACTGTTGCTCGCGCTCGGTTTGTTTAGCCTGCTAGCACTGAACGAGCGCGACTATATCGCGCCGCCGGAAGAAACGCCCGTGGTTCGCTGGCACGATTTCACGGTCGTCTTCGTAGCACGCGCGTTCATATTCTTCGGCCTCACGCTGCTGATGACGTTCGTCTTGTATTTCTTTCAAGACGTGCTGCACTATAGCAATCCGAGCCAGGGTACGGCCTTCGTCGGGGTTTGCTCGTTGATCGGTGCGATTGTCTCGTCGGTGTTACTCGGTGTTCTTTCCGACCGGTTCTCGCGCAAAACGATCGCCTCATTGTGCGGGATTCCGATGGCGATTGCCGCGGCCGGCTTTGCCGCCGCACCGAATTCGAACGTAATCTTGATCTCTGCCGTATTCTTCGGCGCCGGTCTCGGCGGCATTCTTTCCGTCGGTTGGGCATTGGCGTTCGATAGTTTGCCGGCGCTCAGCAACATTGCGCGCGATCTCGGCATTTGGGGAATGGCGACGAACTTGCCGGCGGTGATCGCGCCGCTGCTCGGCGGATGGATCCTTCACCAGCTCGGCGGTGCGCGCGTCGGCTATCAAGTCATCTTCGGTCTCGCCGGTGTGAGTTTTGCGCTCGGTTCGTTGACGGTTCTTCGCGTCGGCGCGCGACCGGTTTCCTCGCTGCTCACGATGCCGCTGTGGATTGCGGCGATGAGTGCCGTCGATATCGGAATGCACGCGCGCCATCGCGTGCGCTCGTGGGGCCGGCTCAAGCGCGATCGCGGCGGCACGCTCGTCGTCGCGAATCATCAAACGGAACTCGAGGCGATGTTCGTCGTCAGCGGGATCGGGATGAGCTCGTCGTGGCGCCATCCGGTGTTCGCGGCGACCGGCGGCCGGATGTGGGAGCCGGGTTTCTTTGCCGTCCGCTTTCCGTGGATGTTTACGTTAATGCGGCGCATCAGTATGGCGCCGCTCTTTCGCGCGCTCGGATTCATGCGCATCGAGAACGAACTCGGAGCGCGCGCGCTGACGTCGATTGCCTTGATCGTAAAGAGCCGACACGGCGACGACGTATTGCTGCGCGACGTCGTTACCGATGATATCGCGGACCGTTTTCCGCCGGGAATCCCGATCGCCGAGCTGTGGCGCAGGAAGTACTTCACGGCTGCGCAGGATAACGTGAAGCTCTCGAAACTTCGCGAGCCGTTTCGCACGGAAATCGTCGAGGAGACGCGCGCGCAACTCAATAGCGACATTGCGGCGATGGAAGAGATCGTTGCGCGCGGCGCAACCTTTTATCTTACGCCGGAAGGCCGCTACTCGACCAACGGTGAGTTGCTACCGCTGCGCGGTTTGCTTCCGCGCCTCTCAACGTACGCGCAGACGATCTATCTCTGCGGCATAAGTTACGATACGTTCCGCGGCAAGAAGACGTCCGTGCTCTATCATGTGGTTGAGTTGCACGACCGCAATGCGCTCAAAGAGGAGCTGCTCGCCGCGCGGCCCGTGACGGTTACGCAATTGCTCGCCGCGTCACTGTGGCAGCGAACGGAACCCTTCACCGCATCGCAAGCGGTGTCCGTGGTCGAGCGTTCGCTCGCGAGTCTGCCGCCGGTGCTCTTCGTCGATCCGGAATTGAAGCGAAATCCGCAGCGCGTAACGCATGAGGCGCTCGAAACGATGGTGCGCGAGGGATTGCTAACGCTCGATGAAGCCGGCGCGTATCGTATTGCCAAGCGTACCGATCCGCTCTTTCCGAATACTGACGATATCTTCGGCTATCACGCGCGCTTCTTCGCGCAGACCGTCGAGGGCGCTACGTCAACTCGCCCTTGATCGCAACCGTCGCTTCTTCGATGATCGGTCCCCGCACGATCGCGCGTTCGCCGAAGATTGCCGTATACGCGAAGCCCGCAACGGCGCCGCCGATCAACGGCGCGATCCAGAACAACCACAACTGACCGAGTGCCCAGCCTCCGGCAAAGAGCGCAGGCCCGGTACTGCGCGCCGGATTGACCGAGGTATTGGTGACGGGAATCGAGATGAGGTGAATCAGCGTCAGCGCCAATCCGATCGCGATACCCGCGAATCCGGCGGGGGCGCGACCGTCGGTTGCGCCCATCACGACCATCACGAATGCGAACGACAGGACGAGCTCGGTGATGAACGCTGCCACGAGCGTATATCCGCCCGGAGAATGAATGCCGTACCCGTTGGCGGCGAAGCCGTTCGCTGTCGTGAATCCGGCTTTGCCGCTTGCGATCAGGTACAACACCGCCGCGGCAATAATTGCGCCGGCGACTTGCACGATCATATACGGTAGTACATCGCGTCCGGGAAAGCGGCCACCGGTAAAAAGACCGAGGGTGATCGCGGGATTGAAATGCCCGCCGGAGATCGGCCCGAGTGCGTAGACGCCGGTGAGTACCGTCAATCCAAATGCGAGTGCGACGCCTGCATAGCCTACACCGAGCGCCGGCACCGCCGCGGACAGCACCGCCGTTCCGCATCCGCCGAACACAAGCCAAAACGTTCCGAAGAACTCCGCCGCTAAGCGTTTCGAAAGTGCCATATAGACACCGTAGTACGCGGTGCATCGTTTTCAAGCCGAGGAGTGCACGATTACGAGGGCAGGCGAACGCACGCTCGAATTAGTCGGCTATGACGAAATGGCGTTCGTTCTGGTTTTTGAGCCTCACGTTCTTCATGCTGCTGCTCGATTTTTCGATCGTCAACGTCGCGTTGCCGGCGATTCAAAACGCGTTCGCCATTTCGATGTCGAGCGTGCAATGGGTGGTGAGCACGTACGCAATTGCACTCGCGGGATGCTTGATGCTTGCCGGACGGTGTTCCGATCTCTACAATCGCCGGACCATTTTCACGTGGGGACTCGGCGTCTTCACCCTGGCGTCGTTCCTCGGCGGGATCGCTCCCAACATCGAGATTCTGATCGCGATGCGCGCGATTCAAGGCCTCGGCGCAGCAATCGTGACGCCGTCGGCGATGGCGATCTTGATGGACACGTTCGCTGAAGGCGACGAACGCAACAAAGTGCTCGGGATGTGGAATACGATCGGGAGCGCCGGTATCGCCGCCGGTATGTTGATCGGTGGCATTCTCGTGCAGTTTCTCGGCTGGCGTTCCGTCTTTTTCGTCAACGTTCCGGTCGGCATCGCTATCCTCGCTTTAACAAAGGCCGTCATTCCGCCGGACAGGCGCCGGCGCGAGCGCGCGTCGCTCGACGTCCGCGGAGCGATTCTCGTAACCGCGGGACTCGTTGCGCTGATTCTTGCGATCGAGTCGATCGCCGATCGTATCGTCGACTGGGATACATACGTCGAATCGATTCTCGCCGTGGCACTTCTCACGACGTTCGTCATCGTTGAACGCCGGACAAAATCGCCGTTGATTCCCGCGCACGTGTTTTCGTACCCGAACATGATCCCGGGAACGTTGAACACGTTTGCCGAGGTGGCGTCATATGCTGCAGCATTTATCTTTAGTTCAGTCTTTGCGCAAAGTGTCGATCGCTATTCCCCGCTTGCGACCGGCTTGGCCTTTCTTCCGTCATCGATCGTCATTACGGTGATTGCGGGGCCGCTGTCGGCGCCGCTCGCGAAAAAGATCGGCATCCGTCGCCTCGGCTTCACCGGCGGTGCCGCGTTGGTCGCGGGCTGCGCCCTGCTCATGACGATGCGCGGCGGCGCCCCGTATTGGGTCGGATTGCTTCCCGGCACGTCGCTCATCGGACTCGGCGGAATGTGGACGTACCAAGCCGGCGTGATTGGCGCTCTCGCCAAGGTCGACTCGAACGAACAAGGTCTCGCATCGGGCGTCATCAACACGAGCATGCAAATCGGATCGAGTATCGGCGTCGCGATCGCTGCGGCGCTCTACGTCGCGGACGGCATCGCGGCCGCGCTTTCCGTCGGTACCGTGTTTGCCGTTGCCACGTGGATTACGGCATCGTTCATGTTGCGCGAGATCCAGCCGCACGAGTTACCCGCACGCCATATCATCCCGATGGGGAAAGGCATCCTGCACTTGGCGAGGGCGAACGGCCGCACGCTCGAATAGCTGCACATATGAAGCGAAAGCTGTTGTCGACTCTCGCACTTACCACTTCCCTGACGCTTGTTGCGGCAACGCCGCCGACTGCGGCATTCGAGAGATTTGTCGGCTCGTGGAATTGCTCGAGGTTGGATGGTGCGATCGGGCAAATGGTGTTTACGAACATCGCCGATGGCGTGCGGCTCCGCATTGACTGGAAAAGGGGTGGGAACGCGTTCGGGTTCGATCACGTCTTCGCGGTCAACGATGACGGCAGCTGGACGACGATCCAAATGAACGAAGCGAAGCTGCCAATTTTCAAGGGGACTTCACCGGGATTTGACGGCGACAGCATCACGTTCACCGGAACGTTGAAAGCGGGCGATCGCAGCTACTCGGGACGTGAGACGTTTCGCTTGACCTCGGACGATGCGTTGCAGCATATCTGGTACGGACAAAATAACGATGGTCAATGGCAGCCCACGGCCTATCAGGAGTGTACGAAGGTCTAGACTTCGCCCGAGCGTAAGCCTGTTGCAAAGGAACTTCACTCGATGCAACAGCGCTCCGTCAACGATTTCACGATACGGGTTGCAACGGTCAACGGATCAGGCAGTCAGTCTTCCAATCTCGTTCTGACCAACGCGATCTTTCGCATGGGCATTCCGGCTGCCCCGAAAAACGTTTTCCCCTCGAATATCGAAGGTCTGCCGACCTGGTTCGACGTTCGCGTCAGCTCCAAGGGCTATCAATGTCGCACGCGTGAGATCGACGTTCTCGTGGCGCTCAATGCCGCGACGTGGCGAACGGACGCAGCATCGGTGCGTCCCGGCGGCATGATCGTCCACGAGGCCACCTATCCTGTTTCCGGTGAAGCGCAGCGCGACGACGTGATCTACTACGCGGTGCCGTTCAACGAGCTGGCGAAAGCTAACTTCAAAGACGGCGCGCTTCGTAAGTACTTGCTCAACATGATCTATGTCGGCGTGCTCGCGGAGTTGCTCGGCATCGATGAAGCGATGATCGAGGCGGCGATCGGCACGCAGTTCAAGCGCAAGCCGTCCGCGGTGACGACGAACATGGATGCCGCGCGGCTGGGTTTCGCGCATGCGCGCGAACAGCTGGCAAAGCGCGATCCGTTCGTGCTCGAGCGCATGTCCGGTGCAACCGAAGGTCTCGTATTTATGGACGGCAATCGCGCCGCCGCGCTCGGATGCATCATGGGCGGCTGCACCGTTGCCGCGTGGTATCCGATTACGCCGTCGTCGTCGTTGTGCGAATCGTTCATTGCACTCGCCGAAAAGTATCGCGTCGATCCCACGACCGGTGAGAAGAAAGTCGCGGTCGTCCAAGCGGAAGACGAACTGGCGGCGATCGGCATGGTGCTTGGCGCCGGGTGGGCAGGCGCGCGCGCAATGACGTCGACGTCCGGGCCGGGTTTATCGTTGATGGCGGAATGGGCCGGTTACGGATACTACGCTGAAGTGCCGGGCGTGATTTTCGACGTGCAGCGCGCGGGACCGTCGACGGGACTGCCGACGCGCACGATGCAAGGCGATGTTGCGTTCGCGTATCATCTGTCCCACGGCGACACGAAGCACATTGTGCTCCTGCCGGCAACCGTGCAAGAGGCGTACGAGATGGCGATGGGCGCCTTCGATCTCGCCGATCGCTTTCAAACGCCCATCTTCGTGCTCTCCGATTTGGATCTCGGAATGAACTCGTGGATGACCAAGCCGCTGCCGTATCCCGAACGGCCGTTCGACCGCGGCAAAGTGCTCGACGAAAAAGATCTGAACCGCCTCGAGTCATGGGGACGCTATCGCGACGTGGATCACGACGGCGTCCCGTATCGCACGCTTCCCGGCACGAATCATTCAGCCGCCGGATTCTTCACGCGCGGCACAGGGCACGACGAAGAGGCGCGCTATTCGGAACAGCCTGAGGTCTGGCAGCGCAATTTAGATCGGCTCGTGCGCAAGCATGACACGGCGCGCATGGCAGTGCCGCAACCCATTGCCGATGAGAGGCAAAACTCAATCGGCATTCTCGCGTACGGCACAACGCATCATGCGATCGTCGAAGCGCGCGACCAGCTGCGCAAAGACGGTATCGACGTCGATTACATGCGCGTGCGCGCGCTGCCGTTCTCGTCCGACATCGCCGCATTCGTTCGCCGGCACGATCGCGTGTACGTCATCGAGCAGAATCGCGACGGCCAAGTCTACGCGTTGCTGCGCGCGGAGCTTCCGCAACATCTCATCGGACGGCTTCACTCGATCCGTCATTACAACGGCGTGCCGATCGACGCGCGCGCTATTATCGATCCTCTCTTGGCGGCCGAGCGTCAGCCGGCGGTGGTAGCAGAATGACTGTCAATTTGATCGGCCTGGGCCGCGACGTGTACAAAGGCCTTCCGACGACGCTGTGCGCGGGCTGCGGCCACAACTCGATCACCAATCATCTGATCAAGGCGCTCTTCGAATACGGCGTTGCGCCGCATAAACTCGCGAAGATGAGCGGCATCGGTTGCTCTTCGAAGACGCCGGCGTATTTCGTCGAGCAGGCGCACGGTTTCAACGGCGTGCACGGCCGCATGCCCTCCGCGGCGACCGGCGCAAAACTCGCGAATCGCGAGTTGGTCGTACTCGGCATCAGCGGCGACGGCGACACGGCAAGCATCGGTCTCGGTCAATTCGCGCATATGGTGCGCCGCAACGTGGACGCCGTCTATCTCGTCGAAAACAACGGCGTCTACGGTCTCACGAAGGGCCAGTTCTCCGCGACGGCAGACGTCGGCTCGACCCTAAAGAACGGCACGCCGAATGAATATTCAACGATAGATATCTGCGGTTTAGCGATCGAGCTCGGCGCCACGTTCGTCGCGCGTTCGTTCTCGGGCGACGGCAAACAAATCGTGCCGATGTTGCAAGCCGCGTTCTCGCATCGCGGAACGTCGATCATCGACATCATCAGCCCGTGCGTCACCTTCAACGATCACACCGGCTCGACCAAGAGCTACGCGTACGTAAAAGATCACGAACTCGTCGCGAACATGCCGGACTTCATTCGCCCGCGCCAAGAAGTGACCGTTGATTACGAACCGGGCAGCGTGCAGCAGGTAACGCTCGAAGACGGCGCTCAGGTGTTACTGCGCAAAGTCGATCGCGACTACGACGCGACGGACCGCATCGGCGCGCTTCGCACGATTCACGAAACGCGCGCGAATGGCGAATTCATCACGGGTCTGCTCTTCGTCGATCCCAACGTGCCCGACTTATGCGAGCGCGAAAAACTGAGCAGCAAACCGCTCAAGGATTTGAACGAAGACGACCTGCGCATCTCGCGCGAGGCCTGGACTACGCTATTTGATTAGGCGCAGCGTTAACGGGTAGCGGAACTCCGCGCCCTGCGAAACCCGCACTGCCGCGACGATGCACAGAATGATGCTGACGGCCCAAACGACGCAAAAGAGCACGAAGCCGATCAGAATGATCATGAGCGCGGACGAAATCAGATAGCCGATCAGCACGGTGATCTGAAAGTTGAGTGCTTCTTTGGATTGATCCGCGAGCCATGGTTTCGTCTCTTTGGACGTGAGCCAGATGATGAGCGGCACGAGGATCGAGAAGAAGATGCCGCTGAGATGCGTTAAGATCGCAAGCGTCTTATCGTCTTGCGTCGGCTGGGTGTCGATCACGAATCCCTCCTAGCTTGGTTGGCCGGACTGTTCGCTAGGGTACATTTCGCGATGGTAGCGGTCTCGTTCCCGTTACGCCGCTACATCCCGAAAGGAGCACGCATTACATGAAATTCATTCATTTCGCTATGGCCGCGCTCGTCGCGGTGGCCGTCACGGCACCCGCATTGGCGACGTCGAATTCCAAACTCAACGCCCAGAACCAGAAGTCCAACATGGCGCTGAACATCAATATGGGAGCCCAAAACGGCTCGAAGCAAGACGGCATGGCCAGCGTCAAAGACGTCTCGGGCGGCGTCCTGGTCAAAGTTGCGCTCAAGAATACCCCGAACGGCTCAAGCGAGCCGGCGCACATTCACAAGGGAACATGCGCAAAACTCGACCCGGCGCCGTGGAAGCCGCTGACGAACGTCGTCGGTGGAAAATCGACGACCACCGTCCAGGGCATCACGGTCGCCGATCTCAAGAAGCAGCACTACGCGATCAACGTGCACAAGAGCGCGTCGGATCTCAAGACCTACGTCTCGTGCGGTGACCTCTAGGACCTTGCGCGTTTAGGCGCTTTGGCGGAAGCTGTTCGGCTTGTCTTTGAGCCGTTCGAACGCCGCCACCACGTTTGGGTCGAACGCCGTTCCGCTCAATCCGACGATCTGAGCGACGGCGTTCGCCGACGTGAACTCAACGCGGTAGGGCCGCTCGGAAATGAGCGCGACGTACGTGTCGGCAACGGCGACGATGCGCGCGGCGAGCGGAATCATCGGGCCGGCAAGGCCTTCCGGATATCCGGCCCCGTCATAACGTTCGTGATGGTAACGGGCAATCGTTTCTGCTGCGCGAAGCAGCGGACGCCGGCCGCCACCGAGAATCGCCGCTCCCGCGTCGACGTGTCCGTTCACGACGCTTCGCCAACGCATCGGTAAGGTGGAGGGCATTTCTCGCACCTTCTCCGGCACCGCCAACATCCCGATATCGTACACGAGCGTTGCAATCCGCAGCGTCTCGATTTCTTCGCTTGCCAGCTGCATTTCGTTCGCAATCGGGACGGTGAGATCGCGCACGAGAAGGGCTTGCGCGGCAAGATCTCTGCTGTACGCCTGAAGGGCGCGGTAAAGGCGCAGAATGGTGTCGCGCTCGTCGGTCGGCATGATCACTTCGCCGTACGTCACCCTGCTTGCCGGGGAGCCGGCGAAATGCCGGATATGCGCCGTGAAGTCGGCCAGTGCTAACGGCTTTTGAAGGAAGAGCGTCGCACCGGCTTCGAGCGCGCGCTCACCGAGCGCGGTTTCGCCGCTTGCCGTGAGCATGATCACGGGCGTGAACGCGTGCGCCGGCTTCTCACGAAGCTGGCGAATGAACGATAAGCCGTCCATCTCGGGCATCTGATAGTCGACCACAACGAGCGCGGGACGTAGATCGTCCAGCCGCTCGAGCGCTTGAAGCGGGTTTTCAAAAGCGACGGCGTCCTCGCCGAGGACGCGTTTTACCACTGCTGTATACAGCTTGAGGTTTGGTTCGTCGTCATCGACGACAACGACGCGGTTCATATGCTCCTAGTTTCCCCTGGCTAGCACTTCGGTCGCCTTATCCGTCGGCAAACTTCTTGCTTACGATCTGTAAAACGACTGTCAAGCTGCCAAGCAGCGTTGTGCGTCCCTTATTCTAATCCCCAATTTTCTGAAATTTTTGTAAATCGGCCGTATGGGTATCTTAGCCCACCGAAGGGAGAATCAAGTGACGAACGTTGATCAAATTAAGGACAAAGCGAAAGGCATAATTACTGATCAAATCGATCGGCGAACCACCGACGTCGGAAATATGGTCGGTGAGCATGTCACTAATCTGCGCCAAATGGGCAGTTCGCTGCGGGGCCAGGGCCAGGATGGGACAGCGAGTCTCGTCGATATGGCGGCGGACCGGTTGAATCGTCTTTCCGCCTATCTCACGCAGACGGACGGCGACCGCATCATTCACGACATCGAAACCCTTGCGCGGACGCAACCGATGATCACCGCCGCAGCCGGGTTTGTGGTCGGTCTGAGCGCGGCGCGGTTGCTGAAGGCGGCGGCAACGAATCGCTACCGTACGTACGGGGGCTACGGTACGAGCAGCGACATGTCAAGCGAGACCTCAAGCGCCGCGTACGGAACGTCGTACACGGATACGACCGACGCGGAGATCGATTATGGCGTCCGGTGAGCCGGAACTGCATGATGAGTCGATAGGTGAACTCTTCAAGCGGTTGACGAGCGATATGACGCTGTTAATGCGTCAGGAGTTCGAACTCTTCCGCACCGAGATGACCGAGAAAGGCAAACGCGTCGGCCAGCAAGTCGGTCAAGGCGCCGGAATGCTGAGCGGCGCGGCGCTCTGCGGCTTGTTTGCCCTCGCGTGCCTGACCACGACCGTCATCTTACTGCTCGCACTAGTGATGCCCGCGTGGGTTGGCGCACTGATCGTCACCGTCGTCTACGGCATCGTTGCCGGCGCGATGGCGATTGCGGGCAAACGAAAACTCGATCATCTTCAAGCGCCGGTACCGACGCAAACGATTGAAACAGTGAAGGAGGACGTGGAATGGGCAAAGACCCGGACGAGCTCCGCGCGGAGATAGCGGAAACACGCGAGCGGATGGGCGACACTGCCGACGCTATCGCATACAAAGCCGACGTTCCGCACCGGATGCAAGATGCAGTGGGAGACAAAATGGACCAAATGAAATCCGCAATTACCGGAACCGTCGGGCAAGCGCAACGCGCCGCCGCGCGCGCGGGCGAAGCGTTGCCGGATACCGGTGATCTTCAAACCGGTGCGATGAGCATGGTGAGCGCCGTGCGCGAAAATCCCCTTGGATTGTTCTTCGGCATGGCGGCGGTTGGATTCTTAATCGGATCGCTCGTGCCGCGAACGCAACTCGAAGAAGAACAGCTCGCTCCGATGGTCGATCAATTCAAAGAACGCGCGATGAACCAGGTTCAAGACACGATAGAAACCGCTCGAGACGCAGCCGTCTCGTCGATCTCAAGCGCAATTGGAGGAAACAGCTCGTCGTCCTGATCGAGGATCAACTGGCGTATGCGGCTTCGGCGTGTTGGGTGGCGTCGAGGCCGATGCGTTCTTCGAGTTCGCTGACACGGATCGGCATCAACGCGTTGACAACTTTTAAAATGACGAACGTCGCCGCGGCCGTGTACAGCCAGACGGCGGTAATCGCGAGAAGCTGCGCGATCAGTTGTTTGCCGATGTCGACGTGCAGCGCGAATATACCGGTCAACAGCGCGCCGGCAGTTCCACCGATTCCGTGCACCGGAAAAACATCGAGCGCGTCATCGACGCGCATGCGCTCGCGGAAGTGTACCGCCGTGTAGCACACCGCCGCCGCGATGCCGCCGATCAAAATCGATGAGGCCGGCGTCACATATCCCGCCGCCGGCGTGATTGCGACGAGACCGGCAATCGAGCCGGCTGCTGCGCCGCCGACCGTTGGATTCCCCGAGCGGCACCACGTAAGCGTCATCCACAAGAGCGCGCCCATCGCAGCGGCAACGTTCGTATTCACGAACGCGATCGCTGCCGTGCCGTTTGCGGCGAGTGCGCTGCCCGCGTTGAATCCGAACCAGCCGAACCAGCAAAGCGCTGCCCCCAAGAGCATCATACGCCGGTCGTGCGGTTCGTGCGGCTCGTGCGTCAGACGCGGCCCAAGCATCCACGCGCACACGAGCGCGGCGACACCGGAGGAGATGTGCACGACGGTGCCGCCCGCAAAATCGAGCGCGCCGAGATCGGCAAGCCATCCGCCGTGCCCCCACACCCAATGCGCGATCGGATCGTAGACGAACGTCGCCCACAGCAGCGTGAACGCCACGAACGCCGCGAACCGCTTGCGCTCCGCGAAGCCGCCGGTGATCAGTGCCGGCGTGATGACGGCGAACATCATTTGAAACAGCGCGAACGCCGCATGAGGAATCGTCGGCGCGTAATCGGTGTTCGGCGCCGCACCGACGCCGTTCAACCCGATCCACGCGAGCCCGCCGATGAGATGATGCCAATCGGGCCCAAACGCCAGCGTGTATCCCCAGAGCACCCACTGCACGCTCACGGCGCAGAGCGCAATAAAGCTGTACATCAATGTTGAGAGAACGTTCTTGCGCCGGACGAGCCCGGCATAGAAAAATCCGAGCGCCGGCGTCATGAGCATGACGAGCGCGGCGCTCGTGAGAACCCAGGCGGTGTCGCCGCTATTGACGTGTCCCATACTCGAACGTTACACGATGGGCGTCGCGGCGGCACTCGACTTCCGGTTAAGCCTCGGCCTTTTGTGCGTCACCAGTGTAGCGTCGCTGCCGCCACGCGAAGAGAAAATAGATGGGAATGCCGGTTAGCAGCACCGCGATCCCGAGGAATGTGTTGCGCGGATCTTTCACGAGAACGTCGAGGACGACGGCCCAGGCAACAACGAGAAACGCGATCGTCGACCACGGATGGAACGGCATGCGGAAAAACGGTTGCGGCGCGCCAGCTTCGCGATCGCGGGTACGGAAGATGATCAGCGCGAGTGCCGCGAGACCAAAGAACACGTAGTCGACGCTCGTCACCCAGTTGAGAATCATTTCATACCGGCCCCATAACGTGAGCAAAATCGCGGCAATACCTTGCAGCGCGATTGCGAGCGTTGGAACGTGTGTGCGCGCGTTGATATTTGCCAGCGCTTTGAAGAACGTTCCATCCGCAGCCATTTGGTAGTACACGCGCGGCGACGTAAGAATTTGGTTCGTTACGAATCCAAGCGTCGAAAGCGCAACGATGCCTGCCATGATCTGCGCGCCCACCGGCCCGAGCACGACGCGCACGACGTCCGACGCCGGTGTGTTCGTGCTCGCGAGGTGTTTCTCGCCGAGCGCGACGATACAGACGACGTTCATGGCGAGATAGAGGACGATGACGCCGACGACGCCCACGATCATGCCGCGCGGCAGCGTACGATGCGGTTCGCGCATCTCGCCGCTCATAAAGCTTGACGTTTGCCAGCCGCTGTATGCAAAGAGAACCGGTACGAGCGCGAGGCCGATTGCGATGAGCGGATTAAAGTCAGGCGGAACGGGTGCGGGTTGGACAGCGCCGGCGTGGCCGACGGCGAAGGTTCCGACCGCAATCACGGCAAGAATTGCGATGATCTTCGCGATCATGAATGTATTCTGCGTCGTCGCGCCCTGTCGAACGCCGAGACAGTTCACGATCGTGAAGAGCGCAACGACGGACACGGCGATCGCGGTTTGCGTCGCGTTAGTCAGGTGCAGACCCGTCATCGCCGGCAGATAAAACGCAAACGTCACGGCGGCTGCCGCGCTGCCTCCGCTTTGTGAGACGAGTAACAGCGTCCATCCGTAGCAGAACGCCACGACCGGATGATACGCGTCGCGCATATACGCATAGACGCCACCATCCTGCGGACGCCGCGCGGCGAGTTCGGCGAAGATGCCTGCGCCGACGAGCGCCACGAGTCCGCCGATCACCCATGCGAGCATGATCCATGGCGTCGTATGCACGAGGCGCGCGACCACCGATGGATTTACAAATATACCTGAGCCTATGATGCCGCCCATCACGATGAGGGCAGCATCACGGGTACCGAGTTTACGCAGCAGCTGTGGCACGGCGTCGATTCCAAATCATGTAGAAGATTACTCCAGCGATGTTGATGAGCGCGCCGAGTGACGTGTCCAGGGGATACTGGATATAACTCGATACGAAGATAAAGAGAATGGCGAGAACAAACAGGGCCGTCGACCACGGGTGGAGCGGCACGTTGAATGAAGGTCGCGGCAGCCCTGCATCACGCTTGCGGAAGATGAAGATCGCGATCGCGCACAACAGGGAGAAGAGCCAAATCCACGCCGCGATCCAGTTGAGAATGAGTTCGTACGATCCGGTCGCCGCATAGATCGCGGCGATCGTTCCGTGCAGCGCAATCGCAACCGCCGGAACCTTCGTCTTCGGATTGACCCACGCAATCTGTTTGAAGAACAATCCATCGTACGCCATTTGAAAATACGCGCGCGGTGCGAGCAGCGCGGCCGAGCTCATAAAGCCGAGCGTTGACGTTGCGATCGCGAGCGCCACGATCACGGCGCCTGGATACCCAAAGACCGCGCGCATCACGTCGGACGCGGGCGTCTCCGTTGCGGCGAGCGCTGCCGGACCGAGGACACGCAAATACGCAAAGCTCGCCAAAAAATAGATGATGACGACGGCAACGATTCCAATGATCAAGCCCCGCGGAATGGTCAGAGCCGGATTCTTCGTTTCGGCCGCCATAAAGGGCGCCGATTGAAAATTGTTATACGAGTAGAGCACCGGAAGCATCGCAACGCCGATCGCAGCAACGATCGCGAGCGTCGAGCCGAATGCCGGAAGCTGCCGTCCGCTCCCGGTCACGGGGTGCGCGATCAGGATCCCGGCGACGATGATGGAGCCGATGCCAAGCACTTTGAGTGAGACGAGCACGTTCTGCCACGTACTTCCCTGACGCACGCCGAGCAAATTGATCAACGTCACGGCCGCGATAGCAAGAACGGCGACGATGCGCGGTTGGATGTGCAAACCGGTGAGCGGCAGAAGATAATCAGCGAAGAGCACCGCCGAGAGTGCCGTGCTGCCGGTGTACGAGAGCAGCAACATCTGCCACGGCAAGAGGAACGCGACGAGCGGATTGAACGCATCTCGCAAATAGGCATATGCGCCGCCGTCGAGCGGACGGCGTGCAGCGAGTTCGGCATAGACGCAACCGCCGATCAACGTGATCCCGCCGCCGATCAGCCAGCATGACATAATCAAGACGTTCGAATGCGCACGCGCAGCCACGACGGCGGGCGTCCTGAAGATGCCGGAACCGATCACGGCACCGATCGTAATGAGCGTGAGATCGGCGAGACCTAATCGCCGCTGTAGCTCTGCGGGCCGGCTTGTGCTCAAACTGCCCCTCCTTTAGGAGAAGATCCGTCCCGCAAAGTCGGCGATGATATCCGAAAATTCCTTGACCCGTCGCAAGGGCGCCGTGTGATCGGCGTGGCGGATGACGCGAAGGCGCGCCTGCGGCACCATCGAGAGGAAGCGCTTCTCGTCCATTCGGAAGATCACGTCGTACTCTCCCTGGACGAAGAGCACCGGTTTGCGATACGTTGCGAGCCTTTCGCTGAACCGTTCATTGCCGCGGGCAATGGTGGCCGTGTGCCGGAACACGTCGCGATTGAACGGGATCTGTTCGACGACTTGCGCGACCGATTTCGGCAACGTCACGCGCAGCGAAACGTGAAAGAAGGCGTCGAGCCACTGGCGCGGGACCAGTTCGCTGAGCCGCGCGCTCATCTCGTACGGAAAACGGCGCCACCCTTCGTAATCCATCGCGCAGCCCGCAAGCACCAACCCCGCGGTCATGTCCGGGTGGTTTGCGCCGTACTCCATGGCGACGTATCCGCCGAGGGAATAGCCGACGATCAGCGGCGGCGACGCGCAGATGCGTTCGACCGCATTCGAAACGGTGTCGCGAAGATGGTCTTCGGAGAAATCAACGTGCGCCTGCGCGCCGTGCCCAGGAAGATCGACGGTAACGACGTGATAGCACCGCGCGAGCAAGCGCGCGTGGGGCGCCCAAATTTCACGCCCTAAGCGGATGCCGTGAAGAAAAAGGATCGCCGGATTGCGGCGATCCCCGTACTCAGTGAACGTCCGTGTCAAGCAGCACCTTGATCGCGCGCCGCTCGTCCATCGCCGCGTACCCTTCGGCGACGCCATCGAGCGGCAAGCGCAAATCGAAGACGCGTGACGGATCGATCGATCGATCCTCGACGTATCGCATCAAGGTCGGAATGTACGCGCGCGCGGGAGCGATCGCGCCATGCAGTGACACGTTTTTGAGGAAGATCGGGCGCAGCGGCAACTGCTGCACGTTATGCGGAACACCGACAAAGCTGACCGTTCCTCCGGGGCGCGCGATTTCGATTCCCAATTCCATGCTGGATTGATTGCCGACTGCCTCGACCACCGACGGCGAACCGCCCTTCGTCAATTCGAGAATCTCGCCGGCAACGCCGTGATCGTGCGAGTTGAAAATGTGCGTCGCTCCGAATTCGCGCGCGAGTTCCAAACGCGCACGGTTGTGTCCGACTGCGATCACGTGCTCGGCATCGAGCACGCGAGCCGCTGAGAGGACGGCGCACAACCCGACCGCGCCGTCTCCGATCACGACCACCGTGCCGCCGCTCCGCGTGTTTGCGGTGACGATGCCGTGGTGGCCGGTGCTCATGACGTCGGTCAGCGTCAACGCCGACGCAAGCATGCGTTCGTCGTCCGCGATGCCGCCGGCGAGTTTGACGAGCGTGCCGTCTGCAAACGGCACGCGCACGGCTTCAGCTTGTCCGCCGTTCGCATCGTCGCCCCAATTCGTCATGTGGACGCACGACGTTTGGAGATTTTCGTGGCAAAATTCGCACGTGCCGTCGCTCGAAACGAACGGTGCGGCGACGTAGTCGCCTCGCCGTACGCTGTGAACATCGCTACCGGTTTCTTCGACGATCCCGATGAACTCATGACCCGTGCGGTCGCCGGGCTCCCACTGCGTGACGCCGCGATAGAACCACAAGTCCGACCCGCAAATCGCGGCGTGCGTTACGCGGACGATTGCGTCCGTCGGCTCTTTGACGGCCGGATCGGCAACGCGTTCGAGACGAACGTCGCGGGTGCCGTGATAAACTGTTGCCTTCATGGGAACCTTTCTACCATGAACACGTACGTACGATCGGCGCTTCTTGGCGCAACGACGGGAATTCGATCCACTGCGGGACCATTCGTAGCGCGTTGGGGAGAATCCAAGCGTCTGCCCATCGGTTCTGCGATGGCGCTCGGCGGAGAAATGGTTGCGGACAAACTCCCGTTCGTGCCGAGCCGCGCAACGCCGGGCGGACTCGTGCCGCGCGTCGGGGGCGCGATCTACGCGGTACGTACCGGCGTCGGCAAACCGAATGCCGCAGCCTACGCGATTGCCGCCGTCGCGGCGATCGGAACGGCGTTTGCCGCGGCCAAGCTCCGGCAATTCGTCAAAGAGAATACCGAGATTCCCGACTTTGCCGTGGGTCTTGCGGAGGATGCGCTCGTCGCCGGACTCTTGTGGGCGTCGCTGCGCAGCGCCGCGCGTTAACTCGCCTGCGCGGCTTGCTGGGTTTCGTGCACGATGCGCGAGATGTCGTTGAGTCCGCTGCGAATTGCGTTGACCACGGTCGGATCGTAGGCGCTACCCGAACCGCGGTCGATCACTTCGATTGCTTGCGCGAGCGAGAGCGCCGGACGATCGGCGCGTGCTCGCAGCAGTGCTGCAAGTGAATCGGCGACCGCGACGATGCGTCCCATGATCGGAATTGACGACCCGCGCAGCTTGCGCGGATAGCCGGCGCCGTCGTAGCGTTCGTGATGCGTTTGCGCGATCACGATCGCGGCGCGCATAACCGGCGTTTCGCGACCGGCGAGCAATCGCGTTCCCGCGTCGCAATGACGTTCGATCGACACGCGATCCGCCGCCGATGCTTGCGCGCGCGTCTCGAGAATGCGCTGCGGAATCGCCACTTTGCCGATGTCGTAGATTCTCGCGGCGTGTCCGAGCACGTTCAATTCTTCGCCGGTGAGCTTTACTTCGCGTCCGAGCACGACGGCAAGCTTCGATGCAAGTTCGTGATGGATGACGATCGCCGGATCGTGCATGACCGCAACGCCGAGCATCGCATCGATGATCTCGCCGATGCCGGTGCCCCAGCTTGGGGCGCCTCCACCCATCTCTGCGCGCTTCGTCGATTCGCGCAAGCGATTGTGAAGATCGGACTTCTCACGCGCAGCATCAACGATGTGGATGGCGTGCACGAGAAATTCGGATGGGTTGATGGGCTTTTCGAGATAGGCGCGTATGTTCAAATCAAATGCGGCACGGCGAAGATCACGATCGCCCGCCTTGCCCGTCGTGAAGATGATGGGCGTGGCTTCACGGCCCTGTATCAAACGCAGGCGCCGGATGAAATCGAGACCACTGATATCCGCAAGAGTATTGTTGACGACGATGAAAGCTGGGTCGACGCCGGCGAGCCAATGCAGCGCGTCCGATGCTTTTTTGAAGCAGATCGGCTCCGCGTCCGATATTCGCTTCAGAATCTGCGAAAAGCCCGCCAGCGACGCCTCTTGGTCGTCGACGACGGCTACGTACATCGGGCCCCTCCTCTTGTGCGGTCCGGCTGTTCGTCACCCATTCAACTAGTCATCGGCGTAGCCGCGCTCGCTCTGCACGGGGTAGGATAAGGGAAGGCGCGGCGGGGAAGCGCCCGGAACTACAACCTTTAGCAGACGGCGCATCCGACTGCTAGGAGTGCGGGTTTAACACAGCAATGGACTTTGTCGTTCGCCCCAGGCTGGGGTTTGAGCCCAATGCCGACGTGTTTGTCGACGAAGAACGTGGCCAGATTATCGTGGCGGTTGAAGTTGCCGGAGCCGACCCGGATTCGCTCCGGGTGGCGATCGACGACCGGTACCTCCTTATTACCGGCCACCGGACCGAAACGGTCCGCTTTGGACAGGGCTCGTTCATTCAAAAGGAGATCGCCTACGGCTCGTTTGCTAAGCGACTCCACCTGCCGGTTGCCGTTGACTTCCTCGGTGAGGCAGCGGCGAGCTACGCCGAAGGCGTACTCGTTATCGCGCTTCCCGTTTCGCCGAACGCTTTTTTGCCGTCAACCCGCACCGAAATTCGCATGATCCTGAAGAGGTCGATTTCCTAAGATATGCCCGAGAAAAAAACACCGATCGTTCCCGCGAACTTGATCGGCATTCTGCCGCTGCAAGAAGCGGTGCTCTTCCCGAGCACCGTTATTCCGCTCGCCGTCGTGAAGAAGCCGGGCATTCAGCTGGTGGAAGAAGCACTGCGCGAAGGCAAACCGATCGGTTTGACCGTGCTGAAGGATCGCGAGAAGGAAAATCCCGGTCCGGACGACGTCCACCGCATCGGCACCATCGGCGTCATTCAAAAAATGCTCAAAGTTCCGGACGGTACGATCCGTTGTATCGTCGCCGGCCAAAGCGTCTTCCAAATCGAGAAGTTCACGCAGACCGAACCCTACATGGTTTCGGTCTATACCGAGCTGCCCGACGTTACCGTTGAAAACGAAGAATTGCTCGCGATGCAGCGCAATCTCGCGGGCCTTTTCCAGAAGCTTCTCTCCTATCTCCCGCAAGCACCGCGCGAGATGGAAATGGAAGTGCAGAACATCACTGATCCCGCGGTGTTGACGTACTTCGTTGCGTCGACGATGCGTTTGGATACGGCCGATCGTCAAGCGCTGCTGGAAGAGCGCAACACGGCCAAGCGCATGCGCAAGCTCACCCTGCTGCTGACCAAAGAGCTGGAAGTCGTCGAACTGGGTCATAAGATCCAGAGCGACATTCAGCGCGAGATGGAGAAGAATCAGCGCGAGTTTTACCTGCGCCAGCAGCTGCGCGCGATTCAAGAAGAACTCGGCGAAGTCGATCCGCAGCAAGCCGAAACGAACGAGCTGCGTCAAAAGATCGACGAAGCCAAGATGCCCGAAGAAGTGCAGAAGGCGGCAGAGCGCGAGCTCGACCGTCTCTCGAAAGTGCCGCAAGCATCGCCCGAATACAGCGTCATTCGCACCTATCTCGATTGGCTCGTGCAGTTGCCGTGGAACACGGAAACCGCCGATCACATCGACATCAAGAAAGCGCGCGAAATTCTCGACGAGGATCACTACGATCTCGAGAAGATCAAGGATCGCATCATCGAGTATCTCGCGGTCGGCAAACTAAAGAAGAGACTCACCGGACCGATCCTGTGCTTCGTCGGACCGCCGGGCGTCGGTAAGACGTCGCTCGGACAGTCGATCGCGCGCGCAATGGGACGCAAGTTCGTGCGCCTCTCGGTCGGCGGCGTGCGCGACGAAGCGGAGATCCGCGGGCATCGCCGCACGTACATCGGCGCGATGCCGGGCACGATCGTCCGCGCTATGCGCGACGCCGGTACGAAGAACCCGGTCATGATGATCGACGAGATCGACAAGGTGGGTGCGGATTTCCGCGGCGACCCGCAGTCGGCGCTCCTCGAGGTCCTCGATCCGGAACAAAACCATACGTTCCGCGATCACTACCTCGATCTGCCGTTCGATCTCTCGCAAGTGCTCTTCGTCTGTACGGCTAACTCGCTCGACACGATTTCGCCGCCGCTGCGCGATCGTATGGAAATCATCCAGCTCGCGGGCTACACGGAACTCGAGAAGATGCAAATCGCCAAGCGTTACCTGTTGAAGAAACAGCGCACGGCGAACGGCTTGAAAGAGACGCAAGTGCAGATCAACGATCCGGCGCTGCGCCAGATCGTCGCGGACTACACGCGTGAGGCCGGCGTACGTAATCTCGAGCGAGAGATCGGCACGGTTTTCCGCAAAGTCGCGCGCAAGATCGCGGAGAACCCGCGCTTCAAGGCGCGCGTCAAACCGGAGAATCTTGCCGAGTACTTGAGCAAGCCGCGATTCTTCAACGAAGTGCGCAAGCGCGTCGCATCGATCGGCGTTGCGACGGGTATGGTGTGGACGCCGGTCGGCGGCGACATCGTGTTCATCGAAGCGACGGCGATGCCGGGAACCGGAAAGCTCGTGCTGACCGGCCAGCTCGGCGACGTGATGAAGGAAAGCGCGCAAGCCGCCGTGTCGTTCTTACGTTCGCGGTCAAGCGAACTCGACATTCCGGAAGACTACTTTGCCAAGCACGACATTCACATCCACGTGCCTGCAGGTGCGACCCCGAAAGACGGTCCGTCGGCCGGCATCACGATGGCAACCGCGATTGCGTCGATGCTCACGGGATTGAAAGTCGATCCGAGTCTCGCGATGACGGGTGAGATTACGCTCACCGGTCAGGTGCTGCCGATCGGTGGACTCAAAGAGAAGGTCTTGGGCGCGAAGCGCGCAGGCATCTCGAAGATCATCTTCCCGAAACGCAACGAGATCGACCTCGACGACATTCCGAAGGAAGTACGCGACACAATGACGTTCGTGCCGATCGAAGAGATCAGCGAAGTGCTGCATCACGCGCTCGGCAAACGTGTCGTGACCCCGGTGGCATTGGGAGAAAACGGCGTTGCTCACAACGTCGTCCCCATGCGCCGCCGCGCACCAACCGCGAACGGCACGGTAAAACGCCGCGCCGTTGAACGCCGCCGCCCAGTACGCAAACGTTAACGCGTCATCGACCTCGAAGGCTCGCATCAAACGATGCGGGCCTTTCTTGTATGGCCGCGTACACGATACGGGCCATTGGTTAATGGCCGAGCAACCGGCGGAAACGATGTCGACGCTCGAGAAATTTTTGTCGCAGTAAAGGCAGTGCGGAATAGGAATTCGTTTCGTCGCTTTACCGGCCCGCCGCTTCTTTCGATTTTATCTGAAAAGCGTATGCTAGCAGTACCAAAAATTTCCTAACACGCAAGCGGTTCAATACGAACCGCTTTTACGTTTCTGGTGTCTTTGGACTGAAGAGAATTGGAGAACTGGTAATGCCGACATTTACGACGCGTGACGGCACGGAAATCTATTACAAGGATTGGGGAACGGGGCAGCCCATCGTTTTCAGTCATGGGTGGCCGCTGAGTTCCGATGCGTGGGAAGATCAAATGTTCTTTCTCGCGCACAAGGGCTATCGCTGCATCGCGCACGACCGGCGCGGACACGGACGTTCGACGCAAACATTAACCGGCAACGATATGGATACGTACGCGGATGACCTCGCACAGCTCGTCGACTTGCTCGAGCTCAAGGATGCAATTTTCGTCGGACACTCAACCGGCGGCGGCGAATCAGCACGGTACGTTGCGAAGTACGGCGGGAAGATCGCAGCCGGCGTGGTGCTCGTAAGCGCGATTCCGCCGCTGATGCTCAAGACGCCGGCAAATCCGGAAGGAACGCCGCTCGAGGTATTTGATGGTCTTCGAGCCGGTGTGCTCGCGGATACATCGCAATTTTGGGAAGACTTCAGTGCGCCGTTCTACGGCGCGAATCGCCCGGGGTCGAAAGTCTCGAAAGGTCTGCGCGACTCGTTCTGGCTGCAAGCCGAGATGTGCGGCCTTCCGGGCGCGTACGATTGTATCAAAGCGTTTTCCGAAACGGACTTAACCGAAGATTTGAAACAGCTCAACGTTCCCGTTCTCATCGTACACGGGGACGACGATCAAATCGTTCCCATTAAAGCGGCCGCGCTGAAGTCGATCAAACTCGTCAAAAACGGCGATCTGAAGGTCTACGAAGGCGCACCACACGGATTACCGTCAACTGAAAAAGACCGCCTGAATCAAGATCTCCTCACGTTCATCACGACGAAGATCGCGGTTCCGGCGTAGATCGGCGATCGTCATAACGACGAGTGGATTGCTCCAGCCCATCGCATGACCGCCGTACGGCTGGAGACCGATCGTCACGCCGAAGAGCAACGAACTGAGTCCAATCGCAAACGTAACGTTGCGCCACCAGTCTATCCGTGCGCGACGCGGTGGATGCGTTTCACGCAAATACCGATAGGCCCATATCGTCCCGAAGACGCCGACCGGAACGTTGATCCAGAAAATCGCCCGCCAATCGATGACGGCGAGCACGCCGCCCGCAACCAAACCGATGAACTGCCGGCCAAGGCCGGAAATTTGATTGACACCGAGCGCAAAGCCGCGCTGTTCCTTGGGAAATGCGTCGGTCAAGATGGCGGCTGAATTCGCCATCAGCATCGATCCGCCGAGCGCCTGAAACGCGCGCCATCCGATCAACCACATTGCGCCGCTTTCATGCCGGAACGGATCGAAAGACAACGCGAGTGACGCAACACCGAAGACCGTAAATCCAGCGTTGTACGGGCGCACGCGTCCGAACATATCACCGAGCCGGCCGAGCGTAACGACGAGCACGGCTTGCACGAGACGGTAGCCCATGATCATCCATAGCAGATAGCCGACGTTGCTCGGGGCGAGCGGATCGAGATCGATGCCGCGAAAAATCGCCGGAAGCGCGATGATGACGATGCTGCCATCCAGCGCGGACATGAACATGGCGAGCGTCGTGTTCGTCAGCGCACTCCACTTGTAGGCAACCGATTTCAAAGGTGTTGCGCCAGCCGCTCGATCAGTGGAGTAACGGCCATGAGCTGCTTGCGCTCGGCCTCGGTAAACGTCGTCGCGAGCACCGAAGCGATCTGTTGAGTGACCGCGTTTCTGCGATCGAAGAGCGCGCCGCGGCCGGCTTTCGTGAGTGAAACGATCGTTTGCCGTCCGTCGTCCGGGTCCGGCGAACGCACGATGAACTCGCGCTCCTCGAGCGCACCGATCGTCGCACCCATCGACTGCGCGCTGATCTCTTCGAGCTTTGCGAGCGCCGTCAACGTCATCGGTCCGTGAAGCTCGAGCCGCTTGGCCGCAGCGGTTTCGGCCAACGTCAGGTCGCCCGGTTTGGGCAGTTGACGCAGACGCCTAATCAGTAAGCTGACGCTGACGCGCACCGCGTCGGCGATGCGTTCGATTTCTACGGTTGTGGACACATACTAAGCCTACGCTACTAAGTCTAGGCTTAGCAATCTGTACAGCTCCTCGCGTGTCGACGGTGCGGCGATCACCTATTTGCGAACGATCATGCGCCGACGACACTGCATCTCACTCGCCATTAGTCGTTACTTGGCGAGCGCTTTGGCCGCTTCCAGGTCTTTCTGGAGTCGCGGAAGCGCGTTGTCGGCGAAGTCGCGCAGGTTCGGCGCGTTGCCATTGTTCTTTTCCGCTTGAAGCATCGCAATGAGCTTGTTGAGCGAATCGACTTGCGTTTGCGCGAAGGTATCGGCCGTGCAGTCCGACTTCGGCAAGTCGGTCTTCACGTTGATGCCGTAGAAGTCCGCAAGCGATGCAAGCTGCGTTCCGACAGCGAGTTCATCGCTTTGGATATTCGCTGCGAACTTCGTAAGGTCGCCCGATGCGCCGCTGCTTTGGACGGCTTCGGCATTTGCAACGCTCTGAAGAATAACGTTCATCGCTGCAGGTGCAAAAGCGGTATCACCGGCGCTGACGGAGTCGTTCGTGGCGCCCATGAGGCAGACGCCGAGTGCACCGGCGATTGCGACCGCCGGGATTGCACGGAAGAAATGAAAGGTACGCATGTACACAGCATGGACGCACGCGCGGCGCATGAAGTGCGACTTTATACGCACGATTTCGTCAAAAGATCTTCATAGATCGCAAATGATGACTTGCCGGTCTATTTTCTATTCGCGAACCCAAGAAATTGCTGCGACGATGACCATAATGACGGCAACGAATCCAAAATATGCCGTAGCCGGTGCGAACGTTTTGCCGAGCGGTCCAAGCTGTGACGCGCGCGCGAAGTAGACGGCGCTTGCAACGGCGATTCCGAGCAACTGCCCTGTCGTGCGGGCGGTGGCGAGCGTTCCGGCAGCAATGCCGCGGCGGTTCGGAGGCGCCGACCCCATGATGGCGCTGTTGTTTGGTTGGCTGAACACCGCCGTACCAGCGCCGGTAACCATGAGAAACGCAATCATCTCCCACGTCGGCGGGTGATGCGGAAGACGCGACATCAAAAAGAGACCAAATCCGACGACGAGGGCACCGGCCGTAGAAACGTAGCGGACGGGGATGCGGTCGGAGAGACCACCGGCAAGCGGCGCAAGGATCACGTTCATCGCCGTAATTGGAACGAGGAGCAGGCCGGCGGCGAGTGCGGAGGCACCGAGCGTCGTTTGCGCCGAGAGCGGTACGATAAAAATCAGACCGGCGACGCCGACGAAATAAAAAAATGCGGCGAGCACGGAGAACGCAAAGACGCGATTCTTGAAGAGGGCAAGGTCGAGGGTCGGCGCGTGCACGCGCCGTTCGACCGCTACGAAGATTGCTAGTATCACCAGGCCGCCGCCGATGAGTCCCCACGTCCACGGCGATCCCCAGCCCCAAATATGGGAGCGCGAGAGCGCAAGCGAGAGCGAGAAGAGACCCACGATACACAGCGCCGCGCCGAGCAAATCGAACCCTTCGCCCCGTTGGTTGGCCGGGCGCTTGAGAACGAATGCCGCGGCGGTGAGCGCGATGACCGAGATGGGAACGTTGATGAGGAAGATCCAGCGCCAGTCGCCGTACGTGATGATCGCGCCGCCGACAATCGGTCCGAGCGACAATCCGACGGCAACGGCAGCGCCGTTGAATCCGATCGCGCGCCCGCGCTGGTCGCCCGGAAAACTGTCGACGATGAGCGCTTGATTCGACGAGACGAGCATACCGGCACCGATTGCCTGAATGCCGCGCGCGAATATCAAAAAAAACAGCGTCGGTGAAAACGCGCACGCGAGCGAGCTGAGTCCGAAAATCGCGAAGCCGCCGAGATAGATGCGCTTCTGCCCGAACATGTCGCCCAGACGGCCGAAGAGCACGAGCGTCGACGCGCTAACGAGCATGAACGAGAGGATGACCCATTCGGCGTTATCGACGGACGTTGAATAGACGCGCGCGAGCGTCGGCATTGCGACGTTGGCAACCGAGGCATCGAGTGTCCCCATCATCGAGCCGGTCATGATGACGGCAAGCGCATACCAGCGATAGTGTTCGCTTTCGCGGATCGCGTGACGAGAGATCGTCACGATTCGCAGCAGTCGGAGACGAGCTCGTTCGCGAGTGCGACGCCCATCAGCGGCGTTGCCGCGTAGCCGTCGGCCGAAATGCGCCGCCACAAGTCCGGATGGCGGTCAAATACGCTTCCGCCGACAACGACGAGCGGCGCGATCGGTTTGGTTTCGAATTCCTCGATGAGATCGCGAATTGCGATCACGTCGCGCGGAAGCGCGGCGGAGCAGCCGACGACGTCGACCGACACGCCTTCGAGATACCGCGTGACGTCGCTGACCGGCACGCGGCAGCCGAGAAACGACGCGTGCCATCCGCACATCGAGAATGCATCCGCGGCCATTCGCGCACCGAGTTCGTGTTCGGCATCACCGAGCGCAACGGTGACGGCTGCGAGTTCGCGGTGCGGCCGTGCCGGTGTGAGATCGCAGAGTTGCGCCATGATCCGTTCGGTTGCGTTCACGATGATGTGTTCGTGCGAGATCGTAATTTCGTTTCGTTGCCACAAGCGGCCGGCTTCGTGCATCGCCGGCGTCAAAATCTTCTCATATACATCGAGCGATTTTTGCCCGTATGCAACGGCGAGTAACACCTCGCGTGCCGCGCGCGTCTCATCGCCCGAAAGCAACGCGTCGAGATAGCGCCGAGCGATTGCACCGTGTTCCGTGCACTCGTCGATCAACGAGGTTTCAATAAGCCGAACCGCGGTCAGCTCTTCACGCGCGCGCGAAAGCGTTTCGCGCGCGGTTGCTTCTTGACCCGGTGCTATGTACTCGCCTGTTGCAAACGTCAGCGATTCCAATGCTCGCGAGAGTTGTCCGGGCGAGCGATACCGGAAGACGAGCAGACTCTGCGCCCACCTGACCGATTCCACGAAGAGTTCCGGCGTCCGTAGTTCGACGCTGGTCGCAAACGATGAGACGAGCTCCTCGCGGATATCGACAGGAAGATCGATGGCTTGTTTCATCCGACGAGGATGCCCGTGCCCTCGTCTACGCGTCCGATAACGGCATGGAGCGAACCGCACGCGCGAAGCGCTTCACGCAACGCATCAACGGCGTCTGGCGCAATGCTGATCAACAAACCGCCCGATGTTTGCGCGTCGGCAAGAACGAGTTGTGTCGGTTCGTCGACGCGCGTATCGAATTTCGTCCACGCGCGACACGTCGCGAGATTGTCCCGCGTTCCGCCCGGCACGATACCGTCGCGCGCAAGATCGAGGACTCGCGGCATGACGGGCACGGCGGCGGAATCGATGGTGAATTGCACCTTTGACGCGGTCGCCATCTCGTACGCGTGTCCGAGCAATCCGTAACCCGTAATATCGGTCGCAGCATTTGCGCCTGCTGTAAGCATCGCGCGTGAAGCTGCGTCGTTGAGCGTCGTCATCCAGTCGACGGCCTGTTGCATCGTATGTTCGTCAATCACTTCCCGCTTGAGTGCGGTTGCAAGAATACCCGTACCCAGCGGTTTGGTAAGCACGAGCACATCACCGAGGCAAGCTCCGGCGTTTCGGATGATGTGGCGCGGATCGATCGTGCCGGTTACGGCCATCCCGTATTTCGGCTCGTCGTCCTTGATCGTGTGTCCGCCGAGTATCGCAACGCCCGCGGCCCGAGCAACAGTTGCGCCGCCGTCTAGAATTTTCTGTAAAACCCCTAGATCGAGGTCTTCCGGGAAGGCGGCGATATTGAGCGCCGAAACAGGCGTGCCGCCCATTGCATAAATGTCCGAAAGCGCATTCGCCGCCGCGATGCGCCCGAAGTCGAACGGATCGTCGACGATCGGCGTGAAGAAGTCGACCGTTTGCACGAGCGCGAGATCGTCGCGCAGCAAAAAGACGCCGGCATCGTCGGACGTGCCGTACCCAACGAGAACTCGTTCGTTTGCAGTAGCGGGCAAGTGGCGCAAGACCTGCGCCAGCTCGGCAGAGCCGAGTTTACTTGCTCAACCTGCGCACGAAGAACGCGCCGTCAGCCGGACGCGGTCGGTCGACTCCATACGATAGCGCTATACCACTGCCAGGCACCCGGCTCATGCCGCAGAAGTTGGCCGCAATGAAGAAGACGCTGCTGTTCCTTCCCGGTCCCGTTCCCGTTGCGCAACCCGTTCTCGAATCGATGGCATGGCCGATGATCAACCATCGCGGTCCCGAATTCGCCGATTTGCTGGCGCGCATCGAACGCGGAATGCAGCCGATCTTCGGAACCGAGCGAGAGGTGCTGTTTCTCGGCTCATCGGGCACAGGCGGCTTGGAGAGCGCGGTCGTCAATTGCTTTTCGCCCGGCGATACATTATTGTCCGTTCCCGTCGGCGTCTTCGGGAGGCGATTGGGCGACATTGCGCGCACCTACGGCTGCAACGTCGAGGTGCTTGACACGCCGCTCGGGGCCGCCGTCGACACGAAAGCGTTGCGCGAGCGACTCGCGCGCGACACCGGCCGTACCGTCAAAGGCATCTTGCTCACGCAAAACGAGACGTCGACCGGCGTGCAAAACAACATGCGCGAAGTCGCCGAAGCGATCGGCGATCACGGTGCGCTAACGATCGTCGATGCCGTGAGTGGTCTCGGCGCGTCGCCGTTCGAGATGGACGCGTGGGGATATGACGTCGTCGTTACCGCCTCGCAAAAGGCAATCGCGGTGCCGCCCGGTATTGCCATGATTGCGGTCAGCGAGCGCGCCTGGCAGGCGATCGAACGCGCGAGCATTCCACGATTCTATTTCGATTTGCGCAAAGCGCGCGAATTTGCGCGCAAGGGTCAGACGGTGTGGACGCCGCCGATTTCGATATTCTACGCACTTGCCGTCGCGCTCGAGCGGTTTCATGCCGAGGGCTTGGAAGCAAGTTACGCGCGTCACGCGCGCTATGCATGGGCGATTCGGGCAGCATTCGAAGCGCTTGGCTTCACGATTTTCTCGCGCAGCGACGCGCATTCCGATACAGTCGTTGCTGCGACGCCGCCTGCCGGTCTCGATGCGCCTACGCTACTCAAGACGCTCCGCGAAACGTACGGCGTCGTCCTTTCCGGCGGTCAGGGCGAGTTGACCGGCAAGATCGTGCGCATGGGCACGATGGGCGACGTCAGCGAAGCGGATCTACTCGGTGCGATCGGAGCGATCGAACTCGCGCTCGCCGATTGCGGCGTGTCCGTTACGTTTGGGAACGGCGTAGGCGCTGCCGCCGGCGTGCTGAACGGCCGCGTGACGGCGACCGTATAAACCGATCAACGCGACGGCCAACGCACCGATCGCGATGACGTAGAAACCAACATCCGGATGCACGTTGAGGCCAACGGGGCTTACCGGCGAATTGCCGCTTAGGCTACCGGCGGTTGCGTTCCAAAATATAGATGAGATTGCGCTGTCGCGCGACATCATTGCGAACTGAAGAGCGAGCAGCACAAGAATTGCCGCCGCACAAAACGATGCGCCCATGTAGCGTCTCGCCGATATAAGTGCCGCTGCAACGACAGCGAGAACGAGAAGAACGATGCCGGGACCACTTTCAATTGCACTTACATCGCGAAATAAGACGTGCTTGAACGGCAAAAAGCAGGCGACTGCAATGGCGGCGCAGGCCGCATAACCGAAGAGCTGTCTAGGAGCGCGAGCGTTCATCTTCCTCCACCGCAAAACGGTGAGCGTTCTCGATCGCCATCCACGAAACGTGCGCGACTTGTTTGTTGTTGATTTCTTGCGCGAATTGATTATCGCCTAGCGCGATTGCGGCGACGGCAAGATCGACATCGTCTACGTCGCTTGCATGGTCGCGCGCATAGGCATAGTCGCGTTGCGCCGCTCCCATCCTTCGCATGCGTGCTTCGGCAATCGCGAGCATCGCTGCCGCCTGCGCACGATAGTACGGTGAGACCGAGGCATAGCGCAAAAACGATGTCTTTGCGGCAGACAGCTCACCGAGCGCGGCATACGATTGACCGATAAGCGCGAGTGAATCCATTCGCGAAGGCGAAAGCTCGAGCGCCATGTTCGAGTAGAGAATCGCGTCACGATAGCGGTGTTCGCCGTAAGCGGCAGATCCAAGCCACGCAATCGTTGCGACGGAGAGAGGATCGAGGCGGGCGGCTAAGGCAAGCTGCGTGCGGCCGCCGGCGATGTCGCCACGTTGCATCAGCGCAATCCCGTACCATTCATGCGCCGCGGCGTAAGCGGGGTTTAGGCGAAGAGCCTCGCGCAACTCGCGCAATCCTTCGCCGGTGTGGTGCTGATGTAGCCGGATGAATCCGAGCGAGGCGTGCGCTTCCGCCGATGTTGAATCGAGCGCCAATGCTTCGTTCGCATACGCTACGGCACGCGAGAAATAAACGGCCGGCCGATGCGTTCCGAAGCAGTAGTCGCCCATCGTCACGTTGGCATCCGCCATTGCCGCGTACGCGCGGGCGTTGGTTGGATCGCGATCGATCGCCTGCGCGAAATAGTCGAGGCTCTTGCGGACGCCTTCGCTGGAGCGCGTATTCCAATAGTACCGCCCGATGCGGTAGAGACGCTGCGAATCGCTTGAAGCCGCTGTAACCGGAGACCGGTGTTCCGCAAAAACGCCGAGTGCCAAGAGAATGCAGAGACCGGCGGCGACTATCGCACCGGCGGGGACGCGCGACCGCCGAACCCGCGTCACCGGCGGAACAACCTCGAAGGCTTCGACGGCTTTGACCTTGAGACGGTAACCGATGCGCGACTGCGTTTGGATCGCGTCTCGCAGACCGTGATCGCGAAAGAGCTTGCGAAGAATGTAGATATTTTGCGAGAGGTTTGCCTCGCCGCTGTACCCCTGGGGCCATACGCGCGCGATCAGTTCGTCCTTCGTTACAACGCCGGGACCGAGTTCGATCAGCGCAAGCAGTGTTTCGACGACTTTCGGGCCGACGGGAAGCGCCAACTCCGCGGCGCTCAATCGGAGAAGACCGGCATTGAGTTCAAACGGTCCGACATGAAAGATTCTCATAATCGCGTCCCTCAAAGAAAATTTGAGGAGGTTTTGGGAGACATTGCCGTCTCGCACGGCCACTATCAGTATACTATGATCGTAACAGCAGGCGTACTCTTCGCCGTGTCACTCGCCGTTCAGATTGCTTCGCGAGCGTACCTTGTCGGCGACTGGAATTGCTCGTACACCGTCGGAAAGACGGCGGGTTCGTACACGACCACATGGGCTACCGCGCTCGATGGTAAGTGGCTAACGCAGTCGATCGACCAGGGAGCGGTTCAGAAAAGCATGATGAACGACGCCGACCCGACGACCAAGGGATTCAAGGCAACGTACTTCGTCGGCTATGACGAGCGCCGGCAAGGCTGGGTCCGTTTCGGCGCGATGACCACCGGACAATATTTCGCGATTCGAATGAAAGACGACGGCCGCGGCGGCTGGATCTATGATTACGTCAGCCTGTTTCCGTCAGCGCGCACTCCGTCCCCGAATGGCGACGCGGCCTTCAAACGTACTTCGGATACGCGTTACCTCATCGACGGCCCGACCTATCCGCTCGGCGGCAGCATCGTCACGGAGCATCACACGTGTACGAAACGTTGATCGCTATAGGTGATGCCGGCTGAAGTACGGGCTGAAGAACGGGCGCGCAAACCACGGGAGCGTTGCTTCGATCGCATGGTCGATCGTTGGATCGGGCTCGGTAAAACTCGCTGCGAAATGCGAAGCGTGCAGATCTCTGCGAATGTCCGGTGAGAGCGGAAAATAGAGTGCGACGAAGAGCACGAGCCAAATCAACACGGCGCCTTTCGCAAAGCCGACGACGCCGCCGCCGAGCGAATTGCCGATGTTCAGAATAGGGAGCTTCGCGAAACGGTTCAGCACCCACGCGATCGCGAGCACGATCGCATAGGTGATGAATCCCGTGAGGAACATGCCGACGACGTGCGCGGACCCGGGACCGAGATGCACGACGCTTTTTAGCCACGGATCGAACGCACCGTTGTAATACCACGGCGTGATCAGAGCGGCGAGAACCGCCACGGCGCCGCCGAGTTCGGAGACGAATCCGCGCTTGAATCCTTTCAACGCCGCGACGATCAAAATCACGGCGATGAGGATATCCGGCCAGCCGAACCCCGCGATCATTCGCGGATGACGGCTCCGACGGCGTCGCACAACGACGCGAGCGCGCGGTGCATGGCAGCATCCGCCTCTTCATCGGTGATCGTTGCGTCGTAGCGTTGAATGATCGCGCGAACCGCGAGGCTTTTTTTGTCTTCGCCGACCTGCGGTCCGCGATATTCATCGAAGACGCGAACGCCCGCGCACAACTCGCCGATTGCATCGCGCACGAGCGTGCGAATGCATTCGGCTGTTACGTCGAGATCGACGACGACCGCGAGGTCGCGATAGGTCGACGGGAACTTCGACGGCGGCGAGTACCGCGGGATTGCGTATTCGGGGATGTTGTCGAGGTAGATGTTGCAGAGATACGCCGGCAAACGAACGTCGAACGCGCGCGTCAGACGCGGATCGACTTTGCCGAGACTTGCGATCTCGCGTCCGTTGTGCAAAAGTACCGCCGTCTTTCCCGGGTGCAACGCATTGCGAACATCGCGCGCGGCCTCCACGCTGATACCCGAGACCGCGCGCATGAGTGCTTCCGCATCACCTTTGAGTCGCAGAAAGTGCGAATCGCGCCACGCCGGCTCGTCGAGCGGTTCCACCGTGAAGCCGAACGTCAACACGGGCGTCTCCACGAGCGGCTTCTCGTCCATCGAGAAGACGTGCCCGATTTCGAACACACGAACCGGTGCATCGATGCGCGCGAAGTACTGCAGAATGCCCGGCCCGAGGGCCCAGCGCAAATAGCGCTGATCTTCGGAGAGCGGATTGAGCACTTCGACGCTGCTGTGACTCGGCTCGATGCCGGAACGGGCCATGACGTCGAACAGCTTCGCGCCATGCAGCGAGTAATTGATGATCTCATGATAATCGAGCGACGCAAGCGTGTCGGCTAAGAGATTCTCGAGATTGTATTCGGCGCTCGAGATGACGTGCGCGGGAACTGCCGGTTCGACGGCCTCGATTTCGTCGTAACCTTCCATGCGCGCGACCTCTTCGACGAGATCCGCGGCCATCGTCAAGTCACGGCGCCACAGCGGCGGCGTGACCGTGAGCGTGTCACCGGCAACCACGACATTGCAGCCGAGCGCGCGAAGATGCGCCGCGATCCGCTCGGCGTCGAGCTTCATGCCGAGAAGACGTTCGACATCGTGCGCCGTGACGGAGATCACATCGCCATCGAACACATCGGAACCGAGGGCGTGAGGGCGATACGCGTGCGCGCCGCTCGTTTCGACGAGCAATTGCGCGGCGCGTGCTGCACCCATATCGGTCAGCGCGGGCGCCAGTGTCTTTTCGTGTCGCGACGAGGCTTCGGTCCGCATCGCGAGCTGCATCGCCATCCGGCGCACGCGAACGCCTTCGAAATTCGCCGACTCGAGGAGAATCGACGTCGTATCGTCGCGGACTTCACTCGCTTCACCGCCCATGAGTCCGGCGAGGCCGAGCGCATGCCGCTCGTCGGCGATCACAAGGGCTTGTTTGTTGAGCCTGCGTTCTTCGCCGTCGAGCGTCTTGAGCGTTTCGCCGTCGCGCGCATCGCGCACGATGAAGTGACGCTGCGCGACTTGGCGCGCATCGTAGAAATGGAGCGGCTGTCCGACTTCCAGCATCACGTAGTTCGAAATATCGACGAGGTTGTTGATCGGTCGCTGCCCGGCGAGCGCGAGTCGGATGCGCATCCACGCCGGCGCCGGGCCGACGGTCACCCCGTCGAACTGCTGCGCGACGAAGCGGTTGCATCCGGACGATTCAATCGTCACGCGCGGCGCGGTCGAAGCCGGATCTTCATCGACTCCCGGATTCTCGAATGACGGCGCGCGCAGCGGCACACCGTACGATGCCGCGAGTTCGCGCGCTAGTCCGAGCACGCACATCGCGTCGACGCGGTTGCTCGTGATTTCGACTTCGAGCACGTCGCCGGCGAGCCCGAAGAGATCGACGACGTTCGTGCCGAGCTGCGTACGCGTATCGAGTTGCATGATGCCGTCTTCGAACCATTCCGGCGTCAACGCGAGCTCGTCGGCCGAGACCATCATACCTTCGGATTCCACGCCGCGCATTTTGCGGCGTTCGATCTTGAGGTGCGGCAGTTGCGAACCGATCGTTGCGACGGGGATCACTTGCCCTTGCGCAACGTTCGTCGCGGCAGTCGCAATCGTCAGCGGCGCGCCGTTACCGACGTCGATTTTCCCGACCTGCAAACGATCGGCATTCGGATGCTTTTCGAGGGTCGCGATCTTTCCGACGACGACGCCGGTGATCGACGGTCGCCGAACGATCTCTTCGACGGGAAAGCCGAGCATTGCGAGACGGTCGGCAATTGCCTCGGATTCATCGGGCAAATCGACGTATTGCCGCAACCAGCTAATCGGAACGCGCAATTCTTTTCTTTCTACGCAAGTTGTTTGAGGAAATCGGGATCGCTTTCGACAAAGCGGCGAATATCGTCGATGTCGTAGCGCGTCAAGCCGAGGCGTTCGATGCCGAAACCAAACGCCCAGCCGGTATACACGTCGGGATCGTAACCGACCTCACGTAAAACGTTCGGATGCACCATGCCGGATCCGCCGAGTTCGATCCAACCCGAACCGCCGCACATGCTGCAACCGGCGCCTGTGCCTTTGCACTTCGGGCACGTCGTGTCCACTTCGGCGCTCGGTTCCGTGAACGGGAAGAACGAGGGACGGAAGCGCACGCGTTGGTCGCTGCCGAAGAGCTCGCGGCACAAACCCGTCAGCATTCCCTTGAGATGGCCGAAGTGAATGCCTTCCGCGACGAGCAGACCCTCGATTTGATGGAATTGAAAGAGATGACGCGCATCGACCGCATCGCGACGATAGCAGCGGCCGGGCGCGACCACCGCGATCGGCGGTTGATGCTGCTGCATCGTGCGGATCTGCATCGGCGAGGTGTGCGGGCGCAGCAACAGCGTGTCGGTGATGAAGAACGAATCGAAACCTTCGCGCGCCGGATGCGTCGGCGGAATGTTGAGCGCGTCGAAATTGTAGTAGTCCGGCTCGACTTCCGGCCCGAGGACGACCGCGAACCCATGGCGCTCGAAATAGGCACAGGCGTCGCGTAGCACGCGGCGCACCGGATGAATCGTCCCGGTCGCGGGTTCAATCGCGGGAAACGTGATGTCGATCTCTTGCGAAAGTTCTTCTTCAAATGCGCGATTTTCGAGCTCCGCCGCCGCATGCTCCAGCAGCGCCTCCATACGCTCGACGGCGGCGTTGATTACCTTGCCCGCATCGGGACGCTCCGCGGCGGCAAGGTGTCCGATACTACGGCGCAGCGACGTGACCTCACCGTTGCGTCCAAGGTATGCCACGCGAACGGCATCCAGCGCGCGCTCGTCGCGCGCTTTCGCGACAGCATCGGCGAAACGCCGCTCGAGATCTTCCAATTTTCCGCTTAATTCACTCAACTAATGTGTCATCCTGAGCTTGTCGAAGGACCGAGGTTCAAAAGCAAAACGCCCGGTGATTATACCGGGCGCTTCGTTCATTTGACGTTGACTTCTTCCGACTATCGCCTTCAGCCGGGACTGGGCGCGGAGTAAATGCGGCGGTATGCAAGATAGGCACTAATTGAGCCCGTTTGGGCGAAGAGCTTCCAGAAAAGTTCGCTGCTTGCCATGCTTGCTGAGGTCTCCTTCTAGCCGTCGGATTCCGGCCTGCGCCTTTGGACTGAAGGCATTTTACCATGTGACTTTTGGCACCGGTAGTCTTGACTTTTTCCCCAAATCTTACTGACTTGACAACTCTTAGAGTTGGTCCCATGGGGCGAACGTCCCATGTCCCTGTAAGCAAGAAATCATGCGCTCGGCGACAATGCATAGAGCGCGATCGACCCCGCCACGGCGGCATTTAGCGACTCCGCCGGACCGCTCATCGGAATTGCAATGCGGCGGCCGCAGATGGCCTCCCACGGCCCCAATCCGTGCCGTTCGTGCCCAATGACGAGTGCGATGCGGTCGCCGCGCTCAACCTCCCGGATATCCGCGCCGCGTGCATCGAGCCCGAGGATCTCTGCAGCAGTCTCGCGTGCGGCCGTCGCGACTGCATCGGGCTCGGCCACGGCGAGCGCTAGGCGAAAGATGGCGCCCATCGCAGCGCGCACGACCTTCGGGTGGTACGGCTCAACGCCCATCGACCCAAAGACGACGCCCCGTGCCCCGAATGCTTCCGCCGAGCGCAGGAGCGTGCCGGCATTTCCCGGGTCGTTGATCCCCGCAAGGACGAGCGAACGTTGCGACGACAGGACGCTCTCAAGCGATGCGAACCGCATCGGAGCGATCGCGACGATGCCGCTCGGGGTTTCCACGTCGGAGACTTTCTCCGCCGTGCGTTCGTCGACGAAGTAAACCGCCGTACCGCTCGCTTCCACTTCGCGGACGAGCGGTTCGCGATCGTACGCTTCGCGCGTCGCGAAGATTTCGAGCACTTGGGCGCCGGTGCGGACCGCCTCACCAAGCAGCGTCGGGCCTTCAAATGCGAACCGTTGTTGTTCTTTTCTTCCCTTCGATGTTAACAGCGCGCGCGCCAGCCGCACGCGTTCGCCGTGCGCACCGGCTAGCGTCGCCATCGCGCACGAACGGCGATCATGACGACGCCCGCGATGATCGCAGCGAGCATGATGGCGATCTTGTCATTGAAATGATGGGGAACGACGAAAAGATTAAACGCATAGACGAGCACGACGAACATCGCGAAAAAGAACGCGAGCCAGCCGAATTCCACGAGAAGCGACGAGCGTTGGTGCACGAAGGAGCGCATTATGGATACAAAGCCCCAAGTCATTTCCAGCATCTCACGCTTCAGCGGGCGCGTGTTCCGCGTGCGCACTGACGAAGTGCAATATCCCGACGGCGCGGCGTACGCCGTCGACGTTGTCGAACACGGCGCTTCTGCGGCAATTATCGCGGTGACCGGCGCAAACGAGATCGTTCTCGTGCGCCAATACCGCCATCCGCTCGGGCGAGTGTTGTGGGAAATCCCGGCCGGCCGCGCGGAGCCGGGCGAAAGCGTGGCACGCTGCGCGGCGCGGGAGTTAACCGAGGAGACCGGTTACACTGCGGCATCTATTCGCCCGCTCGGCGGCGTTGCGATGACGCCGGGTTTTTGCGATGAGGTCATACATTTTTTCTATGCGACCGGGCTCTCGGCGGGTGAGCAATCGCTTGACGAGGACGAACGCATTTCGGTCGAGTCCTACTCGCCCGAACGAGCGCAGCGCCTTGTGGAATCCGGCCAAATAGCCGATGCCAAGACGATTATCGCGTTGCAGTGGATTGGCGGAAATAGGGCTGAACTTGTGGGGACTCGTGCCGATAATTGAGGTACGGGTGAAGTGACTACGGTGCGCGTTTTGCACGGTGGCGATTCGCCATGGAGGATCTTGTGGAAGTACCACGCGACATCGATGCCGTGTTGCGGCGTTTGTTAGAGGCCCCGGTCGACACGGTTGATCAGTCGATGCTCGCGCCCGAGGACGAAGCGTATCTCTCGTCGCTCGTGGCCGCGGTTCGTTCGGGACGTCGAGCGGTGTTGATCGTTGAAGATGCCGACGAACGCCTTCGTTATATGTTCAGTAATGCGACGCGTGCCGAAGCCGTCACCATGCTCGGCAAAGTTGTCGAAGCAACCGGACGTCGAATCAGCGATGGTGATAACGACTAAAAAATCGTCGAGGTAGAGAAACTCGACGACTTAGGGTGTGAGCAGAAGACCGTCGATTTTTCCGTCTTTTGCCAGCGTTAGTTTGTAGTGGTAATGCTCGCGCGGGAAACGCACGAAGAATTCGTAAACTACGTCGCCGTTGTCGCCGCTGCGGCTTGCAATAGGCACTAGCGCTTGCGGCTTTCCAAGCGCCGCAAAATTCGAGCGCGCAACGAGCGAATCCGTGAGATAGGCTGAAAATGCCGGCGTTAATTGCGTCCGGTCTATTCGCTTATCCGCGATCCGGGCAAGCCACTCGCGCGCCTTCGTCATCACCTGGTTGTCGATGTGCATCGCAGCCGGCGGCATGAGGATGTCGAGCACGTCGGCCGCGATCGCTTCCGGTGACGCAACCCGGCGGCTCCCAAAGCGATCGGTGTTCTCCAACACGATGACTGCGATATTATCATCGGGGAGAATCGCGTTCATCGAAAGATATCCCGCGATTTCGCCATTGTGCCAGATGTAGCGCTTTCCGCCCCGTTCATCGATCACCCAGCCCAGTCCGTATCGCGCTTCGCCGGGCGCGCCGCTCGGCGTAAACATCGCGCGTTCTGCATCGACGCGTAAGAGCAGCGGCAAGCCGATATCCCACTTCGCAAGATCGTAGACGTTCGTGACGAGACCACCGGTTCCGAAGAGCCACGCCGGATCCCAGGTGTCCGCGCGACGGAAATGTTCGGGCGCGCCCGTGTAACCGAGCGCGTGCGTCGGCGAAATGCCGCGATCGCCCGCGTAGAACGATGCGTTCATCACGAGCGGTAAGAAGATATTCTGCTGCAGATAATCCGAGAGTGGAATCCCGCTTGCGCGCTCGACGACGAGACCCGCGATCATGTAGTTCAAATTGTTGTATTCGAACTTCGTGCCCGGCGCGGCCGCCGGCGTCATCTTATTTACGGCAGCGATGATATCCGACAGTTTGACCGTTCTCGTAAGGTCGACTTTGAGACCGGGTGCAGATCGGTAGTCGGGCAAGCCGGACGTTTGCTGGAGCAACTGTTGAATTGTCAGCGCCGGCGCAATCGTCAGCTCGGGAACGTATTTCGTAACCTTGTCATCGAGCTTGAGCTTACCGTCTTGTTGCAATAACAGAATTGCCGCCGCGGTGAACTGCTGGCTGATGCCGCCGACATAGAATTCGGTGTCTGGAGCGACGGCGCGTTTCTGCTCGAGATCGCCGAAGCCGAAGCCGCGCGCATAAACAATGCGTCCGTCCTCGACGACCGCAATCGCTAATCCGGGCGAGCGCTTGTCTCGCCGGACTTGCAGGCCGAGGTCGTCGATGCGCGTCGCCATCTTGGCCGTAAACGTGTGCGAAGGCGGCCCCGCAGTAGGAGCCGGAGACGGAGACGCAGCGCTGAGGACCGCCAGCCCGAGAGCAAGGCAGAATAGCATAACGTTGGTAGTTTTTCGTCAAAAGGCGAGGCGCGCCTGGCCGACCATGCGATCGTCTGCGAGGAGCGCCAGCTGATCCATGCGATGACTCCGCGGCAAATATAAAATAGCGACGTTGCCATGAGGCACGGCGGTTCCAAGCATCGTCTGGCGGCCGCCGTGCATCCATGCAACGTCCATCGGCTTTTTAGCGCCGCGGACGACCACACAATACCACGAACCGTCCGCTCCGTACATCACATTGGCGCTAGTTCCGCTAAATTCAGCGACGTGATGCGGCGTTGACGCGACGCGTGCCATCGCTTCGGCATCGGCTTGCATCGCCTGGTGCATCGCGCGATTCTCTTGATACAAGTAAGCGCTCGGTATGAACGCAAGTACGACCGCCGCCGCAAGCGCCGCTACCGTCGGCCGCCATCGCATGGCTGCGCGCAAGGGTACGCGTTGTCGGGGCATCTCGAGCTGCGGCTGGGCGGCGGCCATCACGGCCACGTCGTCGTATGCTTGCGCAAGCAGAAGAGCGCATGCTTTGCATGTCGCAACGTGTTCATCGACGCGCTCCTGCTCGTGTTCGTCGAGCAAGCCTAGGGCGTAAAGCGCAGCGTCGTCGCCGATGTGTACCGTCATCGGTGCACTCCGAGCGCGCCGCCTAGTTTCCGCAATCCCATTGCGATCCGGCTCTTGATCGTCCCCAGCGGTTGATCGAGTTCTCGGGCAATTTCGGTATGCGTCTTCTGTTCGTAATAGGCCATTTCCAGCGGGCGCCGTTGTTCGGGAGGAAGCTGATGCATCGCTGCGCGCAGGAGGTCGTGTTCGACGACGTCGACGACGTTCAGCTCGTCGTGTTCTTGTGGTTCTGCCGCCAACCGTTCCGCCAATCGCAAGCGGCGCGTCTTCGAGCGCACGCGCGTAATCGCCTCATTGCGGACGCAGACGACGAGAAAGCTGCGCACCGACCCCCGGGCGCGGCTATAGGAATCGGGAGAACGCCACACGCGCGCCAATGCGTCGTGCACGCAATCTTGCGCGTCTTCGCGATTGTTCAACACGTGATACGCAGTCGAATAAAGAAGATTGCCGAACCGCCGGTACGCTTCGTCGAACGCCCACCGTTCTTTGGCGGAAAAAGCTTCCGCCAGCGCCTCGTCCGAGGCCTCGGCCCGCATGCGGGCGTGCGTTCGACGCACGATGTGCGCTTGGCCTGGAACCGCCCACCGTAGCGCCACCGCCATAAAAAAAGAACGCCCAAGCGGGCGTTCTGGATGAATGGTGCGACGGTTGTTAATGCTGGAGCTTCGAGGCTGCCGCCGTGAACTTCTGAAGCTGAGCTACCTGCTGTTTCGCAAACGACTTCAGCTCGGGATCTGAGGCCCCGGACGCGGCATCTTGGAAGTCGCTGATTTGCATCTGCGTATCAACGTTCACATCTTGCGCGAACTGCTGGTCGAACGACGACCCGCTCGCTGATTGAAGCGTCCCGTACTGCATGTCGGCGCGAACCGGCGGCTTGTTGCTCAGCGAGATGCTATGCGAAGCCGCATATTTTTTCAGCCAAGTGTTCGCCGTGTCTGCGTTGGTTGCGATTTGCGCGGCAAGCGCTTTCGCAGTCGCGTTCGATGCCTTGTTGCGCGCGAGCGCTGCGAGCGCGTATTGGCCAAGGAGATCGGATTGCGCGGTGTTGACGAAGCTTTGATCGTCCGAGCTTGCCGCTCGGGCAACGCCGGCGCTGCCGGCGCCGAGCCCCGCTATAAGAACCGCCGCTACCATAGCTGTTGCGAATTTCATAGAAAGCAATGTTCCCACTTTTCACTGGGAATAGCTTGAAGTATGCGAAGGGTAGTCATTATCGCTGAATCGCACTCTCGTGCCGGCGCCAAGCTTATCGAGCAAGCAGGTGCTGCGTTGCGTGAGCATGGTGTAACCGTCGACGCGTCACATCTTGTCGCCGGCCACAAGGCGGTGCGAAAGCGTATCCGGCAAGCAGTGCGCTCGAAAGCGCCGATCGTCGTCTTGATCGGCGGCGATGGAACGCAAACGATCGGTGCGGCCGAAGTTGCGCACAGCAACACGATTCTCGGCGTCGTTCCGGCGGGTACCGGCAATAGCTTCGCCGAGAGTCTCGGCATCAAGACGCTCGATCAGGCGTACGACGCAATTGCGAACGGCAACGTCGAACGCGTCGACGTCGGGGTCGTCAACGGCATGCGCTTTGCCAACTTCGCGACGGTGGGCCTAGCCTCGCTCATCGCGGCGAAGACGCCGCGCTGGCTGAAGCATGTTTTCGGACCGGTCGCGTACGGGCTTTCTGCGGCGAAGCCCCTCGTGCGCCATCGCCCGTTCGACGTGTCGGTGAAGTGGAAGAAGAACCGGCTGAAGATTTGCACGCAGCAAATCATCATCGTAAATGGACGCATGTTCGGTCACACTCCCGTTACGCCCGAATCCACACTGACGGATGGAATGCTTACGTTCTTCGCAACGGAAGGTACGAATCCGGTCGACGTCATGCGCACCTACGCGGCCTTTTTGACCCATTCACAAACCGCGATTCCGCAAGCGCACTACTTCCGGGCGGAAAAACTGACGATCAAAACCTCGCGTAAAACGCTTGTTTCAGTTGATGGATCAGCGTTATGCAAAACACCGGCAAAATTCTCGGTGGAACGCAACGCACTCGCGGTATTCGTCCCTGATGCTTCTGGTCGCGTTTGACTGTTTCGCCGCATTTGCGCTACTCGGCGTACTGGTGATGAAGGTACCGCACAGCGTGTACGATATTCGCGGCGCAGGCTTTCGCGGCGTCGCAACGCGGCTGGCGTTGGTGTTCACGGAATCCGGCCGTTGGCGCTGGCTCACGACTCTCGGTGCTGCAGCGTTCGTGATCTTTGCCTTGATGCGATGGCCGTTGTGGATACCGCTTGCCGTCAGTGCATCGCAGATCGTCTCGCAAGTCGTGATTGAAACGGTCAAACGCGCGTTCCGTCGCGCGCGTCCGCGCGATTGGCTCGTGCGCGCAGAATTCGGGTTCTCGTATCCGAGCGGGCATTCTTCAACCGCCGTCACGTTCTACGGCGCGTGGGCCATCGTCTGCGCGCATCTGCCGTTAGCGTTTCCATTGCGCGTGTTTCTCGTCGTGTTTCTCGGCTTGTGGGGTGTCGGCATCATGTGGTCGCGGCTCGCCCTATCGGCGCACTACGTAACGGACGTGCTGGGCGGCTGGCTCTTTGGCTGCGGCTGGCTCTGCGTAATGCTCGCGCTCACTGCAGCGGTACGGCATCCGCTGTAACGCCTTCGCCGCGGTTATCTTTCCGAGACTTCGTTATTCGCCGGTTTTTCTGTCGATCGATCCGCGCTTGCGTCATTCTTCCGCAAGCCGGCGTTTCGTGCTCTCATAAAGATACTCGGCGGTTTTGTGTTGAGGTCGCTCAGAGCGAAGTCTCAAAAGCAAAAGAGGCTCGGACGATGTCCGAGCCTCTTGCTTCGATGATTCGGTCGGCTTACTTTCCGACGGCGCCTTTCGCCATTTTCACGAGCGAGTTGAACGCCCCCGCGTCGCTGATCGCGAGTTCGCTCAGCGCTTTGCGATTGAGCGTCACGCCGGACTTCTTCAGGCCGCTCATGAACACCGAGTACGTCAAGCCTTCACGGCGAACGGCCGCGTTGATGCGGCTGATCCAGAGCGAACGGAAGTCGCGCTTGCGCACGCGACGATCGCGGAACGCGTAGGCGAGCGACTTGAGCAGCGCTTCGTTCGCGACGCGGTAATTGCGGCGGCGAGCTGCGCGGAAGCCCTTGACGAGCTTCATGACCTTCCGGCGGTGCTTGATTCCGTGAGAGCCGCGCTTGATACGTGCCATTTAGTTCGCTCCCCCCTATACCAGGTACGGAATCGTCGGCGCTAAGCGCTTCAAGTCGCCCTTGAACGTCGGCTGATCCTTACGGAAGTTGCGTTTACGCTTCTTGGATTTCTTGCTGAGAATGTGGCCGCAACCGTCGAACTGGTGGCGATGCATGACCTTGCCGGTCGCCGTCACTTTGACGCGCTTTGCGGTACCGCGGTGGGTACGAATCTTAGGCACTGGTTGGCTCCTTAATTTCTTCTTCTTCGCGTTCGTGATCTTCGTCATGCTCGTCGTGCTCGTCGTGCTCGTCGTGCTCCGCGTGCCCGTCGTCCTTATGATCCTTCGCATGTTCCTTCTGCGAAGAGAACTTGGGCGGACCCGTCGGCGTCGTACGCGGTGCCAAGATCATGAACATATTTTTTCCTTCGAGACGCGCTTCGCGCTCGACCGTTGCTATCGGCGCCATATCTTCGGCCATGCGATCCAATAATCGCTTACCGAACGATGTGTAGGTGATCTCACGTCCGCGGAACATGATCGTAACTTTGATCTTGCTACCGTCCAACAAAAGCCGCTCGGCCATACGAGCTTTGGTCTCGTAGTCGTGCGTCTCGATTTTCGGACGCAGCTTCACTTCGCGTAGTTCGAAGTTGCGCTGCTTCTTACGGGCGTCCTTATCTTTTTTTGACTGCTCGTACTTGAGCCGGCCGTAGTCACCGATTTTAACAACCGGCGGCTGAGCGCTTGGCGAGATCTCGATGAGATCCAGACCGGCGCCCCGGGCACGCGAAAGTGCGTCCTCGGTCGGCATGATTCCGAGCTGTGCTCCGTTTTCATCAATCACACGAACCGTGCGAATGCGGATCTGCTCGTTTACTCTGAGCGGTCGAGCTATGGCGTGAACTCCTACACAAATAAAAAATGGCGTTGCCGAAGCAACCCCACAAGCGGAAACCTACCGTCGGCCCCTCATGCAGTGACCGGATCGCCCGTAGGCATCCGGTGAGCGCCGGTCCTTCGACATTGCTCGGGACCACCGCTTCTTCGGCTTGCGCAGAATAGCACGGCAGCCTCCAGGGTGTCAACGCGTGACGCCGTACATTCATCCCGCCATGATGACAGCACCGGCGTTGCGCTTCGCGACCCCCGACGACGTCGAGACATTGGCCGGCGCCTGGTACGCGATGCTCGAAGAAGACGGCTTGCTTGCTGCACGCGTCGGTCCCCGGTGGCGTTCCTATATAACCGCCGATTTCCGCGCCGGAATCGCGAACGGCGGTCAAGTGTGGGTCGTCGCCGAGGAGGGCGGCGCCATCGTAGCCACCGGAGCGGCATTCTTTCGCGGCGGACGATCGTCGATCGCGTTAACCGGCCTTACGGCGACGCTCGCGGGCGTCTACACGTTCCCGGCCTACCGGCGCCGCGGCGTTGCGCGGGCCATCGTCGGACGGTTAATCGACATCTGCCGCACGCGCGGCTGCCGCGCGATCCGGTTGCGCGCCTCCGCGCAGGGGCGGCCGCTCTACGAGCGGTTCGGGTTCGTCGCCGGTGACGAGATGGTGTTGTCGCTGTGATCTAGTAACGGGTGCACATGCTGCACCTGAAATCCATTGTCGCTGCTACGGCGGTCATTGCGGCCGCGGTTCTTGCTGCGCCTTCCCACGCGGCGGCTGCAACGAGCCCGATCGAATTGACTATCGACGCTTCGAGCGTCGCAACGCAGAACGTTCTCTTCGCGCACGAACGCCTTCCGGTTTCCTCCGGAAAGTTGACGCTCTACTATCCGGAGTGGATTCCGGGCGAACACATGGTGGCCGGTCCGATCGCGAACTTCGCCGGACTCGTCGTTAAGGCCAACGGCCAAACGCTGCAATGGCGGCGCGAACCGAAAGACATGTTTGCGTTTGACGTCGACGTACCGCAGGGCGTCTCTGCGCTCGACATCGACATGACGTACCTTGGTTCGACGTTCGGATCGTACTCCACGAACCGCTTGGGCAGCGCGAATATGGCCGCAATTTTGTGGGATCAAACATTGCTCTATCCCTCGACCGGCACGATTCAAGATACGTTTTTCAATCCGTCGGTCACGCTCCCGGCCGGCTGGCATGTCGCAACGGCGCTTCCCGGAGCGAAGACGAACGGCAACACGACATCGTTCGCAACGGTCTCGCTGGAGCATCTCGTCGACTCCCCGATGGATATCGGATTGAATTACAAACGGTGGGCGCTGTGGCATGACGGCGATTCCGCCGCGTATCTCAATGTCGTTGCCGATACACCGGAAGAACTCGACGCGAAGCCTGAAGTGATCGCGCACTACAGCAAACTCGTGCGCGAAATGCTCGCGATGTACGGCGCGCGTCACTGGCGCAATTATAATTTCTTGCTGACCGTGTCCGACGTCATTCCGGGCGAAGGGATCGAGCACCACGAGTCTAGCGACGACGGAACGCCGGGCGATCTCTTCTCGAATCCGAAAACGCTCGATCGCGAAGCCGGTCTGCTCTCGCACGAATTCAATCACTCGTGGGACGGTAAGTATCGCATGCCGGAAGGCTTGTATCAGCCGAATCTTCAGTTGCCGTACGACGACTCGCTGCTGTGGGTGTACGAGGGCATGACGCAATACTACGGTAACGTCATGTCGTGGCGCGACGGGCTGCGCGACGCTAAAACGTATCCCGATCACGTTGCCGCGACGTATGCGTATTATGACAGCGAACCGGGACGTCAATGGCGCCCGTTGCTCGACACCGCGGTTGCTGGTCCGGTGCTCTACACCTATCCGCGCGGCTACAACGCGGAACGGCGCAGCGTCGATTTCTATTCTGAAGGCGAGCTGATGTGGTTGAAAGTCGATAGCATCATTCGCGAGAAGACGAACAACAAGAAATCACTCGACACGTTCGCGCGCGCGTTCTTCGGTCAAGAGAATACAGGACCGATCGTCAAGACCTACGATCGCGCTGACGTCATCGCCGGCTTGAACCAGGTCGTTCCCTACGATTGGGCCGGATTCTTCAACACGTGGGTCGATGACATCGCGATTCATCCGCCCGACGGTTTCACCGCCGAGGGCTGGAAGCTCGTGTACAACGACAAGCCGCAGCACTTCGTTGAGAAATCGAACTTCTGGTACTCCATCGGCGTCAACCTGAACAAAGGAAACGTCGGGGACGTGCGGTACGGATCGCCGGCGTGGAAAGCCGGCCTCGGGATCAATACGAAGATCGTCGCCGTGAATGGCCGCGAATACTCGGATGACGGCTTGTATAACGCCATCCAAGAGGCGAAGGGCACGAGCAAACCAGTCACGTTGATCGTGACGCACACCGACGACTACCGCACGATCACGATCGACTACCACGACGGTCCCCGCTATCCACACCTGGAACGCATCCCAAACACGCCGGATCGCCTCTCCAACATCGTGAAACCCTACACGAAGTAACGCGACAGGACGGTTAGGATCTTAAACGCGGTCGAGACGCGGTCGGCAATGGGATAACTTTTGTTGGCGAGGATGACGATGCCGATCCGTTTTGCCGGAATGAACGCGACGTAGGCGCCGAAGCCGTTGGTGGAACCCGTTTTATTGATCCAGACGTTCGCGTCCGGTTGTTCTGGAGGCGAAAGCTTCTGCGCCGGCGTCGCATCAAAGAGCATTGCAGGCGAATTGCCGTCTTGCAGCCTGTTCAATGCGACGGGATACCGGTATTGCTCCCAAATTAAATCCTGTGTGAGTGCCCCCGCCGTGTAATAGGCGGTGTGCGTTTCGGTGATCGCGCGTTGCAGCTTTGCATCGATCGGGATGAGGTTCATATTCGCCTCGACGAAACGGATCATGTCGGCGGCCGTCGAGCGTTCACCGTACGCTTCTTGCCAGAGTTCGCCCGGCGTCATCCGTACGGGCGCGCCGTCCTTCCTATAGCCCTCTGCATAATCGGTCATCTTTGAAGGCGGCACATCTATATACGTATGATGCAAGCCGAGTCCCGAGAAGAGACGCGTCTGCATCAGCGTCGCAAAATCCGCATGCATGCTCTTTGCCGTAATCAGTCCGAGCGTGCCGATGCCGACATTCGTATACGTGCGAGAAGTACCGGGTGGCGACGCGGGCCGCCAGGTTTTGAAATACTGCATGAGGTCGCCGTCGTTTTGGACCGCATTGGGAACTTGCAGCGGAAGACCGCCCGCGGTGTGCGTTCCCAAGTCGAGAAGCGGAACGCTTCCGAACGCGGTGCCGCGCAATTCCGGCAAATAGTTGCGCACCGGATCCGAAAGCGAGAGATTGCCGTTCAACTGCGCGTACGATGCGAGCGTTGCAGTGAACGTTTTACTGATCGATCCGACTTCGAACAAGGTCTGATCCGTCACCGGCCGCTGCGGCTGCTTCGATGCGATGCCGAAGTCGAACACATAGGTTCTACCGTTGACGGTGATGCCGACGGCCATCCCGGCGATGCCGTCTTTTGCCATCAGCGGTCGTACTGCGTCGTCGACGGCGTGCCGGATCTGCTCTTGCGGCGTGGTTGCAGCGCGGCCGGCAGCGGCGCTCATTGCGAACAGCGCCGCTGCGACCAGCGCTACCGCTCTCAAAGTGTGGCCAGTGCTTCGCGGTAGGCGTCGAGAAGAAACGCGATCGCCTCATCGTCGATGACGAGCGGTGGTGCGAGTCGCAGCACGTAATCGTGCGTGTCTTTCGCCGCAATACCCCGTTCGAGCAGCGCTTGGCTCAAAATTTTCGCCGGAATGTTGAGTTGAATGCCGATCAGCAGTCCACGTCCGCGAATGTCGCGCACTTGCGGCGATGAAATCGCTCGCAATCCTTGCATCAGCTTCGCTCCCGCATACCGCGCGCGCGCAGTGAGGTTCTCATCGATCAACACGTCAAGTGCGGCAATCGCAACGGCAGAGCCGAGCGGATTTCCGCCGAACGTGCTGCCGTGGTCGCCGGGCGTGAACAAGCGCATGAGCTGTTCGTTCGCTAGCGCGGCGGAAACGGGATAATATCCGCCGGCGAGCGCCTTGCCGACGACGAGAATATCCGGCTTGATGTTGTCGTAATCGCACGCAAAGAGATCGCCCGTGCGCCCAAAGCCCGTTTGAATTTCATCGGCGATAAAGAGCACGTTATGCTCTTTGCACATCGCCCACGCGCGCTTGAGATAGCCCTCGGGCGGTACGATTACGCCGCCTTCGCCTTGAATCGGTTCGATGAGGATCGCACACGTATTCGGCGAGATCGCGCGTTCCAGCGCTTCGGCGTCGCCGTAAGGAACCAGCACGAATCCAGGCGTGAACGGGCCGAAATGCGTGCGGTACGCAGGCTCGCTGCTCGCGCTAATGACCGACGTCGTCCGGCCGTGAAAATTGTTCGTGAACACGATGATCTCGGCGGCGTTATCGCGGATGCCTTTGACTTCGTACCCCCACCGGCGCGCGAGCTTGATCGCCGTTTCGACGGCTTCCACACCGGTATTCATCGGGAGCGCCATGTCGAAACCGCAGAGCCCGGTTAATTTCTCGAGGAACGGTCCCATCTGGGTATTGCGCATCGCTCGGGATGTGAGCGTGACTTTCGAAGCTTGCTCGACGAGCGCGGCCTCGATGCGCGGGTGACAGTGGCCTTGATTGACGGCGGAATAGGCACTAATGCAATCGAGATAGCATTTCCCCTCGGCGTCCCACAGCCATACGCCTTTGGCACGTTCGACGACGAGATCGAGCGGTCTATAGTTGTGTGCACCGTAACGTTCATCGAGCTCGATGTAGGTGCGGGAAACTCTATTCTCTACATGCATGATCCTCTTGAAGGCGCCGAGTGTGTTTACTCAGAGGCCGGAGCCTCGCAAAGGAACACGGGGGCGCGAACGCCCATGTTCAAGGAACACTTGCTCGCTCACTTAAGGACGCCCCGAAAGCCTACCTTCTTGCAATGAGCCGTATCCCCGACCGTACCCAGGCAACGCTTGACCGCTTGATCTCACGGGATCACGAGCGCGTGAGTGAGGCCGGCCGCACGAAACTGCTGCTGCACGACGAAGTGCGTCCGCTCGCCGTCGTTCTCTTTCACGGCCTTTCGGCGAGCCCGACGCAGTTCGTCCGATTTGCGCACGAGCTGCATGCGCATGGACACAACGTGATCGTTCCGCGGCTGCCGCGCCACGGTCACCAAAATCGTCTGTCGACGGCGCTCGCACATTTGACGGTGGAAGACCTTCGGGAATTTGCGCGCGAAAGCGTCGATCTGGCATCCGGACTTGGTGATAAAGTCGTCGTCGCGGGGTTTTCGCTCGGAGGATTGCTAACCGCGTGGATTGCGCAACGATATCCGATAGAGCGTGCCGTTGCAATCGCTCCGTTTTTCGGCATTTCGTGGATGCCTAATCGCCTCATGGGATCGTTTGCGCGGTTGATCCTCGCGCTTCCGAACTATTTTCATTGGTGGGATCCGCTTGCGCGCGAGCGTCAAATGCCGGAGCATGGATATCCGCGGTACGCGACGCACGCGATCGCGCAATCGTACCTTCTCGCGCGCGAAGTGATCGGCGGTACCGAAGCGGGCGTCGCCGCAAATCGCTTGATCTTCGTGACGAATGCGCGTGAAGCGGCTGTCAACAATCGCGCGGTGCGGTTGTTGGAGCGGCGTTTGCGCGACGCGCAACCGGAACGCCTGGACCACGTCGTACTCACCGATGTGCCGTTCTCGCACGACATCATCGAGCCGTTACGCCACCCGCAGGTCGCCGACCGCGTCTTTCCCACCATCTTGAATCTGATCGAAGGTGAACGATGAAGAAGCGCTGCACGTGGGCGACCTCGGAGTTGATGATTCCCTATCACGACAACGAATGGGGCCGCCCCGTGCACGACGATCGCGTCTTCTTCGAGTTCTTGACGCTCGAAGGCGCGCAAGCCGGTTTGAGTTGGGAGACGATTCTGCGCAAGCGCGAGCGTTATCGCGACGTCTTTCTCGATTTCGACGTTTCGCGTGTCGCCCGCATTACGCCGGCGCGGGTCGAACGGCTGATGAACGACGAAGGAATCATTCGCAATCGAAGCAAGATCGAGTCGACGGTTTCAAACGCGCGAACTTTTTTGAAGGTGCAAGATGAGTTTGGTTCGTTCGATGCTTACGTGTGGCGCTTTGTCGACGGAAAGCCTGTGCTAAACCGCCCGCGCACGACCGCCGATATTCCGGCGGAAACGCCGCAGTCAGAGGCGCTCAGCAAAGACTTGCGCAAGCGCGGTTTCCGATTCGTCGGACCGACCATTATGTATGCGTTCATGCAGGCGACGGGATTGGTCAACGATCATCTCGCGATGTGCGCTTGGCGGTGATCGAGCCGCCGAAGAGCACTCCCGCTCAATCGTACGAAGAAGCGGTTGCGCGAGCGAAAGCGGTGATGGCGCGCGACGACGATCGCATTTCGCCCAACGCGCATACGCAACTGCTCGATCACGGTGAGCGCCGGCCACTTGCCGTCGTGCTCTTTCACGGTCTTACGAATCATCCGGGGCAATACGTTGCGTTTGCTCCGCTATTGCAGGCGCGCGGTGCGAACGTGTACGTGCCGCGTTTGCCGTATCAAGGCTACAAGGACCGGATGACGAACGAACTCGCGGCGTTGACCGCCGAAGAACTTATTGCCGCATCGTACGATGCGGTCGACATCGCCCGGGGCTTAGGCCAGCGCGTTGCCGTTCTGGGGATCTCCGCCGGTGGGCTGCAATGCGCGTATCTCGCGCAGTATCGCGACGACATTGCTGTGAGCGTTCCGGTTTCGCCGGATTTTGCAATTTTGCAACTCCCGTACGGCGTTACCAAGACGCTCGGGTGGCTCATGCTCCACATTCCGAATCTGTTTCTCTGGTGGGATCCGCGCATTCGCGAAGCGCAGCGGCCGAAAACCGCCTATCCGCGCTTTCCGACCCACGCGCTGGCGCAGACACTGCGCATAGGCGATACAGTATTCGCTGCGGCGCGAAAGACGGCGCCGCGGGCGCAACAGATTACGACGATTGTCAATCGTGCCGATCCGGCCGTCAATAACGAAGCGACCGAAGCGGTCGTGAACGATTGGCGCGGCTTACGAAAAGACGGGATCGACTATGTCGAGTTGCGGAACCTTCCGGAAAACCACGACATCATCGATCCCGACAATCCGCATGCGGCAACGAATATCGTCTATCCGAAACTCGTTGCCGCATTAGGTCTCTAGCTCAAATAACTTTGATGTAACCGATCATCCCCGACGGGAAGTGGAAGAGGCAATAGTACTTGTACGCGCCTTTCTTCGTGAACTTCAACGAATACGAAGCGCCGGGCGGTAAGACGCCGGAATTCGTAAAGGTCGAACCGTCGTACGTGCTTCCCCCTGCGGGCGGAATGAACGGCGGGACGTTCGGCAACGGTTGTCCGGCCGCGGGTAACGTCACCGTATGCGGCTCGTTGTTCGTTTGATTCACCCACGTCAGTGTCGTATTGACCGGAATGGTGATCGTGAGATTGTTGAATTGACGGCTGTCTTGCAAGAAGCGTAACACCGTCGTTTCGCTGGACGGCGGGTGGGCTAATCCCGGAGAAATGCCGGCTGCGATCGTCGTTCCGAACGGTTCGAACGGGAACTGCGCGAGCGCACCATAAGCGGCGTTCAAGTCATCCCACTGATCCGCAGATCCGGCGTTCGTATAGAATGCCTGCGAATGCGGATATGCGGTGCCGGCCGCTTGCACCGTGATGACGCCCTTCATTTCCGGGTGGTGCAACAAACAATAATAGTGATATACGCCGGGCTTCGGGAACGTCGCTGTGTAGGTTTGTCCGTTCTCGAGAATACCCGAACTGACGAACTTTGTGCCGTCGACGACATGTCCACCAGCCGGCGCGCCTTGCTCCGCGCTGCCATCCGGCGGAAACGGCTGTCCGGGAAGCAGGAACGAAACCGTGTGCGGTTCAGTTGCGGCAACGCGCCATTTTACAGAATCGCCGGCGTTGATTGTGATCGAGCCCGTATAGAAGTCGAGGTCTTGAAACGCTTGATCCAACGTCGATGCGCCGGCTTGTATCGTCCACGTGCGCGGAGCGCCGGCGGCCACGCTCATTGCCGTTGCATCGGTTCGCGCTCGCTGCAGCGATGATTGCGGTGTGAGATCTTGCGTCGTGGTAGATGAACTCGGCCCGCCGCTGCAAGCGGAAAGACCGAGCGCGAACGAACATGCCGAAAGAGTCGCGAGAATACGAAATCTCATGAGCATCATTCTCCTCGAGTGACACACTCCGAATGATGCTATTGCACCACGTTTGCGCGCTGGGGTTAATGGGCGAGCAAGGGCCTGTGGAATCGAATGTTATTACGCGCGAACGCCGTTGTGCACCGCGAAGAGATTATGCGAATCATATGCCCGTTTGATCGATTGAAGACGCGGATAGTTTGTGCCCCAGTACGACGCCTCGAACGACGGCTCAAAATAGTTGCTTTCCGAGACATAAGCGCCGCCATCCGGCGCTACCTCGCGCAACCGTTCCATCGATGCATGCACCGCTTGTGCGCTCGCATGTGCCTTTTTCATATCAGGCTCGTGTCCGGGAACGCCGGGATAGAGACCTTGATCACCGTCTGCGCTGATCGCAAGGGCAAACGCCGTCGTGACTTTGGGATTTGTCGCGGTCTCCAGCGCGGCGTCGATCGCCGCCGGCGGTGCACCCGCGAGCCCTTTGTTGAAATGTAACTCAAATCCATATGGGCGCGACGCTGCGTACAATGCGTCAATCAACGACGAGCGGCGGACGCCCTCGAGGAGTGAGGCCGGAAGCCACAGCGATTCGTAGGCGTAGAGAAAGACGCCGGCTTGATCGCTGTCGCCGCTCCACCACCAATCCCTTTCATGATTCGCGCGTGGATCGAGCCGGACCGATGTGCTGTGGTGGTCGACGCGCCAAGCTCGGTCCCACCAGTGACGCCCGGGCATCGCGCCGAGATGCGGTCCGTCAGTGATCGTAAACTTCGACGGCGACGCTTTGAGCGCATCAAAGAACGGCTTCCAGACCGCGTTCATCGTCTCCGACGTCAGACCGGCGCCGACCATATTGATTACGAAAACGTTATCGCCGCGGAACTCGACGCTTTCACCCCAGTGCTCGTTGAAGAGCGAATCGTGATAGAACGTGATGAAGCGCGCGACTAACTCGCGGTACGCATCGTTCGACGATGCTTTAATTTGCGCGTTCACGCCCCCGAGATACTCGGGAAGATCGTGCAGCGCGAGCGTCAGCCGCGTCACAACGCCGAACGTCCCGCCACCGCCGCCTTTCAATGCCCAGAACAAGTCGGGATCGCTCGATGCATTCACCGTGCGAATGCGTCCGTCGGCCGTGACGACTTCGGCTTCGCGCAGACTCGATGCGGCTGTGCCGAACCGTTTCGAGAAACTTCCGAAGCCGCCGCTTTGAATCAGCCCCGCGACGCCGACCGTCGTACAGCCACCGCCTTGCACGTATCGGCCGCGTTGTGTCGTCACGGCATCGTACGCTTGACCCCACATTGCGCCCGATTCGACCGTCACGGTATCGCTGCCGACGTTCACGTCGTGCATATGGCGCGTCCAAATCAACAACGAATCCGGCGCGTTCGACGTCCCTTGATAACTATGTCCACCGCCTTTGATCGCCAAGCGAAGGTCATGGTCGTGAGCGAACGTGACAGCGGCCGCAACGTCACCAGCATGCAACGCGGCCACGGCATGCGCACTCGTTGCACTCGTCCACGCATCAGCCCAGCCGACCGTTTGCGTGAGCGCCGGATCGTCCCCGATAAAGTACGGGTTCTTGATATTCTCAAACAACGCGTTGCACGCGCTGCTATTCCCCGCGCACGATTGAAACGGCGAGCGAAGCTCCATCACTTCGCCGTCGATACTCCGGCGCAGCTTGTCCCAGGGGATTGTCGACGGTGCGCTCACCGTCCGGCGCGGCAACAATGCAATGAGTGCGGCCGACGCGCCGCCGCGCAGTAAGGACCGTCGCTTCATCAGATGTACTCCTTTTTACGCGGCCAAAGCTGCGCAAGCGGTTCTTTGATGCCTCGACAAACCATGATCGGAATGCCGGTCTCGTAACTAATCGTATACGGCGCATCGAACACCGCTGCGCGTCGCGCGTCGGCAAAGAGATGCGCGCTTGCGCCGCAATCGCCGTTGATATCGATGATGACATTGCCGGAATAGCCACGCGGTCCCCACAGCCAGTACTGATTGTGTCCGCTGATAACCGGAACACCGGGTGTGAAGAATTGCACGGCGGCCGCTTCGCCGTAGTTCGATGCGACGACGACGGCCTGCGCGCGATCCGCCGGAGATAAGCCGTCGTAAATCCGTTGGATCGTCGATGCCAGCTCCGGCCAGCCGTGCATATCGGCCCAGTCACCCGGCAGAGCGGAACTTTCCCGATGATGTTCGGTTGCCGTGATGCTCCTAGAAAGATGAAGCGTCGCGAGCAAATGGTCCTGATACGCTAGAAACGATTGCTCGGAAAGAATCGGTAAGGAAAACGGAACGAAAACGGGACCGAGAACGAGGCTGTAGGCGAGAACCGCATAGCGGACGATCGTAACTCGTGCAGTCCACGACTCGATCGCGACGCCGCCGGCCGCAATCACGATCGGATACACGGCGCCCGGATAATAATGCTTCCCGTGCGAGATCATCATTTCGACGATCAATAGCACGTACGCGTAACCAAGAAAGCGGTACGGAGCTGTCCGCAGCAGCCAAACAACTCCAATGACCCATACCGGAAAGAGAAAGAGATTCGTGATGATGATCTCTTGGATCACATAGACAAACGGACTCGGCTCGATATTCTTTCCGTTCTGACCGTTGTGAAGCAATTCGGCCATCGGGAATCCGTAGTGCCCCTGCCAGAGGACGTTCGGCAGCGCAATGATCACCATAAGCGCTACACCGGCGGCAAACCACCAGGTGCGGAGAATGCGACCCTGCGACGTGAGCAGCACACCGGCGACGACGGCGATCAAAAAGAAGACGACGCTGTATTTGGATTGCAGCGTGATCCCTGCGATCGCTCCGGCAACAAGCCACCAACTCCGATCGGCGCCTTTCACCAAACGCACGAGCAAGTACGCGAGCAGCGGCCACGTCAACAGATTCACTTCGTCCGTCGACACTTTCATGCCGAACGACATGAGGACGCCGCTGAAGAGGAATACGATCGTCGCGAGCACTTGCGCGAAAATGCCGCCGCCGAATTCCAGAACCAGCAGACACATCGTGTATGCGCCTGCGGCGGCGAAGAGCGCGGGTACCGCGCGCAGCAGCCACAGCGAGTGTCCGGGGAGTTGTGTCGCCGCGGACATAAGCGGCACGAGCGGCGGCTGATCGACGTAGCCCCATTGCGGATGGAAGCCGCACATGATGAAGTACAGTTCGTCTCGGAAGAAGCCGTAGTGTGCATTGCCGAACGCGTGGACGAGAAAAACCAGCGCGGCTGCAAGCCACGGCATCGTACGAACGTTCATCGGTCCTCCTTACTTCAGAAGATCGGGGCGTTTTGCGGCGTAGCGGCGGCTCCAGGCGATCTCGTTGCCGTCGCGCATTTTGATCTTGTAGTCGCCGTGAAACCAGGGATGGATCTCTGCGATCTCGTCGATGTTGACAATCTGCGAACGGTGCACGCGCGCAAATTGCGACGGGTCGAGACGCGTCTCGATCGATTCAAGGGTCGCGCGAAGCGGATGCGCGCCGCGGGGCGTATAAACGACCACGTTGTTTCCGTCCGATTCGAGCCGCGTGATCTCTCGCGTTGCAACGAAGAACGAACGTCCGTCATTTGGAATGAGCAAACGCCGTACGTACTCCTCTTCATTCCGAATACGCGCGAGCGTTGCCGCCAACGCCTCGGTGTCCGGCCGCGCGTCGACCGAGCGGCGAGCGCGTTCCAGCGCTTGTTCGAAGCGATGCTTATCGTACGGTTTGAGCAGATAGTCGAGCGCGGAGACCTCGAACGCTTTGACGGCGTACTGATCGAATGCGGTGACGAAGACGATCGAGGGCGGCTCTTCGGCGCGCACAAGCGCCTGCGCGACGCCTAAGCCGTCGAGATCGGGCATGTGGATGTCCAAGAAGACGAGACGCGGCTTCGTCATTGCGATCAAGTCGAGCGCATCGATACCGTTCGTTGCTTCCGCGACGATGCGAACGTCATCGTGCTCGCCCAGGAAGCGCGCCAGTTTCCGCCGCGCCGGCGCTTCATCATCGGCAATCATTACGGGAATCGTCATGCCTGGCTCCCTTCGACGTATGGAAGAGTGAGCGTCGCGAGCGTTCCGCCGTCATGTCGCGCGGCGATCGCGAACGACGCGTCTTTGCCGTACATGTATTGCAAACGAGAGACGACGTTCGAGAGTCCTATACCGCTGGTTGCGTCGGGTTCGTAGCCGACGCCGTCATCGGAGACTTCAATGACGGTGGAACCGTTCTTTCGCGCAACGTCGATGCCGAGGTCGATGGAGGTCCGCGTCGACCCCATACCGTGACGGATGCTGTTTTCGAGCAGCGGCTGCAGCAACATGAACGGCACGAGCGCCATTCGGGCGGTATCGTCAACGCGGACGTCGAGCATCAGGTTGCGCTCCAAACGCGTTTTCATGATGTCGACGTACATTCGCTCGACACGCAGCTCTTCGTCAATCGTCACGGATTGCACGCCGCCTGACGCAAGAACCAGACGCATGAACTCGCTGACTTGCGTCAACATCCGGTCCGCTTTGCCGACGTCTTCGTACATCACGGTCGAAATCGCGTTCAACGTGTTGAAGAGAAAGTGCGGCTGAAGCTGCAATTGAAGATTTTCGAGTTTTGCCTCGGCGAGCTTTCCTTCCAACTCGGCTTCTTTTACCGCCGCTTTCCGCGTCTCTGCGAGATTCGCGAAGAGCGCGATCAGGCCGAGCAGCAGCGCATAGTCGAAGAGATCGCCTGCGCCTTCCATCGGATAGCGGTAGAGCATGTTGCCGTAGTGGTATACGCCGAGACCGAGCACCCAATAGATGGCGATCCGGCTCGTCCACATCAACGTCGTGTGAAGAATGGAGTACACGACGGCGCCGACGACATTTCCGCCGACCGCTCTTGCCCAGTTCTCGCTGCAGCAAAAGCGCTGGTAAAACCAAAAGACCATCGGAAGCAATGCCATCGCCGCGTAGGTTCCGGTAAATTCTTCGATGACGTGACGCGTCAGCGTGCCGTAGTGTGCGCGAGCGAGATCGTCGAGGTAGTAATGAAGCGTGTTCAGGACCCCGAGCGCGGTAAATCCCAGAAAGATCAGGAGCCACGTGCGACGCGAGAGCTTCATACGTAGGTTGTACTGCCCCCGCGCGGCCTCGTGCAATCGGCCTGTGACGAGCGGGATAGGCCGGAGGTCAACCGGCGTTTGCGGTGACGGCGTACTGCACGTATACGACCCCGTTTGGGAAACGACGCTCCACCTCGAGCTTGAGCCCGATTCGCAAATCGCGAGGCAAGCCCGGCTTCCCGCCTCCGACGATGACCGGAGCAAGAAACAGCCGGCACTCATCGACGAGGCCGGCAGCAAATGCCTGTGCGGCGAGCTCAGAGCCGCCCACGCTGATATCGCTCTCCGCCGTCACTTTCATCTGACGTATGATCTCGGGAAGAAACGTTCGTTCGATTCGCGTGCGTTTCGTCTCGGCCCGTTGCAACGTCCGAGAGTAGACGATCTTCTCCGCGGCTTGCCATAGCTGCGCGAAATCGCGCGTGACGGCCGAGGCACTCCAGCTCTGCTGCGGGTCTTCCCAGAACTTCATGACGTCGTAGAGACGCCGTCCGTAGAGATACGTTCCGACCGGGCGCTCCAGATCGTTGACGAACGCATGCACGTCTTCGTCGGGAGCGGACCAGTCGAAGTTCCCGGCTTCATCGGCGATGCAGCCGTCGAGCGACATGATTGCGGTGTAGATCAGTTTCGCCACCGCACGATGGTTCTTATTTCGGGTCGAATGCTCCGGTTAGAATCATCTGTTCGGACAGTTCGCGCGCCTTTGTGTACTGCGGACCGAGCTTCTCGCGCTCTTCGTCGAAGATCGCCGAGAGCGACGGCGGCGTGTACGGCCCCGGATAACGCATCCGCTGCGCAATCATCAGGCGGTAGATGCGGTCCGTGGCGAGATCTTCCATGTAGCCGTCGAGCAGGCTCGCCCCTTTGCCCTCGAGCACGCCCTGCCGGTACCGGATCACGGTGCGCACGGCGGCCCGCGTTCCCTCGATGCTCGTCGTGCCGACGCCTTTGGGCGACGGACGCAAATCCGGATGAAGCGTTGCCAACTGCGGACGTTTATCGACTTGATTCGGATACGGGAATTGCTCGACGGCGATCGTGTTCTGATCCGGGTGTCCCGTCCACGCGCCGTCCATCAAGCAATTCGCTTCGTTCTTTTTATCGCGTTCCAGCACTGTGAGCGCGCGTTCGTTGAGTTCGGCATCTTCGCGGCTCGGGTAAAGCGCCGTCATACCGCCGATCGCGAGCGCACCATGTTTGTGTGTGATCTCGGGCATCAGCGTGCGAAGGTTTTGAAAGAACGGAACGTCGATCGGAATGGTATTGCGGTCGGGCAAGAGCCAATTAGGATCGTGCAAGTTGAAGTAAATCAAGCTCGCCATGTAATCCCAGCGGCCGAGATTCAAACCGACGATATACTCGCGCAGATTGAAGAGAAACTCTTCCATCTGAAATGCGAGCGGATGCGATTCGACGAGCGCCATCGCCTTGATTGAACCGGCGTTCCATCCTTTCGCCGCGATGATATCGTCGAAGAGCGCCTTCCACCACAGCGCCTCGTCCGCCGATTCGGATTTTGGAATGTAGATGCAGAGTGGATGCTTTAGCCGGTCGTAATCGAGACGATACGCAAGCAGCGCCACATCGAAAAGCGATGCACTCGTCAACTCGTCCTGGAGCAGACCCGCTTGCGACAGATGCAATCCGCGCACGCGGTTCCACACGACCGTGCTGTTCGGTTTGATGCAGACCGTTCCGCCGCGTTTGGCATCTTCATACGTCAATTGGCCGTAGAGGGCGTTGACGAGATTGTCGTGGCCGAGCATCGAGTGGCCCCACGCGTTGGCCATAGAATCTTCCAGGTCGAGCATGACGCCCGGCGCACCGGAATTGAGCATCTTGACGACCAGTTCCGCATCATCGGCGGGGCCCGTCATTTGATTGCGCTGATCGCGGCACCATTCGGGCAGCTCGATGCGCCATTCCGTCGTCGTTGCTTCGGACGGCGGCAGATACGACGGAAGATAGCCGGCATGGGCACGCGCGAGCTGTTCCGCTCGCGCGTGTACTAGACGTTGTTGCCAAGGGGTGTACCGTTGGTGCAGCGGGAGAAAAAACTCCGCGAACCCCTTCGGCAAGTCACGCTGGAGAGTGAAGTTTGCCGGAGCGACGTTCATCTTAAACTGCTGCTACCTGTTTTGCCTTACCGTTCTCATAGAATTGCTCGGCTTCCGTCGATCCGTGCAATGCCGTCGTCGACGATTGCCCTTCGCTGATCGCTTGGGCGACTTCATCGAAGTATCCCGTGCCGACCTCGCGCTGGTGGCGCGTCGCCGTATAGCCGAATTCTTCGGCAGCGAACTCCGCTTGCTGGAATTCCGCGTAGGCCGACATGCCGCGCGCTTTGAAGTCGCGCGCTAGTTCGAAGAAGCTGTAGTTGAGCGCGTGGAAGCCCGCAAGCGTGATGAACTGGAACTTGTAGCCCATCACATTGAGTTGCTCGCGGAACGTCGAGATCGATTGATCGTCGAGTTTCTTCTTCCAATTGAACGAGGGCGAGCAGTTATACGCGAGGAGCTTGCCCGGGAAGTTCCCATGAATCGCTTCGGCGAATTTGCGCGCCTCTTCGATATTCGGTTCGGAGGTTTCCATCCAGATCAAATCCGCATACGGCGCGTATGCGAGTCCGCGTGCGATGCAGGCACCAATCCCTTGTTTCGTACGGAAGAAACCTTCGGGCGTGCGTTCGCCGGTAATGAATTGACGGTCGACCGGATCGACGTCGCTCGTCACGAGCGTCGCTGCATTCGCGTCGGTGCGTGCGATGATCACCGTGGGAACGTTCATCACGTCGGCGGCTAAGCGTGCGGAGATGAGATGGCGCACTGCCTGTTGCGTTGGAATCAGCACTTTACCGCCAAGATGGCCGCACTTTTTCTCCGAGCTCAATTGGTCTTCCAAATGGATGCCCGCGGTGCCGGCTTCGATCATCGCCTTCGTGAGTTCGAACACATTGAGCGGGCCGCCGAATCCGGCTTCCGCATCGGCAACGATCGGCAGATAATTCTGCGCGCCGCCGCGGCCTTCGACCGTTTCGACTTGGTCGAGCCGCGCAAACGCATTGTTGATGCGCTTGACCATCTGCGGAACGCTGTTGACGGGATAGAGGCTTTGATCCGGGTAGACGTGGCCGGAGACGTTCGCATCGGCGGCGACCTGCCAACCGCTGCAATAGATCGCCGTCAATCCGGCCTTCACGGCTTGGACCGCTTGTCCGCCGGTCATCGTCCCGAGCGCTGCGGTTGCGTCCGGCTCTTGGAGCAGCTCCCAAAGCTTCACGGCTCCGAGGCGCGCCAACGTCTGCTCGACGATGACGCTGCCCTGGAGCTTCACCACCTCCGCTGCGGTGTAACGGCGCTCGATGCCGTTCCAGCGTGAATCTTTGCTCCACTGTTGGGTTAGGGACGCTGCGCGCTCGTTCGTACTCACAAAATCGCCCTCCGAAGTCAGCAAGAGAATTGGACCGGACAACCCGCTGATTGGACCAGTGCAATTGGATGGCTTGCACTCGAATGTTGGACTGCTATACCCTGTATATACGCCAAGCAAACGTATGTCAATACAGACTATTGATAAAATGAATACCTTGGCTTAACCATGCGCTCCGAACGTGTCATCCTGAGCTTGTCGAAGGATCGACCGATGAAGATCCTCGTTCTCGGCGGCACGCAATTTCTCGGACGCCACATCGTCGACGCGCTCGCGCGCGACGGTCACCACGTCGTCCGCTTCCATCGCGGACAAACGACATGTCCGGCACCTGCGACAGTCACCGATCGTTTCGGCGATCGAAATGAGGATCTGTCAGCGGTCGCCGGCGACGAGTGGGATGCAATCGTCGACGTCGCCGCATACGAACCGCATCAAGCCGAACTAGCAACTGCACTGCAAACGAAGCAGTACGCGTTCATCTCCACGTGCAGTGTCTACGCGGATCTCTCGACTCCGGGAATTCGCGAAGACGCGCCGGTCATCGACCAGATGATCGACGATGCAGACGTGTCCCTCCGCTACGGCGCGAACAAGGCCGCTTGCGAACGGATCGTGCGCGATCGTCATGCGAGCGCTTTGATTCTGCGTCCGGGACTCATCGTCGGGCCGTACGATCCGACCGACCGGTTCACGTACTGGTGCGAACGCGCGCTGCGCGGCGGCGCATTCTTAGCGCCGGAACCGAAAGATCAAGCGGTGCAATTCGTCGATGCGCGCGATGTGGCCGATTTCGTTGCGAGGGCACTCGCGCACGAGATCGCGGGAACGCTTAACATCGTTGGCCCGCGGGAACGCATGACCATGGAATCATTTATCGACGAGCTTGTAACGCAGGCGCAAGCGTTCGGCGTCGAGGCGAGACCGCACTGGACGGGTCCGGACGGGTTGCTCGAAGCGAACGTCACGCCGTGGACGGAATTGCCCCTGTGGCTTCCGCTCGAAACGCATGCGGGATTGTTATCGGTCGATAACAGTGCCGCGCGCGCAGCCGGTCTCACGCTGCGTCCGGCAAGCGAGACGATTAACGCAACGATGAAATGGGCGATGACGCTCATGCACGACCGCGAACGAAAAGCCGGCATGGCAGCTGAGCGCGAAGCGGAACTGCTAGCGCGCTAGGCGTCCCAATTGGGATTGATCAGTGAGACGAGAATCGAGTCGTGCCATGCGCCGTCGATGAAGAGATAATCGCGCGCATAACCTTCGAAGGTGAACCCGAGTTTTCGTAAGACGCGTCCGCTCGCGACGTTGTCCGCGAAATAGCCCGTTTCCAGACGGTGCAACTTCAATTCATCAAAAGCAAAACGAACGACGGCGCCTGCGGCTTCCGTTGCAAAGCCGGCTCCTTGCCGGTCAACGTCGACGGAATATCCAAGCGTTGCGGAGTGGCGAACGCCGCGCATTATGTGCAGCAGATGCACGAGCGCGACGATCTCTTCACCGTCGCGTTCAAATGCAGCGAACGTGAACGCTTTCTCATCGTTCGCGAATCCTTCGGCAACGGCTATTTCTTCGAGAACGCCCGGCCGCGTGTACGCCTGATCGGAGCGCGCCGGCTCGTACGGTTTGAGGTGCTCGCGATTACGGACGTGATAGCGAAGAAGCGCCTCTGCGTGTGCGTAGGAGAGCGGCTCCAGCCGGAGCCGCTCGGTCGCGAGTTTTAGTGCCACCCGATCAGGTCAACGTCGGCAACGGCAGCGACGGACGTGTCGTGAGATCCGGCTGCAGCTCCGTCGTGTGCTCGAATGCGCGGTCCATCAGGCGTAATGCGAAGTCGAGTTGCGGATCGCGTCCTTCACGATAATCTTGCGGCGCAAAGTCGACGTCGTAATCGGGATCCGTGCCGTAATTTTCGACGGCCCAACCGACATCGGAGAACCAGAACGAGTATTCCGGCTGCGTCGTGAGCGTACCGTCGACGAGATGATGGTAGGGTTCGATTCCGATCACGCCGCCCCACGTGCGCTTTCCGACGAGCGGTCCGAGTTTGTAGAGCTTGAAGCAGTGACTGAAGATGTCGCCGTCCGAACCCGCAAATTGATTCGTAATCGCAATCATCGGGCCACCCACCGATTCGGGTGGATACGGCACCGCTGCGCCGTAGCGTGGAACGTCGTAGCCGACGCGTCTGCGCGCGAGTTTTTCGAGCAGAAGCGGTGAGACGTGTCCGCCGCGGTTGTAGCGCACGTCGACGACGAGTCCGCGACGATTGAACTCGCTCAAGTATCCGCGATGGAACTCCGCAAAACCCCGCGGCCCCATGTCGGGAATGTGCACGTAGCCCACGCGGCCGCCGGTTTTCTCGTGTACGTAACGGCGATTCGCTTCAACCCACGCGCGATAACGCAACGGCGCTTCCGACGCGAGCGCTTTCACGAGCACGGTGCGCTCTTCGTCTTTGCGCGTGCGAATCGTGATCGAAACGTCTTTGCCGGCGGAATTGACGAGCAAGCGATCCGGCGTTGTGTCCCGCGTGAGACGGCGTCCGCCGATGGCGGCCAGCACGTCGCCTTCGTGAATGTCGAGACCAGGTTCCGCGAGCGCAGAATCCGTATCGCGATTCCACGAGTCGCCGCGATAGATGCGTGCGATACGATAGCCTTTGCGCTCCGTATCCCACGCAAGCTCGGCACCGAGAAAACCGCGCTGATATTGCGGCGGCAGGCGGTGATCGCCGCCGTATTCGTACGCGTGCGACGTGCCGAGTTCGCCTTGCATCTCCCAAATGAGGTCCGAAAGCTCCGTGCGTGTCCGCACGCGCGTAAGCACCGCCTTGTAGCGATCGTAGACGCGATCCCAATCGATATCGCTCATGTCTTCGACCCAGAACTGCTCGGTTTGCAGACGCCACGCTTCACGATACATCTGCGCCCACTCATCGCGCGGGACGATCTCGACGCTCGCGCGGTCGAGATCGAGCCATCCGCTCTTGCGGCCGGGATCGCTCGCGGGCTTTTCCGGCTCTTCGTCGGGCAAATCGTTCGTCGCATCGATCGCGCGCAACCGTTCGTTCGAGCGATAGATCAGCGTGTGCCCGTCGGCGCCGATGCGGAAGTCTTGCATGTCGTTCGCGATGGCCGCTTGACGGAGCTGCTCGAAGTCGTACGCGTAGAGCGTTCCGAGAGACTCATCGTCGTCATCCTCGCGTCCGGCGGGTTTGATGCCTTGTACCGGGAACCGCGTGTAAAAGACGCGGCCTTTGATCGCACCGATCTGCTCGTACTCGCCTTCCTCGACGGGAAATCCCAGTACGCGGCCTTGGATACCGTCAAAGTCGATGTCGACGCGGAGATCCGCCTTGCCGTTCTTTTTGTCCATCTCGTGTTCGTGTTCGTGATCGTGATTACGATGCACGGGGCGCGGCTGCGGAACGAACGGCGACGGGACGTCGCTGCGCAACGTCACGACGAACGGGCGCTGCGCCTGAGGAAAACTCAGATCGAACTGCAGCGCGTCGTATACCGGATTGAAATCGCGCGTCGAAATGAAGTAGAGATACTTGCCTTCGGGATCCCAGGCCGGTGAATGGTCGACGCGCAGCGGTGACGTAACGTCGTAGATTTTGCCCGATTTCACCTTGGCGACGCGGATGATCGACGTGCCGTACACCGGCCACCACGAGTACGCGAGGTACCGCCCGTCGGGCGAAAATGACAAGCCGGTAATGCGCCGCGCCGGGCTCGTATCGATGACGCGCACGTTGCCGTCCTCGAGGTCGAGCACGCACAACTCGTGGCGGTGATTGGCGAATGCAATGGTGTCGCTCACGGGCGAAACGACGAGTTCCGTCACGCGGCCAATGTCGCCGTTCGTCAAGAGCTTCGGTTCGTCGGACACATCCGCGCGGTGCAGCGCGATTTGCTCGTAGCCGTTGCGATCCGTCACGCAGACGAAACGCTTCCCGTCTTTCAGCCACTCGGCGAGTCGGAGGCGGATGCGGCTTCCGCCGCCATGCTGAATGACGGCGCCTTCGAAGAGCGGCATCGTGAACGCCTGTCCGCGCGAAACGAATGCGACGCGCGTCCCGTCGGGATGCGGCGCGAAATGTTCCAGTGAATCGGACGCGGCTTCGAAGCGGCGAACCGTTTGGGGTTCCGCCGACGGCGTCTCGATCGGCACGTCGCAAACGCTGTCGCTTGCGATATCGAGCAGATGGATCGTACCGCCGGCACCGTAGACGATGCGCGTTCCGTCGGTTGACGGGAAACGCGCGTAGTAGTCGGCCTCATGCGAATGGCGCGTGATATCGGTGCCGTCGGTTGCACAGGAGTAGATGTTGCCGATGCCTTCCTGATCGTCGAGGAAGAAGATCCGGTCGCCTATCCACATCGGCCACGTCGGATTTCCGGGAATTGCGAGACGTTCGAACTCGAGCGCCCCGTGCGCCTCGACCCAGATCTCGCCGGCGGTGCCGCCCCGGTAGCGTTTCCAACGCGCCGGATCGACGGCGTTGCGTCCCAACACCATTGCGCCCGCCGCTCCCAATGAAAACGTACGCGCGTGTCCCACGTTCAGACCGCGCGGTTCGCCGCCGTCGCGCGGAACGGAGAACGGCCACGTCTCGCCTTCGAACCACGTACGTGCGTTCGCAGCAAAATAAATCTCCGAGCCGTCCGCGCTCCATCCCATCACCTGCGCTACCGTCGATCCGAGGAACGTCAGTCGACGCGGTTGTCCGCCGATCGAGGGCATCACGTATACTTCCGGGTTGCCGTCGTCGTTCGAGATGAACGCGATCCACGCGCCATCCGGCGACAATCGCGGCGAGGTGCACGTTCCGAAACTCACGGTCAACCGCGATGCGGTGCCGCCGGAAGCGGGAACGGACCAGAGGTCGTCCTCGCACACGAAAACGATGCGATCCCCAGCGATCGTGGGATAGCGGTAGTAGCCTTGCGTCATGACGAGCAGGGGTTTACGTCTTGCGAGATGCGTCTCTTGCACGTGACTCTTACTTTGTGTTACAAAGTAAGACATGATCAACGCGCGCGCGCTCGCGGCCGTCCCTCAGCACATTGCCATCATTATGGATGGCAATCGCCGTTGGGCGAGGGAGCGCGGCCTGCCGGTTGCCGAGGGCTACCGGCGCGGCGTCAACGCGCTTCGCGGAGCCGTTCGGGCGGCCGCATCCGCCGGCGTCGGCCGGCTCACCGTCTACGGATTCTCGACCGAGAACTGGCGCCGCGAAGCGGGCGAGGTCGGTCTGCTGATGCAGCTCTATGCCGCCTGCGCCCAGTCCGAGAAACCGGATTTGATTCGCCAAGGCGTGCGCGTAGAGATCATCGGTGAGCTCGACGCCTTCGCGTTCCCGGCGCGCGCCGCGCTGCGGGATCTCGTCGAAGCCACGAAGGGTGGCACGCGCGTAACGCTCGCGCTTGCGCTCAATTACAGCGGCCGCAGCGAGATCGTTCGCGCCGTGCAATCGATCGCCCGCGACGTCGCCGCGAACCGGATTGCGCCCGACTCGATCGATGAAACGACGCTGCGCGCGCGCATGTACGCGCCGCACGCCGCCGATCCGGATCTCCTGATCCGAACCGGCGCCGAGTTCCGCGTTTCGAATTTCCTTTTATATCAGCTGGCGTATACGGAGCTATTGACGCTTCCGGTGATGTGGCCCGATTTCGATGCCGCGCAGTTCGATGCGGCCGTGCGCGAGTACGGCGATCGCCAGCGACGCTTCGGCGCATAGTTGCGCGTAGTTTACTGAAGGACGAGTGTAACGTCTCTCGTCTTGCCGCCGCGCGTAACGCTCAAACGAAGCGTTGACTTCGCCGCTCCGGTAACGAGCGTGTAGAGGTCGCCGTATGAAAAGTCGGCTGCCGGTTTCCCGTTGATTTTCGTAATTTGATCGCCTGTCGCGAGTCCCGCCGATGCAGCGGGCGAGGACGGCTTCACCCGTTCGACGACGAACACGCCCGGCCGGTCTTTGCCGGCGGCGAAGCCCGCGCGGTTCTTCGGCGGCGCATGCGCGAATGGGCTGCTATCGAGATAGAGCGTTCGGCGCGCATAGTCGAACGTCGGGACGAATCGCGAGAGAATTTCGTAGCCGAAATTGCCCGCTTCCGTCCACGATGAAAACGATCCGCTGCGCATGTACGTCAGAAATGCAGGCACCTTCGCAAACGTATGATGTGCGACGCTGAACGCGTGAAGCGTAACGATTCGTCCGGAATTTGAACCGCCCGTTCCGTGACCTTGCGCGCTCATCCCGGTCGCGTACGTGCGAGCGAGGTTCGTTCGGTCGAGGTACGAGCCGAAAAGAATCACGGTTCCCGCGTTCCCGGTGTCGACGCCGAACAAGCCGTTCTTTCCGTCAACGCCCGCATCGGCAAGCGGCATATCTTCCTGAAAGGATATCGGAATGGCGCCGCCGTGCGAGCCGTGCGTGTACGTTGCAAATGGCGTCAAGGTCAAACGTCCGCGTCCGTAATCGATCTGCGTAACGAAGCGCTCGAAGATTTCGAGACCGAGAATGCCCGCGATCGGTTGATGCCGCCCGCGCTCGTAGAATGAATACGGATATGGAATGACCAGAAACGTTTGATGCGGCACGAGCGCATTTCCGATGCGAATAGTCTCGACGCCGGCATATTGCAGCGAAATCGTTCCGGCGCCCGATCCGCCGCTTACGCCCGCGCCGTGCGGATTGAGGTGCAGCGCTCTTGCCGCTTGCGTGGTGAGAATCGCATGTCCGCCGGTGTCGAGAATGAACGGCATCGTAGCGTTTCCGTCGATCGATGCCCACACGAGCAATTGACGACCATCGAGCACGACCGGAACGGTCGTCGAACGCGCGCTGCCGATCATGCGTGCCGCGTTGAGTTCTGCCGGCTTACCGAAGTCGCCGTTGCGTGGATGCGCAACAACGATGTAGCGCCGGACCGCGAACGCGTATCCGTTCTCGGGTTCTGCGAGCGTTCCGGATCGTATGCTGAACGGAAGCACGAGCCCCTCGACGGCGCGGTAGTCGGAAAACCGCGTTACTTCGGTCGTCGTTGGAAGCCGTTCGCTGATGCTTGCAAGCAAATGCGTGCGCGGGTCGATTGCGAGGATTGCGGGCGTTCCGCCGCGCGGCTGTGTGCGAATGCGTTCGACTCGTTGGCCGTCTTCGGTGGTCTCGCCCAGACAGGTGAACGTCGCGGCACTCGGCCCGAAATACGCGCGCCGCTCAAGATATGCGTCAGTTACGGTTCGCCGTCGGGAAAACGGCGCATCGATTGCGTGCACGCCGCCGGAAATGTCGCGCGCCCATAACTGCTTGCCGTCGTACGCGTCCGCGGTCGGTCCAAGATAGCGGACGCGAAAATTGCGCGACCAGCGTCCGTCGCGCCGATCGGTCGCGATCGTGCCTGGACCGTTTAATCCGGAAACGTTGACCGTTCCACTCGCAATCGTTTCGCCGATGCCGTCCGCCGCGGCACCACCCTCTGCTGCGCGCATTTGCGCGAACAACATCGGCGCGCGGCACGGTGTCGCAGGTGGAAGCGATACCACGTTCATCTACATCCTCCGCGGTTCTGCGACGAACGTCATTTGGAACCAGATGTAATGTTCCTTGGCGACACGATGGGATGACATTACTGATTGATCGCTGCTGCGCGCCCTTCGTATAGCAGCCGCCCGAGGGCACCGACGAGCGATGAGGTATTGAAGAGCTGGTCCTCGAGCGGGACGAGCGTCGGCGTCGGCGTGCGGCGTTGGAACGGCAGCACCACGCCCTCGCGAATAAACGGCGTCGTCTCGAATCCCCCGAGCGTTCGAAAGAGCAGCTCGGCGTACAACGCGTTCGCCCATCCGAATTCCTCACGCGTGAACCGCCAATAGCCGTCGGCATAAAAGCTTTCGTGAAGCAGCCCCGCTTCGCTGTCGGTTTCGGCGAGCGTCGTGATCAACTCATCGATCGACGCGGTATTCGTTTCGGTCAATGCTTCACCGATCATCCCGAGCGGCCACACATTGCCGGATGGCGTGTGCGGGCTCCCCAATCCCTCGGCGTAGCGCCCGCGAAAGTACCACGGATTGCGCGAACTGAGCGCGAACTTGCGCGTAGCGCGATACACGGGGTAGTACGCCGACGACCAATTGATGTACGGAAGCGTGGTGAGGTTCGGAATATTCGCGTCATCCATCAGGTTGTAGCGGCCGTATCCGTCCGTTTCGTACGCGTACATCCACGTGCGCGTCTTTTCGTCGAAGACCATGCCGTATTGCATGATGCCGCTTATCACGGACTGTTCGAGCGTCAGCGCCTTCGCCGCCAATCCGCGATCGCCGTATCCATCGAGCGCCAACCGACGGATCTCGCGCAATGCGACGACCGCGATCATGTTCTGCGGAATATTAAAGCGGTATTGCACGGGATCGTCGGAGGGACGGAACGCGCACCAGATCAATCCGCTGCTTTCGTTGTAGCGATCGTCGGAATACGTGCGATAGGGATACTTATACGTGCTGCACCGCGAGTGATGCTGCTCGCATCCATACGTGTAGACGATGCGGCTGAGCGCCACGTGGAGTTCCGGCGTAAAGATCGAACGGTCGCCGGTTTGTTCGAGGTAGACGAACGCGAGCATCACGGGCCACGCGATCGAGTCGACTTCCCACTTGCGCTCCCATGGCGTGTAGTCCGCATTGAACGCGTTGGCAAACGGGTCGAGATTGATTGCGTTCGCGTCCCGCTGGATTACGCCGGTAAAGCGGCGGCGCAACACGGGATAGTCGACTTGAAACCGGACGTACGGAATCGTTTGCGCCGCCGAATCGCGCAGCCACATCGCCGGAATATCGCCCGTTTGCACGTACGTCGTCGCATCGTCTTCCGGAAAGAAGTCACGAAAGAGCGTGTGAAAGAGCGACTCGGCCTGGACGGCGCGTGTACGCTGGCCGGTGAGCGGCACGATCAAACTCTGCGCGATCAAAAACATCGCGAGCGTGATTCGCAGCACCGATATCCTCAGTCGTCGTCCGTGGTAATGGCCAGCGTGTCGATCTTGCCGTCCGCATCGTAGCTAAGGGTCATCCAAAACTGCTTGTACCCGAAACTCAGACGATACTTCTCGAATGCCGTTCCGCCGACGGTCGTGCGATCGATGAACTCGACAAGGGTCAGCGTTCCGAGCGGCGAGAGCAGTTCCTCGCCTTCATGGACCTGTTGCTGTGAGAGCGTTTTATTGAGCGATGGGGTGAACCGGCTGCGATCGATCGCGCCATGTTGGAATTCATGGACCAGTTCCGTCACGTCTCGCGTCACCGCCGGGTTTTCGTTTTCCGCGGGATGCTGAAAATCTGCGACGAGTGCGCTGTCACGCGGCGGCTCGAGCAGTTGCACGACCGTTTTCGTCAGGGGGAGAAGATAGACGTTCCCGGCGTTTGCGAGCACGACGATTTCAAGGCCGTCGTCGATCACGAGCGCATCGTCGGCGCTGAATCCGTCGACATAGCCGGGATGCTCGGCGGTTTTCCATCCGTACCAGTCGCGAATGTAGAAACCGTACCCGTAATGGGTTCGTTCGCCGCTCGTGAGTGCATGAGAGGCGGTCATCGCTTGAAAGTCCGCCTCGGAGACGACATGTCCGATGCGAAGCGCTTCCAGCCACGTGAGAATGTCGCGCGCGCTCGAAGACATCCCGGCCGACGCGTCGGGCGCCGCAAGCGACGTGTCGCGCAATCCTAACGGATCAGTGATATTCGCACGCAAGAGCGCCGCAAGTGGTGTGTGCGTCGTCGACTCGAGCAGCGTACCGAGAAGGTAGTAATTCGTGTTGCTGTATTCGAACTGCGTGCCGGGCGCAAAGACCGGCTGCGACTGCAATGCGGTTTCGATGCTCTGTGGATCGCCGCCGTACGTCGGAAGCCCCGTTGTTTGCGCGAGCAGTTGTTGCACGGTGACGCCGTGCGTCGACGTATCGAACGACAAGGTTCCGCGTTCGACCTGTTGCAAGACGAGCGCCGCGGTGAATTGTTTCGTCAACGAGCCGATCCGGTAGACGGTGCCGCCCGTAGCGGTGCCGTAGCCGCGCAACAGCAGCACGTCGCCCTTGCGCGCGACGCCGATGGAAAGACCCTCAATGTGGTCCGCCGCCATCACTTGCTCGACCGCAGCATCGATCTTTTGAGACTGCGCGGCGCCGAGCGCGAGCGATGCGGCCAGCAGCGCACCGGCCAGCATGCGGATTCTCTTCTATGCGAGCGGCTGAAACCCGGGGCGGGCGGCGAACGTAAGTGCGATATGAGCATGTTCGGACTGATTTTAGCGGCAGCAATCGCCGGCGCGCCGGCCGGTGCGGATTCCAGCATTACCATTACGACGACCGAAGCGAATCAATGGATCGGTTCGACCGTCGACGTCGAGGCGTGGAACCGCCCGGAGATCAGCGTCGAGCAGGACGTGAGCCGCGGAAAACCCGGCGACGTGCGCGCCGACGTTACGCGCAACGGAAGATCGATCACGGTGACCGCCGTCTACACCGGCGAGAAAAAGTCATACTTCTTCGGGTTGGTGCACTCCGGTTCGGGCGAGTCGTTTCATTGGACCGTCCACGTACCGGCAAATCGGCCGCTAATGGTCGACGTCACCAACGGACGCATTTCCGTTTCCGGCGTCATTGCTGCGCTCGTTGCAACGACGAGCAACGGTCGCATCAAAATCGACGGCGCCGGCCCCATCGTCAATGCGCGCACCGCGAATGGCGAGATCGATGCCACGATTGCAACGCTTGCGGGAGGGCCTCCGCGTGTCACACTGCGCACGAGCAACGGGCGTATCGCGCTTCACGTGCCGCGCGGCTTTACGACACATGTCGACGCCGGTACCTCGAACGGTCACGTCGAGAATCCGCTCAGCGGCGGCGCAGGCCCGGGTTCGGCAAGCGCGCGCACGTCGAACGGAAGTATCGAGATTACGGTCGGTACCTAAAAGGGGCGTTCCGGCGGCGGCCACAATCCCACCGATACTTTGGCGACTCTTGGTATCGACGCGCTGCTGCGCGACTTCAATGACGGACGGCCGCGCGGCCTCGCACGCGCAATCTCCTGGGCGGAAGGTGGACGCGGCGCGGAGCTGATCCGGCGCCTCTATCCGCGCACCGGGCGCGCGATGACGATTGGACTTACCGGACCGCCCGGCGTTGGAAAGTCGACGCTCTCGTCGGCCATCGTCCGCAAAGCGCGCTCGCTCGGCAAGACCGTCGGCGTCATTTCCGTCGATCCGAGTTCGCCGTTTTCGCATGGCGCATTACTCGGCGATCGCATTCGCCTGACCGAGCATTTCGTCGATCCCAACGTGTTTATTCGCTCGATGGCGAGTCGCGGGCATTTGGGCGGACTTGCCGGCGCAACGGCCGACGCGGCTCTGCTCATGGATGCCTTCGGTCTCGACGTCGTGTTGATCGAAACCGTCGGCGTCGGTCAAAGTGAAATCGAAATCGCGGAGCTCGCGCAAACGACGCTCGTCGCGCTGCAACCCGGCAGCGGCGATTCGATTCAAGTGCTCAAAGCCGGCATCATGGAGATCGCGGACATCTTCGTCGTCAACAAAGCGGATCACCCGATGGCCAATCAAATGCGGCGCGAGATTCGTGGGATGATGGAGATGTTGCAGTTTACGGGGTGGGTCCCCGAGCTCGTGATGACGCAGGCGCTCTCGGGCGAGGGCGTAGACGATCTATGGAAAGCGATCGAGGCGCATGTCGTGTACTTGAACGAAACGGGCGAAATCGAAGCAAAACGCCGCGAAGCGTTCACGCATCAAGTGCGGCAACTCGCGCTCGGGCGATTGCAGAAACGGCTGCAGCACGAACTGCACGACGTGCGCACCGACGTCGATCCGTATGCAGCAGCCGACACGCTGTTGACGCGCTTCAACGCGACCGATGAGACGGAGGACGTCGACGAGGCGCCCGTCCGGCCGCGCGCAATCGTCAAGGGCTTGACGTAAGCGCGTCGCGTACTCGCTGCAGCGCTTGACCTATTCCATCTTTATCGCGGATCGCGCGGCGCGCGTTTTTGATCGCGGCCGAAAGCTTTGCGGAATCCACATGCGTATCGGTGTGCGCAAAGAGTTGCCGTGCTTGCGCGATCCACACAGCGGGATGGTCGTCGTTTCGCGGTGCGAACGTCAACATGCGATGTAGGCGTAGCGGCGGAGCAAGGCGTTCCAACGCTTGCGCTTCACGTTCCGCCGTTGCCGTGTCGCCCGATTCCAGGGCGGCGAGCGCATCGGCCAGACGGCGGCGCGCGACGTCGCTGGTTTTCATCGGCAAGATCGTGCACGTTGCGACGATTCCGCATGCGGCACCGATGAAGATACACCCCAAGCGGACAAGGTAGAGCGACAGGCTGACGGCGGAGTTGTCGCGTTGCAGCATAGCGAAGACGAGCGTCGTGCAGGCAGCCCAATAGGCATAATTTCGGTTGCGCAAGATCAGGCCGGCAAGCAGCGCGGCAAAGATTACCGTCGCGTCGATTACTCCGCCCGCCGGCGCGAGCAACGCCACCGCGGCCGCGATGATTCCGCCACCGAGTGCGCCCGCCAGCCGCAGCAAGCCTTTGTGCACCGCGTCCGCGCGTCCGAGCGCACCGCTGCAGACGATGAAGGCGCTCAAGACGATCCACGGCCAGTGCGCGCGAATGAATAGCGTGCCGATGAGGAATGCCGGCAGCAACGCGACGAACATCTGCAATGCCATGCGCACGTGCGGCGGCGGCTGTAACGTACTCGCTTTGCCTCGCGCCGATACCGCCGCCGGGGGCGTCGGCATCATGCGTTGCATCAACGACGTGATCGCAAGCGCGGCGAGCGGCGCAACTATCAGCAGCCAACGCGCGTTCGCGCTTGTATGCGGAATCGGCACGACGAGGATCGCAATGAACGGAAGCGCGATGACGCGACCGATGATCCGTGCATCGTCGTGCAGTCCGCGCAGCCACACGGACGCGGCGAGTGCTACCGAGAACAGCAGGCCGCCGGCAAGCAGATTCCAACGGAGGATGCTGCCGATCAAACCGGCCGCGATCGCAACCGCCAAAACACCCGCTGCCTCGAGGAACACATGAACGCGTTCGCTCGGCGCCGGACGGCGCGCGAGACCGAGCGCGATGACGGTGCCGAGAATCGCGGGTGCCGGCCCAGCGTTCAGGGGAACGCAGAGCGCGTACACGATCAGGAACGTCGCCAAAGCGGCCGCTTCAGCGACAAGCGCTTGCCGGAGCATGTGCGGTCACTTTTGGCTGCCGTCATGCGTCTCCCTCGCGTGATTGCGTTACTGTGCGCCGTTGCATTGACGGCTCAAACGCCGGCACCGGCGTCGTCGCCGTCGGTGAACCAGGTGGTGTTCCGCGCGCTCGGACGGCTGCATTCATACGGAACGCCGCCGTACGTCGTCTACATGACGGTCGAAAACGGCGAATACCATCGCATCGCGTTCCGCGGGACAGACGAAATGATGAACGACGTGGCGCTACCCGTCGGATTGCGACTGCCGGATGCGCGCATCTACCGCGCGTTCGTCGGGCCGCTGTCGCGTTCGGTTCATGAGGCGATTGCAACGCCGACGCCTTCGGCAAACGCCGCGCCCGCACCGTCGTCATCGTCGCCGGCGCAGCAATCCTCGCTCGATTTGGAGAGCACGCTCAAGACGATTGCAGTCGTCTCATCTCGCGGGCATCTCTACGACGTGAGGATGGCGGGGACGGACACGATTGACGGACACCGCGTCTATCACATCGCGTTGCATCCCCGCCGCGATCCCGAACAAAATGCGTTACGCGATCTCTGGATCGATACGGACACGTACGACGTGTGGCGCGCCGATTACGTCACGAGTCCCGACGTACAAATCGTCGGTGGCGAGGCCGACCTCACCGTCGATTTCGTGACGGTCGGAAATTATCGCATCGCATCGAGTTGGGTGGCGATCTATCACGCACCGGGTATGCGCAACGGCGTCTATCGCCAGCTGCGCGTCGTGAAGATGGCGTTTCCGGACACGCTACCCGACTGGCTGTTCGACGAGCCGCAATACGCAAAGCGCGTCCGGGAGCACGATCCGGACTATCTGGGGGATATCTTCAACAAGCCGCCGTCATAGAGGGCGGCTGCCGCCTTTCGCTCCTTAAGCAAGCAAACCGCTTCGGCCGGCGACCTCTTCACTTGCGGGGTGGCTGCGGGTTTGGGAGAATAGGGCTTCCGACATCCCTATTAAGAGGAAGTTCCAGCTTGGCTAAGATGATCGACCGCCCCAACGGATCCGGGGCGAAGACGGCGCCGGGGTATTTGCGGACGGGACCGGGTTCCGGGGCGATCGACCGCACCATCTCCGACGTCCCGGAGAAAACGGTCTACGAGCCCGAAGACGTTACGCATCTCAACGCGCCGCCGGGTGAGTATCCGTACACGCGCGGCATTCACACGAACGGCTACCGCGACCGGCTTTGGACGATGCGCCAGTTCGCGGGCTTCGGCAATGCCAAGCAAACCAACGAGCGATATCACTTCCTGCTCTCGCAAGGTCAACACGGACTTTCCGTTGCGTTCGATATGCCGACGCTCATGGGTTACGACTCCGACGCGGCGCAAGCACGCGGCGAAGTCGGCAAGTGCGGCGTCGCGATCGACTCGCTGCGCGACATGGAGCAACTCTTCGACGGCATCGACATGGGCGATATCACGACGTCGATGACGATCAACGGACCGGCAGCGATCGCGGTCGCGCAATATATCGCCGCGGCCGAGAAGAAGGGCATCCCGCGTACAGCGCTCGGCGGCACGATTCAGGCCGATATCCTGAAAGAATACATCGCGCAAAAAGAGTGGATCTTCCCGCCGCGTCCGCACATGCGCGTGATCGTCGATATGATCGAATTCTGCACGGCCCAGATGCCGAAGTGGAACACGATCTCGATCTCGGGCTATCACATTCGCGAAGCGGGATCGACGGCCGCGCAAGAACTCGCATTCACGCTCGCCGACGGTTTCGCATACGTGGAAGCGGCGATGGCGCGCGGGCTCGACGTCGACTCGTTTGCGCCGCGGCTCTCGTTTTTCTTCAATTCGCACATCGACTTCTTCGAAGAGATCGCGAAGTTCCGCGCGGCGCGGCGGATCTATGCGAAACGTATGCGCGAACGCTACGGTGCGAAGAATCCGAAGTCGTGGCAGCTGCGGTTCCACACGCAAACGGCCGGCTGCAGCGCAACTGCGCAACAACCGGAGAACAACATCGTACGCGTAGCCTACGAGGCGATGGCGGCGGTGCTCGGCGGCACGCAATCGCTCCACACCAACTCCATGGATGAAGTGCTCGCGCTTCCGACGGAAAAATCGGTCGAAATTGCGCTGCGCACGCAACAAGTGCTCGCATATGAAACGAACGTCACGAACGTCGTCGACCCGCTCGGCGGATCGTACTTCGTCGAAGCGCTCACCGACGAGATGGAGCGTCAGGCTAACGCGTATTTCGATCAGATCGAAGAGTTCGGCGGCGTGATCGAAGCGATCGAGGCCGGATTCTTCCAGAAAGAAATCGCCGAGGCGAGTTACCGCTATCAACGCTCGATCGAAACGAAAGATCGGGTGATCGTCGGCGTCAACTACTTCCAACGCGAGGAACAGCAGCTCGATATGGATCTGCTCAGGATCACGGAAGAAGTTGCGCAAGGTCAAGCCCGTTCGCTGCAAGAGCTGCGTTCGACGCGCGACAGCGGCAAGGTGCAACAAACGCTCGATCGTCTGCAACAAGCCTGCCGCGACGAACACGACAACCTGATGCCGCATCTGATCGACTGCGTGAACGCCTACGCCACCGAAGGCGAAATCGTTGAGGCGATGGTTGCAGTGTACGGGAGATACACGGAGCGCTCGGTATTCTAATGAAAATCAAGAGCGAATTCGAACGGCATCGCGTGCGACGCACGCTTGCCGAGGTCAAGCGCAAATTCGAAGAAGCGCTGCGCTTGAGCGAGGAACTTCAACGTAAAGGAATCTATGGCCAACCGACCACTACGCATCGTCATCGCTAAGGCGGGCCTCGACGGGCACGACCGCGGTGCCAAAGTCATCGCGCGCGCGCTGCGCGATGCAGGCATGGAAGTGATTTATACCGGTCTCTTCCAGACGCCGGAGCAAATCGTCCAAACCGCGATACAAGAAGATGCCGATGGGATCGGTCTCTCGATTCTCTCGGGCGCGCACATGACGCTTTTTCCGCTCGTGCTCGAACAGCTCAAGGCGCAGGGCGCCGAAGACGTCGTGTTTTTCGGCGGCGGAACGATCCCGCCGGAAGATGCCGACGAGTTGCGTAAGCTCGGCGTCCAGGCGGTCTTTACGCCGGGCGCACCGCTCCAAGATATCATCGACTTCGTCGAAGCGGAGTGCGGCAAGCGACGCGAGTTAGTCGGTTAGGAACCGGAACATGAAAGTGCGTACGCGGGTCGCTCCGTCTCCGACGGGCGACCCTCATGTTGGCACGGCATATGTCGCGCTGATCAACTATTGCTTTGCCAAGCATCACGGCGGCGATTTTCTGCTGCGCATCGAGGACACCGATCAAGCGCGCAGCACGCGCGAGAGCGAAAGCGCGATTCTCGATTCGCTGCGTTGGCTCGGACTCTCGTGGGATGAAGGCCCCGACGTCGGCGGCCCGCACGGTCCTTACCGTCAGAGCGAACGCTCGGCGATCTATAAAAAGCACGTCCACCAGTTGCTCGATCAAGGCGATGCGTTCAAATGCTTCTGCACGCCGGAACGCCTGGAAGAAATGCGCGTCGCGCAGCGTGCTGCGGGGTTACCGCCGCGCTACGACGGGCTGTGTCTGACGTACTCGCCCGAAGAGATTTTGCATCGCGAAGCCGCCGGCGAACCGTACGTCGTGCGCATGAAGGTGCCGGATCACGGCGTGTGCATCGTCGAGGATGGCCGTCGCGGGGAAATCGAGTTCGAGTGGAAGACCGTGGACATGCAAGTGCTGATGAAGTCGGACGGTTTGCCGACGTATCACCTTGCCAACGTCGTCGACGATCACTTGATGGAAATTACGCACGTAATGCGCGGCGAAGAGTGGATTTCGAGCGCGCCGAAGCACGTGTTGCTCTATCAATACTTCGGCTGGGAAATGCCGAAGCTCATCCACCTGCCGCTGCTGCGCAATCCCGATAAATCGAAGCTGTCGAAGCGAAAGAATCCGACCGGCATTCTCTTCTATCAGGCGATGGGCTATCTGCCCGAAGCGCTGCTAAATTTCTTGGGTTTGCTCTCGAATTCGCTGCCGGAAGGCCAAGACGAGATGATGCTGCTGCCCGACATGGTGCAGCGCTTCTCGCTCGAACATATTCCGCTCGGCGGGCCGGTCTTCGACGCAGCAAAACTCGACTGGCTCAACGGCCGCTACATTCGCGAGAAGCTCGATGTCGATGAGTTCATGCACCGCGTTGCCGCGTGGGGATTCTCGCCCGATCGTTTGAAGCGCATCGCGTCCCTTTCGCAAACCCGCATCGAACGCTTGAGCGACCTCGGATTGCTGCTCAGCTTTTTCTTTGCGGGACGTCTGCCGGTTGCGGCGGATCAACTCCGCAGCGGAAAGATGAGCGAACTGGAAGTGCGTCAAGCCTTGGCGCTTGCGATGTGGAAGCTCGATGCGTTGCGCGAATGGAACGTGCAAGGGATCGAAACAGTCCTCAAGCGCGTGAGCGAAGTCCTCGGCAAGAAATTTCGCGACGTCGCGCGGCCGTTCTATGTGGCGATCACCGGAAGTCCTACGTCCGTGCCGCTCTTTGATGCAATGGACCTGCTTGGACGCGACATGGTGCGGGAACGTCTACGCACGGCGCTCGATGCGCTCGGTGCGCCGAGTAAAAAAGAACAAGACGAGTGGCAGAAGCTGCTGGATACGGACACGGAGGACAAAGCTTCATGATGCTGCGCGCGATCGTACTCGCGGCCGGCAAAGGCACCCGGATGAAAAGTGCAACGCCGAAGGTTTTGCATGAACTCTGCGGCCGCCCGATGCTGTGGTATACGATTGCCGCGCTGCGCCGTTCCGGCATCGCCGACATTCTCGTCGTAACGAACGACGAACTGGAAGCGCGCATGGCGGAGTTCGGCGTACGCAGCGTCGTGCAAAAGGAACAACTCGGCACAGGACATGCGGTGAAGGTTGCGCTCGGCACGCTCGACGTTCAGAGCGGCGGCCGCATCATCGTAGCATATGGCGACATGCCGCTAGTGACCGAAGAAATTTTTCGCGGCATGATGGGATCGCTCGAATCCAACGGCGCAGCCGGGGCGGCGATGGCGCTCGTTACGGTGAAGATGCCGCTTCCGTCGAATTTTGGTCGTATCGTGCGCAAAGGCCACGACGTCGAGCGGATCGTTGAAGTGCGCGATGCGTCGCCACAGCAACTCGAGATCGACGAGATGAACGCCGGTATCTACGCGTTCGCCGAAGACGAACTTCGCGAAGCGGTCGCGCAGTTGAAGAACGACAACGCGCAAAGCGAGTATTATCTCACCGATACCGTCGAGCATTTTGTCCGCCAGGGCAAGCGGGTGCGACCCGTATTGTGCGGCGACCACCTGCACGTGCTCGGGATCAACGATCGCGCCGAGCTCGCGCGCGCTCGCAAAGAGATGAACTCGCGCATCTGCGCCCAGCACATGCGCGACGGTGTCACCATTATCGATCCCGACACCACCTATCTTGAACCGGAACTGATGATCGGACGCGATACGGTGATTTATCCGGGTACGAGCATCTCGCTCCTGACCGAAATCGGCGAACGCTGCGTCGTCGGACCGCACACGCGCATCTCGGACGCGAAGATCGGCAACGACGTGGAGATTCGCGAGAGCGTCATCGTGCAGAGCGAGATCGGCGACGACTCGTTCGTCGGCCCGTTCGCGCACATCCGCGGTCGCGCGAAGCTCGACGGCGATAATCGCGTCGGCAACTTCGTCGAAGTGAAAAACTCGCACTACGCCAAGGGCGTGAAGTCGTCACATCTTTCGTACTTAGGTGATGCAACGATCGGCGAAGACTCGAACATCGGCGCCGGCACGATCACGTGCAACTACGACGGCAAGAATAAAAATCGCACGATAATCGGAAAAAACGTCTTCATCGGTTCGAACAGCTCGCTCGTCGCGCCGCGCACCATCGGTGACGGCGCCCTCACCGGCGCTGGCTCGGTAGTGACAAAAGACGTGGCGCCGGGAGAACGCGTCGCGGGCAACCCGGCGAAGCACCTGCCGAAGAAGTAACCCGCGCAAACCGCGCGAACCTCGTGCGCCGGAGGTTCCGTCGCATGACATTTGCCGCAAGTTTAGTCCTCGTTCTCTCCGCTGCGCTTCCATGGTACGCGGCGCCGTCCACCGGCGTTACCACGAAGCCGGTTGTGTTTACGAATGCGGGTGCGACGTTACACGGCACGCTGTTTCTGCCCGCGTCGACGCATCCGGTGCCGGCGGTGATTGTGTTCCACGGTGCCTCGGAACCGCTGGCCGGCACGCCGCTGTATCGTCATCTTAGCGATGGCCTGACGCAACTCGGCATTGCGGTGTTGTTGTACGATCGGCGCGGAAGCGGTGCATCAACCGGATCAAACGACGTTGCGTATGAAACGCTCGCGGATGATGGTATCGCCGCCGCGCGCGTGTTACGTACGATGCCGCAGATCGACGCGAAGCGCGTCGGTTATTGGGGCGTGAGTCAAGGCGGATGGCTTGCATCGTTCGCAGCTACTCGCGATTCGAACGCGGCCTTTGCGGTCGCGGTTTCCGCTCCGCTAACGACGCCCGAGTCGCAAATGGAATTCGCGGATACAAACCGTCTGCACGTCCTCGGCTATTCGCCGGCCGACGTGAACGATATGATGGCCGCTCGAAAAGCATGGACCGGCTACTTGCGCGGCACGAATTCCCGCGCCGATGCAGTCGCCGCGATTGCAAAGATCGAGAAGCGGCCGTGGTACCAGTACATGTACATGCCGACGGTCGCGCAACTCAAAGGACCGTCGCAATCGACGTGGCGCACGCAAATGGACGACGATCCCATGAAGATCGTCGAGCGCGTGCACATTCCGATGCTCTTTATGCTCGGCTCGTCCGACCCGTGGATTCCCGTCGAGCAAACGGTGACGTCGCTGAAGAACGTCGCCGCGACGCACGCCAATATTACGTATGCCGTCATTCCGGACGCGAATCACCTGATGATGGTACCGCCGGTTCCCGAACGCATGGCTGACGCGGGGCCGGAGGCGGTGAAAACCGAGGTGCCGGAGTCGCCTGCATATTTCATGATGTTGGGCGCCTGGCTGACGCGCACGACCGGCGTATCCACCCCTCCTAACTAATTGATTAGTTGACACTGCGGTCGGTTTCGACTACTCTCTTAAATAATTAATCTTAAACAATTAGTTCGGACAGGAGACCCTGTGCTCTCGATGCTTGTGCCCGTCACGCAGACGGCTCCCCCGCTTGCTCCGACCGCGACCGATCCCGGTTGGCCGGCGCCCGGAATTCCGCTCAAATGGGATGTCGCCCATGGCCGGCCGGCTCAAGACCAAACGACCGTGCATGTCACGACCGACGGCAAAATGATCTACGTGCGCTTCGACGCGAAGCAGCAGACGCCGATCATCGCAACGCAGCACGGCGACGACCTGGTTACCGGCGGAAGCAATGCGAACGGCGGCATTTCATGGAGCAGCGACGATGCCGTGTGGATCGACTTGTGGCCGAACGGCCCCGGCGGTTTCGAGTACCAATTCGAATCGAATCCAACCGGCGCGCACAACGAAGCCTCCACGGAGAACGCGGCATTCGCTCCGTACTGGCAATCGCAAGGCAGTATTCACGGCGACAGCTACACCGTAACGATGGCGATTCCGATGCGCGTGATCCACGGCGCAAAAGCGGGGCCGTGGCGTTTGCAATTCGTGCGGTACGAACGCGCGAGCGGCGACCTCAACGTATGGTCGTACGAAACCGCGCAAACGCAGCCCGACGACTCCGCGCGCGCCGGCACCGTGCAAGTTCCGCTCGTCGCAAAAGCGCCTGTTCCCAAACCGCGCGCCGCTATTTACGGACTTGCCGCGATCAACTCGGAAGCGATCGGCGGATCGACGTCACGCATGGGCGCCGACTTTTCGATTCCCGTAACGCCGACGGCGGCATTCTTCGGCACGTTGCACCCGGACTATTCAAACGTCGAACTCGATCAGCAATCAATTTCACCGACCGTCTATCAGCGCACGTACAGTGAAGTGCGTCCGTTCTTCACGCAGGCTGCATCGTATTACAACAACTTCAATTGCAACGTCTGTAACGGGTTCCGAACAACGCTGTACACGCCCGGAATCCCGACGCCGCGCGAAGGCTATGCATTCGAAGGTAAGGACGGTCTCTTCGGCCTTGCTGCCTACGACGCGATCGGCGATCAACGCACGGATATCGGAAGCGCATTGACCTATACATCGCCCGATACGCATTGGCAAGCCGCCGCGCAACACGTCTCAGCGAATCTGCCGGGTATCGTCGATGACGCGGACGAAGTCGGCGTCAACTGGTACAACGGCGGCCACTTGAGCGCGTATGTGAACTATTCGACCGATCGCGGCACGAACGTGCTCGACTCCGGTCAAGGCAACTGGATCGACGCGGGCGGCGGCTGGGGCGATCAACACTTCGCGCTGTACGGATCGGTGCGCAGCGTCGGCAGTTACTTCAACCCGGTCGACGGATTCGACTCGCATCCCGGCATCGCGGGCTACGGCCTGTATACCGCGCGCATCTGGACGTTCGCGGACAAAGACATGCTGCACTCGGCCGGCATCGATTTCTTCATGGACCGGTACCAAGGCACGCAATATGGAGAAGCGCAGAGCGACAACTCAGCGCTCTTGGACCTGCTCTTCAAAAACACGCTCGACGTGCAGCTCTTCACGGGCTCGAACTACTGGCGCTTCGATCAAACGCTCACGCCGATCTCGCAAAGCGGCGGCTTCAGCTTGACCTATCACAGCGGTATGCAGAACAACGTTGGAAACTTTCCGTCACACGGCGCGTCATCGTACCCGACGCAGATACAATATTATACGGGACGTTACGGTCTCGGCCGCCTCGATACGTGGTTCCGCTCGTCGGTGATAAAAATGGGTGAACGCGGAACGATCACGCTGACGCTTGACAATACCTCGCAGTGGTACACGCAATTGCCGAACAACGTTCAATGGTTCGAAGGCGCAGCATACGCATATCAAATCACGCACAATTCGTCGCTTGCGATCGGCCTTCGCCGCATCGTCGGCTATCCGCCCGAGCCGAACGGCGGCGGCAACTGCGAAGGCGAGTGCTCGAACGTCTCCGTCGCCTATCACCTGCGGTGGAAGAATTACGAACTGTATGCCGCCTACGGCGATCCGAATGCGTTGACCACGGTGCCGCAAGCAATCTTTAAACTCATCTTCTATGCGGGAAGCGAAAAGGGAACGTAGCCCCGTTCCCTTTTCAGCGTCGCGAGGACGGAAGAAAAATCAAAAGCGGAATGCAGACGGCGAAGATTACGGCGGAGACGCGAAAGAGGTAGAGATAGGAAATGAGCGAGGCATTTGCGGCGATCATTCCGCTCATTTGCATGGCCACGCGGTGCAGTCCAAAATGATGCACCGCGTCGGCGATCGGCGACGATGCGAGCGTCACACTGCCGCGCATCGCTTCCTGTGCCGCCGCCGCGCGCCGCACTTGTAAGACTTGCAGCAACGCGATGCCGATGTTTCCCCGAGATAGCGCACGAGAGTGAGAATCCCGGTCGCGTCGGACATATTCGCGAGCGGGATGTCCGCGAGCGTCGCGACGGTGAGCGGCACGAACATGAATCCGAGACCGAGCCCCTGCAGAATACGCGGCCACCAAATGTCCCAATAGCCGGCCTGCGAGTTAAGCGCAGCCATAATCCATGCGCCCCAAATAAAGAGCGCGAGGCCGAACGCGATCAGCGTTGGAACGCCTGTTAGCGACCGCGGATTGGAAAAATATTACGGCGCACGACATCGCGGTCGAAGCGGGCGTCGCGCCGGCGACGCTCTATCGCCACTTCACATCGCGCGATGACGTTCTGCTTGCCTGCGTGTTTCACGCGTTCGAAGCGCTCGATGCGCGATTGGAAGCGCTCACACGAACCGCAAGCGACATCGACGCGGAACGCGCCCGGCTTCGCGAATGGACGATTTCAACGATCGATGACACGAGCGCGAGCGCCGTCCTGCTCGCAGCGTGGTCGTCCGGTCTTCTCAAAGACGAAGTGGCGCACGAGCGAAACGAACATCGCCGCGCCGCGTTCGAAACCTATCTCGCGCGGCTCACGAAACTCGGATATGTGACGCTCGGGAACCGCGCTGCGCGTGACATTGCGATTGCGCTCGCGCTAATCGTGCAGGCGTTCTCGTACCGCGTCGTCCTCGGCCGTGCAGAAGTGCACGGCGAGGAACAGGACGCGCTTGCGGACGCGGTGGAGCGATTGATTTTCGCGTAAGTGCTAGAGCGAGAACTTGAGCGCGAGGACGCCCGCGGTTCCACCGCCTGCCGCCGTGGTGTGATATCCGCGCAATTCGATCGTCGTCAACGGCGCGACGCGGTGATCGAGGAACGCCGTCAGCGTACCGCCGGAATGCGCGCCGCCGAATTGTCCGAAGCCGTAGCCCACACCGAGCGCGGTACCGCCGCCCGCGGCAAACGATCCGTCGAGCGTCAGGGCATAGCCGCCGCCTTTTGCTAGTGGCGCGAAACCGGTAAGACCGACGCTAACGGGAATCACCGGAATACTCGCGCCCGTGCTCAACAGCAAACCGCCGCCTGTAGCGTTTAAAGCGTTTCCTCCGCTCGAGTAGAGGCCGGCGCCGATCGATCCTCCCGCGAATGCCGGGCTCGCTGTAAAAAAGCATGCGAGCGAACACGTTAATAGTGCGAATGATGTTTTTGAAGACATAATGCCGTCGATACTACCCGCGACGCCTGAGATTATACTTGAAGCGACGAATCAACATTCTATACGTGTCTATCTCCACGGCTGCCCGCAATCGGTCACTTCAGTCCCGAAACTCCGGAAGCGACTATGATCGCCGCTCCAGTAAGCCGTTTGCCAGACGTTTCAATGCATCGAGGGTGCGTACGATGTCGTCGTCGGTTGTACGTTGATTGACGATGCAGACGCGGATCGCGCGTCGTCCGCCGACCGTTGTCGAAGATGTCACGGCCTCGCCGCTCTCCTGTAAACGAATGACGAGCTCGTCATTGAATGCGTCGAGTTCGGATTCGCTCATCTTTCCCGTGCGATAGCGGAAACAGACGATGTTGAGCTGGACCGGTGCGAGCAGTTCGAAGTTGCGATCCGCGTCGACGAGATCGGCAAGCAGCCGCGCCTGCCGGCAGTTTTGTTCCATCGCTCGTCCGATTGCAAGCGCTCCCTGTTCTTTGAGGGTGAACCAGACTTTGAGCGCGCGAAACCCTCGGGAAAGATCGATAGTGAAGTCGGTAAACCAGGGCTGCGCGCTCGCGAGGCCGCGCGGCATACGGGTGAGATAGTTCGGCGTTGATGCAAAGGCCGAGCGATGCAGTTGCGGATCGCGAACGATCAAGCATCCGGCATCGTACGGCACCTGAATCCATTTGTGAAAGTCGAATGCGATCGAATCGGCGCGTTCGACGCCGGCGAACTTCGGCGCGAGCACCGGCGACATCACGGCCGTTGCTCCGAAGGCGCCGTCGACGTGAAACCAGATGTTCTCACGCGCTGCGAGGTCGGCGAGTTCGTTCAACGGATCGATCGCGCCGACGTCGACCGTGCCCGCGTTGCCGATGATCATGAACGGCCGATACCCGGCTGCGCGATCCTCGGCAATTGCGCGGGCGACAAGGGCGGCATCGACGCGATGTAGTGAATCGGTCGGCAATACGCGCAGGGAATCGCTCCCGAGTCCCGCGACTTCGAACGCGCGTCGCACGCAGCCGTGCGTCGCCGATGACGCGTAGCCGATCAATCGCGCGTCATTCGTTACGCCGGTCGCGCGAACGTTCGGCATGGTCTTCATCCGCGCAACGAGTACGGCAATCAGATTGGCAGCCGACGTTCCGACCGTGAGTACACCGCTCGCTTCCGGCGGAAAGCGAAAAAGGTCGCAAAACCAGCCGACGACGGCACGCTCGACGAAGACGGCGCCATGATTGCGTCCGCCGACATTCGGATTCATCGTGGACGCGAGCATGTCGGCGAGGACACCCGTCGGCGTACCGCTACCTTGCACCCAGCCGAAGAAGCGCGGATGAACGTTGCCGCTGTTGTACGGAAAGATCGAAGACACGAATTGCCGGTACACATCGGCAAGCGGCGTAGGCTCGAGCGGCAGCGGCTCCGCAAGCGCCGCCGCGACATCGTCGGGCATCGGCTGCCACGCGTCGTGTTCGCGAACGTGCTCCAGATAATCGATGGCATCGTCGAGCGCCGCATGACTCAAGGCGCGAAACGCTGCCCAATCCTTGGGGTCCAGCACGAGTAGACACCTTCGCGATGTTGTCCCGTCGCCCCGCGTCGGGGGCACTGTCACACCTTGCGAAGATGGCCATCCTGCTCGTCGTTTCCACGTTCGCGATCGTAACCTCGTTGTGCGCGATGTCGGCATGGCGGTCGCACGCGCGTCTTCGCGACCGTCACCACTACATCGATGCGCTGCATTCGCGCGAGGAGTTCGTGTTGGAAGCAATGCGCGAATGCATGGAAGCCTCACGCGTTTCGAGCGATGCCGTCATCGCGCGGCTATCCGAAGCGATTCGCCGTCGTGAACCGGAGATCGATGCGGTTCTCGCGTTCGCGCCGCACGGCGAGGAGCTCGCGGCGTTCTATGCGCAGGGACCGCGGGTCGAGCACTTCGAGCACATGCGCCTACGCCGCGATACGGAGATCTACTTGCCGGCACGCGCTGCGCTTGCGGGCCATCGCGCGGCGGGAAGTTCTGGTGTGATCATTCCGACCGATCGCTATGCGCTTGCCGTTCCAATGCAAGACCGCGGCAGTCTGCACGCCGTTATCTACTGCTCGTCGACGAACTCGTTCGGCCTCGCGCAGGAAGACACCATCGTGCGAACGATCGAACATGCGGCCTCGCCATACGCGTTGGCGGTGGAACGCGAAAGCGATCGTGCTGACGCGACCTTTGACGGATTGACCGGATTACTTACGCCGCGGGCGTTCCGCGAACGCCTGCGCAGCGATGTTGCGCGGCTACATCTGCGCACGTCCGGCGTGCTCTCGCTGTGGTTCATCGATACGGATCATTTCAAGAGCGTCAACGATACATACGGCCACGCCGCCGGCGATGGGGTGTTGCAAATGATGGCGTCGCTCCTTCGCGCGCACGTCGTCGCCGATCTCGACGCCGGCGCGCGCAACGGCGGGGACGAATTCTGCGCGATCGTCTACGACGTGCAAAAGACGGTTGCGATCGAACGCGCGCAAGCGCTTTGCGAGGCGGTGCGTGGTGCGGATTTCGGCGTTCCGTTGCGCCTCACGGCGAGCATCGGCGTCGCATCGCTGCCGTTCGATGCGCACGACGCAAACGAATTGCTCGAAGTTGCGGATGCGGCCATGTATCACAGCAAGAGATCCGGCCGCGATCGCGTCTCATTTGCCGTGAACGGGACGAGCTTCTCGGTCTATCGTTAGACATAAGGTCGATGATGGTTGAAGGCCAGCCGTGGGTCGCGTGCAATTGTGGAGACCATGTCTCCACGGCCGAATGCGCTGGATCAAGCGGTCAACGCGCTCAGCGACGCGACGCTCCTTTCGCATCCGGCATCGGCCCTCGTCGATAGCGCGCGCGCCGCGGCCGCGGACCGGCTGATGCATTTGATGCTGGGCGGCTGGTTCGTCACGTTTGCGCTCCAGATCGTCGTGCTCGCGTATTTTTGGCAGTCGGGCCTTGCGGCGCGTGTGCGCGACCGTCTGCGCCGGCGCTTTCGCAATGAATTCGCCGTTCGCTTCTTCTTCGGCACGGTGCTTGCGCTCGTGGGACGCGTGGCGGGACTGCTTCCGGATCTCTACATCTATCGCGTTCAGCGTACGATGTCGCTGAGCGATCAACTCCTGCGCGGGTGGGCGGCGGATTGGATCGCAAACACGATCGTCACGATGATCGTCGTCGGCGTCGTCGTCGCGCTCGTGTTGTGGCTCGTCGACCGCACGCATCAGTGGTACATCTACTTCCTCTTTGCGATCGTCATTGCGAGCGCCGGCCTTTCATTTATCGCGCCGTACGTCGTGTTGCCGCGGTTCGGTCACTACACCGATATTCCGGTCGAGTATCGGGCCGATGCAGCAGCGCTTGAAGCGCGCGCAAATTTAAACGTTCCGCTGCTCGAGCACGTCGACGATCGAACGCACCTTGGTGACGCTTACGTCAACGGACTCGGTCCATCCGAGCGGATCATTATCAGCGATGCGGTCTTTCAAGCGTCGTCCCGGCGCGAAGTTCGCTACGCGATTGCGCGCGAGCTCGGCTTCATTGCAATCGGAGGGCCGCTCCGGATCGCCATCGCGGATGCGGTCTTCGTTATCATCGGGATCGCAGTCGCGGTTGCGATCGCAGACCGCATCGGATTTCGGCGAGACGACGATCCGGTCGCGCGCCTCGCGCTTCTCGGCGCGCTGCTCGGTGTGATGTATCTCGCCATCGTGCCGTTCAACAACACGATGCTACGTTCGCTCTCATGGGCGAGCGAAGAGTATGCGTTGACGGTCACCCGCGATCCGGCGCCCGCTGTCCGAAGCATCGTACGCAACGCCGATCAGCGTCTCGACGCCGTCTGCGTCACGGGCGTCGCAAACACGTTCCGTCAAGAGGTCCAAGACCCGGCGCACGCCATCGAGTCCGCGAACCACGTGCCGTCCGGATGCCGCTAGGGACCTAGCTTGCCAGTAACAATCCGCCCGTAACGCGCGTTCCGACATGCTGGGCGGTCAGCACTTCGATGACTACCGCGTGCGCGACGCGGCCGTCGACGATTTGCGCCGCGGGAATGCCGCCGCGCACGCCCAGTGCCGCCGCGCGAACGGCCGCTCGAAGATCAGCAGGCACGCGTTCATCGTCGGCGAGCGCGAGCGCTTCTGCCGGCGTCAATTCAGCGATCAGCGCTTCCGTTTCCGGATCGGTGACGCCGCCCGCGTGATGGAAGAAGACGGCGCGCGCGGCATGACATGCGGTCGCGATAGCGGCGGCGACGTCGTCGGCGACGACAACCGTATCATCGGGATCGAAAACGGTGAATGCCGTCGGCTCGACGACGGGGATGAATCCGGCGCTCGTCAACGTGTCGAGAATGCGCGTTTGCACCGCGCCGATGCCGCCGGGGCCGTGCGGCAACAGCGCCGCGTCAGAGCCGCTCAGCGCGATTGCGGTATTGGTGCTGCGATTCATCGTGCGAACGATGGCACGCGCGGTTGCGGGATCGGGGGCGACGACGATCGGGCGAAGGCTGCGCTCCGCGAGAATATGGAGATCGTCGATCAGCGTCGTGTGCTGGTCGCTTGCCGTCGCTTCATCGACGCGGACCACGAACGCTTGTCCGGAAAAGCTGCTCGCTTAAACCACCTCCGATCGAGGGCCTATAACGTATATATCGGTTCTACCCCGGTTGACGTGAGAGCTTCCAGTTGTTGACGAACTGCATTGCACGCTCGAGTCCGGAGTCGAGCCAGAGCTCGGTACCTTCGGCCGCGCCTTCGACAATGCTCGGCAGCTCCGCACGCTCTTCGGCGCTGAACGGGCTCAACACGTGATCGATCGTGTCGAATTTCGGACGGCCGACGCCGAAGCGAATGCGTGGAAATTTGTCGCCGATCGTCGCGATGATCGAACGCAACCCGTTATGTCCCCCGTGCCCGCCGAACGGACGCATGCGCAGCGCGCCGAACGGAAGATCCATTTCATCGACGATAACGAGCACGTCCTCCGGCGGCGTGCGGTACCACGACGAAATCAAGCGCACCGGCGTCCCGCTCAAGTTCATGAACGACGTCGGTTTCACGAGGACGAGGCGGCGATTCGAATCGAAGGCCTGTTCGGCGCTGTCTTTGTGTTTCCACGACGAGATGCCGAAGCGTCGCGCAAGCTCGTCAACAACCATGAACCCGGCATTGTGCCGGGTTCGTTCGTACTCTTTTCCAGGATTTCCGAGGCCGACGATGACCTTCGGGGGCTCTTGCTGCGCTATCGCTACGCCTCCGGCGTCTCGCCGATAACCTCAGGCGTCGCTTGTTCCGTTGCTGCGCCGGCAGCCGCTTCTTCGAGATGCTGTGCCGTCTTCGACGGTTCGACCGAAACGACGATCGTGTCGCCCGGCGTGACGAGTTTGAAATTCTTCGGCAATTTAACGTCCGCGGCGGTCGTATGTTGATGGATGCCGAGGTCGGTAACGTCGATCTCAAAATGATCCGGCAACTGATTGACGGGGCCTTCCACTTCGAGTTCGTGCACGAGCACATCCATGACGCCGCCGAAATCTCTCACGCCGCGCGCAACGCCGGCAGTCACGAGCGGAATCGTCGTGCGCACCGCTTCATTCGCTGAAACGCGCAGCAGATCGACGTGCTGGATGCCGCGCGTGACCGGATTACGCGTCACTTGGCGGACGAGCGCGGTGTCAGTCTTTTTACCGTCCATCATCAACGTGATGACGCCGGTGCGGCCACCGTGGTGCAACAACTCATCGAAGGCACGCATGTCGAGCGAAATATGTTGCGGCGTCGTGCCGTGCCCGTAGACCACCGCGGGAATTTTTCCAGCGGCTCGGAGCGCATTTGCGCCGGTCGTTCCGAGCTTTTCACGTCGCTCGATGGAGAGCGTCATATCTTTGCTGGCCACGTTGCGTTTCTACTCCTTACTTAAGCAGTCGCCGTCTCTAAAACGGGCGCGTCGTTAGGGCCCGGTTCGGACGTACCGCCCTCCTCGCCGTCGAAGAGCGCGGAGACCGAGCGGTTCGTTGTGATACGGCTGATCGTGTCGGCAAACGTTTGCGCGATCGAGAGCTGCACGAATTTCGGGTGCGACTCGATCCCCGCGAGCGGAATCGTGTTTGTCACGATCACGCGTTCGATGTTGGACTCTTCCAACACGCGAACGGCATCGCCCGCAAAGATACCATGCGTTGCCACGGTATAAACCTTCGTCGCACCGCGCGCCTTGATTGCTTCGGCCGCTTTTGCAAGCGTGCCGCCCGTCGAAATCATGTCGTCGACGATCACCGCGATCTTGCCCGTTACGTCGCCGACGATGTCGGTCACTTCCGAGACATCGGGCTCCGGGCGGCGCTTGAAGACGATCGCAAGCGAACTCTCGAGCCGCTTCGCGAAGAGCTCCGCGCGATGCACGCCGCCGGCGTCGGGAGAGACGACCACGACGCGTTCTTTCGAGAGCCCCTCTTTCTTTAGATAGTTGCAGAGCACGGGCATCGCCATCAGATTGTCCACCGGTATATCGAAGAAGCCCTGAATCTGCGCCGCGTGGAGGTCCATCGTGACGAGCCGTTTCGCGCCCGTAACTTTCAGCAGGTTGGCCACGACCTTGGCCGAGATCGGTTCGCGGCCTTTCGTCTTCTTATCTTGCTTCGCGTAGCCGTAATAAGGAATGACCGCGGTAATGCGCGCGGCCGACGCGCGACGCAGTGCGTCGACCATCAGCAGTAGTTCCATCAGCGAATCGTTCACGCCGATTTTGCTGTCGGCCGATTTGCAGATCGATTGCACGACGAAGACTTCGGAACCGCGCACGTTCTCGCCGATCTCGATGCGCGTCTCTTCGTTTTTGAACTTGTCGACGAGTGACTTGCCGACATGCAGCTTCAGCCGCTTGGCAATTTCTTCGGCCAGCGCGCGATTCGAGTTACCGCTGAAAATCAGGGGGTTATGGCTCAACGGGTTGCATCTCCACGAGAAGGGGCGGATGGCAAGGGTTCGCGAGCCCCCCGCCTGCTCTCCCCTCTGCGAGCGGCCTCATGCGCAGAGCCCGCGAACAAAGACGCGCGTCCCGAGACGAAGGACGTCCTCCGCGCTTTGCATGGTCTTGCTATCGATACGTTGGTCGATTTCGAGCATAGCGACGCCGTGCACGAACGCCCAGACCGCAACGGCAAACTCGCGCACGTCGATATCGGGCGGCGGGTTGAAGGCGGCAATCGCTTCGACAAGCGCTGCGAAGGCGTGCTCGCCTTCTTGCGACATTTCACATTCGGGGTCGTTGACCAGCTCGGGATCTGCGAACATCAAGCGGTACCAGTTTGCATTCTCGCGCGCGAACGCGATATATTCCAGGCCCATCGCTTCCATCGCCGCTATCGCATCGCTCGCGTTCCGGCGGGCGCGCTGGATGCGTTCGGTGAGACGCGCAAACCCTGCGTCGGAGACGAGCTCCAGCAGCGCTTTTTTGTCGGCAAAATGCGCGTACGGCGCGGTGTGCGTGACACCCAAACGGCGTGCCAGCTCGCGCAGCGTCAGGCTTCCGGGGCCGTCGTCCGCGAGCATCGCAATGGCCTCGTCGACAAGCGCGTTGCGAAGGTCCTTATGATGGTAGGCTTGCTTCACTTCCACGATATTCGACGAGGCGCGCGCGAATACGTTTGCGCTCTCCCGCGGAAATGAGTGTCACGCTGAAATCGTCGTCGAGCAATTGCAGCAGCGGCTCGGCGGCGCGCCCCACGTACGGATAGTCGCGCTCCGACAGTTCGCGCAGCCGGTCGTGCATAGAGTGGTAGAAGGCTTGCCACGCTGCCGGGCTCTGCTCGTGCAGGGCGCTCATATAGGTGTAGATCGTCGCTGCAGCGCTCGAACTCGGCACGCCCGCGGCATCGAGATCGCGACGCAAGTTCGTCAGCGCAGTCATGTAGTCACTCACAGGCGTTTCTCCTGAACGGAGAAACCCGACATCTTCGAACGCGGAAACGCGAGCACCAGCGGCACGATGCACGCGGCCAATAGCGCAACGGCGAAAATGGTATCGGAGAATCCCATGGTCGTGGCCTCTTGGTTCACGAGTGTAGAAAGCTGCGCGATGACATCATGTGACGGTGTCAAACCGAGGAGATTCAAGTGGCGTGTATCTGCGGCGCCGGCGAGAATCGCGCTGTGAAATGTCGTGCGGCGGTCGAAGATTGTGATGCTCACCGCGCTTGCGATCGAGCCGCCGAGTTGCACGCAGAGAGTCATAATGGGTGCGATTTTCCCGTTGAGCTCCGCGGGTGTCGTGCTCAACACACCGACAATGAGCGGCACGAGAAGCATGGATTGCGCGATTCCGGAGAGCAGCAACGGCCACGCAAGCATAGCGAACGGTGACCCGGACGTCATCATACTATTCAGCCACCACACGGATAATGCCGTCAGGGCGAACCCTGTGCCCAGCATGTACCGCACGTCGGCGCCCCGTTCCGCCAACGTTGCAAACACCGGCGTGAATATGACGACCGGAAACGCGCGCATGACGAGGAGCGTACCGCTGTCCCAAGCTGAGTACTGGAGGACCGAGGACGCGTAGAGCGGCGTCACGATCGCCGGGGCGAAGACGAGCGCGCCGAACGCGAGCGCAATGATCGAACCGATCGACACGCTGCGAAAGCGTAAGACGTGCAGATCGACAACGGGTCGCGGTGTGCCGCTCCATTGCCACCACGCGAACGCAGCAAGCGCGACGAATGAGAGGACGCCTGCGATCGCAATCGTCGAATCGGCGAACCAATCGTGACGTTCGCCGTTGTCGAGAACGAACTGCAACGCGCCGAGGCCTAGTGCCAGCAATACCACCCCGCTCCAATCGATCGCGACCCGCGCCCGCTTCACCGGATCGCGCAGCATCGTTCCCATGACGATCGCCGCGATCGTTCCCGGAACGATATTGACCAGAAAAATCCACTGCCATGAGAAATTGTCGGTAAGGTATCCGCCTACGAGCGGACCGACGGCGGGCCCGATGATCAGCGCCATGGCGAAGAGCGCGGAGCTGATGCCGATTGCCGTTGGCGGAAACGGAAGCGAATGCGCGGTACTGCACAACACGGACGCCATCGTGAAGCCGGCGATGCATGCCGCGAAATAGCGCCGCCGTCCGAGCAATCGAATCAGCAGCGGATTGAGCGGAATCGAGACGACGTTGGAGATGATATAGCCGGTGACGATCCAGATGCCCTCATCGACCGCCGCGATCCATGCTCCGCGATCTATACGCCGTAAAGTTACCGGTGTCAAGATGGATGGTCTGAGTTCGGTCGCGCGCGCGCCCTGCTGGCGTCCGCTCGCTGTCCTGGGGCCTGCAACCGTCAACGTCTCTTCGGGCGTTACACAAAAGCTTATGGCGGCCAAGAAGTTCAGTCTCGTCTCTCCCTACGCGCTTGCCGGCGATCAGCCCAAGGCCACGGATATGCTAGCCGAGGGCGTTCTCCGCGGCGATCGCGCGCAGACGCTGCTCGGGGTGACGGGAAGCGGAAAGACGATGGCGATGGCGCGGGTCATCGAGCTCGTCCAAAAACCGACGCTCGTGCTCTGCCATAACAAGACGCTCGCTGCACAGCTCTGTGCCGAATTCCGTGAGTTTTTTCCGGAGAACGCCGTCGAGTATTTCGTCTCGTACTTCGACTACTATCAGCCCGAAGCGTACGTCCCGTCCACGGACACGTACATCGAGAAAGACTCCTCGATCAACGACGAGATCGAACGCTTGCGCCATTCCGCGACGCAATCGCTGCTAACGCGGCCCGATACGCTGATCGTCGCCTCGGTCTCGTGTATCTACGGTTTGGGTTCGCCCTCGGACTACATGGAAATGTCGGCGCGCATTCGCGTCGGTGACGAGATGGACCGCGACGTGCTACTGCGCAAGCTGGTCGACATGCAATATCGCCGTAACGACTTGAATTTAACGCGCGGCATGTTCCGCGTCCGCGGCGATGTCCTTGAGTTCGTCGGCGTCGATGAAGAACTCGTCCACCGCATCGAATTTTTCGGCGACGACATTGACGCGATCAACGTCGTGAACTTGATGACCGGCGAATACGTGGAAAGCAAAGACGAGCTCTTGATCTTCCCGGCGAAACACTTCATAACACCGGAAGAGAAGCTGCACCGCGCGATCAACTCGATCGAGATCGAGCTCGAAGAGCGTCTGAAATATTTCAAAGATCACGGGAAGCTGCTGGAAGCACAGCGTCTGGAAATGCGCACGCGGTACGACCTCGATATGCTGCGCGAAGTCGGCTACTCCAACGGCATCGAGAACTATTCGCGTCATCTGACGGGACGCGAACCGGGCTCGACGCCGTGGTGCCTCCTCGACTTTTTCCCAAAAGACTCGTTGTATTTCGTGGACGAATCGCACGTGACGCTGCCGCAAGTGCATGGCATGTACGCGGGGGACCGTTCGCGCAAGATGACGCTCGTGGAGCATGGGTTCCGCCTTCCAAGCGCACTGGACAATCGTCCGCTCACGTACGACGAATGGGACGAACACGTCAATCAGATCGTCTACGTCTCGGCAACGCCGGGCACGTATGAGATCGGACGCAGCACGCAGACGGCCGAGATGATCATCCGGCCGACCGGCCTCGTCGATCCGGAAGTCGAGGTGCGTCCGACTCGCAATCAAGTCGACGATTTAATGGAAGAGATCCGCCAGCGCGTCGTTCGTAGGGAACGCGTGCTCGTCACGACGCTGACGAAGAAGATGGCAGAGGATCTGACGGATTTCTTGCTCGAGAACGGCTTGAAAGTTCGCTATCTGCACAGCGAAGTGGACACGCTCGAACGCGTCGCGATCCTGCGCGATCTGCGTTTGGGCACGTTCGACGTGCTGGTCGGCATCAATCTTTTGCGCGAAGGATTGGATCTGCCGGAAGTCTCTCTCGTCGGTATTCTCGACGCCGACAAAGAAGGGTATCTGCGCAGCGCGACGTCGCTGATTCAGACGATCGGACGCGCTGCTCGCAACGTCGAAGGTAAGGTCGTGATGTACGCCGACGTCGTCACCGAATCGATGGCACGCGCGCTGGGCGAGACGAAGCGACGCCGTGAATTGCAAGTCGCATTCAACAAGGAACACGGCATCGAACCGCGGAGCGTGCGCAAGGAAATCCGCGACATTCTGAGCATGGTCGGCGCTACCGAAGAGACGACTGAGAAGATCAAGCTCGACAAAGTTCCGCGCGACGTTGCGATGAAGATGGCGGCGGATCTGGAGAAGAAAATGCGCGAATACGCGGCCAATCTCGAGTTCGAAAAGGCTGCCGCGTTGCGTGACGAGCTGATCGAGCTGCGCAGGCAGATCGGCGGCAATGAATCGCTCCTCTTCCAGGGCAAAGCTCCGAAAATCTTCGACACCGCGTTGAAAGAGCTCGTGAATCAATGACGCTACCGGAACTGCCCTACGACGAGTGGGAGCCGACGAAGTGGACGCTCCACCTCTGGGTTCAAATCGTAGGGAAGATTCGGCTGCGCAACACACCATACCGCAATCACTGGTGGAATGTGCCGCTGTACGTGACGGCGCGCGGACTGACCACGCGCCTGATGCATCACGGCGACATTGCGTTCCAAATCGATTTCGATTTTATCGACAATGTGCTCATCATCACGACGGAGTCGGGGAACCGTGAATCGCTCGCGCTGCACGACGGGCTAACGGTGCAAGCGTTCTATGAATGGGTGCTCGCAGCGCTCTTCCGGCTGAATCTCGACGTGCGCATTCGCACGCATCCATACGGCATTGCGATTGAGACACCGTTCGAACTCGACGTCGAACATCGCAGCTACGATGCCGACGCTGTGCGCCGCTGGTGGCAGATCCTAAGTTTTAGCGCGTTGGTCTTCGAAGACTTTGCCGGCCGGTTCGTCGGAAAGACGAGTCCCGTTCATCTTTTCTGGCATAGTTTCGATCTCGCCGTGACGCGATTTTCCGGCCGTCCGGCGCCCCCGCGTCCCGGCGCCAATCGCGTCGAGCGTGAAGCATACTCCCACGAGGTGATCAGTTTCGGATTTTGGCCGGGAGATGCGAACACGCGTTTTCCCGCGTACTATACCTACGCCGCTCCCGAACCGGCAAAATTAACGGACGTTGCCCTGCGTCCCGGCGGCGCAAAGTGGGTAGAGGTGTCCTCAACAGCACACCTCGGCGTTCTCCCTTACGACACCGTGCGCGAAAGCGCCGATCCACGCGCCACGCTTCTCGACTTCCTACAGAGCGGATTCGAAGCGGGGACGCATCAGGCTGAGTGGCCGACGATCGCTTAGGAGCAAGAATGATTCTGACGGTGGCCGCAATCGTCGCACAGGCATCTTTCGCATCTCCGCTCGGCGCAACGCCGCTTCAAGAGGCGCAGTCGTGGTTCGCGGCGCTGCAACAAGGAAGACTCGCGGATCCCAATCGGCTCAACACGCAGATGAGCGAAGCAATGACGCCGCAAGCGCTCTCGCACATTGCGGTGATGCTCAAAGATACCGGGACGCCGACCTCCTTTCAGCAGGTACAAACGAGCGCGGTGCAAAGCCTGACGATCTACGTGTTCAAGATCAGTTTCCAGAAGGCGCCCTCGCTCGATTTCATTTATACGCTCGATGACGGCGGAAAGATCGCGGGTTTGCGTTTCAATCCGTCGCAGTAATCGATGCGTCTGACGCTCAGAGAAACACACAGCACCGAAGCGATCGTCGTGCTCGAAGCGACGCTTCCCCGGTCAAACACTTCCCAGACAGTACGTTATCGCACGGTCACCGGAGCGCTGCTTCGCATCGACGGTGTGGTTGCGGGCGCCTACGATCGCGAGCATCACGGCGTCGAGGTCGATCCGTCGGAGAACGAGCGCCGTTTAACGCTGGAAGTCGAACGTCATGCATTGCCGACCAACGGCTTACCGTCGGGCGACGGCCTTCGCTGGCGTTTGATGCTCGCAAAAGCGAACCAGGAGCCGGCGCGAACGTTTGAGGTTGCACCTTCCGTCGACGGTGCGCCGCACGCATCGAACGGCGGCCTCGTCCTGTGGGGACACTCGCATCTGGACGTCGCGTGGTTGTGGAACTACAGCGAAACGCGGCGTAAAGCAATGCGCACGTTCGCAAATGCGCTCGCGATTGCGGAGCGGGATCCGTCGTTCGTGTTCATGCAGAGCCAGCCGCAGCTCTTTGCGTTCGTCGAGGAGAGCGACGCGGAGTTCTTCGAACGCGTCCGCACGGCGGTGCGCGACGGCCGCTTCGATCCGCAGCCGGCAGCGCTATGGGTAGAGCCCGACTGCAACGTGATCTCCGGCGAGTCGCTGCTGCATCAGATGCTCGCAGCGCACCGGTATTGCGTCGATCGCTTCGAGATCGAACCATCCATTGCGTGGCTTCCCGATACGTTCGGGTTTGCCAACACGTTGCCTACGATTCTCGGACACGCGCGCATCCCGTATTTCGCGACGACGAAACTGCAATGGAACGATACGACGCGCTTTCCGTACCCGCAATTTGTGTGGGAGGGTCCGGACGGAGCACGGATCGTGAGCGCGCTGCTCGCTGCCTACGAAGGCGGAGCCGATGCATCGCGCGTCGCAACGGCGCACTCGCGCGTTGAGCCGTTGGTGATCGGATACGGTGACGGCGGCGGCGGTCCGACGCTCGAACAGGTTCGCGATGCGCAAGCCGTCGGTACGTGGCAAGCGCCGGTGACCTGGTTTTCGCTGTTGGATCGCAACGCGACGCAGTTGCCGGTGCATCGCGATGAGCTCTATCTCGAGTACCATCGCGGAACGTACACGACGCACCATGACGTCAAAGCCCTCAATGCCGAGCTCGAACGCTCGTTACGCGATGTGGAAGAACGCGTTGCCTGGTGCATCGCCGTTCGCGCGCCGCGCGACGTCGTCGACCGGCTGCGCGGACAACTTCAAGACGCCTGGACGATTGTGCTTCGCAATCAATTTCACGACGTGCTGCCCGGCACGTCGGTGCGCAGCGCGTACGAAGAGTCGCTCGAGGAGTACGCGCGCGCGCTCGATATTACCGGCTTCTTGCGCAATTCGACCGAGGCGATGCTGCCGCGCGCCGCGCGCGCGCAGATCGAATCCGCACGAATCGATCCGGTCGTCGACGGTGACGAAATTGTTTTGGAGAACGGCGTCGTTCGAGCAGTCTTCTCGCAGAAAGGCGCGTTGCTTCACCTCAGCGTCAACGGCGGACGCAACGTCGTCGCGCAGGCGAACGTGCTCGGCGCGTACTGCGACCGTCCGAGCAAATGGGAAGCGTGGAATCTCGATGCGGGATACGAGCGCAATCGCTTGCGCGTGAAGCCGGCGGGATACGACGCGAGCGACGGCGCGCTCACCATCAACTTCGACGTCGCAGGATCGCCGCTTTCGATGTCGATTTCGCTTGCAGCCGACGAACCGTTCGTGCGTGTCGATGCCGCCGTCGACTGGCGCGCCGACCGCGTGATTCTCCGCCTCGAGAATTGGTTGACCGTCGGCAGCGGCCGCGTGCGATTCGGTTCGCCGCACGGCACCATCGAGCGCGACATGGAAACCGAAACGCCGGCCGGGCGCGCGCGATACGAGGTGCCCGGTCAACGATTCGCGTCGGCGAGCGATGCCGACTTCGGCTTCGCGCTCTTTGCGCTCGATACGTACGGATGGAATGCGCGAGCGCTGCCGGATGGTGGGATGCACCTCGGACATTCGTTGCTGCGCGCACCGCGATGGCCCGATCCGCAGAGCGATCGCGGCGAAGCGCGGCTCTCCTGGGCGTTCGCGCCGCATGCTTCGGCGACGACCGGGATGCTCGAACGGGCGTGGGAGTATTTCGCGATGCCGCCGCGCGTGCGACTCTTCACCGCGAACGACGATGCGCTACTCGTGACAGCCGTCAAGCCCGCCGAGGACGGCGAAGGTGTCATCGTGCGCGTCCGGGAGTGCGACGGTGCAACGCGTCAAGTGCGCTTGCGGTGCGGCGCGCGCATGCGAACCGTTCGGAGTGTTGACGGACGCGAACGTCCGCTCGAGCTTCCGGTCACAATTGAAGGCGAAGAGCTCGTGGCGACCATCGACGCATACAGCTTGCGCAGCTTCCGGGTATTATTTTAGCTGATGCGTAAGATCGACGTAGTATTGTTCGACTTGGACGATACGCTGCATGATGATACCGCCGCGTTTCACACCGCTGCGGAAGAAGTCGCAACCGAGGTCGCAGCCGAACACGGTATCGACGCGCTTGCGCTCAAAACCGCGTATATTTCCGAAGCGCAAGGTTTCTGGCACCGATTGACGAGCGATCAACTCAAGACGCGGCTCTCGGGCGTGCGCGAAGCGCTGTGGCATGGAGCACTTGCGCGATTCGGGATCGAAGATTTGGCGATCGCGAATCGAAGCGCGGAGCGGTATAACGAATACCGCAAAAAATATTTCAATGTGTTTCCGGGTGCGATCGACGTATTGCGCACGCTACGCGATCGGGGAATGAAGCTCGGCATCCTCACCAACGGCTTTTCCGAAACGCACCGGGAGAAGATTGCGTTGTTGCAGATCGGCGAGCTCTTCGATGCGATTTTTATCGCCGATGAAGTGGGCATGCTCAAGCCGGATCCGCTTTTGTTCGCGCACGCCTGCACGCAACTCGGCGCCGCGCCGATGCATGGCGCTATGGTTGGCGACCGGTACGACCGTGACATTCGCGGCGCGCTGGATGCCGGAATGTACGCCGTCTGGCTGAAAGTGCGCGATGAGTCGATTCCGGCCGATGCGCCGCGGCCGCATATGATCTGTCACTCGATCGTCGAAGTACCGGCTGCGTTGGAGGGCGCATGACGCAGACTGCACGGGATTTAGAGAGTACGTTCGTTCACGCGTGGCAATTGCTCGCGCGCAATTGGGTGCTGGTACTGCCCGGGCTGGTATTGGCCGTGCTCTCCGCCGTCGTGCAATTCGTCTTCGTCGTCGTCATTTTGGGCGCGTATGCGATTACCGGGAACGGTTCGCAAGATGCGCTCGTCGCGTCACGCGCGCTCGTCGCCATCGCACTCGTCGTGATCACGATCGCGTTTGCGCTCGCGCAGATGGCCTACGTAACCGGGATGGCGGGCGGTGCATGGCAGCACGGACGCACGACGCTGCGCGACGGATGGAATGCAATGACCCACCGGTTCGGACCGATCCTCTGTGCCGCGGCGCTGCTCTTCCTCATCGGCTTGTGCGCCGCCGTCCTCTCGACGGTGACCTTTTTGGTTCCGCTGATTGTCTACGCCATTTTCTTCATCTATACGATGGCCTCGGTGATCATCGGCGGCCGCGGCGCGGTCGACGCCATCGCGGAATCTGCTCGCGTCGCGATGCGCAACTTTTGGCCGACCGCCGGCGTCGTCATCCTTATCGCCGTGATTTCAGTCGCCGGCGCTTGGATCGGCGACCTGATCGGGCACGTCTCCGCCTTTGCGGGGTGGCTGGTAGCGGGAGTCCTTCAGCAAGTCATCGTAGCGTACGCGTCCCTCGTCGTGGCGGGAGAGTATCTAAAGCTCACCAACCAGCCGACGGCTTAAACGCTGAATCCCAATACCCGCCTTTGTGGGTTAAAACATATCTGTATGACAACCGGTCTCGACTCGATCGTTATTAAGGGTGCGCGCGAGCACAACTTAAAGAACATCGATCTTACGCTGCCACGCAACCGCCTCATCGTCGTCACCGGGCTTTCCGGCTCCGGAAAATCGTCCCTTGCTTTCGATACCATCTATGCCGAAGGGCAGCGGCGCTACGTCGAGTCGCTCTCGTCGTATGCGCGCCAGTTCCTCGGGCAAATGGAAAAGCCCGACGTCGATTACATCGAGGGACTCTCGCCGGCCATTTCGATCGACCAGAAATCGACGTCGCGCAATCCGCGTTCGACGGTCGGCACGGTCACGGAAGTCTACGACTATCTCCGTCTGCTCTATGCGCGCATCGGCACGCCGCATTGTTACAACTGCGGGCGCGAGATCAGCTCGCAGTCGAGCGAGCAGATCGTCGATTCGATCATGGAGCTTCCGGAAGGCACGCGCTTGCAGTTGCTCGCGCCGCTCGTGCGCGGCCGCAAGGGCGAATACACGAAGCTCTTCGAGGAGATCGCGAAGGAGGGCTTCGCGCGCGTTCGCGTTGACGGCGAGACGAAAGAATTACGCGAGAAAATCGTTCTCGACAAAAAGCGCAAGCATACGATCGAGGTGATTGTCGACCGTCTGGTCATGAAGCCCGACGTGCGCAAGCGCCTCACCGATTCGATCGAAACGACGCTGCGTCTGTCGACCGGTATCGTGACCGTGCTCACCGATCAGAAAGAATTGACGTACAGCGAAGCATTCGCGTGCGTCTATTGCGGCATTTCTTTTGAAGAACTGGCGCCGCGTCTCTTCTCGTTCAACTCACCGTATGGTGCGTGCCCGGCATGCAGCGGTCTGGGTGAAAAGATCGAGATCGATCCGTGGAAAGTGATTCCGGACCGCTCCAAATCGATCGAGGACGGCGCAATCGTTCCGTGGAGCAAGAGCATCGGCAGCGGCCGTTTCCCGTCGATGAATCCGTATTATCTGCAACAGCTCGAACGCGTGCTGAAGCGGTATCGCGTCAAGATGACGACGCCCGTCGAGAATTTCTCCGACGACGTGCTCGAGCTCGTGCTCTACGGCACGGATCGCGAGCAAGATTTCGCGTTCACCTCGAAGGCCGGCAAGACATGGGAGTACCGGTCGTCGTTCGAAGGCGTCATCAACAACCTGCAGCGCCGCTACAACGAAACCTCGAGCGACTATGTCAAGGAAGACATCGAAAAGTACATGTCGGCCTCGACATGCCCGACCTGCAAAGGCGCGCGTCTGAAGCCTGAAGCGCTCGCGGTTACCGTCGGCGACATCAACATCGATCAAGTCACCCGCTTGTCGATCGAAAACGCCGAGAAGTTTTTTCGCGAGTTACAACTCAACGAGCGGCAGGAGCAAATCGCGCATCAGATCGTCAAAGAGATCCGCGCGCGTCTCGGATTTCTTACGAACGTCGGGCTCAATTACCTTACGCTCGCGCGGTCCGCAACGACGCTCTCCGGCGGCGAATCGCAACGCATTCGTCTTGCGACGCAAATCGGCAGCGCGCTCGTCGGCGTGCTCTATATTCTCGACGAACCATCGATCGGGTTGCATCAACGCGACAACGATCGTCTGCTTGCGACGCTGAAGACCCTGCGCGATCTCGGTAACACGCTCGTCGTCATCGAACACGACGAGGACACGATGCGCACGGCCGACGTGCTCGTCGACATCGGTCCGGGCGCGGGCGCGGAAGGCGGCGAAGTGCTGACCGTCGGCACGCTCGCCGAAGTGTTGCGCAATCCCATTTCCGAAACCGGCGCATATCTTTCTGGCCGCAAGTACATTCCGATTCCGAAACGGCGACGGGAAGCGCGCGGCTGGCTCGAAGTGAAGAAAGCCACCGCGAATAACCTGCGCGGCGTCGACGTGAAATTCCCGATCGGCGCGTTTACCGCGGTGACGGGTGTGAGCGGCAGCGGGAAATCGACACTCGTCAATCAGGTATTGGTGCGCGCGCTCAATCAGCATCTGCACGGTCAGCCCGCGGGCGGAACGTACGGAACGGTCAAGGGGGCGGATCAGCTCGACAAGATGGTGGTGATCGACCAGTCGCCGATCGGACGTACACCTCGATCGAATCCCGCGACGTATACCGGCGCCTTCGATCAAATTCGCGAGCTGTTTTCGCTCGTGCCCGAAGCGAAGATGCGCGGCTATACGCCCGGACGTTTTTCATTCAACGTCAAAGGCGGCCGCTGCGAGTCGTGTCAAGGCGACGGCATCATCAAAATCGAGATGCACTTCTTGCCCGACGTCTACGTCCCGTGCGAAGTCTGCAAAGGCAAGCGCTACAACGCGCAGACGCTGGAAGTGAAGTATAAGGGCAAGACGATCGCCGACGTGCTGGAGATGCGTGTCGACGAAGCGGCGGAGCTCTTCGCGAACATTCCGCGTATCCATAACAAGCTCAAGACGATTTGCGAAGTTGGCCTCGGCTATATCAAGATGGGCCAGCCGGCAACGACGCTCTCGGGCGGTGAAGCGCAGCGCGTGAAACTCGCAACCGAACTGTCGCGCCGTTCGACGGGACGTACGTTCTACGTACTCGACGAGCCGACGACAGGTTTGCATTTCGCGGACATCCACAAGCTGCTCGAAGTGTTAGAGCGTCTGGTGGAGACGGGAAACTCGGTGCTCGTCATCGAGCACAATCTCGACGTGATCAAGACGGCGGATTATCTGATCGACCTCGGTCCCGAAGGCGGCGACCGCGGCGGTACGATTGTCGGCACCGGCACGCCGGAAGAACTTGCGAAGAATGCCGCATCGTATACTGGGGCGTATCTCGTTCCCGTACTCGCCGACGAACGCGCGCACGGCCACCGCATCGTCGACGCCGCCGCACTCGAACGCCTGGAACGCGAGAACCTCGCCGCACTCGATGACCTCGCGAAGGGCGACCGCGTCGCGGTAGAGGCATAATCGTTTTGCCCGTCTTACAGTGACACTGTGGTATGACAAAGTTCTCGATTGCGATGCTCGTCTGCTCGGATCTGGATCGCTCGCGCGATTTCTACCGGCGCGTTCTAGGGATGAAACTCGTCGACGACCAGACGCCGCATTGGGTGGAATTCGAACTCTGCTCCGGTGTTACGTTCGGCTTGCATCCGCGTACGGAGTTGCTCGCCGTGCGTCCCGGTTCGCTGCAATTGGGTTTCAGCGTTGAAAACGTCGATAAGTTCGTCGCGGACTGCGTGTCGATGAGCGTGCCGATTCTGCAGTATCCCTACGACGAGTCGTTCGGTCGCGTCGCGATCATCTCCGACCCCGACGGGTATCCGATTCAAATTGGAACGCCACGTCGCCCTTCGACATAGCTCAGAATGACACAGAGCGTTGAGGCGCGGGCGGAGGAATTGCGCGCGCAGATCGGCGAGGCGAATTACCGGTATTATGTGCTCGACGATCCCGCAATTACGGACGCGGAGTTCGATGCACTCCTTCGCGAGCTGATCGATCTCGAAACAAAGCATCCGAAGCTGCGCACGCCCGATTCTCCGACGCAGCGTATCGGCGCGCCCGCGTCGGAGCGATTTGCTCCGTACCGTCATGCGCGCCCTATGTTGAGCCTCGCGAATGCGTTCGACGAAGACGAGTTGCGCGCGTTCGACGAGCGCGTACGCAAACTCGCGGGCGGTTCCGTCAGCTACGTCTGCGAGTTGAAGATCGACGGCCTAGCAATCGCGCTCGACTATCGCGACGGCGCGCTGGAACGCGGCGGCACGCGCGGCGACGGAATGGTCGGCGAAGAGGTTACACCGAATCTTCGCACCGTCCATACGATTCCGCTGAAGCTCCGTGATCCCGCGCCGCCGTTCATCGAAGTGCGCGGCGAAGTCTATCTCCGAAAAGGCGACTTCGAAAGACTCAACGCAAAGCGGGAACGTGAAGGACAAGCGGTATTCGCGAATCCGCGCAATGCTGCGTCGGGCGGCGTTCGTCAATTGGATCCGAAGCTCACCGCGCAGCGGCGGCTGTCGTTTTTTGCCTACGCTATCGCTGAAGACGGCAAAGGCGTCAAGACGCAATCGCAAGCGCTGGAGTTGCTCCACCGCCTTGGCTTTCGCATCAACGACCACATCGAAACCGCGGCGACGATCGATGACGTCATCGCGTACTGCCGCCGGTGGGAAGAACGGCGCGACGAACTCGACTACGAAATCGACGGTGTCGTCGTGAAAGTCGACGACCTCGCGACGCAGCAGCGCTTAGGCGCCGTTGCGCGCGATCCGCGCTGGGCGACCGCATTCAAGTTCAAACCGCGCGAAGCGCGGACCAAGCTCGTCGATATCGCGATCACCGTTGGCCGCACGGGGACGCTCAACCCGAACGCGGTACTGGAACCCGTGCAGATCGGCGGCGTTACCGTTCGAAACGCGACGCTGCACAATCAAGACTATATCGAGAGCAACGACATCCGCATCGGCGACACCGTCCTCGTCACGCGCGCAGGTGACGTGATCCCGCGTGTCGTTGGACCGATTCTCCCCGAACGCTCGGGCAAAGAGAAACGCTTTCGCATGCCCGACACCTGTCCGGTGTGCGGCTCCGCCGTCGATCATCCCGAAGGTGAAGCGATGTCGCGCTGCACGAATGCCGCGTGTCCCGCGCAAGTCGTCGAGCGCGTGCGCCACTTCGCGTCGCGCGGCGCGATGGACATTGAGGGGCTCGGCGACGTCATGGCCGAGCAACTGACGAGCCTCGAACTCGTTCGCGACATCTCCGACATCTACGCGCTCGACGCCAAGAAACTCGAACGCGTGCCGCGCATGGGCGAGAAGAGCATCACGAAACTGCTTGCGGCAATCGAAGGTTCGAAGTCGCGCGGACTCTCCCGCGTTTTGACGGGCCTCGGCATCCGTTTCGTCGGCGAGCAGACCGCGGCGATCCTGGCCGCGGATTTCGGAACGATCGACGCGCTCGAAGCCGCGAGCGCCGACGATCTCCAACAGAGCGAAGGCATCGGACCCGAAGTCGCGAGCAGCGCGCGGCTCTTCTTCGAACAGCCGGCAAACCGCGCGATGATCGAGCGCCTGCGCAAGAGCGGGGTCCTGGTCGAATCGACCGGGCCCCGCCGTGCCGCTGACGGGCCGTTGAGCGGCAAGACGTTTGTGCTCACCGGCACCCTTCCGACAATGACCCGCGAGGAGGCTTCGGCCCTCATCGAAGGCGCGGGCGGCAAAGTCACCGGCTCCGTCAGTAAAAAGACGGACTACGTCGTTGCCGGCGACGCCGCGGGTAGCAAGCTCACGAAGGCAGAGCAGCTCGGCGTCACGATCCTTGACGAAGACGGACTACGGTCGTTAATTTGAACCGAACAAGGCAGGATGAGCCTGCCTGCTTGGCGCAAGTCTGCTTCCTCGCCGCTGCTACGGGGGATGGAGTAGAAGTGGGTCACGCTTTATCGGACCTCCCGCGATTGCACGCACGGCTTCAAGAAGAAGCCGCGGCGTTGTTTCGTGCGTTCGATCAAGAAGGAACGCTCGTCTACATTCCGTTTTGCCGGTTCGTCGATGCCGTCGACGTTCACGTGCGGACCGATTTCACAGTCGGCTACCGGCTCTTCTTACATCATCCAAGTGATTCGGTCCGGCGAATCGCCGAACGCGTTTTAGCCGATCAGCAGCCGTTTCCGGATTCGTTCGAGTTGTTTTCGCGTCGCTGGCGGAACGCGTCCGAAGAGCGTCTGCGTTCGCCGGAATTTCGCGATGATTTGGAAACGCTCGTGACTGCGCTCATGAAACGGATTCGCGTCGAAGAGCGTCTGCTCTCGATGCTCTCACATGTAGCGTGACAATACTTCCGGCGGTCTGCGTTCCGGAAGTGCTGCGGCAAGATCGCGCGCAATGTCGCCCGCAATAACGCCCACTTTGCGTTCGCGCGCCGCATATCGCCCCGCAAGACCATGCCAGTAGGCGCCCGCGCACGCCGCATCGGCGACCGGTAATCCTTGCGAGAGCAGCGTTGCGATGATACCGGTCAGCACGTCGCCCGTACCCGCCGTCGCAAGCGCGCTCGTTCCCGTCGGATTGATGTGAACGACCGATCCGTCATAGATCAGTGTGTCGCTGCCTTTGAGCAGGGTGGCGACGCCGGTGCGATCGACGAATTCACGGATGCGTTCCACGCGCTCGCCCGCGCGGATCGTTCCTTTTCCCGACAAGCGCGCAAATTCACCCGCATGCGGCGTGACGACGCAATGCTTGTCGCGCAAGAGATCGAGACGCTTGCTGAAATGAAACAGCGCGCTCGCATCGAGCACGATCGGTAACGACACGCGCTCGACGAGCGAGCGAACCATCTGTCCGGTCCAGTCGTCGAGACCGAGGCCGGGTCCGATTGCGATTGCGGTGTTACGCGTTGCGACGTCGGCAAGATCCGTGGCCGCCTCGGCAGCCGACGTATCGGCAAACGTGACGACGACCTGCTCGACGAGGTGCGCGCGAAGAACGGGCGCTGCGTTGCGCGTGGTCGCGACGGTCACATATCCCGCACCGGCGCGTGCCGCACCGAGTGCGCACAACACCGCTGCGCCGGGAAATTGCTCCGATCCCGCGACGATCAGCGGCGCGCCGGCACTTCGTTTATCGGTGTCGGCTTTACGACGCGGGAGCAACGCGAGGAACGCGTTGACATCGAGCGCGGCAAACGTCTTTGCATGCGCCGACAACATGTCCGGCGGAATGCCGATGTCGCCGATCCACACCTCTCCGGCGCATTCGCGCCCGGGTTCGAGCAGCAGTCCCGGTTTCAGCGCGGCAAGCGTAACGGTCATCGTCGCCCGGACGGCATCGTCGCTGCGCGCGCCCGTATCACTATCGATGCCGCTCGGAATGTCGATGGCGAGCACCGGAAGCCGTTCGCGATCGAGCGCGCGCGCGGCAGCGCGAAACGCTTCACCGATCGGCAGGCGGGCGCCCGTGCCGAAGAGTCCGTCGAGTGCGATCGCCGCGCCGCTCAACGCCGCCCGCGCGCCGTCACCATCAGAAGGAAGGGAACGTTCATCGACTCCCGCAGCGTGCGCGCGCGTCTGCGCATCGGTTCGCGCAGCCGACGCGTTGCCGCCGCCGGCCGAGTAGGCGATCCGTTCGTACGACGCCGGTAATTCCGCGAGCGCGGCAAATGCGTCGCCACCGTTGTTTCCCGGCCCCGCAAACGCGACGATGCGGCCGCCGGCGGGAAACCGCTGTGTGATTGCTTCGGCGATTCGCTTTCCTGCAGCGCGCATCAGCGCGACGTCGTTGCTAGCCGCAGCGGCTTGCGCGTCTGCCGCGCGCATTTCCGCGGACGTAAGCACGTAAGTCATGATTCGAGTACCACGACCGCGGCGGCCGTGGTTGCTGAGTGCGTGATAGTAAGATGGATCGCGCGCACGGAACGCGCGGGCGCGAGACGCTCGGCTTCGCCGTAGAGCCGGATGATCGGCTTCCCGCTGCGCTCGTGCGATACGCCGACGAGGCGCCACGGAATCGCATGACCGAATGCTTTGCGCGTTGCTTCCTTCGCTGCGAAGAACCCGGCGAGGCGTTCGGGCCAGTGACGCTTGCGCATCGCGTACGTCATTTCTTCTTCCGTGTAAATTTTGCGCGCGAACCACGCCAGGTGCCGTTCGTCGAATCGATAGCGTTCGACCTCAGCGAGGTCGATGCCGATGCCTACGATCATTCCTCGCCCTTCGCACCGTTCGAGGAGTTTTCCGGCTCGACGCGTCGAAGGTCTGCGCCCGAGATGGAATCCCGCATTCGCATCGTTCCGATCAATACCGTAGACGGCACTTTTCTCGATCGTCTTGGACCGTGTCTCGAGGAACGCTTCTTGTGTACCGTCGATATCGAACGAGCGCTCGCGGTTCCGCGAACCGCGCTCAACGCGACGCGGCAGCAACTCTTTCTTTCGACGCTCTTCACGCGCGTGCGGCGCGCGCATCCGGAAGGCGGCGCAATCCTGCTCTCGCTGACCGACTTCGATCTGTACAAAACGTCACATCGATTCATTTACGGCGATGCGGATGAAACGCAAGCGATCGCGGCAGTGTCGCTGAACCGGCTGCGTTCGGAATACTACGGCGAAGAGCCGGACACGAATCTGCTCTTCCAGCGAACGCTCAAAGAGTGCGTTCATGAACTCGGGCACGCGTTCGGATTGAAGCACTGCTACAACGCGCGTTGCGCGATGTACTATTCCAATTCGATCTTCGAAACGGACAACAAGATGTCTCACTTCTGTGAGACCTGCGATCGGCGGATCGCCCGCGCTCGTAACGAACGCTGAACACTATATTAATAGTATCACGAACGCCGGATAAGCGAGCCTTTGCTTTTTTGAGCGAGCTGCGCGATCGACGCGCGGCCGAGCCATAACTAGACGCAAGCGACCTAAAGCTAGACCGGATTTTAGCCGTTCTACAAAAGAGAATGGCGGCGCGCCGCGCGGGGTCGGGGCGCGCCTAAGTATGGTGCGTCGTCCTGAAGGGAGCCTCGTGATCTCCGCCTACTTCGCCGGTCTCCGGGCGCGGCTCGGTATGCCGACCCGCTTCGCAATTGCCGCGGTCGCCGTGCTTCTGTGCGCCGCGATGGCGTGGCTGGGCCAGAGTGTTCCGACTCTATCGGCTGTACCGGTCGAAGGCGTGCTTCTGATCGTCATCGCGCTCGCCGCTGCGGCCGCAGGTTCGAAATACGGCGCGAGCACGGCGTTGATCGCCGGCTTTGCGGACTACTTCGCACAAACGCAACACGCTCACGCCGGATACGTGTCGTTCGCCATCGTGGTCGCCGGCGGTGCGCTGCTTAGCGCGCTCTTCTGGAGCGACGTTGCGGTCGTCGGCGATCCCGGGGAGCTTACGCCGGGACTCGCATTTCGCAGCACATCGCGCACGGCGTTACCGCGCGGCGAACACAACGGTATCTCGTCGACGAGCATTTCCGCGCTTGCATCCGGGATTCGTGAAGTCTCGCAAGGCGACTTTACCAAGAACATCGCGGTGAGCGACGTTGCGCTTCAAGAACTCGCGATCGCGCTCAACAAACTGATCTTCGGCATGCGCGAATTTCTTGGGCAGCTTCACACGAATGCGGGCCACCTCGGCGGTGCCGGAACCGATTTGCGCACGACGGCATCGACGGCGCTTGCCGTCATCGAAGGCGCCGCGGTCGCGCAAGGCCAGCTCGACGAAGGCATTCAAGAGCAAGCGCGCATCGTCGACGAGGCAACCTCAAAAGTGGTCGCGTTGACCGAAGCGATCTCAACGATTGCCGCCAGCGCCGAACAGCAAACGCGCAGCCTCGATGAAACGGCGCTTGCCGTTTCGAACATGGCAAGTTCTATTGAAGAAGTCGCCGCGCAAGTCGATTCGCTTTCGAACATTTCGACTGAGACGTCACGCACGGCCGAACGCGGCGGCAGCGCGATCGGCACGATCGTCGACGGCATGCACACGATCCGCACCACGATCAACGATCTTGCTGAAGACATCCGCCAACTCGGAAACAACTCCGAGCAGATCGGCGACATCGTCAAAGTCATCGACCGCATCGCCGAGCAGACGAATCTGCTCGCGCTCAACGCCGCCATCGAAGCGGCGCGCGCCGGCGAACACGGTCGCGGCTTCGCCGTCGTTGCAAGCGAAATCCGCAAACTTGCCGACGGCAGCGTGCAGGCAACGAAAGAAATCGCAGGACACATTACGTCGACGCAGGCCGTCATATCGGAAGTCGTCGGAGCGATGGAACGCCTCACCGACCGCGTCGAAGACAGCACGACCAGCACGAACTCTGCCTCGGGCGCGTTGCAAGAGATCGTTTCCGCCGTGCAAACGACGAGCAGCCAGATCGGCGAGATCAGCGCCGTCACGCGCGCGATGAGCGCGAATTCGTATCAAGTCATCCGGCAGATCGAAGAGATCACGAAATCGGTCGCGCTGAACTTGAAAGCAACGCAATCGATGACGCGCCAGTCGGACGAAGTCAGCAAAGCCTTCTCCGATATCTCGTCTATTTCACAACAGAACGCCTCGTCGGTCGAGGTCTTGACCTACGTCAACAAGGAAGTCACCGACGCCGCGCAGCGCATGATGAACTCGGTCGATCAAATGAATGCGCTCTCCGGCGAAATCGATGGCCGCCTCAATCAATTCAAAGTGAGCGACACCGGCACGGAGGAGGTCAGCGCTTAATATGAGTCTGCGAGTACGTCTTTTAGGAACGATCATCGGGGCGATTCTCTTGTGTTTCGCCGTCACCGTGATCGCATCGCGCATCGAGCTGAATAAACAGCTCCGCCATCTGGGTGAAACGCAGGTCGCAAACGGCGGCGGTGCGTTCGGCGGGTACTGGGACTCGCGCAAGGATCAAATCAAACTCCTCGTCGCGCAAGATGCGGTGAGCGACACGCTGCGCAAGGCGCTGCAGTCGCACAATGTCGGCTCGCTGCAAGATCAGCTGGCGAACGCGGCGCGCACCTCGGGACTCTCGTTCTTGACGATCGTCGACACGAACGGCGATGTAATCGCTCGCGCAAACGGTCCGCAACCGGGATCGATGAAATCGAATCCGCTCGTCGAGCGCGCGCTCACCGGCGAAACCGTGAGCACAGCGGCGCTCCTCAATACGTCGTTGCTTTCCGGCGAAGGTCTCGCACCGCAAGCAAGTACGACGGGCCGCGGACTGGCCTTGGTCGCCGCTGCTCCGATCAGCGACCAGAATGAACGCACGATCGGCGCGATCTACGGCGGCGTTCTGCTCAATCATTATTACGATCTGGTCGATCAAGCGACGCACGCGCTCGGCGGTGCCGCTGCTCTCGTTCAAGACGGCACGATCGTTGCGAGCACGATTCAGCAGGCGGACGGCACGCGTTCCGTCGATCAGCAATCGTCGCCGGCAAGCAACGTTGTAAAGACCGGTACGCCGTTCACGGGCGTCGACACGCAAGGCGGAACCGAGTACCTCGTGCACATCGATCCGATCACCGACGATCAAAATCGCGTCGTCGGCGCGCGCTGGTACGGCACGCCGCTCTCCGCGATCAACGCGATCATCAACAGCACGACGACGTCGCTGCTCATTTGGGGTGCGATTGCGGCGTTGCTTGCGCTTGCACTCGCGATTCCGATCGTCGAGCGTCTCTCGAACACGCTCTCGAAGCGCAGCGGCCAGGTGCGCATGGCCGCAAAGGAACTCGGTGTTGCGATCGTCGGCAGCGAAGTCTCCGGCGACCACGTCGCAATGACGAAGGCCGCGGTCGAGCGCATCGGATCGCTGCTCGCCGATCTGGAACACCAGAACGGCGACGGCGCCGGCAAGATCACCGAGTTGAAAGCGGTCAACGCGGAACTGCACGGCGACATGATCGTCATCGATACGCTCTCACAAGAAATGAGCAATCGCATGCAGCAAGCGGTGACGCGCGTGCACGAACTCAACGACGTGGCCAAAGGCTTGGCCGAACTCGTAACGGGAGAAGCGGGTTAAAGGGTAGCAATGGCCGACGTCATTTTATTCTTTGGCAGCAATGCCGACACAATGATCGCCACGAAGGCGCTCAAGGATGCCGGCATTCCCGCCAAGATGATCCCGAAACCCGCGACCGTTGATACCACCTCGAATCTGTGCTTGACCATCGACGGCGGCGTTGAATCGCAGGCCAAGACGGCGCTGACGGGTGCCGGCGTTTCTCTCGGCGGAGTCGTGAAGTAAGCAGGGCGTTGCCTCGATAGAGGCAATGCCCTCTTCATGTATCGACGCACGAGTTTTGCCGCTGCGCTGATTGCGTTTGCGCTCGCGGCACCGACCATTGCGGCCACGAAGCCGCCCGCCGCACCACCAAAGTCCGCCGCGCCCAATAAGCAAGATCGCGCGGTCCTGACGCACCATCACATCACCGTCAACGGAACGACGATTGCCTATACGGCGACTGCCGGCACGTTGCTGCTCAAAGATGAGAAGGGGCAGCCCGAGGCGAGCATTTTCTATGTCGCCTACACGAAAGACGGCACCGATGCGCAGAGCCGTCCGGTGACGTTCCTGTACAACGGCGGCCCCGGCTGTGCAACGTCTCCGCTGCACATGCTCGCGCTCGGACCCCGCCGCGTCGTGGTCGAAAACGCGAAACCGAACGACGGCGCACCCGCGAAGATCGTCGACAACAACGACACGTTGCTCGATAAATCCGATCTCGTCTTCATCGACGCGCCGGGAACCGGATACAGCCGCGTCTTTCCGAAGGTCGATCCGAAATCGATCTACGGTATCGACCAAGATGCAGAGGCTTTCGCGCAATTCGTTCGCCGATACGTCACGTTAAACGATCGTTGGAATTCGCCGAAGTTTCTCCTCGGCGAAAGCTACGGCACGCCTCGCAGCGCCGTGCTGGTCGACTACTTGCAAAGTCACGAATCGATGGCGATGAACGGCGTCGTCCTGCTAAGTTCCGTTCTCGATTTCGATACGATCGCTCCGGGACCGGGTAACGACCTCGCGTACGTTACGTACCTTCCGACCGAAGCCGCGACGCATTGGTATCACGACGCGTCGGCAAACAAAGGCACGTTGCAATCGGCGGTTGATGCGGCGCGCTCGTTTGCGAACGGTCCGTACGCCGCGGCGTTGCTCGAAGGCGACCGTCTCTCGCACGATCAGTTCGTGAAGGTCTCAGGCGAACTCGCGCGCTTGACGGGGTTGAGCCGGCAATACATCGAGCGCTCGAATTTGCGCGTTCAACCGGAGCGCTTTGAGAAAGCGCTGTTGAGCGACGCGGGCGAGCAGACCGGACGTCTCGATGCGCGCTACACCGGTTACGATCTTGACGCAACCGGTGATTCGGCGGAGTACGATCCGTCCGACAGTTACACCTCACCGACGTTGCAGTCCGGCTTTCTTTCATACGTGCGCAACGAATTGAACTGGCAGAGCGACGAGTCGTATCCGCAGTGCAACAGCAAAATCTTCCCGCAATGGGACTTCACCCGTAAATCGGTCTTCGGCTGGCTCGCACCGACGACGAGCGGCGATCTGCAAGACGCGATGACGGAGAATCCGCGCTTGCGTGTCTTCGTCGGCGCAGGCTACTACGATATGGCAACGCCGTTCGGCGCCGCGGAATGGACGTTCTCGCACCTCGGATTACCGCCGGCGCTGCGTTCGCACGTCACGTTCGGCTACTTCGAATCGGGTCACATGGTCTACCTGAATCCCGACGCGCGTGCAAAATTCCACGCAGACCTCGACCGCTTCTACGACACCGACCTGAGCCACTAGTGTCATCCTGAGCGCAGGTGCGAAGCACCGAAGTCGAAGGATTGCCTCCAGTCAATCGCTCGTTACGATCCTTCGACTACGCTTCGCTTCGCTCAGGATGACATTCACCTCAACGCGCGTGCGTCTGCGAGCGAGATTGTTTCTCGCGTGCCGTCGCCGTGTTGCACGAACAATCCACCGCCTATTGCGAGCGAGATAGCCGTCACGTCCATCGGTTCCGTGGTGCCGTCTTTCAGAATGCGATACGGTGCACCGGGCAGACCGGCTTGGCGCTCCCATACGCGCGCGATGCGCGGAGGCATGTCGAGCGTATCGTCCCACACTTCGTAGTTCAGAAGAATGTCGCGCAGTAAGTGCGCGCGATCGATATGCGTCGCAATGTCATCGCAGAACGCAGGCGGAGGCATGATGTCGTTCCCGGCCTGCGGCGTGCGATGGATGTTGATCCCGACGCCGGCCGCAACCCACGCGCGCTCGCCGACGACGCGCGAGATACAAAGAATGCCGGCAAGTTTTTTTCCGCCGAGCAGCAGATCGTTCGGCCACTGCAGTTCCGCGTCGACGCCGTTGAGGACGAGTGCGCGCCGGACGCAGATCGCGACGCCGAACGGCACGACCCACAGATGCGACGCACGCATCGAACGCGGTAGAATGGTCGTTACCAAGAGCGATGAGTGCGGGTCTGCAATCCACGACCGCCCCTTGCGACCGGCTCCTTGCGTCTGCACTTCAGCGACGAATGTCGCACCATATGCAGATTCATCGCCGAGCAACGGTGCGGCATCCGCGTTGGTGCTCGCGGTTGATTCGGTATAGCGAATATCCGAAAATCGCGTGCCGCGGAGTTCTTGGCTCACCGCAGCGTACGGATGCTGGGTTCCTGGCATAGGGGGACCTTGCACGTGCGACGTATTCGGGGCCTGCTATGGCATTAGAAACGACGCTCATTTTGTGTAAGCCCGACGCGGTCTCGCGCGCCCTCGTCGGCGAAATCATCTCGCGGATCGAACGCCGCGGTTACGTGATCACCGCGATGAAGCTCATGCAACTCCCCGGCGACAAAGCGCGCGAGCACTACGCCGAGCATAAGGACAAGCCGTTCTTCGGCGATCTCGTCAGCTTCATCACGAGTGCACCGCTCGTCGCGATGGCGGTTGAAGGCGAAAACGTCGTTGAAGGCATGCGTCAAATGATCGGCGCGACAAATCCGCTCAGCGCCGCACCGGGATCGATTCGGGGTGATTTCGGTCAAACGATCGGATTCAATCTCGTACACGGCAGTGACAGTAAGACAAGCGCGGATCGCGAGCTGAAGATTTTCTTCGAAGCCGGCGAGTTCGTTTCGCGCAAGCACGATCTTGCGCAGTGGCTGGCGGACTAGCGCATGTCGATCGATTCGTTGCGTGCCGGCGGACGGCCGTTGATCGAAGCGGTGCATGCACGCGAAGTATTGGATTCCCGCGGGAATCCAACGGTCGCGGTGAGCGTTGCGACGAGTTTCGGCGCCGTCGAAGAAGCGATGGTTCCATCGGGTGCCTCGACCGGCGCGCACGAAGCGGTCGAACTGCGCGATGGCGATAAGAAGCGATACGGCGGAAAAGGCGTGTTGCGTGCCGTCACCGCGGTCAACGATACGCTGGGGCCTGCGATCGAAGGAAGTGACGTTACTGCGCAGCGTGAGATCGACGAGCGCTTGATCGAACTCGATGGCACGCCGAATAAATCGAGCCTCGGCGCGAACGCCATTCTCGGCGTTTCGCTCGCCGTCGCGCGTGCCGCGGCCGCAAGTTTATCGCTGCCGCTCTTCCGGTATTTGGGTGGCCCGTCGGCGTCGCTCTTGCCGATTCCCATGATGAACGTGATCAACGGTGGCAAGCACGCCGAAGGCGCGCTGCAGTTTCAAGAGTGCATGATCATGCCGGTCGGCGCGCCGAATTTTCACGAAGCGCTGCGCTATGGCGCCGAAGTCTTTCACGCGCTCGGGAAATTGCTGCACGATCGTGGCATGCCGACGCTCGTCGGCGATGAAGGCGGCTATGCCCCGCCGCTCGACTCCATCGACGCTGCGATGAAACTGCTGGTCGAAGCGATCGACAACGCCGGATACAAGGCCGGTGACGATATTGCAATTGCGCTCGATCCCGCATCATCGGAGTTCTATCAAAACGGTAAGTATTACGCGCACGACAAGCAGCACGGATTGAGCGCGGACGAGATGGTCAAGCTCTATAGCGACTTATGCGAACGGTATCCTATTCTGTCGATCGAAGACGGTCTTGCCGAAGACGATTGGGACGGTTGGCGGAAATTGACCGAAGCGATCGGTAAAAAAGTGCAGTTGGTCGGCGACGACCTCTTCGTGACGAACACGAAGTTCCTCGAGCGCGGCATCGCGGAAGGCGTTGCGAATTCGATTCTGATCAAGGTGAATCAGATCGGTACGCTGACCGAAACGCTCGATGCCGTCGATATGGCGCATAAGGCCGGCTACACCGCCGTGATCTCGCATCGTTCGGGCGAAACGGAAGATACGACGATCGCCGACATTGCGGTCGCGACGAGCTCCGGTCAAATTAAAACCGGTTCACTCGCGCGCAGCGACCGGGTCGCAAAGTACAACCGCTTGATGGCGATCGAAGAAGAACTGGGATCCGCAGCCCGGTACGCAAAACTCAAGCGTTGAGTCGAGAAGCGGCGTCGTGAATCCACTTCGCAAGCGGGTTCCGCGATCTTCATTCGGGTCGTGGAAACCGCACGCGAGCCGTCGCGATCCGATCGAGATCATCAAGGAAGACGAGCAAGGACGCGATCCGCAGCTGTTGCTACGGCGCCGCGCATTGATGGCGTCTGATCCATTCGCTTTCTATCGTGGATCGGCAGCCATCATGGCGTCGGATCTTTCAACCGTTCCCGTTACAAGGCTCAACGCGCAGATCTGCGGCGATGCGCATGTCGTGAACTTCGGCGGGTACGCTACGCCGGAACGTCGCCTCGTCTTCGACGTGAACGATTTCGATGAAACGCTCCATGGCCCGTGGGAGTGGGACGTTGCGCGCTTGAGCGCAAGCCTTCCGTTGGTCGCCGTCGTTCGCGGTTTCCGTCCGAGCGTCGCAGACGATGCAGTGTTCGAAGCGGTGCACGCCTATCGCAAAGCGATGCGCAAATATTCCAAATGGTCGCCGCTCGATATCTGGTATGCGAGCGTTGACGTGTGCGGGTCGCTCGCGAAGGAATTAGCACCGCCGCGAACGGCGACGCGCGTGCACGCATCCGCGAATCTGCTCGAGTTCACGCGGAGCGCGTTTTATCAATACCGCCACTCGCTGCTTCCGCACGTGCGGATGCTTCTCGATCGGTACATTCCACTCGGTCTGTACGAACATCCGGTCGGCGTCGGCAGTCTCGGTTTGTATGCCGCCGTCGTTGAGTTAGAGGCGGATTCCAAAGATCGGCTCTACCTGCAAATCAAAGAGGCACGCGCGTCGGTGTTGGAGCGCTATCTCGGTCCTTCGCAATTCGGAGACCATGGAGAACGCGTCATCGCCGGACAACGAGCGATGCAAGCTGCGAGCGATCTCTTCCTCGGATGGACCACGTATGCCGGGAAAGATTTCTATATCCGCCAGTTGCGCGACGAGAAGACCGATCTCGCCATCGATCGCATCGCCAAAGCGCAATTTATCGACTACGCACGCCGTTGCGGCAGCGTGCTCGCTCGCGCGCACGCGCGAACGGGGCCGCCCAAAGATATTGCGGGATACCTTGGGAAGCGCGAGGCGTTCGAAGAGGCAATGGTGCGCTTCGCGCGCAGATACGCGAAGCTCGTGGAACGCGACTACGAGACGTTTATCGAATCAGGACGAGGGCAACGCGGTTAGCTCCGCTGCAGGCCATGACGATGTTGCCTTCGCGCGTCGGCATCATGTTGCGAACGACGTCTCCGCCAGATGGAATCGGCCAGGATTGAAAGGCATGCGTCGCAATGTCGAAACGGACAACGGTATTGGGCTGCGCGCCCGATTCGCTGTACCAAATCGCGCCATTTGCCGCTGTAATTCCATACGGCGCCGAACCCACTCCGCCGGGTGAGCGCCATTCCTGCTGCTGCTTCGTGCGCGGGTCGAAACGTCCGATGTATCCGCGCGCATAGTCCGAGTACCAGACGACGTCGTCCGGCGTAATTGCAATGCGCCGCGGACGCGCGTCGCCGTTCGCGAGCGCATACTCCGTGATCGCCATCGTCTGCGGGTTGATGCTTGCGAGCTTGTTGCTTCCGAACTCCGCGAAAAACGGTGTGCCTTTCGAATTGACGGCGATACCATACGGGTTTGCATGCGGTGTCGGAATTTGCACGATGCGCGTTGCGCCCGTTGCCGGATCGAGGCGCCCGACCATATCAGCGCCCTGAACGGTGAACCAAAGCACTCCGCGCTGATCGAAGACCGGCGTGTGCGGATCGCGCGCGGCAGGGTCTAACTGATATGCCTTCACCGCGCCGGTCGCCGGATTCAATTTCCCGATGTAGCCTTTGTAGTTCGCCGTGAACCAGATGTTGCCGTCCTTATCCGCGGCGAGACCGTGCGGTCCAGAATCGCCAATCGGCAAACGATATTCTTTGAATCTGCCCGTACGCGGATCGAGGCGGCCCAACTCATTCGCGTGTTGTCCGGTGTACCAAATATTGCCGTCGGACGTTGCGAGCGGATCGTGAGGAAATGCACCCGGCGTCGGAAGGGCCCATTCTTTTATCGTGACCTGCACGCGACCGGCGGCGGCCGTGAACAGCATGAACGCTGCGCAGAACGCCCATAGCGTTCGAGAGGTTCTCATGCGCAAAATTATACTCTTCGGCAAGCAGGCGCGCGGCTAATCGTGCGGTTCCAAACCGTGCGTTACAATGACGCGGCGATGAATCGCTTTGCGCGGCCGTTCCCGCTTACTCCACTGCTGGTCTTTTCAATCGCGTTCGGCGTTGAAGAAGCAATCATCGTTGTCTATTTGCGGCATCTTCCCGATTCGTATACGACACAAGCGTACGCGCTCGAGATGTTTCGCGAGATTTCGACGCTGTTTGTTATCGGCGGCGTCGCGGCACTCGTTGCGCGTTCGTGGGCGCTGCGAGCGCGAGCGTTCTGCTTCGCATTCGGCGGATGGGACATCGTCTATTACATCGCGCTTTGGAAGCTCTCGGGATTTCCCGCGCTAACCGACACCGATATCTTGTTTTTGATGCCGGTGCCATGGACGGCGCCCGTCTGGGCACCAGTCTCGTTTGCGCTGCTCCTCATCCTCGTCGGGCTTTTCGGTATAGTAGGTCGGGCAGCGCTTTGCTCGCGTCAGCTTTCATCTTGGCGCTGTGCTCGTTCGTCTACCGCGCCGCGCTACACGCGGACGCGTACCCGCTGTGGCTCTTCGTTGTCTCGTTCATCCTGGGGCTCGCGGCGCTACCGGTCGATCGCACCTACGACTCGCTGCGCAGGCGCACATAGTTGCCGATTCGGTGTCGCGTCTCGATAAGGCGAGGATAGCGGTCGAGCGTCCAGAAAGCGTTTGCCGCCGGGGCCTGTAGCTCAGCGGTAGAGCGGCCGGCTCATAACTGGTTGCGCGTAGGTTCGAATCCTACCAGGCCCACTGCGCTCTCCCGGGCATTTCGGCCCATTTAAGGGGGCGAGCCCCCGCCCGCGTAGAAGCACGCGTCTTCTTCCCTGCATTACTTCTTGAACTCCATCGTTGACAGCGCTGCCAACGTTCGAGTACTGTAAGGCCCGTGCCCATGGCGCCATCGTCTATCGGTTAGGACATCGCCCTTTCAAGGCGGAAAGACGGGTTCGATTCCCGTTGGCGCTACCAATTGAGGCTCGCTTTTGCGGGTCTTTTTCATTGTCTTTTCGTCAGGTCTACTAGAATGTCTGCTTAACGCGCTCAAGTGGGAGCCGTAGTGGAACTTCTTAGACGATTACGGTGCCGGCATACGCAGCCGCGGACTCCACCTGTGAAGGCAGTATTAGACACAGGACGTACAAGCGATTTTAGATACAGATCGGCGAATTTAGATACAGAACCTCAATTGAGAATATCACTGCAGAGAACCAGTTTCGGGAAACTTCCGAGCGCATCCAAATTCAAAACATTAGATTCGAAGAGTCAAAAATTGATGACTTTCCGCAAAATAATGGCGAAAATGCGTCGATATTTCGTCGCCCTTTACGAAATCGCTCAACCTCTAGTATGAAACTCGAAGTGCTAGCTTCCTCTACCCTCGGAGGACCGAGGCCTTGGTCGTCGGAGGGTGCTTCATTCCCTCTTCTGTCGGTTTTCGCACCGACCGCCTACCGATGGCTGTTCGAAGATGAAAGCACGCAATTCCGCTTTATAGGAGTTTCGTTACATGGGCCCGTTCCGCGTTCATGTTGCACCACTCGGCAAGGGCTATATCGCTGAAAGCAGTGCGCCGCTGATCACAGCGCTCGGTTCTTCCGCGGAAGAAGCCGCTGAGCGGGCGCGACTTATGGCAATTGAGGCGCTGCAAACCTTCGGGTCCCAGTCGTACCCGGACACGCTGATGGTGCGCATCGATGAGGCCGGTCGGTGCACGATCGCCATGCAATCGATGCACGCCCCGTTCTCACTTGCCACTGCAGGCAAAGAGTTCTGCTCTTTAGATTTTGACTCTGCACGCAACAATGTCGCTCGTGCTCCCCGCTAATTATTCTTTGTACAACGATACCTCTTTTCGTGTATTGCCTATGCATAAACGGGTGATGCTGAAGGGAGGCTACTATGATATTCTTCGTAGTGCGGAGCTAACCGCTGAACTCAATGCGATCCAACCCCACAGCGATGTCGTGCTCGATCTCGCATGTACGCAGCATTTGGATTGCGCATGCCTGGGTGTAATGATACGGGCATTAAACGAGTGGAATAGGCGCGCGCCTGGGACGCATTTACGATTGAGGAACGTCGTGCCACAAGTCGAAAGGATGCTGCAACTCGTGAAGCTCGATAAGGTCTTCGTTATCGAGACTATTGCGCCGTGATTCGCTTGGCGAAGTATCAGGTTCGACTGCTGCCGTGCAGGCCGAGCCAGTCGCAACGACGCGATACACGTTGACATACCGCCGATTTCGCATCTCGCGCGTGTCGTCGCACGACCCTAGGGCTTTCCGCTCGAACCGTCTGGACGGAGCGCCTCGCGTTCCGACGCCTTAAAGCGCACGGGAGCTTTCCGCATGGAATAGCCCATAATATTCTCCCAATCGCATTCCAACGTTTCATAGCACTCGCAGGATGCCGATTCTAGACCCGCGCGATTGCGGACGTTGATGTGACCGCGCGAATACGAGATGAAGCCTGCTTCCTGCAACGCCGAGGCGGCCAGAGTCACGCCGCCGCGCCGAACGCCCAGCATTTGACTTAGGAAATCTTGCGTTAACAGCAGGAGATCATCCGCAACGCGATCGTGCGCCATTAAGAGCCAGCGCGCGCAACGTTCATTTGTGGGGTGCAAACTGTTGCAAGCTGAGAGCAGCGAAGTACTCGCGATCACGGCGTGTCCATACCGCAAGGTGAACGATTTCAGTGCCGGCTCGCATTCCAAGGCTGCACGAAAATTCTCGACCGCGAGACAGTAGGCGCCGTCTGGGACTTGGACGATGGCGCGTTGCTTCGTTGTTGCAAGACCTAGCGCGATCGCTAATCCGCTCATGCCCTCGCGCCCGATGATGCCGACTTCTGCGGTAGCCCCGTCGGACATGTCCAATATGATCGAAATGATGGCGCCAATGGGGAACAGGACCTTTTCTACGTGCGCATCCCGCTCGTAGATAAGCTCTCCGTGTTTAAGCGAGACGTGCACGAGGGCGGGCCATAAGGCATCCAATGCCTTGGTTGGAAGATTGTCTAGAAACAAATTGCCTGTGGCATGAGTTGCCGATTGAATGTTTGTCACCGAGAATGAGCGCCTTGCCAAGCCTCATAGACGGCCGGCGAATTGAGCGGTTTCTCGGTAAGGGTCGCCGACAACCTATGATGCTATCGGTCGACCGCGCATGCTCGCAGAAGTGCGTCGAGTAACATAGCTTGCTTCCCGGAACTGTCTCCCTGTACCCGCTTAGAGAAGATTCGCGTTGCATGTGTGTACGAAATCGCGCATATGGGTAGAACGCCCATGACGTCGGCCCAAAAACCCCCGGTCGGGACACCGCGCCTATCCTCGGGCGGCCAAAAGCGACTCACGGGGTTTGTTTCATGGAGTGGCACTTCTGCGCGATGGACTCGCGCGCAGCGAATGCAGCGCGTGCGTCGTTCATTGATTTGCTTCGCTCCTTGTGTAACGAAAACGCCGATTGCCAGGACGCTGAGATCGTCTATAGTGAATTGGTCGGCAACGCCATCCGTCACGCGCCCGGACCCATTGATATTCGCGTGCAGGCCGATGAGCACGGGCTTGTGCGAATCGATATTTGCGACACCGGGGCGGCGTTTGTTCTCAACGCCATGCTACCGCCGCCGGACAGCGAGTGCGGGCGTGGGCTGTACATCGTCTCAAAACTGTGTCCACATGTATCGTTGACTCGGACGGCGGTCGGCAACAAGGTAAGCGCCGTGCTTCCAGTCCTCGCGGAGCCAAGCCGTTTGCACCTCGACGAAGATCCCGAAGCAATTCAAAGTCGCAGTGCTATGTAAAAGCGCTTAAGAAGGGACCGCGTTGCGATGCGATTCGGAGCCGTCCGTCGTCACAGCGCTGCTCGTAGTTGCGCCAGGTGGTCAAGGATCGCACCGAGAGCAGCACCATCGAAGAGTGCTTTGATTCGGTCGGCGATGTGTTCGACTGAAACCAACGAGGTCGCATCCCCACTCCGTCCAAGCCCGCCCTCATCGGTGAAACCTTCAGGAGTAACGACAATTGTCATGGATTCCAGTCCGGGGTCCGAGACTGACGGGACCACGCTTATCTCGAGCGTGCCTTTGATGAAACGTGCTGCCATTTTGCCATCCTTTTACGAGGCGCAGTACAATGAGACTGTAAAACACTCATTCACGGCTTCCGTACATTCGCGAAGCATCCGCCCACACGATGTCCAATACACTATAGCTCGTGGAGATTAATATGATCCGTACGCGAACATTTTCGACGGCACTAGCACTCGCGATCGCTTGCCTCACGTCTTCCGCATTGGCGCAGACCAACACTTCGCCGGTACGAGTGAATCGCTGTGACCCCACCAATCACGTTACCACGACGAGCACCGGGTACGCTCCGGGATACTACCCAGGCGGTCGCTATTATTGGCGCGATCCGTACGGGAGAAACTACTACCAATATCCCTATTCCGTCAGCACCACGACGCGCGAAAATCCTAGGCTCTCAATTGACTTCGTCAACAGCACCGACAAATCAATGAAGACGATCGAATTCGGGCTCGTCGCTCGCGGCATGCTTGTCGCGGAGGTGCGCGACGTTGGCAAGTTTTCGCCGGGTGTCGAGATCAAGCATGAATTCGGACTCAATCCGAACGTCTTTCCGCTTGGGACGGGCCTTCCGCAGTGTGTTCCGCTTCGTATTCATTACGCCGACGGCACCACGTGGCAGAACCCGCATTTGCCCAAGCTAGCGCAGTCGGTTCACGGGATGTAACCTCTCACTTCGGCTGACGGATTTGCTTCACCGGATAGCCTTCAATTGTTATAGGTCCGACCACAAAGTCCGAGTATCCGACCTGCGCAGTACTGGGATACCATTGCGCCCCACACTCGTGCCATAACTAGAGAGCTACGTCGCGTTGTTAGAAAGTATGGATGAGTTATGACGAGCGGAATGCGGCCGTCCAGAAATGGTACACCGAATATTCTTCCGAGGTCGGACTTCCTTTGCGGGGATAACCGAGGTCGCGACGATCGATCTCAAACCGGTTGACGTAGACATCATGCAGCCTCAACACACGAAACGGGCCGTAACGGGCGCAACGGCCTCGGTGGCAGCGCGAAACAACCGCCAGTGACGCAAGTGGAGTTCTAGTCGATGGGAGTTGTCGACACATCCAAAGGCGCCACGATAACGGATCCGGCCAAAAGATCGGTACGCATCCGTCATGCTCCTGGACAACGAGCACTACGGTGATTTAGGGCGGCTGTCAGTGGACATCGCTGCGATTCCGAGTAGCGCTGGGCCGTCGCGAGAACTTGTCCGAGAAGTGGGCCGCAATTCCCATAAGGACGTTTACAGCAACGATCGCTGCCGTAGCCGCCGTTGCTTCGCGAAACAAACCTACGCCGGAGAGCGCTCCAACGGCAGCGGTTGCCCATATCGTAGCCGCGGTGTTGAGACCAACCACTGACACGCCCTGTCGTAAAATTACTCCGCCAGCGAGAAAGCCGACACCCGTCACGATATTCGCGACGATTCGATAACTGTTGCTTCCTGCTGCCGGCTCAATTGAAGCGAATACGGCAGCACCAACCGCAACAAGGCCGGTAGTGTGCAAGCCTGCAGCGCGGCCCGCCACACGTCTCTCAACCCCGATTATCATGCCTAGGACTGCTGCAACCAGCAGGCGCCCTTCAAAGACGCCGATTGGTAAAGTGTGTTGATCCATTATCGCCTGCGGTAACGCCAGTTTCGCTCTCGGTGTAGCTATTTTCCGCTGCCGGGTGATCCTTGATGAGCTTCGAACGTGTAGAGCGAGCCGCGGATCGTTGCGCTGCCGCTCATCTTTTCGCCGTTCATCGATCCCCGAAACGTCACTTGCCTTATGATAAGTGTTACGTGAGAACTGCTGACATTTCCGGAAACTGCTATGTTGTGCACGTTCGCAAACGGTCCGCCAGGCTTGTTGGAGATGTCGGTGTAGGTTCCACTGATAATGCCCTTATTGAAATTCAGGTGCATCTGCCCAATGTACGGATGTTGCTGTGAGTTTAACGGTCGAAAGGCGATGACGTAGGGCACGTCGTGAACGACGCCTTGGACGGAGACGGCCCGCGCATACGATGAAAATACGAGCGGCAGTGCGATGGTGAATCCGAGGACGAGAAGCAGTCGATTCATATGATGTTCCTCCGTCTTCAATAGAGTCGTCAACAGCGTGCATTCGCGGCCGCGCACGTTTCTGCTTCTTACGGTTGGCTGGTCGTGCGCATAGTGATTCATGGTGCCGTCGGGTCGTGACACTAATGCAATGGCTGGAAACAGCAATGTACACACAACAACCAGACATTCTCACCGGAGCTGGAAAGCGACGGCCAATGCCGCTTCTGCGGTAGAAGATGCGCGTGCGAACTTTCGATCCGTGCGAAATGGAGGTTAAACGCGCGTCGCGGTCATGACGGGCTTAGCGAGCGGCACCCTCGAGCGCGTCGAGTCGGGCTCGCGCTTGCTGTATCACGAGGTGGCTGCGTCCGCCCACTCCACCAGTGCGCTCATCGACTTGAGAAGTGCTTCGCCGAGCGCGGTCAAACGGTATTCAATGCTCGGCGCGTTGACGAGCACGGGTAATGCAGATACTGAGCACCGCCTTTCGCCCTATTAATACCGTCGGGCGTCGGAGTGGGAGTGCTGCCCGGTCTGTTGCTCGCGCACACATACGGCTACGCGTCTGGTTGGCTCGTGCTGTCCTAGGTGGTCGCAACGATCTCGGCACTCATCGGGCAAATCACACCAGTTAGCAATCCCTTGACGAGAGCGCCAGCGCGAGTAAAATACGAAATTGGAGAAGGTCATCACGCTGTTGAGAAGGAGGATGTATCCCTGATGACTACGACTCTCGCCCGCCGCCAACATGGCGATGTCGGCAAGACCCGGACGTTGAGCAATGTTTTTGCTCCGTTCAATGACCTGCTGGGCTTGGATCCGCTCTCCGCGCTGCGCGCCTCTTGGGCCTTTGACTACGACGTCACGCGTACGGAACGTGGTTATGAGGTAGACGTGCCCGTTCCGGGCTACGGCCCGAGTGATATTGAGATCTCGTACCAAGATAACGTCGTCACCGTCTCGGGCAAGACTGAACGCCGAAACTTCAGCCGGTCGTTCACGGTTCCTGAAGACGTCGATGCGGACCAGATCGAGGCTCGTGTAAGGGACGGTATGCTCACGCTATTGCTTGATCGCCGTCCCGAAATGCAGCCCAAGAAGATCCTAGTCAAGCACATTTAGTACGGCGCTCACCAGGGCGGCCGCCTGTTGCTGCGAGCGCGGCCGCCCGTAATAAACGTGCATGTAGCGGCTTTCACGTTGCGGTGGACGCCTTGCCGCTTTGGCACGTTATCTGGGATCGTTTTCTTACCGCTTCGGATTTACCATCATGCAATCGATGAAACAGCAACGGAACATCTCGCACGCATCGAACAAGCAATTTCGAGTCCAGACATTAAAGCGCATACGCGCATCGCGTGCGGCCCAATCGTCGACGTCCTCCCCGCAATCGTTCGGCGGGAGCGCTTCGGCTTTGTGGTTCTCGCCCGCGGACTTCCTAGCTGCGAACAGCTCGTCAATGAATTAAAGCGCTACGAACGGCAGCGTCTCAGGGCACTTGGTGTGTGCTGTTCGATTTATTCCGCTCAACGCTGACCATCCGCCACTGCATCAATGCAACAATTGCGCTAGGCTGATCACCACGCCCGAGGGACATACATCGTTTAAAGTTCGGGGCGACAGCGTCCCGGCGATCCGAATCGCGATCTAACAATGTGCCAAGACCACAATATCAGCGGGCACGAAGAGGCCAGCCAATGCCTAGCCCGTGTGGCAGAAGCGGTTTCAGGAGACTTTTTCATCACCGCGCGTTGCTTCACGCGCCGCGTCCTTAGTTTCGTCCGTCGATTCGCAGGCGGCGTGCTGGCATGGACAGTGTTCACTGTCTTTCGATGCCTTGCATTTGTCGTCGCAGTATTCGCCTTGACCATCGACTTGACATTTGCAGCCACCGCGGCGGCAGTTGTTTTGTAAACGTTGCATGCTGGTTTGTACCCAGACCGACAGTTCGCGGCGTTTCAGTAATGCCAATTCGTCAAGGAAAAGCTATTCTACGATGTCGTTGGACTCATGAAGCAAATTGGTCTGATGTGACAATTCAACACCACGACGCGTCGCTTTTAAATTGGCGACCGAGCGGATGGCGTTTACCACAACTTGTACCTAGCATTGCACAAGGCCGCATCAGCTCGCAGTGGTAAATCGGCAAAATCGATCGATTTACCGCGTTTTCTGTAGAGCTCGCAGCCATTGGCAGTCCGGAGTACGACTCCCGTTGCTGCTACCAGCTTGAGCTGCGTGATTTGCCCAGCCTTTTTCTTTTCCCCAGCCTTCGATGGTCGCGGATTCGTGATACGCGTAGACGGTTTATAGAAATGACTCGTTGCGTGATTGGGATATGATGCATAGATCACGCGGCGGTACAATGCGACCCGACGGCTCTTGTCCGCACACCGGCTCATCACTCATCTTCGGACAGCTCGATGGAAGGTCGCGACTCGAAAGATTGTCCGGCGTCTTTCCGCGGCGCCGAAACGTTTGCCGTAAAAATTAGAGACGGAAAAATTATTTAGGCGCGCATTTTCCGTAAACCCGAACGCGTCTAAAGCTAGAGGCAGCCATGGCATACTATTCCGATGATTCACTGCTTCCCGAGAACATGGAGAAGCTCATTATCAAAGCTGCGCCGTGGGGTCCACAGTGGCTTCCGGGCGACTTCAGCGAGGACATCGCCGTAAGCTGGGATGACCAAGTGAAAAAGGCCGTGGACTGTTACAATGCAGGCGCTTCCGTCTTGCACGTCCACGTTCGAGATCCCAAGACGGGCAAGATTTCGAAGAAGTTCAGCGAGTACGACTACTTGATAGGACGTCTGCGTGACGCGGTGCCCGACATGCTCATCGAGGTCGGCGGCTCAATTTCTTTCGCTCCCGAAGGCGAGGGCGAAAAGGCGAAATGGCAGACGTACGACACTCGGCATATGCTCGCAGAGCTCGACCCCAAGCCGGATCAAATTACGATCGCGATCGGCTCGGCCGCAATGAACGTCATCGAGATGTCGACGCCTGACGACGTGGCGGGAACACACATGGCGAACGCCGCGGTGCAGCAAGCGTACATGGAAATGATCGCTGAGGCTGGGCCGGCCTTCTATCTTGAGCACCTCAAACGGCTCAGAGCAAACGACATTCAGCCGTTCTTCATGCTTGGCCACGTACAGCAGCTGGAGACGGTCGAGCGCCTTGTGCGTGCCGGCGCGTATATGGGGCCGTTGAATCACCAGCTCGTCGCGATCGGTGGCGGCGCAGCCAGTCGCAATCCGTTCGATATGATGGAGTATATTCGAAGGTCGCCGCACGGCTCGATCATGTTCATGGAGTCGTGGATGCGCACCGTTTATCCCCTCTGCATGGCGGCGATTGCCTTCGGTCAGCATGTGCGCGTGGGTATTGAAGATACGATCTGGGCGCCGCAAAAAGGCCGGCGTTTGGGAACCGTGGAGCAGGTAAAGTTCATGGCGGAAACCGCGAAGATGCTTGGACGCGAGATCGCGACCGGCGTTGATGCGCGTCGAATCATGAAGATCGGGACGTGGTACAACAGCGTCGACGAAACGCTATTCAATATCGGACTTCCGCCGAACCGCAAAGGCGGTCAACTCGGTTTCGTGACGTATGAAACCGACGGCAAATGGCATCCACCATATCTCGCATCGGACTCGCATCCGCTCGCCGAAGAATTGGATCTCATGCCGGTTTAGAACACGCGGGCCTCAAATGCGATTCTTGCTACGAGCTCTGTTCTACCCCTTTTGCAATTCTGCTGAAGGCGTCGGTGAGTGGGCGCCCGCACATCATGCCCTTCATCTCCGACTATTGGTTCTGCGGTTGTACAATTCGTGTTGGTGAAGATGCCGCCGTTATTTCACCGCCGATGGCGAAGTCTTGATTCCCGTAAACCGCAACCGCCATGCCGCTGCGTTTCGACGGCAGCGGGCTTCCTTCGCTGGAGCGGTTTACGGACGGATCATAAATATCGACATACGATGTATCGTGGCTGAAGTTGTCAATGCGCCCACCCACCGCGTAACGTCGCCCTTCAACTGCCGCAAGTCCCACATGATCGCGCTCGCCCTTGGTCCTCGGTCTCCTTAGCCGTACTGTACGCCGGTTTTGCTCTGGCCGACTTCTATAATATAATCGTCGGGATCGCGGATATAGCATCGAATCTCGCCGTACTTATCGATCGGTTCGGTTAGGAACGTTGCTCCACGGCTGCGCCATAGCTCGTAGCACGCTTGAATATCTGCGACGCGGATATTCATGAAGCTGCTGATCTCATTGGGATCGGGCGGCGGTCGAAGCGTTACGGTGGGTTTATCGGGCGTTGGACCACCGCCGACATTGACGATCAGCCAGGTGTTTGCGATTTTAATGTACGGCGGCGCGCCTCCGGCATCGCCTCTGCTTACAATGCTTCCACCGAAGACCTTGGCATAGAACTCAACGGAGCGTTGCATGTCGGCCACCGTGATAAAGTGAGCGACGGTAATTCCCTCGCGCGGTGGCATTTGAAAGTTCGACTGCTCGACTCGTACTTGATCCATCGATGACTCCAATCTCATGTGCTGCTAGCGCTAGCATGACGATTGAACACCGCGCGCGTCAATTGACTCGCTTATCCGGATATCGCAAACTATCGAACAGTTGTCGGCTTCTTGCGGGTTCTATAATGCGCTGACGCTCCCGTTGAGCTAAGACTGAATGCGTAGACCTTGTGGTCGAACGACCCGACATACACGCGTTGATCGACGGTGGGCGCACCGAAAACGCCGCACGGCGTTCCGTACGATGTACATGGAGATCCCATCAGCGTTCCGCTTTGCCACAACAGAGTACCGTTTGCGTCGTTGAACGCCCAAAGTTGGTTATCGATACCGTCGGTGAAAAACACCACACCGTTTGCAACAGTCGGCGCCTGGTTGTCTTGCGCCGTTGTGTTAGCGGACCCAATGCTGGCCTTCCACAAGAGGCTGAGCCCCGAACAACCACTGGTCGATAAGGCGTTGAGGCCGTGCGCAAAATTTCCGACTTGCGCCGGATTTCCGACGTACAGGATGCCATTCGTAGGATCGTAGGCGGGGACGCCGATGAACTGACCAGCGTCCGTCTTCGGCGCAAGCTGCTCTTGCTGCTCGAATGTGAGTCCCGAATTCTCACCATAGGTGTAGATGTAACCGTCTTTATTCTTTGCCGATGCTTGTTCTAACGCGCAACCCGTTTGGTACAGCATTGGCGTCGCGCCGTAGTCGGAGTCGCCGCTAACGTTTTTACCGTTGATTGTCGCCGTCTGGAAACTCAGCGGATTCAAGTTTTGATCTAATTCGACAACAGCGTCGCCGTATGGGTACGTTTCTCCCTGCGGATCGGTGATGCAGCCTCCGGTTGTTGCGGATTCGATGTTGCCGGTTGTGACAAAAACGTTGTTCGTGATGGGATCGATCGATGCGCCTCCCATTCCCCAGATTCCGCCGCCGCAATACGCGGTGCCCGTTTGGCCATTACCGGTTCGTCCCGGAAAGAACGCTGCAACGACGTTGTGTGTTGCGGTGCTGATGGCAACGATCCGTCCGTGCCAGGGCGGCAGTTCGCACACGCTGCCCGTGTATGCGTAGATGAGGCCGGTTACCGGATTGAGTGTGAGCGCACCGTAGATGTGGTCCTGATTCGGAGCTCCGACGATCGTGCCCGTGTTTGGATCCAGGAGTGCATTTGCATTCCATTGTTCAGCGCCGGACGTCATCGACAGCGCATGCACAACACCGGAGGCATCGGCGACATACACCACACCGGCATTCTTATCGAATGTTGCGGTGCCGGTAATGCCGAACTGTCCGCCGGGCAGGTCCCCGCATCCGCCTTGCACCGGTGTACCGAGTGTCGAATTCTGCCAAATGATTGCGCCGGTATCAGCGTTGATCGCGTAAAAGACATCGTTCTCGGCGCCGACGTACAGCACGTTCGTCGGCGTTCCGTTGATCGAGACGTTTGACGCGAGAATCGGTTGTGCTGCGACCGCTCCGCCAAGGTCCGCGGATGCCCAAGCGAGTTGCAGACCATTTGCAACGTTCGTCGTATTCAGCGTCGTTTCGTTTGGATTGTATCCTGTTCGCTGTAGATTGTCGCCGAATGTACTCCAATCCGAATACGTCCCCGGCGTGGACGTCGGCTGAGGCGTCGCTCCGCTCCCACTTGCCGGCGCAAGCAGCACAATTGCTGCGTAACCGTGACTTGATGCCGAGAGCGTTGACGTCTCCGAAACCGCACTGGTGCCGGGTTGCGATTCCTGTATGATTTCGGCGTCCCACGTCGTGGTTGACCCTTGATCGGTGGTCCAGCCATTTGCGTTCGTCCACGTGAGACTCGCGGTAGAGGTCGGCATCATTGCGACAACGGCGAGATCGCCTGACTGTGTCGGTATTTCGTTCGGCGTTGTCCATGTCGTGGTATTAGCGGGATAGGAAAACCCGTGTCCATCGATCGGCGAAGCGGTGTTTACGCCGGAGAATTCAACAGCGCTCCATACGTGCTCTCTGCACGGACACGCCGGCGTGAAACTATATGTGCCCGACTCGCCTGCGCCCGCGACGTGATAGAAGGCTTCATACGTTTGAGGCGCTCTCGAGGTGTCCACATCGATTTGCGTCCATCCGGACGGGAGCGCGTATGTAACCGCGCCCCCGGTAGAGCTGCCGTCATTATGGAAGAAAACAAGAAGAACGTCGCCCGCAGCGGGCGCGTTTCGAAACTTGACGTTAATCGTGCTCGGCGCAAATTGTGCTCCGCTCGTCTGCTGCGCGAACTGCGGACTACCAGTGGGACCCGACGTCGGACTTGGCGTCGGCGTCGGCATAGGCGTAGGCGTCGACCCTGAGGCGGTCTCAGCTGCTGTGTAGTGACTTTGAATCACTGATGCGGACAGCGCCGTCGGGAAGACGATGTGCTGGGCGATTTGTCCATCGAATTTATAAAACTTGCCCGTATCATACTGCCCGAGCCAGTATGCCGACGAAACCGAAACGCCGGTCACCGCTTGGGAACTGTCGAGAACACCGTTGATGTAAAAATATTCATTGATCCCGTCATAAACGAAGACCACCTGATTCCAAACGTTCGCGGTAAGTTTTGCGGTCGATCGGAAATTGATTGCACCGAACTGCGTGAGGAGCTGGCCTTTAGCCGTGGACGCGTTGCTGATCAACAGCCGATGGCTGCTGTTGTAACCCCAAATTGTGTAGTAGGAATTGACGCTGCTGTACGTGCTCGTGAAGACCGGGTACACCCAATCTTCAACGGTGAAAGCGCCGCTCGTCGATGGATTAGGTACGGAAACTCCGCTGCTCGTCGGAGTTGCAACGGTGTTGCCGGGGAGGCCGATCGCGGTCGACGTTTCGCCCTGCAGCGGTCCCGGGAGTGAGTACGTGACATTCGATGAACTGTAGGTACCGCTTGCGCCGCTCGACCCAATGTTCGATGCCGTACAGCAGGCTGTATCTTCTAATTCCAAGTACTGCGTGGGATTGCTTTGAAGCACGAGTTGCTCGAAGGACCCACTTGCGTCAAAAGGCTTTAGGCGATGCGAAACAGCGTTGTGTTTCGCCGGAGGAAGCAGACCGCCACCGTGGCCCGAACAAGCGGCGAGGAAGAAGCAAGTTACAGCAATAGTTGAGAAGAAAAGAGATAGCCGCATAGCAGAACCATAGTCGTTCTGCGAAATGGTCGTGAGGGTAATCGGTACCTTATTGTAGGCACGAAGCCTCATGACATCGCCTCTAAAGTGCCCTCGGCTCCTCAGAGGATAGTCAAGAGCTTCGTGCGGCGGCAATCCCAGTTATTGGCGCGAGTAATAGCCGTCGAACACGTCGTGCCAGTTCTGGTGCGTGTCGCGTTGTTGCCAATGTTGACGTACGCGTCCGTCGGGAAGCGGGGTCCACGAGATCCGATCCGTTAGCTGCGTTCCGTCGGATGCCGTCCGGTTGCCGGAGAGGATCATCGTGTTGCCGGTAAGGCCGCCCATCAAGTGCAGGGTTAGGCCGCTATTGTCGACCCACGTTTGCTGCCATTTGTTGACCGTCGGCAAGAACGTGTTGAAGCTGGAGCCCCGCGAGCCGCCGGCGCCGGCCCAATGTTCTTGAATGACGCAACCGTTGAACTCTCTCGTCACGTTGTTTGTGCCCTGGAACTTTCCAGTACGGTCGGCGACGCGCCACGAGCCCACCCAGAAATCGAATTCATGATTTGCCGGTGCGGCGCATGGAGCCGGCTGCGTCGCCGCATTGGATGTTCCGCCGATCGTTAGGAATTGCAATGCATATGCAATCAAAAAAACACGCTTCATGCGCTAATAAACGCTAGCGCAATCCAGTTGTGTGACGCACTTTCAAGCTTGAACGGACGAGGCGCAGGCATCGTTTGCGCGTTCGGCTTATAAGCTCGTGTGAAAAGAGCGATTTCGCGGGCGATCACGACGATGTTCGCCATCGCGTTGATGGCGGTATCTACGCCGTCGATTTCCCAGATGGACCCGTATCTTCACGCGCAAAGGCTCGTGAACATCGGCTCTCGTCATTTGAACATCTACTGCACGGGAAGTGGATCACCCACCGTGGTGTTGGACGCCGGTTTAGGTGACAGCAGCGAAGTTTGGTACAAAGTTCAGGGGCCGAGCTCAAAGCGCACTCGCGTGTGCTCGTACGATCGCGCGGGAATGGGTTTCAGCGATGCTGCGAAGTCAAGGCGCGACGCGTCATCGGTAGTGAGCGATCTTCACGCGCTCCTCCAGCGCGCCGGCGTTGAGCCGCCGTACGTGCTGGTCGGGCATTCGATTGCCGGAATGTACGCGCCGCTCTATGCGGATCGCTATTTAAGCGAAGTCGCCGGAATGGTTCTTGTCGATCCAACGCCGCCATACGTCTATCGCCGCGAAGCGTCGGTCGCGCCCGCCGTTATGCAACTCACCAGAGCACAAAAAGAATCGACGCGCGCGTGTTACAGCGCGGCGGCGTCGGGTCAGCTCGAGCCGGGCAACAAAGCTTACGGTGATTGTCTCGGCACGCCGGCTCAGGAGCGCACGGCATGCGTTAAGGACGGTCCGGCGCTATGTGCTTTCGATAAAGTGCAGGTGGCGCACCAGCGTAGCCAGTGGTTCTGGTACGACTCGTTGTCGGAAATGGATTCCGTGGAAGACGCGGATTCTGCGGAAGCGCGGCAAGCACAGCGCAATTACGGTGCGCTACCGCTGATCGTGCTGACGGCGGCTGACACGTTCAAACTTCCCGGCATGCCGGAAGCTCAACAGATTGCCGCTTGGAAAATGTGGAACGCGATGCACGATGAGATTGCGAGACATTCATCCCTCGGCGTCAATGTTGTCGTTCACGATTCGGGCCACTATATTCAACTTGAGCGACCGGCGGCCGTACTATCTGCGGTCAATGAGGTGATCGACCAGGCTCGGGCGCGGCGCTAATATTTTGCTGCCGGGGACAATTTTTTGAAGGACCAAAAGCGCAAGCGACTAAGAGAGCGTCGATTATATTTGCGACCTCTGTCGTAGTGGAGGCTTTTGTCCTATGCGGAGACTTAGCGGACGAGCACTCGTCCTGCTTGTGACGATCCTGTACGCGTGGCTTGCCGGAGGCCCAACGTTGGCCTTGGCTGCCGCGGATACAAGCACCGTTGCCGGAACGGTTCATGCTTCGGACGGTGCTCCGATTGCGGGAGCGCGCGTGACCCTGATCGGAGGTCAGCGTCTTACGCAGTCCACCGATCAAACCGGAGCGTTCAAGTTTACGAATGTGCCGACCGGCCTCTATACGATGCTCGTCACCCACGCGGGCTACGAGACGTATCGAGACGACAACGTCGCGGCATTCATCGGTGAGACCGTGACGCTGAATGTATCGCTTAGCGCATCGTCGTTTTCATCACTGCGTACGATTGCAAGCGTGTCAACGAATGCGCCCGGTACAGCAGCAATCAACACCTCGAGCGCAGCGATCAACGCGATCTCCGCCGCGCAGTTCGAGAACCAGGGCGTTCAACAAGTGACGAAGGTGCTCAATGAAACGCCGGGCATCTTCACGACACCGTACAACCCGAATAACGGCAATCCAAGCAACGGTGCTTCGCCTGCGTCGATGCAGACGCCACAGATTCGCGGCGCCTTAGCGTACGAGACGGAGTCGCTTATCGATGGTCACCCGGTCTCGGTCGGTGCGCTCGGAACGTTTTCGCCGAGCCTCATCAATCCGTTCCTGCTCGATGAAGCGGAGCTCGTCAAAGGTCCGGGATCGATGCCTGCGGAGATCAACTATGCCATAAACGGTACGATGAATTACCGCACGCTCGAACCGACTGCGGTGCCGCATTCTTCGGGATTCTTCGGCGTCGACGGATATGGCGGCATTTCGACCGGCTTTAAGGCGACGGGTTCGACGACGAATCATAAGATCGGGTACGCGGTCGGCTACGTGACCAACGGCGCGCCGGGGCCGCTACAACAATTCACGTTCAACGGCTCGCAGATTCCACTTGATAGTGGTCCCCCGGGCGGCCCGTATTTCATGAATGGCCGGCCGATCGCGATGTTGCTGGCTCCCGTCGGTGAAGGTTTGGCACCTGCCGCTTTCAGTCCGTACGCCGGCATGGGCCTCACGTTTCAGGAGCCCCTCTACGGGTGTTGCTATACCACGAGTACCGGCTACCACTCGACAGCCGAGCTCGGGAAGATCATCTACAACTTCTCGAACAGCACATCGCTGAAGCTTTCCTATCTTGGCGGCCAGTCCGAAAACGGAAATGGAGATCCCGGCGCATACGACACCTCTGCCGTCGGCAGCACGGGTCTGCCCGCATTTTCGTTCCAACCGTGCGGCAACGGCGCATCGTCACCGCTGACGTGTTACCCAAGTCCTCCGGCCACGGGAACGGCATATAACTGTGCGAACCCGGGCGGCAGCCCTGCGTGCGGCGCGGCGATTCCCTTCGATCTCACTTCAATCAACGGCGAGGGCAACTCGTGGCAGCAGCAAAACCTCTTTCAAGGCGAGTTCCGCACGACGCTCGGCCAGACGGGAACGCTACTGGCGCGCTACTATACCGGCGCGCTAAACTCGTATGCAGCCTTGGGCACAACAGGGACGCTGAATCGGGACTTGCACAATGTGTATGGTACGGTTCCGCTCTGCCCCGCCGGTACCACGTTCAATAACAATCCGGCTTCTCCGACATTCACCGGAGCATGCAGCGATGGGAGCGTTCCGGTGAACACGACGTTCAACGGCAGCAGCGCGAACTTCCAAACCGCGACCGAGCAGAACATTGTAGACACGAACGATAAGATGAACGGCGAGACGCTCGAAGTGCAAGAGCAACTCGGCGACAATACGGTGACATTCTCCTACGATCGCAACGAGCAGTCTTCGTCGATATTGCAGACTGAGCCATCAGTCGGCATCTTCTTACTTAGTCCGGTCCCGGGATCGAAGCAAATATTCCAAACGTTTTCGCTGCGCGGAAACTTCTTGCTCAAACCGAAGCTCAATTTGAGCATCGGCGACTATCAGCTCAACTATCTCAGCCACTATTCGATCGACGCCGGAGCGACGTTCAACGACTCGTCGCATACCTACAACGAGCCGCGCGCGGCACTCACCTGGCATCCGACCAGCAATACCGTCTACCGGTTCTCGACGGGCGGGTCCGTCGCGCCGCCGTATATCAGTTTGATCTCCGCGGGCGGTACGGGCCCTGCGAGTTGGAGTCAGATCATCGGTGGCGTGCCGTCGGCCGGATACACACAGAACGCGAATAACGGCAACATCAATGCCGAAACCGCCTTCGCCTACGATCTCGGAGTCGATCATCGCATCGCCCGTTCGACGTCGGTTTCCGCCGACTTCTACTTCACGCAGTTACACAACTTATTTCTGACCTCGACGGCAGTCCTCACGCCCGCTGAGGCTGCCGCTGCGCAATGTCCGGGCGCAAGCGCCGGCTATCCATGCGAGGTTTCAGAGAGTGAGAACCTTGGCCAGGCGCGCTACGAAGGTATTGAGCTCGCCGTGAATCACGTCGTGCCGCACGGCTTCGGCTGGAGACTCCAAGGGCTCGCTGCAGCGTGCGTTTACCTACAATCTGCCGCCGTACTTCTATTGTGCGGGAAGCACCGATCCGGTCACGCATGTGACGATTCCGCCGGGACCGGGCTGTATCAACAATACGAATCTCGCCGTTCTTCCCAACGTGAACTTCGGCGGTCAGGCGACGGGGTTAAACGGCGCTCCAAACGGCATCGCCAGTGGTCGCGTGCCGTATGCGTCGGGTTACGGTGAACTGAACTGGACCGGCGGCCGCGGCCAATACTACAACCTCGGTTTGACGTTCTTCGGCAATAACAACAGCTTCAACGAACCACCGTTCGCTGTACTCTCGGCCAACGTGCGATTCACACTCAACGACCACGGCACGAAGATTGCAAATCTCCGGCGACAACCTCACCGGCGCATATCCGAATCCGTACGTCGGTTTCTTCAACGGCATTCCACTGCCGCTCGTCAACGGCGCAACGCAGAACGGTCAGCCGGTCGGTTTTGCCTTGACGCCCGCAGGTAACTACGGTCCCGCGACAGTCCGGGTTATCTTCAGCCAAGACTTCTGATCGAAGGCTGAAACCAAAGAAAAAAGCTCGCTGCGGCGGGCTTTTTTCTTTCTCGCCGTGCTAGCGTTAGAGGCACGACGAGATTGGAGTCATCTATGGACGAAAGTTCAGGTCGAATCAGTCGAGCTATGAGATGCGGCACCTCACGTATGGTTAGAGGCTTGGTTCCGCGACTCCCGAACGATTTTGAGCCCATCAATGAATGTTGTCGATGTCGTCGTCGTTGGTCTAGGCGGAATGGGAAGCGCTGCGCTTGCCAATGTGGCTGCTCGCGGTGTTTCGGTCGTCGGCATCGAGCAATTCACGCGCGGTCATCTGCTCGGTTCGTCGAGCGGCAAGTCGCGAATGATCCGGAAATCGTACTACGAACACGAGAACTACATTCCGTTGCTGCAGCGCGCGTACGATGCTTGGGATAAGTTGGAGAAGTACACCGGCATTCCAATCTTTCGGAGAACGCCGGTGTTACTGGCGGGCTCTCCTGAAAGCCCGACGCTTCGAGGCGCGGCGAGCAGCGCGAAAGCGCACGATATTCCCCTCGAACACTTGAGCGCGCGCGACATTCGAACGCGGTTCCCAATGATACAGCCGTTCGATGACGAGATCGGACTTCTCGAGCCCGACGCGGGATTCATCATGCCGGAAGCGGCGATCGAGGGATATCTTCGCATTGCCGAAGAGTACCGAGCACAGATGCTCTTCGACGCACCCGTCACCGGATGGAATCGCAGTAACGGGTCGACGGTGTCGGTGCAACTCGCGGACGGAACATCGATTGAAGCGTCGCGCGTCATCGTGTGCACCGGTGCGTGGTGGAGCAGCTTCAACGACGACGCCATGCCGCTTCAACTTCAGCGTAACGTCCAACTCTGGTTTCGCGCGTCGTCGCCGCAGTTTTTCATCGGCAGATGTCCGGCATTCATGCTCGATCGCGCCGGTTTTCCGCAGCCGTTGTACGGTTTTCCGGATTACGGAGGAGGCGTGAAGGCGGCGTTTCACGGTTACGGTGAGACGATCGATGGGGCGGACCACGTCGATCGTAACGTCCATCCCGCCGACATCGAACCGGTGCGCGATGCGGTGAATTCATGGATGCCCGGAAGCGCGGCGAAATACATCGAAGGGAAAGTCTGCATCTATGAACTGACTCCCGACCGGCACTTCGTCATTGGAGCGCATCCGAACGACGGGCGCGTGATCGTCGCCGGCGGCTTCTCCGGACACGGCTTCAAGTTCGCTTCCGTCGTCGGCGAGTTGCTCGCAGATTTCGCGTTGGACGGTGGTACAAACTACGACATCGCATTTCTTTCCCCGAACCGGTTTGCACGACGCTCGCAGAGCAGTCAATGACGAAGAATCCAAGCGATTCGGACTTGACCGCTCGCGTCGTGCCCGTGTGGCGCATTCGCGATTTCCACGACGACGATCTCGATGCCGTGATTCGACTGCTCGAACAGTCGCACGATACGGAGGCCGAGCCGGTCGTTTCACTCGATGAAGTCGTCGCTGCCGTTCGCAGCGGTCAGCCCGCGCTCGTCGCGCAAGTCGGACGCGAATTAGTAGCTGCGGTTGTCAGCGGCGTTACCGGCGAGCGCGCGTGGATATTGCGCCTCGCGATCGATCCGGGATGGCGAAAGCGCGGCCTCGGCAGTGCATTGCTCACGCAATTGGAGCGCCGTCTGGTGAGCCTCGGCGTCCGCCGGTTCTCGGCACTTCTCCCGGCCGGTGAAGTCGGAAGCACCGCGTTCAGAAACTCCGGATTCGTGGCGCGCGACGGCGTCGTGTTGTTCGAACGGCTTGCGCCGCTCGCGCCCGCCGAGGTGAGCATCTTGGAACGGCTCGGCGGCCAAATTTTTCATCCCGGTCGATGGACCGACGTCGCCGGAATGGATCGCGAAAAGGAGCTGATCGAGAGCCGCGTCGTGCTTCCGCTGGAACGCGCAACGGATGCCGACCGCTTTGGCGTCGAAGCGCCGCGCGCAATCGTGTTGTTCGGTCCACCGGGAACCGGGAAGACGACCTTTGCAAAAGCGATTGCATCGCGATTGGGCTGGCCCTTCGTCGAGATTTTTCCGTCGCGCCTCGCAGCGGATTCCGCGATGGGTCTTGCAGCGGCACTGCGGGAGACTTTTTCGCAGTTGGAGAGCCTCGAGCGCGTCGTGCTGTTCATCGATGAGGTCGAAGAGATTGCGCCGGCGCGCGAAGGGCAAATGTTCTCGCCGGTACACGCGGTGACGAACGAGCTGCTCAAGCTCTTACCGGTCTTTCGCGAACGCGACCAGCGGCTGCTCGTCTGCGCGACGAACTCGGTCCGTTCGCTGGACGCCGCGTTTTTGCGACCGGGGCGTTTCGATTATGTACTGCCGATCGGTCCGCCGGATGCCGTGGCGCGCCGAACTATGTGGACGCAATTTCTGCCGGCCGCGGCCGCCGGTGTCGATATCGACGTAATGGTCGGGGCGAGCGAACTCTTCACGCCCGCCGATATCGCATTTGCCGCGCGAAAGGCGGCGCACGCGGCGTTCGAACGTTTCGTCCATACGCCCGGCGCGACGGACGCAACGCTGAGGACCGAAGATTACTTGGAAGCCATCAGGAGGACGCGTCCAACGTTGACTACCGGTATCGTTGATGCGTTCAATGCCGATATCGAAAGCTTCGCCCGGCTCTAGCGGCAAGCAATCGCCCTGTGTCTAAAAGGGCGCAAGCGACTGTAACTTGTAGAGTGTTCACGAGCTGAAATAAGGGGTGCTGTTCTTGTGAAGACGCTGTTCCTGAGTCCCCCATCGTTCGACGGCTTTGACGGTGGCGCGGGCGCGCGTTATCAGGCGAAGCGCGAAGTAACCTCGTTTTGGTATCCGACGTGGCTTGCGCAGCCGGCGGCCATGGTGCCCGGCAGCAAACTCGTCGATGCCCCGCCCCATGGTCAGACCGTCGAGGACGTGTTGGCGATCGCCAAAGATTTCGAATTGGTGGTCATGCACACGAGCACGCCGTCGATTCGTAACGACGTCGAGTGTGCGCGCCGGCTTAAGGAACAAAACCCGCAGGTGAAAATCGGCTTCATCGGCGCTCACGTCGCGGTACTCCCCGAACAAACGCTTCGCGAATATCCCATCATCGATTTCGTCTGCCGCAACGAGTTCGATTATACGTGCAAGGAACTCGCGGACGGCCGCCCGTGGAATGAAATTCTCGGCCTCTCATACCGTGATGAGAACGGCGAATTGCAACGAACGGAAGAGCGGCCGCAGATTGCCGACTGGGATGCAATGCCGTGCGTGTTGCCGACCTATGCTCAGCATCTGGACGTAACCAAGTACTACAACGGCTATTTGCTGCATCCGTACGTCTCATGGTATACGGGGCGCGGCTGCACGGCGAAGTGCACGTTTTGTCTTTGGCCACAAACCATCGGCGGCCACAAGTTCCGTCACAAGAGCCCCGAGGCCGTCGGCCGCGACCTCGATGAAGCGAACGCAATCTTCGGCTCGACCGTGCGCGAGTACATGTTCGACGACGATACGCTGACCAACGAGAAAGCGTACGCGATCGAGCTCAGCAAGCACATGAAGCGGTTGAATCTCAGTTGGGCGTGCAACGCGCGAGCGCATGTCGACTACGATACGCTCAAGACGCTGCGCGATAACAACCTGCGAGTGCTGCTCGTTGGCTTCGAATCCGGGAATCAAGAGATTCTTTACCGCATCAAAAAAGGGCTGAAGCTCGACATGGCGCGCGCTTTCATGAAGAACTGCCACAAGCTCGGGATCAAGGTCCACGGAACGTTCATTATCGGTTTGCCGGTCGATACGCCGGAAACCGTTCGCGAAACGATCGAGTTTGCGAAAGAGCTCGATCCGCATACGATTCAGGTCTCGATCGCGTCGCCGTATCCTGGGACGGAGCTCTACGATCAAGCAATGGCAAACGGTTGGTTTGCGCGCGATCGTCTCGTCTCCGACGGCGGCATACAGACGTCGACGCTCTCATATGACACCTTGTCGACGGCGGAAATCGAAGACGCGGTCGAGCGCATGTATCGCGAGTTTTACTTCCGGCCGAAGAAGATCGCAAAGATCGTCGCAGAGATGATAACCAGCCGTCAGATGCTCGTCCGACGCCTCCGCGAAGGCGGAGAATTTTTCGGCTACCTGCGAGAGCGGCGTGTGCAAGCCGGCCAACGGCGGACCGAAGCGACGCCGACATAGGGGGAACGTTCAAATGGCGCTCTCGGAATTCCAAACTCGCGACGCGTTGCGCAAGGCCACCGATTGGCTCATGGTATGCGAACTACCGGGAAGCGCCGCGGCGCGCGAAGGGATTGCGATCATCATCCCACTCGTCGTTATGGGAGAGATTACGCCGGTCGACATTGACGAACTAGCGTCGATCGTCGAAGGGCAAGGTCAATCCGTTCGCGACACCAACGTGCCGGTAGAAGTGCACGTCGCGCAACTCAAAGAGGCGGTCACTGCCGCCTTCGAGTTCGTAAAGAACGGCTAAAATCGACGCCGTTCAGGGATTGCCGGACGACTGCGTGTCGGTAGCCGGGCTGTCTCCGTCGACCTCACCTCGAGCGTGGCTTACTTGAACGTCGTCTCCGTACCGTTCCAGAATTGCAAAAATCTGCGTACCATGTTCGGGATCATCGACGCTGAGAATCGATCCCTCATTGTACGGACCGAACTCTGAACCAAAAAGACGATTCAAGTCATCTAGAGCGTCTGATTTACCGGTCGCCAAGCCTTGAAGCGTGATAGCGGAGGCGGGAACTCCGGCGTCGAGCATTTCCTGCTGCGCTTGTTGTGCGGCGTTGTCGTTCTTGAAATACGCTGTAAGACGACCCGAAATGTAACTCGTAGAATCCATCGCGTGTCCTCCAAATCGTATCTCTGCTCGTTTCCGAGCAAAACTAACCTAAAACGTGATTGGCACCCTTGTACTCAACCGGTCGATTGCACGCGCAGGCGGATATAACTGTTCGTCATCCACTCCACCTGGAGTGGATCGGCGGCATCCTTGATGCTTTCTGTCGCAACGTCCCGTCCGGTGCCGTAATTGATTTCTGCGAATGAGTTCTTGTTGACATTGACCGTCAACATGAGCCGGCTACCCTTGGCGATCAGTCGGCTAAAGAGATAGTTCTGATAAAACGGAATGACCGCTTCCCTTCCGGGTGTTAGCAGTTCGCGGCGGCTCATGTCGCTCGCAAAGCTCGCGCGTTCGGTGTAGTACGTCAACTGCATGAGTTTCCCGTTGGGGAGCATTTCGTAGAGCGCAATGCCGGCGTCTATGTCGCGCTTGTTCACACGAACGCGAAAGACGCCGTCGAGTCCGCTGATTTCCATCGCGTGTGAAAACGGTGGCGTAAGGAACGTGTAGCCGTTGGAGATATCCGGTTTCTTCCCGAGCACTTCGTATGGATACGAATCGTTGTTCTCCGTGTTGCGGTCGGCGAGATCGATGCGCTGCTTCAACGCCGCGCTCGTAGCCGGCGGCGTCGTGGAGAGGAGGTAGAAGCGCTTTGAAACCTTTTGCGTCGTCAGGTAGAATCGCTCGGGTTTCCCCATCGCGTCGAGCGACGGCTCGTGGCGCCAACGGTTCGCACCCATAACTTCATAGTTCACGCGGTTTTCCACGAGCGCAGGCCGTGGTTTCGCGCGCATGACGAAATCGAACCAATCGAATGTGAGCTGCCACGTATCGATGTGAGCAGCGGGATCGATCGTATATCCGCGAAGCACGTCCGGTTTGCGGCGACCTTGCGAGCCGAAATGATCCCATGGTCCGGCGACCAGATAGCTGTGCGCCGAACTGTTGTATCGCACAAAGTCCTCGAAGTACCCGATCGCCGTGCTGTCACCATAGTAGCCGGCGATCGTGAGAACGGGAATTCGGATGCGCGCATAGTCCGTGCGAAACGGGCCGATTCGTTGCCAATAGGCGTCATACGCCGGATGTTCGAGCCACTTGTGCAGCCAGGGATTCGGTACGCCGGCAACCGCGTCGACGTCGCGATACGGTCTGCCACTTCGATACCACCGCCGCGGAAAAGTACGCCACTTGGGATCCCCGTACGTAACGTCGTCGAGCGCTTTGTTATTTGTGACGTAGTAGATCCATGCGTAATTTGCCAGTTGGAACACGTTGTTCTGCATCGGCAATCCGTTGCCGGGATTGTTCGGAACCACCGGGACAATCGTCTTCAAGTGCGCATTCGCGAACTTCGCCGTCGCCCACTGTGTGAATCCGTCGTAGCTGCCACCCATCATCCCGACCTGTCCGTCGCTCCACGGCTGCGCGGCAATCCAGTCGATCGCGCTGTCAGCATCCCGGCCGTCATTTTCATACGGAGCGATCTCCTGGGGGCTCTTGTCCTTTCCTCGCGCGTACGCAATCACGCCGGCGTAGCCGCGGTCGGCTGCATATTCGAGCCGCTGCAAATCGTTGGCCGGTTCGACGTAAATGGTGAATTCGAACGCGGTGGGAAGACGGCGATGGGTTCCGGCTGGCCGGACGATCAGCGCCGAGAGTATCGCGCCATCGCGGGCGTGAATCAACACGCGATCGATGAGGTACGGACGCGCGTTCGGTCCGGACCCCACGACGCTGAATAAGGTGGCAAAGATGACGGCTACTGCCCGGATCACTGCTTTCATCCGACCGATTTTACGAACGATCGGCTCGCGAAGACTTCAATCGGATCTCAATCGCGGCGAAATGTGTTTCGGCCGCTACCGAATCAGCCCCCACATGCGGCAAGTGTTGCGTGACGGTGAGCCGCTGACGCTCAACGGCAAGGCATTCGAACTGTTGCTCGTGTTTCTCGAAAGCGACGGACGAGTCTTGACGCGCGAGGACCTCTACCAGCGCCTATGGGGCGAGCGCATCGTCGAAGACGCGAACCTTTCGCAGACGATTTACCTCTTGCGCCGTACCCTCGACCCCGACGGCGACGGACGCGACTTGATCGAGACGATTCCGCGCATTGGGTACCGCTTTGCGAAAGAGGCACGTCAGATTGCGCCTGCGCCGAGCGCGAGGCGCGGCATTCTTTTGGCAGCCGCATTGTCCGCAGGCGTCTTGATCGCCGGTATCGCGTGGTCGCTTGTGCGGCCAAACGCCGCAATTTCGATTGTCGCCCGCAATGGCGACGAGCTCGGCGAATACCATCTCGCGTTCCGGACGCCCGATCATCTCTCATACGCGCTCAACTACTTCAAGAAAGCCGAGGCTGCGGCGCCGGACAATGCAGTCGCGTATGCGGGAGCCGCGTCTGCGTACGCGCTTCTGGCGGAGTTCCAATCGAACGGATCAGCTCCTCAACGCGCGCTCGTCTCGCTGGCGAACGCAGCCGCTACGGCAGCTTTACGCCTCGACGGGCGCTGCGCTCGTGCCGATGCCGTGCTCGGCTTCATCGCATATCGATTCCATGACAACGACGCACTGGCAGCGCACGATCTCGCGAGCGCGCTTGCGATTGACCCGGGCGATGCCGAAGCGCATTTATGGCACGGCGTCTTGCTGATGCGCGAAGGCAGCCTCGCAGGCGCGACGGCAGAGTTTCAAACAGCGCACCAGTCGGAACCGACGTCCGAAGTCTACTCGCGTTGGCTTGCGCGCGCGTACACGTTCGAGGAGAAGCCCGACGAAGCGATCGCCGAAGCGCTTGAGACGCTTCGAATCGAACCCAATGATGCTCCCGCGATGCTGATGCTCGCCGAGGCGCAGGAACAGCGCGGTCGTCTCAAATCCGCGCTGCGCACGCTCGAAAAACTCGCACGCATAGATCCATACGAAGAACCGTTTGTTGCTCCGGACGAGGCGCGGTTGCAGCTGCGACTCAAAAAATGGAATGCCGCGCGAACGGCGCGACATTTCGCTGTCCTTGCGGCTGCGGGACGCGTGGACCCGTTTGAAACCGCGCTGTTGTATTTCACACTCCACGATAAAGCGGAAGCGATGAGAATGCTCCATCTCACGAGCCCCTCATCGCTTCTGATTCAGCGGTACGACCCGCGACTACGGACGAATTAGCCGGGTGAGCGGCGGCGCGGTGGGCCGCGCCGCCGGTTTTTCTTCTGACGGTTTTTGTTCCGTCGGGTGTTTCTCTACCGGCGCCGTCCGCGGCGCGGCTTCGTGTTCGACCGGCTTCGCTGGGGCCGCCTCATGTTCAGCCGGTTTCGGCGGAGCAGCTTCATGCACGACCGGATTGGCCGGAACGGAGTGGTGCTCAACCGGGTTCGGCGCAGGGGCTTGATGTTCGACCGGTTTCGGCGGCGCAGCTTCCGGAGCCTTATGCGTCACCGGCGTGGACTCGTGATGGGCAACCGGTTTCGGTGCTGCAGGTTCTGCAGGTTTTGGTGCTGCAACGGGATGTGATTCGTGCTTCGGTTCCGCGACAGGCGCCGGATGCTTCACGGGCGTTGCCTCGTGCTTCACCGGCGTTGCTTCATGTTTTACGGGCGCAGCTTCAGGTTTTACCGGCGCGGCTTCGCGTTTCACCGGGGCAGGCTCATGTTTTACCGGCGCGGCTTCATGCTTCACCGGGGCCGCTTCGTGTTTCACGGGCGCCGTCGTGCGCGTAACCGGTTTCATCGCCGTCACATGCACTTCGGCATGTTTCACCGGACGATAGACCGGATGCGCAGCGACGCGATGTGCCGGCGGCGCAACGATCTTGGGCTTTGCGACCGCGATCTCTTTGATCCGTGCCTGTTGTTGCGCGAACGAGACATGTACCGGCGGTGCTTTCGCAGCGAAGCGCGCTGCCGTGAACGTGTGCGCGAGCGAGACGGGATGGCTCACGGCATGCGCGGTGTAGTGCAGGTTCGCCGTTGTTGGAACGACTGGGACCGAGCCACGGATCAAGTACACACGGCTGAGTTGCGTCGGACGGACGGAGCGGTAACGTGTGAACGTACCGCTGCGCCACGCACTCACCGGCACCATCGTCATGCCGCCGTAGTAGCGCGCGTTGGTGTAGTAGTTATAGATGTTCGTCGTCGTCGGAACGTTCGTCAATTCCGTCGCGGGATACGAATAGTTCGCTCCGTACCACGGCTGATATTGCTCGCCGGGAGCGAGCGGAATCCAGCCGATCTGCGTGTTATCGCCGTACGACCCGGTAAGGCCACCGAATCCGTTGCTCAGCAGCGATCCCAGATCGGCGCCATTGCCGCCGCCTAAGAAGAACGAGACAACTGCAGGCAGCCACGCCGACGCGAGTCCGTTCGATGTCGTTTGATATTGATAGCCCGGCGGCTGCCACAGCCATCCGCCGTAGCTCGGATTATTGAACCACGTTCCGTAGTGCGTGACCGGATAACCGTACGGAGAATTGTCAACCCACGTATAGCCCGAACCCGGCTCCCACACCCATTGACCGTTTTGATACGGCGCAAAGTTATTTTGCGTCTGATTGTTCGGCGCCCACGCATATCCGTATCCGGGAACATTTTGCCACTGACCGTAATTCGCGAGGTTTGAATAACCCGCAAGTTGCGGGGACAAATACGGATTTGAATTGTACGCCGACGCAAGTGCCTGATCGCGAGACATGTTGAACTGATCGAACGAATCGAATCCGATCGCGCCTTGCGTGGAGATCTGCGGGTTCGAATACGGACCGTCGGCGACTACCGTCGTACCCGGCGTGAGGGTTTGCGATCCGCGGCCGGTGCTCACGGTCGCGGATCCGCTGCGTACGGTTACCGCGGTTTGACCGTTACCGTTCACCGAAATCCGATAGTCGCCGTTCGTATTCGGGCGAACCGTAACGGACGGCGTATCGATCTGCGCACCACTGCCGCCTTGCAAGTCCGCGAGATCCACGGTGCCGGCGCCGATTTGGGCTTCGCGCGAACCGGGGTTCAAATTGATGAAGCGCACTTGGGAGTTCGAGGACAGCCGCAGCATCGACGTGCCGTCGAATTGCACTTCGGCGTTCGAACCGGAACCGGTCGATAGATAATCGCCGGCAACGACCGGCGCGTTGACGGTGGCAACTGCTTGCGCTCCGCTGTCCCCTCGGACGATGACGACGTTGCCGTTCGCAACGCTCACGTCGGCGACGCCCGGGTTGTAATTTTGGGCGCGGGCAGCCGGAGCCTGAAGGATTGCGAGCGCCGCTGCGGCAGCTGCTGCCAGAGTTGCAAGTTTCGGGGATCGGTTCATTGTTTTCGCACCTCATTGTTCGCAGCGGGCCTTGCCGCCGCATCCACGCTTGGACGGATACCTTCCTTGCGGTCAATGATTCCAAACGTTCTTTCTCACGAAGAGAACGAAACGAACGTGCCGGAAATTGCAGCAGCAAGCGTGGCCTTAATCGCCCGGAAGCAGAGGAGCGGAGCCGGCCGTACTTCAAAGCTACGCCTCTATGCAAGAGCGGTTGTCGGCAGCACTGAGGGGATTCGAGCGGCCATTTTGGGTCGCCAACGTCAGCGAAATTTTCGAGCGGCTCTCATACTACGCCGTCTTTTCGACTCTGGCGCTCTATCTAAATCAGACCCTCGGGTTCCCGAGCGCGCAGGCCGCCGGACTGAGCGGCATCTTCGGCGGCGCGGTCTGGGTGATGGCGATCTTCGGCGGCGCGCTTGCCGACCGCATCGGCTTTCGCCGCGCGCTGTCGGCGGCATATTTCATCCTCACGTGCGCGTACTTTCTGGTCGGATCGATCGGCGCTCCATGGCTCGCTCCGGCGCGCGCGGTCATTCCGCTCCCGTTGCTCGCCGGCGTCATTCTCTTCTTACCGGCGCTCGGCGTTGCGCTTGTAAAACCGTCTGTCGTCGGTACGACGGCACGCGCATCGAACGAAAACGTTCGCTCGATCGGATATTCGATCTACTACACGATGGTCAACATCGGAAGCACGCTCGGCCCGTTCTTAGCGGGCTGGCTGCATTCGCGGCTTCCCGCGCAAGACGTGTTCTTGATCGCCGCGTGCAGCGTCTTCCTGATGTTCATCGTCGTGCTGACGTTCTTCCGTGAACCGCGAACAGGCGCCGCAAGCTCGTCGAAATCGCTCGCGCAGACGGGACGCGATTTTCTTACCGTCCTGAGCAACGGACGCTTCGTGCTGTTTTTGTTGATTTTTTCGGGATACTGGATCGTCTATTGGCAGCAGTATTTGATTCTGCCGATTTATATCAATCAATACGTCGACAAGAACGCCAACACCGCGCTCATTCTGATCACCGATCCGCTGATCGTAATCACGATGACGGTCGCGATGAATACGCTGACGCGCGCCATGCGCCCGTTTCAGGCACTCGTGGTCGGATCGCTGATCACGTCGGTTGCATGGCTTTTGATTCCGGTGCATCCGAGCGTTGTGATGGCGGTGCTGAGCCTCGTCGTTCTTGCCATCGGTGAAATCGTTCAGTCGCCGCGGTACTACGAATACATTTCGCGCCTCGCGCCGGAAGGCCAGCAAGGCACCTACATGGGCTTCGCGTTTTTGCCGATCGGTATCGGCTCGCTCGTGGGCGGATGGTTCGGCGGGACCCTACTCTCGTATTACGGAGAAGCATCGCATCAGCCGAGCACCATTTGGCTGATCGTCACGGCTACCGGCTTGCTCACAACTGTATTGTTGTGGCTCTACGATCGGTACGCGCTTCGCACGTCGCCCGCAGAGGCGACGCCGCCCGCAACGGAACACGTCGTGCCGTAACGGATATCTCTGTGGATTGATCTGCCGGTGATGTCAAAAGCGGCGGCAGTCAGGACGCTGTGCATGATTGCAGGGTCCGACGTACTCGCGATGGCGACATGGTTCTCGGCGAGCGCCGTGATCGTGCCCATCGCGTCCGCATTCAACATCGCGCCCGCCGAACGCGGTTGGATCACCGCCGCAGTACAATTCGGCTTCGTGATTGCTGCCGTGGCAAGTGCGCTCGTCGCACTCGCCGATTCGGTCGAGCCGAGGACGTTGATTCGCATCGGCATGCTGGTTGCAACGGCTGCAAACGCCGCGATTCTCGTCGTGCACTCGCCGGCTTTGCTACTGTTTCTGCGATTTCTCACCGGCGCGGGCTTGGCATTTGTCTATCCGCCGTCGGTCCGGCTCCTCAACGCTTGGTTTCCGCGCAGCCGTGGAATCGTCACCGGTATCGCTGTCGGCGCATTGACGATCGGGTCGTTTGCACCGCATCTGTTCGCGGGCGATTTACCGTGGCGCGGGGTGGTGCTGGCTGCGAGCGTCTGTGCGTTGCTCGGCGTTCCGCTCATCTCGATCGTCACCTTGCCGCCGGCATATCCGCGCGCCGGCCGTTTCGACGTCGGCGCGTTGCGCATGATTCTGTCGAATCGGAGCGTCATGCTCGCGGATGCTGGTTATTGGGGACACATGTGGGAGCTCTACGCGGTATGGGCGTGGGGGCCGGTCTTTTACGCGGCAAGCCTACAGGCTGCGCACGTACGGGCACCGGCCGGTGCATTGATTTTTCTCTTCTTCGGACTGATCGGCGCAGCAGGATGCATCATCGCGGGAATTTTGGGCGATCGATTCGGTCGCACGCTGGTGGCCGGCGCGGCGATGGCGGTGAGCGGAACAATTTCATCTGTCATCGGATATGCGTTTGGTTCGAATCCGTGGTTCGTGAGCGTGCTCTTCGCGATCTGGGGATTTGCCGTCATTGCCGACTCGGCGCAGTTTTCCGCCGCGGTTACCGAGTTGGCCGACACGCGATATGCCGGAACCGCACTGACGTTTCAGATGGGCGTCGGCTTTTTGGTTACCATGTTGACGATTTGGTTGGTCGGGGCGCTTCAGCCGCTTCTCGGATGGGGCCGCGCCTTCATGGTTCTGGCGGCCGGGCCAGCCGCAGGCGTGTATGCAATGAGTTTGCTGTACCTGCGGCTGTCCCGAACCACTGGACGTCAGCAGCGTAAGTAGCCGTTGCGGTTGGCGATGTCGTTTCGACACCGGCTGACGTTAAGCGTTGAATACACGCGGTTGCCGTTCGGCGCAGTGCACGAAGCCGACAGCGTCGAGCCGTTCATACGGACATTGGTGCAGCTCTGCTGGTACGATCCACCCGGCACTCCGTATCCGTAGTTACCGTTGTTGTATCCGTAGTTGCCGTTGTTATATCCGTAGCCGTTGTTGCCACCGTTGTTGTAGTAGCCGTTGCCGTTGTTGTGATGATGGTGGTGGTGGTGTCCGTCGTTGTCGTTGTCGTTGTCGTTGTCACGGTCACGACCGTACCCGTTGCCGTACCCTTGCCTTCCGTTGCCGTTATAGCCGTAATTGCCGTTGCAGGTCAGATGACCGTTGTTGTTGGCAATGTCGCCGTTGCAGCCGTTCACGTTCAGCGACGAATAGACACGTTGCCCGTTCGCTGCGGTGCAGGACGCGGAGAGCGTCGACCCATTCATGCGTAAGTTGTTGCAGCTTTGTTGATACGAGCCTGAGGGCACGTTGTTATAGCCGTACTGCTGCGCGCTGGCGGTGACGATTGACGTTGCGGCTAGGCCGATCGCGAGCGCTAGGCCGGTCATGGTTCGGTGCATTGCTCACCTCTGAGTAGTGTGTGGTTGATTGCGAGGCTCCGCTTTGGAAACGAGGGCCTATGTCCGAAAGTTCCCCGCCTCGCCGGTACGGCGAAACGCTACCATGCCTACCTGATAACGAGATACGAACGGTCGAGCGCGGCGACATCGTGGCAGCCGAGCAGATTTAGCGTGCGCACGATGTCCGAGCGCAGGATCTCGATTACTTTCGTCACGCCCGCTTCGCCGGCTGCAGCGAGTCCGTACGCATACGCGCGTCCGATCAGCACGCCGCGTGCGCCAAGACACAGCGCCTTGACGACGTCAGTGCCACGTCGTATGCCGCCGTCCATCAAGATGTCGATGCGATCGCCCACAGTCTGGATGACTTCAGGAAGAATATGCAATGACGCGGGAACGCCGTCGAGTTGACGGCCGCCGTGATTCGACACGACGATCGCATCGGCGCCGCACTCCACCGAGTGTCGCGCGTCATCGGATGATTGCACGCCCTTGACGACGATCGGGCCCTTCCATTCCGCTTTGATCCAAGCGAGATCGCTCCAACTGACACTCGACTCGCGAAGTGCGGAGGCGGCATCTGCGTACGCCATCGGTCCGTCTTCGAGCACGACGTTCGGAAATCGCATCATGCCGCCGTCGCGGAGAAAATTGAAGAGCCAGCGCGGATGCGTCAAGAGCTGACCCGAATACGGCAACATCGCGAGCGGACTACCGGTCGAGAGTTGTTTCGCTCCATTGCGCACGTCGCGTTCGCGCAATCCTGCGACGGAGGTATCGATCGTCACGACGAGTGCCTCGAATCCCGCGGCTTTGGCGCGCGCGATGGCAGCGCTTGCAGCGGCGCGCCCGCCGACGAGATAGAGTTGATACCACGCAGGCCCGCGCGTCGATGCTTTGACCTCCTCGAGCGCGCAACCAGAGAGCGTAGAGAGCACGTACCCGGTTCCCGCTTCACCGGCTGCGCGCGCTGCCGCGCACTCGCCCCGCGGATAAAACATCCGGCTGCTGCCGATGGGCGCGAGCAAGAACGGCAAATCGAATGACATGCCGAGCAGCGTGGTTTGCAAATTGCAGGGCCCGTTTGCGACTGCCGAGCGAGGGCGAAAACGCAGCTCTTCAAACGCCTGCACGTTTGCGCGCATCGTGATTTCCGCTTCGGCACCGCCGTCGACATAGTCGAAGACGACACGTGGAAGACGGCGGCGCGCAAGCGTTCGCAGATCTTCGATGTTGACTGCGTCGTCGCTTCGCCGGCCTGCCATCGGTTAGAGCGCCCGCGCCGCGACGCAGGACGAGAGCGCTTCGAGTTGATTGATGCTCGTCTCTTGCAACTCGCGCACGAGCCGTCCGTCGTACTTGCGCAGCGACGCCGGTTTGCCGGGATCAACGACAAAAAGCCTGCGCCCGCGGGGACCGATCCCGAGACGGACATTGTCCGCGACGCCGCCGATCGCGCGAAACTCTTCGACTGGCTCGTCCCATTGCATGGCTCGCGCTATTCGACGCGGACGGAGGTCGTCCGTCAACTGCGAAGAGGATAGCATGGATAGACCGCACGATCTCGGCGGAGCGCAGGGATTCGGGTCGATCGATCTCGAGCCCGGCGCCGATGCACCGTTTCATCACGAATGGGAAGCCCGTGTTTTCGCGCTAAACCGCATCTTTTTGGAGCGCGGAACCTACACGCTCGATGAGTTTCGCTACGCCGTCGAGCGGATGGATCCCGAGCAGTATCGCGGCGCATCGTACTACGAGCGCTGGTTGAGCGCCATCGAAACGCTGCTCGCCGAGAAACGGGTGTTGCAATGACGCTTGCTGCAGGCACGCGCGTGCGAACGCGCGAGCAGCGAAACAGCGGCCATACGCGGCTGCCGCAGTATTTGCAGAATGCGCGCGGTGTGGTCGTGATGCTGTTGGGGGCGTTTCCGCTTCCCGACGACGTGGCCGCACATTCGTCGCACCCACGAAAAAGCGCATTGTATACCGTTGCGTTTCCGGCGTCAGCGATCTTTCCCGAAAGCGAGGCGCAAACGATTTGCGCGGATCTCTTCGAAGAGTATCTGGAGGTCGAGTCATGAGCGTTCACTTGCACGATCACGAGCGCAGCGCGGCCGTTTCCAACCGCGTGAAGGCGCTGGTAGCGCGTCTCGAGAGTGAAGGGGTGACGACGGAAGGGCAGCTCGACAGCATCGTTGAGATGTTTTTGCTTTCGGCGCGTCCGGAAAACGGCTATGCCATCGTCGCGCATGCGTGGGCGAATCCCGAATTCAAAGCATGCCTACTCGATGACGCCAACGCAGCGATCGCGTCGATGGGAATCGATCTGACGCAGTGGGCGGATGTTGCGTTGCGCGTCGTCGAGAACACGCCAACGGATCACAATGTGATCGTTTGTACGCTGTGTTCGTGCTATCCCATTGCGCTGCTCGGGCCCTCGCCTAGTTGGTACAAGAGTTTGGAGTACCGCGCGCGTGTGGTGCGCGAGCCGCGCAAGGTGCTCGAGGAGTTTGGACTCACGCTTCCCGAGCAAACGCGGATTACCGTTTGGGATAGTACTGCCGAGGCACGCTATATGGTGCTGCCGGTGCGGCCGGCCGGAACGCAAAGCTATTCCGAAGATGAACTCGCGGCGCTCGTCACCCGTAACGGCTTGATCGGAACCGCGGCGCTGTAGCAATTTCCGGAATGCGGGACCATGCTTCGCGGGCGTACCATCGAAGCATGATTTCTTATCGTATTACGGGCCTCTCTCCCGAGCCGTTTAACGAGCTCTTCGGTCTTGACGATGACGCGCTTGCCGCGCGTGGCGTGCAGCGCGTCGTCGCCGACCAGAAACCCGGATTCCCCGATCGCGTCGAGTTGGCCGATCTCGAACTCGGCGAACGCGCGTTACTTCTCAACTACGAGCATCAACCCGCCGACTCGCCGTATCGCGCGAGCCATGCGATATTCGTGCGCGAAGGTGCGAGCACTCGCTACGATCGCATTAACGAAATTCCTGAAGTGATGCGCAACCGCGCGTTGAGCATGCGCGCGTTCGATGCTGCCGGCATGATGCTCGATGCGGATCTTGCCTCCGGCGAGGATGTCGAAGCGCTGATCCAGCGGTTTTTCGAAAATCCTAAGATCACGTACATCCACGTGCACAACGCGAAGCGCGGCTGCTATTCGGCGCGCGTCGACCGCGCGTGATTTCAGCCGAGCTCTTCGAGTTCCACCAGCCGCGCTTCCCACTCGGTGACGGCTTGCGCACTGCGAGCCGTTAGCGCTTCGCGTTCTGCTTCTAGCTCTTTGACTCGCGCGCGATCCTCATAGAGCGCGGGATCCGCGAAGAGCGCATCGATTTCCGCCCGGCGTGCATCGAGTTTCTCGATCTCGCGTTCGAGACGAGCGACTTGGGTTTCGAGTTTGGAGCGCATCTTCAGCGGCGTGAGCGCCGACGTCTTTTCGCGTCGCGGCGTAACACACGCTTCGAGATGCACGCGTTCGCGTTCCCGAACTTGCGTTTCATACGCTTCGTATCCGCCCTCGAGCGCGCCCCACGAACCGTCTTCGATCCACAGCACCCGATCGCATAGGGCGTTCAAGAAGTAACGATCGTGCGAAACGGCGACGATCGTTCCTTCGTATTCCGACAAAACCGATTCGAGCGCTTCCTGACTCTCGACGTCGAGATCATTGGTCGGTTCGTCGAGAAGAAGAATATCGGCGGCGCGAGCCATGAGGCACGCAAGCATGATGCGTCGCCGTTCGCCCCCTGAGAACGCGTTAATCGGCTTATCGCCCTCGTCGCCGCTGATGCGCATGCGCCCAAGCAGTCCGCGCGCTCGTTCATCGACGACGTTGCCCGCGCGCATCACCGCTTCGACCGCGCTTTGCGCACCATCCAATTCCTCATGCGCGTTTTGCGCGAAGCTCGCCACTTGTGATGCCGGATTGAAACGCACGGTGCCGCCGTCCGGGGCCAGACCGCCGGCGAGAATTTTCAGAAACGTCGATTTACCGGAGCCGTTCGCACCCACGACGGCGATGCGTTCGCCGCGTTCGACGTCGATCGTAAGATTGTCGAAGAGCGTGCGGTCATACCGCTTCGCGAGCGCTTGGGCTTCAAACGCAAATCCGCTCCCGCCACGTCGCGAGGCGTTTAAACCGACCGAGATCGCGCGCCGCTGCACCGCCGGCGCTGCGACCTCTTGCGATTCCAGGCGCGCAAGTTGCTTCTCGCGGCTGCGCACTCGGCTGTAGTTCGACGACGTTAGCGTCGCGCGCAGTCCCGCAAGCGTGGCGCGCGCTTTGTCGCGTTCCGCGAGGTACGTCTCGTAGTCGCGTCGCTCTTGTGCGCGGCGCTCTTCCCGTGCCGCGACGAAGGCCGCGTACGCCGGCGTCGCCGGCGGATAGACGTGCAGTTTTCCGCGATCGAGTTCCCAAATTCGGCTTGCGACGCGATCGAGGAAGTAGCGATCGTGCGAAACGATGAGATACGCTCGTTTGTCGGATGCAATGTACGATTCGAGCCAGCGCACCGTCGAAATATCGAGGTGGTTCGTCGGCTCGTCGAGGATGCAGTATTCGGGATCGTCGATGAGCACGTGCGCAAGCGCGGCTTTTGCGCGCTGGCCGCCGGAGAACGTACGCAGCGAACGCGTAACATCGTCTTCCGTGAATCCGAACGCCGCCAGCATGATTCGCAGCGTTTTGTTGCGCAGCCCGCGCTCTTCTTGCGGCGCGCGTTGAAGCGCTGCTTCGATGAGTTCCGCTAGCGTCGCGGTCGTATCATCGGCGACGCTCTGCGCGAGATAGCCGAACCGAACGCCGCGCGCGCGAACGATCGTGCCGCCGAAGGGCATATCGACGCCCGCGAGCAGCCGCAGCAGCGATGATTTCCCGGCGCCGTTGGGGCCGACGAGTCCAACGCGCTCGCCTTCAGAGAGCACGCCGCTCAAGCCCGAGAAGATTTCGCGGGCTCCATAGTGGCACTCGAGATCCGAAAAGCGAAGAAGTTCCAAGCCGCTTCCGCGGATTCGTCGGCTGCGGGTACGCTCCTAGACATGGACTACTTGCCGTCTCGTCTCTCGCTCGCTAGCCTTCGCAAGTCAGCCGCAGACTGCCACGCCTGCGATCTCTACCGCTATGCAACGCAAACGGTCTTCGGTGAAGGCAAGGCTCGCGCGCGCTTCATGCTCGTCGGCGAGCAGCCGGGCGATAAGGAAGATCTCGCGGGCGAACCGTTCGTCGGACCGGCGGGACGCGTACTGCACGACGCGCTGACGGAGGCCGGCATCAACCCCGCCGACGCGTATGTGACCAACGCCGTCAAACACTTCAAATTTATTGAACGCGGTAAACGCCGCATTCATCAAAAGCCGAAGGTAATCGAGATTCAGGCGTGCCGCCCGTGGCTCGAAGCCGAACTGAACGTCGTGAAGCCGCAGCTCGTCGTCGCGCTCGGCGCAACCGCGGCGTACACATTACTCGGCCCGAAGTTTCGTTTGACGCAGCATCGCGGCGAACTCGTTTCGTCTCCGCTAGCCGAGCACGTTCTCGCCACGGTCCATCCGTCGTCGATCTTGCGTCAGCGCGATTCTGACTCGCGTCACCGCGAATTCGCGTGGTTCGTCGAGGACCTTAAGCGAGCGGCCGAGTATGGAAGGGCATGAAGCGCGCGTTTCTCCTAGCGGCGCTCGTGGCGCCGTTTTCTATAGCGGGTCTTCCCGCGCAGGCCCAGGTGCTCGACCGCGACTTTCCGTCGGCGGGCGCAACGACGTTACGACTGAGCGTCAGCGGAAGTGTCCGGCTTATCGCGGCATCCGGCGTCTCGAGCGTCAAGCTGCACGTGGTCGACTACGGTCCGAAGATACCGCCGTTACACGTAACGACGTCGAAAACCGGAACGCGATTGAGCATTTCGGTCAGCGGTCCGAGTCAAAACATTCTTCCCTTCGCCGGTGCGTCGGGGTACGAACTGCAGATCACGTATCCGTCATCGATCAAGATCGATCTGCGTCAGTTCAGTGGGCCGGTTCACGTCGAGCGCGTCACGGCGCCGATGCAAATCTATGATGCCGACGGTCCGATTCTGGTTGATAATGCTCGCTCTGCGTTGACGGCGGAGAGCGATCGAGGCGACGTCACCGTCAGCAATGCGCTCGGCATGGTGGAATTGACGTCCGGCAACGGCAACGTGAGCGCAACGCTCGCACCGAATTGGTCGGGAAATCTCGTGCGCATGGAATCGTCGCAGGGAAATCTCACGCTCGACGTGCCGCGCAGCTTTCGCGGCCGGTTCGATCTTACGAGCGCGCAAGGCAAGGTGAGCAATCCGCTTCATACGACGCCGCACGCACCGCTCGTGTTCATGTTGACCGAGCAAGGAAATGTGATCGTCAAGGCAATTGAGGGGTTGTAAAGTTTTCCACGGGAGCTCGCCGGAGACGTAGGGTTTCACGCGCGGCTGGGAGCATGGTAAGCCGCCTGGCACCCCATCCATGGAGGAACTCATGCGTCGCACCCTGGCAACTGGACTTTTTGCCGCTCTCTTGTTAACTCCGGCGTTTGCGTGCGCCGCTACGATTGACTCGTCCCTGATCCCCGACGGCACCTACACCGTCAAGGTTGAGAAGGTCGACGATGCTCAGCACGTGACCGTATTAATGGATAACGGCGCGGAGACGACGCTTCCGGCCACCGGCTCGGCCGATTTTAGTAAGATCAAGGCGAACGCCACGATCAAAGTCTCCGTTATTAAGGGGAAGGTCCCGGTATACGCGATCCAATAGCGACCCCGCCGGTAGACCTGGCGTAAAAAAGGGAAAAGGGGTTCGCAGGAGCGAGCCCCTTTTTGTTTGCTCGATCGGAGGACAAGCATTCATGCAGAAAACAATCGCCGGCACCGCGTTCGCCGGATTCTTGGCAGTGACGATGGCGATCGCCCAAGCGCTGAGCTCAGGCTCAACGCTCAACGGCACGATCAATCAGAATCTCTCCAGCAACCATGCCTACGTGGGCGAGCCGGTGAGCCTGTCGAACGTGTCGGGTGGCGGTGTGAGCGGCGGGACGCTGTACGGCTATGTCTCGGCGGTTCAAAAGGCCGGACAGGGACGCCCAGGCAGCATTCAACTCCACTTCAACCGTCTGGTTGCGAACGGCTCGACGTACACCGTTCAAACGACGGTGACCAATGCGAACGTGTCGACGAAGAATAATACGTTGAAAGAAGCGGGCGGCGCACTCGCCGGCATGCTCGTCGGCAACGCGATCGGCAAGACGGTCTTCCACACGGGTATCGGCGGCATCGCCGGCGCGGCGGGTGGTTATCTTCTCGCGAAAAACAACCGTCAAGACGTGAACATTTCCGCCGGAACAACGGTGCAAGTTCAAGTGAATTCGGTGGTTCGTCGCCAATCTCACGGGTAGTGCCCGTCTTACCAGCGACAACTGAAACGATCGACCGCGCCGCAGTGCTTTTACGCGCCGGCGCGGTCGTCGCATTTCCGACCGAAACAGTTTACGGATTAGGCGCATGCGCATTTGATGCGAGCGCCGTTGCGCGAATATTCGAAATCAAGAACCGTCCGACGTTCGATCCGCTGATCGTGCACGTCGACGGTGAATCAATGCTCGAGAGCGTCGTGGCATCGATTCCGGACGCGGCACGCGAGTTGATGTCTCGCTTTTGGCCCGGTCCGCTGACCCTCGTGTTGAAGAAGACCGAGCCCGTACCGGCAATCGTTACCTCCGGACTCGAGACCGTTGCGGTTCGCATGCCGGCGCATCCCGTTGCGCGCGCATTGTTGCAGCGCGTGCAACTGCCGCTTGCGGCGCCGAGTGCGAATCCGTTCGGCTACTTGAGTCCGACACGCGCGCAGCATGTCGAGCGCATGCTCGACGATCGCGTCGATCTCATCGTCGACGGCGGCGCAACGACGCATGGTGTCGAATCGACGATCGTCCTGATCGAACCGACGCCGACGCTGCTGCGTCACGGCGCGATTCCCGTGGAGCATATCGAAGCCCTCATCGGTCCCGTCGCGCGCGAGTTTTCCGACGAAACGAAACCGCTTGCGCCCGGACGATTGCCGCAACACTATGCGCCGTCGAAACCGATTCGGATCGTGACGGACGCAAATGACGTCCCGCGCCCGGAGCGACAAAACGCGGCGTTGCTTGCGTTTTCGACGCCCGTCGACGGGTATGCCGCGGTGCGAACGCTCTCGCCGGCCGGTGATTTGCGCGAAGCTGCCGCGCGGCTTTTCGAGTCGTTGCATGAGCTCGATCGCGAAGAGATCACGCGTATCGATGCAGAGACTGTCCCGAACGAAGGAATCGGCGTCGCAATCATGGATCGATTGCGTCGTGCATCTCACCGATAGGAACCGCCATTCGCTCGCGCTGGTCGCGCTCGTCGTTCTCGCTCTGCTATGGGGCTATAACTGGGTCGTTATGAAGGTCGCCGTCCACGACGCGCCGCCTTTCGTCTTTGCTGCAACGCGAACGCTCGGCGGCGGACTCGTCCTGCTCGTTGCTGCTCTGTTTCTGCGCCGCTCGGTCGTGCCGCAACGACCCGGTTCGTTCTTTTGGATCGGTTTGTTCCAAACTGGCATCTTCATCGGTTTGGTCACGTGGGCGGTTGCGAGTGCCGGTGCGGGCCAAGTCGCGATGCTCGCGTACACGATGCCGTTGTGGGTGAGCGTGATCGCGTGGCCAGTGCTCGGAGAGCGGTTGGGCATCGTGCACGCGGTTGCGATCCTCGTTGCATTTGCGGGCATCGCGTGCATGATCGGCCCGCAACATCGCATCGGATTTCCCGAAGTGCTTGCGGTGCTCGCGGGGGTGAGTTGGGCGATCGGCGTCGTGATCGCCAAAGTCGTCCAGCGCGATCGCTCGATCGACCTCTTCAACTTGACGATGTGGCAGCTGATCTTTGGCGGAATCGCGTTGGTTATCGTTGCGTTCGCGGTACCGGAACGTCCGGTCGTATGGAACGCGTCGTACACGTTCGCCGTCGCCTACAATGTCGTGCTTGCGACGGCGGTCGCGTATTTTCTGTGGATTTTCGTCCTCAACGAATTGCCGGCGCGCGACGCCAGTATGGGAACGCTCGCGAATCCCGTCATCGGCATCATTGCAGCCTGGGTGCAACTCGGAGAAACGCCGACGTTGCTATCCGGAACCGGCATGATTCTCGTCTTGATCGGCTTGGCCGTTCTATCGTTCGCTGACCGGTGCACATAACAGAACGGTTGATCCGCGTCTCGCTTTGTGTTACAAAGTAGTTAACTTTGCTTTGCAAAGCATGGAGCTGACGTGATTCGATATCTGGTTTCGGCCGCGGCGGCCTGTTTCGTCCTTGTCGCGGGGGTACTCTTGTTGACGTTTGCGCGGCCGCCTCAACCGCTACGGCTCGGGATGATCCAGTGGCTCGGAGAAGTCGGCGTCACGGTCGACGGCGTGGACCGCGTCGGGGAACTGAAGGAGGGCGCCAGGCGCATCGCCCCCAAGGGCGTGTTCTATATCGTACATGCTCGGATTCTGGCACCGTTCGGTCTGCGGCCGACGTGGCACGATACCTTTGTGGAAGTCGATACGTTTGCCGGTCGCGGCGCGACGAAGCCCGGTCTCCGTTTCAGAATCGATGAAATCGCGCAGGCGCTGCTCGACCGCAGAACCGGTCGCCCCGGTCCGGATCACGTCGTCCGCGGAGCGGTCCAGCACGAAGACCTCGTGTTCGATCTGCCTCATGACGTCGAGCAACCAGGGCTCATCTTCTTGCCGGCTAATTCGCCTGAGGGCATGATAGAGTGGGCGTTCGGTCACTTTTGGCAGCCGCATCGCTTTAATCTCAGGTATGATTGAGCCGGGACCGATAGAGTAACGATATGATTCCGCCTCGTTTGCGACGCGCGCGCATTGCCGCGTGCGCTGCAGTTCTTTCTCTCGCAGCGTCTGTGCCCGCATTTGCGCAGACGACGCTTCCTGCTGCGGTTGCTGCAGACGTGAACGAAAGCTATCGTCTGCTCGCGCGCACGTACTACAAGCCCGTCGATCAACAAGCGCTCATCGACGCCGCGCGTACCGCACTCTCAGACGAGGCGAACAAGCACCACGTCAAGGTGTCGGTTCCCGACATCAAAGCAACGGACGGGGTTGAACCTGCGCTCGCGTCGCTCGATCAGACGATCTCCGACGTCGCGGAGAGCGCGCACGCCGCGCCGACGCAATTTGCGTATGCCGCGATCTCGGGCATGGCCAAGGCCGTCAACGATCGCTACACGGTGTTCATGACGCCGGACGATTTCAAAGCGTTCAATGCCGCGCTCGATCCGGAACGGATCTCGGGCATCGGTGTGATGGTTGCGCAAGATAGCGTAAGCAATTTGATCAGCGTGAGTTACGTCGTGCCCGGCACGCCTGCGGAGCGGACCGGATTGCAGGCGGGCGACTTGATCACGACGATCGACGGAACGAGCACGAAAGGTCTTGCGGTTGACGCGGCGAGCAAATTGCTTCGTGGTAAAGCCGGTACACCGGTGCGCCTCGCAATTACGCGCGGCACCGACCCGCAACACGACTTCACGATCGTGCGTAGCGAGATTCAACCGCCGACGGTCGTCGACAAGATGCTCCCCGATAACATCGGCTATGTCTACGTCATCGCGTTCGGCAAAGACACGCCGGAACAGTTCGATGCGGCACTCGATCGCTTGCGCCAGCAGAACGCGCGCGCGATCGTTCTCGATCTGCGCAATGACGGCGGCGGCTACGTCGACTCAGCGCTCGACATGAGCTCGCGCTTCATCACGCAGCGTCCGCTTCTCACCGTGCAACAACGCGGCGAACCGGATCAAACGATCGATGCGGAGCCCGGCACGCCGCTCAACGTCCCGATCACGGTGCTTGTGAACAAATACACGGCGTCCGCTTCGGAAATCATGACCGGCGCGCTCCAAGACGACGGCGTCGCCCAAGTCATTGGACAGCGTACGTTCGGCAAAGGCGTTATGCAAACGCTCACGCCGCTCGCCGACGGCTCCGCAATCAAAATTACGACGGCGCACTATCTGACGCCGCGTCGTCGCGACATCAACTTGAAAGGCATCGATCCGGACGTCGCCGTTGACGAACCAAACGGTTCGCGCTTCGGCGATGCATCAAACGACCCGCAACTTCGCGCCGCAATCCAGCTCTTACAGAAGAAGATCGCCTCAACAAAGCCGTAACCGGCTACGATACGTGTCTGCGGATGAGCCGTACGCACGTGCCGTTGTTGTAGAACTGAACCCCGTCCATGAGGCGGCGCATAAGGAAAATGCCGAAACCCCGAGTTCGTTGTTCGATCGGGGTTTCGTCGCGTTTGCCCTCGAGTGAGAACCCTTCGCCGTTGTCTCGGATCTCGATCGTGAGTTCTTCTTGTGCGAAGGTGCACCGTACCGAGAAACCGTTCGAGCGCATCGTGCGGCCGTGTTCGACCGCGTTGCTGAGCGCTTCGCCCGCGGCTAGCCGGATGTCGCTTACTTCCTCCACGGAGAAGCCGCAAATGCGCGCGAAACTTGCTATGGCGTTTCGCGCAAGCGGAACGTTACGATGATCGCCGGTAAACGCGGCGCGGTAAGTCGGACTCACGTGCGCTTTCGTTACCCGCCGAAAGCAAGCATAAACGAGGCCGAGGGCCCGCGCGCGTCAGGATTTAGTCCTATCCCAGGAAATATGCGCCTGCTCGTTTGGTCACAAAAGGACTCGCGAAGCACCTTAGACGACAAGAGCAGACGGCTGATGTCTTGAGGGAGGCTTCGCGTTGCGACGCTTATCGATTCTTTTGTCGTTCGTTTTGATCGCGGCATCGCCGATTGTTCTTCCGAACAACTGGGTCGTGCAATCGCCGCCGGGAGCGATGGTCGAGACGGGAACGATGCCGCAAGGCATGTCGCTTTCGCCCGACGGCACGACGATTGCCGTTGTGGAGGCCGGATACAATCCTCCGGCGCTCGGTCTCTATCGCTTGCCGAATCTCGAGCGCATTGCGACAATCCCGTTGCCAGGCGCGTTTGGTCGCCCGGCGTGGACCGACGCGCAGCATGTGATGGTCGCCGGCGGCATCGCAGATGCGCTGTTGCGAATCGACGTTCAAACGCATGCCGTCGAACGTATCGCCTTTCCGAAGACTTCGTATCCGCTGTTCGTTGCGGCGTCGCCGGACGGAAAAACGTACGCCGTCGCGACGGCTCGCGATATGTCGCTGCGCGTCGGAACGCTTCAAACGATCGGCATTGCCCGTGCAGTCCGGTTCGGAGCGCAAGCCGGCGGCATCGCCTTCAGTGATGACGGCACAAGCGTGTTCGTTGCGCTGCGTCCGTCAAATGAAGTCGTCGCGATCGACGCGGCCACGGGAACGATTCAGCATCGCGCGCACGTCGGTCTGCATCCGTCGGCGTTGCTCGTCTCCGGTGGAAAGCTGTACGTCGCGGAAAACGACGCCGATGCGGTAGCAATCCTCAACGCGCGGGATTTACGCCCGGTCAAAGATGTTTCGGTTCGCGACCGGGCGCCGTTCGATGCAATCGGCGTTTCTCCGAACTCGATCTCCGCAGGCGACGGCGCGATTTTCGTGACGCTCGGCGCGGCAAATTCCGTGGCGATTTTGCGCAACGACGAACTCGCCGGACGCATGGGAGCCGGGTGGTATCCGACCGATGCGATCGCTTCGCACGGCCGGCTCTACGTCTTGAACGGCAAGGGCGAGGGTGCGCGTCCGAATCCGAATCTTCGTCCGGGAAGCGATCGCGATTACATCGGAACGATCGAATTCGGATCGTTGCGCGCGTACGACCTGCCGTCGACGTTTGCGATGAACGGGAATCCGCAAGGCGCGCAAGCGTGGAACGATCCCTCGCCTTCCACCGCCCTTCGCCGGAACGGTCCGATTCAACACGTGTTTTTCGTGCTCAAGGAGAATCGCTCGTACGATCAAGTGCTGGGGGATATGCCGCAGGGCAACGGTGATGCGAAGCTCGCATGGTTTGGCCGCAAGGTTACGCCGAACGAGCACGCGATGGCCGCACGCTTCGGTTTGTTCGACAACACCTACACGAGCGGCGAGGTAAGCGCGACCGGCCACATGTGGGCCGATGCGGGATTTTCGAACGATTACATGGAGCGCTTCTGGCCACTGATCTATGGGAAGCGCAGCTATGCCGAAGACGTCTCGCAAGCTGACGGACCGGTCGTCTCGCCTGCCGGATATCTTTGGGATGCGGCGCGACGCGCGCACGTGTCGTTTCGCGATTACGGCGAACTCGTCGATCCTGGAAAGACGCCTGGCAGCGCTTGGGTGGCCGATATTCCGAGTCTCAATGGAATCATCGCTCCGCGCTATCCCGGCTGGGATTTACATACCAGCGATCTCGAGCGCGTGAAGGAGTGGCGGCGTGAATTCGATGGATTCATACGCGCCGGTACGCTGCCGCAATTCGAATTTATTTGGTTGCCGAACGATCATACTTTCGGCAGTAAGCCGAAGGAGTTGACGCCGTCCTCATACGTAGCACAAAATGATTACGCGTTGGGCCGAATGATCGACGCGATTTCACACTCGCCGGTGTGGAAGTCGTCGGCGGTGTTCGTCATCGAGGATGACGCCCAAGACGGTCCCGATCACGTGAGCGATCAGCGCACCGCCGCGTTCGTCATCTCGCCATATTCACGCGGAGGCGTGCGTCACGAGCACTATGCAACGGTGAGCATCCTGCGGACGATTGAACTTCTGCTCGGAATGCAGCCGCTTTCGACCTACGATGCGATGGCGACGCCGATGTATGGAGCGTTTTCATCGACGGCGAATCTGCGTCCGTATACCGCGCTTGCGCCGGAGATCGATACCACCAAACGCAATCTGCAAACGGCATATGGTGCCGTTCAAAGCGCGCAACTCGACTTCAGCCGTCCGGACGCCGTAGCCCCCGCGGTATTGAATCGGATTCTGGCGCACAATCACGCGCGTTAGGTCGATAAAAGCAAGCGAGCCCCACTGTGCGATAACGGGATAGCCACAGACGGCGCTCGTCCTTTACGATAGCAGATGATGAGCATTTTTCGAATGGTCCTTGCGCCGGCAGTCGCTGCCGCCATCCTGTTCGCACCCGCTTCGAGCATCGCGGCAAACGATGCCTCGCCACAAACGAAAATCACCAAGATTCTGCAAACGTATGTCGAGGAGCGCGGTGCGGCCGAACACATCAGTGCGGCTTCGGCTAGCATTACAACGCTCCGCGGTGATGACCCGATCGTCGCGGCGACAGGCGCGAAACCGTCGACGCTGTTCCAGATCGGCAGCAACACGAAAGCGTTTACGGCCGTTCTTGCGCTGCAATTAGAAGCGGCCGGGAAACTAGATCTCGATGCGCCGATCGGGCGATACCTCCAGCAATATCCCGCATGGAAAAACGCGACGATCCGCCACATGCTCGATATGACGAGTGGAATCCCGACGTACGATAACGACCCCACATGGCAGCGCGATTACGCAAAGAACCCGTATAAGAACTATTCCGCGGCAGAACTCGTTGCTTTCGTTTATCCAAAAAAAACGGGCACGCGACGTTCTTGCGTGGCTGGAATTATTCGAACACCGGCTACATTCTCACGCAGATGATCCTGGAAAAAGTTACCGGTCAGTCGTACGGCGACTTACTGCGCTCACGGATCTTCATGCCGTACCATCTCACGAACTTGTATTACGATCCGAACGTGCTGCCCGCAACGCTTCAAGGGCGCCTTTCGTCCGGATATTTTTTCAACAACCAGCCGGACAACGCCGGACTGCAATTGCTGTACAAACGCGACGTGCGCAACTTCAGCCTTTCGTGGACGCAGGCCGCCGGCGGCATCGTCGCGACGCCCGCTGCCCTCGATAAATGGGTTCAGATCTTGTACGGCCCAACGATTTTGCCGAAGAAGCAGCATGATGAATTGCTGTCGTGCGTATCGATGACGACCGGGAAGCCGGTAGCGCAAGCGACGCAAAGCGAGCCAAAAACGTTTGGACTCGGCGTCGGCGAAATGTACAAGGCGCCGCTCGGGCGTTTTATGTTCTACGAAGGTATGACACTTGGATACCGCTTCGTGCACGTCTATGCGCCCCAGCGTAACCTCGTGCTCACCGTCACATTGAACAGTCAGCCCGACCCGCAAGAAGATCACGTCGGCGTGCTGATCGATCGCATCGTAGCCGCGCTCCCTGCGAAGCAGTAACGCCGATTAATGCCAACGGGCATTGACGCAATATTCCCCGCGTGATAGGTTTAGCGCGTAATGTTCATTGTGTGCTCTTGCGCATGTCTCTGTTGTTCGACGCCGCCGGCGTGGGATAGCTGTCGCATCGTGTAACGACACAGGTACTGTATCAGCTATAGCCCCCGCCGTCGTACGACAGCGGGGGCTTTCTCTATTACGGGAACGACATGGAAACGACTCTCGGCGAGAAGCCAGACGCGCTCGGCGTGGTTTCACACGCCCTTTCCGATGCGGCGCCTCAAGATGTTCTGCGATATGCGCTCGACGCATATCCGCGCATTGCGCTCGCGTGCTCGTTCGGCGGGCCGTCCGGGATGGTGCTGCTGCATATGGCCTCAGAACTCGGGGGGCTCGTCGATCCGTATTATCTCGATACCGGTTTGCTTTTTCCACAAACGCACGCGCTCGTCGATGCGGTACGAAAGCGATACGGAGTCGATCCCATCGCCGTGCGTCCTTCAAACTCCGTAGAGCAACAGGCGCAATCGCACGGAGCCGCACTCTGGGAACGAGACGCCGACGCCTGCTGCACGTTACGCAAAGTCGAACCTCAGCGGGCCTTTTTGTCGCGATACGACGCGTGGATCACGGGCATTCGCCGCGATCAATCACGAACGCGCGCAGGTGTGGATCCGATCGCATGGGACGACCGTTTCGGCCTCGTTAAAATCAGCCCGCTCGTCAATTGGGACGAGCACATGGTGTGGGCGTACGTTCGCGCGCATGATCTGCCGTACAACAATCTTCACGATGACGGCTACGCCAGTATCGGATGTGTGCCGTGCACCCGCGCGATCCGGCAGGGTGAAGATTTGCGCGCCGGCCGCTGGCCCGGCACAGGCAAGATCGAGTGTGGTCTTCATGGGGCGGCAACTGAGAAAGGGCACGTGTGATGAACGACAACCTCGTTAGTCTCGGCGTTGGTGAGGGCAGTAAGAACGAAGCGATCAAGCTCCAGAGCGCCCATTTGCGCGGCACGATCGCGAAAACCATCGCTTCCGGCGCAACGCATTTCGATGAAGCGGATTTGCAGCTCCTGAAGTTCCACGGAAGCTATCAACAAGAAAACCGCGACCGGCGGCGCGAGCATAAAGAGGCGGGCACCCAAAAGGCGTACCAATTCATGGTTCGCTCGCGCATCCCGGGCGGAGCGTTGAGCGCGGAACAATATCTTGCGCACGATGCGATCGCGAACGCGTATGGCAACGGCACGATCAGATTAACGACGCGGCAAGGGATTCAGCTTCACGGCGTCCTCATCCACGATCTTCTCGCGACGATCAAGGCGATCAACGCGTCGTTACTGTCGACCCTCGCCGCATGCGGCGACGTGAACCGTAACGTGATGGCGTGTGCCGCGCCGGCTCGCGACCCGGCGCACCTTCTGGTTTTACAGTACGCACATCGCATCGCCATGCACCTCGCACCGCGCACTCGCGCCTATCACGAAATCTGGGTCGACGGCCGGAAGCTCGAGCCACAAGAGCCTGCAGTTGATGAAGAGCCGATCTACGGTGACACCTATTTGCCGCGCAAGTTCAAGATCGGCGTCGCAATGCCGGATGATAACTGCATTGACGTGTACACGCAAGACATCGGTTTTGTCGCTGAGCTCGACGGAGTCGGCGGTGTTGCCGGATTCACCGTGCTCATCGGCGGCGGAATGGGATCGACGCATGGAAAGAGCGAGACATATCCTCGCCTTGCGACGCCGTTATGCTTCGTCTCGCCGGACGAGGTCACAGAGGTTGCCGGAACAATTGTCACGATCCAGCGCGACTACGGCGACCGCAAAGATCGGCGGCATGCGCGGATGAAATATGTCGTCGAGGAGCGTGGCATCGAGTGGTTCCGCGACCAACTGGAGGAGCGTTTGGGGCGGCACGTTGCGGATCCGCGCGACGTGAAGTTTATCGCCGCGCACGATCACCTTGGATGGCACCGTCAGCTTGACGCTTCGTGGTCGCTTGGGCTATACGTCGAAAACGGCCGCATCGCCGACACGACGCGCGGTATGCTGCGTACGGCGTTGCGAGAGATCGTCGCGATGCTGCGCCCGCGATTGCGCATAACGCCCCAGCAGAACATCATTCTTACCGGCATTCCCGCGAAAGCGCGCAAACATGTCGGCGCGATGCTTCGTCATCACGGCGTGATAGATGATCCAAACCAACTCGGACTGCGACGCGGAGCGATCGCGTGCCCGGCGCTTCCGACGTGCGGCCTCGCGGTCGCTGAAGCGGAACGCGCGTTGCCGTCGCTCGTCGAGCGCATCGAACGCGACCTGCTCGAACTCGGGCTTCAAGACGAACCGATCGGCATACGCATGACGGGCTGTCCGAACGGATGCGCGCGCCCGCGCATGGGCGACATCGGCATCGTCGGCCGCTCTCTCGGACTCTATGACATTTTCCTCGGCGGCGATTCTGCGAATACCCGACTCAACGACGTCTACGCGCAAGGCGTTGCATACGACGCGATCGCGCCGGTGTTGCACGTCGTCTTCGAGTTATGGAAGCGCGAACGTCTGCGGGAAGAATCGTTCGGTGATTTTACGCACCGTTTCGGCGCCGCCGGGCTGCGTAATGCCGTACAGGCGTTGCGACCGGCATGACGGCCGAACTGGTCGCCGTTGGCTTTTTCGTCGGCATGCTCGTCGGTTTAACGGGCGTCGGCGGCGGCAGCATCATGACGCCTGTGTTGGTGATCGTGTTGGGCATTAACCCCCTCGTCGCCGTCGGAACGGATTTGCTCTATAGCGTTCCGACAAAACTTTACGGCGCGTATCTGCACGGACGCCAAGGAACGATCGACCGCCGTATCGTGTTGCAGTTGCTCTATGGCGGTGTTCCGGCTGCGTTTGCCGGCGTAGGAGTTCTGTTGTGGTCTCGCCATCATCTCGATGTTGCGATCGCCGAACTGTGGACGCGACGCGCAATCGGCGCTTTGCTGCTGTTCTCGGCCGGCGTCATTTTTGCGCGCCCGTTGATCGCGCGACATTCGCCGCCGTTCGAGCCGGCCGCGCTACCGTCGTGGCGGATCGCCGCGATCGGTGCCCTCGTCGGCTTCATCGTAACGCTGACGTCGATCGGCAGCGGATCCGTGACTCTCCCGCTGCTCTCGATGGCGCTGCCGTCGATCGGACTCGCGCGTCTCGTTGGTTCGGATATTGCATTCGCGGCATTGCTCATTCCGACCGCGGCCGCCGGACGATGGTCGATGGGTGACGTCAATGTCGGGATTGCGATCACGCTACTTGCCGGGTCGTTGCCGGGGATTTTCGTCGGAAGTATGTTATGCGCGCGGCTGGAGTCGCAGTGGCTGCGTCCAGCCGTGGCGGTGACGCTCGTCTTCGTCGGTTCGCGTCTCATCTAACGTCACGCGCGGAGCTATACATCGATGCAAAACGGCTTTGCAATTTGGCTCACCGGACTCTCCGGCGCGGGAAAGAGCACGATCGCGCAGCGCCTCGAGACGGAGTTACGCGCGCGCCGCGTCGCGGTCGAAGTTCTCGACGGCGATCAGGTGCGAACGCATCTTTCGAAGGGACTTGGTTTCAGCCGCGAAGATCGAGATACGAATATCGCGCGGATTGCGTTCGTCGCCGCACTGCTGGTGCGTCACGGCATAGCCGTCATCACCGCGGCGATCTCCCCGTACGAGGAAGCGCGCAACACGGCGCGAGAGCGCATCGGGGACGTCTTGCAAGTCTACGTGCGCTGTTCGATCGACGAGCTCGTCCGGCGTGACGTGAAAGGCTTGTACCAAAAAGCGTTGCGCGGCGAGGTCCAACATTTCACCGGCGTCTCGGATCCGTACGAAGAACCATCCGCGCCCGACGTGATCGTGGACAGCGAGCGCGAATCGGTAGACGAATGCGTCGCAAAGATCCTCGGTGCGCTCGAAGACGCTCGCTTCATTGCGCAAGAGACGGCGGTCTCAGTGTCCTAAGTAGACTACTCGATGCGGCAGATCGATGGTTACCACAAAATGGGACAGCACGTTGTTGCCAAACAATCCCGCGACATCGCCCGCTGCGAACTTGCCGCTGGATGCTGTGGAGAACCAAAACGGAACGTCGTGAAGCTCGGTGCCGCCGATGCGTACGCTTCGTATCGCATGTGCGACGAGCGTCGCCGATGTTTTTACGACGGGAGTTGCAGCGTACGCGTCACGTAGTCCGGTCCGCTCGAGAAACGGTGTGAAGAGCATTGAAGTCGGCGCGCGCACGTCGAGTTCGAATAACCCGCTCCGGCCGTCAACCGTTCCCGCAATGGCGGGCATCTCCGCTGAATCCGAACTGACGGGCAGCGGCTGCGCGCCCCGCGGAGGCTGAAAGCTCGTAGCGGGAATAAGTGTGAACGCGTTGGCACGATAATCGATGCGTGCCACGTAGTGCCGCAGAAGCGCGGGACCGATGCTGCCCGCTATCGTGCCTAGGGAAGAATCGTGGCGCGGAAACAGCTGCGATGGATCGTCGGCAAAGTATTGCATGCCTGCCGGGAAGCACGCCGACGAAAAACACACGGTCTGTGGTTGACGGCCGTTCAGACGTTCGCGGGCGTACCGTGTATACGTATCGCTCGCGCCCGGATCGAACGTAAAGAGCAGGGGCCCAACGCCGTTGATCGCGCCGGAGAGCAGCAAGACGCCGTCCTCATTGCGCATCGGGACGGAAACGCCGTCGCGTGAGACTTGAGACGGCACAGCCGCAAGTGCGAACGCAAAGAGGAAGAAAACCACATTTCTCATGGATGCGCTCAGTATGCGGCGATCGGCAAGCAGAGGTCTTGAACGCGGCTAGCTTTTCGAGCGCTCGTGTAAGAGCGAAAGGCCTTTCACGCGCCGCGTAACGAAAAGACCGCACAGGATAAGCCACGGGCGATTAGCTCAGCTGGGAGAGCGCCTCCCTTACAAATAGGCCGTCGCTACGTTGGCCGCTTCGTGATAGCACTGTTTCCTCGTGAAATCGGTGCCTTTTAATGCCCGCCAGTGCCCTTCAGTGATCGAAAATGCACCAAAATGCACCGTCGACAAGGGTAGAACCGAGGGCAAAAACGGGGGCGGGCTGACCGCAATTTATCAACGCCAAACGCGTTTTTGTCAGGCTTATCAGCAATCGTCAGCCGTTGTCAGCCCGTGCCTGAAAGGCGTCGATTCCGATACGCACTGGACGCTTATGGCGGCGGCCCGCGTTCGCTTGTGACCGCGCCCGCCGCCACGGTGTCATCCTGCTGGCGCGCCAACGGAGGATGTTCGCTCATGTCTGGACCCGCACGCCATTGCCCTAGCCATTTGCGTCAAGGTGTTGCGCCAAATCGGGAAAGCGATACGGGGGAAGCTGAATGACTCCAACGTAGTCGAGCGTCGTCAGACTGAAGGCGACGTATCAGCGATACAATTACTATGCTTTAAGTTCGCCCATTTGCGCCTGGCTCTGGAAGTCCAGCGCTAGTTCATGAAGTTTATTGAGAATCGTGGATGCCTCGGAGCGCGCTTCATTTAATCCCTGGCGGCTTGCATCAAGGATCCGTTCGGCGCTCTGCCTATCGGTTGAATTGATTGCGCGAAGTACTTCTTTGGCGATCTTCATAACCCGGTCATTAACGTCATTCATTGCGTTGACGAACTCATCGTCGGCGGTTCCGAAACTTGCAATCAGGTTCAGCAACTCCGGATCGCGAATCGGCTTTTGAAGCTTTTTCAAGGCATCACCGATGCGGCCGCAACGCAACTTGACCTCCTTTATCTTCAGTTCGAGCGCGTGGCTATAAACAATATCGTCCAGTTCAATGCGCGCTGCTTTTAGGTCGTCCAGCGGCAGGTTCATGAATGCTACAAGTTTGTCGAGGAACTCTTTGTAGCGACCTTTGATACTCTCGAGAATGTCAATGAGCTCTTTTCGCGCGCCGGGAACGTCAGCAACGATCTGGTTTTTGACTCTACTCAAAAGGCCCGCGGTCTTGTCCAGCACGTCAAGAGAAGCACTAATTGGTGTGATGATGGTGTCCACTAAATTTCCCCACACAACGAGCAACTACCGATACTTGCACGCGGCATCTTCTAACGCCGCAACCTCCTTTTTCTCTCCAATGGAGCAGATGAACTCTCCGCTATCGTACCTTGAGTTGCGCCACAGGCTTCCGACGTGAACTTCGAGGATCAGGAACCGAAAATGGAGTGGCGGCTCGTTGCATCTAGCACCGCGGAGCGATTTTACAGGCAAGCCGTCGGCCTCCAGTGGAACATCAACGGCGCTTTCCTTCGCCACCTAGACTCAGCACTGCGCTTCGACGTCTCGATTGAATTAAGCTAGTTTCTTAGAGCGCTCACGTCGGGAGCTCGTCTTTCCGCAGCCGAAAGAAAAGTACATTGCGCTGAGCAACGCCGGGAGCCACAGCAGGCAACTTCGTAAGACTGTCACTGTCCGTCACGAAGCTTTAAAAAAGTAACTTGAGAAACGGAAGATTTTCAGTGTCGCCGTTCGATAGCTAAGCTGAGATACTGCCGCCCTTGCTTTATCATCAGACGGTTCTCTACGAATTCGTCAAGAAATTGCTTGAGTATTTCACCGGTGCATCGCCCAAGCAAATTTTGAACGCTTCACCATCACGGCAACACCCGCGGAATAAGAGAATATCACGGAGGCCTGCTTTCGACGTTAAAAAACCGATCGGCTACCTGCAGCACCTAGATTCAACCGCTCGGCTCAGGCAATTGGCGCTTCCGTTCCACCCCCTCCTTGCAGCTACACTTGCAACCAGCTTTGGCGACGTTCATATGCATTCGGGGGATTTGCCATCGTCTAGTCGAGGTATTCCGAGTCAGTTATCGTTGCCTCGAGCACATGAACTGCGCGCCATTCGTAACATTAGTCTATCGATGGCAGAGGCGTTCTTGCCAAGCTTCCGGTCGTCTCAGCAAGGGGTGCACCGACCATCCGCAACACGGACGCATCGTTCGGACAGACGCGAATTCACGTCCTCGTCGACAATCTCCTGATTGAGCCGTTCAAGCACGTTGTTCGTGCGCAGTCGCCTGCTATTCTCCAGGAAGATCAATAGTGCGATCGCATCCTCGAAATGTGCTTCAAGGCAGGCAGCTTAGCGGCGCTCTTGCAAATCTCGTCAATATCTCGTCTCGTCTTCGTTCTGCTTCGGCGCGATCGCCGGTGTTCGAAATGTCCTTTGAATAGTGCCTAGCGATATTTGGCATCAGATGGACCTGGCGGCGTTGTTACGTTGCACCAGCAGAGCTTTTGCTCGCGGCTTCGACGGAACCTGACTCATTGTCAAACGATGTAGTTTACACCGGATAATCCGCGCTTACGCAGCGAAGCGAACAATGAATTACAGGTCGCGAAGCTCGGCGTCGCCGATCGCAACTCACTACATCGCGCTGCCGCCCACGCGAACACCGCACGCAATCAATGCCTTCTTGCTGACGACGCTCTGTTCATTGCGCGGTCGTCAACATACATCAAGATGACGAACGCGTGTGCCCCATCAAGCGGGGGAAGGAACGCATTGGCGGCTCATCAAGCAGTGCTGTTAGCCGGCTCACCGTCCACTTGGAAAACGACGCTCCGCACAGGGCTTTGGAATTGCTGCGACTTTGTGCGTCGATACGCCGTTCACGACCATTTCAATGAGGAAGCACAAAGGCTTGCTCCCTGCGCTGATAGCGCGCAGATATCTCCGTTGAGAAACTGCCGCGCCCGTTTGCGGGACTTGCAACGGACAGTAGGCGTGGCGCATAATAACTCATCGGCGACACATCGTTTTTCAACGCAACCCCAAAAATGCGCAATACGCTGATGAGTTTCAGCGCTAAATCGTCGACGTTGTCCGCGTGGTTGCGTGTTACGCTCGGCGTGATCTTGTGGCATCCAAAATCGATGCTGCGAAGTAACATGGGATACGGTGTGTGCGGAGTCTCTGCGGTGGAAGTGCTGGCTACGACAAGTGACTTTCTTCCGCCGAGTGGAGTTGATCCGGTCTCGTGGAGACTTTCAATCTTACAGAGAAAGGTCTCCCCATGGCAAAGCGCCCCTCGTATCCGCCGGAGTTTCGGCGTAGAATCGTTGACCTCGCCAGATCGGGCCGCAGCCTTGCGTCGCTCGCGAAAGAGTTCGACGTCGCTCGCCAATCGATTGTGAATTGGGTGAAGCAAGACGACCTTGACGCTGGCCGTCGCACCGATGGGCTGACGACCGAGGAACGCAAAGAACTCGCGCAACTGCGCAAGCGCGTGCGTGAACTCGAAGAAGAAAAGGCCATCTTAAAAAAAGCCGCAGCCTGGTTTGCTCGGGAAACGCATACGATCCCGGAGCGCTCTTCGGATTCATAAGGGCGAACCAGGCGATGCATTCGATCACGTTGCTTTGTCGCGTTCTTTCCGTTTCGCCGAGCGGCTACTATGCATGGTGTAAGCGTCCGATGTCGTCGAGTCGTCAGCATGATCTGCTGCTTGCGGATCGCATCGAGGCAATTTATCGTCAATCGCGATCGACTTACGGGCGCCCACGCATTCACGCTGAGCTTCGCGACGATGGTATTGCTGTCTCAGGTAAACGCATCCTCGATTGATGCGAGAACGCGGCCTTTTTGGAGCTTCTCGACGCAAGGGAACGATCACCACTGTGCGCGATCGCGACGCGCGACCGGCACCAGATCTCGTCGACCGCAACTTCCGCGCCGAACGGCAAGATCAACTCTGGGTTGCCGACATCACCTATATCCCGACTTGGGCCGGATTCTTGTATCTTGCGGTTGTGCTCGACGCATGCAGCCGTAAAATCGTCGGTTGGGCGATGGCCAATCATCTGCGTACCGAACTCGTGCTCGAAGCGCTCAATATGGCGCTCTATCGGCGCAAGCCCAAGGATGTCATACATCATTCCGATCAGGGTTGTCAGTACACATCGATTGCATTCGGCTCCCGCTGCCGCGAGGCAAACGTGAAGCCGTCGATGGGTTCGGTTGGCGATGCCTACGACAATGCGATGTGCGAAAGCTTCAATGCAACACTCGAATGCGAGCTTCTCGTGCAGCATAGCTTCAAGACGCAACGAGAAGCTTCACTCGCGATCTTCGACTTCATCGAAGGCTGGTACAATCCGCATCGCCGGCATTCAGCCCTCGGCTATCTCTCACCAAACAACTACGAGCGGCGGATGAGTCAAGCCGCCTGATGTCCAAATCGCAATCCTCCGCGAAAGCGGGTCAACTCCAGACACTGATTTCAAGGTTCGGCCGAAAAGCGCTCAAATTGCATATGTCTGGCCTTGCATATCATCCTGCATGAGACGTTGACGAACGATCGTTTTGGTGGTCGCCTGCGCACGTTGCCGGTAAAGGTAGCGAGCCTATTGACCAGTCAACTGCGCGAGGCCGCAGCCGCGCGTCCTACGCTATGTTGGTCTTTTCCGCCGAGGTCGCTGATTGATTGAAGCGGGCCTCAACGGCTTTGAACAACGAGGGCCGGGTAGTTGACGGCATTTGACGCTTAGCTGCCAAAACGGACGAGTGGAGGCGCGGCGTGCCGGCATGGACAAGGTAGAGGTGCGCTCCCTCTATCTCACCGGTCCGAATGGATCCGGACAAGGGTCAAAAACGGCGACCGAAGACGTCGCCTAACGAAAAAACTCAGTCAGGATAAGCTACGGGCGATTAGCTCAGCTGGGAGAGCGCCTCCCTTACAAGGAGGATGTCGGCGGTTCGAGCCCGTCATCGCCCATTTTGCCCCGATCTTTGGCTTGTGGACTTCGTTGACCGGACGCTTCGTGGACCAGAGTCCACTTCGCGACCGGTCGCCTCGCCACCAACCAAAGCTCGGGGCAAAATGTTTTTGTGAGGTGAGCGTGAAGTTGATGAATCTTTCCGTCGAGCGGGTGGGGACGACGGCGATCGTGACGATGCGGCGGGCGGACAAAAGAAATGCGCTCTCGCTCGAGCTGATGCGCGAGCTCGATGCTGCGTTTGCGGAGCTTGATGGGGATCGTGATATGCGCGTCGTTGTTCTCGCGGGGGATGGGGCGGCGTTTTCGGCGGGGCACGATTTGCGGGAGTTGTGTGGGCGTCAGCCGGACGCGTATGAAGAGATCTTTGAGGAGTGCGTGCGGTTGATGACGCGCGTGCAAGCGCTTCGGCAGCCGGTGATTGCGGAAGTGAATACCGTTGCCACTGCGGCGGGATGTCAGTTAGTTGCGACGTGCGATTTGGCGATCGCGTCGACCACCGCGCGGTTTGCGACGCCGGGCGTGCGGATTGGGCTCTTTTGCAGCACGCCGATGGTTGCGCTCTCGCGATCGATCGGGCAGAAGCGTGCGATGGAAATGCTGCTGACCGGCGAGATGATCGACGCAAGCACCGCACTCGAATGGGGACTCGTAAACCGCGTCGTCGCGCCTGGCGATTTGCGGGCGGCGTCGCTCGAGTTGGCTGGAAAGATCGCGGAGGCGAGCGGCGAGATCGTCGGCATCGGAAAAAGCGCGTTCTACCGGCAGATCGACCTCGATCAACCATCGGCATACGCGTACACCAAAGATGTTATGGTCCGAAATGCCCAGCTTGCAAACGCGCAAGAGGGCATCAGCGCATTCCTTGAAAAGCGCGCGCCCGAATGGCTCGGTTAAGGGGCGTGTAAAATATCCGCCTGCCTGCTGTCGTGGAAGGTAGCACTCTGCTAGGCTAGAACCATCGAGAGACACCACCGCAGCCTTAGAACGTGGGCGCTTTGCTGCGAAGAGTGGTTAACAAAGACGTCGCCCACACCCGGTATGCGGGAAACCGCATACGCGACGGCATACAGGCTCGCTACGCGGGCCTGTATGTTTTTCTGGAGTGTTCTTGATCCGTCTTGATAGCCGGACGCGCTATGCTGCGTTCATTCTCATTCTTGCGCTTCTCGCTAGTCTCGCGGTAGGTGCCTTTAGATTACGAACTGAGAGCCACGCCAATCGGGTCGAACTCGCCATGGACTTCGGCGATTTCATTTCGACCGCGCGATCGTATAACTATAATCCCGCGGCGTTTTTGATTGCATTACGGCGCGCAGGACTCACGTCGCTTGCGCTCAGTGAAGAGCTGGGCGGCTCGATCGGCGGGAACGGACTCGCGTATGCGACGACCGGCGCGGCACTGTTGAATCAGTCGCGGCTCTCACCACTGACCGATCCGTTGTTGCAAACGCTGGCGCGCACGAACAAACTCTCTCGCGATGCGGTCTACATCATCGTCTACGATCGCGCGACGTACGATCGGTATCGCCGCCAACTGCCGTTGCATTTCGAACCGAAGACGATCCGCGTGCTGCGCGCAAGCAGTCCCTGGATCGTCGAAGTGCGTACGCAGGTCGATTACTTCAATAACGTGGGTCTCGGCATTCCCGCAGATCAGCTTGCGCTCGCGAAGCGGTTGCATTTGCTTGTCGTGGCGCGTTTCCAGAACGACGAAAGGTTTTCGAAGCCGCAGATGGAGGCCGAGTTCGACGATGCCGTTGCCTCGGGTGCTCGCATCTCGGACGTCGTCTTCTTCGGTCTTGGCAATGAAGTTTTCGGGTATCCCGATCACTTGCCCGATGCAGCGGACGCGTTCCACGAACACTTCACGAATTCGCCGCATCCGTTCAACTTCGGATCGATCGAAGTGTATGACGCCTCGCAGATTCAGAAGGGCAACGATACGCTTGCGCGGCTGATTCCGGGTCAGACCGTGCGCGTGCAAGCCGTCGTCAAGAGCGATTATGACAAGATCAAACTCGACGAGTTAATCGGACGCTTCGTCCTCGGCGTGCGCGAGCGCAACGTTCGCGTGGTATATCTTCGCCCGTGGACGCATCAGGAAGGCGACCTGTCGATCGAGGCGACCAACGTCAAGATGGTCAAGGACCTCGCGGACGAGTTGAAGTCGCATGGCCTTCGTTTAGGACGCGCGACGCCGATTCCGGGCTATCGCGGAAACAACGCGGTTCTCGTCGGTATCGCGACGCTCGGCGTGCCGTCGATCTTCGTGCTGTTGCTCGGATGGTTCGGCTGGTACCGGCCGTCGTGGGCGATCGCGGCATACATCGTCGACGTATTGCTCTATCTCGGTGGCGCCGTGTCGCATCACGAGATGCTCGCGCGATCCATTATTGCGCTCATCGGGGCGCTGCTCTTCGCCGGTGCAGCCTTCGCGGTCATCGCACCGGCGTTTTCCGAAGAACCGGCCAAGCAGTTGGGCGATCAAGTCGTGCGCAGTCTCGGATGGACGGTGCTCGCAACCGTCGTTGCACTCCTCGGCGCGCTCGTCGTCGTCGGCATCATGAGTTCGCCGCTCACAATGGAAGAAATCGAACGCTTCCGTGGCGTCCGCGCGCTCTACGTGCTCACACCGCTAATCGCGCTCTGTATGTACCTCTTTACGAAGCGCTACAACGCCGGGACCGACGCCCGCCAGGTGTTCGGAGCGCCGATCGCGCTCTATCAGTTGCTCGTCGGAATCATCGTCATCGGTGCCGGCGCGTTGCTCGTTATGCGCAGCGGGAACACGAGCGACGTGCAGCCCTCCAATTTGGAACTCGCGATGCGTCATGTGCTCTCGCACGTGCTGAGCGTGCGGCCGCGCACGAAGGAGTTCCTAATCGGCGCGCCGCTCTTGATGTTGACGCCGGCGCTCTTGCCGCTCCATCGGCGCTGGGTTGGCTGGCTGCTTGCGCTAGGGATCGGCGTCGGTATCGGGGACGTGATCGACACGTTCTCGCATCTTCACACGCCGCTTATTATCTCGCTGCAGCGAATCGGAAACGGCGTCGTCATCGGCGCAATCGTCGGCATTCTTGCGATTTGGATTTATCGTCGTGCGTGTATTGCTCTCGGGCTATTACGGATTCGGTAATCTCGGCGACGAGGCACTTCTCGAAGTGATCGTCAAGCAGTTGCGCAAGCGCTTTCCCGCGTGGGACGTCGAAGTGCTTTCCGCATCACCCGAACAAACCACCGCGCTACTCGGCGTCGCTGCGACGCCGCGGTGGAACATGAGCGACGTGCGCGAGGCGATTCGGCGTGCCGACGTCGTACTTTCGGGCGGCGGCGGTTTGCTGCAGAGTTCGACGAGCTTGCGCAGCGTGGTGTATTATGCGGGCATTCTTCGGGAGGCAGTTCGTCTCAAACGAAAGACGATGATCTTCGCGCAATCGATCGGACCGCTCGACTCTCTCGGAAAATTCGTCGTGCGTTCGCTGTGCAAGGGCGTTATGCGAGCGACCGTGCGAGACGGCCGCTCGAAAGTGTTGTTGCGCCAATTGCTGCCCTCGACACCGGTGGAGCAAACGGCGGACCCGGTCTTTCTCTATGATCTCGGCGTCGAAGAGGTCGATCTCGCCCGCGAGGGACTCGACCGCACGCCGTATGCCGTTTTCAGCGTCCGCAAGGTCAGTGCGCTCAAGGAAGGCATTGCGATGTTGGCCCGCGTTGCCGACAGACTAGCTGAGAAACACGGCGTTCGCGTTGCCTTTCTTCCGCTTGGCGGTGCTTCGGACGCCGAGGTTTCGACGACGATCATCCGAGCGTGTAAGAGCGCGCCGATGTTATTGCCCGAGTGCACGCTCGAGCGCGCGGCGGCAATCATACGCGGCGCGCGCGTCGTCGTCGGAATGCGTTTACACGCGTTGATTCTTGCTGCGCGATTCGGTGTGCCGTTTCTCGCGATTCCGTACGATCCCAAAGTCGCTTCACTGTTGGACGACCTCGACTATCCGTTGCCGTCGCTGTGGATTCCGGGCAACGGCGCGCCGGATACGGTGACGTCCGACGGCCTCGTCGACCGACTGATGTCGCAGCGCGACGACCTCTCAGCGCTGCTCGTCGGGAAGGCGGCGGAAATCCGTGGATCCGCGGCACGAAATTTCGACGTCCTCGACGAACTCATGCGCGAGCCATGAGCGAAACCGTGGAACGCGACTACCGCGATACCCTCCTGTTGGGAAACACCGCCTTTCCGATGCGTGCAGAGCTGCCAAAGCGCGAGCCTGGCCGAATTGAGTGGTGGAACGACCACGATGCATATCATCGCCGTTTAGAACGGAACCGCAAGAACGGTCCGTGGATCCTGCACGACGGTCCTCCGTATGCAAACGGTGAACTGCATATGGGCCACTTCTTAAACATGGTTCTCAAGGACATGTTCGTGAAGATCGCGCTGCTCGAAGGAAAGTGGGCGGAGTTCGTGCCCGGTTGGGACATGCACGGACTGCCGATCGAACTCGAGACGCTCAAACATTTGGGCATCAAAGACTTCCACGAGATCGATCCGCTCGAACTTCGCGAGAAGTGCAAAGAGCGCGCGATCTACTGGCTCGACCGTCAGCGCGCGACACGCGTGCGCATGGGCAACTTCGGCGAATGGGCGCATCCGTATCGCACGATCGATCCAAGTTTCGAAGCGACGATCGTCGATGCGCTCGCCGATCTCGCCGAAAAGAACCAAGTGTACAAGGGTTTGCGCTCGACGCTGTGGTGCGTGCACGACGAAACAGCACTCGCCGAAGCGGAGATCGAGTACGAACCGAAAGTTTCGCCGTCAATCTACGTACGCTTCACCGCAGACGACAAACAACGCCGTGCCATCCTGAGCCGGCTTCAGGCAGAGCGTGAAAACGAGTCGAACGACCGTCTCTCGATCCTAATCTGGACGACGACGCCGTGGACGCTTCCGGCGAACGTTGCCATCGCGCTTCGCGAGGACGCGCCGTACGGACTATACCGTGTCGGCAACGAGTTACTCGTGCTTGCGACTGCGCTCGCCGAATCTGCACTCGGTGAAGCGTATTCGCGCGCGGAATTACTCGCGACGGCGCCCGGCAAGGCGCTCGATAATTTGGCGGTTCGTCATCCGTTCTTAGATCGCGATTCCGTTATCGTGCTGGCCGATTATGTCGAGATGGAAACCGGAACCGGTGCGGTGCATACGGCACCGGGACACGGCGCTGACGATTTCGACACCGGCATCAAATACGGGTTACCGATTCTCAATCCGGTCGATGCGCGCGGACACTTCTCGAGCGAAGCCGGACCGTACGCCGGGCAGTTCATTTTCAAGGCGAACAAAGACATCATCGCCGATCTCGAAAAAAGCGGTCATCTCTGGCGCGCGGCAGAGTACGAACACTCGTATCCGCATTGTTGGCGCTGTCACAATCCGGTGATCTTCCGCGCGACGGCGCAATGGTTCATCGCGATGGATCAGAACCGTTTGCGCGCCCGTACGATCGAAGCCGCGGAAGGCGTCGATTACACGCCGGAGTGGGGCGAGAACCGCATCGTTCAGATGCTGGAGAATCATCCCGAGTGGTGCCTCTCGCGTCAGCGCACGTGGGGAACGCCGATTCCGGCGGTCGCCTGCGTTGCGTGTTACGAGTCGATCCTGGATCCGCGCGTTGCGCGTATCGCGGCGAACCGTTTTCGTGAAATGGGCGCAAGCGTCTGGTGGAGCGATCCGGTCGACGTCTATTTGCCGCCGGGATTCACGTGTCCGCAGTGCGGCGGTACGGGATTCGAAAAAGAAAAGAACATCGTCGACATTTGGTTCGAATCGGGCGTCACGCATCTCGCGGTGCTGCGCGACGGCATTCCGTGGCCAAGCGACCTCGTGTTGGAAGGCGGCGATCAATATCGCGGCTGGTTCCGCAGTTCGATCGTGACCGCCGTTGCGGTCAAAGGCGAAGCGCCCTACAAACACGTCGTGAAAAACGGTTGGGTCAACGACGAGCAAGGGCGCCCGATGTCCAAATCCAAGGGCACGGGCATTGACGCCGCTGACGCGATGCAGAAGTGGGGCGCCGACGTCCTGCGTCTATGGGCAGCGTCGGTCGAATTCGTCGACGACGTTCGCTTCGGTCCGAACGTGATCGAACAGGTCGGACGTGTTTACCGCAACGTGCGCAATCGCATTCGCTTCATTCTCTTGAATCTTGATGGGTTAAATGGCGCGGACATCGTGCCGCGCGAACGGATGCAGCCGATCGATGCGCTGGCATGCAACATCGTCGACGTGTTCGTCGCCGACGTGAAACGGCTCTACGATGCGTTCGGCATCCACGACGCCTATTTGCGCATCATCGAATTCGAAAGCGCGATGTCGAGCCTGTATTTCGATGCGCTCAAGGATCCGCTCTATACGCTCGCCGAGAACGATCCGCGCCGTCGCAGCGCGCAGTCCGCGCTGCTCTATGCGCTCAAGCGGTTGCTCACCGCGATCGCGCCCGTGCTTTCGTTCACGGCAGAAGAAGCGTGGCAAGACATTCCGTCGACGTTGCGCAGGGGCGAAGACAGCGTCTTCGATAGCGTGCTGTCGGCGCACGATATCAACGTCAAGGCGCACGAGCATGACGTCGAGGTCTGGGAATTGCTTCGGCAGCTGCGCGCGAAGGTTGCCGCCGGCGTAGAAACGGCGAGCGGCGTCATCCGGGACTACGAAACCTCGGCGACGCTTGCCGTTCCGGCCCGGTTCGTTCCGGCGCTCACGAAGCTCGAGGACAATCTCCGTGAAGCGCTCGTCGTCTCGCAGATCAACAGCATCGAAAGCGTCGGCGATGACGGACGAACCGACGTCCGCCTCGAACGGGCGTACGGCGAAAAGTGCCGGCGCTGCTGGAAATATCGCGAGCTCGGCGTCGATCCGCAACACCCGTCGATCTGCGAAGACTGCGCGAAGGTCGTGCGTTCGCTCTGAAGGAGCGCCATGAAAATCGGAATCATCGGTCTAGGCGAAATGGGCGGCGCGATGATGGACCGCCTGCTGCTCGCCGGTTCGGATGCCTACGGCTACAATCGCACGAAACACAAAGCGCAACGATTCGTCGAGAAGGGCATGAAGCTGCTCGACACGCCGCGCGAGGCCGCGAGCACGTGCGACATCGTAATCACGATGGTGACCAACGCGCATGCGCTCTACGCGGTCGCTGATGGGAAAGACGGGATACTTGCCGGTCTTTCGTCCGGCAAGTACTGGGTGGAGATGAGTACGATCTCGCCCGATTCGATTCGTGAACTCGCGAAGCGGGTCGAACCCACTGGTGCAACGTTGCTCGATTCCGCCGTACTCGGCAGTCAGTTAACCGTCGAGCAGGGTAATTTATTGATCATGCTCGGCGGCCGGCAAGAGGCATGCGAACGTGTTGAGGAGTCACTGAAAGCGATCGGACCGGCCGTGCGTCGCGTCGGCGACATCGGGCACGCCAAAGTAATGAAGATTGCGCTCAACCTCACGATGCCCGTTCAGATGCTCGCGCTCAGCGAAGGCGTGATCCTCGCGGAGAAAAACGGGATCGACCGTAAGGCCGCGCTCGACATCATGCTCGGCGGCGCCGTTGCATCGCCGATGCTCAAGTACCGCGCGCCCTTTATCCTCGAGATGCCGGAAAAGGCGTGGTTCGACGTCGGAATGATGCAAAAAGACGTCATGCTTGCGCTAGAGCTAGCACGCGAATCGGAGGTGCCGCTTCCGACCGCATCCGTTGCGAACGAATTCCTGACGAGCACGAAAGCGCTTCGCCTCGGAAATCGCGACTTCGCCGCGCTCTTCTACGCGCTCGCAACGATGGCCGGCGTAGACGCAACCGTTCGTTAGAAACCGAACAACTCCACGCCGTCGAGGCATTCGAGATACGGTTTCGTGTCGATACGCCCGGGGCATCTCACGCAGACCGTATTACGCAGAGTTACGTAGACAATAGCGAGGGCCGCCTCGAGACTAGAAAAAGCGGTCGCGGAACGCGGGCCATGCGCCGAGTTCGATTGCTTCGCGTGCGTCGCGCATGATGTCGTTGAGAACGTAGACATTGTGGTACGAGAGCAGCCGCGGGCCGAGCATTTCGTTGGCCCGGAAGAGGTGGTTCAAATACGCGCGCGTGTAGGTCGTGCACACGTAGCAGTTGCATTCCGGATCGACCGCTGAAAAGTCGCGCACGAACGATGCGTTGCGGATATTGAATTCACCGCTGCGCATCATTGCACGGCCGTTGCGGCCGCAGCGAGTCGGGTAGACGCAGTCGAACATGTCGATGCCGCAATCAACAGCCATGATAATGTCTTTCACCGTGCCGACGCCCATCAGATAGCGCGGCTTGTCTACGGGAAGCAACGCCGCCGCGTGACGCGCGGTTGCGTACATTTCTTCGCGCGTCTCGCCGACCGATAATCCGCCGATCGCGTAGCCGGGAAAATCGAGCTCGACGATTTCGCGCGCGCTGCGCTCGCGCAATGAATGATCGAGACCGCCTTGCATGATTGCAAAGACTGCCGTCTCTTCGCGCTTCCACGCTAGGCGCGAGCGGCGCGCCCATTCCGTCGTCATGCGGACCGATTCGGCTAACTCTTCCGTCGTCGCCGGCAGCTTCACGCAAACATCGAGCACCATCGCGACGTCGACGCCGAGTGCTTCTTCGAACTCGATCACCGATTCGGGAGTGAAGCGATGCGTGCTCCCGTCGATGTGAGACTGAAACGTGACGCCGTCGTTATGTAGTTTGCGCCGTTCTTGCAAACTGAAGACTTGAAAACCGCCCGAGTCCGTCAGAATCGGCCCATGCCATGCCATGAACTTGTGAATGCCGCCGGCTTCGACGATCAGATCGCGTCCGGGACGCAACCATAAATGGTACGTGTTCGCAAGAATGATCTGACTGTGCGCGCTGCGCACTTCCTCGGGCGTTAACGCCTTGACGGTTGCCGCGGTGCCGACCGGCATGAACGTCGGCGTCTGCACGACCCCGTGCGCCAGCGTCAGGGTGCCGCGGCGCGCGCTTTCGTCAACCTTCTGTAGCGAGAAGATGTCGTGCATCGAGGTACTCGGGAGGCGGCGGAGCTTCGAAGAGCATTTCGTCACCGGTGCGCGGATGCTCGAACGAGAGCTTCCACGCATGTAATGCTTGACCGGGCAATCCGAAGCGCGGTTCTTCGTGGCCGTAGGTTGGATCGTTCACGATGGGATGACCCATCGCGGCCATATGCACGCGAATTTGATGCGTGCGTCCGGTTTCCAAACGGAAGATCAATTCCGCGTGTCTTTTGAACGCTTCGCGCAATGTGTAGTGCGTGACGGCCGGTTTGCCGTCGAGCACGATTCCGTACTTCAAACGGTTGTGCGGATCGCGTCCGATGGGACCGTCGACGCGCCCCTCGGCGTATTGCGGTACACCGTGCACGAGTCCCAAATATTCGCGATGAATGCGGCGCGCTTTCATCGCGATACCTAATGCGGAGAGTGTCTCCGCCGTTTTCGCAACGACGAGCAATCCCGACGTGTCGCGATCCAAGCGATGGACGAGGCCGGGTCGAAGCGCATCGCCGGGAAGCGTCCCGATATGCGCGAGCAGCGCGTTGACGAGCGTCCCGCTCGTCGCGCCATGCGCGGGATGCGTCACCATGCCGGCCGGTTTGTCGACCACGATCAGATCATCGTCTTCGTAGAGAATCGATAGTTCGATCGCTTCCGGCGTCGCAACGAGCGGCTCGCGCTCGGCAACGTCGTAGTCGAGAACGTCATCCGGTTCGAGCGGATGACTCGGCTTCACGACCTCTCCGTTCACGCGCACGTCACCGCGTTTCATCGCGGCTGACACGAGCGAGCGCGAGGCGCCGGTCAGCCGCGCAACGAGGACGTCGGTGCGGGTTCCCGCCTCGTCAGGCGTGACGGCGTGAGCGGCCAAGGCTCGAGAGGAGCAGCAGAATCACGCCGCAGGTAATGCAAGAATCGCCGACGTTGAAGATGTTCGGCCAGATCCGGTAGAAGTCGATGAAATCGACGACGTAGCCGAGATGCACGCGGTCAACGATATTCCCGATTGCGCCGCCGACGATCATTCCGAACGCAACGCACACTAGTCGCGAGCGCGCCGCTTGGTCGCGAAAGCTGAACCAAAAGATCAGCAGCACGACGATCGCCATGACGATGAGCAAAACGCCGTTGTTCCCAAACAATCCGAACGCGCCGTGCGAGTTACGCTCGTACGTCCATTTCAACAGATTTGGGATGACCATCACGCTGTCCGGATACGGCATATGCGATGTCACAAGATGTTTCGTGATCTGATCGGCCGCAAACGCCACGATCGCAGCGATCAGAATCCAAGCGTTGGCGTTAAAGGTTCGGAGTCGGGACAAATTGATAGAACCATCCTGCGACGGTGAGAAACGCGTTGTTGACGAGTACGAGCCCCACCGCCACCAAGAAGAGACCGGCCGCGAATTCGATCGCAGGCAAGAAGCGCTTGATGCGGTTGAGGACCGGCAGCACCGCCCCGATCGCGACAGCGGTCAGGAAGAACGGCACGGCCAACCCGAGGGAATAGACGAGGAGCAAAAACGCCGCCTCGGCGTTGTGCTGCTGCGACGCAATCGCGAGAATTCCCGCCAAGATCGGTCCGATACAGGGCGACCACCCGGCTGCAAAGGCGATTCCGACGAGCGCCGAGGTCCAGGGGGTACGCTTCTCGCGCTGCAGGTGTATGCGAGTGTCCATCATGAGGAACGGGATCCGCAGCATACCCATCATTTGCAGGCCGAGGATGATGACGATGCAGCCGCCGATCTGCGCGATGAGCACGCGGTTGGCATTGAGGATGCCGCCGATTGCGCTCGCGGTGAGTCCAAGGGCGACGAAGACGATCGTAAAGCCGATGATGAACGCGATCGCGTGCGCCACGGCGACCCGCCGCATGTGCGCGCGCGTCTCTTGCGCTTGCAACTCCTCGAGGCTCGATCCCGTGAGCAGCGACAAATACGCCGGAACCATCGGAAGGACGCATGGAGAGACGAAGGAAACGAGGCCCGCTAGAAATGCAATGCCCGCGGTAACGTGCGTGGTCGTGTTCATCGCGTCAGTTTACTTCTCAATCGTTAAAGAAATTCTCGATGCAGCATTGGTTTAACTATCCGACAAATGTCGACCCTGTGGCCATCCACATCGGCCGCTGGGGCGTCCATTGGTACGGCATTGCCTATCTCCTTGGATTTGTCGCCGTCTATTTGTGGATGAGCCGGCCCGAGGGGCGCCGCCGGCTCGGACTGACCAAGGAGCAGATCCAGGATTTCCTTTTCTATGCGCTCGTCGGCGTGCTCATCGGCGGCCGTACGTTCTTCGTCATCAACGACATCATCTCCAAGCACGACCTTTCGACGTACACGAGCAATCCGATCAATTTTATCGCGGTCTGGAACGGCGGTATGGCGTTTCACGGCGGCCTCGTCGGCGTCATTATTGCGATCTGGCTCTTCGTCCGCAAGCACCCCGGTCTGAAGTACATGGTGCTCGCCGATGAAGTCGTCGTGCTCTTGCCGGTCGGCATCACGCTTACCCGCATCGTCAATTTTATCAACGACGAGCTATGGGGCGATGTTTGCAATCCCGATCGTCCGTGGTGCATGGTGCCCAACCGCCCGGGCGACGCGGACGTATGGGGAACCGCGTACCGCCATCCGGCGCAGTTGTACGAAGCGGTCCTCGACATCGTCACGCTGCCGATCCTCTTGTTGATCTATCGTCGCCGGCCGTCCGACGGGGTCGTGGGGTGGAGCTGGTTTACGATGTACGGGATCACGCGCAGCATTGCGGAGATCTGGCGTCACGCCGATTTCACGTGGCACGGTATTACCGGCGGACAGCTCTATGCGCTGCCGATGATTCCAATCGGAATCATCGGGATCATCTACTGCACGCGCCGCGGCCAGCGCACCGACGCCACGGAAACGACCGCCACCGCAGCATGATTTCGAGCATTGCCGGTCGCCTCGCGGCGTTGCGCCGTGATCTGGACGGCGAACTGCGCGCGTGCGGACGCGTGCCGGGAAGCGCGAAAATGCTGGGCGTTAGTAAAAAGCAGCCCGTCGAGGCGATCGTCGAAGCCGCTCGCGCCGGACTCGATGCGATCGGCGAAAATTACGTCCAAGAAGCCAAAGCGAAGTTCGCGCTCCTTCGACGCGCTCAGGATGACACTGATGTGTTGCAAAAGCATTTCATCGGGCACGTGCAGACGAACAAGGCGAAAGCGATCGTCGAGCTGTTCGACGTCGTGCAGAGCGTCGATCGCGTGGATGCAGCGCGTGCGCTCGGTTCGGCTGCGGCAAAGCTGGGCAAACGCCTCATCGTGCTCGTTCAACTCAATATCTCACCCGCTGAGCGTTTCGGCGCCCTGCCCGAGGATGTGCCGCGCGTCGCCGAGGCGATCGCGGCGGAACCGGCCTTGCAGCTCGACGGCGTGATGGCCATCGGTCCCGTCACGAGCGACCGCGACGAAATCTCTCGCGCATTTGCGCTCGCTGCAAAGACGTTTGACGTGATAGGTGGAAGAACGCTCTCAATCGGCATGTCTGGAGACTGGCGCGAGGCAGTGCGGGCCGGCTCCACGATGGTGCGCATCGGTACGGCGCTCTTCGGTGAACGCCGTTACGACACGTAAGGTAGGGAGGGTGCCAGCCCCCAATGAGTATGTTTAACAAGATCGGATCGTTCTTCTCGATCCGCGATGAGGAAGACGAACTCTACGACGACGAACCGGTCGCGGCGAGTCGCGTCGTTCCCCTGAGCAACGCCGGACGCCGTGCCGGCACGGAAGTCAGTGTCTATTCGCCGCGCAACTTTCAAGACGTCGTCGAAATCGCCGACGCGCTGCGCAATCGCCAGGTCGTCATTATCAATCTGCAAAACGCCGATCGAACCTTGCTGCAGCGCGTCGTCGACTTTACTTCCGGCGTCGCGTATACAATCGATGGCAAGATTCAGAAACTTGCCGAAGCAATCTATCTCGTCGTTCCCGCGGGTGTGGTCGTGAACGCAGCAGGGCTGCGTGACACGATGGCGGCGGACGGCACGCTCGATTTCATGGCAAACCGCGGCTAATACCGGGTAGAGGTCTACGTGCAAAAAATCACACCGATTGATATTCAGCATAAGACGTTCAAGAAAGCGTTGCAGGGCTACGATCGTACCGAAGTCGATCAGTTCCTCGACGAAATCATCGAGACGCTCGAAGACGACGCGACGCACGCCGCCGCGTTGGAAGCGGAGATCGCCGATCTTCGCGAGCGAATCAGTCATTTCAAAGCGATGGAAGAATCGCTTCAAAACACGTTGCTGCTCGCCCAACGCACCGCCGACGAAGTGAAAGCTTCGGCGCACAAGGAAGCGGATCTGATCAAGGAACAGGCGCGCCTGAACTCCGAGCGAGAGATCGCCTCGTACAATGATGCGATTCTTGACGTGCGTCGCGAGCATCAGCGCGCGATCGAAGCCGCAGAGAAGGCCAAGAGTGAGTTGCGCAGCGTGTTGATGACGCATCTCGCACTCCTCGAAAATTCCCATCCGCCGTCGCCGCCCCAGCAACAGCAGGAGCCAAGCCCGGCGCCTGCATTGCAGCACAAGCCGGAGCCGATTCAACCGACTCCCGACACGACACGCATCACGGTTACGTAACCGCGTGTCGCAAACGATCGCTATTCTACCCGGCGATGGCGTCGGGCCTGAAGTCACGCGCGCCGCGGTCCGCGTCTTGCAGCGCGTGCGTCCCGATGTACGATGCGAGGAAAGCATCGTCGGCGGGGCCGCGCTCGAGCTCGGACTTCCGCCGTTACCCGACGAGGCACGCGCGCTCGTTGATTCGAGCGTGGCGATTCTCTTCGGCAGCGTCGGCTTGCCGCAGTACGACGGAAAGCCGCTTCCGGAGCGGCCGGAGTACGCGCTGTTCATTCTGCGCCGGGATTACGAGTTATACGCGAACATTCGCCCCGTGCGCGTCTTTCCGGGACTCGAAGATGCGTCGTCGCTGAAGCCGGAGCTCGTTCGCGGACTCGATCTCATCGTCGTACGTGAGCTCACCGGCGGCATTTACTTTGGTAAACCGAAAGAGCAGCGTGTCGAAGACGGCGTCGAGATGGCGGTCGACACGATGATCTACCGCGCGCCGGAGATCGAACGCATCGCGCGTACCGCATTCGAGCTCGCTCGCGGCCGCCGTAAACGCGTCACGTCGGTCGACAAGCAAAACATTTTGGAGACGTCCCGCCTGTGGCGGCGCGTCGTGACGAAGGTCGCCGGTGAGTATTCCGACGTGCAACTCGATCATCTGCTCGTCGACAATGCGGCGATGCAGCTCGTGCGCCGTCCGCGCGATTTCGATGTAATCGTGACCGAGAATATGTTCGGCGACATTCTTTCGGACGAGGCTGCGATCCTTACCGGCTCGATCGGGACGTTGCCGAGCGCGAGCCTAGGAACGCGTGGCACGCCGGGGCGGCAATTCGGTCTCTACGAACCGATCGCGGGCACCGCTCCCGATATCGCGGGTAAAGGCATCGCGAATCCGACTGCTGCGATTCTGTCCGCCGCGATGTTGCTTCGCTACAGCTTCGACGACGACGCCAACGCGTCACGCATCGAACGCGCCGTCGAAGCAGCGTATGCAAGCGGAGCGCGGACAGCGGAGATTGCCGGCACGGCGTCCCCACTGGGCACCGAAGCGTTCACCGAGAAAGTTCTGGCGAAACTCTAACCGACAGAGCGGTTAGAGGCGCCATGTCGCCACCGAATTGAATGGCGAGAGTAGCGGCGGCGCAAAGCCGCGCAGATTCTCCGGAATCACGTCGACTTCGCTGATTTGACAGAGGAACGCGTACGGCAATTGATCGGCGAGAATGTGCTGGATCTGGCGGTATGCGGCTGCGCGCGTCGAGCGATCGTACGATGACGCTCCGCGGGCGAGCAGATCATCGACTTGCGCGTTGCAGAAGCGGGTATCGTTGAAGCCGTTCGGTCCGCGCTGATTGCACGCGAGCAGCCATGAAACATCGGGATCGTAGGTCGCCTGATAGTCGTAGAGCGTGACTTGATAGCGTCCTTGGATCATTGGTCCCTGGATCGAGAGAAACTGCGTGCGGTCGTACTGATGCATGGAAACGTCGATGCCGATTGCGTGCTCCGCCGCGGCGACCGCGGTTGCAAAGCGTGTGGTGATGCCCTCACCGACCGCAAACGAAAGTTCGAGGTGCAGCGGCCGTCCTTGCTTCATGCGAATTCCGCCGGGGCCCGGAATCCAACCGTCCTTCGTTAACAACGCCGCTGCTTGCGCCGGATCGAACGGCGGCAGCTTCACGCTCGGATCGAATGCCCACGTAAAGAGCCCGCGCATCGCCGTGTCCGGATCGTACACGCCATGCGTAATCTTCTCCGTGAGGCTGCGGCGATCGATCGCCAGAGCAAAGGCTTTCCTTACGTTGAGATCGCGCAGGATCGGGTCAGTGAGATTGAATCCGAGCGCGTAGAAGTAAGGGACGGGCGTGACCACGACTCGGTGGCGCGGGATTGCGCGAAGCTGGTCGATGCGCGATGCATCCAGCATGAACGCCGCATCGATTTCGCCGGATTGCAACTCGTCGATCATGGTCGAGTCGTTTGCGATGATCGGAAGCACGAGCCGGCCGATTGGCGGTTTTCCGGCATAGTACGTGTTATTCGCGGCGAACGTCAGCCGATCGCCGCGGTCCCAGCGGTCGAGCCGGTACGGTCCCGAACCGACGGGCGATGAGTTGAAGGTTACGTTGTTGATGTTTGGCTTTGACGCCAGCAGATGCGCAGGGAGAATCGGATAGTTACTGTCGCCGCCGAAGAAGAGCGCAACGATTGGAGAGTACGGCCGCTTGAGCGTAATGACGACCGTGTACGGATCGGGCGCGGCGATCGAGGCGATCTCATCGTAGCCGATGCGTTCCGGTACGTTATTCGACGGACTCATCACCGCGTGGTAGGTAAAGACGACATCGCGCGACGTGACCGGCGTGCCGTCTTGCCACCGCACGGTGCGGCGTAGATGAAACGTGAGGCGCTTTCCGTCCGGTGAAACGTCGCCGTTTTGCGGCGACGGCACTTCGCGCGCAAGATCCGGAACGGTGTGTCCGCTCGAATCGTAGTTCGTCAGATACGTGTAGAGCAGTTCGCTGAACGTATATGCGCTGATGCCTTCGAGCAACAGCGGATTGAGCGCAATCGGCTCCTTTTGGATCGCGACCGTCAGGGTGTTTGCTGAGCCGCTTTGTGGACCACGCGAAACGTGCGTGCACGCAGCAGACGCGCAGAGTGCGACGATCGCGGCCACAATTCGAAGACATCGTTGCATGTGCGCGGTTTACGGCCGCGTGCCACGCTGCCCTGCCCTAGAAAACAAAATTTTGGCGTAAGTGTCAGTTTTTTGGAGGTGGCGACCATGGGACGCTTAATAAATCAGCATGAAACGGATGCTTCGCTGTGTTTGCGCACTGCTTGCGTTGAGCGTGCTCGTATTGAACTCGCAGGCCGTTCCGGCTTATGCAGCCGCCGGTTCCGCAAAACCCGCACCGGCGCTAACGACACAAGACCTCACGCCGTTCCTCGATGGACTCGTTCCGTACGCGATACGGCGCGCAGATATCGCGGGCGCCGTCGTAATGGTTGTTAAAGACGGAAAGGTCATCTTCGCAAAAGGCTACGGTTTTTCGGATCTCCAGAAACATACGCCGGTCGATCCCGCAAATACGTTATTCCGCCCGGGTTCGACGTCGAAGTTGTTCACATGGACGGCCGTCATGCAGCAAGTGCAGGCAGGCAAGCTCAATCTTGATACCGACGTCAATCGGTACCTCGATTTCAAGATTCCGGACAAGTTTGGAAAGCCGATCACGCTGCGTAACTTGATGACCCACAGCGCCGGCTTTGAAGAAGTCATCCAAGACCTGATCGTCGACAAGCAGAGCCAGATGATGCCGCTCGGCGCTTATCTGAAGAGCCACATTCCCGATCGGATTTATCCGCCGGGTCAAATAATCGCGTATTCGAATTACGGCGCCGCGCTTGCGGGATATATCGTGCAGCGCGTCTCGGGCGAACCGTACAACGAGTACATTCAAAAGCACATCTTCGGACCGCTCGGAATGAACCACTCGACGTTCGACCAGCCGCTTCCGGCGAACTTGGCGCCGATGATGGCCAAGGGCTACGTCAACGCCGGGCAGATCGACAAACCGCATCCGTTCGAATTCGTTGTGCCCGCGCCGGCAGGTGCCGGTACGTCGTCGGGAATCGACATGTCGCACTTCATGCTGGCGTATCTGCAAGGCGGACGCTACAACGGCGGCACCATTCTCGATCCTGCGACGATCCGCGAAATGTGGACGCTGCAACTCGCTCCCGCGCCCGGCATGAGCGGCTTCGATCTGGGTTTCTATCAAGAGAACCGCAACGGCGTCGAAATCGTCGGCCACGCCGGCGATACCAACGTCTTCCATACCGATTTGCACTTGATGCCCGTGCAGCACGTCGGGTTCTTCATGTCGTTCAATAGCGCCGGAAAGGCGGGCGCGGCGGAAGGCGTGCGCACGCAGATTTTCCGCAATTTTCTGGATCGCTACTATCCGTACGTGGCGGCGCAGCCGCCGACGGTCTCCGATCCGAAGCCCGATGCGGCGCGCGTTTCCGGCTGGTATGAATCGAGCCGCCGTACGGAACATGCATTGCGTCTTGTCTACGCGCTTTCACAAACGCAGGTGAGCGCGCGACCGGACGGCACGATCGAAGTTGCGATGCTGCAAACGCCGGGCGAAGATCCGGAGCGGTGGCGCGAGGTCGGGCCGCTCTACTATCAGCAAGTCAACGGTCAGGCGCATTTGAAGTTTACGGCGGATGCGAACGGAAAGATCGTGTCGTGGACGACGGATGATTTCATTCCGGTCTTCATATTCCAGCGTGTCGACGGTCTTGGAACGATGGGTTCCCTGAAGATCCTCATTCCGTGCTTCCTCATCATCCTGTTGATTTCGCTCGGCGTGCGCTTCGGTGCGTGGATCTTCCGCCGCCGTTTGCAACTCAAGCTCAACGTGCCCCGCAACGAACGATGGCTTCACCTCGCTGCGCGCATCGGTGCGATCGCGTTCATCGCCTCGATTCTTGCATGGATGGCGGCGCTTTCAAGCGAGAGCGCGATTCTGGAGCCGAGTTTCACCGGTACGATGATCGTTCTCTACGTCATCGGACTCATTGCCATCATCGGCGGCATTGCGATCGTCATTGAAAGCGCGCTGCGGATCGTGCGCGGCCCCGGCGGGTGGCTCGTGCGAGTTGGTGAGGCAGTCGTGGGGCTTGCGGCACTCTACGGCATCTGGTTGTTCATCGCGTTCGGCTTGGCGAACTTCGTTACGAAGTTTTAGGGGATCCATGCATGGGCGCCCATACCGATGCCGACGTTGCGATCGTCGGAAGCGGAATCATTGGCACGATTTCGGCGATCGCACTCCAAGAAGCCGGCTTCAACGTGCTCGTGATCGAGCCGAACAAGCCCGGCGCGGGGACGGCGGGCGGCAGTGCCGGATACCTGCACGAGGGTGAAATTTTCCCGGTCGCGCAGCCGTCGCTGTTAGCCGATCTTCCGCGGATGTTACTCGACCCGACGGGGCCGCTCGTCGTGCGTGCGTCGTACCTGCCGCGTCTCGTTCCATGGGGATTCCGGCTTCTCACGACGATGCGTCCGGCGATGGCGGAACGCTCTATCGAAGGCGCTGCTTCGCTGAACCGGCTTGCGCTCGACGAATTATTTACCATCGCAGCGGCATCGAATGCGCAAGAGTTTTTGGTACGGCGCGGCGGTTTGAAGATCGTTGCGGATTCCGGTACGCTTCATAAACTGACGCAATTGCTTCCCGCGTTGCACGCACACGGAGTTGCGGCGAAGCCGCTCGATGCTGCGGAGGTTCATGCCGAAGAACCCGCGCTTGCAACGGAAGTCGCGGGCGCGATTCTCTACCCCGAGTCCGCGCATTGCACCGACCCCGAACGCTTTGGAGAGCGTCTCGCAGAGCGCGTGCATCGTTCCAGTGCTGTCATATCCGGTAGCGTCCGCAAGCTCAAGGAGCAACCCGACGGCACGTGGAGCGTGAGCGTTGCGCAGCAGCATACGGCAACCGACATTCGCGTTTCGCGCGTCCTCGTTACGGCGGGATACGCGTCGGGAGACCTCCTTAGCTCGCTCGGATATCGGGTGCCCGTCGCAGCGGCGCGCGGCTATCATTTGATGATCGGCAAGCCGAACGTGTCGCTCGATCATCCCGTGATCTTTTATGAATCGCACACGGCAGCGACGCCGATGGCACACGGCATTCGGCTCGCCGGTACGATGGAGTTCGCATCCCCGGACGCGCCGCCCGACTTTCGACGCGCGAAGATGCTGTACGGACTCGCAAAACGCTACCTACCCGGCCTCGCCGCGGTCAATACGTCGATGTGGGTGGGAACGCGTCCGCTGATGCCGGACTCGTTACCGGCGATCGGCCGCGCATTCCGGCATAAAAACCTGTACTACGCATTCGGACACGGGCATCTCGGATTCACGCAAGCCGCCGTTTCGGCGCGCGTGATCCGCGACCTCATGACCGACGGCGCTCCCGCGATTGATATCAGTCCATTCGATCTCGTCCGATTTCAGCGTTGAACATGGAGGCTGTCTTGTTATGAACAGATTTGCTCGCGTTGCGAATCTCGCCGCTCTCGGCGTGTCGCTGCTGCTGTGCACGATGGCGCTGACACCGCAGCAAACGGCGAAAATCGACGAAATCGGTCGCCGGTCCGTCTCAAGCACGGCGGCAGCTGCACCCGGGGTAACGATTGCCGTTGCGCAAGGCACGCAGATCGTCTATCTGAAGGGCTTCGGAACGAGCAACGTCGAGGACGACGTTGCAGCGACCGGCAACACGCGCTATCCGATCGGGTCGAATACCAAGCAGTTCACCGCTGCGGGCATCCTCATGTTACAAGATCGCGGACTGCTCAACATCAACGATCCGCTCTCGAAATATCTGCCCGAGATTCCGCACGCGCAGGAAGTAACGATTCGAGAGCTGCTTACGCACGCCGGCGGCTATGCGGAGTACACCGAACGCGAGGACTTCGATGAAGTGGGCAACCGGCCGGCAACGCTTGCGGAAATCGTCGCAACGGTCGATTCACGGCCGCTCTCGTTCAAGCCGGGAACCAAACGCGAATACTCTAACACCGGGTATGCGCTGCTGACGATGGTGATCGAGCGGCTTTCGAAGATGACGTACGCGCAATTCATGAAGCACAACATTTTCGAACCACTTGGGATGTCGTCGACCTATGTCCGCACGTACGCGGATACGTTTCCGAATGTCGCGACGGAATACAGCAATTTTGCTTTCGGTCCGTGGGAACACGCGCTGCCGCTGGACTATAGCTGGTTCGCAGGCGCGGGATCGATCATCAGCAGCTCGCGAGATCTCGTGAAGTGGAATGCCGGGTTGCCGAGATTGCTCTCAAAGCGTTCGCTGACCGAGATGCTGACGCCGATTAACCTCGGGACCGGATATCCGGGATATGCCTTCGGAATTTCCGTGAACAAACTGCCCAACGGTCATCGCATGGTCGCGCACGGTGGAAATACGACCGGTGCGGCGACACAAGACGCGCGGTTCCCCGACGATAATCTTTCCATCATCGTTTTGGCGAACAGCGGCGCGTTCTCATACGATCCCGCGGTGATGGCAATCTACGGCGTGCTCGTGCCGTCGATCAACACCGCAAAGCAGGCATCGGCAGGTGCATCGCATCGCAAACCGATCGATGCGAACAGTCAGTTCGCCGTGGAGGGGGAGAAGTGGCTGGATGCTGCCGTTGCCGGTCACGTCGACATGGCGCAACTGCGGCCGGACTTTCGCGCAAGAATGACGGCGCTGCATCGTCAAGAGTTCACCGCATTGGCCGCACTCGGGCCGCGTCAGTACACCCCGATCACGACCGACCGCCGTCCACCCACGCAGTCCATCGGCTACATGGTGAAGACGCCGAAAAAGTCATTCGTATACTACTTCGCCCGCGACGACAACGGCGAAGTATCCGGAGCGATCCTCGTCGGAATCGTAGACTACTCGAAACTGTAACCGCCTACACGATGCTAGCGATCGAACGTGAGTGTGATGCGCGTTCTTTCGTGAGTTGAGCTTATTTCGACGCGCTTCGAGCACGAGCGCATGATCGGGATGCCGCGGCCGCGTTCGTCACGCGGCGTGAACATTCGCCAGTGGCCATAGCTGTCCACGTGAATGACGAGTTCATCGGCGCGTGCGTCGAGATCGATGACGAACGTGTGCTGCGAGCCCTGGGTGCCGTGCTCGATCGCGTTGGCGACCGCTTCGCCGACGGCGCTCAGGACGTCGTACTGATGTTCGCCGAAGATGGCGTTGCGTTCGCAGAAGTGACGCAGCGACTCGCGCGCGAGGCCGGCACAAATCGGGATCCCGCTGAATTCGAAACGCTCCCGCGCCACATCGAGCGCTTCCGAGTGATGAAGCGCGAGCGTCGCGGAGTCGTCGGTATTGACGATGTCGGAAAAGATCTCGGCATGCAGCGCATCGGCCGTGGGCGTTCCCGCAATGGCAATGCGTTCGAGCGCGGCCAGCAACGCACGCTCGCCGGCGATAACATCGCGACTGTACTCGAGAAGTCCATCAGTATAAAAGAAGCAGCTGGTACCCGGCGACAACGTGACCGTGTAGTCATCGGAGGACGGATTGCCGCCGAGTCCGAGCAGCAAGCCGCCGCCGGGCAAAAACTGCGCGCGTTTACTTGCGCTGAGCAACACCGGCGGCGGATGGCCGGCCGACGCGTAGCGCAACACGTTCGTCGAAACATCGTAGATGCCGACGATGGCCGTCGCCATGCCGATGCCTTCCGTGCTTACAATGCCGTCAACGTAATTGAGTAATGCTTTCGGTGAATCAGTCGTCGCTGCTGCAGCGCGTAGCGCGCGACGAATTTCGCTCATCGCAACCGCCGCTTCCAAGCCGTGGCCCGTGACGTCGCCGACCGAGATGCCGATCTTGCCGCTGCCGAGTTCGAACGCATCGTACCAATCGCCGCCTACGTCCGCCTCGTCGCTTGCGGGCCGGTATGCCGCGTCAAACGAATGTCCTTCGGCTTGCACCAGGCGCGCCGGCAGCATCGCTTTCTGCAACCGCTTCGAGACCATGTAGTGGTGCTCGAGCTCTTCGGCTTGATCGATCGATGTTGCGAGGATCGTTGCAATCAGCGGAAGCGTCGCGCCGCCGACCCGTGAGAGCGTGTCGGGAACCGAGATGCCGAGAACGAGCATACCGATCTGGCGGCCGCCGACAATCAGCGGCTCTTCGATCAGCGTGCTAGGCCCGGCAGCGCGCGCGCGTTCGAGCAACAAATTATCATATGAAAGTGAACTAAGGTCACCGAACTCGGCGTCATCGCGACAAGAAAACGAAACAGCGTACGGGCCTTTGTTGCGCAGATAGATCGCGCAGAAGTCCGCAAACGCGGCAACGCACAGCTCAGATGCCTGAGTTGCGATACGCAGTCCGTGTCCCAGCGCAGTAGAGACGGGCTGACCGCTAATCCGTGCGAGACCAGCGTACAGTTGTTCCGACAGATCCGTAATCAAGCGATCCTCGTAGTGATCTCCTGTTCGATTTATGCCCGCTTGGTGACTCCCGTCAAACGCAAAGCTTTTTTACCCTCGCTTGTTTGGCGGGAATCGTTTCGGGTAAAACGGAGACTACCGGCACCAGGACGCGATTTGTCGCGTCCTCAATGCGTTATCTCATAAAATCGACGACGCCTAAGGAGGCACCGTCTAAACGATGTCATCGACCGTAACAGTTCCACCATCAAATAGCAACAGCGCACAAGACGGCGACCCGGGACGTTTACAACAAACGGCCCTCTTGGCCGCGTTACGGGCATTCCGCGACGGCCGCTTCGATGCGCGCCTCCCCGATACGTTTACCGGAATCGATGGTGAAATCGCGCAAGCCTTCAACGACTGCATCGAGCGCAATATCCGCATGAACGCGGAGCTCGAGCGCATCAGCAAGATCGTCGGACGCGAAGGCTTGATCAATAAGCGCGCAACGTACGACGGCGCCAAGGGTGCGTGGCGCAGCAGCATCGACTCGGTCAATCAACTGATCGACGATCTCGTCTTCCCGATGTCGGAAGCGGGACGCGTGCTCGGCGCCGTTGCAAACGGTGACCTCGCTCAGCGAATGCCGCTCGAGACCGAGAACCATCCGCTCAAGGGCGAATTCTTACGATCGAGCCGCACGATCAACACGATGGTCGATCGCCTCAATGCGTTCGCCTCGGAAGTCACGCGCGTCGCTCGCGAAGTCGGCTCCGAAGGAAAGCTGGGCGGTCAGGCACTCGTCAAAGGCGTCGCCGGCACGTGGAAAGATCTCACCGACTCGGTGAACACGATGGCTGGTAACCTGACGGCACAGGTTCGTAACATCGCTGAAGTGACGACCGCCGTCGCAAACGGCGACCTTTCAAAGAAGATTACCGTCGAAGCGCGCGGTGAAATTCGCCAGCTCAAAGGCACCATCAATACGATGGTCGACCAGCTCAACGCGTTCGCTTCGGAAGTCACGCGCGTCGCTCGCGAAGTCGGTTCCGAAGGTATCCTCGGCGGACAAGCGCAGGTCACCGGTGTCGCCGGTACGTGGAAAGACCTCACCGACTCGGTCAACACCATGGCCGGCAACCTCACGGCGCAAGTCCGTAATATCGCCGAAGTCACGACCGCCGTTGCGCGCGGCGATCTTTCGAAGAAGATCACCGTCGACGTTCGCGGCGAAATCGCGGAACTCAAAGACACGATCAACACGATGGTCGACCAGCTCAACGCATTCGCATCGGAAGTCACGCGTGTCGCTCGCGAAGTCGGCTCCGAAGGTAAGCTCGGCGGTCAGGCCGAGGTCAAAGGCGTCGCCGGTACGTGGAAAGATCTCACCGACTCGGTGAACACGATGGCCGGTAACCTGACCTCGCAAGTGCGTAACATCGCCGAAGTCACGACGGCTGTTGCGCGCGGCGATCTTTCGAAGAAGATCACGGTCGACGTTCGCGGTGAAATTCTCGAGCTGAAGGTCACCGTCAATACGATGGTCGACCAGCTCAACGCCTTTGCATCCGAAGTCACGCGTGTTGCTCGCGAAGTCGGTTCCGAAGGCAAACTCGGCGGACAAGCCGAGGTGCAAGGCGTCGCCGGTACGTGGAAAGACCTCACGGACTCGGTGAACACGATGGCGTCGAATCTTACGGCACAGGTTCGTAACATCGCCGACGTGACGACGGCCGTCGCGAACGGCGACCTCTCGCGTAAGATCACCGTCGACGTCAAGGGCGAAATTCTCGATCTTAAACGTACGATCAATACGATGGTCGACCAGCTCAACGCCTTCGCATCCGAAGTGACGCGTGTTGCACGTGAAGTGGGATCGGAAGGCATGCTCGGCGGTCAAGCCGACGTTCGCGGCGTGTCCGGTACGTGGAAAGACTTGACGGACTCCGTCAACGTCATGGCATCGAACCTGACGTCGCAGGTGCGTAACATCGCCGAAGTGACGACCGCCGTTGCAAACGGCGACCTTTCAAAAAAGATCACCGTCGACGTCCGCGGCGAAATTCTCGAGCTGAAGAACACGATCAACACGATGGTCGACCAGCTCAACGGTTTCGCATCGGAAGTTACGCGCGTTGCTCGTGAAGTCGGTTCTGAAGGTATCCTCGGCGGTCAAGCGCAGGTGGCCGGTGTTTCCGGTACGTGGAAAGACTTGACCGACTCGGTGAACTTCATGGCGTCGAACCTCACGTCGCAAGTGCGTAACATCGCCGAAGTCACCACCGCAGTTGCTAACGGCGACCTCTCAAAGAAGATCACCGTTCCGGTTCGCGGCGAAATCCTCGAGCTTAAGAACACGATCAACACGATGGTCGACCAGCTCAACGCCTTCGCATCCGAAGTCACACGTGTAGCGCGTGAAGTCGGTTCCGAAGGTAAACTTGGCGGTCAGGCGGACGTCAAAGGCGTCTCGGGTACGTGGAAGGACCTCACCGACTCCGTGAACTTCATGGCGTCGAACCTGACGTCGCAAGTGCGTAACATCGCCGACGTCACGACGGCCGTCGCGAACGGCGACTTGTCGAAGAAAATCACCGTCGACGTTCGCGGTGAAATTCTCGAACTCAAAGACACGATCAATACGATGGTCGACCAGCTCAACGCATTCGCGTCGGAAGTTACGCGTGTCGCTCGTGAAGTCGGTTCGGAAGGTAAGCTGGGCGGTCAGGCAGAGGTCAAAGGCGTTAGTGGTACGTGGAAAGATCTCACGGACTCCGTCAACGTCATGGCGTCAAACCTCACCGCGCAAGTTCGTAACATCGCAGACGTGACGACGGCCGTCGCGAACGGCGACCTCTCACGTAAGATCACCGTCGACGTTCGCGGCGAAATCGCCGAACTCAAGAATACGATCAACACGATGGTCGACCAGCTCAACGCGTTCGCCTCGGAAGTGACGCGTGTCGCTCGTGAAGTCGGTTCCGAAGGTATTCTCGGCGGCCAAGCGCAGGTTACCGGCGTTTCCGGTACGTGGAAAGACTTGACCGACTCCGTGAACTTCATGGCGTCGAACCTCACGTCGCAAGTGCGTAACATTGCAAAGGTCACGACCGCCGTTGCAAACGGTGACCTCTCGAAGAAGATCACCGTCAACGTGCGCGGCGAAATCGCCGAGCTCAAAGACACGATCAACGTCATGGTCGACCAGCTCAACGCCTTTGCATCCGAAGTAACGCGAGTTGCGCGTGAAGTCGGTTCGGACGGCGTGCTCGGCGGTCAGGCGCACGTGCAAGGCGTCAGCGGCGTCTGGAAAGACTTGACCGACAACGTCAACTCCATGGCCGCGAACCTCACGAACCAGGTTCGTGGTATCGCCGAAGTCGTTACAGGCGTCGCAAACGGCGATCTGAAACGCAAGTTGACGCTGCAAGCGCGCGGTGAAATCGCGCAGCTCGCCGAGACGATCAACGGGATGATCGATACGCTCGCAACGTTCGCCGACCAAGTCACGACCGTTGCGCGAGAAGTCGGTTTCGAAGGCAAGCTCGGCGGTCAAGCTAACGTTCCAGGCGCGGCCGGTCTCTGGCGCGACCTGACGGATAACGTCAACCAGCTGGCCGCCCAGCTCACGAACCAAATCCGCGCGATCTCTGAAGTGTCGACCGCCGTTACGAAGGGCGACCTTTCGCGAACGATCGACATCGAAGCGCGCGGCGAAGTCGGCGAACTCACGCGCAACGTTAACGAGATGATCCAGAATCTCCGCGACACGACGCGAAAGAACACCGAACAGGACTGGTTCAAGACGAACCTCGCGCGCTTCACGTCGATGCTGCAAGGTCAGCGCGACATCACGGCCGTCACGCAGCTCATCATGTCTGAGCTCGCGCCGCTCGTGAACGCGCAAGCCGGTGGATTCTATATGACCGACGCGAGCGAGGGCGATCCGAGCCTGCGTCTCATCGCGAGCTATGCATTGCCGCGACATCGTCGCCAAATGAAAGCGATTCCGTTCGGCGAGAGCCTCGTCGGACAAGTCGCGATCGAGAAACAGCGCGTGTTGCTCACCGAAGTCCCGGGCGAGTATCTCCGCATCAGCTCCGGTATCGGTGCCGTCAACGCCGTCAGCGTCGTCGTTCTTCCGGTGACATTCGAAGGCGAAATCAAAGCGGTCATCGAGCTCGCTTCGCTGGAACGCTTCAGCGAAATCCACTTACTCTTCCTCGACCAGCTGATGCAGTCGATCGGCGTCATGTTGAACACGATCACCGCATCGATGCGTACGGAGGAACTGCTCAAGCAATCGCAGTCGCTCACTGCGGAACTGCAGAGCCAGCAGCTCGAACTCAAGCAAACGAACGACGAGCTCGAAGAGAAGGCGCGTCTGTTGCAAGAGCGCAACGCCGAAGTCGAACGCCGGACGCGTGAAATCGAAGAAGCGCGCGCGGAGCTCGAGAAGAAGGCCGAACAGCTCTCGCTCACCTCGAAATACAAGTCTCAGTTCCTTGCGAACATGTCGCACGAGTTGCGCACGCCGCTCAACTCGCTGCTGATTCTCTCGAAGCAGCTCTCGGAGAATCCGGAAGGCAACATGACGCCGAAGCAAGTCGAGTTCGCGCAGACGATTCGCGCTGCCGGTACCGACCTGCTCACGCTCATCAACGACATTCTCGACCTCTCGAAGATCGAATCGGGAACGACCGCGATCGATCTTCAGGAGATCACCGTGGATTCGATCGAAGGCGAAGTCAAACGGACGTTCAGCCAAATCGCGGCCGACAAGAACCTGCGCTTCATCGTCGCACGCGATGAAGACGTGCCGAAGTCGATCGTTACGGATCCGACGCGCTTGCAGCAAGTTTTGAAAAACTTGCTCTCCAACGCGTTCAAGTTCACGAGCGAAGGCGCGGTTACGCTGCACGTCAGCATGGTGCACGATCGTCGCCTGCCGGTTCCCGGACCGGCCGTGGCGTTCGCGGTCACCGATACCGGCATCGGCATCCCGCAAGATAAGTTCAACGTTATCTTCGAAGCCTTCCAACAAGCCGACATGGGTACGTCGCGTAAATTCGGCGGCACCGGTCTCGGTCTCGCGATCAGCCGTGAAATCGCCGGATTGCTCGGCGGTGAAATCGGTGTCGAAAGCGCCGTCGGCGTCGGTAGTACGTTTACGCTCTTCCACCCGGCGCAGCGCGCCGCGACGCAACGCGGTGAAGCCTCGACGACCGTTCACACGGTTCGCCTCGATGCCGGCACGCATCTGCACGAATCGGCGGAACAACTGCAACGTCGCATCACGGCCGCGCAACCTGCCGCGATTACCGACGACCGCAACAGTATCTCGGCGGACGACCGGACGTTGCTCGTCATCGAGGACGATCCGACGTTCGCGAGACTGCTCGCAGCCTTCGCGCACGAACGCGGGTTCAAGACGATCGTCGCGCACAGCGGGCGTGAAGCGATCGAACTTGCGAACCGTTACGTGCCCGACGCCGTGACGCTCGACGTCGGCTTGCCCGACATGGACGGCTGGCAGGTGCTCGACACGATCAAACGCGGTAACGCGACGTCGCACATACCGGTGCACGTCATCTCCGGTGACGAGCATCAGCAGCGCGCGCTGCAGGCCGGCGCGGTCGCACATCTGCAAAAACCGGTCTCGGAAGAAGCGCTCATGGAGACCTTCGACCGGCTGCTGGGATTTGCGGAGAATCGCGGCAAGAACGTGCTCGTCGTCGAAGACGACATCACGCAACTCAACGCAATGGTCGGTCTCATCGGTACCGGTGAGATGCAAGTGACGGCGGTTTCTTCGGGCGATGCCGCACTGAACGCCGTTGCGCAACAAAAGTTCGACTGCATCGTCATCGACCTCGGCTTGCCGGATATGGCAGGTGACAGGCTTATCGAGCAGTTGCGCGAGCGTCCCGGCAGCGACACGACGCCGGTCATCGTCTACACTGGCCGCGAATTGAGTCGTGACGACGAAGCGCGCCTGCGCCGTCTATCCTCGACCATCATCGTCAAGGACGGACATGCGCCGGAACGCCTGCTCGACGAACTCAACTTCTTCTTGCATCGCGTCGAAGCGGATCTTGGCCCGGCGAAGAAGCCGGCCGGCGGCGATCTGAACGGAACGTCGCTGCTCGCCAAGCGCGTACTCGTCGTCGATGACGACGCGCGCAACATCTTCGCGCTGGAAGCAGCCTTGCGATCCTACGGCATGGACGTGTTGAGTGCGGAGAGCGGTATGCAAGGCATTGAGATGCTGCGCTCGCGCAACGACATCGACATCGTGCTCATGGACATCATGATGCCGGAGATGGACGGCTATGAAACGATTCGCCGGATTCGTGCGGAGAACCGTATCGCGGAGATTCCGATCATCGCGCTTACCGCGAAAGCGATGAAGGGCGACCGGGATGCGTGCATTGCTGCCGGCGCGTCGGAGTACGTGAGTAAACCGGTTGATATCGACCAGCTCACGTCGTTGCTGAAAATATGGTTGAACAAGTAGAAGCGATTGACGCCGCCCTACCGGCGTTGAATCTCCGCCGGGAAGAGCTTGCAGACATTGAGCTGCAGCTCTTCTTGGACGCGCTTGTGCGTTACGGCGGGTACGATTTTCGCAACTACAACCAGTCTGCGCTTCGCCGGCGCATTGCCGATGCAATGCGATCCGAGAATATTGCGACGATCTCCGGGCTGCAAGACCGCCTCTTGCACGACGAACGCGCGCTCGCAACGTTCCTCGTATCGATGAGCGGCGGCACGTCACAGCTCTTCCACGATCCGTTGTTCTTGCAGGCGTTCGCTACCAACGTCGTGCCGCTGCTGCAAACGTACTCGTTCATCCGTATCTGGGTGCCGGGCAGCGGAACGGGCGCGGACGCCTATAGCGTGGCGGCGATTCTGAAAGCGAACGGCTTACTGGAGAAGACGATCATCTACGCGACGTGCGTCAACGACGTCACGACCGCGGTGGCGAAGGCAGGCTTCTACGAGCATCGTTCGGAGCCGGACTTCACGGCGCTCGCGCGTCGCGCGGGCATCATCGATCCACTCTCCCGCTACTTTGACATCCATGAAGCATATGCAACGCCGGTGGAAGAGTTGCGCGCGAGCGTGATGTTCGCACGTCACAATCCGGTGGAAGACGGCTCGATCAACGAGTTCCACGCGATCGTCGCGCGCGGTCTGCTTCCGTTCTTCAACGGCGCGGTGCAGTACCGTTTGCACAAACTGTTCTTCGACAGTCTGATGCATCTCGGGTTCTTAGGCCTCGGACAGCATGAGTCGCTCGCTAATACGGTGCACGAACGGGCGTTCCGCCAGGTCGTCCCCGATCACCCGATCTTCCGGCGAATGCGATAGATCGATTTAGCGCCTAATGTTCGCTTCCCGCGAATGCGGGCGGGAGCCATGCGGGATGTAGCAACACGAGCGCACTCCAAACGAGGAAGACCGCACCCGCAACCGGGACGGCTCGCAGCCCGCGCGGTGACGTCTTTTCATAGGTCATCAGCGCGGTGAGCGCCACCATCCACCACAGACTCGCGAACCCGGCCGCAAACGCAACGAGCATCAGCGCCCAACAACATCCGGCGCAGAAGAGCCCGTGACGACATCCCAGTTCGAATGCCGCACGCGTTCCCCGACGGTAATGGTGCATCAAGAACATCGCGGGCAGACGGCACGCGCGTAAACATTGGTCCTTGAGCGGCGTGAACTGGAAGATCCCCGCCGCGGCGAGCACGCCGCCCGCAATGAACCACGGCCGCTGCAGCAACCATGGTGTTGCATCGACGATACGATGCAACATGACGTCGCCGGCGAACGCAGCAAGCCCGAACGCAAACCACACGAGCGCGTACCCGAGTATGAACGCGCCGAGCGCACTTCGCGGCTTCGCTTGATTCGCTGAAACGACGGTAAAAAGCTGAACCAGCGGAAGGCTCGACGGCAACATCATAGCGCCGATCATCACGCTCCACGCGAACGTAAAGAGAAGGAGCGCGATCCCGATGGGCGGACCGCGCTCGATCAATGTGTCATGATGCAGCAGATATGCTGAGCCGCTGAACTGTGCATACGCCGCGATGCTCCATGCAACGACGATCGCGGTCGCAAGAGCGAGCGGGAATTGCGGCCGGCGAGCGGACTGCACGCGCCTCAGGCTTCAGTGTGAACGATCGTATAGTCGCCTTGAATCGCGTTTTTCCCGACGAACTCCCATTTGATCCCGTATTTGGGAATGTCGACGCGATTGAACGATGCCTTTGCGACGTACGCCGGCGAACCGGGAATGTTAGAGAAAATCGAATCGCGCAACGTCGTCGGCGTACCGTCGGGCCCGCGGTACGGTTGCATTTCGGCGGAAACCCAGTCGCCGACTTGAAGCGTACCCGATCCGCCGCGGACTTCGTGCGCGATGGGCACGCGTTCAACGCCGACCACTTCGTCGACGAGCTGCGAGAGATCAGCGAGCGGGCCGCCAAGTTTGCCGCCGTACGCGGCGAGAAGCGCATTGACTTGCTCGTCGGTCGCCTTGTCATCGATGAGAAGCAAAATCTTCCAACTGTGCGGCGTCAACACGTTACCCGGGAGCCGCGCGACGTTGACCATTGAAAGTCCGCTCACGTCGACGCCGTTGATCTCTCCCTTATCGAAATGATAGGCGACGAACGCTTTGCAATCGCCCGTGTCGGGATCCTCGCCCACCCAACACGGACACAGGATGTCGCAGGAACACGCTTCGAGCAGCGTCCCCTGCAAGAAATAAATGTACCGCTCGGCCAGTGACCTGTCCGAAACCGACGGTTGCTGCACAGACGACATACCAATAAAACCTCCGCGTGTGCGAAAGTGCGCCCTGTGCTCACATTATCATGACCCAAGTTAAAGAATAGCGCTCAAGCGACGAATCGTGCGTAGTTCGGATAGTTAGCTTTGAAAAAGCGTTTCGCGTGGTTGACTGCAGTTCGAAACCGTTTTCGGATCGCCGTCAGCCAGGTTGTCCATGATCCAGCAGTCGCCGAGCACGGAACAGTAACACGCGCGGATGTGCAGGCTGCGGCGCAAGTGATCGAATGCATCGTAGGCGATTTTATCTTTCGCGTTCGGCCGAACGAGTATGAAATCGCGGGTCTCGCGGGGCACGAGTACCGAGTGCACGACGCTGCTCGTTATGAGCGTTTTCGCTAACGCATGGGGTGGCTTGGGATCACAGCAGTCCGACAAGAGATCCCGCGGGTTCGCAATCGGCCTTTTCCGATATTCAACCGTCATCCAGCGAATACGCGCGGGCCCGACCCCGGCGTTGCGAAGCGACAAGGTCACAAAGCGCTCGTACGTTGGCGAGATGTTACTCGTGTGGAATTCGACAAATGGCCAGACGCTCGCGGCGAGGAGCCGTTCTTGCGTTCGGTCGGCGCGTTGCGCGACGAAGAGCGATACGACGGATATTACGACGGCGCTAATTGCGACCACGAGGTCGAGCCAGAAGGCCCCGGTTCGACGAGGCCGCTCGGACAGCTCAGACATACGGGCTCCATTCGTTGGCCATGCCTCGGTCACATCGTATGCCTACCATGCAGCCATGGATGGAATCGATTGGGCGGGCAGCGCCATGACGGCGGCGCGAACGCGACTCGATATCGCGACGGGCAATCTTGCCAACGTGTCGACGAACGGTTTCCGCAAAATCGTCGCTCGCGGCGTTCTCGATGCGCACGGCGTCACGATTGAACGACAAACCGTCGCGGAACACGGCGCGCTTCTGCGGACCGGCCGGACCTACGACCTCGCGATCGTAGGCGGCGGCATCTTTCGTATGCGCGACGCGGGCGGACGGATTAGCGCGACCCGAAACGGCGCGTTCGTTCGTGATCGCGACGGAACGCTTCGCGACGACGTCGGCCGCGTGCTGATAGGCTTGCACGGTGCACTACGAATTCCCGACGGCGCGGCACTGGACGATCGCGGACGCGTCATGCTGGCGGGACGGGAAATCGATCGCATTCCCGTCGATCCTGACGCTTCCGTTCGCAGCGGTTTCCTCGAGGGGGCAAACGTCGATGCGATCGGCGAGATGGTTGATATTCTCACGGCGCAACGATCCTTTGAAAGCGCGGAGAAAGTCGTCGCTGCGATTGACGCCACGCGTCAAAAAGCGAGCAACGACGTCGCCAGGCTCAAATAGTGCTTACGCGCGAACGGTTCCCTTCCACGAGAGCTGACCGCGAAAGTCGAGGACTCGCACCGTTAGCGTGCCATGTTGTCCGGGATGCGTCTGCATCCACGCCGTCCGCCAACGGCGCAACGCTTCGTCCTTCATCGCGGCGTCTTTGGGATCGTCGAGGTCCATTTCGTTATTGACGTCCACGGAAACGTCAACCGTATTCCCGTGAAAATCGAAACCCATGACGACGTCGGGATAGTGGTCTTTCAACGGCGTCATCGCCGCACGTTCCGTCGTTTCGCGTTGCTCATCGGGTGAGGGCTGCGAGTTGCAGGCAATGAGCGCAAGAAGCAATGTAGCTGCTGCAATATTACGCATAGTTTCTCCCATACGACGGACACGGCCCGTTCACATTCGGCCCCTAGAATTGCCTCATGGATCGTGCACTTTTCGCGGCCGCAAGCGGTATGGCGGCGCAGCAACGCAATCTCGACACAATTTCCGACAACCTCGCCAACTCCGAAGTCGCCGGGTTCAAGGGATCGGCGGAAGAGTTCGCCGCACTAGCAGCGCCTGGAGAACGGTCGATGGGAACGATCGCCCTCGGGCAACACGTCGTCTTCACGCAAGGGAAGCTCGAGCGCAGCAACGGGCCATGTGACCTCGCAATCGACGGCAACGGGTTCTTCGTGGTGCGCGACGGAGCGCGCGTCGCGTATACGCGAGACGGCGAGTTTTCACGCGGCGCCGACGGCACGCTGCGCAATGCCGCCGGATGGAAGCTCGACGGCGTTCGCGTTCCGCCGGACGCCGTTTCGATGAAGGTTGCGGAAGACGGTACGGTTACCGCAACAATGTCCAGCGGCGTAGCGAAGCGCGTCGCGACCATTCGACTGGCATCGTTTGCCGCGCCCGAACGTCTGGAGAGCATCGGTGGAACGCTCTTCGTCGCAAACCCACGCTCCGGTCCGCCACATTTACTTCATCCCAGTACACACGGCGCTGTGCAGATTCGTTTCGGGATGCTCGAAGAGTCGAACGTCTCGATCGTCGAGTCCATGATGCAAATCCTCACCGCACAACGCGCCTACGAAGCAAACGCAAAGGGCGTTCAGGCTGCGGACGAGATGCTGCGAATTGCAAACAACTTGCAAAGAGGCTAGCGTCATCTTGAGCGAAGCGTCGAAGGCGCGCAGTCGAAGGACCGCATCGCACGTCAAGCTCGTTTTGCGAAGGCGAGTCGGCCTCGTTTCAAACGGAAGGTCTTAATCCTTAACGGCATCTCGCATGATGGCGAGGTGATCTCCTTGCGTGGCTTCGCGTCTCGTGTTGTGAAAATTTGCGATGTACCATCGCGTGCCGTCGCGCGTGAGGAGAATGCTGGCGACGGTCGACACGATGCCCTTGACGGGACCTGCGGGTATGTCGACGTGCGCCGGAGCGATGACGAGAACGGCATCCGGCGCGATCGTTCGGGCGCTCTCGATCGTGAACTTGACCGTGCTGTCCTTGTAAGGACCGCGAAAGATTGTATTGTGCAACTCGGCGACCGCCGGTCGGCCTTTTACATGCATGCCGAGGATATTGATGAAGTCTACGTCCTCCGTGCAGCAGCCGGCGAACGCAATGCCGTCGCCGTCCTTCCATGCTGTACTCAAACCGTCGAGCGTTGATTGGAGTTCCTGAAGCGTTGTGTCGATCATGACGTGACCTCGCTCCGGTTTTTACGGATCATTTATGCTGCGTTTTTGAGGCGGACGTATCTCTGGATCATCGCATGCGCGGAGTGCGCATCGATCCCTTCAAAGGAGGACACGTATGAAACGCACATTCTCTATCGCCGGCGTCGTCGCCGTTTTGCTGGCGTGCGGGGGCGTCGCCCAGGCCGGCACCCGACCGGTATCGGTGATGCTATGGCCCTATGCCGGCCAAGCCACGGCAATTGCGGCGCCGCCAGAGGGTTGCGACGTCCCGGCCACCGTCGACGGTCAGGCCTATTTCGAAATGCCGACAGTCGCCGCAGAAGAAGGCGCGTCGGGTACGACGCAAATTCGTCTCGACCTCACCGCTTCCGGAACCGTCGCGAACGCGCAGTTGTTCTCCAGCAGCGGCAACGCGTGGCTTGATGCTGCGGCCCTTCGGTCGGCGCACTTGACGCGCTTTACGGCGGAAGTTGCACATTGCACGCCGGTTAGCGGTTCGTACCTCTACGACGTAAATTTCTGATTCGCGCGCTCGGGTGGCGGCGCTACGACATCTGCGGCTAACGAAAAACCTTCGTCATCCGAAAGTCCGGCGCCGTCTGCCTGCAATGCCCTAAGCTTCTGTTCATCGAATCGCTTTTGCAGAATCTCCATCGCTCGATCGCCGCATGGCACCCAGATGAAGCGCTGCGTTCGTCGCATCCACAAAGCTTTCGCTCTCCTTGGCCAAGGTGATTGCGCGCCGGGCAAACGACTTTGCCGAATCGAGCTCGTCCAGAGCGATGTGGTAGCCCGCGAGGTTCGCGAGAACGTTCGATTCCTTTGCGACGTCTTTGCGGCGCTGGAAAATCGCTAGCGCTTCGTGCGCACGCGCGATCGGAAATGAAGGTTCGCCCAGAGACGGTCGTTGCCGGCGCCCGGCGTGAACAACACAAGCGACTTTGCGACGAGCGATGACAAGAGGTCGAGTACGCGGCTTTCGGATGCCGTTTCATCGAAGACCGCGGTAAGTGCTTCAAGCGTAAACCCGCCGACGAAGGCCGCGATCGTTCGCAGTAGCCTCTGTTCCGGCTCGTCGAGCAGCTCGTAGCTCCAGTCGATCAATGCGCGTACGGTCTTATGTCGTGGAAATGCAGTCGCACGCGCAGACGTGAGAATGTCGAATTGCTCGTCGAGCTTCGCCCGGAGCGCTTTGACGCTCAATGCATTGACACGCGATGCCGCAAGTTCGATTGCGAGGGGAATGCCGTCGACACGCCGGCAGATCGCAGCGACATCGGCAACCTTGCTGCCGTCCAAATGAAATTGCTTGTCGCGTGCGTGCGCGCGCTCGACAAAAGAGAGCTGTCGCGCCGGAACCCGGCAACGGGGAGAGTCGAAGCAACTCTTCGCCGTCGATCGATAACGGTTCTCGGGACGTGGCAAGAAGCGCGATACGTGGACACCGCTGCAGGATTGTTTCAATCGTATCGACTCGCCGGCATCAGATGCTCGCAGTTGTCTAAGACGACCAGAACGCGACGCGACCCAATTCCATGGTGAGCATGTCGAGGCTCGAGCGTTCCAGCGACGCGGGCATCTTGCCGAGGACGGCCGTAGCAATCGACGAGTCGATGTACGCCGGATCCGCGATTGCTGCAAGATCGACGAACGATACGCCTTCGGTGAATGCCGGAGCGACGTCCGTGGCAGCGGCGAGCGCGAGGCGCGTCTTCCCGATTCCACCCCGTCCGACAATCCTAAGAAGGCGTGCACGCGTTAACAGCGCTTTGACGCCGGCAATTTCAGTCGTGCGACCGATAAAACCGCTCAATGTAGCCGGTAACGGAGTCGCGGCCGTCAATGCGTCGTCCGCAGAAGCGTGTAACTGTTCTTCGAGCGCGGGCGAGGGCGCATTGCCGAGCTCCGACATCGCAGCGCGGTATTTTTCTAGCAATAGTCTTGCAGCAGACGGCCTTTTCGCGCGCGTTTCGGCCTCGATCAACACCAGGTATGCCGTTTCGTCGTACGGATTTCGATCGAGCAGCAATCGCGCGGCCGTCGGATCGCGCGTCCAGCGGACGACGCGCGCGAGAAGATGTTCATATATGCCGGCAAGCCGCTCGCGCTCCGCGGACGGCCACTCTTCGTAATTGCCTTCGAGGAAATCGCCCACGTACAGCGCGAGCGCCTCGTGTTGCGTCCTCGCGTCTTCGCTCGTTGCAAGCGATGCAAAGCGGTCCGCGTCGTAGTCGGTCGTTGCGATCCAACGCACGACCGCCTTATTGGCGTAGAACACGTCGTCGGCGCCGTCATGCACCCTCCGCACCGCGCGACGAATCGACGAAAGCGCCGTGCGCAATCCTTCGCGCGCGCGGTCGGGATCGGCTTCACTCCAAAGCAGGTCGAGAAGGCGTTCGCGCGCGATATCGCGCCCGCGATTCGCGATGAGGTATGCGAGCAGTGCGCGTGCCTTTTGCGTTGGGAGCGCGGGCACGAGGCGGTCTCCGATGCGCCGCTCGCACCGTCCAAGGAGACGAACGCCGATGAGTCTCGCATGATCCGCTTTCCGAGGGTTTCAGTGTAGCAGTATCCCGGCAGAAACGCGCCGGCGACGATCCGGAAACATTCGGCTGCTACTGTCCCGGCATGGATCAGATCGCGGATAGCTCTGCCGCCATTGCCCGAGCGACGCTCGAGGGACTGCTCTTCGCGCAAATCTTCCGCCCGGTCGCAGAAGCGGCCGGTCCGGCCGGCGACTATTGCGTCGAGACATTCGCGTCGACGCTCGTTGCGTCGATGGAGAAGCGCCGTGGATGAGTCGCTCGATCGCGAAGCATTGATCCGCCGTTACTTTCCGCTCGTCAAACGCGTCGCACGGCGTATCCATCGATTGGTTCCGAGCGTGGACGTTGACGATCTCGTCGGCGACGGCAGTGTCGGACTCATCCGCGCCGTCGACCATTTCGATCCCGAGCGCGGCCCAACGCTCGAGCAGTACGCGCGCCAGCTTATCGTCGGCGCAATGCTCAATGGAATCCGGCGGATGGATCCCGTATCGGAGCGCGTTCGACGCGCATTGCGCGATGGAGAGAGCGAGCGATATCGGATAGCATTAGAGCGCGGTAGCCTGCCGAGCAGCGTGGAGATGGAAACGATTCGTCCAGGATTCGGGCGCGCATCGGTCGCGGCGCACCGCGGTGTTCCGCTTTCGATCGATGCACCGCTCCCTGAAGGCGAGCGCGTCTCGAACGATTGGAGCGGCGACCCGGCCTTCATTTTGACGGCGCGCGAAGATCTAATGGAAGTGCGCTCGTTGCTGGACCGGCTTGCACCGCGACAGCGCGAACTCGTGCGCGCACATTATTTCGCGGAGCATTCCCTTCGCGACATCGGCAAACGCATGCGCATTTCCCCGCAACGCGCGTCGCAATTACATGTCGCAGCGCTCGAGAAACTGAGAAAGACGGCCGATGCTGCGGCGCGTTGAATCGGATGCGGGACGTGAACCGCGTTCGTCACTGCGAGGGCCCGAGGCTGCCGAAACGCGACCCGTTGTGCCCGCCGTGCCGGATGTTGAATTCGATACGGCGCTGTTGCCGCGCGATCACCCGCAGTGGGTGAAAGATTCGCTCTCGGTGTCGCACCGGGCGCACGAATTGCTCGCGCGGCTCAAGCCGGTGATCGTTCACATCTTAACGTTTTGGGATCACCGCGTGCGAAGCGTCTTCGTCGGTAACTCCCGCGTATCGGTTGACCCGAGCGGGAGTTACCGTATCGAGTAGCGGTTCTCTATTGAACGCAGCCGCCTGCGGAATTGCTCCAGAGCGGTTGCGTCGGGAACGTACCCGTAGAGAATTTCGTGTCCTGTAAATTGATCCACGCGCATTTGTCCCCGATTTCACTACCGCTCGAGTCGACCCAGCCGCTGTTGGGTTGCGGATCGGTTACGCCTTCAATGATTTCGTGGCCACCGACGATCGTTACGCCATCGAGCGTACCCGATGAACCGCCGTTCACCGAGTTCTCACCGCAGCTTGCGCCGGCATCGCTTTGATACGGGAAATCGGTGTACGCGATCGTGTGACCACTCACGGAGGTCGCGCTATGGAACGCGCACCATTGCGAGCGGAATCCCGATGGGTCGTGGCCTTTCTCGAGCGCAATGAAGTACATTGCATTGACGGAGTAGTCGCCGAAGTGAGCTGCCGCGCGGGCTGCTTCTGCCGCAACGGTCTTCTGCGTCGGACGCGACGTAATGCTGTTGGTATTGTCATTCCACGAGCCGCCGTACGCGACGTCGTTCGAGATTTGACCGGCTGTGTCGTAGTATTGTGTCACCGCGCCGGTCCATTGGCTCGCGTTGAGACCTTGCACGAACGTTGTGATGCGGGACTGTTCTCCGTACGGGTCGTTGCTGCCGAACTTCCAAAACACCAGATAGACCTTAGCGTTTTGCTGGACCGGACCGCCGCCGTACACCAGATCGTTCGTTCCGGCGAACTTCGCTTGTGCGACCGCTCTCAGGCCGGTATTTTCACGAGACGGCATGATATGCGTTCCACCGATTGCGACACCGTTCTCGACCACGCTATACGCGCTCGCACGCGGCGTATTCGCCGATTGCGGCTGCGCCGACTTCGGAAGAGATGTTGTCCCGCTATTGCTGCAGGCGGCGAGGAGCGCGGCTGCGACGGCGGCCGGCGCAAGACGAACTGAGAAGTTCACACACGATCCCCCACAAACTGGCGTTGCTTATACGTGAAGCTTAACAGTTTCTAAACAAGCCGGTAGGTGCGTTTCGCACTTATATTCGTCCCGTGCAATGTGCTTGGGGAACCAAGGCGAATAGGCTGGCCTGATGGCGCTTCTAATCCGTTCGCGCGACGCTGCGATTGCGGCAGCTTTGGGCGTCGGCTCGTTTGTACTGCTCTTCATCAACTATTGGTTTCCGCCGGAGAAGATCTTCGATGAGGTCTACTTCGCGCGCGCAGCCGAAGAGTATCTGCAGCGCCGTTACATCTACGAGAGCACCCACCCGCCCGTTACGAAGCTGCTCATCACGCTCTCCGTGATGCTCTTCGGAGGGTTGCCCGCAGGCGATGATTCGCACGGATGGCGGTTTCTGGGCGTCGTTGCCGGTGCAGTCGCGGTCGTGCTTGCCTTCGTGCTGGCGCGCCGCGTGCTTCGTTCGACGACCTTCGCAACGTACGCCGCGTTGCTCTTCGGTCTCGACGGCATGCATTTCGTGCAGTCGCGCATTGCGACACCGGAAACCTATGTCGTTTGTTTCTCTCTAGCAACGCTCTACGGGTTCATCCGCTACTGGGATGCGATCATCGCGGCACCTGCGCGGCGTATTGCGCGTAACGAGGCGCTGATGAATGTCGTCGCTGCCCTGGCCGCGATCGTGCTTGCAGGCGCATTCGTCGCGATCCGGTTCCGGCACGAAGCCATTTACGCGCAGATCGTCGTCACAGCGGCAATCGCCGCAGGCCTCTACGCGATCTACCGGGTGATTCGCACGCGTCCGGCCGGTATCGGATGGCTGCTGTTCTTTGCGTTTTCGGGCGCATTGCTCGTGGCGAGCAAATGGTACGGCGTGATGGCGTATGGTGTCGCCTCGGTCGTGATTGCTTATGCTTCCGTGCGCGCGTGGATCGGTCGCCGGCCGTCTCCATTTCCCGTCGACACCGTGATCGCCGTGTCGGTTGCGGCAATTGCGATCGTCTACGCACTCGCGTACATCCCGCATTTCGTCGGTCTGCGCGATCTCGTGACGCTGCCGCCGCGGGCCTACACGCTCACAAACGTCATCGACATGCAGGTCGGCGCATATATGTATCACGCGCATCTCGTCGCCACGCATCCGTATGCGTCGCTGTGGTGGACGTGGCCGCTGGATCTGCGGCCGGTGCTGTACTACGCGAACTATGGGTCGAGCAACGGTGTCGGAACGGCAGCCCTGATCTACTCGCTTCCGAATCCGCTGCTGCTATGGCCGGGACTCATTGCCGTTCCATTCGCCGGCTACTTGGCGTGGCGCGAGCGAAATCGCGGTTACGGATTAGTCGTCCTCGCGTACCTGATGCAATGGCTGCCGTGGTCGCGCTCGCCGCGCATCGCGTGGATCTATCATTTCTACGTGGATATTCCGCTCGTCGCGATCTGTAATGCGATCGTTGTGATGTGGATCTGGAATCGCTGGAAAGACTCGCACCGCGGAGCGGCAATGACGATCGCGATCGGATATCTCGCGATCGTGGCACTTGCCTTCGTCTACTTCTATCCGATTCTCGCCGGCGTCACGATCACAAGCGAACAGCGCATGTCGCGCATGTGGCTGCCTTCATGGATCTAGTGCTCGTAGAGCGAGCCTTCGCCGAACGATTCACGAACCATCACGCGTAAGGTGAACGGCGTCAATCCCGCGAGCGGAGACGGCACGGTAGAGCCGTTCGCAAGTTGAATCGGCGTCCCGCCGCCGAGTAGCGGAACCGTGCCCGCGATCGCATTGAAGACATTCTCAGCTGAGATTTGGAGTTTGCCGCGCGAACCGAGTGAGAGTTCTAGATTGCTATTGAATGTGACGAACGCGTCGCGCCCATAACCGTTGTTTGCACCGACGTACTGCGCGCCGAGCGACGCGCGCGAACCGCGCGGCCATTTGTAGCTGATCTCGCCATAGCCTTGCGCGTATGGAAAACGCACCGGCGCGACGTCGTTGTAGTTGCCGAGCGCAGGCGGTAGCCCACCGCTCAGATTCAATCCGGCCACGACGGCGGCGTTTGCGCCGAAAGCGTAGAAGCCCGCGGGAATGTTGCTCCAGACATAGGTTCGCGGAAACGAAGCGGCGACGATAAACCCCATACCGACCGGTTTGAACTGCTGTAGCGTAAATTCGACGCCGCTCTCGACGAGGCCGGGACCGTTGATCCACTGCATCGCGTTCTGCGCCATGTACGTGCCTTGCGTCGCCGTCCGGTACATGTCCGCAGAGAATGTCGTGGTGTCGCCGTGTAGCCGCCACTCGATGCCGGCATCGCCGCCGGCTGCGCGCTCGATCGAATCGATATTCGACGTGTACGCGAAAGCGACGGGCGGAAGACCCGCAAAGCGCAGCAAATACGGCGGATATGATGAGAGCATGTCGAGCGACGGCAGCACGCCAGTCGATCCGTATGCGAGACGAACGTTGACGTTCGGCGCGAGCGTGCGGGCGTAGGCGAGGCGCAGATTCTGCGCGTCGAAGTGGCGGTGCGCGCTTTCGGCCGCGATGTCGAACTGGTTGGCGGCGTCCTTCAGTGTTGCGAAGATCCGCGCGAGCGTCGTCGTCGCTTTGCTTCCCGAGGGGAGCGGCTGTGTATAGAGATCGTTGCTCGATGCGTTCCCCGCATCGTCGCGCAGCAGTATCCCGTACGACAGTGCTTTGCTCGTATGTTGCCAGCGGAGTGAACCACCGGCATCTTGATCGATCGCTTGAGAAACATACGCCGGCGCTTCCGTACTGCTGCGCACGCTGCTCGCAAAGACGTGCATGTCGAAGGCGTTATTTCCGGCGTCGATCGATGCATTGGCGTCGGCGAACGTCAACGCGGACGACTGCACGTCCGTAAGCGACGGCGCGTTCGCGACAAACGTTCCCGCGGGCGTTTCGAAGCCGGCGTACGAGGAAACGTTGCGCGAAAGCGCGACGTTAAGAAACGTTCCGCCCACACTTACGTGTGATCCGGGCTGCAGATGCAGCTTGACGAGTACGGCCCGTCGCGATGCGTCGGCCGGTAATGGTCCGCAACACGGAGAGCCGTCGACCGACAGCATTGTCGCATACGCAAATTTTCCACCGGGTTGCGTGCCGTCGTAGGCAAGATCGGTAAACGACCCGCCGCGCGAATCGGCTTCCGTCTCGAATGTGCCGCGGCGCACGAGCGTTGGATCCGCCGTTCGAAAATTGATCGCGCCGCCCGTTCCGGTTCCCGCGCCCGATACGTCGCCGGGTCCTTTTACGATTTCGACTTCTTGCAAGACGAACGTCGGTAGCAGCGTCAGATCAAAGCTGCCGGTCGATGGTAAGGAAACGGGATCGCCGTCGATCGAAATCGGGGTTTCGAACGGCAGCGAGTTGCGTATCGACGGAAACTGCGGCGCAAGCGGCGTTCCGGGAGCGTTCGCATTGGGCACGATCGCAAGAGCGCCCGATGTTTGATTCATGACGCTCGAGACGGCAGGTTGACCTTGATCGCGATAGGCTTCGCGCGGATACACGCGCTCCGAGACGGGCGTTGCGTTGAACGCTGCGCGCCCGTGCCCAGTTACCGAACCGATCACTTGCAGTCCAGCGGCGGACGGCTTCATTCGCACGGTGACGGCATTTTGGCCCGCATGGACGTCGAGCGAGCCACTCGCGCTGGTGTAACCGAATGCACTGACGCCGTAGCGGTGCGTTCCGTCGGTCAACGCAGCGTTCGCATGACCACGCGCATCCGTCACGACGGTCTTGCCTGCATCGATGCGAACGCGTGCCGATGCGACGGCGCGCCCCGATGTATCGACCACCGAAAACCGCACCGTGCCGTCTGCGCGCGCAATCCGGCAATTCCCAGCGAAAACCAAGATTAAAGTGATAGCAGCGAGTAAGCTACTTTTTCGATCGGAGCGTCGGTACACCGTGAAATATCTGCGGCTTTTGTGCGCCGTAACCTTCCTGCTTTTGACATTCTCTCCGGCGCTCGCGCAAGACGCGTCGTCGGCACTGAGCGGCGTCGTCGTCGATGCATCCGGTGCACCGATCGCAGATGCAACCGTTTCTGTTCGCCCCGAGCTGACAAAGCCGGTGACGACCGACGCGAACGGTCGCTTTACTGTGCGGGCCTTGTCGAGCGGTGTCTACGAAGTCACGGTGCAGAAAGCCGGATATGTAACCAGCGAACTAGCGAACGTTACCGTGCCGACGCAAGCGCCGTTGCGGTTTTCGCTTGCCGCGACCACGCTCTCGACGCTACAGCAAATCGCTACCGTTTCGACCGCTGCAAATACACCGCTGAACACCAGCGCCTCGTCGATCGTCACCGTTGACCAGCAGCGTTTCATCGATCAAGGTCAATTGCAAATCGGGCATACGCTCGACCAGGTTCCGGGTATCGTTTCAGCGCGTCCGGGTACCGGTAATGCCGCCGTTCCCGGCTCGATCACATCGCCGAACGTTCGCGGTGCGCTCGATTACGAAAAGGCCACACTGATCGACGGACATCCGCTCATTAACGGAGCACGCGGCGACTATCCGACGATGCTCGTCGATTCGCTGCTCTTTAACGACATCGAAATCGTCAAAGGCCCGACGGCATACGCGCCCGAGATCAACTACGGCATCGGCGGAACGATGAACTTCCGAACGGCCGATCCGACGGACCGTCCGACGGGACTCGCGCTCTTCGGCTTCGACAACTTCTCGGGTTCGTTCGGTGATCTGCGCCTCTCCGATACGATCGGGCGTCTCGGGTACGTCTTCAACGTCACGAGTTACGGAACGCAAGGACCGCTGAACAACGTCCCGACATATGTCACGCTTCCATATAGTAAAAACGTCGGAAACACGACAATCATCAATGGCTCGCCGCTCACGCAAAGCCCCACGAGCCCGACCCCGATCAACGGCGCGAAAGGCCCGTATCCCGCTCCGGGCGTGGTCGGTGGTCCGGGTAACGCGTACACCACGCTCGTTGCTTGCTGCCAAAACGTTACGTCGAACTATTTGACGCGCGGCGAGCTAGCGAAACTGCAGTATCATTTCTCGGATTCGACGACGCTGACGGCGGCGTACGTCGGTATTCAAGGAAACTATGACAACCCGGCCGGGAGCCTGGTGCAATTCAACTCGACGTTCGCGCCGGTTTCGGCGTTTGGCGGCGGCGCGCCGTTTGCTCCCGGCGCACAATTCTTGCTTAACAACACGACGACGATTCCGGATCAGCGCGTGTACGATAACGAGCCGATGTTCGAAAGCGAGCTGCGCACGACTCTTGGCCACGATACGTTCCTCGCGCGCTACTATAGCGCGGTTCTCGAACGTCAGACCGTTTCCGACTGGGGGAATCCAAATTCGCCCTACGGAACGAGCCTTGCGCTTTACGGCACGGCCTTCTTGAACGGAGCCAGCACACCGACCGTCTTCAACGGACAGCAAACGAACGTGCTCATTCCAGCGGCGAGTGCCTACACGAACAATATGTCGGATCACGACTACTTGCACGGCGTCTCGTTTCAATACGATCATCCGGCCGGCGATGCGCTGCTTACGTTCGCGTACGACCGCAACACGTCGCTCACGAATTCTTACCGCCTGACCGGCGGCACGACGGCCGGTACAGTGACGTCGATTGCTCCGGGAACTCGCCAGGACTTCACGACGTACCTGCTGCGCGCGGTTCTCCCCGTCACCGATCGCGGGCAGCTCACGCTCGCTGACTATCAAAATCTCTATCAGAACTACTACACACCGTCGAGTTCCGCGGGAACCTTCAATTTCGCAACCAGCACGTCGACGCACAACGATCCGCGTTTGGGATTCACCTATCGCCTCAATCCGGATGCGAATCTGCGCTTCTCGATGGGCTCGGCGATTGCGCCGCCATACCCGGCGCTCATCGACAGCTTGAACACGACGCCTGCACAAGTTACGCCGGTCGCCGGTACGATCACGGTCTCACAGAACTCGGGGCAGCTTTTGCCGGAGACGTCGTTTGGCTACGATCTCGGTGCCGACGTGCGATTCAAATCCGGTGATGTTTTGTCGGCGGATCTGTATCAAACGAACATCTGGAATCAGTTCGTCGCGTATACCTATGATTCGGGAACGACGTTCAACGGTAATCCGGTGTTCATCACGACGAATGCGAACCTCGCGCAGAGCCGGTATCTCGGCCTTGAGTTCACACTGCGGCGCGATCCATTCCGCGGGTGGGGATACACGTTCTCCGGCTCACTGGAACGCGCATATCCGTACGATATTCCCACGAGCGCCTATGCAACCGCGACCAATCCGTATGGAACGAATCTGGGTGTCGTGCCGGGCGTGAATTTCTACAGCAACGGCCTCGGCTACAACGGCATATCGAACAAGAGCGAAGCGTACTCGATGGGTTACGCGGCCGTTCATCGCCACGGTGCGTTCGGTCAATATGCCGAGTTCGGCCTTACGTATTACGGCTCGAACAATACGTACAACATTCCGGCGTTTTTCGTCGGCACGGCGAGCTATCGTCAGCCGGTCGCGCGAAGCACGAGCATCCAGCTCTCGGTGGACAATCTCTTCGGTACGGATTCGTTAAAGTACAATTACTACGGCGCCGGAAGTCAAGCGATTTCCGCGCCGCTGGTAAACGCGCAAACCGGATGGCGCGGCCAAGTCCCCTACGGGCCCGCAACGTTCCGCGTCATGGTCATCCAAACGCTCGGCGACGAACACTAATCGTTGCGGTCCTTCGACTACGCTGCACTTCGCTCAGGATGACAGGGCTAGAGCTTTGCTAGGAAGTCGCCGATGAGACCGGCGATGGCGGTGCTGCGTTCGTGCCCGGTGGCGGTGACTTCGGCATGCGATGTTTCTTTTGCGCCGGCGACGTTCGTGATCAAACTGAGTCCGAGGACTCCCATGCCGAGGAAACGCGCGAAGATCGTTTCGAGAACCGTCGACATGCCGACGGCGTCTGCACCGATGCGGCGGAGATATTCGACTTCCGCGGCGGTTTCAAAACTCGGTCCTTGCAGCCCGGCGTAAACGCCCTCGCGTAATTGCGCTTGTGGCTTCGCGACATTCTTTGCGATAGCGCGGAGGCGTTCGGAATAGGCGTCCGCCATATCGAGAAACGGGTTGTCGTGCGGCCATCCGATGAGCGGATTTCGTCCGGTGAGATTCAAGTGATCCGAGATCAGCATGATGTCGCCCCGCCCAAACGACGGATTGATGCCGCCCGCCGCATTGGTGATGATCGCGAGCTTTGCGCCCGCTTGCGCAGCCAGCCGAACATTGACCGTCACTTGCGTCGGTGAGAATCCTTGGTACAAATGCACGCGCCCCGCAAATGCGACAACGCGCTTTCCTTGCCACGTGCCGACGAGTGCCTCTCCGGCGTGCCCGCGCAGCGTCGCGACCGGCATGCCGAGCAGCGTATCGTACGGGATCGACGTGTGTTTGAAGCGGTCGCGCAGTGCGGAAGAGAGACCGCTTCCTAAAATAACCGCGACGTCAACGGGTCCGCCCGCCGCTTCTTGGATGCGCGACGCATCGTGCGCGAGAAGTTTGTCGTTGGGTGCGCGGCGATCGATCATCTGTGCGATGCGACGGTTTCCGGCGTGAATAGGTTGTTTCCGGTCATCGCCTTCGGTATGGGAAGGCCCATAATCGAGAGCAGCGTCGGCGCAACGTCGCCGAGCTTGCCGCCCGACGCCAGCGTTCCGTGCACGTCGTTGCTCACGAGAATGAACGGGACGGGATTGGTCGTGTGTGCGGTGAGCGGATTGCCTTCTTTATCGAGTTTCTCTTCCGCGTTCCCGTGATCGGCCGTTATCGCAAGCAATCCGCCTGCGCGCAACACCGCGTCCGTAAGTCGTTGCAAGCACCGGTCGAGGACTTCAACGCTCTCGACCGTCGGATCCCACTTACCGGTGTGCCCTACCATGTCGGCATTTGCGTAGTTCATGATGATCACATCGTGCGTGTGCTTTTCCACATCCTCGACCGCAACGTCCGTGATGTCGTCCGCACGCATCGCCGGAGCAAGATCGTACGTCGGCACACTGCGATCCGATGGAATCAACTTGCGGTCTTCGCCTTCGAAGACGTCTTCACGGCCGCCATTGAAGAAATACGTTACGTGTGCGTATTTCTCCGTCTCGGCAAGACGTAACTGACGCAATCCCGCGTGTGAGACGACCTCACCGAACGTATCGAATTGCGGGCGCGGCCCGAAGAGCACCGGGTTCGGATACGTTTCATCGTACTTGGTCATCGTCGCGAAGATGAGATTCTTATATGCGACCTTTTCGAACGGCACCGACGGATTGTTGTTGAACGACAACGTCAACTGGCGCGCACGGTCGGGACGGAAGTTGAAGAAGATGCACGCATCGCCGTCCTCGACCGGCCGTGTCTCGCCGACGACCGTCGGCACGACGAACTCGTCGCTCTCGTCGCGCTCGTATCCCATGCGCACGGCGGCAAGCGCATCCGGTGCATGATACTTCGCCGTTCCACGCGCAAGCATATCGTAGGCTTGCTGCGTGCGTTCCCACCGCTTGTCGCGATCCATCGCATAGAACCGTCCCGAGACCGACGCGATCGAGCCTTGGCGCCCCACCGCGGCGAGTTTTTCTTCGAGTTGGTCGACATACGTTTGGGCGGAACGCGGCGGCGTGTCACGGCCGTCGAGGAAGGCATGGACGGCGAACGGCACGCTCGCATCGACGGCTGCGTCGATCAGCGCGAAAAGATGCACGATCGAACTGTGCACTTGACCGTCCGAAAGCAGTCCCATGAGATGGAGCGTTCCGCCAGTGCGTTTGACGTGCTGGAGGCACTGCACGAGCGTCGCATTGGTCTCGAATTGACCGGACGCGATATCGGCGTCGATGATGACGACGCCTTGCGGAACTAGACGTCCGCTGCCGAGATTCATATGGCCGACTTCGCTGTTGCCCATGATGCCCTTCGGCAAGCCCACTGCTTCACCCGACGCATCGAGCATCGTCCACGGATACTTTTCGAAGAACGCGTGCCAATGCGGCAGCCTTGCCGCAGCAATCGCGTTGCCGTACTTGGAATCGCTGCAGCCCCAGCCGTCGAGCACCGCAAGAACTACGGGTTTAATCATTGATACCTGCATTACGGATGAGTGCGGCGAAGCCGTCGGGATCGAGCGATGCTCCGCCGACCAGCCCGCCGTTTATATTGGGTTGTGTCATGTAGTCTGCGACGTTGTCGGCCTTCATGCTGCCGCCGTAAAGAATCGGGACATCGGCGAGTGCCGGTACGCTGCCGCGGATGACACCCATCACGCGGTTTGCCTCGTCCATATCGCAGTTGTGCCCGGAACCGATCGCCCAAATTGGTTCGTACGCGATAACGGCGCGGGCGATCTCGTCGTCACTCACGTTGTCGAGTGCAAGGCGCGTTTGCGCGATCACGCGCGTATCGGTCATTGCGGCTTCGCGTTCGCCTTGCGTTTCGCCGACCGCGATGATGGGCGTGACGCCGTGTTCGAGCAGCGTCTTCACTTTGAGATTGACCGTGCGGTCCAGTTCGTTGAAGAACGCGCGGCGTTCGGAATGTCCGACGATCACGTACCGTACGTTATGCTCGAGGAGCATCGGAACGCTGATCTCGCCGGTGTACGCGCCGCTCATCAGCCAATGCACGTTCTGCGCGCCGAGTGCGACGTCCGAATTCGGTCCGAGTGCCTCATTCGCAGCTGCGAGCGAGGTAAAGGGCGGTGCGATGACTACGTCGATGGCTTTCGGAAAACTGGCCGCCTGCGGAAGAAACGCCTGGAGAAACGTCCGCGTCTCCGAAGACGTTTTATGCATCTTCCAATTACCGGCGATAATAGTGCGCGGCACGCTTCGGAGTCTTCCTAAGATTCCAGGGCCGCTACGCCCGGAAGCGTTCGTCCTTCCAGGAATTCCAACGTTGCGCCGCCGCCGGTTGAGACGTGTGTCATTGAGTCGGCGAAGCCGAGCATGTGCGCTGCGGCTGCGGCATCCCCGCCGCCGACGACGCTGGTTGCGCCCTTGCCCGTCGCCGCTGCGATCGCGTTGCCGACGACGCGCGTACCCGCTTGATACGCGAGCTTTTCGTACACGCCCATCGGTCCGTTGAAGACGATCGTCTTCGCCGCGCGAATCACGCCGGCGTACGCCTGCGCCGTCTTCGGTCCGATGTCGAGAATCATATCATCGCCGACGTTTTCGATGTCGACGGGGTGGGCGTCGACGTCGTTTTCGAACGCGCTCGAGACGACGGCGTCGATCGGCAGATGCAGCGTCACGTCTTGGGAGCCGGCGAGCTCGAGGATTTCGCGCGCCGGCCCTAGGTCGTCGTCGCGCAGGGATTTGCCGACGTTCGTTCCGCGCGCCGCGAGAAACGTGTTTGCCATGCCGCCGCCGATGCAGAATTCGTCAACGATTTTTATCAAGAACTTGAACACGCCAACTTTATCTTTGACCTTGGCGCCGCCAATGACGCAGACGTACGGATGCGCAGGATTGGACGTCAGCTGCGCGAGCGCCGCAAGTTCGGCTTCCATCAAGAGCCCGGCCGCATTGGCCAGAAGGTGCGCTACGCCTTCGGTTGAGGCGTGCGCGCGGTGCGCGGTTCCGAATGCGTCGTTGACGTACAGGTCACCGAGCGACGCGAGTTTTTTCGCGAACTGCGGGTCGTTCTGTTCCTCTTCCTTATGGAAGCGAACGTTTTCGAGCAACACGATCGACCCGTCCGTCAGTGCCTGCACGGCTTGTTGCGCGTCCGGTCCGATGCAATCGTCCGCAAATGCGACGTTCGTGTGCAGCCGCTCCGAGAGCGCGGCGGCAACCGGACGAAGAGAGTACTTCAGATCGGCTTTACCGTCCGGGCGTCCGAGATGCGATAGGACGATGACGCGCGCACCGCGATCGAGCAGCGCGCGAAGGGTGGGGATCGCCGCATCTACGCGCGTGTAGTCGGCGATCTCTCCGTTTTTCATGGGGACGTTGAGGTCTTCGCGTACCAATACGCGTTTGCCGCGAACGTCCAGGTCGTTCAGCGTTCGAAACTTCACTGGTCTGCGGCCGCCCTATGCGTTCGCGGGAATCTTTTCGAGCACCATCGCCGTGAGATCGGCGAGACGGCACGAGTAGCCCCACTCGTTGTCGTACCACGCGCAGATCTGCACGAGGTCGCCGTTTACTTGCGTGAGCTTCGAATCGATGATGGAGCTATATTGCGACCGTTTGAAGTCGCTCGAAACGAGTTCTTCGTCGGTGTACTGCACGTACTCGCTGAGCCGGCCTTCGGCCTCTTCCTTCAGAATCGCGTTGACTTCGTCGCGCGTCGTCTCTTTCTTCACTTGCGCGACCAGATACACCATCGAAACCGTCGGAGTCGGCACGCGAAGCGCAAATCCATCGAACGAGCCCTTGACTTCGGGAATCGTCAGAAACAGCGCTTTTGCCGCGCCCGAACTCGTTGGAATGATGTTTGTTGCAGCGTTGCGCGCGCGGCGGAGATCCTTGTGTGGCGCATCGAGAATGTTTTGATCGTTCGTGTATGAGTGGATCGTCGTCATGAAGCCTTTGACCCAGCCGAGATGATCGACGAGCGGCTTCACCGCGGTCGCAAGACAGTTCGTCGTGCACGATGCGTTCGAGATGATGTTGTGCTTCTCGGGGTCGTAGACGTCTTCGTTGACGCCGAGCACGAGCGTGACATCTTCGCCTTTAGCCGGCGCCGAGATGATGACTTTCTTTGCGCCGCCGCCTGCGATGTGCGCGCGCGCCTTGTCCGCGTCGGTGAAGAGGCCGGTCGACTCGATAACGACGTCGACACCGAGATCTTTCCACGGCAGTTTGGCCGGATCGCGTTCGGCCAGCACTTTGATGCGGCGCTCGTCGATGACGATCGTATCGACGTCCGCGCGGACGTCGCCTTCGTATGTCCCGTAGTTGCTGTCGTACTTGAAGAGATGTGCGCATTCGGCGGCGCTCGTCAGGTCGTTGACGGCGACGATCTCGACCTCCGGATGGCGTTCGATGAGCGCCTTGGCGAAGTTGCGTCCGATGCGGCCGAAGCCGTTGATTCCGATGCGCATGCAGATCTCCGTAGGTAGCAAGGTAAGGCTCAGGATTTACCGGGCTTGCTCCGCACAGCCCTGCCCGCACGCAGGGTCGCCGCCAGCCGGACGAGGGCGCTCAAACGGCTGCTGACGGTCGGCTTCGCAATGGGCGGATTGCAGCGCGCGCCGAGCTCCGCGAGCGACTCATCGGGATGCCTCAGCCGCAGCTCCGCAATTTCCCGTAGCGGCGGCGAGAGCTGAGGAAGCCCGTAAGCGCTTGCCAGGTATTCGATCGTCCGCCGCTGTGCCGCAGCGGCGGAAGCCGCTCGATCGAGGTTTGCGGCTTCCGTGTTCACCAGGCGGTGGATGCGGTTCTTCGTCTCGCGCAGCGCGCGGACGTCTTCTAAATGCAACACGGCGCCGAATGCGCCGATCATCGTGAGGATGTCCACGATGGCTTCGAAGTCCTTGTAGTACAAGACGTGACGCCGTTTGCGCACGGTGCGTTTGGGTGCGCGTCCCGTGCTGCGCAGCATCCAAACGAGCCGCTCCGCCAACTCTTCATCCGCGACGACGAATTCCAAATGATAGCCATGGGTGCCGGCGGCGAGCGATCCGCACGCCAGAAACGCCGCGCGAATCTCCATTAGCCGATCGCATTTGTGTGACGGCTTCGCCGGAAGCGCGCGCAGCGGCTCGGGAAGCGCAATCGCAAAGGTGGGCAAGCGGGTGAGACGCGTCGGTGCGCGTTGTTGAATCGGATGCGCTTTGCGGTCGTCGAGCAACGACCAAAAGAGGCGCGCGATCGAATTGCGATGCGTTACGAAATACGTTCGGCCTGCGTCCGCTCCGTAGAGCGCAAGCCCCGCAGCGAGCGCGCTGCGGCAGTGCACGGAAGTCGGCGCTTCGCGCGCAAGCGCATCTTTCGTGTCACCGGAGATTGGTGCAGCGCTCGCGGCCACTACGCCCACTCCGACGGATCGTCTCTGCGCGTGTCCAAGACTTCGTAGAGATCCGCCGGCTTTACGCCGGGCGTCATGCGCAGCGGTACTTCGCGAATGCGCACTGAAACAATTCGAGTCGCGTAGTGTATCGCGAGGACATCGCCCGGCTTTACTTGATATGCGGGCTTGAGCGGTTTCCCGTCCTTCGTAATGCGGCCGTGCTCGAGCGCTTCATGTGCTTCGGATCGGCGTTTCGACAGACGCGAGACCTTCATGAACTTATCGAGGCGCATGAACTCTCATCATTGCCCAGAAAGGACCGGCTATGGCAGCCCAAGAGCGTGCGCCGCGTAGACCCGGCGTAAATATTTTCGATTCGTCGAGACCGATGTGGCAGACCATGCTGGTCTTCTTGATTCCGCTCATGATCAGCAACGTCTTACAATCCACCTCACAGACGTTCTCCTACGTCTATCTCGGCCGCATGCTGGGCGTCAACGCCCTCGCCGCCGTTTCAGCCGTCTTTCCCGTCATCTTCTTGCTGTTCTCGTTTCTTATCGGCATCGGTAGCGGAGCCACGGTACTGATCGGACAGGCGTACGGCGCCGGCGACGCCCATCGCGTGAAGAAGGTCGCCGGAACCGTGCTCGGCGCGACCGTCCTCTTTTCCATTATTACGATGATCCTCGGCGTCGTCTTCTCGCCGGCGATGCTCAAAGGCCTCGGTACGCCTGCGAGCATTCTTCCGATGTCCGATATGTATACGCGCGTCGTCTTCCTGACGTTCCCGCTGTATTTTCCGTACATCATCTACACGGTCTTTCTGCGCGGAACGGGCGATACGAAGACGCCGCTCTGGTTCTTGGTCCTCGGCACCGCTCTTTCGCTGTTCTTTACGCCGATGCTCATTCGCGGCTGGTTCGGCTTGCCCACGTTGGGCGTTGCGAGCGTCGCGATTTCAGGCTTGCTCTCGACGCTCGTTGCTTTTCCGGCTTTGCTGTGGCACTTGCGCCGCTCGGGCAATCCGCTCGCGTTCGATAGCGAGATGGCGCGCGACATGATCTTCGATACGCGCATTCTATTGCTCGTACTGAAGATCGGCATTCCGACCGGACTGCAAACGATTATGGTGTCGCTCGCGGAAATTGCCGTCATCAGCTTCGTGAACCGCTACGGCGCGAGTGCGACCGCGGCATACGGCGCGGTGAACCAAGTCATCGGCTACGTTCAGTTCCCGGCAATCTCGATGAGCATCACGGCGTCGATCTTCGGCGCCCAATGCATCGGTGCACGCCGCGAGGATTTACTCGGCTCAGTCGTTCGTTCGGCGGTTGCTTTGAATTACGTCATCGGCGGCATATTGATCACGCTGTGCTACGCGTTTGCGTACGTGATTCTCGGATGGTTCATCACCGATCGGGGAACGCTCAACATCGCGCACAGCTTATTGATGATCACCCTATGGTCGTATTTGATCTTCGGCAATAGCGCGGTGCTGAGCGGCGTCGTGCGCAGCAGCGGCGACGTGATCTGGCCGACGATCAACGGCATCTTCAGTATCTGGGCCATCGAAGTTCCCGCAGCCTATATTCTGATGCACTACTTCGGCTTGAACGGCGTTTGGATGGGCTATCCAATCTCATACGCGTTCGTGCTCTGCGCGCAGTTCACGTATTACGAATTCTTCTGGAAGAAAAAGACGCACGAACGGCTGGCCTAGCTGTTCTGCGCGATATCGAATGTTACGGAGGCGAACGATGAGAGTTTGGTTTTTAAGTGTCGCGGCGTCGATGGCCGTTGTTGCGTGCTCCTCGACGAGCAACGTGGCGCCGACCTCGCCCGCAGCGGCCTGCACGTCTGTGGCGCCCCCGATGCTCGGTTATCCGAGCGCCGGAGCGACGGGGATCAATTCCGGGTTTCTTCAGTTGTGGTTTTTCTATCCGCGCGATCCGTCTACCGCGTTTGATGCGCCGGTGCTTAGCGCCTCAGGCGGCGCTACGTTGACCGGTACCCCATATGCTTCCCCATCGCCTGGGCCCACGCCGCCCGGCTTGCCCGCGACACCGCGCGGCGACGAAGTGTTCGTCTCGAGCTTCACCGGCGTCGCATCAACAACGACCTACACCGTAACCGTAACGAACCCCGAGTGCGGAGCCGATACGCTCGGATCGTTCACGACGCGTTGACGGCAGTAGCGCGTGCATAAATACGCAAGCTGAGCTTCCGCGAAACCGATTTCATGGCTCGATAGTGGGTACATTTCGGGAGTCATGTTTGATGAAATCAAGGGTCTTGTTGAGCAAAAACTTCAGGATAGCAATCCGCAAGCCGTGAGCGATGCCGCGAAGGCGTCGATCGGTGAGATGCCGCCGGGTGAAGTATCACAGCATGCACAGACGGCGATGACGAACCTCAACGATCAGGGGCAAACCGACCTTGCGAAAGAACTCGGCGATTTGCTTAAATCAGCGCAAGACAATCCCGTCGGTTTGAAAAACGCTGTGATCGCGTTTATCGAGCATCATCCGGAAACGCTTGCGTCGTTCGCCCCTGGATTAGCGAAAGATATCCTGGGAAAAATATAACGAGAACGAACTTCAGTTTCGCATCGCACGTGAGGATTTGCGCGTCATAGTAATGTGCGGAGAAAGCATGCGTTGCAGCTTCTCGGAGGCGCGTTAGCGCTCTCGGTTTCGGATTGCGCGTGGGACCAGCACGATACCGCACCACTGCCGCCGACATGCGGGAAGGCTTTGCCTTCAACGCGCTTCGGTGCGGTGATCTATGACGCTGATGACGTCGACAAAGCGCTACAACTCATCGTGGCCTGCGGAGGCCAATACGTTCGCATGGGGGTCGACGGAAATTCCGGCCGCGCGGATATCGTAATTCCGAAAGCGACGCAATACGGTTTGCGTGTCGTTTTGATCTCCCCGTATAGTAAACAGCCCGTCGACGTCGCGACGTATGCAAAGCAGTGCGCAACCATTCATCGCCGCTATGCCGGATACGATCCGATTTGGGAGCTTTGGAACGAACCGAATCTGGCAAACTATTGGGGCGCAACACCGAACGTCCTCGAGTACGCGAAGGTGGCGATGACCGCCGGAACGGCGTTGCGGGAGAACGGAGCAAACGAAGTCTGGAGCGGCGGAACGAGCGGAATCGACGTTCGATGGAGCTTCGCGCTACTGCAGCAGGGCGTCTACGATATCCTCACCGGTTGCGCCGTTCACAGTTACAAAGACCCATCTGCTGCGTCCGCGGACTACGTCGCGCTACGGAAACTTTTGCCGGCTGACGTCCCGATCCACACGACGGAGACGTGCATACCGTCGACACAAGATCAGTCGGCGTTCCTTCGCGGCATGTGGTACCTCCACCGGGCACTGGGTTTGCCGACGTTGATCTGGTGCGAACTTCGTGACGGTACAGCGGGAAATACTGCGCCATACAACTGGCCGTACGGCCTTGTCGATCCGGCGTATCACCCGAAGGTTGCGTATTACACGGCCAAAGCACTCACGTCTACATGTGAGTAGCGCGGATTAGCGCCGTTTATTCTCTTTGGGCGTCACGCACGTTCCGCTTGCGCGGCACACGACGACCGGCTCGGTGAGAAAGTCTGCGGCGCTGTCGCTGAGGTCGGTGCGCGCGGCGATCACTTTGCGCGCCTCGAACGTCATTGCGCGCGACGTGTTGCCGATACGGGCGATGCGGCCTTCTGCTTCGATATAATCGCCGGCATACACCGGGGCAAAAAATTCGATCTTGTCGTACGCGACAAACAGTCCCTCATCCCCGTCGAGGCGGATGAGCAACTCCGTCGCTACGTCGCCGAAAAGCGCGAGCATGCGCGCGCCGTCGACGAGATCGCCGCCGTAGTGCGCGTCGTGCGCGCTCATCCGCAGGCGGATCAGACTCGTTATGCTGCTTGGGTCTTCGCTAACTGCCACAGTTCCTCGAGTTCGTCAAGCGAGAGATCGGAGAGCGCTTTGCCTGCCGCGGCTGCGCGTTCTTCCATAAAGCTGAAACGGCGGTAAAATTTTTCGTTGGCTTCGCGCATCGCCGTCTCGGCGTCGATGCCGAGCGCGCGCGCAAGATTCACGATCGTGAAGAGCACGTCGCCTAATTCTTCGCGTACGTGCGGATCGTCTTGTTTATCGCGGCGTGCTTCCGCGAGTTCCGTCATTTCTTCATGGAGCTTGTCGAGCACGCCGTGGACGCCGGGCCAATCGAAACCGACGCGGGACGCCTTCTCTTGCATCCGTTGCCCGCGTTGCAGCGCGCCGAGATGTTTGGGAATGCCCTCCAGGCGGCTCTTGCGTTTGAGGCCTGTTTTTTCTTTTGCCTTGAGCGCTTCCCAGCTCTGCCACTGCGATTCGACGTCTTCGATCACCGCATCGCCGAAGACGTGCGGGTGGCGGCGCACCATTTTGTTCGAGAGCGCATCGATCACGTCGGCGACGGTGAACTTTCCGACTTCCGATCCGAGCTGCGAATGGAAGACGATCTGAAGCAGAAGATCGCCGAGTTCTTCGCATAGTGCGTCCATGTCGTCGGCTTCGATCGCTTCGACGACTTCGTACGTTTCTTCGATCAAATACGGCACGAGCGTGCGATGCGTTTGCTCTTTATCCCAAGGACAGCCGTCGCGTAAGCGCGCCATGATTTCGATGAGATCGTCGAATGAGTAGTGCTGCGATTGCGGCGGGAGCGGCACGAGCGGCATCGGCATCGACGCGGAGAGCGTCGCGCGCGGCATGCCGGGCGTGATCTCGGTTCGAAAGCGGTCCGCTTCGAGCGCGCGCAGCAGCGGCGGAAGTCCCGGAACATCGGAGAGCGGATTGCCGAGCACGCCGACCGCGAGAATGTCATTGCCGAGCACTTTGATACGAGCGATGAAATGATCGATCGCTTCGGCGTTGCCGCGTACGAGCGGCGCCGCGTCGGGAATCAGGTCGCGCATCAACTCGACGCCGGCGTCGGTGAGCGCCTTTTGCAAATCGGGCGGCGCGAGCAGCGTCATCCCCCAGCGCGCGGAGCGCATGGCGTCGATGCTGCCGACCGTCAGATATCCGGGGTCGCCGGGCCCGAGCCCCACGATGCGTACGAGCATTATTCGCGCCTGGTTCTAGAAATAGCGAAGGGGCCCATTTGGGCCCCTTCCTTCGACAAGCTCAGGATGACAGAGTCTAGTGGCCGGCCGATGCCGAGGCTGCCGGAGCGGCTGTCGTTGCGGCCGGTGCGGCGGAGCCCGCCGCAGTCGGTGCGGGCGACGGGAACGCAGCCGCGAAGCGCGGATCGTTCACCTGGATGTTCGCCTTCGATTGCAGATCTTGGAGGAACGGCTGAATCAACGGCGCCTCTTGTTGCTGGCGAAGGAGCTCGGCGATGCGATCGTGCGTGTTCGCGACCGTCGCCTTCTGACCCGGATCGCGGCTTTCGACCTGAATGATGTGATAGCCGAACGGCGACTTCACCGGCTGGCTGATCTGACCGACCGGCAGCGAGAACGCCGCCTTATCGAATGCCGGAACCATTTGGCCGCGACGGAACTCGCCGAGATCGCCGCCCTTGTCCTTGCTGCCCGGATCCATCGAGTACTGCTTCGCTTCAGCAGCAAAGTCTTTGCCGGACTTCAGATCGGCTTCGACTTTCTGCGCCGTCTTCAGATCGGGCACCAGAATGTGGCGCGCCTTCACTTGTTCCGGCTTGTCGAACGCGGCGTGATTCTTATCGAAGTACGCTTTGATCTGCGCGTCCGTCACATGAACGTCTTTGCCGACGGCCTTGTCGATGATGATCTGCTCGCGCAACGCGTTGTGCACGTCGTCCTCGCTGAGGCCGCGCGCTTTCAGCATCTCATCCCACTGACCCGGCGGGAAATTCGCCTTCAGCTCGTCCTCGCGCTTGGCGATGTCGTCGCTGCTTACGGTAATGTTGTTATTCTTCGCGTACTGGTCGATCAGTTGGTCGCGAACCATTTGCTGCAGCGTTCCGAGCGCAGCCGGGCTCGACTCGAGCTTGTTGTCGAAGTCGGACTTGCTGATCGGCGTGCCGTTCACGGTTGCGATGGAACCGCCGGCACCGCTGCACGCCGCGAGCGACGCGGCGAGAAACGCGGTGGCAAGGCCCGCAACGATGCGGTGGGCTTTCGGCATGGTCTCTCCAGGTGACAAGAGCGTAGTAAAGCGGAGCCGAAGGGGCTCCGCGCCGTCGGGCCAGGTTCGTCCGTCCCTTCGGGCTCCCCTACATGGCCTCGAGGAGTTTGCGCAGCAGCGGCATCCAGACTGCCTCGGGGCTGGCACCCTTTGCAAGCGGGGGCAAGTCCACGACGATTTTGCCCTCGCCGAAGCGGAAGCGGTTCTTCGTGAGCGACTGGAACTTTGGAATCATTGACGGGTCGAGCGAGAAGCCTGAACCGACGCCGAGCGTCAGGCGTTTCTCATCAACGACCACCCGCGTCACGTGCTTTTGCAGTGCGACCGCGCGAAGTTTCGTGAGTTCGATGAGCCGGTCGAGCGGCGTCGGGAACGCGCCGAAACGATCGCGCACGCCCGCGCCGATCTCCTCGACTTCGCTTTCGGAACGCGCCTTCGCGAGTTGCTGGTACACGGCGATCTTTTGCGAGACTTGCGGAATGTAGTCGTTCGGAATGAAGGCGCTGATCTTTACGTCGATCACTGCTTCACGCTGATCTTCGAGCGATGCCGTCACGCCTCGGCGTTCCGCGATCGCGTCGGCCAGCAATTGGCAATACGTATCGAAGCCGACCGATCCGATGAATCCCGACTGCGCAGCACCAACGAGATTGCCGGCACCCCGAATCTCGAGGTCGCGCATCGCGATCTGCAAACCGGAGCCGAGATGCGTGAATTCGCGAATCGCTTCGAGTCGGGCTTTCGCATCTTCGGTCAGCGCTTTGTGTCCCTGATAGAGCAGGTAGCAATAGGCTTGATGATTTGAACGGCCGACGCGGCCACGCAACTGATAGAGTTGCGCGAGGCCGAATTTATCGGAATCGTTGACGATCATCGTGTTGACGTTCGGAATGTCGATGCCGTTTTCAATGATCGTCGTGGCGACGAGGATATCTATCTCGCCGTCGATGAACGACTGCATCACGGGCTCGAGCTCATTTTCGTGCATCTGACCGTGGCCGACGGCGATCCGCGCGCGCGGTACGAGTTTTTCAAGCGCGTTCTTCACGGCGTAGATCGACTCTACACGGTTGTGCAAGTAGTAGACCTGGCCGCCGCGATCCAGTTCCGCGGTGATCGCGCGCTGCACGATTGCGTCGCTCGCCGGCACGACGACCGTCTTGACCGACATGCGGTTCTTCGGCGCCGTTTGAATCAGCGAGAGATCGCGGACGCCCATGAGCGACATGTGCAGGGTGCGCGGAATCGGCGTCGCCGAGAGCGTCAGCACATCGACCGATGTCTTATATTCTTTGAGCCGTTCTTTGTGCATGACGCCGAAGCGCTGCTCTTCATCGACGATGATCAAGCCGAGATCGGCGAAGGCGACGTCTTTCTGCAGCAACCGGTGCGTGCCGATGATGATGTCGACCTTGCCTTCGGCGAGATCTTTGAGGATCGCGCGCGCTTCGGCTTTGGATTTGAAGCGCGAAATCTCTTCGATGCGCATCGGGAAACCGGCGAAGCGCGAGCTGAAGTTGCGAAAGTGCTGGTCCGCGAGCAGCGTCGTCGGAACGAGTACGGCCACTTGCTTTTTGTCGGCAACGGCTTTAAACGAAGCGCGCATCGCGACTTCCGTCTTGCCGTAACCGACGTCGCCGCAGACCAGGCGATCCATGGGACGCGCGCGTTCCATATCGCCTTTGACTGCGTCGATCGCCTTGCCTTGATCGACGGTCGGCTCGTACGGAAAGGCCTCTTCCATTTCACCTTGCCACGTCGTGTCCGGCCCGAACGCGTGACCTTTGCTGAGCTCGCGTTCGGCATAGAGCTGTACGAGGCCATCGGCGATTTTCGCAAGCGATTCCGAGACGCGTGTCTTCGTGCGCACCCAGTCCGCGCCGCCCATCTTGGAAAGACGCGGCACCTGCCCTTCGGCCGCCGAGTACTTCGTCACCTGATGCATCTGCGTTACGGGAACGAGCATGCGATCGGACCCGGCGTAGTGCAAATCGAGATAATCTTGCGTCGCGCCGAGGATCGTTTCGGTCCGCAGTCCGAGGTACTGGCCGATGCCGTGCACGGCGTGCACGACGTAATCCCCGACTTTGAGGTCGGCGAGCGTAACCGGTACGCCTTCCTTGACGGCGCGCAGTTTGACGCGTTTGGGCGGCTGGCCGAAGATCTCTCGATCGCCGAGCACGCGCAAACGAAGATCCGGAAACGCAAAGCCGCTTTCGATTGAACCGGAATCGACGTGAATCCGTTCTTGATCCACGCCTGTTGCACGTAGCAAATCTTTGACGCGCGAGACGCCGCTGCTGACGATGAAGAGCGTTTCGCGCTGCGCGGTCCATTCGCGAACGCTTTGCGAAAAGAGCTCGATCTGCCGGTTGAAATGTTCGACCGGACGGCATTCGAGCACATACGTGCGCGTGATTCGCGGGACGAACTCGAGCGACTCGCCGCTTTCGATTGCGCCGGGGAACACGAGTCCCGGATGCGATGCAAACGCGGAAGCCATATCGCGAAGGCGCGGATGCGGCAGCGCAACCTCTGCGAGGAGCGCCTCATCGACTTCGCGATCGCTGACGGAGAATTCACCCGACTCGACGCCCGCGAGCAGCACGCTCTGCTCGCGCGAGCGCTCCTCTTCGAGCGCATGTTCGACCGTCGCAAGCATCGACGGCTCGTCGAGCACCACGATTGCATCGTCGCGCAGATAATCGAGCAGCGTGGCATGCTTGTCGTACGCGAGCGGAAGCCACGACGCCGGCACTTCGTTGTCCGTTTCCACGAATGCCGAGAGAACATCGCGCACGCGCTCGGGTCCCTCGAAGCGTTCGAGGATGTCTTTGCGGTACTGCTCTTCGCGCGGAATCTCGCCCCACGGAACGATTTGCACTTCGTCGAGGGAGCCTTCGCTGCGCTGCGTCACCAGATCGAACGGACGAATACTGTCGACCGTGTCGCCGAAGAACTCGATACGGCTCGGCGCGTCTTCGGTCGCGGCAAAGACGTCCAGAATACCGCCGCGCACGGCATACTCGCCGACGGCGCTCACGACGTCGGTGCGAACGTAACCCAAACGATAGAGACGTTCGAGCGTTGCGTCCCAGCCCGCATCTTCACCGACACGCAGCGTGAAGCGAAGCGACTCGAAAATCGAGCGCGGCATCATATATTGACGCAGCGCGATCATCGGAGCAAAGATAATGCGGCTCTTCTGGTTCACGAGATCGTTCAGCAGCGACATGCGCGCGCTGCGCTCGGACGGCGATTCGATTGCGCCGATTGCTTCATCGCGCGAGCGCAACAACGCCACGTGTTGCGGCTCTTGCTCGCCTAAGTAGTAGAGGATGTCGGCGAATGCGCGTTCGGCGACGTCAGTCGTCGGAACGGCCACGAGCATCGGCGCTTGCAGCGACGCATAGATTGAGGCAAGCAGCGCAGGCCGGGCGGCCGCGATCGTTTCGTGCGCAGCATAAGCGCCACGCCCTGAACGCAATGCGTCGATTAACTCGGCAAGCGGTCGGCTTTGCGAGCGAAGAAGGTCGAGAAAAGCGGCGTTGGGCGCGGCAGTTTTGCCTGCGGGAATACGGTGTTCGGCAATCACGAGCGCACGATTATACCACGACGCAGGAGCGGCGTGTAAGCGAGAACGGCGGCGATGCCGAGGATTGCCGTTGCGGCGGCATCCGGTAGGGCGATTGCGTCAGGAGCGTAGCGTAGCATTGCCGCCGCGGAGACGAGCGCGATCGTGAGTGTGACGCGGCGGTCGCTCGTCCATGCAGCCAGTGGCAGCAACCATAACGCATACCACGGATATGGATTGGGAATGGCAAGCCACGTCGCGAGCGCGAGGAGCGCCGCGCGATCGACGATGGAGGTCGCAGACGGCACGAGTAACGCTACGCCGATCGCGATCGCCAGCGCAAGAAGCGGATGCAACGATTGCACCGAGGCAAACGGCGCATAGTGTCCGTGCGGCGCAAGGTCGCGCGCCGTTCCATAGATCAACGGCAGCGACGCAGCGAGCACGATTGCGAGCCCGAGGACCGCGCCGGCGAGCGTGCGCCAGTCGCGACGTTGAACGAATCCCGTCAGCGCGAGCGTTCCGCCCGCAAGCAGCCCGGGAATTTTGATTGCGCCCGCAAGCATCGCGACGAACGCGCCTGCCGCGCTGTTTGTACGGTAGAGCGCGAAACCCGCGAGAACGAGCGCGAGCATCCACGTGTCGTTGTGGCCCTCTGCGGCCGCCCATATCGCGACGGGGTTGAGCGCGAAGAAGAGCGCTGCTTGCCGCGCGCGCCGCGCATCGGTCGAGATGCCGCACATCGACAGCAACACGACGCTGCAAAGAAACGCCGCAGAGGAGACGATTCGGAAGGCATTCAGCTGCAATGCGACGCTCAGGTGCCGCGTCGCAAGCACGACGAACTTCGCGATCGAAACGAAGAGCGAGCCGTAAACACAAATGGGCAGTGTACCGGTCCATTGCCACAACGCGGCGCGGAGCAGCGGATCGTTCGCCGGCAGCGCGCTGTGAACGTAGGGATTGATGCCGAGACGCGCCATTTCGCCGTACGCGGCATATGCATAGACGTCGCTCGAGAACAGCGGCAGCCAAAACAGCGCGGCGATAAGCGTAACTGCCGACGCAATCGCGACGTCGCGAACCGCCGGCGCATCGCGTCGCAGCGACCATGCATATGGGATCGATGCCGCCGCAATCGTTACCAGAAGAACGAGGACGAAGAAGGAACCGGCGTCACCCCACCACGTGACGACGGGAATGGGCTGAGCGAGATCGATAACGAAACGCGCGGGCGCCGATGCGAGGAGAACACGGCTGACGATCGCGCCCACCGCAAAAATGACCGCGACGAGGATCAGTCGCACGCGACGCTCGAAAATGTTCGCGCCGCTAGACCGACTGCGATCAGAACGATCCACGGCTCAGCGACCTTCGGATAGAAGATCAGATAATCGGCAAGTTGATGAATCGCAAGCGCAACCGTCGCCGCGAATGCGGCGAGCGCCCATGCGGAGCGTTTGACGACCGGCCGCAGTTCGGCGAGCGTAGCCACGATAAAAAAGATCGTTGCGGCGAAGAGCACGATGCCGCCCTCGGCGAGCGCCTGAAGATACAAGCTGTTCGCGTGCGTTCGCACGCCGTAGACGCCGGCTTCGCTTAAGCGGATCTCGTAATTCGACGCGCCGACGCCAAAAAGCGGATGACGGATGAAGAAGAACCATGCGGCGCGCCACAATTCGGGACGCTGACCGACGCCGCCGGCGCCGCCGAACGTGCTCGAAGGATTGCGAAGCGCGGGAAGTGTGCGCGCTGCTTGCGCCCAGGCTGCATCGATAATTGCGCCGGCAACGGCGGCCCCTACGAACGGCGCGGCCGCGCGAATGACTTCCCGGCGCTCGAACCACGCCACGACGATGAGGACGATTGCGCTGCCAATCGTTCCGCCGCGGGAGAACGTCAGCAGAAGCGTCAAGCCGATGAGAACCGCGAGGACCGTCGATGCGAGTGACGGCATTCGGACGCGCCATGCGAGCACCACGGCGACGGCGACTTCCAAATAAGCCGCGAGCTGATTCGGCCCTTCGAGCACGCCGGCAATCCGCGGCGCAACGCCTCGGCCAAAGACGATGTCCCACGGCGCGCCGATGAGTTCTTGCGCGAGCGCCGTTACGCAAACGATCGCAATGGATGCAAAAACGGCGCGGCGGATCCACGCGTTTTGCGGGTCGATGGAAAATCCGGTGTACGCGACGCAGAAGAAGAGAGCGTATTCGACCCACTTGAGGAACTCGGTGACGACGGCACCGCGGTCTTCCGCGCCGAGAGCGGAAAGCGCAATGGCGACGAGGATGGCCGCGAACGCGCAGAGCATGACGCGCGCATCTCGAAGGCGCTGCAGTGCCAAGCGCCATGAGGGCAGCAGCCCGAGAGCCACGGCCAGAATCGTTACCTTCGGGAATGTGATCGTCGTTACGCCGAGCGTGTGATAGAACGCGAACGGAGTGACGAATGCCATCGCGGCAACGCCGAGCGCAGCCCGGCGCATTGTGGCGGATGCAACACCTGCAAAGAGGGCGGTGAAGAGTACGAGCGCCGCCGGATCTAGTGCGGGGTACGTCACAAACTGCTCGACCACGGGGTGATACTGCACGATGACGGGTTCGCTGTGCTTCTGCGCGAAACCCAGCATCGCACATGAATGAATCTGCGATGCGCCGCGAGATCGAGCGGAAACGTGAGGGTGAAGCACTGTCCGCTGCGACGTGGGATGCAATCATCGAGTCGTATATGGAAGGACAGATCGGTGACGAGCAGATGGCGGCGATGCTGATGGCCTGCGTATGGCGCGGGCTGACCATCACGGAATCAACGGCATTGACGCGTGCGATGGTCGAGAGCGGCGCGACGATTACGTACCCTGACAGTATCTTCGTGTTGGACAAACACTCGAGCGGCGGCGTGAGCGACGTCGTATCGCTCGTGGCGATTCCGCTCGTCGCGGCGTGCGGCGTGCCGGTCGCAAAACTTTCGGGACGCGCGCTCGGCCATACCGGCGGGACGATCGACAAACTGGAAACGATTCCGGGCTTCAATGTTTCACCCTCGATCGAAGCGTTCATGAAACAGGTTGAATGGATCGGGTGCGCCATCGCGGCGCAGAGCGAAGGATTCGTTCCGGCGGATAAGCGGCTTTACACGTTACGCGATCGCACCGGGACGGTACCGAACATTGGTCTGATCGCATCCTCGATCGTCTCCAAGAAAGTCGCCGGCGGTGCGAACGCGTTTGTGTTCGACGTAAAGTGCGGCTCCGCAGCATTCATGCACGATCCCGGGCAAGCGACGGATCTTGCACAAGCGCTGGTCGCCATCTCGACCGAGTTCGGACGTAAAGCGCGCGCCGTTGTAACCGACATGAACGAGCCGTTGGGTCGCTCCATCGGAACCGGGCTGGAAGTCATCGAAGCCAGGGATGCGCTTCGCGGCGAGAGCATCGACGAGCGCACGCGTGAAGGCTGTTTGCGCGTTGCGGTCGAGATGCTGGAGCTCGCCGGTATCCACGAACCGATGACGGCGGCCGCTACGGCGCTTCGCGACGGCCGCGCGTACGAGAAGTTCACCGCGATGATCGCTGCGCAGGGCGGCGACGTCGCGGCAATGCAACGCCTCGCGCCGAGCGCGATCGTGAGCGAGTTACGCGCGCCGCGCGACGGATTTGTCGCGGAAATCGATGCCGTCACGCTCGGAAATGTAGCCCGAGAATTGGCGGCTCGAGATAACGTTGCCGGAATTCGCGTGAACGCGCGCGTCGGCGATGCGGTGAAGCGCGACGACGTGCTCGCCCACATCTTTGGCGCGCATGCGCACATGGCGCGCATTCACGACGCGTTTAAGATTGCGAACGGGGCTCCCGCGTCGCGGCCGTTCGTGTACGCAACGATCTGACGGGTTCGCTACTTCGCTCGATATCGCTAATCAAGTAGAGCGGCCGGCCTTTGACTTCATCGTAGATGCGGCCGATGTACTCTCCGAGAATGCCGAGACTAATCAACTGTACGCCACCGAGAAAGAGCACGGCGACGATCGTGGATGCCCATCCGGGCGTATACCCCGGCGCATTGTGGCCGAAGAGTTTGTACCCGACGACGATCAACGCGTAGACGAACGCGATCACGCTGGAGCAGAAGCCGAGATACGATGCGAATCGAAGCGGAACGTCCGAGAACGATGTGATGCCGTCAACCGCAAAACGAAGCATTTTTGGCAACGGGTACTTCGTCGAGCCCGAGTGACGGACGTCGCGATCGTACTCCACACCGATTTGATCGTAGCCGACCCAGCTGACGAGTCCGCGCAAGAAGCGATGGCGTTCCGGCGTGCGTTTGAGCGCATCGACGACGCGCCGGCTCATCAAACGAAAGTCGCCGGTATCGACAGGAATCGATACCTTCGTTAGGCGTTTGATCGTGCGATAAAAGATGCGCGCGGTGAACACTTTGAATGCGCTCTCGCCTTTGCGCGTGCGCCGCACGGCGTACACGACGTCGTAGCCTTCGCGCCACTTCTCGACGAACTGCGCGATGAGTTCCGGCGGATCTTGCAAGTCGCCGTCCATTAGGACGACGGCATCGCCCTGCGCGAGTTCGACTCCGGCCGTTGCCGCAAGCTGATGGCCGAAATTTCGCGATAGATTGACGAGCACGATGTTCGTATGGCGCCGCAGTTCTTCGCGCACGCGCTCGAGCGTCCGGTCCGTCGAGCCGTCGTTGACGAGGATGATTTCATACGGCCGCTCCGGCAAACGCTCAGCGATGCCGACGATGCGCTCGACGAGAGGATGGACGTTGTCCTCCTCATTGTACAGGGGTACGACGATGCTAAGCACCGGATGCATGGCCGGGGGGCTTTCGACATGGTGTGCGCCGGCGCATGCACGGAACGAAGCGGTAAGGAGCGAACGTTAGGCGACCAATGCGACTTTCAGTCATAGCGGTAGCACTCGGTACCCTTCTGTCGGCGTGTTCTCAGCCCGCCAACCAAGGTCAGCAAACATCGCCGTCACCATCGCCGTCATTGGCGCCTCCCCCGGCGTCATCGGCCTCGGCCACGCCCTCGCCGGCCCCGGCGGTCGCCGCGCAATCGTCTGGATCGCCGTCCCCGATTCCAGCGTCCTCGACGGGACCGTTACCCGCCGCGACGCCGCCGCCCGCGACGGCCGGCCCCAGTGCGACGCTCGCTCCGGGCGTTGCTGTCGCCCCGGCGGCCGTGGCAGAAAACGCGCCGCCGCAGATCGTAGACCTTCACCTCGACAAAACCGTCGTGCACTCGGGCGAGGTCGTCTCGGGCCTGGTGCAGACGTCGCTCAACACGGCAAGCGTCGAAGCGCGCATCGGCGGCTACGGTATTTCGGTTCCGAAGGTCGCTGCAGGGCGCTTCGCCTTGAAATACACGGTGCCCAATTTACCGTTCTTCCTTAAACGCACGTACGACATGGTGGTCATCGCCCGAAATACCGCGGGGATGAAGACCGAGCGTACCGTTCCGATTACGATTCGCTAGCGCGGGTCCGGCGTGCGGATCACGCTCGGCAAGTTTGGGAACGGAGCCGGATTGTACGGCGTCGGCGCCACGTCGGGCTGCACTTGTCCTCCGGTCGGTCCGGTTTGATCGGCCCATCGGTACACAACGTCGTTGACCGCGCGCACGTCGGCGTCCGTCACCACGATCGAATGCGCGGGTGCGTCCAGTCCGTTTTCCTGGCGTTCTTCGGTCTGCATCGATCCGCGCGTGTACAAGTAGTGAAGGATCGTGCCCGACGCAAATCGGCGCACGATGCGGAAGTGAAGCGCGTCGATACGATCCATCTGAATAGCTTGCGGATTCCACGACGTGGTATCCGTCGCGATGTAGATCTGCGAACTCAGCGGCGTCGTCGGCGGCACCTGAACGGTGATTTGCAGCAGCACCATCTTGCCGCTGAACGTTTGCGGAACGCCGTTGCTCGTCGTGCCGATCGATTGTTTGGGTGCGAGGTCGGGGTTCGGATACGATGGTGAAGCGGCGATGACGTACGACTGCACTTGCGCAGAGAGCGGCTCGAGCGGGAGCGGGGTCTTCGAAAGATCCAATTCCGCGACTTGACCCGCGTCGTTGAAGACCGCGCGCGCATAAACGCGCGGCTTCGGCTGCGCTTGCGTCGGATTCTTCGTCGCATCGTCGAAGATGCGAACGTCCGGCGCAACGCGGAAGCCGTCGCCGCTCGTGAAAAAGACGAAGCCCTGTTGGTACGCGAGGACCTGGCCCGTGATCGATACGGCGGGTACCGCACCGACGATCGAGAGTGTCGCGACGAGCGCGAGGAGGCGGCGGAGGCGACCGATCATTGTCCGACTATCTGCACCGTCGTCTGCGGTGCCCAGCGCAAGTTGCCATAGTTGAAATAGTACGACCGCGACACGTCGATCACAACGTGCGGAATCGCGAGGAAGCGAACTTCCGGCGTAATGTCGTTCGGCGGTTGCCCCAGATAATTCTGATACTGCGGCAACCCGAGATTGTTCAACGGCGGAAGCGGATAGAGTCCCGGATAGGGGATCGGAAAGTCGTCGTGATGCTGGTATGCCAGCGTTGCAATTAGGTTCGGATTCGCGGAGTAGTTGCCCCCGACCGTAAGCGTGCGCAGCGTTGAAACGCCGCGGAACGCGAGGATGCTATACACCGGGATGCCGTCGATAACCGGCGGAGTATTGGGTGCGGAATATCCGCTGTGACGGTAATAGTCGCCGGTGTTTATAACGCCGTACGAGACATATGCGTTGACCTCGCGGCTGAATTGCCGGCTGATGCTTCCCAGCGTGCTGTCGATCACGGTGTAGTGCGGAACTGAGAACCACTGATACTGCTTGGAATAGGTCGCATTGAAATAGTACGTGCGATAGTTGTTCTCGCGATCGCCGAATTTCAGGCCCGGCAGATATAAGGTACCTGCGAGCGTATGATTCCAGATCGTCGTGTAGTTGAATCCGCCGTATTGTTGCAAGCCGTACGCGTCGTGATTGAATCCGATACCGTACGAGACGTTCTCGTAGAACGGCGTCTTCGCGATGCGATGATTGAACGACGTCGCCGTAAGTTGAAGTTGCGACGGGTGATTCGGTTCGGCGGGTTGTTCCGGTCCGATCAGGTTGTAGTTGACGAGGTTTGCCGTCGCTTGAAGAAACGACTGCGGAAACGCCTGCGTCGCCGTGATCGTACTCCACGTCGCCGCGGCATAGGGCTGTTGTAGCCAGTGCGGCGCGTCGAGATAGAGCTGCGAGAAGGTGTTGATCTGAAAATGCTGGCCGACCCGCTGATCTAAAACCAAGTTCCAGTAACGCTGTTGCTTCGTTCCGGGATTGACGGAAACGACTGCATATCCATGCGGCCCTGCGAAATGCTGCTCGAATGACCCGTACACACCGTTCGTCTGATCCGAGCGAAGGTGAAATGCACTGATCGAGTTATTGTTGCCGGCGAACTGATAGGTGAGATCCAAGTTCGCGCCGGCAAGCGAGTTTACGCCGAGATCGGGATTAGAGCCGAAATACACATAGTACGACGGCAACGGAGCGCCCAAGCCGAAAAGGTATGAGGTTACGCCTTCAAAGCGCGCGTACGATTTCTCGCCGATCGTCGCGAACTTTGCGACGAGGCTCACTCTATTGTGACTCAGATCGGGAAAGTAGAACGCGTCGCCCGGCATCTCGCGTCCCTTCAGTGGATGCGTATAGTCGCCGTTCTCGTACGTCCATCGGTCGGGCTTCTCGATGACGGGAAGAAAGTAGATGCGTTTGAAGTCGAGGAAATCGGCGATCGCCGCGCCGTCGAGATTTCCGCTAGGACTCTTTAGGTGGACGTTGCTCGCGATCAAGAACCGGTTAAGCTTCAAATCCATTGAGAAGGTATCACCGGTAATAGTCACGCCGTCGCTCATCGTAACGCGAACGTTTCCGTCGGCTTCCACGAGGTAGCGATCGTAATAGAAAGCGATGTGATCGGCACGAAGTTTGATGACCGTAATGGGCCCTGCGGGGCCGTTTACCAATGCAGACGCGCGAATCGGTAACAACGCTCCCAAAGCGAGAGCGAGGACGCCTATAAGCGGCGATATTTGTCGCAAATTAGCTTTCCAGTTGAAGTACGAGAAACCGAGGATGGTTTTCGTAGTGGACAGCAACTCTCATTCTCGCGTAATCTTTCCGCTAGTCTCTCTGGACTATATTCCAAGGAATGACTGTTTTCTGAAAAGGCAGAAAGGCAGTCGCGAATATCTATGCGTTTCGTTACGATCGTTTTAGATTCGGGTGGCGTCGGCGCATTACCCGATTATCCGCAATATGCCGATGCACCGGGCGCTAATACGCTCGGTAATGTTGCGCGTCGTGTCGGGGGCCTTTCACTCCCAAACTTTGAGCGTTTGGGTCTTGGACACATCACGCCGATAGAAGGCGTTCCTTCGATCCATCCTCCGGCCGCGCGAGTCGGCAAACTGCGCGAGCGCAGCCGCGGCAAGGATACTATCACCGGCCACTGGGAGATGGCGGGGATCATTACGGCGGAGCCGTTTCCTACATACCCCGAGGGCTTTCCGTCCGACGTCGTTGAGGCGTTCACGCGCATCACCGGCAAGGCGCCCCTCGGCAATACAACGGCTTCGGGAACCGAGATCATCGAAGAACTCGGCGCCGAACATATCGCCTCCGGGCGGCCGATACTGTATACGTCTGCCGACTCTGTCTTCCAGGTAGCCGTTCATGAGGAGGTCGTTCCTCTGGACGTCCTGTATGATTGGTGCGAGCGGGCCCGCGAAATGCTCGTCGCTCCGAATAACGTCAACCGAGTGATCGCACGGCCGTTCATCGGGACGCCCGGTGCGTTTTTGCGGACGCCGAACCGGCGTGATTATGCGATCGAACCGCCACCGAGCGTGTTGGACCGTCTGGCAGCCGCCGGCATCGGCGTCCATGCCGTCGGAAAAATTTGCGACATTTATTGCGGACGTGGGATAGCGTCATCCGTTCGGGTGGTCGACAATCGTGACGCAATGGAGAAGACGTTCGAGCTCTTGGATCGAGTCGATCGTGGATTCATCTTTACGAACCTTAATGATTTTGATTCGAAATACGGTCACCGGCGCAACGTCCGTGGGTATGCGGACGCGTTGCAACAATTGGACAGCCTCATTCCTCAGTTGGAATTGCGCTTGCGCCCCGACGATGAGGTTATTTTCACAGCCGATCACGGTTGCGATCCCACTGCGCCCGGCAGCGACCATACGCGCGAATATGTCCCCTTCATTCATATTGCTCGGCAAGGGGGCCAGGTTCTCGGCGAGATGGAAGGTTTAGATACGGTGGGCCGCACTGTCGTGGATGCGTTTAACGGGTGAGCATGCAAGCAACGATCCGAATCTCCGAACGCTCCGTACCGGCAACATGGTGGAGCGTCAAGCGTGCGATGGACATCGTGCTCGGCTTGGCGTTTTTCATGCTGGCGTTGCCGTTGATCGCCCTTGCGGCACTCGGGATCGTGCTCGTCACCGGCGGTTCGCCGTTCTTCGCGCAGGAGCGCGTTGGTCAATTCGGACGCCGCTTTAAGATGTACAAGCTGCGCACGATGGTGCGCAACGCGCACGAGTTGCGCGAGCAATACATGCATCTCAATGAAGTCGACGGTCCGGTCTTCAAGATTCGAAACGATCCGCGGCTGCATCCGCTGGGCCGTTTGCTCCGTCGCACGAGCATCGACGAACTTCCGAATTTACTCAACGTGATTTTTGGCGACATATCGCTCGTCGGACCCCGTCCCGCGCTCCCGTGCGAGATCGATCACTACGACTCGTATTCGCGCCGGCGTTTGCTCGTGCCGCAAGGCATCACGTGCTTTTGGCAGATCAATGGCCGTAGCGACGTTTCGTTCGAGCACTGGATGGAACTCGATAATCTTTATGTCGACACGTGGACTCCGGCAACCGATCTCGTGATTCTCGCGAAGACCGTGCCGGCCGTGCTCCGAAAGGACGGCGCCCATTAAGCCACAACTGCGTATCATATCGACGAGATCGAGCCAGAAGCATCATGCTATAGCGGGCTCGACACTTTTCGTTATGGGTGCGACGCTGGCGTCGACCATTCTCGGTTTTCTTCGGGAAGTCGTTAACGCACGTTATTACGGCACGCAATGGGAGATGGACACATTTCTCGCCGCAGCAACGATTCCGACGATTCTCTTCGGCGTGTTCAACGGTGCGCTCGTGAGCGCGCTTGTGCCGGTATTTTCCGAATACATCACGCACGGGCACGAGGACGACGCGTGGCGGCTTTGCAACACGATCATCAATTTGCTGGCGATCATCCTTACGATCTGCGCCGTCGCCGGTTGGCTTCTGGCTCCCTATTACGTGCCGCTGATCGCGCACGGATTCCCGGCACCGCAGATGGGTGTCGCCGTGCACATGACGCGCGAGCTGATGCCGAGCATCGTCGCCGTCAGTTTGAGCGGCGTGCTGTCGGCAATGCTCAACGCATACCAGCGATTCCGCGCTGCATCGATGATCGGTGTTGCGATCAATGTGGTGACGATTGCGGGCGTGATGCTGCTCAACCATCAATACGGCATCTTCGCGCTGGTCTACGGGACGCTATGGGGACTCTTTGCGCAGCTGCTCGTTCAGCTTCCATCGTTTTTGCGTATGGGCCGCTATCGGCCGATCGTCGACCTGCATCATCCCGGCTTGCTGAAGATCTGGACGCTACTCGGGCCGATTATTATCGGAAGCGCTGCGGGTCAGCTCGCGATGTTCTTCGACCGCTTCTTCGCATCGACGCTGCCGCCGGGCTACATGGCCGGCATCAATTACGCGACGAAGCTCGTCGGATTTCCGCAACAGATTTTCGCCGCTGCAATTGCGACCGTCATCTTTCCGCTGCTTGCCGCTCAGTTTGCGCGTGATAATCGTCGCGGCGTTGCGCGCTCGGCTGTCACCGGGTTGCGCCTCGTGAATTTCATCACGATTCCGTCGGTTTGCGCGTTGATCGTGCTCGCTTACCCAATCGTTCAGACGCTCTTTGAGCGCGGAACGTTCGGTCCGGCAGCAACGAATTTGACGGCGGAGTTACTGCCGTATGCCGCAATCGGACTGATTGCTCTTGCCGCCAACGTCGTGCTGACGCGTTGCTGCTTCGCATGTAAAGAGACGGGCATTCCAGTTGCGATCTCGATCATCACCGTCGTCTTGAACGTGCTGCTCTCCATGCTCTGGCTTACGTCCCTCGGCGGGCGAGGGCTGTTATTGGCAAACAGTGTCAGCCAAGCGTTTCAAACCGTCTTGCTGCTCGCCTTGGTCGCGCGGCTCGTTCGCGGTATCGACTGGGGCGCGCTCGTGGTCTCTGTGTTGAAAATTGCCGTTGCGTCGTTCGCCATGTATGCAGCGCTCGGATGGATTCGCGCGCTCGGCGTACAGGTCGACGCAACGCTTGCGTCACGCTTCTGGTATCTCTTTGGCCAAATCGCGATCGGCGGCGCCGTCTTTATCGCCGTTGCGCGCGTGCTCGGCGTCGAAGAACTTGACCTCGCTTGGAAGACGATCGTCGCCAAGTTTGAAAAGCATATCATCGCTCCCCCGGAGAACCGCGATGCTCCAATCGCATAACACGGTCATGCCGAATCAATCCGTCCCCTCGATGGTGCCGGGCAAAGTCAGCATTTTGATGCCGGCGTACAACGAATCGGAAACGATCGTAAAGAACCTGCGCGAAGTCGTTGAGACGTTTTACGCGCTCCATGCCGATTTTGAGGTCATCCTCATCGACGACGGAAGCCCGGACCGGACGTACCTTCACGCCGTTCGCGTTCTGAGCGAGCATCCGGAGTTCGTCCGCGTGGTTCGATACGATGTGAACAAGGGAAAAGGGAACGCGCTCATTACCGGAGCTGCGTGCGCGCGCGGCGAGTACGTTGTGTTTCTCGATGCCGATATGGATTTGCACCCGTCGCAACTCCGCGAGTTTTTCGCCGTTATGCAGCGTACGGGCGCCGACGCGGTCATCGGTTCGAAGCATCACCCGAAGTCGAACGTGCACTATCCCGCACTTCGCCGGATATATAGTCTTGGTTACTATGTGTTCATCCGGTTGCTCTTTGGGTTACCGCTCCGGGATACGCAGACGGGGTTGAAGCTCTTCAAGCAAAGCTTGCTCGCCGACGTCTTTCCCCGCGTCCTCGCGAAGCGCTTTGCCTTCGACATCGAGCTTCTCGCCGTTGCTCACGATTTGGGATACAAAATCGTCGATGCGCCGGTTCAGCTCGATTTCCGGCGCCGGTTGAATCGAATCAAATCGGGCGATGTGTGGCGGCTATTCTTGGATACGATGGCGATCTTCTATCGTCTGCGTCTTCTACGCTACTATGACGTTACGCACGACTTTTCTTTGAGGGACGTTATGACGGAGCATCGCGAGATGTGCGCTGATGATCTCGTCCTAGCTCAGAAGGACTAAATCCCCAAGTGTCCCCCCGCGAAAACCCGAAGGCTGCATTAGTATGCCTTTTACCGGGGCTCGGTGACGCGCTCATCGCGAGTCCGCTGGTTCGAGCACTCCACGACAGCGGTTATGCCGTCGACGCGTTGACGATGCTTCGGCCCGTTGCCGAATATGCGAGCGATGTCGGTTTGTTCCGATCCGTCATAAATTTGCCGCTCTTGGAAAGCGCCGGCGGCGTACGTGCGTTATTCGCGCTTCGCAAGAAGCGGTATGATGTCGTCGTCGTTCCTGCGCCCGCGGCGCGATGGCAGTACGCGGCCGTTGCGTTTGCGGCCGGCGGGCGCCGTACGTTCGTGCATCAATACGGAGGCGCGTTCAGTCTGATTGCACGGCTGGGACGAATGACGCAAGTACCACTGCGCGGCGGTCATCGCATCGCAGAAAATCTTCGGCTGCTGGACGCTCTGGGGATCCGCCGGGGTAGTTCTACGTACGAGGTTCCATCTTCGTGGCGTGCGAGGCAGCGTCGCGCGGAACTGGTCGGCTTTCATGCCGGAAGCATGCGATATAAAGGGAACGAGACGAAACGCTGGCCGCTCGAGTATTTTGCCGCCGTCGCAAAAGAACAATATCAGCGCGGACGACAGGTTCGCGCTTTTTTCGGGCCGAGCGAACTCGAGGATGCACGTTTGCTCAAGTACATGGTTTCCGAGATTGAGATCGTGGAACAGCCGCTCGATCGAGCGGCGCGCTTGATCGACGAGTGTTCGGTGTTCGTCGGAAATGATAGTGGTCTCACGCATCTGGCGGCGGGTTTCGGCGTGCCGGTCGTAACGATTTTCGGCATGACGGATCCGACGCGCGTCGCGCCGGTGGGACCGTCGATCGTCGTGCGGCCGTCGGACTGTCCGCCGTGTTTTGATGAAGGCTTACGAACATTTTCCTGCGTGCGTAACATCGGCTACAAATGCATTCGCGACGATATCACGGTTGAAGACGTGAATTCCGCAATCGATAAGGCCATCCACGCTGTCCCGGGTAATCGCGAAATCGTCGAACAAGGATCGTTTCGCCTTTACGGCCGCCTTCGGCCGGCGACTTGATGTCCGCGAACGAACGTATCGGCATTCTGGTAAATTCGTACCGGAGTAACATCGGTTTGGCCGCCGGCGGTCACGTCCACTTTGTCGAAGTCGCCAAACGTTGGCGCGACGTCGACGTGACGATATTTGCGCCGCAGGACGCGGAAGCTGAAATTCTCGCTGTTTTACCGCAAGCGCGTTTCGTCGCGATTCCGGAATTCAGAACGGTGCACTGGCGTCTCGACCAGCTCGTTCGGATGTTCGGCGGTTTGAAGCTGCGTTCCGAGCTGCGCTCGATGGATGCCATTCTTTGTACGTCGCACTTTCTTGCCGATGTCGTGACGGCGGTTGCCGCTCGCCCGTCCCGCACCGCCGTTACGCTGCATCATATGATCGAACCGCCGTGGAAGCGGCACGGCGCAGTCCTCACGAACACGATCGCATGGCTTAGTCAGGCAGTATCGCTCGTTCTCGCGAAAACATTCATCCGGCGATACATTTTCGACTGCAGCTACGTCGTCGAAACGTCTCGCTGGGCGACTGGAAACGCTCGATGCTTTGTGAGCACGAACGGCGTGAGCGGTTCCGACGAACCGGCGACGCAGCTTAGCGGGCGTCGTGACGCGATTTATTTCGGTCGTCTCGATCCGATGAAACGTGTCGAAGATGCAATACGAGCATGGGCATTGTTGCCAAGTACGTGTGATGGACAACGGCTTCACGTCGCCGGGCAAGGCAGTGCGGCGTATCAACAGAAGCTCAACGACTTGGTGGATGAACTCGGCTTGAAAGAACGCGTGATCTTTCACGGCAAGGTAGACAACACGAAGAAATGGGATCTGCTCCGCTCCTGCGGGGTGTACGTGTTCCCTAGCTCCGAAGAGGGCTGGGGAATCTCGGTGGCCGAGGCGATGTGGGCGGGAATGCCTTGTGTCACGTATGACTTGCCGGTCTTTCGAGGTCTCTTTTACCGCGGAAGGCGTTCTGTGCGGCTTGGCGATGTCGAAGGCTTGGCTTCGAACTGCGCCGAGTTGCTCAGCGATGAAAATATTCGTCTAGAACTTGCTCGCGAGGCCGGAGAACTTGCGCGAACGTTCTCATGGGATCGCGCCGCGGAGATCGAGCGCGCGGCTTTGGATTTCGAAAACGGCCGTGCCTAGCACGCCTTTACGCATCGGCATCATCGCAAATAGCGTTGATGCATTAGCGCTCGACCGTGCCGGCGGTTTCGTTCATTTGGTGCAGACCGCGAAACGATGGAACGGCGTGCGGCTGATCGTCATGGGACCGAGCAGCGCGGAGGCGACGTTCCGTCAGTATCTGAATTTCGATGAGTTCATTTCTATCCCGGACTTCGGCAACGGTGCAAGCGCCGTTTCCCAGTTGCTACGGGCGGCGGCAAGCGTAGCAGCGGTGAGAAAACTGCGCAGTGCATGCGATGTTGCTATGGCGATGTCGCATTCGATTCCCGATGCACTGCCGGCTGTTCTTTTTGGAAGAAGACACGCAGCGGTTCAGTTTTGGCACTTCATCGGCAATCCGATGAAGCGGCCTGGCAGTTTGGTGCGCAATCTCTTAGCGTACGCGAATGAGGTGGTCGGTCGAGGTCTCGCGCAACTGTGCCGCGCCTATATCGTGAGCAGTCCGTATCTTGCGAAAGAGATGGGTGTAGACAATCGTCCCTACACGTATGTAACGACGAACGGCGTCGACGAGGAATTGCCCGATGTCCAAGGCGTCCGCGAAGGCGGAGTTTTCGTCGGCCGGCTTCATCCGGCGAAAGGCGTTGATGAGCTGCTCGCAGCGTGGCGTATCGTTCACGCTGCGCGTCCGGCGGAGCGCCTCACCATCGTCGGGCGCGGCCTTCCCGAATATCGCGAGCAGCTCGAACGTTCCATCGATGTATACGGTCTTCGGAATGTCGTAACGATTCGCGATGACGTTTCAAACGATGAGAAGCTGAGATTGCTTTCGGCTGCGCGCACGTTTGTGTTTCCCAGCAAGGAAGAAGGCTGGGGTATCGCGTTGGCAGAGGCTATGGCCCTCGGACTGCCGTGCGTCACGTACGACCTCCCGCCGTTCGCAGAAATCTTTAAAGCGGGACGTCTGTCCACCGACGTTGCCGACGTGAGCGGTTTCGCCGCTAACGTCCTTCGACTGATGGAAGATCAAACGCTGTACGATAGGCTCAGCAAAGAAGCATTGGCGCAATCGCGCGCTTTCACGTGGCAACGAGCGGCCGACATCGAACTGCAAGCCTTACGCGAGATCGCTGCTTGATCCGGCCTTCGCGGCGAAGCCGTCGGATCGCCGATCTCGTGACGGCTCTCATTCCACTCGCGCTCGCGGCGGCCGTTCTGCTGCCGTTTGCGCTCCGGGACGGCGTTCCCGGTTTGCACCACGATTGGCTGTGGCCTTCAGATCAAAACGGCTTCTGGCTACGATTCGTGCAGAATCTTTCGACGTGGAGCCCATTCGGGCTGGGCGGCGATCTCGATGGGCCGAGTGTCAACTACGTGGGTGCGGTGTGGTGGTTGCTCGCCGCCGTCGGATTGCCGCCGCAATGGGTGCTGGGAATATTCATCGTTTCCATCTTTGCGATCGGACAGTGGGGCGTCTCGGCCGTGCTCTCTGCGTTTGGAATTGCGCTCGGCCGATTCGAGCGGGTCGCGCTCGGCTTTAGCTACGCGTTCGGTCCGGTCTGTTTTCAAAAATTCGCGGCGGGCCATATCTACGTCGTGGTTGCCTACGAGCTATTACCGCTCTTTGCAGCGTGCGCTTGGCGCGCGTTTCGCGACGAAGCCTCGTGGCTTCGATCTGCCGTAGCTGCGGGATTGTTGCTCTCGGTGATGGAGACCCAAATTCAATTTTTCGGGTTCGGACTGGTAGTTGCGCTTGCATTTGCCATTGCAGCATCACGAAACATCATACGTTCCCTCGCCTCTCTTGCGATCGTCGCACTTGTACCGCTTCTTCATGTCGTCACGCTCCTCATGAATTTAGGCGGCGACGAGACGGCGGGACTGGTCAGCCTCCATGCAACCCGGCAATGGGAGGTTGACATGAGCGGCCGGTTTTCGGATTTGCTTCAACTTCGTGGCTACGTCGGATACGATATCCAGTCACTGATTCAGCCGTTTCAGCCACTGTACTTTGCCGGCCGACTCGTTCTCGTGCTCGCTGCGCTCGCCGGTTTGGTCGTCGCGTGTTTCAATCGACGCTTTCGCGCGGCGGCCTTGGCGTCGGGCGCGGTTGCGCTCTTTGGATTGACGTGGGCAAACGGGTGGTTCGGAGCGCTCGCAGCGCCGTTCGATTATGCGCTGCATCACACGATTTTCTTTACGATCGTTCGCGAGCTCTATCACGTGATGGCGCTTTATAGCTTCGGTGTCATCGTTTTGGCAGCCGTTGCCGCTTCGATCTGCAAACGTCTTGTGGCGCAGATTCTTGCCGCCGTCTGCGTTCTATCCACATTGCCGTTCCTGACGTTTGGCGCGAATCGCATCGTGCCGGCCGTCCCGGGCGCTCTCGGTGACACGACGCAATGTGCCGATCGCGCGCATTTGTGTTTGGAACTACCGATGCAGCAGCCGATCGGCTTGGCTTCGCAACCGCAAACTGCAGGAACCGATCCGGCCACACTCATTCCGAATAGCGCGAATGCAGCTGCGCCACCGTACCTCTACTTCGCGCTCGAACGATACACGCGTGGCGACGATCGCGAGCTTGCGGATCTGGGAATCGGAGATGTGCATCTGCGGAGCAACGTCGTTTCCCGCTTGCCGGAAATTTTCGAACCGCATGTTGGGGCAGACTTCAGCGGCTTTCTTGAGCAAGAACAGGCGTTGCGCGAAACTGCCTCGCGCGACGCGAGTCCGAACGAGGCGGTGCCGTCCCTCTACGTCGAGGGTGATGGTACCGCGAATTCGCTCGATGCGATTCCCGACGCGACACTGCCCAACGGATCGCCGGCAGCGTTTACTTCCTCATTCGAAAACAACGATGTCAGAAAATCGTGGGTGCTTGGAACCCTGTGGGCTTGGCAATTTCCGACGCTTATGGGGGTCTCGGCTGCCGAACCGATTGTGAGCGAGTCCGATGAAGCGCTTCCGATACAAAGAGTTCGCGGTGATGAGCAGTGGCTCTATGTACTGGTTTCGGGAAGTCACCCGGCGTTGGACGGACGCGCACCGCTTCGAACGAGCAGAACTTCAAATAACTACTATTGGTGTGTTTGGCCGGTTGACGCGACGGCGCGGTCTTTTGCCCTGACGCTGGGCGGACATGAAGAAGCCGTCGCCCGCGCGATCTTCTCGCGGATGCCGAATTGGTCTCCACCGGCGCGCACGGCTCACGCGCGCGAGACGATTGCCGTAACGCCTTCCTGGTCCGCGCCTTGGCGTGCTGAAGGAACGATTCCCAACGCTCAAGAGCCGAAACGACAGCAGCTCGTTCTTGCGCGATCGTATTCTCCTTACTGGCACCTCTACGTCAACGGAGAAGACTTGGGGAAGCCGTCACGCGTTCACGCGTTTTTCAACGGTTGGAGAATACCGTCAGCAGACTATGGCCGCAGTTTCGAGCTCGTTCGCGTTCAACAGCCGATTGCGAACATATGGAACGGCATCAGTACCGTACTTGGCGCGGTGCTGTTGTTCGCGATCGTCATTCCCGTTCGCCGAAAAACGGCTGCCCCGGAACCCACAGACATAGAAGAGCAACGATCGATCCAAGTATTGTGATCGCGAATCCGATCCGAACCGCTTGAGGAAGACGGTGAAAAATTCGGTACCGCCCGGGCGGCACATCGCGATAGCATGTCGACACAAGATCGCATCGTTCGCCAAACATCGTTTTTGTGGCTCCATCGAGCGCCCAGTTCCCATCATCGAGATGAGCGAGTTTCAGATCCGTTCGTTTCGGAACGGCGACTTCGTAACGAATTGCGTCGGTTTGCTCTAGCGAAATCGCCCCCGCAGAGGGGTACGAGAACGCTGCGGGCACAAGGGCGACGAGCGCGCTTTGCGCCGGCATTCGCGTGAGGGTCATCGTGTGTGGACCGCTCCTAGCGACGTAGATCGTGTTCATCGAGGGTACGCGGCGGCCGTCGATCGAGATCGCATTCGTCGCCAGAGCCCGATTTCGTGGGGACAAAACGTAGACCCGGTATGATCCGCTCGCGAGCCACACGTTGCGCTCGCCGTCGAAATTGCGACGTTGAACGTTGAAGAATAGTCTTCGAATCGTAAGAGACTTGCCGTGCCAAACGATACGTAGCGTGCACGGTGAATCGTTGTCCGAAAGAACGAGCCCCGCGTCCACGTTCTGGGAAACGCGCAGCGATTTCTGGGCTCCGTTGCAGCGCATCATCGCATCCGCATAACCGTCACCTTCGACACCGAAGAAACCGGCTACGATGGACGATGAGCCCGCAACCGCCGGTATCTGCATCGTAAGCGTATCGCCGTTTCGTCCGGTCAATCCGTTCCGCGACAGTGCGCTGTTTGGAAACCGGGAGAATCCGGAGGTTTGCGCAAGCGCCGACGCGCCGGCTTGAAAATCTACGTCTCCGCTAACCAAGCCGGCGCCGTCGGAAAAGAGCGCGATGCGCCCAGTCGCCTTAACGGCCGTTAGTTTGCGGATGTGCGTGTTGCGATAGCTGTTTCTCGTGCTCGGCGCGATAATGAACTGGCCATGGCGCAAGAATATTTCTTCCGCAAGTCGAGCGTTTTTGCGCGCACCGGGGAACGCGCTTAGGTCAGCAACAACGGCGACATTTTCACTTGGGCCATTCCATCGGACCGCATTGTTACCGAGAACGATTTGTCCGCTGTATGGCGTTGCATCGTCTCGTACGAGGTGGCCGGCCGTAAAGGTGTATATGTCGCTGCCGCTGCGCGCGGACGTTTCCGGTCGACGCGCGCTACCGGGCACAATGGCGCCGTCGAGCGCAATCTCACCGGAGAACGTCGAAATGTTCGCCGGCTGTGTGCTATCTACGAAAAATGTAAGTTGAATGCGTCCGCAGCGTGAAAGCGGCTTCTGCAGGGTCATCGTGAACCATCGAAATCCATTGAACGGCAGCACACGAATTGCCGTTTCGCCAGATCCACAGCGCGCCACAACGGTTGCGTACGCGTGTGATGCTAGCCGCAGCGCGATCTGCGATCCTCGTTCGGTGCGCATCGCAGGCAGTAAGATCATCGTTTCGTCCGGGATCCGTATCGCACCCTGTCGTCCAAAGACCGGGCTGTCGCCGTCGATTGAATTTCGATACCAAGACAGATTCAGGACCGCTCGCCCCGGATAAAAATCGTAATCTGCATCTCGCAAGATCGAACAGGTTGTACACAAGCCGCTCCCAGCCACTGCCCATTGGGCGGTCGCGACACCTGCGTCGTCCGCGGCGCTGTCGGTAACGATGGTGAACGCGCAGTTACCGTCAGGGCCCGTGAGGTCAACGTTGTCGAGTAGCGGCCATGCCAGTAGACGATCGAGAAGCCCTGGACCACCGCTCAAACACGCAACGTGCGTAGCTTTTGCAATCGGGTCCGCCTTGAGCGTAAAAACACGAACACCTTCGGCGCTTCGAACAATTTGCTTCGCACCGTCCGCCTGAGCGAACACGCGCCCAAAGTCGGGCAAGCCGTCGGAGTCGCTCGTAGCCCATGTGGGTGTCGTAATGACGGTCTTCACCGAAGTTCGGCTAAGAATACCCGTCATTGCCGTGCCATCCAGCAAATATCGGGCAGCAAAATCCCAGTAGCCGGAAAACGTTGGTGTCGGCACCCCATACGACGGATAGTCGCCTGTGGACCCGCCGTTCAAGAACGCAAACGGAACTGTTCTCGGTCCGATCGACGCGACGAGCGCGTTCGTCGAGGCCAACGCCGGCTCTTCGCTACCGTAATCTTGCTGGTTTGACCAGACTTGCTGAGTGCCGGCCACATAGAAAAAACTGCCCAGTACTGCCGTTAGAATGAGCGACGCGAGGACTTTCTGTTGCGCGAGTTCCTTCGTACAAATGCGAAGGCCATCAAACGCCAGGACCGTTACCGCAAGCACAGGGAGTGTGATGAAGCGATCCGGAGTGCGAATCGCGTTCACAATGGGGACGGATGCGACAAGTTTCCAGATGATGTTCGCTCCCGGTATCAATGCAGCAGCGCTCATCACTATCAACACGCCGACAACCGCGATGGCCACGATGCCGAACTCGCCGCGCGAATAATCGAAACGATACCGCAGGAAGCCGATCAGCGCAAAAACCCAGAGACAGATGCCGCCTAAAAGCGCAATGGGCAACTGACCCGTAGCGTTATACATCGTCGATGGGGAAAGTAGCGCTTCGGTAGGAATGAGGGCCAGATACTGGACCAAACCTTCGCTGTAGTATGCGGTAAACGTCGAGTCTACGAGCGTAGCCGTCCTGGCTGCGGAATCAGTAAACATATGAACCGACAGCGTCGGCAGGACAAAATAGGCACCCGCCGCCGGGACTAAAACGAGTCCGACGAACGCATAGGCGAGCCAGCGCCACCATTGCTCGCGTTTATACGCATACGCGGAGACGATCGCGTAGATCGGAAGCGACGAAAAAACGCCATATTCGACGCCGAAGCAGAATCCGCAGAAACTGCAGAGAACTCCCACGGCCGGTAGCGCGCGAACGTCGAAGCGTCGAACCAAATAGATGCCCGCCGCAAGACACCCCGGCGCGAGAACGGTGGGCCATCCAAGGTCGAGATTGCCGCGCGGCATGAGAATGACTGCTGGAATTGAGGCGTACGTGAACGCCGCGGCCGCCGCCCATATACGAGGGCGGCCGAACAACCGCAGAAGCGCGAACGTACCGAAGAATGCAAAAACGCTTTGAGTGATCTCCCAAAACTTGATGCTCGCCCACGTGCTCTGCAGAAGATCCGCAACCGGCACGATCCCGAGATACGAGGTATATCCGTTAAAAGAAAATAGCGGCTGGTCCCACCAAATATTCCAACCCAACATATCGAAAAAGTCGCGCGGGCTGTGAATGGTGTGTCGTATATACTCACTGACGATGAAATTAATGCCCAAGTCTTTCGCATAGAGACCCGGGAGACCGTGAAACCAGTAAAAAGCCCAGGCCCGGACAAACGCTATACTTGCAAAGACGAGAAGACACAATGCTAGAAGGCGATCTTCAAATGGAGCCTTTCGTAGCTTCTGAGAGATCGCGATAGTCCAAGCCAGCAATTTAGCTTTTCCTGTTTAACACGAAGGCCGCCTGATCGCCCTTCCGCGCAGAATTTAGGCGCCGCGCTTTTAATGCGTATCCGACGGATGTAAGCATCCTGAAAATCGTCCGCGGAGGCGAAGCCGGGAACGCTTCCACGAACGACTTCCCTTTTTTGTAGGCTTCGCTCGCGACGAACCCTCGCGGGCTCGAATCATAGCGAATTCGCGAAACACGGAAACCGGAACGGTCTGCCGCGCGCAGCATGCCGTTTTCCGTTGGAATAGCTAAGTGGCGCGGCGTCTCGAGACCAAACCAGTTTTCCCGGTACTTTTCCCATGCAAAGCTTATCAGCGGCAAACGAACGAGAATAGCACCTTTTGCAGAGAGCAACTTCGCGGCCGTCATTAGTGTTTCCACCGGTTCGGGAACGTGTTCGAGCGAATGGTGAAACATAATAACATCGACGCTTCCTGCGTAGAACGCATCGTTTGATAAGGCGTCAAGAGTGGTTCGTAGAATCTTCACGCTTCCCGTATTGACGCTCTTGTCGAGATACGGATCGACGCCCGCTACGTCAGAAAAGCCGAGATGTTGGAACGCCCGCAGCAACATGCCTGAACCGCTGCCGATGTCCAGTATCTTGCTTTTCGGCGATATCGGCACGCCGGCTTTTACTAAGTCCGAAACGTGCGTTTTTGCAAGATTGCGAAAGACGGCTCGGTCCAGGGTACCGAGTAGCCCCGGCCGGTCGTTTGCAAACGAATAATAGTCGCTCGGATAGTAGGGGGAAACGTCGAGTTTCTCATCCTCTATGAAAAGAGAGCCGCACTCTGCGCAAATCAGATATCGAAACTGGCCGCCCATCCCAAAATAGCGTTCGCTGAGGATGACCGACTCCGACGCGCGCGCAGATCCACAAAATGGACAAATTCGACGTACGTTTAGCATTCGGCGCTAGCTACGACGCTTCGGTGGTGCGCTCCGCCTCTTGCTGCGAGACGAGCTAGATCCGCGGTCGTGATGCGATCGCTACGATGCCGTCGCACCAATCCATTTCGATCATCGGACAGATAATGATGCGTGGAATCACGAATGCTAACCTCTGGAAAGACCACGCGTAAAACGTGCGGTGGACGGCCACGTCACCAAACGTAAGTCGCAGGATGGCGTACAGGTCGTACCACGGGTACGCTTGCACATGGGTGAAATCGCGATGGATTCCGCCCGGAGCGACAGGATTAGGTACCGACATACAGAGTGCCCCGCCCGGATTGATGCGGTGCGCGAGCGGCGAAAGAATGTTCCGAAACAACTCATCGGCGGTCATGTGCTCCGCTACTTCACTTGCGATGACCACGTCGATGTTCACCGCAAGTGATGCGATGGAATCCACTCGCTCGTACGGTCCGGTGATTTCGGGATCGCGTTCCAATCCGAAATACCGAACGATCCGTTTGCCGAATGTCGCTTGCAGATGCTGCGCAAGAGCACCGTTCCCGGGTCCAATCTCCAGCACATTGAGCGGTTCGCTCGATTTGCGGATGAGATTTTCCGCGAACTGCCAGATCGGAGGATAGTTTGAGATCGACAGCGGACCGATTCGCATCCGCGCGCCGGGCACCGAGCCGGCAGCCACGCGCGGGAAAACAATTTTCGCCGGCGGACCGAAGACGACGCTCAGCTCGTTTGCTTTGTACCGTTGAAGGGCCTCGGCGCGGAAGGCCATCACTTCGTGATAACGGTCCGCAAGAGCACTATCGATCTGGAACGATGACACGGAGTCCCGACGTTCGTCCGGGGACGGCAGTAGCCCTATTCTCTTGAAGCCGCTTGGGCTCAGGGGATTCTCAATAAGAATACTTTAAGCTGCCTGTTAATGAGTATGAGGCACGCATTCATAATGACTGTGGTGTTCAGCGCGGTAATTCTTGCTGGATGCGGCGGAGGCGGATCTTCCGCCGGGAACACCTTGCCGAACCCGACACCCAGCGCGGCGCCGCCCCGAGAAGTGACGCAAGCCGTCTGCCCCGAGCCGGTCCCCGCAGCTTCCGCTGATGATTGGGTGACTTTCGGTCGCGATCATCTCAACTCGGGATGTCAGCCGCAAAACATCGGCGTCAATACGTCGAACGTTTCGACGTTGAAGCTCCACTGGAAGTATTCAACCGGCGATCAAATACTCGGCGGACCGGCCGTGGTTAACGGTGTGGTCTATGTGGTTACGCTTAACAACGGAATCGTTTTTGCACTACAGGCCACGAGCGGTAAAGTTCTCTGGACGAAGCAACTCGGAGGGCAGGGCGTCGAGGTGCGAATGGTTCCGGCCTACGACAACGGGATGCTGTTCGTAGGTACGCACAACTTCGTGTACGACACGAACGATTCGGATTTCGATGCCGCGCCGTCCTACTTCTACGCATTGAACGCATCGACCGGGGCCATTGTCTGGCAAGCCAACGTTCCGGGTCCTATTCGCTCGACTCCCGCGGTCGTCAACGGGAAAGTCTTCGTCGGTGTCGCCGGCGGCGATACGCCCACATGCACGCAGGGTGGTATACGGGAATTCGACGAGAAAACCGGCGCCCCGGGCTGGGTTTTCAATGTTGATCCCGTTGCGAACGATGGCGGTTCGGTGTGGTCACCGATCTCATTTGACGGAACCCATCTGGTCTTCGGAACCGGCAACACGTGCATGAATTCCGTTCTCACTGCGAATGGAGTGGTCGCTCTTGACCCGGCTTCAGGACGCCTGGTTTGGCAGCACAACACCTATAGTTCGACGCAGGACTACGATGTGGGCAGCGGCGTGACGATCGTGAACGGTGAAGCGATCGCATTGAGCAAGAGCGGAAGCCTCGTCTATCTCGACCAGAATTCGGGTGGTCTCGTCGCATCGAGGAATGTAGGCATGTCGAGCTCCGGCGCCGGGTACTCGACGCCTGCAACCGATGGACGATACGTATTTGTTCGCGTACAGGGATATGGCGGAAACGGCACGTCGGCCGCAAAGTCAACGCTTCGCGAACCGAGTTTCTTCGGACGACTAAAACCGCAAGCGACGTCGGGCGGCGGTGCATTGGTTGCGCTCGATCTCGACGGAAACGTCGTTTGGACGCATCCGACGCAGACGTCGACGTCGAATGCGGTTGCCGTTAATGCCGGTATCGTCTACGCGAACCTCGACAACCAGTTCGTCGCCTTAAATGCGTCGACTGGGCAGACGCTTTGGTCCTACTCCATGCCTGCGACGATGTCCGCGTCGCCGGCTGTCGTCCCGAGCGGCATTTTCACAGCTGACCAGAGCGGAACGGTTTACGCATTCGGGCTTTGATGATAAACACGCGTATACACACGTTGCGCGGCGTTTACCGCATTCCCGTCACCGGTATATATCCCGGCGTAATAGAGCCCAAGGATAATGGAACGGTAGTCGACGGCGTACGGCTGACCATTGACCATGTGGTTGCCGCCGGTGCGCGTGTTTTGTGAGTTGTCGACGCTTCCGTCGGATCGGACGACCTGTGCCTCACGATCTTTGGCCGCATTGAGAGCCGAACGCACCTGCGCGGTTGGCTGCATCAGCGCGAAATAGGTCAGTTGCAACAAGGAAACGCCCTGATAACTCGAGTCGAAGCCGTTCTCTTCCAAAAGTGTGCCGTCTTGACGTTGTTTTGCGAACGCCTGGCGCGCAAAGTCATTTGCGGGAGCCATGAGCGACGGGTCGTGAAGGACCTTCGATGCATAGGCGAACGCACACGCATCAACGAGGAGACGGTTCGCCGCAGGTCCGTCGAGTTGCGCTAAGTGCGCTAACCGGTCTGACGTGTTTAACCATCCGACGTTCCGGCGTATCGAAGGAAGAACGGAGTCGATGCGTTGAGCATATTCCGACGCAAGCGGACTCTGCTGCAGCACGACGATCGCGTGACTGACCGCTTCAATCCAGAACGCCATTTCAGCTTCGTTCATCGTTCTGCCGGCTGCAGTATCGAAGCTTCCATCGTTTTGCAAATGCTTCGACGATAAATCGATTGCTTTCCATCCGCTATCGATTTTCGCGCGATCGTTCTCAGCCGCGCCGACCCAAATGAGTGGGATTGCGACGCGCTGATAGACGATGTCGGTCCAGTGCCCGCGATTCAGTTGCATTGCGCCTTCGGTATCCGGCACTGCGCCGGACGTGGTCTTGTCCAAGACCGATGGCGGAATTTTGCGCAGAATCTGGTATTCATTGGGCGCTCCTGATGCCGGCGCCGCAACGCAAGCGATCGATGTTGAAGCGAAGCATTGGCAGAGAATTAAGAAGAAAGCCGCAAGCCGCATAATAGTCACCCTTTCTAAGCAGGAAGTTCAAATAAGCTCCCGATATTTCTTGCCGATTCGGAAGGCATTGAGAGATCGTGAACCGGGAATCTGAGGCGCGAGCGCGCGTCATCATCGTCAATTACAATGGCGGCGACTACGTGCGCGACGCCATCGATTCGGCGCTGCGCCAAACGGCGAAGACTGAAGTAGTTGTTGTCGACAATGCCTCATCGGATGGGTCCGCCGACCTGCTTGCGGAAACGCCCGGCATCGAGCTGATCCGCAGTTCTTCGAATGAGGGTTTCGGTGCTGCGGTTAATCGCGGCGCTCGTCACGCTGGTACCCCGTTCCTCGCGTTCCTCAATCCGGACGCGGTCGCCGATGCGAATTGGATCGAAGCTTTGACCTCGTGGATGGATCAAAATAGCGTCGACATCGCCTGTAGCGTGATCCGTGCGAACGATTCTTACTACTTCACCAGGGGCGTTTGGGTCTGGTGGCTCGGCGGAGCGACGGACCTCAAGACGCCGTCGATAAAGCCCACCGATTGGGTGAATGGGTGCGCGCTGGTCATCCGTCGCGAGGTATTCGAACGCCTCGGCGGCTTCGACGAAAGCTTTTTTCTTTATGGGGAAGACGTCGACTTGTCGCTTCGCGCGAGAGCGCTCGGTTCAAGGGTTGGAATCTTTCAAACTGCGCTTGCCTCGCACGATCGTCACGGGCGAAGCAGCGATCTGTTTGCATTGCAGAAGTTCGTGATCGCGTTTGAGTCACGCGGGCGCCTCACGAGAAAGCACGGAACCTGGTTTATGCTGCCGATTGCTTGGTTGGTGCAGGGACTCTATCATCCACTGCGCTTCGGGGGTGTCAGCCGCTCTGCGTTTATGTTGAGTGCAGCCTATTTTCGTGGATTCTTTGGGCGCAATACCTCTGGCGGAAATAAGGTGATTTAAAGGCATTGCGTCGAGGCTTAGTAGTAGTAGGACCTCAATGAGGAAGTGGCTTGTAACCGGCGGTCTCGGCTTCATCGGTTCAGCGTTCATTCGAATCGCGCTCGACGAACGGCTGGATACTGAGATCATCAACCTCGACGCGATGACGTACGCAGGAAATCCGGAGAATCTGCGCACCGTCGAGCGGAACCCCCGTTACAATTTCATTCGGGGAACGATCTGCGATGATGACGCTGTTCGGCGCGCAATAGGCGCCGGCGTCGACGCGGTCGTTAACTTTGCTGCAGAGACGCATGTCGATCGCTCGATTCTCGATCCCAAGACGTTTCTCGAAACGGACATTTTAGGCACGCACGTCCTCTTACAAGCGGTTCGGCAATTCGGCGTTCCTCGCTACGTGCAGGTTTCGACGGACGAAGTGTACGGAGACGTGCAAGTTGGTTTCTCGACCGAATCGGACCGGCTCGCGCCCAGAAGCCCGTACTCCGCAAGTAAGGCGGGTGGCGATCTTCAGGTGCTCGCATATTGCAACACGTATGGGACGCCGGCAATGATTACGCGCGGAAGTAACACCTACGGTCCGTATCAGTATCCTGAGAAACTCATACCGTTATTCATCACGAACCTTCTCGATGACGAAGCCGTTCCGGTATACGGTGACGGTATGCAGATCCGCGATTGGCTGTATGTTGACGACCATGCGCGTGGAATACTGCACGTGCTCGAAAACGGGGAGCCAGGCGAGACGTACAACATTAGCGGCGGCGTTCATAAGACGAACCTCGATGTCACCCGCCGTCTCGTGGATCTTTGCGGACGCTCGTTTCAATCGCATGTCCGTCACGTTCAAGATCGCCCGGGACACGATCGTCGTTACGCAGCCGACGGGCAAAAGCTGCGCAACCTTGGATGGAAGCCCGCGATGGAATTTGAAACGGGACTCATGCGCACCGTGCAATGGTATCGCGATAATCAGTCGTGGTGGCGACCGTTGAAATCGGGCGATTTTGCGGAGTTCTATAAACGCCAGTACGCGCATCGGTGAGGGAAGTTTGAAGGGAATCGTTCTTGCTGGAGGTCTCGGCTCTCGGCTTCGACCGCTCACAAAGGTAACGAACAAACATCTGTTACCGGTTTACGACAAGCCCATGATCTATTATCCGATCGAGACGCTGTGCCGTGCAGGAATCCACGATATCATGATCGTGACGGGCGGAAACTCTGCCGGCGATTTCCTACGACTCCTCGGAAACGGGCGTGAGTTCGGTCTCAAAGATATCTACTACACCTACCAAGAGGGAGAAGGTGGTATAGCTGATGCCCTTCGCTTGTGCGAGCACTTCGCCGAAGGTGAACGAGTCATCGTCATTCTTGGTGACAATATCATCGAGGACGACATCTCCGAATACGTGAAAAAATTTCACGATCAGGATTCGGGAGCGAGACTTCTGCTGAAGGAAGTGGATGATCCCCAGCGATTCGGTGTTGCGGAAATCGAGAACCGGCGCATCATCAACATCGAAGAGAAGCCGAAAATACCAAAAAGCAATTACGCGGTTACCGGTATCTATATGTACGATCGTCGCGTGTTCGACTTCTGCAAAGAGCTGCGGCCGTCGGCTCGTGGTGAGCTCGAGATCACCGACGTCAACAATGCGTATATCGCATCCGGCGACTTGCATTACGACGTCCTGTCAGGATGGTGGACTGACGCCGGTCAGTTCGAGTCGCTCTTTCGCGCGGCGCAATTAGTCGCGCAACGGCACAAGGTCAATACGGAAGTGGTCTAGGTGTCACCTCCTCTTCCCAAGCTCAACGACGGCGATCTGGTGTCGGTCTCGTGCGACCTCTGCGGTGCAGATGACACCCGAACGTTGATGCGCAAGCGTGCCGTGATTTACGATCATGAATTCTCGATCGTCCAGTGTCGCAGTTGCTCGCACGTCTACGTAAACCCGCGATTGAACGATATCGCGATCGATAATCTGTACGATGAGGCATACTACAACGGCTTCGGCTTCGATCAAACCGTGCGTTACGCCGATCGCGTCTCGGACGAAGATGTGCTCTCAACATATCGAGATGAATTGCGCACGCTAACCGAAACCTACGGCGATCTCCGCGGTGCATCTGCATTAGATGTCGGTTGCGGATCCGGCGGCCTCGTGCGGGCGCTCCGACGTGCTGGTGCGGATGCGTTCGGCTTTGATGCGTCACCGCATTCGAGAAATATAAGCGCTGCGTACGGAACGCCGATTGCTGCGCAAACGCTTGATGAACTCTATGGAAGCGGAACTCAATACGACATCGTTACTGCCGTCGAGGTGATCGAGCATACCGTTTCGCCAACGGAGTTTCTTCGATCCGTTTCCACGCTCGTGCGGCCCGGCGGCCTACTGTTTATTGAAACCGGCAATTGGAATTTGGTGCGTCTCGTGCGGGGAACACCGTACGTGATGCCCGAGGGACACATTCAGTACTTCACGCCGACGACTTTGGCGGCGTTCTTTAAAAAGGCCGATGTCGGCATTGCCGGAGCATCGACCTATACGTGGGCAGGATGGCGGCGCGCAGGAGCGCGTCTTCCCGTTGCAGGCCGGCCGATCACGCGTCTCGCTTCGGCCGTGGTTCGCCTTACCGCTCCGGGATACGGACCGTTCCCAGTCGGCCGCGTCGCTAGCTCCGGTAGGTCTTGACTTTACGAACGCCTGCTTGATGCATTGCGGCTTCGACGCCGCCAGTGTCGCCGTCGGCGCAGTCGTATGCAACCACGACTCGGCCCTGTTCTAAAGCGTCGTTGTAGTTCGCCCGTTCGTCGTCGGGAATCGGCAATACACCGATCTCAGCCGCCACGTACTCGCTGTTGAGAAAATCCAAGCCGCTGCCGCTGCGCTCGATGCCGGGGACGCCGGTGCCGCCGCCGCTTGTCATGATCGCCGTGTCCATCCCGGCCAAGCTTCCGAAGTCGTCGCCGGAGATCGACTGGCCCGGATGAATGAAATTCAGAAACGACTCGTCGTGCTCTTCAGTCGGCGCTTCGGTCGTGATGACCGTCAGTTTGGCACGATCGACGTTGGGAACGTTGCCGAGCATATTTTCGAGTTCGGAGACATCGTTGGTCGGCGCGATACCGGTCACGTAACAGGGCACGTTGTTACTCCTTCGACAGGCTCAGGATGACACTATGCGGGCTCGGGATGACACCGGGCTATCGTTTGAAGTCGCGTACTGCGGCGGCTAAGCGTAGGATGCCTTCTTGAATTTTCTCTTCTGAAGCGTTGGAGAAGTTCAAGCGCATTCCGTCATGAACGTCGCGGCCCGGATAGAAGCTGATGCCGGGGACGAAGACGACTTTCTCCTGCGCGGAGACCTTCAAGAGTTCTTCCGTGTCCACGCCGTCAACGGACGCCCATAAAAACATGCCGCCGTCAGGCCGGTTGAAATGTACGCCGGGCGGCATCATCTCCGCGAGTGCTTGCACCATGACGTCGCGGCGATGCGCGTACGTCTCAACGATGCGCTCGACATGCGCTTCGAACGCATGACGTTTGTTCGCGTAGCGATGAAACACGTATTGCGCGAGCGATCCGGTTTGTAAATCGGTGCCTTGCTTCGCAAGCGCGATCTTATCGCGCACTTCATGATCCGGAATCGCAAGCCACGCGATGCGCATACCGGGTGCCATGATTTTGCTTCCCGTTCCCGAGTAAATCACGCATGCGGTTTTTGCAAGCGAAATCAGCGAGGGAAGATGTTCGCCTTCGAAACGCAATTCGCCGTACGGATCATCCTCGACGATCGGGAGATCGAACTCTTCGCAAATGCGCACGATCGCCTCTCGCCGGTCGGCAGAAAGGGTACGGCCCGTGGGATTTTGGAAGTTCGGAACGAGATATAGAAACTTCGGAAACGGATCGGCATGTTCGAGCAGCCGCTCTAGGGAGACTGGAACGATGCCGTTCTCATCCGTTTCGACGGTCAAATAGCGCGCCTGATACGCATCGAACGCTTGAATCGCGCCGAGATACGACGGATTTTCGAGCACGACGTGATCGCCCGGATCGAGAAAAATCTTTCCGATTAGGTCGAGGCCCTGTTGGGACCCGTTCACGATCAGAATTTCCGTCGGATCGAAGAGCTTGTTCAACCGATTCGTGAGACGGTCCGCAACCCACGTCCGCATCTCCGGAATCCCTTCGGTTACGCCGTACTGCAGAGCGGACGCGCCGTACTCATCCATCACTTCCGCGGTGCATTCGGCAATCTCGCGCGTCGGGAAGAGCTCTGGCGCCGGCAACCCGCCGCCGAAGGAAATGACGTCCGGTTGCTGCGTGACCTTGAGCATCTCGCGGATGGTGGAGGCCCGCAGCCGGGCAGTGCGTTCGGCGAACTTCGCCGCGCGAGATACCGTCGTCATAGCGTCGATCAGTATTAGCCGACGGGCATCGGTGGTCCGCCTATGGTCGGCCGTGGCGGAACCGGACCACTCGGGACCGCCGGTTCCGGAACGAACGTCAGGAGGACCGCGCCTAAGCCGACGAGCGCCGTAAGCAGCGTCACGAGCACGCCGACGATCGGGACCAATTGAGCGGCCGTCAGAAGTGTGAGGCCGAGGATGAGCGCAACAAGCGGCGTCGGCGTCGCATTCGGCGAGAGCAACTCATAAAAGCGGCGGCCAACGAGAAGCGCCAGCGCCGCCGTTCCGATGAACACGGATCCGGCAAGTAAGACGAATTCCACGAAGATCAGCGGGATCAGCACGACGGTAATCGCGAGCAGCACCGCGAGCGGAATGACGGCAACCCACCCGAAGAGACCGGCGCCGGTTGCCATCGCGGGATGCTGTTCGAGCCGTCCGACCGCCATGCGCGTACGCAATGGGAAGATCAGGAAGAACAACAGGATGACGACATCCCAAGCAACGCGCCACCACATGCGATGATCGGGTCCGTACCGCTGTATTGCATTGTCGTTGTCCGCCCACGGCACGATCGTCTGTGCCAACGCGCCCGCAACTTGATGCGTTTGTCCTTCGATTCTCCCGTTATCGCGCACGTCGATCGTACCGCCGACGACGTTCACATCGCCGTTGACCGTGCCTTCGATCGTCGCGTCGCCGCCCACGACGTTCAAATCTCCGTCGACCACTTGATTCGGTTCGACGATGACGGAACCGAAATACGATCCGCCGTGATAAATGCTTTGCGGTGCGGCCTGCGCCAGACCGGTCGTCGCAAACGTTACGGCAACAAAGAACGCGCCGAAGAGCAGAGCGAGGAATACATGCGTTCTTTTCATAAGGCCTCCGAACGTGCGAGCACTGCAGCCAGTCGCGGGCGTACGGCTCGATAGAAGATGATGAGTGCGCCGGCAAGCAGCGCGTCGACAAAAAGGACAAAGCATACGACGCCGACGACAGCGGGGGTCGCGGGTGCAACGCCGTGTGCAATTCCAGCGACCGCACCGATCATATCGGTGAGGTTCGACCACAGCGCGGCGAACGGTCGTTCAAGAAACGCGACGCGTGGGCCGAGCAATGCGAAACCACCGCTCAATGCGATCCATGCGGCTACGAGATAGAACACGAGTAAAGACCAGACCGACAATCGGCGTTCGACGGCGACGGGCATCGTTCGCACTTCGGCCATCACTGCGAACGTGAAGTTTGCGGGAATATCGACGCTGGTCGTGGTCGCCATCAGCGCATCGACGACGCGCAATTCATTGACCAATTGCGCGCACGCCTCGCATGTTTTCAGGTGCGCGGAAACGGCCGCCATTTGGCGCGCGGGCAGCGTCGCTTCGACGTAGCGGTCAAGGAGAATCTCACACGAGGAGCAGCGCACGATGACCTCCCCGCTCTTTGACCGTTGCTCGAGCGCGCTCTTCGCGCTCTTGCATCTTCTTCGCGAGTGCGATTTTGCCGCGATGAATCAAGGTCTTGACGTTGCCCAGCGAGAGCCCGAGCGTGCTCGCGATCGTGTGGTATTCCATGTTGTCGAAGTATCGAAGTGCCAAGACCGTCCTCGTCCGTTCCGGAAGTTCCGCGAGCGCTTCGCGCAGTTCGCGCTCGGCCTCGCGGCGCAGGATCCCACCGGCGGGATCCGATTCTTCAGCGGGATCCGGGAGTGCGTTCTCGAGCGTTTGTTCCTCGGGCAGCTCCTGGGTCGGAGGCCGCCGTAGCGACTTACCCAGGTGCGTGCGAACCACGTTACGCGCGATTTGGTAGATCCACGTTGAGAATCTACCGAGTTGCGGGTTGAACGTGCCCAAGTGCGCGTACGCCCGCAAGAACGTCTCCTGCGAGAGGTCCGACACATCGGCCGAGCTTCGAACGCTTGCTCCGATGAAATTTGCGATGCCGCGTTTGTACCGGTCCACCAGCTCGGCGAAAACTTCGGTCTCGCCGTCCCGGATGCGCCGGACTAGAGCTTCGTCGCTCTGAGCCTCGATGGCGATCCCTCTCGTTTCTCGTGTCCCTCTGGCACGTGGTACTAACGGTATCCGCTTTTGTTACAGCAACCCGAGATCGCGCAACGTCGGGTTAGCGGCATCCTTTGGACTCAACAGCGGCTCGAGCCCAATATGGGGCCATTCGATGCCGATATCCGGATCGTTCCACCCGACGCCGATTTCCGAGACCGGATCGTACTCGGCGGTCTGTTTATAGGAAAGCAGCGTATCATCTTCGAGCGCTAGGAAGCCATGGAGGCAACCGGCCGGTACGTAAACCTGCCGGTGCGAGCCGGCGGTAAGTTCGACGCCGGTCCATTTCCCGAACGTTACGCTCGTCTTGCGGATGTCGACGAGCACATCGAAGGCCGACCCTTCCAGCACTTGCACGAGCTTCGCCATCCGTTGATCTCCATGCAGTCCGCGCAGCGTGCCCCGTTTTGATTTCGACACGTTGTCCTGAACGAATGGAACGGAAATACCGTTAGCCGCATATCGAGAGGCGCTGTACGTTTCCTTGAAATACCCTCGCTCGTCGTCAAAAACGCGAGGCGTGATTATCATCGCGCCTGCGATATTCAGCGGCGTCACATTCATGTGTGCAAGCGTTCGACGCGGTTAAACAGCCACATGCCGGAAGCATAGAACGGGACGTCGTACTCTTCAGTGCTATGGCAGCGAATGAAACCGCCGGCAGACTGATATCGCGTTCGTTCATCAACGCGAGTGCTACCGTATTCGCTGCGAGCATGCTGTTGAGTATCGGTGGTTTTCTCTTTCATGCGATTGCGAGTCGCCGGCTCGGCGTTAGCGATTACGGCGCTCTCTATGCCTTGATTTCCGTTTACAGCTTGGCGGGGATGCCGCTTGCGCCGTTTACAACGGTCATCGCAAAGTATGCCGCCGAGTTTCGTGCGCTTCATGACGATTCGCACGTCCGTGGCTTGATCGACCTCATTGTTCGTGCCTCAGTCGTGTGCGGCGCGGTGTATATCGCCGCTGCGGTATTTCTCGCGATTCCTCTTGGCTCGTTTCTTCATCTCCCTGCCTGGCAGTTACCCATTGTCGGTGTGATGTCGGCAATCGGCATTTTCTCCGGAACGATGCGCGCGGTCGGACAAGGCCTTCAGGACTATACCAGCTACGGGTTCTCGCTCGCAGGGGAAGGGATCACAAAGGTTGCCGGAATCGCGCTCCTGGCTCTCGGCGGTTTGACGGTCATCGGCGGAGCGGGAGCATTTCTCATGGGAATGGCGGTCGGCGCCGTTCTTATCATTGCTCCGATCGCGCGGCGGTACTATCGCATTCGCGGCTCGCGCATCGTCGTCGATACGAGGCGCATTCTTGCGACGAGTGGCGGCGCCGTTTCCCTGACGATCACGATGACGCTCATTGGATTTGGTGATGTCGTCCTGGTTAAGCATTTCTTTCCGGCGCACGATGCCGGATTGTATTCCGTCGCTTCGCTATGCGGCAAAGTGTTGTTCTACTTCGTCGGCTTTATTCCGACGGTGCTGATTCCGCAGGCAACGCACCGGCACGCGTTGGGAGAACGCACCCGTAGTTCTCTTTGGCTTTCACTTGGATTCGTAGCAGTAGTTGCTGCGGTCGGCGTGGTTTTATACCAAGTCGCGGGGGGCGCATTGCTCCACGCGCTGGCAGGGAAGAACTACGACGCGGCCCTGCCGCTCCTACCGGTGTATGCATCGGCAATGGCGCTGCTTGCGATGACGACGACGTTATGTTCGTATGGGATCGCTACGCATCGGCTTGGATTTGCAGCACCGCTATTTATCACGACGTTGGGGACGCTTGCGTTCATCGCCGTCGTCCATCCGTCGATGCAGAGCGTCGTTTACGAATTGATGTTGGGCAACGTCGTCATGGTGCTCGCCACGGCGATTCCAATCGCGCTGCAGGCGCGGCGCCGCTCGACGACGTGAACGTACTTCTTATCGGCGGTTCGGGGCAACTCGGGCGCGAGATCGCGTCGCGTTGGACGAACGATTCGATCGTTGCGCCCTCACACCGCGAGTTAGACGTCGGCGAATGGGATCGAGCGACGGCGTGGCTCGATAAAACTGGCCCTGACATCGTCGTAAATTGCGCGGCGTTTCTCAATGTCGATCTCTGCGAGAGGGAGTCGGCAGAGGCATTCCGGATCAATGCGATCGCCGTAGATAAGTGGGCAGAGGCGTGTGCCGCTGCGGGCATCGTCTTTCTGACGATCAGTACGGATTACGTGTTCGACGGCGAGACGGATCAACCGTATACGGAAGACGATTGCGACCGTCCGATCTCGGCGTACGGAGCTTCGAAGCGCGCCGGCGAATCGCTCGTCCTGCGCCGCGCGATGAACGCGTTCGTCGTACGCACGTGCGGCGTCTATGGCGTGTTCGCGTCGCAGTCAAAGGGGACGTTCATCGACCGCGTTATCACTCAGGCGCGGGCGGGCGAACCGATCCGCATCGTAAACGACGTCGTCGCATCGCCCACCTATGCGCGACATCTTGCGGAGGCGCTGCGCCCGCTCGTCGACACGAAGCGCTATGGGCTCTACCACGCATGCAACGTCGGGCCGGTGTCCTGGTATGACTTCGCGCGACGAACGCTCGAACTCGCGGGAATCGATCACCCGATCGAACCGATCAGCGGCCGGGACTACAAAGCAGCGGCGCGCCGGCCGGCGTACTCGGCGCTCGCGAACACCCGGCTCGACGGGCTCGGCATTCGCATGCCGAAATGGGGCGACGGTATTGCCGCCTACTTGCGCGACAAGGCCTTATTAAGGAAAACCGGCTCACCGCCCTTAAGATAGGCGGGTTATGGAACTCCGTCTCGATTCGGCCATCGTGCAGCGGTGCCGCGAACTCGCTGCCTCCATCGTCGACCCGGTTAGCTCGTTCATCGCCGATCATTCGACGGTCGCCGTCGAGCGCTCGGTCCTCCGCTTACTCGACGTCGACGGCATCGGCGCGGACGAGGTTCCGGTTCCCAATATGATCGTCGACGGGCTCACCGCCGAAGAACGCCGCCACGGCATCGCGATTGCATTCGGTCGCGCGTTGGCCGAGACGGGCCTCGATCCGCGGAGTTTGGGCGAGGCGCTTGCGTCCGGCACGCATCAGTTCGGCGATTTCGTCAACGTGCCGGAAGCGGCGGCGCGTGGCGCACTCGAGCCGTACGTAGACGCTGCATTGAAACGGATTCGAGGACGGCGCGCCGAGCGCACAACCTTGTTGGCGCGATTCCCGCAGTTGCCCCCTCCATTGCTCTATGTCATCGTTGCGAGCGGCAATATTTATGAAGACCGCACCGCAGCCGTCGCCGCGGTCGAAGCCGGCGCGCAGATCATCGCCGTCATTCGCTCGACGGGACAGTCGCTGTTAGACTTCGTGCCGTTCGGTCCGACGACGGAAGGCTTTGGCGGCACCTATGCGACGCAGGCAAACTTTAAAATCATGCGCGAGGCGCTCGACGGCGTCGCGGAGCGCGAAGAACGCTACGTAATGCTGACCAACTACGCGAGCGGTCTGTGCATGCCTGAGATCGCGTCTATGGCGGCGCTGGAGCGGCTCGACATGCTGCTCAATGATTCGATGTACGGCATTCTCTTTCGTGACATCAACATGAAGCGGACGTTCATCGATCAACATTTCAGCCGCATGTTGAACGCGCACTCCGGCATCATTATCAACACCGGCGAAGACAACTATCTCACGACGGCTGATGCCGTGGAACAAGCGCCGGCCGTGCTCGCATCGCAGTTCATCAACGAAGAGTTCGCGCATCGCGCCGGGATGCCGGACGAACAAATCGGCCTCGGCGATGCGTACGAGATCAGTCCCGATTTACAAGACGGCTTCTTGTATCAGGTCGCGCAAGCGCAACTCGCGCGTCAAATCTTCCCGAAGGCGCCGCTCAAGTACATGCCGCCGACGAAGCATATGACGGGCGACATCTTCAAAGGGCACTTGATCGATGCAATGTTCAACCTCACGTCGGTGATGACGAAGCAGACGATTCATCTCTGCGGCATGTTGACCGAGGCGATCCACACGCCGTTCCTCGGCGACCGCACGCTTTCGATCGAAAATGCGAATTACATTATGAACACCGCGCGCCACTTCGGCGACGAAATCACGTTCAAAGAGGACGGGATCATCGAACGGCGCGCGCAAGCGGTACTTTCCGATTGCGAGTCCCTGCTGCACCGCGTCTCGGACATGGGATTGATGAATGCGATCGAAGCCGCCGTCTTCGCCGATGTGTCGCGTTCGCCGGACGGCGGGCGCGGATTTGAAGGCGTCTTCGAACGCAGCGATCGCTATTGGAATCCGTTCGAAGAGGCGTTGTCGGAGGCGCCCGCCTTTCGACAGGCTCTGGGTGACACGGTGGTGACGGCATGAGTAGTGTGGTGAAGCCGTATGGCGATACGATGAACGACGGTAAGGTGCAGTTGTCGTTCACGTTACCGGTGGAATGGAGCGAAGCGGCGGACGAAGCTGCGCGTCAGCTTGCGGCGAAGATGGGCTTCACCGACGCGCAAGTTGTCGAGGGGCGCAAGATCGCGAACGGGTTCTCGTTCTTCGTCCTGTACGGCAGCACGGCGCAAAGCATCGACTTCTCGACGATCAAGGCGCCGTCGGCGAAAACGCACGCTATGTCGATGGATGAAGTCGATTCGTTCGTCCATGAGAAGATCGGGCGGAAGATTCGCATTGCGGGCGCGTGCATCGGTACGGATGCGCACACGGTCGGCATCGACGCGATCCTGAACATGAAGGGTTACAAAGGCGACTACGGCCTAGAACGCTACCATTCGTTCGAGACATTCAATCTCGGCAGTCAGATCGCCGTCGAAGACTTCGTGAAGTTCGCGAAAGAACACGCGGTCGATGCACTTCTTGCCTCGCAAGTCGTGACACAAAAAGGCAGCGACATCAAGAATTTCACCGCGCTCGCGGAACTGCTCGAAGCGGAGCGTTTGCGCGACAAGGTGGTTCTGATCTGCGGCGGACCGCGCGTCACCAATTTGATGGCGAGCGAACTCGGCTACGATGCCGGTTTCGGACGCGGAACAGTCCCCAGTGAAGTTGCCGCATTTGTGGCGACGACGCTTGCGGGACGGGTGACGGCCGGTAGCCAATAACGGTGCACCGTGCTTAGCGACCTTCTGGGTTGGTTCACCGGCAAAGACGCTAACCGGCGCAAATATCCGCGAAAGCGAAAGCCGTACCGCGCGACCGTATCGGTCGACGGAGGCCTGACGCAAAAGCCCGCGATCGGGCTGGATATAAGCGGCGGTGGTTTATGCGTACTTACGCAAGAGCCGGTGGGCCGCGACGAATTCGAGGTGCGCGCGACGATTGAGACGCGCGTCCTGCGTATGCGCGCGAAGGCCGTCTGGCAAGACACCGTCTCGCATCAAGGCAAATCGGTCTGGCGTTACGGCATGCGCTTCACCGGCATCTCGGCCGACGATTGGGACGCGATTATCCGCTACACCACCGACAAGCCGGTCGCGGAAGCGAACAAGGCGCAAGACGAGCTCGTGACGGTGCGGATGACGCCCGACGACGCAAGCCGCTTGCTGCCGGTTGCACTTCAGCATCGTCTGCTGCTGGCGCTCGTGGAACGGCGGCGGTTAGCGCCACTCCAAGATAATGTCACGCCGCTCGTCCAGTATTTCTACTCCGGCGTCGTGCGGCACAACAATGCGTTGGTTCATCGTCTGACGATTCAATCGAAAGTCGTCGGCCCCGAAGGCGCGGAGATCTACGAAACGCGCTTCATTTTCGATGACCAAGGTACGAATATCCAAATCCTCAACTAAACTCGGAGCACCGTGAAGAAGACCGCCCTCATCACCGGGATCACCGGGCAAGATGGATCGTATCTTGCCGAATTGCTGTTGGACCAAGGCTATCGCGTCGTCGGCATGACGCGCCGCACGTCGACCGACGTCCACGAACGCATCCAACACATCTTCGAAGACATCGAATTCGTCTCAGGCGATCTTCTCGATCAAACGTCGATCTCGACGATCATCAACGACGTCCGTCCGACCGAAGTGTACAACCTCGCCGCCCAGTCGTTCGTGCCGACGTCTTGGGGGCAGCCGGTTCTGACCGGCGAGTTCACCGCGCTCGGTGTCACCCGCGTCCTCGAAGCGATCCGAGCGGTCGATCCGAAAATTCGCTTTTACCAGGCGTCGAGCTCCGAGATGTTCGGCAAGGTGGCCGAAGTGCCGCAAAAAGAGACGACGCCGTTCTACCCACGCAGTCCGTATGGCGTCGCAAAGGTGTACGGCCACTGGATCACCGTGAACTACCGCGAGTCGTACGATATGTTTGCCGTAAGCGGAATACTGTTCAACCACGAATCCGTGCCGGCAAATACGCCCGTCATCATCAAGCGCGGTGACATCGTCGACGTCGTTCCAATCGCCGACGTTATGCAAGTACGTCAGAAAGGGGCGAACGTTCAACGCTTCGAGCTCGACAATCTTGAGGTCTGGGACGGCTCGGCTTTCGTAAAGGTGCTTGGCGGCACCGCCTATCGCCATCGTCCGGTGGTGGACAACAAAAGCGTCCGCCGAGTTGAAGCACGGTGCGGAACAGTGACGCTCACCGGCGATCACGTCATGTTTCTCGACGGTGAAGAGCGCGCGGCTAAGCACGTTGGCGAAGGCGACAAGATGCTTCGTGCATCGTTGCCCGATGCGCCGTGTTTTTCGAACCCCGGACTGGAGTTCGCCTGGATGTTAGGTGCGTTCGTCGGGGATGGGTCAGCGACGATGAGCGATGGACACGTCCACGGCAAGTTTACTAACTCGGACAGTTGCCTCCGCGAGTTCTTCTCGGAAGTTTGGGCGCGACAGACGCTTGGCTACACCAGCTTTTCCGCAACATCATCGGGGTTCGTCGAAGGACGAACGGTCGGCGCGCTGGCGCTAAACGGTGCGCCGCGTTTCGTCGAGTGGCTTTACGACGAGTGCTATACCTGCGACGGCATGAAACGTGTGCCTCGAATCGTTCTCAATGGAAGCGACGCAGTGTGGCGAGCGTTTTTGGAAGGCTATAATGCGACCGATGGTTTGAAGGCCGGCAATGGGACATATCGTTATAAAAACTTCAAGACTAACTCGCCTGTGCTTGCGATGGGTCTATGGTGGATGGCTCGGAAAGCGCTGGGCCAAGAATTAGTCCTCAACATAGATACCGGTCCCAGTGAACGTCCCGGGCCTTTCTATTCGATAAACCTGCGCAGTCCTAAGTCCCAAGGCGGCAAGGGCGCGCATCTTCGTCGTGACCTGCGTGAAGTGAAGCGAATTGAGGAGCAACCTCACTTCGAGGGCTGGTTATACGACCTAACAACCGAAACACAACGTTTCCACGCCGGCGTTGGTGAGTTCGTTATACACAATTCGCCGCGGCGCGGCAAGGAATTCGTGACGCGCAAGATTACCGACGCCGTCGCGCGTATCAAACTCGGGCTTGCGAAAGAGCTGCGCCTCGGAAATCTCGATGCGCAGCGCGATTGGGGCTTTGCCGGCGATTACGTTCGCGCCATGTGGATGATGCTGCAGCACCCGACGCCCGACGATTACGTTATCGCGAACGGACGCACGCACAGCGTTCGCGAGTTTGTGCGCATCGCGTTCGAAGCGGCCGGCTTGGGATCGTACGAACCGTACGTCGTGCAGGATGCGCGCTTCATGCGACCCGCTGAAGTTGATCTGCTCATCGGCGATCCGTCGAAAGCAAAGCGCGTACTCGGCTGGGTGCCGGAAGTAACGTTCGAACAGCTCGTCGAGATGATGGTTCGAGCCGATATCGATCGCCTAGCTCCGCAGGTCGGCGTTTAGGACTATGCGCGCGCTCGTCACCGGAGCGACGGGCTTTGTCGGAACGTACCTTATGAATGCGTTGCAGGCGCAAGGCGATGAGGTCTTCGCCTGTGGCGGACCGCAGGACGAGCATGCATTTCCGCTCGACCTCGGCGATGCGTTGACGATTCGCGCCGCGCTCGATCTCGCGCGCCCCGACGTGGTCTTTCACCTCGCGGCGCAAACGTTCGTTCCCGACTCGCTCGAGACGCCGCAGGCGACGTATCAGACGAACGTAATTGGTACGGCGAACGTCGTGCAAGCGATTCGCGGATACGCCGAAGCGGAACAAATGCCGCGGCTCGTCTTTACGAGTTCGGCCGAAGTCTACGGCAAACAACCCGAGACGGCATTTCCGTTGCGCGAAACCGCCGCGCCGTCGCCGGCGAATCCATACGCGGCGAGTAAAGCCGCGGCCGAAATGCTGCTGCTCGGCGAAGCGTCGTCATTCGGACTCGACGTCGTGATCGCGCGCGCGTTCAACCACATCGGACCGGGGCAAAGCGACCGTTTCGTCGTGAGCAATTTCGCGTCGCAACTTGCGAAGATCGCGCAGGGCGCGGAGCCGGTTCTCTACGTCGGGAACCTTGACGCGAAGCGCGATTTTCTCGACGTGCGCGACGTCGTTCGCGCATATCTCGCGCTTGCGAGCGACGGACTCGCAGGCGAAGTCTATAACGTCTGCAGCGGCGCCGCGCATCCGATCCGCGACACGTTACGCGAACTGATCATCGCTGCGCACGTACCGGTGGAAGTGCGCGAAGATCCGGCGCGAATGCGCCCGTCGGACGTTCCGTTGTTTGTCGGTGATAATACGAAGTTTCGCGCGGCGACCGGCTGGGAGCCCGAAATTCCGTTCCGCTCATCGATACGGGATATATACGAAGCGGCTCGAAAAAGAAGCGCCCCATGACCGATCCACGTAACGAAGAATTTCAAGCGCTCGTCTTCAAGAACCGCGGCGCGCTGCTCTCGATTCCGGCCGCCGTCCTTGCGGCGTTCGGAAAGCCGAGCGCGACGAGCGTGGCCGTCGGTCTGCCGCTTGCAATTGCGGGCGAGTTGATTCGCTGCTGGGCCGTCGGCTATTCAGGCGTCACCACCCGCGGCGACGTCGTCGAAGCGCCGAAGTTGATCACGGCCGGACCCTACGCGTACGTGCGCAATCCGCTCTACGTCGGAAACTTCCTCACGGCGCTCGGTTTCTCGATTGCGTTCACCGGAAAGAACTCGTTCGCGAAAAAACTGGCGCTGATCGGCGGTTCGCTCGGCGTCATGGCCGGCGTGTATTCGACGATCATTCCGCACGAAGAGCAATTCTTACGTTCGCAGTTCGGTGAGGAATTCGACGAATATTGCGAACGCGTTCCTCCGCTTATTCCGCAAGCGGAACCCGCCGAAGATCAGCAAGGCACCTGGGATCCGAACGTCATCAAAGAAGCGGAAACGCGCACGTTCGCCACCTTCGGTGCGATGCTCGGCGTGTTGATTCTCAAGACGCTGCGCGCGTGAGGACATGTCGTCGCAGCGCCGGCTCGCTCTTGCTCTAACGCTTGCTGCCGCCGTCGCGGCACTGGAGTTCTGGGGGGGCGCGGCCTCGCATAGCATTGCGCTGGTTACCGACGCCGTGCACGTCTGCATGGACGTCTTTGCGCTTGCGATTGCATTGATTGCCGCGATCGGCGCAACGCGTCCGGCGAACCGTCGAAAAACGTTCGGATACGGCCGGATCGAAGTGCTCGGCGCGCTCTTCAACGGCGCGCTGTTGTTCGGCGCGACGCTTTTGCTGATCTATGAAGCCATTCGCCGCTTCAGCTCACCGGTCGAACCGCATGGCACGCTCATGACGGTCGTAGCGGCAATCGGTTTCGTCGTGAACGTCGGCATCGGCCTGACGCTTTCGCACGACCATAGCGAGAATTTGAACGTGCGCGCGGCGCTTTTCCACGTCGCAGGCGATGCGCTCGGCGCGTTTGCCGTCATCATCGGCGGCGCACTCATCATCGTGACGCGCGCAGTATGGATCGATCCGCTGCTCTCGCTCTTCGTCTCCGCCATCATCATCGCGGGCGTCATCCGCGTGCTGCGCGATGCGGCCGACGTGGTACTGGAATCCGTGCCGGCCGGGATCGACACGACCGACGTCGAGCAGCAGATGCTCGGCATTCCAGGGATCGATGCCGTGCACGATCTGCACATCTGGACGATCGGAACGAGCTCGCATGCTTTGTCCGCGCACGTGCTCCTCGACGAGCCGCGACTTCAGCAAGGTCCGCAGGTGCTCGAACGCTTGCGCCTGCTGCTTCAGGAGCGGTACGGAATCGGCCACATGACCGTGCAGTTGGAGGCCGAGCATTGCGATCCCGGCGGCATCATTATCTGCCGTCCGGATCGTGTCTCAGACTAAAGTCAGGAAGTAAAGGCTGAACCCGCCCCGAAGCCGAGGCGGGTTATGAGTTCCATGAGTTCCAATGCCGTTGTTCTTTCCACCGCCCGGACGCCGTTCGGAAAACTGGGTGGCGCGCTCTCCTCGCTCGATGCAACGACGCTCGGTGCAGTCGCCCTCATCGGTGCGCTTCGTCGCGCCGGCATCGATCCGTCCGAGATCGAGCATCTGATTTTCGGTGAAGTGCTGCAAGCGGGCGTCGGACAGAACCCCGCGCGCCAAGTGCTCTTCAAGACGGGCCTCGCGAAAACGACGACTGCGGAAACCGTGAACAAAGTGTGCGCATCGGGACTGCTTTCCGTTGCAAACGCGATGCGCTTGATCAACGCAGGTGCAAACTCCGTGGTTGCCGCCGGCGGCATGGAGTCGATGTCGAACGCGCCGTATCTGCTCAAAGACGCGCGCTTCGGCTATCGTTTCGGCGACGGCAAAGTCATCGACGCCATGATCAGCGACGGACTCTGGGACGCGTACTTTCCGATGACGATGTCGACGCAAGGCAGCATCGTCGCCAATGAATTCGGCATGACGCGCGAAGAGCAGGATGCATTCGGATATGAAAGCCATCATCGCGCGCATATGACGCACGAAGCGGGCAACTTCGCCGATGAAATCGTGCCGGTGAAAGTTGCGACGAAGGCGCGCGGCAAAGTCGTGCTCGACGAACTGCCGCAACTCGCCACCGTGCGCGTTCCCGCGATGGCGGGCGGTGGCGCGAGCAAAGTCTGGGATCACACGCCGTCGGAACAATTCACGTTCGACTACGCGAAGTGGGCGCCGTTCGTTACCGGTGATGCGCCGTTCGCGCTCGTCGATCGCGACGAACCGGTTCGCGCGGACGCGAGCCTCGAGGCGATGGCGAAACTCAAGCCGCTTGAAGCGGGCGGTACGATCACCGCGGCAAATGCGCCGGGCGTCAACGACGGCGCAGCTGCGCTTATCCTTGCCGACGCGCAGTATGCGAAAGAACACGGCTACGAAGCGATTGCAACGGTCCTCGATCACACGACGGTCGGCTGGGATTCGCCGTACATCTGCATGACGCCGGCGATGGCGGCGCAGAAGCTGCTCGACAAGCACGGCCTTTCGACGAGCGACATTCACGTTTGGGAGATCAACGAAGCGTTCTCCGCGGTTGCAATCACCTCGGCACGCAACCTCGGCATCGGCGAAGAGAAGATCAACAAGTACGGCGGAGCGGTGGCGATGGGTCATCCGATCGGCGCGTCGGGCGCGCGTATCGTCGGTACGCTCATCAATCAATTGCGCAAGCGCGGTGGCGGCTACGGCGTTGCGGCCATCTGCTCGGGCGGCGGACAAGGCGACGCATTGTTGGTGAAAGTCGGCTAAGTTGAAAATCGCCGTGATCGGTGCCGGACAGATGGGTTCCGGCATCGCGCAAGTGGCCGCACAAGGCGGCCACGAGGTACTGCTCAACGACCGCGCTCAAGAGTATATCGAGCGCGGTTTCGCGGTTATCACGAAGAATCTGAACCGTTCCGTTGAGAAGGGCAAGCTCGAGGCCGGCGAGCGTGACGCGATTCTCACGCGCATTCATCCGCATCCGGCGCTCGCAAACCTCGACGTCGATATTGCGATCGAAGCCGCGACGGAACATCTGGAAACGAAACTCGAACTCTTCCGCACGCTCGACAGCGTGACGCCAGAGAAGGCGATTCTCGCGAGCAACACCTCGTCGATCTCCATCACGCTGCTTGGCGGCGCGACGAAACGCGCTGAGCGTCTCATCGGGATGCACTTCATGAACCCGGTGCCGGTCATGCAACTCGTCGAAATCATTCGCGGCATTGCGACGTCGCAAGAGACATACGATTTCACCGAGTCCCTTGCGAAGCAGATGCGGAAGACGCCCGTCGAAGTGCGTGACTTTCCGGGATTCGTTTCCAACCGCGTGCTCATGCCGATGATCAACGAAGCGATCTACGCTCTCTACGAAGGCGTCGGCTCCGTTGAGGCGATCGACACGGTGATGAAATTGGGCATGAATCATCCGATGGGCCCGCTGACGCTCGCGGACTTCATCGGCCTCGATACGTGTCTGGCAATCATGGATGTGCTTTACGAAGGATTCGCGGATTCCAAATACCGTCCGTGTCCGCTCCTAAAGCAATACGTCGCTGCGGGGTGGCTCGGACGCAAGAGCGGACGAGGGTTTTACACGTACGCATGATTGATTCAACGACGCGCGCACAATTCGAACTGACCGACGAGCAGCGGCAGATCGCCGCGCTCGCCGCTGAAATCGCTCAAGGTGAAATAGCGCCGAATATCGCGCAGTGGGATCGCGATCACACGTTCCCGCGCGACCTGTATACGAAGCTGAACAATGCCGGCATCCTGGGCATCATGGTGCCGGAGCGCTACGGCGGCGTCGGCGCGGATTACGTCTCGTACGCGCTTGCCATCGAAGAACTCGCGCGTATCGATGCAGGAACCGCGGTAACGGTTTCCGTGCATTCGATGATCTGTGCGGCGATCATGAAGCTCGGGACGGATTCGCAGAAAGAGTATTGGCTGCCGCGTTTGGCGTCGGAAGATAAGATCGGCGCCTTTGCGTTGACCGAACCCGATGCCGGATCGGATGCTGCGGCATTGCGCTCGACGGCAAAGAAAGTCGAAGGCGGCTACACGCTCAACGGACGCAAACAATGGTGCACGAACGGTGGCCATGCCGGCGTAACGATGGCCATGTTCCGCACCGGAGGCGGCGGCGCAAAAGGCATCAGCGCGTTCTTGATTCCGGAGAGCGCCAAAGGCGTAACCGTCGAGAAAGTGACCGAGAAACTCGGCATTCATACGAGCAATACCGTCGATCTCGCATTCGACGACGTGCAGGTGAGCGACGAAGCGTTGCTCGCCAACGAAGGCGACGGCTTCGGCAGCGCAATGACGGCGCTCGCGAGCGGACGCATCGGCATCGCCGCGCAAGCGACGGGCATTCTCGCCGGCTGTCTCGATCAATCAGTTGCATTTGCCAAAGACCGCGTGGCCTTCGGGCGCGCGATCGGCGCATTCGAGGGTGTGTCGTTCAAGATCGCGCAGATGGCGATGGATCTCGATGCAGCACGCCTGCTCGTCTATCGCGCAGCGGCGCTCGTGGATGCGGGCAAGCCGTTCGTTATCGAAGCGAGCAAAGCAAAACTTTTCGCGTCGACTGCGGCGCGGAAACACGCAGCGGAAGCGCTGCAAATCCACGGTGGCTACGGGTACACCACCGAGTTCCCAGTCGAGCGATTCTATCGCGACGCAAAGATCACCGAGATCTACGAAGGTACTTCGGAGATTCAGCAGATCATCATCGCGCGATCGCTTTTAGGCAAGTTAGACTAGCTAAGGAGATCGACAAACACACGCCATGAATCTCATGGAATATCAGGGGAAGGAACTCTTCCGCCGCTGCGGCATTCCCGTGCCCCGTTCGCAGCATTGCAATACGCCCGATGAAGTGGCTGCCTTCATTGAAAAAAATCCGGGCAAATGGGTTGTGAAGGCCCAAGTCCTCATGGGCGGGCGCGGCAAGGCGGGCAAAATCAAGTTCGCGACGACGCCTGAAGAAGGACGTAAGGTCGCGCAAGAGATCATGGCAACGCCGATGCCTCCGAATCGCCAGAACCCCAACGGCGAACCGATTTACTCGGTGCTCGTCGAAGAAACGCTCGACGTTGCGCTCGAAGCGTACACCGCGATCAGCGTCGATCGCACGACGAAAAAGCCGGCGATCATCACGACGAAATTCGGCGGCATGGACGTCGAAGAAGTGCACGAGAAACATCCGGAATCGTTCGCGACGTTCTTCGTGGACACGGCGATCGGGTACTCGCCGTTCATCGGTCGTGATCTCGCGTTCAAAACCGAGCTGGATGCAGGCTATCGCAAACAATATCCCGCGATCGTCGCCGGCATGTACGATCTCTTCTTTAAATACGGCGCGAAGCTCGTCGAAATCAATCCGCTCGTGCTCACCAAAGACGCTCGCGTGGTCGCAGCCGACGCGAAGGTTGAAATCGACGACGACGCGCTCTTCCGTCATCCGGAATTCAAAGAGTGGCAGAAAGTCCTACCGCTCGATGAAGACGAGACACTCGCCACGGAAGCGGGCCTCGGCATCCGCAACTTCCGCCGGTTCGGCGGAACGGTCGGCACGATGGCGAACGGCGCGGGCCTCGCGATGGGCACGATGGACGCAGTGAAGAACGCCGGCGGCGAGATTGCAAACTTCCTCGACGTCGGTGGCGGCGCAAATGCGGAACGCGTGCGCAAGTGCTACGAGCTCGTCGTGAATCACACGGGTGCGAAGGTCTTTTTCATCAACATCTTCGGCGGCATCACGCGCGGCGACGAAGTCGCCAAGGGCATCGTCGAAGCGATGAAGACGACGCAATCCCGCAAGATTCCGCTCGTCATTCGCTTGACGGGTACGAACGAAGAAGCAGGCCGCCGCATTTTGGCGGAGGCGGGGATGACGCCGGTAGAAACGATGGATGAAGGCGCACAACGCGCGGTGGAGTTGGCAGCGAACTAATGTCTATTTATCTCGATAAAAACAGCAAGGTCTTCGTGCAAGGCATCACCGGCGCCGAAGGCTCCTATCACACCGGACGCATGCTCGCGTACGGAACGAACATCGTCGGCGGCGTGACGCCCGGCAAAGGTGGACAGAAAACAGAACACGGGCTGCCCGTCTTCAACACGGTGAAAGAGTGTCTCGCGGCAACCGGCGCGACGCATCAATGCATCTTCGTTCCACCCGCCGGCGCAGCGGACGCGCTCTTCGAAGCGTATGAAGCCGGCGTGCGTTTTTCGGTATGCATCACGGAAGGCGTTCCCGTGCACGACATGCTGCGCGTGGTCGGCGCAACGCCGGGTATGCGCATCATCGGACCGAACTGTCCGGGATTGATTTCGCCCGGCAAATCGTCGATCGGGATTATGCCGGGACACGTCTTTAAAGAAGGCAACGTCGGTTTGATCTCGCGCTCCGGCACGTTGACATACGAAGTCGTCGACGGCTTGACGCGCGCAGGATTCGGACAGTCGACGTGTGTCGGCATCGGCGGCGATCCGATCATCGGCACGACATTCGTCGATTGTTTGCGCGAATTCAAAAACGATCCGCAGACGAAAGCGATCGTCGTGTGCGGTGAAATCGGCGGCTCGGATGAAGAAGATGCCGCGGCATTCATCAAGGAGCATCTCGCGAACGTGCCGATCGTCGCGTTCGTCGGCGGCCGCAATGCACCGCCCGGAAAATCACTCGGGCATGCGGGTGCAATCATCTCGGGCGGCTTCGGTACGCCGGAGAGCAAGATCCGCGCCTTCCGTGATGCCGGAGTGCCCGTCGCCGACCGGCCCTCGGAAATTCCGAAACTCCTCGGTGAGCGAATGGCCGCCGTTCCGGCATAAAAAAGTTATCAAGGCATAACGCTTCAACAACGAAGCGTGAGGAATCAGAGAGGCCGCTCACCCGAGCGGCCTCTCATTTTTAAGCCCCTATAAAGGAACCGACCTTTGTCGCGAGAATTCGCGAGGTACGTCACATGAGAAGTTGCTGAGAGACGCACGATGCGGTTCTCGGCACTTTCACGTGTTGATGTTTGTCACTCTACTCAACTGAGGGCTATCAATTGACTAGAAAAGGAACCCTCCGTCAAGTCGCGGTGGCGCTCCTACTCCTCGTCGCCTTCCTGTTCCAGGGAACATGGGCACTGGCAGGTGTGACGGGTGGTCTGAGCGGCGTCGTCCAAGACGACAAGGGTGCGCCGGTGGCAGGAGCGGCTGTAAAGCTCGTTTCCGCCTCGCAGGTCGCATCCGGTAAGACGGACGCGGCGGGTCGTTTCTCGTTCTTGGCGCTCGCACCGGATACATATACGGTGTCGATCGAGAAGGACGGATTCAACCCCCTTTCATACGCGGGTGTCACCGTCTTTGCCGACAACCAGCAGACGCTGACATTCCATCTCCAATCCGCGCTGAAGACCATTGCGAAGGTCTCGGCGACGTCGGCCGGTGCGCTCGTCAAGAGCGGCGTCGGAGGCGACATCTACAATGTCACCTCGAACCAGATCACGGCTTCGGCCGCGCTCGGCGGTGGCTCGAACCTCAACAGCGCATACTCGGCGATCGCGTCGGTCCCCGGCGTGAACGTGCCGATCGGCGGCATGGGCTGGAACAACAACGCGGTGTTCATCCGCGGTTCGCAGTCCTTCTTCACGGGCTTCGAGTATGACGGTATCCCCGTCAACCGCGCCTTCGACAACTACAACTCGTCGACGGAGTCGAACCTCGGTCTGCAAGAGTTGCAGGTGTACACGGGCGGTGGTCCGGCCTCGAACTCCAGCTCCGGTACGTCGGGCTTCATTAACCAGGTCATCAAGACCGGTACGTATCCGGGCTACCTCGATCTCGCGGGCGGTATCGGCGGCCCGACCTTCTACCACCAGGCGAAGGTCGAAGCCGGCGGCGCAACCCCGGATCGTCGTTTCAGCTACTACGTCGGCCTCAGCGGCTACAATCAAGACTTCCGCTTCCTGAACAACAGTAACGGAGCCGACTTGATGGGCCCGGGCGGCATCTACTCCGATTACTCGCAAGCCGGGTATGTACCGGGCGGCAGCGTTTCCATCAGCGGTGGCGCGGTGCCGTTTTGTAACGTAAGCACCGGCGCGTCGACTGCGCCAAATCCGGTTGCGGGCGTCGGATGCATCACTTCGTACAACGGCGTTTCTGGCCTCACGTCGAATATCGCGGACCGCGAGAACGTGGTGAACTTCCACTTCGCGATTCCGCGTGCTGACGGTCAGCGCGACGACCTCCAGCTTCTCTGGAGCTCGTCGATGATGAAGACGCAGTACTACGGTTCGGTGAGCGATATCGGCGGTCCGAATCAATATACGGTCGCGCAACTCGGCGTTCCGTACATTCCGGGCAGCGCGTCGGTGACGGGCGGCGTTACGCCTCCGTACAACCTCGCCGGCCTCTATAACGGAAATCCGGCGCAGGTCGGATGCTTCCTTACGGGCGGATGTGCGTATCCGGCGTACACCGACGCATGGGTCTACAATGCGGCCTTCGGCCAAAGCATTCAGAACATGGCGCCGTCGAAGTACTATTCGCCGGACAGCTCGACGGATCGCGCGATGTTCAGCCAACTGCCGGACAATACACGCGACAGCATCTACAACGATACGGGAATCGTGAAGATGCAATACACGCACTCGTTTGGGGCTAACGCGTTCGCGCGTATCGCCGGCTACACGTTCTATTCAGACTGGGATCAGACTGGTGAGAACGCTGCGGCTGCAAACTACATCTTCGGTTATCCGGACCAAGCCCTCGCGGCAAACTACATTCTCAGCACGCACACGACCGGCGGCGAATTCCAGTTCACGGATCAGCTGACCGATAAGCACTTGCTGCAGTTCACGACGAACTACACGCAAGCGAACGTGCTGCGCGACAACAACAACGGCTTCCCGCTTGGCGGTCTCGGCGGCCAGGCGTCGCCGTTCGGTCTGTTCGTTGCGAATCCGAATGCGGCAGCCGGCTCGCCGGCGTTTACGTGCTTCAACCCGTACACGGGCAACGCGTACTCGCAGGCAAGCGGCGGATGTGCCAAGTTCATCTCCAGCTCGTACGTTCGTCAGTTCAGCGCATCGCAGACGGCAATTGCGCCGTGGATGCAAACGCCTGATACGACGCAGCTTTCGGGCGCGACGAACGGATGCTTCAACCAAGCGAATCCTTTCGCAGGCGTAGATGCTCAAGGCAACCCGTACCCGACGTGCGTCAATCCGGCTCTCGGTGCGCCGGCGGGTTCGGCTGCTGCCGCCGCAGGCGCGCAGTACTCGAGCCTCTGGGACGGCGCGGCGAAAGGTTCGTATAACACGGTCAAGCCGCAGTTCACCAACGTCTCGCTCACGGATCAATTCCGTCCGAACGACCGGTGGCTGTTCAACGTCGGCGTCCGCTATGAGGGCTACAAGTACGAACTGCCCGACAGCACGACGCTGGCGGATAAGTTCTACGGCGATATTACCAAGAACTATTACTGCTACAACACGGCTCCGGGCGCCCAAGGCGTCTTTTCGGCGCCGTTGCTGCCGGGTCAATTCCCGCCGGCCGCAGCCGCGATCGTTGGTGGTGACTGTAACGCTTACGTGCAGGCGCAACTCGGCGGCGCGCTGCCGACGACGTGGGTCCACCCGAACGGTACCGTTCAGGACGGCGTCCAGGCACCGAATTTCACGGTGAACTCGCCGAACTCGTACAACCTGAACTACTGGTCGTTCCGTGCATCAGGCACCTACACGCAATCGCCGGACACGGTCTGGCGCTTCTCCGGTGGCCGCTTCATCGAGCCGCCGATCTCGGCGTCGACGCAATACCTCGACCAGTCGGGTAACAACACGGCGCTTTGGGCGAACTTCATGGGTCTCGGCTTCTTCACGCCGTTCCATAACGTTCCGGCTCAGACGTCGGCACAGTACGACATCTCGCTCGAGCGTCACATCCACGGAACCGACATGAGCTACAAGCTCACGCCGTTCTATAACCTCACCAACGGCTACCAAGAGCAGTCGTTCATCGGTGCTGGCTTCGTGACGCAGGTTCCGGTCGGTCAGTTCGTCAGCAAAGGCGTCGAGTTTGCATTCAGCAAAGGCGACTTCGCGCGCAACGGTCTCTCCGGCCAGCTCTCAGTGACCTACACCGACGCCAAAGTCCGGTTCCAAAACGGATTGGTCAACGGCTTCGGTGCCAACCAAGTCGACATCTACAACCAGGTCATTGGTGAGTACAACAAACTCGCGAAGGGCGGATCGCAGAACTATCCGTGCTTCACGACGGTTGGAAACAATCCGACGCCGAACTCGAACACGGGTGCGGGAGTCGGCGCAGTTGGCGTCGCACAAACGTGCGCTGCCGGAACGATCACGAACCCGTACTTCAATGCGTCGGCACAGGGTCTCCTGAGCCGTGACGGCTGGTACCCGCCGCCGAGCGACGTCGCTCTGCCGGGCGTCAACAGCGGTCTCGGAATCTATGACTCGCCGTGGGTCTCGTCGCTGATCCTGAACTACCGCAAGGATAAGTTTGCGATCACGCCGAGCATCCAGCTCGTCTCCGGTTCGTCGTACGGTTCGCCGCTCACGACGCAGGGTGTCGATCCGCGCACGTGTACCGCAACCGATCCGACGACGCCCAATCAGTGCGACTGGACGTCGATCAACGCCGCGGGTGCGACGCAAACCGGCCTGCTCTACGTGCCTAACTGGCAGACAGGTCAATTCGACGCACCGGGCACCTATCATAACCCGAACCTGCTGCTCGGCAACGTGGCGCTGTCTTATGACGTCTCGCCGCGCATCAGCCTCAACCTGACGATGTCCAACATCTTCCACACCTGCTTCGGCGGTACGAAGGCGGCTTGGACCTCGGCATACGCGCCCAGCAGCACGGTCTGCGGCTATGGCGCCAACGGATTCCAGGTCTCGAACTTCCAACGTGGAGCGGGCGCCTCGAATCCGTCGAGCTCGGCTGCATTCAACTCTGCAGCGAACGGTGGATTCACGCCGCAAAACTGGCAGTTCCAGTCGTACGTGCCGACCAACGGTTCGTTCGCCGGAACGATTCCGCCGCCGTTCAACGCCTACCTCACCGTCACTATCAAGATGTAAGTCTTGAGGTGGCCTGACTAGGTCAACCCATGCGAGCCCCGGCACGAAAGTGGCGGGGCTCGTTCTTTTTTGCTACGAATACGCGCGCGATGCAATACGGCTACAAGTGCGAGGACTGCGAAACCGCTATCTTCCCGACGACGACGCGCAGCGAACTCGCATGGTTACGCGATCGAGTCCACGTCGTGCGCGAAGTCGCGAAGCACTCGAGCGGCGGGCTCGATACCTGGATGCACGACGGGCTCGAGTTCCTGAATGACCACCAGGGACACTCGATCGTACTGGTCAGCCGGCGCTAAGGGCGTGATAGACTTTGCGTGACATGTCGGTTGACTATCGCACGGAGCCTGAATACTGGGAGTACCTCGATGGCGAGGTGCATCCAAAGGTGAGCCCGCGGCAGCGGCACGCCGTCGTGCAGACGGCACTAGCCTCGATCATTCGCAATGCTGCCGTCGGCCGCGGACAAGTTGGAACGGAATGGGACATCTGGCTCCCTGACCACGAGAAGCTAACAAAGTTTATTCCGGACGTGTCGTTCTTCTCTTTTGAACGGCTGAGAGCGATGGGCGAACATGACGCCGAGTTTCCGCCTTGTGCGCCGGATGTTGCCGCTGAAGTATGGTCCCCCGGTGATAACCGCGCATATCTGAAAAAGAAGATCTCACTCTATCTATCGCACGGATCGCTGGTCGTCGTCGACGTGAATTTTTTGAACCGATCGATTGCCGTTCACGACAAGAATGAAATTCATGAATTGCGGGAAGCGGACCGATTCGCGCATCCGCTCGTGCCGTGGCTAGCCTTCGACGTTCGAGACGTCTTTCAAGATCTCGACATTCCGCAACAATAGAAATAAAAAGACGCCGTGGCTACTCGGCGCCTTTTTATCTTCCGGGAGAGAAGGTTATTGCGGAACGCGCAGGCGTTGTCCGGGCTCGAGGCTCGTTGCGTGCAAATGATTTGCATCGGAGATGCGATCGATCGTTTCTTGCACGTCGCCGTCACTCGTTGTGTTTGACGCGGCGATCGACCACAGCGTATCGCCGGGTTGAACCGTAACGACTTTGTAGTGTTGGGCGGTCGCGGCGTAGAGATGCATGTTGGAGAGCGTCGGTAGTGCGACCATGAGACTGAGCGCAGCGAGTGTGATCGCCGGCATCAGAGTGAATTTCTTGCGCTTAACCACCGTTCTACTCCCTTTCCTATATCTTGTGGCAAACGAGCGTTCGACTACCAATCGGTCTATATGTTGGGCCAAACAGCTGTTCGTCCCCTAGATTTTAGCACAGCGCCTCGCAGAGCTGTCAAGCGTTTCTCGAACGTATGTTTGCCTTTTTCAAATTCCTATGGTAGGGTTGTAAAACAAGCCCATGCCATATGCATGGCATTTTGCTGAAATGGGGGAGATCGGCGTGGATAAACCCGCCACTGAACGACAGCAGCGGATCCTCGACGTGATCCGTGCCTTTACATCTGAGCGCGGCTATCCGCCGTCGGTTCGTGAAATCGGCGAGCGAGTCGGGCTGTCGTCGTCGTCGACGATCCATGCGCACCTGAAGGCGCTCGAGCGGCGCGGCCTCATCTCGCGCGATCCCACGAAGCCGCGCGCGCTGCGTTCCGATTTAAATGCGCCGCACACGCATCAGCCGGACAGCGTCGTCATGCCGATCGTCGGCAAAGTGGCTGCCGGCGTACCGATTACGGCGCAAGAAAATCTGGAGGGCGAATTCGTTCTTCCGACGTCGTTCGTGCCGCGTTCGTCCGACGCGTTCATGCTGCGCGTACAGGGCGACTCGATGATCGAAGCCGCCATCCTCGACGGCGACCTGATTCTCGTGCGTCCGCAAAAGACCGCGAGCAACGGCGAAATCGTGGTCGCCATGCTCGAAGGCGAAGCCACGGTGAAGCGTTTCTATCGTGAAGACGGCCAAGTACGCTTGCAGCCGGAGAATTCGGCGATGGCGCCAATCTACGCGAGCGATGTCGACATCATCGGCCGCGTTGAGGCTGTCGTCCGCCGCCTCTAACGTCGCTGCTCGGTTTCGAGCGGTAGCCGACCTTCCGTTTATCGCCGCAACACGCGATGCGCTCCCATGGAGCTTCGTCGCGTTGCTTGCGGCTTTTATCGTTATCTTGCCGCTCGTACCGGCGCCGGGTCCGGTGTTCGGACCGGGCCTCGGTTTACGCGTCTCATCGGCGTTGTTGCCCGCTTTCGGCATCATGGGCGCGGCGCTGGCGCCGGCGCTGGGATGGCAGTATGCGAAACGCGTCGACCTGCCGCTGGTTCCGGCGATCGCCGGACCGCTGCTCGCGTATCTCGCTGCATTGCCGCCGATCCACGGTTCAGTGCTCGAGTACCTGCGACTGGTCGGTCCGAGCGGATTGTTTCTTGCGCTCGGTATTGCAGGCGCGTTTGCGCTCTTTGCGCGGCTTTGGCGAAACGCATGGGCGGGCGCAGCAACGGTCGTCGTCCTCTGCGTCCTTCTCCATGCCGCGCACATTTCGCTTACGGCAGCAGTTGAGGTAATTCTCAAGCCGCTCGGAACGCTCGGCGACACCTATTTTGCCTTCGTCTTAATCGTCTTCATCGAAACATTGCTGTGGACGTTCGGGATGCATGGGCCGGCATTGCTTGCGGCCGTGGTCACGCCCGTGTATCTGACGTTGCAGATGCAAAACACGACGGCGTTCCAGTCGCACGCCGCGCTGCCGCACATCGTGGTCGTCTCGCTGTTTCTATTCGTCTTTCCGGGCGGTTCGGGAGGAACGCTTCCTCTTGCGGCGCTGCTCGCGATTTCCCGCGTTCGTAAACTGCATACCATCGGTCGCGTGACGATTCTGCCCGCCATCTTCAACATCAACGAACCGCTGATCTTCGGCGCGCCGATCGTATTCAATCCGTATCTCGTTCCACCGTTTCTCATCGTGCCGCTGATCCTCGCAACGACGACGTACTTTTCAATGCAATGGGGTTGGGTCGGACGTCCCGCCTTTTACGTCCCGTCGTCGATTCCGACGCTGATCTCGACGTATGTGGCGACGCTCGACCCTCGCGCGGTGCTGCTCGCGATCGTCAACATCGCGATTGCAGCGATCGTCTATTTTCCCTTCGTGCGCGCATACGAGGCGCACTACCTCAAGGAACATCGAGATAACCCATCGTGATCGACCTTCTCTGCGAACGCTTTGCGATCGGCGGGCGCGTTCGTGAAGCCGCCCTGCGCGCGCACGAACGCGTCCGCGACCTTCGCTATCCCGCACAAGATGCCGTAAAGACGAACGTGTTACGCGCGTTCCTCGATGAGGGCGTCGCGGAAAGCGATCTGTCCGGATCGACGGGATACGGATATGACGACGCTGCGCGCGAGCGGTACGAATCATTGCTCGCGCGTGTCTTCGGTGCGGAACGCGCGCTTGCGCGGCTCTCGATCGTCAGCGGAACGCATGCGATCGTTACCGCGCTCGCCGCATGCGTGCCGGCCGGAAAGCGGCTGATCTCCATCGCGGGGCGCCCATACGATACGTTGCGCAACGCGATCTGCACGGCGCCGCATTCGCTCGTCGCGCACGGCATCGCGTACGAGGAAATTCGGCTCGCGCCCGATGGCGGACTCGATCTCGATACGATTCGGCGCAGCGTTCGCGGCGACGATGTTGCGGCGATCTTCGTGCAGCGCTCGCGCGGATACGCGCCACGACGTTCCCTCGATGTTACGGAGATCGAAACGCTCACATCGGCCGTGCGCGAGGCCGCGCCGCACGTCCTCATTCTCGTGGACAATTGCTACGGCGAACTGGTCGAAGGACGCGAGCCGACCCACGTGGGCGTCGATCTCGTGATGGGCTCCCTCATCAAGAACTTGGGTGGCTCACTTGCGCCCGCCGGCGGCTACGTCGCCGGCCGCGACGAGATCGTCGTACGCGTCGCATCGCGCCTCTATGCGCCCGGCCTGGGCGGTGCGCTCGGGCCCACGCTGGGGTTCGGCCGCGCGTTCATTCAAGGGCTCTTCCTCGCCCCGCTCGTGGTCGAACAGACGCTGCGCGGCTTGGATTTCGCAGCGGCGCTCTTTGAGGAGTTGGGGTTCGGCGTCGATCCGCTGCCGGGCGGGATGCGGACCGATATCGTCCAGGCAATTCGCCTGGGCACCATAGAGCGGCTCTTACGCTTCGCACGCGGCCTTCAGCAAGCCATGCCGGTTAACGCGCGCTTTGCGCCGGAACCCGGACCGGTGCCGGGGTACGTCGATCCCGTCGTGATGTCGAGCGGTGCGTTCGTCGGTGGAGCGACGATCGAGCTCTCATGCGATGCGCCTTTACGGGAACCGTACGAAGTGTACTTGCAAGGTGGGCTTACAACCGGTCACGCGACCCTCGGTGCACTTTTCGCGGCACGAGCGGTTGTTGAATGAAGGCGGCGTACCCGGCGCAGAGAATTGGCTTCCTCCAGTGAGTACACAAGAAGATCGCTCACACGAGCGCCGGTTTTTCCGAGCAAACGTTGACTTCCCGGTAACGCTAATCGTTCCGGGTCACGAGCTGATCCTCACGGGTCGCGCGCTCGACTTAAGTCGCGGCGGAATGCGCGTGTCGACGAATACCGACCTTCCCGCCGGCCAGCCGATCATGCTTCGGTTCGTGCTTCCAAATAATGAACACGAGTTATTGGTGCGCGCGAAGATTGTGTTGTCGTTTTTTGATAACGCGTCAAAAACGTACGCACACGGTATTGCATTTACGCAATACACAACACACGATCACGACCAGATCGCGAATTTCGTCACCAACGCAGAGAGCCGTCCGAAGGACTAATGGGTTTCCGCGTGCAGCGGAAATCCTAAGGGCGCGGTTCGCCCGATTCGCCCATGAAGCCGTAGAAAAAGTAACGGTTCCCGTCGGATGTCGTAACGACAATGCGGGTATCTTGAATTTCAGCTGCTTTGACGGTCTTGCCGACTAATGTCTCAAGAATAGACTGCGCCTGCATGAATTCCGCCTCGCGCAGTGCATCCGGCTCTACCTCTATGAGCTCCAGGAGCTCCTCGATCCGGTCGTTCATCGTCACCTTTTGAGTAATCGTCCGCCCCGGCGGTTTTGTTAGTCTAGCGTAAGCACCAAATCGCTTGGCCCCCGTTCCTACCAGGAGCCGAGCGGCTTCATCAGAGAAGGCCACGCCGCCATGTACCTACTCGAGGTCCTCAGCGGACCATTAGATGGAAAAACCTGGACATTCGAGAGCGAAATCACGATTGGCCGCGACGATTCCGTCGCCGAAGCGTGTATTGCTCTTGACCGCTATGTTTCCCGCAAACATGCGCATTTACGCATCGACGGGGGAACGTTGCATGTGACAGATCTGGAAAGCCGTAACGGCACGAAAGTGAATGGAGAAGTCGTAAACGGGAATGCGACGCTCGACATCGGTGCGCCATTTATCGTGGGGCGAACCGTGCTGCGCGTAACACGCGCGTAAGCAAGCAATCGATGCAAGTCGCCACGACGGTTCTGCAGGCGCGCGCACTCTTCGACGTGCTTCCGCGGCCGCTCGGATTCGTTCCAACGATGGGCGCATTGCATGAAGGGCATCTGTCGCTGGCACGGCGCGCGCGAGAAGAATCGATGACGGTGGCGGCATCCATTTTCATCAATCCATTGCAATTCGGCGTACACGAAGACCTCGAAGAATATCCGCGCGACATCGAGACCGATCGGGCGAAGTTCGGCGCAGCCGGCGTCGACGTGTTGTTTCTTCCGAATCAAGCGGTGATGTATCCGATCGATTTTTCAACGACGGTCGATGCGGGAGAGATCGGCGCGCGGTTTGAGGGTGCCGCGCGGCCGACGCACTTTCGCGGGGTGACGACGGTGGTGTCGAAACTGCTCAATATCGTGCGTCCGGATACGTTGTACTTAGGACAAAAAGATGCGCAGCAAACGGCCGTTTTGCGTCGTATGATTCGCGATCTCGACATTCCGACGAACGTGGTCATCGTTCCGACGGAACGTGAGGCCGATGGACTCGCCATGTCGAGCCGCAATGCCTATTTGAACGCGGAACAACGGCAAGCCGCGCCGTCGCTGCATCACGCGCTGCAAGCACTGCGGATGGCGATGCAGATGGGAAAGTCGAAGAACGATGCGATTGCCGCTGCGCGCACGCGCTTAGATCCAATAGCGCAACTCGACTATCTCGACGTCGTCGACGCGAACACGTACGCGCCGATCGACGTGCTTTCACCGCCTGCATTCGTGATTGGGGCTGCGCGATTCGGTTCGACGCGGCTGCTCGACAACTTATGGATCGAATAGATCCCTTACCCGGCGCGCGGGTCTTACTCGGCGTCTGCGGCGGCATCGCCGGGTATAAGATTGCAGCGCTCGCGAGCGCGCTCGTTCAGCGCGGTGCAATCGTCGACGTCATCATGACGGCCCAGGCCGAGCAATTCATCGGGCCGCTCACGTTTTCGTCGCTAACCGCGCGTCCGGTGTACACATCATTATGGGATGCGCCCGAGCGCATTCCGCACATCCGGCTCGTTCGCGAAGCACAAGTCGTGCTCGTTGCGCCGGCAACGGCGAACGTACTTGCAAAACTTGCGCACGGCATCGCCGATGATCTTTTGACGACGGCGTTGCTCGCCGCGCGCATTCCAGTGCTCGTCGCGCCCGCGATGAACAGCGCCATGTACGACAATCCCGCGACGCAGTCGAATCTCGAAACACTGCGCGCGCGGGGATATCGGTTCATCGATCCGGAGCGCGGCTTTCTCGCCGAACGCGAGTCGGGTGTCGGCCGTCTAGCCTCCGAAGAACTATTGCTCGAAGCAATCACGCAGACGCTGCACCGCCGCCAATCACTGGCTGGAAAACGTGTTGCGATCACCGCCGGCCCGACACGCGAAGCGTTCGATCCGATTCGTTTTGTGAGTAACGCGTCGACGGGTTCGACGGGCATCGAGCTCGCGCGTGAAGCGTCGCTGCGCGGTGGCGACGTCACATTGTTACTCGGTCCGACGCAGGTGGAACCGCCCCCCGGCGTACGCGTCATCCGTTTTACGTCCGCCCAAGACTTGTACGATGCAGCGTTACGCGACGCGGTTGGTGCGGATCTGACGATTGCGACCGCTGCCGTCGCCGATTGGCGGCCGGCCGAACGCGCTGAATCCAAACTGAAAAAGACGGATCAGGACCTCAGCGTCGCGATGGTACGCAATCCCGACGTGCTGGCGGCACTCGGCGAACGGAAAGGAACGACGTTTCTCGTCGGCTTCGCCGCCGAAACGGACGAACACGAAGCGCATGCGCGTGAAAAACTTGCGCGCAAACATCTCGATGCGATCGTCGTCAACGACGTGCGCGGTGAACGCGGCTTCGGACGCGGCGAAAATACATTGACGCTGTTGTGGGGCGATGACGGCCGCAAAGAACTGGGCACCGCGGAGAAGTCACAGCTCGCTGTGCGTCTGCTCGACGCAATTGAGGAACGGATGCAGTGCTCTTAGCGATCGACGTCGGAAACACCGAAACGAAGCTCGGAATCTTCGAGCACGGCAGCGACACACTGGTGCATCACTGGCGCGTGAATACCGACGCTCACCGCACCGCCGACGAATACGGCGTCTTTTTCACGCAACTGTTCGCGACCGCGTCGTTGCCGGTGAGCCGCATCGATGCCGTCGCAATCGCGAGTGTCGTTCCACGACTCGATACGACGCTCGCCGGCGTCTGTGAAAAGTTCTTCAAGGTGCGCGCGCATTTTCTAGAACCGCAGCGTCAGCAGTTGATCGAGATTCGTACCGACCGCCCCGCTGAAGTCGGCGCCGATCTCGTAGCGGCGGCCATCGGTGGCCGGCAGCGATACGGCGCGCCGTTGATCGTCGTCAGCTATGGAACTGCAACGGTCTTTACGGCGCTCTCGTCGGAAGGCGAGTACCTCGGCGTTGCTATCGCGCCCGGTATCAACATCTCGATCGACGCACTGGCCGGGCGCACGGCAAAGCTTCCGCAGATTGCGTTGGAAGCACCGGAACACGCGATCGGACGCAACACGATCGAAGCGTTGCAAGCCGGATTCATGTACGGCTTCGTCGGCCAAAGCGAAGCAATCATCACGCGCATGCGCGCAGAGATGCGCAACGATGCGCGCGTGGTTGCGACGGGCGGTCTTGCCGACGTCGTTGCGCGTTACAGTGCGCTTATCGAATGTGTTGATGCAAATTTGAGTCTTGTCGGACTGCAGCTGTTTTATACAACTGTGCGCGACGCCGATCGATGAGTCTCGCCGTCTACGTCGCCATGCCGTCGGAGTCCACGGGCGCTATTACTACGACAATGCCAGCAGCCAGGGCATCGACTGGACGGAAGACGTCTCCGCCTCCTGCCCCTACGTCGGCCGGGCCGTCTCTACAACAGCTCCGGAGCCGGCTGTAACAAGTACTGGTAGAGACGCGGGGTCATGATATACTCCGGGTTGCCATGACCCCAGTCGTCCCCGCGCTCGAGATCGGCGAGCACACGATTTGGCCTCCCCTCATTCTGGCGCCGATGTCCGGTGTAACGAACCGGACGATGCGAGCGCTCTATAAGCCCTTTGGACTCGGCCTCACCGTGACGGAGTTCGTCTCGTCGAACGCGCTGCAATACGGCAGCAAACGCACGATGGAGATGATCGATCAGCACGGCGTCGAGAAGCCGGTCTCCACGCAGTTGTGGGGCGATGATCCCGAGGTGATGGCCAAGGCGGCAAAGCTCGTTCGTGAATGCGGCGCCGACATCGTGGACATCAATTTCGGCTGCCCCGCGCCCAAGGTGACGAAGACGAACGGCGGGTCCGCGTGTCTGCGCGACGTTGACCGCTGCGAAGCGATCATGGCCGCGGTCGTCGGGGCCGTCGAGTGCCCCGTTACGATGAAGATGCGCTTGGGTTGGACGGAAGACCAACTCGTGTACGTCGACGTTGCACGCCGTGCCGAACGCGTCGGGATAAAGGCCGTGACGTTGCACGCGCGCACCGCGCGCCAGTTCTACAGAGGGAGCGCCGACTGGGATCACATCAAGCGGCTGAAAGAATCCGTCGGCATTCCGGTGATCGGCAACGGCGATCTCGACGATCCGCAAGTCGCGATGCAGCGCATGCGCGACACCGGCGTCGATGCCATCATGTTGGGCCGCGCGACGCTCGGGAATCCATGGCTCATCTCGCAAATTCGCGACTTGATGGAAGGTCGCGAAGCGCAGGCATCGCCGTCCGACGCGGATCGTTTGCGATTCTGCATCGTGCACTACAAACGCATGGTCGACGAACTCGGCGAAGCGCGCGCGGTTCCGCAAATGCGCAAGCACGTTGCGCTGTATCTCAAAGGCATTCCCGGCGCCGCGATTCTGCGCGAACGCATCATGCGAATTCCGACCGCCGATGAAGCGACCGGCGTAATCGAAGAGACGATCGAGCGTCTCGAACGCGAGCCTTCCGTTGCAGCATAAGAGCGAGGAGAGCGGCGCGCAGCAGTCTCCTCGTACAGCTGATCTCGCTGCCGAAGCGTTCGAGAACTACAAGCAGTACATCAATCCGCCGCTCGCGCGCGTGATGAAGCTATCTGGTTCTCCGGTTGAGGTTCGCGCTTCCGGGACGACGATTTGGGACCAAAACGGCAAAGCTTATCTGGATTTCGCCGGCGGGTACGGCGTGTTTACGCTCGGACATTCGCATCCGCGCGTGATCGCCGCCGTGCGCGCGCAAATGGAGTCGATGTCGCTCTCGGGCAAGACGATGTTCAACATCGTGCTCGGACGCGCGGCGAAACGGCTGGCAGAATTGGCTCCCGGTGATTTGCAGTATTCGTTTTGGTGCAACAGTGGAACGGAAGCGGTCGAAGGCGCGATCAAAATTGCGCGTGCAGCAACCGGACGGACGAAGATCGTCGCGACGCGCGATGCATATCATGGCAAAACGATCGGCGCGCTGTCCATTAGCGGGCGTGAAACGTTTCAAACGCCGTTCCGTCCGCTCTTAGGAGATGTCGCGCACGTCAACTTCGGCGATGCACCCGCCCTCGATGAGGCGTTACGCGACGCGGCGGCGTTCATCGTCGAACCCGTTCAGGGCGAAGGCGGGGTAAATGTGCCGCCCGAGGGTTATCTGCGCGCCGTCCGCGACGCGTGCGATCGTGCCGGCGCTGTATTTATCGCCGATGAAGTGCAAACCGGGCTCGGCCGTTGCGGCTATCGTTTCGGATGCGACCGCGACGGCGTCGTTCCGGATGTCATGACGCTTGCGAAGGGACTCTCCGGCGGCATCATCCCTGTCGGCGCCTTCATCGCACGTCCCGACGTTTGGAATCGTGCATACGCAAAGCAGCCGCTCGTGCACACATCAACATTCGGCGGAAGCGAAATCGCGTGCGCGGCAGCGCTTGCGGCAATGGATGTGCTCGAAGACGAGGATCTGATCGCGAACGCGCGCGATCGCGGCGCGCAGCTGCTCGACGGCTGTCTGCATCTCGCGTCGGAATTTCCCCACGTGATCCGTGAGGCGCGCGGTCTTGGATTGCTCGTCGGCGTCGAGTTGACGAGCGAAGGCTACGGCGGCTGGATCATTCCCGAGATGTTGAAAGCCGGCGTCACGGCAGCATGGACGCTGAATCAGCAGCGTGTGATTCGCCTGGAACCGCCTTTAGTCGTAACGGCCGATGAAGTCGATCGCGCGCTCGCCGCACTGCGGGCAGGGGTGACAACCGCCGCTGAGAAGCTAGGCCGCTTGTAAACCCATCATGCCCTACGTTGAAACCACGATTGCAATCGCGGCGCCCGCGCGCGCGGTCTACGAGCTCGCGAAAGATCAGGAACGCTTTCCGCAATTCATGCCGGACGTCGAAACCGTCTCGGTCGTGGAGCGGCATGCGGATCATTGGATCACGCGCTGGAAGACGCTCGTTGAAGAAGCGCCGATCGAGTGGACCGAAGAGGATCGTTTCAACGATGACGCGCTGCGCATCGATTATAAGCTGCTCGAGGGCGATCTCGATAAATTCGAGGGCGCGTGGACGTTCGAAGAACGCGACGGATTGACGCACGTCCTGCTCGGCGTCGACTATGATTTCGGTGTGCCGACGCTCGCGGAGTTGATCGGCCCGACCTTGGAGAAAAAGGTCAAAGAAAACAGCGAGATGATGCTGGCCGCATTAAAACGTGAGGCTGAAAAGTAATGGGGACCCAAAGCGCTTTGCGGTTTGGGGGCGCGCAGCCGAAGGCGGAGTGCCTTTTAAACCAAGGGGTCCCCGAAGTGCGAAGCATTTTGGGGATGAAAGAAAACAGCGAGATGATGCTGGCCGCATTAAAACGTGAGGCTGAAAAGTAATGGGGACCCGAAGCGCTTTGCGGTTTGGGGGCGCGCAGCCGAAGGCGGAGTGCCTTTTAAACCAAGGGGTCCCCGAAGTGCGAAGCATTTTGGGGATGAAAGAAAACAGCGAGATGATGCTCGCTGCGCTGAAGGCGGAGGCCGAGAAACCGTAGCGTGAAGACGCCGAAATTCTGCTTCGTCATTCACCCGCTCTCGCTCCAAGACGTTGCGCGCTATGAGCCCGGCGCGGCGGGGAAAGGTGAACCGATCATTCGCAAGATCCTCGAGTGGATGCCGTCGTACGCCGCCGTTCATGTAACGGGCGTGCGCACGCCCGACGGCCGCGAAACCGAAGGCTGGTTCGTCGCCGCGCCGCTTCTCCCTGAACAGATGATGGAGCTTCCGCGCGAAGAGGTCTACAAGCGGATTGTGCGCGCGATCGAGATCGGTGCCGAACTCGGCGCCCAGGTCGCCGGATTAGGTGCGTTTACCGGCGTTGTAGGTGACGGCGGCGTGACCATCGCGGAGCGGTCGCCCGTTCCCGTTACGACGGGCAATTCATTAACGATAGCAGCGGGAATAAATAGTCTTTTCCGCGGCGCAAGCGAGATGCACATCGATCCCGCGACGTCGACCGCCGTCGTCGTAGGCGCGACAGGTTCGATCGGCGGCGCGTGCGTGAAATTGATCGCGCCGCGCGTCAAACACGTTATTCTCGTTGCACGCAACAGCACGCGCCTCGCAAAGTTTTACGAGCAAGTGCGCGACGAACTGCCGTGTGAGTCGAGCTATACGACCGATATTCCCGACGCTGTACGCCGCTCGCAACTGATTCTTACGGCAACGTCGTCCACCCAAGACATCATCGAGCCGGAAGATCTGCAAACCGGCGCAATTGTCTGCGAACTTTCGCTTCCGCACGACGTCAGCCGCCGCGTTGCGATCGAGCGTCCCGACGTTCTCGTGACCGAAGGCGGCAACATGCGCGTGCCGGGCGAGCCGCGATTCGAACGTGTTCGCGAACCGGGAACCGACTTCGATTTAAATCTGCCGCCGCGCACCGCACTCGCCTGCATGAGCGAAACGATGGTCCTCGCGCTCGAGCGCCGCCTGGAACCCTACACGTTGGGCCGCGGCATCGATCTTCAGAAAGTCATCGACATCGAAGAAATGGCGACACGCTGCGGTTTCACCCTGGCCGACATGCGGGCATTCGACGCCGCGATCACGCCGGAAAAAATCGCGCGCACGAGGGAAGCGGCGACTGCTCGACGAGGTCTCGCCGTATGATTGCTCGCGGCGTAACGTTTTTTGGGCGCGGCCTAGGGGACTCTGCAGCGTACCGAGTTGTGTCGCGCCCCATCGGTCGTGGCCCCCACAAAGCGGTGAGCGCGGAGGCCGGGCCGGAGCGCCGTTCAGAATGAAAAAGATCGTTTCCGTTTCGCTCGGCTCGTCGACGCGCGATCACCGCGCGGTGGTGAATCTCATGGGCGAGGGCTTCGATATTTCTCGCGAAGGCGTCGACGGCAAGCTCGATGCGGCAATCAAGCGCGTGGAAGAGCTTGACGGCAAGGTCGATGCAATCGGACTCGGCGGCATCGACGTGTATCTTTACGCGGGATCGAAGCGCTACGCGCTGCGCGACGGATTGCGCTTGCTCAATGCGGCCAAAGCGACGCCGGTTGTCGATGGAAGCGGACTCAAGAACACGCTCGAACGCGAAGCGGCCCGTTACATGCAGGACGAGTTGCACATCGACCTTCGCGGCAAGAAGGTGCTGATGGTCAGTGCGCTCGACCGCTTCGGGATGGCGCAAGCGCTCGTCGATGCGGGCGCCGACGTGCTCTTCGGTGACTTCATCTTCGCGCTCGACAAAGACATGGCGGTGCGCGATCTCAAGACGTTCGAAGAGATGGCGGAAAAGTATCTTCCGGATGCCTGCAAACTACCGTTTCAGTTTTTCTATCCGACGGGGAAGAAACAAGAGAAGCCGCCGGAACCAAAATACCCGCAGTACTACGAAGAAGCGGACATCATTGCCGGCGACTTCCACTTCATGCGCCAATTCATGCCGGCGCGCCTCGATGGAAAGATCGTATTGACGAACACCGTGACGCAAGCAAATATCGACGAACTGCGCGATCGCGGCGTGAAGACGCTGATTACGACGACGCCTGATTTCCAAGGCCGCTCGTTCGGAACGAACGTCATCGAGGCGGCATTGCTCGCACTGCTCGGCAAACGCTGGGAAGATGTGACGGCTGAGGATTACGAGCGCGTGCTGCACGAGTTGCATCTCACCGCTCGGGTTATTTCCCTGAATTGATCGTCGGCGTTGTTTCCGACACGCACCTCCCGCGCTTCGGACGCGAGTTGCCGCCGGCGCTCGTTAGCGGTTTGCGCAAAGCGAAGGTCGACGTCATCGCGCATTGCGGTGATCTGACGGAATCGATTGCGATCGAGTTGCTCGAAGAGATCGCGCCCGTCATCGCGGTCGCCGGCAACAACGACGGCAAACGGTTGTACAAGGAACTCGGCGAGCGGAAGATCATCGAAGCGGACGAGGCTCGCATCGGCGTCGTCCACGGCCACGCCGGTAAGGGACGCTCGACGGCGGACCGTGCATTCAACACATTCAGCGATGAGGCGGTCGATGCGATACTCTTCGGCCACTCGCACATTCCCTATCGCACGCGCCGCGACGGCATACTTCTGTTTAATCCGGGTTCGCCGACCGACAAGCGATTGAATCCAGCGTACTCCTACGGTATCGTGCGCGTCGACGGCAAAAGCGTCCGCGCGTCGCACCGCTTTTATCTCTCTAGAAAGTAGCGATGGCAAGCGTCTCGCGCCACCTGCCGCGCGTTCTGCACTACTTCGATATTTCAGTGCTTGCGTCGGCGTCGATGGGGCCGGCATATTCGCTCGCCTCAACGATGGGACCGATGGTCGCGGCGGCCGGGACGGGCGCGCCGCTCGCATTTTTGGCGCTCTCCGCAATCATGCTGTGTGTCGCGATCGCGTTCTCGCAGCTCTCACGCGTCGCACCGAATGCGGGCTCGTCGTATAGCTGGATCCGCATGGCGTTCGGCGCGCGCGTCGGCGCATACGGCGCGTGGCTGCTATTGCTTTCCAATTTCTTCGCGACGATGGCCATCGCCGTACCCGCCGGGATCTATACACTTGCGCTCGTCGCGCCGGCTTACGAGAACGATCCAATTTGGGCCGCGGTCGTCGGCGCAATTTGGATCATTGCCAGTTCGGTGTTGCTCTACGTCGGCGTGCGGCCAACTGCGCTCGTGACGTTTCTTGCGCTTGCGTTCGAATTGCTCGTGTTGCTCGTTACCGCAATTGCCGCCGTCGTCATCCCGCACGCCCAGCATGTCGCCGCAATCGCAACGCATTCAGATCCAGCGCCCGCGCCGATCGCCCTCGGCGGTTTCGTGACCGCAATGACGCTCGCGGTGTGGATGAACGACGGTTGGGAAGTCAGCGCATCAACGAGCGAAGAAGTCGACGGTTCCGCTACGGCGGCAGGCCGCGGTGGTATCGCGGGATTGATCGTTTCGACGCTCGCGCTGCTCGCGTGCATGCTCGCGTACATGCATCTCGGTACGGCCAAAGGTTTTGCAGATAACCAAACCGACGCGCTCGCGTACGTGGGTACGCTGCTCGGCGGCGGATGGTGGCGCTTGGTCATCGTCGTCACCGTGCTCGTCTCAACACTGACGACGTTGTGGACAACGATTCTTTATCTCTCGCGCTCGGCGTTTGCAATGGGGCGCGACCGGCTCTTGCCGCCGGTGCTCGGCGAGCTAGACCGTCGCAATGAGCCGCTGTGGTCGCTCGTAATCGTCGGCGTGCTCGTGACGGCGTGCGAACTCGTCACCGGCTTTTCGAAGACCGCCGCGGATCAGTTGCAGCTGGTCCTGAATGCCAGTTCCGTTTTCCTAGGCTTGCTCTTCGTGCTCTCAGCCTTCGCCGCGGTACGGCGATTCAGAGGCGAGCGAGAGATACTAGCGTGCGTCATCATTCCGTCGATCGGCGCGGTTGCTCTGCTCGGAGTTCTTGCGGCAACCATTGCTGTGGAAGACCCCGTTCTACGGTGGTATGCATGGAGCGGCATTCTGTTGGGTATACCGTTTGCGCTCTGGCGCGGTCGGGTTCTACGAGGGTAGCACCGCGGTTTGCCGTGATGGGGCAGGGGAACGGTCCGAGTCCCCCAAACAAACCGCGCCAGCGTCCTTACCGGGCGCGAAATTCATTACACGGGGTCGGGTGCCGAGGCCACGAGGCCTTATTTCTCAATCCTTCGTGAGGGTCTGTACTTGAACGAAAAAGAGATCATTCTCACCGCCGAAGGCCTGGCGAAACTCCAGAACGAGCTCGATGAGCTCAAGACCGTGCATCGCAAAGAGGTCAACGACCGGATTCGACAGGCAAAAGAGTACGGTGACCTAAGCGAAAACGCCGAGTACGAGGATGCCAAACAGGAGCAGGCGTTTATCGAAGGCCGCATCCTCAAACTCGAGGCGATGATCCGCAACTCGCGACTTATCGATGAGTCCGAATACGCACCCGATGAAGTGCACTTGGGCGCGACCGTCAAGGTCAAGGATCTCAAGAACAACGACAACTACGAGTTTCATATCGTCGGATCGGCCGAAGCCGATCCGACTGCGAAGCGGATCTCGAACGAATCGCCCCTTGGCCGCGCGCTGATCGGCCACAAGAAGGGCGAGACCGTCGACGTTTCCACGCCCCGCGGCGTCGTCAAATATAAGATCGAAACGATCAAGAACGGCAACGGCGCAGTGGCGCCCGCAAAGAAGACAGCGAAAAAAGCGTCTTAGGCCGACGAGGTCCCGATCATGTCAGCCGACACCGGCACTGAGCACGAGCTCGGAAAAACTGAAGCTTCACTCGTAGCGGCCAGACGGGATAATCTGGCCGCTTTACGTTCGCGCGGACGCGATCCGTTCGAAGCGCGGCGCTTTGTCGTCGATACGGCGGCGCAAGATCTGCTGCGCGAATACCAAGTACTTGAAGTCGGCCAGCACGCCGAATCGGAGAATTGGAACATCGCCGGACGGTTGATGTCGATTCGTACCGCCGGCAAGACGCTTTTTGCCGACCTGCACGATCGCACGGGACGGCTGCAGCTCTACGTTCGCAAAGACGAACTCGGCGACGAACGTTTCGCCGAGTGGAACGATTTGGATCGCGGCGACATCATCGGCGTGACCGGCTTTATGTTCCGCTCGAAGAAGGGCGATCTCACGCTGCACGTCCGTTCGTTCGAAGTGCTCTCCAAAGCCTTGATGCCGCTGCCCGATAAGTGGCACGGCTTGCAAGATGTCGAGAAGCGCTATCGCCAGCGATACGTCGATTTGATCGTCAATCCCGACGTGCGCGAGACGATGATCATGCGCAGCCGCATCATCGCGGAAGCGCGTCGTTTCATCGACGGTCAAGGGTTCTACGAGTGCGAGACGCCGACACTGCTGCACGTTGCGGGCGGCGCGGCTGCGCGTCCATTCGTTACGAACGTCAACGCGCTCTCCGGCGAAGAGATGCAACTTCGAATCGCGACGGAGCTTAATCTGAAACGTCTGATCGTCGGCGGAATGGAGCGCGTCTACGAAATCGGCCGCATCTTCCGCAACGAAGGCATCGATACGACTCACAATCCCGAGTTCACGATGCTCGAACTTTATGCGGCGTACTGGGACGTGCACGACATGATGGAGTTCAACGAAGCGCTCATCGCGCATCTCGTGAACGTCGTCACCGGCGGCGACGACAAATTGAACGTGGGCGAGCGCACCATTTCGTTCGCGCGTCCGTTCAAACGCATCTCGTACTTGGAAGGCATCGCGCAACACTCCGGCGGCCGATTCACCCGCGAACGCCTGCTCGACCCGAAGGGCGCGGCGGAGATTCTTCAGGAACTCGGTTTACCGAAGTCCCCGACGCACGGACACGCGCTCGATAAGATTTTCGAACGCGTGCTGGAGCCGCACTTGATCGAGCCGACGTTTGTAATGGATTACCCGGTCATCATCTCGCCGCTCTCGAAGCGCAAGTCCGGCGATCCGGATCTCGTCGACCGCTACGAACTCTTCTGCAACAACATGGAGATTTCGAACGCGTTCACGGAACTCAACGATCCCGACGATCAGCGCGCACGATTCGAAGCGCAAGTACGCGAGCGCGCGCAGGGTGACGAAGAAATTCCGCATCCCGACTGGGATTTCGTACGCGCCCTCGAGTACGGCATGCCGCCGACGGCCGGCATCGGCATCGGCATCGACCGTCTCGTGATGCTCCTGACGAACAACACGTCGATCCGCGACGTCTTGCTTTTCCCGCTGCAGCGCCAGCACGGATAGGCCGGCATGGACGGTCAGAAGTGCGAGCACGAGCAGTGCACCTGCTACGTCGACCTCGGGGAGACGTACTGCGGGGACCGCTGCCGCGAGGCCGAGCAACAGGATCCGGATGCAGCGCCCCATAGCCAATGCGGCTGCCGTCACGTCGACTGCGTGACCGGCGCTTAAGCTACCGGCGAATACGACTACAACTGCCCCATGGATAAAGCCGTCTTCGGTTTCCTCGGCATCGATCATGACGCACTCGTCGACGTCATCAAGAACGCGAAAACCGACGACGAGACCAACGCATACGTCAAGGGGTTCGTCGACAAGAAGTCGCCCGAGGAGATCGAGAACTGGAACCGGGATGTTGACGCATAAGCCGACGGGAGCATCACTCGAATACTTCACCCAACTTCGCAATCAGTTCGCTGCGAACCGCACGGACGTAACGACATGGGCTCACCTGCTGGATCTGGACGAGAAGCGTACGGTTCCGAACCGGGAAACGGCGAGCGTCTAAACACAACGATTCGCGCGGCTGTCGAATATGACGGCTCGCGATTCTTCGGCTTTCAATTTCAACCGACGGTTCGCAGCGTTGCGGGCGAGCTCGAAAGCTCGCTCTCTAAGTTGCTGCAAGAACCCGTAAAAATTACGGGCGCGGGCCGAACGGATACCGGCGTTCATGCGAGCGGGCAAGTGATTTCGTTTAGCACTGCCCGCTCGTTTCCATTCGAGCGTCTTGCAATTGCCTGCAACAGCACGCTTCCCGACGATGTATCGGTGCGCGATGTCGCGATCGTCGATCCGAATTTCTCGGCGCGGTTCTCTGCGCGTTCCCGTACGTACGTGTATGCCATTCTCCATCGCAAAGACCGTTCCGCATTACTGGCGCACCGTGCGTATCACGTATACGGTACGCTCGATCTCGAACGCATGCGCGACGGCGCGCGGCATTTGATCGGCGAGCACGACTTCCGTTCGTTTTGCGGGATGCTGCCCGAAGGCGGCGTGACGATGCGCAACGTGCAGTCGCTCGAGATCGTCGAATCCGGCGATTACGTGCGCGTCCAAATTTCGGCGGACGGCTTTCTCCATCGCATGGTGCGTACGATTGTCGGCACGCTGGTCGAGTGCGGTTTGCGCCGGCGCGATCCCGCGACGGTTCCCACGATACTTGCGGCGAAGTCGCGCGCGGCGGCCGGCCTTACCGCGCCCGCGCATGGATTGTACTTGGCGGGCGTGCAATACCAAGATGGCTACGATTCCTACGCGGAGCCGCCCGTTTTTATCTGGAAATCGCGATAAGCCCAACGGCGGAAAGATCGTACCACCGCTTCAAATGGCTTCGGTTGATCAAATGGAAGTCCGTGGCCGGCGTCTTGAATCCGTTCGACGCGAACGCGAGGGTTAATGGATTGAAGTTCTCTTGCGGTATCAAGCGAGATAACTCCCGCGTCCCCGATGACGAGCATGATGGGCACGTCAATGTCGCGGACCAACTGTCGATAGTCGGGGTTTGGCGGCGTAAGGACATCAAACGCACTCATTCGGGTTTGCAATCTCGCCTCGGCTAATAGTTCGACGGTGTCGGAAGAACGATGTGGATGCCGTGCGCTTATCTCGGCCGACACCGCGGCCTTGTCTCGTTTGAGAATGCGTCGGTGTTGCTCTGCGACGTCGCTGTCGCGAACCTCACGCTGCCGCTGCTCGCTGATAAATGTCGGGTCGGCTAGGATAACGCCGCTTATATTGCCGTCGATTTGATTCGCGACTACAGCCGCCGTCATACCTCCCATCGAATGACCCAACACGACGGGAGCGACAAGCCGTAGCTCTCGGATAAGCGAAATCACGTCCATTGCGTGATCCTCATAGCGGTATCCGTGAAGCGGTGCGGTCGAGTTACCGTGTCCCCTCGCATCGGGCGTCACGACATCGAATTCATCTTCAAGAGCCCGCGCCAGCGGGCTCCAACAAGCTCCGCTCGCTGTTAACCCGTGAAGCAGCACCAACGGCGGGTTCGATCCGCCCGTTCTTCGATAGTGCAGATTGATGCCGTTTGTATGGCAGAATCCGCTCGTCCAGTTGTTCATCGCGTAATGCGCCGCCGCTATCGCGCGATGACTGTGTTCGCGAGCGTAGCGGGATCGCCGATGAGCTCGATCGCGGTGATGCGATCGTCGGTGACGGTGAAGCGAAATGCAACACGCACCTCGCGCTCGTGCACCCACGCCGCACCCGGTCTGCCGTCGATGAAGACCGGTTGGGCCGCACGCGCCCGTCCGGCAAATGTTTTCGCGACGGCATCCGCGCCTTCGATTGGAAGCGCTCCACCGAAATACGATGCGGCACCCATTTGCAACACGGACGCATCTGCGCGAAGCGTCGCTCGCGGATCGAGGAGCGCAAGCAGCGCGGAAAAATTTCCCATTCGCGAAGCAGCGAGAAACGCGCGAACGAGTTCGTCGTGCCGTTGCGTCGCGGCATCGCGATCAGACGATGCGCCGCGTACGCGCCGTCGCGCGCGGCTTGCGAGTTGCCGTGCCGCCTCCGGCGTGCGTTCGACGATCGCGGCGATATCATCGAACGGCACATCAAACATGTCGTGCAGCACGAATGCAACGCGTTCCGCCGGCTGCAGTTCATCGAGCAGGACGCGCAGCGCGACGCCGATCGAGTCTGAAAGCACGGCCTCTTCCTCGGGCTGTTCCCCGGGCGTCACGACCGGAACATCGTGGCGCGGATCATCGGGCGTCAACTGTTCGCGCCGGCTCGTCCGGCGTTTGAGCGTATCGAGGCAGACGCGCGCGACGACCGTCGTCAGCCACCCGTCGAAATTTGCAACGTCGGTGATATCCGCGCGGCTGATGCGCAGCCAGCTTTCTTGAAGAGCGTCGTCGGAGTCAAGAGGCGATCCCAGGATGCGGAACGCAATCCGCCGCAAGCGCGGGCGAGCCGATTCAAAGCGCTCCGCGAGCCGATGGGCATCGTCCATGAATCGCCTCTTGCGGCGCTCGTCACGTTTCATCCCGCTCGATCCGTCATAGAAACGAAAGGAGTACAGAATCTTGGACGTCTCTCTACTCATTTATGAGGCAGCGGATATGAGCGCTGCGAAACGATTCTTCGGTCAGCTTCTCGGCGGCGATCCCTACGCCGATTCCCCGTATTACGTCGGCTATAAGAACGGCGACATGGAAATCGGCCTCATTCCGCAGGGCTCCAGCGCGAAGCCCGGTGCGCTTGCCTATTGGACGGTGAGCGATATCGCGGCAAGCGTGAAAACGCTCGTCGATGCGGGCGGAACCGTCGTGCAAGATATTACCGACGTTGCTCAGGGTCTGCTCGTCGCCAGCGTCAAGGACCCGAACGGTTCAGTCATCGGCTTACGGCAACCGCCGAATGGCTAAAACCGCATCTCCATCTCAGATGATCGACGGGCGAATCAAGGAGCTCGGCGATTGGCGCGGCGAGATGCTCGCTCAAATGCGTGCTTTAATCAAACAAGCCGATCCGGACGTCGTCGAGGAATGGAAGTGGCGCGGCGTGCCCGTCTGGTATCACGACGGAATGATTTGCACGGGCGAGACCTACAAAACCGTCGTGAAGATGACGTTTGCCAACGGCGCTGCGCTGAAGGACCCCTCGGGGCTCTTCAACTCCAGCCTCGAGGGCAACACTCGGCGCGCCATCGACTTTCACGAAGGCGACAAGATCGACGAAAAGGCGCTCAAGGCGCTCGTTCGCGAGGCGGTTGGACTGAACACGCAGCCTAAGGGAGCAAAGGGAGCAAAGAAAGCCGCGAAGCGCTAGCGGCCGATCTCTTCCAGGAGTCGCTGGAGCTGCTTCGTCTGGCCGATGCTCAGCCGTCGTAGCAGCTTGGTCCCCCGTTCGCCGGCGGCTTGCGTCGCTTCATCGACCAACTCGACTCCGGCTGCGGTGAGGAAGATATGCGAAGCGCGGCCGTCGCCGGGGTCGCGCTTCCGCTCGACGACGCCGCGCTTCTCGAGCGGCAGCAGCGCGCGCGTGACGCCGGAGGGACTGAGGTGCAGATCGAGGGCCAACTCCGTGGGGCGCCGCCCGGCGTCGCTACCGCGGATCGCTAAGAGCAATCGAAGCTCGGCAAAGCTGAGACCGGCCACTTCGAGCGAGCGGGTGATGACGGCGTGAGCCGCGGCGAGGGCGAAGATCGTTTTCATAGCTTCCGTAGGCATGGGCAGGAGTATATTTGATTACTCAAATACTTGTCAAATGATTTCACTCGTGGAAAATCCCTTGACGCGGCCCCCGGACACCCGCTAAGATGCGTAAGTTCGTCGCGCCGCACGGTGCGGCGCAGACTTTCTTGTCAGGATATTTTTTCATGCGAACGACGCTACAGAAAACCGCAGAGACGAAAGCCGATTGGTACATCGTCGATGCGGCCGGGCAACGGCTCGGCACGCTCGCGGTGCGCATTGCGCGCGCGCTCTCGGGCAAACACAAGCCGACGTGGACGCCGCACATCGACAACGGCGATTTCGTCATTGTGATCAATGCCGACAAAATCGAACTCGGCGGAAAGAAGTGGGACGAGAAAGTCTACCACAATCACAGCGGTTTCCCGGGCGGACTCAAAACGAAGACCGCGCGTGAAATTCACGAGAAGCATCCGACGCGCCTAATCGAAAAGGCCGTGCGCGGTATGCTTCCGACCAACCGTATGCGCGACGTCCAACTCGGACGTTTGAAAGTGTACGAAGGATCGACGCACACACACGACGCGCAGAAGCCGCAGCCGCTGTTCTAGGAGTATTCGTGGATACCAATCAGATTCAAGCCACCGGACGCCGCAAGCGCGCAATCGCGCGAGTGAAGCTCGTCCTCGGTCAAGGCGTCATCACCGTCAACAAGAAGCCGGTCGAAGAGTACTTCCCGCGTCCGCAACTGCAGCAGATCGTGCGTCAGCCCCTCGAGGCAACGCAAAGCGGCGGCCGCTTCGATATCATCGTCAAAGCGGAAGGCGGCGGCGTGACGGGACAAGCCGGTGCGGTGCGTCACGGTATCGCGCGCGCGCTCGTCGAGATGGACGGTTCGTTCAAAGAGATTCTGCGCAAGAACGGTTTCCTGACCCGCGACCCGCGCGAAAAAGAATCGAAGAAGTACGGCCGCAAGCGCGCACGTAAGCGCTTCCAGTTCTCGAAGCGCTAATTCGAGAAGCCTTGCGCATCAACGTGAGAAACGGGAGCCGCCCCTTGGGCGGCTCTTTTGCTTTATCGCTCGTTCCGGCGATCGGCATTGCTTTCGGCGTGCTGACGCTGCTCGTGCCGTCAAATGCTCAGTGGGTCGAAACTGTTTTTGCAAACGGGATCTATCCGCAATGGGAACACGCGATCTTTCCCGTCACCAACGCGACGCCGTGGTCGCTCGGTGACGTCGCCGTTGTGCTCGGTATCGCGTTGCTCGTATGGCGTCTTCCGATCTGGTTTCGCACGCGCGCGAAACTCGCGTTATGGCGCCGCATCGCCCTGACGATCGTCGAATTGCTCGGCGTTCTCGGTTTGTACTATTTCTGGTTCGAAGCGAGCTGGGGTTGGAATTACAATCGCGCGCCGATCGAAACGCGCGTGCAGTATCGCGCATCAGCGGTAACGCCGGGCGCAGTCGATAATCTTCGCAAGCGCGCAATCACTGAGATCAATTATCTCGCGCCGCTCGCGCATGCGAGAGCAAACGGCGCGTACGATCTCGGCACGTTGTACGATGCGTGGCTTCCCGTCGTTCAAGCCGGCGGAGACGCGTGGATTCCGATCACGGGCGCGGCAAAACCGACGCTCTTCGATCCGTTCATGAATGCGACGGGCACCAGCGGTTTCATCAATCCCCTCACGCTCAACGTCCAGCTCGCGAGCGATCTGTTGTGGTTCGAACGGCCGTTTTCACTCGCGCACGAGTGGAGTCACGTCGCTGCGTACGCGCGAGAAGACGAGGCAAACTATATCGCGATCGTCACGTGCACCCGCTCGCGCGACCCGGTGCTCGCCTATTCCGGCTGGCTGGAACTATTTCTTTACCTGCCGTCGATTCCGAAGTACGAAAAGAATACGTTTATCCCGTTGGTTTGGGCTGATTTCGCCGCCTTGCGAAAGCGCAACGCCGAGCGAATCAACGCCCGCCTTGCGTCAGCTTCCTGGCACACCTACAACTCATACCTCAAAAGCAACCACATCGCCGCCGGAATCGCAAACTACAACGAGGTCACCCGCCTCTACATCGGCGTGCAACTCAACCGAAGCGGCATCCCCATCTCCCGCTAAGGTTTATTCCCAAATAAGCCCGTATCGCTGCCCCCATATCTGGTCATTCTCAGGGTAAACCGGCACAGTGTGCGGTGAGAAAATGAAAGATCGTGCGCGACATCCAGCCGCCGGCGCGCTAGCCGGCCTTTTACTACTTACGGCCATACTGACGGGCTGCGGGAAACATCAGCAAGCCCCGCGGCAGCAGACACCATACGTCAGCACGGCCGTTGCAAACTTCGGTGACGTTGTGCCGTCGTCGACGATGTCCGGTCTCATCGCGCCGTTCGAAGAGGTTGCGATTCAAAGCTCGCTCTCGGAACCTGCCGGGGGTGTATACGCTCAGGAAGGCGACCACGTCACAAAAGGCCAGGTGCTCGCGCGACTCGATACGGCCGATCTGCAAGCGCAACTTCAATCCGATCTCGCGACCGCACAGAGCAATCAAGCCAACACGCAACACAACATCTATTCGGGCAGCGCGACCATCACGCAAGGCAATCAGCAGTTGACCGGTGCGCAAGCGACGCTCGCGCGCGATCAGAGCGTGCTTGCGCGCGATCAGCAGTTGTTTCGTCAAGGTTACGTGTCGCTGCAACAAGTGCAGACGGATCAGGCGACGGTGAGAAACGACCTTGCTAACGTCCGTGCCGCGCAAGCCACGGTTCAGGCAAACGGTCCGAGTATCAATGCGCCCGGCGCGCAGTCCGCGACGGTCGCGCAAGCGCGCGCGCAAGTCGCAGTGGCGCTGGCGCAAGCGCAGCAAATTCGCGTGCAGATCTCAAAGGCGACGATCGTCTCTCCGATCGACGGTGTACTCGTCAACCGCAATTTGAATCCGGGCGAATATCCGGGAAACCGGCAGATCTTCACGCTCCAGCAAGTCAAACCGGCATATGCAATCCTGCGCGGATCCGCGGCGCAAGTCGAAGGCATTACGAACGGCACGGCAGCAACGATTTCCGTTGCCGGCGAGCGCAATGCGAATCTGAGCGGCAAAGTCGTCGGCGTGCTGAACGAAATTCAGCCGGGTTCGACGGAATTTCAAGTCAAAGTGCTCTTGCCGAACGAGGATGAATCGCTTCGTCCGGGCATGGCGGTGCAAGGCAACGTTCGTCTGCCGGCGGTTCGCGGTGTGCGCGTTCCCGAAACGGCATTCACCGACGACAACCACGACGCGCTACAGATCGTGCTGCCCGATAGCACGGTCAAGACCGTAAAAGTCTCCGAGCTTGCAAGCAACGGTACGACGTCGGTCGTAACGGGTGTTTCCTCGGGAACTCGCGTCGTTTCCAATGGTCAGATGAGCATCGGCGACGGCGAAAAAGTGTCGTACCGGCAATGAACAACTTCAGCCTTACTCGGCTCTTCGTCCACCGGCCCACCCTCGTCTTCGTCATCGTGGCGTTGATGATGTTCGCCGGCATTCTCTCGACGATCCTCATCCCGAAGGAACTTTTTCCGAACGTTAGCCAGCCGACGATCACGATTTCGGTCGGCTATAGCGGCGCGTCCGTCACAGAAATGCGCGACGAGATCGTCAAACCGATCGAAGAGAATTTGTCGGGTACGCCCGATCTCCAAACAATCAACAGCGTCGTGCAGCAAGGACAAGCGACGATCTCCGCGACGTTCGACATTCAGTCGGATACGGCAACCGATCTTGCGCTGACGAACAAGGCGGTTCAGGCCTCCGAACGCCTTTTGCCTGCGAACATCCAGCAGCCGACGGTCAATCTGCGCGACCCGGCCGAATCCGTCGTCGTGACGCTCGCGCTGCATTCGACGAAGCTGAGTCTCTCGGAGTTGTCGCAGCTCGCGCAAAACGAAGTCGTACCGCAGGTCGAGCAAGTACCGGGTATTTCGTTTGCGAACGTCGGCGGTGTCGTTACGCCCGCATATGAGATCGAGGTCGATCCCGTTAAATTGGCGGCCGCGAATTTGACACTGAACGACGTAATCAATACGGTCTCCAACGACAATCAGCGCGTTCCCGGCGGATTTGCCTATGAATCAAACCGGCAGACCGCGGTCGAAGTGCGCGGCGACATCACGTCGCTCGACACCGTTCGCAACCTGCCGATCATTACGAGCGGCGGCAGTTCAACCTCAACGCCGAACGGTGCACAGGTTGAAAACATCAACGGCGGAGTGAGCTCTTTGCCGGGGAATGTGAATCCGTGGACGGCGAGCAACAGCGTCGTGCGCATCGGTGACGTCGCAACGGTGACTTCCGGAAACGAGCCGAGACTGCAGTTCGCACAGGTCAGCGGGAAGCCCGGTCTGTTCCTCCAGATCCAAAAGATGTCGCAAGCGAGCGAAATCGATTCGGCGAACGCCGTTCTAAAGTCGTTACCCGAACTCGAACGGCAATTCCCGCAGATTCAGTTTCAGATCATCAACGTTCAGTCGAAATTTACCGAGCAGCAGATCTCGCTCGTGGTTCGCACGCTCGCAGAAGCGATTCTGCTAACCGGCATCGCGATGATCTTCTTCCTGCGTTCGTGGCGCAGCGCGATCGTAGTGTGCGTGGCGATTCCAACCTCGCTTGCCATCGCGATTACCGCCATGAAGTTAATGAATATGACGATCGACACGGTGTCGCTGCTCGGCATGTCGCTCGTCATCGGTATTCTGGTCGACGACTCGACCGTCGTCTTGGAGAATATCGAGCGCCATTTCACCGAATTGAAAGAGCCGCCGGAAGAAGCTGCGGTCCATGGGCGCGAAGAAATCGGCGCTGCTGCGGTCGTTATTACGCTCGTCGATGTCGTCGTGTTCTTCCCGATTGCGTTCATCCAAGGTCAAGTCGGCCGTAATCTCTCCGAGTTCGCGATCGTCGTCGTGATTTCGACGCTCACGTCGCTGTTCGTCTCGTTTACGATCACGCCGACTCTGGCGGGTCTCTGGGCGCTGCGTTCCCATTGGAAGCCGTGGCGCCCGGTTGAGTGGTTCGGAGAAAAATTCGACGACGTACGCGACTGGTATACCAAACGCGCGTTGCCGTGGGGCATCGAGCACGGCGCTCTCGTTGCGGTGTTCTGCGCTATCACGTTCGTCGTCGCGATCGGCATGGTTGCGTTCGGTATCGTGGGAGAAGAATTCATTCCGGGGACCGATCGCGGCGAGATCTATATCCAGCTCACGTATCCCATCGGAACTCCCGTCAGCACGGTGACGAAGGGGACGTTCGCTTTAGAAAAAGCCATCGACGCGAACGGCGCGGATATTCAGCACGACACAGCCGTCGCCGGCGCATATTCCGCATCGTTCGGCGGATTCGTCACGCAGAGCAACGTCGGGCAGATCCACATCTTCCTCAACGACAACCGCAAGCACCCAACGAACTATTGGGTCGATCAGTTCCGGGGGCTTACGCGGAAAAACTTGCCGGTCGACGTTCAAGCCACCGTTGTGCCGTCGACAGGTTCGCATGGAGGCAACGCCCAGCCTATCGACTTGCTTGTTACCGATATCACGGGCGGTGATCCGACGCAGTACGCGCAGACAGTGCTCAATGCAGTTCGCCAAGTAAAGGGAGCGACGTCGGTCAACAGCAGTGGAACCGAATTGGCACCGGAAGTGTCAGTTATCTTCGATCGTCAGAAGATGCAAGCGCTCAATGTCGATATCGGAACCGCGGCGCAAGCCGTCGGCGCCGCGTTTGGCGGCAACGTTGCGACACAATTCGAGACGACGTCGGGGCTCGAGCAAGTCCAGGTCATTTATCCGCCTGAGTATCAGACGAATATCGCCACGTTGAAAAACGTGCCGATTCGTGCGCAGAATGGCTCGATCGTTTATTTGGGCGATATTGCGACGCTGCAATCGACCCCCACGGCGCCGCTGATGACGCGCGTCAATCGTAACACCGTCATTCACATCAATGCGAACATCGGTCCCGGCTCGTCGCTTTCGACGGTGGAAAATGCCATCATGAAGAATATTCCATCATTGCGTCTGCCGCCGAATATCGTCGTGCGTCCGGCACCGCTTGGACAGCAAGACTTCATGCATCAAACGCTGGTCGGCATCGGCACGTCGATGATCGTCTCCGTGTTGCTCGTCTACTTGCTGATGGTCGCGCTCTATAATAGCTACCTTTCCCCGTTCATTATCATCTTCTCAGTGCCGGTCGCTGCGATCGGCGCCTTGACGGCATTGTTCATCACGGGTAAGACGCTCAATCTCTTCTCGTTGATCGGCACGATCTTGCTGATCGGTATCGCGACGAAGAACGGCATTCTGCTCGTGGACTATGCCAATACACTTCGAGAACGGGGATACGACAAGTTCCACGCGATGATGGAGAGTGCGCACATCCGATTCCGACCGATCATCATGACGAGCTTCTCGGTCGTCGCGGGCAACTTGCCGCTTGCGCTTGCGCTCGATCCCGGCTCGGAATCGCGCTCGAGTCTTGGCATCGTCATTATCGGCGGCGTGTTGAGCTCGCTCATTCTCACGCTCCTGCTCATTCCGAACGTGTACCTGTGGGTCGCGCCGTCCGACGCGCGATTCCATGCGGGCATGAACGGCAAGGCGAAGCATCCGTCCGAGAAGCCTAAGGAGCTCTCACCGAACCCGAGTTGAGCGCCCACGACAACCACGTTTCCATTCCCCAACCGAGGATCAATCCGAATGCAACGGTCGTGATCGTGAGAACGATCACGACCTTTTTCGTCCACACGCCGTAGTCGTGGTCGCGGACCCACGCGTTGCCGATCGCAATGCCGAGCGCGATGGAGAGCGCCATCGAAAATCCGTAGTAGAAAACCGTCATCGCGTTTCCAAGTCGCGATCGACTCCGTGCGGAATCAGGTAGTACAGCGAAACGAAGATGTACGCCGCAAAGCTCACGATCGGGGCGACGAGCGCAACGAGCGTCGCCGCAACGTAGATGGTCCAGCCGACTCGGTAGGCGATCAGCGTCGCGCGCAAGGCTTCCGGTGCAATCTCTTCGTGAAACGCGCGGTGACCGATCAGATGCTTCAACAAGAGGTTGTACATCGTGGCGCAGTACGTGAGCACGACGCCGTAGAGGAAGGTGGAGGCGTGCATCGCCGGATACGTTCCGAGGACCGACGTCGCAAACGGAATGAAGACCGTTCCGGCAAGCAACAATAGGTTCAAGAAGACTGTCCTGCGGTCGACGCGATCGACCATGCGAAACAGCGCGTGGTGGTTCTGCCACATGATACCGATGACGGCGAAACTCAGCGCGTATGCGACCACATTCGGCCATAGCGCGAGCAGTGCGCGGCGCAATTCGCTTTCGGCCGGCGGCGTCTTGAAATCGGGCAACGCGACACCGAGGATGAGAAGCGTTATTGCGAACGCAAAGACGCCGTCCGAGAACGCTTCGAAGCGAGCTTTGTTCATTGCATCCCGGGCAATATCACGGTAATACCGGGGTTGCGAGACGGCCATCAACGGTCCCTACCGTGATGGCATGTTCAACGTAGGTGAATCGCTCCAAGAGGGTCTCGCGGCGGCGCAAAACCGGTTGCACCAGGCACAGCGGTCCGTTGCGGCAGCGAACGCAGGTCACGGCGGCCGTTCGACCGATGCCGCGATGGCGCAAACGGCGCGCGCGGCAATCTTTAGTGAAGCGCTGCTTGGCGCAATGCATGCACGTCTCCAAGAAGTCAAAGCGGTAACGCGCTGATGGACTCGCTCGATCTCCTCGGAACGGCGGCGAGCGGAATGGATGCCCAGCGCGCGGCGCTCGACGTCTATGCGCGAAACGTTGCAGCGGCGGAAGCGGCGGGACGCGACGGGCGGTTCGAGCGCTTCGTTCCGCAGTTCGATTTGCACGATGACGATGACGGCGCGACCGTCGAATTCACCGGAGCGCGGCCGGATCGCGGACGCAGCGTCGATATCGTCACCGAGATGATTGCCGTGATGAACGCCTCGCGCGCCTATGAAGCCGATGCGTCGCTCTTCGACGTCGGCAAAACGCTCGCGCAACGGACGATCGACATGGGGCGGCTGCAATGAAGGTCGAGTTGCTTCAGCCTGACGTGCCGCCTACCGCTACGGCGAGCCCCAATCCTTCAGCCTTTGTGCGCGCGTTGGATGCCGTCGGTGCGTTGCTCGACGGTGCCACTACGGCAGAGGACGCGTTTGCGAACGGAGGCGGATCTCTACAGAGCGCCGTGTACGAACGCGCGCGTGCCGACGTCGCGTTATCGGTTGCGGCCGCCGCCGCGCAACGTAGCGCGCAGGCGCTGACCTCCATTCTGAATATGCAGATTTGACGATGACAGTCGACGCGGTACTCACGCGAATCGCGGTGTTGCCGCGTCGTGTAAAAGTCGTGGCGATCGTCGCGGTCGCGTGCGCGATTGCCGTCGGGATCGGCGCTGGGATTCTTGCGAATCCGGCGCGCATGCCGCTGTTTGCGCAGCCTCTGCACCCGGAACAGGTGGAAGAGGTTGAAGACCAGCTCGCACAGTGGAACGTCGCATTCACGCCGAGCGCCGAAAACGTCGTCGTGGATGGTACGCGGCGCAACGACATCCTGTTGCGTTTGTCGCTCGCCGGCGTACCGCACGCGCACGTGCCTACGACCGGCGAAGCGCTTGCGAATGTCGGCGTCCTGACACCACAAGCGGTGGTCGATGCGCAGACGCGCAGCGGACTTGCAGGCGATATCGAACTTGCGCTGCGTAGCATCGACGGCGTCGACGACGCGCGCGTCATTATCGCACCGGGAAAGGTCGCGGAATTCGCCGATCAAGCTTCGGCCGATGCGACCGCGAGCGTCCGCCTTCAACTTCATCCCGGCACGCATCTGTCGCGAGCATCGATCGCGGGTATCCGGTCGTTCGTTGCAGCGAGCGTCACCGGCCTCGATCCGGCTCGTGTGACGATTCTCGACGATCGCGGCGTCGCGTTGACCGCCGACGGCGCGGGGAGCGACGATGCTACGGCATTGCAAACGTCCTTGCAAACTGCGCTCGATGATGCGCTCGGCGCAGGCGTTGCCATCGTTCGCGTTCGTGCCGAATATGCATCATCGGAGAACGAGCAGCGAGACGTGCGTCGCGCGCCGCTCGGCAACGCGCCGATCGCGCGCGAATCAGCAACGGAGTCCTTTGACGGTCAAGGCCGCCGCTACGAAAAGAACGACGAGCACGACGATCGCGGAAGCGACGTGCATGAGAGCGTCTCTCGCCTCCCGCGCGGTTCGCTCGCTCGCATCACGACCGCGGTCTTCGTCGACGCGGAGAAGAACGTGCCGGTCCAAAACGTGCGCGTGCTGGCCGCCGCTACGGTCGGCTACGATCCTCGGCGCGGCGATGCACTGACCGTTGAAGCGGTGAACTTTCATCATGCGCGTTCACAACCGCACGACGTGTGGTTTCTGCTCTACGGCGTCCTCGTTCCATTGCTTCCGACGGTCGCCATCGTTCTCGGGTTTCTCGTCGCCGGCCGCTATGCTGCGCCGCACGTTACGGCGATGGCGAAGCATTATCTCGAACGAAGCTCGATCGCGCGGATGTCGTCGCATGTCGCGGGCGTTGCTCCGGCGCAAGTGCGCGGCGCGCTCGTGAACGAACCGCCTCACGCAGCTGCCGCAATCATCAGCGCGTTGCCCGCTGCAACAGCTGCGGCCGTTCTCGAACTCTATCCTCCACACGAGCGCGAAGCCATCGTTCGACGGATGCAGCGCGCGCATTCGCCGCTCGTTCCGGACGCATCGGAGATCTTGGGACGCCATGCGTGAGGAATTTCTGCCGATGCGCGCATGGCTCGAGCGCGGCGTCGAACCGGTCGCGATCGATACGGTGACGCCGGAGGTCGAAACACACGACACGCCCGAAGCCGAAACGGAGTACGGCATCGATGATGCGATCGGCGATGCGAGACGTTTCCGTGCGTCGCTTGCCGATGCGCTCGCCATGTGTCTCGAAGAGCTGCTCCGCGATATCGCGGGCGACGTACTAGCCCGCGAACTTCAACTCGCGCCGTGCGATGTACGTGCAATCGTGGAGCGCGCGGTCGAACGCTACGGCATCGAACCAGTGTGCATTCGAGTGAATCCCGCCGACGCGCACGCACTCGACCGAATGGGTGCGATCGTCGTCGCCGACGGACAAATGCGAGGCGGCGACGTGCTTCTCGAAATGCGACACGGCAGCATCGATGCATCACTCGGCGTCCGGTTGGAGCGCGTGCTCGCGCGTTGCGCGTCATGATGGCGCGCGGAACCGTCGTCAACGTTCGCGCCGGCGCCGTGGATCTCGCGATTCCGCCGCTTGCCGCGGGAACCCGGGTGCGCATAGCCGGCGGTGACGGATGGAAACGCGGGAGCGTCACGTCGCATGCAAACGGCTTAGTGACGGCAACGCTGAGCGGCAATGCGGACGGCATCGCGCCCGGCGCAAAAGCGGAAGAAGACCACACCGGTCAGACGATCGTCCTCGGAACCGCGGCGCTGGGCCGTGCAATCGATGCGTGGGGACGTCCGCTCGACGGCGGTCCGATATTGCGGGGCCTACGCGTTCCCGTGCCTGCAACGTCCGTCGAACCAACGGAGCGTGTTGCGCTCGGCACGCCGCTCTGGACCGGCGTTCGTGTTATCGATACATTGCTGACAATCGGCCGCGGAGCGCGCGTTGGTCTCTTCGGTGCACCAGGCGCAGGAAAAAGCACATTACTCGAAACGATCGTTGAGGGCGTGTGCGCCGATGCGATCGTCGTCGCGCTCGTCGGCGAACGTGGGCGCGAAGCGGAACGATGGATCGCGAAACGCAGTGCGCGCACGACGATCGTGTGCGCGACGAGCGATCGTCCCGCACGAGAGCGCGTCGCCGCGGCGCATACCGCCATCGCGCATGCGCGAGCGCTCGCGCGACGCGACCTGCACGTGCTGGTGATTCTCGATAGTCTCGCGCGCGTCGCATACGCATTGCGCGAAGATCGTCCGGGCGAACCGGCCGGCCGTGCCGGTTACCCTCCGAGCGTCTTCACGGATCTTGCCCGGGTCGTCGAGTCCACAGGCGCGTTCACCCGCGGCTCCGTCTCACTGCTGGCGACCGTCCTGAGCGACGGTGACGCGCACGACCCCGTGAGCGAAGCAGCGCGTTCCCTCCTCGACGGTCACATCGAACTCTCGTCGAAACGCGCGAATGCGGGCCGGTTTCCGGCCATCGAGGTCCTCGCAAGCGCCAGCAGGACGATGGCCGCTGTGACGAGCTCCGAGCATCAGGGCGCGGCGGCCACGGTTCGTGCGGCCTTCGCAGCGCTCGCGGCGACCGAGGATTTGCGTTCGCTCGGGATGGAGCCGCGCGACCCGGCGTCCCGCGCGGCCGTCGCGCACGAGCATCGGCTCGAGGCGCTCCTGCGACAGGGACGGGACCCCGTCGCTCCGTGCGCCGCCCTAGCGATGCTCCTGGAAACCGCCGATACTTTGGGAAAGCCCGATGAACATCACTTCTGACCTGGCTGCCGTCGAGCAGCGCATCACGCAACTCACCGGATCGGATATCGAACTGCCCGGCTTACCGCAAGGGCAAGATCAATCCGCGTCGTTCGCTGATATGGTGCGCGCAGAACTTGCTGCGGAAAACACGCAGCAAACCGAGGGCAACGACGTCCCGGGTATCGCGTCCGGGGCGGCCGTCGGCGCTATCAACGCGCCCGCGATGGTCCCTTCGGCGCAGATCGACCAGCTCGTAAATACCAATGCGTCGCAGTGGAACGTCGACCCCGCACTTGTCAAGGCGATCATCGCAAACGAGTCCGGGTTCAACGCGAACGCGACATCGAATGTCGGCGCACAGGGCCTCATGCAACTGATGCCCGGAACTGCCGCCGGCCTGGGCGTCACAAATGCGTACGATCCCGCGCAGAACGTATATGGCGGCACTCGGTACATCAAGGGACTGCTCGACCGATTTAACGGCGACGTTCGAAAAGCGGTGGCGGCGTACAATGCTGGACCGGGTGCGGTAGAGAAATACGGTGGCACACCCCCGTATGCAGAAACGCAGAACTACGTCCAAAACGTTCTCGCAAGCTACGAAAAGTACCGCAACCCGAACACTCCGTAGTGTCCTTCTTGCGGCGCTGAGCTGCGCGCTCTGCGCGCAAACCGCTGCGACGCATCCTCCCGTCGAAACGATTCTCAAAAACCACGCCGCGGCACTCGCCGCGATGCATTTGAGCGTGCCGAAAACGCATGAAACGCAGGGCACGATCGAAGGCTTGGGCTTGCAAGGAACGTTCCACGAGTGGCAAGCCGGAAACAAGCAACGACGCGACGAGCGGCTGGGGTTCCGTGTGCAGCGGGAACTGCGAGTCGGCGACAACTTGTGGATTGAGAACACGAGCGGCGAGATTCGCGAATTGCATGGAATGGTTGCGCGCCGCCAATTGACCGACGATTTCATCGATACCGGTCTTTTCGCGAAGCATCCGGAGAACGCGCGCTATCTCGAACGCGCAACGCTTCCGGACGGACGCAACGTGTACCGGTTATCGATTGCGCCGCCGCACGGCGAGCAGTTCGTCGTCGGCATCGATACGAAGACGTGGCTCATCGATCAAAAGTCGTACATGGAAAACGACGCGCCGCAGGTCGTGACGTATTCCGATTATCGCGTCGTCAATGGCCTGTTGGTTCCGTACAGCGAGATCGATTCGAACGGCGACACGAAGTTCGACGTCACCTCGCACATCACAAACGTGACCGTCGATCAGCCGATCGCCGATTCGATCTTTGCGCCGCTCGCGCCCGAAACGATCGCCGCGGACGCGCCGGTTCGCGTCCCGCTCGAAATCCACAACGGGCTTCCGTTCGTGAAAGTCACGATCTCCGGACATACGTACCAGTTTTTGATCGATTCCGGCTCGCAAGGTAACGTATTGGATCCGCGCGTTTCGACGGAGCTCGGATTGCATCCCGAAGGAACGCTCGAAATTCGTGGAGCGGAACGGACACCGAGTCTGGGCGTCGTGGAAACGCCACCGATGGTCGTCGGCGGTATCCAATTGCCGTCGCGCATCGCGTCCGTGCTCGATTTGAGCAAGATTTTGCGCGGGCCATACGCGATCGACGGCGTGCTCGGATATCCGTTCTTCGCCGCAGCGGAACTGCGATTCGACCCCGATTCAAGCGAGTTGACGATTGCGAAACCCGGCTTATTGCCGCCGCTCGGCGAGAAGCTCGACGTCGATACGGATCGCGAACTCGCGGAAGTCGAGGCGACGATCGACGGAACCGCAAAGACGCGATTGCTCGTCGATACGGGTAACTCCAACGAACTGTTGCTCTTCCAAAGTTTCATCAACGCACATCAGGGCCTGATCATGTTCGCGGGAAACCCTTCGGTGTCCAATCGCGGCGCTGGCGGTTCGGCGCCGGCGGTGACCGCGATGGTCGATGTGCTCGAGATCGGGAAGCAGCGTCTCTACAACCGCTACACCGATGTGATTCTGGCGAGCGCAGGTGCGTTCGCCGACCGGAATGACGGCGGCAACGTCGGGTACGGCGTCTTGCACAATTTCATCGTGACGTTCGACCTTGCGGATCATACGATCTACCTGCAAAAGGCTCGCGGTTTCGACGACGGGCGTTTTCGGCAACGCACGGAAAGCGGGAACCTGTTTCCGGGCCGTTCATGAATTCGTAACGGCGCGATGATTCCGCGGTGACGCGTACCGCGCATCATCGGCCAATGATGACGCAGCAACTTGGATTCAGCGTCCTGACGGCGCCCATCGCCGCGATCGATCGCCGCGCGCTCTCACAAGCCTGGTATTCCGCGCTCCATCTCGCGCAACAGCCGGCGAAGGTTGAAACGACGGCGCTTTCCGTCGCCGTCGATCGGCGCGAGGTGCAGCAAACGCATGTTGCCTTCGAGCGGCGCGGCAGTGCCGTTCGTACTGCGCCTGCGTTGCACGTGCAGCCCGAGAAGAAGCCGGTGCGCCGAGACGCCGTCGCTATCGAGCGCCGTTCGTTGCGTTCGCCGCTCGCGCGCAAAATCGAGCACGCGTTTCTGCGTCCGAACGTTCCGGCAACGCGAGCGGCATTTACGATCGACGGTACGGATGCGCGCGTCCACGTCACGATGCAGCGCACGCGTTTGGGAGTGCAACTCGTCGCCGTTTGTCCGCCGCACGCGCGCGAGAAGGTGGCACGCGCACTCGAGCAGGCACGGTATGCCCTCGCCGAGCGCGGCATTGCTGTCACCGCCCAGATCGCGGAGTAGCGCCATGCTCATCAATTCGGCCACGGAACGATCGTTGGATCTGATTTCGCAGCGCGCGGCGGACGTCTACAAGGCATTTACGCCCGGCGCATTGCCGGAACACAGCGACATCGAAACCGATGGGCCGCAATCACGTGCAGTGCTCGATCCGCTCGCGGTGAGCGCACCCAATGACGACTACTTCTTGACGGTGGATGAGCGCGGCCGTACGACCTATACGCGCGACGGTCAAATGCGGCTTGCTGACGGCTCGCTCGTCGGCAGCAATGGGCGTCCGATGCTGGGATACACCAACACTGCGAGCAGCACGACGGAGTTGAGAATCGATCCCGTCGACGAGGCCCTCGGACGCGTTCGCAACCTGCGCGTCGAAACCGACGGGGCCGTCGCGTACGACCGTCGGACGGTCGATCCGAGGAGCGGAATCGCGCACGTTCAACGCATCAGCATCGGACGGCTCGCGCTCGCGCGATTCCCCGCCGCGACGAAATTAAGCAACGCGGCAGACGGTACCGTACTGCCACCGCCCGGCGTCGTTCCGCACGTTGGCCGTGCCGCTGACGGAAATTTCGGCAAACTTGCGCCGATGCGGCGCGATGAAAGCCGCATCGATCTCGATCGCAGTCTCGAGCGCTTGCACGACGCGTACGTTGCCTTCGACGCACTCCAAGCGGTGCACAAGGCGCAAGGCCAAACGGGGAAAGTCGCGATGGATTTATTGAAATGACGCGCCGCGTCGTTCGCCCGATGGTCTTTGAAGCGCGCACCGCATTTCCCGTTGCCGCAGCATGTGTGGTCGCCAACGGGGTGCGCGAAATGCTCGCGGCGTTGCTGCAGTCGCCGGTGGAACTGCACGTATTCGAACCGGCGGTTCCATCGAAAAGCGGCTGGCGCGCCATTGTCGATGGTGCACGGCTCTACCGCGTCAGTGGAACGCGCGCGGATGCCGCGATCGTTCTGCGTCCCGCCGCATGCGTCGCGCTTGCGTCGGCGGCATTCGGTGAGACCGCGAGCGCCGCGCGAGCGCTTTCTGCCGTGGAAACGACCGTCCTCGATCGGATCGTCAATGCAATCGCCGGAAATTTTACAGCCGTCTGCGGAACGCGGCCGGAAAGGCTCGTTCCGGAGCCGGTCGCCTCGATTGACGGATTGTTGACGTACTTTGAGCTCGTGCTCGATCGTCCGGTCCCGGCATCGATCGGGATCGCACTTGCCGCACACGATCAACCCGAAAAGGCCGGCGGTCTGCTTCTCGAGGACTTACTCGACGTCGAAATCGAGCTTGATGTCCGGACCGAGGGGACGATCGTCCCGGCTGGCGAGCTAGGAGCACTTGAGCCCGGCGCAATCGTGCCGATTACTGTATCATCCGGCCTGACCGCCGTCGCAACCGTAGCTGGGAGGCCGCTCGCGCGTGGCGAATGCGGGGTCCGGGCTAAACGGTTTGCTTTGGCGATCGGCCTATCGCCGTGCACCGAAAGGGAAAGCGGACCGGAATCATGACTGTCGACACAAAGAAATTGAAGGATCGCGCAAACCTTGACGTGCTGATGCACGTGCCGCTCACCGTAACCGCCGAACTCGGAACATCGAAGATGTCCGTGTCCGAAGTCCTCAAATTGGGCACCGGTTCTATTATCGAACTCGACCGCCTCGCCGGTGGTCCCGTCGATCTCCTCGTGAACAATAAACTCGTTGCCCGCGGCGAAGTCGTCGCGGTCGATGAAAACTTCGGCGTCCGCGTCACCGAGCTCATCTCTCGGCCGATTTAACAGCCGGGCAATAAGCAGTTCACGCAAGGGTGACGCAAGCGCGTCACTCTTATTGCATGGATGGACTCTTCACCGTTGCCCATCACGCGCAAGGATCGCTCCCGCTAGACGTTCTCGTCGGCCTTACGCTGCTTTCGATCGTTCCGTTTCTGTTGATGATGTGCACGTCGTTCGTGCGCATCGTCGTCGTCCTCTCGCTCGTGCGTTCCGCGATCGGCACGTCGTCGCTTCCGCCGAATGCGGTGCTCTCGGGACTCGCGCTCGTGCTAACGTTCGTCGTCATGGCGCCGACATTCACGCAAATCACACACTACGCAATCGATCCCTACGCGCGGGGACGGCTCTCGCAATCGCAGGCACTCGATCGTGCAACGCAGCCGCTTCGCGCATTCATGTTGCGGCAAACGCGTGTGAGCGACATCCAACTCTTTGAGCGGGTCGCTCATCAACGCAACGCTCCGGCCTCGTCAGCACCGCTCGTCGCGCTCGTCGCGGCGTTTGTCGTGGGCGAGCTGCGGAGCGCGTTTGCAATAGGATTTGCCCTCTATCTGCCGTTTGTCGCGATCGATCTAGCCGTCTCGGCGATGCTCATGGGACTCGGAATGATGATGTTATCGCCGCCCGTCGTGTCGCTGCCGGTGAAACTTTTGCTCTTCGTGATGGTCGACGGGTGGGCGCTCGTGTGCGGAGGCGTCGCGAGCTCGTTTCGGTAAAAAAGCGACAGGACCGTCTGGTTGATGTCCGCGTACAGTGTGACCGCTTAAGACCGTACGGGGATGTCGAAGTGCAGAACCTCTTTGCGGCTGCCGAGTTTCGCGTATAACGCAATGGCCGGATCGTCGCCGTAATCAGCCTGCACGAAGATGACCCAGGCGCGCAGCTGCGTTGCGATCTGCTGGAGGCGGCGAATCAGCGCCGTTGCAACGCCGCGCCGGCGATGCGTTTCCGCAACGGCTAGATCGTAGATAAACACTTCGGTACGCGTCTGCTCGAATTTTTCAAGTACGTATGCAACGAGGCCGCCGACGATCGTGGTGCCACTGAACGCGGCGAGAGCGATGTTATCGGACCGGTCGAGCCATCGTCGCAGATAGGCCTCCGGCGGCGGCTGAGCGTCGTAAGTTTCGGGTTCGAAAAACGCTTCAGCAAAGAGAGCGTTCAGCGCGCGCAGTGCCGCCACATCCCCGCCGTCTAGTCTCGCAACGACGATCGATTCTTCCACCAACGCTTACCCTCGTTCACATTTTGCGCTTATGCCTAATGTACAACGGCCGGCGGCGAGTGATCGTGAGGGTGTGAGTAAATTGATGACTCAGCCCTTGGGATAATGATGTTGTCGCCCGCCCGTCGTGTCGCTGCCGGTGAAATTGCTATTGTTCGTGATGGTTGATGGCTGGGGCGCTCGTCTGCGGCCGTGTCGCGAGCTCCTGTCGGTAAAACGGTAGCATGTGGATCGCGACGCACCTACGTCTGGCCGATGAGGATCCGCTCTTCCATCGAGGCAACCCCTGCGATCTTATCAGTGGAGCTCGGTGGAGATCCGAAGTAAAATCTCATCCTGAACGTCTAAATAAGCGCCTCGATCAATAACGGTTCGACCCTCGATGAAGCAATCATGGAGATTGATTCGATGAAAGCAATGCGGGTAAGTGACGCAAAAGAGGGCGCAGCCCTCATCGCTGTGGAGATGCCTCAACCTCCACCCGGTCCGGACGAAATATTAATACAGGTGCGTGCAGCCGGCGTGACACCGACCGAGCTGCTTTGGTATCCAACGACGCACACTAAGGACGGAGCAGCGCGTACGGGAGCAATTCCAGGGCATGAATTTTCCGGAATCGTCGCAGCGCCTGGTGCAAACACGCGGGGCTTCGAAGCCGGTGATGAAGTGTATGGTATGAATGACTGGTTCGCAGATGGAGCTACTGCTGAATATTGCATTACCCTGCCCGAGAATATCGCCAAAAAGCCGGTGACTTTGACTCACGAAACTGCAGCTACTGTGCCGATCGCTGCTTTAACGGCGTGGCAAGGACTCTTCTCAAGAGCAAATTTACAGCCACGCGAACGCGTATTAGTGCATGGAGGCGCAGGTGCCGTTGGCTTATTCGCCGTCCAATTAGCGCATCTTCGCGGTGCGTATACAATTGCTACCGTTTCCAGCCAAGACGTTGATTTTGCAAAACAGCTTGGTGCTGATGAAGTGATTGACTACAAGGCCACTTCCTTCGATGAAACGGTACAGAATATCGACGTGATTTTTGACACGGTCGGCAGCGACACTCGCGATCGTTCGTGGAGTGTCCTTAGCCCCACGGGGCGTATGGTAACAATTGCGGCGGACAGTGAAGCATCAACGGAGCAGCGTGTAAAAGACGCCTTCTTCATTGTCAACCCTGATCATAATCAGCTGGTTGATATTGCGAAGCAAATTGATACCGGGCGTCTCAACGCTTTTGTTAAAGCTACGGTTCCGCTAGAGGGGGCCCCGGCCGCCTACAGCGGAGTACTGAGCCAGACGGAACACGGGAAAATCGTCATCAAAATGCCCGCAGCCTCTATCGTGCGTACCGCGTACTTCGATGGTGAGCCCGACGCGTGGGCAGCAGCAAATGCCCTCCACGAGCTTGGTTATAGCGCCGAAGTGCATCATGTTGGCACCGAAACGTACAAAGAGACCGTGAAAAAATTCTTTGAAGGCGAGATCGGAGAGTTCGAGACGAACGCGATCTTGCAGAGCGACGACGCCGAGCCTGAGGCGTTCGAACAGGTGATCATCCGCCATCACGGTCGTCCGGCAATCGGCATCTAGCGGGATTGAGTAGATCCACGTTTCACCCCTCGGAGTGATGATGCTGAGCCCCCGGTCGTCTCGCTTCCGGTAAAGCTCTTGCTGTTCGTCATGGTCGACGGCTGGGCGCTCGTGTGCGGAGGCGTCACGGCCTCGTTTCGGTAAGATGGTTTCATGCGAATCTCGGATGCGCTCGCGTCGCTGCGGCCGTTCTTCTCGTTCGAATTCTTTCCACCGAAGGACGATGCGGGGGCCAAACAGCTCTTCGCGAGCATTGAAGCCCTAGCGCCGCTTCGCCCGGCGTTCGTTTCGATCACCTACGGAGCGGGCGGATCCTCGCGCGACCGCACGGTTGCGCTCGCAAAGCAGATTCAAGCCGAGATCGGCCTCACCGTCATGGCCCATGTCACCTGCGTCGGATCGTCACGCGCCGAACTGCGCGAGCTCTTCGACGACCTCGCACGCGCGGGCATCGAAAACGTCCTCGCCCTACGCGGCGATCCACCGAAAGGCGCGACGCAATTCGAGACACCGCACGGCGGCTTCTCTCATGCGACCGACCTGATCGCAATGCTCCGCCGCAATTACGACTTCTGCATCGGCGCCGCGTGTTATCCCGAGGTCCACGTCGAAGCGCCCGACGCCGACACCGACCGGCGTCACCTCAAAGAAAAAGTCGATGCCGGCGCCGACTTCCTCATCACCCAGCTCTTTTTCAACAACGACCGCTTCGCGGCGTTCGGGCGTCAAGCGCGCAAGATCGGCATTGACGCTCCAATCATTCCCGGCCTGATGCCGATCACGAATTATCAACAGGTTGCGCGTTTTACGTCGGCAATCGGAGCGACAATTCCGCCGAAACTCCTTCGCGAACTGGAATTGCGCGCAGAAGACGGGAAAGCTGTTGAAGATCTCGGCGTGGCGTATGCGGCGCTGCAGGCTACTGAGCTGCTACAACAAGGCGCGCCCGGCATACATTTCTATACGCTCAACCGGTCACCGGCGACGCGCGCAATCGTGTCCGCTCTGATCGCGGGAAGCGCGTGGCGTCCTCTGTTCTCGCTGCGCGAAATCGGCTAAAGTGGTGGGCTAGGGGATCATTCCGCAGTCGAACATTTTGTTGGCGACGGGGCCGGCGATTTTGTTGATGAAGTATTGGCGCATTTGCGGATCGTTCTTCAGTTGTTGTATGACGCGCTGTTCCATCTCGGCTTTTTGGCCCGTCGGCGGATTCTCTCTCTGCGTAGCGAGTTGCTGGCAGTTCGAGCTTTGATATTTTTGGATCACCTTGTCGGCGAGCTTGTCCGCGATCGGATATTGACTCTGCTGTGCATGTGCGATGACCGGCACGGAAATGATTGCCAATGCAAGAACGGTGAGTCGATATGTCGCTCCATTCATGCAATTAGCGTACTGCTCGCTAGCCCTGCATTTTATCCCGAAAGCGCAGAATCAATGCCGAAGGCGTTCTTCAAATGCATTTGGCCCCGGGCTGTTATTTCAAGTGATCGATCGCGTTGATTTCGAAGCAGCCAGCCATTCGCGACTAAACGCTCGAGCAGCGCGGCGCCGAGCGCACCGGCGATGTGATGACGTCGCTCCGTCCAATCCATGCAAGCCCGTGCAAAGTGACGCCGGCTCGTGCGCGCAGAGTCGAGGTCGACGCCGATATCGGAGAAGAACGTTTCGCCGCTCGACGTGAGCGTAAACGCGTCATCACGTGCTGCAAGAAAACGGCGTTCCGTCAGCGCGTCGGTGACGGCAACGCCTAATCGTCCGGCCAGGTGGTCGTAGCACGAACGTGCGCGTCTGAGGCGCTGCATTGCGGTGTGTTGATTCAGCGACGTCACTGGGGCGACGGGCGCGATCGATGCGAGTACCTCGATGGCATGCGCGATCTCCCGCGAGGCCAAATGAAAGAGTCGTTGCCTCCCGGCGTTGCGTGCGCAGATCAATCCACCGTCGGCGAGTTTTGCAAGGTGCGCGCTAGCGGCTTGCGGTGAGGCGTCGCCGCGAAAGGCGAGCTCGGATGCGGTGAGTTCGCGACCGTCGAGCAATGCGAAGAGCATCTTCGCGCGGACCGGATCGCCGATCAACGCCGCAACTTTCGCCACGTTCGGTAACATGGCCGGATTGTATCACGCCGACACTTCAGGCTCGCGTGAAGCGACGGATTCGCGTGACTTCGATTTCGGCGCGTTGACGGCGCGGCGCGCAAGCTGAAGCACGGCGGAGGGATCCAACAGCGCGCCGCGCTGATGCTGTTCCTCGAACCATGCGGGCGAGTGTCGCGACGTCATCGCGCGTACCACTAGAGCTCGTGCGTCGCGCTCGGTGTCGATCAGCGGGAACTTCAGGCGCAGCCGAAGGGCGTCGACGCCGCCAAACAACTGAGCGGCGTGCTCGTCGTCGCCGCGGTAACAGATTAGCCTCGCCGCGGCCTCGAGGACGTCGGGAAGCTGCAACGACAGATTGTGTTCTCGCACGATCGTCAGGCTTTCGTCGATGCACCGCGCCGTCTCGGCATCATTTCCGTCGAGCAATTCGACCTCGGCCAGATGACTCAAAGCGGTCGTGATGACGAAGTAATACTGCATCGAACGCGCGATCGCGATCGAATGCTTGTATTCATCGCGCGCGAGAGCGAGTTCGCCGGTCTGATGTGCGGCGTTACCGAGCGCTCCATGCGCCCACAGTAAGAGCAGCTGATTTCCCGTACGCTCGCAGATTGATACTGCATCACGCGCCGTTTCTCGTGCCCAATCATACTCGCGCAGCGCCGTCCCGGCGAGACTCAAGTTGATCAGGCACTTCGCAATACTGGCGTCATCCGATTCCTCTTTGAATATCTCGAGAGCGCGCACGATCAAGGACCGGCCGCGATCGTACTCTCCCGTATTCATAACGATGCCGCCAAAGGCAAGAAGTGCATCGGCCAGACCCGCGCGTTCCGGTAACTGCTCGCGAAGTTTGACGCTCGCTTCCCCATCGCGAAGGGCGGCATCGAGTTCTCCGTGAGCGCTGCGGAGGCCGGCCGCGCGGCTAAGCAGCAGCGCGCGGACGCTTTCGTCAGCAATATCGGCGCGTTCGATCGACTCCAGAATATCGGCGCCTTCGCCGTAAAAGCTGCGCACGATCCAAAACGGCGTCAGTGCGAGCGCAAGCGCTACGCATTCGTCGCGACGCTGGACGACCGCCCACGACAATGACGCAACGACGTCGGCATGTGACGTAACGAGATCCTCGGTGCATGCCGCGCGATTTTGCGCGTCGGCCTGCGCGAAGGCATCGATCTTGTGCGTGAAGTAGCGGAAGTACCGCTCCTCGAGCGGTTCCCGATCCGGCGACGCATCAAGGTGTTCGAGCGCGAAGGTCCGGATAACGTGCAGAAGCCGGAAGCTGATATGTTCTTCCGATGCATCTTTCGTGACGAACGATTTTTCTACGAGTGCCGTCAACCGATCGAGGATCACTCCGGCCGGCAGGTGTTCGTCGGCACAGATCGCTTCTACCGCATCGAAGCTGAAGGAAGCGCGGAAGATCGCAAGGCGCTCGAGGAGCAGCCGTTCCTCCTCATCGAGCAGGTTGTAGCTCCATTCGATCGTCGCGCGAAGCGTCCGATGGCGCCCGTCTTCCTTCTTGTCGCTGACGAGCAAGGCGAACTGTTCGTCCAGACGCTGCACGACTTGCCGCGGCGACAGCGTCCGCAGCCGCGCAGCAGCGAATTCAAGCGCGAGCGGAATCCCGTCGAGCCGATCGCAAATTTTGATGAGATCCGGCGCGTTCTTCTCGGTGATCTTAAACGTTTCGTCATGCGTCTTGGCGCGATCGAAGAGCAGCCGCATCGCATCAGAGCGCCGCACTTCTTCCAGCGGCATGTCGTCGCGCGGCAGTTGCAGCGGAGCGATCGAATAGACTTGCTCTCCCGTTACATGAAGCCGTTCGCGGCTCGTTACGAGCAGTTTTACGAACGAGGCGACTTTCAGGACCTGTGCGGCAAAGTCGGCAATCGCTTCGAGATACTGCTCTGAGTCGTCCAAGATGAGGAGCGTTTCTTGGCCGCCGACATACTGCACGATGGTTTGCAGCGGATCGCGTCCGGCGATTTCCAAGCCCATAGCATTGGCAACGGCGACCGCGACGTCGGTCGTGAGCGCTTCGCTGACCGGCACGAACCAGGCGCCCCCGGGCAATTGCGGGAGCACGTTGTGCGCGAGTTGGATCGCGAGGCGCGTTTTCCCGACGCCGCCGGGACCGACGATCGACACGAGGCGTTTCGCGCGAAGAAGCGATTGCAAGTGTTTGAGCTCGCTCTTGCGACCGACGAACGTAGAGAGCTGATGCGGAATATTGTTCGGCGCAATCTCACCGAAGCGCGAACGCCGGCCTTCGCCGGCGCGCTCGTCGATCGCTTCGATAAGGCCCTTCATGTGCACGTCGAAGTCGCGCGCCTCGTCTACGCGCGCCGCGTTCAGCGCGGCAAACCATTCGAGGCTCTTCGGCAGATCAGTCTCCGCCGGCATGCGTGCGTTGTGCACGAGCACGGGGAGAATCGACGTGCCGGCGGCGGCAGCGGTTTCTATTTCCAGACGAACCGGGTCGTCGGCATCGTGAATGCGCGGAAGTTCCTTTCCGCGTGTCCCTCGCCATTTCGGCCCGACGACGACGAGAAGAACGTCTGTTTTCTCTAGCGTGTGCGCGATGTAATCGTGAAAATTTTCACCGAACGGAATACGGTCGATGTCGATGAACACCGATTCGCATCCGTAGTGTTGCGTGAGCCGATCGAAAATCGCGCGGCAAATCGCCGCAGAATCGGCACGCCGGTAAGATATCGCTATGCGCTTCATCTAGGTATCCGCTAGGAAACGAGCACAAAGCGATGATACGACGCTCCGTCCCCTTTACCGCTTGCTAGAACGACGCATTGCCAAGCGCGGCGGTCTCAGCGAAAAAGACATTCGTTGCCGGGCAGTTTTGCCCCGGCACGCACCCGATGATTCCAATGGGTCCGCCGGTGACTTTGAACACGGTAATCTGCAACGTCGTCGGCATGACGTATCCCACGCGCTTGCCGTTGAATTCCGTGAACCACATGCGACCGATGCTGTCTTGCGAAATGCCGACCGGTGCTTGCGCGACGCCGTTATTCGGCAGCGGGATCAGCGTAACGTTGGTTGCGCCGATCGGAACTTCGCCGATTTCATTCAGCCCGTCATCGGTGAACCACACCGCATTATTTCCCGCGGCGATGGCGCTCACGTGCGATCCCTTCGGGAGCGTATACGCATGGATGATCGCGCCGGTGGATGCGTTAACGTCATAGAGAATCGACGGATTCGTCTGCGGATCGCTCGGCGATTTCGAATTCAATGACGGGTCCGTTGCAACCCAAAGATTGCCGTCCGCACCGATGCTCGATGCGCCGAGCGGATGTGAAAACACCGGCGAAACGCACGCCACGCCGAAACCCAGAATGAAGCCGGTCCAGCCGTTATTCGCCGTCCTATGGTCTCCGACGACGAAGAGGCTCGTGCTATCGAGCGGCGCCAGTGAAACCCACTTATCGCCAAAGTTGCCCGGTGAGACGTTGAACCAGGTTTGCGTGTTCACGTTGTATTGCGCGAGGAGAGGCTGCGACGACGGCGTCGGCACTGGTCCGCTTGCAAAACTCGTTACCGCGCTCGATGCTCCGCCCGGCGTGTTGCCGAGTACGTTGATGGTCGAACCGGTTGCAGCAAGTGCACCTTGCGGAGTGCTGTTCTTCGGAACCGATGGCCACGTTTCGCGAATTCTCGCTTGGGCCGGGCCCGGTGAGGGAAGCAGATCCAGCTGCTGGTCGAAGATATCGACGCCGACCGGCGTCGTTGCATACAGATGATTGTCCTTACCGAGCGTAATGCCGCCGAGAAGCTTGTCCTTTGTGGCTTTCTCTTTGATCGTCACGCAGTTGCATGGATTTGCCGACGGCGTCGCGGTCGCGTTCGATCCCGGATCGCTGCCGCCCGAACCGGTGGACGGAACGCCGGGCGGTGTCGGTGAGCCGCCGCCGCCGCCACCGCATGCAGCGATGAACGACATACCGGCGACGAACAAAAAAAGGCCCAGAGCGCGTCGAGACATAGAAAGAGCCTCCCTCGCAGAAACTTCCTTGCTAACCGTAGCCCCTGTGGCCCATGCTCGTATCGTAACGAACGTCCCGATACGTATGGGGCATAAGGGGAACTGCTTGCTACGTGTCGGGCATCTCGATCGGGCGTTCGCGATGTGCGAGCAACCAGTCGGCATTTTCGGATAGCGCTTCCCGCGCGAGCGAACGGAACAGCGCGCGCGCTGCTTCCGGTTCTTGGCTCTCCGGCTCCAGCATCGTGGCGAGTTCCTTGCTCGTCGATCGATAGAGTTCCGCCATGCGCGCGTATTCACGCGCGTGATACGACCAAGCTGATTTATCGGCATATCCGTGAATCAATGCCGATATGGCAGCGAATACCGATATCAAAAACAGCGCGAATTCGCGCTCGTGAGGCACGGGCGACGGCCAAACTTCGTTCACGGCCAGAACAAGGGTCATAACGGTTGCGGCAATGATCAGCAATCCGCTCGTGCGATGCGACAGCTCGACTCTCGCCTCGTCGCGTTTTTTCGCACGCGTGAAAAATCGTTCTTGATCGTTAACCCAGGCTTCTCTTGCATCTCGCGCGCGCTCGACCCAATGCAGTTCCCTCGCGTGACGGTCGGTGCGCCAGCCTTCATAGCGCGACGACGACCGTAACGCTTTGCGGACCCATTCGAGTTCGACTTCGTGTTTGCGTTCGTAGAGCGCACTCAAGTCGCTTCCGAGATCGAGCGCGTTCCAAAATCGCTGAATGCGAAGCGCTTCGCTCAACGCCCGGTAGTCTTGGCTCTTCGTTTCAACCCGTCTACCACGCGCGAACGCGATCACAAAAAACGCGGCTGCGAACGCAACGACGTCGGCGATGAGAAACAGGACGCCCGGAACGTCGGTAGCCGGGCCGAGGGCAATGTCGAGTTCATATCCTTCGAACGCGAATACGGCCGCTGCGATGCACGCAAAAGTGCAGTCCAAAACGCGATTCTGTTCGCGGTGAAATCGCATCGCCAGTTCGTCGGCAATCGTAAAGAGCGACGGGCGCGGCTGCGACGGAAAGTCGAGCGCGGCGTCGCGATTGAATTCGTCGACGCGCGACCACGTTGCCGGTTCCGGCATGTGATGGCTATGCGATATTCGCTGCTCGACATTCGTCGAGCCGTTGCGCGAAACGATGATCCAGTCGATCGGCTCCGTATTGGCGATGCGCGCGTCAACAACGTCCGCAGTTCCGCCGACTCCGCGTGCCGGCAACCCGTCCCACAGCGCGATCAGTAAATCGCTCGTTTTTGCGATAAATGAACCAAGCTCGGCATAGCGCTCGTCATCGCCTACCGGTCCCGACGACCCCGGCACAACGAAACTCGACTTTGCCTGCGCCAGCAAAGCGTCGAACGCTTCAAGTGATTCCGGCGTCGTAAAATCGCGCCGATATTGTTCCACGCCTACCGGAAGCGGCACGAGGAGCTCGAGGCCGAGCGCAAGCGCCGCTTCAGCAACGATGCGATCCGCGCCCTCTGCGAGCGGCGAAAGAACGACTATCGGCGTGTGAGGGTAATCACGCGCGAGTTGCGAGAGTCGCTGAGTCACGAGCCCCCGCGCGGCGTCGATGTGCGCATCCGCAACGTCGCGATGCCCGGTGACGCCGACAAGCAAGGGAATCGCGCCGTCCGAAATCGCCATTTACTCCTCTTTTATCATCTTAACCCGGCCGGGACAGTCCAATTGAAGTGGATACGATATTCACTTGAGCGTTCTACCCGCGCAACAATTCGGCAACGCGCGCACGATAGCTTCGGCGCATGGCTGGCTTTGACGGACTGCTGCGCGAGGCGATGGTATTGGCTGCGGTACTCTGCATCCCGGTGCTCGGTATTGCTGCGCTGGTCGGAACGGCGATTGCAGTCGTGCAAGCCGCGACGCAAATACAAGAACAGACGTTGACGCTGCTGCCGAAGATGCTCGCCGTCGGCTTCGCGATTGCGCTCTTCGGCGGCTTTGCGTTACATGCATGCGAAGCACTCTTCCACCACGCGCTTGACGCGATACCGGCGTTGGTGTACGGCCCGTGACCGCCGCACCGTTGCTAGTCTTTGCGCGCTGCGCCGGGTTCGTGTTTCGTGCGCCCGGTTTTTCGCATCCGAGCGTACCGAGGATGCTCCGCGCTGGTCTCGCGCTCGTACTCGCGGCGCTGATTGCGCCGGGCGTTCACGCTCGATCGTTCGACGGCGTCGCGCTGGTAATCGCCGTGGTGACGGAATTTGCGCTCGGCACTGCAATTGGCATCGCAGCGTCGTTGCTGTATGACGGCGCGTACGCCGGCGGGCGCATGTTGGACGATTACGTCGGCGTGAAAGCAATCGCACCGAACGTGGACCTGGTCGCGCCGAGCGGCTTCGGCCGCATCTGGTCGATCGCATTCACCGGCGCATACTTTCTTTTGAACGCCTATCGGCCGGCGATTGCAGCGTTTGCTGGAAGTTTCGAGCGCATTCTCCCCGGCGCGCCGTTTGATGCACATGCGTGGGGAGCATTCGCCATCGCGGTTGCGACGACGATCGTAACGGTTGCGCTCGCGGTGGCCGCACCGGCGATCGCACTCGCGTTCGTCACGCAAATCGCGCTCGCCGCACTTGCGCGCACCGTGCCGCGCTTCGCGACGTTTACGCTTTCATTTCCGCTCGTCTTCGGCGTCGTGCTGATCGTGACGGCGCTCGCGATTCCGCTTGCGGCGGCGCAAGCAGCACATCCGCTTCTCTTCGTGCCGGTGGTGCGATGAGCGACGCATCGGAAAAACAGTTCGATGCGACGCCCGCGCGCATTGCGAAAGCACGTCGCGAAGGCAATCAGCCGCGCTCGCAGGAGTTTGGCGCGAACGTTGCTTTCGCCGCGGCAGCGCTCTGCGTCACCGGCGTTTCCCCAATCTTCGCCGCAACCGTACAAAGGGCGATCGCCCACGCCGCGCGCGGCTTGGATACCAACGCCGAAACCGTCGCCCTGCTCGCGTGCGGCGTCGCGGTTGCGGCTGCGGCTGCCGGTGCAGCGGTTGTGGCCGGCGTCGCGCAAACCGGCGGTTTCACAATCGTAGGACCGTCGTTCAAACTCACGCGCTTGGCACCGGTCGACGGACTCAAGCGGATGGTATCGAATGAAGCGGCGACGCACGCGGCTCGCGCACTGTTTGCATTCGCGGTCGCGGGTGTCGCAATCGTCGCCTCCATGCGAACCGTGTTCGCCGTCGCTCGGGAAACGACGCGCGCCGATGCAGTCGCCGCGACGGCATGGAGCGGCGCCCAGCATGTTGTGTTTGCGGCGGCTGCCGTTGGTCTTGGCTTTGCCATGATCGAGTACGGTGTCGCGCGGCGTTCGTGGCTCGCAAAACTGAAGATGAGTCTGCACGAACTCAAACGCGAGCTCAAAGAGAACGATGGCGACCCGGCAGCTCGTGGCCGGCGCAAGGCATTGCATCGCAGCGTTATCCGCGGGGCAATCGCAAAAGTCAAAGACGCCTCGTTTGTCGTGGTGAATCCTACGCATGTCGCGATCGCACTCGAATACCGTCCGCCCGAGGTACCGGTTCCTGTCGTTGTCGTGCGTGCCGCGGACGAAATGGCGCTTCGCGTTCGCGAATTGGCAGCCCAGCACGGCATTCCGGTTATTGAAAACGTGCCGCTTGCGCGCGCGCTCTTCGCGCAAACGCACGCGGGCGAACCGATACCGAACGATTGCTACGTTGCCGTCGCGGAGATCGTTGCGGCCCTTATCCGCAGCGGAGCGTTGGAATGACGAAACTTCCCGTCTATGCGTTTGCGGCGTGTCTGCTCGCCATCGTCGCGATTTTGATCGTGCCGCTGCCTTCCTGGTTGCTCGACGTGCTGCTGGCCGTGAACGTTTTCGGCTCCGCGCTCGTGCTGCTGCTTGCGGTGACGATCGACGACCCGCTCGAATTTTCGGCGTTCGCGCCGGCGTTGCTCGTGGCGACACTCTTCCGGCTGTCGCTCGACGTCTCGGCAACACGGCTCATTCTAACGGACGGCGCGACGCCCGGCGCGGCCGGCGCGATCATCCCCGCCTTCGGCCAATTCGTGGTTCACGGAAACCTCGTGGTGGGACTGATCGTTTTTGCAATCTTGATCACGATTCAGTTCATCGTGATTGCGAGCGGGTCGCAGCGCGTCGCCGAAGTGGCCGCGCGTTTTACGCTCGACGCGATGCCGGGCAAACAAATGGCGATCGACGCCGACGTGCACGCCGGCGTATTGGATGCCGAAGGCGCGCGCCGCAAACGCGCGTTCGTTCAGCGTGAAGCCGATTTTTACGGCGCCATGGACGGCGCGGGAAAGTTCGTCAAGGGCGACGCAATTGCGGCGCTCGTAATCGTCGGCTTGAATCTTGCGGGCGGGATCGTCGTCGGCATTGCGTACCACGGGCTTGCGCCCCTCGATGCGCTCAACACATTCGCATTGCTCTCGATCGGCAATGCGCTCGTGACGACGCTGCCCGCATTCCTCATCTCCACCGCGATGGGCATGATGGTCACGCGCGTTGCATCGGACGGTGCACTCGGCGCCGATCTTGCGGCGCAATTGTTTGCGCGGCCCGACGTCCTGCGTAGCGCGGGCGCGCTGTCGATCGTGCTGTCGTTCGTTCCCGCGTTACCGCGACCGGTGTTCTTGATGCTCGGCGGCTGCGGGTTTATCGCGGCGCAACTCGCGGCGCGAAATCAGCGCGCTCGCGTTCGAGCGGCGGCAGGTGAAACCGAACGCGCAAAGCGACAGGCGTTGCGGCGTCCGGAACTCGCACTGGGACTCGTGGGCGTCGATGCGATGTCGATCGACATCGGTTCGGAGCTCGCTCACCTGTTAGCGCCGCCACTTGCCGACGCGTTGTTGGATCGTATCGGCGAAGTGCGCCGCGCGCTTGCAACCGAGATCGGCATCGTGCTCCCCGGCGTGCGTCTGCGCGACGACCTAGCGCGCGATCCGCAGACCTATGCAATTCGCGTCCGCGATCGCATCGTCGGCGAGGGAAGCTTGCAGTTGGAGCGCGTGCTCGCCGTGGCGGACGTCTCCATCCTCGCACGGTTCGGACTCGATGCGCAGCCGGAGCCGGTCTACGGCCTTCCCTCGGCATGGATCGATCCCGCCCAACGCCCCGCTATTGTCGACGCCGGCGGTTTGGTGTTCGACCCGATTTCGATCGTGGGCTCACATGTCGCGGAGATGGTGCGGCGGTATGCGAGCGAACTCGTCGGCCGCCAAGAGCTGCAGACGATGCTCGAGCATCTGCGCGCCACGATGCCCGCCCTCGTAAAGGAGATCGGCACGGACGCTTTCCCGCTCGGCGTCTTCCATCGCGCCTACGGGCATTTGCTTCGCGAAGGCGCGTGGCCGCGGGACCCGGTCGCCGTCGTGCAGGCAATGCTCGAGGCGCCGTCGCGCGACCCGCGAGAACTGGCCGAGGCCGCTCGCCGCGCAATCGTTCCGGATCTGCTGCGGCGCCGTGGTCTGACGAGGCTCGAACCGCTCTTGCTCGACCCGGAATACGAGCGTGAGCTCACGCGCGCGTGGACCGGCGCGGGTGCGGAGTTCGCTCCCGATCCGGACCGTGCTTTGGCGCTGCGCGACGCCGTGGAATCGTACGCGGCCCGAGTGCCGCGGGAGCAGGCAGCGGTCGTTTGTACGGCGACTCTGCGGCCCGTGCTCGCGGACTTCCTTATACGAGCCGGTATTCGTACCGAAGTGTTAGCCTATGGAGAACTGCCGCCGGAATTGCAGTTAGTTCCGGCCGACGTGGTGAACCAAGAGCGCCGGCCCCTCGCGGTTTGACCCGCCGGGACGCTCCTGATAAACTCTTAGGGTTGTCGCCGGGCTTTGGCCTGGCGTTCCTTCTTTCATAGTAGAGCCGATGAGCTGGAATACGATTAAACCGTTTGTCAAAGCGCTCGTGATCATCGCGGTCGTCGCCTATTCAATTTGGACGATTCTGCCGCTCGATCAGCGCATTCACCTAGGTCTGGACTTGCAAGGCGGTTCGCGCCTGCTGCTCCAGCTCTCGCCGACCAACGACGTGACGAAGATCACGCCGGACGTGCAAGCGCAGACGCGCCAGGTCATCGACCAGCGCATCAACTCGCTGGGCGTGACCGAGCCGCAGATCAGTAACGTCGGCAGCGACCGCATTCTTGTCGAGATTCCGAATCTGAAGAATCCCGATCAGGCGGAACAATTGCTCAAGCAGGTCGCCGTTCTCGATTACAAGATCATGCCGCCGGACGTCGAGCAGAAAGCCGAACGCGATCTGCAGATCGTCAATGCGCCGGCGAATACGGCGGGTATCACGGCGAAGCAACGCGCCGACGCGAAGGCGTACGTCGAGAGCGGCGCCTATGATGCGTCCGGGGCGGTCGTCTACACCGGTAAAGAACTCAAAGCCGCGCAAGCGAGCTACGATCAGTCGGGCAATCCGAACATCACGTTCCAGACGAAAAATCCGTCGAAGTTTGGCCGCATGACGACCGCGAACGTCGGAAAGCTGCTCGCGATCTTCCTCGATCATCGTTATGTCTCGGCAGCGACGATTCAAAGCCCGATCTTCGATAGCGGCGAAATCACGGGTCAGTTCACGCAAGATTATACCGTGACGCTTGCAAACGAACTCAACGCCGGCGCGCTTCCCGCGCATATCGACATCATCGAGAAAGAAACGATCGGACCGACGCTCGGAAAGATCGATCTGGACCAGTCGTTGAAGGCGTCGATGCTCGGCCTTGCGCTCGTATTGATCTTCATGATCATCGTGTACCGTCTCCCGGGTTTTCTCGCCGACATCGCGCTTGCGATCTACTGTCTCGTGATGCTTGGAATTCTCGCGCTCTCGCACGCAACGCTGACGCTGCCGGGTATCGCCGGTTTCGTGCTCTCGATCGGTATGGCGGTTGACGCGAACGTCCTAATCTTCGAACGCATCAAAGAAGAACTGTGGAACGGCAAGTCCTTCCGCTCGGCCGTACGCGTCGGATTCTCGCGCGCGTTCTCGGCCGTGTTTGACAGTCACTTCACGACGATCGTCGGCGCCGGCGTGCTCTACATGCTCGGCACCGGCACGGTGAAAGGCTTCGCGTTCACGCTCTTCTGGGGTACGGTCGTGTCGCTCGTCACCGCCGTCTTCGTCACTCGTTTCTTCGTCGACACACTCGTCGACAACAACGTGCTCACGTCACCGGAGCTCTACGGCGTCAAATCTGAAGACGTCGGCATCTTCGCGAAAGCGGGGGCATAGGACCTCACATGCTATTTCGCAGACTGAACTGGAATATCGTCGGCTGGTTCCGCACCGTTTCGGCGATCTCGTATCTCATCATCGCGCTCGGTGTCGCCGCGATGATTTACCACGGCTTCGAAGGCGGCGACGGCTTCCACCCCAACCACATGCTGCGTCTCGGCTTGTCCTTCACCGGCGGTACGGACGTGAGCGTGACATACGATCGGCCGACGACGACCCAAGCGGTAAAGGATGCGGTCGCGCCGCTGAATCTCGCGGACGAACGTATCACGACCGCGGGCACGGACGGCAAGGCGTTCCAAATCCAAACGCAGACCTCGTTTGCGAATGACTCGGTACCGCTGAAGAACGCACTCGCAAAAGCGGGGCCGTTCGATGCGAGCAAACTCAGCATCACCGCGCTCGGAGCGACGCTCGGCGGCGAATATCTGCGCCTTGCGCTGTGGGCGCTTTTGATCGCGCTCGGTATCCAGTTCATCTACATCGCGTTCCGCTTCAATTGGAATTACATCTTCGGTCTCGTGACCGTCATCGCGCTGGCTCGCGACGCGCTGGTCATGATCGGTATCTACGCGATTGCCAATCGTCCGGCGGACGACGCATTCCTCGCGGCGGTGCTGACCGTCATCGGTTACTCGGTCATGGACACGATCGTCATTCTCGACCGTATCCGCGAGAATACGAAGATCATGGGCGGTGCGCCGTATGAGACGATCGTCAACGAGTCGATCAAGCAGACGATGACGCGTTCGGTGAACACGGTCGCAACCGTCGTGATCACGCTCGTTGCCCTGTTGCTGCTCGGCGGCGAGAGCTTGAAGAACTTCGCGTTCGCGCTGCTCGTCGGTATTCTCTCGGGTGCGTATCACTCGATCTTTTACTCGGCTCCGCTCGTCGTCGTCTTCCGTAAACGTCAACTCGCAGCGGCCGAACGCAAGCGCCGCGCGAGCCTTACGACGGCTTCCGCGCCGTCGAGTTCGCATGCGTCGACAAGCGCAAGCCGTGGTGGATCGCGCGAAGATATCGTCGCCGCGCGGCGCGCTCGCCGCGAAAAGCAGAAGTCAACGCGTCCCGCTGCAACCGGCCCCACGCGCTACAAACGTAAAGCGACGGCCACCGAGGTTGCGGAAATCGATCCGCTCGACGCGCAAGTCTCCGGCTTGCACGAAGAAGCGTTCGACGCCGGACACGAAGAGATCAACTTGAATCTCGAGGGTTTCGACGCCCCCGAGCATGTCGAGCCGCACGCCGACCACGAAGAGTAAACGCGCGCTTCCGCCGCCGACGGCGTCGGAACGTGCGTTTGAGCGCGCATTAGCGCTGCTTCGACAAGCTCAGCATGACGCTGGGGATGGCGGCGCCGCAAACAGCGTCACCCTGAGTTTGTCGAAGGGCGAATCGTCGGACCTTTCCAGCTTCGTCGACAATGCCTTCGCGCGCAGCGCGGAATTTCTCCGCGACCGCTACGCATCGATCGGCGAGGCATCGCAATTCCATACGAAACTTGCCGGCGTCTCATTCGAGGGCCGGCAAGATGTTATTGCGGGGTTGCGCGTCGGTGTCGACGTGCAACTCCAGCGCCAGCCCGAGAACGAATTCGACCCGAACGCCGTCGCCGTGTTCTTCGGCGCACTGCAGCTCGGATTTATCAACAAAGGCATCGCCAAACACATCGCGCCGGTCATCGACGCCGGTGCACGCTACCGGGCGCGCATTGAATCCCTCACCGGAGGTTCGGGAAAGAACCGTGGCGTCAACGTCTACGTATGGCGTGACGCCGCGGCATCGATCGCGCAGCGCGCCGTGCAAGCCGCCGAGCTACGCGCTCGCGTCCGTACCACCGGCGACGATCTCGAGGACGCGGTACGCCGCGCGCTGATCGGCGAGGGCCACCCGCATGAAGCGCAACTCGACGTCCTCGAACGCATCGAAAACGGCAGCAATACGCTCGCGGTTCTGGGAACCGGCCGCGGCAAATCGTTTTGCTTTCAGTATCCGGCAACGCTCCGCGCGCTGCGCGGAGGCGGCAAGACCCTCGTTATCTATCCGCTGCGCGCGCTTGCGAACGACCAATACGAAGCGCTGCTGCGCAAACTCGATCCATTCGGCTTACGTATCTATCGCGCGAACGGTTCGATCTCGCACGACGAGCGGGAGGAGCTCTTCGAAGCGTTGCACGAGGGCGAGTGGGACCTGATCCTCGCAACGCCTGAGTTCTTGGAATTCCATCGTCAAGAATTCGCTGGCGCGAGCACGCCGCGCTTCGTCGTCGTCGACGAAGCGCATCATCTGTACGAGTCGAAACATCGCGCCGCGTACGGACGCTTGGGCGAAACCATTGCCTCGCTCGGCAACCCGCAGGTTCTCGCTTTGACCGCTACCGCGAACGACGACGCGTTTGCGCAGATCGTTCGCGATCTGAAGATCGGCGCGTGGGTGATCGATCCGACGGTGCGCGAGAATCTCCATGTCTTCGACGCGCGCGGCACGCGCGATAAAGCCGAATATCTCCACGATCTCTTTCGCACGGGCGACAAAGGCATCGTGTACTGCAATTCCCGTACGGAAGCCACGAAAGTCGCCGAAGCGTTACGCAAGAAACTCGGCAATCGCGTGATGTTCTATCACGCCGGCATGCCGACGCCCGAGCGCCACGATGTCGAACGGTACTTCCGCAACGGCGAGCTGCAAGCCGTCGTCGCAACCTCCGCGTTCGGCGAAGGGATCGATTTGCCGGACGTTCGTCACGTCGTGCTCTACCATCTCAACTTCGACTTCACCGAATTCAATCAACAAGCGGGGCGTGCCGGGCGCGACGGCGGCGAAGCGAAGATCCATCTACTTTTCGGCGTGCACGATCGTGCGATCAATGAATTCATCATCGATCGCGAAGCGCCGACGCTCAACGTGCTGCGCGCGGTCTACCGTGGCGTCCGGGGCATCGCGTATGAAGGCGAAGTGCGGATGAGCTACGTGGACGTCGCACGCACGTTGGAGCTCGATAAGGTGAACGAGCGTACCGTTAGCCGCGCGCTGCGTATCTTCGAAGACGAAGGGTTGGTTGAAATCGCGGAAGACGATGCCGGCCGCTATATCCGCTTCCGGAAAGTCGACGGCAAGGTCGATCTCACGCAAAACGAACGGTTTGCCGAAGGCGAAGCCGAGCGTGAAAGCTTCAAGCGCTTCTGCGACCTCGTCCTCAACGCGAAAGCGGATGCGCTCGAGCGGATCATCAATCGCCCGATCTATCCGTCGAAGGTCGAATTGCTGCGCTAGTGTCTGAGCCGAGAAAAGCTGCGGTCGTACTCGCAATCTTTTCCGCGCCGCCGCACGGCGTCGTCTTCCTCGAACGCGCGGCGCATCTGCGCCATCACGCCGGACAGATCGGATTACCCGGCGGCGCGATGGACCCGGAAGACGAAAACGACGCGCAGCGCACCGCCTTACGCGAAATGGAAGAAGAGGTAGGCGTTGCGCCGGAACGCGTTGAGTTCGTCTGGAGATTTCCGGACCTCAACCCGCGCGTCAGCAACTTTATCGTCACGCCGTACGTCGCGGTCGTGCAGCCCGGACCGCTCGCAATCGATCCGAGTGAGACCGCGGGTGTGTTCAGCGTCCCGCTCGTAACGCTGCTCGAAGAGGTGCGCGACGGGGTCATGGATCTCGGCGCAGTGCAAATCGAAACGACGTTGCTCGACTATGACGGCCGCCGCATTTGGGGCCTGACGGGCCGCGTGCTGCGGATGTTCGTCGATGAATGGAACGCACAGCAAAGTGCCCTGCGGAAAACCGTGATTGGCCTTTTGTCATAGATCGATCGATTTCGACAGGCGCCGCATCCACGCCTCATTAACATGGACGTGTTTCGCGGACTCTTACAGGCGCTTGCGTTATGCAATGGGCTCGCTGTTGATAGCCAATACGATCCTGCGACGATCACGGCCCATGAACTGCTCGCGAAGAGCCGCGTTGCCGCGGGAAGGTTACCTCGGGGCGGTTACCACATCGTAGCGTCGGAAATGGGGGACGGCAGCTCCGCGAGGCTCGACACGGTCGAAGATGGCGACGACGATATAACCGTCGTACGCGACGGGCCGTTTACCTATTCGTATGGCTCGTCCGGTGGAACCGAGTGGTCTTCGACTGAGAACGGCGTCGTGACAAAGAATCCGGACGACGATACCGCGGCGCCGAATCCTACCGCGTCGCATTGAACACGCTGGCCGATACAGATGACGCGCGGATCCTCGGTATCACAAGAACCGAGCCGCGGTCGATCGTCCTCGATTTCAAGCCGCGCAAGGGACTCGAGCGAGCGCAGATTTTACGACGCAACGACGTACTTGCTCCGACGCGTCGCAACCCAGGATTACCGCGGCACGTCGTGGACGCAGTACGACGACTATCGGCGCACGTTCGGACGGATGATCCCATTCCATCGCACCTATGGAGACACGTATAATGGGGTACGTCGTCAAACTTCCCCGCGAACCAACTCGTGCAGCCGCAACTGATCACGTTCCGCGCGCCGGACGGCCTCGTGATTCACGGGCAACTCTTCCTTCCGCGCCGTGGCGGGAAAGACCACGATCGTCTTCGATGACGGCGGCCCGGTTCGGCAGATGCTCGCGGGCTTCCACTACATGGACGCCTACACGTATCTGTATGAGGAGAATCAGTATCTCGTCAATCGCGGCTTCATCGTGCTTTCGATCGACTACCGCAGCGGGATCATGTACGGCCACAACTTCCGTCAGGCGAAGAACATCGGCTGGCTCGGTGCGTCGGAGTACCAAGACGTGCTCGCAGGCGCGCGCTAGTTGCAAAAACTTCCCGAGGTTGATGCCAACCGGTTGGGCATCTACGGGCTATCGTATGGCGGCCTTTTGACGGCGCTCGCGCTGGCGCGCAACTCCGACATCTTCAAAGCGGGTGCAGATATCGCGGGCGTTCACAACTGGGCCACGATCATGGACGATGGGAACGGCGGAAAGCCCCTCGGTACACCGGCACAACGCAAAGTTGCCTACGATTCGTCGCCGGTTGCGTCGCTCAATACGTGGCGTTCGCCGGTGTTGGTCTCGCAGGACGACGACGACCGGAATGTGCCGTTCGCGCAAGGCGTCGACATCGTGACCCGCCTGCGCGACCGCGGCGTCCAAGGAGCTACATTAAGAAAATTCGCAGAACGCTTCCCGTTTTGTGAATTAAGATATAGTCCGAATGGCTCTGTGAACGCAAAAATGAAATGACAAACCATTAATTTCATGTAATTCTCAGTAACATGCCCTTACGCCGTGACCTACCTTCTCTCAATGCACTCGCGGCTGTAGAAGCCGCTGTCCGGTTCGGCAACTTCTCGCAGGCGGCACGTGAATTAGACGTGGCCGCCTCTGCGGTGAGTCGTCACATTGCCCAGGTCGAGCAATGGAGCGGGCTTCGCCTGTTCGAACGACGCGGCCGCCACGTGTTCGTAACGCCCGAAGGCCAGGCGATTGCCGAATCCGTGCGCAACGGATTCGACGACATCGCACGCACGATCGAACGCCTGCAACGCGAGAGCATCGGCGCGCTCGTGACGATCGCATGCAGTTTCGACGTCGGCTGCGCATGGCTGATGCCCCGCTACGCGGACTTGCGAAACTTCCTCAAGGACACCGACGTGCGAATCGTGACGGCAACGACGTGGACCTACGTCGAGTTCGATACGCCCGACATCGATCTCTCGATTCGGTTCGGCGATGGAAAATGGGCCAATTACGAAAGCGCGGAGCTGTATACGGAGCGCGCGTTTCCCGTCGCTTCAAAAGCGTACGTCGAGCAGCATCCGGACCTGCGCAACCTCTCATCGGTCGAGCCGCTCTTAGCGCATCCGTTGCTCGATCTCGACAACGGCCGGGTCCCGGGATTGAATTGGCGGCGGTGGCTCGGCCAGTTTGACGTCGTGCCGACTCACTCGCAGTTGCAGCGATTTCCGAGTCACGTGATGCTGACGCAGTCGATGGAGCGTGGCGAAGGCATTGCGCTCTTCTGGGAAGGCATTCACGACGATTTGCTTGCAACCGGGCGTTTCACGCGCCTCGGAAAATTTAGCGTGGCAACCGACAACGGCTACTATCTGGTCGCGCGCGATCTTTCGCGTAAGCCGGTGGAGTCGCTCGTGTCGTTCTTCCTGGAAAACCGCACGCCGGCTGCCGCGCAGAGCAATTCCTGGTTAGTCGCGACGTAGCGGCGCGTTGTACTTGTAGAACCGGGCTTCGCGCGCCCATCCGTTGCGTTCGTACACACGTTGTGCAGTGGTGTTATCCATTGCAGTCTCGAGAAACATCCCCGACGCGTCGCCGTCGCGCGCATAGCTGATTGCTGCATCGAGCAGTGCCGAAGCGATGCCTGCGCTGCGCGCGTCGGGCGAAACGAAGAGATCCTCGAGGATGAGCGTCGAGGAGAGATGCACCGTGCTGAACGTTTCGAAGAGTTGCGTGAAGCCGATTGCTTCGCCCGTATCGCTGAGCGCTAGGAACACGATGCTCGTATCCGCATGCAGATGCCGCCGCATAAACTCGCGTTCCCCGGCTGCATTGTGTACTTGTTTGTAGAACTCCCGATAGCCGCGGACTAACGGCAGCAGGCGATCGAGATCGTCGATCGTCGCGCGGCGAATCACGGATTCGCGCTCGCCGAAGCCGCTCGAATCGACGGTTCGCATCGCACGTCAAAGTTCACCGAACGCGCAATGAAGCATTTTGCATGCGCTTCGTGATGCAGATCGTTTGCGACCGCCGCCTGCGAGGGCTCCTCGAGCGTCACGGCCGGCGAGAGGACGACTTCCGTCATTTGACCGCTGCCGTCACGATTGAGCACCATCGTGCCCGTTGCCGCATCTTCGTATGCCGTAACGACGACGCCGGCATCGGCGCACAGATGGAGATACGCGAGCATATGACAGCTCGAGAGCGCGGCAATGAGCAGCTCTTCGGGATTGTACCGCGAGGAATCGCCATGGAACGTCCGGTGGGACGAGCCTTCGATCGCACGTGATTTCTGATCTGCGGAGATTTCGTGGTCACGAGTGTATGCGCGATATCCGCTCGTGCCCGTCCCTTGATTTCCCGTCCACCGCATGTCGACCGCGAAGTGGTGCTCGTTCATCGGCGTTTCTCCTATCTCAGCAGCGAGCGGCGCGCCGGACGCAGCCGCAGAAGCTCGATGTTTATGCTGCGTTCGACGAGTGAGGAAATGAACCGCTCGTTGACGATGTCTTTGCAGCGCTCGACGCCGGCGACGGTCCGGCACATACCGGATGCAACGAACGCATATTCACCTTCGCGGACAGGCAGCCGCGGGAATTCGTTGTTGCGTTGTTCGGTCACGAAATATGAGACGCGCTCCGCCGCATTGGTGAGAAGCGGCAACGCTTCGCGTTCGAAGGAGGTAACGGTGGCTTCGCTTACCGGCATTGCAAGCATCACAATACAAAGCCAGAGCAACCGCTGCGATTCTTCGCGCGCAGACGCCTGCGGCCGTATCAATCCGCTCACATCGAAACCGCTGCGTTCGCGCGCCGGCCGCAGCAGCAACACGTTGTCGGAATCGATCATCGTATCGTTGGCAGCATCGCGGTTCGCTCGCCAAACCTCGGAGTTCACGTAGAACGCTTCTAATGCGGCTGCACGCTCTTCGAAGCGTGGAAAGCCGCGCAACCAGGTGAACGCGTCGTCATCGTCGAGATCGCGATAGTGTCCTATCGGGAACATGCCGCATGCTTCTTGACTCTCGATGAAGTGTTCTTCGAAAAGCTCGATCAAGTCGTCGCGGCGGCCCGGCTTCATTCGATATCGCCGCAGTTCGACTGTCGAAAGAGTCGCGCCGGCGATCATGGACGAGTAAACTCCATGATCCAGTTCGTCTCCCATGTCGCGCCGTTATTCGTTGAAAACGCCTGCTCCCAGCGGCAGCCCTCGTTCCACTCTTGCGTCCAACGATAGCGGCAGATGATCGGCGTGCCGTTGAATTCTTCATGACTGAAGAAATCGCCGATGCCGCTGTCGTCGAAGGCACCGACGTTTGGAACGGTGATGAGGCCACGCTGCGGCGTCGCCCAATAGAGACTCCACACCCCGGAATCGAGATCGTACAACCGCAACGTCATGCCTTCGAACGGACCGTCCGGCGATTCGCCGCAGATTTCGTCTACGTTGCCTTTTCCGCCCCAGAGCGGCCGCACGACCGCTGACGTTTCGAATTGGTACCAGGTGTTGGATCCGGTCAGCGGATCGCGCAGGCGCCGGTGCGCCACGCGCCACGTGCCGTAAAAGAAATCAAAGTCGCGCTGTCCGTCGCGCGTCAGCGGTTGGTTCATCATGCTCCCAGCGTACCGTCTCTTGTGGCCCTAGGAAAGAACCACGATCCATGAGAACGACAGGACCACTATGGCGCTCATCATGGTCGACCGGAGCTCCGGCATGCCGTTGCATCGCCAAGTCGCCTCCGGTTTGCGGGAGGCGATTCTCAATGGACGCCTCGCCGCAGGCGAACGCATCGTCTCCAGTCGCGAATTGCAATCCGAGCTGGGTGTGTCACGCAACACGATCGTGGATGCGCTCGGACAGTTGCACGCCGAGGGATATCTGGTTACGGTGCGGGGTATCGGCACCTTCGTCAGTAACGACGTGGCGCGCACGCACAAAAATGGCCGCGCCGTTCGTTCGTTCACGCCGACGTCCGATGCGCAACGCTACCTGGACGTTCGCGACCTTGCGCGCAACGGAAGCATCACGCGTCCGTTTCGCCCGTGCATTCCGGCATTGGACGCATTTCCGGTCGCGGAATTCCGGCGATCGATTACTCGCGCCGCCTCGGATCTTGCGCTCCTTGATTATCCCGATGCGCAAGGCGATTTGCCGCTTCGCACGGAGATCGCGCGGCGTGTGGCGCAAACACGGGGCGCCGATTGTTCTCCCGACCAAGTCTTCATAACGAACGGCGCACAAGCCGCATTGCATTTGATTGCGGATGCGCTCCTCAAACGCGGCGACGCCGTCGTTCTGGAAGATCCTGGATATCCGAATGCCCGCGCTGCCTTTTCCGCGCGCGGACTTCGTGCAGTAAACGTTGCGGTCGACGAACTAGGCATCGACGTCGATGCGTTTGCGCGCAGAAGCGCGCGGCTTGCCTACGTAACGCCGTCGCATCAGCTTCCGACCGGCGTCGTGCTCTCACTCGAGCGTCGTCTGAAGCTGCTCGACTGGGCGGAGCGCGAGGACGCCTGGATCGTCGAGGACGACTACGACAGCGAGTTTCACTACACGAGCCGCGCAATGCCGTCGCTCTACGCGTTGAGCGAACGTCAGCGCGTCGTTTATCTCGGCACGTTCAGTAAAGTGCTTTCGCCCGCGCTGCGCGTGGGGTACGTCATCGTGCCGCCGATTCTGCGCGACGTGTTTGTCGCATGCCATACGATAGCGGGCGGCGTTCCGAGCGCCTTGATTCAGGCGGCGCTAGCCGATTTTATGGAACGCGGCCACTTTGCACGTCACATTCGCAAAATGCGAACGCTGTACGACGGCCGGCGCCTGCACGTGCAAGCGTTGTTGCAGAAGACCGGCCTCTTTTCGATTGCCGACTCCGGCGCGGGACTGCATTTTGTCGCCGATCTCATCCCCCGCGTCTCGGATAGGCTTCTCAGCTCAGAAGCGCACGAGGCCGGCGTGATCGTGCCGGCGCTCTCCAGCTTTTACTTCGAACGTCCGGCGCGAAACGGATTGATCGTCGGCTACGCCGCGACACCCCTTGCACAATCACGAAGCGCGCTCACGACCCTCGTCTCGGTAACGCAAAAGCTTGCTGCTCTGTAGGCGACAGGAGGCACTCGATGTCGATCCTTACTCGCGATGCGCTGCTTCACTTCGTCCATTTCGCATTTATCTTCACGCTCGCGAGTTTGCTGGCGTGCGAGGTCGCTCTTTTCGCTCAAACGATCTCACAGCGCACGTTGAATCGTCTGCGCGTGATCGACCGGTGGTACGGCATCTTCGCGGGACTCGTCATTCTTTCGGGAGTCTCGCTTCTGAGTTTCGGCGTGAAGCCGGCGTCATTCTTTATACACAATCCCGTCTTCTGGACGAAGATGGGACTCTTTGTCTGCGTCGCGCTGCTTTCGATCCCGATGACCGTGCGGTTGATTCGAACGCCGGACGGCATCGGTTTAGACGATGCCGTCACGTTCAGTGATTCCGACTTCCGCCGATTGCGCGCGTTTTTACTTGCTCAAATCGTGGTGTTTGTCTTCATTCCGCTTTGCGCTGCGTTGATGGCTAACGGAATCTAAGCAATCGCATGCGCGAACGCGCTTTGATCGGTCGCAACGTAGAATCGGTTCTTCGTTTCGCTGATCGCGGGTGCCCAGGGGTCGACCTGCTTGCGCGTGAGCGGGTCGTGAATCGTGGGTCCCGCTGCGTCTTTATAACTCGAGCCGCCGAACGGATCGAAGGACGCACTCTCGCGATGCGCGAGTACGAGGCTGCGCACGGCCGCCGATGCTTTTGCTGCATCATTGCGAACCGTATCGCTCAACCGCGAATCGCTCGCAACGCGATCGTACACGGCAATCGCTGGACGATCTGCGTGCCACGGCATGTCGGGTGTCGCACCGGGAAAGCGCACCATCCCATCTACCTGACGAACGTCGGCGCGTAAAGCCGCACGAACGCTCGGGCTTTTTGCGCTTGCAGTCGCATCGTCGTTGAACGTGCGAATCGCGCGCTCCGCTGAAGCGAGTTTCGCCGGCGCAAGATCCAACACGTCGAACGCTGCAGCCGGAGCGAACGGTTCGAATCCTGGTCCCGCGTAGCGCGTATTCATGACGGTATCGACGACTGCGTTTGCCATGGCTTTCGCCCCGCCGCTATTCCGAGCGATCGCCTCGGCAACTCGCGTCGGCACGCCGGGTGAAACCATCGTCTCGGGGCTTGCTGCCAAGAATCGGACTCCAGCGTGCGACAGCGCGTCCGCGAATCCCATCGTCGACATCAAACATTGATTCGCGACCACGCCGTCAACGTTGCGACTCGCATCTTCGGGATGCTCCTTCGCGTGAATCGCTTCACCTTTCGCAATAGCGTCGGCGATGGATTGCATCGGCATGACGCCGCCATAGGAGTCGGCTTCCAACCCGCCGCCATCGCCCGCGCCATGGTCGACGAGATCGATCCACGTCTGCTCCGCGCCGCTTTTTTCGGCATTGTCCAGCGTCCGCGCAACAAACTGTGCTAGATTGTCGGGATTGGCCATATCGGCCGCCGGACGACGATCGATCTCGCGTTTCACGCCGGCATCCAGCGTGTACGTATCCGTAACCGTGTCACCCTGAGCTTGTCGAAGCGCGCTCGTCGTGTTTTCAACCGTGAATTGAATCGACCGATCTGCAAGACTCACGTCGCGCGCCTGCGTCAAAACATTTGCTTGCGACTCATCGAGATTGTTGTCTCCATCGCGATAGATACCGAATTCGACATTCCGGGTGCGAACCGGTCCCATGGTAACCTGCACATCATTCTCCTGTAGTGGATTGTTTGTGCTGGTCTACTGTGCGAATCGACGCGAGAGGAAATACGTCGAGTCACGCGTGCAACGGTTTGCTCTTTGACGAATACTTCGCATGGGGCGAGGAGGACTCCGTCGCTGCCTCGCAGCGACTCTCGAAGGCGTCGGAGTGGCGCCGATGTCGCGATTGCAGGTTCCTACATGGTCTCTCGACTACCGGCAGACGTTGAATGTCTCTTGCTTTTGCCATTTCGTGCTACAACAGAAGATGCCGGGTTCTTTGAAAGGAACGCGCATGAAGAAATTTCCTTTCTCGGTCACGGCCCGGCGACGCAAACGCTTACCGTGACAAAGACCAACGGCGGAGCAATCATGTATCACGCCGTCGGCCAGAATTTTGATAACACATGGTACAACGTGTACCTGCCGGCTACTAAATCGTGGGTGCCGCGGGGCACATGGAAGCCGCAATACAAGATGACCTGCACGAAGGGCTAATTGCCGAAGGGTACGGCCGTCTGCTTCGATTTCGGCGCGGTCGTCGTATTCTTTAAAAGGCCGGGTAGTCGGCCACGACTCGTTAAGAAGGAGGCTTTTCTTGAAGATTGCAGCTCTATTTGCTTTTGTAGCGGCATCATTCGCGATGGTCATCAGCGTTCCGGCGCAGTCGGCAACCGGAATGACGGCGATGCAATACTACGTTGGAAACTGGTCATGCACGGGCGGCGTAGTTGGTAAACAACCTGGACACGCTACGCTCAAATACACGATGAGCGGCAATGTCTTGCAACAATGGATCCAGGCGCCGAAAGGGTACGTCCAAAGCGGCTCCACTATGTATGATTCGAAGAACGGTCGATACGTAAATGCCAGCGTCGCAAACGATAGTACTTGGGATGTCAGCTATACGACCATAAGCGGGAACACCGAAACCGCCGTCGACCATGCCAACACCGACGGCAAGTTGGGACGCGGCATAACCGTGCGCAGTAGCAGTACGAGCTTTACGTACACCGGTTATCCGGCCGTATCGGGCGGAGCGGCCAACTTCAAGGCAACCTGCCAGAGATCGTAAGTTTCGTAGTGTTACTTGCGGCGTTCCATCGGATCCGGCGCGACGGATCCGATGGTCACGTCGTTTGATGCGTATCGGTCACGGAACCACCATGCAACGTACATTTCACCGTGCAAGGAACACTCGATCCGGCCTCGCTGCGGTAGCAGATCGAACGCGCCTGTTCGCAGGCCTTCTTCGATCTTGCGCTCCGCGATGATCGCCACGATATCCATATTTACTACAACGGCCCACGGGCCGGAACGTTTCCAAAAACGTGTATCTCCGTCACGCGAAAGCTTCGAGATTCGCTAGTTGATCTGCAGAGGTGGCATGCATGTTGACAATTCGAACCATTTCGGCGGTTGCGGTTCTTGCCGCTGTCGTTCCCGCGATCGTCGTGCGCGCGCAAGGGAATCCGTCGCCGGGCGTGGCGACGACGCCCGTGCCCGCTGTTCTGGACGTCACCACCGGCGATTTGCCGAAGGCGGCGACGGTTGCCGTTGAGATCCGAAAAGGCGCAATTGCGCCGGGGGCAAGTACCATCTGGCACACGCATCCGACTCCGCCCTTCGTTTACGTCGAAAGCGGAACCGGCCGATGGGAATACAAAAACGGCCGCGCGCCCGATGTGCGCAGCGATGGTCAAGGCATCGAGGAACCGGCGAACGTTGTTACGCGCATCGTGAACACCGGCAGCACGCCGTTGACCTTAGTCATATTCCAAGTCTCGAGACCTGGCGACCCGGTGCTCGTCCCCGCAAAGTAGCGAATTAGCAGCCGTTGCCGACCTGAATAAGAATCAGGCGCGCGTGTTGAGCATACGCGGCGCCGTTCGACCGTTATTGTTGAGGAAGTGTAAAGGCGCACCTTAAAATGCGGTCGATTCACGAGGTCGATAAGGAAAAGCATCTGAAAGGATTACGTAACGGTAGCTTTACGTTTGCTTTAAAATATCTAAACGGTTAAGGCGCCTTTACCGCGTTATGTTGGTATCTTAACGCAACCCGTCGACCTATAATGGTGGCCGCACCACGAGTAATCCCCGGGTGGAGGATTTACGCGTGGTCATTGTTGTTGTAGAAAAAGGACGACGAGAACACAATGAGCTTTCGGACGCCACCCATTGCAGCGTTGTTGCTGCTGGCCGCGGTCACCGCATGTAGCGGTGGCGGACCGGCCAGCCACTTCAACCCAGCCCCGTCCGTCGGTGAAAGCAGAAAGCACCCGCAAGAGACTCTCGGCGGAATCGGCGGATTGTCCATCATGCTGTGCGATGCGGCTCCGCGCATCGGCAATATCAATCCGACAGCGATCGATCTCGCCGTCGATAGCGTGGGCGTGGTTTCGAACGGCCAAGCTTACACGATCGCCCAATACTCGTCGCCGGTCATCGTAAACGTTCTTCAACAACAAAATGGTAACAGCGCGCAGATCGGCATCGGGCAATACTTCAGCGGTGCCTATCAAGCGGTGCAGTTCACGTTTGACATGTCGCAAAGCCAAGTCGTGGCCGGATCGGCCACCTACCCGATCGCGTTCCTGCAGAACAACGTGGCAGTGAGCAGCGCCGGGGCAGGCGGCTCGACGACGACTTCGGTCAATTGGAATTCTAAGACCGTCACCGTCACCGTCGCCGGAAACTTCCAGGTCGGCGGAAGCCCTGCTCCGTCGATTCAAGCGGACTTCAACGCGCTGGAATCGCTCGCGCAGAACGCGAACGGTCAGATCGTCTCGCGCCCAACGCTCTTCGCCGCCGCGTTCAGTCAGATCGGCAAAGTCGACGGCGTCGTGACGAATAGTTCGGGCGGTCCGGTCGCCGGCGGAACTTACCAAATCGCCGTGTACAACTCGTACAAGACGGCGACGGGCCAGACTGTTACTGCGACAGGGAACAGTAACACGGCTCAGACGGTCAACGGCACGTCCGTGACCGTCAACGCCCAACAGACGACGCGGGCGCCGGTAATCCAAGACTAGGACGCCCTTTATGTCCTTACAGCAGCAGCTCGCCGAGGCGCGTGAACTTCTTCGTACCGGATGGTACGATGAAGCGCTCGAGATGTGGGTGGAACGCGCGCGCGAACATGCGTCGCACTTTCCGAAGAGCGCGTTCTATCAGTTCCTCATTCAATCGGTCACGCGCAAAGCAGAGCCGGCGCTCGATGGTCTTACGCCGATGCAACGGCAGCTCGCGATGGCGCTCTATGCGGGTCTCGAAATACCCGCGCTCTCGCAGCGTTTTTCGCGCAGCGAGTTCACCATAAAGCGTGAGGTTCGCATCGTCTTTAACAAACTGGGCGTGCAAACGCGCAAGGCGCTGCGGCAAGTGCTCGAGGAGCGCGGCGTCGCTTGAACGCGATTGCCGCGCTCTCGACCGTTGTCATCATCCTCGCCGTGAGCGTGGTCATACTCATCGTGCAATTCCCCTCGATGTCGCGCGGGATGCTCGATGAGCGTCGCTATAGTTTGCTCGAAAGCGTCGCGGACGGTGTGTTCATTCTCGACGGCGCCTGGCGCTTCACGCATGTCAACGAGAAGGCCGAAGAGCTGCTCAATGCGACGGCGCTCGAACTTATCGGGCGGCGAATCGAAAAAATTTTCGATCCTCTCGCGTCCGACTTGCTGCCGGAGATTCGCTCCGTGCGCAAGAACGGCGAGCCGGTCGAGCGGACGCAATATTTTGCTTCCAAACGTATGTGGGTCGAGATTCGCATCCAGCCCGCAAAAGGCGAAGTTCTCGTGTATCTTCGCGATGTCAGCGATCGCAAACGCGCAGAAAATATGTTGCGCGACAGCGAGCGGCGTCTGCGTCTCTTGCTCGATCAAGTCCCGGCGTTGCTCTGGACCGTCGATCTCGACTTGGTGTTTACGTCGGTGGTGGGCGCGGGTCTGACGTGCCACGGGCTAAATGCCGAGAGACTCGCCGGCGACCGCATTGAAGCTTTGCTTGCCGGCAACGATTCCAAGGCTATTGCATTGGAAGCGATCGAACGCGTCTTCCGCGGCGAATCCGAGCGCTTCGAGGTCTTTTACAACGAGCGTTGGCTGCAGCACCATGTCGAGCCGTTGCGAACCGCGAGCGGCGCGATCATCGGCGCAATCGGCGTCGCGCTCGATATCACGGAGATCAAAGAGACGGCCGATCATCTCGCGCGTCTTGCGCGTGTCGATGCGTTGACACAACTGCCCAACCGACTCGCGCTTCAAGAATCGCTTGCCGAGGCGGTTTCCCAGGCAGAACGTTCCGACGCGGGGCTCGGCGTGCTCTTCGTCGACCTCGACCGGTTCAAGATCATCAACGATACGCTCGGTCATCATGCCGGCGATGAATTGCTGCAACAGTTCTCGCTGCGGCTACAGCGCGCAGTCGGCGATCGCGCGCGTGTCTTCCGTAGCGGCGGCGACGAGTTCGTCGTCATCGCGCAAATAAACACGACGACGAGCATGCCGATGATCGCTGCGGACATTCAAGTGACGCTTGCCGAACCGTTCCTCATCGAAGAACGCCAGCTCTTCGTCGGCGCGAGCATCGGCTGCAGTTCGTATCCCGATGACGGCTCGACCGTTGAAGAATTGCTTTCCCGCGCCGATACGGCGATGTATCGCGCGAAGTACAGCGGGCGCAGCCGCATCGGTTTCGTCGACATGATGAAAGAAGACGCCGGACCGTATCGCTTGCGTCTCGAGCAAGATCTCCATTACGCCATTCCGCGCGGCGAGCTCAAGCTCGAATTTCAGCCGATCATCGACGTCGCGACGCGCCGCGTTACCGGCGCCGAAGCGCTCGTTCGCTGGAATCACAATCAGCACGGGCGGATTTTGCCGGAAGAATTCATCGGCATCGCTGAGGAGAGCGGCATGATTCTGCCGATCTCGCGGTGGGTGCTGCGCACGGCGTGCGCGTATGCCGCCGAACTGCGGCGCACCGGTCATCCGGATTTCCGCGTTGCCGTCAACCTCTCGGCCCGCGATTTCGGCGAAGTGGATCTTGCCGACACCATCGTCGGCATTCTCGACGAAGCGTCGTTACCAGCGAATGCGCTTGAGATCGAAATCACCGAAAGCATGATGATCGACGATCTGGCGTTGATGACCATGCGCACGCTGCGCGACAAAGGCGTTCGCATCGTCGTGGACGATTTCGGTATCGCCTATAGTTCGCTCGGCTACCTCAAGCGCTTGCCGATCACCGGTGTTAAGATCGATCGCACGTTCATTCGCGACATTAGCGACGTGTACGACCAGGCGATCGTGCGCGCAATCGTCACGCTCGCGCGTTCGCTCCGCCTAGAAATCGTTGCGGAAGGTGTCGAGTCGTACGAGCAGTGGCAGTTTATCTCGACGCTCGAATGCGATCGGGTACAAGGCTACCGGTTCGGAGCGCCCGTTGAAGCGACTCGGTTCTCGGAAGAAGTCGTCAACCAGCTGCACGCGTCCTAAGGCGCGCCAGGCGTCGGCGGCGGCGGAATGTTGGGGCAGTCGTCCTTGAGCTTCGTTGTCCCCGTTTCGCGACTGTAGCGCATAATGTACTGCACGGCATTGGGCTCCGCCGCACGTTGAGACGCCGGCGGAAATTGAAACAACATCTCGGCTGACGCGTTGCGGAACGGATCGTCCATTTCGGACCTATAGTGCCACGTCCAATCGAGATCAATCGTTTGCGAACTGCCGTCGGCGTAGTGGACGATCGCTTTGACGTTGTTACGGTCGTACATATGCGACTGGTCGTCGTACATCGCGTCGCCGGGCGAGTAAAAGTCGACCGCGCCGCAGGGCGCGCCGCCGCCGCCTGCACCGTTACCGGCGTTGCCCGTGCCGGTACCGTTGGTGCCGTTGCCGAGGCTTCCGGCGCCCGCAATGCGTCCCGCGCCGGCACCTTGCGCGCCGGTCGGCAGGTCCCAGATCGGTTTGGTCTGATAGTGAACTTTCGGCGGTTTCGGGCGTGCTGCGCCGGCGTGCTTGATCGCTTCTTTGCGCGCCGCTTTGCCCTCCGGTTTCGGAATGACCGGCGCGAGCGTCGGCGTCACGTTATTCTTCGCGACGGCGGTCGTGCGCGGTCGCGGCGTCGGCGTGGGATGCGGGGTCGGTGTGGGCGTCGCTTTGGCTGCGACGCGCAAAATCGCCACTTGCTCGATCGTCTTATCGCCTTCCGGAAGCGGCTTGAGGAACGGCGGAATCAGGCCGGCAAAAATCTCATGCAGGGCGATCGAGCACGCAAGTGCGACGAGGACGCGGCGAGTGAAGGTGTGACCGAAGATGGCTCCTAGCCACCCCGCTAACCCCTCGAAGTCATCGTTTGTTCCGCGTCGTCTAGTCAGAATCTATCTCCTGGAGGCTGATCACGCCGTTGCTCGAATCCCCGTTCCCCGTGAATACCGAGCATTTGATTCGCGCGATTCCCGATTTCCCGATTCCCGGGATTCTCTTTCGCGATATCACGCCGCTGCTAAAAGACAAGCAGGGGTTTAAGGAAGCGATCGATCTTTTCGTGGGCCGGTTCAAGGACAAGGGCATTGACTACGTGGTCGGAATCGAGGCGCGCGGCTATATGCTTGGCGCTCCGCTTGCTTACGCAATCGGCGCCGGATTCGTTCCGATCCGTAAACCCGGAAAGCTTCCGTACAGCAAGCTCTCGGAATCGTACGCGCTCGAATACGGCACGAACTCGCTCGAGATTCATGAAGATGCGCTCGGTGCCGGAGAGCGTGTCGTGGTCGTGGACGACCTGCTCGCGACGGGCGGGACCGCAGCGGCGACGAAGCGTTTACTCAAGCGTCTCGGCGCGCACGTCGACGCGTTTGCATTTCTGATCGAACTCGAAGCTCTCAAAGGGCGTGAGGCACTAACCGACGTCGATGTTGTCTCGTTTATTCGTTATTAGCGCGTTTGCGCTTGCATCACTGATCGCGATCGCGCCGGGGCCGGCACTCGCGAAACGCCCTGCACCGGCTGCGACGGCGTCACCGACTCCGCCGCCGGAAGATCCGGCAATTACGGCGATTGCGCGCCGCGAATTCGTGGCCTGGCAGGCCGGCATCGTCACGGCGAGCCGGTATGCGGAGCAAGCACAGGCCGGTCTCAGCGCCGATCACGTCGCGACCACGTCGAAAGAGCTCGGCGCAGCGGGAACCCTTGAAAAGACGGACTGGATCGGCCCTGTGATCGTCGACGACGCGCCGCCTGGTACCCACGGGTATTGGTACAAGATGACGTGCGAGAACACAGTCGTCTACGAGCGGCTAATCATTGCAGTGGACGGCAAAATCGACGGCATTCTTTTCCGCGATAAGCCTCCTCAGTAACGCTAGTTAGCGAATTTTCAAGAGTCATCAAGGGTAAGCGAGTAAAACCCTTGAGCCGCGGCGTGCCGATGTGAGAGTATAGACCGATACTGACAGGCACGCTGAAATGACCATCGCTCAACTGATCGCCGCCGTTCAAGCCTATGATCCCTCGATCGAAGGGGAGTGGCTGCGGCGCGTCTACGAGGTTGCGGATCGCGCCCACGAAGGGCAGCGGCGCGCCTCGGGCGAGTCATACATCGAACACCCGCTCGCCGTCGCCGGTATCCTGGCGGAACTGGAGATGGACCGGCACACAATCGCGGCGGCGCTGCTCCATGACGTCGTCGAAGACACTTCGATTACGAGCGAACAAGTCGCGGCCGAGTTCGGCGAAGAGATCGCGACGCTCGTGGACGGCGTCACCAAACTGACGCGTATTCCGTATCAGTCAAAAGAAGATGCGCAGGTCGAAAACTTACGCAAGATGTTCATGGCGATGGCGCGCGACATCCGCGTAATCATCATCAAGCTTGCCGACCGCCTGCACAACATGCGCACGCTGGGGAGTTTGCCCGCGTCGAAGCAGCAAGCGATTGCGCGCGAAACGCTCGACATCTATGCGCCGATCGCCCACCGTCTCGGTATCTGGAAGATCAAGTGGGAAATCGAGGACGAGTGTCTGCGGTATCTCGATTCCGAGTCATACCGTGTAATCGTCGAACGCGTCGCCAAAACGCGCCGCGAGCGCGAGAACGACGTGCGCGAAGCGATCGCGCGTTTACGCGATGAGTTCAAAGAGCTCAACGTCAACGCCGAGATTCAAGGACGGCCCAAGCATTTCTATTCGATCTATTCGAAGATCAAGAAGGGCCGCGATTTCTCGACCATCTACGATTTGACCGCGATTCGCATCATCGTCGACTCGCTCAAAGATTGTTACGCGGCGCTCGGCGCCGTGCATGCAATGTGGACGCCGTTGCCCGGGCGCTTCAAAGATTACATTGCGATGCCCAAACCGAATATGTACCAGTCGTTGCACACGACGGTCGTGGGTCCCCAAGGCGAACCGCTCGAGATTCAGATTCGCACGTGGGAGATGCATCGCACGAGCGAGTACGGCATCGCCGCGCACTGGCGCTATAAAGAAGGCAGCAAGGCCGATCAATTCGAGAACAAGCTGTCGTGGTTGCGCGCGCTACTCGAATGGCAAAAGGACATGCGCGATTCGCGTATGTTCATGGAGAATCTCAAGCTCGATCTCTTCGATTCGCAGGCATTCGTCTTCTCGCCGCGCGGCGACGTCTTCTCGATTCCAGCCGGCGGTACGCCCCTCGACTTCGCGTATCTCGTGCACACCGACGTCGGCAATCACTGCGTCGGCGCAAAAATCAACGGACGCATCGTGCCGCTCGACTACACGCTGCAGAACGGCGATATCTGCGAGATTCTCGTCAATAAATCGAGCGGAAGGCCGTCGCTCGACTGGCTTTCGATCGTCAAGACCTCGAGCGCGAAGCACAAAATCAAGCAGTGGTTCCGCAAGGAGCAGCGCGAGGAGAACGTGCTCGCCGGCCAAGAGGCGGTCGAAACGGAACTGGCGCGCGCGCATCTGCGGCCGGACCTTGCTCGCGGCGAATTGATCGACCGCATCGCGCATCGCATGAATCACGCTTCGCCGACGGATCTCTTCGCGGCAATCGGCTTCGGCGACGCGTCGGCGCAATCGGTTGTGAATCGCATTCGCGACGAGGTCAAGGGCGACAACGTCGTCGATCTTTCGCAAGTCCGCAAACCGGTTGTGCGGAAGACCGCGAAAAAAGCGAGCGGCGTACGCATTGCGGGCGTCGACGACGTGCTGGTGCGGCTTTCGAAGTGCTGTTCGCCGGTGCCCGGCGACCCGATCATCGGCTACGTCACGATCGGACGCGGCGTCAGCGTCCATCGCGCGGATTGTCCAAACGTTGCGTACATGAACGCGACGCCGGAGCGTATTCTGCAAGCGCAGTGGACAGACAACACGGACATGACGCACGCGGTCGATGTAGAGATCGAAGCGGAAGACCGTTCGCAACTGCTGCAAGACATCATGGCCGTCTTCGCAGAACTCAAAACGGCGGTATCGTCGGTCACCGCGCGCGTTCGTCGCGACGGTTTCGCCGTTACGTCGCTTACCGTGCAGATTCGCGACCTCGACCACTTGCATAAGATTCTCACGAAGCTTGGCGCCCTGAAAAACGTCCGCCGCGTCTACCGCGTTACCAAACGCGAAAAAAGCGCCGCCGGCACGTAAGTGGCATTCTGAACCACGCACTCGTAGCTATCGGCGCTGCATTCTTCGCCGGGGCGATGAACAGCGTCGCGGGCGGCGGAAGTTTTCTCAGTTTCCCGTCGTTGATTTTTGCCGGCGTGCCTTCGATACCGGCAAATGCGACGAACAACGCGGCAATGTGGGTCGGAACGTTCGGCTCGGCGCGCGGCTATTGGGTCGACGTAAGGCCGCATAAGCGGATGCTCTATTCCGTGTTGGCCGTCAGCAGCATCGGCGCGTTGATCGGCGCATGCCTGTTGCTCTTGACGCCCGCCGCAACGTTCAATCGGCTCATACCGTGGCTGTTGCTCTTTGCGACCATCGTCTTTGCGGTCAGTCCGTTGTTGACGAAGCCGCATGAAGGCGATCCGGAGCACCAAGGCTGGCAGTTGATCGTGCAGTTTATCGTGTCGGTGTATGGTGGCTACTTCGGCGCCGGCATGGGCATTTTGATGCTCGCGGTGCTGTCGTTCTCCGGCTTGCCGTCGTTCAACGCGACCAACGGAATGAAGAATGTGCTGAGCGTCGCGATCAACGGCGTGGCACTGATTCCGTTCTTACTCGCACGCGTCGTTGATTGGCGCTTTGCGCTTCCAATGTGCGCGATGGCACTCCTCGGCGGATACTTCGGTGCCAAGTTCTTTCGGCGCGTCCCCCAACGCGCCGCACGCGCAATCGTCATCACCATCGGCGTCGTGATGACGATCGTGTTCTTCATACGCTAACGTGTCCGCCACTAGACTTCGACTGGGGTCGGCGGTTGCAGCGGGACGTCCACGCCGGCGCCGTGCTTGCCGCGCGTGAAGCCGCCTATGCGCGGTTCTACGTGTTTGGCTGTCCAGAGATAGAGCGTCGGAACGACGATGAGTGAAAGCATCGTCGAGCAGAGCAGGCCGCCGATGACGACCGTACCAAGTGGCGCTTGCGTTTGGCTCCCGCTTTCGATGCCGATCGCGATCGGCATCATGCCGCCGATCGATGCGAGCGTCGTCATCAGAATCGGACGTAAGCGAAGCGGTGCCGCGTGAAGCACGGCGTCGCGCGCGGAATAGCCACGTTCGCGCAGTTGGTTCGTGAACTCGACGACCAGAATCGCGTTTTTCACGACGATACCGACAAGCATCAGCACACCAATGAAGGCCGTCAGACCAAATGCGCGATGCGTCACGACGAGCGCAATGACGATGCCGGCTAGTGAAAGCGGAACTGAAAACATGATGACGAGCGGATGTAACAGCGACTCGAACTGCGCCGCGAGGAGCATGTAGATCATCGCGATCGCAAGTATGACGATCAATCCGAGGCTGCCGAACGTATCGCTCTGCTGCGTCACCGATTGCCCGAACTGCCAATGGTATCCCGGCGGCAGCGTAAGGCCGTTCATGATGCGCGTTGCATCGGCGACGGCTTGACCGAGCGGAATACCGTTGAGACCGGCATCGATATCGATCTCGCGCTGTTTGTCTTGCCGGCTGATCTCCGACGGTCCATTGCCGAACGAGATGTTGGCGAGTTCTTTGAGCGGCATGACGGGCAGCGACGACATCGCCTGATTTGCCTGCGCCGCAGCGCTGCTGCCGCCGTTGGAAAGATTTGACGCAGCCGCCGTCGTGCTCGTGCCGAGCGGCACGTTCAATTCTTGCAGCGCTTCCAGCGATCGCCGTTGATCCGGCGGAAGCTGCACGATGATCGGATACTGCGTACCGTTGATCTGCATGTACGATGCGATCGTACCGGCAGTCGCCGTATCGATGATGTTCGAGATGACGTCCGTGGACAGGCCGAGTTGCGCAGCCTTAGCACGGTCGACGTTGATGTCGACTTCGGGTTGCGAATTCGTGATGTTCGTGTTCGGAGCTTGAATGCCGGGAACGCCGCCGAGTCTCGGAATGACCTGACTCCACGCTAAGTCATACAGCTTTCCAATATCCGGTCCATAGATCTGGAGCGTGAGCGCGTCCTGTCCTCGCGCAATGGTGCCTTGAACGATGTCGACGGTGCGTCCGAACGCGAGCAATCCCGGGATCGGTGCGCCGAAGCGCTTGCGGAACTGCGCAACTTGATCGGGCGAGAGCGACGGGCCGCCGCGTCGCGCGACGAATCGTCCGGTGAGCGCGGCTTGCCATTGCGCAACGAAGCGCGCTGCTTCATTACTCGAAACGCTTGGTTTTAAATCGATGGAAAGATTTGCTTGATTCGTGACCTGCGTGCCGCCGCCGATGTAGCCCACGCTGCCGACTTGGCTGCCGACGTCTTGCACGCGGGGATCCTTACGCATGCGCTCTTCGATATCGTTCACTGTGCCATTGGTGACGTTCAGCGCGGTGCCGGTCGGCATCTGAACGTTGAAGCGCACGAAGACGGAGTTTGACGGCGGGAACATTTCGGTCTGAACCGCGCCGAATTTGAGCGCGACAAGCGTCGCACCAAGGATAATTGCAGCAATCGCGGTGACGAGTCCCGGGCGATCCACCGAGAACGTAAGCACCTTCGTGTACCACGAGGCGAAACGATCGTATCCGCGATCGAACCCACGCGAAAAGCGCGCGTAGAGCGAACCTTTCGAGCCGTGCCCGTTCGTCGATGCGTTGCCGTGCAGCGAACCGTTGGTCGTGTACTTGTTCTTGATGAGGACGGTTGCGAGCATCGGCACGGTGGTGACGGCGACGGTGAATGAAAGTACGACGGCGCCCATCACCATGACGGCGAAGGGCGTGAAGATCAGCCCTTGCAAGCCCGGAATGAGCACCAAGGGCACGAAGACCGTAACGACGGTAATCGACGACGCCATAACAGCCGAGAAGATTTCCGACGTGGCACTCTCGGCCGCGTTGCGCGGGTTCTGGCCCATCGCCATGTGCCGATAGATATTTTCGATGACGACGATCGCGTCATCGACGATCAATCCGACGGCAAGCGCAAGACCACCGAGCGTCATGATATTCATCGAGTAGCCCGCGACGTAGGCGATAAAAAGCGCTCCGAGGACGGAGATCGGAAGCGAAATTGCGACGATCAGCGTCGTGCGCCAGGAGTGCAAGAACAAGAAGATGATGATGATCGCGAGGATCGCGCCGTAGAGCGCCGTGTGTTCGAGCGCCTTGATCGAGTCTTCGATGAAGCCCTTTTGATCGAAGACGACCGAGATCTTCATGCCCGGATAGCGCGATTGAATCTCGTCGATCTTTTTGTAGATGCCGATCGCCGTCGAGACGATATTCGCATCGGGCTGCGCGTTGACGATCATGCCGAGCGCCGGTATGCCGTTTAGGCGCTGAAACGTCCGTTGTTCGCTTATAGAATCGGCAACGTGCGCGACATCGCCGATGCGAATGGCCGCTCCGTTTCGCGTTGCAAGAACGAGCCGCGCGACTTCATCGGCGGACTGCAAAAGCGCGTTACTGCGGACTTGGTATTCGTTTGGCCCGACTTGGATGATGCCGGCCGGCAAGTTGAGATTCTCTTGTTGCACGCGACTCGTGATTTGCGCGAGCGTCAGACCGTTCGCGGCCAAGAGATTCGCGTTGGGCGCGATCATGATCGAACGTTGCTGGTCGTTATTCACCGTGACGTTCGCCACACCGTCGACGGAGGCAAATTCGTCCGAAAGCGTATTGGTGAACAGATCGCCCATGTCGCGCAGCGACATGTTGGGATCCGTGATGTACACGCGCACGACTGGGAACGAATTCGAATCGAACTTCGCAACCTGCGGTTGCTGCAGGTTCGGATCGTTCGGAAGCTGGCTGCGAATTTGGTCGACCTGCTGCTGAACGTCGACGGCCGCTGTGTCGATGTTTGTGCCGAAGTAGAACTGAGCTGAGACTTGTGTCTGACCCTCGGCCGACGTCGAGTTGATCTGCTGGATGCCGTTAACGCGGCTAACTGCGTTCTCGATGGGGCGCGTGATCAGCGCCTCCATTTGTTCGGGGCCGACGTTCGGGTAGTTTACCGTTACCGTGACGACGGGTTGCGTGAAGTTCGGCAGCAATGCCACCGGTAAGCGAGGGAGCGCAAAAACGCCGAGAACGACGATTGCCAAGGCAATCATCGACACAGCGATCCTGCGCGTTACGGCAAAACGTGCGACAGGCATTCTGAGCTATAGAACCTTATGGGCTTGAAAATCGGCTGAGGCTTAGTGTAAAATCCCGAGGTTCGGGGGTCTGCGACCTCCGCCTCCACCTGCCTATCTTACATTAGAAGATAGGCCGCCGGGCCGCTGGTCTGGTGTCCACAGATTGGGATAGTGTAAAAGTGAACGACTACGAAGTCACCTATATTCTTCGGCCGAATTTGGAAGAAGCCGATGTCGACGCGCGTTCGACCGCGATCGGCGAAATCATCAAGGGCCAAGGCGGCGAACTCGTCGCCATCGAGAAGCTCGGCAAGAAGCGCCTCGCGTACGAGATCAATGATCTTCGCGAAGGCAACTATGTCGTGATGCAGTTCAAGAGCACGGGCAATGCCTCCAAGGAACTCGAGCGTCAGCTCAAGCTCCACGAGGATGTCCTGCGTGCGCTCGTGATCCACCTCGACAAGCGCGCGCTCGCGGCCATGGCCCAAGCTGCGCAGGCCGCACCCGCCCAGGTCTAAAATCCCATACGACCACGTACGGGCCGTGCCGCACAGTTGGCACAGGCCCGTCTTATATTTACGGCATATGGGTTTGCGTTGAATTGCGCAAACCCGCGAGCTTAGCGACATTGCGAAAGAGAGTTTTACATGGCAGGTTCATATAATCGAATCATTCTGGTCGGCAATCTGACGCGCGACCCCGAGATCCGGTACACGCAATCCGGCAAAGCGGTGACAAAATTTACGCTCGCCGTCAACAACCCGCGCAACAAAGAGGAGACGACGTTTGTCGACATCGTTGCATGGGACCGTCTCGGTGAAACCTGCAACACCTATCTGAAAAAGGGCTCGAACACGCTCGTCGAGGGACGTCTCGTCATTCGCAACTACGACGACAAAGACGGCAACAAGCGCAAAGCCACGGAAATCGTCATCGACAACATGCAAATGCTCGGTGCCCGCGCCGGCGGCGCAGATGACTTCGGCGGCGGCGCTAGCGGCGGCGGATTCGCCGGCGCACGCGGCGGCGCTTCAAACGGCTCCTCAAGCGAAGCCTTCGGCGACGAACTCGACGACGAAATCCCGTTCTAGCCGTTCTAGCGTTCTAACTTGTCGTCCTGAGTTTGTCGAAGGATCGCATCTAATCGAGAGCCCGGCGAATTATCGTCGGGCTCTCGATTTTGGGCTATTGCGCCCCCCACGCCCGTAATTCAGGCGGCGACAATAACTCGGTCTCCTACGTTGGACAGAATCGCGCAGAAAGAGAGCGGATTCAGAATCGCCTATTGTTTGGACGTCGAAAGACCGTCGAGCGTATACGGCTGTTGCGTATAGGTGTATTTCTCGCCGCAGACGCGACAGACGTTGGTTGGGCTACCGAAGTGCTCGTGCGGCGGGTAGATTTTCGCCGGTGCAGGGGCACGTTTGGCCACAACCGGGACGGGGGCGGGTTTGAGCGCCATATATGTGTACGTTTCCGCTCTCGAGCTGAGAGCTGCGCGCGTCCAGAAGTGAAGACGCACCACATTGATTCGCGATTTTTGGAAAATCGGCCTGTACGGTTAGACGATTTGGCCACAACCGCTGCATTGCCGGGTGCCAGTCGCTTCTAATTCTTCAACGTGACACAGCACCGTTTTGACGTTCTCGTGTTTTGCTGATTACGATAAAGCGGCGCTCGTTGCGAGCGCGCTTTCGCTTTGCACAAATCTCCCATATGGGTCTCGCTGAATAAGCGTCTTCATCGCCGCTAACCCATTCCATGAGCCCATCGCCAAAAGCGGGAGACGTTCCATCAAAACCAGGAAAAGTGATGAGCCGGCTCAGCCGCAACGCCATCCCTCTTGAAAGACTGCATGAGGAACACCCTCACGATCTGCCTCGTCCTACCCTTGTTACTGCTCGGCACAAGCGCTATCCCGAGCTGGGTGCTCACTGCAGCGCATGCTGTAAGGATGATGCATGTGATGCCGAAAGAGCACTTCGTAACGATCACGCCGTAGGGCGCAGTCGAAGCATCGCATCAAATTAGGAGCCCGGCGGGATTCGTCGGGCTCTTCTTTGCATGATCATGTTGTAATTGCGTCCGCTATCCAAAGTGCTTGCGGAAGTCATCGATTTAAGATGCTGGACGTCTTCCTTGGCGCTCAGGAGCTGTAGCATATGGGGTGAGCGCTCGTCTGTGCCAGCGCACCTAAATACCAGGATTGCGCAGGATCAGTCGATGCCAACTTGGATGAGTGCTAGTGCACAACACCAACAGGAGACGCTGCGAAGCCGCGCTTCCCATATCGAACGGTGCATGCGTAAAGCGCACGACCACCTCTTCGTGCGATTTACATTGCACGATCCAAAAGCCGGCGACCAGTTCCTTTGTTTCGGTGAATGGGTCATCGATGACGGTCGTTCGGCCGCCGTCGAAGCGCAGGCGTGTGCCCTTGGAGCTCGGCCGAAGCCCCAGTAGAGGGAAAGTTCACCAGCCGGGCCTAAAGGTCACGACAAAATATTGGAGGGTTTGATGATATTTCGTCTCCTGGCAGCTTTTTGCGTTCTATCGTTTGCTGGCGCCATATTACCCGTGAGCGCGCTCGCATCCGGTGTCGCCGACGTTCTCGCCGCACCGTTTCCGGATGCTCTCGTCGCTTCGGGCGACGGAACGATCCTCGTATGGAAAGTCGACGCGAGTGGTGTCCGAAATCTGTATACGAATGCGGATGGCAAGGTTCATGCACTAACGCATTACGCGCAAGACGACGGTCAAGACGTTTTCACGCCCGCGGTGACTGCGGGCAAAGATGCGGTGATCTTTTTTCGGGGGAATGCAGGGGACGAAGGCACGGCTGAAAACGCGAATCCGCTCTCGCTGATTCCGCCGGCGCAGCGCACGCTCTACGTCGTACCGATCGCTGGTGGAGAACCGGTGAAGCTTGCCGACGGCAGCAACGCCGCCTTTCTCTCACCGAAACGCAACGCGGTAGCATTCACGACCTCCGACGGAAAGCTCGGCGTCGTCACGTTTTCGAAGGACGCAAGCGGCGCATTTACGGCCGGTAAGCCCGAGATGCTTCCGATTCGCGGAGCGGTCGGTGACGTAGCATGGTCGCCCGACGGCGGGAAGATCGCCTTCACGAATTCGCGCGGCGACCACGCGTTCGTCGTCATCTACACGCCGGAGAAAAAATCGTACATTTACGCGACGCCGGCCTTTACGAACGACTCATCTCCGGCATGGTCGCCGGACGGTTCGCGCGTCGCTTTCGTGCGCTCGCCGGGATCGAAAATCGGCGAGACGGTCTACGACAGCGCGAGCTTCAGTGGTGGCAGTAACGCGCCGTTTCCGTGGTCGATCTGGGTCGCGAACGCAAATAGCGGCAACGCGCATAAAGTATGGAGCGCGCACGAGGGGATGGGCGATGAGTTCTATCCGACGATGAGCGCGGCGCAGCTTTGGTGGCTCAAAGGCGATCAGATTGCATTTCCTTGGGAAGGCGACGGTTGGAATCACATCTACGCCGTCTCCGCGAACGGCGGCGCCGCGAAGCGTCTGACGACCGGCGGCTACGAAGTTGAAACCGTTGCGCCGACACTCGATGACACGAAACTGCTGCTCGCCTCGAACGATGGCGATCTCGACGTGCGCCATATCTGGAGCGTTGGCCTCGACGGCACACCGAAGCAGCTAACGTCGGGACCGGACAACCAATGGTATCCGACGCCGCTCGCGAACGGCGGTTTGGCGTACATCGACGGCGGTTACGCGAATCCGCCGCAAGTGACGATCGCCGGCAATCCGGCGAAGACGCTGACCGCCGTCGCGACGCCCGCGAACTATCCGGCGGCACAAATGGTAAAGCCCCAGCTCATCACCTACCGCACTCCCGACGGCTACACGATCCACGCCCAGTATTTCTTGCCGCGCCACTCCAGCGGCAAGGTTCCCGCGATCGTCTTTGACCACGGTGGCCCGCCGCGTCAGATGCTCGGTGGCTTCCACTACATGGAGCCCTACACACATCTCTACGAGATGAACCAGTATCTCGTGAGTAAGGGCTTCGCGGTACTGTCGATCAACTATAGGCTCGGGATCATGTACGGCAACAAGTTCCGCAATCCGCCAAACGCCGCGTGGCACGGCGGCTCTGAGTACAACGACGTACTCGCCGGCGCGAAGTGGCTCCAGAAACAGCAGAGCATCGATCCGAATCGTATCGGTATCTACGGCTTGTCCTACGGCGGACTGCTGACGGCTCTCGCGCTTGCAAAGAACTCCGACATCTTCAAAGTCGGCGCCGATTTTGCAGGCGTGCACGATTGGGCGACGGATTTCGATCACGACTACGGCAAGACGGTCGGTACGCCGAAGCAACGTCACATCGCGACGATGTCGACGGCCGAGGGATATTTGAAAACTTGGAAGTCACCGGTGTTCATCGAGCAGGGTGACGACGATCGCAACGTCCCATTTTCGCAGAGCGTCGATCTGGCAACGAAGTTGCAAGCCCAAGGCGTCACCGTAGAGACGCAAGTGTTTCCGAACGAAACCCACGAGAACTCCGTATGGGCACACCTCGTCGAACAGTACAGCGCGACGGAAGCCTTCCTCTCAAAGTATCTGCATCCGGTCGAACCGCAGTCTCACTAATTGAGGGAATCTTTTAGGGCGCAATATGGGTAGGAGTATAAGATGCCGTGGACTTCAGACGATGCCGAAAGGCATACGCACAAGGCGACAACGCCCGAGCTAAAAGAGCTTTGGTCAAAGGTCGCTAACGAATCTCTCGAACGAGATGGCGATGAAGGCCGGGCAATCCGAGAAGCAAACGCCGTTGTCGCCCGCCAAGCCTAATCGTCACTGTCAAATCAAGAGCCCGGCGAAAATATCGTCGGGCTCTTATCCTAAGCGCGGACGATAGCGGGAGCAGTGTGCAGCGTGCCGGCGCCGTGTTTCCAGATGCTGTAAGCCTTCTTCGCACGCGTGTTGGGGCTCTTGCGGTGAACTATCAGCCGGTTCTACCGCGTGCAAGCGTGGCGGAGAAAGCCGCGGCGATTCCGGCGCCGACGGCCACTCCGATCGCTATGTGGTGCATCGCTACGCCAATGGCCGCGCCGATGCCCGCGCCGATTGCGATAAGCGCGCCTTGCGAAAAGCGGTTGGGTTGCTGCATAACTCGTCCTTCGTCGCCGCCGCGCCGCACACATTGCGTGTACAGCCTATTGAAGATCGATGTCCGTTCGGTTGCCGGTTGCCCGCAGCTCGTCGAGCGCCGATCCGAGCGTCGCTGTTCGCGTCGTCTTGTTTCGCACGAAATCCTCGAAGTATTTCCACGAATCATCCTCATTGAGGAGACCGTTTGGCGTAAACACGTGGCTGAATGCTTTGTTCTTGGCGTGTTCGGAGCCAAATAGACGCAGCGAAACGTCGTCGATGACATTAATATCGGGGTAAAAGCTGAATTTGACGGCACGGTGATTATCGCCACGGACTAAAAGCGGAAGGAGAGCGCGCGCCGCCGTCGCGACCATGAAGTCGTAGAGCAGCCTGTTTTCCATCGGTTCATCCAGCCGTAACCACACGTGATAGCCGCGACCGCTTGCGACAATCATGGGTTGGCATTCTAAACCTAGGAGGCACGTTCTCAACGTCTCCAGCGCCGAACTCATCTCGGGGATGATTGCGGTGTTGTCCGTTTTATGGTTGTTGTCCATGTTGAAGCAGAGAACATCGTTCTTTTCGTCACTAAAATATCTGCATACGTTAAGCTGCTTCAGAACATGCAACCGAACGAATTCATCCATTCGGCCCTCGGGAATGTCGACGATCTTGTACTTATGCAGCAGCCGCGTGTCGGTGAGTTCTCCATATTCCAGTGCGCCGCCGCCGGATAGCAACCAATCCATAAAATCGAAACCGAAGAGCTCGATTTCGATTTTGGCTTTGCCTTTGATGAAGCTCCCGGAAAATTCTTTGAGTAGCGTTACTCTTGGATCCATCGTTGTACTTCGTCGAACGTCTGGAAGCCGCGCGCATTGTGCGGCGATAAAGATTGGTGTTGCGGCAAGATCGGGTAGTAGACGTCAACGTTATATTCTTTTCCATGAACGATGTTGAAAATATCGTCATCGACCAAGTGCCTAATGCCCCACGCCCAGCAAAACGCAATCTTGTTTGCCGTCATGAAAAGGTAGTCGAAGGGAATATCGTTCTTTTGCAGCCACGCTCTCGTGCAATCGTAGGCTCGCCTCATGTCACGCCGGGTACAGATTACGATCCGCCATCGGTTGCGTCTTAGCCATTGCATGAATTGGACGCCATCCGGGCGTGCGCGGGCTTCTTGCCAACACCGCAAGTGGATTTTGAAACGGCAATAGTTGAAGCCCGTGCTCATAAAGTCGCCCGGTTCAGAGTCTCCATTACGAATGAGCTGCAAATAACGCTCGAACGTTTCTTTAGAGAGCGGATCGGCGGAATCGTAGGGGAACTCGCCTTGCTGCAACGTTTCGTTGAAATTGTTAAGCGTATCATCCAGGTCGACCGCGATGGTTCGGGGGAACAATCCTACCGGGTTCGGCATCAATGTTCGCGTCCTCCGTGCGGCGTCGATTTTCGCGACGGCTTAACATTTTTACTTCGCAAAACCATTCTAGCGACGCGTCTGACATTTTTGTACACGCCAGGCTACGCGCAATGCGCGCCGAAATAAAGTGGCATATGACAATATTTGCCGTGCTGCTCGCAGCCGCGACCTCGAGCGCCTCGCTCGACGCGACGATCACCAAGCAAATTACTCAACAGCAGGTCGCCGGAGCTGCCGTGGGGGTCTACCAAAACGGCGTGCTCCTCGATCTCAAGACATACGGCCTGCGCGACGTGGCGAAAAAGCTCCCGGTCGATGCCGGCACGCGCTTTGAGATCGGTTCGGTGACTAAGCAGTTCACGGCAGCGGCAATTTTGCAGTTGCAAGAGCACGGCAAACTTTCCATCGACGACCGCCTTGCAAAGTATCTGCCGTCATTTCCGCATGCGAACGAGATCACACTGCGTCAGTTGCTCAACCAGGTCTCGGGGCTGCCGAACTATACCGAGATGGAGGGCTCGGACTTCGCCGGCTTTGCGAACCTGATGGCGACGCCTAACGCAAGTAAGAAGATCGTTGCGTACGTCAGCAAACCGCTCAACTTCAAGCCCGGAACGAAGTGGCAATATAGCAACACGAATTACTGGGTACTCGGTAATGTCGTTGCGCACGTCTCGGGCATGAGCTACGAAAATTATATTCGCGAGCACATCTTCAAACCCGCGGGAATGACGCATTCGGGATTTGTGAGCGATGAGTCATCGTTTGATGACTTTGCTATTCCCTATTGGCAGGGACCGAAGAACGACAGCGCCACGGCACCGGCGCCGAAGATGGATGAGTCGTGGCCGGCCGGTGCCGGCGCAATCGTATCGACCGTCGGCGACCTCGCGGCATGGGATATGGCGCTTGCGAGCGGAAAAATCATCAGTCATGACAGTTTCGCGCTAATGTCCTCATCGGGACGGCTTACTAACGGCAAACTCACGGACTACGGCATGGGTCTTGAAGTGGGACCACATGAGGGCCACGCTCGCGTAGGACACGATGGCGGCACGGTCGGCTCTCTTTCGGTGAACGCAACCTATCCCCACGATCGTCTCGACGTCATCGTGCTCGAAAACAACGTGCGGGGGGAACCCCAAGCCGTCGAGTCAGCGGTGCTGGAGAGAATGTATCCCGACGCGCTCGCCGCTGCACGCAAGCCCGCTACGGGCGAGAGTCTGGCAGTGCGGCCACACATCATGCATCTTCTTGACGGCTTGCTCGACGGAACACTGGCAGAGAGTGAGTTGTCGCCGCGGATGCGGAAGATCCTCACGCCGGTCGTAATGAAGCAGAGCGCCAAACACTTCGCAACGCTCGGCGCGCCGACGGCTGTGATTTTCAAGGAGAGTCAAATCGCGCCAGATGGTACCTTCTATTTGTACCGCGTTGAATTCGCGCACGGTGACGACCGCAACTTCCAAGTCGAGCTCAACGAAGGCGGCGTCGTCGTCGGCATGCAACTCGCGCCCGCCGGTTAGCGTTTAAGCGTCCGTTTGTCAGCCAAACGTCGCTACACCCGCCGCCTCCCCTGCGCCGCGCTCGCGGATCCAGTTGTTTCAGGTACGAAAGCGACGCCAGTCGGTGACCGGCAGCTTTCATTTTGAGAGTGCGCGCAATCATCCTGAGCCGCCCCCAACCGCGTGAACGGAAAAGAGTTTCAGCGCGTACGACGTCGGCGCGGGAGCAAAGTCCCACAATCACGGCCGTTCCGGCCTAGACCGCGCAACGTCACCTCAGTACACTGGCCTAAGGCTCCTACCGACGGGTGTGCCTGTTGAAAGGTGCTGTATATGTGCGTCCACTTGCTGGCGATCGTGCTTGGCCTCGCGATTGCGGCCAACGACAATCGCGTCCCCGCCGGTACGACAACCGGCACGCAGTTGCACGTGTCGCTCGATGCGCGCGTGGCAATTTGGCATCCGGACGGCGATCACACTCAAGGTATACCGATTCAAGCCTTTGCCGAGGTGGGCAAAGCGCCGCAAATTCCGGGGCCTCTAATTCGCGTTCCGGCCGGCACTGAAATCGTTGCGAGCGTTCATAATTCGATTCGCGGCACGATTTTGATGGTGCACGGCATGTTCGATCGGCCGTCGAGCCGCGATAGCGCGTTCGACGTGCCGTTTGGAAAGACGCATATCGTTCGATTTCGCGCAGCCGCTCCGGGGACGTTTTTCTATTGGGGAACGACCGCCAAGAAACGGATTGCCAATCGCTTCGGTGGGGATTCGCAACTCAGCGGAGCGTTTATCGTCGATCCGCCGGGCGCCAAGATCGTCAACGACCGCGTGTTCGTGATCGGTCAATGGATCAACGTACGCGACAAAAATGGCGGCCCGAATTTTAATTACGAGCTGGACGTCATTAATGGGCGCGCGTGGCCTCATACCGAGCGCCTTTCTTATTTACAGAACGCGACGGTGCACTGGCGCTGGATAAATACGAGCCAAGGAAGCCATCCGCTTCACTTGCATGGCTTTTACTTTAAAGTTAACTCTCGAGGTGACGGGATCGCGGACAACGTTTCAGCGAATTCCGATCCGGAAGTCACCGAACTAATGGAGCCCGGAAGCACGTTCACGATGACCTGGCACGCGGATCGGCCCGGAAATTGGCTGTTTCACTGCCATCTCGCGTATCACATCATCGGACACATGCCCATCGATGCGATGCTGGCGGGAAAAAGCGCAATAAGTGACGTTGCATACGAAAACGGCTACGTCCGTCGCTCGGGTATGGGCGGGCTAGTTTTAGGATTCGCCGTTCGCGGCTCTACGATTGCGCAAGATCCGCCGCCACACATCGCGCGACATATTAAGCTAGCTGTCGAGCCCGGGCCCGATGATCGTCCGGACGCTCCATCGTTTCGTTATGTGTTGGCGGGTGAACCCGCTGGTGAACAGCGCGATGCGATCGGACCGCCCCTTATCCTGACACGCGGCGTTACTACCGCGGTCGACGTGTCAAATTTACTGCACGAGCCGACTGCGGTGCACTGGCATGGGATCGAACTTGCTGATAGCTATTATGACGGCGTATCCGGTTACAGCGGGAATGGTGCGCACCGCGCGCCGATGATCGATCCGGGGCAAACGTTTGAAGCTGTGATGACGCCGCCGCGCGCCGGTACGTTTATCTATCACACGCACATGGATGATGTGTGGCAGCTTCGCGCGGGTCTTGCAGGTCCGCTTATCGTCCTCGAACCTGGCGCGAAATACGATCCGAGTTCGGACCACATATTTACCATTACGACGACGCATTCATGGGAGGACGTGCTGAAGATCTTTGTAAACGGCACCTCTAATCCCCAGGCCGTGACATGTCGGGTTGGGACACTTCAGCGCTTGCGGTTCATCAACATGTCGACGTTCTGGACGAACGCCGTCGTATCGCTCAGTGCTGCAAACCACACGCTGCAATGGAATCCGCTGCAGGTCGACGGCGCGTACGTTTCGCCGGAACACCGTCTCTCGGAATCCGCAGTTCAGTACATCACGATTGGCGAAACGCGCGATTTCACGTTCGTCGCGCGTAAAGCGGGGGACCTAGAATTGCAATTCTGGCCCGATCCGACGGTTCCGAATATCGTCACCGTCCCGATTCACGTTGTACAATAACGTAAAGTCCACGTTTCTCGATCGAAGTAGGCGGTGCGAAGAAGTTCTCTTTTCGCGAAAGAACACGAACGAGTGCGCTCTATGCGGCCCGCAGGCGCCCTACAGCGACGTACCTAACGGTTTTTTATGTTTCCGAGAAGAATATCGTGCGGGTCGAGGAGGATGAACGAGCCTTCGGCGATTACCCTCCTCACGATGCCGATCTAGACAAGAAGAGGTCTTACTCAAATGCGCTCATCGACAGCCGTGGTGCTCTATGTCGTGGTGATGGTGGTCGTGGTATTCGCTCTAGATATCGCATTCTTCAGAAACCGATTCTGGGAACGGCTGATTGCGAATATTGGCGTTGTCTTAGTGTTCGCAGCCTTCTATTTACGCTTCATCAGAAATCCGTAACGGCATCAAATCAAGAGCCCGGCGAAATCTCGCCGGGCTCTTTCTCGCCCACCCCGTATGTCGGAAGCGTTATAGTTTGATCTGTGCTTGCAGATACAAGTTGAACGGCTGGGTTGTTTGATTGAAGGATCCGCCGGCCGTATTCGTATTCACCGCACCATAGTACGCGCCGTATGGATACTGAACTTGGCGTGGGAAGCTCGATACGGTTGCGGGAGGATTGTAGTCGTTTCCGACCGGCACGAGGCCACCACCGGCTCCATTGACGAGCCCGTAAGAGCACACGTGGTTATTGCCAACGGTCCACGGCGCTTTGGTGCCGCCCCAGCATGTGTTCAGGAGGTTTGCTAACGTTGCAACCAGCGTGATGCGTGGCGATACGTCGTAACTGAGTTGAAGGTTTGCAAGCAGTTGGTTCGGTTCCACGAACGATCCGATGTTGTCGAACGACGCTGTATACGGATCGGGAATGGCAAACGTTCCACAGTTTGTCGCGTCGAACGCGCCACCGCCTGCGGCACCGTATGGATAGCGCGGATCGCCCGCCGTTAAGGCGCCGGCTAACGGTGCCCCGCAGGTTATCGGATTGATGCCGGGCGTTGTCTCCGGTTCACCGTAGCGAGCACCGCCCTGGAATTGCAACGACGGCGTCACTGCAAATTGGCGATGCTTGTAGTTCAGTACGAGCGTCGCGACGTATGGTGCTCCATACGCTACCGCATACGACTGGATCGGCCCTGGGAAGTTCGTATACGTTGCGAAGTCCGAATTCGGATTAATAAGTGCCGCTTGTGGTGCATTGTAGTACGGATTCGCGACGGCGCTGGATGCGGTGCATGGAACCGGCGCACCTGCAGCATAACACGGAGAACCGCCACCGGCTTTCGTGAACGAATTGTACGTGGCAATATCACCGTTAATGCCGGTTACAACCGTCGACCCGTTGCTGAGCGCGTTGTACCGGATCGTCGAATACGTGTACGCGAAGGAGAGCAGCCCCGAGAAACCGTCTCGCGTCAAGTCGCCCTTGTCGATTGCGAGTTCGAAGCCGCGACTCGTCTGATGGCCCACGTTCAAGCCCGAGGCAAAGCCGGTCTTTGGATCGAGAAAGAACTGCTGCAGCTGGTTCTTCGTCGAGCGAAGGAACGGAGTGACTTTGTACGTCCAATCGGTTCCATTCACGTGCTTCTCGAGCGAAAGGTCGAAGTTCTCGGAGGTCGGCGGGAGGATGTCGTGGAGTCCCGGCGAGGTGAACCCGAAGCTATAGAACGCGCTCGAACCCGGAAGCTCGAACGGCGTGTCTTCTTCCAGCGTGTTGTATTGAACGAACGCTGCATTCGGCGGTTCTGCGTAATTGCCGGCCGAGAACCGAATGACCGTCTCGGGGTTGACCGTGTACGTTGCTCCGAGCCGCGGTTCAAACACATCATGCGTAGTAGTGCCGTAAGTGTTCGTCATCTTCGCTGCGGTGTATCCGCTCGGGCAAGCGTTACTCGGAAGAAGCCCGAGCGTCGACTTATCAACCGGTTGACCGAGGCTGTTGACGCAGTTGTCGATGTTCCATGCGCGATACCAGAACGCACGCGCAGCATCGCCCGACGTGTTTTCTCCCACGAACTGGAAGCGGTCTTCACGTAGGCCGAAATTGAAGAACAGCTTGTCATTTGGGCGATACTCGTCGGTAAGCGACAATGCCGAAAACCGCGGCTGTACCGCATTGTAGGTCGCCCATTGCGAATTCTCCGCGATGAGCCAGGTGCACGGACCCGCGAGCCCGCCCGGAATGTTGCACGAGGATGCGAGAGCGGGTGGCGTTCCCGCCATGACGTTGCTCCAAGACGCGAAGTTCGCGCGATTTCCGTTGGTGTCGCCCGCGGGATTGCACGTGATTTGCGCTCCCGACGGATCGAAGCAATAGCCGCTTAGCGGGTCGTTTGCGTTGACCATGACAATGCCTCGCGAGCGCGAACCGCCGGCATTGAGCATTTGCGTGTTGTTATCTCGTACCGAGGTCGCGGTCGTGTAGGACGCCTGCGCAGAAAAAAGATGTTGCGAGCTGAACTGTTTACTGAACGTCGCGCTGAGTCCCCGTGTGTGAGAACTGAGCTCGTAATCGGAAGAGCAACAAGCGACGTAGGTTGCGAATGTGCTCTGCGGTCCCCATTGGAACCAATCGCTGTAATACGTGTATCCGTAGAGACGCAGATATGCGTCGGTACCAAATGTCTTTTGGTATTGTAATTTGACGATTTCCTGATCGTTCGTCGTACGATCCCGAGTGCTATACGGAATCGTGCTATCGAACGCATGCTGCGGCGATGAGGGGAAATAGTACGGCGAAACGCACGAGCTCGTTAGGCTCGTCGTCGTGGTTCCAACGCCGCCGCAGGTCCATTGAAAGCCATCGGTCCACGTGGGCGCGTTCGCTGCACCGCCGTACGCGGCCGGTCCCCCGACATCGTTGGTCGAGCTAAAGGCGCTGTTAGCGAGATATCCGCTATCCCAGAGCAGTTGGATATCGTCGCGATTGCTGCCGTTCTTGTGCGGAATCGCGAAGTGGACGTTCATAACGACGTCGCGATCGTTGATGCTATTTTGGAAGGACAACGGGTATGGCGCAATTGCGTAGCAACCGACGGGAGCCAGCGTCGCCGCGCATCCTGCCGTTCCGGCCGCGATGCCATATAGCGGTGCTGCATATTGTGTCAGGGATGCCCCGTCTTGTTGATCGACGTAGCGGAAATCTTGATCGTACCCGCCGATTCCGACGTAATACGAGAACAAACGATCCGGAGTTGCGCCGCCCGCTTCTCCGGAGACTTTGTGGTAAAACACCGGCGTGCCAATGCCGAAATTCCCGCTCGCGAAGCCGGGATATGTGCCCGTCTTGATTACCTGATTGATGTACCCCGCCAATCCTTGCCCTTCGGAGTTCGCGGGTGTGGCGCCCGTGTAGACCTGAAGTTCCTGTTGGCCAAGCGATGACGCCGCGCCGGACGGATAGTTGTCGAAGGAACGATTCACGGGAACGCCGTCAACCTCATATCCGACTTGATCGTAGTCTCCGCCGCGGATGTGCACGGTCTGGAAATATCCCATCTGGTTGATGGGCACGAATGCCCCGGGGACCGATGCGATCGCCGAGTAGGCGCTGTCCAATGAACCGCCGCCGCCGAGGGCGGAGAGTTTTTGCTGGGTCGCCGCATTCACGGAGTAGATATCCGCGGTGGTACCACTCTTTACGAGCGAACCCGCTGCCTGCGATGTAACGCGTGCGATCGTTCGTAATTCGGGGCTCATTCGGATCGCAAGCGTCTGAGTCGCATCAGCGAATACGGTGACACCCGCAACGCTTTGTGGTTGAAATCCTTGCTTTTCCACCGCGACCGTGTATGTGTCCGGCGTGAGCGATATGAACGTAAACGCGCCCGCTGCATCGGTAGCTGTGCTAACGGATTGAGCGGGACTCGAGACCTTTACGACGGCGCCGGCGACCGGCGTCCCAGTGACAGTCAGAACCGTACCGCTTAACCTGCCCGTGGTGCCGGCCAGTGCCCATGTTTCCTGACAGAACATCGCCACGAATAGGAGAAGCGCCACCATCGACTGTCGTAGTCGATATCGTGACATGTGTTTCTCCTGTTTGGTGTGTTGTTACACGCTATGAAACTAGCAGGAGTTTCATAACTCGTCGCTCACGATTGAACGTTCGCGAATATAATCCGACGATTGCGCGCGTTGGCGCCGTAATTCGGCCGGTGTCATTCCATGGAAACGCCGAACGCATCGCGACATGTGGCTTTGATTCGCAAACCCACAGCGCAGCGCGATCTCCGATAACCCCGAGGACGAACCAATGATGAGATCGACGGCGCGTTGGACGCGCGCCCTTAATATAAATTGATGCGGACTCGTTCCCGTCGACTTCTTGAAGAGAACGTTGAAATGTGAACCGCTCGCGCTCACAACAGAAGCAAGTTCTTGGAGCGAGAGGTTTCGCGCTACATTTTCATCGATGTATTCGAGCAGTTGCTGCAGTTGCCGCTTCGGAAGGCCGCCGCGCGGTGAGCGTACGGCGCTATATTGCCTTAAAAGCCTTGCCGCAAGAGCCGTGGCAAGCGATTCCGCGTAAAGGCGCCCAATCGGGTATTCGGCGCGCAGTTCCGTGCAGATGGATGAAAGGATATCGTGTATCGGCTCGTCGCGAAAATGCAACCGTGGCTCGAGCGACGCGCAATCCGCGTTCATTCCCAGCGAATCTGCGACGCCGCGCATCAGCGCCGGCGTAAGGCTGACGCGCAGCTTCATCGCCGCCGTCGGCGTCTCCCAAGTACGCCAGTATCCAGCCGGCATGAGTTCGAGGTCGCCTGAGACTTGAATGCGGCGCTCGTAAATATCGCCGCATCGTGCCGCCACGGGCGTGGGCCGGCCCACATGCATCGTCACCGTGTTATTCGGTGTGAAGTCGTTTGAAGATCCACCGCTCACTTCATATAACACGGCATCACAGCCCTGCCATGACCGGCCCCGACTTGAAGCGAGTACTTTGAACGTTATTTGTCGATCGGGGCGATCGATGCAGGGCCGTTGATCCACGTTCTAAAGAACGCTTCGTTAAACGAAGTGGTGACGTACGCAAGATCGAATCGTCGTTTTGTATCAATCGTCGACGGAATATTCATGGCACATTGTGTCAGTTTTCCGACACCGCGTTTTTACATCTTCGTGCAAATCGTTGAGGGCGTCGTACGTCAGTCGCTCGCCATGCTTTCATAAACGGCTTTAAGCGCGAGCAGTGTCGCATAGTTGAACTCCAACTGTTCGTGAGGTACACCGTTGTGATTTTCTTGAAGTCGTTGGAACGCGTCGGCGGCCACTTGACACTGTAACTTCAGTGCCTCGAGAGCTTCTGTATTCATAGTGCGCTTCTACCCCCGAAAGGTCGTTGCAAATGAGCAGGGCATCGCCAAGCGGAATAGCGGATGTGATGCAAAAACGATCACCCCAGAGTCTTAGTTGGCCGGAGGTCCTTTCGGCGCTCCGAGCCTGTACCGGAGAGTCGGTGCTTATCCGTGACGGCAAGCTCACCGAACCTGCGGCTTCCGTTCGCAATCGACCTTCAGCAAAGGGAACGGAGCTTTGTCTGTTTCCCGGCGAGAGCGCCGTGAAGCGCTTCGATCTCATCCAGCAACTCGAGATCCTCGCGAAAGACGGTGGAAGGCGGTTCATGACATCGGCGCGCGCGATGATCGACCGATCAAGTCTTATCGTGGAGAGTCTTACTGACGAAAACGTTGATGGTGTTCTCTTCGCGGTGGTCAAGACGCGCCGACCGAAGCTCGGCTTCAATCAAAGTCAGCAAATAGGCGGAAGAACCACCTTACGAAGCAAGCGCATCAAGATTGGATAAGGCGCCTTGCCAAAACTACTTAGCGCGGCGAACGGCGACACCCATCACTTCGTAGCGCGCGCCAAAAAGCAGGCTCGATGCTCCAACGAAGGCGCGTGCCGGAAAATCTCCGTGGAAATATGTCGCGTACACGCGGTTGAATGCGTCGTAGTTTCCCAGATCAGTGCAGAACACTTGAAGCGAAACGATATCATCCATCGTCATGCCCGCTTTCTCAACCACCTGCTTGACGTTATTCATCACTAGGCGTGCCTCTTCGGTGGCGCTTATCGGACGCTTCGTGGTTGGATCGACACCCGTTCCCGCAATGTAGAGCGTATTGCCGACCAATACGCCGCTGCTGAACGGCAGATGCCGCTGTTGCGCAATCGGGGATTTCAGATGGACGCGATCGGACTGCTGTGCGGTTGCTACAGCGGGCGCGAGCAGCAGCAGAGTCAGTAGAATAAGGATGGATTTCATGCAAATCTCCTCACGCGGCGTTTTTGCTGCAATGTGCAGCTACGTAGGTGGCTGTGCAAGATCAGTCGTTCGGGTCACCGCCCGTATCTCCGTCGTGAGCGCCGGTTTTTCTTTTATCTAGCATCCGGCATACCATTTTCCATATGTCGAAGTTAGTCTACATCACCAGCACGTCGCTCGGCGGCTACATCAACGACGCAGGATTACTTCGTATGTGCCGGCTCCGTCGCGCTGGAGACGGACGAGTTCCCATCCCTCAATCGACAAATCCGCTAATTCGGATTCGAGCTTCGTCGCGCCGTGCATGGTTCGCAGCGCATATTGATGCGGTGTTGCTTTGCGATCACCCGAATTCGGCGTTTGGCGGAGGATCACTTCGTACGAGCCGGACGGTTCGTGCTGGAAACTTATCGCCTCCCAGCCTTCATTCGATAAACCGGTTAGTTCAGATTCGATCTTTGGCGTGCGAATGGTCCGTATCGCGAACCGAGGGGACTCTGCGGTGGCGGCAACAGGTTCGAGTTGTTTGACCGCACCGTTCGAGCGTTCGTTATGGTCTTTCCTCAAGATCACTTCGAAGTTGCCGGCCGCGTCGTGCTGGAAGCTAATCGGCTCCCACCCTTCGCTGGAAAGATCCCATAATTCGGACTCGAGCTTTGCAGCGCCATGGATGGTGCGCACGGAATAACGGTAAGAGGTTTGCATAGCTTTGCGCCTCCATCAAATTAGCGCATGCCGCGAGCCAATCGTGAGCTTGCGAACATGTTAAAAAGGGATAGTTGAACTTCAATCATGAGCCATACATATAAGGACGAGTTGGCCGACGCAGAGCGGCAAGGCAGCGCGGCACACGACGCGATGGAAGCGTGGGTAAGCCGCCCGCTCGATGCACCGGACGTGCCCGGCGAAGTCTTAGAAGCGTATGCGAAGGCGCTGCGGGATAGTCGCGAACGTATACTTCGCCTGCTGCGCGACGAGGGTATTCGCGACGATATCGAAGCCGCACTCACGCGAAACGAAGCGTATCATCGATCCCTCGGTTTGAGTATCAAAGACAAACCCGAGCTCGTGGAGGAGTGATGGCTTTGCGCCTACGTTCCCGAGTATAACGGCGCCGACGACCCATCGGACCAGTGCGAGACGGGAATGAAGAATTGCGCCCACGGTTCCGGCATCATATCAACGTTATCGTAGACCACGGGTGAGCGCAGACGATCGGCACCCCAGCTCTCCCCCGCATGCGCCATATTTGCTCTCGGCATGAACAACATAACGTGCGGATACCATGCCTTGGCGGCGTCGTCGAGGTACTGCTCTTTCGACATCATGTACGCCATTGCATCGGGCTGAGGGACCGGCAGCGTCTTCGCCGCGATCGACGCTAACATCGTCTGCTCGATTTTCGCCTTCGTCGCTCCGTTAAGGGCGAGAGCCGTTCGTTTGAATGTGTACTCAAGAACGCTGCGCGCGGCTGCTGCGTTGTAGCAAACCGGTGCGCGGAATCGCGGATTCCAGAATGGTGATTTGTTGAAGGGCTGCTCCCACGGCCGTTCGACGAGACACGTAAATCCGTTTGTTCCTTTCGCTGCAACGCTATAGCCGTGTGCGTCGAGAACCAGGATCGTTGCGTGATCGGAGATCGATGCGGGTGCCGCACTTCGGGCGAGCGCGATCTCGGCTCGTGCGTTCATCAGATAGTGTGAAACCGGCGCCATTGCATCGTTTACGGCGGCGCCTGCTAGACCAAAGACGGCAACGGTCAGGACGCAAACGCGAACGGCAATCATCGGCGCACCTCCACGAGCTGGCTCCTGTAGTGACTTTGCGAACAACGGCTCCGCATTGTGACGACGAGCGCGACTGAGCCGCCTAGCCCTAGCCGTAGTGTTGTTCGAGGGCGGGTGGTACGGTCAATCCTAGGCGAGTCACGCCCTGCTTTTTCGCTTCGTTCACCGCATGATGACCGTATCGACCACGGGTTCGCGTCTCGGGTGCAATGTGTTCGGGATCGCCGTGTTGGCCTGCGGTCTGGTGACCCTGACGAAAGGAGGGTCGATCTTCATTTATGCGATCGCAGCCGCGCAGTGCATCGGCGGCATCGCGATTCAGTTCGATCGCGCGGTGAAGGTTGGCGCAGCGATCATTGGAGCGGCCTATCTCGTCCTTTCCGTTTTGTCCGTGTCGCAAATGGTTTCCAGCCCGCAGGTATACGCGAGCTGGGGCAATTTTTTCTATCCGTTCGCAGTCGTGCTCGGAGCGGCAATCGTTCTTGCGCGCGCGTCCCACATGTGGAAGGCAGAATCGGTCGCTCGGACCGCTCGTATTCTATTTGGCATTTGTGCGCTCTCGTTCGGCGTCGAGCAGGCTGAGTTTCTTGGCCGCACGGCCAGCCTCGTTCCGAAGTGGATTCCGCCGAGTCAGATGTTTTGGGCGATAGCAACGTGCGCGCCGTTCGCGCTCGCCGCTGTTGCTCTTTTCGTGAATAAATTTGCGCTTCTCGCGATCCGCCTATTTACGGTAATGATGCTGCTCTTCGGAGTACTGGTGTGGATACCAATACTGCTTTCGGACCCGCACAATCACGGCAACTGGGTCGAAGCCACCGAGACCCTTGCGATTGCTGGAGCCGCGTGGATTCTCGCCGATCTGCTCGCGACCTTGAATTCCGCCGTTGTCTGAACCATTTCTGTGGCGAGTTGTCGTCGTCTCAAAATGGGCTCGGGCACGTAGTTCAAAGGGCCTAGCGAGGGCGGAACTCGCTTTTCTAAGCGGAACGCCCCAGGCATGAAACGTCGCGCGCTCTTAGCATCGGTGTTCGTCGCTGCATTGCTCTTCTGTACGGTTCAGCAGTGTGTTGCCGATGTATTCTGTTGCGTACCATACGACCCCCATGTTGTGGGTAAATCGCGATAGGATGGCTGATCGCGTCGTTATTGCGCCCGACAAATTCAAGGGCAGTTTGACTGCAACGCAGGCGGCTCAGGCAATCGAGCGCGGCGTGTTGAGCGCGGCGCCCGGCACGCAGTGCGTCGTCTGCCCGATGGCGGACGGCGGCGAAGGGACCGTCGACGTGTTCTTAGAGCGCGGTGCGCAGCGCCGGGTGGTATGCGTCCGCGGACCGCGCGGAGCGCCGGTCGAGGCCGCCTACGCGCTTGAGGGCGACACGGCGGTCCTCGAAATGGCGAGTGCGTCCGGACTCACGTTGTTGGAACGATCGCAGTACGATCCGACGCAAACCGACACGTTCGGTACGGGCGAGCTCATACGCGCGGCACTCGATGCGCAAGCACGGCATCTGATCATCGGGATCGGCGGCAGCGCGACGAACGATGCCGGCACCGGAATGCTGCGCGCGCTCGGTGTACGGTTTCTCGACGGAGACTGCAACGAGATCAGCGGCGGCGTGCTTGCGTACGAACAGTTACAGTCAATCGATCTTCGCGGTTTGGACGAACGCGTTCCGGGTGTGCGCATTGACATTGCCGTCGATGTGGACAATCCGCTTTGCGGTCGAAATGGCGCTTCCCAAATCTTTGGTCCGCAGAAGGGAGCGACGCCGGAGCAAGTCGAGCAGCTCGACCGCGTGCTTTCGCATATAGCGGATATTGCAGCGCGCGAACTGCATCATGATTATCGCGATGCGCACGGCGCGGGGGCCGCGGGTGGACTCGGCTTTGCGTTGATTGCGTTTCTTCATGCGAAGCTAGAACCGGGCGTGCGCATCATCGCGCGAGAGAGCGGGCTCGATCGGGAGTTGAAAGGCGCATCACTCTGCATGACGGGCGAAGGAAAAATCGACGGACAAACGCTTCATGGGAAAACCGTCGACGGCGTCGCAGAACTCGCACGCGCGCACGGCGTCAAGGTGATCGCTTTCGGAGGAGCTGTCGAAGACGATGCCGCCGATACGCTCAGGAAGCGCGGCATCGAGGTGGTGCGGATCGCTCCGCCGGACATGCCGGCCGAGGACGCGATGCGATCGGCGGCGGGATTGTTGGAGTCCGCTGCCGCTGCGGCGACGCAAAAAGCGTTAGCTTCGCGTTGAAGATTCGGTTTTTCGCGATTCCATGCGTTTGAGGGTCTGTTCCAAGACGATAGCTTGATTGTGTTCCCGGTCTTTTGCGCCGAAGACAAGCGTGATGGTTCGCGCGTTCCCGGCGAGCCGCAGAATCTCGTGTAAACGTACACGAACGTCCGGATCGCGCACTCTTGCTCGTAACGCGTCTTGAATTCCGTACATCGAGTCGGGTCATGCGCGAACCACTTGCGAAGGCTCGTACTTGGCGCGACGTCTTTCTCCCAGATGTTTGCGTGAAGCTCTTCTTTGCTCACGCCGCGCGGCCACACGCGATCGACGAGGACACGAAAGCCGTCGGTTCTCTCGACCGGATCGTACGCGCGCTTCGTTTGAATCAAATGCTTCATAGCAGTATACCTGCGTCAAATCGTTATCGCGTTCGAATCTGGCGCTCAGAGACGCGAACCCCTCGCTGATTGCGAGACGTAACGCTCGCAGCTCTTCAATGGTGCGATTTTCAGACGTTGCTGCTTGCTGCGATAGGACGTCCAGCGCGCCGGCGACGCCATGCGCTACCTCTTCGATCGCTTGCGATTCATCGGGCGCATACGCTTCGTGCGAACGCTTCGGACCGAGTAACAATGCGCCGATCAACCGGCCGCGTGCGACCATCGGGTAGGCGAACTCTCCGCAGAGCCGGCTCTCAACGTCGTGTAAATCGAGTGCGTGATGCCACGTTCGGAGTGCGACGATTGCGGCGTCGTTTTCATTGACGCTTCCATATTTTCCGTTGCCGTCATGAAGCGCAATGGTGGCGAACGACGCATCGGCGTGGCGTTGGAGCGTAGTGATCGTCTTTGAAAGCAGCTCCGTTGGTTCGGTGACATACGCGGCCTCGTGGGCGAATCGGCGCAATGCCTGTTCGTCTTCGTGACGCTTCCGAAAGAAGGCACGGTCGAGCACGTGCTCGACGCGTTGGTGCACCGCGTGGATCGAGAGGCCGAGGACAAGCGCAACGCCTGCGCTCGCGAACAGATTGATGGTGTGACTCGAGCTTTGAAGCCACGCGGCTATCGCCCATTCGGCGAGCACGAAAAGGCCGACGACGATCAGCGATACGCCGGAGAAGATCGCAACGCGATTGAGCGCGAAACCGATATCGAGGACGCGCCGGCTGAGAAGCGCATACGTCATTCCGATCGGAGCGAGCAGTGCGCCGAAATTGATCAACGAATAAGCGACGATCAATCCCGTTCCGCGTGCGCTGTCCGGAAAGAAGGCCGGAACGAGAAACGCAGTTGCATTTCCGACGTAAAGGAAGCTCAACGTAACAGTCGTCCATGCAATTCGGGCACGTTCGCCCGCATTTGCCGAGACGATCGCCGCGATTGCGGAGGCAAGTCCCAGTACGAGCGGAAGCGCGCCCCATGGGAAATACCAGTCGGGCGCGAGCGTCTGCGCGACCCAAGGCATTTTGCCGGTCCACAGAAGTGCAAGCCGGTATATTTCATAGAGCGATAATGCGATCGCGGACACATACGTTACCAGCGTGAGCCGACGGCGCCAAACCGAGAGCGGGCGCCCAAAGACGTGCGCGTACGTCGCGAGCAACGTGTAACCGAACAATGACAGCGCGCAGCCTGCCATGCCGGCTGCGAGATCTAGCAGCGGCCATGGAGTGAGCCAACTACCGGGTAATAAACCGGCGGCTGCGGGCGTGACCGCAAGCAGAACCGACAATATGCGGGCTTCCGGAGCGTCCGCACGCCGCCAACCGATGACGCCAGCAAACGCGAGCAGCCAGAACGATGCGAAACACCACACCCAGGTATCCACGCGCCATGCCGGCGCGTCGCCGGCCGTGAAAAGGACGTTCCGTTGTTTGCCGTTTCGCGTAATCGTAAGCGGTATGCGCTCGTGGGGATGAACGCCGGTCAGGATGCGGTAGCGATTGCCGGGCGAGAGCGCTCCGACGTCGACCGAGTCGCCCGCGACGAGGCCGCTCCGTTCGGCTGCGCTGCCCGGGTCGACGGCGGAGACTTGCACGATTCGCGCATCCGCCGTCCTCGTGACTTGAAAGCCGAGGGCGGACGATGCCTCATCGGCATCAGAAAAGATGCTCGCTGCACTGATCGCCGTGCACAGCAAGCAGATCGTCACGGCCTTTCACCTTGAACGAAGCGACGCCGCCGTGCAACTACGCTTCGACCACGGAGACGTCGCACAATTAGACGAAGCATCTGCGCCCGTCTTCTCATCCTGAGCGCCTCTTGTCATCCTGATCTTGTCGAAGGACGCGTGAACCGCGCAATCGCGGCAGCATGCTGCGGATACTGTGCAGTAAGTGATTCACGAGAGGGAAGCTCGAAGCTGGAGAACTCGAAACCCGGCGCTACGGAACATCCACCGAGCGCGTAACCCGCTGCATCGGGCACGTGAGCCGCAAAATAGCAACCGGCCGGCACGGTCGTTTGCCATGGACCATTAGTGCCAAGCCGCTGTTGTTCGAGCGAGCCGTCGCGGTCGATGATCGAAATGATGAGGTCACTTCCTCGATAGAAGTGCCACGTTTCATCGGCATCGATGCGGTGCCACGCCGAAAACGTCTCGCCGGTCAGCATGAAGTAGATGTTCGTCAAGGCGGTTCGTTCCGAATTGTTTTGCAGAGTAACCGGGATGGCGCTCCGATACGTTTCGCGGTAGTGCCCACCCTCGGGATGCGCGATCAACTGCAAATCATCGACCAACCGTTGTGCTTCTTGCAGCATTGCACTTGCTCGCTTTCATTTGTTAGACATGCAACGTTTGGATAGTAACGGCACCGCTGTCATTGCTATGCTCATTGCATGGGGTCGGCGTGGATGCGGCTGCTTTTTGCGTGCGCCGTTGCAATTGGTGTTTGCGCTTGCGGCGGGGGCGGTGGATCGGGTGGATCTCTTCCATCATCTGATACGCTCTCATCCGCGCGTCCCTCGCCGACCGCAGTGCCGTCTGCACCGACGTCCGCCCCGTCGACGTTCCCGTCGCATGGACCGACGCCGGTGCCGTCCCACGCACCGACGCCGGTGCCGTCACACGGGCCGACACCGGTACCGTCACACGGGCCGACCGCCGCGCCGACGCCCACTATAGCTCCAACAAGCGGCCCCACTGCCGTACCCACGCCCGCGAACGGCATCCCGCTCCATATTCCGACGTATGCGTTCGATGAATACAACGCGCAAGGTTCCGCATCGAGCGCTGCGGAGGCACAAACGTACGTTACGTACGCCGAAGGCGGCTTGAGCAACGTAAAAGCCGTCAACGACTGCGCGGGTTCAAATAGGTGCAACTCGGTCTTTTACTTTGATCCGAATTTTGTGTTTCCATTCGGTGCATGCGAGCCGACTTACGTCAGCGATCTCATGAGCCAGGCGAATGAGTCATGGTTTATGCACCAGGCGGGATTTACGGATTCCTCGCACCGCCTGCTCGGCCACCGGAACATGCAATGTAACGGCGCGACCGTGAGCCAACCCGTTTACGCGGTGAATCAGTTCAATGCGTCTGTGCGCGCGTACATCGAGTCGTATCTTTCGTCGACGGCCGACGCGTGGGACTACGTCTTGATGGACGAGACGAGCGGAACGGTCAGCACGCAATTTTACGGGCCAGGCGCCGGGATGTGTCCCGACAACGCGAACTTCCACCTCTGCATCGCGACCCAAGAGTATCCGAACGATGCGGCCGTCATTCAAGCGCACCAGACGCTCTTCTCGCAGTTGACGCATAGTAACGGCGGGACGTGGAAGCTGTTCTTCAACGGCATCACAATGAATAACGGGATTGCAACGGATCTCGGACTCTTCAAATCGAGCAACATGTTGGGCGGGATCTGCGAGGATTGCGTTGTGAGCCTCGGCACGTACCACGCCGACCGGTACGCATCCGTGCTTAATGCGATGGCCGAGATCAATGCGATGCCGAACGGGGCATTCATCGAAGAAAACATCGGAGATTGGCCGGCCGGAAGCGCCGATCAAATTGCCGTGCGAACGACGACCGTCGCGATGGCATGGCTCGGCTACAGTCCCGGACATACGATCGTGTTTCCGGATCTGGAGTACAGGAGCCATGACCTTGGCGTATGGCCCGAATACAATATCGTCCCCACGCAGCCGGTGGAGAGCATGACCTCATCGTATGCGCAGATTCAAGTAGCGACGCGCGTCTACGCGCGTGAATTCCAGAGTTGTTACAACTTCGGAGTGCCGATGGGCCAATGCGCGGCAATCGTGAACGGCAACTCAAGCGGTTCGGTTACCGTATCGCCGTCGTGGCTGAAACTCGCATACGGCCACGTGATCCAGCTCTCGGGCGGCGACATTCATTCGGGCGGACGAATCTTGCTCAATTCGGCGACATTCGTTCCCGCAGCGACGACAATCCCGGCGGGTCACGCCGTTCTCCTTGCGCGTTAACTGAGGGTGACGACGAACTTCCCGCGTGTGTGTTTCGACGGATCCATGAGATCGGCGAGCGCCTGCGGCGCTTGCGATAGGTCGTAGCTGTGTCCGACTTCGACGCGCAGCGTTCCGTCGGAGGCACGACGCGCGAGGTCATCCAGATCGCCCTCTTCCGCCTGCATTTGAATGTAGTGGACGTTGACGCCGTTCGGAAACGCGCTTTGCTCCGGCCCACTCAACGTCGATACTAGCGTTCCGCCCTGACGCAAAGCCTGCGCGCTTTTGGGCAGGTCGTCACCGGAATGGATGAGATCGACGAGCGCATCGACACCTTGGATGTGCTGTTGGCGTACTTGCGCGATCGTGTCTGCGGCGGCGTAGTCGATGACCTCGTCGGCGCCGAGTTTTCCTAGATATTCGACATCGTTCGCCTTCCCCGTTGCGATAACGCGCGCGCCCGCTGCTTTCGCAAGCTGCGTGACGAACAACCCCACGCCGCCGGTTGCGCCGATCACCAACACCGTTTGTCCCGGCGTTATGCTCGCGGTGCGCACGATCGTTCGAGCGGTGAGCCCGGCTTCCGGAATTGCGGCGGCATGTTTGAAATCCAAGCGCTCCGGTTTACGCGCAAGACGTTTCTCGCCGGCGGAAATGAGCGCGTATTCCGCAAAAGTGCCGCGCGGAAACATCGCGAGGATCGGGTCTCCCTTACTCCAGCCTTGAACGCCGTTGCCGACTTCGGCGACCTCACCCGCGCCGTCCATGCCGGGCACATAGGGGAACTTCAGCGGCACCCAGTCCTTGACGGCGCCCGTGATCAATTTATAGTCGAACGGATTCACGCCGGCGGCGCGCATGCGGACGAGGAGAAAGCCGTCTTTGACTTTCGGAATCTCGACTTGTCCGACGCGCGCGTTCTCCGGCGGACCGTATGCATCAACGACGAGAGCCTTCATCGTCGAAAGTGCAGTCTGTTGCATTTTACCCTCCGGCCTTATTGTGGAAAATCTTTGAAGGATTGTTTCACGCGGTACTCGCTTTCGGGATAGCGCGACCGCAAGTTGGCCCACTGCGCCAGAAGCTCGTCGCTCTCGGGATCGCTGCGATAGCGCGAAACGCCGAGATAGTATTGCGCCTCCGGCGCCGCATACGTCGTCGAGTAATTGCGGAGCACTTCGAGATAGAGATTCTCGGCGCGACCGAATCGCTTTTCACGAAGGTGCGCCATAGCAAATCCGCACAGCAATCGCGCAACGAACTCGGCCGGCGGCAAGAACCCGTCGAACCGGTATAATTCGTCGCTCGCGTCGTTCAACACACGCACGTCGGGCGTCCAAATATGGTGGATCCGAGCGAGCAGGGCTGCGCTCTCGGGATTTGTGTTATCGATCTGTACGGGAACGGCGTGCCTCGTGATTGCGTCCGTTACATAGTCGTGTGGATACGTCACGGCATCCAAAGCTTGGCAGCCCCCTCAACCGGGGTTAAAAATATCGAGAAGGACGAATTTGTTCGTGGTTTTTGCCTGCACGAGCGCGCGGTTGAAATCGCGCTCCCAAGGCACTGATGTTGTATCGATCATGACGTTTTCCGCCTCTCGTTATTGGAATGCGACGTTGTCAACGTAAATGTAGAGGCCGCCGCCCGGATCCGCGGCGGTACCTTGGTCGTTCGTGCTCCATGCCGCGAAGACGTTTTGAATGCACGTTTCGATGCCGGTGCTTCGCAGGTACTCGCTCACGAGCGCGTGCCACGTATACCAATTCACGACGCCGTCGGCGGCAAGTCCGATCGGCGTTTGAAAAAACTGAACGGCACGCAGCGTCTCCGGACCAAAGACGCCGTCTACCGAAATCTGGCCGCTGCGCGCGTTGAGTTGGCTCTGTACCGCGCGCACCGCCTCACCGGAACTGCCGCTGGCGATTTGCGCGACCAACGCCGCCCAGGTTGCGTCGCCAACTTCGCCGTCAGCAGTCAATCCGATCGATGTTTGGAACGCGGTCGCTGCGGCAGCCGTGAGCGGTCCGAAGTCACCATCAACGGTGACCGCCGCACCACTTGCATTGAGCAAATACTGAACGGTACGTACGTTTTCGCCCGTCGAGCCTTGCTGTTGAAGCGGCCAATACATGGGAGATCATTATGTCACTTGTCCCGCGAAAGCGCGAACGACCGTGGAAAAGAAAATCGTCGTCGCTACGAGGATTACTGTTCAATCGCCGCGCGTAGACGATTGAGGGCGTCGTCCCACTGCTGCGAAATCTGCGTCAGGTAACGGCGCACTTCCTCGATGCGCTTGGTCTCGAGCTTCCAGATCCGTTCTCTTCCGCGACGCTCGCTGCGCACGACGCCGGCGTCGTGCAGCGCGTGCAGATGTTTGGTAATTGCTTGCCGGGATATTTGCGCGCCTTCGGCGAGTTTCGTAATCGACAACGGACCGACAGTCGAGAGTTTGGTGACGATTCGCAAGCGTGTTTCGTCGCCGAGCGCGGCAAGGATCGGCGCGACGCTCACGATTGCTGTAAAAGAAGATACTTCTCGATCATCTGCGCCTGCATTGCCCAGCCTTCCTCGTTTGCTTCGAATGCATTCGCGCGGCGCGCGATCGGAATCGAATCGAAGCCCGTCTCAGTGACGGTCAGCAGCGTCCCGTCGTCTTTTGGCTCGAGCGTGAAGGTTACGAGCGTCATCGGTTCCTTCGAATAATCGACGGCCGGGTCGATTGCAAACGGGTGCCAGCGGAATGCAAACGCGCTCATCGGGTCGATTCGGTCGACGTACACAGTGAACGGCGCTCCCGCGTATTGTTCTTGCATCTTCGCAATGTCTGGATCCGCGATGGTCGGCTTGACGCGCCCGCGCAACTCCGTGCCGGGTGTGAAATCGCCGTCAAACTGCACGCCAAACCATTTGCCGAATTCGTCAGCATCGCTGATTGCACGCCACACACGTTCCTGCTGCGCTCGAAGAAAGATCTGCTTTTCAATGCGATCGGTCGACGTCATATGCAACCTCCCCGTTGCGCATCACTCTATCACGCGTGCCGACCAAATGCAACCCTGCGGTTGCGCTTCGGCTGTTACGTATTCCGGCGTCGCGCGCGGCCGACGTACGACCGACGCCCCGACGAAGGACCGTTACGAATCAAAAGCCCGCCGAAACGTTTTCGGCGGGCTTCCAATTCAGGCGGTCCTTCGACTCCGGCGCTTCGCACCTGCGCTCAGGAAGACACTCGTGGCGTTAGCACTTGCGGGTGAGGTTGTATTGGCCGCTGAGGTGTTTGCCGTCGGATGAGAGCTTTTCGGTGTGATTGCCGTAGTAGGTGATCGTCGCGGTGAGTCCGCTCAACGCCCAGTTGCCGGAAACACCGTCGCTCGCTTCGATACCGCCGTTGCCGTCCATCTTCATGCTGAGGCTAGAATCGTTGTCGGATTGCCAGGTTCCGGCGAGGCTTTGCGTGTTGCATCCCGTCGGAACGACGACCGGTGTCGGGGTCGGGAGCGGCTTCTGGTCTTTTCCGGAAAAATTGTGCGCGAGATCCAGGCACAAACTATCGGCATCGTAGGGGCTGTTCGGCGTTTCCACCGCACAGGTGAACGTTACCGCATATCCTTTGCCGGTCGGAAAGCAGTGAATCGTTCCCGCCGTAGCATTCGCCGACTGTCCGGTACCGCCGATCGGACCCGTGGCGACGTACTCGTGGCTTCCTGATGAAGATTCCGTCGGGTTTTGCAGATACTTATTGAGCGCCGCTTGTGCTTTGCTGCCGCACTCGTCGAGCGTTCCGCTCGGAATAACATAGCGAATGCCGGTCGACAGATCGACCGCGGCCGGTGCAACCGTACCGCTTGCGATGATTCCGAAAAGAAGAAGAACGGCAAAGATCGCGCGACGTTTGACTAATGCCACGACGAACCTCCAGTGACGACGCCGGCCGTTGCGGCATTGAATGCCGTCGTCAATTTCGTGCACAGCGCGTTTGCCGTGTCAGGATTCGGCGGTACCTGTACGGCGCACGTGAAGCCGGCGCGATAGCCGCCGCCGTCGGGATGACATTCGATAACGGCCGAGGCTGCGACTGAGCCTTCGACGCGTTGCACGCCGACCCAATGACCGGATCCGGTTCCCGCTTCGACCGCGTTTTGCATCACGCTATTGAGCGCGTTCTTCGCGCGCGTACTGCAATCGCTAAACGGTTTGTTCGGAACGACGGCCTGCTGGGCGACGACGGTATCGAGGGCGGCGCTTGCAGGTAAACTTGCAAGACCGATGTTCAACGCGAACGCGCCGATTAGAAGCGCTCCGCGATAGCGGGACATCATAACGGTGGATGGACCTCCTTGACCCGGCGTAGTTTGACGTTCCGCTATCGCAGCCCCCCGAGCGTTGCGAGCAATATTATGAATCTAATTGACAGTTACGCGACGTCGCGGTATGGTGCTATTACGAATCTAATTGATCGGAGCAACCGTGCCGAGAAAGAAATCCGCAACGCTCACGGATCACGAATTGCGTCTGATGAACGTGCTTTGGCGAGAAGGGCGCGGAACCGTCGCCGAGGTTTTGGCCGGGCTCGAGCCGCCGCCGCTTGCGTACAGCACGGTCTTGACGACGTTGCGCACGCTCGAACAAAAAGGCTACATTGCGCACGAAGAGGACGGCCGCGCATACGTGTATCATCCGCTCATCGCTCGAAACGACGCGGCGAGATCGGCCATCGATCAACTGCTCGGACGCTTTTTCGGGAATTCTCGCGGCGCCCTCGCTGTCGCGTTGCTCGATGAAACGTCGTTGAATAAAGACGACCTCACAAAAATCGAACAGCTCCTCTCAAAGCGGAAGAAGGGCTCGCGATGATCGTACAGATTCTTACGAATGGACTTTGGCAGGGTGCGATCGTCGTCGCGATTGCGCTTCTGGTGAGCCGGTTCTTCGCACGCGAGAGTGCGTCGACGCGGTATGCCGTGTGGTTCGTCGCGCTCATTGGGCTCGTTGCCGTTCCCGTGCAATCGGCACTGTGGCCGATTCATCTGCCGTCGTTTGACTCTGCAGTCGGCGGAGGTTCCGAAAGCATTCGCATGAGGCTCATTGCAGCGACGACGGCCGCGGAGCAAACGGCACCGCTGATGACGATTGCATTCGCCCTCTGGTGTGTCGGCATGGTGCTCGCATTTGTGCGTCTGGCGGTCAGCGCCGTTCGCATTTCACGCATTCGCCGGAGCGCCGCGCCTCTGCGAGACTATGACGGCGTGTTCGTTTCGGATATGGTGCAGGCACCGATTGCGGCAGGTCTTCACGATCCGATCGTCATCGTGCCGGCCGCCATTTTCGAACAGCTTCCGTCGCACGATATTTCGTTGATCGTCGCGCACGAACGTGCGCACATCGCGCGCCACGATATCATTGCGAATTTCATGCAGCGCGTGGTAGAAGCGGTCTTGTTTTTCAATCCCTGGGTTTACGTCATCAGCCATTATCTCGTCAAAGAGCGCGAAGCGGCGTGCGACGATGCTGCCGTTTCGAAAACGGGCCTGGTCGACGACTATGCCGCGTGTTTAGCCGCCGTGGCGCGTGCTGCTGCCAGTCATCGCGTCCCGCTCGTCTCGCCGAGCGTCTTCGGTTCGCGACGCGCCCTCATCCAACGCATCGAGCGCCTCGTCGACTATCGCACTCTTCGTACGCCTCAACTCAACTACTACACTCTCGGAGGAACGATCGTGATTTTTGCTGCTGCGACGCTCGTGTTGCAACTCTTCTCACCAGCTCTCGCCGCCTCAAACGGCGGCGCAAACACAGCTCCCGTGGTCCTTGCTGCGGCCTCATGCGAATATCCGAATAAAGATGCGAAAATTCTTATCGCACAACCGCCTAAACTAGACGAGGCGTGGCTGAAGAAAGAGAGACCCAAAGGCGAGGCGCTTGTGTATGTTGGGCTCGATCCTGAAGGTAAGGTCGTCAAGACGAAGATCGCAAAATCCAGCGGCAATGCGACCGTCGACCAGGCCGCGATCGAAGCGGCGCAAACGAGCACCTATGCGCCCGCGACCCGTAATTGTCAGGGCATTCCCGGCGAGTATTTATTCCAAGTACAGGTAGCACCGAACCCTTAGCCGCCTGCGATCGCACCGACAATCAACAATGGTTCGCTTCCCGACGTAACCGCGTCGGGAAGCTTCGCATCCAGTGGTTCATGTGAGAGGTCACGCTCGCACGCGAAGAACCGAACGTAGGAGCGACGTCGCTGCGTGTAGTGGTCGCGGATCGTTCCGCGCAGCATCGGGTATCGCTCCTCAATCGCATCGATCACGCTTCCGGCTGTTGGTTGGGTCGCATCAACGGTGATCTCGCTGTCGATGCGCGCGAGCGCCCGCAAATTCGGCGGAAGCACGACGCGGATCACGGCAGCGTTTGAACTTCGACCGAGAGCACCGCGGGTAGATCGTGCACGATCGCTTTCCACGTATCGCCGCCGTCGGGGGAAACGTAGACGGCGCCTCCGGTTGTGCCGAAATAGATGCCACAGTCGTCCAACCGGTCCACCGCCATCGCGTCGCGCAAGACGTTGGCGTAGCAATTTTCCTGCGGTAAGCCGTTCGTCAGTGCTTCCCATTCCTCGCCGCCGCTTCGGCTGCGATAGACGCGCAAGCGTCCGTCGGGCGGGAAATGATGCGAGTCGCTCGTGATCGGCACGACGTAGACCGTTTCCGGTTCGTGCGCGTGTACGTCGATCGGAAAACCGAAATCGGTCGGAAGATTTCCGCTGATCTCTCGCCAGTTTTCACCTGCGTCGTCCGAACGCATCACGTCCCAATGCTTCTGCATGAAGAGTGTTTGCGGTCGCGACGGATGCAGCGCAATCCGATGCACGCAGTGTCCAACCTCGGCGTCCTCATCGGGAATATACTGGGAACGAAGACCTCGATTGATCGGCTTCCACGTTACGCCGCCGTCGTCGGAACGAAACGCGCCCGCAGCCGAAATCGCGGTATAGATGCGCTGCGGATCGGATGGATCGAGAATGATGGTGTGCAAACACATGCCGCCCGCGCCGGGCTGCCACGATGAACCGGTGCTGTGATTGCGCAAACCGGAAAGTTCGCGCCACGTTGCGCCGCCGTCCGTCGATTTGAAGAGCGCCGCATCTTCGATGCCCGCGTAGACGGTGTCGGGATCGGTCAGTGACGGCTCGAGATGCCACACGCGTTTGAATTCCCAGGGATGCGGCGTCCCGTCGTACCACTGATGTGTTCCCGGCACGCCGTCGTAGGCGAATTCGTTGCCGACGGTCTGCCATGTTTCACCGGCGTCATCCGATCGTTGCATCACCTGGCCGAACCAGCTGCTGGTCTGCGACGCATAGAGGCGATTGGGATCGGCGGGCGATCCCTTGACGTGATAGATCTCCCATCCGGGAAAGTGAGGCCCGTCGACGCGCCATGCGTCGCGCTTGCCGTCGGAGCTAAGGATGAACGCACCCTTGCGCGTTCCCACGAGGACTCGCACGCTGCTCATGAGAGGCCACTAGCCCGCCAGCTTGCCTCGGTCCTTCATTAAGATACGCGCGGAAGCGGCCGATGGTATCGAGGTGAGCGTTCTGCCTCTCTCGGTCTCCGTCTCGTGGGCGATCTCCCAGTACCGCCAGGTGCTCTCGGTTATCGCGTCGCGCACGGAATCGCTGCGCCAAATCGTTAAGACGCCGAAAGAGTCGCCGGAGATCCGGCAGTACCTTCGCTCCATCGGGATCGGGCGGAACATCGACGTCTACGCGTAAGTGCGCGTAGATGAAGAAAGTCAATCTCGACACCGTCGAAGAACTGAGCTGGCGTTCTCCAAAAGGAACGTTCGAAGGCTACGGCAAGCAGATTTCCGAGGCGTTGGGTCGCGATCCGAACTCGACCGATTTCATGCACCGCCATCCGTTCGATCTCGAACTGATGCGCATTCCGCCAGGGAAACGGCCGTATCCTTATCACGCGCACAGCACGCAATGGGAATTCTACGTCGTCGTTTCGGGAAGCGGACTCGCGCGGGACGATGGCGGCAAGACACGCATTACTGCGGGTGACGCGTTTCTCTATAAGCCGGGTGAAGCGCACGAGTTCATCAATGATAGCGACGCTGATCTTGTCCTCTACGTCATCGCGGACAATCCGTTCAACGATCATGCTTACTATCCCGACAGCCGGAAGTGGTCTGTGAAGGTTCCCGAGCGCCGGTTGCTGCGCGGTGACGACTTGGATTACTTTGACGGGGAAGAATGAATCGGCATCAGCCCGCCGTCGCCCAACCTTTGGCGTAGAGCCGGGCGGCGCGGTTTACCGGAAGGCCAAAGGCCCGGGTCGCTTCTTGTGTAAGCGTCGCATAGCACCCGCGTACGCTTGATGAAGTAGGAGAACGACGAAGACCATGCCTGAATTGCGCGAGTTTCTCGAGCTGCCGTATACCGAACTCGAAGAGATGAACCTGGCTGCGAAGCAGCAGCGCAAAGATCGGGTCTCGCCCGAAAAGATCGCAGACGAACGGCTGAAATATCTCGCCAACGAGCCGCGCATCAAGGCGGTGACCGTGCTCTTCAGCGATCTCGAAGGTCGTCTGCACATGCTCGACTACGACAAGAAGTTCTTGTTGAAGTCGTACGACAATCTCACGTTCGACGGGTCGTCGATTCGCGGATTTACCGCGCAGCGTGAAAGCGATCTGCGTCTTTTGCTCGACTGGGGCTCGTTCTATTGGGCACCTGCGGACTGCTTTGGACCCGGAAAAGTGCTCGTCTTCGCCGACGTACTCAATCGCGACGGCTCACCGTTCGCAGGCGACGTCCGTGGCGTCTTGAAGGCGTTTTCGCAAGAGTGCTTCGATCGTCACGGCTACACGCTCAACGCAGCCAATGAAATCGAAGGCTTTCTCTTCGAAGGTATTGACGCGGAGCAACGCTTTAACGTAAGCGGCCGCTTCGACTACGTCAATACCGGCGGCTACTACCACTCACTGCCGGGCGATCCGCTGCGCACGTTCATCGATACGGTCGCGGAAGTGCAGCGCGCGATGGGCTTCGAGAATGAAAAAGATCATCCCGAAGTCGCGCCGTCGCAATTCGAAATCAATTACGGCTATGGCGAAGTCGTCTCCGGTGCGGATCAAATTCAGCTCTACAAATTGATCTGCCGCCAAGTCGCGACGCGCATGGGACTCACCGCAAGCTTCTTGCCGAAGCCGGTCGTCGGCGTGAACGGCAGCGGCATGCACACGAACGTGTCGATCAGCAAAGACGGCAAGAACCTCTTCTGGGATCCGAACGGCGAAGAGAAGATGAGCCAGCTTGCATGGCAGTTCATCGATCGAATCCTCACACACGGCAACGATATCTGTTTGATGCTCAATGCGAGTGTCAACGCGTACCGGCGCCTCGATCCGCATTTCGAAGCGCCGAATCAAATCAAGGCGTCGGCGGTCGACCGCGGCTCGATGGTACGTATTCCGATCGGCAACGAACGCAGCGCGCGTGTCGAAGTGCGCTCCGTCGGACCGGACGCGAATCCCTATATGGTCATGCTCTCGGTATTCAAGACCGGTCTGGAAGGCGAGATCAGTTCGCAAACCGGCTTACGTCAGGCCGAGCGCTATCTGCCCGACAATATCTACGCTGCACTCGACCATTTCCGTCAGGCGAAATGGACGTCGAAACTCCTGGCTTCCGACGTAAAAGAACGCTATGCGGAACTCAAAGAAGCAAGTGCAGATCGTTGCGCGCGTTTACTGGGCACGTTCGTGAAGGCACCGGAAGTGCAATACCATCACGAAGTCTACAACCAGTACCTGTGGAACGAGTTTTAGGGCATCATCTTTCATTTAGCTTCGTCAACAGGAAGGCTAGCGCGAGAAGAAGCATTGACCTCGAAAATAAGGAGGCTCAATGCTTCGTCTTCGTACAACGGTGCTTCTCGCCGCCGTTCTTGCCGCGTTGCCCGCATTTGCGAGCGCCGATAGCGGCAACACGTTCGCCCAACTCGAGTTTCGAAATATCGGCCCGACGACCGGACGCATCGATGCGGTTGCCGGCGTCCCGGGGAACTCCGCCACGTTCTTCGCGGGCGGCCTTGGCGGATTGTGGCGGACGACCGATGGCGGTACGAAGTGGGAACCGGTTTTCGATAAGAAACCGGTGACCTCGATCGGCGCGATTGCGATCGCACCGTCGAATCCGAAGATCATCTACGTAGGGACGGGCGAGCCGAATATGCGCAACGACGTTGCGTTCGGTGACGGCGTCTGGCGTTCGAACGACGGCGGCTCGACGTGGACGCATCTCGGATTGGACGCGACCGCGGCGATCGCGCAGATCTCGATCGACGCGCACAATCCCAATATCGCGTACGTCGCAGCGGTCGGCGATCCGTTCAAGCCATCCGCGGATCGCGGCCTCTACAAGACGGTCGACGGCGGCAAAACATGGGTGAAGTCGCTGTACGTCGACGACACCACCGGCGCATCGTCCATTGCGATTTCTCCGAAGAATCCGAAGCTCGTTTATGCCGGCATGTGGACGATACAACGGCGGCCGTGGATGCTCACGAGCGGTGGACCGGGCGACGGCGTCTATCGCTCGAACGACGCGGGCGCGCATTGGACGCGCGTGCAAGGCAACGGATTCCCGACCGGATTGACGGGTCGGATCGGATTGCGCTTTGCACCGAGCGCGCCGAACATTCTCTACGCGTTGACGGAGTCGAACGAGGGCACGTTCTGGACGAGTAACGATGGGGGAATGCATTGGACGCGCACCAGCACGAAGCACGAAATCATTCAGCGCCCCTATTACTTCGGGCAGTTCACTGTCGATCCCAAGAACGCGAAGCACATTTTCTTCATGACGATCGTCGAGATCCCGTCGGAGTCGTTCGATGGCGGAAAGACCGTCAAATCGGTACCGACCGGTGCGTACGATCACCATCAAATGTGGATCGATCCGGTAAACGGAAAACGCGCGATCATCGGCGCGGACGCCGGCGTGCGCCTCTCGCAAGACGGCGGAAAAACGTGGCGGGATCCGCAGTTGATCGTCTCGCAGCCGTATCACATCTCGGTCGACGATCGCGTACCCTACACGGTGTGCGGAGAGTTTCAGGATCCGGGTGCAGTCTGCGGTCCGGAGTTGAGTTTTACAGGTTCGATCACGCCCGATCAGTGGTTCTCTGCGCAAAGCGGCGAGAGCGGCTGGATCGTCTTCTCGCCGGCGAACGACAACGTGATCTACGGCACCGGATATCAAGAAGCGGTGCTGCGATTCGACCGCCAAGCGATGCAAGGACGGTTGATCAGCCCTTGGCCCGATACGTATTCGGGAACCGGCGCGGAATCATACAAGTATCGCGGCGCGTGGGTTGCGCCGGTTGCCGTGTCGCCGCTCGAACCGAATGCGCTCTACTTCGGCGCGCAATACTTGATGAAGACGGAAGACGGCGGCGTCACGTGGAACGCGGTCAGCCCCGATCTCACGCGCAACGACAAGAGCAAACAAAAACCGTCGGGCGAACCGATCACGCGCGACAACGCCGGCACGGAAGTGTACGACACCATCGCATCGATTGCCGAATCGCCGATGACGAAGGGCGAGTTGTGGGTCGGCACCGACGACGGATTGGTGTGGGTCACGCGCGACGGCGGCGCCCACTGGAATAACATTACCGCCGGGATCCCGAATCTGCCGCACTGGGCCCGCATAAACAACGTGGACCCCTCGCCCTTTGACGACGGCACCGCGTACGTCGTTGCTGAGAATCACAAACTCGGCGATCGCACGCCGTATCTCTACGTAACGCGCGACTTCGGCGTGCACTGGCAGTCGATCAGCAGCAATCTTCCGCGCGATAGTTACGCGCGCATGCTGCGCGCAGATCCCGTTCGCAAAGGCATGCTTTATGCCGGTACGGAGACGGGGCTGTGGTTGTCGTTCGACGACGGCGCGCACTGGCAGCCGTTCTTCAATAACCTGCCGCATGCGCCGGTGTACGACTTCGTCGTGCAAAAGCGCTTCGATGATCTCGTCGTCGCGTTGCACGGGCGGGGCGTGTGGGTACTCGACGATATTGCGCCGCTGCAACAATGGAGCGGCAATGTCGCATCATCATCCGCATATCTCTTTCCGGTGCGCGACGCGTATCGTTTCAATGCATCGTGGGCAACGTGGGCGACGGGCGAAGGCGGCGGCGACAACCCGCAAGCCCCCGCGGTCATGAACTTCTATCTGCAGAAAGCGCCGCCGAAACACGCAAACCTGAAGCTGCAAGTTTTCGACGGCCCGACGTTGCTTCGCACGATCGACGTGGACCATCCGGTACAAGGGATGAATCGCGCGTGGTGGGATCTCACCTGCGATACCGTTAAGCTGATTCCGGATTACAACGCGATGGGCTCCGGGTTGTCCGGTCCGCAAGTCGTCCCCGGAACGTACACGGTGCGCTTGTCGTATAACGGCACCGCGTCCGAACGCTCTATTAAAGTGCTGCCCGATCCGAAGACGCCGGGAACGCAAGCCGACATGCAAGCTAGTTTCGAGCTTGCGATGCAGTTGCGCGACGATTTCCGTCACACCGGCAACGACATCGTTGCATTGCGCTCGCTCGATGCATCGCTGCAAAAGGTCGCGCCTCGCGTCAGTTCGCACACCACTGCTGCAGACGCCGTTTCGACGTTGCAGCGCAGTGTCGCTACGACGCTTGATTCGCTCTACATTCGCAACGCGCAAAACTCAGAAGACACGCTACGCACGCCGTCGCGGTTGTACGAACGGCTCGCGAATGCGGAAGGCGGATTGATCGGCAACGACTATGCGCCGACCGGAGGGCAGCGCGGTCTTGCAAAGGAGGTGCACGACGCGGCGCAAGCGCAGTTCGCCACCGACGACGAGTTGCTCGGTGCGAAGCTCAACGCCGTCAATGCTCTGTTGAAGTCGGCCGGCGTTCCGTCCATCACCGTGAAGCGGTCGTGATTCGGCTGCGAACGCGTCGTTAGACGTCCTTTCCGCTGTCGATGTCGGCTAACGGAACGGCGTAGAGCGAGCCGGTTCTGCTACCCACGATCAGCGTTTTCCCAACGATGATCGGCGATCCGACGTTGAACCCGCTACGCATCTTTTTAACGCCGATGACCTTACCGGTCTTGACATTGAGTGACCACAGATATCCCTTCAGATCGCCAAAATAGATGTGTCCGTTGGTTGAGGCGATACCGCCCTTCACCGGCGCGCGCACCTTGGTTTCCCATACGGTGTGACCCGTCTTTGCATCGAGCGCGTGCATGTACGCTGACACGGCGCTTCCGAAATACACGACGCCGTCCATCATCATCGGGATCGCGCCTTCATTGCGCCACGGCAGTGTGCCGGCTTCCAACGTCACATCCCACAGTTTCTTTCCGGTGCGTACGTCGAGCGCGTAGGCGTGCTGCGTCGCAGGGCTATCGACCGATGTGTATGTGGCCGGCGGCTTCGGCATTACGTAATTGCAGACGAGAACGGTTCCGTCCGTTACCGGCGGGCAATCGCCATGTCCCGACCCTTGCGCGGGAAATTGGGTGCGCCAGATAGTCGCGCCGTCCGCGACGCGCACTGCTTCAACGGCATTGTCGAGCACGCCGATCGTTACGATGGCGTTCGAACCGATCGGCAGCGCGCCGGTCATTGATGCGATCGAATGCATGTTGCGCGCGTAGAGCACTTTTCCGGTGTGCGGATCAACCGCCGTGAGCCAACCTGCACCGTTGTGCTCGATCAAGACGTTATTCACGATCGCGCCGGTCGGCATCGCGGATCCCGCAACCGAGAGACGCCATTTTACGACGCCTGTTTTAGAATCTAGGGCGACGAGCGCGCTCGGACCTTGTCCGACGTAGACAGTGCCGGGGGCGGAGCCTTGGCTCTGTTCGTCGCCTTCGCCGACGATCACGAGTCCGTCGTAGAGCAACGGCTGGCTCATCAAGTCGTTCGAGAGATGGTGCGTCCAGATGATTTGCCCGGATTTAATGTCGATTGCGTTGAGATTACCGTGGTTGTTTCCGATGTAGAGCACCGAGCCGGCAACGGCCGGGCTCGAGGAGATCGCACCACCGGTGACGCTCGTCCAAGAGGTATCCAGGTCATCATCGAGCACGACGTTGTGCGTGCCGTCGACACGAAATTGGGTCCAATCCGCCGGCGCCTGCATAGCGTGAATCCGACCGGCAGCGGCGACAATTGCGACGAGTGCGCACACAAATGGAATGATGCGAGTCACGGTGCCGCGGACGCTGCTCATATAGCTACTGTTCCCCGCTTTGCTGAGAACTGATTTGGACATTTCTGAGAAATGAGTTGGAAGTGGAAATCGTGTAACTAGTCATGATGCGTCGACGTCTTCTGTTTAGTGCTTTTGCAGCGCTCGGCTGCTTGCTTGCCCTTAGTCGGCCTATTGCGGCCGCACCTATAAGCATATCGAAGACGAAGGAGATCGACTACCTCCGCACGCTTCACGAGCGTGTCAAGCACGTTGTTATCATCATTCAAGAGAATCGCAGCGTCGACAATTTGTTCAATGGGTTTCCCGGCGCCGATACCGTTCAGCAGGGCTTAACCAAGAACGGACGCGTTCCGTTGCACGCCGTCGACCTCGACTTTCCCGCAGACGTCGATCACCAGCATCGCGCGTTCGTACAGCAGTACGACGGCGGCAGGATGGACGGCTGGGAAGAGACGTTCACGTCGCCGCGCCAAGATCCCGACTTTCCCTATGCATTCGTTCCCGAGCGCCAAGTCGAGCCGTATTGGGAGATGGCAGAGCGTTACAGCTTCGCTGACCGGTTCTTTCAATCGAACACCGGGCCCAGTTTTCCCGCACACCTGTATCTCGTTTCCGGGACGGGCAATTTCGTTGCAGATAATCCCAACCATTTAGAGACGACGCACTTTGCATGGGGATGTGATTCACCCATCAACGCGCGCGTCTCGATGATCGCGCCCGACGGTGACGAAGTGCCTGGGCCGTGGCCGTGCTTCAACTATCCAACGCTCGCCGACGACGCGCTTGCAAACGGTGTGACGTGGCGCTACTATGCGCCGCCGATCGATAGTCTCGGAAATATTTGGTCGGCGTTCGACGCGTTCCGGCATATCCGGTTCTCGCCGTTGTGGGGCAACGTCGTCTCGCCCGAGACGCGCGTGTTGGAAGATGCGCGCGTCGGCGATCTGCCCGCGATTACGTGGGTGGTGCCGTCCGCGCAAAACTCCGATCATCCGTTTCCGCATCGCGATACCGAACACGACGTCGGCGTCGTGGGTCAGTTTGGTCCCGAATGGGTTGCGTCGATTGTGAATGCGATCGGTGAAGGGCCACTGTGGAATTCGACCGCGATCATCGTAGTGTGGGACGACTGGGGCGGCTGGTACGATCACGTCGTGCCGCCGCAGCTCGATCGCATGGGGCTCGGGCCGCGCGTTCCCTTCATCATGATCGGGCCGTACGCGAAACGGCACTATGTGTCGCACGTGCAACACGAATTCGGCAGCATCTTGAAATTCACGGAGCAAGTCTTCGGATTGCCGTCGATGCACACGACCGACGATCGTTCCGATGCCTTGCGCGACTGCATTGATTTTGCTGAGCCGGCAGAGCCCTTCCGGCCGATTCCAACGTTCCGCAAGGCGGCGTTCTTCGAAGATCCCAGAGCCTTCGAGGCGGAGCCGGACGACGACTATTAAAGGCGAACGTATGTTCGATATCGAAGGCACCCGCTAAACCACTAGAAGCCCACGGCGAGCCGTGGTAAGATCATTGCTCGTCTCGGGCCGGGTCTGCTCGTTCAGAGCAAATCCATACCCCGGGGCGTTTTCGTGGCGCGGACTTGCCGCGTCACGTGGCTAGGGTCGTAGGGACACTGCTTCGGCACTCTGTGCGGCCGCCAACCACCTAGCTTAATAAGGACGACAATCAATGGCAACCAAGACGAAGCGCGCGGTCAAAGACCGCCGCCCGAAGCGCAAGTCGTGCAACTTTTGCGCGGACAAAGCGATCGACATCAGCTACCGCGACGCGAACCGTTTGAAGAAGTACGTCTCGGAGCGCGGCAAGATCGTGCCGCGCCGCATCTCGGGAAACTGCGCGAAGCATCAGCGTCTGCTGACCACGGCGATCAAACGCGCCCGCGTTATCGCATTCCTCCCCTACGTCTCGGAATAAATCGGAGTTAAACACATGAAAGTCATTCTTCTGGGCGACGTGAAAGCGCTCGGCAAGAAGGGCGAGGTCGTCGAGGTCGCTGAGGGCTACGCTCGCAACTTCCTGTTGCCGCGTAACCTCGCGTCCGAGGCAAATAAAGGCGCGCTCGCCGCGCACGCAGATCAAAAGCGTGCGAACGAAAAGAAAGAAGCGCAGCACCTCGCCGACGCTAAAGAGCTCGCGAATAAACTCGAGCAGACGAAACTTGCCGTGAAAGCAAAAGCGGGCGGTAACGGAAAGCTGTTCGGTGCGGTGACGAATGCGGACGTCGCGGATGCGATCCACGACGCGCTTTCCGTGTCCGTCGACAAGCACAAGATCGAAATCAAGAGCCAGATAAAAGCGCTCGGCGCGTACCCCGTGGAAGTCAAACTTCACAAGAACGTCGTAGCGAAGGCGACGATCAACGTCGTCTCCGCATAGACGGAGCTCATGGCCGGCACCGACTCAGCGTACGCGTCGCGGCTGCGACGAAAATACGGCGTTGAAGATGAGCTGAACCGCTACGTTTCGGCACTCTACGAGATGCTCGCAAACGTCGTTGGTCAAGACAAACTCGTGTTGCGTGCCGGCAAAGTGAGCGCATTGAAAATGATGCGCTCGCAACATCTTCCCGATCGTCTTTGTGCGCTCGCACGTCTGGTCTTCGAAGACCCGACGATCGAGCGCGCTACGACGCGCGCGCAACAGCGCAAAGCGATCGCGGATATCGAAGAAACGCTCGCCGATTTGCTCGCGCAGAAAACCGTTGAAGACGCGATCGAGCGCAAGGTCTCGGAAAAGATGAACTTGCGCCACCAGGAGTATCTCAAGGATCTCAAACTCGAGGCGCTGCGCGAAGACACCGGCCCCGAAACGCCGAACACGGAAGCCAAACTTGAAGAACTCGAAGCGCTATCGCAGCGTGGGCTTGCGACATCCGCGCTGCAACAGTTGCGTCCGCAGCGCTTAAGCGAGATCGTCGGACAAGAAAGCGCCATCAAGGCGCTGCTCGCGAAGATCAGCTCGCCGTATCCGCAGCACGTGATTCTCTACGGTCCGCCGGGCGTCGGTAAGACGACCGCCGCGCGACTCGCGCTCGATCTCGCGAAGTCCCGTCAGTACACGCCGTTTGCGAAGGACGCGCCGTTCGTCGAAACGAGCGGCACGACGCTGCGCTGGGATCCGCGCGAGACCACCAATCCGCTGCTGGGATCCGTTCACGATCCGATCTATCAGGGCAGCCGCCGCGAATTCGCGGAGGCGGGCATACCCGAACCGAAGCTTGGGCTCGTCACGCGCGCGCACGGCGGCGTGCTGTTCATCGACGAAATCGGTGAACTCGATCCGCTCTTGCAGACGCGTCTGTTGAAAGTGCTTGAAGATAAAAAGGTCAACTTCGAGTCATCGTACTTCGACGAAAATGCGTCGAACGTGCCGGCGTACGTGCGCCGTTTGTTCAAGGAAGGCGCGCCCGCCGATTTCATTTTGATCGGTGCCACGACGCGCGATCCCTCGGAGATCGATCCGGCGATCCGTTCGCGCTGTGCCGAGATCTATTTTCAGCCGCTCACGCAGCATCAAATCGTCTCGATCGTGCAAGGCGCCATCAAACGTCTCGATGCGAAAGTGGCGCGCGGCGTCCCGCAGACGATCGCGTCGTACACGATCGAGGGGCGCAAGGCGGTGCAGATCGTCGCCGATGCGTACGGTCAGGCGCTTTATCGCGTGGATCCGAAGAAGACCGGCAGCGCCGGCGTGACGATCAATGAAGACGACGTGCGCGCGGTCGTGCAGACGAGCCGTCTCGTGCAACATACGCTCGTGAAGGCGCGCGCGAAGCGAGAAGTCGGCAAAGCGTTCGGCCTGGGCGTCCACAACTACCTGGGCAGCATCATCGAGATCGAAGCAATGGCGTTCCCCGCGTCGCAAAGCGGGAAGGGCACGATTCGATTCAACGACACGGCCGGCTCAATGGCGAAAGATTCCGTCTTCAACGCGGCGAGCGTGCTGCGCGCGGAGACGGGGATCGACGTGACCGACTCCGACCTGCACATCAACGTCGTCGGCGGCGGCAACATCGACGGACCCTCGGCGGGTCTCGCGATTTTCCTCGCCCTCTACTCCGCAATTACGAAGACGCCGCTGCCGCAGGACGTCGCAATTACGGGCGAACTGTCGATTCAAGGGAAGATTCGCGCAGTCGGCGGCGTCATCGAGAAGCTGTACGCCGCTCGCCAGAGCGGCATGCGTGCGATGATCTTACCAAAGGAAAACGTGCGCGAGGTGGACGCGTCGCTCGCCGGTGTCGATATCGTTGCGGTGACCTCGGTCGAAGAAGCGCTCAAGTTTTTGCAGATTCGCAAGAAATTATCCACAAAGAACTCACAAGGCCGCTCACAGTCGACGCGTCGTAAATCACGCGCGTAGCCATGAGCGTCTCCCACCTTCACTCCGGATCCATCGACCGCATTCCTCCGCATAACTTAGAAGCGGAGATGGCTTTGATCGGTTCGGTGCTCGTCGATCGCGAAATCATGGGAACCGTCGGCGAGATCGTACGCCCGAACGACTTCTACGCGCACGTGCACGAGACGATCTTCGCGGTACTGCTCGATCTCTTCGATCGTGGTGAACCGCTCGATAAGATCACGGTCGCTGAAGCGCTGCGCACTCGCGACGCGCTCGAACGCGTCGGCGGCCTTTCGTATTTGAGCTCGCTCATGGATACGGTCCAGACTGCGGCGTCGGCGAAATACTATGCGACCATCGTACGTGAAAAAGCTGTGCTGCGTTCCTTGATCCACGCGGGAACGCAAATCACGCAGCTCGGCTACGAAGCCGAAGAAGACGTCGATGCGGCGCTCGATCAATCGGAGCAGCTCGTCTATTCCATCGGCGAACGTCAGCTCTCCGGCGACTTCGTCCCTGTCAACCGATTGATGAAGGACACGTTCGACTACATGGACCGGCTCTTCCATATGCGTGGAGAGCAAACGGGTCTGACGTCGGGCTTCCGCGACATCGATGCGATGACCACCGGTTTCCAACCCGGCAACTTCATTATTCTCGCCGCGCGCCCGGGTATGGGCAAAACGTCGTTTTCGCTCAACATGGCGGTTGCGGCGGCCGAGCGACAAGAGCCGATCGCGTTCTTCTCGCTCGAAATGTCCAACAACGAACTCGTGCAGCGCTTGATCTGCGCCGAAGCGCGGCTCTCAATGCACGACATGCGCCGCGGCAACATCAAAGCGCATCAGTGGGAAGACATCGCGCGCGCGATGGGACGCCTCAACGAGCTGCCGATCTATCTCGACGACTCGGGCGCCTTGAGCGTTACGGAAGTGCGCAGCCGCTGCCGCCGTTTGAAATCGACCGGCGGACTCGGTGCGGTCTTCATCGACTATTTGCAGTTGCTGCGCCCGGGCGTACTCGCGAAGAACGCAAATCGTAACGAAGAGCTCTCGGAGATCTGCCGTACGCTCAAAGTGACGGCGAAAGATCTCGGCGTGCCGATCATCGCGCTTGCGCAGTTGAACCGCGGCGTCGAATCGCGCACCGACAAGCGTCCGATGCTCTCCGACTTGCGCGACTCGGGCTCGCTGGAACAAGAAGCGGACATGGTGTCGTTCCTGTTCCGCGAAGGCTACTACAACAAGGAAACGCCGGAAGCCGACGTCACAGAATTCATCATCGCCAAACACCGTAACGGCCCTACCGGCACCGTGCGGTTGCGCTTCCAGCAAGAATACACACTCTTCGTCCCCTACGCGGACGAATCGAACTTCCCGCCCGCATAACGCGCGTGCCGGACGACGGCGAAGACACGAAAAACGAAAAACGCGCGCTCTTGCTCGCGCATGCCCAGTCGGCTCGAGAGAAGATCAAGGAACTGGAAGCATGCCTCGCCGTCGTCGATCACAAGCTCGAGCGACTGGATACACTGAAAGGCTAGACGTCACATGAAGTACACCACGTTGGGACCCGACAAGCTCAAGGTCTCGAGCATCGGTTTGGGCGCCATGGGCATGTCCGATCTTTACGGGCACGCCGATGAAGAGCAGAGCATTGCGACGATTCACCGCGGGCTCGACCTTGGGGTGAATCTCATCGACACCGGCGATTTCTACGGCATGGGGCACAACGAAATGCTCGTCGGTCGCGCGATCAAAGGGCGTCGCGATGAGGCCGTGTTGACCGTCAAATTCGGGGCGCTTCGCGATCCTTCGAATGCGTGGATCGGCGTGGAAGGCCGCGCGCCGTATGTGAAAACGTTTCTCGCGTACTCGCTCAAGCGTCTGGGTGTCGACTACCTTGATGGCTACTTTCCGTCGAGGATCAATCCGCAGATCCCGATCGAAGAAACGGTCGGCGCGGTCGCCGAAATGGTGACGGCCGGATACGTGCGGCATATCGGGCTTTCGGAAGTCAACGCGGAGCAGGTGCGTCGCGCGCATGCCGTGCATCCGATTACGTTCGTTGAGATCGAGTATTCATTGTGGACCCGCGACATCGAACCGGAACTTCTGCCCATGCTGCGCGAGCTCGGCATCGGCGTGCTGGCCTATAGTCCGTTGTCGCGCGGATTTCTGAGCGGAACGCTTCGCTCGCCGGACGATTTTGCACCGAACGATTGGCGCCGGCACGCGCCGCGATTCCAAGGCGAGAACTTCACGAAAAATTTGGAACTCGTCGATCGCGTTCGCGAACTTGCTCAGCGCAACGGGGTGACGCCCGCGCAACTTGCTCTTGCATGGGTGTCTTCGAAGGGCGAAGATATCGTGCCGATCGTCGGCACGACGAAGGTTGGCAGGCTGGAAGAAAACGTGGCATCGCTCGACGTGCAGCTGACCGCGGACGAGATCGCGGAAATCGAAGCTGCGGTTCCCGCGCACGCCGTCGCCGGAACGCGGTACGCGAAGGAGCAAATGGGCTTCGTCTACTCGCATCATTGATGCGGTATGCGCTCGGGAAGATTTGGGAACGGCGGCCACACCGCGTTTTCCAGGACTTGAACCGTCAGCGCGGGCGCCCATCGGTAGAGCGCGAACTCGCTATCCGGGTTGCGGTTTAGCGTGATATTCGCATACGTGAACTGATTCGGTTGAATCAACCGGTTGATGTCGATCGACGGGCGGTAGATCGTCGGCCGATAGAGGATGAACTGTGAATCGCTCACCGCTTCGATGTAGACCGCGTGGTGGCGATTGCCGTCACCAACCCATGTGGGGTAGTTAAGATAAAACGAGTACGCCCCTTGCGCGACCGTGTTGTGGATCGGCGAGTGCGGCATGATTGCGTTCGAGGAACTGAGCGACGCCGTGATCACCGATTCACGAATCGCGCGCTCTTCCGCCGTTTCCGCGGCGGGCGGCGCGTAATCCGGTAACGCGGTTCGCTGAGCGGCGAGCTGAACATCGCGCGGATCCACCTTGAGGTCCGCTTCGTCCCAAAATGCGATCATGCAATCGTCAACGCTCACGCGGAACTGATTGCGTATGTCGAAGACGATGGTTGAATTCGCGTGCGCTGCATTCCCAGCGGTCCACGTGGCATTTGCAGTTGCCCACGTATCGGCAAGCGCGGGGTAGCCCGTCACGTCGGTTTTTAAAGCAGTCAACAACGCCTGAAACGCCGTGTCCGCCGACGTCGCTGCACTCAAGATGCCGGTGTCCGTATCGAAGTGAGAATATCCATGGAGAATCAAGTGCGGAGCGCGTTGCTTGAGGACCGTCGGCACAATCGTGGGCGGATCGTCGTTCGGATTGGCTTCCAGAATCGTGTAATTGAGATTCGCCCCGCTGATGCGAACGGTGTTGTCGCTTCCGTCTTCGCAACTCGCCCAAAAAAGTTTCACTGCGGCATTGTTGCCGACAAAATCTCCGCCCATGCTGAACGATAGAACGCGCTGCCACAACGGGTCTGCCTCGTCGTTCCACGCTCGCATCCAGTCGGCGTTCAGCGTTCGAATGAAATCGCTGCCGTACTCGAGATCCGTCAGGACGTGCTTGCCCACGGCAAGCACGTGTTTGAGCACGAGCTTCTCCAAATAGCCTAACGGCGTTTTCCCCATCTCGGCGAGACTCGATCCGTGATTTGCGCCGGCCACCGTTATGAGTCGCGTCGGGACGACTGCCTTGCTCGGCGTACCGGCTGCGGCGCAACGGTTGAGCAGCCAGCGGCGGGTGATGAGCGCGCCGGTCGAATGACAGATAAAGGCGGAGTCTCGCACGTTGAAACCCGACGCTTCTAAATCGCGAACGCGCAGTTCGAGCGCGGTCGCGAGATCATCGATCGTCACGAAATCGTCGAGAGAGTTGAACGCGGAGAGGACGACCGAATCGAATCCGGCTTGGCTCAAGAGCTGTGGAATGTTGTGATACGCGCCGAGCGATGTTTCGCTATATCCATGAACGAGAACGACTGAAGGCATGGCTATTCTCCTCGGGCAGCGCGAGAGGCAAGGATGACGTCGGCGGCTTTCTCCGCGATCATGTAGATCGCACTCGCAATAAAGAAGCCGGGAATCCGCGGAAAGACCGACGCGTCGACAACACGTAGACCTTGAACGCCGTTCACGGCGAAATCGCCGGTTACGACATCGCCGATCGGACAGGAACACGACGCATGGTGGCCCCATGCGTTATTACGGATATATGTCGCAACCTCGTCGGCCGTTCGAACCTTCTCGCCGGGCAATTCTTCGGTTGCGATGCCCGCGTCGCACAGCAGCTTTCCGAGTTTGCGAACGTACGTTACGCCCTCGACGAGCGCCTGAAGATCATCGTCGCCGCCATCATGAAAATAGTTGAACTGAATCTCCGGCGGCTCGTATGGATCGCTCGAACGCAGCCGGACGGTGCCGGCCCGATTGCGCGTGTGTGCCTTGAGCACGACCCACGTCAGATAATCAAAGCGGTGTGTCGTCGCATACGAGAAGTTCGGATAGTAGCCGTGAAAGTCGGCGAGAAGCGACATGCAAAAGAGGTCCGGAATGCCGTTCGCGACGGAGGACTTCTGCACGATCGAGAGAGCCGACCCGTTTGTCGTGTAGATACCGAACGGCTCGGATGCGCTCCAATCTTCGTACTGCGGATCGCCGCGCGCGAACGTTGCGGCAGAGAAAAATTTCCACGGTTCGCACAGCCGGTTGACCACGGCGATTTCGTAGCGATCCTGCAGATTGCTCCCGACGCCCGGTGCATCGACGAGGACGGGTACGTTTTTCGACGCAAGATGGGTCGCCGGTCCGATACCGGAGAGCATCAACAGCTGCGGCGTATTGAACGCACCCCCGGCAAGGATGACTTCGCATCGCGCGCGGGCCGTTTCGCGCGTTCCGGTCGATCCGTTACGCAGCCCGGCGCGATAGAGATTTTCGCCTCGCAGGTACTCAACGCCGATGGTGCGCTTGCGTTCGTCGAACAGTACCTTCACCGCGAGCGAGTGCAATTGAATCGTCAGGCGGTCGGGATGCCGGCGTGCAACGTCGAGGAGCCGCTCGCGCGTACCAACGCGACGGTGGCGTGCTGTTGTTAACGGGACGGAACAGAGGCCGGCGGCATTCTCCATTACGCGCTGCCAGTCGTTCGCATCGAGTCCCGCTTGCGATAACCAGCGCAGTGTTTTCAACTTGTCGCCGTCGAGTGCGAACTCCGCAACCAGTTCCGGTAACAGGGGTGCAAGCGTTTCGAAGAATGCCGATGCCTGAAGCCGCGGCAATTCGACATTCAGCCATCCGTTGAAGCCGTGTCGCGAGGGGTTATATCCGGCAAGGTGTGAGAGCCACTGATCGAAGCGGTACGTGCAGCGCTCGACCCGTTCAAAATACGAGCGCATGTGCTCGGGCGACCACGATGGATCGTCTGTTAGTTGCGCGATGTACGCCCAGTCTTCGTTATGCGGATAGACGCAGATCATCGCGTTGTGCGCCGTGCACCCGCCGAGCGTTCCCGCGCGAGGATACAGCACGCCGTCCCTCTGCGCACAGTACTTCTCGTCAAGCCGTTGCATCGCGTCGTCCGCATAGTGACGAACGAAGAACTCCCACTTCATCGCGTCGTTCTCACATCCGAGCGGATGGAACGCGGGAACATCGTAGTCGTCGGGAAGGCAGTTCCCGTCCGGATGCGATGGATCGCCGCCGTGTAACTCGCGCGGGTCACCGCCCGCCTCCAGTACGAGCACCGACGCGCCCTCCTCCGCGAGGCGCGCCGCGACCGTTCCGCCGCCCGCGCCGGAACCGATAACCACGTAGTCGTACATGGCGTCAGTCAAATTGCTCGTCGCCCGTCGGCTCGTAGTGGCTGACGTCGTTCATCTTTTGACGCAATTTCGAAAGCTCGCTGTACATCCGCCATCGCACGCGGTTCTGATTTCCGAGCGGACGATGCTCTGGAATGCAGTGCCACGGGCTATAGCGTAAAACGTCCGCAAACGCTAGCTGCTTGGGTGAATCGAAGTGTTGGCTTGGAATGTGTATGGTCGCGGCCTGCACGTATGGCGACAGCCGCAGCGGCCAGCGGACGGCCGCGTTTTCGATCGGCATGCGATGCGCGTCCGTTTGAACCTGAATCAAGAAATCGAGATCGACGTCTTGCTTCGCGAGCATCGACGTCATAGCGTCGCGCAGGTAATTCGGCGGCGGGCGAAACGGCAGGTTCGGGATCCGCGTGCGTGTTTTCAGCGTCGAACGAATCGAGTATTGCATCGCTTGCCCTTCCCCGAGCAAGTACGGCGTGCAACTCCAATATTGCGCTTCGAGCGGACTCGATTGCGTCTTGTTCCATAGACCCTGCATTAGCGCGTCCAGAATGTGCGGCTCGCTGAAGTTGCAAAAATAGAAGAACTCCGTGCTGTCCCGCAGCTCACGTTGCAGTTGCGAGTTCGCACGAACGTCGGGCGTAACGAATGTCGGCGTCGTCACGGACAGAAAATCTTGCGTGTATTTTTCGTCGGGAAAAATCTTCGCGCCGGGGACGCCCATGAGTTTGACCGTGCAACTCATGAAGCCGACGTCGTCGATGTCGGCCGGCCAATCCGGGCCTGGCCCGGAAAACCGAACGTACGCTTTATATGTTTTTGGCTCCGCGAAAATACCGTGGCGTAGATGCGGCGGTAGTCCGCCGTGTACGATAAATTCTGCACGAACGATGCCATGCGTCTTCGTGTTACCCGCGCGCTGATAATTGCCGGGTTGCCAATGGGTTCGCATGTACGTGCCCATGTCGATGACGATCGAGTCGAGGAACTCACTCTCGCCGTCGAGTTCGCGTTCCTCTGCGAGTTGCAATCCGTCATTGCGGCGTGGAAGGTTGATCAGCCATTGGAGAATCGCTGCGCTCGGCTCCCGAAAGATTGCATCCGCTGCGGGACGGAAGAAGGGATCGAAACGCCGCTCGAAATGGAGCAGCGACAAGAACGTCTCGTGGACGAGCTGTTTTACCGCGAGAACGTTTCCTCGATCCATCGTTAGAACGTCTTCAGGAACTCGATGAGTGCGCGTTTATCGTCGTCGCTCAAATCCGGACCGACCGCCATGCCGTTGTCTACCGCCGCCGGTTCCACGTAGCCCGTTCCGAAATAGTGTCCGCGATTCACGACTAAATCGGGGCATTTACTGATTGCAAGTAGCTTCGGATAGACGCCGGCGAAGACACTTCGCGCTTGATCGTCGGATGCATCATGCGGTAATCTCAGCAGGTCCACCAGCACACCGGTAACGGCGCCAATTTTGTTCGACTCATACTCGAGGAACTGCACGCCTTGTAAATCTTCGGAGAGCAGACGAATGTTTGCGAGTAGGCCGACAGGAGTGCCGGCCGGAATCGGACCGATGGCGAGCTCCGAGTCCGACCCTTGCGGAAAGGCATTCGGAACGAGTGTTTTAATCACGCCGATGTTGTTCTGAACGAGGTCCGGCAAATAGCCCTTTTCGATCGTGAGGTACGTCGTCTGCGTGGTGCGATCGATCTTCCCCGGTATCTTCCCGGCAAGGAGCGTGTCGTGTTCGCGGCGTTCGGGCCACAACATCTGTTCGATTGACGCTTCGAACACGCGCATGCGCGCATCGACCGACGGGTCGGGATCGAATGGTCCGACGCTGTTATTCAAAAGAAACGGTGCCGTCGACCAGAGTGCGATGAGCGACGGAACGCGCGTGTAGCCGCGGCCGCCCGCCGGCAGGTCGTACGTATGCGGGGCGCCGGTGTAGGGGTCGTACCACGTGATCGTTCCGGCGGAAGGCAGACTCTTGTACGAAAGCGACGAGTAGTTATCCCAAATGTTGCCGGCGATCGCGTTCGTCGCAAGCGGGCTGCACGCATTCGTATGCAGCAGCGTAACGGGAATGCGTAGGTCCGTCGACAGATAGTTGTTTTGCAGGAAGGTCGGATCTTGGACGATCTTGCGCATCTGCATTTTATAGTCGTCGGTTTGCGTCCAAGTCCAATACTTCTTGAAGCAGTCCAGGTACTGCGGGCCGGCACAGCCGTCCGGATCGAGGCCCGCCATCGCTTCCGGCTGTTTGCTCGAATGGCAGCGCGCGCAGTTTTCGGCGAACACGACTTTTCCGCGCTCGAGTTGCCCGTCGTTTGTCATGAGATATTTGGGGCCGCCCGGCGCATCTCGCAAGTGGTCGAGCCGTTCGCTCGCCTTGATCAAAAACAGCGCCATATTGAACGTCTGGTTCTCGGTCGCAGCAAAAGCGGATGAGTTCGCGCGCGCACTTTCAATCGTGATCGGGGAGATCGGCTTTCCGCCGACGACCGGATTGAAATGTTGCAGCCACTCCTCGCTGTCGGTGCCGATATTGATGAACACGCGGTTGAGCGCGCCGAGAACGCCGACCGAGTCGGCTCCGTCTTTGAGCACGCGCGCCGTCATCACCGTATTAGGCGCTTGGAAGAACACCGAAAAGTCCGGCGCATTCGTATAGTCGTTGAACTGTTTGTTATAGAGTTCGCCGCCGGCGATCGTTTCGCGCCCCCATCGGCGCGCATCGCCGAGACGCGAAAAGATGTCGTAAACGGCGTTCATGGTGCGCGGATTATTGATATTATCCGTCGAGACGAGCGACGTATCGAGCGTGCCCGGTCTCCACGACGTGAACAGTTCGCGGATGAAACTGCTGTCTCGTTCTTGCCAGGAAAAGATGCGATCCGCCCACATATACTGTGCGCCGACCGTCGAACTGAGATTGGCCCATTGCGGATGTTCGGGATCCGCCGGCGGATTTACGGGACTCGGGCCGACATGGCAAAATCCGCACGACATACCGACACGATACGGTTTCACCAAATCCTTGTTCTCGTAGTACGACGGATCGGTGTAATAGCGCACGGGATCCCACGCTTTTGCTGCTTTCTCATCGAAGTTCGGATTAGGAAAAAGCCGCAACCCGACGACGCCGCTTGCATATCCGTAGTACGACCCGAGCGGCATGGTTTTTCCACGCGCACCAATCGCGACGCCCGGATACCTTTTTTCGTCTTCGAACGGATCGGACGAACAATCTTTTGAACGCACGTCGACCCACAATCCATAGCGGTCGGGATTCGGCGCTGTTGCTTTCTCGAAGCACGGTTCGTTGACGAGACCCAGGCGTTCCCAGCGATTGTCGCGATTCGTTTTCAGTGTCGGATACGACGAGATCGTTTTTAGCAAATCGAGATTGCCGAAACTGATCGTACTCAACTTGTCCCAAAAGCGATCGTTTCCGCCGGTCCATACGATCCATGTATCCCGGCCCGCGATCTCTTGCGGAGAGAGCGTGATGGCGCCGTCCATGTCGTGGAAGTAGTCTTCCGTGGCCGCGGGAAACGTCTCGGGTGCTCGTCCGGCGAGCCGCGCTTCATCGGACACCGTGCGGTTTTGGCAAGCCGGCAGCGACGCGAAGAGCATGGCGAGTGCGAGAACGACGGTGCGGTTCTTCATGGAATCACCCCGAAGCGAGAAAGCGTAGCGCTCGAAGACCGGGTAGGAAGAAATATGCTCCGCCCGTGACGGATACGAGCTGCGGAAGCGCCGATATACGCGTGCGCGTGCCGCCATTGCGGCAAATGACAAAACTGCGCGTTTGCCCGTTGCCCGATGAAGCCGCCGGGTTGCCGAGCAGCGGATCGCTCTCGCCGGGCAAGCCGTTGAACTTCTCATTCATGAGCCACGCATTCTGAAGGAACTCGAACTGTCGCTCGATGTTCGCGTTCAGACAGACGAAACGCAAACCGCGTGGAGGATCGCCGGCGGGCGCCGCGTTTTGCGCATCATCCGGCGTCAGCGGCGGTCCGTATTCACGTCCTCGCCGTATGATGCGATGAAATCGCGTAGAAGAGATGAGGTCGTCCTGAAATTCCGCGCGGCGAAAGCCGAGCATCTGCAACAGCGTCGCGATCGGCCCGCGAGGCACCGACGGGAAATCCGCATTGCGCGGATTCGCGCGTCGAATGTGCGCCGCCGCGGGACACTGTATTCCGTTCGGATCGTCGCCATAGGTAAATGCATTTTGCGACGTTTCTGCAGATGGAACGAGCGGGTCGCCGTTGCGGCGCCGGCCGACGAGCATGGCGCCGAGTTCGTCCGCGCTGATGCCCAAACGCCCGCTCTCGCGATCGATGAATTGCCAGAAACCACGAACGTCTTGCCGGAGATCGCGTATGACGAGATACGTTCCGTTGCGTCCGAGGTCGCGTTTGCTTTCGTCGTCCTCAGCCGGCTCCAGGTCGCGCGTCGATTCGTCGTCATGTAGGAGCGGCCGTTCCGTATATTTTCCGTACTCGTTCGGATAGCCGAGGAGAACCTCGCCGAGCGCGATCGTGTTCCCATAGTTTGGTTTGTCGCCGCGCAATTCGCGGATGCGTTCCCAATCGATGGCCGGCTGGCTAATGCCGTCGGTGAACCCGAACTGTTCTAGGCCGTGAAGATCCGAGGTGTCGAGACATGCAATTTCGTCGAAAGCTTCGCTCCACCCGGGACGTTGCACGGATGCGCGTAACGACCCGAGCGCACCGGGAAGTGCGAAGAGCGCGACGAGTATGTGTGGTTCGCGATTGCCCGTTCCCCACGCCCAATTCGAGGGATCGTTGGCGCCGGCGTCGCCTAAACGTCGAGAGCGGTTCGCGTCGGCGGCGACGCCCGCGACGAACTCGGCTGAGAAACCGGCAATAATATCGTCGCGAACGCCGAGAGCGCGCATGCCGGCAGCGGTAAAGGCAAGTTGTATTGCCGTTGACGGCGGATCGGTCACTTCAACGGCGTTTGCAACCGGGACCGCGCGGATGCACTCGCGCGCCGTTTTCGCGTCTTTGATACGCAGCAGTAGGTAGCACGCGTCGGTAAGGCGACCGTGCCCGTAGCGCACGAGTCCCTGCACATCGGCGAAGTCAACGGCGCGCGCTACAGAAGTGCTGCCCATTCCCGTGCTTGCCCCGGTGTGAGAGAGCGTGATTCAAGTCCGTTGCGAATGCGCGAGTTCCGGTCGAGATCAATGGCCGTTAAACCCGGATGCGCGTTGTACCAGACTTGCGTTTCAATTTCGTGACGGCGCAAAAAGTTCTTGAACTTCTCTTCGTCTTTCGACCCGTCGGCCACCAGCCAGCGTGTGCGCGGATAGCCGATGCCGTTGCTGAAGACGAAGTTCAGCCCGAAACCGGCTTTGTTGATGAAGTCGTCCATATAGCTTTCGAGGCTGCCGTCATAGTTGCTCAAAAAAATCAAGCGCTGACCGCCGTCGAGCCAGACCCATCGCGCGAAATGAATCGTTCGCACGCGCGCGAGTCGCCCTTTGGTGTAAATGTGCTGCGACGCATAATCGAGCAGCTGGAGACCGAACATGCTGATCAACCGCCGTACCGGTCCGGGCTTCAGACTTCCGAGCGCGGTGAACGCGTTCGTCACGTCACGGTCTTCGGTGTGCTCGATCGGTGCACGCTGCTGCTGAGCGGGACGCGGGCAGATCTCAGGATCGCGAGCCTCCTGGATCCGAACGAGCACGAGCAGTACGATGCCGGCGACGAGTAAGATCGGCGAGAGCACGATCAGTACGAGCGGGAAGGCGATCGTAGCGGCGAGATCTTGTATCCACCAGCCGATGCGGGTCGGCGGTGCCGGCGTCATCGTGAGCCGCGCCGAAGCAATCTCGTCGCTCAGAAAATTCCGCAGCACCGCGTGCAGTTTTTCCGGATCCGCGTTGACGAGCGTGTCGGCGTGCGCATCGAGATATGAGCTCACCGCGGACTGCAACGCGGCTTCCTCGCGCACCTGGAGCATCGTGCGTCCTTTCCAGTTTCCGTAGAGCGCCGACGACCGAAGGTTGTGGTCGTTCATGTAGCGCAGCGGATCGGTGCTGCTTGAAAAACCTTCGCAGTGTTCAAAGAGGCGTCGCACGCCGTTGCTTGCGCGATCCGCGAGTTGCGCGAGAAAGTCGCACGCGTCACCGTCGACGTCGCCGAGGAAGGCCAGATACGTCGGATATGTGCGCGGCGATATGCCATATGCCGCCACGTCGCCGGTCGTGGGATCGTCGATGAGACAGACTCGCGCAAAATGAAGCTCGGCAAACGTTCCGAACGGAACGATCGCGTTCTGCGGATCTGCATGACCGGGCGACGCGTTCATCGTCTCGAGAAGCGCGCGTACCGGTTCTTCGGCTCCCGCCCGTACTGCAGCGAGCACAAAGAACGCCGATTGCGGCGTCATGCGTTAAAGTCGAGACTGAACCCAATCAGCCTCGTATGGTCCCAAAAGACGATCCCTAAATACAGGCCCGGCGCAATCTCGCGAATTTCGTCACGAATGTGCTTGGCGATTGTCGATGTCTTCGAATAGTCCAGAACGATGCATTCCTTGTTGTCGAACCAGCTCGGCGCCGTATAGACGTCGGCCAGGATCGCATTGAGGCCGAACGGCGTGATGCGATTTCTCAAGACGTTGCGCGCGGCATCGAATACCTTGCCTTGCCACGCGAAAATATTGACCAGTTCGGCGATGTCACTGCTGTACGGCGTTCCGGGAGCGATGATTGCAGTGCCGCGCGCTTCGCCGTCCGGTATAGGCCCGGCCGGACTGGCGGAAAAGAGGTCATCGAGTTGCTGCTGCGTCATTGCGAGCAACTGATGTCCGGTGAGAGAAGCATTCATGGGCCACCTCGCGATTCCACCATAAATCGTTCTCTGCTGGCGCGCAAGCACTGCATTCCGCTTACGAAAGCGGAATTCAAAATTTTCCCTTGTTCTTCGCGTGAAGCTGCTATCGTAACGACACGGGGTGCGCACATGTGCGCTGGTTGCTCACGTTTACGCTAACGGGCTTTGCCGTCTTCTTGGTTGCCGCGCTTGCCATCAGCATCGGCATTCGCGGGGCCCAACCCGCGTTGCCCGTGCAAATCGATAACAGCGATCGACACGTCCGCGACGTCGTCTGTCGGGGCAACGCGGCTCTACCGAGTCCGTTCCTATGCGACGATCGCATCGATCAACGGCGCCTTGACATGCGCGACCTGGTCGTGTGGTGGCAATCTCCGGCGGCCAACGGCAACATCCACTATGCGTACTACCATCGCAACGCCGCGCTCGCGGTGGCAGCGCTTCCGGCATCGCCGGAACAAATGGGCTACAAGATGCTCGATGCGGCCGACGTGCTAAACAAGATCTTGCTGTTTTCGCTTGCGATTGTCATTATCGCGAAAGGCCGCAACCCGCGTCTCGCATATCCCGCCGGCCTCTTCCTCTATGGTATGGCGGCAGGGTCGGGCATCATTTCGACGCTCGTTGGTCTGCCCTGGTGGATGATCGTGCTGGTGCAGACGCTGCGTCAGGTGTTGCTGGCGGTTTCGCTCTACGCGTTGCTCTTTCTGTCGGCCGAACTTGCAAAACACGCATACAGCGAAGCGGTCAGAAGAGGCCTCAACGTGGCGGGCGCGTTCTTCGTCTTTGCCATTATTTTGCCGCTGCTCATCGTCGGCGCAATTGCATACCCGCTTCAAGTCTATGCGCCGATGGATACGTTCCTGCGATTCTTCTACGGACTGCCGGTTATCGCGAAGATCATCCCGCTGCTCATTATGGCATACGGAATCGCGCGAGAGAACGCTGATGATGTCGTCCTTTTGCGATGGATATTCGCTTCGACGCTGATGGGGTTTTCCGGCCCGCTCGTCAAGGAGACGTCGAGCGCACTTCGGGCTGGAGACCCGCGTTTCGGCGCGCTCGTTTTGACCGAGAGCGTGATGGCGTTCGGGTACGGATACGCGCTGATCAGAAGCCGTCTCGTAGACATTAATTTCGTCTTGAACCGCGCTGCCGTGCTAGCGGTCTTAGCCGGCATCATCGCGATCGGGTTTCAGCTCGGCAACTCCTTGCTCGAAGCGAAATACGAACATGCGAGTGCGGTCGCGTACGTTCTCGTGCTGATCATCGGTATTTCTCTCAATTATCTTCGCCCGAAACTCGAGTCACTGTTCCGTCACCTCGGTTCCGCGCATCGCATCAACTTCGAGCAAGGCTTGTCGGGATTACTTCGCGACTGCCGTCGAATGAAGAGCGTCGACGACATCATGACCGTGTCCGTGAATCAACTGTGCCATCTCGCGAACGTGCGCGCCTGCGCCTTGTACGATCGGCAGAAGGGACAGTTTGTCCGCGTTGCTCTCGAAGAAGCCGCGCCGGCGCCGGCAGCATTTCCGAGTTTGCTCTCGGACGACGATCAAGTCGTGCTGCGAATAGCAGAAACGGGTCGCGCATGCGACGCCGTCTCAGCGGTAACGGCCTACGTCACGGCGCTGCCGCCGTCCAGCACATCGTTTCCGATGATGGTAAGTGATGAACTCATCGGCGCGATCGTACTCGATCCCGCAGCGGAGCAACAACTCCGTGACCCGGACATGCGGAAAGACGTTTGCGCGTTCGCGCGCGAGCTGGGCAACATTCTGGCGTTCAAACGATCGCACTACGCAGAGGCCGATCCCTCGAGCGTTAATCGTCTATCGCCGGCGTAGGTCTAGAGAAGCTTTCGAAAGTACACGACGCGCCTTCGAGCGGTTCGTCCGGCCAGAGGAGTGAACGCATTCCATGCCACGCTTGCAGCGACGATGGGTCAACTCGTTCGACCGTCATTCTTCCTCGTCGCGCAGCTCTTCGAAGAACTCTGCAGCCGTGTCGCGCAATACGTCGAGCAGGCGCCCAAAGTGCGCCCGGATTTCATCGGGATCGTTAACGCACAGTTCGACGGTGAAGAGCACATCACGCTCCTCTTCCCATAGGGCCGTTTTCACGAACTTCTTGCGCACGTTCAGCACGTTGGCGACGTCGAGGGCGTCGAGGATCTCGATCTCGGAGGGCAGCGCCCATCCGGAGCCGATCATGAGAAAGTTCGGATCGTCACGATATGAGACGACGAAATAACGGTCGCCTTCGCTTTTGAACGCAACGCGATACGCGTCGTCATCGTCGTCTCGCGTGAAGAAGAGGCCCTCGTCGTCAAGCGCGGTCTCGATAGAAGTCAACGGATCGCTCAACGGTCACCGAGCATGAGTGAGTTGATGAATTTGTCGGCAGCGGCCTTGCTTTCGGTGCGGTCGAGGATCCGTTCGATCGCGCTCGCTCCCGCTTCACGCACGCGCGTGACGGTCTCCCAAAATGAATGCGTGAACGCCTCGGGTGACCCCGGCTCTTCTTGCGCCGTCGCGACGAACAGTCCGCCGTCGTGCGCCATAATGAACGTAATGTCAGGATAGTCCTCATTGACGCGTTCGAGGGTTTCGGCATTCTGCGTGCGTTCGCGCGCCCAATCCGGCACTTCGTATGCCGTCGAAATCATGTACGAGCCGGGATCGTTCTCGTACGTCGTCACGGAAAATACTTGGCCGCGCGTGCGAAACAGAATTTCCGTGATGCCCGCGTCCGAGTCGACCGGAGAGACGTCGACTTTGTGTCCCTCGCTCTGAATGAATTGCGCGACGACGTCACGTACGAGCGGCATCAATTCCCTCTTCCATGTAGCTGCGCGAGAGATGCACGTACTCCTCGGCCGCGATCTCGATCCACGTTTTCGCCGGTCCTTCGATCGGCTTCTTCACGTTCGCCGGTGCACCGGCAGCCAACACGTGATCCGGAATCTCGACGTTTTCCCCAACGACGCTGCCTGCCGCAACGAGCGACCCCTCGCCGATTACGCTCCCGTTGAGCAACACGGCATTGCTGCCAATCAGGGCATGCTGCTTCACGTGGCAATCTTCCATCACGGCGGCGTGGCCGACCGTGACATCATCGTCGATCTGCGTCAAGTGCGTCACGTGCAGGACCGCGTTGTCTTGAATCGACGTTCGCGCACCGACGCGGATCGGGCCATTGTCGCCGCGCAGCACGGCTCCGAACCAGATACTGGATTCCTCCCCGATCTCGACATCGCCGATGAGGACGGCGGTCGGCGCAATGAACGCGGTGGGGTGGACTTTGGGAGTTTTGCCGCGGTAACTGATGATCATGTGTGGAAACCTTACGCCATGCATCGGCACAACACCCCGCTACGAGGCGTCAAGGCGACCCCTAAGCCGGCGCCCGGCAACCCTAACTATTCCGAAGTCAATTACCGCTATGCGGGCGTCGAGGGAAACATCCACGAGGTCATGGAGATCGACGGCCGCCAACTCGCGAAAGTCGGCTTCAAGGACAAGAAAATCGTCTACTACTTCTTAGACGATTTGGAGCTGGATAAGAGCGCGAAGCGCGGAACGTTTCACGACGCCGAGTAGCGTTCATCTACGCGTCATTCCGCGATGCTACGCTGCGGTCAATAGCGCCTTGTCTTTCTTGAGGTACGAATGCCGATTGTTCCCGCAACCATTGCGCAGCCGGTAAATCCCGGCGGCGGTTTCGACTACGTCGCCGTCGACAGCCAGCGGGGTCGCGTATATGCGGCGCACGGCGGAGGTGGCGGGTTACTGATCGCCGACGCCGATACCGGAAACGTGCTCGGCATTGTGCCGGTGGGCGATATGGCGGGCGTTGCGGTCAATGAAGCGACGGGCCACGTTTACACGGGAAACGGCGACGGAAGAAGCGTCAGTGAAGTCGACCCGGAAACGAAGCAAATTCTGCGGACCGTCGTCGTAACCGGATCGGTTGATGCGATTCAGTACGATCCGATGCTCGACCGCATCTATGCGGACGAAGACGACGGCACGAAAATGTGGGTGATCGACGTAAAAACGTTCAAGGTGCTCGCGACCGTCGAGCTGCCGGGACACAAACCCGAGTATCTGCAGGTCGATCCGTTAACGCACAATGTGTATCAGAACATTGCGAGCGACAACGAAATCGCAATCGTCGATTCGAAGACGCTGAAAGTGTCGAAAGTTTTCAAGACGCCGGAGTTGCAGAACAACCATCCGCTGCAGTACGACGCGGGAGATCACGCGCTTCTCGCAGGGGGCGAGAACAATACGTTAGCGGTGTATTCGACGGCGGGCAAGCTGCTGTATAAGGCGACTTTGCCGGGGCGCGTCGACCAATGTAATTGGGATCAGTCACGCGGGTGGCTTGCGTGCGCCGGCGGCGGCATCAAGCTCTTCTCATTCGATGGAAAGTCAGCGCCGAAGCTGCTCGACAGTCATGACATCGATCCGGGCGCCCACACGACCGCGATCGATCCGAAGACGGGCACGATCTGGGTCGTGTGGGGTAGCCGGACATCGAACGAAGCGTACATCCAGGGCTTTACTTATAAGCCGTGAACGGCGAACGTCGCTGACCGATGGGCGTGGGCGACGACGGTAGCGATAACCTTCGGCTGGACAAGAGCGCGGTGAATCGGCCGAGGCGGGGGCAGGATGTGCGGGTCGTTGATAGCTGCCAAGGCGCTGGTTCCCATGAACACGATCACCGCCGAAGCGACTAGACTCGAGGCGAAGCGGATCATCTGAAAACCTTTCTCTTAATCAATTAGTTGAGGACTGTCTTCACCCTACTCCCGTCTCAAGAGGATGTCAACTATTTTTTTAAGAGAAAGATTAGAGCCAGATGAGTCTCCAGAATCCGTAAGGCGAAGAGGGGCGTTCGAGACCTCGCAGAACCAGGCTCCCCGGCCCGATTGCATGACGCGTTGAAATGCGATAAGATGCGCGGGTTGCGCCGACGTAGCTCAGTTGGTAGAGCAGCTGATTCGTAATCAGCAGGTCGCCGGTTCGAGTCCGGCCGTCGGCTCCAGAATCGCCTCGTGAAATCGAGGCGTTTTTGTTTTAGTAAGGATCGCGATGCGCGGCCAGTGCACACGAACTGCAGAACTTGTCGACGGCATATTCTAGGCACCGTTGCGTAAGCATAAACAATCGGTATCGACCGATCAAACCATCGGATCATTTTACGATGCTCGAAGCGTTGTTTGCAAATGAATCGCTTCGCGAACGAATGGAACACTGGAACCCGGACTCCGGCCCACTTTTTCGGACCTTTGACGAAGCAGTATCTGCGATAAACCCTACGCTCGGTGTCCTTGACCGGGAACACGTCGCCTCGGCGTCCCGCGAAGCTGCATAGTGACAGGGGTACAATTACAGACGCTGTCGCAGCGCCTTACGTCAGAGACACATCATCGCTTGCATCCTCGTCGGGCATCGAGTTGTCTGAACGATTGGGTCGTTATCGTTGGGTGGCAGAGCGCACGTTAGTCTTGCTTAATGGCTTTCGACGATTAGCATTCGTTACGAGCATCGCGCCGAGAATTACCTCGCCTTTGCTGATCTCGCGTACGCGTTGATCTGCTCGCGATTCATGAACCCAGTACGCTGAGCGGCTCTTAATAAGTCGGCGGCGTGGGATCATTGCTGAGGGTTGCCGGCGGCGGCGGCACAATGCAGTCGTACAGGCTGTAGGCGTGGGCTGTCGTTTTATTTTGTAGCCACCATTCCGACCACGCAGCCCGAGCTTCCGCTGGTGTTCGTGGCCGCCCGATCGCCGGAAGGTCGTGGTGTGTCAGCGTTAGGAGTGCGTAGTCCGGCAAACCCGGTTCATTGGCGTTGGGCGACGTGTAAAGAGCTATCAGCAACGGAACCGCTTTCAACGTCCCGGAATTCCCAATGGCTTGAATCGCATCCGCCCGATCGCCTTCTGCGCGTCGTTCGTGTGCGAGTTTATTTAGCAGCGGAAGTTCGTGCTCTCTCCCTAGAATGCCCAATGCGCGTACCGCGGTGCGTTGAACATCGTGATAGGGGTCGTACACGAGCGTTTCTAAGACCGGTAGAAAGTGCGTGTCATTCATGTCGATCAGGTCGTCAATCGCTACCCAGCGATGAATTTGGTAGCTCAAATCGTTCGGCTTATCGTGCGACGCGGCTTGTTGTTCTAATATCGCTCGCGATTCCGGCGTATTCAGGTTTGCAAGCGCCCTCATTGCCCAGTCGGCCGGGGTCGTGTTGTTTTCTTCCAACCACGTACGGAAGATCGGCTCCATCCCCGCCGCGGGATACGTGATGATTCCGTCGGCGATGGAGGCTCGATGAAACATGTCATCGTCTTCGATTTGTCGTCGCTGCTCGTCCCAGCGACGTAGCTCGTCTATATCGGCACCAGCGGGTGGCGTCGACCGCGGTGGAATCATAGCCGCGTTCTCTGCAAGGCTGTCCTCGATTTGTAAGAGCTTCTGCGGGTCAGCGGGCGAGACGTCTAGGCTCAATTGCGCGTGTATTCTCTGTCTCGAACCGAGCTCGGAAAATGGTTGCGGTTGACCGGGCTGAGTAACTACCGCAGGACCGTAGCGATATATTTGCTGGAGATACACCGTGTACTGCCCCGCGTGCGTGATTCGAAAATTGCCAACAACCACGTAACGCCGGCGGACCGTTTCGCCTGGGGAGACGTTCGAAGGGGAAGCTACCCAACAGCTGCCGCCTGGGACGCCACAGAAGGGGTGGGCGTCTTTCGTCTGTTCGGCCTCCGGTACGCTGATGAGAATCTCTTTCGCACCGAAGCACGAGTTGCCGGTATCGAGTGCAAGCGCTTCGTCAGAGCGATTCGTGATCAGCACATTTACCCAGATTGGTTGGCCCACCAGAATTGACCCGGGATCCAATTGCATCTGGACGTCAAACGGCGGCAGGTCTTGCGCACCCGTTCCTGCGCAAGTTACAAGCGCACACAGAACGACGAACTTGAAGATCCGCATTCAGCAATCTCCCGAAGCTTATGCGTAGAACGTAGCACGCCTTAGTTCGTGACGGGATGGCGACCGCGTATAATTGCCTACGCAATACAGTCACGATTTCGATAGATATTTCCACCACACCATACGCTCACGCCGATACGATAGCGCTACTCGCGCAAAGGCGGTCAAATACGTTGGCGTGCTCGTCGGGCCGCAAGAGTATGATTTTCGAATCCGAATTGAACCGCACCACAGAAAGCGACTTCTCATAGGGCGGCCTCTATTTCCGGTGAAGCAAAACCTACGAGGGCCAGTTTCCGACTCATCGTGCTGGGCGCGCTGGGTTGACTTTGCCGACGGATCAACTTGGAACGTCATGTGGAGCGAGGCTTCGCGGCGGCATCGGCGCAGCCGGGAAACACAGAAGCCGTCCGTACGCCCTTCCTACGACTTCGAAACGCGCTACATGACGCGATGGACGCGTTCCAACAGGTTCGACCGCCATCGCGCTTTGCCAACGCTTATCAACAATACGTCGCGATGCTCCGCTCGATATACGAGCAGATCTCGGATTGGGCCGACGCAGATTCGGCACGCTGGGTCCGCGCACGCAGATAGATGCGACCTGCACCTCGCGGTTCGATATGATGCAGCGAGGGTGGAGCGTGCTATTAAGACTGGAGCCGCTTAGGTCGTGAGCTGCGGTCCTGAGTGGCCCAGGGCCTGGAATAGAGTCACCAATGCGATGAAGGACAAAACGGTTGCACATCAATCATTTAATTCGTCCAGAATCTGGAGTTCCTCTAGGCTCGGCTCGCCTTGAAGTTTCTTGTAGTCGAGATCGTGCCCGACTTCGGCCCATGCGTGCATAAATTCTGTCAAAAGCCGCCGCGTGGTTTGCTCGCGAGACCGATTCGATACGGTCCAAGTCTTCGAATTCGTGAGAGCGCATCACGCCCTTTGGCCAATCGCTACGCAATGCCGCGTTCTGGAAGTCTCGACCAGTGGGCTATTATGCGTTGCTTCATCGTAAACCGTCTCAACGACCTGAATCCGACAAAGCGATCGGTGACTCCATCGAGAAGTTTTTCGATGACTCGGAGCAGACGTACGGCCGTCCACGAATTCAAGCTGACCTTCGCGATGCGGGAATCCGCGTGAGTGACAAACGCGTGGCAAGGCTGATGCGCGAACGGAATATCCAAGGAGCAAGCCGTCGTAAAGGTTTCAAGACGACGGTTCGTGACAAAGATGCGCGCCCGGCGCCCGATCTCGTCAACCGCACGTTTACGGCGTCTGCACGGGACGAACTGTGGGTTGCCGACATCACATACGTTCCGACTCTGTCCGGGTTCTTATTTCTCGCCGTGGTGCTCGACGTATTCAGTCGCCGCGTGGTCGGCTCGGCGATGGCGAACCACATGCGGGCAGAACTCGTCATCGATGCGCTTGACATGGCGGTTCACAATCGAAGCCGACGAACGTGATCCACCACTCCGATCAAGGCACGCAATACACATCGATTGCGTTTAGGCCGTCGCTGCGGCGACGCCGGCGTCCGGGCCTCGATGGGTTCAGTTGGAGATTGCTACGACAACGCCATGTGCGAAAGCTTCAACGCCATTCTCGAATGCGAACTACTCGCCAAGCATCGCTTCAAAAACCAACGTGATGCTGCACTCGCGGTCTTTGCGTTCATCGAAGGGTTCTACAACACTCGCCGCCGGCACACGTCGATCGGCAACATTTCCCCCATGGAATTCGAGCGGCGGATGAGTCAAGCCGCTTGATGTCTAACCAAAAACTCTCCGCAGAAGCGGGCCAGCTTCATCGAAGCGTCCGACTAGTTCCGAGTGCGCCTCGCAAAACCGATAAAGTCCTGAACGTCCAGCGGCTCAGAAAAATAATATCCCTGAAACGCGTCGCATCCCATCGATCGGAGAAGATCCGCCTGATCTGATGTCTCGACACCTTCGGCAATGAGTTCCAGCTTTGTTGCCCGCGCGAGTTCGATGATTGCGGAAATTATGGCTCGATCTTGATCGCTGGACTGAAGGTCTTTAAGCAACACACCATCCGTCTTCAATATATCAAGCGGAAAACGCTTAAGATAGGCGAGCGAACTGTATCCCGTGCCAAAATCGTCCATCGCAATGCGGATGCCGGCAGCATGTAATTGGTTCATTAGCCCGATCGACGATTCGATATCTCGCATCAGACCCGTTTCGGTGATTTCGACAACGATGAGCGACGGATCGATTCCATATCGGTTCATCGAATCACTCAGCAGCGCGAGAAGATTTCCCGTCTCAAACTGTTTGCAAGAAATGTTAATACCAACTGGAATGTCGATGCAATTTTCCCTAAATGTCGCGATTGAGCGACACGTTTCTTCTATAACCCATTCGCCAATCGGCACAATAAGGCCCGAGCTCTCCGCAACATCGATAAACTCGTCGGGAAACCGGACGCCGACCTCGGGATCCACCCAGCGGAGAAGCGCTTCGGCCTCAATGAGCCGGCCGTCGTTGGCGGCCACGATCGGTTGGAACGACAATACCAATTTGTTCAGCCGTATCGCTTGATGCAAGCCGTTTTGAATCTTGCGACGGTTTGCAGCGGCAGCATACATGCTTGGGGCGAATACTGCGCTAGCGTTCTTGTGGCGCTTCGCCTCGTACATTGCCGTGTCTGCGCTTCTGATCAGATCTTCAGCGGTCGGCCCGTGTTCGGGGTATAGGCTAATGCCGATGCTCGGCGTGATGAATACCTCTCGACCCCCAAGGCTGTACGCTGGCTCGAGCTCTGAGCGAACGCTCGTGAGAACCGCTTTAAAAGAGTCCAAACTGTCACGCAGGGGAATTACGATTACGAACTCGTCACCGCCCCATCGAAAGACCCGTTGCGCGCCTTCCAGCCCTGATTCAAGCCGTCGAGCGATGAGCTTTAGAATCTCGTCACCGAATGAGTGGCCGAAACTGTCATTGATCTCACTGAATCCGTCAAAGTCGAGATAGCACACGGCCGCGTGTCCCATATCCATGGCGTCTTCTAGCGCATTTACGAGCGCCGTGCGATTCGGTAGCGACGTCAGCGGATCGTGGTATGCAGCGAACTGTAAATATTGCTCGGCCCGAACTTGTTCATCGATATCATATATTGCCCCGCTGGCGGAGACCGCGTTGCCGGCTTCGTCAAAAACGGTCTTGCCGTGAATCCGAACCCATATTACCCGGCCGTCGGCTCGTCGCAGCCGTGTCTCCGCAACGAATTCTCCTTGCGGTCCGCTCGATCGAGCAATGTCCAGGACTCGTTCCACATCTTCGGGGAAGAACCAATGCGCAATATCCGTATCACAGCCCGGATCCGTTTCCGTAAGCCCGAGGATGCGAAGCATTTCAACGGAGCCGTACCGTGCCATCCGTGTCGGGAAATCAAAGGTGAAACTACCGAGGTGCGCAATCGCCTGCGCTTCATCTAGTCGGCTTAACGCTAATTCGGCCGCGCGTTCTTGATGCAAGAGCGCGGTCACGTCACGGGCGACAAGAATACGCGCTGTGCGAGTCCCGAACGATACGTCGTCACTGGACACCTCGACATCGACGAATGACCCATCTTTTTTCTGATAACGTCGTTGTCCATGTTGGCGCGAAATAATCTTCGACGTCGTCTCCCCAGACGACGGCACGGGCTGCAGATCGGGGAGCGACATATTGAGGAACTCTTCTCGAGAATACCCAAACTCTTCGCTCGCGGCTTCGTTAACCTCGAGAAAGCGCAGCGAATCAGGATCGTAAATGATCAGCGGCAGCGGAAACGATGTGAACAGCGTATGATAGCGCTCTTCGGCGCGACGTGCCTCGGTAACGTCCTTCAAAATCGCGATTGAAATCTTGCGGCCATCGAACGTGCGCGGTACAAGAACGACTTCATCGGTACGCAAGGAGCCGTTCGCGGTGCGCGTTTGAAAAGGACCACCGATGATCGGGTTATCCGAATCTCGGATACGCTGCGCAAATGCTCGGGCACTCTCGGGGTCTATTGAAAGTTTTGGGTGCCCGACGCCCATTTGACGCAGTTCGTCCAGCGAATACCCGTAGGCGTCTAACGCGCAACGATTCGCATCCAAGAATGCGAGCGATTCTTGGTCGACAACGAGCACCGGGACGGGAATGTCCCAAATGAGATCGAGCCGAGCATCGATGTCGCGCCAACGGGAGCCAGACGAGACGTTTTTCATTTCGACACACCCGGATCGCAGCCGCTCCGCAATTGAAGTGGCGGAGCCTTAGTGTAGGCTCCTTGCTACGATTTAACTGTCCCGCGTACCCGTATTCCCGGCAAGATGCAAGCAGAGTTCATTTGGGCAAGCGGCGCAAGCGGCTCCGCACGCCGGGGACGGAACCTCTCGCGTGTGTATCGGTTCGATCGGAGCTATTAGCCGGTCTACTGAATGGTCACGAAAAGGTCACGAACTCCTTGATACTCGATCGTACGGGATGGGTCTCGCCGGATGCTTTCCCGCACAAAACGAGACCAGACGGACGTACTGATACCAGACGACACGGATGTTAGCGGATTCGATTCCCGTTGGCGGCAGTGGCACGGGGATGGCACGGACGGCCCACACCAGGCCGGCACGTAATGGATGGAATGGCTCGATCGCGACGTCGCCTCTGCACGAAACGGCAGATCACAATACGCCTTAGACCGTGTAATACGGGGGTCCGCTGATTCGTAATCAGCAGGTCGCCGGTTCGAGTCCGGCCGTCGGCTCCAGAAGAAGCCCGTCTCCACGGGTTTTTTTGTTTGGGCTGCGATCGATTTGCCGGCCGGCGCCGGGCACTGAAGCGGCACAGAAGAATCGGCGATGCCGGCGACAGGGCCCGGGCTAGCCGGCGCGCAGCCGTTCGCCGCAGTGCGGGCACGTTCGCGGCTGTCGCGCAACCCAAACGAAGGAAACGGCTACCACCGCCAGTACGCTTGCGCATATAATCATGGTGGAGAGCACGATTGCGAACGGCAAACTCATACGGCACCTCCAATGTTCCGCGTAATATACGCGAATGCAAGCGCGAAGTTTCGTCAGAGTGCGCCGAGTGCCCGGCCGGTAAAACTGCGAGGTTCAAAGCTTCGCAGAGCACCCGCTGAGCGCACGCGAACTAAGCAGGGCGATACCGCGCACCGGTACCAAAACAAATCCTGCTCAATAGTCGGATCCTATTTGCTTTTAGCCAGGTGTTGAAGCGCACTCATTTGATCGACTGAGGGAAAGCCCCGCGCGGGTTGCCTCCGCGGTTTTTACCAAAGTCGTAGCGAGCTTGTCGGGAGTGACACGACGATCCGCTGCGAGCCAATCGGCAACGAGGCCAATCGTCGAGCGAGATAGCGTCGAGGCAACTTCATTCGGCGAGAGTGTCGCATGCGCGCTAGGAAGGTGCTGCGCGATGAGGCGCGCGAGACCAGCTTCAATCGCGCCACGTTCGGACGGTGCATGAAAAAGCGCGAGAGCGTTGTCGTGGTTCCCGTAGTGCGGAGAAACACCGCAGTCCTTGAAGTCCTTTGCGACGTCTATGCGTATCACGCAGTCACGCAGACTGCAGCCGGGACGCTTTGGTCGTATGGGCGTTCGAAGGCTCGCAGCGCTCGCGAGTTTGATCGGGCTCGCGGCTTGCGGCGGTGCCGCCACTGCGCCGCCCGCGACGTTCACTCCGACACCAACGCCGTTCCCAACTTCAGCGGCGTCAGAGGTCCTCGTTAGCGCCGATGCGCTGAGCGATCCGAATGGACAACACGCGACCGAGGTTGAGCCGGGTGCCGCCGCCAGCGGCGCAACGATCGTGGCGGCGTTTCAGGTCGCGCGCCAGTTCGTCGCCGGCGCCTCCGGGGTCGGTGCCGCTACATCATTTGACGGCGGTCGCACTTGGACGGCTTCGCTTCTTGCAGGCGTGACCACGGTTACGGGAGGCGCGGCTCAAAGCGCCGGAGATGCCTCGGTCGCGCACGATCAGGCGCATGGCGTGTGGCTCGTTGCGCTGCTTCCTGTCGTTTCCGGCACCGCGCCGTATCCAATGGTCGTGCGCTCAATCGATGGCGTGCATTTCGGCGCTCCTGTTGCAGTTTCGCACGGTGACGTCAGCGACGATAAAGAGTGGGTCGCGTGCGACAACGCGTCCACGAGCCCGCAGTTCGGGACGTGTTACGTCGCGTGGGATGATTTCGGCCGTAACGGGTTGATCGAGATCAGCACTTCACGAGATGGTGGCCGGACCTGGAGTGTCGCGAGGACCAGCGCGGATAGCGCAATTGGAATTGGCGCGCAGGCCGTGTCACTTTCGAACGGCACTGCCGTCGTTATAGGCGACGATTTCAACGAAGCTTCGGTCTTCGCTTTCGTTTCGCACGACGGCGGCCAAACGTGGAGCGCTTCGAAACGCATCGCGGCGATCGTCGATCACTCTCAAGGCGGAAATCTTCGCAGCGGCTCGCTTATTTCGACAGCGTCTGGCGGGTCGCGCGGCGTCTACGCAGTGTGGCAAGATTGCCGCTTCGAGCCTTCATGCAGCGCGAACGACCTTGTCTTCGTAAGTTCGAGCGACGGCGTGCAGTGGTCGCAGCCGCAACGCATCCCGCTCGACGCGATCGGGAGCGGCGTCGATCATTTCATACCAAGTCTCGCAAGCGACTCGAACGCTCCCGCGCGCGTTGGCCTTTCGTACTACGCGTACGCGAATGCCGCATGCGGCACGACGTGCGCGCTGACGGCGCAGTACTCCGAATCAGCCGATGGCGGTGCGACATGGACTCCGCCGGTCACGCTAAGCGCGCCGATGTCAACGCTCTGGCTGGCACGGACGACGCAGGGCAGAATGGTTGCCGACTATGACGCTACGGTGTTCGCAGACGGTTCGCCCGTATCGATTTTTGCGCAAGCGTCCGCTCCAGGCATGTTGCTCGACGAAGCAACGTTTGCCGGCCGAATAGCAATCGTAGCAAACGCGCCGCGTCGCGCGATGCGGGCAAATGAGCTCATTCGGTCAACTCGACCGGACCATCCGCCGCGGCATTTCCGCCCATAGGAAAGAAGCATTTAGATTAAAATTGTGATGGATTTCTCATGGTGAGGCTGACGGCTCCGTCACCATGATTCCCGCCTGGATACCGCGCCGGTGGTACGGTGCGCTATACGGCGAACCTTCGATGCGAAGCTACAGTGATCCGGGATGCGATCGCGGCGCTCTCTTGGGGAGCGTTCACCGCCTGGGAACGTGTTATGAAACTTTCGGCCGACGAACGAACCGTCGGCTCCGAGTTTTTATCGCATTTGAAGTGCCGCGATAGCGTTTCTGGAAGAGAGCCGGACGACTTCGAGGGCATCGGTTTGCTCCAGGCGATGCAACGACGGCAACGCTTCGCGATCGCCCAGTGTGCCGAGGGCGCCAATTGCAGCGAGTCTGGTGCTAATCACCGGATCGCTCGTCGCCAAGTGCACTAGGGTCCGAAGCGCTTCGTGCTCTCGATGCAAATGCATTGCGAGCATCGCGAGCGCGGCAACTGCATGATTGCGCTCGTTGTCGCTGATTCCGTACGCAGTTCGTTTCATGATCGGCAAAACCGCCCGCTGGTCGCCGAGGGCACCCAATCCGTCAATCGCTCCGCTTGCGATCTCTTCGTTGAATGATTGAACGTCAAGCGCCCGCGTAAGACTATCAAAGGCATGCGGTAGACGAAGCCGGCCCATTGCCGATAGTGCAGCTGCGGCGATCTGCGGATCGCGCGCGGATGACAGGGCGTTGAGCGTTGTGACAATCACGTCCGAGGGATGGTGCAGCTGCGTAGCGGCACTGATCGCGGCCAGTCGAACCCGGACGTCGGCATCACGTGTGCCGGTGAGCACAATGGCGCTGTCGTCAAAGCTTGCGCCGGCACTTACCGCCGCTGCCCTGACGCCATAGAATCTATCGAATGCGGCGACCGTGCGAAAAGCCTCGCCTGCCGTTGCACGATCGTCTCCGCTGGAAAGCTTCGAGAGTTGATCGATGGCCCACAGTCGATCGGGGACGTGAGCCGCATGCACCGCCTCATACGCGAGCATCGTCGCCGGCTCCGATACGTGCAATTCCCGTACGATATTGTCGTTTGGATCGAACAGGATCATCTTCGGGTACGATGCCAGCCCGTTCAGCTCAATTCGCTGGTGCATCGAATCAATCATCATGTGCGTTCGCACGACCGTGCCGCCGGCGTACGCTTCGATGTCGACCGGCATGCGAAACGGCTTCCCATCCGCCGTAGATTGCGCGACCGCGAGCACAAGCCGGTGGCGTGTTATGTCGTAGTTGAAGCTCACATCGTATCGGGGATAGGCGGCTCGATAGAACCATTCGTCCTTGAACCAGCGGAGGTCGATGCCGAGTGATGCCTCGATGCTCGAAAAAAACTGGTCGGTCGTTGCATTACGGTATTGGTACTGAAGAAGATAATGCTTGAGCGTCGCAAAGAAGCGCCGGTCGCCGACCAGGTAGCGCAGCATGTGGATACGTTCAGCCGCGCCCTCATGTCCAACCGTATCGAAGAGTTGCAGCGGATCGTCGTAGCGGTAGTCGACTACGGGACGCATTTGCGAGCGTGACTCTGCGAAGTATTCCTGTTGGCCTTGATATCGCGCGTAGTCAAAGGCGTCCGGTCCTTCCCGTTCTCCGGTCCACAGCTCGTCGAAGTACGTAGCGAACCCCTCGTTGAGCCATTCGTTCGACCAATCCATCATCGTCGCATCATCACCGAACCAGTGCTGGGCAAGCTCGTGTGAAACAACCAAATCACAGCTGCGCTCGACGTCTTCGATCGCCGGATGAAGCGCCTTATCGGCGATAATGGTGATCGATTCATTTTCCATTCCGCCGAAGAAATCGCGCTCCGCGGCAACTTGGTCGTATTTCGAAAACGGATACTGCACGCCGATCGTGCGATCGTAATAGGCGATCATCCGGCGCGTGTTACCGAAACAGCCGGCATTTAGATTTGAATACGACGGCGGTACGTACGAATCAACGGTAAGGCGGCCGAGTGCGGAATGGTAACGCGACAACGGGCCCGCCGCGAACGCAATCAAATACGTTGACTTCGGATGCCGTGAACGCCAGTCCCAAACGGCGTCCGTCTCCGCTCGTCGTGTGCGATTTCAGGAACCCGTTTCCGATGACCGTCCAATCGCGCGGAACGGTAATGATTAGTTCGCTCGGCGTCTTTGCGTTCGGTTCGTCCCATGTAGGGAACCATCGGTGATTGTCCGTCGGTTCGCCTTGCGTCCAAATTTCCGGCGTTACGTTATGGTACGCTCCGTCCGGCTTGATAAAGTAGAGCCCTGCTTGCGGATGGGTATGGTAGAAGAAATCGACGGTGACCGGAGCGCGCGCACGTGACGCATGTCGCAACGTGATACTGACGGTTTGCGCCGCGTCGTTTACGTGGTATGACGCCGCCTTTCCATCCACGTTGATACGATCGTATCGAATACCGGCAGAATCAAAACGAAGTTTTCGAGCAGCGCCTGCCGTTTGCACGATCGCCGTTTCATGCCCGTAGACGATCTCACGGTGAAGATCGAAGCGCAATCGAATGATGGTATCGGAAAATGTATACGGTGGGGAAATCGTTTGATGAAACGGTGCCTGCGTAACTGCAGCGGCGATCAGAAAAACGACAGCATTAAGCATGACGTGGCGAAGCATCCTTAGAGCAAGACACCAGATGACCTGATGTCATCATACGATACGAATTGCCACCCTGCTTAACACTTACTCGTTCTTCAGGACGGGTTTGATATCGACGATGGGGCGCACGTTCATCTCGGATTATCTCCGTGGGGGTTTGCCAATTGAATCCATGTGGGTGCATGGTCACTGCTTTTTGGCTTGGCACGTACGTCCCGGTCAACGCCGGCTGCTTCGAGACGCGTTTCAAGGTTCGGGCTCAACAGTAGATGGTCGATGCGCAGGCCGGCATCGCGGGCGAACGCATTGCGGAAGTAGTCCCAAAACGTGTAAATCCGCTCGTTTGGATGAAGTCTCCGCAGTGCATCCGTCCAGCCCTGCGCGGTGAGTCGCTGAAATGCGGCGCGAACTTCGGGACGAAATAGGGCATCGTTGCGCCAACTTTCCGGCTTGTAAACGTCCAGATCCGTCGGCATGACGTTGAAATCGCCGGCGAGGACGACCGGCACGTCCCGCGCCAAAAGGTTCGCAGCGTAGTTCATTAGGGCACCGAACCAGGCGAGTTTGTAGTCGAACTTCACGCTGGGAGCGGGGTTGCCGTTCGGCAAGTACAGGCATCCGATTAAAATGCCGTTTACCAAAGCCTCGATGTAGCGCGACTGCCCGGGATCAGGCTCACCCGGCAAGCCGCGTTGCGTTTCATGCGGTTTCTCGCCGCGCGCTAGAACGGCAACGCCGTTCCAGCTTTTTTGCCCGAGCCAGATCGCGCCGTAACCCGCGTCCCGTATGGCGTCCTCGGGGAACTTTTCTTGCGGTGCCTTCAATTCCTGAAGGCACACAACGTCCGGTTTTGCGTCGGCGAGCCACTCGAGGAGTACCGGCAAACGCCCATTCACTCCATTCACGTTGTAGGTTGCGATCTTCATTCCAGTCTTGACAACCCTCCGAAAAATGTCTACTAATTGTTTAATATTAAATCCTTAGGAGCTACTTCATGACGGTCAGCTGGGGCATTCGCACAGTCCTATCGGCCATGCTAGTGATTGCGGTACCGCTGCAAGCCCGCAGCGCGGCCGCAGTCGTCGAGTCGGCCCCCCTTTCTCTCGCGATCCCGACATTAAATGTCCCGCCTCAATTGACATTGGATTTTTCCACCGCGCCCTGGGTCCAGGCCGCCAAGGTCAAGCTCGGCTACGACCGGCTCACGCACGCGCCCGCTCACGAGGCGACAGACGCGTATCTCTGGACCGACGGCAAGTTTTTGTTCGTCGGATTTGATGCGACGCAAACGCACTCGGGCGTTGTAATGAACCAGCACACCAACAATGTCGGCGTCGATACGGACGATGAAGTGAAGATCTCTTTATGGCCCGGCGGTCGAAACGGGTTCAATTACCAATTCATTGCCACCCCTGCGGGCACCAAATATCAGTACTCGACCGAGAACACGAATTACGAACCGACTTGGGACGTAATAACGAAGACGCGCTCTAGCGGTTTCAGCGTGGCGATGCGCATACCGCTCGACATCATGCGCGGCTCGCATCCCCGCGATTGGCTTATTCAATTTACGCGGTGGGAAGTCACGACGGGTTCTCTCTACGCTTGGAGCGGCGGCGAGAATTTTCAGGGAACAACCGACGTCAACTACGCGCGCAGCCTGGTCGGGATGCCGCCGGTTGCCGCAACGAAGCCCAATCCGCGAATCGCGATCTATGGGCTTGGTGCGATAAATGGTAAGAGCATCGGAGGTTCGACCTCCCGCATGGGTGTCGACGTAGCGGTTCCAATTACGCAAGGCACATCGTTCATCGGAACCTTCCACCCCGACTTTTCAAACGTAGAAGCGGACCAGCAAACGATTTCGCCGACGGCATTCCGCCGCTACTACAGTGAAACGCGTCCCTTCTTCACGCAAGGCTCGAACTTCTATAACTACTATGAATGCGACGCGTGCCCGAACGAGGGGTCGTTGTACACGCCGGCGATTCCCACGCCGCGGAACGGCTACGCCGTCGAAGGACACGAAGGAGCGTTCAGCTTTGGTGCGTTCAATGCGGTCGGAGACGATCGCAATGATGCAGCGCAGTCTGTCGTCGTTAAGACGCGCCCCGGAACGTGGTATGTCTCCGCTCAGCGTGTCGCGGTGAACACGGACAGCGACGTCCATGACTACACCGAACAGTTCGCTACCAAGATCGACGACCTCAAGCACTGGTTCGCCTATGGGAACTACGGAACGGAAAACGGATCGCTAATTACCGATCCGAGCCAAGCGAAATTCTGGGAAGTTGGCGGCGGCCACTACGGACCGTACTCTTTCCTCGGCGGCGGCTTCCGCCGCATCGGCGCCCAATACAATCCGTACGACGGCTTTTTCTCTAATACAGCGATCATCGGGTGGAGCACAACCACCAACCATACGTGGATTCCGAATGGCGGCTTTGCAAAGCAGATCGTCGGAAGCGCATACATCGATCGCTATCACGACACGACGGGACTCGGTCCGAACCTCACCGACCAGAACCTCGGCCTCGATATCATTACGCGCAAACTATGGGAATTTCAAACGACCGTCGGCTCGAGCTATTACCTGACCGACGGCGTGTACACACCGATCACCCAGGATACGACAGGCATCACGTATCTTTCGGGGTCCGCGACGCCGACGCAGATCTCGCTCTCGACCGGAATCTTCGGCGACGGGCGTGTGAATGCATGGAACCGCATCACCACCTTTAAAGTTGGTCCACGTGCGCTCCTAACGCTGCAGGTCTACAACACGCAGCAGTTCCTTCCGACGGTGACGTACACGCAGTGGCTCGAACGGTTCAGCATCGCCTACGCGCAAGGTCCCGACGCATCGCTCGCGGTCGGCTTGCGGCGTACGCACGGCCTTGGACCGCTTCTCGGCACATCGCAAGATACATCGTGCGCGATCAACTGCTGGAATATTTCGTTGGCATATCACAAACGATTCGGATTCAACGAACTCTACGTCGCATACGGTGATCCGAGCACGCTAACGACGACGCCGCAATTTCTCGTCAAGCTCATTCGCTACGTCGGCGCAGAAAAAGGAACGTAAGGGCCGCGTCCGGCGTCCGGCCGTCTTTAAAAATTCGTGACGAAGTTTACAAACTGCATTGCAAAGAGGAACCAAATAGCATACAGGGCAGCGATTGCGACGACGATCTCGCCGGTTCGCACCAGCCACCCGCCAGGACCGCGTATTACGCGAACAATTGACTCCGCAATCATCGCGAGTAAACCAATGATTGCGATGACGCCGATGATGTAGAGCGCGGTCATTTTGCCGGGCAAAGATGGCTCGAGAATTGCCGCCTCCGATGACAGAAGCATCGGCCATCCGATTAGCGCGATCAGAAAAGCAATGGCGCCGATTCGCGCGACGGAATGGAGAATCTGCTCCCTGCGCGAGAGCTTCAGCGTGAGCTTGAGCCTACGCCGCGCGATCCACGCTCCGAGCCGAATGAGCAGCGAGAGCACGATGATGCCCACGCAAATCGCGAGCAGCACCTTGATTGAACCGAGCGTGCGCAAACCGTTGACGCGCTGCTCGATCGAGACCATGTTCGAGTCGTCGGACGCCCACGAGATGACATTGCCGTTCGAGTCGGTGCCGAAGACGACGTAGGAGTCGCCGCCGGCCTCACGATAGCGCAACGGTGCAACCTCTCGCCACTTCATGGGTTCGCCCGCAGCGTTCTTCATCGAGTTAATCACAATCGTTCCGTCGGCGTTTGCCGATACTTCGTTCTGCGCGAGCGTGTAGACGAATGCAAGCGCGCGCGCGTCGCGACGACTGCTTTCGTACCAACCCGCTACGCGTGCCGCGTCTTTCTGAGGATCCGGCATCGTCGGTTCGTTCTTCGGCGTATACGGATAGTAACGATCGAGGAAGCGTTTGAAGAGATTGTTGCGTACGTCTTCCACTGCGCCGTCCTTTCCCGCCGAGTTGAACGCCGCAAACCATCCGACGCCCTTTGACGGGATGAGGTGCAAATCGCTGTGGAAGACGACGGTATCACCGCCGTGCCCGATGATGCGCAAGCCGTTGAAGTCGTCTTCGTAGAAGCCCAGAGCGAAGCCCGGTAAACCCTTTTCCGGCACGACCTGCTGCGTCCACATCTCCTTGATCGTTGAAGGCTTGAGCAACTGATAGCCGCGGTAGCTTCCACCGTTCAAATACGCGAGCATGAAGTGCGCCATGTCGATTCCAGTCGAACTCGATGAGCCTGCCGGCGCCGTATCGACGAACTCAAAAGGTTTGGTGGAACCTTCCGACGCGTTCAGGTAGCCCGTCGCCACCAGCGGCGCGAGATTCGCCGGCAACGGCTGCACGAACGTGGAGCGCACCATCCTCAAGGGTTGGAAGATATGCTTTGCGATGTAGTCCTCGAACTTCTCACCTGAGACGCGCTGGACAACATATCCGGCGAGCGTTGCGCCGTAGTTCGAATAGGCAATCACCTCGCCCGGTGGAAAGATGCGCGTCGGTAAGCGTCGCTTCAAATAGACGTTAATCGGGAGTACCTGGTCGGATCGATCGACGAGCAAATCCCGCACGGTCTCCTCGAAGCCGCCGCTGTGCGTCATCAAATTGCGCATCGTTATCGGCTTCCCGTTGTACGGCGGGATAGTGAAGTCGATATACTTGTTCACATCGGCATCGAGATCGATCTTGCCTTCCTGCACGAGCTGCATCACCGCAGTCCAGGTGAAGAGTTTCGATACCGAACCCGGACGGAAAATCGTCGTGTTAGGGTCCACGCGCCGATTCGTCTTGACGTCGGCGTAACCGTACCCTTGCGCAAAGAGTATCTTATTGTCTTTTACAACAACGATGACGGCGCCCGGAATGTCGGCGCGATGCAATGCGTAAGGCACGAGCCCCGCGTAGAATTCGCTGAGACTCTGCGCGGTCATCGCAGGCGGAGTGCCCACCGTTTGCACGGCAGCCTGTACGGAAGAGGTGAAGAGCATGATGGCGACGAGCAGCGCCAATCCAAACCGAGCGATCACCATGACATCTCCTTATGACATCGCCGAAACGTGGACTACCGTTTGCGATTTAAGGCGATTTGCTCAGCTTCCTCCAAAAAATTGGCGATCGAGCACAATTTTGTTGCGTCGTCAGGTAGTGTCGCAACTCCAAGACCGCCTTCAATAAAGGCGATCGCGCCGCGGCTTGCGTGTTTTGCTTTCAACACTATAACGCCAAGCTGAATGACACGTCCCGAGCGCGCTGTGCGGCGTTCATAGACTCGGAAGGTTCCACACGCCGCGTGCACAAGGGACGCTGGTCGACCGCGTTGAGCGACGATGCGCTCGTTCGAATGAAAGTAGAATCGTTCATGAGATGAGGAAGATGCAGAAATGACTGATAAAGAGATTCAACCATACATCGGCAAGCCGGTTCGCATCCAGTTGGCCGATCGACGCGTCCTCGCCGGCGTTCTTCGTGCTGCCGGTGGCGAAGGACACGGTCACACGCACTACGCCGTACTTTCCGATCCGACCGGTGCCGGCGAGAGTCGCGAGCCGGTGCAAGAGATTATCCACGGAGGCGATCAGATCGTGGATATTGAGTATGCTTCGGGAGATCCCGCTGCACGGCTCTAGTCGCGGCCATGCGGCTCGCGAACTCCAACTCAAATTCGAATGCTTCTGAACAAGACATGCTTAGTTCGGTCTATGGCTGCTTAAAGTGATTGAAGCGCTGTCGTTTGCAAGAACGTCGCGTACCACGAGTCGTGCGTAAGCAGATCGTCGTGCCGAACGTCAGTCGTGAGAATGAACGTCGCGTTGCGAGAATCCAGCCGTTCCGGAGTAATGTCCTTCGCGAGCCAGACATACATGTTCGGCGTTTGCGTTTGCAGCATGCCCATCAGCGAGACGTTACCGGTGATCGTGTCGTTGGTGAAGATGCTGAGGAAGTGCTTGTCTGCGCCGCGCGCCCATCCGGCAAAAGCGTCGTAATATCCATATGCCGCATCGAACAGCACGACGTCGGTAACGCGCGCATTCATGCCGCCGCGCGTGAGCACGCCTCCGGCTCCGCCGTAGCCGCCGCTATGGGCGGTGAGCACGATGCGGCCGGGGACGTTCACCGGCGAAATGCCCGATCGTTGTAGCCACGCGCACAGATCGGTGATGAATCGAGCGAAACCGTTATCGTCGAGTTCCAATTTCCCGTCGCCCGAATCAGGCGCGTCGGCCGGTCCTGATGGAACGATCAGAATGGCATTGCGTTTGCTTGCGATGAGTTGTTCTCGCAGATGGTAGATCGATAATGTGGACGCAACGTCGTGGTTCCATCCGTAGAAATGCACGATCGCGTCGATCGCACCGCTTTCCGGGTGCCAGCCGTCGGGTACGAAAATACCGACGTTCGCATCACTGTAGTGCTTTGCCGCATCATACAGTTTGCCTTGATACGTGTGTCCGTTCGCCCGGCTTGCATGCGGGTACGGCGCCGATGCAAACGGGACGATGAACGTTTTTCCACCGGTGACTTGCTGCGGCTGCGGTAAGGCCGCAGCAGCAATTGCGGCCGCGGTCGACGCAAGAAAATCAGCGCGATCCATCGAGATGCTCCATCAGATACTCCGCGGCGGCCGTGTCGGCGCGCATCCATGAGTCCCAACGCAAGAACGTGTGCGCCTCATCGGGCAACACCATGACTTGATGCGGAACGTGCCGCGCTTGCAGCCTTTCTGCTAAATCGACGGTTTGATGGAAGTCGACGTCGGGATCTTCGTCGCCCTGGATCAACAGCACCGGCGAGCGCCACGTCGCCATGGCTGCCTCCGGTGACGAATTCCAAGCAAGTTTCAGCCACGGATGCAAGTCGACGTTGTCGGCGCCTTCACCGAACGCATGAAAATACCCGATCGCATCGTGCATTAAATCGTGCACGCCGCTGTAGTCGACTCCTGCTTTAAAAACATCGGAGTTTCGCGCGAGCGCGAGCGCCGTGAGATATCCGCCCCACGAACCGCCCCAGATCCCGATCCGCATTGGATCGACCGTCGGCTGCTGCTGTAGCCACCGCGCGCCGGCGAGCACATCCTGATACTCACTTGCACCGGTCCACGCGGTGCGCACGGCATAGTGGAAATCGTGGCCGTAGTCCGTTCCCGACCGGTAGTTTACGGAGAGAACGGTGAAGCCGCGACTCACGAGATATTGATCGACGGCATAGCTATTCGCGTAGTAGTTCATCGGATTCCACGTGAGCAGCATCTGCCGCATCGGTCCGCCGTGCACGAAGACGATTGCCGGATGGCGTCCTTCGACGCCGCTGCTGAAGAGTTGCGCGTGGATCAGCGTTCCATCGGGCGCGCGATACGTAACGTCGCGCGGCGTTGCAAGTGATGACGCAGGAAAGTCACTCGGCATCAATGCCGCGTCGACGAGCTGTTCGTGTGAGCCGTCTGTATCTGCAATCGCGACGAGCGGCGGCACCTTTGCCGTTGCCGTTCCGTAGGCGATGCGTCCGCCGTCGAGCGGCACCGGCCACCACTGCGAACCGGTTCCGCGCGTGATTGGAGTGACATGCCCGCTTTGCGCGTCGACACGGAAAAGATGCCAGCGATCGATATCGTCGGCGCGTTCGCCCCTGTTCGCGACGTAGAACAATGACCGTCCGTCCCGCGAGGCGATCGTGCTGATGACTGCATACGCGCCGGCGGTTAGCCGCCGAGCGCCGCCGCCGGATGCGCGCGTAACATAGATGTGCGGCCATCCGTCGGCTTCGCTCAAGAACGCGACCTCATCGCTTCCGAGCCACGTAAGATCGACGTCACCGCCTTGCGTGGGAAATGACGCGCGCGGCGTCTCGGCGCTCGACCATACCCGTCGCGCACTGCCGTCGGAAGCGCGCGCAATCCAGATGGACCACGGCACGACCGGCATCGTCAGCGGCGAAGGAGCAGCTCCGCCGGCGCCCGGCGTGCGTGCAAACACGATTCGTGCGCCGTCGGGCGACCAGCGCGGTTCCGTATCATTGCCCGTGGATGGGGCGAGAAATTGCAGCGGCCGTTCGTCGCCGCGATAGACGCCGATGAATGCGTGATCGCCCCGTTCCGAAACGAACGCGAGCGCGTCGCCGTCCGGCGACCATTGCAGATCACGATCGCGACCTGCGTCATAAAAAAGCCGCGTGGCGGCGGCGCTGCCGTTCGCCGGCGCGCTCCAGACGACGCTATCGCGCAGGAATGCTACGCGCGATCCGTCCGAAGAGAGTGCCGGCGCATAGCCCTCACCGAGGTCCGATTGCGTGCCCGTCGCCGTATCGACGGATAAGACGTGTGATTTGGGTTGACGAACGTTCAGCGACGGATTTTCGGAATTGCCGTGCGTATAGACGAGGCGCGACCCGTCGCGTGAGAGCTCGAGGGAACTGACCGATTGCCCATCATCGCTCGGGTAATCCACAAGCCGTTGCGGACGATACTCGGGTGCGCGCGCGATCCAGATGCTGCGTAGTCCGCGCTGATCGATCTCGTAGGCGATCGTGCGTCCATCACTGCTAGGAACCAGCGCCATCGGAAACGGATACGAGAGGATTTGCTCGAGTGAGAAGTGGGCGGCCGCGGCCGGCGCCGCAGCGAGAAGGAGAAGCGATGCAAAAATCGTTCGCAACATACCAACTGATGATACGACGGCGGCGCAGGAAGGCCTCATCATCACGCGATACGTCAATGCGATGCGGCGCCTATTTGCAGTACTTTTGATAATGTTCGTTGCATCGCAATCCGGAATCTCGCGCGCGGACGACAGCCTCGAAGCACAGCTGAAGACGCTGACCGCCCACTACGCAGGAAACGTCGCAGTCTACGCGCTCGACGCAAAGAGCGGCCGCACCGTCGGGCTCAATCCCGACACGCCGGTACCGACCGCGTCGACGATCAAACTCGCGATTCTCTTCGAAGCGCTCAAAGCGATCGAGTCGGGCGAGGCGCATTGGAACGACCGTCTGACGCTCACGACGGAGAATCAAGTCGAAGGGTCGGGCGTGCTCACGATGTTCGACACGCCGCTCGTGGTGACGTTCAAGGACGCCCTCACAATGATGATCGTGCAAAGCGATAATAGCGCGACGAACTTGACGATCGACCATCTCGGTTTAGACCGCATCGACCAACGGATGCAGTGGCTCGGCCTGCACAATACCTGGCTCTACAAAAAGGTCTTCAAACCGCCGACGGGCGACGTACCGGCCGATCAGCCGAAGTTCGGCCTCGGCAAGACCACGGCACGCGAGATGGTGGAACTCATGCAGCGTTTTGCAGACTGCAATTTGAATGCGCCGGGCGACACCGCTCCGCCGACGCCGCAACAACAGGCGCTCTGCGATAAGGCGCTGGCCATGCTGAAGAACCAATCCGATCGCGCCGGCATTCCAAGGTACTTAGGCAGCCTTACCGTCGCAAATAAAACGGGCGCGCTCGATGCTTCACGCAACGACGTTGCAATCGTCTATGCCGAGCATGGGCCGATCGTTATGGCAGCGTTCACCTACGACAATCACGATCAGAGCTGGACGCTCGATAACACACCACAACTCTTGATTGCCAATATGGCGAAGACGATCGTCGGCGCCTGGAAATAAAACCTGAAAAGGCGGCAAAATTGCCTCAACGACTTCTTAGACTTTTGTCTTGCCTGTTGATTGCTGCGCTCGCTGCATGTTCGAAAGTCGGCACGTCGACCGTGGCCGGGAAGAATAATTGGACCGTTCCCGGCGTGCTTCGCATCGGCAGTGCCGAAGAACCCGACAGTCTCAATCTGATGTTCGGGCACACGATTGCGACACAGCAGATCGATTGTCTGCTCTTTGCGTTTATTCTTAGGACGGATGCGAACGGTAACTTGTTCCCGGATCTCGCGACTGCCGTGCCTACGACGCGGAACGGCGGCATCAGTCACGACGGGAAGACGATTACGGTCCATCTGCGCCACGGGGCCGTCTGGTCGGACGGAGCACCGCTCACGGCGAGCGACTGGCTCTTCACATATCACGCGGTGCGCAATCCGCGGAACAATACGAAGACGGCATATGGTTGGACCGAAATTGCGTCGGCGTCCGCGCCCGATCCGTATACGATCGTGATTCATCTCAAGCGGCCGACGGTCGCCGGAATGGAGATTCTCACGATGGGCGGCGACGCATATCCGCCGCTTCCCGCGCATCTACTTGCGAAGTTGCCGGACATCAATCACGCGCAATTCAACAGCACGCCCATTTCAAGCGGTCCCTTCATCCTCAAGCGGTGGGATCGCGGTAACGAACTGGTGTTTGACGCGAACCCACGATATTTTCGCGGCGTGCCCGGGCTGAAGCAAGTCATCTACAAGATCATCCCCAACCCGGACACGATGCTCGACGAGTTGCGCTCGCATGAAATCGACGTCTATCCCGACGTCAACAAAAATTCAATCGATGCACTCAAGACCATCTCCGGCATCCGTGTCGAACACCGGCTCATCGCATCGTGGCAACATCTCGGAATAAATATGCGCAAGCCGCAGCTGGCGGACGCCAACGTGCGTCACGCGATCGCAATGGGCGTCGACTGGAACCGTATCCTTCACACGGTGTACCGCGGGTACGGGCAGCTCGCAGTCTCCGACGTTTTCCCGCAGTCATGGGCGGCGCCGACGCTACCGCCGTATAAGTACGATCCGGCGGCGGCGCGCGCACTGCTCGCGTCGGACGGTTGGCGCATGGGCAGCGACGGCGTGCTCCATAAACGCGACCTCGCGTTGCGTCTCACGATCAACGCAACGACCGACAACCAGCAAAACGAACGCACCGAAGTGCTGATCCAGTCGATGTTGCAGCCGCTCGGCATCGGACTCTCGATCCATAACATCGCCGCGAATCAGATGTTCGCGCAAACCGGCCCGCTATACGGTGGTTCGTACGACATCGAGTGGTCGCAATCGTACAACGGCGCCGACCCTGACGACTCAGGGTCGTGGAATTCGCACTTCATTCCGCCGAACGGCGCCGACACGAGCTGGCTCAACGATTCAATCGTGGACGAAACGAGCAGCGCCGCAGCACGCACCTTCGATCAAGCGAAACGCAAGGCGCTCTATCAGCGTGAGGCTGCGCGTATTCGCGAGCTGGATCCGGCGGTCTTCGCCTTTTGGCACGAAAACTATTATGCATTCAACACCGACGTGAAGCACTACGAACCGGCGGCGTTCATCGCCGATGAATGGAACGCATGGCAATGGCAGATCTGAACGATGTCGACACCCGCATCCAGTCCTACCCTCACTGGCCGCTCGCCGTGTGGCGTCCCGAGGTACCTGGGCGAATCGAGCGGATCTACACGCATTGGTCGGCGTACGATTACGAAAAGGTCTTCCCGGCGTATCACTTCTGCGTCGCGATCAAACCTGGAACGGGCATCGTCGTTGTCAATACTCACGATGTCCGCGAGAACATGCGCAACTGCTACGAGGCACCGGAACTCCCGTACGCGGCGCACACCCGCAACCGCAATTCGCACGCGCTCGGAATTTCGATCATGGCGATGCAAGCTGCAACGCCGCAAGATTTCGGCAAGTATCCACTCACCGAACCACTGATCGACGCGCTCTGCCTCGTCGGCGCGCGTTTAGCGGCGTTTTACAACGTGCCGATCGATGCCGACCACATCATGTCACACGCCGAAGCCGCCTTGCATGACGGCTATTTCGGAACGGCGGAAAACGAACGATGGGATATCGCACGTTTGCGATCGTCACCGCAGCCGCTCGAGCCGCGCGAAGCGATCGACGTCGGCGAAGAACTGCGCGAAAGAATGCGAAACGCAGTCGACCAGTGAGAAAAACGGGCGCCCAATTCCGGGCGCCCGTTTCGTTCCGTGCGAGCGATTCGCGTCAGAACTTCTGTTCGATGAACAACTCGACCGCACGCGGCGTTTGCGAGGTGTTTTGGTAGATATATCCGGTCGACGGAAGCAGTTGCTGGCCGGTCACGGGATACATTGGAGAACAACCGGCCCCAATTTGCGGCGTGTTCTTCTGAACGTTCGAGAAGCACGGTACCGCGGGATTGCTCGGGTTTTGGTTGTTCGTGATGTTTGTCACTTGCAGACCGAGACGAAGGTTTCTCGTCTTTCCAAGGTCGTAGGCGAGTGTGACGTTCGACCACCAGTACCCCGTCGACCACAACTCCGGCAACAGCCCAACCGGCTTCTTCAGGAAGCTGCTTGTGCTCGAACACGTGGAGTAGTTCGGATAACCGACGAGGTTGAACCAGCCGGTCGTGCCCGCGCATTCGCCGGTCTGATACGGTGACGGCCCTTGATAGTAGGCCACCGGGAACAAATGCCAGCGATCCGCGTGAACGTCTGCGCTGAACGACGCACTGATCAATGGATCGTACGAGCTACGAACTACCGGAAGGAACGACGGAAGTCCGGAACCACCGTACGAACCGGTCAGCGCCGACGTAATGTTCGTCCAGAAACTATCGTACGTACCGGAGAGCCAGTACGAAACGCCGGTCCGGTGACGATCGAGGTGACTCAACGCGAGCTCAGCACCGAACGCTTGACGGAATCCTCCGTTTGCGGCTTGCGTCGGACCGTACGTCACCGCACCCGTCGTGGGGTTTACTGAGAGCACAGGACGGAAGGTGTAGAACACATTCGACGCCTTGTTCCACCAGGGTCCGAACCGCAGCGATGTGTCGGGATCGAACTCATGCTCCCATTGGATATCCGCACTGTGGATGAGCGTGGGATTCGCGCTGAACAATCCGCCCGGATTATACGTAGCAGACCCTTCGCGCCAAACGTACGCTGTTCCGACGAAGGAGGTCGAATCGGTCCACGATCCGCGAATGACGTTGTGCGGGTTAACAGTGTAGGTCGCCGCCAAGGTCGGATTCCAAACCCCGACCGAATACGGACCTGCCGGATAACTGACCCCGCCGATCGTGCTAGCCGGATAGTCGTAGTACATGCGCTGCCAACGCACGCCCGGTTCGAGAAGCCACTTGCCTTCGTGCAGCGAGCCGTTCACATAAAACGCCGGAATATGGTCGGGATAGGTCGAGAGTGAGTTGACTCCCGGCCACGAGCCGTCGGGATTCATGTAGAACGTGTAGTACGAATTATCGAGATTCTGATCGTACTCTTGGCTGATACCTGCGCGAATTGTGGCGTTGTCGCTGATTTGGTTCGTGTAATCGAGCGACCCGAGCCACATCTCGGAGCGGCGATCTCCCAAATATCCGGTTTCGAAGAAGAGATCTTGCATCACACACAGTTGACCGTTCGGGTCCACTTGGATCGGTGTCTTCGGCGCATACGGATACGCGGGACAACTGCCGGGATGGAAGTCGGGACTGTTTTCGATCGCAGGATAATTCGCATCGACGATCGGCTGATCGAAGATGTACTCGTTGAAGTTTTCCGCAAGACGCAATGCAAACGACGAGTGGTCGTTGATGATGTGGTTCCATTGAATCTTGCCGATGCCCGAGTAGTGGTGCCAGATGTTTCCGCCCATGCCGAGCGTTGCACCACTCGCCGTACCGAAGTAGAGCCCGGCGGGACAGGTTTGCCCGTTCGGTGCCGTTCCTCCCGAGGCTCCGGTCGGCGTGGTCGAGTCGACCGTGTAGCCCGGGCACGGCACAGCCGTCAACGGCAGCGGCTGACCGGGCTGATTTTGCTGGAATCCGTAACCGAAGATGAAATCGCCCAGGCCGTTCTGGATTAAGAGTTGCAAGTCGTCCTTTTTATCGGGACGGTAGTGGAAGTTTCCGATGATGTCGGTGGTGTACACCGGGCCTGGGCCATTGAACCCTTCAACGACGAGCGCCGGATAGGATACGCCGTTCGCAAATTCATTTTGCGACCCGGTTTTTTGTGCACCGACGTACCATGACCAGCGACGATCCGGCGTCGCTCCGCCGTATTCAAATGTGAATTGCAGAAGTCTATCGGTGACGTCGGCGCCGTAAGCGACCGTTCCGAATCCCGGGTACGTACCGCTTTTGATCACCGTATTGATCGTGCCGAGACCCGCGTCGGACGTTTCCGAGCTGAGGCCGGCGGTGGAAACTTCGACGTTCGCCACGCCGATGTTCGACAGGTTCGTCGTGAAGAACCCGGTCATACGATCGCGGATCGGAATACCGTCGAACTCATATTGTTCGTCGGTAACGGACCCGCCGTGAATACGCGGCTGCGTGCTAAAGCCGCCGACGGTGATGCCGGGGACTGTATCGATATATTGATAGAGTGTCTTCTGCAGATCGTTTCCGCCCGAAACGGCCGCAAGCTGCTGACCGCTGACCGTGTATTGGTCAGTGGTTTGGTTTGGCTGCACGAGACTGGTTGAAGAGCGGGCGCTCACGTTCGCAATAACATGCAGCTCTTTCGACATCGACTGGTTCAGACGTTCGACGACGGCTTGCGGCGCGTTAACGCCGTCAACGCTCACCGGCTCATAGCCTGTGAATTCGAATGAGACGGTATAGGTGTCCACGCTCAATTGTTGCAGCGTGTAAAAACCACGGCTATCGGTCACCGTACTGGCAATGCCGCTCGGTGAACTTGCGGTGACCTTGACGCCGGCCAGCGGTGCTTTTGTTTGCGCATCGGTCACGACGCCGCTAATGGTTCCCGTCGTGAGTGCCTGCGCACAAGCGCCGATTGGAAGCGTGAAGAATCCGAGCGCGAGGGTGGCGACAATGAAGACAGATTGCCATCGCCTCGAGAGTTGAAGCATCGAAATCCCTCCGAAAGGGTCTCTCGGGCGCGGTCTCCGCGGCTCCCGAGAGGACGCCAAGACAAAGAAAAGCGACCGGCGTGGTCCCACGCGCGTTCGCTTCGAATTTAATCCAATCTTAAAATGAATTTCCCTGCCGGGGAGGTCAATCGTGGACGGTCTTGGTTAGTCCTCGAGGCGCGTCGCTCTCTACGTAGCGCGCCCGCCCGACGTGGAGTGCCAGCATCTGCGCGCAAACGAGCCACGCCAGCGTGTTAAAGGCAACGTTCACGACCGGTCCGAGCAATGGAATGTCACCGATCCGTCCACCCATGACGTACCGGAGGCTTTCCGCCTGACCCGCCTCGAGGAGAGGGCGATTCACGATCTCCCGTGCGTCGTCGTCGATGATTCCGAGGATCGCGCACCCTGCATCGAGCATGGCGACGCTGCCGTGGCGGAACTCCCCCGCCGAGAAGCCCTCGGCGTGTATGTAGCTTGCCTCTTTGAGCTTGAGCGCGCATTCGTCGGCGATCGGAACGCCGTACCCGGCGCCTACGATGATGACGCTGCGCCGGCGAGCGAGGCGCTGTGCTGCCGTCGAGATCTCCTCGACGCCCGCTCCGTTGAGCCAGGCGCGTACGTCTTCCGCGGTCTCGGTCAAGGTATTGGCGTTGCGTGCATGCGAGTCGGACATCAATCCAGCGGCCCACAGCAGAATCGCTGCCGTCGCCGTGACGCTTTTGCTCGCCGGCACCGCGATCTCGGGGCCGCCCCCGACGTCGATCGTTACCTTCGCTCGGTCGCCGAGCGGCGACTCGGGCGTGTTCGTCAAAGCGATGAGCTCGCGCGGCTGCAGAATATCGAGCGCGCGCAGCAGATCGTCTGATGCCCCGCTCTGCGAGCACGCAATAACGACGGCTTCACGGTACGCTCGGTTATCGAGCGGCGCTTCGGTGGTTGCGAGCGCCTGCGCGCGAATACCGCGCCGGCGAAGCGCAAGGGCGCCGAGCCGCGCCATGAAGAGCGAACTCCCGCTGCCGATGAGGACAACTTCGCGTCCCTGAATTGCGCGCGCGAGTGTCTGCGCTCGATCCGACTGCGCAATCGCGCACCATACGTCGGGCTGTTCCCGGATTTCGCGTTCGAATTGTCTTCCGAGCATTATTGACTCGCAATTGCGGAAAGCACCGCACCACGCACGCGCGCAAGCGCAGCGGCGCCGCCGGGTTCGCCGGCGCCCATCCACTGATTGACGAGAAACGAGAACGTCACAACGCCATGCGTCTTCGTTTGAATGAATCCCGAAATCGTGCGCACATGGCTAATGCTTCCGGTTTTCGCAAAAACGTTTCCTTGCGCCGGTGTTCCGAGAAATTGATGTTGCAGCGTTCCGCGCACGCCCGAGAGCGGAAGCGCGTCGGATACGATGTCGCGATATGGTCCGTCCCAATCGCTCTGCAAAATCGTAAAGAGATCGCGCGGCGTAATACGATCGTAATTCGAAAGGCCTGAACCGTCGCTGATCGCAACCGTCGCGGGATCGACGTGGATGGAGCGCAGATATCCTTGCTCGGCAATGCGGCCGTTATCGTCTGTGCCGGGCTCGCCGCGCTGCGCGACGCCGAGCTCTTTGAGGAGCAGCTCACCCATGAGATTGTCGCTCGGGTACCAGAATTTTTGCATGAGTTGCGACAGCGGAAGCGAGTTGTGCGACCAAAGCACCGAAGAGTCCGACGGCGTTTTCCCGTTGCGAATCTTTCCCGTCAGTGTGATGCCGTGCGACGCAAGCGCGCTCGCAAACACGCTACTCGCATACGATTCGGGATCGGGAACGCTCGGAGCAATATCCCCGGACGGTTTCGCGCCCAACGGATAGCTGCCCGTCAGTTGTATTTGCGTGGGAGCATCCCACGACCGGCCGATCTCGGAGGTGTCCTCCGAGCCCGCCGGACCCGTCTGTAACTGGTTCTCGATTGTGAACGCGTCGCTCTGCGGATTCACGCGCAACGTCACGGGCGCACCCACCGAGGCACCCGGTACCATGCTGATGTGCACGACGCCGTCCTCAAGCTCGAGTGCCGTCACCACCGGTGCATAGTAATAAGGAAGATCGTCCCACGACCATCCGTCTCCGTAGCGCTGCGCGTCATCATGCGTCGCGTCCGCCACGAGATCGCCGTCGATGCGCTTCACCCCGGCAGCCGCAAGCGACGCGGCCGCCGCATCCAGATCGGCGGCGCTGAGCAGTGCGTCGCCTCCGCCGCGCAGGTACACGTTTCCGCTTAGGACGCCGCCGGCGACCGCGCGATCGGCAAGCACGCTCGTTACGTAAGAGAAATTCGGGCCGAGGATGTGGAGCGCAGCGGAGCCGACGAGCAGCTTGAAGTTCGACGCCGGCATGAAGTCTTGGTCGGCATTGTGCGAGTAGAGCAGGGTGCCGCGCGTCGTATCCGCCGCAATCAATCCAACCTGCGCGCCGCGCAACGCGCGGTCGTTGAGGAGTCCATCGATCGTGTGCGTTAGAGTCGCAACCTGTGTTGGTGGCCACGGCACGCCGCCCGGAACAGGCCGGGGCGTTGCTGCCATCAGTGCAAGACAAGCTGCGAGCATGACGATACGTCGTGCGAAGTTCACGAAACGCACCTTCCTCCACAGAGTTACGTCGCCTGCTAACGAATAGACGCAGCGCATGAACGAGCTCCTTTTTGTCCTTGCAGGCGTCATCGCGCAGATGACCCCGCTACCATCGCCCGCGCCGACGCCGAACGTCCCGGTCTATTTTGGTCGTCCCGCGGTACGCATGGCGGTCGATGCGCGCGCGCTTGGCTTCGACCCCGACGGAAACGCGCGCTGGCTCGTCATCACGAAGTTTTTCGACGCGCAGAATAAACCGACGCGCGTCATCGCAAACAGCGACTTCGCCTATAACTCTCGCGACGGCTACGTTCAATGGCAGACGCGTCTCGCGTACGGGCAGCCCTCCGCAATTCTTTCCACGAACGCCGACGGTCCGCTCGCGATGACGGTCATCGCGAACGAGCCGCGTCTTGCAAGCGTGACCGTACGTACGGACACGCGTTCATGGCGCGCGCCGCGCGTCGTCGCCGAGGCGCTCGGCCCGCATCTCGTGCAGATCGGTTGGTTTCCGCGCGAAAACGGCGAGGTACGGATCTTGCGCGATGACAGCGGCGGCACGCGGCGCCTTCTCGCACTCGTCGCAGGTCCGAGTTCGACCTATCGTGACACGGCCGCCGAGCCCAGACGCATGTATCGGTACATCGTCGAGCGTACGGGACACGAGCCGGCACGTCTTACGGTCACCACGCCGGCAGCGCCGCCCGCGACAGCGCTCGATAACGTGCGCGGCAAAGGCATGTGGCTCTTCTTCACGTCCAATCCGCTCGACTCGATCTATTTCAAGCACCTCGATCCGCAAGCGATCGTCGATCAAGCCGTTCGCGCCCGGCTGCACTATGTCGAGTTGCGCACGTCGTATGGCGCGTATTGGGAGATAACGCCGGAAGCGAAGCCCATCGTCGATGCGATCGTCGACGGCCTTGCAGCGCACGGCATCAAAACGATCGCGTGGGCCGTTCCTCGCGACGAAAGTTTTGAAGATGTACAGGCGGCGGTGCGCGGCGCTTACTATCGCACCGCGAAAGGAACGCCGCTCGACGGCATCGCGCTCGACGTCGAGCGCGGTGACGATTTCATGGGCGATGCACCGCAAGGTCTCGACGCGTTGTGGCACTACGTCGAATTCGTTCGCAATGCGATGGGACCGGCGTATCTCATCATGCCGACCATCGAGGACGCATACCTCGAGCACCTCGATGAAACGCGGTATCCGTATGCGCAGATCGCGCGGTTCAGCAGCGCGCTTCAGCCGATGACGTACTGGCGCATGATGCGCCGTTCTCCGACGACACCGCAAGACGTCGAACAAATTCTACAGGCGTCCTACGATACACTGACGCGCTACGCCGGGCGAACGATTCCGATTAGCATGGGCGGGCAAACGAGCGCGGTCGGCCACAACGGCGCACCGCCGGCACAAGAGATTACCACGTCACTCGATGTCAGCAAACGCATCGGCGCGCTCGGCGAGTGTTTCTTCGCCTGGGACGGAACCGAACCGTATCAATGGGACGCACTCGGAAAGTATTCGTGGCCATGAACGTGCCGGCTATCACCCTTAGTGGAGCAGCGCTTCGCGACAACGTTCGAACGTGGAAGCAACAGATGCGCGTCGATATAAGGGCGGTCGTGAAGGCGAACGGCTATGGCTTCGGGCTCGAACAACTCGTTCGTGAGCTCGATGGCGTCGCGGACGGATTCGTTGTTTCCGACGTCAACGAACTGGAACGGCTACGTGCTCTAACAGAAGCACCGGCGGCGACTCTGTACGACGGCGATCCCGCCGATGCGTGTCGTGCCGCCGATCTCCGCGGCATCGTTAACATCGCGCGCCTCGATTCGTTAGCAACACTTGCAGCACGATCGAACGCATCCGAAGTCACGGTTCGTGTCGGCTTGCGCTTTGCCGCCGGATGGTCGGCAATCGATATGCGCGATGCAAAAGAGTACGCGATGCTGCTCTCCGGCGCGGGTATGCACGTCGAACTGTGGACGCATCTGAGCAATCCCGCGACGGAAGCGGAGGACCGCGAACAATTCGCCCGGTTCGTCGCGGTGTTTCAAGAGCACGGCGTTGACGTTGTGGGAGAGGATGTGGAGAGCACCTTTCCAGCGGCTCGAGGCCCAGTCTTCGGCAACAGCATACGCGTCGGCGTGGGACTCTTCGGAGCCGGGATGCCCGGACGGCTGAAGTGCGCGATCGACGTCCGCGCGCTGGTCCTCGAGCGCATCGACTCGCGGGGTGCCTTAGCCGCAGGGTACGGTCCAACCACGCTTCCAGCGGGATCTCAGATAAGCGTCCTGCGTTGCGGCTATAGCGACGGTTTTCCGCATGTCACGCAGCCGTATCGCACGATTCTGTCCGTAGGAATGCAGTACTCGATCGTGCGCGGCGCCGCATCTGCGGATGAAGTTCAACTTCTCGGGCCCGACGACGACTTGGACCAGCTCGCTGCTGCAGGCCGGGCTCTGCCACATCAAATCGTGACCGGTCTCGGCCTTGCTTCTCAACGACACACGCATATCGCGTACAATGAAGAACGTGGTCACGCAAGATGAATTGCTACTCCTCGCCGCGGTCTATTTGCACGTGCCGACCCGGCGCCTGAGAGCGCTCGTGCGAGCACAGGACCGCGATCTCAAAGAATGGATCGCCGGCGATTCTTCACGCAAAGTCTCGCATGCGCGCCATCAAGCTCGCGAGGCTACACAACGCCTTCGCCGTCTACATGCAGCGGTGGTGACGATCGCAGACGCGTCGTATCCGGCCGGACTGCTCGATCTCGACGATCCACCCGCATTTTTGTTCGTGCGCGGGACACTGCCGGACGCCGGCATCGCGATCGTCGGAAGCCGTACGCCGACGCCGGCGGCCACCGCGTTTGCGCGCGAATTCGCGGCAAAGTGTGGTGCTCCGGTCATCAGCGGTTTGGCATTGGGCATCGATGCCGCAGCGCATTTAGGTGCAATGGAAGCCGGACTTCCAACGATGGCCTACGTCGGAACGGGACTCGGCATAACGTATCCGCCGCAGCATCAGGCGCTCGAGGATGAGATCGTCACGCGCGGCGGTGCCGTTGCAAGCGAACGGCTTCCCGACGAACCGGTCTCGAAATCGTCGCTCGTGCATCGCGACCGCTTGCAGGCCGCGCATGCGCGAGCAACCGTACTGGTTGCAAGTGAAGCCGACGGCGGTGCAATGCAAACCATGCGTTTTGCGAAGGAGCTGGGACGCCCGCGCTTCGTGGTCGATGCGAGCGGGGCGCCTGAGTACGCCGGAAACGTGCAGGCGCGAGGCGACGGCGCAGTTCCGATCCCGTTTTCGGTCGACGCCGCACTTAAAGAAATGCGCTCGCGCTTCGCTTAAAACCAAGCGCTTGTCGAGGCGATGCTTATCTAAACGTGCGCCTCACAGCGGTGCTTGAGCTAAATCTATGGGAAAAAGGTCTATCGTCCGTGGGCGTCCACGGTGGAGAAAGCGATGTTAGTCTTTCGATTCGTAGACCCCGGAAACGATACTGTCCCACTCATATGCGACAGCACGCAAAACGGATATCTGCTCCCGATGGGAATCCAACACGGCTGGGATGCAATCGTCGACGTATTCTAACCATCACTCCACACTGCCGAACAATTGCTACCGGACGAATGTCCGGTGGCATTTTCGTGTCTCCGAGATTGCGCTGCGGCTGCCCGCGAAGCAGTTGCCGCCGCCGTTGTAAACGAACTGGCGGCGCATGGCTACTGCAAGTCTGAGCATCAGCGCAGAATCCGGGCACGGGATACGCGAGTACGTTGCAATCGCACTCGACGTGCTCGACGAAATGGGGATTCGCTATCAGCTCACGCCGATGGCGACGAATATGGAAGGCGATGTGGAGACGATCTGCAACGCGCTTGCGCTCATTCACAAGCGTTGCCACGAACGCGGCGCCGCGCGCGTCGGCAGCCTGCTCAAAATCGACGATCGCATCGACGCGCCGCAAACGCTCGAATCGAAGGTCGAGCACGTTGAGGCGTTACGAAAGAAGAGCTAGCGTCAGCCCGCAGTGCGGTACAAAACTTCGTGCATCACCGGCAACGCGCCGCGCGCAATCAACGCGTAGCCACGATCGGACGGATGGAACTCGTCCTCGGAGAGATAACGCGCGGCGTGACCGTCTGCAAGATTCGTGATCCGAAAGAGATCGATGAAGACGGCTTGATGCGCCTCCGCCTGCTCGCGCATCATCGCACTGAGCTGCTCGCACGTCGCCGTAATGAACGGCTTCGCTTCGTCGGGGATCTGCGGCGTAAGCCCCATGTTCGGAAGTCCGGTGACGAAGAGATGCGCGAGGGGCGCGGTAGCGCGAATCCGTCCCAAGAGGCGACCGTAGTGCTCGCTGAAGACCTCGGGTTCGGTGTAATTGACGACGTCGTTTGCGCCGACCACGAGCAGCAGCGTATCGGCTTCCGCGGGAATGTGCGGCACTTGAAACGTGGTCACTTCGCTCATCGTCGCACCGGGCACGCTCAAATTCGTAAACGAATGCTCGGCGGCGTCGCGCGAGAGCGCCCGGTAGAGAATTTGCGTGAAGCCGTTGGACGGCGTCGATGCTCCGGTTCCGTGTCCCAGGCTATCGCCGAGAACAGTGAGGTGGAGGGTTAGAACGTTCCCGTGTAGATCGCGCATGATTGACAGATTTCCGGCGGCTGGCCAGATGCGAGTTGTGCGCGAAAGCGCTGATAGCGAGGGCCGTTCCACGTGCGTGTGAACGGCTCGTCGCGGACGTTCCCAAAGTTGAGGCGGTCCGGTGTAGATATCATACAGCACGGCATGATATCGCCGCGATAGCTGAAATAGGCCCCTGTGCTCGGCCACCCGCATCCCAGCGGATCTCGCGGTGGCCGTTCGTCGAGCCGCGGCAAGCGCAGCTTCATCCCATGCGATTCCGCAACGCCTCGTGCCGCGGAAAACGCACGTTCCACGCGTTGGGGATCTTCGTGCAAAAGCGTCTGCTCGTCAACGAACTCCCGCATGGGACGGTAATGTGCGGGTAACGACGCTTCACCGAAATCGTGACAGAGATGCTGCACGCTCACGGCGTCGACGCCCCACTGCGCCGCCTGCGCAACGAGTTGCGCAAGTTCGCCGAGATTCTCTCGCATCGCCACGGCGACAATCTGCACGTAGGGAGTACGCGATTTTCGCGAGTTTCGCTCCGCCAACACGCGCCGCAGATTCCGAATGGACTTTTCATAGTTGCCGCGCACGCGAATTCGTTCGTACGTATCTTTCGTCGCGCCGTCGAGCGATGCGTGCAGCCGTGTCAGACCGCTCTCGATACACGCCGCCGCAATCTTTGGCGTAATGAACGAGAGATTGGTATTCACCGAGACGTCGATCTGTCGCGCCGTCGCGTAGCGCACCATATCGAAAAAGCGGGGATGCATCAGCGGTTCTCCGAGGCCTTGCAGCTGCAGCTCGCGCAGGTCGGGAAATTGATCGATGATCCGCATGTAGAGATCGAATTCCATAAACGCCGGTGGCCCGTACGGACGACCGTCGCGACGGAATTGGATCGGGCACATCTGGCAACGAAAGTTACATTCGCCGACTGGTTCGATTTGAATGAAACGCGGCAAGGCGACCATGCCACGCTTGTACCCGGATTGACCGAACGTGCCTACGTTTGTTGGGGAACGAACTTGAGCGCGAGGCCGTCGATGCAGTAACGCAGGTGTGTCGGTGCGGGACCGTCATCAAATATATGCCCAAGATGGCCGCCGCAACGCTTGCAATGCACTTCCGTTCGCGGATCCACCAACTCATAGTCCGCACGCGTCAGCGTCGTATTCGGAAGCACGTTCCAAAACGACGGCCACCCGTCGCCACTATCGTATTTCGTCTTTGAGCTGAAGACCGCTTGATCGCATCCGGCGCAGCGATAGATCCCTGCGCGCGACTCCTTGATGAGCGGGCTCGAGAACGCTGCCTCCGTCCCATTCTCGCGCAAGATAAAGTAGCGATCCGCTCCCAAAAGCTTATGCCATTCGGCATCGCTATGCGTCACGGCGTACGTCGCGTTCGCGCGCACCGTCGCGGTAGTGACAACGGCGGCGGCGATCGCCGCGACGAATTGCGCTCGGCGCATCAGACCGAAATCTCGCATGAAACGCCGTGCCGCGCGAAGTAGCGCTGATGATGCTCTTCCGCCGGATAGAAGGTCGGGGCGAATTCAATCTGTGTTGCGATCGGACGCCCAAGGGCTTTTTGCTGTGCATCCCGCGACGCTTTCGCCAGCGCGTCTTGTTCGGCTGAATGCGTAAAAATCGCCGAGCGATATTGCGAACCGATGTCGGGACCTTGACGATCTATGAGCGACGGATCGTGAATCTTCCAGAACACGTCGAGTAACTGCTGATAGCTCACCTTCGACGGATCGAACGTGACGCGCACGGCTTCAGCATGTCCGGTCGTATCGCTACAGACTTGCTGGTACGTCGGATTCTCCGTGCGCCCGCCGGTATAGCCGGAAACGGCGTCAACGACGCCGGGGAGCCGTGCGAACGCGGCTTCGACGCTCCAGAAGCAACCGGCTGCGAAGGTCGCCGTTTGAGTGCTCTTGCTCGTTTTCACGGTGCTCATACACGTATTCTACGCCGCTCACGCCCTCTCAGATGTATCATCCCGAGCGGAGCGCCGCAGGCGCGCAGTCGAAGGACCCTCAATGACGAAACTTAGCCGCTACTCGTTCGGCGAAACGATAGATCGCCTGAAGACCGCGATCACTACCGCCGGCAACACCATCTTCGCAACGATCGACCAAACCGCCGCCGCCCAAACTGTCGGACAACATCTGCGCCCGACGACGCTCATCATCTTCGGCGACCCAAAAGGCGGCACACCGCTGATGGAAGCCTACCCCGAATTCGCCGTCGAATTGCCGTTGAAACTGGCCGTCTGGCAAGCAAACGGTTCGGTCAACGTCACGCACGGCATCATACGCGACCGCGCGGTCGCCTACGGCATTCCTCCAGAAGATGTCCGCATCGCCGCAATGGATCAAGCCCTCGAGCTTCTCACGCAGCACATCGTGGACTAAACCGAACGCCGCGCGCGGAAATTCTCATCACACCGAGAATCGCCGCATATGCTGCGACGTAATATTTGTGCCGCTCTCTTGATCGTTGCACTCGGCGCCGTGCAGGCATCCGCTGCGACGAAACGTCCCGTACGCGCCGAAGATTTATTCCGGCTATCGCTCATCTCCGCACCGGTCATTTCACCCGACGGCAACGACGTGGCGTTCGTCGTCTCCCGTATGAACGGCCCCGACGATCGCTACGACACCAACGTCTGGCTTGCCGGCGTCAGCGGCGGCACTCCGCGTGAAATCACCTCCGACGGAATGTCATCATCGCCGGCATGGTCCCCGGACGCCTCGCGCATCGCCTTCGTGCGCAGCGCCGGCGCGGCACCGCAAATCTTCACATACAACGTCCGCACGAGCACAGTAACGCAACTCACACGCCTCTCCGGCGGCGCATCATCGCCGCTCTGGTCGCACGACGGCAAGCGCATCGCATTCATGGCGATTACCATCGACGCGCAGCCGCCGGCGCAGATCGATTTCCGCGACGCCGGTTTCACGCCGAAGCCGTCGCAACGAAGCAGTGACATCCGCGTCATCGATACCGAACGCTACGAAGCAAACGGCGAAGGATACATCTATAACAAGCACGCGCATCTCTGGGTGATGAACGCGGACGGCACGTCGCCGCACGCATTGACGTCCGGTCATCGCTGGTCCGAGACGCAATACGCGTGGTCGCCCGATGATTCAACGATCGCCTTTGCATCGTTGCGGCGCGAAACGGCTCGTGCAAACGAAAGCGACATTTACACCATCCCGTCAAACGGCGGCCAGATGACGCTCCTACATTCCACCGATGTGTCGAACACCCAACCCGCCTACGCACACCGCGGCAACCGCGTCTTTTTCTTCAGCGGCAACGTCGACAACAGCGCGGAATATCCGGCGCTTGTTTCCAGCGATCCCGGCGGCGGCGATCGTGCGACTGTGGTGAAGAAGAACGCGTATCAGTGGGGAGATTGGGTGCTCGCCGATCTCAAGATGCCCGGCATGATCTGCGGCCCGCTTTTCGCCCCGGGCGATCGCACGATCGTCACCGTCATCTCCACGCCCGGCAGTACGCAACTCGTGGCGATCGACGCATCGAACGGGAACCTCAAGACGCTCACCAACGCAAACAGCGAAGTCGCCGATTGCACGATGAGCGCCAACGGACGGTACGTCGCTTATACCAAAGCCGATTACACTCACCCGGCAGAAGTGTACGTTCGCGACTTCCACAGCGGAACGGAACGCGCGCTCACCGCACTCAATCAACCGTATCTCGACACGGTGACGCTGTCGCAGCCGCAACGTTTCACGATTCACGATGCCGGCGGATTCGGCGTCGACGCGTGGTTCATGCCCGCGATCGGTCCGCAAGCCAAAGGCAAACGGCCGACGCTCCTCGACATTCACGGCGGCCCGCAGGCCGAATTCGGCGCAACGTTCTTCCACGAATTGCAGTACTGGACGGGGCGCGGATACAACGTCGTCTTCGTTAATCCTGAAGGAAGCATCGGCTACGGTCATGCGTTCGAAGCAGCGCTCGAAGGCAACTGGGGCGCACCGATGTTCGACGACATCACACGCGTCATGGATGAAGTCACAAAACGTCCAACCGTCGATCCGTCGCGCTTCGGTGTGATCGGCGGCAGCTACGGCGGCTACGCGACGCTTTGGATCATTTCACATACCGATCGCTTCAAAGCAGCAGTCGCCGAGCGTCCCGCGAGTGACATCGCGACGGAATCGCTCGACGCATTCTTCGCAAGTTCCAATGGACTCGGCGGACAGTACGCTTGGGGCAAACCGTGGGATCCGTCGAGCAAAAATTTTACGGATTCACCCCTAACCTACGTCACCCACATCCATACGCCGGTAATGCTGCTGCATTCAACCGAAGACACGGAGACGCCGATCGATCAAACGCTCGATGAATTTTCCGCATTAAAGCAACTCGGGCGCACGGCGCGCTTCGTCGAAGTCCCCAACGAAAACCATGACCTCAACCGCACCGGCGCCCCAATCCACCGAGTCGAACGCTTACACCTCTTAGCATCCTGGTTCGACTACTACCTAACACCCTAGTGTCAGATCGTCTACGGACTCTCCACGTACGTATATTCGTGTTGTCCATCGCGCGTAATGAGCGTCCGTTTTCCATCTTTTGTCGAAGGAGCAAACTGGAGCCCAATAATTCCAGGTCCGATGCTCATAAACGAAACGGTGCCATCGGGGTTTTTCCGCGTCGCCACCGGCGTACTCCACATCCCGAATTGGAAGACGACATTTGGCCCGTTCCGTTGCACGGTAAGATGCCCGAGCGACGGATTGCTATACGCCGATGCCAATTTCGTAGAGACGGTCTCCGACGGCGGCACCGTCAACAGCTTCCGTAACGCCTGCGTGTCGGTCACGTCATTCTTCGCCTCCGTCGCTACTTCCATAGCGGCTTGTGGTTTGCCGTCGTAGAGCACTTCGAGCAATCGCCGCATGAACGGCCCACGAAGCTCGGCGCCACCATCGGCATTCGTCAGAATAACTGCGCCCACGTTCGCCGACGGAATCGCCATCCAATCGCTGTGATACCCGAATAAATCGCCGCCGTGATGGATAACGCTGATGCCGTAGCGCCGGTCGTCCATCAGTCCCATGCCGTACCATTCATCCTGGCCGACGGCGACGGTATGCACGCGACGCTGCAACAGATTTTTCTGCGATACGAGCCGCTTACCGTCGGGCAACACGCCCTCGGTCAACTCGTTTTGGACGTACTGAATCATGTCGTGCGAAGTCGACCACGCTTCGCCTGCCGGTCGAAACGGAATCGCGATATCGTTCATCGTTTGATCGAGCACGTGCGTGTTCCCGTCGATGTCTTGCCCATGCGGACTGGCGTGATCCGACGCAAGCGCTTTCTTCATATCGAACGTGCTACGCGTCATGCCGAGCGGATTGAAGATGAGCTGCTGCATCGCCATGTCGTACGCGTTGCCAAGCGGCAGATTCGGATACTCCATGTGCCCTGCAATATAGCCGGCAGCCGAGGCCATCGTATTGCTGTACTGAAACAGTTCGCCGTATTTGCTCGTCGGTTCAGTATCGGCGAGCAGCGTGAACGTATCTTCCGGACCGGTGCTCGCCGTGGTGCCTAAGATCCAGTCATAGTCTTTGCGCGGAACACCGGTGCACGCGCACACCAAATCTTCGATACGAACTTTTGCCGTCGTCGCCGGACTGCCGAGACGGAACGACGGATACGCTTGCGTGACCGGTTCGTCCCAACGCAATTTGCCTTGATCGACGACGCGCGCGAGCATCAACGTCGTCATACCCTTCGTATTCGACGCGATCATAAAGAGCGTGTTCTTATCGACCGGTTCCGAACTGCCGATCGTGCGGACGCCGAGACCGCCTTCATACACGACCTTGCCGTGATCGATAAGCGCAAGGCCGACGCCGGGAACGTGCAATTCGGCCATGCCAGTCTTCACGAAGCTGAGCAGTTCGCTCACCCGCTGGGGCGTAAGGCGGTTTGCCGTGCGTCCGGCAAACGTTTCGCGAACGTATCCAGCCGGTTGCATACTTGCAAATACGACACCGACTGCGGCGGCGCGTTTTTCAAACGAAGATTGAGAACCGTCGGCCAGAATGACCGTCCAGTTCGCGTCCTTTCGGTAGGCGTCCGCCATAATCAGACGATGTTCTTCCGGACTTGTGACGTACGAGACTTCCACGCGTTCGTTCCAGCCGTTGATCGCCGGTCCGGGTTCGGACGCTTGAATTTTACGATCGAAGGACGGGTCGAGTTGCTTCCAGGCAGTCGCGATGGCGGTTTTCGCGTCGGTCGCCGCGCCGACGTTGACGATGACCAGCCGCGCGTTATTCTCAGGCGGCGTCAAAATCGTCATTTTATCGGCGCGTTGTTCGCTCCAGTCTTTCGGAGCGGTAAAGGTCACGCCGGAGACCGTTTGTTTCGTGTCGGCCGCCATGACCGAGGCCGCCGGTGATGCGCTTTGCGCGACTACGTGAAGGGGTGCGACCAGTGAAAGAACAGCGAGCGTGAATAGAACGCGTTTCATACGTGCCCTCCCTTATTGCCACTATGTTACATCGTTACGCAGCACGTCGTCGAGTGTTTCGCGACGGGCCCACAACGTCGCCTCACCGTCTTCGAGCGCTACGACCGGCGGACGAGAAAAGCGATTATAGTTACTCGCCATCGAGTACGTGTAGGCGCCGGTCGCGCAAAATGCGAGCAGATCGCCCGCGCGCAGATCTTCCGGCACGGGCGCGTCGGCCAGCTCATCGTTCTCGCACGAGCGTCCGCATATCGTGACCGGATGATACCGCGCACCGGAGTCACGGGCGGCTACAACGTGGTGATATGCGCCGTAGAGCGCGGGTCGCGGATTGTCCGCCATGCTTCCGTCCACGATGACGAACGTGCGCTTCGCATACCGCTTGATCGCCATGACGCGGTAGAGCGACGTTCCCGCTGCCGCGACAATTGCGCGTCCCGGTTCGATCTCCAACGTCACGCCGCGCGGAACGATTGCCGCAGCCGCTGACAAAATCGAGGGAACGTCAATGAATGTATTCGGTCGCTCCGGATGCATCTGCACGCCGAACCCGCCGCCGATTACCATCGTGTCGACGTCCGGGAAGCCCGCTTCACGATAGCGTTCCAGTCGGTCGATCAACGTTTGCGCATTCGCGACATACGGTGCCGCATCGAAAATCTGCGAACCGATATGCGCATGCGCGCCACGCAAACGTAACTGCGGGAACTCGCGAAGAATCGAAAACGCCGCTTCTTCGTCGCGCGGTGCGAGGCCGAACTTCGTATCGTCTCCCGCGGTGCGAATGAATTCGTGCGTGTGCGCCTCAATGCCGGTATTGATGCGCAACAGGATGCCGAGCGCACGACCCTGCGAGATGTCGGCAACGCGGCGCAACTCATCGACCGAATCGACGACGAGCCTCCCTACGCGTCCCGCGAACGCTGCGCCGATTTCGTCATCCGTCTTGCCGGCGCCATGCAGCGTAATGCGCGCTGACTCGATCCCGCCACGCTCGGCCGTTACCAACTCACCAAGCGACGCCACATCGAGTCCCACATCTCGCGTCCGTAATCGCTTCGCGAGCGCGGTGAGCAACAGCGCCTTCGCGGCATACGAAACGCGGATTCCATGGGCCGCTGCCGCGTCGAGTAACGCGGCTAGCGATGCATTGAATACATCGAGATCGAGGAGTAACGCGGGCGTACCGAATCGATCTGCAAGAATGTCCGCGCGCATACCGCCCACGGTCAACATGCCGTCGGAGTCCCATTTATGACCGGGAATCACGAAGCGAACTGCACCATGAACCGATCGATACGATCCTGATCGATACCCGCAGCCAGCAGCCGCACCGCAATGTTTTCGGCATGCGTCGGCGGCGTCACGAACATGAACGGCGCGTTCTCCGCCGGCGCACTGACCGTGCACCATTCCGCCGCCGCAGGAACCAGCGTCGTTTGATAACGGTCGAGTTTCACCGCGTTATCCCCCAGGGAAACTTCCAGCGGATGTTCGAGCGCCATGATGATCACGGGCCGCCCGTCGGTCGGAATCGAGGCCGGATTGGTTCCCGCGACGATCCGCTCGACCGTGAAGCGGCGATCGGCAATCAGCACGGTTCGTTCCATGTCATCGAGACGGTAGGTGATCGGTTCGACGGCCCCACGCGAGCCGCGCTCGTAATTCAACACGTCGGCCGCTTTATCGACATGCAGTTGACGGGGCTTTCCATCGGGTCCCGTGCGGTTCCAATCGAAGATGCGATAGGTCAAGTCACTTGCCTGTTGTGTTTCGAAGATGATGATCCCGCCGCCGATGGCATGTAAACTTCCCGCCGGGAGATAGAACGCTTCGCCCGCTTTGACCGGAACGCGCCGCAAAATATCGCCGAGCGAACCATCGTTCACGCGCCGAAGGTATTCCTCACGCGACGTATCTTCGGTCCATCCGAGCACGAGCTGCGCATCCGGTTCGGCGTGCAGCACATACCAGCACTCCGTCTTGCCGTTCTGCTGATGCTCGACGCGCTCGGCGTACGCATCGTCAGGATGCACTTGCACCGAGAGCCAATCGCGCGCATCGATGATCTTCGTAAGAATCGGAAACAGACGATGCGCATCGAGGTTGCCCATCAATTTCGCGCCGAGAGTCTCGCGAAGTTGCGCGATCGTTTTTCCCGCGTACTCGCCGTTGGCGATGTGGTTCTCGTCCCAGCACTCCCAAGACTCGCCGATTCTTTCATTCGGATCGCCCGGTTTTCCGAACTGTTTGACCAGTGCGTCGCCGCCCCAGATTGCGGGCGTCTCTTTCGGCTCGATAACGAGCGGATAGATCGATTGACCGTTCACAATGCCTCTAGTGTTGCAGTCGCGCGCGAAGCAGTCCTCGCGCGGAGTTCCCGACATAAATAGCATCCGCAGCGCGGAGATCGTTTTCGTAGAGTACCCGTTCCACCGTGCGCCTATCCGCGAGCATCTGCGCGCGCAGGATACCGGGCAGCAGCCCGTTCTCGAGCGGCGGCGTCACGAGCGTACCGCCGAATTGAGCGAAGACGTTCGTGCGGCTGCCCTCAGTCACCTCACCGCGTTCATTTTGGAGCAACGCATCGAAACACCCATGCTTCACTGCCTCATCCCAGGCGATCCGGTGCGCCGGGCGCCAGGAACTCTTGATCCGCAACCAGGGATCGTCGCTACGCACTCGCGCATCGCTCGTTCGCACATCGACAACCGCCGCAAACGACTCATGCCGCTCCGACCGCACGGTAATCGCACCATCAAGCGAAAGACGAACCCGCACAATCGTCGCCGGCTTCAACACCTCATCAACCCGCCGCCGCAACTCCTCAAAATCAAACGCAATGTCGAGCCGGCGGGCAGACGCCGCCAACCGCTCTAAGTGCGCCCGAACGGTACGCTCGTCGGCATCCGCGGAAAACGTCTCCCACAACTCAAACGTGTCCGCCTGAGCTTGTCGAAGCGCCCTCAAAAACGCCGTCTTAATTCCAACCTCGCCCCACTCATCATCCGCATCCGAATCACTCACAATTCCGCCCCCCGCATCGAACCTTCCCACGGTCCCGTCGAACTGCGCTGTACGAATAGCGACGTTCCACCACCCACGCCGCTGCGGCGAAAGATATCCGATGGCCCCGCAATACGCTCCACGCGCTCGCCCTTCGAGCTCCGCAATCATCCGCATCGCCGCCCGCTTCGGCGCGCCCGTTACGCTTCCGCACGGAAACGTCGCATCGAAGACGTCATACAACGAGACGCCATCGCGCATATCGCCTTCAATCGTCGAGGTCATCGTCGCAAACGTCGGATACCGCTCGATCGTACACAACGCCGGCACGCGCACGTCATCGCACACCCGATGCAAGTCATTCCGAAGCAGATCGACGATCATAATATGCTCGGCCCGATTCTTCACATCGTGCAATAGCGCGACGTCATCCGGCGGCGATGTGCCCTTCATCGGCCGCGTCTGCAAGCGCGCACCGTCGAACGCCAAGAACAACTCCGGCGACCACGACAGAATCCGCCGCTCGCCGTCCTCGACATACGCCTGATACTGCGCCCGCGTCTGCTGCGCTATTGCAAGCCAACACGAAACCGCGTCACCCTCCAGTGTCACCTCAAACGGCACGGTATAATTGATCTGATAGACCTCGCCGTCGTAAATCCAACGCTGAGTCTTCGCAATCGCCGCGCGATACGCATCACGCGACACGGTATGGAGAAGCGGCGACAATGCAAACCCGCGCGTCTCAAACGATGTCCGCCGCAGCGGCGCCTCGAAGACGCCGACCGCCGCACCCGCGCGCTCGTACGGAATCAGACCAGCGATCCAAAACCCGTCAGCAAGTGCCGACTGAGCGGATGCAAAGAGCGCCTTTAGTTCATCTGCGCTTGTCGCACGCAGCACGTCGCGCGGCTGCGAAAACTCGAGCCATCCGTCGGAATCCGAGAAGCGTACCGTAAATGTCATGAAACGCTTCGCTGTTTCGCTGTTCGCCGCTATCTTGCTCTGCGGCGCCGTCCCGGCGACCTCGACCCTTGCCCCCGTCCTCCATGCCGGCGACTGGCTCGACGCCCCGGCACGCCAAAGCGACGTGGCGGGAAAGGTGATCGTTCTCGACGTCTTTACGGTCGACTGCTTCAATTGTCGCAACATCGTCCCGACCTTACGTCGCCTTTACAACGACGATCGCGCGCAGGGTCTCGAAATCATCGGCATTCATTCGCCCGAAACGCCTGCCGAGAAGCAACGCGCCTATGTCGCGGAGAACCTTCGCGCCCAAGGAAGGCCGGTCGCCGTGGACAACAGCTTCGCACTCTGGAACGCCTATGGCATCGACGCCTGGCCGACGCAACTCTTTTTCGATCGTCACGGTCGATTGCGAAAGGTCATCGTCGGCGATTCGCAAGACGAACTCGTGCGAGCGACGGTGGAGGCCCTACTCAAAGAAAAATAAGGAATGCATCGAGCTTACATCGGAATCGGATCCAACCTCGGCGACCGCCAAGCGAACATTTTGGCGGCGTTACAGCGTATTCGCACGCGTGCGCAGATCGACCGCGTCTCGTCCTTCTACGAGTCGCAACCGGCGCAAGGCGCAAGCGGTCCGGCATTCTTGAACCTCGCCGCCGAAGTTGCGACGGACCTCGATCGTGCCGCATTCGAACGCTTCTTACTCGATGTCCAGGTCGCACTCGGCCGCACGACAACCACACGCCTCGAAGCGCGCCCGATCGACGTCGATCTGCTCGTCTTCGATGACACCGTGCATCCCGAGCTCGCAGCGCGCCAATACAACGTCGTCCCGCTGGCCGAGATCGCGCCTGCCTACGCGCACCTTGCCAAACAAAACGGACGCAGCGGTTTACGCAAACGCGAGCGCAGTTTGCACTTCGATGCCAATCGTCAAGAAGAGACGCCCGACGTCCGCTTGTCGCTCAATCGCGTCGGCGTCTCGAGCGTCCGCCGCATCGTGCACCTGGAAATCGATGGCCGTCCACGCGTCTTCAACGGCGAATTCACGATGGTCGCCGATCTCGCGCCCGATAAAGCCGGCGTACACATGTCGCGCTTCTCGGAAATTCTCGAAGAGGCAACCCTCGACGTACTCTCCGAAACGTCGGGACCCGCGCGGATCGAACGTCTCGTCGAATCCGTCGCGCGACAGATCGTCAGCAGTCAACGAGCAATTCGCGCCGACGTGCGCCTGCGCGCCGATTTCGGCCTCGAGCGCTGGACGCCGGTCAGCGGTAAACGCGGCGAGGAAACCTACACGCTCATCAGCATTGCACATGCGGATGAATCGGGAACCCGCCGCGTCGTCGGCGTCGAAGCCGAAGGCATGACGGCGTGCCCGTGCGCGCAACTGATGGTCCGCGAACACTCGCTGCACGAACTGCTCGAAGCCGGCTTCACGCAAGAAGAAGCGACTCGCGCGCTCGACGCATTGCCGGTCGCAACGCACAATCAACGCGGCCGCGGCGCAATTCTCCTAGGCGTCGACGAAGCGAACGCAGACGCGATCCGCGCGGAAGACTTGGTGGAAATCGTAGAAAGCTCGATGTCGAGCGAAACGTACGACCTCCTCAAACGCCCCGACGAATTCTTCATCGTCAACAAAGCGCATCACAATCCGAAGTTCGTCGAAGACGTCGTCCGCGGCATTCTCGCGCGCTCTCTCGACATGTATTCCGACTTGAGCGACGACACATTCATGTTCGCAAGCCAAGTCAACTACGAATCGATCCACAAACACGACGCCTTTGCCGAAGCCTTCGGTCTCTTCGGCCAATTCCGCGAAGAACTAAAAACCGGCACCTACGTCACAACCAAAACCGACCTAGCCTCCTGGCTAGGCACAAGGCACTCCGCCGTCCTAGTATCATCCTGAGCGGAGCGCAGCGCAGTCGAAGGACTGCCTCAATTCTTAGGCACGGAATCTGCGAGTGCTGTTCGTCGGTCTTGCTCCGCGGGCGCCGGCACCATACCATGCCCGCCGCGTGCGGCCAGAAATGCCGCACCACCTAACGCCAGCCAGCCAAAACGAACGTCATTCCGTATCGTTAGCATAGTGCGTTCGCCTCTGCTTCCAAAATCGGTTTGCGTGTACGCTAAAGCGGGGCTTCGCAGCTGCCTCTAGAGGTTTGCGTTATGAATCTATTTTCGCGGATCGGAAACGCGTCTATTGTCGCGTCTGCTTCTATTGCGGTCGCGCTATCCGGGTGCGGCGGTTCGTCATCGATGCCGCAGACGGCGTCGCAACTTCAAACCGCTGCCGCGCCGGTCGACCCGTACTTCGCATGGCGCAGAGCGGCCATACAAACAGCGCTTCCGGGTACCGGTTGTTATCAAGCAACCTATCCGTCATACGCGTGGACCGCCGTCGCATGTTCACGGCCGCCGAACATCCTCTATCCCCTTCGGCATTCAGCATTGGTTCGCGCTGAAGCCGCCTCCGGACAAAACGTCGGCAATGGTGCCGACTTCACCGCTGATGTCAAACCGCGCACGATGTCGGAGTCGATCGGCTCGTTCCCCGTTGTGACCGGCGTGACGAGCGTGAAGAGCGTCCCGAATCCTATATTTCCTCCTGGCGGCGGTGATAACGGCGTGAACAGCTATACGCTTCAACTCAACTCGTATTTCTTCGCAAGCACTTCGTGCGGAACGATCAAGAATTGTTTAGCGTGGGAACAGTTCGTGTTCGAAAATCCGCCCGGTACGGCCGGCGGTTTTCTGTTCATTCAAGACTGGCTCGTCCCCACGGTGGCCGGTGGGTTGAGCGGATGTCCGCCGAACAAGGGATGGACGTTTGTTGACGGCGGTTGCGTGCAAAACAGCCCACTTGCACTCCAGTTTACAAGCAGCATATCGATTAAGAACTTGTCGAGGCTCGAGGTGACGGGATTCGCCGGGACAACCAGCGACAGCATTTTCCTTTCGCTTGGTAGCACCGTCTTCCGCGCAAATAACATTCAGAGTGACGCCATCACCCATCTGCGCGGCCATTGGTCCGGTTCTGAATTCAACGTCATCGGCAATGGCGGCGGGGACATCCTCGACTTCAACGCCGGCTCGACGGTCGAGGTGCGGCTCGAAGCCGCCACCGGCGTCATCACCGCGCCAACCTGCCCGGTCAATACAGGCACAACCGGAGAATCAAACAACTTGAACTTCGTGCACGCGCCCGCAAGTCCGACGAAACTAGCACTCCCATCGATCCTCTTCACGATGAGCAATCGCACCGGCCTCGGCACTCGATCCTGCGACGCCGTCGCCGCTATCTAATTGTCTTCATCGCGAAACTGAATCCACCAATGCGTGCCGTCGCAGAATGGCTTATTCTTCGAGTGCCCGCAGCGGCATAACGCATAGTGCTCGCGGTTCGCCCCGCGATCCATCGGCTCGCCTTCGAGCTCAATGTTGCCGCGCACGTAATAACTCGCATTCTCGGCGACGTAGATCTCCGCTTCACGCGGTTCACCCTGATACGTATCGCCGTTCACTGAGTACCCAAGCGCACCCGAGGGACACGCCCGAACGATATCGATGATGTTCGCCGGGGTGTCCCCGTCCGGCGTCACAAACGGATCCGTCTCATGATGAAACACGGTCGACAAGTGATCTGTGCAGTTTCCAAAGTGACAACACGTCCCGCGATTATCAATTACCGAGATGCCGGCGCCGGCATACGTGTCGAGCCGGTCCGGCGTTCGATTCGCATCCTTCGCACCGCTAAATCCGATTCGCGCATGCGTACCATCACAATAGGGCTTGATGTTCGACCCGCCGCACCGGCATAGCGCAACGATCGGTCGCACCCGAAGCGTCTCGCCTTTCGAATTCGTCAACTTCCGTAGATTTCGGACGATGTACGGCCCGTCAATTTCGGGCCGGATCGTCGTCCGCGAATTCCGCTCGGCGGCTTCATCGCGCATCGCGACCGCAAACTGCGCCGGAACAAACGGCATCAAATGCTCGGCCACCGATTCAAGCGCTGCCGCCGCTTCCGACACTTCCGACGGTAACGCCGCTTCATCGGCAAGGCGCGTCAACCGCATCGAAATATCGTATAGGCGCTCCAAGAAGAAGATCCACGCCACGCGCTTGTGCGCAAGCAAATGAATGTTGCGCGTAAATCCAAACCCCGGGCCCGCGTGCATCCCCGGGTACTCGCGACCCGCGGGCAACTTCGCAAGCGCCTCGCCGAGCGGCCGCAGTCCCGACGCCATGATTCGCAACGTTCCGCGCGCAAGCAATCGTATCTCGTCTTCGGTCTCGTCGCCGTGCGCGAAGAATCGCGCGAGCATCATCAACATCACCGCATACGAACTGTTGAAGAGCGACGCCAACTCCGCCGCGACCGGATTGGTAATGCGGTTCGTCCCCGGCATTTCCACAATCCCACGCGTGCTCGGATTCGTCAACAACGGACGCACCGGATCAAAGCTGCGTCCCTCCGCCTTCGCCCGATCCCATAGCGACTCGTACTCACGCCGAATGGCGTCAAAGACGACGAAGTGCGCGTTCGGATGCTCCGACGTCGGCGATTCCCCTTGCTCGATGATCATCTCAATCGCCGCACACGCCGATCGAACGTCCGTCACCTCCACGAGTTCTTTCGGAAAATCCAAATACCGCGGCTTCGCCTGCACCGCGGGGTCGCCGATGAAGAGCCGGTCCGCCGGAATTTCATGAAATGCCGACTCGATCTTGTGGTAGAACTCGCCGACCGTTTTGAAATCGACGTCGAACGGCTCGATCGCATTCTGCACGCGAACGCACGCGTCGCCCTCGACGCGTCCGACGACGCGCTGACGGATTGCATCGTACTCCGCATGCCGCTCCGCTTCCAGCACACCTTCTTCGGGCATCTCATAACAGACGAGGCGATCGATTAGCGCCTGCGAGAACGGCTTCAGATCGATCGGAATGCCGAACGGAAACGACGTCGCGGGAAGCGGAAAGTTCGCACGCGCAAAATGCGGAGCGCCGCCGACCGCGGTGATGATATTCGAGACTTGCCCGAGATGCAGCATCTCTTCGACGGCGACGGTTGAGAGTTGCCGCTTCCACGTACGCACTGCAACGAGCTCGTCTTCCGTGAGACCGCCTTCAGCAAGGTCTGTCTTTAGGGAATATCCGGCGTACAAATACGCGCATGCGAGATTCTGCTCGAGCTCCGATGCGCGCGTGAGAAGGTACAGCAACTCTTCACGCGTTTGAACGGGACTAGTCTTCCTTGCAGTACTGACCATGAAGCATGACACCCGCCTCCCCGCAATCAAGTTGCGGCCGGACTGCCCGCTCGCTCGCTGGAAACGCCGTTCAGCGCGGGTTCGCTTCAAGTCTCCCAAGCAATTTTCGTGCCCGTGATTGCATCGCCGGCGTGCCGCGCACCGCCATCCGTTCGACGATCGGAACGATACGTTTGCGTAGTCCGCGATCGTCCCGCGCGAAATCCACTAGGGTCTGCAATGACTCGACGACGACAATTACGCTCGTATCGTGGAGATAGCGTTCGAGCAGGGCCGTCGCTTTTGACCGTTCCTTCGAATCGAGACGAACGTTTGCGAGCATCTGCGCGACATGCCAACGCACCTCGTGCTGATCGGTCTCGCCGACCTCGTCGATCAGCCGTTTGCGATACGGGGCTAGCAGATCGGGCCGAACGCGCGCGAGCTTCTCCGTCGCATCCGCCGCGCGCATGCGAACGACGGGGTCGCCGTGCAACATCGCATTGAATAGCTCGCCGAATTTCTCGTTCTCTCGCAATACAAGCGAGACCACTTCGTCCGCCGCGCTATTCTGCCGGCTATCGCCGCCGCTCAACCGTTCCGCAATCATCAGAATTCACCATTTCCATCGAGCGATCGTCTCAACCCGCAATCAGTAAGGTTGCGCACAGCGCAAGGTAGAAAGGCCATCCGAGTAAACCGAGGAGAGCCGATGATCAAACGTCTTTGCGCCGCTCTTACCGTCGCGTTGCTCGTCCCTTTGCGCGCGAACGCCGCGCAAACGATCGATCAGATCGCGTCGCGACCCGAACTCAAGCATGCCGTCGTAGGATGCGAGGTTTACGACCTCGATGCTCACCGTGTACTCTATTCACGTAACGCGAACACGTTCATGGATGTCGCTTCGAACACGAAGCTGCTCTCGTACGGAACATCGCTCGCGCTGCTCGGTCCAGAGTTTCGCTGGACGACACCCGTCTATCGAACCGCGGCAATCGATTCGTCCGGGACGGTGCACGGCGACGTCGTGCTCGTCGCGAGCGGCGATCCGAATCTCTCGCAACGCATCCAGCCCGACGGTACGCTGGCGTTCGAGAACGTCGACCACGCCGACGGCGGGTCGCGTAACGCTCAAGCCATCCCCGGCGATCCGCTCATCGTCTTTCGCGAACTCGCCGCACAAGCTGCAAGATCCGGCGTCAAACGCGTCGACGGCCGCGTCGCCGTCGATGATTCACTGTTCACGGTGCAATATGCCGGCCCATGGGCCACGCAAGTGTCGCCAATCGTCGTGAACGACAACGTCGTCGACATCACGGTAACGGCCGGCGCAAAAGCCGGCGATCCGACGTCGATCGCCGTGTCGCCGCAAACAGCCTACGTGAAGATTATCGACAAGATCGTTACCGGTGCTGCCGGTTCGGAATACGAACAAACACCCGATGACGTGCGGAATGACGACGGCACGCACACCGTCACATTGGCGGGCAGCATTCCGGCCGGTCTTACGATGCTGGATAACTACCAAATTCCCGAGCCGCGCGTCTTCGCCGATATGGCGTTTGCAATGGTCCTCAGAGACGCCGGCATCACCATCGATACACCGCCGAACGCTGCACCGTTTTCACACGACAGCGCGTCGGCATTCTACACTGCGGCAAACCGCATCGCGCAACACGTCTCCCCGACGCTCGCACAAGACACACGCGCCACGCTGAAAGTAAGCCAAAATTTGCACGCCGCGCTTCAACCGCTGATGTGGGCCGTCTACGTGGCGCATGCGAAAGCCGATTACCTCAAAGCCGGCTTCGCGCAAGAGCACGCCGTGCTGCAGCGCGCGGGTCTCGACCTGAACTCTGCATCGCAACAAGACGGCGACGGCGCATTCGGATTCTTCACGCCGGACTTCATGGTCCACTACCTCGCGTGGATCTCGAAGCAGTCATGGTATCCGACGCTATTGCACGCGCTGCCAGTCCTGGGTGTCGACGGCACGCTCTATGAATTTGAACGAAACTCTCCGGCGAAGGGAAAGGTCTTCGCGAAAACCGGCACGGACGACTATCAAGATCTGCTGAACGACCGCTATTTGATGATCAAAGCGCTCGCAGGATACATGACGACGCGGAACGGGCGCCACATCGCGTTCTCATTCGCGATCAATCAGATGCCGGTCCGTCTCAGCCTCTACGAAGCAAAAGACGGCTATCACCACGCCGGAGAATTACTGGGGGAAATGGCGACGGCGACCTACTTGAACTACTGACGTTTGCCGCGTTTAAACCGGCTCAATGGCCTCACGCGGTTGCAAGCATTTGCAATGGCGCGGATTCGCGCCGGCGGGGGTCATGCGCCAGTGGCCGATCCCAAGCAGCGCAGCCGTGAGAGTGGCGAAGTTCGCGTTTGTGGCCGCAAATACAAAGACAAGGCGGCGCTTCAAGAAGGCTGGGCCTCATTGGACCCTCACCATCGCTCCATGAGAATATCGGTACATGATGAGAGCAATAGCTCGGCAGAGTATACGGACGCCATTGGGGAATCTAACCCGTTACCCGGACTGCAGATGGTGCGACGTCTCCGAAAAACCGCCGGAAATTCGCGATTTCGGCGATTTTCGTCGACTGCGAACTGATGCATTCTGATGCAACTGTTAAGTACGCAGATTAGTAGGCACCCGATGGCTGCTTGCCACCAGTGCCGGTGAGCGTCTTAGATTAAACGGCGCTGTTCCGCTTCCGTACCATTACGATGAACGCATTGTCGTCGTTCGGCCTCGGTCTCAATCGTGTCTTGCCGCGAAGCCGCGTCTCCTGGAAGCCAGGTAAGCCGTTCGGCGGTTATTTTATGCGTGAACGCGTGCTCGCGGCAATGAGGCCATGATTCGGATTTCGTACGCGCCGCGCGCGCCCGCTGTTCGATGCGGACGCGCGCTCGACGTGGTTAGGGTCATTGCGATCCTATCTGTTGCCTCGTGCATGTAGGCTCGACAGGCGCATGGCGCCCGGCAACGGCGCTCGCCGTGACAACGCGCCAAACGTCAGCAACTGTTGCTCAATTATTGGGGCAACGAAGCGTAGAACGGAAGCTCCTTGATCGTCTTCGCAATCATCGGATCGTTAGCCTCAAATAACTGCGTCTTCTGTATCACCGTACCATCAGCAGAATAGTACGCCTGGGCCGCGGAAGCTTCCGAGAGCGCAGGAATCGTCGCTGCTTGGCGAACGCGCTCGAGCGTCCCATCGCTTTGGCGGAAACACAATTGTGTCGCTCGCTGAGTGCCTTGCGCGTTGATCGAATGCGCATGAACCCAAGCATAGTTGTCGCCCTGCTTGTAAACATCTGCGAAGGTAGCCTTCGCATTGGTCTGCACGACGGCAGCCGCATCGGCATCAGAAACGTCGACCCAGTGCCCAGACTGTAAAAGAACGCGGGTCGGTTTGAGCGCCATTACGGCGTCCTGAATTGCGTTACAGTCAGTATCTATTTGCTTGATTGCGCTGGCATCGCCCGTCTCCGCCGCCAGGGGTGCAAGAGACGCAGCGCCTAAGACGATCGTTAAGAGAATTGCAAACCGCTTGAATAATAGCATCGGATACCTTTCTCATCTGGCGTTTTCAGTCTAGAGCAGCCATGCGGCGCTCCCGTATCCGCAAAACGCAGGGATTCCTGATATCAAGATATCGGTAAGGTAGGCAGTGTCTGGGGTGCCCGCAAGCACTCTAAAGACTGTCAACGGTGAACGGACTAATCGTTGCCACTGCACTGGCCGATTCCGTATTGTGTGGCCGTTTAGCGTTCGGCAATGCGGTAATCGCTAACGGGATACGAAACATATGCCAGATAGGCGGGGTGAGGGTTTAGTGACCATCGGCACATTTGAAGAGTGGATTGATGCGCACGGCTATCGCGACTACGTGGAGCGGTGTGCCAGTGGCTCGCTCGGCATGGATGCTCCCGCAATAGTTGCCCTCCGTGACAGCTACGAGCGGGAGCAAATCGCGAGCCTCGTGCCCGACTGGTGGTGGCAGAGTCGCAGTCGACGCTTCGGCTTTTCGTTGTAACGCTACCCCGGAAGGAGCGTGATTTTCACGCCTTCTTTCTGCAGTTGTTCGCGGATGTGTGTGAACCGCTCGTAGCTTGAAATCGTAATCGGACCGGTGTACCCATCGCTCTGCATCTTGCGAGGTGGATACTCGACGTACGTCTTTCCGATTTTCTCTAGGGCCTCTTGCATCACGGGCCCAAGCCAAGTCCGCTCCGTAAAATTGTTCATGAAAATGTCATACCGCTCTTGCGGGTCTTGCCAGAGGTCGAAGATTTGTGGAACAGTAGCGACATATTTTTCTCCGCCTTTCCAGCCGAGATTACTATCCACTGCCAAGCCGCCCGTTGGAGCACCATCGTCTCCGCGCAGATTGAAGACCATCTTGTAGTTTCCGACGCGGATTGCTCCTGGTAACAGTTCGTTTTCAGTGAAGTAGTGCCACTCATTTCGCGGGCACGGTCCTGTTCCAAAGAAGACTGGCGTCATATCAAAGCTATCGAAGATCGTCGGTTGGCCATCACGGTCTTTCTCCGGCAATGTCACGTCCGCAAGCGACGCGAAGGTCGCCATTAAATCAAGACCTCCGATGATGTCGTGATTCTTTGAATGCTGGGCGATCTTTCCGGGCCACCATGCAATTGCCGGAACACGCGCTCCGCCCTCGCGCACCGTGCCTTTCGTGCCGCGGAACGGTGTATATCCGGCGTCCGGATACACGTCTTGCCACGCGCCGTTGTCCGTCGTCCAAAAGACGAGCGTGTTATTGTCCGTGTCCAACTTGCGGATTTGGTCCATTAGACGTCCAATGCGTGTATCCAACTCCACCAGCGAGTCGGCATACTTGCTCTTTGATAAGGACTTCCCGACGTAGTCGGGATGTGGAAGATTTGGTTGATGAACCTTCATGAAATTAATGTGCGCGAAAAACGGCTGATCAGCTTTATAAGCGCGATCCAGGAATCCAGCTGCGGCTTTTTCGATGTATCCATCGAAGAACGGAATTCCGACGACGCCCTTGTCCGGACTGTCGACGTACTGACCGTTTATTTTAAAATCCTCATGCGCCTTTTCGCCGGCTTTACCTGACAGCGATCCTTTCGTGACGCGCTGGTACATCGCGCGGAGAGCTGGATCCATATCGGGGAACCAAGTCGGATCCGCGTACGTGTACGCGTTGAGATGATAAAGACCGACGTACTGCATTTCGTCGTATCCGTGAGCATTGGGCAGTGCATCATCGTCTTCGCCTAAATGCCATTTGCCAGTGAAGAATGTCGAATAGCCTGCCAATTTCAGCACCGATCCTAACGTCCACTCAGCGGGCGGCAAGCCACCGCCTTGACCTTGGAAAGCCACGGTAGTCATTCCGCTACGGTTCGGAATGCGCCCCGTTAAAATGGCCGCTCTGCCCGGCGTACAGCTCGGCTGACCATAGCAGTGGAAAAACGTCATCCCCTCGTCGGCAAGACGATCGAACGACGGCGTCGGTATTCCGCGCCCGCTGCCACCGCCGTATGCCCCGAGGTCACCGTAGCCAGTATCGTCCGAGACAATCAAGACGATGTTTGGTTTTTTCGTTTGGGTTGCCATTGCGCTCCCTTTCTTAAATACTGAACCTACAGCTCTCGAATACTGAATCCGCAGCGCTGATTAGCTGATTACAAGAATAGCTTTCCGCTTGAGACTGCCGTATCCAGAAAATGCAGCGCGAATCAAAAATGCGGCTGCGAGTACAAAGCGTTGCTCCAGCAGTGTGGGATACACGACGAACTTGTGGTGAGCTACAATCGCCTTGCATGGCGCAATATCGCCTTCGTCGTGCTCTCTATCAGTTATCGTTTGGGCATCGGCTACGGCCACGACTTCCACCATCCACCGCATGCGGGTGCGGCCGGGGCGTCGGAATATCAGGACGTCGTCGCAGGCGCGCGGTACTTGCAGCACGTTGCGCACGTTGATCCTAACCGCCCTCGGGATCTGGGGCGGCTCGTACGGCGGATATTTAACGGCGATGGGGCTCTCAAAGAACTCCGACATCTTGAAAGCCGATCGCCACGGCGTGCACGACTGGTCGATGTTCCCGGAATGGTTCGAAGGACAAACCAAACGCTATCAGCAGGCCGATATGAAGCGCTTCATGCGTACCGCGTGGCTGTCATCTCCCGACGCGTATATCTCGACGTGGAAGTCGCCCGTCATTCTGATCCAAGGCGACGACGACCGCAACGTGCATTTCCATCAGATGGTCGATCTCGTCGAGCGTTTAAAGCAGGCGAACGTTTACATGGAACAACTCGTCATTCCGAACGAAACGCACGGCTTCGAGCGCTGGAATTCGTGGCGGCAAGCAAATCAAGCCCGCACCGATTTTCTGATGAAGGAACTAGGATCATCCCAGAGATGACTGCGACCCGCCCGATTTTGTCCTGGACAACGCACGGAAAGTGAGGATCTTTGTTCGGTGCGCGGCAGATTCGTCGATGCGCCGGGTAAGAGACCAATCATCATGGACAGCACGTACAATGTGAAAGATCAAGCACGCTCGGCCTCCGATGCGATCGCGGGCGCCGTTGAACGCTCGACCAATAACACCGCTGGTCGCGTGGCACAAGGGATCAGTGAATCGAACGAACGCCACGATGCGCGCGAGCCGATGAACTCGACAATGAGAACGCTGTTGCTCGCGGGGGCCGGGATCGCGATTGTGAGCTCGCTTGCGATGCAACTCAGCGGACGGAAACAGGAATCGGTCTTCGTCGGGCAATGGGCACCGACGTTGATCTCCATTGCGCTATGGTATCAGATGGTCAAAGGTCAGCAACTGCAGTCATCGTAAGGCCGATGCCTTGCGCGCAAACTCTTCCAACGAAGGAATGAATTGCGCTCGCAAGGCGTTCTTGCCGGCTGCGAGCTTCGCGCTGGGGTGGCCGCCGATCCACAACATGCAGGCTCCCGGGAGACGCGGAAGCAGCTCTCGGCAGTACTGGGAAATCCCGAGATGATCGTCGCTTTGAAGGACGCCGAGCACGATGATATCCGGCAGTGTCTTGCGTGCGGCTCGCAGCAGTTCCCGTGCCGGCACATTGCTTCCCAAGATTGACGTCTTTACGCCGGCCGTTGCTGCGAGCGCGGCTGCAAACAATAAACCAAATTCGTGCGCTTCACCCGCCGGCGTTGCAAAGAGCATCGTTCGCTTCTTGGTCGTCGTGCTCGTACGTACGAGAGCGCCTAGAAGATTTCGAACGAGTTGCGACATTAGATGTTCCTGGGCGATGGAAAGGCGTCCGGATTCCCATCGATCGCCGATCGTTCGCATTATTGGCACTAACACGTCGACGACGAGCCGGCTCGGCGGCATGAGTAGCGCCGCCGCACTCAGCAGCGCTTCCGCGCGCATGATGTCGTATGATTCAACGGCGGTCAAGACATCTTTTACCGTGTGTGTCGCCGCGTGATCAACAAGGCTTGGTTTTTTCCTCTCGCGGTCGAGCAGACTGCGAATCTCTGCGTTCGTTAACGCCGCAACGTGCCGGATTGCGTGTCCGCGTTCTACCGCGTCACGTGCGTGCTGCAGGCGTGCGACGTCCTCCTCGCTATAGAGACGGACTCGCGCGGCATCGCGAGGCGGGTGCACGATCCCATATCGCCGCTCCCACGCGCGAATGGTGTCGGCCGATAGTCCCGTGATTCGCGATACCGCCGCGATCTGATAGTGATTTTTAGTCGCCACGTTCTCTTGCTTACTATGCCCAACCGCCGACGAGTTGTCTCATTGATGCAAAGACGCCGGCGCGTTGCACCGGCGTCTTCAATAACGGACCAAGAGTGAATTTTACGGCTTGAGATCGTAGCGATCGAGGTTCATAACTTTCGCCCATGCCGCAACAAAGTCGTCGACGAACTTACGTCCGGCATCCAAGCTTCCGTACACTTCCGCGACTGCGCGCAATTCTGAATTCGAACCGAAGATTAGATCGACGCGCGTACCGGTGAAGTCCGGCTTTCCGTCGTTGCGATTGTGGCGTTCGTACACGCTGCTGCCGTTCTCGCCCGTCGCTTTCCACTCGCCGTTCATGTCGAGCAGGGTCGTGAAGAAGTCGTTCGTCAGCGCGCCCGGCCGTTTTGTCAACACACCGTGCTTCGAGCCATCTGCGTTCGTGTCGAGCACACGCATGCCGCCAAGCAGCACCGTCATCTGCGGCGCCGTGAGCGTCAAGAGTTGCGCCTTATCCACGAGCATCATTTCAGTCGGAATACCGGTTTCGTACTTGAGGTAGTTGCGGAAGCCATCTGCAACCGGCTCGAGGACCGAAAACGCTTCGACGTCCGTCTTATCTTGCGACGCGTCCGTCCGTCCCGGCGAAAATGGAACCGTCACGTCAAATCCGGCATTCTTCGCCGCCTGTTCCACGCCCGCGCATCCGGCAAGCACGATCAGATCGGCGAGCGAAATCTTCTTCGCATTCGATTTCCCGTTCGATTGCGCACCGTTGAACGATTGCTGAATGCCTTCGAGCGTTTTCAGCACTTTCGCCAGTTGTTCGGGACGATTGACTTCCCAATTCTTTTGCGGCTCCAAACGAATCCGTGCTCCATTCGCGCCACCGCGCTTATCGCTTCCGCGGAACGTCGAAGCCGAGGCCCACGCGGTCGACACTAATTCAGAAACGGAAAGCCCGGACTCGACAATCTGCTTCTTCAGATTCGCAATATCGCTCGCATCGACGAGCGCGTAATCGACCGCCGGAACGGGATCTTGCCAGATAAACTCTTCGGCGGGAACTTCCGGACCCAGATACCGCGGCCGCGGCCCCATGTCGCGATGCGTCAACTTGAACCACGCCCGCGCGAACGCATCTGCAAAATCCTCCGGATGCTCGTAGAACCGGCGCGAGATCTTTTCATAAATCGGATCTTCGCGTAACGCGAGGTCGGTTGTCAGCATCGCGGGCCGGCGATGCTTCGACGGATCGTGCGCATCGGGTACCGGCGGCGCACCATTCTTGGCGACCCATTGATATGCGCCGGCTGGACTCTTCGTCAATTCAAACTCGTTGTCGAACAACGATTCAAAGAAGTTGTTGCTCCACTTCGTCGGCGTCGTCGTCCAGGTGACTTCCGGACCACCGCCGATCGTGTGTGCGCCGTGCCCCGTTTCGAATGCGCTCTTCCATCCAAGGCCTTGATGCGTAATGTCGGCCGCCTCAGGCGCGTCACCAACGTGCGAAGGATCGCCGGCGCCATGCGTCTTTCCGAACGTATGACCGCCCGCGATTAGCGCAACGGTCTCTTCGTCGTTCATCGCCATGCGCGCGAACGTCTCGCGGATATCGATCGCCGCGAGCTTCGGATCGGGATTGCCGTTCGGCCCCTCGGGATTGACGTAGATGAGCCCCATCTGCACCGCTGCCAGCGGATTTTCTAGTATGCGTTCTCCCGCGTACCGTTCGTCTGCAAGCCACGTGTCCTCGGCGCCCCAGTAGACCGATTCGTCCGGCTCATACACATCGGGACGTCCGCCGCCAAAACCGGCCGTCTTGAAGCCCATATCCTCGAGCGCAACGTTACCAGCGAGGATCAGCAAATCGGCCCACGAGATGTTCTTGCCGTACTTTTGCTTGACCGGCCACAACAATCGGCGCGCTTTATCCAGATTCACGTTGTCGGGCCAACTGTTGAGCGGGGCGAATCGCTGCTGTCCGCCGCCGGCACCGCCGCGGCCATCCGCGATGCGATATGTGCCCGCGCTGTGCCACGCCATGCGAATGAAAAGCGGACCGTAATTTCCGAAATCGGCCGGCCACCAGTCCTGTGAATCGGTCAACACCGCGCGTAGATCCGCCTTCAGTGCTGCGTAATCCAGTTGCGCGAACTCCTTGGCATAGTCGAAATGCGCGCCCATCGGGTCGGATGTCGGAGAATGCTGTCGCAAGATCGACAGACGAAGTTGCTCGGGCCACCAATCTCGAATGGAGCGGGCGGCGCCTCGATTGGGACTTATGTGAACCGGACACGACGTTTGGGTCACGATACGGCCTCCTTATCTCGGGCGAACTCTAAACAGGCAGCGCGCGAGGGCCACCTCCCTTATCGTAGTCCCGCGGATTCCAAAACCCAAGCCAATGGCATCAATGCGTTCTATAGATGCGGTCTATTGAAGTACGAACTCAGCAGTTTTTGATGGCGTTTGCTTCGCGTCCGCCGCATGCTAAGCAAGCATGGTGTACGGTACCGCGCTTCAATGGCTGCTTTGCGCCGCGCTCACTATCGCTGCTGCACTGTCGCCGAACGTCCAGCGGTTCGACACCGTCCCGTCGAGCACGTCGTTGTTCGTCGCCGACGTGACGAGTTCGCTCGGCTCGCCGCAATTGGTCTTCACGCAAGGCGCGATCGACGATCCAAATCGCCGCGCGATCATGGTGATGACCCGCAACGGCAACACCTGGTCGCCGGCGACGCCGCTCCCGTTCTCGGGACAATGGCGCGATCTCGAAGCTGTGCTCTCGCCTGACGGACAAACGCTAATCTTCGCATCGAACCGTCCGGCGACCGGCGCAACGACCGCGATCGACGGATTCTTCGGCGGAAAAGTGCAGCCGGCACGGGGCGGCAATCTCTGGCGCGTTGCAAGGAACGGGTCGCGATGGAGTACTCCCGAGCGCCTCGGCGACGCAATCAACGTGAATTCGTCCGTCTTCGCGCCGGCGCTCGCCGCCGACGGCACGCTGTACTTCATGCGCATGTCGGATCCGGGACCGCACTTTCACCTCTATGTTGCGCGCCTGCAAAACGGCACGTATCGCTCAGCTGAACGGGCCCCGTTCGGCGATCCTCAGTACTCGGATTTTGATCCAACCGTTGCACCCGACAATTCGTTCGTCATCTTCGGTTCGAATCGGCCGCCGGCAAAACCCGGCACGTCGGATCTTTTCATCAGTTACAATCGCAACGGAACGTGGACCCCCGCGCGGGATATGGGGAGCGCGATCGATCCCAACGGCGATGCAACGGAGCCGCGTCTTTCGCCCGACGCGCGGACGCTCTACTTTTCTTCGCAAAACAGTATTTGGAGCCTCGACATCACCTCATGGGTCGACGGTCAAGAGGACCTCTCGAAACCGGCAACGTTCGAACCGCACATGCTCGCCGGCACGTTAACGCCGTCGTTCGATCCCGGTAACCATGCCATGCTCTTCACCGGCACGCGCGACGGACGCGCGACAATTCTCGAATCGCGCCGCAAAGGCGAGACATGGTTGCCGGCGGCGGTCGTGTCGTTCTCCGGGACGTCGAGCGATATGGATCCTGCGATCTCGTCTGACGGATCGTTCGTCGTATTCGCATCCGTGCGCAACAGCGGTCCGAGTACCGGCGTATTTCTCTGGCGTGCCGACCGCATCGCGAACGGCTGGAGCGCTCCGAGGCTCTTGCCGCCGGCGGTGAACATCGCGCCGAACATCTTCGCGCCAAGTGTCGCCGCCGACGGAACGATCTATTTTTTACACAGCGACCCCAAAACGCGCACGCATCAACTCGATCGTTCTCGCTTTTTCAACGGCGCCTATGAGCGCGCGCAGCCGCTCGCGTTCAGCTCGCCCGCGACGATGGACGCCGATCCCGCGACGTCGCCCGATCAATCGTCCGTCGTCTTCGTGAGCCGCGGAAGAAGAGGACCGCTCGATACGCACTCGCATCTCTACATTACGCATGCATGCGGCGCGCAATGGAGCAGCGCCAAACCGGTTCGATATGCCGCTGATTATGAGAGCGGTGCAGACGACAGCAGCCCCGTCATTGCGCGCGACGGGCGGACGCTCTACTTTTCACATGCGGGAACGGGCGCCTCGCAAGTCTTATCGATTCCGCTAAACCTCCATGCGCCGAGCTGCGCAACGGGAAGTGGTTCCACGAGAACGTGAACCCGTGGCTCTGATCAGCACCGAACGCCTGCCCTATAATCGCTGTGATGGTCCTCCGCAAGCGACCTACAGCGGCTTTTCTGTTGTGCGGCCTTCTGACGATCGTGCAGCCCTGGTCTGCGCCGGCACAGCAGGCTCATGACGGCGCGCACGATTTCGATTGGGATATCGGAACCTGGAAAGTGCACCAGCAACGGTTGCTGCATCCGCTCACCGGTTCTACCACATGGGTGCAATACGACGGGACCGATGCCGTTCAAAAAGTTTGGGACGGGGCGAACACCGGCAAAGTCGAGTCCGACGGACCGGCCGGTCATTTAGAGATTTACACGCTTCGTCTGTACAATCCGAACTCGCATCAATGGAGCGTCTACTTCACGAATCCGGCAAGCGGAAATCTCGGCGCACCGGTTGTCGGCAGTTTCAACGACAACCGCGGTGAGTTTTACGATCAAGAACCCTATAACGGGCGATTGATTCTCGTTCGCTTCCGCGTCTACGACATTACGAAGAGCACGTGCCGGTTCGACCAATCCTTTTCCGCGGACGGCGGTAAAACGTGGGAGACGAACTTCATCGTGACCGAGACTTTGCTGCAAGCTACGCGTTGACGTCGGGATTCTTATCGGCAAATGCGCCGTTCGGATTCGGCTTCACCCAAACCGTCAGATCCCACACGGCCGGGAAATGGAAGATCGTCACGACATCGCTTTCGTTCGGAACTTTATGCATCGCGACGAGCGTTCGCGCCGACGGATATGCAACGGTGCCGCCTGCAGCGGCAAATGCGGCATCCGGCATCCATTGCTCGTACTTGAGATTTCCGCTCGCGTCGCGCGCGACCCAGTGAATGTGTCCATCGAGTTGCGCCCAGCGTCCCGGATTGACACCCCACAAGTGGGGCGGCGTCTTGCAGCCCGAGTGAAGAACCGAATAATCCGCGCCGAGCAGCCGGCCGTTCTTGTCGTACCATAACTGACTCGGGTTGCGTTCGCTTGTCGTTTGCCAGCGCCGGTTCGCGTAACTGATCGCGCCCGTCTCATCCTCATTCGAATACCGGACGTAGCCCGCTTTTTGCGCATCGCTCACGGTTGCATAGCGAGCCAGTAGATCGGATTGTATGGTTGCAACGAATTGCTTTTCACTCCCGTCTTCCGGTCCGGTATACGTTGCGTCGGCCGCGGCTCGCGTGATGAGCATCGTGCTCGATGCGAGGCCGATCGCCAAAGCCGCCCACGTTATCATTCGATGCGCGTGAATGTTTGAATTAATGTTGTTTCCCACGTCTTTCCTCCGTCTTGCGAAAGGGCTGCTTCGGTGCGAAACGAGGACGGCGTGATGTTCGAATAGACGACGCGCACCGATACCGCGCGTCCATCCACCGTGTCGCGTCCGTCAAACTCGCCACGACCGTTGTTGAATCCGCCGATTAGCGGTGCATCCAGCGTTCCGCTATCCGCGCTGCCCCAGTAGACGCTCCATCGTTGCGTCTTCGCGTCATACATGCGCAGCATCAGTCCCAAGAAGTGCGGCGCCGGCTGCGTCACCTCGAGTTGCGCGAGGCTTGCGCCATCCCACAACTTGCGCACGATGTGAAGGTAGCCGCGCGGCTGCAGCCACGTTTTCGATCCGCTGAACGGATGCTCCAACCGCCGTACGTCAATGTTCCACGTCCCGCTCTCGAAGTCGAAATCACGCCGTGGATCCGGCGCGGCCGAAGCGTGCGCCGACGCAACCAAATACGGAAGCGCGACGAGCAGCACCGCCACCTGAAGAAGACGTCTCATGTCACCTATCATAATAGGACTACAAATATAGTCAAGTGTTTGACTAAATTTATAGGCGTCCTATAATAAGGCCCATGGGTCGCAAGCCGAGTGCCGTCCTCACCGATCACGAGTTGCGGATCATGCGCGTTCTCTGGAAGCATGGCGAGAGCACGAATATGGACGTCGTCGATGCGATCGACGGCCCGCCCCTGGCGCGCAACACGGTGATGACCACCCTCGGCGTGCTCGAGAAGAAGGGCTACGTCAAACACCGCACCGAGGGGCGTACGTTCATCTACTGCGCCGTGGTGCACGAAGACGACGTCCAAGGACGCGCACTCGAAAACGTGCTCACGCGTTTTTTCGACGGTTCCGCGGAATTGCTCGTGTCGAAACTCCTCGACGCCGAACACGTCTCGAGAGCAGATCGCAGGCGCATTCAAGCATTACTCGATCGTTCGAAAGGAACGTAATGCTTGCTCTCGCGCCCACCGCCGACGTCGTCCTGGGACTGACACTCGCCGTCGGCCTCGCCGGCGTGCTCGCGGTGTCTGCGATCGAACGCCTGAGCAGTTTCAAACGCGACGCGGGCGCGCGGTTTCATCTCTGGTTCGTGCTGCTCGTACTCGCGGTTGCAGCACCGCTGGTCGCGGGCGCGACGATCGCAGCGTTTCGCGCAGAACCCGCGATTGATTTGCCGGCAACGAGCGCCGTCGGCACAATTGCGCAGCACGTTCAACAAACAACGCGTGTGTCTGTCATCCCCGCTGTACGCCAACCGACCGCCGTCTATCGCCCACCGGACCCGGTGAAGCCGCGATTCCCCGTTGCCGCCGCTCTCGTTATGGTATGGGCGATCGGCGCACTCGCTTTCCTCGCGCGCCTCGCAATCGGGGTCACGCGCCTTCGCCGGCTCACGCATAACGGACGTCTTTTAGAAACGCGGTCGGTTTCGCTGCGTCGCGTGCGCATCATCGAGCATCCGTCGTTTTCGATCCCCGTTGCCATCGGGTACCGGCGTCCGGCAGTGCTTATGCCGCGCGCGCTGCTCGCGACGACGTCCGAGGCCGATCTCGAAAATATCCTGTTGCATGAACTCGAGCACCTACGCCGCTTCGACGATGTCACGTCGTTTCTTCAGTCGATGTGCGTAGCGCTCGTATGGTTCAATCCGTTTGTGCACTACGTTGCCCGCCGCTTAGCCGCCGAACGCGAAATGGCATGCGACGAAGCCGTAGTTCGGCGCATCGGCAAACGTCACGGTTACGCATCGACGCTCTGGAACATCGCGCTCACCGTGTCCGATTCCCTCGTGCCGACGTTTGGGTCGGCCTTCGCTTCCGGTTCGCAAACGGCGAACCGCGTGGCCAACTTGCTCGAAACCGTGCACGCTCGCGTTTCGCGTCCAATGATGGTCGCCGTCGCGCTCACGATCGTCGCCGCTTTCGGCGGGGTATCGATCGGCGTCGCCGCTGCAGTCGGAAGCGCGCGGACGGTCATCACCGATGTGGTATCGGTCACGCTCAACGACGGAACGACGCTCGTCGTCGGCGGCCGCAATCCTGACGGCACACCGGTTGACGACGCCGTGCTCTATCGCGGCAAACGTCGCATCGGAACCGCTGCGCTTTCAACTCCGCGTTGGTCGACGACGCTGACGCGCCTTCACTCCGGCGACATTTTGGTTACCGGCGGAATGACGCCGGCCGGAACGACGGCAGATGTCGAACTCTTCAGATTGCGCACGCGCAAATTCGAACACGTCGGCGACTTGCACGTCGCTCGCGTCGCCCATACCGCGACGTTGCTCGCCGACGGAACGGTCCTCGTCGCCGCCGGCGAACGCGCACCCGGCAAACTGGAGTCGTCGACGGAACTCTATGATCCCGCTCACCGTCGATTTCGTTTGACTGCCGACGGCTACGGCCGCATTTCACAAACCGCGCTTCGCATCGACCATGGCGACGTCTTAATGATGGGCGGCGATCCGGGCCGCGGCCGCAAGAATTGTTCGATCATCTATTCTGCAACCCGCCACACCTATCATGATGCGGGAACCCTGGTGCGTGCTACTGAGGATCGTCTCACGTTCCGTCTCCCGAACGGAGTGTACGTCAGCCACACGATCGACTAAGATGGGGGCATGATGAAGCGTGCGCTTGTCCTCATTGTAGTTCTCAGCTCGCTGATGCCCGTCGCTGGGCGTTGCGCAGCCGCGCCGATCACGATCAACTCGTGTCAGCCCATGCTCAACAACAATCGCCTCAATACGCCGGCGCCGAATACACTTAACGGGATTCTTCAGCCGTCGTCGAGCAGCGGCATGCAGATTCAATTCACGAACGAATCGAACAAAGTCGCGGATTTGATTAACTTCGACGTGCGTTCGAACGGGGTGCAATTCGTTATTCGTGACGTGGGAACGTTTTCACCCGGCGTCACGATCGATCACCGGTTTCGAAACGGCGCGGGACAAGCCTTCGTGCTTCCTGACTTCATTCCGCCGAACGTAAAATGCCATGTAGCAATGGTCCGTTTCACGGACGGTACGACGTGGCCGGCGAACGATGCTTCTACAACGGCAGCGCTCCGCGCCAACCCCACGTCGGTGACGATGTCGACGGATACGGAGTCGATGCTTGTCATGGTGTCAACGACGGGTTCGGTGGGCGGATTCAGCGAGAAGAATAACTGCGACCGCATCGCGACGATCAGCGTCGCTACAACGTCGCAAGCATCTGCGGTCTACGTCATCCGGCCCATCGCAAAAGGCGCGTGTATGTTTCACGTCAGCGACGAAGGCCGTACGATCGACGTACCGGTGACCGTGCAGTGAGAACAAACGAGAGCGTAGGTGACGAGGAACACGCCGACCGGCACCGCGACGTTCGCAACGGCGATGATGCCGACGTTCGCCATCCAATTGTGAATGAACGACGGACTCGCGAAACAGAGCGAAGCGACGAAAAGACCGGCCGGTAATGGAACCGTACTCCATCTGTTTGCGGAACCGGAGACAGCCGCAAGAAGAAGGGGTCGACAACCCAAACACCAGGCACACGTCCGCAGCAAACGCCGTAACGATCACCGCTCGCGCAAGCATCTTCGGGGGCCGATAGCCATGCGATCGTACTCACAAATAAACGCGAAAGAAGAAAGAGCGCGAGCGCAACGCCGGGCCACGGAACGACGAAAAAGCTCGGATCCAACATCGTCCCGACCAGGCAAAGAACCATGATTGCGGCAGTCTGTGCCTCGCGTTCGCGCCCGCGACGCAGAACGACGACCGCCACGCACAACACAAACCAGACGTTCGCCGTTAACCGCGTCGCCATCGGCTGCAATTTCCAAAACGTCGCGTTCTCCCAAACCGTGCTGCCGAGCACGGTCAGCGCAAGCGTCGAGGTCCCACGTTGAACGATCAGATCCCGTAGGCCGCGTGGCTAACGGCTGATACGTCATCGCGATTCGCGACAGGACCGTCTGCCGTCGCAGGTCGACCTCATCGCCCTCCGTTGTGTACAAAGAGCCACCGCTATGCATTCGGATGGGTCCACGAGCCCAGCAGAGCGGTCGCTTTAATCGGTCGCGTGTGCTACCATCGGGGTGCGCACAGGGGCGCGTCCGGTCCGCGGAAAGGACAGAGTCCACCCATCAGTGATCGTTCGATTTGAACGGACTTTCTTGCCCGAATATGCGGATGAGCGGGCGCGCGTAGAAGGGACGTTCAACATGCCGACTCGGCAATTGCCGGCTAACCCCAGCCTGGCTCAACTCAAGGCGCAAGCCAAAGAGCTGTTGCGCGCTCAACGGGAACGATTGCCGCAGGCGATTCAGCGACTCAGAGAGTTTCATCCGCGTTTTGCCGGAGCCGCAGAGAACGCTATTGCGGCCGCACCGCTACAACTCAGCGACGCACAGCTCTCGATTGCGCGGGAATACGGCTTTTCATCGTGGCCACGTCTCAAAGAGCATGTCGAAGATTCGCATCGCGAAAACCTGGCGCTTCCGCACCATCTTCGAATTAAGGATGGCGCCTTTAAGCGCGCGCTTGAGTTGCTCGACGCGGGGGACGCAGACGGTCTACGCAATCACTTGCGCGCGCATCCCGCAGTGGCCACACAACGCGTCACGTTCGAAGGAGGCAACTATTTTCGCGATCCCGCGCTGCTGGAATTTATTGCGGAAAATCCCACCCGCCATGGCCGCGTGCCGAAGAACGCCGTGGAGCTCGCGCAAGCTATTCTCGACGCCGGAGGAAAAAACGATCGTTCGAGCGTTAATTCGGCATTGGAACTGATCGCGTCCAGCGCGGCTGCGCGAGAAAGCGGCGTTCAGCTCGCACTTATCGAGCTGTTATGCGATTACGGCGCGAATCCAAACGCCGGAACGAATGCCGCCGCATTGTACGGTGAATTCGACGCAGTTCGCGCGCTCCTCAAGCGCGGTGCAAAGATGGACCTGAGCGTCGCTGCAGCACTGGGTGACGGCGCAGAAGCGCGGCGTTCACTTCCGTTTTCGGATGACGAAACAAAGCAGAAAGCGCTAGCCATGGCCGCTCAGTGGGGTCATGCTGAGATCGTTGAACTGCTGCTCGATGCCGGCGAAGATCCGAACCGGTTTACTCCTGTCGGCGGCCATTCGCATGCCACGCCGCTTCATCAAGCTGCGCTTGCCGGCCATCTTCGCATCGCGCAGTTACTCGTCGAACGCGGAGCTCGCACGGACTTGCGCGACATTCATTACGAGGCGACACCGCTAGGATGGGCCGAATATGCCGGTCATACGGACGTCGTGAACTACCTCATCGAATTTGCGCAGTTTCCACGATAGCGGAGCCGTCGCGAAGTTCGATGCGATCGAAGCGCTGAGCGTGCGGAACGAAGAGTTCGCTCGTGCCGTCGCGTGGAGCGATCGCGCCGAGCTCCGCGGTTCCCGCGGTGCCGACGCCGTCGACCGTGAACGTGTGCGCGCCGTCCACAACGACGTAATACCAGGTGCCATCGCGCGCGTAGACGACCTTTGCCAGCGGGCCGTGTCCCACGAACTGTGCGTGATTGAAATGGCTATGAAGCATAGCGACTTGGGCCGCACCGGTTGAGGCCGGTTGCGGATGCGGAAGAACGTAGCCGATGATGAGCGCCGCGGCTGCTGCAAGCACGCCGCCCCACCACCTCGAGGCACGGGGAGACGCGAACTGCGGTCGACGTGCGTCGTCCGGTAACGGAATCGCGGGTGTTTCGCTCTCCAAACCGAGCACGGTTTCCTCGGCTTGACCTAATCGCCGCATGCAATCGGCACAATTCGCGACATGCGCGTCGACGCGCTGCCGCTCGAGGTCATCGAGCGATCCTATTGCGTAGAGTTCGGCGTTCTCGCCGATATGCGAGTCATTCATCGCAGCGATTCCTTTCCCAGCGCTTCCCGAAGCGCTCGTAGCGCGTTCGATATGCGGCTCTTGATCGTCCCGACCGGTTCGTTGAGCGCTGCCGCGATTTCCGTATGCGTCATTCCGCGATAGTATGCAAGTTGAATCGTTTTTGCTTGCGCTTCGCTCAGTTTTGAAAGCGCCTCCGTAACGTTGGTGTGTTCAAAGGGATCCGCATCAAATGTGCGGTCAACGACCGGCGGCTGCTCCGCCAGCAGCGTTCGGCGGCGGGCATCGTCGCGCACGCGAGCGAGTGCGGCGTTGCGAACGCACACGACGAGAAACGCTTCGAGACTTCCACGTGCCGGTGAGTACGACGTACCTTTGCGCCAGAGGTGCAGCAAGACGTCGTGAACGCACTCGTACGCCAGTTCTTTATCGCGCAGCACACGCAGCGCGCTCGTGTACATGCGCGGGCCGAACTGCTCGTATGCGCGTTCGTACGCCGCCGTCTCCCGACGCGCGAATGCTGCTTCCAGCGCCTCGTCCCGCACGCGGAAATCCCTAGGCGAGCGAACGATCCTCGATACGTGCGGAAGCGCCATCGAGCTCCACGGTCCGATAGCCGATCGCATGCAGCAGGTCGTCGTGCGCGAGTGTCACGGGACCTGGTTTCGGCGCCGCCCCGGGTTTTGGCTGCGGGTACGCCGTCGCTGCCGCGCTCGCGAAACGGATATTCCCTTCGCTATGCGTGACGATCTGGTGGATGTGGCCATTAAGAATCGTGACGTTATCGAATTTGTGTAAGAGCGCGAGTGCCTTCGTACCGTCTTGCGTCGTCCAGCCCCACGCCTCGAAGAGCGCATAGAGCGGCACGTGGGTGAAAACGACGACCGGTGTACCGGCCTTTACCGCTTGCACGTCCTTGGCGAGCCAATCGAGCTGATCCGTACCGAGCAATCCCATCTTCTCGAAGTTGAAGACGTTTAGCAGCACGATGTAGTGCACGCCGTCGCGATTCCACGACGCCCATCCGCCTGATGTCGACTGCGGAATCTTGAAATTGGCCAGGTATGGCTTGAAATCGTTGCCGATCACGTCGTGCTCGCCCGGCAGCGCGATTAGCGGTGCTTTGAGTTGTGAGAGAATCGCTTTCGCATCGGCGAACTGCTGCGCGCTGGAGAGATGAGTGATATCACCGGTATGCACGACGAACATCGGCTGCACCGGCATGGCATTGATCTTCGAAACGACGGTTGTCAGCGTTCCCGCAACGTCGGGATTGGCCGCTTGATGGAATCCGATGTGACTGTCGCTGATTTGCACGAAGTCGACGGTGTCGTTTACTCCGGCGACTGCACGGCCGGAGAAGAAGCCGCCGGCGCTCAACGTGTAGGCAATCCCCGCGCCGGTCCACCCGACATGTTCTAAAAAGGACCCGCGCTTCATGGCGTCATCGCCTTCACCACGATCGTGCCCTTCATGAACGGATGCATCTCGCAGAAGTACGCGTACGTGCCGGGCTTCGTAAACGTGTAGTGCCATACGCCGTTGGTATCCAAGCCTTTTGAATCGAACGTGCCGTTCGTTGACGTCACCGTATGCGCGTCATCATCTTGATTCACGAACGTTACCGTCTGGCCGCTGGAGATCGTAAGCCGCGCCGGCGCAAACGCGTCGTCCTTCATGACAACTGTCGGCGTCGCCGCGGGCGCACTCGTCGCACCCAAAAGTGCAACGAGCAATGAAAGCATCAACTGTCTCATGCACCGTCCTATGCGTACGCGACCCGGATGGTTCACCTGATAAAAAACAACGCCACTTGCAAAAAACAAGTCACCATGGTATGCTGGTGGCGTGACGACAACAAAACGCGGCGGTTACGGGCAGTACTGTGGCTTCTCCCGCGCGCTTGAAATGATCGGTGAACGCTGGGCGATGCTCGTCATTCGGGATTTACTGGTCGGACCGAAGCGGTTCAGCGATCTACATCGCGGCCTCCCGAAGATCCCCAGTAACATTCTGACGGCTCGCTTGAAAGAACTAGAGGAGAACGGCATCCTGCAACGCCGTGCGGCGCCCCGTCCAGGTAGCGGCGTCGTATACGAACTTACCGGCGAAGGACGCGAACTTGAAGAGACGGTCGTCGCGCTCGGCCAATGGGGAGCGAAGCGTTTGGGCGACCCGCGCGACGGCGAAATCGTCACGGAAGACTCGCTCGCGATGGCGATGCGAACGACGTTTCGCCCGAACGAGGCAAAGAACGACACGATTTCTTACGAATTGCACGTGGGCGATATTGTCTTTCATGCCAACGTCGACCGTGGCACCGTCGACGTCGGACGCGGTCCGCTCGAGAATCCCGACCTGGTCATCGAAGCAAGCCCTGCGCTTCGTCTGCTCATGGCGCGTGAAGTCACCACGCAAGAGGCGCTAAAACAAGGCATCGTCAGCATCAAAGGGCCGAGAAAACTTCTCGACCGGTTCGCCGCAACGTTCCAAATATAAGGAGTTCATCATGGCGGCAACGCTCACGCAGAAGATCACTCCGTTTCTCTGGTTCACCGACAATGCGGAAGAAGCCGTAAACTTCTACGTATCGATTTTCCCCGGCGCGCAAATCACCGATGTCAGCCGTTATGGTGACTCGGGACCCGGTGACGCAGGCAAAGTGATGACCATGTCATTCAACCTGCTCGGCATGGACTTTCTCGCGCTCAACGGCGGCGAATGGGATCACGCGCCACATCCTGCGTTCATGGTCGACTGCGAAACGCAACAAGAAGTCGACCACTATTGGGATCGTCTCTCCGAAGGCGGGGAACAACAGCCGTGCGGGTGGCTTCGCGATAAGTACGGCACCGAATGGAACATCGTCCCAACAATACTTCCCGAACTGCTCGGCGACCCCGATCGCGAAAAAGCCGAACGCGTCATGAAAGCGATGCTACAAATGGGCAAACTCGACATCGCCGAGCTAAAAGCCGCCGCTACAGCATCTCGGTGATATCCGAACTGTACGTCGGATAACCGAAAACCACATCGCGTAAGCGCGACGCCGGAATGCGGTGGCGAATCGCAAGCGTGAACACGTTGATCAACTCTTCAGCACCGGGGCCGAGGATATGTGCGCCGAGCACACGATCCTCGGCTTTGTGCACGTACAGCTTGTACGCCGCATAACGTTCACCGATCCGGCGATATGAATACCAATCCGGCATGTCGCCGGTTTTGATGTCGACCCCGTCGCTTGCATCATGTACGCCGACCGCGGCGAGGATCGGATTCGTAAAAACGAGCGACGGCGTCGCGGTGAAGTCCCTCTCGCGGTGATTCCCGCGAAGTAGATTTTCCGCAATGACCTCTCCCGTGAGCGACGCAATCGGCGTGAGCGGCAGACCGCCGGAATCGGCCGAGTCGCCCGCTGCGTACACGTGCGGATTCGTTGTGCTCTGCAAAAACGCGTTAACGCTGACACCCTTCTTTGAACGCTGCACCTCACCGCGTTGCAGATCCAGCTCGTCGATCTCCGGGACCCGGCCCGCGCCGTGCACGACCATATCTGCAGTGTAACTCGCACCATCAGTATGAACCATCAAGCCCTCGGCGCTTCGTTCGACGCTGCGGACCGGTGCGTTCACCTCAACCTTGATGCCCGCTTCGTGAGAGGCATCGACGAGCCGTGAGACGAGATCGGGATCAAATCCTTCGAGCGGCCGCGCGCCGCGATGAAGGATCGTGGCATCGGTCCCGAACCGCGCAACGAGGTGCGCAAACTCGAACGAAATATATCCGCCGCCGATAAAGACGATGCGCTTCGGCAATGCGTCGAGGTTGAGAAACTCTTGGCTGGTCGTGACGTACTCTTCGCCTGAAATGCCGAGCGGTGCGGGATGCGCACCGGCCGCAATTACGATGTGCTTGGCGCGCAGCAGTTGACCATCGACCGCAATCGTCGACGGGTCGGCAAAGCGCGCGTCGCCGTGAAACGTCGTGATCCCCGCGTCACGGTACGATGCTTCACGCTTGTCCGGAACCGGTTCGGTGAACGTGCGTTTGAACCGCATCAACTGTGGCCAGTCCACGGTGATCTCCCCGCTCAACGCCTTGCCGATGTCGTGCCGGCGGTGAATGATCTCTTCGGCGCCGACGAGTACTTTTTTCGGATCGCATCCGCGCAAGGCGCACGTTCCACCGAACGGCCGTTTGTCGACAATGGCGACTCGCCGGCCGGCGTGGGCGCACGGAAATGCCGCGCTCGAACCCGCGGCTCCCGTGCCGACGATCACAACATCGAACTCCTGCGTCACGCCGATGCCTCGAGTGCGTCGATGCGTTTGCCCAAACTCGGATGCGTACCGAAGAAGAATTCATACCATCCAGGTACTTCCTCTTCGGCGAGATTCTGATCGCGCAAACGACGGAACGCAGATGCGCCCGCCTGCGCATCCTTCGTCGCTCCGAGTGCGAAACGGTCCGCGGCCCACTCGCGCGAGCGTGAGAACGCCGCGAGTCCCGGTCGCAATATCTGCATGCCTGCACCGAGCAATGCGGCGATCCGCGCAATCCGTAGCGTCTCGTCGCGATCGGCGGAACGCTCGGCGAGCGCCACGAGCCCGAGCAGCACCGCCGTCGCAACTTCCGCAGCGAAAATCAAGCGCCAGGTATCGCGCGAAACATAATGCCCCAACTCGTGCGCGATCACGAACTCCACTTCTTCCGGCTCGAAGTGCTCGATCAGCGTATCGCCGAGCACGATCCGATGCGTGCGTCCAATGCCCGCGACAAACGCATTCGCTTTGCGCGTTTGCCGGCTCATATCCATACGCAAAATCTCCGCATCCCCGACGCCGAAGCGCGACGCAAGCGCGCGTAACCGTACTTCGAGCGGCCCGTCAAGGTGCTCGAACGTGTTGAAGAGCGGAAGAATGTAGACAGGCACGATAACGTTCGCCAAGACGTAGAGCGGAAATGCCGCAAGCGCCGTGACGAACGGCCAAGCGCGCGGGAAGCGCCGGATCAGTGCGGCGGCAAGCGTTGCGAGCAACGACGTCACAACCGCTTCGATCGCCGTCGATTTCGCCCAATCACCGACATAAGAGTGTAACGATTGTTCGCTCAATCCGTAACGCCGCTCGATGCGAAAACCTTCGGAGATCGACACGGGAAGCTCCGCCGCCGACCCTGCCACCGATGCGAGCGCTGCAAATGCGCACGGACGCGCCCAGGCCGGCAGCGGCGTGACGATGCGCGCTGCCAGTGTTCCGAGCGGGCCGTATGCAAACGTGAGTGACGCCGCCGTGGAGCGAACCACGTCGCTTATCGCATACGCCCGGCGCGTCCGTCCGTACTGTGCCGCATTGCCGTTCGGCGATAGCGGTGTTTGCGAGTCGTCGCCGAGAACGCCGAGTGCCTCGACCGTGCGAATTGCGGCATAGCCTGCAATAGCGCCGGTCGCCAATCCAATCACTAACGTGCGCAGCTTCATACTTTAGCGTCTTCCCCATGAATGGCGGGTCGTAGTCGTAGCGAATAGTGCGTTCGACGATGGTTTCCACAGATCTCGACATCGTAATCGTAGGCGCCGGTCTGTCGGGAATCGCCGCCGGGTATTACGTGCAGTCTCGGCTCCCGGGACGAACCTATTGCATTCTCGAGGCACGCGAGGCCATCGGCGGCACATGGGATCTCTTCCGTTATCCCGGCGTGCGCTCCGATTCCGACATGCATACCCTCGGATATAGTTTTCAGCCGTGGCGCGGCGACATCGCGCTCGCTGACGGTCCTTCGATCAAATCATACATTGCAGATACGGCGCGTACATTAGGAATCGACCGCAACATTCGTTACCGCCGCCGCGTCGTGCGCGCGCAGTGGTCGTCACGAGCGGCAAGGTGGACGCTTGAGGTCGAGGTCGATGGTTCCGCGCGCGAGACGTACAGATGCCGGTTCCTCTCGATGTGCAGCGGCTACTATGACTATCAACGCGGCTACTTACCGCAGTGGGACGGCGTGGAGCGTTATCGCGGTACGCTCGTACATCCGCAGGCGTGGCCTGAAGGATTGGATTGTACCGGCAAGCGCGTCGTTGTGATCGGCAGCGGCGCGACCGCCGTGACCCTCGTGCCCGCGCTCGCCGAGAAGGCCGCGCACGTGACGATGCTGCAACGCTCGCCGAGCTACATCGTTTCGCTGCCGCAACGCGATCCATTCGCGCGCACACTCTATAAGATACTGCCGTCGCGATTGGTTCATCCGGCCGTGCGATGGAAGAACGTCGTCCGGCAAATGTTTTATTACAACCTCATGCGCCGGTTTCCGGAGTTCGCCAAGAAGAACATCAAAAAGATGACTCGGAAGGAGCTCGGAGGCAGTTGTGACGTCGATCGTCATTTCACCCCACGTTACAACCCATGGGATCAGCGTCTCTGCTTCGTGCCGAACAGCGATCTTTTCGCGTCGATTCGTAGCGGCAAAGCGTCGGTCGCTACCGCCGAGATCGATTCGTTCACCGAACGCGGTGTACGCCTGACCTCCGGAGAGACGCTCGATGCGCACGTGATCGTCGCAGCAACGGGACTCAATGTCCGATTGCTCGGTGGTGCCGACGTCATCGTCGATACGCAGCCGGTCGTGCCGTCCGATTTGATCTCGTACAAAGGCATGATGTTCTGCGGCATTCCAAATTTCTCGCTCGCGCTCGGCTATACGAATGCGTCCTGGACGCTCAAATGCGAGCTGACCGCGCGTTATGTCTGCCGCCTCGTCGAGTACATGGATCGCAACGGCTACGCCTTCTGCATTGCCGCTGCCCCGTCACCGTCCACGGAAACGGAGCCCGCGATTTCCTTGACGTCCGGATACATCAAGCGCGCTGAGAGGTCGCTACCGAGACAAGGATCGCGCCCGCCGTGGAAGCTGTATCAAAATTACGCGCTCGACTTTGCGGCCCTGCAGTTCGGGCATCTCGATGACGGCGTGATGGAGTTTGCCCGCGCATGAATCGCACGAAGCCGTACGATTTCGGCGGTCGCACTGCGGTCATCACCGGCGCCGGAAGCGGTATCGGACGCGCCCTTGCGATTGGTCTGGCCAATAGCGCGACGCACCTTGCCCTGATCGACCGTAATGAGGGCGGTCTCGCGCAGACGATCCGGTTCGCCGCCGGTTCCGGGGTGCGCATCACTTCGCACGTTGTCGACCTCTGCGACGCAACGGCCATCGCCGCGCTGCCCTCCGCCGTCACGCAAACACATCCGGCAGTTGATATGGTTATCAACAACGCCGGCGTCGCAGTGGGCGGGATGTTCGAACAGGTCGAAGAGCGCGATTTCGAATGGCTCTTCGACATCAACTTCTGGGGCGTCGTGCGTATGACGCGCGCGTTTCTCCCGCTGCTGCATAAAAGTGATGACGCGGTGCTCGCGAATGTGTCGAGCATCTTCGGCATCATTGCGCCGCCGTCGCAAACGGCCTATGCCGCAAGTAAATTTGCTGTCCGTGGATTCAGTCAATCGCTGCGTGGCGAACTGTCGGGGACGAATATCGCGGTTACGCTCATCCATCCGGGCGGCGTTGCGACATCGATTGCGGCGAGCGCGCGGGAGTCGAAAGGCGTCACGGCCGAACAACGCGACCGCGATGCACGTCAGTGGAAAAAGATGTTGAAAATGCCGCCGGAAGAAGCGGCCGCGATCATCCTGCGGGGCATCGAACTGCGGCGAGCGCGCATTCTCGTCGGCAACGATGCGAAAGTAGCGGCACTCGCGGAACGGCTTGCGCCAGTCTCGTACGGCAAACTCCTCCGCCTGCTCAATTCGAAATGATCTCGCGACGCATCGAGCGATTGCTGCCGCCGGCCGGCAAATTCGTCGACGTCGACGGCGCGCGCCTCCATTACGTCGAGCGCGGCAGCGGCGAACCGGTCGTCATGATTCATGGCCTCGCAGGCGTTCTCCAAAACTTCACGCACTCGCTCGTCGACCGCGTTGCGCAGGACGCGCGCGTGATCGCGGTCGATCGTCCCGGCGCCGGATATTCCGCGCGACATCCGGGAGCATCGGCCGGTCTTTTCGCGCAAGCCGCAACGATCGCGTCGTTCATTCAGGAACTGCGCATCGAACGTCCGCTGATCGTCGGTCATTCGCTCGGCGGCGCAGTCGCGCTCGCCCTTGCGCTGGACTTTCCCGGCCTGCCGCGCGCGCTCGCGTTAATCGCGCCGGTCACGCAGCCGGAGCCGCGGTCACCGAAACCGTTTCGCGGGCTTGAGATCGCCTCACCGTTGATTCGCAGACTCATTGCGCACACCGTTGCTGTCCCAATGGCGATGCGGTGGGGAGAAGAAGCCGTGCGCCTCATCTTCACACCAGAAGCGGTCCCGTCCGATTTCGCAACCGCCGGGGGCGCGCTGCTCGGCTTACGGCCATCGCAGTTCTACCACGCATCGAGCGACATGATGAGTGCCCGCCGAGATATGCCGTTACTCGTCCAACGCTACGCCGAATTGCAACTTCCGGTCGGCGTACTCTTTGGGACCGAAGACGCCGTTCTCGACTATCGCCGGCATGCGGAAGCATTGCGAACGCAGATCCCGCACGCCGAAATCAAACTCGTCCCCGGGGGTCACATGCTCCCCATCACCCAACCCGGCCTCACCGCCGGTGTGATCCTGAGCGCGTGCGTGTCATCCTGAGCTTGCCGAAGGACCCCGGTCGCAACTCGCACGGTCGAAGCGACGACGCGAAACCCAGCGAGATATCGACGCGCACTAGTTCACGCGCGGCTGCACTATAGCGACGCGTTCCGCCTCTTGCAATGCGACGGTGCTCATGCGGCGACCGTATGAAAAATAGAAAAGCATTCCGACAACGAACCAAATCAAAAAGCCGAGCCATACGAGCGGGAAAAATCCCCACACGTACGGATTGCCGACCTTCAAAAAATACATCAAGAAGAGCGCCGCACCTGCGGAGATGGACGGAAGAATGTAAGGCCCGAACGGCACTTTGAAGGCTGACTGCAATTCGGGATGGCGCAGACGCAACACCGGCACGGCAGCGGATGTCAAGACGAACGCCGCCAGCGTTCCCATATTCGTGAGCGAACCGAGGATCGAGATCGGAAAGAAGGCGCCGCCTGCGGCGATCAGCACGCCGAAGATCAACTGTGAGATCCACGGCGTGTGCCACGCGGGATGCAAGCGCGTGAACGCCGGCGGGATCAATCCGTCGCGCGACATCGAGAAGAAGATTCGGCTTTGACCGAACATCATAACGAGCATTACCGTCGTCAATCCGGCAAGCGCGCCGAACGAGATGATGACGCTTGCCCACGGCAAGCCGACGTAATTCATGGCATACGCGACCGGATCGGGGACGTTCAGTTTGTAGAACGGCACCATCCCGTTGAGGATCGCGACGACCACGATGAAGAGACTCGTACAGATGATCAAACTTGCGATGATACCGAACGGTAGATCGCGCGCGGGATTCTTTGCTTCTTCGGCCGCAGTGGAAACTGCATCGAATCCGATGTAGGCAAAGAAACAGAAGGCCGCGCCGCCAAGCATGCCCGTAATCCCGAACGGAAAGTATCCGCCGAGCCCCGTTTGCGGCCCGGGCGGAAGGTGATAATATGCGTTGTTGATGTGACCGGCGCCGACCGTAATGAAGAAGAGCACGATTGCAATCTTGATTGCAACGATCACGGCGTTGACCGTGCTCGATTCACGCGTTCCGCGAATCAAGAGCGCGCTCAGGATCAATACGATGATAGCCGCCGGGATGTTGGCGATGCCCGGTGTCGGATCCCAATGGCTGTGCGTCCATGCAACGGGCAAGTCCAAGCCCCAGACGTGCAAGATATTCGTGAAGAATCCCGACCACCCGACGCTGACGGTCGATGCCCCGAGCGCGTATTCGAGCACCAAGCCCCACCCGACGATCCATGCCAGAAACTCGCCCCACGTCGCGTACGTGTAGGTGTACGCACTGCCCGAAATTGGAATCTTGCTCGAGACTTCCGAGTAGCAGAGCGCGGCGAGCGTGCTCACGATACCGGCGACGACGAACGAAATGGTAATCGCCGGTCCGCTTCGCGTTGCGGATGCGACACCGGTAAAGACAAAGATTCCCGTGCCGATGATGGCGCCGATGCCCATTGCGGTGAGCGCCCACGGCCCGAGCGACCGCTTCAATCCGTGCTGTTCGTCTCGGCCTTCCGCGAGGATGCGTGCGAGCGGTTTGATACGTTGTAGAATCATCGCTCCTCCTTTGTGCGAACCGAGAATTCCCGAGGATTGCGTCGAAACCCGTTGGCGATGATTCTGCTCGAGAATGGCCGCGTCTACCGCTTCGATCGCGCATCACACCGTTTCACACGGTATACCAACCTGTTGGTCGACGGTGCCCGCATTGCGGCACTCGACGCAGATATGTCCGGCGTGAAGGTGCAGCGCATCGATCTCGCAGGCCGCACAATCTTGCCGGCGTTTGCCGACTGTCACGTGCACCTGGCCGAGACCGGCTATCACGCGGGCCCACGCTCGTTGCGCAATGTTGACAGCTACGCCGACTATCGACGCGCGGTCGAACGTGCACCGGTGGAACGCGGTATGCTGTATCTTGGTCTCTACGACGATGCGCTCTGGCCTGACGCAAGCGCCGATCGCGCTCCGCTCGAGCGGCATCACCCTGATGCAATAGCCATGGTCGTCCGCATCGACGGTCATTCGTGCATCGTCAATCGAAAGACGATGGCGTGGCTCGATTTGCCTGCGAACCTCAACGGCATCGAGCGCGACGACGCAGGCCAACCCACGGGGCGTTTATTTTACGACGCGAACTGGCGCGCGCAGGCGACGCTGCTCGAGCGCATGCCGGTCGACGTCGTACGCAATGCCGAGCGGCGTGGAGCGCAGCTCGCCCTGGCAAACGGCATCCTTCACTTGCACGCGCAATTGCTCGGCCGCGACGCCGACGGGTACGCCGCCGATATCGAATCGCTGCGCGCGCTTCCGGTGAACGTGCACCCAAAGATTTGCGAACCCGATCCGCAGCTCGCCGAGCGTTTCAACCTCCCGTACATCGGCGGCGACGTTTTTCTCGACGGCTCAATCGGCAGTTGCACCGCCGCGGTGTCCGAACCGTATGCGAACGGCAGTTCCGGCGAACTGCGCTACAGCGACGACGAAGTCTACGCCTACTTTTCGGCGGCGGAAGCGATCGGAATCTCCGCGGGCGTCCACGCGATCGGTGACGCGGCGATCGATCAATGCGTGCGAACGTGGATGCGCATTCTCGGTGGCAAACCATCGCCGCGCGGCACGCGTCACTTCATCGAACATTTCGAAATCGCGCGCGAAGAACATATTCGTCTCTGCGCAGCGATGAACGTTCATCTCTCCATGCAGCCGCAGTTCGATGCCTATTGGGGCGGCGACGCCGGCATGTACGAATCGCGTCTCGGCTTCGCGCGCAAGCGAACGATGAACGCGTTAGGGCGTGTGCATCGCGCCGGTGCAACGATTTGCGGCGGCTCCGACAGTCCCGTGTGTGTGCTCGACGCGCTCGCCGGCATGCAAGCCTGCGTCGATCACAACGAACAACAGGAACGCCTGACGCCGCACGAAGCGCTCGCGCTCTACACCGTCAACGCGGCGCAATTCGGGTTCGCCGAAGCGGAAACCGGAAATCTCGATCCCGGACTGCACGCCGATCTCGTGATCCTCGACAACGATCCTCTCGGCGGCACGCCGTTCGACCGCTGCACCGTTGTCGAAACGTGGCGCAGCGGCGAATGTGTGTCTAACGAAACCACACGTCCGTCATAACGTCCAGCAGCGCGCGCTGCCACGCAGCGTTCTCCCACAGCGGATCGTGCTCGCGCGGAACGTCGGCTTCACGCGTCCCGGGAATTGCGATGGAACTCATCGCTTCGACGCGCGCGTTATCTTCAGCAAAGCGGCGCACGATCGACAACGTCTCGTCGCGCGTCAGCGCCGAGAACGATCGGCTCAATCGCGGATCGCGAACGTCAAAGCCGAACCGTCGCAACAGCGCATTGACGTCCGGCGCTTCGGACACCGCGCGCCGTGCGCCTTCGTGAATATCGCTCAAGACGTCGAGAAACGATCCTCGGCGGTTCAACCGTAGCGACGGATCTCCGAGCGGCGGAAACTTCAACGTGGGATCAACCGCGCAAACAACGCGGATCATGTCTCGAACGAGTGCCGCCGGTTCGCGCGCACCAGCATAGGGACGCACGATGATGTTACGCTCGCCGAAGATCTGTGCGAGCGCAACCACGAGCTTCGAATATTCAAAGAAGATTTGGTACGCCGGCGTCGTTGATAACACGCCCGCCCCGCAAATTTCCTGCAGATAGGGGCGAAAGCCGCGCGCGTTATACGCCTTCGAAATTTCAGCATACATCGATTGGGCATATTCCGGTTGAGCTCGCAGATACACCACCGCCGTCGGTTCATACCCTTCGTGTGCGAGTGCATCGCGCAGAAGTGCCAGGCGGCCGCCGCCGGCGAGCGGATGAAACTCCTCCGACGATATGAATACGTCGCGTGACGCCTGTGCGCGCAGCTCGCGTACGAGTTCGTCGAGCGATTCGCGCCGATCGCGCAGCAGATCGAACGCCAGGTCATGATGGCCCGGCGTTGCATTCGTCTCGTCGAATTTGTGTCGTCCGGCGTTCGGCTGATAGAGTCCGGCGTTACGCAGCGCCTCCCAATGACGGGAGAAATACAGTTGGATCGATTTCGTGCCGGTCTTATGCGTACCGACGTGTACGACCGCTTTGCGTGTCATCGTTCCTGACATCGTACCACACGCTAGCTTCTTTTGGACTGCAATTCATTCGCGTCCAAACTCGACCCTTAGGCAGTCCTTTGCGCGTTCCAAAACACGCTTTTGCGAGGCGGGCAGATTCTTGCCCGCGCGATTGATGTAGAACGTCAGCATCGACATTGCCGAGCGGAACGGTGAGGATTTCCGCCGCTTACTTTTCTCTGCTGAGTGCTTCAACGAGCGCGCAATCTTCTTCGGATCTTTCAACTCGAAGACGTTCTGCTGTAGATCGAGCGCGTTGCTCGTCTCCGTTACGTCCTTCGACCACTTACGTGCCATGCGAGGGTTATACCCTAGGCGAGATAGTCGAGCAGCAAAGCCGTGAACGGTTCTGCTGCGTCGAGCTGGATCCAGTGGTTGGCACCGTCGAATCGCTCATAGCGCCACGGGCCGCGAACGTATCGCGCCGTGGCGAGCATCTGTTGCTCGCCGAGAAAACGATCCTTGGTGCTCCACACGCCCATGACGGGAAACTCAACCGCCGGATAGTTCCATGCTTTGGTCAGATGGAAGTTGGCTCGGTAATAGCTGAGCGCCGCAGTCAATCGGCCGGACTTCGACAAGAGCCCGATCCAATGGTCCGTTTCTTTTGGATATCCGGTGAACGTCCGGAAGAGAAACCAATTGGCGAAACGCATCGCCCACTCAGTGATGCCGCGCACCTGGACCGCGAGAACGTACCAGCTTTTGAACTTTTGCTCGAGCGGCGCCTTCGCGAACGCGTTCGGATGGCCGACGGAAACGGCGACGTAGCGATTCACGCGCTCGGGATGGCGCAGGCAGAACGCCCAACCGATCACCGAACCCCAATCATGGCCGACGACGCGAACCTTCGTCGCGCCTACGGCATCGAGGATGCAGACTAGGTCTTCGACGAGGAGTTCAATTCGATACGATTTCACGTCGCACGGCGCGGAGGATTCCCCGCGACCGCGCGTATCGGGAGCGATCACGCGGTAACCGGCAGCAACGAGCGCCGGAATCTGATGTCGCCACACGGTATGGTCGTCCGGAAACCCGTGGATGAGCAGCACGTCCGGGCCTTCGCCCGCAACGACGACGTCGAGATCTATACCATCAACACAAACGACCAAACCGCGCCTTACACGAGACTGATCGTTTCTTTGGGTTTCGGGTGTGCGGCGAGCGACGCGAGGAGCGCATCGGCGAGTTGATCGACGATCGGATCGTCGATCTCTTCGATACGTCCTTCATCGGCGAGTGCCGCTTTCTTGGGATCGATCGGAATGCGCGCAAAGACCGGCGCCTGCGCGAGTTCCGCGACGCGGTTGGCGTACGACGGGCCGAAGACCTCGTACTTGTTGCCCGTGTCCGGCGCGATGAAGTACGACATATTCTCGACGACGCCGAGAATGGGTTTCTTGAGTTGATGCACGAGATTCGCTGCTTTGCGAACGATCATCGTCGCGAGCGCTTGCGGCATCGTCACGAGCACGACGCCGTCGACGGTGAGCGACTGCAATACGGTGAGCGGCGCATCGGACGTTCCCGGCGGCAAGTCGATCAGCAGCACGTCGAGATCGCTCCACAATACTTGTTCGTAGAATTGGCGAATCACGCCCGAGAGAATTGGGCCGCGCCAGATCATCGCCGTGTCTTCTTTGTCGGTCAGCAGGTTCGCGCTGACGACTTCGATCGCGCTGCGAGAAACCGCAGGCACCATCAACGGCTGCGGATTGCCTTGTGGCGTTTTCGGAGCATTCGGATCGGCTTCAATCGCGAGCGGCGTATGCAATCCGAAGAGTTTCGGAATCGACGGTCCCGTGATATCGCCGTCGAGAATGCCGACCGAGAAATGTTTGCGCCGCAGCCCGAGCGCGAGCAGCGCGGTGACGAGCGATTTGCCGACGCCGCCTTTGCCGGACATGACCGGAACGACGTGCTTGATGCGCGCGCGACCACTGAATTGTCCCGGCGCGCGGCGCGATGCCATTTTGTCCTCGTTCGAGATCGACGGAACGAAACCCGAGAGACGCGCTTGCGTCAGTGCTGCAACGATAGGTTCAACGCGCAGGCCGTGCGCTTTCGCGCCCTGCTCGATCGTCTCGTACTTGCTGACGCCGCAGCCGGAGCAACCGAGGCCGAACTGCGTCATTACGTCAGCCGCGATCGGCAACGCCGAAACCAGCTCTTTGATGTTCGTTTGGGGGGTAATCCCGATCTCTACGTGAGGCATGGCTTCTATTAAACCATGTCCCCTCGTCGAAGGCTGCCGAAAAAGGATCTCTTCTCTACCGAAAACCGGAGGAGCGGGCTAGCGCTCGGGGCAATGGCGCGGTCGTGCCCAGCCGGCGTACGATCGGATTCATCACGTGTCATGACCTTGGCGGTATCGTTCCGGACGATCGCCTCATCGCCGATGAATTCGCTCGATTCGGCGTCGACGTCACGGCCGTTGCATGGGATGCGCGCGAAACACCGCCGCAATGGGATGCGTTCGTCATCCGCTCGCCGTGGAATTATCATTTGCATCCGGACGCGTTCATGCGGTGGATCGATCGTGCCGCTGCGATTGCGCCACTCTACAACGATCCTGCGATCGTGCGTTGGAACGCGCACAAAGCGTATCTCTTCGATCTACAAGCAGCAGGCGTCAATATCGCGCCAACCGCGCTGTGTAAAACGGGAGAACCGCACGATCTTGCTGCGATCATGCACGAACGCGGCTGGCACGAGGTCATCGTGAAGCCGGCTGTGTCCGCGAGTTCGTACATGACGGCGATCGTCGGCGCAACGCCCCATCCTGCGCTGCAAGTCGAAGAACTCAAGTCCCGCTTCGTGGATGACGGCCAGCATCACCTCGATGCAATCCTCGAAACCCGAGACGCGCTCGTGCAACCCTTCATGCCCGAGATTTTCACGCGCGGCGAGCGCAGCTTGGTGTACATTGACGGCGCATACTCGCATTGCGTGCAGAAGGATGCCTTTACGACCGGACCCGGTGGCGGCCATCGCGCCGACGCCGACGACGACGAGCACGCTATCGCCGAACGCGCGCTCGCGACCCTGCCGATGCGGCCGCTCTACGCGCGTATCGACCTGCTGCGTAATGCGGACGGTATCGAACACCTGATGGAGTTGGAGTTGATCGACCCCGAGCTCTACATGCGGTATGATGCGACGGCTCCCCGCCGTTTCGTTGAAACATTGATGCGCGTTCTCGCGTAACGGGGAGCATGAACGTTTCGAAACCGGCGGCCGCCGCCTTTGCCGGCATTGCCGCTCTTCTTTGCTTTCCGATTGCCGCTCACGCATCCGCGGACGCGCAGTCGCAGCGAGTTATTCGAGAATCGGGCACCGCACTCGGCGTCGCATCTCTCGCGCACGTCAGCGTGATTCGAACGGAAGCGAAAATCAGTGCGGCCGGACTTACGGGCACGGGAATGCAATGGGCCGGCGTTCGCGACGGGCGCTTTGCCGAGCACGCATCGCTGCCACCCATCGTGCAAGACGACGGGTACGACGGACGGGTCGCATGGAATCGCGACGGTTCCGGCGTCGTCTGGAATGACGGAAGCGACGTGGGCCGCGCCATCGCCATCGACAACGCATATGTCAATACGTATGCGTTGTGGAAACCCAACGCCGAGGGCGCAACCGTGACATACGAAGGCAAGAAGACCGAGAAAGGCCGCGCCTTCGACGTTCTGCAGATCACGCCGGCTGATTCGAAACTTCCGATGACGGTTTGGTTCGATGCATCGACGCATCTGCCGGTGCGCAACGTTCTTGCGAAAGGGCCGGTCGCCACGACCACGACGCTCGACGGCTATCGCCGTACCGTAGGCGTGATGATGCCGTACGCGATTCACGTCGAGAGTACCGACGGCAACAACTCGGACGCGCGCATTGTCGCCGTCGCGATCGATCCCCCGGGCGCCGCCGGCAATCTCGCGCGGCCCGCATCGACGGTGCACGACTTCTCGATACAGGGCGGAAGAACGACGACGACCGTGCCGGTCGATTTGGTCGAGAATCACGTCTATCTCAACGTGATGTTGAATGGAAAAGGCCCGTATCGCTTTATTTTTGATACAGGTGGTCAAAACATCGTCGATCCCGCTGTCGCGAAGGAGATCGGCGCGTTCGGAAAAGGAAGCGCGCAGGGCAGCGGCGTGGGCTCCTCCACGGAATCGCTCAGCTTCGCAACGGTCGATGCACTGCAAGTCGGCGACGCCGTCTTGCGCAATCAGCTCTTCGCCGTCGCGCCCGTGCGTCAGGGTTTCGGTATCTCGGGTGGACAGCCGGCCGATGGTCTCATCGGATGGGAAGTGCTCGCGCGTTTCGTCACAAATTTCAACTACGCGCAAAAGATTGTCGTTCTGACGTTGCCGTCGGCAGCACACGCACCGGCCGGCGCTCACGTCGTGCCGTTTGTGTTTAACGGCACGCAACCCCAGATCGCATGCGCGATCGACGCGATTCCCTCTGAGTGCACGATCGACACCGGGGCACGCGACACGATGTCGTTCTACGGACCATACGTCGCGGCGCATCCGCAAGTGCAACCGTCAACGCTGACGGCGAACGGTATCACGGGCTTCGGCGTCGGCGGTCCGTCACTCGGCCGTTTGGGACGCGTGCGCACGTTGCAGATCGACGATTTGACGATGAACGATCTCGTCGCGGATTTTACGACGCAGGCGCAAGGCGTGTTCGCATCTCCGTTTACCGCGGCGAATCTCGGCGGTAATTTGCTCCGGCGATTCGACGTCACGTTCGATTACGGCCGTGAAACGGTGGCGCTCGTTCCGAATGCCGACTTCACGCAGCCAGATTCATATGAACGCGCCGGGTTGTTCTTGATCCGCCAGGGTGGAGAGCCGATCGTCGCAGACGCGCGGCCGCAAACGCCGGCGGCGGAAGCCGGCATTACCAAAGGCGATGCGATCACGAGCATCGACGGCGCAGCGACGTCATCAATGTCGTTGCAAGCGGTTCGCGAGTATTTCTTCCGGCCCGCCGGAACGGTACTCCGCCTCGGCATCCAAAGCAAAGACGGAGCACAGAGAACGGTGTCGCTAACCCTCCGGAACTATGTTTGATCGCACGAAGACCGGTTCGGCGTGGCGCGAGGCGAGACGAACGAACCAGTAGCACAGCAGAGAGAGTAATGCTGCGTCATCGAGCAGTCCCAGTCCAGGGATGTCGCTGAAGAGATCGATCGGCGATATAATGAGGAGAGCGACTGCAAGCGTGCCGGCTTTAAGCATCAACGGTACGCGCGCATCGCGCATCAACGGCATGGTGCGGAAGACCGAGGTCTTAGCGGCAAGCAGAAGGCGGAGAACTTTCATGGAGAGTGCTACTTCATCGCCCGGCGGCAAGTTTCGCCAAGCGAGCGACACGTCGTTCACTGCGACCATCCCCGACGGATACGAGAAAGGGCTCGTTCCACTGCTTTTCGAGCCGTACGCGCGCGACCTACGGGATCGCGTCGTAGCGTATGCGCCGTTGCGCGTCCTCGAGGTAGCCGCCGGCACCGGTGCGCTCACGCGGGAACTCGCAACTGCGCTTCCCGGAGCGGAAATCGTCGCGACCGATCTGAATCAAGCGATGCTTGATGTCGCGGCGCGCATCGTGCAATCGCCCAACGTCCGCTTCCAACTAGCCGATGCCGCAGCGCTCCCGTTCGACCCGCGAAGATTCGACGTCGTCGTCGCGCAGTTCGGGGTGATGTTCTTCTCCGACAAAGTCGCCGCGTTTCAGGAGGCGCGGCGCATTGTACGCGAGGACGGTGCGTTCATCTTCAACGTGTGGGATGGTCTGGGTGATAATCCGCTCGACGACATCGTTTCGGAAATATACAAAGAACATGCCGGCGAAGCGTGTTTTCTCGAACGCGTGCCGTTTGCATATTCCGATGCCGATCGCATTGCAGCCGATCTTCGCCGCGGCGGCTTCGTCGACGTCGCGGTCGAGACGGTAAAACGAACGACGATGGCAAACTCAGCCGTCGCCGCATTCGATGCGCTTGTCAGCGGATCACCGCTCGGTGCCGACTTCGCTTCCCTCGGATTGAAACGTGCTGCCACCGTCAGGACAGCGATCGTCCAACGGCTCGAAACCACCTTCGGTAACGAAGAATTCGTCAACGATATGTCCGCGTTAGTCATCACCGCGGGATAACGTCACCTTTCCGGTGCCTCTATCGTCCGGGCGATGGAGGAACGCAATGACTCAACGTCTTGATTATCAAACCGCCGCGCCGCGCGCGATCCGTCCGCTTTTCGAAATGAGCAAAGCAATTGCGGCGTCGGGTCTCGATCCCAAACTGGTACTTTTCGTGCAGTTGCGCGCGTCGCAGATCAACGGATGCGCGTTCTGCCTGGCGCTGCACGTGAAAGAAGCAACTGCTCTCGGCGAACCGGTCGAGCGCATTACCTCGCTCGACGCTTGGCGCGAAACGCCCTGGTACAGCGAACGCGAACGCATGGCGATCGAGTGGACGGAAGCGCTCGTCACGATCTCACGCGCGCATCCGAGCGAGGATCTTTTGGCGCGCGCGTGCGCTGTTCAGCGATGCGGAACTCGTCCATTTAACGGTTGCCGTCAATACCATCACGGCATGGAATCAGCTAAACGTCGGTTTCCACACCTCGCCTGAGCTTGCGGAAGCGGTCTTCCAGCTGCTGCATCCGAACGGGGTGCCCGCGTGAGCGTCGAAGCATCGGCGCCATGGACACCCAGACGACGATCGAACGAGCGCGAGCAGTACTTGCCGGAGGATGCGATTCTCCGGTTCGCAGCGGCTGGGGCGTGAGTGCGCCGATGTTCGTGCAAACGCGCGCCCATGGGGCGTACGCGTTTGACGAAGACGGCCGCCGCTACATCGACTACATCATGGCGTACGGTCCGCTGCTCTTCGGACACACGCATCCTGCGCTCGTGACGAATCTCGACCAGATCGCGCGCTACGGTTTCGTCTGGGGAACGACACATACAGAAGAAATCCGTCTTGCCGAGCGCATCCGTTCCTATCTTCCCTCGATGGAACGCATGCGCTTCGTCTCGACGGGAACGGAAGCTGTGATGAGTGCGATCCGCGTTGCCCGAGCGTACACTCGTCGCAATCTGATTCTAAAGTTTGCCGGGAACTATCACGGGCACACCGACCTCGCGCTCCTCAACGCGGGAGCATCCGCGCATACATCGGATGCAACCCGAAGCGGCATTCCGGCCGGCATCATGCGCGACGTCGCGGTCGCGCGGTACAACGATCTCGAGAGCGTCGATGCGCTGCTGCGAGGACGTGAAGACGACCTTGGGGCGATTATCGTCGAGCCGATCGTCGGCAACATGGGATATGTGACGCCCGTTCACGGTTTTCTCGAAGGGCTGCGTGAGCGAACTGAACGCTACGGCGCGCTGTTGATTTTCGATGAAGTGATCACGTGGCTGCGGTTTGGTCTGCGCGGCGCGCAAGCGCGCCTCGGCATCACACCGGACATGACCACGATCGGCAAGATCATGGGGGGCGGCGCGCCGATCGCCGCATTTGGCGGACGCGAAGAAATCATGCGCGTTCTTGCGCCGGAGGGACAAACGTTTACCGGCGGCACGCATGGCGGAAATCCGTTCTGCGTCGGTATGGCGCACCGCGTGATCGATCTACTCGAGCAGCATCCAGAGTACTACTACGACATGAACCGGCTTGCGCGCCGCCTTGCCGACGGCATTCGTGATATCTTCCGCGATCGCGATCTTCCGTACGCCGTCGTGCAAAGTGAATCGATTGTCGACTTCAAATTCCGCGCCGGGCCGCCGAACCGTAACTACGACGACGCGCTCGCCGCCGACAAGGCGAAGTACGGCGCATACTACAAGGCGATGCTCGAGCGCGGCATCCTGTTGCCACCGTCACAGAACGAAGTCATGTTCGTATCGGCCGCGCACACGGCAGCCGATATCGACGAAACCGTCGCTGCCATCGCCGAGTCGATCGCATGACCGTCCCCGTCCTTGAAACCGACCGCATTCGCTTACGCGCGCATCGCCTGCAAGATTATTCCTCATGCTGCGCCATGTGGACGGATCCGGTAGTGACGCGCTTCATCGGAGGCAGACCCTCAACTGCGCAGCAAACGTGGTCGCGACTCTTGGGGTACCTTGGCCACTGGCAACTGCAGAACTACGGTTATTGGGCGATCGAGGAGAAGACCAGCAACGCGTTCATCGGCGAAATTGGATTCGCTGATTTCAAGCGCGATATCATCGAACCCATGCAAAACGTTCCCGAACTCGGCTTCGCTCTCGCCTCAACCGCTCACGGCAAAGGCTATGCAACGGAAGCTGTCCATGCGGCACTACAATGGGGCGACGTACATTTGCCATCAAACCGTACCGTCGCGCTCGTCAACGAAGCCAACACGGCGTCCCTGCATATCTTAAGGGGCGCCCGATACCGCGAATTCGATCGCATAACATTCAACGATAACCCCGTGCTACTACTAGAGCGAACTCGCCACTAGAGCGCCCGCTGAAACCACATCACGTCAAGCCAACGGCCGAATTTATAACCTACCTCACGGTAGACGCCGACATCGGTAAATCCTAACCGCTGGTGGAGTGCGACACTAGCGCCATTCGGCAGGGTTACGCCGGCGAACACGCGGTGGAATCCATTGGTACGGAGTATCCGGAACAATTCGCCGTATAGCGCAGTTGCGACGCCGCTTCGGCGCGCCGCTTGCGCAACGTATACGCTTGCATCGACAGAGTAGCGATATCCGGCGCGCTCGCGATGCCGCCCCGCATACGCGTACCCGAGAACCGCATGCCCGTTGTACGCAACGAGCCAGGGATACGTGGGCGTTGTCGTCTCGATACGCCTGCGCATTTCATCGGCATCCGGTGCTCGTTCTTCAAAGGAAGTGATCGTATCCTCGACGATCGGCCGATAGATTTCGGCAATGGCTCCCGCGTCGTAAAGGCACGCCGCCCGTATTGGAACGTCCATCGTGCAGCAGCTACAGCGTGCACCTTAGTGTCCCTGTGGCCGAATGGCGAAATCGCCGGCCTTAAGTTGCTCCTCTTGGAGCATGCCCTCAGGCGGGATAGCGTTCTTAGCCGTTTTTAGGTACGAGAAGCGCTACCGGTGTGGAGGCGTATCGAAGCACGAGGTCGGCCGTGTCACCAAAAAACGGCGTTCCGCGTGTGGATTGTTCGCTTGCACCGAGCACACACAACCCGACATCGGGCTTCTGCAATTCTGTCAGAAGCGTTCGCGCGGGCAGCGGCGCGCGCTCGACCTTACTCTCGAGTTGAACGTCGAGCATCTTCGCGCGTTCTTCCAGCTCATGCAGCGAGTCACGTGCCGTGCGTTCGCGTCGCTGCATTTGCTCGTACGCCGCGGCGCTTTCGGCCGGAATCTGAGGGATGATGCTGACGGCGTATACACTCGCTCCGAGCCCGGATGCAAGCGCGAGCGCGAGATCACCGGCGGCTCGCGCCGCTTCGCGCCCGGTAAACGGAACGACGATCCGCCGCACGCTCTCGAGTTGGAATGATACGGTCGAGGAAAGAACGAGAACATCGCACGGCGTCTTTCGAATGACCGAATCGATCGTCGCGCCGAAGAGCGCGCCGCTGCGGTTACGAGGCGCCGACGATCCGAGGACGAGCAATTGAAATCCGCCGCGCTCGGCCGCGCGTACGATGGCGTCATCCGGGCGTTCGTGCTCGGCCTCATGTTCCTCGACGTTGATCGGTTCGTCGCCTTGCGCGTGCTTCGACTCATCCTTCAGTTTGCGTTCGGCCGCATTAGCCGGCGCGCCGTCGTTCGACGGTTTATCGACGCGCAGCACAATGATCTCGAGCGGTTCGTCGGCGTGCGCTTTCGATCGCGTGAGCGCGCGTGCGAACTCGGGACCGGCCTCCGATTGCGTGCGCGGAAGAACCGGCACGAGCACGCGGCGCAAGTGCGGGGTGTAGGCACGCTCGTCTTGCTCCTCGCGTTCGATGCGCGCGCGTTCGTCCTCGCTCGGAGGAACGAGCCGAAACGCGACGCGCATGATACTAGGCACGACGAGAATCGTAACGACGGAGAGCAGCACGATGACCGAAAAGATCGTCGGCGACAGAATGCCTAGACTCAAGCCCAGCACGGCGACGACGATTTCCATCGACCCGCGCACGTTCATGCCGATCCCAACGAGCAGTGCTTCGCGCCAGCGCATTTGTCCGGCGAGTCCGCCGAGGGTACATCCGATGAGTTTACCGGCGACGGCAACGCCGATGAAGGCGGCCGCAATCGGAAGCACGTCGCGGTGCGCGAGCTGCGTGAAATCGACGCGCATGCCGGCGAGTACGAAGAAGAGTGGAACGAGAAAGCCGCGCGTCACGACGCGGATTTGACCGATGGTGGCGCGGTCGATGCGCGGAACGCTTGCGGCGATGACGCCGAAGACGAACGCGCCGAGAATTTGATGCAGCCCGAGCGCCTGCGTAATGGCAGAGAATACAAGCGCGAGAACGATCGTGATGGAGAAGACGGGGACGTCGATCAGCGCGTATGTGCGAACCATCCGCAAAAGCCACGAGACGAAGCGGCGACCGAAGAGAAACGCACATCCGAGAAAGGCGACGGCTTTAAGCATGACGAGCAGAATCGGGACGGTTTGCGCACTGCCCGTTGCGCCGCCGGGACGAACCGACGCACTCGCAATGCCGGAGATCAGCGCGAGCAATATCCATCCGAGCGTCTCATCGAAGACGCCGCCTGCAAGAATAATCTTCGATGCGGTGCGCCGCATCTGCCCGAGGTCCGTCAACACCTTCGCGATCACGCTGACTGCGGAGATCGACATTGCAAGCGCGAGAAAGAGCGAAAATGCAACGCGCGAACCGCTGCTTCCGATCAGCGAGGACGGAAGTGGCAGCGCAAGCAGCAATCCGCCCGCGAAGGGAAAGATGACCCCGCCGATCGTCGCAGAGAGCGCCGGCTTCGCTTCTCGGCGCAACGCCCCGAATTCCATCTCCATGCCGGTGAGGGCGAGGAGCAAGATGATGCCGACCCACGAAAACGGCTCGAGGAGTTGTGCGCCGTGCTGCATCGCATGTAACGCGGGCTTCGAGACGAGCCCCATGAGCGACGGCCCGAGGATTACGCCGGCAAGAACCTCACCGAGAACTTGCGGCTGACGCAGACGGACGGCGGCTTCGCCGCAGAGCCGCGCAAACGCGACGAACAGCGGAAGTGCAACGAGTAAGATGAGCACTTCGTGCTCGCTGAGCTGCTTCGGCACGAGCGGTTTGTACCCAAGCTGCTCGCCTGCTTATGTTCCGAACCGCTTCTCGGCGCGTGCCTTTGCGCGTGCCGCCCACTCCACGCGATCTCGCGGCGGCGATGTCGTGACGAGCGAATCCATCAACCGCGTCGCCGCAGCGCTCACTTCCTCCACGGCGCGGTCGAACGCCGTTTCATTTGCCTGCGACGGCCGCGTAAATCCCGAGAGTTTGCGCACGAACTGAATCGACGCGGCGCGGATTTCGTCCTCAGTCGCGGGAGGCTCAAAGTTATACAGCGTGCGAATGTTGCGGCACATGATGACCAAACTCCCATTCGATGCAGCCATCGATCTCGACCGGTTGAGAGCGCGAACGAGCGAGAAGTGGCGGCGCTATCCGGATGACGTGCTGCCGGTCTTTGTCGCCGAGAGCGATTTTCCGCTTGCCCAACCCATCGCGACGCGCCTGCGCGGCCTGATAGACAATGGCGACCTCGGGTACGCGCACCCGGTCGGATTGGGTGAAGCGTATGCGTCGTTCGCGCGCGTGCGGTACGGCCTCGATGTCTTTCCCCGCGATGTGTTCGCTGTTCCTGAAGTGATGGTCGGCGTCGCCGAGATCCTGCGCGTGATCGGTGCAACCGGGGGATTCGGTCATCAAGTCATCATCAACTCGCCGGTCTATCCGCCGTTCTTTTCGACGCTCGAAGAAGTGCGCTGGACGATTGCCGACGCGCCCCTCCGCCGCGACGTCGATCGCTTTACCTTCGATTTCGACGCCATTGAAGCGCGGATGCGAGACGGCGCACGCGTGCTGCTGCTCTCCAGTCCGCACAATCCCGTAGGCCGCGTCTACACGAGCCATGAGTTGCGTTCGCTTGCTGCACTTGCGCAACGCTACGGAGCGATCGTCCTTAGCGATGAAATTCACGCGCCGCTCGTATTACCGGGGGCAACCTTCACACCGTTTGCGGCTATCGCGAACGACTATGGGGTAACGTGCATTACGCTCACATCGGCGTCGAAGGGTTGGAACACCGCGGGCCTCAAGTGCGCGATCGCTGTCGCATCCAGCGACACATCACGCGAGATCCTTAACGGTCTACCGAATGTGATGGCGGAACGCGCCGGTCATCTCGGTATCCACGCGACGATCGCAGCATTCACCGAAGGAATTGCCTATCTGGACGCCGTCGTCGCGCATCTCGACGGCATGCGCGCGCAGCTGCGCGAGGTCTTCGACCGTCACGGGCTGCGCAACATCCGCTTCACGCCTCCCGAAGGCGGTTATCTCGCATGGCTCGACTGCAGCGCACTCAACCTCGACGACCCGGCCGCAATCTTCTATAAGCGCGGCAAAGTCGCACTCTACCCCGGCTACGCCTTCGGCAAATCGCACGCCCAATGGGTTCGCTTCAACTTCGCGACCTCAACCTCAATCGTAGAAGAAGCCGCCCGCAGAATGGCCGCCGCCACGCACGTGTCATAGTGACCGCCGCAACGACACTGGGGCTCACGTTAACGGCTCGATGTAGCGCGGTCCTGGACCTTCCTCGCCGGCAACATCCATCGGATTGCGCAGCGGACACGTGTCGAGCGAGAGGCATCCGCAGCCGATGCAATCGCCGAGTTGATCGCGCAGCGCGGTCAATCGCGCGATGCGATCTTCGAGGTCGACTTTCCAGCGCTTCGACAACCGCGACCACTCTTTCGCGGAGATCGCGCGATTCGTCGGCAGCATCGAGAGGGTGTCTCGAATCTCGCTCAGCGGAATACCGGCGCGCTGCGCGACCTTGATCACCGCCATGCGGCGCAGTTCCGCGCGCGGGAAACGGCGCTGATTCCCCGCATTGCGCGTGCTGTGGATCAAGCCTTTCGATTCGTAGAAATGCAGCGTCGAAACCGGCACGCCGCTCCGTTCCGCAAACTCACCGACGCTCAAAAAATCTCCCATGGTATTGACCTCAACTATACTTGAGGTTGTAGGGTTGCACCCATGGACAGCAACGATTGGTTTGAAGCCGGCCACGTCGCGATCGTGACCGGCGGTTCCCGGGGGTTAGGAAAAGCGCTCGCGTACGAATTGCTGACACGCGGCCTGCACGTGATCATCGACGGTCGAGACGCAGCAACGCTGGCCGCCGCGCGCGACGAACTTGCACGGGCGGGCGACGTCACTGCCGTGCCGGGCGACGTCGCGGATCAGCAGCACGTACACGATCTGATCGCGGAGGCCCGCCGGTTAAAACGGCTGGATCTCGTCGTGAACAATGCATCGACGCTCGGTGAAGTACCGCTTCCGCGCGTAGAAGAGCTTTCTCGAGAAACGTTGGAACGCACATTTCAAGTGAATGTGTTCGCGCCGATTCACCTAATGCAGCACGCGCTGCACATCATACGAAGATCCTCGGATCCCGGAACGATCGTTAACATTACCTCCGACGCAGGCGTAGAAGCGTATCCGACGTGGGCCGCATACGGCGCAAGTAAAGCTGCGCTGGAACACATCTGCCGTGTACTCGCGGCGGAACTAGACGGCACGCGCTTGCGTGTCTTAGTTGCCGACCCGGGCGACATGAACACGCAAATGCATCGCGACGCGATCCCGGACGCCGATCCGCACGAACTGCGCGATCCTGCGGATTCCGCCCGCGCGCTGCTGCATGCCATTGTCTCGATGAAGGAGCCGTACGAACGTGTACGCCTTGCAGAGTTCGTCCCTGCATAACGCCACGGTCCCTCCCGAGCGTCGCGGCATCGCGCGCGACGAAGTAAAGCTTCTCGTCACGCACCGTGCTTCCGCAACGAACCGCCACGTGCGGTTCATCGATCTGCCGTCCGTACTCGAACCGGGCGACCTGCTCGTCGTGAACGACTCGGCCACGATTCCCGCGGCGCTCAGCGCGAAACGTCAAAACGGCGATCTACTGCAGTTGCACGTCGCGACGAAAATCGACGAACGCATTTGGATCAGCGAACCGCGCGACACCGTACTCTGCGGTGAAGAACTGCGCTTACCGGGCGGCGGATCGGCCGTAATGATCGCGCCGCTCGATCCGCAGTATCCGCGACTATGGTACGCGTGGTACCAACTCCCCGAACCGATGTACGCATTTCTCGCAAATCACGGCACGCCGATCCGGTACGGTTACGTCGCGGAAGCATTTCCGATCGGCGACTACCAAACAATCTTCGCGCGCGAAACAGGTTCGTCGGAAATGCCGTCTGCCGCTCGGCCATTTTCGACCCGCGTCGTGAATGCGCTACACCAGCGCGGAGTGGAAATCGCCACGATCACCTTACACTGCGGCGTCGCGAGTCTCGAAGAACCCGAACGTCCGGCGGCAGAGCGCTATCGCGTCTCCGCCGAAGCCGCCGATGCAATCAACGGAGCGCGGAGCGAACGCCGCCGGATCGTTGCGGTCGGCTCTACCGCGCTACGTGCGCTCGAATCATCGATCGATCGTGGCTGCATTATCGCATCGCACGGCTGGACCGATCTCGTCATCGACGAGCGCCATACCGTTCGGACGGTAGACGGATTGCTCACCGGATTCCACGATAGCGCGGCAACGCATCAAGCGATCCTGCGAGCATTTCTCGGACGCGCCTTGCTCGCATCGGCGTATGCCGAAGCCGCCGACGCGGGATACTACCAGCACGAGTTCGGAGACGTGCACCTCATCATCTAGCGTTACCGACTCCGATGTGTTTGGACGGCTTCCGGCTCCTCACCGCATTTCTCACACTGAACGGCAACGGTGACGTTTCCGCCGCAGCCTTCGTGGCGGATGTCGCTGAAGTCGGTGCCTTTCGTCCACCGCCGTCCCCACGATCGTACCGCGAGCACGATCGGCGCCAGTTCCCGGCCTTTCTCGGTAAGCACGTATTCAAACCGGTCCGGCGACGTTTGATATCGGACGCGTTTGAAGATGTGCGCGTCGGTGAGCGTTTTTAGTCTCGCGGACAGAATGTTGTCGGAGATTCCGGAGCGCTTGAACTCATCGAACCGGCGCGCGCCTAAGAGGGCGTCGCGAATAATGAGCAGCGACCACCACTCTCCGACGATTTCGAGCGTACGGGCGATCGGACACGGCAAGGCGGCTGCCAGGCTAGCATGGCGCATAATTTCACTCTAGTCACTTGCATCATGAAAGTCAATGGGGTTATACTAACTTGCATGATAAAAGTAAGAGGAGGTTTGAAATGCTTCAGGCTCTGGGAGTCGTTTTAATCTTCGCGACGGTAGGTGCCGTGGTTATGACGTTCGCAACGTCGCTCTTCGAAGAGCGAGGAGCGCGCGTCGCCGCAGGCGCGCTGGCCGGTGCCTGGGTTGGCTTTCTCATCGATGTCGTCTTATCGGGGGGGCTCAAGTACGCGCTGATGCTCCCGGCACTGTTTCTTGTGCCGTTTCTCGTCGCCGCAATTGTGGTCGTTGTGTCGCCTACGGCGCGCGAGCGGCTGCTTGACATTCCACGCCGTATCATTCTCGGCGTGAACATCTTGCGTGCGATTGGGTTCTTATTCGTTTCGCTCGCGTTTGCCGGACAACTCGCAGGTCCGTTCCCCTACTTCGCCGGCATCGGCGATATCGTCACCGGCTTCGCCGCGATACCGCTGGCGCTCGGCGAACCGCAGCTTGCGCGTAACGATCTGCGCCTCATCCTCTGGAACATCGTCGGGCTGCTGGATCTCGTCGCCGCTGTTGCGCTCGGCGTGACGTCGATAAACGGCTCGCCGCTGCAGATCATCCACGCAGGCGTCGGCTCGAATACGATCCTGCAATTACCATGGGCATTGGTCCCGTTGTTCCTCGTGCCGTGCTACATGATCGGACACCTCGTCGTATTCGCGCAAATGCGCGCAAGCACGGAACGCGCCAAATATGCGATGGCGTAATGCGCTAACCGCAGCCGCCCGATTCATTGTCCGCGCACCACCATATGGGCGTTCGACGCGACGGCGGCGGCCGGCAGAGCTGAGACGATCACGAAATCTTCCTCCGGGGGTGTCGAAAATCGGGCGCGCGGTTCGACGTCATGAGTGAAGGGCCCAACAGAGGCCCGGAGCTCGCAAGGAGACAAGCACCATGTCCGTCGTTTCTCTCATCGCCCGTATCCTGCTTGGCCTGATCTTCACCTTCGCCGGCATCTCGCCGCTCTTTATCAGCACTCCAGCTCCGATGCCCGGGCTTGCCGGCGTGCTCAACGCGGCGTTCTTTCAGAGTCACTGGATCTACGCCATTGCGCTCGCGCAACTCGTCGCCGGATTGCTGTTGCTCATCAACCGGTACGTCACGGTCGCGCTGCTGATTCTGGCGGCGTTTCTCTACAACAGCCTCGCATTTCACGCGCTGACCACGCCGGCGTTCTTGCCGCTGCCGATCATCGTCGTCATCCTGTGGTTCCTTGCGGCTCTTCCCTATCGCGCCAACTTTGCGGCGCTCTTTACAGCCAAGCCCTCCACGATTCATCGCGCACCGTAGTGTTGTGCGGGTATCATCGCCGGGATGAAGTCGCCCGATCGTATTGCCGTCGCCGTCGCCGCATTGTCGTTTTTCATCTCGACGCTCGACACCGGAATCGTGAACGTTGCGCTGCCCCAGATCGGCGCAACGTTTCATGTTGCAGCCGCCGGCGCAGCGCAAGCCGTGAGCTGGTACGCAGGAGGCGTGAGCGCGACGATTTTGATCTTCGGATGGATCGCCGACCGTTTCGGGATCCGTCGCATCAGCGGAATCGGCTTCGCCGCCTTCGCGATATTTTCAATCGGGTGCGCGATTGCGACGTCGCTTGGAATGCTCGACGTGTTTCGCGCGCTCGCCGGCGTAGCAGCGGCAATGCTGCAAGCAACGGCGGCAGCCTTCGTGTCGGCGTATGTGGATCGCGAGCGGCGGCCGCAAGCATTCGCAACGGTGAGTTCAGTACTCTCACTCGGTCCCGTGCTCGGTCCATCGATCGGCGGATTCGTCGTAACGTTTACGACTTGGCGGTGGATCTTTGCGCTCGTCATTCCGCTGTGCGCCGCCGGCGTCTACTTCGTTATGCGGTTGCCGCGCGCGACGCACCGCAACGGCAACGGCAACAACGAGGAAGCGCTCTTGCACGGATGGCGGCGCGCGCTGCCGTTCGTTTCCGCCGTCGGGCTGGGCGCGACGTTCATGGCCATTTTCGTCGGCGTGCCCTTCGCGCTCGCGCATGCCGGCTTCGCACCGTGGAAGACCGGACTCGTTTTACTCACGTGCCCGCTCGGCGCAATGATCGGTGCAAAGGCGGCGGGGTTCGGATTGAGTCGCGGAATCGGAGGGCTCGAATGCGTCGGCGGGTTCATCGTCTGCTGTGCGGCGTCGATCGCGTTGCTCTTCGTCGATCCGCACGCCGCGTTCACGGTTGCGCTGGTCTTGTTCTTTTTCGGATTGGGCAGCGGCACGCTTCAAACGCCGACGATCGCGCTCTCGCTCGATGCGTTCCCGGCCGGTCGCCGTTCGCTCGCGAGCGCGCTTCAGCGCTTCGTGCAGAACATCGCAATCGCGGCCTCGTCGGAGATCGCGGGGGTCTTGATCGATCGCACCGGCATCAACGGCCCGTGGATATTCTCCGCCGTGACCGCCCTCGTCATCGGGGTGGGCGTTTCGCCGCTCATAAGCGCGGCCGGCACGGGGAAACGCTAACAGGGGAAACCTGCGTGCAACCATAAGCCTTTTTGGCGGTGTGCTATGCACGTACAGGTACGCTGCACGAAGACTGAGGTGCAAGTGGACGCCATCTCCAGGGCAGCAAGCCCAGCCTCCGCGGGTGAGGGCCTTATGTCGACCTGGCGCCGGACCCGTCGGTTAGATGGGACGGTTGTCCGGTATGGGCTGATCCTCGTGGCGGTGCTGGCGATTATTATCGGTAGCTTCGCGTCGTCAAACCTGCTCGATGGATGGTCGCGTCAGCTGGACGACGTCCGCCTTGACGCTCGCCTCGCACTCCAGCTCTTCGTCGACCAAACAACCGCGGTCGACGGCTTCAACGATACGACGCAATCGCAATTCCTCGCTCCCTACACCCGCGCAAAGGGTCCGTTAAAGAACCTCTTGCTCTCGCTTACGAGGCGAACCGCGGACGATACCGTCGCGGGGAGCGCGATCGCCGATTTCGCGCTGTTGCACGATGCATGGGTTGATGCCGTGGCGGGTCCGGTCATCGCGAAGCCTCGCGATCCGAAGAACGCAACGCGCGAGCATGCCACCGAAAAAATGATTGATGCGGCGCGCGCCGATATCGCGCAGGTCGAGCAGCGATACGCGCAGCGCTACGACAAGATCATGGCGATGAAGTACGACTTGCGATGGTTCACGTTATGGGTCATCGTCGTCTCCATCTTGGCAATCTCGGCAACCGGCTATCTTTCGGAGCGACGAAGCGTCCGGCGTGAAGAAGCGCTGCTGCGCACCATCATCGACGAACGCGACTCCGAAGCGAGAGCCAGCGAGTGGCGCACGAAGATCATCGCGATGCTCGCGCACGACTTCCGTTCATCGCTCAGCGTCATCCGCGCATACACGGAAATGCTGCAAGCGATGCCCGAGCGGCGCGACGATCCACAGACCTACGACGTTTTGGTAAAAACGGTCGAGGACTTGACCGCAATGACGGAAGAAGCGCTGCTGATGGCGCGTATGAGCAACAACGCGATTTCACTGCAGCTTCGTCCACAAAACATCTACGAGATCGTCGCTGAAGCCGCGGAGCGTCATCATGCCGAACGGCAGATCCGCATTTCATCATCCGATGCGATGGTGATGGGCGATCGTCCGTATCTCGTCCGGGTATTCGACAACCTCATCAGTAACTCGGTAAAATATTCGCCGCCCGCAACGTCGATCGACGTCACGATTTCGCGCAACGGCGCCCCCGATGTTGAAGTCGCCGTCACGGATCGCGGACGCGGAATCGATCCCGCCGATCTACCGCACGTATTCAACGAATTCTGGCGCGCGCAGAGTACGAGCGAGCGCAGCGGCAGCGGCATCGGCCTCTTTATCGTGAAGAAAATCGTCGAGGCGCATGGGGGTCATGCAACAATCGAAAGCACGCCCGGAGCCGGGACGACCGTTCGCGTGCATCTTAGCGCAGTGTAGTCATTTAAGATCGAGCGAATGATCCCGGTCAGCGAAGACCGCGAACTCTCGTTCTGGCGGCGAAGCCGGCGGCTGGACCGAATGGTCGCGCGATACGCGATTGTACTAGCGGCGGTGCTCGCCATCGTCGTCGTCACGTTTGCGTGGCTTGCCGAACTCGACATGCGTTCGCGCTCGATCGATGCGCAGCGATACGACGCGCAGCGGCTCATGCACGCGCAAACTGACGAACAAACTCTCCTGAGCGGATTTGCCGCGACGGGGAAGCAGGCGTACCTCGAACCATATCTCGCCGCGAGACGTGAATCGAACGACCTCATCGCGACGCTGCGCATCAGCAGCAGAAATCAGCCGCAACTCGCGAATGAACTCGACACCTTCGCGACACGTCATGACGCCTGGGAGCGAAGCGTGGCGGATCCGATCCTGCGCTACGCGCAGGACGGATTGAACGCAGACCGGCAGCGCATCGGAGCAGGCCTCATGGAGAACATGCGCGCAAACATCGCCGCGATCGACCTCTATTACGCTCGCCGCATGACGCAGATCGATACGCAACGTCAAATACTGCGCTTCGGAAGTTACGCGCTGATTCTCCTGGCGATCGCGATCGTCGCAACGACTGGATACTATTCAGAGCACGCGAGCGCGCATCGCGAGGAAGAATTGCTGCGGTCCGTCCTCGAACAGCGCGACACCGTGGGACGCCAAAGCGAATGGCGGACGAAGATCATCGCCACTCTCGCCCACGATTTCCGTACGTCGCTTACGGTGATCCAAGCGAATGCGGAACTGCTCGAAACGTACCCCGAGGCGAAGTTACGCGTCAATGCTTTCCGGGCGATCTACAGGGGCGTGAATGACCTCGCGTCGATGACCGACGAAGCGCTCTTATTGGCCCGCGTCGCGAACGACACGCTCGCCATCGTTCCGCAGCCCGTGTGCATTTACGACATCATCGCCGAAGTCGCCGACCGGTTTTCGAACAGGCAAGACATCCGCGTCTCCGTCAGCGACGATTACGTCCTGGGCGACGAAGGTTATCTCGCGCGCGTTTTCGACAATCTGATTTCTAACGCGGTCAAGTACTCGAACGGACCGATCGACGTGCGTATTGCTCGCCAGGAGAATACGGTCGAGCTCCTAGTCGTGGACCGTGGTCCCGGGATCGATGCGGCCGACCTTCCGCACATTTTCGAGGAGTATTGGCGCGCGGAGAGCGCAAAGGGCAAACGCGGCAGCGGCATCGGCCTCTACATCGTCAAGAAAATCATCGACGCGCACCATGGAACGGTGAGCGTCGACAGTTCAACGGTAGGAGGCACGATCGTGCGCATCATCCTCGCGCGGGCGCAGCCGCCGGAAGCCTACGAAGAGGCGAACGTCGAGACGTGCTAGCGTCGCGCGTTCCGGCGCCGTCCTCCGTTCGTTGCACCGGTGATGGCGCGTTTGATGCGTGTCGCCGCTGAACGCGGCTGCTCCACCGGGTGACCCGCTTCCGCTTTCATCTCCGCGATCCGGTCGGGTCGCATCGACCTCGCGATGATCTTTCTTGAGATGTTTTATTGGATCATCGCGTGGCTCTCACCCAGCCGTGCATCCCGCTATGCGATACGCCGAATCGTGGCTCCGTCGCGCCGGTATGCGGTAACGGCGCATTCACGTTTGGTGCGGCTGACGAGCCCGGCGATGGGAATGCGCTCCAGCATCGAGCTGAGCGCGAGCACGATCGCGCGGTGCGTAACGACGGCCAGACGCGCATAGGAACAGCCGCGTAGCCCCTCAACGAGTGCGGCCGCATCATGGATGATTTGCGGCGGATCGTTGAGCGCCAGGCGCTCGTCGACGATCAAGGCGACGTGCGTGTGCGCGGTCGTGATGGCGATACGCGCGGTTTCGAGCGCGCACCGGAAGGGCGAAGACCAAACGGCACGTGGTTCGTGTTCCGCAAACCACGTGCCGAGTTCTCGCGCCTGCACTTGTCCTCGTAGCGACAGTCCCGCTTCGCGGTGCGATACGCCGGTGCTCGCGTCGCACTCGGCATGCGTGATCAAGTACAGTTCTTCCGGCCAGGAGGGCATGCGATTCGCATACCCATGACGCGGCGGTTATTCCCGAACGGGGGTTGGGTAGCTTACGACGCTGCGATGACCTTGCGCATCAATTGCGCGCACGCCGAGAATATAGTCGTCTTTGCTGACCGGCACGGTCGCTTCCGTCACGGTGCCGACGTTTTTGCCGTACTGCCACTGCGCCGAGTCAGTCGCGCGCCACACGATTTCGTACGATGCCGCGCCCGCGGAAGGCTGCCATCGCAGCGTCGAGTCGTATCCGAGGTGATGCATCACCATCTGTGCTTTGGCGGGCGGCAACGGCGCGGATGCAAGCGATGCGAGCGCGGCAACGTTCGCTTGCGTCGCGCGCTTCAAGTACTCCCAATCCATGAATTGCGGAAGATCGCCGTAAAGGACGCCGTTTTCCGTACGAACGTTCTGATGTTGATGCGTGAAGTTTTCATTCGACTCGACGAAGCGGATCGCGGGATAACCGTCCGCTTGGAACGATTCTTGGTCGCCGCCGCGCAAAAAGCGGTCCGCGCGCCAAATCTCACGCACCGAAAAATCCGCCACGTATTGCGGGACGGTCTCACCCATATAACGCGCGAGTTGGCGCGAGGGCGAGTCGTTCTCAGAGCCGACGAGATTCACCCGATCGAGCGTCGCACCGGCAGGCAGTGCTTCGCTGAATACCCGGATCACGTCGGGTTCGTGCGCGCCGCTTCCACCCTGCGTGTTGCCGATGATGTCGTTGTTCAAGTTGGCTGCCACTTGCGTGCCGGCGTGCTTCAGCTCATCGGCGTAGTGCTGCGATCCCCACAATCCAAGCTCTTCGCCGTCGAAGACGGCATAGACGATCGTGCCGCGAAAATGATGCGGCGCCATCACGCGCGCCGCCTCGAGCACTGCGGCCGTTCCCGAACCATTGTCGTCGGCGCCCGGCGCAACGCGGGTGCCGTTCGTGCAGTCGCCGTTGCAGTCGTCGTAGTGGCTCGACATGATGTAGAGCGGTCCGGGTTCGTCACCGCGCAGCGTCGCGATGATGCTTGATTCCGTCACCGCCCGCGGCGTCTTCGCCGTTTTCGGATGAATGAACGTATCGAGCGCGACGCTCATCCGGCCGTCGCTGCTTTTCGCGACGTCCTCAAACTGCGCACGAATCCAATCGCGCGCCGCAAAGACGCCATGCGTCGCGGTCGAGGTTGTCTCCGAGAAGTCGTTGCGTGTGAAGAAGTCGACGAGCTTCGTATCGTTGTCGCGCAGACGATCGGCGCTGATAGCATTGACGAGAGACGTGATCTGCGGATCGACCGGCGGCGGGCTCAATGCGGGCTGGGGAGCGGCTGCGCCCAGCAGAGGCGCACAAAGAAGAGCAGCAAGAAATGCGGCGCGTGATTTCATGCGCTCGGATATTTTACGAAATGGTCGTGCGTTCCGTGTTTTCGTAATTCCGGCGCCAGCGGCCCATCGTGATCGCGGTTCCCGCGCCCGGGACGCTCTTCACGTTCATGAAATCCGTGCACCGCTGCATGATCGGAATGCCGCGGCCGCGCTCGGCGAGCGTGTCGGGCAGCGGGAGCGGATCGCGGGGAATCACGGTGAGACCTTGACCGTAGTCGACGACGGTTGCCGTGACCCGATCCTCATCGACCTCCGCAAAGAGCTCGATGTCGAGACCGGTCGCCGAATGTTCCATCGCATTGGCGAGCGCCTCGCCAACCGCAAAGAGCAGTGACTCCAGATCTCCGTCGCCGATGTGGTGAAGCCGTCCGAATCCGATGAGCGCGTCACGGACCGTGCGGGCATAGATCGGGTCGGGCGGGATCCTTAGATGAAGCGTCCGTTTGATGTGACCGTCCTTGCGGCCGAAGACTCTACTTGACATGGCACCACGTCGATTGTAGCCACCGTTCCTTTTAATTAAACGGTCAGGGCACGAATGGCTCGCTTGTTTTGGGCAGGCGAACGGGGCACCGCGTACAACACCCGGGGCCATGGCACGCACCCCACCGCAGGCCGATGAGCTTGCACAATACACCGAACGCGCCCGGACGTCGCAGGCCCGCATCGCGACGGACAAAGGCGACATGGTCTTCACATTTTTTCCGGACGACGCGCCGATGCACTGCGCAGCATTCATCAAACTCGCCGAAGACGGCTTTTATAACGGCCTGAAGTTTCACCGTGTCGAGCCGGGGTTCGTCATTCAAGGCGGCGATCCTGAAGGCAACGGAACCGGTGGTCCGGGCTATCGCTTAAAAGCCGAGTTCAACGACAAGCCGCACGTGCGCGGCGCCGTTGCGATGGCCCGTTCGTCGAATCCCGACTCCGCCGGTTCGCAATTCTACGTTTGTCTGGACGATGCGCGCTTCTTAGATAAGCAATACACCGTCTTCGGCCAACTCTCGGACGGCTACGAAACCCTCGACGCAATCCGCCGAGGCGACGCCATGACCACCGTCACCATTGAGCCCAAGGGCACGTAACTAGACATCACTTCGGCCTGCTAAGCCGTAGGACAGGCGCGCAATGCGGTGCATTGCATCGTAGATTGCGTTGTAGTCTTGGACGTCTTTGCTGTAGACCGTTAGAATGTAGGGCGAGTCTTTGAACGGTTCGACGATCGCGACGTCGTTGCGCGTGCCGTCGACTTCGCCGGTTTTATTCGCAACCTGCGTTCCGCTCGGAAGTCCGGCGGGAATGCCGTCGCGATCGGTTTGTCCGAGCATGATGTCGATCATGCGCTTACAGTGTTCGGGCGTCGCGACGGTCGTGAGACCTTCGCGCGCGCCGTGCGCGATTTTATAGAGTAACGTCGCCATGTCGGCGGGCGTGGTGACGTTATCGTGATGGTGCACGATCGCCGTATAATCGAGAAAATGGCGCTTGAGTGCTGTTGCTTTCATGCCCGCTCGGCGGCCCACCGCGTTGATCGTGTCGAAGCCGAAGAACGTCATCAAATAGTTGCTCGCGGTGTTGTCGCTGAGCTGAATCATGGGAATCAACAACTCTCGAACGCGGAAACGCGCGCCGTCTTCCTGTTGGCTCATGAAGTCCGAGCCGCCGATAAGATAGCGCCGATAGGTCGTAATGTGCTCGTCGAGCGTGCCGGGACGCCGTTCCTCCATCGCAAATGCCGTCGCCATGATCAGCACTTTGATCGTGGAGGCGGTTGGGAACACGTCCTTGCCGTTGAACGAGAAAACGGGTGGTCCGGCTGCGAGCGTGCGGCAATAGACGCCGATCGTTCCCGGCACGGTTTGCGCGATCAGTTCGATGCGATTGAAGACGCCGGCGCGCGCGTGAACGGGAAGCGCGGCGAGTGCGCCGAGCCCCGCAAGAAACGCGTGGCGCTTCACGAGCCCGTTCCCTGATAATGGCGAAGGCCGACACGCCAGAAGGCGTACGAGGCGAGGAACCACGCCGCGCCGATGGCGGGCGTCAACAGACCGACGGTTGGATTCAAGTGGAGACCTGTTTCCGCTTTCTGCAAGAAATACGTTGCCGGAAAATAGTTCATGAACGCAAATGGAAAGACGAAGGCGAGCACGATGCGCACGCCGCGCGTGTAGATGCTGATCGGATACCGCGTGAAGTCTTGCTCGAGGGACATCACGACCCAACGCAGCGTGTCGACGCGAACGAACCAGAACGAGAGCGTCGCGACAACGAGCGAAATGCCCAGGTCGATCAGCGCGCCGCCGATGACGACGAGTGGAACGAAGAACACGAGGAGCGCGTCCACGCGCACGTGGGCCGTCCCAATCGCGGCGATCAGCGTTGCGATCCCGAGGAAGATGCCGTCGGGCGAAATCTGCTGCGGTACGGTGAGGACTTGAAAGAGCGTATCGAGGGGGCGCACGAGAAACCGGTCGAAGCGTCCCTCCCGCACGAATTCCGGAACGGTGACGATATTGAAGAAGAGGACGTTGTGAATCTCATGCCCGCACATCCACAACGCGTACAGAAAGAACATCTCGCGGAAACTCCAGCCGTTCATCGACGGAAATTGCCGCATCGTGACGTACAGTGCCGCGAGCGCCACGCCATGATAGACGATCGTGAACACGAACCACATGATGAAGTTCGCCCGGTATTCGAGCATCGTCAAGACGTTTACGCGCCAATACTGAACGTAAGCCGCAAGCATCGCTAATGCGATTCACCACGCGCGACGTCATCCCCGTCACGAAGCCGTACCGCTTGGATCTCACCGTCGATGCGTTGCGCAGGCTCGCAGCCAACGTCGTCGACGTCGTCGGTCCCGACGGCGCATATTACCGCGCGCTCTCCATCGGAAAAACGCCCACAGCAATGCGCGTGACGCAGCTCAAAGACGGTTCTCTCGAACTCCAAACAAGCGCGCGCGATTCGCGCGCCGTCGTGCCAATTGTAAAGAAGATGCTCGGCACCGAGTACGATCTGACCGCGTGGCGACGGCGCTCGTCGGAGATTCCATGGCTCGCGCGCATCGCGCGCGAATGTCTCGGCGTGCATCCGCCTCGATACGCATCGCTCTTCGAAGCGTGCTCGCACGCGATCGTCTTCCAACAGATCAGCATTCATGCCGCGGGCGCGATCATGCGGCGCGTTGTCGAAGCGCTCGGCGAACGCGTGCATATTGCGGGCGCCGATCTCGTTGCATTTCCGAGGCCGCGAGCGATGTTGCAGGCGACGGAATCGGTGCTGCGCGATGCCGGACTCTCCGCGAATAAAGTGATGCATTTGCGCTCCGTCGCCGACGCGGTCGAGAGCGGCGAGATCAGCGAAGACGAGCTCGAAAGTTTACCGACGCCGGCTGCCTCCGAGCGCTTGGTCCGTATCCGCGGAATCGGGCCATGGAGTGCCGCCGTCGTGCTGCTGCGCGGTTTCGGCCGCCTCGATACCTTTCCGATGCGGGACTCCGGCGTCGCGCGCACGATCAAGCTGCTCTCCGGCGACCCGGAAATCGATGTCGACGCCGTCCTCGACCGTCTCGGTCCGGTGCGCGGCATGCTGTACTACCATCTCTTACTCGGCCGCATTCGCAACCTTGTTCCGGTCGCGCCCGATTGAACCGGATGCTATGGCACAAATCTCGACCCCGGTTTTTGCGGTCCAGCGCTCCGCCGATCGCGCGTTTTTCGATCACGGCTGGCTGAAAACGTATCACTCGTTCAGCTTCGCGGAGTATCACGACGAGACCAACATGCATTGGGGCGCGCTACGCGTCTTCAATGACGACTTTATCGCGGGCGGCAACGGCTTTCCGCCGCATCCGCACCGCGACATGGAAATCGTGACGTACGTTCTGCAAGGACGTCTCGCGCATCGTGACAGCATGGGGAACGAGGGAATCGTCGGACCGGGCGGCGTGCAATTCATGAGCGCCGGCACTGGGGTACGCCACAGCGAAGCCAACACCGACGCGAACGATACGCTGCATCTCGTCCAGATGTGGGTGCTTCCGGGACGCAACGGTGGACCGCCGTCGTACGGACAGATGGACTTCTCGCCCGAAGCGCGCTACAACGCCTGGCTGCGAATCGTCAGCGGTGAGGCCGGCGTCGAGGCACCGATTCGCATCACGCAAGAGGCGACGTTCGCCGTCGCGCGCGTCGAAGGCGCGCTGCCGGTGTACGAGTTTGCGCCTCAGCGATTCGGATTTCTCTTCGTCGCGTCGGGCACCGTCGAGGTCAACGGCGAGAAATTGCAAACCGGCGATGCGGTCCGCCTCTACGACGTCCGGACCCTCGATATCAAAGGAAACGGCGAACTCGTCCTTTGGGACACGCCGCCGGTCGCATAATGGAAACCGCAACCTGCACGCACATCGAACACTCGGGCAATCCGAAGCCGCACACGCCGGAGGGCTGTGAAGAATGCCTGAAGACGGGCGATACTTGGCTCCATCTGCGACTCTGCCTCGAGTGTGGCCACGTCGGCTGCTGCGATGACTCGAAAAACCGCCATGCAACGAAACACTTCCACGCCACCCAACACCCGGTAATCCGCTCGTTCCAACCCGGCGAATCCTGGTGCTGGTGCTACCTCGACGAAGTCTTCGCAGAGTAACGTCATCCTGAGCGAAGCGCCGGAGGCGTCTAGTCGAAGGGCGAAGGATCGCCTCAATGCACAAACTCGCTTCCGTCCTCCTCTGTGCACTTCTGATCGGAGCAGTCCCGGCTCCGCAGTCAATCAAAATTGTCGATATCATGCCGGCCTTTTGGCGCGTATGGGACGGTCATTACACGGATGCGCAACGAGTTCAGGCGTTCAAGGAACAGGTCGTGCTTCCGAATCTCGCGGTCTACATGTACCACGAGTTTTACAGCAATCTCGCGACCGATGCCTCGATCGAAGACTACTTCCGGCGCGTTCGTCCGTACATTCCGGCGATGCGAACGATCGACGCGAGAATTCAGACGCAAATGCCGGCCGAGATCGACAACGTCCGAAAGGCGCTTCCTGACTTCGACCCGCAGTCGATCTACGCGATCTACGTCATGCCGTCGCTGCTCCATTTCAACGGACAAGTGCACGACATGTTCGATAAGGCCGGCGTCTTTTTCGGGGTCGACGGTTTAGCCGAGTTCGACGGTGCAGACGTCAATTTCGGTGTCGACCTGGCGCACGAGTTGTTCCACATTTATCAATACGAAAAGTACGCCGGAAAACGGCCTGCGGAAACGCCGACCTGGCAAGACGTGTGGATCGAAGGCTCCGCCGCATATGCAAGCGAGAAAATTGCATCCAATGCAACCAAAGCCGACGCATTGGGAAATCAGCTCGCGTCTGCCGACGCTTCAACGACGCACAAGCTCGCATGTCTCGTCGATACCGGCTGGATGTCACCAAGCGATGACGATCTCATCAATGCCGGAAAACATCCCGGCGAGCTACCACCGCGCGGAGGCTATCTCGTCGGTTATCTCGCCACGGAGCAGTTAGCGAAATCCATGAGCCTCGCCGAGATCGGTAAGGCGATGAACGATCCGGGATTCGACGGCAAACTTCATCCGATCATTCATCAGCTATGCCTGAAGGGAGCACTGTGATTTTTTCAAGCATCATCCTCGCGGCAACCGTAGCCCTGCCGTCGCCGCCCGAGATTCAAAAGACGATCGATGCTTTTGTCGCGAAAGCGCCCGGTGTCGTTACGGCCGTCGGCACGATCGATCACGGCACGACGCACGTCTACTACGCGGGCAAACCGCCGGCGGGCGCGCCAGCCTTCAACGAACGCACCGAGTTCCAGATCGGTTCGATCAGCAAAACGTTCACGGCGACGGCCCTCGCCGAGATGGTACTCGCGAAACGCGTGTCGCTGTCCGATCCGATTTCGGTCTACCTGCCGAAGAACGTAAAGGCACCTCAGTACCAAGGGACATCGATTGCGCTGCTCAATCTCGCGGAGCAAAATTCGGGGTTGCCGCGGTTACCCGATAATTTGCAGCCCGGCGATCCGAACGATCCGTATGCCGCCTATACGACGCAACGGCTCTACAGTTTTCTCAACGGCTACACGCTGACGCGCCGGCCCGGCGCGCAGTACGAATACTCGAATCTCGCAGTCGGATTACTCGGGCAACTGCTCGTCAACCGTGCGCGAGCCGCATCGTACGAAGCGCTGATGCAAGAGCTGATTTTCAAGCCGCTGAGTATGGCGGATACGAGCGCTACGTTGATTCCATCGGTGCGCTCGAAGATGATGCCCGGCTTCGCCGAAGATCTTTCGCCGGCGGCCCCGTGGACGAATACGGATGCAACCGCGGGCGCCGGCGCGATCAACTCGACGCTTGCGGACATGCTGAAATATCTGCAGGCGAATATGCAAGCTCCGCACGGCGCACTGGGCGCAGCGATGGCAATGGCTCACGTGCCGCGCGCAGCGATGGATCCGGGAACGCCGACACGCATCGGGCTGATTTGGATGACCACGCCCAGCGGCGTCATGTGGCATAACGGTGAGACCGGCGGCTACGGTAGCTTCATCGGGTTCAATCGGGACGTCGGGGTCGTTGTTCTCACGAACGTCGCGAACATCAACGTCACGGCACTCGGCACGCATCTGCTCGAACCGTCCGCCGTTGCCGATGTGCCGCCGATCGAAGGTCCGCCGACGGCGCACGGCAATTCACCGTACGTCGGCGTCTACGAACTCGCACCGTCGTTCAAGATCACGATCTTCGAAGAAAACGGCACGCTTTACGGCCAGGCCACGGCGCAACCCCGTTTCGCGCTCGTGCAAGAAGCCGGAGACCGCTGGCGCGTCAACGACATCGCAGCGACGATCACGTTCAACCGCGACGCATCAGGCAAAGTGACGTCGCTCGTGCTCCACCAAAACGGCCGGGATCTCCGCGGAAAACGCGTGACCCCGTAGATCTCAGCCCACGCTATGCCTTACGGGATCGACTGCGTTCGTCGGACGACTTTTTCGAACGTCCACGGCGCGAGAGTGCTTGCTCAGCAAGCGCGGCTCCCGTTTCGAGCACGGCGCCGGCTACTTCCATAATAACGCCGAGCTTTTTCGCGCCCGTCGTCGCTTTTTTCGCACTCTTTTCAGCGCCGGCCGTTGCCTTCTTGACGCGCTTCGCGCCTTTCGCAACGCTGCCGGAAATCGCTTTCACCGCCGGCGTCTTTTTCGATGTCTTTTTGGCCGCCGGCTTCTTCGTGGCGGACTTCTTAGCGCTGGACTTCTTAGCGGTGGACCGTTTCGCCGTCGTCGATTTCTTGCCGCTCGACGTTTTTTTGCTGGTTTTTCTTGCTGCCATTCTACCGTTCTCCCCCGCTTGCGCGACGCTCAAAACGCCGCGCGCCGTTCAACCACCCTGCACGACGACTCGCCGCGACGCCGCTCGCCACACAAGTGTCGATAGCGTGCCGAACAGCACGAGCCAGATGACTTGCACGAAGAGATACGTTGCCCATTGCGAGCGCGGAATCACGCCGACATAGATAAGCAACGGCGTTGAATAAATCGCGGCAAACGGCAGCCCAAACACAATCCGTCCGACCACGCCTGGAAAGAACGTCAACGGGATGATCTGACCGGAAAGCAGGTCCGAAACCCACCGCACGACCAGCTGCACCGCGAACGTCTCGAGCGTCCAAAACGCGATCGAGTTCATGAGGAAGTTCAAGAAGAAGTTCACGCAGTAGCCCAAGATAAACGAAAGCGCGAACGCGCCGAGGGTATCGATCGGCGGCACATCGATGCGCACGAGCAGCAGCGCAAACGCGAGCGACGGAATGACCAGCACGGCATGCAGCATCGTCTGCCCGACGCCGTCCGAGAAGAAGTACATCGGCACGCTGATCGGCTTCATCAGGTCCGTAGCGATCGTCCCTTCGCGAACCTTCTCGCGGATCAGCCGCGTACCGTCCACCTCGAGAATCAGCGACATCAGCAGTGAAACGGTCGCGTACGTGATCATCGAGTGGAGCGGTAAGTTGAGCGGCATCGCATTCTGCGCGTATAGCGCGGTCCATAGCGATCGAAGCAGGTAGACGCGTAAAACAAGAGACCCGACCTCCGTCAGGACCTCCATCCGGTAGGTGGCCTCGCGCGCGAATGCTTTTTTCGCAAACTCGATGTAGGGCGCCGTCGTCATGAGGGGCTCGTGAAACTCCTTTTTTCTCTTAGGGCTTAACGTCCCACCCGGTGTGGGCCTCTCTTTCCTTTTGGGCCCATGTCCGTTTGCAGTACTCTAGCGCTATGCTGCGAGTGGTATTCATCGGCTATGATAACCCCCTCAATCGCTGCGTGGCACGCACCCTTGCCCGCGAAGCGACTGCTGTCGGCGACGTTTGGCTCAATCGGGAAGCGCGCTGGCACACGTCATGGAAGGGGCGTCGTGAGTTCCTCAAGCGCCGGCTGAAACGCCGGGGCTTGTTCAAAACGGTCGACGAGATCGCTTATTTTGCGTATGACCGAGCAACCGCCCGCCGTGCGAAGAATACATTTCGTTCGAACGTCATGGCGAACGAGTACCTGGCTTCCATGCACGACCCGTACGAGCCCGCGCCTGCGCTGTACACGGACAACGTCAACAAGCCGGAGGTCATCGATTGGGTCGCCGCGCAGAAACCGGATCTGATCTTCGCGCACTGCATCAATCAGTATTTCAGCAAGCGTCTACGCGCGACGGCACGCCTCGGCATCATGATGTTGCACGTCGGCATCACGCCGGAGTATAAGGGCCTCTATTCGCCGTTCTGGACCCTGTATAACGAAGACTACGACAACATCGGCTACAGTCTGATCCACATCAGCGACGAGCTCGACGGTGGCGACGTCTACTTGCAGCGGCGTCTCACGAACGTCGACGTGCGTAACGACAATCATCGCGTGATCGAGCACATGGCGATTCTCGACAGTCTCGATCACCTCGGGCCGCTCTTCCGCGAAGTCGAAGCGGGAACGGCTCGTCCGCTCCAGCGTGTCGGCGCGAAGTCAGGCTACTATTCGTATCCGGGACTCACAGACTTCGTCGTGCAGCGCATTCGTGCGCGGCGTGCGCCTGCAAAGCATCCCCCGCAGGCGACAACGCCGGCGTCATTTACGAGTGTCGACGCTCCCGACGCATCGTAGCTAACGTTTCGGTTTTTTTAGCGCTTCGCGGCGGCGAGCTTCCATCTCCTGAAGCTCGAGCATCATCACGTCCACGACCGTATCCGCCTCAACAGGCGCTGCCAACGTATCTTTGTCTTCGCGCGCGCGACCTGCGGGAGCCGTGCCGACGTGCGCGTCGAGCACCGTATCCTGCGCGTGCGTCTTGCGCAGAAAATTCGCGTACGTGTGCGCGGCTTTTGCGTTGGCGTCCGGCGCCTTCTCGATGTTGAACACCGCTTCGTTGAAGTCGCCCGTCGGTTCTTTCACCGCGTTCGGTGCGACGCGCGTATTGGATTGAATCGTTACGCCGTTGTAGATCCGCGCGCCGCTGCCGATCGCGCAGCCCTTTTGCAACGTCGCACCGACGACGAACGCATGCGACCCAACCATGCACCGGTCGCCGATTGTCACCGGGAATTGCAGCGCGCTCCCGCCGCTCGACTTCACGACCGCGTGCTCCATGATCACGCAATCCGATCCGATCGTTACCGGTGCACCCTCGGCGGTAATGATCGCACCGTGCAAGACGGAGCATCCCGCACCGATCGTTACGTCGCCGCTGACGATCGCGGTCGGTGCGACATACGCATTCGCATGAATCTTTGGCTTCTTCGTTCCGCTTGACAGAATCATAGAAGCGGTGTCCGAGCGCGCGGGCCCGATCTCCTGGCGATGCGCGAGCAAGCAAGCCATTTGCCGCTGTTCGACCGTACCGTTCTTCACTGGAAATGGGCCTTTCGAACGAAGGAGCGTTACCGGCCCAATAGTAACGTAAAGCCCACGCCTCTCACGGTAGGCTTTTAAAGGAACCGACGCATGTCCCTTGACTTACATTCTTCTATAGCGCCGTCCGAAGATATCGTGTTGAAACGCCGCGCTTTCAGCCGCGTTCTTTTGATCGGCGAGCAGTACAATATCGAATTCGCAGACCCGGGCGCACTGGAACTGCTCTCGCGCCTGTTGCGAATACCGGCCGACTATCTCGACCGTTTTCCGCTCCCGATCGAATTGCAGCTTCGCGATGCGGTACGGCGAGTCGAAACGACGGGACGCGACGTCGTGATCGAACCGGTGCCGTCGCTTGTGGTTCGCGTCTCACGCTTGCGCGGCGCACGCGGCAAAACCGTCATGGCGCTGCTCGTCGAAGAACGAAGCGTCCGGGACTCGGTCAAACGCGCGCGCGAACACTATCGCCTCACGAATCGCGAAAGCGAAGTATTGCGCCTCGTGCTGCGAGGGCACAGCGGCGAAGAGATCGGCCGGGCAATGTGCGTCGCGGAGACGACCGTTTCGGACTACATCAAAACACTGCTGAGAAAGACGGATTCGCGAAATCGCGCGGAGATGATCGCGCGCGTCTGCGACGAGACGTTTTAGTCGGGAACGACCGCACTCTCGGAGCTGCGATACCCTTCCAGGTAGATACGCCGGATGATCAATTCCAGGTCCGGCTCTTCGAGCGTGACGTCTTCGAGCTTGTAGCGTTCGCTCGCCTCACGGATCAAAAGATCCGCGCGCTCGCGGTTGCGATCGAATCGGAAGCGTGCGATCGTTCCGTCCGACTCTTCGAGTTCGGCACCCGGCAACTGCGGCGTCTCGACCGGTTCTTCGAATCGGAGCACGAGGCGGCGGAAGCGTCCGTACTCGCTCTTGATTCGCTCGACGTTTCCGTCGTAAATGATCGTTCCGCGATCGATCAAGACGATGCGCCGGCACAACCGTTCGACGTCGGCAAGGTCGTGCGTCGTCAGGATGATCGTCGTGCCGCGTTCGTCATTGATCCGCGCGATGAACTCGCGAATTGCTTCTTTGGCGACGACGTCCAGCCCGATGGTGGGTTCGTCCAAGTACACGATCTTCGGATCGTGAAGAAGCGCTGCAGCGAAGTCGCCGCGCATCCGTTGTCCGAGCGAAAGTTGCCGGACGGGGGTCCGTAAGAACTCGTCCATCTGCAGCAGTTGAATGAATTCATCGAGATTGCGATTGTACGTGGTTTGCGGGATGCCATAGATTGCGCGCAGCAGTTCGAACGATTCGATGAGCGGCAAATCCCAGTACAGCTGGCTGCGCTGTCCAAAAACGACCCCGATGTTGCGCGCGTTTTCTTTGCGGCGTTCGTACGGAACGAGCCCGGCAACATCGATCGTTCCGGAAGTGGGAACCAAAATGCCGGTTAGCATCTTAATCGTCGTCGACTTGCCTGCGCCGTTCGGACCGATGTATCCAACCAACTCGCCTGCTTCGAGCGACATCGAAACACCATCGACTGCCACGCGCTCCTCGATCGCGCGCGAGAAGAGCGTGCGGAGGGCGCCGAGCGCTCCCGGTGTACGACGGACGCTGCGGAACACTTTGCGCAGGTCGCGGGTCTCGATGATCGGCATCGCTAAACTTCTTTCGCTGTGATCGTCACGATCTCCAACAAATATGGGTCGGGCGCGGTGGACATCGCCGCCCGCGCCGCGGCGGAGCTTGGCTATACGGTTGTAGACCGTCAACTGCCCGTCGTCGTTGCAAAGCGTATGCGCATCAGTCGTAGCGTCGCGCTGGAAGCCGAAGAATCGGGCCGTTCGCTCGGATCGCGCCTGCTTTCCAGCCTGGAACTCGCAACACCGGAAGTCGTCGCCGAAAATTTCGGCGAGACGTTCGATGAGTCGCTCTTGCGCGAGGTCCAGCGCGCGGTTCGCGACTACGCGGCGCGCGGAAACTGCATCATCATCGGACGCGGTGCTTCGGTGATTCTCGGCCGGCGTCCCGACGTATTGCGCGTGTACATGTTCGCTCCGCGCGAGTGGCGCATCGAACGCGTCACGCAGACCCTCGGCCTTGATGAAAAAACGGCGGCCGCGGAAGTTGACCGCATCGATCGCGCGCGCCGCGCGCATTTGCGCGACTGGTACAAGGTCGACATCGGGTCGTCGGCAGTCGTCGATCTCGCGATCGACACATCCACGTTCGGCGAAGAGGGGTCGGCAAAGCTGATCGTAGCGGCGGCGCATGCGAGATAGCGGCGGCCTGACCATTCTCGCGCCGCTGCGCTTCCGCGACTTTCGCCTTCTCTGGCTCGGCTTGATGATCTCCAATCTCGGGACATGGATGCAATTCACGGCGATGGGCTATTACGTATCGCAACTCGCCGGGTCGCCGCATCGCGCCGCACTCTATCTCGGCATCCTCGGCGGAGCGCGTGCGGTTCCCGTGCTCTTTCTTTCACCCGTCGCCGGCGTCGTCGCCGACACGCAACCGCGCCGCCGCGTGCTGATCGCCACCAACGTCACGATGTCGCTCGCCGCGCTGGCACTTGCCGTCCTCTCGAGCGCCCGTCATTTAACGATGCCGGGACTGATCGTGATTTCGGCCATTAACGCCGCTGCAAACGCCTTCGACGCGCCCGTACGCCAAAGCTGGACACCGCTACTCGTCGATCGTCCGCTCGTCGGCAACGCAATCGGTCTCACATCCGTCGCATTCAACGCGCCCGCCGTCATCGGTCCCGCCATCGCCGGCTTATTGATCGTGTGGGTCGGCGTCGCCGGATCATTCTACATCAATGCCGTCGCAACGCTCGCCGTCGTCGTCGCAATTCTCATGATGGCGCCCTCACCACCGTCAGGCGCACCGCGCGAACCGATGCTGCGATCCATTCGGACCGGTCTGCGCTTTCTCGCGCACCATCAAATCCTACGCTGGATCATCCTCGTCTTCACCGCATCCGCGCTACTCGTGCGCCCATACAGTCAATTGATTCCAGCGTTCATCGTCAACACACTCCACGGCGACGCCGCCGCACTCGGCTGGGCTGTAGCAGCCGTCGGCATCGGCGGATTCGGCGGAGCGCTAGTAACCGCCGCGTTCGCCGGAAGAGAACGCCGCTCAACCCAATGGATCATCGCCGGAGCAACAATGTCCGCCGGCGTCTTACTCTTAGGATTCATCTGGAAGATCGGCGCATCAATCCCAGTATTTTTCCTCATCGGCCTAGGCACTCTAGCATTCCTAGGCGCCTCAAACACACTCGTCCAAACCCTCTCACCAGACGACGTAAGAGGCCGAGCAATGTCCGTCTACACAATGATCGCCGTAGGAATAGTACCCGGCGGATCACTCGTCTTAGGCGCAATCGCCGCCGTAATCGGCCTCCACACCACCTTCGCAATAACCGGCGGAATCAGCCTAATTATCGTTCTAGCCGTCTACATCATCAACCCAATCATCCGTACCGTATAAACACTTCATTGAGATCGGTCACAAAGCGCCGGAAATAAAAAAGCGAGCCGCAGATGCGGCTCGCGAATCAGCGTAAAAAACGCCGGTTTAAGCTGCTGCTTTCTTCCGGCGCGTTGCCTTGCGGCGGGTCGTCTTGCGAGCCGAAGCCTTACGCGTCGTCTTGCGAGCGGTAGACTTGCGCGTGCTCTTCTTGCGAGTTGCCTTCTTGCGCGTCGTCTTTTTGCGGCCTGCGGTCTTCTTACGTCGCGTGGCCTTCTTGCGTCCGCCTGCGGCTTTCTTGCGCGTGCTCTTGCGACGCGTCGTCGCCTTCTTGCGCGTGGTCTTGCGGGCTGCTGCTTTGCGCTTCGGAGCCGCTTTACGAGCTGCGGGTTTCGCCGCCGCTTTCTTTCTACGTTTGACTGCCATGTGCGTGGAGTCGGCCTTTCTCTGGTCGCCAAGCAACCAGGGTTGTTAAACCCCTTATACACAATATCGAGCATCAATGCAAGTTTTAGTTCATGACGACGTGCGAATCGATGCGCGTATCGATGGTTCAAGCGATGATGCAGTAGTGCTGATTCATGGATTTCCGCTCGCAAAAGAAATCTGGAACGCGCAGATCCCGGTGCTCGCGCGCGCGCATCGCGTTGTCGCGCTGGACTTGCGCGGCATGGGCGCATCGAGCGTTGCCGGCGGCCCGTATTTGATGGAAACACTTGCCGGCGACGTTGCGGCGGTGATGGATCACTTGTCGATCGATCGCGCGACGATCGTCGGACACTCTCTCGGCGGGTACGTCGCGCTCGCATTCGCGCGCATGTATGTCGAACGCGTCGCGCGTCTCGCACTCGTTTGCAGTCGGATCGTCGCCGACACGCCGGAGATCGCGAAGGCAAGAAACGAACTCGCGTCGCGATTGGAAACGAGCGGTTCGATCGACGAGATTCTCGACAAAAACGTACCGGCGCTTTTTGCTCCTAAAACATTGGAAAATCAGCGTGAAATCGTCGAAAAAGCCCGAAAAATCGCGGAAAACAACACCGCACGCGGGCTCGCGTCGATGCTGCGCGGGATGGCCCTGAGAGACTCTGCGGAGGACATTGCGCCCGAGCTCGGGATGCCGGTTCTGGCCGTCGGCGGGAACGCCGATCCCGTCGTTCCGCGGGAGGAGACGGAGCGGATGGGCCGGGTCTTTCCGAACGCGCGGGTGGAGTGGATGGAGGCCTCCGGCCACGTCCCGATGATTGAAGAGGAAGACCGCCTGGCTGCTTTTCTCGAGGCCTTTACCGCCGGCTGACGGCGACGTCCCGGCGGCGGCGCCGGATGAGATTATAGAGGAAGAGACCACCGACGATCAGCCCGGCGACGATGGCCGCGACGATGACGACCTTCAATAGGACGACCAGGAGCAGCAGCCCCGCGATAGCGGCGGCGATGACGACGGTCAGGCGGACGAACGTGGCGACCAGCGGATTCATGAATAACCTCGTGTAGAACTTCTCACCCTGATCTACCGATATTACGTATGGAGGTTTCAGACAGAGATGGATCTCAGCGGAGTAGCGACCAGCCTCGCCGCCGCGAGTGTTACTCAGGGCGTCGATGTCGGCGTACTGAAGGCGGTTCAGAATCTCGACGCGGCGACGAGCGCCATGATGTTCGCCTCGATCGGCCTCGGAACGGGCATCGACGCCTTCGCCTAGGCCCGAGGGCCGAAGGCGCTGCGCGCGACCGCAGGATGCGTTCGCGGACGAAGAAGAAGACACAGCGGCATGCAGCACCTTCTTTTTTATCTTGCGGTGCTGAGCATCGCATTTTCTGTTTCGCCGGCTTCCGCTTCGGCAGATCAGCCGGCTGCGCAACAACGGCATCTCGTCTATGCCTTCAATGTCGGAATTCAAAACGACAGCCACGACACGAACTCCGCCGTGCGAAACACCGGAGCCGGCCTAAACGGCACGACCGTATTCGGCACCGGAGATACGCAGTATCTCGGAACTGGTTCCGACAAGGGACAGATCATGGTCGACGTGCAAGGCGTCGAGCAGGACGGCGGACTTGTCGTAGGCGTTGCGGAGAAAGCTCAGAACTATCGTAGCGCGTCTTCCGTAACGTGCGTCGTGTATTCAAACACGAACGTCGTCTGCGGTACGGGCACGGTGAATCCTGAAGAAATCAGCGTGTTGCGTACCCTCTCGCCGCACTTCTTCGATCCGTCAGCGCTCGATGCGAAGAAGCATTGGCACGAAGGCAGCGACGCCGCAGGTATCGGAATCGACTACACTGTCGCCGCAATGAACAATGGCATTCTGACGATCGACGCGGAGCGCCGGCAGTCGTTCCAAGGTTCGACGCGCGGTACGACGCAGTCGACGGCAACATACTTGTACGACATGAATAACTTCATGCCGACGGCGATCAGTGAGTACACGATGATCCGCGAAGAAACCGGCCCAGGCCAATATTCCAATATCACAATTGACTTAAAAGTAAATCTTGCATCCGATTCCGGCAAGGGTTGATCGCAGCCGGTAGTGCCCAATGTACCACTCCCGAGCGCAGGATGCGTTCGCCGGTGCTGCAGAAGTCGCACAGCATGCAGCGCCTTCTTGTTTCTCTTGCGGTGCTAAGCGTCGCATTTTCTGTTTCGCCGGCCTCCGCTTCGGCGGATCAGCCGGCTGCACAACGACATCTCGTGTATGCGTTTGATGTCGGTATTCAAAGCGATAGTCACGACACAAACTCGGCCGTTCGATTCAATGGTACCGCCAACGGCGGAAACGGCGGATCGGCAACCGGCACTGGCGACACTTCGTACGGCGGTAACGGTTCCGACATGGGACAGATTCTCGTTGACGTGCAAGGCGTCGAGCAGGACGGCGGCCTCGTTATAAGCGTTTCCGAGAAAGCGAAGAACTATCGCAACGCCGCACCGACCACGTGTGTCGTTTATGCAAATACCAACGTTACGTGCGGCACCGGTATCGTCAATCCGGAAGAGATCAGTGTCGTGCGCACGCTCTCCCCGCACTTCTTCGATCCGTCGGGCCTGGATGCGAAGAAACACTGGCATGAAGGCAGCGATGCCGCAGGTATCGGCATCGACTACACCGTCGCCGCGATGAACGATGGCATCCTCACCATCAATGCGCAGCGCAACGAAGAATTCAAGGGCGCTGTGCGCGGTACGACGTCATCGACGGCAAAATACACGTACGACATGAACAAACTCATGCCGACGGCGATTACCGAATACACGACGATTCGCGAAGAAAGCGGTCCGGGTCAGTATTCGAACATCACGATTGACTTCAAAGCAAACCTTGCATCGGACTCCGGCAAGGGGTAATCGTTCGGAACTGCAGGTCCCGGCGGTGTCTAAGGCCGAACAAGTGTTCGGCCTTTCTTTTTATAATAATATGTCCGTTTTCAACGCGCTACACCCCGACGTTGCGCGGTGGTGTCAGCTTCATCTCGGCGATCCGACGGCGCCGCAGCGCAATGCGCTGACGCCGGGAATCGAACGCCGCAATCTCTTGATTAGCTCGCCGACGGGCACGGGAAAAACGCTCGCGGCGTTTCTCCCCGTCATCTCGCGTCTTGCATACGCGCGCGACCGTGACGAGCTCTTTGCGCGGACGTATACACTCTACATTTCGCCGTTGCGTGCGCTCGGCTACGACGTCGAACACAACCTACGCCGCCCTATGCGCGAGATGCAGTTACTGGAACGGCCAAACACCGAACGCGCAAAACTCCGCCGCGGGCGCATTCGCGAGAAATTCGTGCGCACCGGCGTGCGTTCGAGCGATACGCCGCAACAAGAACGCCGCTTGATGCTTTTGCGGCCGCCGCACATCTTGGTGACGACGCCCGAATCGCTCGCGGTGATGCTCGCAATGGAAAGCTACCGCCGCACGTTGCGATTGGTCGAAACCGTCGTCATCGACGAAGTGCACGCGCTCGCCGGAAACAAGCGCGGCGCGCAGCTTTCGTTGTTACTGGAATCGCTCGAAACACTCGTAGAACAGCCGTTCAACCGCGTCGGCTTGTCTGCCACGGTGGCGCCGCTCGATCGCGTCGCGCAATTTGTCGCGGGCGCAGACCGTCCGTGCGACATCATGGACCATCGCGGTTTGCGCAGCATCCGTATCGATGTCACGGCGCCGTTCGCGGGTGCGATGGCGCCGCTCGAAACCGTCGCGCAAACGGCGTTGAAGCTCTCGAACGACGTGCGCACGTCGCTCGTATTCACGAACGTCCGCAGCCAAGCCGAGCGCGTTGCGCACATCATGTCGGAGGCGACGGCGGATGAGGGCGCAATCGAAGAGATCGACGGCGAAGCGCCGCGCCGCGACTACGACCTCTCGAAGATCGGTGTCCACCACTCCGCGTTGGAACGCAGCGTGCGCCATCGCGTGGAAGCGGCGTTGCGCGCCGGGCGGCTGCACACCGTCGTCTGCAGTTCGAGTCTCGAACTCGGCGTCGATATCGGGTTCATCGATCGCGTGCTCATTATCGGCGGAGCGCGCGGCATGACCTCGACGCTACAGCGCATTGGACGGGCCGGACATCGTCCGGATGCGATTGCGCAAGGAACGGTCATCGCGCAAGACCGCGACGATATTATCGAAGCCGCCGCGACGAAGCGCTGTATTGCGGACGGCGTCATCGACGACGTCGCGATTCCCGAGGCGCCGCTCGACGTGCTCGCGCAATGGATGGTCGGCAGCGTGTGCTACGACAAGCGGTTGACGATCGACGACGTACTCTCCATCGCACACCGCGCCTATCCCTACACCTCGCTGACGCGCGACGACGTCGTGCGGTGCGCGCAGTATCTCTCGGGCGGCGGTGCCGGAGATGACGAAGCGCACGTGCGGCGTCTCGGATTCGACGGTGAAGCGATCTTCGGATTGGGACGGGACGTGTGCTCGGCGTTCTTCGAAAACGTCGGCACGATTCCCGATGAATCGTCCGTCCTCGTCCGCGTGCACGGCTCCGACATCGGCCGCGTAGAAGAAGGCTTCGTCAACGAACTCAAAGTCGGCGACGTGTTCGTGCTCAACGGACGTACATTGCGCGTGAAAGAGCTGACCGCGACATCGGTCGCCGCCGAACCATTTGCGGGACGTCCGACGGTTCCGCAGTGGAGTTCGCACCTCAAAGGCATTCCGCTCGCCCTTGCACGCGAGATCACGCATCTGCGGATCGGCGTTGCCGAGCGCCTGCGCCGGCGCGACGCCGCCGGAGCATTGCGTCTCCTCCGCGTTCGTTATGCGCTCGAAGGTCCCGAAGCCGCGCACGTCGTCCGCTACATCGCGCAGCAGCAAGCGCTCTCGGCCGTGCCGTCCGAAGGTCGCCCCGTGATCGAGATCTATCGGATGGACACGCGTCAAACGGCAGTCTTCCATACATGTGCGGGCCGCCGCGTCAACGAGACGCTCGCGCGCATCGTCGGCGCGCGCGTCTTCCGCACGGCAAAAGCGAATTCACAGATCACAACCGACGACAACGGCTTTCTTGTCACGCTTCCGGCGGGCAAGCAGCTACCCGATGCGGCTTGGGCGCAGATGCTGCGCGTCGAGCATTTCAATCGCGATCTCATGGACGGCTTGCGCAGTTCGCACCTGCTGCGCAACTACTTCCGTTACGTCGCAAACACCGGGCTGCTCGTGCTGCGCCGCGCTGCCGGCCGCACGCTTCGGCGTGGCGCGCAAACCTGGAACAGTCAAAAGATCTTCGATCGTCTCATCCGAAGCGATCGCACCTTCCCGCTGGTGCGCGAAACAATCCGCGTCGTCACGCGCGACTTGCTCGACGCGCCGTCCGCGCGCGCCTATCTCGACTCGATCGCGGAAGAACCGCGCGTTTTGCATCCGATCGCCGCGTCGCCGTTCACCTTCGGCATCATCACGTCGTCATTCGGCGACAACGTCGTCTTAGACGATCGCGCAAGCATGGTCGAAGCACTCCACGACCGCGTCTTACAACTCCTCGGCGAACGCGCCGCCGAAGGCGACGACCTTGCCGACGAACCGCAACTGTCGCTTACCTGGGGAACATGAACGCACCGCAACCCTCCGCCGAATCATTCGAACTAATCGACGGCGCAATCGCACTACCCGGCGGCTTGCTATGGCTTTCGCGCAGCAAAACACTCGTCGCCGCCGACGCCCACCTCGGCTACGAAGACGTCATCGGAAGTGCACTCCCGCTATGGAGCACTGCCGAAACAACCCAAACGCTGCTCCTCGCTGCACGCCGCATGCAAGCCAATGAAATCGTCTTCCTCGGCGACATCATCCACTCAACAAGAATGAGCGAAAGCGCCGCAAAAACGGTAAACAACGCCCTCAATCTCTTACGCAAAGAGTGCGCCATAACACTCATCGCCGGAAACCACGAAGGAAGAACGCGAGGCACAGCAATACTCGGCGAAACCAAAGACGCCATCGAACGCGACAACTGGTTCCTACTCCACGGCGACGAACCGCTGCAATCCCATCGCTGCATCATCGGCCACCTCCATCCAAGCCTACCGCTCGACGCAAACCACAGCGTGCCGGTCTTCTTAGCCGCGCCGCATCTCATCGTAGTCCCGGCGCTCACACCATATTCAAGCGGCTTGAACATCCTCTCGAGTGATTGCACCGATGCCCTCCGCATGTTCGGCGAAACGAAGGACATAACGGTCATCGCAACCGGCCAAGACCGAGTCTATCCCTTCGGCAAACGACACGCTCTCCAACGCGTCATGTGGAGCGGAACCCGACCTACGCGCAATCGTTTACGCCACGACCCACCGCACGCGAATTAAAAATCAGCGATGCTCGCCTCAAACCCTCAGTGCGACCTCAAACGCGACAAGGCCGCGTACGCAACAGCGACCGACGGAACAGCACCAACCTCGCCGTCATACAAACGCTGCTTAAACTCGTCAACCGGCATGAGCGCCCACTCCACCTCTTCACCTTCATCCAAGTGCTGCTCGTGCGTATGCGTCGCACCATACGCAATGTAGGCATGCATGATCGAATTCGAACGCACCGGGTCAGACGGCGTAACGAGTAACTCTTCCCAGCGCTCCGCCTCAAACCCCGTTTCTTCACTCAGCTCACGCTGCGCGCAAAGTAACGGATGCTCTTGGTCTTCCATTGCACCGGCGGGCAGTTCGAGCGTGACGCGGTCGATGCCGTAGCGGTACTGATACACGACCACGACCCGATCGTCGTCCGTGATCGCGAAGACGATGATGAATCCCGGGGATTCGCGCACGAAGTAGTCGGGAATTCGCTTGCCGTCGGGCAGCTCGATTTCGTCCCTGCGCAGTTTGAGAAACTCCGAGTCGATGACCATCGTGCGGGAGCGGACGTGCCACTGGGGTTTTTCCATGCGCCCTTTCATACCCATGAAGCGTTTTCGGCCCCTTTCCCGAATGAACGGGCTCGTGCAAGAGAAGGTCCTTATAGCCGGAGGCGGCACCATGGGTGCCGGCATTGCGTTCGTCGCCGCGCGCGGCGGTTATACGGTAGAGGTTATCGAACCCGAGGGCGCTGCGCAAACGCGCGCGCAAGAGCGGTGGCGTAAAGACGCCGAGCGCGCGGGGGATCCGTCGATCGTCGACCGCATCAGGTTTGTCGACGACGTTCCGTCGCAGAGCGATGCAAGCATCGCGATCGAAGCGGTCCCCGAGCGATTCGATCTCAAACGCGACGTGTTTCTGAAATTCGAAGCGGCGATTGCGAAGGATGCGATCCTCGGAACGAATACGTCGTCGCTGTCCGTTTTGGAACTCGCCGACGTTGTGGAGCATTCCGAACGCGTCGTCGGATTGCATTTCTTCAATCCGCCTGCCGCGATGAAACTCATCGAAGTGATTGCTACAGAAGCAACGTCCGATGACGCGTTGGATCGCGCGCACGCCTTCGTCGAAAGCATCGGCAAAACGGGCGTCGACGCGGCCGATACGCCCGGGTTCATCGTCAATCGTGTCGCGCGGCCGTTTTACTTGCAAGCGATGCGCGCGCTCGACCTCGGTGTTGCGAGCGTTCCCGAACTCGACGCGCTTGCGCGTGCCGCGGGCTTTCGCATGGGACCGTTCGAGTTGATGGATTTCATCGGCATGGACGTTAACTACGCGACGAGCGTATCGGTGTACGAACGTCTCGGCGAGGAGCGGTTGACCCCGATCGACATGCAGCGCCGCATGGTTTCCGAAGGACGCTTGGGGCGTAAATCGGGACGAGGGTTCTATGATTACACGCAGGGCGATCCGGAACGCGTCGATTTGAAGATCGAATCGACGCAGCCGGGCGAGACAAACGAAGAAGAAATCGTTTGCGTCATCGGATTCGGCGCAGTTGCCGACCAGCTCACCGAGATGTTGCAAGAGCACTACGCGAACGTGATTCCCGTCCACAACGATGAAACACTCGATGAGCTCCCGCTGGACGTGACGCTTGTCGTCGACGCCGGTGACGGAATGAGCGACCGTTCCTCGGTCGCGCGCTCTCTCGACTCGCTCCTCGGCCCGGACACGATCATTCTCGTCGATGCATACGCAACCGATATCGCCGAAGCGACGAAACGCATGCGTCATCCGGAACGCCTCGTCGGGTACGGCATCGTCGGTGCGCTCGAAAGTCAACACGCTGTGGAAGTCGTCGATACGGAGATCGTTTCCGACGATGCGCTCGCGCTTGCGCAAGAACTCTTCGAATCGATCGGAAAGGGTGTGTGTCTCGTCGAGAACGTTCCCGGTTTGTTCCTCGGCCGCGTCATCGGCACGATCGTAAATGAAGCGGTGACCGCCGTGCATGAAGGCGTTGCGACGGCAGACGACGTCGACACGGCGATGCGCCTAGGCGTGAACTATCCGCAAGGACCGGTTACCTGGGGACGCGAGATCGGCGGTCGCCGCCTCACGCACATCTTGAAGCGTGTTGCGGACGCCGAAGGCGAGGCGTTTGCGCCACATCGCGCGCTTTGGGTGTTGGACGTTCACGAAGAGGAAGAAGAGGCTGAGATCGATGCACGGGCGTGAGGTCTACGTCGTCGACGCCGTTCGTACGCCGATCGGACGATTCGGCGGTGTGCTGGCATCGTATCGGCCGGACGACCTTGCAGCGATTGCGATTGCCGGTGTCATACAACGCACGCGCGTGCCCTACGATCGCGTCGACGATGTCTTTTTCGGTGCGGCGAATCAAACCGGCGAAGACAACCGCAACGTCGCGCGTATGGCGGCGTTGCTCGCCGGATTGCCCGTCGAAGTTCCCGGCGTAACGCTCAATCGTTTGTGCGGTTCGAGTCTGCAAGCGATCAACTCCGCCGCACACGCGATTGCAGTTGGCGAAGCCGACGTCATTGTGACGGGCGGTGTCGAATCGATGAGCCGCGCACCGTACGTGTTGCCGAAGACCGACAAACCGTTCGGACGCGGTCAGCAACTTTTCGATACGGTGCTCGGATGGCGCATGGTCAATCCCAAGATGCCGAAAGAGTGGACGATTTCGCTCGGCGAAACGGCGGAGAAAGTCGCCAAGGACTACGGCATCACGCGCAACGAGCAAGACGAGTTCGCGCACGCATCGCAGATGAAGGCGAAGGCCGCGATTGGCGAGGACCGTTTCAGCGACGAGCTTATCCCCGTCGGCGACGTACGCGTCGACGAACATCCACGTCCCGAGACCTCGCTCGAAGCGCTCGCGAAACTCAAACCCGCGTTTGCGGCAAACGGTACGGTGACGGCCGGGAACTCATCAGGCATCAACGACGGTGCGTCGGCGCTCGTGCTGGCCTCGCCGGAAGCGGTGCGCGAATTAAATCTCACGCCGATCGCGCGCGTCGTCGCGACCGCATCGGCGGGCGTGTCGCCGGACGTGATGGGATTGGGCCCGATTCCCGCAACACGGAAAGCGCTCAAAGCCGCGCAATTAACGAGCGCGGACCTCGACCTCGTGGAAATCAATGAGGCATTTGCCTCTCAATCGATCGCTTGCATGCGAGACTTGGAGTTGGATTCCGCGAAGACGAACGTCAACGGCGGAGCGATTGCGCTCGGACATCCGCTCGGCGCGAGCGGCGCACGCATCGCGACCACGCTGCTGCACGCATTGCGTCGCAACGGCGGCCGCTACGGACTCGCGACGATGTGTATCGGTGTGGGACAAGGCATTGCAACCATTTTCGAACGGACGGAGTAATTGATGAGCTCGACGCTGGAAGCATCCGGCACGACGTACGAAGACCGCAACCCCGCAACGGGAGCGGTGATTGCGCACGTGCATGAAACGACGCGCGAGGAACTCGAGGCGGCGGTGAAGTCGGCGCGTAAAGCGTTCGACGGCGGCAAATGGTCGAACATGGCGGCGTCGCGTCGCGCGAAGATCGTTTACAAAATGGCGCAACTCATCGCCGAACGCGCGCAAGAACTGATGATGCTCGAAGTCCGCGACAACGGCAAAGCCGTCGCGACGGCGAAGGGCGAAATGGGCGCAATCGTCGACTGCTTTGAATTCTACGCAGGCGCCGCGACCAAAACGTACGGCGAAACAATGCCGCCGCCGCTGCCGACGTATCTCGCGAACACCGTTCGCGAACCGGTCGGCGTGGTCGGGGCAATCATTCCGTGGAATTTTCCGCTGCTGCTCGCATCGTGGAAAGTCGCGCCTGCGCTCGCGGCGGGATGCACCATCGTACTCAAGCCGGCGCCGTCGACCCCCCTCACCGCCATCGAACTCGGAAAGATTGCGCTAGAAGCGGGCGTTCCGGAAGGCGTGCTCAACGTCGTGACCGGCTCCGGCCGCGACCTCGGACAGTGGCTCGTCGAACATCCGCTCGTCGATAAGATCGCCTTCACCGGAAGCACCGCAACCGGAAAGATCGTCGCAAAAACGGCGGCGGATACGATCAAGCGCGTCACGCTCGAACTCGGCGGAAAATCGCCGACGGTCGTGTTCGATGATGCAGACGTCGATGCAGCTGTTGCAGGCGCGCTCTACGGAATTTTTTACAACGCCGGTCAAGCGTGCGAAGCGCGTTCGCGCGTGTTCCTGCACCGTCCGATCTACGACCGGTTCGTTTCGTCGTTCGTCGAGCGCGCACGGAACGTGCGCGTCGGCAACCCTGAAGATCCGCAAACACACGTCGGCGCCATCACACTGCCCGAACAGTTTGAAAAGATAAAATCGTACTGCGAGATCGGCCGCGGCGAAGGCGCGCGCGCATTGATCGGCGGAACACCGGCCGCGCTGGAGGGTGAGTTCGCAAACGGACTGTTCTGGAGCGCGACGGCATTTGAAGCGGAACCCGGCCACCGCATCGCGCGGGAAGAGATTTTCGGACCGGTCGTTACCTTCACGCCGTTCGAGGATGAAGCACAGGCGATCGCTCTTGCGAACGACAGCGACTATGGCCTCTCCGCGAGTGTCTGGTCCAACAGCATTGGACGTGCCAACCGGGTCGCACGCGCGATCCGCAGCGGTACCGTCGCCATCAATACTCCGTACGCAGTCTTTCCGGGCGTGCCGTTCGGAGGGTATAAACAATCGGGGTACGGCCGCGAACTAGGCATGGACACGATGCGGCTCTATACCGAAGCAAAGAGCGTCCTGACATATGTCGGAGAGAAAGCGATGAACCCGCTGGGCCTATGATCAAAATCGGAGAGCACTACGACACGACGTACGGCACGCTGTGGAAAGACGGGACCTACTTTCCACGCGGGACGCGTGTGCTGGTCGTCGGCGTACATCTCGATCAAGGGTACTGCGTGCGCTTTCCGGCGGAAGTCGACGGCGAGCCGCTCGAAACGTGGGAAGACTGGAGCGAGTCGTCATTTCTCGCCGATGAAGGCAGCGTGCAACCGGCGCAACCGCTTTCGCGCGCAGTATTGAGCGAAGCGCGCGCCGTGCTATCGGATGCAGAGGACGGCAGCCATTTACATCTCCATGAAGAAGACGATTAGCGACAGCGACGTTTCTCGCTTCTTAAAGTTGAGTTAAGGGAGCCGCTGATAGTGTAGACAACGCGCGCGTTATGCGCGCGTTTCTACTTCTATCTCAGAAACGGAGAAGTTTCGAGTGTTTTCTCGAATCGCTCTCGTGTTTGTCGCTGTGCTTCTTGCCTTTTCGCCGGTCGCCGCTCGTTCGGACGAGGCGCTCAGCATTGGCAAAGCCGGCTCAATCACGGGAATCGTCCACAATACCAGCGGAGCACCGGTCGCGGGCGCTCAAGTCGTTCTCACCGGCGCAGGCGCGCAAAAGACCACAACCGATGCGAACGGACTCTTCGGGTTTACGAACTTGCCTGCCGGTCTTTATCAGCTGCAAGTGACGAAAGGCGGATATCTGCCCGCGTCGGCACAAAACGTTGCCATCACGACCGGCAGCACGCTCACCGAAAAGGTCACGCTGGAGCAGCCGGATCTTTCGTCGCTACGCACGATCGCCGCGGTTTCAACGTCCACGCACAGCTCGATCAATACGAGCGCGTCGGCGCAAATCATCGTCAGCGCGCAGCAGCTGCGCGACCTCGCGAATCCGCAAATCAATGAAGCGCTGCAGCAAGTTCCCGGCGTAAACATCCAACGGACCGGGAGCGCGCCGAACACGTCGATCTCGGTCGGCGGCGTTCAACCGTACGAGTCCCAAGTGTTGCTCGACGGCCATCCGCTCTCGACCGGTCGCTACGGCTCGTGGATCTCGCAGTATTTCAATTCATTCATGCTCGGCGGAATGGAAACCGAAATCGGACCGGGCAATACGACGCCGTTCGCGGGCAGCGCGATCGGCGGTACGGTGAACCTCATTACGCCGTCATATCGCGGCACACCGGAGACCCACTTCACTGTCGGCATGGATAGCTATGGCTCGCAGTACTCCGACTTCCTGAAGACCGGCAAACTCGGCGACAAGTTCTCCTACGTCTTCGGCGTCGGATATAACAGCGCGAACGGCCCGTATCAAGGCAGCCGAGGCTGCGTCGTTACGCCCGCGAGCCCGAGCAAAGATAACCTTCCGGGCAGCAGCGGTATCATTCAGTTCTGTGGCGACTTGAGCGCGCCGCTCTTCCAAAAGGGCGAAGTGATCAAGGGCCACTACGACTTCTCGCCGTCGACGTCGCTGGAAGTCGGCTACATCGGATCGCAGTCGGGTTTCTATCCGCAAGCGTCATCGTACGGACAATGGGCCGGAAACATGACGATCGTTCCGTGTATCGGAAGCGGCGCGAAGCAACAGTGCACGAATCCGAACTACTCGCAGTACGTCGGAAAGACGATCAACGGCTACATCATGTATCCGGGATCGAACGTGTTCAACGATCAGCCGCTCTGGGAAGCGCAATTCCGCACGGCGATCGGCAACAACACCTTGTTGATTCGTCCCTATACCGGTGTCGTGTATCGCGATATCGATGGCGGCGGTGAAGCCGGTTATCCGAGCTACTACACGGCTGCAGGCGTCGAAGTCGCGCAATCGCCCTACACGACGATCGAGCAAGATCGTCTCCACGGCACGACCGTTTCGTTCATTCACCCGTTCGGCGACAATGAAGTGACGGTTACCTACGACTATCACAGCGACAATACGTACGCGCAGGCCGGAAACCCGTCCGCGGTTCCGTTCCCGGTCGTCGTTCCCGACACGATGGCGCGCACAAACGTCTTCTCGCTCACGGGCAGCTTCGCGCTGACGCGGGATCTGTCGCTCGCGGCCGGCCTATATGATACGAATTGGCAGCTTGACGGCTGGCAGGCGTATCAAGAGAATGCGAATGCAAAGCCGGTAAACGTTCCGCTCGCGCGCAGCGTTAACCACTTCGATCCGCACATTGCCTTCACGTTTTCACCGCAGAACGGTCTTTCATATCGCGCGTCGTTCGGTACGTCGGTGAACTTCCCGTATGCGGGCAACGTCAGCGGCATTCCGTACGTCTCGCTTCCCACGGCAACGGCGCCGGACGGCACGACGCTCGTGGAGAAGAATCCGTCGCTCGCGCCTGAAGTCGCGCATGCGTGGGGCCTCGGCGTCGACAAGCGCTTCCGTAGCGGCGGCGTCCTCAGCTTCGACTACATCAACACCAACGTCAACAACGTGTTCGAAACGCTGACGACTCCGGTGGCGGGTCGGGTGTACGCCTACACAAACCTGCCGATCAACGCCGCGAATCTGTCTGCCCAGATTGCAATGCTGAAGTACTCGTACTCACCGAACTTCGGCCTCGGGTATTACGTGTCGGCTGCGGCGCAACGCTCGATCGTCAACGGCATCCCGCTTGCGGCGTTCCCCGCGTCGTTCTCGGTTCCGGCTAACGGCGTACAGCAGTGCGGCACCGGCAGCGCAACTTGCATTCCGTATCTCAAAGCATACGGATCGCTGCAGTACACGTTCCGCGATCGTTCGTTCTTCTCGTTCGGAGCAGACTTCGAGGGCAAGAACAACTCATACAATCAGTCACCGATGGCGATCTTCAATACGACGTATCGTCACCCGATGAACAAGTTCTTCGACCTTCAGATCTCGGCCGACAACCTGTTCAACACCAATGCGTATAACAATCTCGTGGTTCCCAACCTCGGCGTTCCGCTCGTTGGTCAGAACAATAAGGGCGAGTACGGCTCGTACACGACGCCGATCATCCCGGCGCTCCCGCGTACGGTTCGTCTGCAACTGAACTTCCACAACGTGCCGTAATAGCTCGTCGACGGAAGAATAAGAAAGCGCCTCGCAAAATGCGAGGCGCTTTCTCTTCCCTACGCGATGATTAGAACGAAAGCTGTACGCCGATGGTTCCCCAATACGGCGTGCAGTCGTATTGCGTTCGCGGCAGCGGCGTCGGCCCGGGCGTCGACGTCGGTCCCGGCGTCGGCTGGAACGTCGCGCTGAAGCAATACGGCACCGTCGGCGTCAAATTGCTGAACGTCGTTTTGCCCGTGCTGTCCGTAACTTGCTGTTTGATCGTCGTGCCGACGCTGCCGCTTACCGACGTCGAAAGTGTCACGGCTTCATTAGGCAGCGGAGACGCTGAGTAGTATACCGTCACGACGGCGGTCGATGCGCTCGGATCGGGCGACGGAGATGCAGTGGAGGTTGGAAGCGGCGTCGGCGTCGCGGAGCCGTACAAATTGTTGACGTTGCCGTTGTTACAAGCGGCAAGCGCCAGCGCTATGCCAGCGAAGGCGAACGCAAGAATACGTTTGGGCATGGCGCGGTGGCTTCGACGCTTATGCCGACGCTGCCTGGCCGGTCGCATCGAAGAAGAACTTCAGCGATTTCCGGTCCAGCGTAGCGTAATATTCGCGAAATAGTGCCGCTGCCGTCGTGCCCGGCCAGTGCGCAGGAAGAAGCGTACTCGGCAGCCCCGGATCGACGTAAGTGAACTTGCGGTAATCGTGAACCAGCCACAACCGTTCGACGAACGCCTCTTCTTCGGAAAGGCTTCCTCGTTCGCGTTCCCTGGCCAAGCGAGGTTCGTACGTGTGAATAAACTCCCGATATGCTGAAGCGATCGCTTCCAAATCCCAACATTTACTGAGGAGCTCGCGGTCGCTGCGCGGGCCGGCGTAGTCGCTCACGAAGAGGTCGATATTGTCCGCAACGCCGGCCGATTCGACGATCTCGCGCACTTCGTCCATCGCATCGCGCGGCGAGAGCCACGTCGACGACGAGAGCGGCGCCCAGCCGAGAACGGTCAGCTCCTTGCGCAGGCGGTCTCGGCGCTCGCGTTGCGCTTCGGCGACGCTATAGGTGAGCATCCGCCACCGGCCGTCCCACTCGACGACCGGCCCGTAGATGCGCGGGCTCAGCCCTTCGATCCGCCGGCGGCCTCGCTCGGTGACCGCGTAGTAGGCGCGGTTGCCCGCCCGGTGCGCCGCTAGCCAGCCTTGACGCGACATTCGGGACACAGCCTGGCGCACTGCCGCTTCGGACAGTCCAAACGGCGCCATCAGCCGCACAAGGCTTCCGATCCACAGCGAGCCGTCGGTAACATGGCGGTGCACCAAGTCACCGTAGAGGCTAAAAATAAAGGAGTTGGGCCTTGTTATTTGTCGCATCAGTCGCTAATATATCACTGTTCTCACGGAAACCATTAAATCCGTCACAAGCGGGGGCTTTACCCGGAAAGGCGTTGCACCATGGCGCGCATCAGTACCTTCGACGACTGGATCGACCTCCTCAAGGATTGGCAGCACGACATCGGCTTGGATCAAGAACTCATCGACCGGTTCATGCCCGGCTACACGTTCGAAGCCAAATACGGCGAACTCGCGATCCCCGAGATCTACTTCGGAGACTTCAAAGGCGAGCGCCGGTGGGAGAAGGTCCGTGAGATTCCCGATCAGCGGATGCGCGACGCCGTTCTCAACATGATCGTCTTTCAGGGCGACACGGAATTTGCGTCCAACGAACAGCAACGCTTTCTGGTCAACAACGCCCCGTCGGAGTACGACCTCGCCTCGCTCGTGCGCATCATGGTCGAAGAGACGCGTCACGGCTATCAGATGTGCCATCTGCTCGTGAACCATTTCGGCAGCGAAGGGAAGATCGAAGCGCAGAAGATGCTCGAGCGCCGCGCGTTCGGGAAGAAGAACCGCTTGCTCAATGCATTCAACGATGACGTCACGCACTGGCTCGATTTCTTCGCGTACACCAATTTCATGGATCGCGACGGCAAGTTCCAATTGACGATGCTCTCGCACTCGAGCTTCGCACCGCTCGCGCAGTCGATGGGTCCGATGTTGCGCGAAGAGTCGTTCCACATGGGCACGGGTATTACCGGATTGCGCCGCATCGCAAAAGCCGGCATCATTCCCGTCGAGATTCAACAGAAGTACTACAACAAGTGGATCTCCGGGTCGCTCGATCTCTTCGGAACCGATCACTCCGGTTCGGCGCAATGGGCGTACACGTGGGGAATCAAAGGCAGAGTCGACGAGGACAAAACTCCGGATTCGGTCGACAAGGAACACTTGAACGAGCGCGCGCGTCAGCAATTCCATGACGAAGTGCAGGCGACCGTCGACCGCGTCAACGAAGTCAATCCGAGCGAGACGAAGTTCTACGTTCCCGACATGAAGTTCAACCGTCAGATCGGCGATTACGCCGGCAAATACTTCGCCGTCGACGGCCGTGAACTCACGAAAGGCGAGTGGGACTCCTACATGCCGAGTGTGCTTCCGACGCCGGCCGATGACGAAACGCTGAAGGCGTACTTCAAAGACTCCAACTGGATCGCCCCCAAGGGCAACCTGTCCCAAAATTAGCTTTGCTAATTTCGGGTCCCCAAAGTTTTACAGGCCATTTACGATAGCGAAGGAACAGTATGAGCACGACAGCAAACGGTACCGCAACGCAAGCGACGCCTTTCGGGCGCGAAGCGCGCGCATTTGACGGCAAGCGCGTCATCAATTATTGGAAAGACGGACACATCGCGTTTATCGAGATGAACGATCCGCCTGCGAATACGTACACACACGAGATGATGCGTCAACTCGACGAAGCGATTCTCGACGCGCGCTTCGACGGCGACGTGGAAGTGATCGTGCTCACCGGCGCGGGTGAAAAATTCTTTTCGGCCGGCGCGAACATCAACATGCTCAACTCCGTGACGCCCGAGTTCAAGTACATGTTCTGCCTGCACGCGAACGAAACGCTCTCGCGGTTGGAGCAGACGCCGAAACTGGTGATCGCCGCACTGAACGGCCATTGCGTCGGCGGCGGCATGGAAATCGCGATGGCAGCCGACATTCGCATCGCGCGCAAAGACGCGGGCAAAATCGGGCTTCCGGAAGTTGCTCTCGGCGTGCTCCCCGGCACCGGCGGCACGCAGCGTCTCGCGCGTCTGGTCGGTAAAGCGCGCGCGATGGAGTTGATGATAAGCGGGAAGACGTTCAGCTACGAACAGGCCCTCGACTGGGGTGTCATCAGTGACATCTACGAAGGCTCGGCCGAAGAATTCCGCGAGCAAATCACGGATTACGCGCGTCAGTTCTGCACCCCGAACAAAGCGCCGATGGCCGTCGGACACATCAAGCGCAGCGTACAAACCGGTGCCGAGCTTCCGCTCAACGACGCACTCGCACTGGAGCGTGAGCTCCAATCGCTCCTCTTCAAGAGCGAAGACGCCAAAGAAGGCATCGCCGCCTACAACGAAAAGCGCGTCGCCAAATTTAAAAACAAGTAACCCCAAACTCCATATCATGTGGAAGGGCCGCTCGTGATCGAGCGGTCCTTTTTTCGCGGGTGAGGGTGTTTCTCAGGATTCGTTCGTAACATCAGTCAATGCAACGTGCGGCGCTCTTTTTTCACACCGCTTGGCGTAGTGCGGGAACGTGGATTTGGCAACAGTTTCGAGAGCGTCCGAATGTCATGGGGTTTTGCGAGCCACTCAATGAGTGGCTCGCTGTTGCAACGCCGCGCACGTTGCTCGAACCGCGTCCCGAGATCTGGCCGTCGCGGCACTCGAACACGGGCCCGTATTTTGCGGAGTACGCGCCGCTCGTGGCCTCGCGCGGCGTCGCGGGCTTCGATCGCCGCTTCGCCTACGATTTGTACTTCATGAGTGCGTCCGAAAACAAGCCGGCGCTCGAGCGGTACTTGAAGAGTTTGTGCGATCTCGCGCACACAAATCGGAAACTGCCGGTCTTGAAGTTCACGCGTTCGCTCGGACGCGTTGAATGGATCCGTCGGCACTTCCCGGACGCCGCACACGTCGTCGTCGTCCGAAGTCCGCTCGCGCAGTACCGTTCGGCAGCGCAGCTTTATGGGCGCGGCCATCGCGACTTCCTGGCTTCACCGATTGCATTGCTCGCTCACGCTCAGCAGCACCCCGTCGTGCGCGCGGTATTGTCCGGGCTCGATTGCGATGTGCGCGACGTTGCGCGACGCACGCTCGACCGGTCGCGCGTTGCAGCGGAACAGTTCGTCGCGCGCAGCCGTCCCGATGACATTTACCGCACATCGCTTGCGTTTTGGCTTGCAACGGCATTGACGTCGATGCCGTTCGCCGATCTCAGCATCGATACCGAAGCGCTGCACGAGAGCGATCAATACCGCACCTCAATCGAAGAACGCTTAGGCGAACTCTCGGGTATCGACGTTTCGCTCGCGTCCGTTTCCGCGCCGTCACGTGACGACGTCGGCAGCCTTTTGCCTTCCGCGGGCGCAATCGCCAGTATGCATGAGTCCGCGCGAGCAGTCTGCGAAACGCTCGCGACCGGCCGCGATTTGGATAAACAGCTTTTCGCTAAACTCGCATAGAGCGGTGGTTTAGGTACTGGGACGGAAGCGGATACCGTCAACCAGATTCGAGTTCTTGTTGATCCAGAGATAGAAGTCCACGGTCGCATCCGCAAACTCGACGCGGTATACGTACGTGTTGTCGTCGCCTGTGGGGTATTTTCTCTTGAAGATAATGCTTTTTACGGCGCCGAGCGTAGCGAGTTGTTCTCCGATTTGTTGTTGTTGTCGCGATATCGTTTCACGAACGACCGGCGAGAGTTGATCGGCCGGCAATAAGCCTTTGAGCGCAGCGCCGAGCAAGAACTTCAATCTGACCGTTACGGCCGGGTCTTCGCCGGCTCCCGGTTTCATTGCGGCGAGCGCGACCTGCGGGAACATCGTTTCGTAGATCTTTGTGGCGAGTGCCGCTGTCGCGGCTCCATCCTCATTTTCGAGCACGATCACGTCGACGCCATCTTGCGGGAACGTTACGTTGCTCGATGACGATCCGAACGTTCCGCCGTTGTGCCACACGCGTTCGCGGCCGTCGACGGTATCGATCTGCAAGCCGAATCCGTAGCCGTCGGATGCGCCGCTGGCCAATTTGCCGGACGTCGTCATCAGTGCGAAGTCTGAAGGCGAGACGATTTTGCCGCTTTCCAAAGCGATATCCCACTTCGCTAAATCGCCGACGGTCGATATGATGTCGCCTGCTGCAGGAGCCCATGCATCGAACAGCCGCTGAGCCGGCGCGAGCTTCTCGCCGTTCGTCATGCCGCGCCAGTACGGCGTAGCGAAATCGTTGAACGATCCTTCATCGGCAAGCGTCGCGCTGCGCGTCATGCCCGCCGGCTCAAAAAGGTGCGTGCGGATATACTCTTCGTATGATTGGCCCGAGATAACTTCGATCACGCGCCCGAGAGCCACGTAGTTCGTGTTGCTGTACTCCCACTTGGTTCCCGGCTTGAAATGCAGCGGCTGCGCCGCAACTAAGCCTTCGATTTTTTCAAAGGTTCCGGGTTGTTTCGCGATCGAGAGGAAGTGGTTGACGTCGGTATAGTTGGGCAACCCCGTTACCTGATTCAACAATTGCCGCAGCGTGATCTCGCGCGCGTGTGGAAACATCGGAATATATTTCGCAAGGCTGTCGTCGAGCGCGAGCTTCCGCTCTTCTTTCAGCTGAAGGATCGCTGCGGCCGTAAACTGCTTGGTGACGGAGCCGATTTCAAACCGCGTGTTCGCGTCCACCGGTGTATCGGACGCGATGTTGCGCAAACCAAAGCCCTTCGCGTAGATGATTCGCCCGTTTCGAACGACAGCCACCGCGCCCCCGGGCGCGTGTTGTGAGTCGATGGCGTCGCTCGCGACCATGCTCAGCCGGTCGTCGAGCGCGACCGGCGTCTGTGGAGGCGGTGCCGGGTTAGCGACTGCTAAGAGCAGCGCGAGAACGAACATACGTCTCCAGTGCTTCTACCGTCGCGTCGATCTCGGCGAGCGTGTTGTAGTGCGCCGCGCCGATGCGAACGACTCCAGACTCTTCGTTCAAGCCGAGCGTACGGACGAGTTCGAGCCCATAGTTGTTTCCGCTCCAAACGAAGATGTTGCGTACCGCCATCGCCTTTGCGATGTCATCGGTGGAGAGACGCTCGTGCACGAACGACACCGTCGGCACGCGATGTGCCGCCGATGCGCGATCGGTAATTCCGAAAATGGCCGTGCCGTCGATACGTTGCAAGCCTTCAATGAGCCGCTGTGCGAGCTGCTCTTCCCATTGCACTGATGCCGCGAACGCGGATCGAATCTTCGCACGCGCGTCGCCGTTCGTACCCAACTCTGCGCCGAGCCATTCGTAGTAGGCGACTGTTGCACCGAGTGCGGCGAAGAGTTCGATCTGCGGTGTGCCGAGTTCGAATCGCCACGGCAAGTCATTGGTTGCCGGACGAACCTTGTAGGCTTCGAGTTCGTCGAGCAGCGATTCGCGCCCGTAGACGATTCCGAGGTGCGGTCCGAAGAACTTGTACGAGGAACAAGCCAGAAAATCACACCCAAGTTTCACGACGTCGATGAATCCATGCGGTGCAAACTGAACCGCGTCGACATAGGCAAGCGCGCCCGCCGCATGGATACGTTCAACGAGCGTGCGCACGTCGTTGATCGATCCGGTCAGATTGCTCGCATAGTTCAAGGCGACGATACGCGTGCGTTCGCTGAGTACGCGATCGAGCGCGCTCGGTTCGATCCGCCACGAATTGCGGTCATAATCGAGCCATCGCACAACCAGTCCACGATCCGCGGCGGCTGCGAGCCACGGCGAGATGTTGCCGTCGTGATCCATCCGCGTGACGACGATTTCGTCGCCCGGTTGCAACCGCCGCGCGAGTGCGCGAGAAAGGCGAAACGTCAGCGAGGTCATACTCGGGCCGACGATGATCTCGCGCGGGGATCCGGCGCCGAGGAATTGCGCCATGCGGGCGCGAGCGTCGTCGATCGTCTGCTCCGCGAGACGGCTCGTCACAAAGTAGCCCCCGAGATTGGCGTTTGTCTCGATCAACGCGCGCGCGGCCGCGTCGGCCACGCGGTTCGGAACTTGGGTTCCGGCTGGATTGTCGAGGTAAATTCGCGGTCGTCCGCCGTCGCAAATCGCAAGTGAGGGAAACTCCGCACGCACCCGTTCGATCGGAAAGCTCATACGCCGTCGTTCTTCGCGCGCATGAGAGGGCCTTGAAGCCACCGAATGTGCGCGCGATGCGAAGGTGGGAGACGCTCACCGCATTGGCTGCGGTTGTGCTCGCCAGCGTGGGAAGCATTCCCCACGTTGCGTTTCGCATGCTGCTGACTGTTGTTGCCGTCGTTTTGATTACCGTAGTTGGTATTTCGCGGCTCGCAGCAGCGCTTAAATCGAAATCAGACAACCCCGCGTCGTTCGATGCGGCGAAGCGCGCCAGGATGATTCGAGAAGAACGAAGCAAACGGCGCTCGTAATGCTCGCTGCGAAACCCACGCTCGCGATTTATCCCGATGACGTGATGGATTCGCCCTAGCCGAAGGCATCGCTAGCGCAGTGGACCGACGCAACCGGGCGCGCGCGAAACCGGCCGCTCCAGTGCTGTTCATGTTCGGCGGAAGCGGCAACTTGATCGAGCGTCACGACAAGGCGGCGCGCGGTTTTGCGCGCTATACGTCGCGCCTCGTCTGGTACGACTATCGTCGTTCTCGACTATTCGATAACACGCATATCGGCTCGCGTCTCCGCCGAGCGAAGGGCAGGCGCTCGAGGCGTTCTTCGCGGCTTTTCGTTAGCGTAGTAAAGAGGGTGCCGTGGGCACGGTGTATGGGAAAGAACACTTCTATGAGCAATGCCGGCGCAGAGCGCCTCCGTGACGATGCGGAACACCGTTACCTCGAACTGCTCGTCCGAGCCGGCGAGATTCTTGGTACGGCGCTGGACTGGCACGAGACGGTCGGCGCAGTGTGCGATGCAGTAGTCGATACGATCGCGGACTTGTGCTTCTTATACATTAAAGATGAGCGCGGCGCGTTGCACTTAGCCGCCGCGGCTGCTGCGCAGCCGAAAATCGCGAATCAACTCAAGGAGGCTGATCGCTTCATGCAAGGCCCGATGCGCCGCACGCCCTTGGTAGCCCAGGTCCTCGAGACCGGTGAATCGCTGCTTGTGCCCGAGGTCGACGAACAGTTTATCGAGACGAGTTCGGTAAACGCGGCGTACGAGCAGTTCATGCGACGGATGAACTATCGCTCTCTCGTCATTGTTCCAATCGTTACGAAGACGCAAGGGATCGTCGGGGCGATGGGCGTCGTACGGACGGATCGCACCAACGAACACTATGACGAGCGCTCGTTGCGCTTCATAGAAGACCTCGCTCGGCGATGCGCGACCGCTATCGGAAAGGCCATGCTCTACGAGCAAACGCGTCACATTGCGACGGTCTTCCAGCGAGCAGCACTCCCCAACCGGTTGCCGGAATTTGAAGGAATTCTGTTAGACGCGTTTTACGAGCCATCGTCGCAAGAACTGCTCGTTGGCGGAGATTGGTACGATGCGTTTACACTAAGCGACGGGCGAATTGCGGTGACGATCGGGGACGTCCTCGGGCATGGACTCGAAGCCGCCGTCTGGATGAGCCGGCTACGGAACGGCTTCAGAGCCGCGCTCTTCGGCGACCCGGATCCGGCGCGAGCGCTCGAAATCGTCGATCAGATGTTACGAAGCGAGGGCGAGGACGAGTTCTTTACGACGGCGCTCGTGGCACTCGTCGACCCGATCCGGCAAATGCTATGCTGCGCATCGGCAGGGCATCCCGGACCGCTGATATGGACAGGAAGCGGGGAAGTCCTCGATCCATTTCAAGAGCGGGGACTACCACTGGGCCTTCGCACGATCGCGCCGGCAGCGCAAACGGCGCAAACGCTTACCGTGCACGCCGGATCGTTTGCAGCGTTCTTCACCGATGGACTTCTCGAGTGGAATCGTGACGTTGCATCGAGCTGGTCAGCGCTGCAACGCGCAATCGAGAAGCAGACGATACGCGAAGCCGTTCATCCTGCACGTGAGCTGCGGGATGCTGTGATCGACGGAGCCAAACACCAGGATGACGTTGCGATCGTCACCGTTCGCTGGGATGTAGAAACCCGTGCGAAAATGGTAACGGTGCGTTAGCGAAGCACAAAGAGCGCGGTGAGTCCGGTGATCTCCATGATGCGTCGAAGCCTCGGCTTGACATTCGTTAGATGTAGCGAACTATTCGGATCCGCTTCGCGCATGCGCTTGAGGGCGCGGATGAGAACGGCGAGGCTACTCGAGTCGATGTACTCTACGTTCGAAAATTCTACGGTGCCGTCGCCTTGAATGAGAGGACCGAGTTCGGCCTCGAGGTGAGCAGCAGTAGCAAAGTCATACGCCGCACGCTGCAAAACAACGTGTTGACTGTCTACGGACAACTGATTCTCCAATTCGCGCATAGTGGAACGAGTTCGGAATCGCGCGCCGCCTCACTTCGCGTATGGCGGGCAAACGCCTCGCTCAGCAGAATCAGAAGCCTAATTATGAATCGTAGATGAACGCGCATCATGGGTATGCTCAGAAGCTACCAAGCGCTTAGTCGCAACCGGATAGGGCAAACGATTTAAACGATGGTGTATGACGCCGTGTGGGAGTTCCGCTCCGACAACGCAGAGGACGCGATGCATTGTCGACATGAATTCGAAGACGTTCTCGGCCGTGTAGGGCGATATGATGTATTTTCGTCAACGCTCATCTACGGCGAACTCGTCTCGAACGTCATCAAGCATGCGCCCGGGCCGATACGAGTACGGCTGCGCTTCGATCATGATGATGCCGTTTTAACCGTGCAGGACTACGGCGTCGGTTTCGTGCCGCAAATTACGCTGCCCGCGGACCTCTTTGCGGAATCTGGTCGCGGCCTCTGTATCGTACAGAACTTGAGCAGAGACTTGACCGTCGAAATTTCAACGAATGACGGCACGCGCGTGAGCGTCATCTTGCCGTTTACTCACCCTTGATCCCCTCCCGTTCCAGCATCTCTTCGTAGATCTGATCCACGTCGGCAAGCGTGTTGATCTGTGCGACCGGTTTATCATCGCGAATCCGCACGATGCGCGGAAACCGCAGCGCGTATCCGCTCTCGTGAAGATCGCTCCGCTGGACGATATCGAAGGCGACTTCGAGGACGATCTGCGGCTCGACGGAGAGGGCATAACCGCGCCTGCCGGTTTGATGCGCGAGAAACCAGGTTGTCATGTTCGCGATCTCGACATCGGTCAAACCGGAATACGCCTTGCCGATCGTCATCAGATTGCCTTCGTCGTCTTGCACGGCAAACGTATAGTCCGAGAGCACCTTAGCGCGGCGCCCGTGACCCCATTCAACCGCGACCACGACGACGTCGAGCGTCGTTAGCTCGCGTTTCAGCTTTAGCCACCATTTGCCGCGCCGCCCGGGAACATACGGCGCATCGATGCGCTTGAGCATCAGCCCTTCGTTTCCACGCGCGCGAGTTGCATCGAACCGGTCGTTGATCGCTTCGGGCGTTGCATCGTCCGGGAGTTCCTCGAAGGGTGCGAGAGCCGCGGTTTCGTTCGGCTCGAACGCCTTCGCCAAGCTCGTCCGCCGTTCGATCAACGGCTCGTCGATCAGAAACTCGTCATCGATCGCGAGCGCATCGAAGACGACGTACTGCAACGGCACGTCCTCGAGGAGCGACGGGTCGATCTCCTTGCGCTGCAAGCGCCCTTGCAGGATGCGGAATGGGAGCGCCTTTCCGTCGCGCGACGCGATGATCTCGCCGTCGAGAATCATGTGGCGCGATTGCGTCGCGAGCGCCTCCGCGATCTCGGGATAGGATCGCGTCACGTCGTTAAAATTCCGGGAATACAACGTGACCGTTGCGTCGTGAATGTGCGCCTGTATGCGTATGCCGTCGAATTTGTCTTCGGCTATCCAAGTGTGCTTGTCGAGTTCGCGATAGCTCTCGCCGTACGGGATCGGCGAAGCGAGCATGAATCCGATGGGTGATCCGTACGCGACGTGAATCTCATTGAGTTGCTTGTGCTTCGCCGCGACCGCGACGTCGCCGATATCTCCCGATGCCATAACGGCACGATGGATCTCGCGATGCGTGCTCTCGAACGCCGAAGCGATTGCATCGTGCACCAGTCCTTCGCGTAACCCGATGCGTAAGTCACCCGTAATAATTTTGATAACGTATGTTGCTTCGAGCGCATCCGTGCAATCGCGAAGAATGCGCTCGAGGATCGCTTCACGTTTCTTGCCGGCGTTTTTCCCCGACTCGTCGGCGATTTGCACGAAGAACGCATCCAGCAGCGACGGCGCGAGCGTCTCGCCGGCGAAAAGCATCAGATCCGCCGGCGGTCGCACGAGCGGTCCAAGCGCTGAACCTAAATCTCCGGTTTCGCGATACCCCGCCGAGAGCGCAGCATCATCGAACCCCCACACGCGTTTGGCGACCGAAATAATCGCGCGGCTGCCGAGATTCAAGCTGCGCTGATCGCGCGCTGCGAAGGGGTTGCCGGTGAAAAATCGCGCAGCGGCATGGAGATCGCCGTCGTCGAGTTCGCGCAAGTACTCGGCGATAAGCGCGATTTTTTCCAGCTTGCCGCTGCGCGCCGCGACGGCGTTCGCGACATAGGCGAAACGCCGCATCGGCTAGGGAAGATCGATGCGATACAACGGCTGACCGTCGAGCCACAGGCGTTGCATTTTACCCCCCGCGTTCGTGTCGAAGCGCACCTGTGACGTGCCGAGCGCAAACACGCCGTTCTTCGGCAGAAGCGGCTGCACGCCGTCGACGGTCAACTGATTCTTGACCACGACGATTCGCATCACCAATATCGTTCCCCAGACGTTCGTTTCGTATCGTCCGGTAAGGCTGTTCCATGCCGGCGGATATGAAAACGACGACGGCCCGCTGTACCGTTCGTTGGTGAAGAGCGAAGAGCCGTGCGTGAATCCATCAACCATCTTGCTCTTATTGCGCGTGAATGCAACGTAGAAGTTCGGGAAGCGCGGATCGTCCGTCCAAAACAAGTCGTCACCGCGTGGATCGAGCGTATACGCCGTTCCACCGTCGACCAGTTGCGCCGCGCCGTTGTTGTCGCGTACTGTAACGCTCGCCCCTCCGGCACCGCGATATGTGCCCGTGTACTGCGCTGCGACGGCGGTCGGCGGAGCGATCGGCAAGGCGGTCGGTGCCGGCGGCAACGCGCTACCCATCTGCTGCGCGCGCAGCACGGCCATGGCGTATTTAACGATCGCGCACGGATGCAGCGGCGCTTCGATCAGGTTGGACATCGCGATTACGCCGAAGCCGCGCGTCAGATTCATCTGCATGCACGCCGTGTATCCGTTGATTCCGCCGGTGTGGCCGATCAGATGATCGCCGTTGGTGTTGAAGACTGCGAGCCCGTATCCGTACCTCGTGTAGAATTCCGGCCACTCAGCGACTTCCGGCGACGCGGCGCCCGCGGGCTTTCCGTTGGTGAGGTGGTCGGGCGTCGTCATTGCCGTAAACGTCGCGGGCCGTAAGAGATGCGTGCCGTTGTTGAGGTAGAAGCGCATGTACGCTGCCATATCGCCCGGGGTTGAAATCACCGAACCGGCCGGATTGAGAAAATCGATCACTTGCGCCGGAACGAGCGCGGGGTGCGGCGGTGTCGCGACGAGATCCGAATCGCGGAAGATATAACCGGTTGCGGTATCGGCCATCGTGCGCGCATCGAAATACGCCGACGAGTGCGTCATGCCGAGTGGAGTGAACACCGTCGACTGGATGCCGTCTTGCCACGAACGTCCCGATACGGCGGCCGAAATCGCGCCGACCGTCGCAAAGCCGTCGTTCGAATACGCCCACTTCGTTCCCGGCGTGAAAATCGTGTGCGTATTGCGCAATGCCGCGATCTCGTAGCCGTAGCTGCCGTCCAAACTATAATCGTCGGGAATTCCGCCCGTGTGCGAAAGCAGCTGATGCACCACGACGCCGTTTCCGCCGGCAATCGACCACCACGGCAGATACCGGCGAACCGGAGCGTTCAAATCGATGAGTCCGCGATCGTGCAATTGCAAGAGCGCGAGTGAGGTCATCGATTTCGAAATCGATCCGATCGGAAAGCGCGTGTTGTCGGTGACCGGTGTTTTGCTCTCCACGTTGGCGTAGCCGAAGGTCAAGATCTTCAGGGTGTGCGTCCGGTCGGTAATCGCTACCGACATGCCTGGCGCACCTTGTTCGGCGAGTGCTCGCGGTCCATACGCAGCGATTGCCGCAATCGCGTCGTCAACCGACGGCGCGGGCGCCGAGCGCTGAGCAGACACCGCGGCGGGAAGCAGCGAGAAAACGAGGGCTATAGTGACGGCTCTCTTCATGAGGGGGCGTTCTCCCGGGGCGCCGCGAAGGCCTCGGCATGGTCACGGCCTTTATTCTGATGAACGTTGCGCGTCCACGGCTCAAATCGGTCGCCGATGATCTGCTTGCCATCGAGGGCATCGCCGAAGTCTATTCAGTTGCCGGTCCCTTCGATATCGTTGCCATCGCGCGCGTGAAAGAGCATGAAGCGCTCAACGATCTGGTCACGGAGCACGTTGCGGCACTGGACGGCGTGGACAGCACCGAGACGCTGATCGCGTTCAAGACGTTCTCGAAAAAAGATCTCGGCATGCTGTGGGACATTGGCGTCGACTGAGGCGCGATCGAAAGCAATGGCATCAATAAAGCAAGTCGAAGATGCGATCTTCGAAAAAGAGGGCTTTCGCGTGAAGCTCACGTCGCTCGACGGAAAAAAGAGCGTCGCATTGCCGCCATACGACTATGAGTACATGGCCTCAAACAAATGGAAGCTTACGGACTGGCGGATGGTGCGAATGGCCCGGTATATCCCGTTCTTGAAAACAATCGATATCTTTCGGGGCGACGGCACGAAGACGACGTCCGACTTACGCTTGGGAAATCTGCGCGATACGTACTTTAATGAATTTTGCGTAGACGACGTTCGCGCATTAGAAGAGGGCGCGATCCCTCAATCGCCACACAAATAAGTGAATTTTCAGCGGCATTTCCCGAGATTAAGATAGCCTTCTCATCCGGTTCATTATTTCTTCAACGCAAATCGGTTTCAATGATGACCTAACGCGCAGCCCTAGCGAGAGGAATTATGAGCGCGGTCGATTTTGTTATTTTATCAGGGCTTGCCGTGTCGGTCATTACACTTACGGCATCGCACCGGGCGAATCTCCGGCGCGAACCACCACACGCGGATAAGAACGACTAAAACAAGGCGAGTTGAGGGTTCGCTTCCAGATACTCGGCGTCGATTCCGAGTGCGTGAAGCCGGTACACGAAGTCGCGCCAACCGTGGTTCAGCAGAACCTTTTTCGGTTGGGCGAGTTCGATGTAGCGTAAGAGCGAGGGGTAGTCTGCATGATCGGAGAGTGCAAAGCCGCGTTGCGTTCCATACCGAAAAAGCGCGCCGCGATCTAGCGACCAGCCGGTGAGCACTGCGGTCCGAACCTCACGATCCCGCAACGCCTTCGGTAAGGCTTTTCCACCCGGCGGCCATATGAGCGCCGTCGATGCATCGAAGCGATCGGCGTAATAGCGCTGATATGGCGGCATCGTCACGCCGCACGTTTCATAAATCTTCGTCATCGTATCGATGGCGCCGTGAACCGTCACCGGAATTCCGCCGTCTCCGAGGATCGCGAGCGCTTCTTGCGCTTTGCCGAGCGAATACGCAAAAAACACGGGAACGGAATCTGCCTCGAGCGCGCCGCGCGCGAACTCGACCATCGCGCCCGCAACCTCGTCGCGGGGCGGGAAGACGTAGTGCGGACGGCCGTACGTGCATTCCATCAGCAGCACGTCGCATCGCTTCACTTCCGGCGCTTCGGCCGTAAGCGAATCCGTCAGTTTGAAATCGCCGGTGTAGACGAACGAACCCGACTCGCCTTCGATCAACAGCTGCGAGCTGCCGAGTACGTGTCCGGCAGAGAAAAGCGTCAAGCGATGCTCGCCCTCCACCCATGGTTCGTTGAAACGGTGCTCTTCGAATGAGGGATCGATACGGGGACGCTCGGTGCGCGGCAAAAGCGAGAGCTGTTGCACCGATACTTTGCGGCGCATAAATCGTGCGCGGCAAATACGCGCGGTATTCGGCGTCGTGACTACGACACGATGCTCGCGCGCGTGATCGCTGTGCCCGTGTGAAACATAGCAGCGGTCGCGCGTGCTCATGCTGTCGATCCAAAGATCGAGTGCGTCGACGTAGAGCGAACGTTGGGAAAGGCTGAACACGTGAACGGCCTTTTCGCTCCGGCAGGGCTTCGGCCATGGTAAGCCAAGGCTGAAAATTCGCTTACGCCAACGGGGTTATAGGAACCACTATGGCACGCATATACGAGAATCTGGCCGACACGTTCGGCAATACGCCGCTGGTGAAGATACCGCGGCTCAACAAGGGATTACCCGGAACGATTCTTGTGAAGATGGAGTCGTTCAACCCGGCCGGCTCCGTTAAGGATCGCATCGGCGTTTCGATGATCGAAGCAGCCGAACGAGACGGCCGCTTGCTTCCTGGAATGACCATTATCGAACCGACGAGCGGCAACACCGGCATCGCACTCGCGTTCGTCGCTGCTGCCAAGGGCTATCGATGTATCCTCGTCATGCCGGACACGATGACCGTCGAGCGCCGCAATCTGCTCAAAGCGTACGGTGCGCAAGTCTTACTGACACCGGGTGCTGACGGCATGAAAGGCGCGATTGCAAAAGCAGAAGAGATTCGGAGCTCGGCGCCTAGCAAGTACTTCGTGCCGCAGCAATTCGAAAATCCGGCGAATCCGGAGATTCACTACCGCACGAGCGGCGAAGAGATTTGGCGCGACACCGACGGAAAAGTCGACGCGCTCGTCTCAATGGTCGGAACCGGCGGCACGATTACCGGCGCCGGCCGTTTGCTCAAAGAGCGCAAGGCCGCCGTTAAAATCATCGCCGGCGAACCGGACGCATCGCCGGTGCTCTCCGGCGGTACCCCGGGGCCGCACAAAATTCAAGGCACGGGAACCGGCTTCGTGCCGAAAGTCCTCGACACGGGTATTTATGATGAAATTATCCGTGTCACCGACGCCGATGCGATTGCAACGACGCGCCGCGCGGCACGCGAGGAAGGGATGCTCGTCGGCATCTCGGCCGGCGCAAACATCTGGGCGGCGCTGCAAGTTGCAGCACGTCCGGAATACGCCGGCAAGACAATCGTCACGATCGCGTGCGACACCGGCGAACGCTATTTGAGTAACCCGGTCTTTGCAGAACAGGAAGCAGTCATCGTAGAACCTGCTCTCGTTTCGTGAACGTTGAAGTAACAAGAGGAAATCTCGTAGAGTCTCTCCATCACGTCGCCGCTGCAGCCGCAACTCCGCGCGGCGACGTGATCTTCTCCACCGGCGATATTTCGTCGCCGGTGTTTTTACGCTCGTCGGCAAAGCCGTTCATCGCTGCCGCTGCAATTGCGGCCGGTGTGCGCGAGCGCTTCGGTCTCGACATGCGCGAGATCGCCGTGATGGCCGCCTCGCACACGGGGCAACCGTTCCATGTCGAAGCGGTTGAATCGATTCTGAAGAAGATCGGCGTCGATGAGTCCGCGCTGCGGTGCGGGGCGCATTACCCGTACAACGAAGCAGCGGCGCACGCGTTGATCGAGCGCGGCGAAAAGCCGCGCGCGGTGCACAATAATTGCTCGGGAAAGCATGCGGGCATTCTCGCGCTGTGCAAAATGCTCGGCGCGGATCTCTCGACCTATCTCGACCTCGAGAGTCCCGCGCAGCAAGCGATTCTTGCGTTCTGCGCGCGTCTCTCGGATGACGATCCGGCGGCGTGGCCGCTCGGCGTCGACGGCTGCGGAATTCCGGTCTATGCGACGAGCTTGCAAAAGGCTGCAATGGCCTTCGCGCGCTTCGCGTCGTTGACCGAGGTCGAGCCGCGCGACGGAATGGCGCTGCTCGTCGTACGTGACGCGATGGTCTCGCATCCCGAGTACGTTTCCGGCATGGGCGAGTTCGACACAATGCTGATGACGGCGGGCGGCGGAAGCATTGCCTGCAAGGCCGGCGCAGAGGGGGTCCACGGCGTGTCGTTGATTCCAGATGGAATCGGCTTTGCGAGTAAAGTCGCCGACGGCGCGAGCCGCGGACGCCCACCGGTGACCATGGCGGCACTCAAAGCGCTTGGTTCTCCGGCCGGCAGTGCGACGGAACTACGGGCTTTTGCGCATCCCGTCGTGTATAATCGAGCCGGACGCAACGTCGGAGAAATCCGCGTCGCAGCCGACTTCGCCATCGAACAAGCGAGTAGCAGAATCTAATTGCGAGACTATTTGCGTCCGCTGCAAGAGCGGGTTTTGATTTACGATGGCGCCATGGGCACGCAGCTCATGGCGCTCGACTTAACCGCTGCGGACTTCGGCGGTGAGCGTTACCTCGGGTGCAACGAAGCGCTCGTGCTCACGCGCTCCGACGTCATTCGCGCGATCCATACTGCGTATTTGGAAGCCGGCGCGGACGTCGTTGAAACCGACTCGTTCACGGCGTCGCGTCTGAAACTCGACGAGTACGAACTCGGCGAAAAGACGTATGAGATCAACCTCCGCTCGGCGGAGATCGCGCGTGATGCGTGCGACGCGATTGCAACGCCCGAGCGGCCGCGCTTCGTTGCCGGCTCGATGGGACCGACGGGCATGCTCGTATCGTCGTCGGACCCGTCGCTTTCCAAGACTACATTTGAAGAGCTCGCGACGATTTACGGCGAACAGGCGCGCGCGCTCGTCGACGGCGGCGTCGACGTGCTCTTGCTCGAGACGATGCAAGATTTGCTCGAGCTCAAAGCCGCGATCGCGGGCATCGTCCGCGAATTCGACCGCGGCATGCGGCGCGTGCCGATTCAAGCGCAGCCAACGCTCATCACCGAAGGTCGCATGCTGCTCGGCACCGACATTCGCGCAATCACCGCAACCCTTGACGCGCTGCCGATCGACGTCATCGGCTTGAACTGTTCGACCGGCCCTTCGCAGATGCGCGATTCCGTGCGTTATCTCGCCGAGAACTCGCGCTGCTACGTCAGCGTGATCCCGAACGCCGGATTGCCGCTGATGGGGCCGAAAGGCGAGACGATTTATCCCGAAACGCCGGATGAGCTCGCGCGCGAACTGGCCGATTTCGTCAAAGAATTTCACGTCAACATCGTCGGCGGTTGCTGCGGCACGACGCCCGCGCACATCACGGCGTTGCGCAAAGCGGTTGACGTAATGCCCTTTAACGCCAAACGACTTGTCATCCTGAGCGGAGCGCCGGAGGCGCGCAGTCGAAGGGCTGAGGGCAATGGCCGGCCGGAGTATGTTTCGTCTGCAATGACCGCGATCACGCTCGAACAGCAGCCGCGGCCGCTGCTGGTCGGCGAACGCATCAACAGTCAAGGCTCTCGCAAGATCAAGCGCTTGCTGCTCGAAGATAACTACGACGAGATCATGCTCGTCGCGCGCGAACAAGTCGAAGGCGGTGCGCACGTGCTCGACGTCTGCTGTGCGCTAACCGAACGTACCGATGAAGACGTGCAGATGCGCGAAATCGTTCGTCGCCTCGCGCAGTCCGTCGAAGCGCCGCTGATGATCGACTCGACGGAGCCACGCGTTCTGCAAGTCGCGCTCGAAAATTATCCCGGCCGCGCTATTCTGAATTCCGTGCATCTCGAAGCGGGACGCACGAAGATGGATGTGGTGCTGCCCCTCGCAGTCGAACACGGCGCCGCAGTCGTCGCCCTGACGATCGACGAAACCGGCATGGCGAAGACCGCGCAGCGCAAGGCCGAAGTCGCGAAGCGCATTTACGACATCGTCGTGGGCGAGTACGGGTTACCGCCGGGCGCGCTGATCTTCGACGACCTGACGTTTACGCTTGCAACCGGTGATGCGGAGTTTCTCAATTCCGCAATCGAAACGATCGAAGGCATCCGTCTAATCAAGCGCGAGCTGCCGGGTGTGTTGACATCCCTCGGCGTCTCGAACGTCTCGTTCGGCTTGAAACCGGCGGCGCGCGCGGCACTGAATTCCGTCTTTCTACACCACTGCGTGCAAGCGGGACTCGATCTGGCGCTCGTGCATGCGAAAGAGATCATGCCGTACGCCGAGATCGATCCGGCCGTCCGGGAGATGTGCGACGATCTCGTCTTCAATAGCCGCGCCGACGCGCTGAGCCGCTTCATCGAACATTTTGAGTCGGCGGGTGCCGTGCAGCAAGGCGCGGGCGAAGCCGCCGACATCGAAGCAGATCTGCCGATCGAGCAGCAGATTCACAATGCGATTCTGCGGCGGCGCAAAGACGGCATCGAAGCGAAAATCGACGTTGCCTTGGAACATCGGACGCCGGTCGCGGTGCTCAACGAGATTCTGTTGCCTGCCATGAAAGACGTCGGCGACAAGTTCGGTGCGGGCGAATTGATTTTGCCGTTCGTGCTGCAGTCTGCCGAAGTAATGAAGAAGGCCGTCGCCCATCTCGAGCAGTTCCTCGAGAAGAAAGAAGGCGCGACCAAAGGGACGGTCGTGCTCGCCACGGTGTTTGGCGACGTGCACGACATCGGCAAGAACCTCGTCAATACGATTCTGACGAACAACGGCTATACGGTGCACGATCTCGGCAAACAAGTGCCGATGAATACGATTCTCGAGAAAGCCGTCGAAGTCAAGGCGGACGCGATCGGGCTTTCGGCGCTGCTCGTTTCAACGAGCAAACAGATGCCGATCTGCGTTCAAGAACAAGCATCGCGCGGACTGACGTTCCCTGTCATCGTCGGCGGCGCCGCAATCAACCGCGACTTCGGACGCCGCATCGCATTGCTCGACGAAGGCGAACGCTTCTTCGAGCCGGGACTCTTCTATGCGAAAGACGCGTTCGAAGGTCTCGACATCGTGGACCGCTTGACGTCGGATGGTTCCGCGCGCGCAGCGTTCGTCGAGCGGATTCGTGAGGAAGCATTCGCGCAGCGCGATCGCGCCCGCAAGGTGGCCGTACATGCTGCGGAAGCGCCGTCGGTTTCTGCGGTAAAGAGCGAACTCAGCGAGATTCCGGACCCGCCATTCTGGGGACCGGAGACGCTCGAAACGATCGACGTTGAAGAGCTGTGGCCGTGCTTCGATCTCAAGAGCCTCTACCGGTTGTCGTGGGGCGCAAGCAACACCAAAGGTGAAGCATTCGAAGCGCTCGTGCGCGACGAGTTTCAACCGCGGCTGCATCGCTATCAACAGGAGGCGGCGCGCGGCGGGTTGCTGTTCCCGAAAGTCGCCTACGGCTATTTCCCGGCGGCCGGCGTCGGGAACGACGTCATCATCTACGACCCGAAGGATCGCTCGCGCGAAATCGCGCGCTTCCCGTTCACGCGGCAGATCGGCGGCGACCATCTATGCCTCGCCGATTATCTGCGCGAACCGCGTAACGGCGAAGGCATCGACGTTGTTGCTTTGCAAGTTGTGACCGTCGGCACCGTCGCTGCGAGACGCACGGAAGAATTCCAGGCCAAGGGCGACTACAGCGAGTCATATTTCCTCCACGGCTTCTCGGTACAATCCGCCGAAGCGCTCGCGGAATGGACGCACCGCCGCATTCGCACCGAACTGCGGCTGGCCGCCGAACGCGGCAAACGCTATTCATGGGGCTATGGTGCATGCCCCGATCTCTCGCAGCACGAGATCGCGTTCCGTCTCCTAGAAGCAACGGATCGCATCGGCGTCACACTGACCGAAGCGTTCCAAATCGTTCCCGAACAATCAACAGCCGCCATCGTATTACACCACCCACGCGCCTCCTATTTCAATGCCGCCGCCGTAAGAGAAACTGCCGGAGTATCATAGGCACGGGGTCCGAAGAGGGCGAAGCAGGCGGCCAATGACGATTCGTGTCACGCTGCTCGCCCTGCTCTGGATTGTGGGAGTCGCGTTTGGAACCTATTGGTTCATCCGCGTGCGGCGCAGCGGCGGATTTCGATGGCCGAACTGGCTCGAAACCGGCATCGGGTTCCTGACCAATTTCCTCGACACCCTCGGCATAGGATCGTTCGCCCCGACGACCTCGCTATTTAAGTTTTTCAAGCTCGTTCCGGACGAAAGAATTCCGGGAACGCTCAACATCGGTCATGCGCTTCCTACGGTCGTTGAAGCGCTCGCGTTCATCGCCATCGTCAAGGTCGATCCCGTGACGCTCGTCTCACTTATCATCGCCGCCGTGCTAGGCGCATGGCTCGGCGCCGGTCTCGTGTCTCGCTGGCCGCGCCGCCACGTGCAGATTGGTATGGGCGGGGCACTACTTGTCGCAGCGGTGCTGTTCGTTATGAAAAATCTCAACGTCATGAGCGAAAGTGGTTCGGCGCTTGGTTTGACGGGATCGACGCTCGCGCTCGGCATCGTGATTAATTTCTGCCTTGGTGCCCTCATGACGATCGGCATCGGTTTGTACGCGCCGGCGATGATCATGGTCGGGCTCCTTGGAATGGACCCGAAGGCGGCGTTCCCGATCATGATGGGCTCGTGCGCTTTCCTCATGCCGGCAGCCAGCATCCGTTTTATCAAGTTCGATGCCTATTCGCTCAAGGCCGCACTCGGGCTCACGCTCGGCGGTATTCCCGGTGTCTTGATAGCCGCATACATCGTTCACTCGCTGCCGATCACCGCTGTGCGGTGGCTCGTCATCGGCGTGGTTCTCTATGCAGCATTCACGATGTTGCGCTCCGCGCTGAACGAACGCCGCGCGATCCCGGGAGAAGCCGCCGAAGTTCACGGCTAGCCCAGTCCGAAACAAATCGCTCGCTTGATTCGTAATGCGAGTGATGATCTTTGCGGTGGTGCTTGCCGCGCAGACCGCGGCCTCTGCAGGTTCGGCGGCTATCGATGCGCACGAGCTGTATGTAACTGCAATTCGCGCGATGAGCGATTTACCGCAGCCGTCGTACGTAACGTACCGGCTCGTCGGCGAGAACGACGGCATGCAAGTCGCTCTCACGGTCCTCGATGGCAATCTGTGGTTGGGCATGAGCGGCGGCCCTGCGTCGTCGGATTGGTCCGTGCAGCATCGAACGTTTGACTATAAGAGCATCGTCGCCGACGATAGCACCGGAAAGCAGTACACGACCGCGCGTTCCTTCTTCGATCCAACCTGGTACGGGACGGAACGCGCATTGCGCTTGGGAATGCTGAATTCACAAGATCCCGCTGCGCCGCACCGTACGGAAGTAGATCCGACCCCGCCGCCGGGTCCTACACTGCGAACGATTGCCGTAACGAGTGTTATGAGTCCCTCAATCTATAACGTGGAAGATCGCGGACCTGCGCGATGCGCCGACGGCGACGAGGGACGCGCGCTACACCTGTGGTCGCAGGCGCGTAATGTGATGCATCAGCTTTCCGACGTAACGATTGATCTCTCGTCGATGCGCTTCTGCATGATGCGCTACTCGGTTGCCGACACGTTCGGTTATCACGGCATCGTCGAGCAGCATTTCGCGAACGTCGGCGGCTTCTGGATGCAGACCGACGGCTTACTCGATGGGACGCTACGGTTCATGGGCTTCGCAACGCACCATGGCATCTGGCGCTACCGGCTAATCGATATGCGCTTCCCGCGGTACCTGTCGATTTAGTGAACGGCGAATCGTTCAGCAATCGGAAGTAATCGATTCGCTGCTCCGTCTTGACAGTTCCATCGGACCTCGATATATTGAACTTCGATATATTGGCAGCCGACTGAGGGAACCGCCTGTGCCCAACGACATCGATTCGTTGCTTCCGCTCAATCCTCGCGCGTTTTACGTGTTACTCTCGTTGGCGGAAGAAGATCGCCACGGCTATGCGATCGCAAAGGCGGTCGAGACGATCACGGACGGCACGGTGCGACTCACGCCCGGAACGTTGTATCCGCTGATTCGCCAACTGCTTGTCGACGGCTGGATTCTCGAGTTGCCGGAGGATGCCGAAGATCCGCGACGGCGGCGATACCGTCTCTCGGCACTCGGCAAACGCGTTGCGCAAGCAGAGGCGCGCCGCCTCGATGCACTTGTAAAAGTGGCGCGCTCGTTCAATCTGCTGCCGTCGATGGGCCGCCCATGAACGCGCGCGGCCTTTTCACGCGCGCCGCGCTATTCGTGTATCCCGCGGAATTTCGCGCGCAATTCGGCGATCAAATACTCGCGGATCTCGACGAGGAACGCTCTCCCATTCTCCATGCTTTCCTGGACATCATCAAGGGCGGGACGGCTATGCGATTTGATGCGCTCGGCAGCGATTTTCGATATGCGCTTCGCCGCTTAGTGAACGCGCCGTTGTTTGTTGCGATCGTCCTCTTCACGTTTGCGCTCGGCATCGGCGCAAACGTCGCGGTCTTCAGCGTCCTGAATACGGTTATCTTGCGGCCGCTGCCCGTGCCGAATCCGGGTTCGCTTGTCGTCCTGAAGACGCTCGACCCAAGCGGCGACGATTTTGAGGCGCTGTCTCTTGCTGACGTGTCGGATATCAGGCGGCAAAGTCACGTGCTGGACAAAATTGCCGGTGTACAAAGCGAACAGCCTTCGCTCTTGCTCGACGGAAAACCGTACGCTACGACCGGTACTGCGGTTACGCCTGAATATCTCACGATCCTCGGTCTCGGGGTTCAGCTCGGTCGCGTTCTGACCGCCGATGAGGCGCGGCCGGGCATTCATCGGGTAATGATCTCGGACGGCTTGTGGCGTAAACGTTTCGGCGCGTCGGAGCACATTATTGGACGTACCATCTCACTCGATAACGTGCATTACGAAGTCGTCGGTGTAATGCGCCCCGGACAGATAACGATCGATCCGAATTCCGGCGCGCTCGACACGAGAGATTTCCTTCGCGTCATACCAAACGAAGATAGTGCGGTGCATCGAGGCGACCGTACCGCGAGTGCAATTGCCAGGCTCGCGCCGGGCGTCGATGTCGCGCGAGCGAATGCCGAGTTTGCGCTCATCTCGTCGCGTCTAGCAAAGAGTTATCCGAATACCGACAAGGGCTGGAAGTTTTCGGTGCTTCCGTTGCGAGACTTTGTATTCGGGGACGATTCGTCGATCTTGCTCCTGTTCGTCGCGGTGTTCGGCGTCCTCGTCATCGCCTGCGCGAATGTCGGTAACATGCTGGCTGCGCGATGGGCGTCCCGAGATCGAGAACTCGCCGTGCGCCGTTCCCTCGGCGCTTCGTCGACCCGCATTGCCGCGCAATTACTCGTCGAAACCGGTGTGCTTGCTGTCGTGGGCGCCGCGATCGGCGTCGCACTGGCGTATGGCGGGCTTGCGGCAATGCACGATATGATCGCGCGCGCGATTCCTCTCGGTTCCACAATCGCGATCGACGGCATGAGCCTACTCTTTGCCGTACTCGTCGTCATCGTCGCAACGATTCTCGCCGGCTTGTCTCCGCTGCTTGCGCTACGGTCTGCGGATCTCCATTCCGTCCTCAAGTCCGCGGGCCGCAGTGGCGACGCGTCGGCTAGTCATCGTCTGCGGGCTGCATTCGTCGTACTCGAAGTTGCGCTCGCGCTTGCATTGGTGACTGTTTCCGGGTTGTTGGTGCGCACGTACATCAACTTGATCGATACGCCGCTTGGAATTCGTGCGTCAGGTGTGGTCGCGACCGAACCGGCGTTGCCTTCCCACGGTTCGACAGACGCCACAGAACGTACGACATATAGCGCTCTCCTTTCAAATTTGAAAGCGCTGCCCGGCGTCAAGTCTGCGACCCTGGCGTGGTTCTATCCGCAAAGCGACGCAGCGCTGGAGAGCGGCGCTCCGATCTTTGGAAAACACTACGATCACCAGCAACCGTTGGCCACGACCGACAGCGTGAGTCCCGACTATTTTAAAACGTTCGGTATCCGATTAAAAGCCGGCCGAACGTTTACCGATCGTGACACCGCCGAAGCGCAGCGCGTCGCCATTGTGAACGATACATTCGTGCAGCGCTACCTCCGCGGAACCGATCCGCTAACGGCCCGCGTCGGCGTCCAAACCGGCCCCACAATGAGAGTGTGGGCGACGATCGTCGGCGTGGTAGCCACCGAAAGACTGGACGTCACTGCACCGGTTTCCGAGTCGATAACGCCGGAGGTCTACACGCCGATCGCGCAGCGCACGCAAGGGCTGCTCTCAGCAGCTGTTTATGCGCCAGACGCCGATCCCGCCGTCATCGGACGTGAAATTCAATCAGCATTCGCGGCGGCGTTGCCCTTGGTGCCTGCGCCCGATACGTTTACGATCGCGCAGCGCATCGCAAAGGATACGGTGTACGTCCGGTTTATCGCCGTGCTTCTCGGCGTGTTGGCAGCGATTGCGCTCCTCCTTGCGCTTTCGGGCGTGTTTGCCGTCATGTCGTTCTCGGTCACGCAACGCGTGCGCGAATTCGGCATTCGCATAGCGTTAGGCGCAAGTACGCGAGCTATTCTGTCGGACGTTCTCCTTCGTTCGCTTGCTATAACGGGAGCCGGGTGCGCGCTCGGAGTCCTTTTCGCGGCGATCGGCGCGCGCATCATTGCCTCGCAAATCAGCGTGTCGCCGTTCGACCCGCTCACGTTCCTGTCGGTCCTCGCGCTCATCGTTGTTTCAGCGCTGCTCGCCTCACTACAGCCGGCGCTGCGCGCGACACGCGTCGAGCCGATGGAGTCCCTGCGCTACGAATAGTCGCTTGACGGATGCATCCGCCTTTGATATATCTGTAATGGATATACGGGAGGCTCTACAATAATGGCTTCGCCTGACCTGGAGGCGCTGCTTCCGCTCAGTCCGAGTGCGTTTTACATTCTGCTCGCACTTGCGGCGGAAGAACGCCACGGGTACAGCATTTCGAAAGAAGTAGAAGATACGACGAACGGTTCCGTTCGTCTCGGACCCGGAACGCTGTATCGTCTGATCAAGCAAATGGTGCTCGACGGATGGATTGTCGAAGTCGACCGGGTCGATTCGGACGATCCGCGCCGCCGCTATTATCGTCTCACGACATGGGGCCGTCGCATTGCGCGCGCCGAGGCGCAGCGTCTGGAAGATGCTGTGCGCACCGCGCGAATCCGACGCCTTCTGCCGGCGACGTAAATGAACGCCGTGAGCGCGTTCGCGCGCCTCGCATTGCATCTCTGTCCATCCGAATTCCGCGCGCAGTACGGCGACCAAGTGCTCTCGGATATCGAGAGCGATCCCGAGCGCGCTTCTCATGAATTGCTCGATCTCATCGGAACGGGAATCGCTATGCACATCGACGGTTTGATTCGCGACGTTTCCTATGCGCTGCGCCGCCTGCGGTCGGCACCCTTGTTTGTCGCGATCGTCGTGCTGACGTTCGCGCTCGGCATCGGCGCCAACGTCGCAGTCTTCAGCGTCTTGAATGCCGTTGTGTTGCGGCCGCTTCCGTTTCTCAACCCATCGGGTGTTGTCGCGATTCGACAAGGCGATCTGCGACGGCCGCTGAACCATCCGGCGCTTTCCATTGATGACGTCAACGATCTTCGCACGCAGACACGGGGGATTGCGCAAATAGCGGCTATCGGAGCAGACAATGGAACGTTCGTGCCGAGCGGCGGCAAGCCGGTTGCGCTCGGCGGCTACGATGTGATGCCGGACTATTTTTCGGTTCTGGGCATTTCGACGCAAGTTGGACGCCCGCTCAACGCGGGCGACGCTCGTCCCGGCGTGAAGTCGATTGTGATCTCCGACGGGATCTGGCGCAGGTATTTCCGGGCCGATCCCTCGGTTGTCGGAAAAACGCTCCTGCTTGACGCCGTGAGTTATCGCATCGTCGGCGTTACTAAACCCGGACAGCTCTTCGCGAATCCGACAGGCAGCGAATTGATTCCGGCAGATTTCATCGAGGCGCTTCCGGAGAATGCGCCGCCGAAGGAACGCGGTTCGCGGTACCTTGCTGCTGTCGCGCGTCTTGCGCCGGGAACGTCGGTCGATGCACTTAACGCGGAGTTGCGTGTGGTCTCGAAGCGATTGGAGAAGCTCTATCCGGAGTATGACACCGGCATTGTCTACGATGCTTCGCCGCTTTCGGTTGCGTTGCTTGGAGAAGTTGCGTCGATGCTGTGGGTCGTTTTCGCGTCGGTTATCGGTATTTTGTTGATCGCGTGCGCCAACGTCGCGAATCTTCTTGGTGCCCGCTGGTCAACACGAGATCGCGAATTTGCGCTGCGCCGCGCGCTCGGTGCGTCGTGGAAGAAGATCGCCGGGCAACTCTTCGTGGAAACCGCGCTGCTTGCCGCAATCGGCGGTGTCGTCGGCATAGTGACGGCGTACGCCGCTCTGGCGGCCGCGCACTCCACCGTTCTGCGTGACCTTCCACGCGGAACCGACGTATCGCTTGACGCAAGCACGTTGGTATATGCGTTTTGCGTCGTCGTTGCAACGGCGCTCATCGCCGCGATTTATCCGATCTCGATGATGCGCGAACGCGACCTTCAACTCGTTCTCAAAAACGCGGGACGTGGCGGCAGCGCGTCGACGAGCCACGCACTTCGCTCCGGCCTCGTTGTCGCGGAGGTTGCATTGGCACTCGCGCTCGTGGTCATCACGGGATTGATGGTGCGCAGTTTCGTCTCGCTCGCCCGCACGCCGCTCGGTATCCGCCCTCAAGGCGTATTAGTGACCGATATCGTCAGCTTACCGGAGAAGACGTATCCGCTTCCCGCGCGCATTTCAATGCAGCACGACTTGTTACGTAGGCTTCGCGCCTTACCGGGCGTCGATCGTGCCGCGTTGACCGTGCGGTATCCGCTTGGCGATATTTCGCTCAGCTTCGACGCGCCCGTCTTAGGCGAGTCGTATGCGAACGGCGCGGAGCCGGTTGCCGGAGGCAATGACATCAGCCCGGACTATTTCCATACGATGGGAGTTCCGCTCTTGCGTGGCCGCGACTTCTCGGATGCCGATACGCCGAGTTCGGCACCCGTTGCAATCGTCAATCAATCGTTCGTTCGCGCATTCCTACATCGGCGTGAAGCAGTCGGAACAAAAATTCGCGTCGCCGGCTGGAACGGGACGATTGCGAGGTGGGCCACCATCGTCGGCGTCGTCGCCGACGAACGCGCAAACCTGTCGCGCCCGCCGATGCCGATGTTCTACGCACCGGTAACGCAGGCACCGCCCTCGTTCCTTGCCGCCGTCGTTCACGGATCGGCCGCCCGCACCGCGTTGACGAATGAAATCTCCGGAGCGTTCTCGGCTGCCGCGCCATCTATTGAACCGCCCCAAGTGTACACCATGGACGACCGCGTAGCGCTCAATACGAAGCAGGCGCGGCTTTCGGCGATGCTCCTCGGAGCGCTCTCCATCGTCGCGTTACTACTTGCGTTAGCGGGAGTCTTCGGCGTGATGTCGTTCTCCGTGACGCAGCGCATTCACGAATTCGGTATCCGGATCGCGCTCGGTGCGTCGACAGCGAATATCGTCGCCGACGTGTTGCGCCGCGCAGCGCTGACGGCATGCGCCGGCATTCTCTGTGGCGTGATCATCGCAGCGGTTGGCGCGAATGCGATTGCAGCGCAACTCCATGAAGTATCGCCGTTCGATCCGCTGACATTTACGGTAGTGATCGTCCTGCTGTTCGCATGCGCGTGCGCCGCGGCAGTTCAGCCGGCGATTCGTGCGACGCGCGTCCAGCCTGCCGTCTCATTGAGGTATGAATGAAGCCGGTCGCGATTAACGGTATGGATGTCGTCCGTCCGCGCCGAGCCGTGCGGCCGCGGCTCTTCATCGCGATTGCCGGCGGGGTAGTGCTCGTGGTTGTCGCGGCCTTCGCGTTCTTTTCGCTCGCGCACACAACGGATTCCGGACCGGGCGTCGATCGTTCGTCGGTCGTTACCGACGTCGCGCGCGCCGGGACGCTGCAACGATCGATCTCGGCTTCCGGTACGTTGGCGGCAGAGAACATTCGCGTCGTCGCGGCAGTGCAGCCCGGTGTGGTCGAGAGCGTCTTCGTCAAACCCGGAACGCAGGTTAACGCCGGCGCGGCCATCGCGCAACTCTCGAATCCCGATCTCGAAGCGGACGTGGTTACCGCACGTTCGGCGGTCGACGTTGCGCGAGCGCAATTGACGAGCGAGGAGCAACAGGCGAAGGCTTCGGCGCTCTCTACGCACTCGTCATATGTGTCGGCGCAGGCGCAAGCGCAAGAAGACGATACGAATCTGCAAAGCTTGCGCTACCTGCATCGCAGCGGCTTCATCGCCGATACGACCGTGCGGATCGCCGATATCAAGGCGAATCAGTCATCATCGCAGCTCGACGTCGCACGGTCGCAAATCGCCGTGGATGCGGCGGAGCAGAACGCCAAAGTCGCGCAAGCGCGCTCGCAGTTCGATCAGGCGCAGGCGCAACTGCAAGCAAAGGAAGCGGAGGTCGACGCGCTTGTCGTGCGCGCGCGTTCGCCGGGCGTCGTTCAATCCGTTGCGGTCGATCCCGGTGCACGCGTGGACGCCGGTGCCGAACTCGCGCGTGTTGCCGACCAGCGCGATCTCAAAGCGGTGCTCGACGTCGCCGAAGGCCAAGTTCATAGCGTGACCGTCGGCACGCCGGTTCGCATCGACACGGGGAACGGCATCGTGAACGGACGCGTTGCGCGCATTGCGCCGTCCGCGCAAAACGGCAGCGTCGCCGTGGACGTCATATTTTCCGGAACGCTTCCGCCCGGCGCGCGTCCGGATCTCAACGTCGACGGGACGATCGATCTCGAGACGCTACGCAACATCATCTCCATCGCCCGGCCAGCGGGTGCATCCGATGACACGACGATCGGCTTGTATCGCATCGCTCACGGTTCGAACGTCGCGCACCTCGTCGACGTCCATCTCGGACATGGCTCGACGGATCGGGTGCAAGTGCTCTCAGGGCTTGCGGCCGGTGACACCGTTATTGTTTCCGACACGTCCGCGTACGGCGGCGCACCCACGCTCCATCTTCGTTAGGAAAGGACGCGAATGTTACTTCAGCTCAACGGCATCTGCAAGAACTACGTTACGGATGAAGTGGAGACGCTCGCGCTGCGCGACGTAACCGTCGGCATCGATCGGGGCGAATATGTTTCGATCGAAGGCCCCTCGGGATGCGGCAAGTCGACGCTGCTCTCGATCATCGGATTGCTCGACGCGCCATCGGGCGGTTCATATGTATTGAATGGCCGCAACGTCGAAGGACTCTCGACGGGGGAACGCGCGGCGATTCGCAATCGCGAAATCGGTTTCATCTTCCAGAACTTCAACCTGATCGGCGATCTGACGGTCGAAGAGAACATCGAGTTGCCGCTCGCATATCGCGGCGTCACGAAAGCGGAGCGGCGTCGCCGGATCAAAGAAGTGATGGAGCGCGTCGACATCGCGCATCGTGCGCGCCACTATCCGGCGCAACTCTCAGGCGGTCAACAGCAACGCGTCGCCGTCGCTCGCGCGCTCGCGGGAAATCCCTCCGTGCTGCTCGCCGATGAACCAACGGGAAATCTCGATACGACGAACGGCGATGCGGTAATGGAATTACTCGCCGAACTGCATGAGAGCGGTTCGACCATCATCATGGTCACTCACGATCGCCGCTTTGCGAAATATGCAAAGCGTACGATCGGTTTGCTTGATGGCCGTCTCGCCGAGTCGGAGACATTAGCCGAAGCGTATCTGTAATCAATACGACTGAGAGAACCGCGCTTCGTTGGCGATGTACGGAACGTAGCGGAAATCGCGAATGCGCGAAATCTTCCCGTCGCTCGACTCGAGAAGAATGAAGTACGAGGGAACGGTGCTGGATGCCGGATTGAAGATTGCGATCGCGGGAATGCCGTCGACCACGCCCGCTTCTGCACGAAGATCTTCGCTTTGTAGAATCTCCGCGTAGCGATCGTAGTAGCCGGCATCCGCAACCCGGCGTTGGAAACGCGAAACGATATCGAGCCGGGCTTCCTCCGCTAACAGCGCGCGAAGCCCGTCCCAATTGCGGTCGTTGAAGAGTTCGACGTACCGTCGCAGCATCGCGCGATCTTCCTCAGACGTGGGTTGCGAGACATGCGCGAGCGACGGGCGCTGCGTGCGGCTCACGTTCGCGCGGCCGCGCGAGAGCGCTGCCTTCACGGCGCCGACGCTCGTTTCCATCGCGGTCGCGGTTTCCTCGAGCGAATGACCGAGAACGTCTTTGAGAATGAGCGCGCTGCGCTGCACCGGCGGCAGTTCGAGAAAGACCGTGAGCGCCGCTTCGACGAGTTCGGGGTCGATGCCGGAATCTTCGGGTTCGGCACGCTCAGGCACGTCGGAGACGATCTCGACATGTTTGCGTTCGTAGCGTTTCAAAAAGTCCATAGCGGTATTGTGTGCGATACGGAAGAGCCACGGTCTCAAATTCGGCGGCTCGATCATTTGTCCGAGCGCGTAGTACGCTTTTGCAAGCGTCTCTTGAACGACGTCTTCACCGTCTAAAACGGAACCCGTCATGCGCGCGCAATAGCGATGGAGCTCGGGACGAACCTCGCCGACGAGCTCCATGAACGCATCGCGCGCTTTCATCATCGATGGGAGCAGGTCACGCGTCTCTCGATCCAACTCCACAGTAGTATTCCCGCGGCGATTCCGCCCGGCGTGAGTAGCTCTTCAACCGGCATGCCGAAGATGTGTGCGAGGACCAGCATGACGTCACCGCGCTTTACCGTCGGCGTTGAGGATGGCAAGCGCGTTATCCGAGACCTCACTCCATTTCGAGTCGGTCTCCGGTTTGCCGTACGAATCGTGCCAGTTCCACCATTTGTACGGCGCGGTTTGCGGGTACCCTTCGGGCGAATCTTCCCACAGTTCTTGGCGTCCGAGCGGCGTGATGTCGAGATACGTCCACGTGCTTCCCATCGCTTCGTCGCCGCGATTGTTGACGAAATACGTGCGGAAGATACGGTCGCCGTCGCGGAAGAAGACGTTGGTGCCATGCCATTCGTCGACACCGAAATCTTTATCGAAGTCGTCCGTGATCGTGTACCACGGCATCTTCCACTCCATCCGCGCCTTCAGTCGCGCAATATCACCCTGCGGCGCGCGCGAGACGTACGCGAGCGTCGTGTCGCGAGCGTTGACGTGTGCGAGGTGCGCGACTTGATCCGCGCCGAGCGAACAGCCACGGCACGCGTGATCCGGCCAACCGTACACCCCGGGCTCGAAGAACGCGCGGTAGACGATCAGTTGCCGGCGGCCTTCGAAGAGGTCGCCCAGCGTCACGCGACCGGACGGACCGTCGAACTCGTAGGTCTTCTCGACGGCAACCCATGGCATGCGGCGACGCTCGGCGGCAAGCGCGTCGCGCGCTCGGGTAATCTCCTTTTCGCGTACGAGCAGACGCTCCCGTGCAGCCTCCCACTCGCTTGGTGAAACCACGGGCGGCATCTTCATCTCTTGAGCAGTCATCGATAGTCTCCATTCGCTTTTCATTGACTGATTGAAAGACGAACGGCGTCCCCCGAAAGATACGGCCGGCAAGAACTTTATTTAGTGGTAGAGATCGCGACGGGTCTTCGGGATGTCGACACGGCCGTCCACGTCCGGCCGTCCAAGAAGCGACTGAAAGACCGCAATGTTCCCCGCTTCGAAATTGACGGCGCTTGCGGCCATGTAGATGCGCCATACACGATAGGCCGCTGTTCCGCCTTGGGCTTCGGCAGTGTCGCGGTTGCGTTCGATATTCGCAACCCATGAGCGCAAGGTCCGCGCGTAGTGCTCGCGTAGATTCTCGACGTCGCGCACTTCGAAGCCCTCCCGTTCGGCGATCCCGAGGATGTCACCGATGCATTGCAGGTCGCCGTCGGGAAAGACGTAGCGATCGATAAACCCGTTGAGTTGCGCTTTCCGTCCGGGACTCTGTTCGGTGATCCCGTGATTGAGAAAAAGACCGCCCGGACGCAACGCCGTGAACGCGCACGTAAAGTACTCCGGCAACTGCGTGCGCCCGACGTGTTCCACCATGCCGACGCTGGCGATGCGGTCGAAGACGGCGTTGCCGAGTTCGCGATAGTCTCGTAATTCGACGCGAGCGCGATCCGCTAAGCCGAGTTGCTGGATCCGCCGGTTCGCCGTTTCGTATTGCACGCGGCTGAGCGTGATACCGAGCGCTTCAGCGCCGCGTTGTGCTGCGCGAATGACGAGCGATCCCCAACCGCAGCCGATGTCCAAAAACGTCATGCCGGCTTGCAAACGCACCTTGCGCAAGACGTGATCCAACTTCGCCGACTGCGCGGAATCCAAGTCGTCGATTCCATCGTCAAAGTACGCGCATGAATAGACGAGATCGCGATCGAGAAACGATCCGTAGAAATCAACGGGATGGTCGTAGTGATACGAAATCGCCGCTTGGTCGCGTTCGCGGGAATGACGCTTCCCGTTGAGATGAGCGTGCGGGGGTGTGGGACGCGATTCACGCGGAAGCTGCGCGAGAAGAAGCCCGATCCGCGCCGTCTGCAATGTAGAGCGGTCGCTATTCGTAGCATTCATGAGCGCGAGCGCCGCACACAGATCCCCTTCGACCTCGAGCGAACCGTCGACGAATGCGGTGCCGGCGTTCAGTTCAACGGGCGGGGAAAACGCGTTACGTAGTGCGCCGGGTGCGTTGACGCAGAAGACAAAATCGCGCTGCGCAGTTTTACTGGGAGCGACCGTGCCGTCCCACAGGCGCACGTCGAAATCGCGAAGGTAGCGTTCGCCGAAGACGGCCTCGAGAACGCGGAGGGTGCGGGAAGCTGCGGCGGTGTCCTCGCGAACCATATCCCGCCCTACGAGGCGAGAATCTTGGTTCCCTCGTGCAGCCCATAGACGACGCTGCCGCCGACCATGGTCCCGATGATGCCGTAGTCTTCGTCCCAGAACGAGAGGTCGGCGCGCATGCCGGGGGCGATGCGTCCCATCTCGCTCTCGACGCGGAGCAGTTTCGCGGGCGCGTGCGTCGCCGCCATGACGGCCTGCGCAAACGAAATCTCCGCGTACGACATGTAGTTGCGGACCGCTTGATCGATGCGCAGCGCGCTGCCGGCGATCGTCCCGTTCGCATCGCGCATGACCCCGCCTTCGATATGGTAGCTGGGATCGGCGGGGGGCATGTTGTCCGTCGCGAGGACGACGCGATCGCCGACCGTGCGATAGAGAATGTCGACCATGACCGGCGAGACGTGATAGCCGTCGCTGATCAACTGCACGAGCGTACGCCGGTCTTGAATGAAGGCCGCGAGGATCGACGGGTCGCGATGAATGAGCGGCGGCATGCCGTTGAATGCGTGCGTGAGCGAACGAAAGCCGAGGCCGATTGCAAGCATGCCTTCGCGATACCGCGCAGCCGTGTGACCGGCGGAACAAATGACGCCGTGCTCGACGAAGACGCGCATGGCATCGGCCGCGCCGTCGATTTCGGGCGCCATCGTCACGAGAAGGCAGCCGCCTTTGCACGCGTCGATCATCTCTTTAGCGTGGGCGGCGGATGCGGGAAGCAGCCATTCCGGACGATGCACGCCGCGGAACTTCGGATTGAGGAACGGTCCTTCGAAATGCACGCCGAGACAGCGCGCGCCGCGTGGTCCGTCTTCCTCGAGATCGTGCGCAGCGTCGACGATCTCCGATGCAGCATGCAACATCGACTCGAACGGCGCGGTCATCACGCCCGCGACGAACGCCGTTGCACCCATGCGCGCATATTCGGTCGCGGCAACGGGAACGGCGTTGCCTTGGTCGCGATTGAATAACATATCGGCTGCGCCGTTGGTGTGGACGTCAATTAACCCGGGAGCAATGCTGCTACCTGAGGGGAGTGGACGATCGCTGGGCCCGTCAGCTGGAAGAACTGCGGCGATACGGCCGTTCTCAATTTGAACGCGTCCGTACATCGAGGTACCGTCACCGACCGCAAGCAGGGCTGGTCCAAGCGTAATGCTCATTGCCGGAAGCAGCGGTTCGACGCGGTGAGCCTCAGCGCCCCTTGCCAAAGAGTCGCGACAAGAAACCGCCTTTGTTTTCCGGTGCGGGAGGAACGGCCGCGGGCGCTGCTTGCTCCTGCGCGGCGCGTGCAAGGCGCTCCAAGCGTGCCATGTGCGCTTCCCCATGCGCTTCTAAGGTTGAGCGCAACGCGTCGAGCTCGTTCCATCCGTCAGGCGCGCGCTTCTCGCGTTTGGCTTCGTCGTACTCGTGCGCGGAGACGACGAAGACACGTTCCGCCGGGATGTTGCGTTCCCTCAAGTACTGCTGCGCCAACTCCACGACGTGCCGCCGTTCGCTCGGCGCTTCGTTGTCGGCAATCGTGTGCGCGAAGAGCATCGGCTTGTCGAACTCGGAGACGCGCTCGTACAGCGTGAGTTCGCGTTCGGAGAGTTGACGCGAGAAGAGGCAGAGCACTTCGCTTGCATGCGATGCGACGACGACGTTGACGTCTTCCGCCGATGCATCGCCGGAATCGAAGGCGGGCGCGTGCACGAGCACGAGTTCGCGCGGAAGCGACCATGGGACGAGCACGAGCACGGGCGATTGCGCCGCGCGTTCGGTCGCCGATTCGAACGGAACTTCGTGCCACTGTGCGTCGTCGCCGAGGCAGTACGCGGTTTCGCGTTCGCCGTAGCGCACGTGAATCGGAAAGCGAGCGCTTCCCGCGACGTCGTCAGTGAGCACGGTCCGCCCTGCGAAGCTGTTGATAAGACTCGTCTTGCCGCGGCGCAGTGCACCGAGTACAGCCACGCGCCAACGCGAAGGCCGTAAGCCTTGATCGTAAACCGCCGCATCGAACGTCGTCGTCGCGTCTCCGTCCGCGTGCGCAAGACGAACGACGTGCGAGCCGGGATCCGCCGGCGCAATCTCGTCTCCGTGCTCCATGAATCCGGCAACGGTCTCGGCGATCGCCGCGCGTTCTCGTTCGAGCGCGGCGCGCTGCTCGCGCAGCTTCCTTTCCATCGCCGTTCGCTCGTTCAACTGATGCGCGCGAAGCGCGCGATCGATGCTGCCCACGTCGGCATCGCGTTTCGCCACGACCGCTTCCGCGAGCCGTTGTCCGAGATCGTCGAAAATCTGTCCGAGCCGCGCACCGGCACGCTCCGCGAACGCTTGCACTTCCGTGGCAAAACGTGGAAAGATCTCCGCGCGTAGATCGGCGGTCAATTCGCGTTTCATATACCCGCCTTGCGGACGGCTCGCAAAGCGCGTGAAGATTTCGTGCACGAGACCGATCGCGGGTCCGCCAATCGCTTCGAGCACGATCGTCGCTGCAATCGCCGACGCAACATCGCCGCTCCACAAGCTCGTCCCCGGCTCCGCGCCGAGCGCGCGCGCCGCCGCATCGTTCGTGGAGAAACGGAACGGAAGAATTTCTTCGGCGCGCGCAACGGCGTTGTCGAGGCGCTTGACGACGCGAGAGCCTACACCGCGCGCAAATTCGTCGACGACGGTTGCGAAGACGCGGTCGACGATGATGTGCAGGCGTGCGCGATCGCGCAATCGCGCGACGTCGGCGGTATCGAAGGCCTGCGAAAGTGCGCGTTCGAGATCGTCGCCAAGTTCCGAGCCGCGCTCGTGAAGCGCAGTACGCGTCTGTATGGCCGACTCGAGCAAGCTGTTGCGTTCGCTGCGCGCGCGTTCGTCGAGCGCCTGCAACTGTGGAATCAGCTTCGCGCGTCGCGCGGTGAGGGCCGCTGCATCGAGCGCGAGCATCGCTTCATCGGCGGCAATCTGGGCGAGCGCATCGTCGATGGCGACCGAAACGCGGTCGCTCGCGCGGCGCAATCGCGCGCGTCCGGTGCGACGGATCAGCGACGCGTCGAGCGCGGCGAGGAAACTCGGAAAGCGGCTCTCCTCGACCGCTTCCGCGTCGTGCGCGAGCGTGCCTTCAACGTACTGGCGCGCCGAAAGTGCATAGACATACGTGCCGGGCGCATGAATCGCCGCCATCGTTGCGATGCGATCGTGGGCGTGCTCCCACGCGGGACGTCCGTCGCTCTGCGGCTGCTCCCACAAGTCGATCTTCGTCTGCACGATGAAGATGGAGTCGATGTGTTGACGCACGATGCCTAAGAACGACGCATCGCCCTCAGTGAACGGTTGCTGCGTATCAATCAGATAGAGCACCGCGTCCGCCGTCGGCAAAAATTGTAGCGTCGCGCGACGGTGCGCGGGATTGATCGATGCGAGTCCCGGCGTATCCGCGACGATGAAGCCGCGTTGTAAGAACGGCGAGTTCGTTTTGACGACGACGCGTGTGGGCGCGTCGCGCTCGTCTTTGGTGGCGTCGTGCAGCGTGCCCGCGTCGCCGCTGCCGACGGCGATGAACCGGTTCAGACGGTCGAGTGGAATGCGTTCCGTTCGCCCGTCTTCGTAGACCGCGTTCGCCTCATCTTGTCCGCCGTAGTCGAGCTCGGTGATCGTCGCTGTCGACGGATTGATGTCCGTTGCAAGGAGTCCGACGAGTTGCTGGTTGCCGCCGGCGCTCTCTTCGTGGCGAAACTTTCCAAGCAGCGCGTTGAGCAGGAACGATTTGCCGCTCGAGAATTCGCCGACGACGGCCAGCACGAATTTCCCGCGCTCCAGTCGCGCTCGAACGCGCGTAACGGGTGCGCGACGGTCGTCACCGATGAGGTCCTCCACGACGAGTAAACGCGCGACCAAACGGTCGCGCGTCTCTTCGAAACGACGCATCGCATCAGTGTCTACCTTAGACACTAGGACCTCCCGACAGAAGTGGCGCGCCGACTGTTTTGTGGCGCCAAAATCCGAAGGGCAAATGCTTTTCGGGTGATCTCATCGTTGCTGCGTCGGTCACATATCGCAGAGGATATGCTCCCTCCTCGCGCGTCGATCTCACCCGAAGAAACATCTGCAGTCGACGTGCCGATTCTATCAGGAGGTCCTCATGCTCTGATGATTGCGAGCGCTTCGTCGCGATGTTTCTCCATCAATTCTTTTGTGTCGCCTTCGACGTTCAAGCGCAGCAGCGGTTCGGTGTTGGATGGACGGACGTTGAGCCACCAATCGGGATACTCGATCGTCACGCCGTCGAGATGATCGACCGTCGCATCCTTATAATGATCTTGCAGGCGCTGCAATGTGCCGGGGATATCCTTGACCTGGGTGTTGATTTCGCCGGAACGGAAGCGGGTGTCGAGCGGTGCGATGATCGCGCTCACGGTCTTGTCCGATTCGCTGAAGACCTCGAGACACTGCATCAGCGCGATCATGCCCGAATCGGCGTACCAGTTGTCTTTGAAGTAGAAATGCCCGGAGTGCTCGCCGCCGAACACGATGTCTTCTTCGCGCATCTTTTTCTTGATGATCGAGTGTCCGACTTTGGAACGAATCGGAATCCCGCCCGCGGCTTTCACTCGTTCAGGCACGCTTCGGCTATTGATCAAGTTGTAGAGGATCTTGGCGCCCGGGTGTGTTTTGAGCGTGTTCAGCGCGACGAGCAGCGTCACGGTGCTGCCGTCGATCAAGTCGCCTTTCTCGTCGACGATGAACATGCGGTCCGCATCGCCGTCGAAGGCGACGCCGACATCGCACCCGTGTTTGCGCACCGCGGCTTGCAAATCGATCATGTTTTCCGGTTCGATCGGGCTCGCCGGATGGTTCGGAAAGGTTCCGTCGAGTTCGAAGTAGAGCGGAAAGACTTCGCACGGAAGCTGTTTGAAGACGTGCGGGACGGTTTCGCCGGCCATGCCGTTCCCCGCGTCGATCGCCACTTTGAACGGTTTGATTTTTTTGCGGTCGATGAACGAGAGGCAATGCTCGGCGAAATCGTCGAGGATGCTCTTCTCGGTGATCGACCCAGGCGTCGCGGCCGGCGCCGGCAGTTGCCCGGAGGCGATCTGATCGCGAATCGTCGCGAGACCCGTGTCGAGCGAGATCGCTTCCGCCTTCGCGCGCGTGAATTTCATACCGTTATATTGGGCGGGATTGTGCGAAGCCGTGATCATGACGCCGCCGTCGAATCCGTATTTTCCTACCGCGAAGTATAAGGCATCCGTCGAAACCATGCCGATATAGGTAACGTCGGCGCCCGATTCAGTCGCTCCGCGCGCAAAGGCTTCGTACAGCTTCTCTCCGGAGGGGCGCATATCGCGGCCAACGACGATGCTTTTTCCGTTCACGAGCGGGACGAAATAGCGTCCAATGCGGTACGCGATGTCATCGTTGAGCTCTGACGGATAAATTCCACGGACGTCGTACGACTTGAACAGGCCCGGATTTATCTGCATCTGCATGGCTCTCATCGCTTTCGAAAGGATGAATGTCGTTACCTACGCTCGTGTCGGCAGTGACCGCGCTGCGACGTAGGTCGGTTTGGTGAAGACGCGGAGGTCGCTCTTCCAGATACCGGCCTCATTCGTCATGACCGCGTTTCTTGCAATCGCGGTCGTTGTGGCCGTTCAGGGAGCGTTCGCTACGCGCGCAAATCTCGCACAGACGTTCGCGCGCCAGTCGGACATCGTTCAGGCGCAGCTTGCCTTGGAAGAGATGCGCCGGCTGCAAATCGATGCGGAGAGTTCGGTGCGCGGCTATTCACTGACGCGCGACCCATTTTACGTCCAGCAATACGCGAACGTCGAGCTACAGTTCGACGAGCACGCCGCCTCGGTGCGGCAAACATTATCGGGGGCCGGCCTCACGGGCGCGGTCCGCTCGTTGGACGATTACATTGCGCTGCAGAGGAACTGGCGGACGAAAATTGCCGATCCGCTGCTCGCGCATCCGGGCCGCGACATTCCGCTCATCGATAAGCGCAACAAAGCGTTTACCGACTTCGAAAACCGCAGCGTACAGCTCATTCGCACGTCGCTTAAGGATGCAAACGACCGCCTGGCAAAAACCGCGCAAGAACAGGTCAACGCCAACGCCTATTCGCGCGCGTTCTGGCTGATCGTTCTTGGCCTGCTGGCGATTCTTCTCAATGGCTTTCGTTCCCGATTGGTAACCGAGCTCGAAGAAGAGCGTACGACGACGGAAACGTTGCAGCGAGCGTTCCGCAGCGAAGCGGCGCCGCTCCCGAACTGCGAAATCGGAAATGCCTATCTTGCAGCAAGCAGCCACTTGGCCGTTGGGGGTGATGTATTCGACGTGTACCGCCTCTCCGACACGCTTGCGCTGATCTTTATTGCGGATGTCAGCGGCAAGGGCGTCGACGCGGCGGTGCTCACTGCATTTATTAAGTTCACAATCCGCGGTATCGCGCTGCGCCGCCGCGATCCGGGCGCGATGCTTGCGGAATTCAACACGGCGTTTTCGCAAACGGTCGAGAATCCGTATCTCTTCGTGTCGATGTTCGTCGGCGTGCTGGACACGGAAACCCTCGCTTTGCGATACGCGAGTGCAGGGCACGATTCGGCATTCATCCGACGTTCATCCGGTACGATGCAGCAGCTTGCGGTCACCGGTCCGGTTCTCGGAGTCATGGAAGAGCCGTTCGAAACGAAAACGCTGCACCTCGAGGACATGGACACGCTGGTTCTCGCGACCGACGGCTTGACCGAAGCGCGCGACCGCAACGGCGTGCAACTGCAAGAAGCGGGAGCGATGCGTCTCATTGCGGCGAGCAACGCCCAGCCGCAATTGCTCGCTGACGAAGTCGTCGCCAAAGTTCGCACGCTCGGCGGAAATGAGCTGCGCGACGATCTGGCGGTCCTCGCGATCCGCGTGCACGAAGCAGAGGTCGTCGATGAAGACGTGTAGCGCGCTCGTCGTCATCCTCTTATTGATCCTCGCGCTGCCAAGCCACGTGCACGCCGACTGCCGCTTGCGAGCGGGCGACAAGATCGTCCTGTACGGAACGACGGATGATCCCGATGTCTTCATTTGGGATTCCCGTTTCCGTCTGCGCGACTACGAAGGCGGATCGTTCGACGAAATGAACGCGCTCTTGCCGCACGCCGTGCTCGCCCGGCCCGGCACCCGCGCCGTCGTCGAAACCTGCGTGAACAACTTCGTGCAATCGAAGTATTTCACGACCCCGGATAACGCCGTCGGTGTGCGCATCCTGGGCGGCCCGCTCAACGGCCAGCGGGGATGGGTCCTCGGCTCGAGCACGCGCGGAATGCGCCCGCACGAGTAGACGATGATTTCGCCGAAGCGGCGTCGGTAATTTCGTTGCACGAGTTGAAGGCCGTCCGGCGGAAAGTTCAGGCGTCATGCCGAGCTAATCGAGGCGAAGACACGTGGTCCTGCTGTCGTATCGATCCGCTCCACCGCGATTCCATACGCGGACTGAATCAGCGCCGGCGTCATCACCGGGCTCGGCGCGTCGAAGGCGAGCATTTGTTCGCATCCGAGTAACATCAGGCGATCCGCGTACGCCGCCGCGTCGTTGAGATCGTGCAGCACGCACACGACGGCGCGACCTTCGTGAGCGAGATGTTTGAGCAGCGCGAGAATTTCATGCGCGACGCGAACATCGAGATGGCTCGTCGGTTCGTCGAGCAATAAAATCGGCGTTTGTTGCGCGAGCCCCATCGCGATCCATACACGTTGGCGTTCACCGCTGGAGAGCGTCGTGAATAACCGGCCGGAAAACGCGCTCATGTGGACCGCTTCGAGCGCCGCCGCGACCGCGTCATCGTCATCCTCGGTCGTTCGCCATTGCCACCATGCGTGATGGGGAAAGCGTCCCATCGCGACGACGTCCCGCACGCGCAACGCTTCGCTCATCACGTCGTCGCTCGTGACAAATGCGATGTGTTTCGCGCGCGCTACCGGCGACATGGCCGCGACGGAAGCGCCGTCGGTGTGAACGGTTCCCGATTGCGGGGCGGCAAGACCGGCGACCACCCGCAACAGCGTCGTCTTGCCCACGCCGTTCGGTCCCAACACGGCGACGAATTCACCCGTTCGGATGTGCGCGTCGATGTCGCGCACGAGCGGTCTTCCGCCGGCGGCTATCGTCAGATGTTGCAGTTCGATCATGCCCGCGCTTCCGCGCTGCGCGAATAGAGATAGAGGAAGGCCGGCACGCCGATGAATGCGAGTAAAACACCGATCGGAAGTTCGGACGGCGCGACGATGCTACGCGCAATCCCATCGGCAATGCTGCACAGCGCGGCACCGAGGAAAACGCAAGCCGGGAGCGTCAAGCGCGCATCCGAACCGACGAACCGTCGGGCGATGTGTGGAACGATCAGTCCGATGAAGCCGACCATTCCGGCGAGCGTGACGCTCGCGGCGGCAAGGAGTGCCGCGCTTGCGAGAATGATCCACTGCGCCCGTTCGACGTTCAAGCCAACCGTTCGTGCCCGCACGTCTCCGATGCGCAGCGCGTTGAGCGCGGGAATCGACACCAGAGCGAGTATGAGGCCGGCGAAAAGATATGGAATCGCGAATCCGAGATCGCTCCAGCCGCGTCCGGCCATCGATCCAGCCAGCCACGCGAGGATCTGCTGCGCGGCGTCGAGCGACGTCGAGCGCGCGATTGCGAACGCAATGACTGCTGAGAAGAACGCGGAGATCGAAACACCGGCGAGAATCAAACGATACGCATCGAGACCGCTTCCGCGGCGCGCGAGCGCCGCTACCACGAGCGCGGTTGCAAGACCGGCGACAAACCCGAGCGCCGGCAGCAAAGGTGCGGCAACGCCTACCAAAATTGCAAGCGCAATCGCGGCCGCGGCGCCCGCGCTTACGCCGGTGAGGTACGGATCGACGAGCGGATTGCGAAGCATGCCTTGCATCAATGTACCGGCAACCGATAATGCTGCGCCGACCGTCGCGGCGATGACGACACGCGGCATGCGTAGTTGCCAGACGATCGTCGCAACATCGCCGCCGGTCTGCGGATGCGCCAGTGCGCGTCCAACGCTGCCGGGATCGAGAAACGAACCGCCCGCGAGCAAGCTTACGGCGCACGCGACAAGGGCGAGCACTGCAAGCGCGGCGACGCGGACGATCATCAGTGCGTCGTTAGCTCGACGGTGAAGGTGCGTCCCGGCATCGGATAGCCGCTAACCTGCGCGTATTGTTCGTTGCCGAAGTTGTAGGCGTGCAATGCGAGCAGCGTGCGCGGCAGCACACGTAGGCGCACGAACGCGTCGCTCGTCGTGTATGCGGCGGATTGCGCGAACTGCGGAATCGTCGGATCGAAAGGCTGACGCTGCCCCGCGTTACGGATGGAAATGCCCCCGTCGGCGAAGAGACCGTGCTGCGACCCCTGGAACGTGAGCAACGTATTGACCGTAAACACGGGATCATTCGGAAGGCGCGTGCCGAGATAGACATCTTGGGCGCGATAAAGATTCGTCGCATTAAGGGCGAGCGTAATCCCGTGCATCGGCAACGTGCGCGTCTCGAGCGTGAAGCCTTGCATGCGCGCTTGCGCTACGTTCTCCGGTGCAAAATTGTCGGCGGGATTGGCAACAATCAGGTCGTGCGTGTAGTTCGCGAACCACGTGAACGTCGTGCCGCCGAGCACGTTGTCGAGACGGACGCTCGCATCGCCTACTTCCGCGCGTTCGGGCACGAGATTCGGATTGCCGTATCCCGGGAAGTAGAGCTCGCTCGCATTCGGGGCGCGGAACGCCGACGCCGCATTCAGTCGAAACGACACGCCGTTGCCGAACTCCGTTCGGAAGCCGAGGGACGGCGAAATTTCGCCGCCGAGCGAACCGTCGCGTTCACCACGGACGCCGGCATAGATGTCGCCGGAGTGAATCGCCCAGTTTTCTTGCATGTATGCCGCGCTCTGTGCCATCACATTGTAAGATACATCGGCCGGTGTAACGCCGCCGTCGTCGTTGCGAACGTTTCCGCGGGAAAGATCGATGCCGTAAATCATGCGCGAGGACGCGCCCGTAACGGTGTTACGGAATGTGAGATCGCTTCGCGTTTCGCTGCTCACGGCTTGGGCGGCTTGGAAGCAATTCGGATCGATTGAAGCATCGCATCCGAAGGCGATGCTTTGTCGCGAACTTCCGATTTGCAGTGCCGGTGCCGATTGCGCACCAGGCAGCGAAATCGTCAGCGATGCGCTGTTGTTCGTATCGCCTTCGCGGCTCGTCGTCGATTCGAATCCGTACGGTCCGGGCGCACCCAGATTATCGCTCTCCAGCGTGCCGCGAAATCCCACGCCGACGACGCCGGCCTTGCGGTCGAATCCGAGGCGCGCGGTCGTCTCTTGGTAGTCGCTATTGGCGCGATAGTCGTTGTTCGCGACGATGCGCTCGAACGAAAAGCCTTTTCCTTGCGCGCGCAGCTGCGCGTCACCGAACGTTCCGTATAACGCGCTTGCCGTCGGGCCCGCGTTTTGGGCGTCCGTGATAATATTGATGATGCCGCCGATTGCGCCGGTCCCGTAGAGCGTCGACCCGCCGCCTTCGACCACTTCGATGCGTCGCACGCTAGTCGTGGAAATCGTGCCGAACTGGACTGAATTCGAGAACTCGCCCGGCGCCGGGAGTCCATTCATCAACACGAGCACTTGCGCCGAACTGCTGCCGCGGATTCCGTACGACACATTGGAACCGATTGCGCCGTAGCGGTTGATTTCGACGCCCGGAATATCCGCGAGTGCGTCACCGACGGTGCGATAGCCGCGTCGCGCGATGTCGGCGGCGGTTACGACGTAGGTCGTGCGCGTCGTCGAACGAAGCGTTTCATCGGCGCGATCGCTCGTGACGACGTGCGTGATCTCGGGCGGAACAGCCGGCGTGGGGCTAGGAGAAGGAGAAGCAACGGTAACCGCCGCGGCGATGACGCGCAGCGCATCAAGAACGAACATGATCCAGTCTTCCTTTTTCGCGAGGAACGTGATGCTGCGGTCTGTGTCGGTATCCTGACTCGCGGATCGTTGCCCTAGAGGTTTGCGCCGAACGCGCAATCCCTCAAATGCTCCAAGTCTTCCGACGTCCGAAGACGTTGTGACGAAGGAGCGGCTTCCCGCATACAGTGGCGCGACCGTGCCGGCGTTTCACCGGCTTCCCGCGTCACAAACCGCGGTTTGCGCGTTGAGCGCAAACCCATAGGCGGCTCTTTGGCAAAGGCGCCGTTACGAACCTGCTTGAACCAGCCGCCCATGGTTCGCGCACTCGCCGCGCTCGCAATCCTCTGTTGTCTTGGAGCTGCACCGCCTTCGCCGCGTCTCGTCGCGATCGTTCCGTCGCTGGCGGAAGATGCGTTCGCGGTCGGCGCGCATGTGGTGGCGGTCTCGGAGTTTACCGGCGACTCACCGCAAGCGCGCGGTCTGCCGGTCGTTGCCGATTTCCAAAGCGTCGACGTGGAAACGATTTTGCGCCTGCATCCCGATGCCGTCGTCGGCATCCCGGCGCAATCGCGCTTGACGGAGCCGCTCCGCCGCGCCGGCGTGCGGGTGGTCTTGATTCCCGACGACTCCTACGACGATATCTTTCGCGATTTGCGCGTCGTCGGACAGCTTGCCGATCGTACGCCGCAAGCGGTGCATCTGATCGCGCAACTGCAACGTGAAACGGCGCAACTGCACGCGAAAGCCGCACGCACATATCACCCGAGCGTCTTTTTCGCGCTCGGCACGGGGCCCATTTGGACCGTCGGTCCGCATTCGTATCTTGCGACGCTGATCGAACTGGCGGGCGGCCGCAATGCGGCAAGCGATCTTGCGACGCCGTATGGCGAGTACAGCGAAGAAGCGCTGCTGCGTGTGCAACCCGACGCGATCGTCGCCGGTCAAGAAACGAATCTACGCGATGTGGCCGGTCGCGAACCGTGGCGGAGCTTGCACGCGGTACGCGAAGGACACGTCTTTACCATTACCGACCAACGCATTGCCAATGCGCTGTTTCGTCCGGGACCGCGCTATAATGAGGGACTCCGCTGGCTGATCGAACGATTGTCGTCGCTGTCGACACCGAAGACCCAAAACGCCCGCTCGAACCCGAACTGATCGAGCTCGAAGCGCTCGCGGAAGCCGCGGGCGCCGAACTCGTCGATCGCGTCGTTCAGAAACGCAAGAACGTCGATCCGGCAACGCTCGTTGGTTCGGGGAAGGCGCACGAAATTGCGGACCTCGTGCGCGAGCGCGACGCAAGCCTCGTGCTCGTTCTCAACGAACTGCGGCCGCGACAGCGTAAGAACCTCGAGAAGATCATCAGCGTGCCGATCGTCGATCGCACGATGCTGATTCTCGACGTCTTCGCGCGCCACGCGCGCAGCCGCGAAGGTAAACTTCAAGTCGAACTCGCGCAGCTCCGTTACCGGCAATCGAACTTGATCGGCGCCGGCGCGGATCTTTCGCGATTGGGGGGCGGAATCGGCACGCGCGGCCCCGGTGAAACGAAGTTGGAAGTCGACCGTCGCCGCATTCAATCGCGTATCAGCATCTTGCGCAAGCAACTCCAAACGGTCGAGCGTCAGCGCGGCACACGCCGGGCGGCGCCGCATCGCGAACCGCTGGTCGCGTTGGTCGGCTATACAAACGTTGGTAAATCGTCGCTACTGAACGCGCTTGCCCGCAGTGACGCCTATGTTGCGAATCAGCCCTTTGCGACGCTCGACCCGACGATCCGGCGCGTTTTTCTCGGCGACGGCCGCTACGTGCGTCTTGCGGATACCGTCGGCTTCATCACTGATTTGCCGCGGGATCTCGTCAACGCATTTCGCGCAACGCTCGAGGAATTGCGCGAAGCCGACTTGCTCGTTCACGTGCTCGACGCGTCAAATCCGGACTGGGCGCGTCAGCGTGATGCGGTCGACGCGATTCTCCACGAGCTCGCGCTCGACAGCGCGCCGCGCATCGTCGTGTTCAACAAAATCGACGCGTTGCCGCATCACGCGGCACCCGATGGAGCGCTCGGCGTCAGTGCTGCAACCGGCCAAGGGCTCGACCTATTACGCGAAGCGGTTGCCGAGCGGACCACCACTCCCGCATAGCGAACTCGCGACCTGCTTCCATGCCTCGATTGACGCTCGCGCTCGTATGCGCGCTTGCATTCTTTTCGTCCGCGTGTTCCGGCCGCTACCCTGACGACCGGTATGTCAATGCGGCAAATGCCGTGCGCCCATCGGTCGTGTTGCTGACGATGAAAGTGCCGCCGGAGAAAAAAGAAGACAAATACGACGATGAGTACGCGACCGGCATCGTCGTCGCAAGCGGCGCATGGGGCGCGGACATTTTGAGTGTGTCGCATGCCGTCGAAGGCGCATGGGATATCTACGCTACGATCGGCAACAGGACGCGCGTCCCCGTCAGCGTCATCGCACGCGACAAAGACCTCGACGTTGCTTTGTTGCGCACGAAACATACCGGTCTTCCGGTCCTTCCGCTCGGGTCGTCTGCGAACCTCAACTCACAACTCGGCCGAGACGTCGCTCTCGTCGGGTACCCGATCCCCGACGAATTCGAAGACGAAGATCTGGGACTCGCCGCGTCATTCAACAGCGGCCATCTCTCATCGCTGCGCAAACACGCATTGGAAGTTTCATTGCCGATCGTCCCCGGCGAAAGCGGCGCGCCGATCTTCCTCATCGACACCGGCGCCGTCATCGGCATCGCCGAATCACGCTTCGACGACGAACACTCAATCGGTTTCGCACTCCCAGTCGACGACGCAAAAACCTTCCTCCACAAACACGACTCCGTCCACGGCTTCTAACCTGCGCGTCGCTGTTTTGCTAATGCGGTGCGATCATCGAGCGATCGCCGATCCATTGTAGCGGCGGGATAGAAAAATAGTGCGCAAGTGCGTTGAGATTGCCCGCATACGCACTGCGAAGTGTTGCAAACCGTTCCCAAGCGACATCCCGATCGTGCAACGCGTATCCGACGTGTTCGAGCCGGTCGCACGCGTGCTCAAACTCTTCACGGGTAAGCCCGGGCGTTTTGTCGTGCGCCGGCATTCGGAAATAGTGCGCGAGGTCGCGCGAAGCGTGGCGCGCAAGCTCGTAGAGGATGCGCGCTTCGCCCGCCTCTCCTTGGATCGTTGTTGACATCAGCGTGGCCGCATCCAACAACGTGCCGAGCGTTCCGACCCATGAGTGATAGTCGTGACTCGAACGAAAATAGGCGAGCACCGGATACGCTAAGTGCGTCTCCATGATCAGCGCACACCACGATTGCGCATCGCGGATGAGCGCCGGCAGGCTGTGTTCGATGCGCACTTCGCGAGCAATGACGAGTAACGCAACGCCGCTCGGTGGGGTACCGGCGCGCGCGCCGACGGTAACGACGAATTGTTCGCGCGCTTGGAACGACCCGAAGACCGCGAAGAGAAATGCCGTTGTCGTTCCCACGACGCCGAATCCCGCGGCGCCTGCCGCCAGCGAGCAGAGCCGCGTCCATCCGGTGTGTCCGACGAAGTCGCCGAAGCCGATGGTAAAAAACGATGTGCCTGCAAAATAGAGCGCTTCAAAAAATGTCTGTAGATGCGGCTGCACGCTGTGCGACGATGCCCACAAGATCAAGCCGAAGCCGATCATTAGCAGCCACGACCACATCATCAACTGGAGGACGAGCGTGAGCGGTGCGAAGAGCGCGAGGAAATTCTCGCGGCCTTCTTCGCGCCCGCGGTAGAGGCGAAACGAAAGCCGTGGCCACATTCGCCAGCCGGCGCGCCACAGAATGTAGCTAGCGCGAAAGCTGCGGCCAACGGCGCGCGGCACAATGACGGATTGGAAGACGTCATTGAGCGCAACGACGACAAAGAAAATGCCGAGGAGCGTGAGTACGACCCGGACGAGCATGCGCAAAGTGGTTCAACGTTGCCCCGGCGAACGCTTTGCGCCATGTCCGTAACGCTTGTCACCGGACCCGTTCGTTCCGGAAAGAGCCGGTACGTGCAGCAACTCGCGGCGGCAGCCGGCGGCCGCGTACGCTTCATCGCAACCGCAATTCGGGACGATAGCGACGGCGAATGGACCGCGCGGCTGCGCCGCCACATGGAAGACCGGCCTGCGCAATGGGAGAGCATCGAAGCCGCCGAGATCGGACATGCGGTGCTTCTGGAGATATTCGCCGACGCCAACGAAGCGGAATGCATCGTCGTCGACGCGCTCGGCACGTGGCTTGCGGCGCGCATTGCGGAGCATCTGGATGCGTTCGAACGCGATGTTGCTGCGTTCGAACGGCAAATGGACGGCGAAGCCGCTGAGATTGCGGACGCGATGCTTGCTTCCCGCGCGCGCGTCATCGTGGTGGCAGAAGAAGTTGGCTGGGATATCGTTCCCGTTGCTGCATCCGCCCGGCTCTTTCGTGACGTTTTAGGGCGCATGAAACAGCGGCTCGCCGCCGATGCGCGCAACGTCTATCTCATCGTGTGCGGATATGCGCTCGACCTGCGCGCGCTCGGCGTGAATATCGGATGAGCCCGGCGCTGCTGCTGGTGGTGCTGCTCTGCGCCACCGTCGCCGCAGCGATACTGGCAAAGCGCGTCAACGTCCCGTATCCGATCGCATTTGTAATCGGCGGAATTTTGCTCGCGTTCGTTCCGCATCTTCCGCAACCGCATATCGATCCGCAATTGATTTTTCTGCTCGTGCTTCCGCCGCTGCTGCTCGCCGGCGGCTGGTCGACCGACCTCGAAGAATTCAAACGCAACGTTCGCCCAATCGCGCTGCTCGCAATCGGGCTCGTTATTTTCAGCACCATCATCACCGCATTCATCGCGCACGCGATTCTCGGTCTCGATTGGGCGATGGCATTCGTCCTCGGTGCAATCGTATCGCCGCCGGATGCCGTTGCCGCCGAGGCCACGTTCGAGCGCATGGCGGTTCCGCGTCGCGTCGTCTCCGTATTGACCGGTGAAGGTTTGCTCAATGATGCGACGGCGCTATTGTTCTATCGCTTCGCCGTTATCGCTGCGGTTTCGGGATCGTTTTCGCTCGTGAAAGCACTTGCATCGTTCCCGCTCGTGACGATCGGCGGCGTGCTGATCGGTTTGCTCGTCGGCTTCATCATCGAAAATGTGCTGCGATTGCTGCTCCGCGGCGATCTGCAAGAACCGACGATCGGAAACGTCATCGTGCTCATCGCGCCCTACGCATCCTATCTGCCGGCGGATGCGTTCGGTGCGTCAGGAGTCCTCGCCGCGGTAACGACTGGGATTTACTTGAACCGCCGCGCGACGCGATTCATGACATCCGAAGGCCGCGTCATTGGCATTGCGGTTTGGGACATCATGATCTTCCTGCTCAATGCGCTCGTCTTTCTCCTCATCGGGCTCGAGCTTCCGTATATCATCAGTTCGCTCGGTTCGTCGCTGACGAGCTTTGCCATCGATGCGTTGGTGATCAGCATCGCGGTCATCATCATTCGCATCGTGTGGGTCTTCCCGGCGGTGTGGTTACCGCGCGCGCTCTCGAAGCATCTTCGGGAACGAGATCCGATGCCGCCGTGGGGCTGGGTTGTGGTCATCGCCTGGAGCGGGATGCGCGGCATCGTTTCGCTTGCGGCTGCGCTCGCGTTACCGTACCGTGACGCGGCACATCAGCCGCTGTTCGGGCGCGCGGAGATCATCTTCATTACGTTATGTGTGATCGTCGTCACGCTCGTCTTTCAGGGACTTTCACTCGGACCGATCATCAAATGGCTCGGCATCGGTGAAACCGCTCACCCGCAGCGGCGCGAAACAACGTTACGCGTGCGCGCGCTCGAAGCGGGTATGAAGCGGCTGCACGATCTCGAACCGACCTTTCACACCGCGGTGGAATGGGAAATCGCAGGCCGCGTTCTCAATGAGTACGAGACGCGCATCGAACATCTGCGCGGTCATCTCAAAGAAGATCAAGCCGAACAAGATGAACGCGAAGAAACCGAGGCCGATCGGCGGCTGCAACAGGAAGCGCTCGAAGCCGAACGCCGGGAGATTGCGCGGCTGCGTATGGCGGGCGAAATCCCGGACGCCATCTTTCGCTCGATCGCCTACGACCTCGATTTAGCCGAGCTACGGCTGCGGTGACGTCCCCGGAACCGGCGTGACGGCTGCGCTCGGCGTTGGAGCAGGAGCGGCCGTATCGGGAGCTGCGCTCGCTTGCGGAGCCTCCGGGTTGAACGTTGGGACAACGGATGCTTCCGGCGTGGGCGTCGGCGGCGGCGGAAGCGTCCCAACCGACGCCGGTTTCGTGATCGGCACGAGGCGCAAAAAGCCGGCTTGCGACGTTTCGTTCTTCCGAACGCGCACCGGAGCGGAGTCCGTCGAGAATCCCGGCATGCGCGCCGAAACCGTCTGCTGTCCGATTGGAATATGTGGAAGGATGAAAGCGCCGTTCGCGTCGGCGGTTGCAGTGTAGAGCGAGCCGACGGAGATGATCGCGTTTGCAATCGGCCGGTTCGTCATCGCGTCGAGCACGCGCCCCGTCACCTGACCGTAGTCTTGCACGCCGACAACACCGTTGTTACAACTGTCGGCGATCGTGAGAAGAAAAACGAAGCCAAGAAGCAATCTGCGCATAAGCTAACGATAGCAGACTCATCCAATGGCTTGCTAGCAACCCGCCAAAGCGAAGAATTGGCTGGACAATTACCCAGGTAAACGCAGTCGCTTGTGAAAAATTTCACAAGCCATGAACCCGTATGGACCGGTAGGAATTTATCTCGTCGTCGCGCTCGCCGCGGCACTCCTCTTCACCTTTTTGCCCGGATTGCTCGGGCGAGCGAAACCGAACCCGCAGAAACAGGACGCATACGAGTGCGGCGTAGAGCCGACCTCGGCCGTCTCCGGCCGGTTTCCGGTGCGCTTCTACCTTATTGCAATGCTCTTCGTGATCTTCGATGTCGAAGCCGCGTCGTTCTATCCGTGGGCCGTCCAGATGCACGCCTTGCGCGTGTTCGGCTTGGTCGAGATGATCGTTTTCGTGATCGTGCTCGCGATTGGGTATGCGTATGTGTGGAAGAAGGGTGGCTTTGAGTGGAGATAGGTCCGGGACAATTCTTACTCGCGCGTCTTGATGACGTCGCGCGCTGGGCGCAGAGTTCGTCCGTGTGGCCGCTCACCATGGGCTTGGCGTGCTGCGCAATCGAAATGATGTCGGTGACCTCCGCCGAGTACGACATCGCGCGCTTGGGTTCCGAAGTTTTTCGGAGTTCGCCGCGTCAAGCGGATCTTATGATCGTTTCGGGCCGCGTTGCGCAAAAGATGGCGCCCGTCGTCAAGCGGCTGTACGACCAGATGGCCGATCCGAAATGGGTGATATCCATGGGCGCATGCGCCAGCTCGGGCGGCGTTTTCGATAACTATGCCGTCGTTCAAGGCATCGACACGATCATTCCCGTCGACGTTTATGTTCCGGGATGCCCGCCGACGCCCGACGGCTTACTGTACGCCGTCAATTTGATTCAACAGCAGATTCGAGACGGTGGCCGCGGCGGCATTTTAGCCCGGTCGTAAGGAGCACGATGCCCAGTACACAATCACCGCCGATCGCGGGCGCCGCGATCGATCCCCCGAGCGTGCGCCCGGCGATCGATGATGCCCTCATCGAACGCGTCGACGTGCACGTTCTGCGCGCACGTTTGGAAGCGCTTAAAGCGGACGGGTATACGATGCTGCTCGATCTCGGCGGCGTGGATTATCTGCCGCGCGAACCGCGCTTTGACGTCGTGTACCACCTATTGAAGATTCCGGCCAAAACGGCGAACGTCCAGCAACTCGGCACGCCGCAACGTTATCGTCTGCTCTGCGGCGTTCGCGACGGCGAGCACGTCCCGAGCGTGATGGATCTCTGGCGCAACGCCGACTGGGCCGAACGCGAGATTTTCGATCTTTTCGGCATCGTTTTCGACAATCACCCGGATCTGCGCCGCATTCAAATGCCCTACGACTGGGAAGGCTATCCGCTGCGCAAGGACTATCCGTTGCGCGGACCGGCGCGCGAACGTTCGCCGCGTCCTTCATTCGCGCTCAAGAGCAACGTGCAAGCCGGCACGCCGCCGACGGGCCGCACGCTCGAAGCACTGCAAGAACAGTTAAAACAGGCCCGCGACGGTGAGTCGAAATGAGTATGTCGACCACTCCGCTGACGCCGGAGATCGTTTCCCAAGAAGGTAACGCGATGGTCCTCTCGATGGGACCACAGCATCCGTCGACGCACGGCGTGCTGCAGATCATGCTCGAAATCGAAGGCGAATCGGTCGTCAAAGCGGAGCCCGAGATCGGGTATCTGCACACCGGCATCGAGAAGAACATGGAGAATCTGTTTTGGTCGCAAGCGCAGACCAACGCGGAACGCATGGATTATCTCGCGCCTTCTTCGAATGCGCTCTGTTACGCGCTTGCCGTTGAGAAGCTGCTCGGTATAACCGACCGCATTCCTGAGCGTGCGCAATACATTCGGGTGCTGCTCGCGGAATTGACGCGCGTCGCATCGCACTGCGTGTGGCTGGGAACGCACGGCATCGACCTCGGCGCGATCTCCGTCTTCTTTTATTGCTTCGATCTGCGCGAGAACATTTTAGACCTGCAAGAAGCTTCGGGCGGCGCGCGCATGCATCCGAATTACGTACGCGTCGGCGGCATGAACGGCGATTTGCCGGACGGCTATGTCGAGAAGCTCGACGCATTGATCGCGAAGTTCCCGGGGCGCTTGAAAGAACTGCGCGGCCTGCTGCAGGCAAACCCGATCTTCCAGGATCGTACGATCGACGTCGGCATGATGACTGCCGACGACGCGGTTGCGTGGGGCGTCACGGGCCCGGCGCTGCGCGGCAGCGGCATTGCGTACGACGTGCGTAAAGCGTTTCCGTATACGAGCTACGATCAATTCCAGTTCGATATTCCGACGCGCACTGAAGGCGACGCGTATGCTCGCTTCCTCGTGCGTCTCGATGAGATGGAAGAATCGATGCGTATTATCGAACAGGCGCGTAACAAATTGACGGCGCCGGGTCCCGTCGCGATCGACGATCCGAAGATCTTCGCTCCGCCGAAAGAGACGATTGCGCTCTCGATGGAAGCGTTGATCCATCACTTCAAGATCGTGAGCGAAGGCTTCCGCGTTCCGCCGGGCGACGTCTATCAGGCGGTCGAAGGCCCGCGCGGCGAGCTCGCATATTACATCATCAGCAACGGCGAGAACCGTCCGTATCGTGTACGTACGCGTCCGCCGAGCCTATACAACTTACAGTGCCTCAAAGGCATGGCGCCCGGAAATCTGATCGCCGATTTGGTTGTTATGATCGGATCGCTCGACCCGGTGTTCGGAGAGGTCGACCGCTAATGCACGATGATAATCACCAGGTGGATGACTTCGCGCGCCTCTTCGACCAGTTGCGTCCGCAATGCGATGCATTGATCGCGCAGTACGAAGAGAAACGCTCCGCGCTGCTGCCGCTTATGCACCTCTTTCAGCAACACGAAGGCTATGTCTCGCAGAACGCAATGCGCGCGACGGCGGAAATGCTCGAAATCTCGCCGGCCGTCGTCGAGTCCACCGTCTCGTTCTACACGCTGTTTTTTCGCAAGCCGGTCGGCAAGTATATGCTCCAAGTCTGCCGCGGATTGATGTGCGAACTTCGCGGCTCCGACGACATCAGGGCCTACTTTAGAGAGAAGCTCGGTATCGGTCACCTTGAAACGACCGGCGACGGCCTCTTCTCGTACGAAGAAGTCGAGTGCCTCGCGGCGTGCGATCGACCGACGTGCATGCAAGTCAATCTCGAGTTCGTCTACGACCTCACGCCGCAGATGATCGACGATATGATTGCGGCCATGCGCGCAGGCACCTATAAGACGAAGCCGATGGCGCAGACCGCAATGCCCGAGCGTACGTGGAAGATCGCGCAGGACGCGCAAGTCGGCACCGGACGCAAGTCACCGGGAACACTTAATTCGAGCGAGCCGAACAATGCCGGCGGCATCGGCGATCCGAGCGGCGTCATCATGCTCGACCGGTTCGTGACGGGTGACGTATCGTTTGCGGGACGCACGAAAGAGCGAACCGTTCGCGATGCGCGGGGCGTCTACGATGCGATCGAAGAAGAAGGGACTAACGGCCGTGCCGGTCACTAAAGTCTTAACCGCCGGAATCGGCGAGGCAAATCTGCGCGACATCAAGGTCTATCGCGAACGCGGCGGCTACAAGCAGTGGGAGCGCGCGGTGCGCGAACTGACGCCCGCTGCCGTGATGGACGCGTGCGATAAATCGGGTCTGCGCGGACGCGGCGGCGCCGGTTTCCCCACCGGACGTAAGTGGCAGTTCTTGCCGAACAACGGCAAGCCGCGCTACATGGTCTGCAACTGCGACGAAGCCGAACCCGGCACGTTCAAAGACCACATGCTGCTCGAAGAGACGCCGCATCTGGTTCTCGAAGGTATTTTGATCGGCGCGTACGGGATCGGCTGCAATCACGCGTTCATCTATATCCGCGGCGAATTCAAAGAAGGCTACGAGATCTTCATGCGGGCCGTTGCGGAAGCGCGCGCCGCGGGATTGATCGGTAAGAATCTATTCGGTACGGATTACAGTGTCGACATCACCGTGCATCGCGGTGCCGGTGCGTATATCTGCGGCGAAGAGACCGGATTGTTGAACTCGCTCGAAGGTAAACGCGGCGAGCCGCGTCTGAAGCCGCCATTCCCGGCAGTTGCCGGTCTCTACGGCATGCCGACGGTCGTCAACAACGTCGAAACGCTCGCGTACCTCGTGCCGATTCTGCAGAACGGTCCGGAATGGTTTGCGTCGGTTGGCACCGAGCGCAGCAAAGGTTACAAGATCGTTTCCGTCTCCGGTCACGTGCAGAAACCCGGCAACTACGAAGTTCCCGTCGGAACGCCCGTGCGCGAGATCATCGAGATCGCGGGCGGACTTCTGCCGGGCCGCACGTTCAACGCGGTGCAGCCGGGTGGGCAATCGTCGGCGTGCATCTTCGAAGAGCATCTCGATTTTCCGTACGACTACGAGTCGATGGCGAAGGCCGGCTCGATGATGGGCTCGGGCGCGTTCACCGTGTTCGACGACACGACGAATTGGGTGAAAGCCGCGCGCAATTCCATACGCTTCTACGCGCACGAATCGTGCGGGCAGTGTACGCCGTGCCGCGAGGGTGGACCCTGGCTCGAACGCGTGCTGGATCGTTTTGTCGAAGGGCGTGGGTTGCGCGGTGATCTCGACATGATTCGCCGCGTCAGCAGCACGATCACCGGTTTGAATCTTTGCGCGCTCGGCGACTCGATCGAACCGTTCCTGATGTCGGTCTTCAAGCGCTTCCCGGAACAGTTCGAAGCGCGACTTCTTCCCGAAGAGAAATTGGTACACGCATAAATGGCTGACGAACAACTGGTCTCGCTCACGATCGACGGCGTTCCGCTGCAAGTGCCCAAAGGCACGCTGCTGGTGGAAGCGGCGAAGAAGATCAAGCAAGAGATTCCGGTCTACTGCTATCACACGAAGCTCGGTCCGGCCGGGCTTTGCCGCGTGTGTTTGGTCGAGATCGAAGGAATGCCGAAGCTGCAGATCGCGTGCAATACGCCGGTCGCCGACGGCATGGTCGTGCACACCCAAAACGACAAAGTGAATACGGGACGCGGCATGATCCTCGAGTTGCTGCTCGTGAATCACCCGCTGGATTGCCCCATCTGCGATAAGGGCGGCGAATGCGATCTGCAAGACTACGCGATGGCCTACGGCCGAGGCGCCTCCGACGTTGCGGATCCGAAGTACTCGAAGCCGAAGGGCGTCGATCTCGGCCCCACCATCGTCTTAGATGAAGAGCGCTGCGTTGTCTGTCAACGTTGCGTGCGCTTCGACGACATCATCGCCGCCGAGCAGCAACTCGTCGTTAAGGATCGCGGTCACCACGACATCATCGCGACGTCGACGGGCGACGCGTACCGCCACAATTTCACGGGCAACGTTACCGAACTGTGTCCGGTCGGTGCGTTGACGTCGAAGACGTACCGCTTCAAGTCGCGTCCGTGGGACCTCAATCGCGTGCAGACGAGCTGTCAACAGTGCGCCGTCGGATGCCAGCAGTTCGTCGATTCGCGTTCGGGCACGGTCCTGCGCACGATGATGGTCGAGAGCGACGACAGAATCTCCGACGGATGGCTCTGCGATCGCGGACGCTACAACATCGGGTTCTACACGTCGGCGGATCGCATTCTGCAGCCGCTCTACCGCGAGCAGCGCAGCGGCGAATTCGTACAGATTGGCTGGGACGACGCGTTTACGCTTTGGGCAAAGGCGATCAACGACGCGAAGGCTGCGAACAAGGGAGTCGGCGCGATCGGCGGCGGCCGCTTGTTGAATGAAGAGGCATATCTGCTGCAGCACGTCTTCCGCTCGGTCGGGGTGAACAATCTGGATTGGCGCGGCGGACGCCAGCGCGTCGCAACGCCGATGCGCGGCGGTTCCTATGAGGACATCGAGAAAGCCGCTGCGATCGTGATCGTAGGCGAGACGCCCGAAGAGCGTGCGCCGATCATGTGGCTGCGCGTCGTCAAAGCCGTCACGCGCAACAACGTAAAACTCATTCGCGTAGCATCGCTCGATCGCGCGCCGAACGTACCGTTCGTCGACGTCGCGAGCGCCGATGAAGCAATCCGCGCGCTGCCGGAGCAAGGCAACGTCGTCGTTATTTGGGACGGCGTCGACGCGCAGCTCGGCGGCGCACTTCGCGACACACTCGCGGCGCGCAACGGCATCGCGTTCATTGCGAGCGAACAGCCGAACGCGCGCGGTGCGGAAGCGATGGGCATGCTGCCGCAAAACGGCGGTATGGACTCGCTTGCAATGTTCGATGCCGCGCGGCGCGGCGAAATGGGCGTGCTCTCGCTCTTCGGCGTGAACCCCGCGCGCAATGGAATCGATACGGCGGCCGTTTGTGAAGCGCTGCGGGCGACGCCGTTCGTTGCCGTCAGCGAGCTGTTCATGACGGAAACCGCCGAACTCGCGACGCTCGTGCTTCCGGCGCGCGGCGCGTTCGAAAAGAGCGGAACGACGATCGATATCGCCGGTGATTTGCTTGCGGTGAATCCATCGCTGAGCGGACCGGTCGGAACGTTGACCGATTTGGAGATGCTCATCGGACTCGCGCAGCAATTCGATCTCGCGCTGCCGTCGATCGAAGAACTCGAGCAAACGGTACTCAGACGCACTGCGCAGCACGCAGGTTCGCCGCCCGCCGAAAACGTTCGCGTCGAAGGACAACCGGCGCGCAGCATTTGGGACGGCGGCGGAACGAGCGCGCACGATGCGCGCATCGCCGCGCTTCGCGAAGACCGCCTCGTTCTCACGGAAGAGTTGGTGGAAGCATAATGCCCGATTGGATCGTCATCCTCATTAAATCGGCGATTCTGCTACTTATTGTCGTGACGACGTTCGCCTACGCGATGCTTGCGGAACGCAAGGTGCTCGGCTGGATGCAACTGCGTCCCGGTCCAAACCGCGTGGGCCCGTGGGGTTTGATGCAGCCGGCAGCCGACGCCGCGAAGCTAATCTTGAAAGAAGATCTGACTCCGCGCACGGCCGATCCGCTGATCTACCGGCTCGCGCCTTTCATCTCGCTGCTCACCGCATTTTCGGTTTACGCCATCATCCCGTTCGGCGCGAGCAGCGCCGGAACGTGGGCGATCGGCAACGTGAACGCCGGCATCTTGTTCTTGCTCGCAATCACGTCGATCGGCGTCTACGGCATCACGTTGGGCGGCTGGGCGTCGGGATCGAAGTATCCGCTGCTCGGCAGCGTGCGCGCGACCGCGCAGATGATCAGCTATGAACTCGGCATGTCGCTCTCGTTCATCGGCGTCTTGATTTTGGCCGGTACGACCTCGCTCGACGGCATCGTGAACGCGCAGGCGAGGTGGTGGTTCATCCTGCCGCAGTTCGTCGGTTTCATCGTCTACATCATTACGGCCGTCGCGGAAACCAACCGCGTGCCGTTCGACCTGGTCGAAGCGGAAACCGAACTCGTCGCCGGATTCCATACGGAGTACTCGGGCCTGCGCTTCGGGTTGTTCTTCATCGCCGAGTACGTGAACATGCTCACGGTGTCGTGCATTGCGTCGCTGCTCTTCCTGGGCGGCTGGAACGCGCCGTTCGGTCTCGATAATCTTCACGCTCCGGGCGTGATCTGGTTCATCATCAAGGTCGCGTTCTTCATGTTCTTTTATATGTGGCTGCGCGCCACGCTTCCGCGCTTCCGCTACGACCGCCTGATGGCGTTCGGGTGGAAGTTCTTATTGCCGCTCGCCACGCTGAACCTCGTCGTTACGGCGATCATCGTCGCTTTCATGGGACATTAATATGCGCAAGCAACTCTACAACGTCGGCGCGATCTTGAAGGGGCTCTCGATCACCTTCAAGTTCATGTTCGCGAAACGCCCGACGATCGAATATCCGTCGGTGAAGAAGCAACATGCGCCGCGCTTCCACGGGCTGCACGAACTGCGCCGCTACGACGACGGCAAGGAGCGCTGCATCGGGTGCGAACTCTGCTCGAGCGCGTGTCCCGCGAACGCGATTACGGTAATTGGTGCCGAGAACACGCCCGAAAACCGCAAGTCGCCGGGCGAACGTCACGCTGCGCGGTATGAAATCGACGAACTGCGCTGCATTTTCTGCGGCATGTGCGAAGAGGCGTGTCCGACCGATGCGATCGTGTTGACGCCGCGCTTCGAAATGTCCGATTATCGCCGCGGCGCGTTGATCTATTCCAAGGATCGTTTGCTCGTGCCGCCGGAAGCCGGCATCGGCACGTCGCCGGATGAACGTCCCAACGGCATTCCCGCCGACCTTGGCCGTGTCGCCGAGGTCAAGTCGACCGTCAACATCGACGAGGGCTACAATGCGACGAATCGCGGCCAAGTGCTGAAGATTCAACGCAAAGGCCTCGCGATGCTCAAGAGGGACGACTAATGGTCGCGTTCTGGATTCTCGGCGTAATCTTGGTCGGCTCCGCGATTTGGTGCATCGCGAATACGAAGCCCGTCTATAGCGTCGTTGCGCTGCTCTTGAACTTTGCTGCGCTCGCGGCGATGTATCTGACGCTCAACGCGGAGTTTCTTGCGGTCATTCAGATGATCGTGTACTCCGGTGCGATTCTGATTCTGTTCCTGTTCGTGATCGCGTTGCTCTCGAGCGGCGTCTCGTCGTTCTCGGTCGGTCCCAACAAACTGCCGAGAATCGGAATTCCGGTCGTCGTGCTGTTGCTGATCGCGCTCGGCTTCCTCTCGTACGCCGTTAATCGCGTGACGGCGGGTGCGTTTGCAAACACGACGCCCACGTCACCGGTCGGACCGGTTGGAACGGCCGATGTCTTCGGTTCCGTCGCCGACTTCGGCAAAGCGCTCTTCACGACGTATCTGCTGCCGTTTGAAGTCACGGCACTGGTGCTTATGGTCGCCGTGATCGGCGTCATTCTGCTAGCGGGCGATCAGACGCCGTACGCCTCCACGAAGAAACGGGCGGAAGAAGTTCGTCGCGAGATGCGTGAAGCGATTTTACGGAGCGGCGAATAATGATTCCGATGGCCGTTCCGATCGCCGACTATGTCGGGCTCTCCGCCGTCATCTTCTTTATCGGAGTGGCGGGCGTCGTCGTGCGTCGCAATCCGCTCATCATGTTGATGTCGATCGAGCTGATGTTCAACGCGGCAAACCTGCTCTTCATCGCGTTTTCGCGAGCGTGGCTCCATAACGCGGGCCATATTTTCGCCTTTTTAGTCATTACGGTCGCCGCGGCGGAAGCTGCAATTGGTCTTGCGATCGTTGTGACGGTCTTCCGTTCCACGCGATACGTCGACGTCGACGATATCGCGCTCATGAAAGGGTAGCTCGCGTGGTGCATCACGTGATGGGCAACGAGGGCAACTATCCCTATCTCATTGCCCTCTGGCTTTTGCCGCTCGTCGGCGCGATTATCAATTGGGCGTTCGGGCCGCAGTTAAAGCGCTTAGCGGGACCGCTTGGTTCGGCGGCGATCGGCGTCGCGTTTATCGCGACGGTTCTGATGTGGAGCGCAGCGACGCAGAGCGTTCCTTCAAGCGGCGGTGTGAATCTGGTCGGCGCGCATCAATCGCTGTTCAGCTGGATTCCCGGATGGAACTTCGGCTTGTTGATGGATCCGCTCTCGCTGTTGTGGGCGTTGATCATCACGGGCGTCGGGTTCCTGATCCACGTCTACTCGATCGGATACATGGACGGCGATAACGCCTTCGCGCGGTTCTTCGCCTACATGAATTTCTTCGTCTTTGCGATGCTTACGCTCGTGCTCTCCGACAACTTCGTCGGATTGCTCGTCGGCTGGGGCCTCGTCGGTCTTGCTTCCTACTTCCTGATCGGGTTCTGGTTCTTCAAGCCGAGTGCGGTTGCGGCAGCGCGCAAAGCGTTCGTCATCAACGTCGCGGGCGACGTCGCCATCATGTTCGCCGTCTTCGTGATCTTTGCGACGGTGCATTCGATCGCGTTCGGCGATGCGTTTGCCTTCGCGGGCTCGTATAACACGGGCTGGCTCTTCGTGATCTGTCTCGCGCTCTTTATCGGCGCGGCCGCGAAATCGGCGCAAATTCCGTTGCACACCTGGCTTCCCGACGCAATGGAAGGCCCCACGCCGGTCTCTGCACTGATTCACGCCGCCACGATGGTCACGGCAGGCGTGTATCTCGTCGCGCGGTGCGCGCCGTTGTGGAGTCAAAATCACGACGCGCAGATGCTGGTCGGCACGATCGGTGCGCTCACGGCGCTCGTCGGTGCGATTCTCGGCTGCGCGCAATGGGACATCAAACGTATTCTCGCCTACTCGACGATGTCGCAGATCGGCTACATGATCATGGGCGTCGGCGTTGGGGCCTACGAAGGCGGTGTCGCGCACTTCTTCACGCACGCGTTCTTCAAAGCGCAGCTCTTCCTCGGTTCGGGGATCATCATCCATGCGCTGAACAACGAGCAAGACGTGCGCCGCATGGGTGGACTGATCAAGACAATGCCGTTCGCATTCATTGCGATGCTCACCGGCGTGATCGCGATTTCGGGTATCCCGTTCATCGGTTCCGGGTTCTTCAGCAAGGATCTGGTAATTCAAGGTACGCTCGATCACGGGCATCCGATCATGTATGCCGTCGGACTGGTCACGGCCGGCATCACCGCCTACTACATGTGCCGCATGCTCTTCGTGACGTTCCTCGGTCAGTACCGCGGCAACGTCGATCCGTCGAATCTGGGCATGCGTCATCCCGAACTCGCCGGTTCGTCGGCGCATGCAGAAGAGCACGACGAAGCGCATACGCATGCACCGGCATGGCTGATGAATTTTCCGGTCGCGATCTTGATCGTGCCCACGGTGCTCATCGGCTGGCTGATGTTCGGCGGCGAGAATTCCCCGTGGTCGCGCTTCTTCGCGCAGCAATTCCCGCATCCGTCGCTTGCCGCAGCACCGATTAGTGAGACGCTCACGGCGGTGATCGCCTTCGTCGTCGTGATAATCGGTATCGCAATCGCGTGGATCCGGTACGGCCTTGCGCCCGCGCAGCAAAACTCCGTCGAACGTCTACGCCGAGAATCGGTGCGTATGCCCGCGGTCTTGACGAACGCGTTCTATTTCGACTACGCGCTCGATCTGCTGTTCGTGCGTCCCGCGCAATTGCTCGGAACGCTGTTCGGGCGCTTCCTCGATCCCCAGGTCATCGACGGTGCGGTGCGCGAGACGGCGTTCTCAGCGCAGTGGCTCGGCGCGCTCGTGCGTTCGTTCCAAACGGGACTGCTGCGAACGTACGCGTTTTTGCTCATTGTCGGCGCGACATGTTTCATGATCTATTACGCCGTCGCGATGGGAGCTACTAAGTAATGATCGTCTTGGCACTCGTCCTGCTCCCGATCGTTGTCGGCATCATCATGTTGTTGGTGCCGCAGCGCGAAGAGAATCCGGTGCTCGCCAAGAGCGTCGGCACCGTTATTGCGTTGATCGAGTTCGCGCTTGCGCTCGGCGCGCGCAATTCGGAATTCAGCTTGCGTCCCTGGCTCTCGCGCCCGTTCGAGTCTTCCTTTCACTTCGGTGCGAACGGTATCTCGTTCTGGATCGCGCTGATGCTTGCGGTCTGCACGTTCTCGGCGATTCTCGCGATGAGCGTGCCGCGTCAACGGCAGTTCGTCGCGCACATGTTAATCCTCGAAGGCACGATGATGGGCGTCTTTCTCGCGAAGGATCTGCTCGTCTTCGCGCTCTTTTGGGATCTGATGCTGCTGCCGGTGTTCTTCGGACTGCTCGGCTGGGGCGAACATCCCGCGACCGCGTGGCGTTACTTCATTTATAACTTTGCCGGCGGCTTAGCGCTGCTGCTCGCGACGGCCGCGTTCGGCGTGCTCTTCGGTTCGACCGACGTGATCGGGCGCAGCGACGTCCACATCGTCGGCTCGTGGGTGCCGTGGATCTTTATCGGCTTCGCCTTCGCCTTCTTGGTGAAGACGCCGGTGTGGCCGCTGCACACCTGGATGCCGCTCACCTATAGCAATTTACCGGCGCCGATGGTTGCCGTCGTCAGCTCTGTGCAGTCGAAAGCCGGTCTCTACGGCTTGATCGTGATTTGCATGGCGTTCATGCCGGATTATTTGAAAGCGTACGCCGGCGTGCTGATCGTGCTCGGCGTGATCTCGCTGCTTTACGGCGCGGTGGTGGCGCTGGTGCAGAACGACACGAAGCGTATCGTTGCATATTCGTCGCTCTCGCACTTGGGCTTGATCGTCGTCGGAATCTGCTCGTTCAACGCGATCGCGTTGCAGGGCGCCGTCATTTACATGATCGCGCACGGGCTCTTCTCGGCAGCGATGTTCATCACGCTCGGTTACGTCGAAGCGCGCGAAGATACGCGTTCGCTCGTGCGACTGGGGGGCCTCGGTGCGGCGAATCCGAAACTCGCGGGCGCGCTGTGCATTGCCGCGCTTGCTGCGCTCGGGCTTCCGGGCTTTGCGGGATTCGTCGGTGAGATCGTGATCCTCACCGGTGTTTTCCAATCCGGCCTCGTCTGGGTCTCGATCGCGGCGCTCATTCCGATCGTCATCGCTTCGGCATACATGCTGCGCTTGTTCCAAGGCGTCATGAACGGTCCCGAGGTTGAAGATCTTCCGGTACGGCGCGATTTGAGCTGGGTCGAGGGCATCGCTCTCGCGCCGCTCGTGCTCGCGCTCGTGGTGGTCGGCGTGAATCCGCACGCGCTCACGACCTTCGATACCGGCCAATACAACGCCAACCAGGTGAGCCAAGGAGTGACTCGATGATCGTCAACGTGACTAACGCCGATTGGAGCGCGGTCGCGCCCCTCTCGATCGTCGCCGTGACGGCGCTCGTCGTGCTGCTCGCCGATCTGCTCGCGCCGAAACACATCAATCGCTACGCGGCGATCGTGATTTCCGCAATCGGGATCATCGTCGCGGGTGTCGTTACGTACAATCAATTTCGCAGCGGGGTGAACTACGGGGCATTCGGCGGCGCGTTCATGCTCGGCGGTTTCAGCACCGTATTCGAAGAGATCATCTTGATCGCCGCGCTCGGCACGGTCGTGCTCTATAGCGCCATCGGAGGCGAGGATCGTATCGCGGGCGCAATTGCGCTCGTGCTGTGGTCGACGAGCGGTGCAATGTTGATGGCGGGCGCCGGCAACTTGATGGTGATCTTCCTTGGGCTCGAACTGCTCTCGCTTGCACTCTACTGCCTGTGCGGGGTCGCCGACCGGCCGACGGCGCGGGAATCGGCACTCAAGTATTTGATCTTGAGCTCGATGGCGTCGGGCTTCCTCGTCTACGGTATGGCGTTGCTCTTCGGGTCAAGTGGAAGCGTGGCGCTCGCAGATCTCACGCAGCCGGCGCTTGCAACGAATCCGCTCTATTGGATGGGAGCGGGCATGTTCTTCGTCGGTATTGCGTTTAAACTGAGCCTCGTGCCATTCCATGCCTGGTCGCCGGACGTTTACGAAGGCGCGCCGTTGCCGGTCACGGCCTTTATGAGTGTGGCGACGAAGGCCGGCACGCTCGCCGTTCTCGCGCGGTTCATCTACGCAGCAGTCCCGTCGGGCATCGGTGACAAGCTGTTGCTGCCGATTTGGATCATCGCGGCGATCTCGATGATCGCGGGGAACGTCGGAATGCTCGCGCAGCACGATCTCAAGCGCCTGATCGCATATTCCGGTATCGCGCAAGTGGGCTACATTCTGACCGCGCTCGCTGGTGGAACGCCGCTCGGTTTGCGGTACGCGATCTACTACTTGGCCGCGTACACATTCATGAATTTGGGTGCATTCGCAGTCGCTGCCGTGATCTCGAGCGATCGCGAAGAGGGTTCGCGTTTGGCCAACTATCGCGGCCTCGGACGCCGCCATCCCGCTGCGGCAGCATTCATGACGTTCTTCTTGCTCGCGATGGCCGGTCTGCCGCCGACGGCCGGCTTCCTCGGAAAGATTCTGATTCTTTCGACGAGCGTCAGCGCAGGCTACGCGTGGCTCGGCGCCGTGCTGATCGTCGGTACGGCGATCTCACTCTACGCGTATGCGAAGGTCATTCGCGCGATGTATCAGCGTGACGAGCACGCGCACGTGCATGAAGCGCAGGCGAACGTTCCGCTGGCATGGGCGAGCGCGGTCGTCTGCTTCGTGCTCGTCATCGCGATGACGTTTTATCCGCTCACGCCAAGCAACGTGCTTCCGCTCGTGAAATGAAACAGCAGTCCGACGTCTTTGCGTCGATCGGTACAACCGTCCGCGCCGTGCGCGGACGGCTGGATCGCTCGTTACAAGACGCCGGCTTGCGCCTCGGGCAGTATCAACTCTTACGTCTGCTCTGGGAGCAAGACGGATTGACGCCGCGCGAACTGGCTGAACGTCTGGACGTCGAGATGCCGACGGTCACCCGTACGGTTCAGCGCCTGCTCCGGGACGGGTTCGTGCGCCGCGAGGCACACCCGGACGACGCGCGATCGGTGCGCATCTACCTGACGCAGCGCGGACGCGAGCAACGTGAACGCGTTTTTCGCATCCTCGATCGGGAGACCGAGCACGCGTTGAGCGGCTTCAGCCAGTCCGACCGCAACAATTTGATCGCGCTCATGGAGCGCATCGCCGAAAACGTGCGTCACGACGACGGCACTCCGCGCGCTTGAATTAGGAGTAGAATACAGGGAGAGGGCACGGAGGAAGCGCCGATGGTTCGCGGAGTTATCGTAGCATGCGCTGCATTCGCCACCGTTTTAGGGGCTGCGCTGTGGGCTGCGCCCGTTCGCGCTTCGATCGATCCCGTTCCGATGGTGACCGCGGATCCCGAGCACTATAACCCCGGCTTCGCATCAGACCCATACGGCGCGATCACGAGCACCCGCGAACTCATCGCCCAAGGCAAGATGACCGCGGCAATCAAGCACCTGGAAACCTACGTTGCCGCCCACCCGATGGAGCCGGCGCCGCGCCGTTTCCTCGGCGACCTCTATTTCCGCACCGGACAACTCGACCGCGCGAAGTTTACTTACGAAGAGTTGCTGCGTCAGAATTCAAACGATAAGGAGACGCACAATCGCCTCGGTACGGTCCTCGCCGTGCAAAACCAAGTCGACGCGGCGATCGCGCAGTTCAACGCGGCTCTTCCCGGCACGGACTCGGTCGACGATCTCGTTGCGTTGCACACGCGCAAAGGCGACCTTGCGAAGTACCGCGTGGAGATCGACCGCTTATCGCTGCAATATCCGACTGATCCCGCCATTCAAGGCGAAGTCGGTCAAGTCTTCAATGCGATCCATCAGCCGTATGAAGCGAGTGTCCATTTCCGTAAAGCGCTCGATGCCGATCCGAAGAACCTCACCGCGCTCAACGGGCTGGGCTTGTCGCTGTTGAGCATGCACGACTACACCGGTGCCGAGCAACAATTCACGGCGTGCCTCGTGATCGATGCATACACGTATCAATGCGAGAACAATCTCGGTGCAACGCAACTCGAAGCGCATCAGCTCGAGCGGGCGAAGACAACGCTCGATAAAGCGTACCATTTGGCGCCCGAACGCGCGGAGACGTTCGTCAATTATGGATTCCTCGCCGACACGCAAGGCGATTGGCAGAAGGCCGTGTCGTACTACGCGCAGTCGATTCAGATGTTCCCGTATCTTCGCGAGTCGTACATCGACCTAGCGATTGCATACGAAGAGCACAAGATGTATTCGCTCGCGCAAGCGGCGCTGATCAAGGGCATCGCCTCCGTCAACGACGACGGGCGCATGCACTTTCTCTTAGGCAAAGCGTATGAAGCGCAAGGCGACCGCAACGACGCAGTCCAGCAATTCAAACTCGCCGCCGCCGGCACCGACCCCGACGCCGCCCGCATCGCCCGCATCCAAGTCAACGACATCAACACCAACATCAAACAACCACAAGAGTAACTCCCCGTGTTATTGAGAGCTCAGCGCCGAAGGCTTCGAGCGGCTCAGGGCGAGGCGGGGACCGGTGGTTTGAAGAACAGCGCGTCGATTTTGTTGTTCGCGTCGAGATGGATCAGGATGTCGTCGGTTCCCTTTTCGAAGTGCGCGATGAATTTGTCAGGAGTGAATTCAAGGCGCTCGTACTTGCCGAGTGATGGCGTAAGCGAAGTGATGACTTCGTCGACTTTGCTCGCCGGTACTTGAGCGAGGAACGAATCGGCGAACCACGTCGGATCCGCATGTCCGGTGCGTAACATCGTATCGAGACGATCCGTGGCAATGGCGATCAGCGATGCCGGTGCTGCGGAACCCGTCGTAGGTTGTGTCTGCGCGACTGCGGGCGCCGCAACAAGGAGCAACGCCACCATGGAGGATGCAAAAAGACGCATGACGACCGCTTTGCTTGCGGCTGCATGCGTCCCTATCGCCTGGTGCTAAAGAACTAGATGCGCGCCGAGTGGTACTCGGAGTAATCGTTACTTGCGCGCGATGCAATCGATTTCGACGCGCGCGCCGCGCGGCAACCCCGCGACGGCAACCGTTGAGCGTGCGGGTTTGGCGGCGCCGAAGTATTTTGCATAGACTTCATTCACCGCTTGGAAGTCGTTCATGTCGACGAGGAAGATTGTCGTCTTGACGACGTCGTCGTAACCATAGCCGGCCGCTGAAAGCACGGCGCCGAGATTGCGGCAGACTTGCTCCGTTTGCGCGGCGACGTCTCCGTCGACGACGTTCATCGTCTTCGGATCGAGCGGAATTTGCCCGGAACAGAAGAGTTCCGACCCGCTTATGATGCCTTGGCTGTAAGGTCCGATCGGTGCCGGCGCGTCATTCGTTTGAACGACGTCGCGGCTCACGCATTCACCGCATCGCGCGTCATGACGCCTTTGAACGCCATCGGCGGCTCGTCGGTGATTCCGAAGTTCTTGACGTAGAGTTCATCGATCTTGCGCATCTCGTCGTCGGTGAGCATCGGCGTATCCGGCGCGTTCGCAAATTCGACCAGCTGTTCTCGATTGTAGATATTCGGCAGTACCGTCATTACGCGCGGTTCGCGCAGCAGCCACTGGATCGCGGCTTGTCCGAGCGTACGGTTCGGCAATTCCAAGAAGCGAAGTTGTTCGACTTTCTTGACGCCGTTGGTCAACCAGTGGCGCGGACGATGGCGGCGATGATCGTTCTCGGCAAAGACCGTATCTTCGGTGTAGTGACCCTCGAGCATTCCGCTCGCATGCGGAACGCGAATCATGTAGCCGGTGTCGGCCTTCGCGTCGTATGCGGCTTTGATTTGCTCGTTGCCCGGATACTGTTCGAGAATGCTCCAGATGATTTGCAGCGATGACGCGTTGTGTTTCTTCACCGAGTCGACGGCTTCATACAGAAAGCCGATGGCCGGACCGAGCGCGATGCCGTACATGCGGATCTTTCCTTCGCGCTTGAGCTCTTCGAGCGTCGCCCACATCTGCTCGTCGTGCACGTGCTCCATCTTCGCATTGTGCACTTGGTAGATGTCGATGTAGTCGGTTCCGAGGCGCCGGAGCGATTCATCGAGCGCCTTGCGAATGTACGCCGGTGAAACGTCTTGCGGCAGCTCGTTCTGCCCTTTGCGTTCACCCGGGTTTGAATAGATGTCGTAGCCGAACTTCGTCGCATAGACCACCTCGCCGCGGCGCGATCCGAATGCGGTGCGCAGCTGCTCTTCGCTGCGTCCGTTTCCGTACGTGTCGGCCGCATCGTAGAACGTGATCCCGAGATCGAACGCTTCGTGCAGCATCTTCACCGCCTCGTCGTCGTTCATCTCGCCCCACCATCCGGTCGAGGTGGTCCACATGCCGAAGCCTACTTCGCTCACGGTTACGTCGGAACTCCGATACGTGCGGTATTTCATCAGGTGTTTCGCTCCTCGCCGGGCGGGCTTCTCAGTGGGCCGGCGCTAACCCTCATTATTGTGGAACAGTCCGGCTCTTTAGAAGAAGACTTTTTGCGGGTGACCCGCTGGATCGAAGAGTATTTCGAGCATCCCGAGCGCTACGCCGTCCTGCCAAACGTTCGCCCGGGGGAAATCGCAGAGCAATTGCCGGCGCATGCTCCCGAACGGGGCGAGCCGTTCGAGACAATCATGAGCGACTTCGAGCGGATCATCGTCCCGGGAATCACGCATTGGAATCACCCGCGCTTCTTTGCATATTTTGCGACGAGCGCCGCGCCCGTCGCAATCATGGCGGAAGCCCTAGCGGCAACGCTGGACGTCAAAGTCATGCTTTGGCGCACCTCGCCCGCCGCCGCGGAGCTGGAATCGGTCGTGATGCGCTGGCTCGGGCGACTGCTCGGCGTTCCCGAAGGGTGGACCGGCGTCATCTACGACACCGCCTCCATCGGCGGCTTTACCGCGCTCGCCGCCGCGCGCGAATCGCTCGGCTTGGCAATCCGCGAAAGCGGCATGACCGGGCGCGACCTTCCGGTTCTACGTATCTACGCAACGCAACACACGCACTCGCACATCGAAAAGGCGGCGATCGCGCTCGGTATCGGACAAGCCAATGTCGTTAAGGTCGACTGCGATGCGCACTTCCGTATGAGCCCGGCCGCGCTTGAAACAGCGATTGCGCGCGACCTTAAACGCGGATTTCGGCCGTGCGCGGTTGTCGCGACCGTCGGCACGACGTCAACCACCTCGGTCGATCCGGTTGCGAAGATCGCGGATATCACCGAACGCTTCGGCGTATGGCTGCACGTCGATGCGGCGTATGCCGGCGTCGCCGCAATCATCCCCGAACATCGAGATCTCATGGACGGCGTCGACCGCGCGGATTCCCTGGTCGTGAATCCCCATAAGTGGCTCTTCACGCCGATGGACCTCTCGGTGCTGTTCTTGAAGGACGAGGCCGCAGTGCGCCGGGCGTTCAGTTTGGTGCCGGAGTACCTGACCACGACCGACGTCGACGTGCGGAATTACATGGATTACGGACTGCAGCTCGGCCGTCGGTTTCGGGCGCTGAAGCTGTGGTTTGTTCTGCGTCACATGGGTGCGTCGGAAATGCGCGAACGGTTACGTGCACACATCGCACTCGCGCAGCGGTTCGCGTTAGGGGTCGCCGCCGAACGCGAATGGGAAGTGCTTGCGCCGCATCCGCTCTCCGTCGTGTGCTTCCGGTTCCACCCGTCTGGCATCGACAACGAAGCGGAACTCGAACGAATCAATGCTGCTTTGCTCAATGCGGTGAATGGAACGGGTGAAATGTTCATCTCACACACAAAGATCGACGGGCACTATGCGCTGCGCCTCGCGATCGGCAATCTACGGACATCGGAGACCGACACTGCGGCAGCTTGGTCGATCCTTCAACGTGAAGCGGTGAAAGTTCCGGCATGAGCCGCTTGCATGCCCTGATCATTGACGGCGACGGCGAAGACGCGTCGAAGCGAAGCGCAGTGTTGAAACGTGCCGGGGTCGAGGTAACGGTCGCCAGCAGTGTCATCGAAGCGGTTCGCCTCGCAGAGCAGCAAGAGGGCCTGGACGTCGCCTTGTTCGACATCGGGTTGTTCAATAAGCTGAGCGCCCGCCTAGCTGCCTCAATCGAAGAACTCCAGCGCCAACGGACATCGGTACTTCACTTGAATCAACTGAAGAACGATCTTATTGCCGTGCTCGCGCATGATATCAAGGGACCGCTGACGTCGATCGTCGGCTTTGCGGAGCTCCTAGAAGAGGGCTACCTCGAAGGTGATGCTGCGACAGACGCTGCGCGTACGATTCGTTCGAACGCTCAGCGTCTTGCGACTCTTGCCAATGACGTGCTCGCTCTCTCACGCGTCGAGCATGGTGAATTGGAAATTGCGGACGAGCGCGTCGACCTCGTAAAACTGATAGAGGAAGCGATTCACGCTCATGTAAGCGAACGTGAGATTTCATTCGATCATGACGTCGCGGAGGCGTTCGTTCGCGGCGATTCGGAACGCCTGCGTCAAGTCTTCGACAATCTGCTGCGTAACGCCATCAAATACTCTCCGAACGGAGAGCCGATCCGCGTGGACGTGCGTCGCGACGGCGAATCTTACACTGCATCGGTAACCGATCGCGGCATCGGCATTCCCGAAGATGAACGCGAGCGGCTCTTCGACCGTTTCTCACGCGGATCGAATGCGCGGCGCGCCAAGATCTCCGGAACGGGTATCGGTCTCTTCATCGTCAAGATGATCGTCGAACGGCACGCAGGCGACGTCGGCGTAGAAAGCAAGGTGGGCGAAGGAAGTCGCTTCTACGTGCGTCTTCCACGCATCGATGCGGCGGATTCGCTGCGTCCGATGCGCGTCACGCTCCTTAGTCACGACGCAACGCTTTCACGTTTCGCCGCATACGAATTGCGCACGCGGGGATACCGTGTGCGGGAGGCACCATCCCTTGCAGACGCGGCGAGCGGCGATTTGCGCACCGGCGACGTGCTCGTCGTCGACGACGGCATCGCGCCGGTCGCCAACGTTCGCGCATCAGTAGCGAACGGCATCTCCGTCCGCATCGTGGGACTCGGCGAACCAAGCGAAGGCGGCTGGGACGCAACACTCCCCAAACCATTCCTCGTCACCGATCTGCTACGCGCAATCGACTCCCCCGCCGACCGCCTCGTCCGTCAGTAGCTCCCACCGTGCGAGGGTGCACCCCCGTGTCATCCTGAGCGCAGATACCAAGCACCGGAGTCGAAGGATCGCCTCACAACATGAGCCCGACGAAATTGCGTCGAGCGGTTTTGCGCATGCGATCCTTCGACTTCGCTGCGCTCCGCTCAGGATGACAAGAGCCGGCGTAAAACAGTGTCATCCTGAGCGCAGGTGCGAGCACCGGAGTCGAAGGATCGCCTCACAACATGAGCCCGACGAAATTGCGTCGAGCGGTTTTCGCCATGCGATCCTTCGACTTCGCTGCGCTCCGCTCAGGATGACAAGAGCCGGCGTGAAACCGTGTCATCCTGAGCGCAGGTGCGAAGCACCGGAGTCGAAGGATCGCCTCACAACATGAGCCGGACGAAATTGCGTCGAGCGGTTTCGTCATGCGATCCTTCGAGTTCGCTGCGCTCCGCTCAGGATGACAAGAGGCGGCGTAAAACAGTGTCATCCTGAGCGCAGGTGCGAAGCACCGGAGTCGAAGGATCGCCTCACAACAGTAGGCCGACGAAATTCCGTCGAGCGGTTTTCCGCATGCGATCCTTCGACTTCGCTGCGCTGCGCTCAGGATGACATGAGCCGGCGTGAAACCGTGTCATCCTGAGCGCAGGTGCGAGCACCGTGGTCGAAGGATCGCCTCACAACAGTAGGCCGACGAAATTCCGTCGAGCGGTTTTCCGCATGCGATCCTTCGACTTCGCTGCGCTGCGCTCAGGATGACAAGAGGCGGCGTAAAACAGTGTCATCCTGAGCGCAGGTGCGAAGCACCGGAGTCGAAGGATCGCCTCACAACATGAGCCCGGCGAAATTGCGCCGAGCGGTTTTCCGCATGCGATCCTTCGACTTCGCTGCGCTCCGCTCAGGATGACAAGAGGCGGCGTAAAACAGTGTCATCCTGAGCGCAGGTGCGAAGCACCGGAGTCGAAGGATCGCCTCACAACAGTAGGCCGACGAGATTGCGTCAAGCCCTTTTCGTCATGAGGTTCAGTATAAGCGCAGATAGGCGCGGTGTTCCCAGGGGTGGACGGCGCGGCGGTATTGTTCGTATTCCGCTAACTTAGCGTCGCGGAATGCGTGATATAAATGGTCGCCGAGTGCGGCGCGAACGGTTGCGTCGTTGTCCAACTCCGTAATCGCTTGACGTAGCGATTTCGGCAGCGTTCCGATGCCGCGTTCTTTGCGTTCGCGGTCGTTCAAGTCGTATGTCGACCCCGGGAGCGAACCGCCGGGAAGCAGCGAGCGTTCAACGCCGTCTGCGACGGCGCCGAGCAGTACGGCGAGCGCCAGATACGGATTGCACGCGGGATCGGGGCTGCGCATCTCGATGTGACGCGGACGTTCCGCCGGCGGCACGCGCACGAGCGCGTTTGCGCTGCGCTCCGACCAAACGGTATAGATCGGCGCGTCCCACGCAGCGACGAGACGTTTGTACGAGTTGACCGTCGGATTGCAGATCGCGGTGGTTGCTGCGGCATGCTCGAGCAATCCGCCGACGACATAGAGCATCGTCTGTTCGTCTGCATCTTCACCGAGCAGCAATTCGACGTGCAGCCCGCTTCCGGCCCGATCTTCGAGCGGTTTCGGCATGAACGTCGCATCAAGTCCGAAGCTCGCGGCGACGTGTTTCGCGACCGTGCGTAGCGTGAGCATATTATCCGCTGCGGCAAGCGGGTCGCCGTAAGCAAAATCGATTTCGTGTTGGCCGGGGCCGTGTTCGTGATGCGCGGAGGCGATCCGGATCCCCATGCCTTGGAGGGCGGCGACGATGGCGTTGCGTGCGTCTTCGCCGCGATCGTTTGCAGAGAAATCGAAATACGAACCGACGTCCGATGTGTCCGTGCCGCCCTCGAAGAGATAGAACTCCGCTTCGAATGCGATCTGCAACCCCGGCAGCACGTCGCTCGCGCGTTCGATGGCGCGCTTGAGCGTCGTGCGCGGGCACCCTTCGAACGGTGAACCGTCGGGCATTTCGATATCGCATAGCAAGCGCGCTTCGGTGCCGTCGCCGCTCGACCACGGATAGAGCGCGAAGCTGGGGGGATCCGGGCGCAGCACCATGTCGAGTTCTTCACCGCGGACGAATCCGTCGATCGAGCCGCCGTCGAACGTCACCCGTCCGGCAAGAGCTGCTTCGAGTTCCGAGACCGGAATCGAAACGTTCTTACTAACCCCGAAAATGTCCGCAAAGACCATGCGCACGAAGCGCACGTTGTGATCTTTGGCGAGTTTGATGACGTCGCGTTTATGTGTGGAGTGCATCGATCGCAATCGCTAGACGAAGAGTGAGTTGGTCGTGCGGGCTCTCGAGCGTTCGTCCCGAGATCTCGCTGATTTGGCGAAGCCGGTAGAAAACGGTGTGGCGGTGCACGTTCAAGTGCTCCGCCGTCGTCTTGACGTTTTGTCCCGTCGAGAAATAGAGCCGCAGGGTTCGTTCGAGTTCGGTTTGATGCTTCTCGTCGTACGCGCGCAGCGGCGCGAGCGTCGCTTGCGCAAATGCGCGCAGCGTTTCGGAATCCGCTCCGCCGTGCAGCAGCGGATAGGCGCCCAGTTCATCATATGACGCGATACGGCCGCCTCCGTAAATACGCCGCGCAATGGCAAGCGATGCTTCAGCATCGGCCACACCGCGCGCTACGTCGAGCAGTGCAACGACGCCGCTCACGCCGCCGCTCAATCGCAGCGTGAGATGACGTTTCGCGGTCGTCTTGGGAAGCAGCATCGCGGCTGTCTTTGCGTTCTCTGCATCCACTTCGCGTGCGGCCGGGACGATCGCGACGAGCGCCGCGCCACGTTCGATCAATCCGAGCTCGCCCTCCGAGAATCGGAATGCCTCGGCGGTCAGCGCGCGCAGTGCGTCGCCCGGATCCGCGGGTTCATCGCCGGGATCGGCTTCTAACGCGACGCAGACATACCGGTTGACGATCGTGACGCCTCGCGCGCCGGCATCTTCGCGCACCGCCGTTGTATCGGAATACGCGCGAGCGACGAGGCGTTCCCAGAATGCGCGCTTTCGGCCGCGCCCACCGGTTGAATCACGCGCCAGTTCGACGGCAATCGCGCTGGCCGCGAGCCGAAGGACGGGAAGCAACGCGTCGTAGTCCGTTGTGGGCTCGCCGACGAGCGACAACCACCCGTAGGTTGCATCGCCGGCTGCAATCGGAACGGTGCGCGCGCCTCCGCCGTTGAGGCCGCGCGCGGACGCGGGCAGCGACCCTTTTCCAGCCGTCGCCACCGGCCGCCAGTCGACGTCCTCGACGAGGACCCCCGCGCCGGCGCGCTCTGCCAGAACGGCGGCGAGTGCTTTCGCACCGCCGCCTGACGCAGCGACCCGCGCCAACGTCTCGGCGAACTCGACGATCAAGTCGGGAGTCATGACGCCGCCTTTCGGCGAAGGGAACTTTGGTTCTTCGAATGGACGCAGCGGTTCTTCGTGAGGCAGTGGCCTCACTGTATGCGGATACTCCCGACGCCGTCGTGCTCTATGACCGCGCCGGACTTACGATTGCCGCGAACGAAGCCGCGCAGTTCCTCACCGGCTACACGCCGCCGGAATTTCTGGGAACCTCGTTCGAGGTCCACGTTGCGCCGCGCGATGTGGAGCGCGTCAATCTCGCCATACGAACCGCGCTCGCCGGCGGCACCGACCATTTCGACACGAGCGCCAGGCACAAAGACGGCTCGATCATTCCGGTCGAGTGCTACGTCTTTCCGGCGCGATTCAACGACGAAATCGTCGGAGTCTTCGCCCAAGCGCGCGACATCGTCGCGCTGCGCTCGGCCGAACATTCGCTCACGATCAACCAAGAAAAATTCCGTTCGCTCTTCGAGTACCATCCCGACGGCATCATGGAGATCAAAGGCAGCGCCATGATCTCGCGCGTGAACGTTTCGCTCGAAAGCGAAACCGGCTTCTACGGCGAGCAGCTCGTCGGTAAGCGATGGACGGAACTGGTCGCGCCGGAGCTGCGCAGGGACGCCGAGGAGTTGTTGCGTACGGCGATGCGAGGCGAAGCGACTGAAGCGGATTCTATGCTGCTCGACCGTCTGGGCAATCGGCTCGACGTGCAGTTGAAGCTCGTTCCGCTTCACGTTGGTGAAGAGATTCTCGGCGCGTATGCCATCTTCAAGAACGTTACCGCGCAGAAGAACGCGGAACGCGCAATTGCCGCGCACGGCGAGCAGATTCGCCGTCTCTACATGGTGGCGGCCGCGCGCGGCGAGTCGCTCGACGAACAGATCGACGGCGCGTTGCAACTCGGCATCGAACTCTTCGGATGGGATCAGGCCTACGTCGCGCACGTCGAAGGCGACCGCGCGCGAGTGCTCAACGTCTACGGCGAACCGTCGCTGACGAAAGGGTCGTCGTATTCGCTCGCGACAGGCGTGACGAGCTATCTGCTGCGCGGGCAAAATCCGCTTTTTATCGACGATATCGAGTCGGAACCGTGGCGCAACGATCCGACGCACGACAGGGCGCCGTGGCGTTCGTACTTTGCAGTGAGCCTTACCGTTTTCGATCAATTCTACGGCGGACTCGTGTTCGCGGGACGCGCGCCCCGCACCGAGGGCCTTTCCTCAAACGAACGCGATATGGCGCAACTCATGGGTTTGTTCGTCTCCGCAGCGCTCGAACGCGCGGCGCAAAACGAGCGCATCGAACAGCTCGCCTTCAACGACTCTCTCACCGGGCTGCCGAATCGCGTGCTCTTCAGCGATCGCATCGAGCAGACGATCGCAACCGCGCGGCGGTATGAGCGCGGCTTTGCCGTGATGTACGTCGACGTCGATAAGTTCAAGCACGTCAACGACACATACGGTCATGCGATCGGAGACGACGTGCTCAAGGTCGTCGCCTCGCGTTTACGCGAAGCGACGCGTGAAAGCGATACCGTCGCGCGTTTCGGCGGCGACGAATTCGTCATTCTGCAGCCCATCGTCGACGGTGCGAGCGACGCCGCCGATCTTGCGCGCAAGTTGAACGTTGCGATGCAAGAGCCGGTCGTGATCGACGGCATCGAGCATACGATGCGCGTCAGCATGGGAATCGCGCTGTATCCAAGCGATGCGGAGACGATCGACGGCTTGATGGAAGGAGCGGATCGCGCGCTCTATCGCGCGAAAAAACAGGGCCGAAATCGCTGGTGCTTCGCAAACGCCGACGGTGCGCGGCGCGAGCTGAAGGCGCCGGTTAGCCGCCGCCGAGCTGCGGAATAAACGGGGCCGCAACCGACAGAATCGAAAGCGCGCCGATCACGACTGCCGTCACCCAGGCAATCGTATTTGCAATCGGTCCATTCGTATACTTGCCCATCACCGATTTCCGGTTGATAATGACGAGCATCAGGATCAGTTCGAACGGCAGCAGCGCGCCTTGCAATGCTTGCGCGAAAAGAATCATCTTGAGCAGCGGCAGGCCGGGCAATAAGACGAATCCCGCGCCGAGGATCAGTCCCGCCGCGAAAAGCGTGAAGAAGACCGGGGCCTCAGAAAAGCTGCGATCGACGGCGGCTTCGAAGCCGAGCGCTTCGCAGATAATGTAGCTCGTGGAGAGCGGGAGCACCGTCGCGGTGAACAATCCCGCATTCAGAATGCCGAGCGCAAAGATGGTCGACGCTGCCGCACCGGCGAGCGGTTTGAGCGCGACGGCGAAATCCATTGCTTGCTGAGGATTGAGTTTCGCGCCGTGTTCGTTTGCCAAGAAGATCGTTGCTGCGTTTGCGATGATCATGAACCCGGCAAGGGCGATCGCCAATACCGATCCGTTGATGACGTCGGCACGCGCGAGAGGCAATTCTTCGGCTCGCGTACCTTTCTCGACGACTTGCGATTGAAGAAAGAACTGCATGTACGGCGAGATCGTCGTACCGATGATCGTTACTACCATCACGACCCAGCCCGGCGTCGTCCACTGGAAGTGTGGAATGACCAATCCCGTCGTGACGTGATGCCAATCGGGATGAGCGAGCACGGCGGAGACGATGTACGTCAGGTAGATCAGCGAAAAGACGACGAACGTCCGCTCGACGACTTTATTGTTGAAGCGTAAGACGAAGAAGAAGACGCAAATCAGCGCGACCGGCACCGCGATGTAGCGCGAAATCCCCCAATTTTCCGAAGCTGCCGCGATACCGGCGAACTCTGTCGACGTGATCAGGGTGTTGATCAAAAACAGCACCAACATCGCGAAGACCGAGATCTTGACGCCGAAGTTCTCGCGGATGAGCGCCGCCAGCCCTTTCCCGGTAACGGAGCCCATGCGCGCCGACATTTCTTGCACGACGATGAGCGCGACGGCAAGCGGTATCATGAGCCATAAGATGTCGTAACCGAACTGCGCGCCGGCCGATGAATAGGTCGCGATGCCGCCGACATCGTTACCAGCCGATGCCGTGACGAAGCCGGGACCGAGCACGGCCGCGATAAGAAGCAGCGATCGCCACAGCGATCGCCGCCGCGCCGGTTGCTCCTCTATCGTTTCAGTTGCCGCTGCCTGCATGCTGCGGATGACGCGAGGCGGTGCGGTGCGCGGTGAACTTGGGAAGGCGCTTTGCCATGTCTTCCGGCATGATCGCGTCGATGGCGTCATCGACGGTGACGATGCCGAGCATTTTTCCTGATTCGTCGACGATCGGCACCGCGAGCAAATCGTAGCGCGCAATCGTCGCCGCAACCTCCTCTGATTCCGTGTCGGGGCGCAGTGTCACGAGATCGGCGTCCATGATCGCTTCGATCGACTCTTGCGGATCGGCGAGCAACAGCGTGCGCAGCGACAACGCGCCGAGCAGCATGTCTTGTTTGTCGACGACGTAGAGATAGTAGATGAACTCCGACGCCGGCGCGATCTCGCGAATCTTGCGAATCGTCGCTTCCGCAGTCCGATGCGGATAGATCCACGTGTAGTCCGTCGTCATCAAACCGCCCGCCGTGTCTTCCGCGTATTTGACCAGTTCGCGCAGCTCGCTCGCGGTATACTCGTTCATCTCGGCGAGCAGCTCTTGCTGTTGCTCCTCGTCGAGTTCCGAGAGCAAGTCCGCTGCGTCGTCGGCGTCCATCTCTTCGATGATGTCCGCTGCGCGCTCCGTGCCGATATCTTCGATCAGCGAGCGCTGCGTCTCCGCATCCAGGTGCTCGAACGCGTCGGCGGCAGTCTCGTCGTCGAGCTGACGAACAACGGCAGCCGCTTCGCGCGCGGAGAGATCTTCGATGATATCCGCGAGTTCCGACGGATGCAGGCGCGAGAGTTTGCTCTCCGTCACGGAAAGGCTCACTTGCGAGGGATTCGTTTCGCGAATCGGCGACACGGAATCCCACGCAATCATCGATCGCGGAATCGAGCGGTAAATCGCAGGCGTGAATTTCTTTCCGAACGACTTGAGGCCGAGACGGCGCAACAATCCGCCGACGCCCACGTCGGCCGCGACGACACGCATCGCCTCGCCCGCTTTCGCGATCTCGATGTCATTGATGCGCACGACTTTACGGCCGTCGACGTCGACGATCTGTTTATCGAGTAGATCGGCGATGAGATAGAGCGCGTCGGCTTCCGGCGGCGCCGGCTCTTTCGGGGTGAGGCTAAGCGCAATCGATCCCTCATCGATATCCGACACGGTCTCGATCGGCGCAAAGCGCGGCCCTTGCGTCGTTTTGATTACGAGCCCGTCGATCTTCGGAAAGACGTCGTCCGGTTTGTTGACGAGAAAGTCGCTCACTTTCCCAATCGGAATCTCGTTCACGGTTGCTTTCCGTCCAACCAGCTCCGAGACAAACCCCTCGGTAAATGCCATGCGCGTCTCACCCCCTCTCCCCAAAACAAAAAACCGTCCGCCTCGCCGGCGGCCGGTTCGAATGGGCGCAAGGAACAAGTCCGACGCTACCTCATTCGCATCCGAGCTTTGGCACCACGCGCCGTACCCATCAGGGAGCCGCGTTAGACACCGCCTTGTCTCGGCGTAGTCTGGTCTACCCACTTGGCGTCTCTCGACGTTTCGGGGCAGCGGCTTGTGTATCGCGTGGACGCCTCACCTAGCGAGGTATCCTTCTTCAAGTATAGGCGCCGGGGTCAACCCCGAGCGTTAGGCGACGAGCGCGTTGATCATCAGGGACGCAAGCTGACGCGCGTCGACCTGATATTGCGAGAGCACGCTCATTCCCACTTGGTTGAGAATTTGATCCTTCGTGAACTGCGTCGTTGCGGCACCAACGTTCAAATCGCGGATTGAGCTTTCCGATGCGGTGAGGTTGACGATGTTGACGTTATCGTTGCTCGAGTCTTCTTGGGTAGAGACGATTTGTGAGCCAATCTGGGCACGCAACGATGAGATCTGCTCGAGGGCATTTTCAACGCGAATCTGAGCGTCCATCGCGGCGTATTGATTACTCGAATCGACCCCTTCGCTCTGACCGAAGTTCGGGTCCGCGGTATTGGCGTTGACCATCGTTGGACGGAGAACACTAATGTTCGAGATTTGCAGCGCGCTCGTGCTGAGCGTCGGCAGCGAGATCGAGATCGTCGAGCCTTCCTGGCCGCCGTCGTTAATCGAAATCGCAGTACCGCCTCCGCTGGCGCGCGGAAGTAGAATCTCGACGCCCATCGCAACGCCCACATCGTTGGCGGACAGATTTGGAAGATTGAACGTAATGGCTTGCGCCGAGTTGGGTATTGCCTCGGAGACACCAGTGAGAAAATTCGAATTTGTCGGCTGGGCGTTGATCCAATCTGCTTCGTTTGCCTTGCCTGAATCGAATGACGAATCCGGGCTATAGATAATCTGCCGCAGGTAGACCCCGGGCGTTCCTATCGGCAGACCATTTCCCGGCTCGACCGGATTGTTGCTGGCTCCCGTGATCTGCATGATAAAGAGTCCAGTAACGTATGGGTCTTGCGGTTGCTCTTGAACGTAAACGTTCGTGGGGCTGCCGTTTACACCGGTATCCTGGATCAGCTGCCCGTTTGCTCCCGGAACGCCCGAAGCCGCCGCCTGCGAATTCGAAACTGAATCGCTCGTTGGTACAGTGCCGTCGGGTAAGAGGCCCGGATTAACTTCGAACGCGATGACGTTTTGGTTCGGCGCGGCGACGTAGGTGTCGTGAGAGCCGTCGAACAGTTTAAGACCGTTGAAGTTCGCGCTCGAGGACATACGATTGACCTCGAGGAGCAGTTGGTTGATCTCAGTCTGTATGGCGCTGAGCTGCTCGTCCGAGTTGATGTCGGAATTTGACTCAATGACCAGCGAGTTGATGCGTTGGAGCATCTGCTGAATATTGGCAGCGACTCCGTCTGCAACCGTTAGAAGATTTCCGCCCGTTTGGACGTTTTCGACCGCTTGTTGAAGGCCGCCGACACGCGTCTGGAGGTTGGACGAAATCGCAAGCCCGCTCGGGTCATCCGAGGCGCTCTGTATCCGAAGCCCGCTCGAGAGCTTGCTGGTAATGCTCGAGAGGTCTTGCCGATTACGATCGAGGTTGTAGAGAACGTTATCCGCTCCGCTAAGGACGTTCATCTGTGCACCACCTTCTTGGCGCGTGCGCTGAACTCCGAGCGGCAGCGGCCCCAGGCCATGGCGAATTCGAACGAGCGGATGTGCTGAATACGCTTGTTGCCGTTACGCCGGCTCGCGGCCGTGATGGAAGCGGATCGGTGCTTCTTCGTGCCGGGAACGTCAGCGACAACACAAATCGCGCCTAAGATTGCTCTCAGCGCGCGTTCGAATCGTCCCTTCGTTCTTTGAGCGGCGGAGCCGTTCCCTAGAACGCTTCCGCTGCCTCCCAGCACATCCATGAAGAAGATCGTTTCCTCCCTGAAACTTACTTCGTATACTTCCTATCGGCCGGAAATGGCCCGGATTTCAGCTTTCGGACGCTCTTTTTTGCCCTTCCTTATATAGGGGGTATGCGACCGATATATCAGGCAAGGGAGCCTAACGTCCCTCGTACCCATCTTAACCGTGCGGCAGGGTGTATCTTTACGCCGGGTGCACGCTCACTGCTAACCGTCCCAACCGACCTGCCGATAAGTTTTATGTAACTCGCTACCCCTCTACTGCCACGGATGGCAAACTCGCGCATGGTGAAAGGGAATGAACGTTAAAAAGCTTGCAGCGCTCGCAGCATTGAGCGCACTCCTCGGCTCGGTGGCGCCGGCAATGGCCGCCACGGGCACTGTTACGGTGAAGTGGAACACCCAAAAATCCGCAGCGATCACGCTGTACACACAGACGACCGCTTCCACGGTGCATGGCGCCGGCTCGACGATCTATGCCGCCGGCTCCGGCACGAGTTGGGGCTGCAACGGAACGACCAATACGGCTAATGCTGGAACGGACGCATCCGCCAACCTTACGGTTAACTTCGGCAACGTGACCCCGGACGGAGTTGGATACGCGAACTGCCTCGAGGTCAATGCTCTCGAAGCGAACATCACGACCAACGACTCGGCTGGCGTCCAGGTGCAAGCCGCAATCACCGGCACGCCTGCCGGCTACGATACGGCGGCGAACGGCTCGCTGATCTGCATCCTGCCTGATGGTACGTGGAACACGGCATCGGCGACGGCTTGGACTGCATCCGTACGCAATGCGGCGATCGGAATGACGAGCACGACGGCGTGCTCGGCCGGTACGGCGATGACGTCGACAAATACGACGCTACTTAACTCGACGGTTGCGGCGAACCAGGACCTCAACTCGGACATGCAGCTCAACCTTGGCCCGAACTCCACGGTCGGCGCTGTTACTGCAACCCTTACATACACGGTTACCGCGAACTAAGTTCATTGACACACGACACTTCGTCGCGGGAGCGCGGGTTCAACCGCGACGAAGCGGTCGGGATGATACACCAGGTGAAGCGATTCTACGCAGTTCTTACATTGTTTGCGATCATCGCTGCGATGACGGCGACGGCCAACTCGGATGCCGTCCTCGGCATCACGGTGACGCCCGGCAAGTTCGAAGCCGCAATGCCTCCGGGGACGACCTACAACGTGCCGATTACGGTAAGGAATACGTCGTTTGCCGCCACCCACATCCTCACATCGCTCGCCGATTTCGGACTGAGCGAGAACGGCGATTACCAGTTCTCGAAAGCCGGTGAGCGGCCGAATTCCGTTCTTCGCTGGGCAGCGGTCCGGCCGAGAGAGTTCGACATGGGTCCGAATACGACAGAGCAAGTCGAGCTCACCTTAACTGTTCCGGACGATAAAAATTTAACTGGTGAATATGCAGGCGTTGTGTTTTTCCAAACGCGACCGCAGCGCGGAAACCATGGGGTCGCGTTCTCGGCGCGCGTTGCAACGAAACTGTACATCACGATCCAAGGAACCGAAAAAGTAGACGGCGCCATCACGAAGATGGTCAGTGCAAAGGCGCCGGCCGGTCAAGTGTATCGCGTCCAGTTCAAAAACACCGGCAATACGCATGTGTATTGCCGCGGCCAACTGATCGTCCAAAAGGATGGCGCCGTTGTGTATCAGCTACCGTTGCCCGACAACCTTTTGGTTGAGCGGGGCGGTACCCGGATGATTCAAGCTCTCGGAAAGCAGTTGCCGGCTGGAAATTACCAGGCGATCGCAACAGTTGATTACGGTGGCAAGACGCAGACCGGTGGTGAAATCAACTTCGTGGTGCGTTGAGTTAACGGAGTTTACCCGTCATGAAGCGGTTCGTCAAAGGATTGATGAAAGCGGTAGTCGCCGGTATAGCGGCGCTTGGTGTGCTCGCGCCCGCAACCGCAACTGCCGACACCGGGAGCACGCTCGTCAAGTGGAGCGCGCAATCGGTTCTCACTGTTGCGCTGACGCCGAATTACTATGCGGGGTTTGGTGCAGTGAAGGCGGTTATCGGAACGCAGCCGACGCCGACGCACGGCCCGAACGCGACGCTCGACAGCGGCGCAGTGGATTTTGGCGGCGTTCTAGGCGGTACAACGTACCTGTACAAATATGCTGCGCACCTCAGCGTGACGTCAAACGACCCCAATGGGTTCTATGTCTACGGCGAGGGCGCTGCGGATTTTTATAACACGGCAGACGCTTCGACGCAGTCACTGAGTACGGTGCTTTACTACCTGAATTCTACGAGTGGCTCGCCGGCCGACGGCAACACGGGCTTTTCTCCCGGCCTTCCCTTTTATAAGACGAACGGCATGGTCGCGAACAATGGCCAGTTCACGACGCCGTCGATTACGTACATCAGTTATCCGGCGCCGATCGCGACGTCACCGACGCAGAACGGCAACTTCTACTATGACTACGAGTTGAAGGTGCCGCCGGCTGCAACTGCCGGCCTCAATTACGTTTGGATTGTCTACACGGTGGTAGCGCGATAATGAGGAAATTCCGTCCGCTTCTTTGGGCATTCCTCGCGATCGTGCTCGTCCCGTCGGTTGCGTTAGCGCTTCAGTCGCAGCGTGCACAGCTGCCGGTTACAATCATTATTGACGTCACCCCGAATCCACTTGGTTACACTCATGGTGCCGGCGCCTCGGATGCCATCGTCGCGCATGCGACATTGCGCGGAGCACCGCCCGCCATCGAGCGGGCGTTCGAAGCCGAACAACTGCACTTCGTTCCTTCCGCTGGCGGCATTCTCGTCGCGCAAACGGCAAAGCAGAAGGCGCTTGAGGTTGAAGCGGAAGTGACTCCGAATCCAAATGCCACACTCCTCACCACGAGTGCAGGCGGCGGTCAAGTTGAGATACCGGCTGAGGCAGGTGTTGCCAAGACCGTCAGCTGCGCGTACACGGTTCAGGTCCAGACAACGCAGGTCAATTGGGAGCTCAAAGACGGGCTTTTCTCGGACTTCACTAACGGCACTACGACGTGGCCTGGTGGCGACGTTGCGCACGCGACCTACGTTGTATCGCCGGCACCGACGCAAACGCCATTTATCGTCTATTCGAAGAACGGCGGCGTTTGGGCGGTCGTCAATGGCACGTACAGCGGAACCAAAAATTTCTGTGTCGACCTAACGCTCAACATCCCCATTTCCACACCGCAGGGTCAGTACACGTCGAACGCGGTTTACACCCTCTACTACTGACGCGTGAAACGGGTAATCGGCCGAGCCCTGCAAGGGTGTGGGCTGGGACTGATGGTCTGCTCCGCAGTGATCGGCATCGGGTTGTTGCCTGCGCGTGCAGGCATCACCGTTCTTCACGTTGCTTTCGATCAGCTGACCCAAACGTTGAAGACGCAGACGGGCGTAACGCCGGAACCCTCGGCCACGCCGACAGCCGCTGCAACCGTGACCCCCGGTCCGACGCCCACGCCGGTCGCAACGGCCGCTCCTAAAGAACGTGGCGGACCGCTTCGCTTTAGTCTCGTCGGAGACGTTTCGTTCGGCGAAACCAGCACACAGAGCAGTTTCGGTTCAGCCGGCTTTTTCAATACCCCCACACCGAGTCCCGGGCCAACCGCGAACGGTCTGACGTCGGCGTTCGCGTTACCGCCCGCTTCGGCTTCTCAGTCGCAGTCGCTTGTCGGCGCCGGTGCGACGGCTGAAGTGTCGAGACGCTCTGCTCGAACTTACGCCGACCTTCGGTTGCCTCTGGCGCTGACCACGGGCGGACGGTCAGCGATTGGCGTCGCTTCAGCGATCTACTCGACGCCGCGTTATTCCGTTGCCTACGGCCCACAGTTGCTTAATGCACTCGGCACCTTGCAGCTCGGCGCGACGGAGCGGGGCTTCGAATATATCGTGCCGGCCGGCAACGGCCAGGCGACGTTCTATGAGGGACCGACGATTGGCACCGGCGGCGAAACAGTCGACCTTCAAGGCGTCCTCTGGCAGCTGCTGCGTGGAGGCGCCTTCTACGAAGCGGGCTTCACTCGCGGAATCGGCAATAGCACCGGGAAGATCGATACGCTTCTCCTCGGCGGTGCGACCACGATACGGTCCACGGCGATCACCGGAGAGGCAGCATGGCAGCGACATTCGACTATCGATGGAGATCCGGAAAATGGAATTGCCGCTCAGCTACGCTTAGATCAAACCGGGTTGCAGGGCGGCTGCACGACCTCGCTGCGCTCGTTACCGAATAATTTTGTCATTTTCGGCGGCGGCGAAGTGCCCGGTGACCGGCTTGTCGACTTCAATTGCCACACGACAAAAGTGCCCATGTATGCCGACGTCAGCTGGGAGCGAACTGGAAGCAATCTTGACGGTTTTTCTACACAGAAGATCGTTTCGCTCGGCTATTCGCCCGCGTTGCGCTTCGGAGGGTTCTCGGTCAATGTCGCGCGGGAAGCCGGCGATAGCGTCGGCACGCCGATCTCATCGACCTCCGCTTCAGCGTCGCTTTCTACGCAATTGGGCCAAGCGGGAGCGCTTTTCGGCGTTCAAGCGCAACATACGCTTTCCGGAGGACTGACAAGTGACACGCGTTCACTTCTTGGTTCGCTGCACGGTCAAATCGGCCAATACAATCTCGGCATAAACGCCCAACTTCAAACGCAGTCGCAAAATGGCGTTGAAAGGCTTCTCGTCGAAGAGACGCCGCCGCCGATCGACAGTGCGACTGGAATGCAACGTGGCGTCGGAATAAGCGTTTCGAGAGTGTGGCGCCGTACGAGCGTGCAGTTTGGTGAGACGTTCACGCGGACGCTGACAACTGCGAGCGATGCGATCCAACGGACGCCGCTTGTGAACCTTACGTACCAGATGTCTCCGGCGCTTTCAGTTCAGACGTCGCTCGGCTATCAATCACTCACCGACCGGCTCAATCCTGCGGCGAACGGCAAGACACGCGTCATCTCGATTTCGCTCACCGGTCCATTCGGTATCGGTGACGGCTTGGTGACCGGCCGTGTTGATCCAAATTTGCCTGCGACGATCGTCGGTCGTGTGTTGGTTACCGGCATGAATTCCGGCGTCGGTCCGGCGTTGAGCGTTGGGTCGTACTCAACGGGTGGCGGCGTCGGTAACGTCGTCGTGACGCTCGATGGGATGACCTCTGAACGCACTGATCTCACCGGCGGCTTCCAGTTTTCCTTCGTACACCCAGGTAACCACACGATCGCGATTAGCACGGCTTCGATTCCGCGCGGGTTCACCGCCGCCTCGCCTGTCCAAGCGATTGCGGTCAATGGCGGCCAACAGGCCGACGTTACCTTCCCCGTCAGCACGCTGGGCGGCATCTTGGGCCACGTATACGGCTCGGAGGCAGGGGGAGTACCGCTTCCGCTTCAGGGTGTCCGCCTACAGGTTGACGGCGGTGAGTACGCCTTGACGGACGCGGGCGGTCAGTTCGGCTTCGGCGGTCTCGCGCCGGGCGAACACATCATCACAATCATTCCGCAGACGGTGCCGGCAACGGCGAACTTCTCACCGGAGAGCCTGAAGGCGAAGGCCACCGTGAGCAACGGCGCCTACACGACGCTCGATTTTCACGCGCAAGTCCTCGGGTCGATCGGCGGCACGATCGTTTACGCACCCGACATGCTTGCTGAAATGAAGGGCGGCGTGCCGAACGCGTACGTCGTCGCGGAACCCGGCGACCACGCTGCGATCGACGAGGACGACGGCAGCTTCGTCATCGATAATTTGCCTCCGGGCGACTACACGCTTTCCGTCGATCCGGAAACGATCGACGAGTCCCTCGGTGCAACGCCCGCCACGACGGCCGTTCATTTGGAGTCAGGCCAGCACTACAAAGGTGTCCAATTCAGCGTTGGCCATCTCGAAAAGAAAGTCGTGTTCACGCTCCTCGGCGGTGCGACGCCGCCGCCCGCTCTGCCGGTGCTGCGTCTGAGCGAAGGGCGGCTGCCTCCCCGTGGGTCTACGGAAGTGACGGTTAGCGCCGACGAGACTGCCGAACACGTCGCCGTAACGGCTTTCGACAAGCAGGTTGGGCTGAAGTACGACAAGACTCGATCGCTTTGGATCGGGGAGATCGCCGTACCGGCCAACACATCGTCAGGTAAGTACCCCGTCACGGCGACCGTCGGCAAGAACAGTCCGAAAGCCGTCTCGCTCGCGGTCGACGCGAGCCTGCCGTTGGTGCTCGTTGATTACGCCCCGAAAAATGCGCGCGAGGGAGACTACGTTACGATACGGGCCCGCTTCTTGGTCGAGGTCAGTCCAGGCGATCGGATCAACTGGCAGGACGGTGACCAGACGGTCCTGGGCAAGCCGGTCAGCGGCCGCGTCTATTCATTCAGAAAGAAGCTAACTTTACTTCCACTGCACGGACAACTGTTAACTCGGCAGGGACCAGCACCGATAGAAGTTTTGTAGCTTGCTCACCCCCCTTGCAACGGATGGCGCCTTCACTGATGGTGATACGGATTATATTCCATGAGGAGCACGTGTACGGAGCGCTCGCATTTAATGCATAGCGACGGTCGTACGCGTCGCCGCGGGACCGTTGCGGGGGTGGCCGTCGCGTCTCTGTTTTCGCTCTTGGCGAGCGTCGCGGCGTTTGCGGCTCCGCCGGTGCGCGTCGACATGCAACCGGTTCGTCCGAGTCCCATCATCGTTCACACGGTACCGCCGATCACGGCGCAGCCTGTCGCCTCGGCCTCGGCTACAGCAAAGGCCGGCCCGGTACGCGTCGGCGCACCAAGGCGACTCGCAGGTTGTCCGGTTGACTTACATCGCGTTACCCCAGGGATGAGGGTGCCGCTGTCATGCTTTCCGCGGCTTCCTGAAAAGTCAGGACCCAACACCGTGACTCCGTCGCAAACGAAGCACGGTCACGCCAGAGTGCGTCCGATGGCCGCTTCAGGGGTTTCCGTCGATCTGACCGCCGGTGCAGGTTGCGGTTCGAACGGCGCGCTATACTCCGTCGGCTGCTCGATGACGTGGCAGGCCACGAACCTTAGTTTTTGGAGCACGACCGACAGCTACGCCGATTATTACATTCCGGCGAACTCGACAACCGCGACACTCGCGAGTGCGAACGGTTACGCTTTTAACGCAGCAGTTGCACATACAACCTCGCTGTCCGTGCAGGGTACGTACGCATTTTTCGTCTATGATACGACGCAGCAAGTGATTGTCGCGACGGTCTACGTCAACGCCGGTGCGCCGTTCCAGATTTTCGTATACCAGGATCCGTACCACACGCAGCAGTCGTATCAGTTCGACGTTTCCAACAGTCAATACGCGTACATTTATCTTCCGAACGTTTCGACCACCGACGTTTACGTCGTTTACGTGATGTCGACCGGCGTAAACTCATACTGCACATATTTGACACCCGGCGCGACGCCGGCGCCTCCTGTACCAAGTCCAAGGCCTTCAGGTGCGCCATCGTCCCTCGTCTGTAATCCAAACACGTCGCCGGGCATCAGCGCACCGACCGGTACACTTTCGCTGCAGTGGCCGCTGAACAGTACGTATCAAGCTGGTTCGTATTCGATCGTCGTCTTCGACAAGACGTCCGGCTCAGCGCTAGGTCAAGCTCAAGTGTCACTGACCGGCATTCAGAACTACACGTTTCAACTTTATCCAACGCCTGGGGCCAATCCAACGCCCGCAGCGTATTCAACTCCGCCCACGACGCGTTTCGCGTGGGATGCCGTCAACGAACAATCCGTCGGCGGCATCGTCGCCACCGTTGCGAATCAAATCGGTACCGCGCCGACCAATGGCACATACCGCATGACGGTGAGCGATCCGGACGGACAAGTCGTGGGAATTCCGGCGACGAACGCGATTCCTAACACCTGCACGTCGTTGGTCAATAATTCACCGAACTGTACGGTGAAGGGCACATTCCAATTTTCAGCCGCAAGCCCCGCGCTCACGACGCCGGGCACGTATCCGAACAATACGTGGACCGTTCAACTGTACGCTCCCAACAATCAGGAACTTGAAGCATCGCAAGCGTTCCAGATCATGGGTTACAGCTCGCAGACGCTCTTCAATCAGAATGGCGTCAATGGACAAACGTTGACGTTCGGTTGCTGTAATACGAACACCATCTACAACATTCCGAACGTGAAGATGGTCTTCACGAACAACGCGAATACGGCATATCCGTTCGCGGCCGATCCAATCGTTGGAATCGAGTACACGACTGGCCCAGGCAGCACGTTGGGAACAAGCTTCACACCTCCGAGCAACACGACCGGCTACGGTACGACAGTTGCGCTCGGCGGTTGCGTCGGTTCGTACGATACCACCGGCTGCTCGGAGACAGTGGTTGACAGCAGCGGCGGATCTTGGACGGCTACCGACTATTGCAGTGTTGCTAATCCCGCGGCGCCGTCGAACCCATCGGCCGCAAAGTCGCAGTGCGTGTTGAAGTTCACGCCGCAAAACAACGTGGACCTCGTACCGGGCGCTTCGATTACGGTCAGTAACATGACGTTCTATGCCTACAGCGGCAACGGCAACTGGACGTGCTATCTCACGCCTTGCTCGACAACGACCTCAATTCTTCCGATCGACGGCTTGAGCTGGTCGAGTACGAACGCGGCGTCGCCTGCGTGGACCGCCGTGTACTTCGGTAGCTCGACGAGCACCCTGGTCGGAACCGCTAACGCGCACTTCATCGGATCGACGACGATCCCCGGGAATACATCACGAAACGCGGTGGCCGAGGCGACTTCTCCGCCGAACTCACCATGGATCAACACGCACTTCTACCCGGCGACCTTTACGCAGGCTGAGTATCAAGACACGACGCCGTTCCAAGCCACCACTGGACGCAAAGATATTCTCGCAGTGAACTTGAGTCTCTGCAAAGCTAGTGCGAATCCGGCTCCGGCGTGCAGCGGCGCTAGCGGCCTGCCCTCCATCGACGAAGTTCTCATTACGTTCCCGCAGGCCGTGGACACCACGCAAATCACGGTCGATCCCAACGAGCCAACGCTGCCCGACGGCAACGGCTATTACGTGATGGCGACGACCGGCAACAATGCATGCGTGAACACGCCCCCGACAAACGCCATCTGTCTCAATCCCGGCGGTACCGCGTACAACGCGGGCGGCAGATATACGAATCAGGGCATCACGACCGGAAGCGGGTCACAAGGGCAGATTTGGCTCGACGTACCTGACTCCGAAGCTGCTTACATAGCGCAGGAGCTGACGGTTCAGGGCTACTCGACGAGCATGCTCGCGTACTTCACGTTGACGCCGGACGGCCATACGACCACGCCGGTCGTCGGTGGCGCCGTCGCCGGTACTGCAGTCGACAGTCTTTCGGTGCAAGGCTACTCGCTCAACGCCAATCTGATGGGCGCCCAGTTCAACCCGAATACGGTATCCCCGAGCGGCGGCTCCACGAGTTACTCGATGACGTTCCAGAACACGTCGTCAGCCGCAGACCCGAATCCGGATCCGGTCGATGCCATTGTAATCGAGCAAACGACGAGCAGTGCGTGGACATTGAGCGCGCCCACATTTAGCGGCACGGGTTCGGGAGGTTGGTCAAATCTCTCCACTACCGGCTACAACCCAGCCGGAAACACAATGGAATATTGGTTTGGTGTCTGCGCGAACCAGTACACGAATCACGTGACGGCCGATCCTCCGCAGCCGCCGAATGCTCCCGTTAACCCGACGTCTGCGCAGCCTGCGCTCGGCGCCGGATGTACCGCAGCGCAGGAGCAGAACGCAATTGCGGCCGGCGGTAGCATGACGATCAACTTCACGCTTGCAAATTCGAGCACCGGAACGCAGACGTTCTACGTTTACGCGCACGGCGCGAACGGTGGCGGCTGGGCAAACCTTAAAACGATAACGGTGAATTCCGTCGCGGAATCCGGGAGCGCAAAGCTGTTTTCTGCGGCACAAGGCTCGACTGATGCCGCGTGCAGCACGACTTCTAACGTGTCGACCAATTCCGTCGCGCAAGTCGCCAAATCGCCGAATTGCTTCATCTATGAAATGACGAACACCAGCGGCGGCGCGCAGAAGATCAGCAAGGTTGATATTGCGTTGCCTGCCTTTGACATCAACGGGATCGCCAACAGTACCGGTCCACCCGTGGACTGGTCGCTCGTCGGTGCTCCGATCACTCAATACGTCGTGTTGGGTACGATCAGCGGCGGTACGTTCAAGACGACGGGAATTCCGGCGGGTTGCGCCATCAACGCGGCCAACACGTTCAATCCGACACCGGGCAGCACGAACGGCCAGATCGAGGTGAGCGGCTGTACAGGACTCTCTCCCGGAACGAACATCGCCGTAGAGTTCGTCGCGAATACACCACAAGTCGAGAGTGACAGCTACTTGTTGCCTTCTACGATCGATGGCGTAGCCGCCGGTAATGCGTGGATCGGTTCGGACCAAGTACAGGTGGCATTCTCACTCGGTCTATCGGTATCGGTCGACCCGTCAAATCCCGGCCCGGGCAACTCGCATCCCTCACCGTCGTGTAACCCCGCGCAGTGTTCGTTCTCAGGCACCGTGCTCGATTTTGGAACGATTCCGGCGACTAACACGGTGTCCGGCACTGACGTCGTGCGCGCAACCGTTGTTTACGAAGGCGGCACGCTTGCCGGTGCGTGTCCCGCGGGCGCCGGCGTCGCGGCGAACACGTGGCAGCTCGAAGTTTCAGTCTCGTCGAATCCGAACAACGAACTCTTCACGTCCGTTGATGAACCGAACTCGACGAGCGGGTTGAGCTATGCCGCCGGGGTGAACTCGTTCTTCAATCCGACCGCGGCGACGAAGGTGCTGTCGTGCGGTCAGGAGACTTCAGCCAGCAACTACGACACGATCATGAACTTCGAGACTTCGGTTGGTGCCGATACCTCTGCGCATATCATCACGGTAACCTACACGCTGATCTCGAACTGAGGACAAGCGCGCTCAGCGCATATGTTAGCCACAGCTTCGGTTCCATGTTGTCGACAGGAACTCGGCAGATAACACGTTGGATAGCAGAGCGTGAGCCATTCTACTATCCGCCGGCGCGACCCGTTGACCGTTGCGCTCCATGCGGCACGCGAAGCCGCAGCAGTGCTCCTCGAGTACGCGAACCGTCCCCTCGAAATCGAAGAGAAGGGACGTCGCGCCGATATTGTCACTGCCGCCGACCGCGCAAGCGAAGCGGTGATCCTCGGCAGACTGCGCGGCGCGTTTCCGGATGCGAGCGTGCTTGCCGAAGAGAGCGGGTGTTACGAGGGCACGTCGGATGAGCGCTGGGTCGTCGATCCGCTCGACGGCACGACGAATTATGCGCACGGCTATCCGCTCTATTGCATCTCGATCGGTTTCGAACGCGCGGGCGAACTGATTGCGGGCGTCGTTTATGCACCTGCGATTGGTGAATGTTTTGCTGCAGAACGCGGCGCGGGCGCGCGGCTGAACGATGCGCCGATCTCGGTGTCATCGATCGATCGCGTCGCGGATGCGATGGTGTGCACGGGGTTTCATCCGGCCGATTTTCCGCGCAACGGCAAGTATTTCGAGACGATGTCGTATCACGCGCAGGCTGTGCGGCGCGATGGTTCCGCGGCGTTAGATCTCGCGAACACCGCGTGCGGCCGATTCGATGCGTTCTGGGAATGGGATCTCAATCCATGGGACGTTGCGGCCGGAACGCTGCTCGTAACGGAGGCGGGCGGACGGGTCACGCGCATTGACGGGACGGCGCAGGCGCTCGACGCGCGATCGATTTTTGCAAGCAACGTAAGGATTCACGATGAGATGCAGGGCGTGCTTGCGGCCGTACAGTAAGGCTCGACCATGAACGCACCCACGCTCGCGCGTATCCTGGGTTCGCTGTTGCTTATTGCCGGTATCGCGGGACTGCTTCCGTGGACCGCGCCCGTTGCGCCGCCGGACGCGCCCGTGATTGCGCTCGATGGGCTTTATCGCTTCATCGCCGGCGTCTTTCCGGTGAATGCAGCAGCGGATGCACTGCACCTGATCTTCGGCGTGTGGGCATTCATCGCCGCGATGAGCTTCGGATCGGCCGTTGCATTTTGCCGCGCAACGACGTGGGTGTACCTGATTCTCGTCGTGTTCGGAGCCGTACCGCTCTTCGCGTTCTACACGCTCTTCGGCGCGGCGCCGATTTTCGGTTGGGACGTCGGACTGCACGCGCTGATCGTGGTCGTTGCCGCGTACGGCGGCTACGGCCGCGCGTCGATCCCGGCAGAAGCTACGCTGCGATAGGTTCGCGTTCGCTCCAACTGCCGTCGCGAAGTTTTAGGCTTGTGAGCGCGGCGCGCGCGCTCCAGGCAATGATCCATGCGAGCGGTACGCTAAAGAGTTCGAGGTGAAGCCGCTCAATGCCGAGCCACGTGAGCGGCAAGACGAGAAGGCCGCAGACAATCCCAATCACCATCGAAAATTTCGTGTCGCCCGCCGCGCGAACGGGCGCGAGCGCCACCATTGCCCACCCTTTGATCGGCATCGTCACCATATGTACGGCGAGCGGAAGCGCTGCAACACTTGCAACGGCGGCATTCATCGTAAACAAAAACGAGAGCGGCCAGGCGAAGATCGCGACGACGACCGCCGTCAGCGACGTCATGAGCAGCGTCGTTTGCAGCGCACGACGCAGAAACGTCGTCGCGCCCTGCGGATCGCGCGCGCCGAGGCGCTGTCCGATGACCGTTTGCGTCGCGCTTTGCAGCGGACTCGGTACGACGAACGTGAGATCGGACACGACGTTCAGTGCACGAAATGCCGCAATGTAAATCGCGCCGAGCGGTGCAAGCATCGCAACCACGGCCATGTCGGGGCCGACGACCGCGAATCCGAAGATGCTCTCCGGCACGCCGAGCCACGCGCAACGCAACGCCAAATTCCAATCGATCGTGAACTGCGAGAAGATCCGGTAGATGGGTTTACGGGCAACGTAGATTACGGCGACGAATGCAGCGATCGCTTCCGAGACCAGCGTGGAAACACCGGCACCCAGGATTCCGTAGGGATGACCGGTCCACCACCCGAGCGCAAGCGCGAGCAGAAGCGGGATGTGGATGATGTTGATGAGCGTGAGAAGATAGATGCCCAGTTTTCGGTTTCCCGCCGCGCCGAGTCCGACGATCAGGGTCGCCGAGATATTGATCGGAATCATCGACGCGCAGCGCAGGATCAAATAGCCCGCGCTCGCATCGAGCGACGCGATGTGCGGCAACATCAAGCCGAGCAAGGGACGCGCGCCGACTATTGCGAGCAGCGTGAACGCGATCGAGACGATCATCGGCACGACGAATCCCGCTCGCACGGTACGCGCGAAGCCGTCCACGTCGTGCGCGCCGATGCGTTGCGCCGCGATGATGCCGAGGCCGCTCCACAAACCTCCGACGGTCATCATCAACGTAAACACCACCGTCGATGCCGCCGTCACACCGGCGAGCGCAACCGTACCCAAAAAGCCGATCGCGATTGTGTCGACGACGCCGAGCACTTGGTCTCCGAGCATCTGCATGGCAAGGGGAACAGAAAGGCGCCGGAATGCGGCGCCTACTTTCGTGTGATCGACAACCATGGAACTGGCTTGCGTCATCGCAATCGGTCGAGCACCGCGAAAAAGCGGTCGATCTCCTCATCGGTAGTGTAGAAGTGCGGGCTAACGCGAATGCCGCAGCCCGGCCGGTAGTCTACAAAAACCCGCTCGCCAATCAATTGGTGGCGGACGCGATCGGAACCGTCGAAGTCGATGCCGATCCATCCCGTGCGCTTCTGCGGATCGAGCGGTGAGTTGACGATCAGCTTACGCTCGAGTGCCATGTCGGCGAGCTTCGTCGTCAAACGTACGTTGTGTTCGCGAATGCGGGTAACGCCGACGCTGCGGATCAGGTCGTGCCCCGGTTTTGCGACGAGATATCCCGGAATCGTCGGCGTGCCCGTTCCGAACCGGTACATCGACGGCGCATACCGGATCGGTGCATCTTCAAATAGGAACGGCGACGCGTGCGCCATCCAGCCGGTGACGGCCGGACGGAAACGGTCACGCAGCGACGGCTTCACATAGATCCATCCGCATCCCGGCCCGCCGAGCAGCCACTTGTGCGAACCCCCCGTGACCATGTCCAAATCCCATTCCGTGACGTCGTACGGATATGTTCCGGTCGTTTGATACGCATCGACGCACAACAGCGCGCCGACTTTGCGGCAGTGCGCTTGAATCGCCTGCACGTCTGCGAGAGCACCGGACACATAGTACGCGTGCGAGAGGACCGCAATCTGCGTGCGCTCGGTAATCGCCGCAGTGATGCGTTCGGTCGGAATCGTCCGTCCGTCGTCGGAACCGACGATGCGAACCTTCGCGCCGAAGCGTTCCCACTCGGTCCATACATACGTGAGCGACGGAAATTGCAACGCTTCGTACACGACCTCGTTGCGATCGCCCGAAAAATCGAGCGATGTTGCGAGCGCCGCTTGCAACACCGAAACGTTCGGACCTAGGAAGAGCGACCCGGGAGCCGCGCCGATGAGCGAGCCGATGCCGTCGGCGATGACGCCGATTTCGGGCATCCAGCGTTCCCACGCTTCGGGGCCGTCCGTTGCCCAGTCGTTCCAATACGATTCGAGTGCGGCTTTCGCGCCGAGCGGCGCCGCACCCATCGAATGGCTGACGAGATACGTGCCGGTTCGCAGAATCGGAAATTGCTCGCGATGGAGCGCTTGCGTCGCGGTAGTCGTCATGATTGCGCGTAAGAACCTGTTCCTAAGTGCGTGCGAACTTCCCACAGCTCGGGGAAGAACCGGTGTCCGAGCGTGCGTTGCAGATACTCGGCACCCGATGAACCGCCCGTGCCGATCTTGTTGCCGATCATGCGTTCGACCATGCGTACGTGACGGCCGCGCCACAGCAAGAACCGCTCGTCGAACTCGATCAAATCTTCGAGCAAAAGATAGAGATCGTACTGCGCGTCGCCGCTGGTGTAGATTTGCCGAAACGATTCGATCAGCGCTTCGTTCGAATCGACCGCGAAGCCGCGCCGCGCGAGCAGCGCTTTGACGTGATCGTAGAGTGAGGGTTCATTCGCGAGGCGTTCGAGCTTCGCTCGCTGCCCGTCGCTCATCGTGATGTATTTCAGCGCGTCGATCCGGCGCACGCCGCAGAGAAACTCAATTTCCCGAAACTGAAGCGATTGGAAACCGCTTGCGGGATTGAGGTTGTCGCGAAACTCGTTGAACTCTTGCGGCGTCATCGTCTCCAACACGTCGACCTGCTGTTCGATAAGCCGTTGAATCGTGTGAATGCGCCGGAAATATTTTGCGACGCGCAACAGTTCGTCGCGGTCGAGCGCCTCGACGACCGCGCGCAGTTCGTGCAGCAGTTGTTTGAACCACAGCTCGTACACCTGGTGGATGACGATGAAGAGCAGCTCGTCGTGATGTTCCGGACGCGAAAGGGGACGCTGAAGGCCGACGAGTTCGTCGACCTTCAAGTATGAGCCATACGAAATGCGATCGTCCACGCGTTAGGGCACCTGGATCGTGAACGTGACCATTCTCGCGGGCGCTGCGTTCGGCTCGAACGGACGCGAGTATTGAAACGTAATCGTGCTTGTTCCGGTGCGATTCGCGTGATAGATGAAGATCTGCTGTCCGGGCGCACCGGGCGTCGTGGCGGCCGGATTTTGACGGACGTTGCCTTCATAGGCGAGCACGTTGCCATCACCGGTCTGCTGCGTCCACGAATATCCGGTTGAGGCATTGGACTGCAGCGCGATGAAGAATTCTTCGCCGACTTGAATCGTAACGGGACTTGCCGCATCGGGTTCTTGCAGAACCGGTGAATGCGGCGCAAGCGCCAGCAGCGAAAGCGCGAGTCCGAGGAACAGGTGTTTCATACAGTGGTGGTCTCCTGAGCGCGTTCGAGTTCGCCGTCGATCGATCCGCGCAGAACGTGCCAAGCCATCAAGTAATCGCCGCGCAATGATACGAACGGCGCCCGAAATGTTTCGGGTTTGTTGTGTTCGATGAACGCATGCGCGAACCACGCGGGGCCGTATCCGGCGACGAGGCCGGCGAGCGCGAGCCACGGTTTGCGCATCGCGATCGACCCGAGAACGATGGCCGTGCCCGCGATAGTTCCCGCGACGTGAAACGCGCGAGTCCGCGGGTCGCTATGCGCCCGCAAATAGCGGGGCCAAAACGCTTCGAAGTCCATTCCAGTCATCGAATACGGGGCTAGCCGAGCTTCTCCTCGAAATCGCGGCGGTATGAAAAACGTGTTGCCGGTGGTGGTGCTGCTGCTCGCCGCCGTGACTGCCTGCTCGCAGTCGACCCAATCGAAATCCTCGTCGCAATCGTCAACGGCGCAGTCGCCGTCTCCCGCCGCGTCCAATCCGACCGGGTTTCCGTTGTATGCGGAAAGCACGGTGCTCGCGTCAAAGGCGTGGAGTCAGAACTCGGGTTCCGAACATTACAGCGGACTGGAAGTCGTCGCGCAGACGTCCGCGACGATGAGCCAACTCAACACGTGGTTGAAGTCGCTTGCCGCGAACCCGCCGTCCGGTTATAGCGTCGCGGTCTCGGGCAGCGGCGTCGAGGAGGCACACAGCCGTGCGCGGGCCATGGGCATCGATTTTCAAGTCTTCGAGCACACTATCAACGGCAAGCGCCACGGCTTGATCGTCGCCGCGATCGATCCAACGCTCTTCGATGAAAAAGCCGGCCCGGTGTTGGGCGCACTGAACCAATACAAGAAGTTGCCGCAGGCGTTCCGCGATCCGATCGATTCGCAAGTTCGCGCCCGCACCGGATTTACGGTCAGCGACGCGCTCGCGCCGAACACGCCGATCGGTGCGGCGGTTGCGGCCGTCGACGAGCTACGTTCATCGGGACAACGAGGTGTGGTGCTGGTTGATGGCGCGCGTCTCTAGTTTTCGAATCCTTGCGGCGCTGCTGACGATCTTTGCCACCGCGCAAACGCCGCCGCCGCCGAAAAGTTATGTCGGCATTCAGGGGCTGCTGATCATCGGCCAACATCAGGACATTGCGGGAACCCAGAAAGGTATTGGCGCCGGCCCGCTCTTACAAGTGCGAGCGGGCGGAAGCCGTCTCGTCGGCAACGTCGAAGGCATTCCGGTGGTCGGGATTCCCGGCGTCGCGCCATCGGCAACATACGGACAAGCGACACCGCACGTCGGCATTTTCAACGGCGAACTGGAATACGCAACGAGCGCGAATCGCACGCTCTGGCTCGGCCTCGGCGAAACGATTTACAATCAGCGAACACCGCTGCCCGCGCAGAATCAAGCCGTTTCATCACGCCTTGCCGGCGTCCGCTACGCCGCGCGCTTCATTCATCCGACGAACGAATCGCATTTCATCGAAGCGTTTGTCGGTGCCGCGCCGACGCTCAGCGGCTCGGACGTGTACGTCGCAACCGGCGGTGCACTACTCGACACGAAACCCGAGCGCGCGTCGGAGGTTGACGCGTCGCTTTCGTTCGGCTATTACCATCGTTCGACGGAATGGCTCATCGGCATCCGTTCGCTCAACTTTGCAGCAAAGTTCATAAGCACAGGCGAAGCCGCAGATCGCAACGTCGGCATCGGCCCACTAATCGAATGGCGCCACGTGTTACCCTAGCCCCAAGCTAACGAAGTTTGATGCCTTCGAATGCGAGAAGGCGCCGGCGCATCGAATTGGGGCCTTCGCCTTTGATTCGGCCGTCGGCGCCGACGACGCGGTGGGCGGGGATGAGCAGATCGAGGGGCGTCTTCCCCATGGCGGCGGCGACGCCGCGGTGTGAGAGCGGTGCACCGATTGCGCGCCCGACGTCGGCGTACGAAATTAGTTCGCCTGTTTCGAGGTGTGAGACTAGGCGCCACACGGCGACTTGAAATTCAGTGCCGTGCAGTTGCAGCGGAAGATCGAAGCGGCGCAGTCGTTTTTTGAAATAGGCCTGCAACTGTTTCGATGCTTCGACGAGGAGCGCATTGCCGCGTGGCGCCGCTCGTGGTGCGATGCGCGCGCGAAATTCGCAGACGGTAATCTCCGAATCGTCCGACGTGACGTACAATCTCGCACCGAACGGCGTTGCGAGGACGAGTGCATCGTGCTCCACAGGCCGGTCTACCACGCACGGGAGGGTTTGTCTTGCGTCGGGGTGCAAGCAAGAATGCAGTGAAGACGTTATTTGTCACGGGCGCGAGCCGCGGAATCGGTCTTGCTATCGCGTTGCGCGCCGCACGTGAGGGCGCGAACGTTGCGATCGTTGCGAAGACGACGGAACGGCATCCAAAACTGCCCGGCACGATCTATACCGCAGCCGAAGAGATCGAAGCCGCCGGCGGAAAGGCGCTCCCGATCGCCTGTGACATCCGCTTCGAAGAGCAAGTCGATGGCGCGGTTGCAAAAACCGTCGAGCGTTTCGGCGGCATCGATGCGTGCATCAACAACGCGAGCGCGATCTCGCTGACGCCGGTGCTCGAGACGGACATGAAGCGTTACGACTTGATGAATCAAATCAATGCCCGGGGCACGTTTCTCTGTTCCAAATTGACGGCGCCTCATCTCGCGAAGTCGACGAACGGCCATATTTTGAATCTTGCGCCGCCGCTCGATATGAATCCACGATGGTTCGCGCGTCATACCGCCTATACGATGGCGAAGTTCGGCATGTCGATGTGCACGCTCGGAATGGCCGAAGAGTTTAAGTCGCGCAAGATCGGCGTTAATTCGCTCTGGCCGCTGACGGCGATCGATACCGCCGCCGTCCGCAACGTCTTGGGTGGTGACGCAATGGCCGCCGCGTCGCGCAAGCCGGAGATCGTTGCAGATGCGGCGTGGGTGATCCTAAATCGTCCCGCGACATCGTGTACCGGCAATTTTTTCATCGACGAAGAAGTGCTTCGCGAGTCGGGCGTGACGGATCTTTCGGTCTATTCCAATCAACCCGGTGCGCCGCTCGTGCCGGACTTCTTCGTGCCCGACGAGATTATCAAACGCTCGTCGACGCCGCTTCTCCCTTTGCCGTGGTAGCGAGATGAACGAACGGATTATCTACAGCAGCGACGGAGCCATCGCATCGATCCGGTTCAACCGTCCGGAGAAGAAGAACGCGATCACGCTCGCAATGTACGATGCGATGGCATCGGCGCTCGAGGATGCGGATCGTAATGATGAGATCCGTGTCGTCGGTCTCTTTGGCGGCGACGCGTTCACGGCAGGCAACGACATCGCCGACTTTGTCAGTGGCGGCGCGTTCAGCGGCGATCATCCCGCATTGCGGTTTCTGCGCGTGATTCGCGATTTTCGTAAGCCCATCGTAGCGGGCGTCAGAGGCGTTGCGATCGGGATCGGAACGACGCTGCTCATGCATTGCGACGCCGTGGTGGCCGGAACGTCGGCGCGGTTCTCAATGCCGTTTACCAAACTCGGCGTCGTTCCCGAAGCAGGCGCAAGCGCATTGTTTCCGCTGATTGCCGGGCGGATGCGCGCGTCGTGGTATTTGCTCTCCGGCGAGCAGTTCGGCGCGCAGCAAGCGTTTGACATGGGGCTCGTCACACGCGTAACGGAAGACGACGATGTCGACGGCGCGGTGGCGATCATGTGCGGCGAGCTCGCTGAAATTCCGAAGAATTCCGTCATGACGACGAAACGGTTGCTCAAAGCCCGCTTTGCCGATATCGTAGCTACTGCCATGGACGAAGAAGCAAAGAGCTTCGGCGCCGCGCTGCAATCCGACGAGGCGCGCAGCGCGTTCATGAAATTCTTGCAGCGCTCGTAGGAGCGTGCCGGGTATACTTGCAAACATGCCGCGCGAAAGTAGACTCTTTATCAAGACCGGTATTGCAGCATTAATCCTTGCGTTTGCATGGGGCGCCGGAATGGCGCTCGTGGAGGCGCGGGGAGGCAATGCAGCAGGGCTCTGGCCCGTCGAGCACGCCCATCTCGCCTTCGTCGGATGGCTCGTCAACACGGTCATCGGCTTTGCACTGTGGCTCTTGCCGCTCAATCGGCAACGCTACCCGCAAACGCAAGGCCGCTACCGTTCCTGGATGCCGCTTGCGATCTATCTCTTACTCAACCTCGGACTCGTAGCGCGGATTGTGTCGGAGCCGTTCGCGTATCAAAGCCAGCTTGCACGAATTGTCCTCGGAATATCCGGCATCGCGCAGCTCGGATCGGTTCTAGTCTTTGCGGCGCTGGCGTGGTCGCGCACGCGGCCGCCGGCGCGTCCTGCTCCGGGTGTCCGATAATGTGGGGTTCGTGGATTCCTCCGGTTCCGCTCGCGCTCGGCGCACTCTTCGGCCTGGTCGCATGGATTCTCGCAATTGCGTACGGCATCGAACCGTCGTTTGCACGCGGTCTCGCCTGGATTCACGCGGTTGCGCTCGGTTCCATCACGACGATTGCGCTCTCTGTGCTCATTCACGTCATCCCAGGATTTACCGATCTCGAGTGGCGTTTTCGAACTGTCGCGCGATGGTGCGCGTTCTTTTTGCCGTTTGCCGCTGCCGGGCTCGTTGTCGCATTCTTCGCGATGAACCTCCCCGGCATCGCTGGCTTCGGGACCGTCGCTGCCGTCATCGTGATCGTCTACGCAGTCGTTGCCATTCTCACGCTCGCGCAGCGCGCGCCGACACCGGTCGAAGGCGCAATAGCGCGCGGCTTTCTCTACGTAATAACCTTCCTCGGGTTCGCCGCGCTTATCGGCGGCGGCGTCGCGCACGGAATGTTGAGCGGTGACGCGCGGATCTTGCGCTTCGCTCCCGTCCATGCCACGCTCGCCATTGTCGGCTGGCTAACGATGTTGACGATGGGGGTATCGGCGCGCACGTTTCGTCCCATGATGCGCGCCGACTCTCGCTGGCGTCCGCTGCATATCGTGTCGAATTCGTCCATGTTCTTCTGCGCCATCATTACGGCGATCGGCTTCGGTACGGAAGTGACGGCGCTTACGGCGGCGGGTTTCGCGCTCGGGCTCGTAGGCGCCGCGATCTACGCATTCGACGGCTTCGATCGCGTGCGGCGCGCCGCGACACCGAATCGCCCGGCGCACGCTTTCGTCGCGTCGGCGTTCGTGTGGCTCGTGGTCGCGGCGATTGCCGCTGTTCTCGGAAACTATCCCCTCGCGACCGTCGTTGCGCTTGCCGGATGGCTCGGCCAGATGGTTAACGCGCATCTGCATCATCTCGGCATTCGCGTGATTGCAACGACCTTCGGCGGTGAAGAAAACGAGACGCGTCCGTGGCAAATGATGGACATGCGCGTTGCGTGGACGAGCGTCGCCCTCGATCAGATCGCGGTGTTGGCGCTCGCGCTCGGCGTGCTGTTGCCGTCTCCGAGCCTCATTGTCGCCGGCGGAATCGTCGGACTCGCCGGTATGCTCGCGTTTCTGCTCAACGTCCGCATCGCGATGCAAAGAGTAACGCCCGGACTCATTTGAGCCCGGGCGTTCCATGTGTTGACTAAAACCCGTGCGTTACGGGTTCGTCGGCGTTTGAGGATCGCCCGCGAACGGTCCGAACGGATCGAACACGTACTGCGCGCCATTCGGCGTGCCGTTGCCGAGCACGTAATTGTAGCCCTTGTGCGTCGGGTAGCCGTTGTTGCCCGGAATGTTGTCGTTGAACACGGGACCGTTGCCGACGGTGTTTGCGGCGGCAAGGAAGTAGATCAAGTAGTTTGCGTTGCCTGCGCGTCCGCCGAGCGCTTGATCTTGAATCGCCTGCAAACCGGCGAACTCCGGCGCCGACGCGCTCGTTCCGATGAGCAGGTAGAGGCCGCCGCCGAGTGCGGTGACGTCCGCGCTGCGATTGGCGGGGCACGGTTGAGCCGTGCCGTAAGGACAACCTCCCATGTGCATTGCGATATCGGGAACGGTGCGCATCTTCGAACGCGTGTTCACGAGGTACTGGTAGAGCGGTTTGCTCCAGTACGTGCTGATGCCGCCGCCCGAACCCCAAACCGAGCCGTCAGCCAGCGGATCATCATACGCGTTCTCTGAGACGTATTTGGAGGTCAACGAACCGGAGACGTACGTTGTCTGCAGGTTGGTGCCGCCCACGGCGGTGTTGTCCGGATCGTTTGCGGGCCATTGCACGCCTTTGACGTACGTCGATCCCGACGGATCGGTGCATCCGTATGCCCCGTTGTCGCCGGAAGAGTTCACGAACGTGATCCCCTGCGCGTTACCTTGACGGAAGACGTCATGGAACGTTTGGAAGAGCGACGTGAAATCTTGTCCACCGTTGTATGCCGCTTGGAAGTATAGTTCGCAGAGCCCGAACGAAGCGCTCGAGACGTCCGCGACGTTGTCATCGACGATAGCCGTGTACATGTCAAGGAACGACGGCACGATCGAGGCATCCGGCGCTTCGTATACGACGATCTTCGCACCGGGCGCAGAGCCGCCGGCCTGCTGCACGTCGAGCGAGACTTCATCCGACGTACCGCTATTGATGTTGAACGCCGGGCTTCCGCCGTCGACCGGACGACGCGTGATCGATGGCGGCGTCATCTTTTCGTGCCCGAAGTAGAGTGCGACGTCGCTATCGAGGTAGTCGCTGGCCGCGAGAATCGCAATCGTCTTTCCCGTACCATTGAGCCGCGAGTACGACGGATATTTGTACGCTTCTTTGAGATCGTCGAACCAGTACGGACCGTTAACACCGTAACGATTCTGCGTGATCGGCGTCTTCGAAACCATCGCCGACTGCGGTTGCATCGCCGGCAGGGGAGCAAATGCGGCAACTTGCGCGTTCACTGTCTTCAGCGACGACGGAAGTACCGGCGCTTTGTCTGCTCGCAGCATCGGCGTTGCGGTTGATCCGCGCGCCATGGTCGCTGCGCGGCGCGTTAAATGGACGCCGAATGCTTTTTCAACCGTCGCTTGCGGCGCATCGGCGACGACGCCTTGCGTCGTGATCGCCGTATGGAAGCCTTGCGCGTTCAACGTCGTTGCGACGGTGCGCAAATCGTTTGCCGTCGGACCGTACGTCGCGCGGAATTGCGCGGGCGTGAGAAAATGATGATAGAGCGGCGACTTCTTGTCGCTTTGCTGCGCGATCAGCTGATCGAGTTCGTTGCTGTTGCGAAGCGGAAGATGAACGTAGATGCGGACACCTTGAGGAGCCGCCTGTGGAACGGCGGCGTACATTGCGGCATCCGCGGGCGAGTTATTGTTCGAGACTGTTTGGGGCGTGGTATTCGTGGTTGTGGGAAGAGAGTTGTTTCCGCCGCCGCAAGCGGTCAGAGCGAAAACCGCAACGGCAATAGCCGTTGCACTAGAACGGAGTCTCATAGAGTAAGGAACCCCCTATAGCAGCATAGGCCGTAAAGATTGGGATAGCTCAACGTTCGTCCTGCTTAGTAAAGACTATGTTTTATTAGTCCTTTCGGTACCGCAACAATACGCAGCTTGCTTACAGGTCGAATTTTGCTAATGAAGGTCCGTACTGTAATGCGTGCGCGAACAGCATCTAACAATTGCGTTTCGGGCGATAAGACGACCGTGAGTTCGAAACGAACATTTCACGACAATGGAGCCTCGGCGTGGTTGGCTACAAGTGGCCGGGCTTAATATAGGATTCGTGTATTGACAAATTTCGATACACTATATAGCATCGATACATGTCGATACAGCGATGCTGCCCTCCCGCTTTACTCGCGAGCGGCGATTTCGGCCCGGCCGCGGCTCTTTTGAAGGCTGTCGCCGACCCTTACCGCCTCAGGATGCTCGCGACGCTTGCGGCAGCGACCGATGAGGTCTGCGTCTGCGATTTCACCGATGCGCTTCCCCTGAATCAGCCTACGGTTTCGCACCATCTGCGCATCCTTCGCGAAGCGAAACTCGCGACGTGCGAGCGGCGTGGAACGTGGGTCTACTATCGAATTGCACCCGACGCACAATCGCGTATCGAGAGCATACTGGAAATCGTCTTCCGACAGAAAGTTGCGCGATGAAGACTCACCTAAACCTCGCGACTACGGACATCGCGAAAAGCGTTTCATTCTATTCCGTTCTTCTCGACGCTCAACCGGCGAAAGTTCTCTCAGACTACGCATTGTTCATCACCGCTGAACCAGGTCTAGAGCTCGCGCTCGATCTTCGCGATACCGTGACGGCCGCAACCGACGCGCATTTCGGCGTCTACGTGGAATCGGTGGATGACGTCGAGCGCGCGATCGAGCGTCTTGAAGCCAACGGTCTCGCGCAGTCGATCGAACGCGAAGACACGTGTTGCTACGCGAATCAAACGAAGGTGTGGGCGTCTGATCCGGACGGCCGGCGTTGGGAAATCTATACCGTCCACGAGGACACTGAAGAGCGCGATAGTGACGACATGGCTTGCTGCGCGAGCGCTGACGCCGCGAGCGCATGCACGCACTAACGCGCCGCGCCGCGGCGGAACTCTTCGGCACCGCGTTTCATCACGATGGTTGCGACGTGCAACTGCTGAGAAGGGATGGAAGGCGAGGCCGTTGCAAAGGTGTGCGGCGGCCGCGGAGAGGTGGCAGAGCGGTTTAATGCAGCGGTCTTGAAAACCGCAGAACGTGATGAGCGTTCCGAGAGTTCGAATCTCTCCCTCTCCTTGGGTTCCTTCGTCTAAGCCGATTCTGCTGTCGGGCGTTTCGCGTCGACGAGCATCATGGCCGCGATCGACGGTATTACGCCACACAGTGACAGCACCGCGAGTGCGTGCCATGCGGCGGGAATGCCGGCGGTCTGCATGATTCCCTGAAAAAGCGCCGGTGTGATGATGCCGGTCGCCATGACCCACGTCAAACCGAAGCCTAATGCGCTTCCCGCATGGGTTTCGCCGCCGACCTCGGCCATCGCGACTACCGCGATACCGAACCAGCCTTCCGCAGAAATCCCGAGAAGCACGGCTACGCCGGCGAGCGCCGACATCGGCAGAGAACCGACCTCAGCAACGACGAGCGCAGCGATCGCGCAGAGGATGCACGTGATCGTCAAAGGCATCATTCGGCGCCCATGAAAGATGCGGTCGCTGATCCATCCCCACGCAAGACGTCCGGCAGCTGCGGCAAATTGCGTGATCACAAATACCAAACACGCAAAACTCGGGGAAACGTGCAACACGCGAACGAGCGTCAGCGGGAAGAAACCCATGAGTGCTACTTGCGCGGCGAATAGCACGATGGATGTAAGTGTAATGAGTATCAACCTCGGCTCCCGCCCGATGAGCAAGATATCTTTGAAGAGGACGCCCACGCGCACCGGCATTCCGTGCAGTTGCGCCGGTTCGCGATAGAGTGCCGCGGCACCTAACGTAACGATCAAGACGATAATGCCGGCGACAACAAGCGCACCGCGATAGCCGAAAGCGTCGGCAGCAATCGCAATCACGATCGCACCCAGCACACCACCGAGCGGCGTACCCATCTGTCGCACGCCCATGGCGAGACCGCGCTCTTGCGGTTTGAAGAAAAAGAGAATCGCGTGGCTGCCGACCGGATTGATCGCCGCAAATCCGATACCGTAAATCATGAACCACACCGCGAGCCAGGTGAAGCTCGGAATTGCAGCCGCGGCAAGCAGCGCGCAACCCATGATGATGCCGCATGCAATCAAGACGGCTTTGTCGCCGAATCGATCGGTCGCCGCGCCGCTAATGGCGGTCGTCAATGTTGAGCCGAGCAACAGCGCCGTGATAAGGACGGAGATGTGAGCCGTGTCGGCCGGGAATGCTTTCGTAACGTATGGAAGCAGTGCGCCGACCGCGACAAGGATCATCGACGCTGCGATCATCGACGCAGTGAAGAGTCCGAGGATCTCGTAGCGCGACTCAGTAGGGTGAGCGGTTTGGCGCAACATAGCTGATCCTCCGGCGGGATGCCCTGCTGGCGTTCGGCGCCTATTCGGGATAGGCCCGCCCGGCACAGCGGCCTTTGCAATTGCGAATGAACGGTTTTCGAGCTATAAGCGTCGGTATGCAGGTGCTGTGGACGCTCGTGCGCGCGATCGAGATTGCGGCCGGGATGGCGTGGGAAGTCGCGTGGAGCTTGATTCTTGGTTTCACGCTTTCGGGGTTAGTGCAAGCCGTCGTATCAAAGGAACGCATGCAGCACGTGTTGGGACGAAACGGCCCGCGTGAGACCGCGATCGCGACGCTCTACGGCGCGGCCAGTTCCAGTTGTTCGTATGCCGCCGCGGCACTGAGCAAAACGCTCTTCAAAAAGGGTGCCGGGTTGATTCCGTCGCTCGCGTTTCTCTTTTCGTCGACGAATCTCGTCATCGAGCTCGGACTGATCCTGTGGTTTCTGATGGGCTGGCAGTTCACGGTGGGTGAATGGATCGGCGGCGTCGTGCTCGTCATCATCATGTCGCTGCTCGTGCGCGCAACGTATCCGAAGAAGCTCGTGGAAGAAGCGCGGGCGCATGTCGATGAGACGTCGGGACACGAGCACGGCGATAACGTCGTCGACGGCGATACGCTCTGGGATCGTCTGCGTAATCCGCAAACACCGGTGGTCGTTGCGCAGAATGCGATGATGGACTGGTCGATGCTCTGGAAAGATTTGCTCGCCGGTTTTATCATCGCCGGCTTGCTGACCGCGTTCGTGCCCGATGACTGGTGGAGTCATCTGTTCGTCGGCACGGTCGGCGGCGCAGTCGTCGGGCCGCTCGTCGCCGTCATTACGTTCGTCTGTTCGATCGGCAACGTCCCGATGGCCGCGGTGTTGTGGGCGGGCGGTGCCGGGTTCGGCGGCGTGCTTGCGTTTCTCTACGGCGATCTCATCGTGCTGCCGTTGCTCGACGTCTATCGCAAGTATTACGGGTGGCGCATGGCAGCGTACATCGCCGTCGTATTCTATGTAACGATGGTCGTGGCGGCAATACTCGTCGATCTTGCGTTCAATGCACTGCACCTCGTGCCCGCGCATCCGCAAGGCGGCTTCGCACCCGAAACCGCCTTCCGGATCAACTATACGTTCTGGTTGAATCTGATCTTCGGCGCGCTCGCGCTATGGTTGTGGCAGCTCAATCGCAGCAATCCGATGGAGCATGCATGCCACGCGCATCATCACGAACACGGCATGGAGCACTAACGCCCCTCGTCCCGATCTTGTTCCTCCACCGAGGCGCGATGTTCGTCGAGGATAAATCGGTTGGCGTTCTCGCGCTGTTCGTCCGAGACGTGCTGATCAAAGTATTTGATGAGCGCTTCATCGCTCGCATGTTGCTGAATGAGGCGATCGAAATCGTCCTCGCTGACGCCCGCGCGTCTCAAAAAGCCGAGGGACATCGGACAATAGGCGACGTAGTCGTCGTTCGTTCCGGCGGCCTCGGCGCGTGCCTTATCGGCTAAGCGCGCGAGCCAGGCATAGCGTCCAAGCGTTTCTTTCCCGCTGCGAGGCGGTGTTGTGCGAAGGTCCGGTATCGTAGTAGCCATAGCTACGCTATTCCCGTCAATTCGTTATTTAGCGCGATCGCCGCGCGCGCGCCGCTCGCCACAGCAAACGCGATTTGATGCAGGTGGTTGACGGCATCACCGACGGCATAGACGCCGGGAATGCTCGTATGGTACTCCACGTCGACGTCGATATGGCCTCGCTCGGTCAACCGGCAGCCGAGGGTTTCCGCCAAGTCGCAGCATTGCATAAGAGTCGTATTGAGGAAAAGCGCCTCGCGCGCGAGGGACTCACCATCGTCGAATTCGATGTCCTGCAATGAGCCATCGCGTGCGTGCAGCCGCCGAATCGGCGATTGTTTGACGCGAATCCCGTTGACCGAGAGCCATTCGCGATCGTCCTCGGTGATCGGCGTTGCAACATCGGCGCAGACGACGATGTCGCGACTCCATTGAAAAAGTTCTCTTGCGAGCCCGACACCGCTACGGGTGTTTCCCCACACCGCGATCGGCCGGTCGCGTACTTCCCACCCGTCGCAGTACGGACACACAAACGCGCTCCGTCCCCAACAGCCGTCGAGTCCGTCGATCTCCGGTAGCTTGTCACGCATTCCCGTTGCAATGACAAGCCGCGATGCATGCACGCGTTCGCCGTTTTCTGTTTCCAGCAAAAATCCGTCCGGTATAACGTGCGCTTGGAGAACCGGCGCATAACGCAACGCCACACGATGGTAGCGAGCCAATTGCGCGCGCGCTTCATCAAGCAATTGCTTGGGCTCGATTCCATCGCGCGAAAAGAAGCCATGTGTCGTACGAACCGTTGCATTTCGCGGTTCACCTTTGTCCAATAAAACAACCGAGCGCCGCGCGCGTCCTAACAATAACGCGCATTGCAAACCGGCGGGCCCCCCGCCGATGATCGCGACTTCGCAAGACGTCATTCGGCGGTTCTACCCATGACTCAGCGAGCGAACGCTCAACTTTTGCATGCGCGGATAAAACGGGTAAGGCCTATCTGCATCAGCTTTTACCTTTCACTTTCACCTCGGGAGCGTATTAAAGCATGAACCAAACGTTTTTCGCTCGCAGCATCGCTGCGGCCGCCGCAGTCGGAGTGCTTGCGGTTTCCGCTCCAGCACTCGCGCAAACGACGCAAACGCCGCCGACGAACCCGAGCTCAACGAGTTCGCAAGGTACGCAAGGCACGACCAACACGCAACAAACGCAAGGGCAAACGACCAGTACGCCGACGCAATCCACGCAAGGCCAACCGGCGACGACGCAAACAAACCAAGGCGTCGCGACGCCGTCGCAGTGTGCAGCTTCGTCGCCTTCGGATACGAACAACAACCGCAGCCAAGGCAGTCAGCCGATCGAAAGCAGCGGTAACTCATCGAATTCGCCTTCCGGTCCTACGACCTCGAGCGCCGGAACCGCAGCGGCCAATAATCCGGACTGTCCGTCGGGCGGCACGACATCGGCCCCGGGGAGCACGAGCACCGGCGGATACCAACATGCACCGAACGGTCAACCCACAACGACGGCGCCGTCTTCCGGCACGACAACCACGGCACCGTCTTCCAGCACGACGACCCCGACCACGAATTCGCGCAATATGAACAGCACGTCGATGCCGATGACCTCGGGTCAGAGCACGATGACGAATACGCTGCATGACAATCCGAATGGTTCGAATTGGCTACAGAAATTCAACCGTCCGAACGTTGCAGCTTCTAACCGCCGTCACCGCACGAATGCAGTCGGCGCGACGTCGCGTCCCCCGAAACCCTAACGGCAGAAGCCGAACGTGAGGAACCTTCCGGCTCTCAGCTCTCGGCTGAGAGCCCTTCTCTTCCGTGCGCCGATTGCAAATATTGCAACGGGCCGATCGGAACGATCCGCGTCGGGTTGATGTCGTCGTGCGTCATGTAATAGTGGCGCTTGATGTGATCGAAATCGACCGTTTGCGCCACGCCGGGAATTTGATAGAGGTCGCGTAAGTATCCGTAAAGATTCGGATAATCGACGATACGGCGAAGATTGCACTTGAAATGGCCGTAATACACGGGATCGAAGCGGATCAGCGTGACGAACAAGCGCCAGTCGGTCTCGACTGGACGCGGGCCGAAGAGATACCGTCGCGTCGAAAGACGTTGCTCGAGTTCATCGAGCGTCGCAAAGACGCGGTAGGCGGCGTCTTCGTAGACATCCTGAGCCGTGGCAAAGCCGGCACGATAGACGCCGTCGTTGACCGTTTCGTAGATCACGGCATTCAGGGCGTCGATTTCGGTTCGTAAACCGTACGGATACAGATCCGGGAGCGGGTCGCCGATTGCGTTGAATTCGGCTTCGAACATGCGCATGATGTCGTCGTCCGAATTGCTGACGATGCGCTTCGTCTCCATATCCCAGAGCACGGGAACCGTTACACGTCCGCGATAGCGTGGATCGCTCGCCAGATAAAGTTCACTCAAGAAATGTGTACCGTACCGCCAGCCGCGATCGTCGCGAATCGGATCGACGATCATCATCGGAATCGCCGATTCGAGTCGCTTGAGCTTGCGAGCGATGATCGTGCGATGTGCCCAGGGACATGCCAAGGAGACGTAGAGCTGATAGCGGCCTGCAACGGCCGGGAACCCCGAGCTGCCGTCGGCGCTCACCCAACTGCGGAAACGGTCCTGTTGCCGGACAAAGCGTCCGTCTTCCGATTGTTCGTCGGGGAATTGCGCTTTCGTCGGTGTTTCCATACGGGGGGAAGTTGCTTTTCCGGCAACTAAAAACCGCTCAGCCGAAACTCTTTTTCATGGGGGCTCGCTTGCTTAAGGGCTTTATTCTCGGCATCGTGGTCATCGTCGTTCTCGGCCTTATCGTCGCGTACGTCGGTGTCACGCAGGGACTGCTGATTCCCGCGAATGCCGATGCTCGGCCCGGCGATCTCGAGACCTGGGCGGCACGCTCGTCACTGCACGCAACGTTGCGTCGCGATGCGCCGACGAGCCCGAATCCGTTGCCGACGACGGTTCCGAATCTGCTTCAAGGCATCAAACTCTACGGCGAAAACTGTTCGGTGTGCCACGGCGTCGCCGATCATCGTGCAAGCGTGATTGCGGCCGGTCTGTATCAGAACGCACCGCAACTCGGCAAGGACGGTGTCGAAGACGATCCCGACGGCGTCACATATTGGAAGATTTATCACGGTATTCGGATGACAGGCATGCCCTCATTCGGTGCAGCGCTCTCCGAAAATCAAATATGGACGCTCGCGTTATTCTTGAAACACATGGACAAACTGCCGCCGAAAGCCGAACGCGCGTGGCAGAATTTAAAAAACCCGGCACCGGCTGCCCCGGCGACCGAACATGCAAAGAAAGGGCGGCAGTAAGTTGTTAATAGATACGAGAACCGAGATCATTATGCAGGACGTGGAACGACTCGATCTACGCGGACTGCCCGTGTGGGAGCGACCGATACGTGTCCTCGAGGTGTTCGACCGCTTGTCTCCAGGGCAAAGCGTACTGTTCATCACCGAAAACGAACCGCGTGGTTTAGGCACGCGCATCGAACAATCGAGAAAGCACGAACTGATTCTGGATCCTCGCCGCATCGGCGATCGCGAATGGCACGTTTCGATGACGCGCGCCGCGATCGAAATCGATGCGCCGTCGCCCATGGGCGTTCTCAAGCGCTCGCGCGTCTTTTCACAACTCGATGACGTCTCGCGCAGCAAGCTCGCGTCCGTTGCAACGTTACATACAGCGCGCCGCGGACAAACGGTCGTGATCGAAAACAGCGACTGGCCGTTCATCGGCATCGCGTTCGAAGGCGTCTTCGCGCTAGCGAGCCGCAACGGTTCCACGCGTCAGCGCATCTTTCATGAAATCTTCCCGTACGAAGTCTTCGGCGAACTCGAACTCTTCGACGGCGCACCTACGATCGGGCGCATCATCGTGCTTTCAAAGGCCGCGCGATATCTACGCGTGCCGAACGACGCCGTGCTGCAGATCGCCGAAGAATCGCCGAAGCTCTACGGCGCGCTCGGTCGCGTTGCCGCGCAGCGCGCTCGCGATCTTGCCGAGGTGCTCGTCAATCAAAACACGATGCCGATCATCGCGCGCATCGCACAGGTGCTGTTGCCGTACGCAATGCCGGAGAAGGGCTTGAGCGCCGCGATGCCCCCGCTTCCGAACATGACGCAGGCGCAGATTGCGGCGGCCGCCGGAACGGTGAAAGAAGTTGCGGCACGTGCGATCGCGGATCTCGAATCGAAGAACCTGCTCAAGCGCGAGCGCGGACACGTGCGCTATCTCGATCGTCAGGGATTGATCGATCTGATACGTCAGTCGTGATTGCGGCGTTTTTGCGGCACGGAGCAAATACCGTGCTCGTCGCCGCAATCGCGGCCGGAGCGGTTGCGTTTGCAGTCGGAGTCTTTCACTTCTCATGGATCGGCGCACTCATCGGTGCGCTGATTTTCTTTAGCTCGGAATACACGACGCACCGGTTTCTCTTTCACGCAAAACCGTCGCCTAGTGGCTGGGTCCGCAAGCTTCAACATCGCCTCCACTACGATCATCACATCGATCCGCCGAAACTCGACCTCTTGTTTCTGCCGGTCTGGTTCGTCGTTCCAGTCGCGCTGCTCTACTTTGGGATCTATCTCTCGATAACGCGAAGCATTGCAGTTGCCGTATCGCTCGTCTTCGGAACGATCTGCGCGCTTCTATTCTACGAGTGGGTGCACTACATTGCGCACGTGCCGTTCACGCCGGTAACGCCGTTCGGGAAACACATGAAGAAGTACCATCTCTGGCATCATTTCAAAAACGAGCACTTCTGGTTTGGCGTCACCAACCCGTCAATGGACTTCGCCGGCGCCACCTATCGCGACGTCGAAGCCGTGCCCCGTAGCACTACCGTCCGCGAGATCTGGGAAGACCCGACCAAAACGTTTCAACCGAATCCAGCATCGCTTCGCCCGCGCCGATAAAACGTTCCGGTGAGAAGTCCGGCTTTGCGAATGCGGCGGAGAGTTCGTCGTCGGTGTGCGCGGCGTGTTGATCTTCGAGCGCGTCGTGCCACGTCCAGAAGCCGAGCGGTATATTGGGTCGGCGCTCTGTTTTGATGATGCGAAGTCCCAGAATCAGCTGTTTCCAAAATCCGGCTGCTGCCCAATGTTCGATCGCGTACGAGGCGCCCGCCGCCGTCGACTCATCGTGCGAGCCGTACCACTCCATGAGCGCATCGCAAAACGCGAGCGTCTCCCGCGAACCGTGTTCGCGTTTGCCGATCTGATTCCACGAGAGGCCGATGGACTCGGCGAACTGTGCAAGCCACTCGAAGTGGCCGGCGCGAAACCGGAACGTGCCGCCGTCGATCGAGCCCGATGGCGAAAACGACACGCCGAGTTCGTTGAGCAGAATCTCCTTGCCGGCGCGGTAGCCCTCGATGTCGCGCGCGTTGATGCACTTCCGCAATTGCGCTTCGATGAAGAGATGGCTGAAGACCGAGAATTGCACGGTGAAACGGCGGAGTTCGTCATCGCTCGCAATACCGGTCGCGAACCACTCGGCGTATGAATTGCGGCGCATGATGGGATGCGTACCGATTGCGCTGTCGACGTCGGCTCGAAACGCGTCGAGCGCGGACACCGGGGCCTTGGCTAACATGATGGGTCTCCTAGGATGGCGGGCGAGAGCAATAAAAAACGCCGCCTCGCTGTCGGCGAGGCGGCGTGTGTTCTAGCGGACGAAGATTCGCTAAGACAACGGCAACCTGTAGCCGACTTCTTCGAAGCGGCCGTAATAATACGAAACGGTTGCGGGCTGTCTGAACATGTTAGCGAGCAGTCTAACACGAAGGAGGAGGCAATGCAATACATCGTCCTCCTTGCGACGGCGTTGTTTTTCGGCTTTGCGTTCGAGCAATTCTACGGGAAAGAGCTCGAGCACAGCCCCGGCGGCGTGCGCGTATTTCCGCTTCTGAGCTTCGCGGGCGCGGCACTCTACCTCATCGAGCCTCACTACGCGGCCGCGTTCATTGCGGGGTTGTTCGTCGTCGGCGCGTGGGTGGCGGGACTCGTGCGCAGTCTCCTCGCCGCCAACGGGCGCGGGCACGGTTACCTTATGGTGCCCATCTGTACGCTGCTCGCGTATGCGCTCGGTGCGGTCGCGATGACGCAGCCGATGTGGTTCACGATTGCGCTGGCCGTTGCATCGGTGCTGCTTATGGGAAGCCGCACGCGCCTGCACGCCCTCACCGAGCGCGTGCCGATCGAAGAAGTGCTCACGCTCGGGCAATTTCTGCTCATCGTCGGCGTCGCGCTCCCGTTGCTTTATCGCGCGCCGGCGATTCCGTTTACGACGATTACGCCGTTCAAAGTTTGGCTCGCCGTGGTCGCCGTCTCGACGATTTCCTACATTAGTTATCTGCTCGATCGATACGTCTATCACCAACGCGGAACGATCGTCAGTGCCGTACTCGGCGGCATGTATTCATCCACGGCAACGACAGTCGTTTTTGCGCGCAGTGCGCGTGACTGCGGCTACGGTCGTGAACTCACCAGCGGAACGATCGTTGCGACCGCGGTCATGTACGTGCGTTTGCTCGTAATCACGGCGATCTTCAACGCGGCGCTCGCGCGCGTGCTGGCCGTGCCGCTGGTGATTCTCGCCGTACTCGCCGCCGGTGTCGCGGCACTGCTGTGGCGCATCATGCCGCCCTCGCGCGTAGAGCCCGATCTGCCGACAAATCCGCTCGCGATCGGCACCGCGATCGTGTTCGCAGTGTTGATGATTATCTTTTCGCAGCTCTCGACGTGGGCTGCGGCGCATCTCGGCACGGCCGGTTTGCTTGAACTGGCAGCCGTCGTCGGATTCACCGACGTCGACCCGTTCGTGCTCGGCATCGCGCAGTCGCATGCGCTGGCCGTCTCCGGCGCAGCGGCCGCCATTTTGGTTGCCGCGTCCTCGAACAACGTGCTCAAGGGCGCTTGGGCTGCGGCGATCTCGCGGCGCAGGGAAAGCGCAATTCCCGTCGCAGGACTCGCCGCAATGGCCGCACTCGGCATCGTTGCGGTGTGGTCGGTTCTACGATGAGTTTTTTCCTGAAATGGCTGAAACCGGAGACGAGCGCACGCATTGGACTGCGTCCGCACCGTGTCGTTGAGCTTCCGATCGATTACGACACGGCGTACGACCGCGTGCTGGAAGCGATCGAAGTGACGCTCGGCGCGAACGTCTACATTGACGATCGCAAGGGTCGCTACATCGAAGCGGGGTTCGGACTCGTGAATAACGAGCGCGTGCGCGTGAGCTTCGAAAGCGAATCGCCGCCGGTGACTCGCGTGCGCGTGGAAGCCTACTTTCCGGCGGGCGCGAAGATTCCCGAGAGGTCCGCCGCCGTCGACGCGCTAGCTAATACGCTCGAAGCCGGTATAGCGCCGTAACACCTCGGGTACCTCGATCGACCCATCGGCTTGCTGATAATTCTCCATGAGGGCGAGCAGCGTGCGGCCAACGGCGAGTCCCGATCCGTTCAACGTATGCACGAGTTCCGGTTTTGCTTTCGTATCGCGACGGAAACGAATCGAGGCGCGGCGCGCTTGGAAATCGGTGCAGTTCGAGCACGAGCTGATCTCGCGATAGCTCTTTGAGCTCGGCAGCCACACTTCGGTGTCGTACGTTTTGGCGGCATTGAACGAGGTATCGCCGGCGCAGAGCGCCATAACACGATGCGGAAGCCCAAGTTCCTCGAGCAGCGAACCCGCGTCTTTGGTCAATCGCTCGAGCGCGTCGAACGACTGCTCCGGCAGCGAGAGCCACACGAGTTCAACTTTCTCGAACTGATGTTGACGAATGAGTCCGCGCGTGTCTTTTCCGGCGGCGCCCGCTTCTTTGCGAAAGCACGGCGTGTACGCGGTCATCTTGCGCGGCAACGTCTCGACGTCGAGGATCTCATCGCCGTGGAGTGCGGTAAGGGGAACTTCCGCCGTCGGAATCATGAAGAGATCGGCGTCAGGATCCATGAACATGGCGTCGGCAAACTTCGAAAGCTGACCCGTGCTCCACATCGTGCGGCGCGATACCAGTAGCGGCGGAATCACTTCCAAATAGCCGCGTTCGTCCGCGCGATCCAAGAAATATTGGACGAGCGCGCGCGAGAGCCGCGCCCCTTTGCCTTTCAACACCGCGAAGCGGCTGCCCGAAAGTTTCGCCGCGCGTTCGAAATCGAGAATGTCGAGCGCTTCGCCGAGCTCCCAATGCGGCTTCGGCGCGAACGCAAAGTCGCGCGGCGTTCCCCACGAACGCACGCACACATTGTCGTCTTCGCCCGAACCGTCCGGAACGGAATCGTCGAGAACGTTCGGCGTGTTTTCGAGCAGTGAGCGTAGGGGCGAATCGGCGTTGTCGGGCGCGAGCGCTTTCGCGCGCTCTTCGTCCTGCGCGATCCGCTGCGAGAGCTCATCGAGTTTGGGCTTGAGTTCCCGTGCCGCGGCCGCTTTATCCGCCGCTTTCCCGATCTCGGCGGACAAGCGGTTCTTCTCGGCTTTCGTCATCTCGACGGCGGCAAGCGCGGAGCGGTACTCCTCGTCCAAACGCAGAATCTCATCGACGAACGACGCATCATTCCCGCGACGCTGTGCCGAACGCCGAACGCGATCGGGATCGCGTCGTAGTAAAGCGATATCGAGCATGGAACAGCGCGGCTTCGTCTTTCACGCCGAAAATCTTTTGTCGCCTGCCGAGGCGATTGCGACATTTCTCGCGCGCATCTCGCTCTCGCCGGCGGGCACGGAACGCGTGCCGTTGGACGACGCGTACGGGCGTATTTTGGCGGAAGTTATCGATGCCGATTCCGACTATCCGAGTGCACCTCGTTCGGCGATGGACGGGTTCGCGGTGCGAGCCGCCGAGACGCCCGGACGCTTGCAAATCGTCGGTGATCTACGCATGGGAACGCAATGGCCGGATGCGCTCGCATCCGGCACCGCACTGCGCATAGCGACCGGCGGCGTTGTCCCGGACGGCGCGGACGCGGTTGTTCCCGTTGAAGATACGATGCTCGACGGCACGTTCGTCGGCATATCGCAGGGAGCGGTGCCCGGCGATAACGTCAACGAACGTGGTTGCGATATGCGCGCGGGCGAACACGTCCTCGACGCCGGTACGCGCATTACCGCACCGCACGCGGGACTACTTGCAACGCTCGGCATTGTCAATGTTCCGGTATACAAACGACCGCGCATCGCTGTACTTTCGAGCGGCGACGAACTCGTTGCACCCGACGCAATTCCCGAACCAGGGCAGGTGCGCGACTCAAATCGATTTGCAATCGCGGCAACGTTACGCGCGCTCGGTGCCGACGCCGTTCACATGCCGTGCGTTTCCGATGAACGAGGCGCGCTCGAGCGCGCGCTGCAAGATGCGCTGATGCAAGCAGATGCGGCGATGCTGACCGGGGGATCGTCGGTCGGCGAACGCGATCGCACTCCGTCGGCAATTGCATCGCTCGGCGAACCGGGAGTAGTCGTGCACGGGCTGCGCGTTAAGCCCGGCAAGCCAACCGTGTTCGCGGCTATCGGCACGAAGCCGGTGATTGGGTTGCCCGGGAATCCGACATCGGCCGTCCTCATTTTACAGGCGGTCGTTCGGCCTGTCGTCGATGCTATGACCGGCGCGCAATATATCGCGCCGACCGTCGTTGCGCGACTCGAGGCACGGGTGTCGAGCCGGCTTGGCTGGACCTGGTACGTTCCGGTGTCACTAAAGAATGAAGGCGGCGACTGGGTGGCGCATCCCCTCCCCTTGCGCTCCTCGACAGTGAGCATTATCGCCCGTTCGGACGGATATATTGTTTTGCCGGAGGACGTCGAGGCGTATTCTGAGGGAACTCGCGTCGCGGTTACGCGATTTATCTAACACGGAGGTAAGAGTCAGCAGTGATCCGTCCCGCGCCAGCCATTGAGGCGATTCCCGCGATGACGCCGTTTATCGGGCCCGAGCAGCTGATGCGCGAAGGCGGCCGCACCGAGCTCGTACGTCTCGGTGCGAACGAAAGCGCGTTCGGGCCGTCGCCGCGAGCCGTCGACGCGATGGCTGCCGAGTTGCCGCGCATCGCGTGGTACGGCGATCCCGAGTCCTACGAACTGCGCGCCGCCCTCTCTGCAAAACACGGCTGCCGGGTTGACGAACTCGTTGTCGGCTCGGGCATCGACGATTTGATGGGTCTGGTCGTGCGCGCGTTCGTCGCGCCCGGCGGTGCGGCGCTGACGACGCGAGGGTCGTACCCGACCTTCAACTATCACGTCACGGGGTACGGCGGCCGGCTTGTCTATGGAAACTATCGCGATGACGGAAGGCCGGATCTTGACGACTTGGTCGAGGTTGCGCACCGTGAGAGACCGTCCGTCGTTTATCTCGCCAATCCCGACAATCCGAGCGGAACATTCATTCGCAAAGACGAGATGATCGCGTTCTTTGATGCGCTTCCGCGCGACGCGGTCTTTCTGCTCGACGAAGCCTATGCGGATTTCGTCGAGGAAAGCGATCTGTTGCCGCCGCACATCGAAGACCGTCTCATTCGCACGCGTACGTTTTCGAAGGCGTACGGCATGGCGGGCGCGCGTATCGGCTACGCGATCGCAAGCCAGACGAATATCGGGACGTTGCAGAAGATTCGGCTGCATTACGGCGTGAACCGCAACGCGCAGATCGGCGCGCTTGCGTCCCTCCGTGACGAACCGTTTCGGCAGTATGTCGTGGACGAAGTCGCGGCCGCGCGCGCGGATTACTACCGCTTGGCGGCCGAATTGGGACTTGCATCGATCGAATCGTTCACGAATTTCGTCTGTATCGACGTGGGAACGGCCGATCGCGCGACGCGCGTGATGAACGAATTGCTCGTGCGCGGCGTGTGGATTCGCAAACCCGGTCTGCCGCCGCTGGACCGTTTCGTGCGCGTGAGCGCCGGAACGAAGCCGATGCGTGACGCATTCGAGTCAGCGTTCAGAGCGGTGCTCGACGAGGTCCCCGCGTGAGATACGCGATCGTCTCGGACATCCATGGAAACATCGAGTCGCTCGAGCGCGCGCTCGCGCTGATCGGCGACGAAGATACCGTGCTCTGTCTGGGAGACATCGTCGGATACGGTCCGAATCCGAACGAGTGCGTGCGGATGATTCATGCGCGCGCCAAAAACGCCGTGCTGGGCAATCACGATCTGGCCGCGCTCGAAAATTTCGGTGTGGAGTACTTTAACGACGCTGCCCGCGCGGCGATCGCATGGACGCAAAGTGTGCTGAGCGACGAAAGCCGCGCGTGGCTGAACGGACTCTCGTACGAATTGCGCTTTCCCGAGTTTTTGCTCGTACACGGTGCACCGGTAAACTACTTCGAGTATATTCTGGACAAACGCACGGCCGCGCGGGCCTTCGCCAACACCGATGCGCCGCTGGTATTCGTCGGACACACGCATATCGCGGAGTATTGGGTGCAAGAGCCGGACGGCAGCATCGGTCACAAACACATGCAGCACGGCGGCGAACTGCAACTGGAAGAGGGACGCCGCTATATCGTCGACGTCGGCAGCGTGGGGCAGCCGCGCGATCTGAATCCCGAAGCCTCGTTCGTGATCTACGACGGTGCGTCGCGGCGCGTCGAATGGATTCGTTACCCGTATCCGATTGCGGAAGTGCAAGAAAAGATCCATCACGCGCATCTCCCTGATTATCTTGCGACGCGCTTGGAGTCGGGACGGTGAGCGTGCCGGTCGACGACGGACACTGCTTCGCATGCGGTCCCGAGAATCCAATCGGCTTGCACCTGCACTTCGCTTCCGATAACGAAGGCGTGCGGGCGCGCATCACGCTTGCGCCGGAATTTCAAGGCTGGCGGGATATCGCGCACGGCGGCATCGCTATGTCGCTGCTCGACGAAGCTATGGCGCACGCAGCCGGTCACGCCGGCTATCGCGGTGTTACTGCAAGCATGAACGTCCGCTTTCGCAAACCGGTCCCGCTCGGCAAAGAACTGACGATTACCGGTCGCGTCGCATGGCAACGCCGCAACGTCCTGGGCATGGAAGCCGCCGTCCGCGACGATTCCGGCACCGTACTCCTAGACGGCGAGGGTAAGTTCGTCTCAATGGGCCCATTAGAAGCCGTTGAAGACAGAAGAAATCCAAACTCAAACTCGACGAAGTCCTGATAGCAAGATGGCAACGACACAACAGCGTTTTAGGCGCGCTCTAGGGGCCAGTCACGCTTTCCAAGATGTATCGCGCGCCATCGTTTGGGGCCCCCGCGCAAAGCGTGGGACGCGCGGAGGCTAGGCCGGAGCGCCATGGCAAAGATGAAGCAGCAGCGCTCGAAGGCTGCTGACGAAGCGAAGAAACATAACGCTCCGACGATCGATAACCGGCGGGTGCGTCATGAGTATCACATCCTGGATTCGCTCGAAGCCGGGCTCGCGTTGACCGGAACGGAAGTGAAATCGATTCGTCAGGGTGGCGTGAGTTTGAATGAAGCGTACGCGCGCTTTCGCGACGGCGAAGCGTGGCTGCTCGGCATGCATGTGCCGCCGTACAAACAGGGCAGCTTTTCAAACGTCGATCCCAACCGTCCGCGGAAATTGTTGCTGCACAAAGAGCAGATCGACGATCTCCAGTCGCGCGTAAAAGAGAAGGGTCTAACAATCGTTCCGTTGCGCATGTACTTCACACGCGGCAAAGTGAAGGTCCAGCTCGGACTCGCACGCGGCAAAAAGATGTGGGACAAACGCGAAGACATCGCCAAACGCGACGCCGAGCGCGAACTCCAACGCCATGCTCGTTAGTGTATGACATTGGGGAAGTATGCGCGGGGCTAAACCGGAAGCGGCCATCGAGCAGAACATCGAGCGCGATGGTGTGATTCGCAAGGGCGATCGGGTCGTCGCTGCGTGCAGCGGCGGGGCTGATTCCGTTGCGCTGGCTGCGGTGCTCGGTACTATTTGCGCGTCGATGGAGCTGGAGTTAACGCTCGCGTACGTCAATCACGGGACGCGCGAATCAGCGTGGCAAGATGAATGTGTCGTGCTGCGCACCGGAGCTACGTTCGGCATTCCCGTGCGCGTCGTGCAACTCCACGGCGAGCGTCGCGACGAAGCGTCGCTTCGCACCGCACGATACGATGCATTCACCGCGATTGCACGCGACGTCCATGCGAACGTCATTGCCACCGCGCATCATCAAGAAGATCAAAGTGAGACGGTGATGCTCGCGCTCTTGCGGGGCACCGGTCCGCAAGGCATGGCCGGCATGCGCCCCCGCCGTGAGCTTGCATCGGGCATCGATGTCGCGCGGCCGCTTTTGCGAATCGGCGCGGACGACTTGCGTCACTATTGCCACGTTCATGCACTGCCCTACGCCGTGGACCCGACGAACGCTGATCTCGGCCTTCGCCGCAACGCCGTGCGCCAGGCGCTCGATGCGCTGCGGCCGCTCTTTCCGGGGCTCGACGCGGCGGTTGCTCGCAGCGCCGAACTCGTCGGTGAAGAGGTCGAGCAGACGGATCGCGCGGCATTGCGCCGGCGCGTCCGGAGCGCCTTGGATGCGGAAGAAGCCTTACGCGATGTCGACTTCGAGCACGTGGAAGCGGCAGTTCGCGCGTTGGAACGCGGCCGCTCGGGCCGGTTCCACATGAAAGCCGGTATCGAATTAGTTATCGCGGCCGGCGACATCCAGGTAAGGAAGCAAGAGTGAATTCCATGGAGTCATACGACGCAGCAATCGAGCGGACGCTCTTCGCGGCTGGGGATATCGCCCAAGCGATCCGGCGCCTCGCGAAAGTGATCGCCGAGGACCATCGTGGGCAACCGTTGACCTTGGTTGGGGTGTTAAAAGGAGCGCTCTACGTCGTTACGGACCTCGCGCGTGCGCTCGGCGCAATCCCCGACGGCCCGAGTGAGATCATTGTGGACTACATGTGCGTCTCCAGTTATGGAAACTCGACCCGATCCTCGGGCGAGGTTCGCATGCTGAAGGATGTCAGCGAGCCCATCACCGGCCGAAATGTGGTCATCGTCGAGGATATCGTAGATAACGGCCTCACGTTGCAGTACCTCCGGTCGTTACTCGAAGAGCGGAGGCCGGCAAGCTTGCGAGCGTGCGTCCTCTTCGATAAGCCGTACCATCGGCGCGTCGAGGTGCCGGTCGACTATGTCGGCCTACAATGTCCTGACGCGTTCGTCGTAGGTTACGGTTTGGACTACCAGGAACTGTTCCGGAACCTGCCCTACCTGGCACAGCTCCGTCCAGCCGCCTTTAAGGAAGGGTAGAGTCTAATATGTCGCGTGAACCCGCGATCTACACATCAAAGGCTTTTTAACTAGTGAGTAAACATCTCCGGTCCATTCTTCTGATCGTGCTCGCCGTCGTCGCAGTTTTTGTGATCGTCGAGCGCATGGTGCAGCCGGGCGAAGGGGCGACGAATCTCCCCTACGGTAAGTTTTATCAGAAGCTGGAATCGTATCAGGTCGAGTCCTTCAACGCGGTCGGCCAACAGGCGTCCGGCTCGCTTGCGGACGGTTCAAAATATACCGTCTCGCTGCCGAACACCGATCACGAGTTCGTGAAAGACGTGCAAGCGCACGTTAAAAGCGGACAAGTGAACTTCCAACAACAGAGCAACAGCGGACTGCTTTCGAGTCTCGTGACGCTCGCGCCGCTGCTGTTGATGGCGCTCTTCCTGTTCTTCATTCTTCGTCAGGCGCAAAGCGGCGGAAGTCAAGCGCTTTCGTTCGGACGCTCCCGCGCGAAGATGATGTCGGAGAATCGTCCAAAGGTGACATTCGCCGACGTTGCGGGTGTCGACGAGGCGAAGGAGGAGCTCGGCGAGATCGTCGACTTCCTCAAATATCCCAAGAAATATCAGGCGCTGGGCGCGCGCATTCCGAAAGGCGTCCTGCTCCTCGGACCGCCGGGATCCGGTAAGACGCTGCTCGCGCGCGCCATTGCAGGCGAAGCCGGCGTGCCGTTCTTCTCGATCTCCGGTTCCGACTTCGTCGAAATGTTCGTCGGCGTCGGCGCGTCGCGCGTGCGCGACCTCTTCGATCAAGCGAAGAAGTCCGCGCCCTGTATCGTCTTCATCGACGAAATCGACGCGGTCGGCCGCCAACGCGGCGCCGGCCTCGGCGGCGGACACGACGAGCGCGAACAGACGCTCAACCAATTACTCGTCGAGATGGACGGCTTCGATCAGAACACCGGCGTGATCTTGATCGCGGCGACGAACCGCCCCGACGTTCTCGATCCGGCGCTGCTGCGTCCGGGCCGCTTCGACCGGCAGATCGTCGTCGACCGCGCTGATTTCCGCGGCCGTCAGAAGATCCTCGAAGTGCACGCGCGCAACAAACCGCTTTCGAAGGAAGTCTCCCTCGAAACGCTTGCGAAACGGACGCCGGGCTTCTCCGGTGCCGATCTCGAAAATCTCTTGAACGAAGCGGCGCTCCTCGCGGCGCGTAAGAACAAGAACATCATCGAGATGCAGGATTGCGACGAGGCGATCGACCGCGTGATGGTCGGGCCCGAGCGCAAGTCGACGGTCATGTCCAAGAAAGAAAAAGAGAACACCGCCTACCACGAGTCGGGCCACGCGATCCTCGGCGGCTTGCTCGATAAAGCGGATCCGGTCCACAAAGTCACGATCATCCCGCGCGGTATGGCGCTCGGTTTGACGTGGTCGCTGCCGGAAGACGATCGTCACAGCGTCACCAAAGAAGAACTGCTCGCGCAGATTACGATGGCGCTCGGGGGACGTCTCGCCGAAGAGATTCAGTTCGGCGACGTGACAACCGGTGCGAGCAACGACTTCCAGAAAGCGACCGAACTTGCGCGCCGCATGGTGACGCAATACGGTATGAGCGATCTCGGACCCATTCAGTTCGGACGCGGAAACCACCAAGTCTTCCTCGGACGCGATCTCGGTGAAGAGCGCAACTATTCCGAAGAAGTCGCGAGCAAGATCGATGGCGAGGTGCGCCGCATCATTGAAACGTGCTACCAGAAAGGCCGCAAGATTCTCGACGGAAATTGGGATAAGGTCGAACGTATGGTGGCATCGCTGCTCGAGTATGAAACGGTCGACGCGGAAGAAGTGCGCGCGATTCTCGACGGCAAGCCGTACGACAAAAACTCCGGCGGAACGGGCGTCTCGGCTACGCCGCCCGCGGTCGACAAGCCCGCGGAGGAACCGCAGCGCGAGAAACCCTCGCGTCTGCCCCCAACAATTCGTCCGGAACCGGCATGAAACAACGAGTACTGATCGCCCTGGCGGCGCTAGCAATTGGGCTAGCGCCGCTCGGCGTTTGGGCGGCAGACGTTCCCGCGAGCGGAACGCTTCCGCACGGCGGCAATTACGTGCTGTACCGCGATCAGACGGTTCCGGCCGCGGCGATCGACGTGTGGTTCCGCGCGCCGGGCGCGGGCTACGACAATGCGTGGCCCGGTATCGGACGGATTGCGGCGACGGCGGCCGCAACCTCGACGCTCGAAAGCGGCAAGTCACTCTTCGGGTTGGTGCGTAGCGTCGGCGGCCGTTTGGCGATCAACGTCTACCCCGACATCATTGGAGTCAGCGCGGTTGTGCCCTCGAACGCCGCGCGCCGAGTCATTGCCGCGATGAGCGCTGCTTATTTTTCGCCGTCGATCGACGAGACGTCGGTGAATACCGCGAAAAAAGACGCGGCGGTGCTATTCGCTGCCCGGCGATACTCGTCCGACGATCTGCTCCATGACGCGCTCTTCGCGCAGATTTTCTCATCCGGTCCAAATCACTTTTCACCGCTTCCCGACAACTTCGACGAGATCAAGAAGATTTCGGTCGGCGACGTGAAGACGTTCGCGAAACGCGCGTTCCGGTCGTCAAACGCAACGATGTCGCTAGCCGGCAATGTCGACCCGTCGTGGATCGAGGCCATAACCGCGGGTTCGCCCGGCTCAGCCGATGCGCCGATCCAATCGCCGGTTTCCGGTGCGCCCGCGAATACGAGCATTACCGGTAATGTGGCCGGCGTCGGAATCGCGTGGAAGGGTCCGGCCATCAGCGAAGAGCGCGCGGCTACCGCGCTGGATTTCATCGCCGACTATCTGTTTCGCGACGAGACCGGTACGGTTGTAAAGTCGATCGGCACGCAAAGTTCGAATTACGTCAGCGGACAGTTCATTACGTTGCACGATCCGGGCGTGATGCTCGTGACGATCGGCGGCGATAAGCCTGCCGAGCTCAAACAGACCGTGCTCAACGCCGTTTCGGCACTCTCAACGCCGCTCGATCAGAAAACGTTTGACGCGGCTCGCTCCGCATTCATCTATCATCTTGCCGTTGATACGCAGCTTCCCATCGAACAAGCGGACAATCTCGGCTGGTACGCCGCGGAAGGCAACGCGTCGTATGCGCCGAGCGATCCGAGCAGCAGTTATTGGCAGCGCGCGAAGGATCTCGATCCGGCGTATGTCGCGTCGATCGCGAAACAATATTTGGCGCACCCCGTCATCATCGATTTGACGGCGTCGCCCGCTTCGAAGGAGTCCGCATCGTGAAATTCCGCGTCGCTGCGCTCGCGCTGCTCTGTGCGTTCGCGCTTCCGTCGGTCGCGTTAGCCGCGACTCCGACCGTCAGCAACAGCGGCGGCACGACCGTAATTCAGCAGCAAGACAATGCTGCTCCGCTCGCGCACGTGACGTTTGTCGTTCGCGCCGGGCTCAACCGTCAGACGATGTCGCAAAACGGCCTCGCCGCGCTCACCGCGCAAACCATTCTGCGTACACTCGTCGATGGAGTGCCCCTCGAAGACGCGGTCGCCGCGCATGGCGGCGGCGTACACTTTGTCGTCGATCCGGGTGACGTGCGATTTGCTATTGAATCGACGCCGTCGCAAGCTGCCACCGTTTTCGATCTGTTTCATCGCGCGCTCGCTACGCCCGGATTCGACCCGAAGACGGTGTCATCGGCGCGTGGTGCACTGCAGACGCAGATCGCGATGAATCAGCAAGTCGCGCTGCAAGTCGGCATGGACATGCTCGCCGGAAACGACGCATCCTCCGCGAACGCTGCGCTTCCGTCGCTCGGCATTCCCGGCGCACTCGCGCAAATGGGACCGTCCGACGTTCAAGGATTCTATTCGAAGTTCTATCGCCGCGGCGGCTCGTTCGTGAGTGGCGTCGGCCGTCTCGATTCGCTCGCGGCCGGAACGCTCGATGCCCTCGCACAAACGCTTCCGGCGGGCGATAGCAGCGCAGTTGCGGTCTCCTTGCCGAAGCTGCAAGGCACCACGCATCAATACGTGACGCACCGCGATATCGCCGCTCCGTGGCTGATCGCGCAATATCCGGCACCGCCGATCGACAGCAAGGATTACGGGCCGATGCTCGTTCTCTCGTCGTTCATGCAGCGTACGCTCTCGGAAATCGCGCAAGTTCCCGGCGTCGTCTCGTCAACGGCCACGTCGCGCGCGGTTGGGGCAATGTATCAGTACGATCGCGCCGATCCGAACCTCACGCTCTACGTCAACGGCAGCATAGGCAATCCGAACCGCGCATTTGCAACGGCGTTGTCGGTAGCGAGCATTCTGGCGGCGACGAAACTGAACGGACCAATCGATGACTTCAAGGCGCTCGCGGCCGGCGATTTCGTCAGCGAGTCGACGAGCCTCGAATCGCGCGCCTGGCTTGCGGTGCTCTTCAGCCAAAGCGGTCAATCACCTGATTACGTCAGCCGGACGCTCAACGCGATCGCGAATACCAGCGCGGCCGATCTCCAGCGTGTAGCGCGTCAGTATCTCGGCAACCCGGCGATCGCGCTCGTGTTGCCGCGCGATAACGCCGCGCAAGCACAGAACCCCTGAGCGTCGCGCTCGTCCACGATTACCTCAACCAGCGCGGAGGCGCCGAACGCGTCTTCGCGCACATGGTTGCGGCGTGGCCCGACGCTCCTGTCTACACCGCGCTCTACGACGAAGCGGTCATCGGCGATCTGGTCCCTCGCGAACGCGTGCACACGTCCGCGCTCGCGCGCATTCCGGGAGCGAACCGTAACTTTCGGTATTTAGCCCCGCTCTATCCGCGCGCGTTTGAAGCGTTCGATTTCTCGCGCTATGACGTCATTATCAGTTCGACGAGTTCGTGGGCAAAGGGCGTGCATATCCGTCCGGACGCGGTGCATATCTGCTTCATTCATACCGTGAGCCGCTTCTTGTTCGACTACGAACGCTACGTTGGCGCGATGACGCGCAACCCGCTCGCGAAGATGATGGTCAACCGGCTCGTCGATTGGGATTTGGTTGCTGCGCAACGGCCCACGCGGTATGTCGCCAATTCACAAACCGTAGCCGAGCGCGTTCAGCGCTATTACGGGCGGGATGCCGATATTCTTCATTCACCCGCAGACGTCGACCGGTTTACCCTCGGATCGGGCGAGGGCGATTATTTTCTCATCGCGTCGCGATTGTTGCCCTATAAACGCATAGAGGTCGCGATCGACGCGGCGCAGCTCGCGCGTGTGCCGCTGGTGATTGCTGGGAGCGGTCCATGCGAGCGTGAGTTGCGCGAACGCGCGCAAGGCACGACCACGACGATCCTCGGCTACGTCAGCGACGAGCGCGTCAATGCGCTGCTCGGAAATGCGCGCGCGGCGATTTTGCCGGGCGAAGAAGATCTAGGTCTTGTGCCGATCGAGGCGGCGGCAACCGGCCGGCCGACGATTGCGTATCGCGGCGGCGGCGCGCGTGAGACGATCGTCGAGGGCGTAACCGGCGAGTTCTTCGACGACCCTTCGGCCGAATCGCTCGCTGGGGTTTTGCGTTCGTTCGATGCGTCGCGTTACGACGCGCAGCAACTGCGCGCCCACGCCGAACAGTTCTCGCCTCGACGGTTCATCGAACGGCTCCGAGCGATCGTCGAATCAACCCAAGCATAAGCCGGGCCGGTTCTGCGCGGTCGATGCGCGCGGCGCGGGCACGTGACTGCTCGCGCATCGTCTCGCGAAGCGTTTCATCATGAACGATACGTTCGAGCGCGAACGTCCATGCCTCGACGTCGAGCGGCGGCACGAGAATCGCGGCCTTATCACACGCCTCCGGCAATGCGGCAGCATTGCTCGCAATGACCGGAGCGCCGCACGCCATCGCCTCGACGGCCATGATTCCGTAGCCTTCGGCCAGCGACGGTACGGCGACTGCGAGCGCACCGCTATACAGCGAGCGTAACGTTTCGTCATCTGCGCGAACGCGTTGGTAGCGGATACCGCCGCGTTCGAGCATCCATCCGTCGTTCGCGCTAACGTTGCCGACGACGACCAATTCGCACTCGCCGCTTGGAAACGCGCGCGCGAACGCGCGCACGAGCGTCGGAACGTTCTTGCGTTCTTCCGGTCCGGCGACGACGAGCACGTAAGGCGCTATGCGGATCCCGGCGACCGGCATCCAAAAGGGATCGGGAACCGGATGAATGACGGTAAATTGCGATGCGTCGCGTTTAAAGACGCGCGCCAGTTCTGTTGCCGACCAGTGGGAATTGACGGCTCGTGCATTTGCACGTTCGATCGCACGGCGAATCGGCGCTTGTTCTCGCCATCGCGCGATAAGATCGCGATGCGGTTCGGTGAACGCGAAGACGTCGTGAAAGACCACGGTGCTGCGAGCGCCCGGAACATCGAAACGCATCGCATTCCAGGGAAACCACACAGCGTCGAATGTGCCGTGGACGCCGGTCTCGATCGCGTAAGGAAACTCTTCGCTCAACACCTCCGCGTGCGTGGGCTTGCGGACGATTAGCGTGAGGTCGAGGTCCGGCTCGTTCTGCCAATCGACGAGAACGCGGCGCACGTATCGCCCCATGCCGCGCCGGTCGTCGACGAGATTCCACGCATCGACGGCCAGCCGCACTGTTAGGAGAGGTTCCTCATTGCGCGAGTTGTGGTGCAAACATCAGCGCGAACACCGTCACCGCATTGAACAGCCCGTGCGTGATCATCGAACAGAACGCGTTGCCCGTGCGGTAATAAACGCTGCACAGAATGATTCCGCCGAGCGCCAGAGGGACGAGCACGAACGGGTCGGTGTGCGCCGCGCCGAAGCAGAGTCCGCTGATGATCGCGCCGACCCAGAAGCCGGCCCAGCGCAAGCCGAGATTGAAGATGAAGATGCGGAAGATAACTTCTTCCATAAACGGCGCGAGAACGATCGCGAAAACCGCAAACAGCCACATGACGCGGGGTTGACCGATCACTTGTTTGAACAATTCGACGACGCTCTGTTCGTGTTTGGTATGCGTCAGTGTTTGGATGATTGAAGCGCCGCCTTCGACGACGATGACCATTGCGATTGCGCCGAGAATCGCGACGCCGATCTGCCATGGTCGCGGAAGGTAAAAGCCGAGTTCGGGCAGCGATCGTTTCGAGACGGCGGGAAGGCCCACGAGAATCACGATGACGGCCGCGCCTTCAACCAACAGCTGGACGAAGATCGCGGAGACGACGAATTGGGGTCCCATCGTGCGCGGACGGTGCGCGATCAAGAAATACGCAACACCGATCACGCCGCCGACGGCTGCAGCGCCGACTGCCGCAAGGATCAGTAGCGCCGTCGGTCCGCCGCGGAAACTATTCGCCGGCCAGTTCGTCGGCCAGCCGGCAGAAATCGTTGAGGTCGAGTTGTTCACCGCGGGACTCCGTGGAAAGCGAACTGGCGGCAATCGCTTCCGCGATGCGCGCGCGTTCGATTCCGAGCGCGAGCGAAAGGCTGTTTGCGAGCGTTTTGCGGCGGTACGCGAATGCAGCGCGGACGACCTTCCTGAACACCGCGAGGTCGCGCGGCTGCACCGCCGGCTCGGGGCGCCGTACCAAACGGACGACGGTCGAGTCGACGTTCGGCGGCGGATAAAATGCGCGCGGACCGAGCGTGAACGCGCGTTCGATGCGCATCGCATACTGCACGGCAATCGAGAGGCTTCCATAGGCGGGGCTTCCCGGCTTTGCAGCGAGCCGGTCCGCCACGTCTTTTTGGATCATCACGGTCACCGCGTCCGGACCGCGGTCCATTTCGACGAGCTGGATCATCAAAGGCGTAGCAACGTTGTACGGAAGATTGCCGGCTGCATACCATGTGCCGAGCGCGGCATACGCAGCATAATCGAATTGCATCGCGTCCGCGTGCACGATGTCGGCGTCCTGTAATTCTTTGCGCGAACGTAAGATATCCACGAGTTCGCCGTCGATCTCAATCGCAGTAACCGCTGCACCTTCATCGAGCAATGCTTGCGTGAGGACACCCGTACCGGCGCCGATTTCCAACAGGCGCGCATGTTCCGGCGCCTCAACGAGAGAGAGCCGCGCAATGCGATGCGCGGCTCCGCTGTCCATCAGGAAATTCTGTCCGAACTTCTTTTTCGGCCTCAATCCCCACGCGCTCAACAACGCGCGCGGATGTGTTTTCTCGAGATCGTCCACTTACGGTAAATCTACCGGATCTTGTAGACGGTTACCTCGCGACGGCCGAAACGCATCGCATCGCTGTAGGAATTGAATCCGAGGTCGATGCGATTGCCGTGGATCGCGCCGCCGGTGTCACCGGCGATCGCAAATCCGTATCCGGGGATAAACAAGTGCGTACCGAGCGGAATGACGCTTGGGTCCACGGCGACGATGCCGTGACCGGCTGGTCGTCCGATTGCCGTCATGCCGCTGCATCCACCGCACGCTGCGGTGTACGCCGTTGCTACCATGTCGAGTGCGCTCACCGCAAGACGCGAGGTCTGTTGAATGCCGCGCGACGCAAAGCGCTGGAACGCAGTGTATTCACCAATTCCTACGGCGATGATGCGCGGATGTGCTGCTCTGAGGATACGTGATTCGATTATCTGCTTGGTGATGTGTCCGCCGTCGCGTTGGACGAATGCAACGAGCACGTAGCGTATGCCGGGCGAACCTTTCGCCAACACCTTCCTTGCGCCGGGGTCCAGTGAAAAATCGAGACGATGTTCGGTCTTGGCCGGAATCGCTCGCTTTTCCGAGTGCAGCCATTTCTTGACGTGCGTAATTTTGATCGTGCCGTTTTGTGGAACGGCAGCGGTGAGCGCGGGGCGCACTTCGTCGTCTTTCGAAACGACGATACTTTGTTCGGCGAGTACGCTCGCAACGTCGCTTGCGGTGGTCGTAACGACCTGTTTTTGATTCTCCGTTTGAATGGTGACCGGAACCGCGGGACGATACGTGATCGTCATGCGATCGCTAATCGGCGTGTCGGCCGAGGGGTTCACGAAGTCGTTGACGTTGACCGTGATGCCGCGTTCCGCGAGAAATGCGCCGACGGTCGTCGCGCTCGTGGGGTGCTGCGATACGCTGCCGAGCGAATCGAAAGTTACGACGTGCGAAGCAGAGGTAACGACCTCACCGCTTCCGGCGTAAGCCGGGGACGGGTGGGTCAGGAAGCCGGCCGTGACTAAGCCGGCGGTTAAGACGCTGACAGCGAGCACGTGGCTCAGCCGCAGGGGGCCGCGTCCTATCAACCCGGTTTCCTTTCCTGTCCCAACCCCCGCAAAGGCCCGTCACACACCAAAAATGACGAACGAAAGCCGCAAGGCTGAACTAACAGTTGGGGTACTTACTGGTTGACGGATCCCAAGTGGAAACGCCATATGCGGACCGAATTGCACCAGGCTGGCGGTGGTCCGCTGGCCGCTCGACGGGCGAGCGACCGGGGTAACTCCGACACCATAGCATGCCCATTGTGGCCGGACAATATGCCAGAAGTCGTTGCATAGCACTGAAGTCCCTCGAAACTGGGACCATTGGTCCTCAGGAGATAATCGGAGTACCGTGAGCCGCTCGCCCAGTCCAAAACTCAGCGTCGGATTTTTCACCGAGGTTTATCGCCCGGTCGTCAACGGCGTGGTCGAATCGGTCGACACGCTCGCTGAAGGACTGCGTGAACGCGGTCACAGCGTCTATTGTTTCGCGCCGCAAATGCCGGGATTCGACGGTGACGAACGCGCGGTGTTTCGCATGCCTTCGCTTCCGCTTCCGACGAACACGCCGTATCGTTTGACGTTACCGCTCGTAAGTCGCAGAAACGTCAACAACGTGATCAAACGTCTGTCGATCGTTCACGTGCATTCGATGTTCGTGACGGGTTGGACGGGATTACGATATGCACGCCGATACGGGATGCCGGTCGTGTACACGTATCATACGCAACTCGAAGCGTACGCCCATTACGTTCCGTTCGAACCGCATGCAACGCGATTTGCCGCATTGCAGTTGACGCGCACGTTCGGCAACCTCGTCGATGCCGTCATCGTTCCGACGCCGGCGATGGCAACGCATCTTCGCGACATCGGTGTCGAAGCACGAATCGAAATCGTTCCGAGCGGAATCGACGTCGAGCGTTTTGGCGCCGGACGGCGCGATGATTCACTGCGCGCGCGCGTTGGCGCAAAGCCTGGCGACCGGTTGTTGCTGTTCGTGTCGCGACTCGCGCGCGAGAAGAACGTCGAATTGGTACTGCGCGCGCTCGCCGAAACGAGCGATCCGAAACTCAAGCTCGTCATTGCCGGCGACGGTCCGGCTCGCGAAGAGCTCGAGGTGCTCGCCGAACAACTGGGCATCGCGGAACGCTCGCGTTTTCTGGGTGCTGTCGCGCGCGAACAATTGCCCGATCTCTACGCAAGCGCAGACGCGTTCGTCTTTCCGAGCACGACCGAGACGCAGGGCCTCGTGCAGGCGGAAGCGCTCGCCGCCGGCGCCTATGTCATTTCGGCCGACGCACCGTCGAATCGCGAGGTGCTCGGCAATGCCGGACGGATCGTCCAGCCGACCGTCGCGGCATTCGCAACAGCCATGCAAGAGACGCCCGGGGCCCCGAACGATACTGCGGTCCAGCGGGCGCGGTCGGTCGCGGCACGGTTCGCCGTGACGCATCAGGTCGACCGGATCATCGAAGTCTATGCCAGCCTGCTCGACCCCGAACCGGCGGGAAAGAGAAGCCCTCGCACGGCTTGACGTATCGAACACTTGTTCGATACAATCGAGCCATGGTTCAGGTGCAACTCGGCTATGCAGCCGACAAGGTAGGAAACGGAGTCGCCTACGCGCGCCTGTGCTCGCGGACGGGAGAGCGGCTTGTGCGAGCCGCCTTCCGCGTCCAGCTTCTTCAAGCTGCCCAGGACGACACGGTCGTTGCTCGTCTGATCTCGTATGCCGCGCTAGCCGCCGTCGCCACGCTGCTCTCGGAGCGCAACATCGACCGTGCTGCGTTTCTCGTCCCCGACGAAGCGCTAGTACGGGACCGGAACGAACATCGCGACGTGCCGTCGCCGATCGTGCTGCCCTACGTCCGTCTCGGCTGTGCGCTCAATCGCTTCAAGGGCTATACGCTCGAACTAGGCAACGATCCGGATCTCGCGCAGCGGGCGCGCGCGGAGGTCGCTCTGAACCACGCAGCCTAAAACTCGCGCGTGATTCTTGAACGTCCCGATCCCTCCGAACTGCCCGTTGGAACCGAAGACCTCGCCCGTGTGTTAGTAGGGATGGTGCTCGTCCGCGATAGCGTTGACGGGCGTTCCGCCGGGCGCATCGTCGAAACCGAAGCATACGTGATCGGCGATCCGGCATCGCATGCGTACATCGGTCCTCGCCAGCGCAATGCCTCGATGTTTCTCGAGCCGTTTCATTCTTATGTGTATTTGATTTACGGCACAAATTTCTGTTTTAACGTAACGAGCGAAGCGCGCGGTGAAGGCGCCGCGGTCTTGGTGCGTGCGTTAGAACCGCTGGAAGGCGTCGAGTTGATGGAGCGTCGCCGGCGAACGGAATCATTACGCGATCTTTGCCGCGGTCCCGGGCGGCTGACCCAGGCGCTCGACATCGACCGCTCGCTCGATGGCCGGAAACTGCTAACGGATCCTGATTTGTGGCTCGCACGCGCGCCCCGCGCGTGTGGCGCGATCGGCGTCAGCCGCCGCATCGGCATCACCCGCGCCGCGCATCGGCGCCTGCGGTTCTACGAGCGAGGAAATCCCTTCGTCAGCGGTCCGCGAACGCTATCGCCACCTTGAATGGCTTGCACCCATCGTGCTATAGTGAGCACGTTTAATCCCCTCGTACACAACGATCGATGCCCGTTGGCAGCCTCGCCAATGATATAGCGTCGGTAAATCGTCCTGTGCACGGCTCTACGAGAGAGACACTCCTCTGCAAACGGAACATCGCCCAAACGAAAATGGCCGGCCGCAAGGGGGCGGAGGTCGACGCCGCCGCTCACGCCGCCGCCACGGATTCAATCCTCAATATCAACATCACAACGACCAGTTTCCCACAGCTGAAACCGGGCCGCCGATGTTGACCGCTGCCGATCTCGAAGGCAAAAAGAAAGCCGAACTCGTCGAGATCGCGCAGCAACAAGAACTTGCGCTCGGCAACACGACGACGATGAAGAAAGATGAAATCGTCGCCGCTATCCTCGCCGCGCAGCAACAACGCTCCGGCCTCGAAATGGCCAGCGGCATCCTTGACATCTTGCCGGAAGGCTACGGATTCTTACGCCGCGGCGGCTATGTCATCGGCAACGACGACATCTACGTCAGTCAATCGCAGATCCGGCGCTTCGAATTGCGTCGCGGAGACATGGTCGAAGGCCAAGTCCGCCGTCCCAAAGAGAGCGAAAAGTACTACGGACTCATCCGCGTCGACAAAGTCAACGGCTTTGAACCCGACGCGATCAGAGGCCGCGCGGTCTTCGAAAAAGGCACACCGATCTTCCCCGAAGAGCGGTACAAACTCGAAAATCGCTCCACGCAGCTCTCGACGCGTGTCATCGACCTCTTCTGTCCGATCGGTAAAGGGCAGCGCGCGCTGATCGTCTCGCCGCCGAAGGCCGGTAAGACGACGCTTCTCAAGAACATCGCGCAAGGCATTTCCATCAATCATCCGGAGGCGCACATCATCGCGCTGCTCGTCGACGAGCGTCCGGAAGAAGTGACCGACATGCAGCGCACGATCGACGGCGAAGTCGTCGCCTCGACGTTCGACGAGCATCCCGAGAATCACACCGCCGTCGCCGAACTCGCAATGGAACGCGCGAAGCGTCTCGTGGAACTCGGCAAAGACGTCGTCATTCTTCTCGACTCGATCACGCGTCTCGCGCGTGCCTACAACCAAGTCGTTCCGACCTCGGGACGCACGCTCTCCGGCGGGCTCGATACTGCATCGCTGCACAAACCGAAGCGTTTCTTCGGCGCTGCGCGTAAGATCGAGAACGGCGGATCGCTCACCATCATCGGTACCGCGCTCGTCGAGACCGGCTCGAAGATGGATGACGTGATCTTCGAAGAGTTCAAAGGCACGGGCAACATGGAACTCAACCTGACCCGTAAACTCGCCGAATCGCGCGTCTTCCCGGCCGTCGACATCAAGCGCTCGGGCACGCGTCGCGAAGAGCTCTTGCTCACGACCGAAGAGATGCGCAAGGTGTGGATGCTGCGCCGCGTCAGCGCCGCGCTCAACACCGGCGACATCACCGAGATGATCCTCGAGAAGATGGCGCAGACCCGCAATAACGAAGAGTTCTTGCAGTCGGTCACCAAAGAAGCGCTCTCGATGTCCCGAGGCTACGAAGAAAACGGCTCCAACGGCCGCTACTAACGCCGAACCCGGCACAAACGAAAGGCGGGCAGCAAAGCTGTCCGTCTTTTTTCTTTATCAAGGCTTAGGAAGCGCCCGCGAATAAACATCGGGAAACTGTGAAGGATCGTTGAACTACATGCTAGTTATCGTCACATCGGTTTTCGTGATGTTCGTCATCTTGGGCATGATCGTCGCGGTCTCGCCTCGACGCAGAATGCGTAACAACTTTCGCCACGGCGACGGCCAGGAAACAAATCTGAACATCCGAGCCCTCATCGACGACCCATGGAAGAAGCGCTAGCGCTCGACGCCGGGATTTGCGTCCTTCGGCCGTGGCGTGAGACTGACATCGAACGGCTAGCCGAACTCGCGAACAATGAGGACGTCGCGCGCTACATGGCCGATCGGTTTCCTCATCCGTATACGATCGACGATGCGCGCTACTGGATAACGCTTAATCTTGGATCGACGATGCTGAACAATTTTGCCATTGAAGTTGATCGCGAGCTCGCGGGCGGGATCGGCATGGATCCGCTCGAAGGCGAGCGCCGCGTCGGCGCGCAGTTCGGATATTGGCTCGCGCGCGCGTACTGGGGACGCGGCATCGCGACCGCGGCCTGCGCGGCGTTCACCGAGTATGCAATGCATCACCGTGGCTTCGTGCGGCTCGAAGCGACGGTGTACGCGCCGAACGTCGCATCGATGCGCGTGCTCGAGAAATGCGCCTTTACGCGCGAGGGGATCATGCGCAGTGCGGTCATCAAGGGGGGCGAGGTCTTCGACGCCTATCTCTACGCAAAAGTACAAGAACATTAGCCGTCCCGGCGAACGAAGAACGCCAATGGCGAACTCCCCGAAAGCATCGACGTCACCGGCGCGTGAAGAAGGCGTGCGTTTGAACAAATACATCGCGCAGGCCGGCCTCGCGTCGCGGCGCCGTGCCGATCAGTTGATTGCGTACGGCAAGGTGCGAATCAACGGCAAGGTCGTTCGCGAACTTGGGACGATCGTGATGCCGGGTGACGCCGTCGACGTCAGCGGCACGCCGATCAAGCCGGTTGAAGAGACGGTGTATCTCGTCTTGCACAAACCAACGGGTGTCATGACGACGATGCGCGATCCGCAAGGGCGTCGCACGATCGTCGAGCTACTGCCGAAGAAGATGCCGCGCGTCGTTCCGGTCGGGCGGCTCGATTACGATACGGCCGGCGTCTTATTGATGACGAACGATGGCGATCTTGCAAATAAGCTGCTGCACCCGCGCTACGGCGTCGATAAAACGTATCGCGCGACGATCGGCGGACGCCTCACGCCGGAAGACGTTCAAGCGCTTCATGACGGCGTCGCTCTGAAAACCTATAAGGCATCGAGCGCGAAGGTTCGCGTCGTCTCCGTTCGCAGCGGATATTCCGTCGTCGACATTACGATTCACGAAGGGCGCAATCGTCAGGTGCGCGATATGTTCGAGGCGCTCGGCCACCCCGTGCAGACGCTCGTGCGGCTACGATTCGGCCCGATTTCGCTCGGCGAACTCGGTGTCGGGCGCACGCGTGCGGTGACGCCGAAAGAGCTTGCGGCATTGAAGCGGGTAGGCGAGTCCTGACTTTTGTCAGGGGGTCCGCAACGCGGGCGTCGTGAAGCTGCACAGCACCGTGGACCGTTATGAAGCCCCATCCCGTGAGTTGAAGCTCGCGCGGCGCGATGCTCGTGCGGAACGCACCATTGTGCGGCTACAGAGCGGCGCGTCGTTCGGAGGCGATACGCTCGCAATTTGCGCCGGGCCCTGTTCGGTCGAATCCGCCGAGCAGATCGAGACGACGGCAAAAGCCGTGTCAGGTGCGGGAGCAAACATTTTGCGCGGCGGCGCGTATAAACCGCGCACGTCGCCGTATGCGTTTCAAGGGCTGGGCGTCCATGGACTCGAGCTCTTGCGATCGGCTGCCGATCGGTACGGACTTGCGGTCGTCACCGAAGTCCTCGATCCTCGTGACGTTGCGATCGTCGCGCGCTATGCGGATATGTTGCAAATCGGCGCGCGGAACATGCAGAATTTTTCGCTGTTGCGCGAGGCGGGTGAAGCCGGCAAGCCGATTTTGCTCAAGCGCGGGCTCGCTGCCACCGTCGATGAGTGGCTAATGGCGGCGGAATACGTCCTCGTCACGGGCAACGACAACGTGGTCTTGTGCGAACGCGGCGTGCGTTCGTTCGATCCGGCGACGCGCAACTTGCTCGACCTTTCCGTCGTGCCGTTGCTTGCCGAAATGACACATCTTCCGGTGATCGTCGATCCATCGCACGGCACCGGGATCGCGCGTCTGGTCGAGCCGATGGCGCTCGCCGCCATAGCGGCCGGCGCGGATGGGCTCCTCGTCGAGGTTCATCCGGACCCGACGAGCGCCGTCTCGGACGGGGCACAATCCCTCATTCCCGAGGCGTTTTCCGCCTTGACGCGAGCGCTTGCAGCCGTTGCCTCCGCTGTCGGCAGGCGCCTGCCTGCGGCGTCATTAGCGGCCTAGGGTAAGAACAATGGCACTCTAGGGAGCGGTTTACGCGTTCACAAGGTAGCAAATCTACTTTCTCGAGGTACAGAAATGACGTTTACGCGCATCGTTGCACTCGGTTGCACGATGGCGATAGCGGCGACGACCGTCCCCGCTCTCGCACAGGTAGCTAATGAATTTTCCATCGCAAAGGTAACGAGGGTCGGCAAAAGTTCACAGTCGATCGCCGGCTCCGGAACGGTGAAAGTTCAGGTACAAGTGAACGCCGACGGCTCGCACAAAGCCACCAAGGTCATTAGCTCCACGAACGCCGGCGACAATGCTGCCGCGATGGAAATCGCGCAGAACTCCAGCTATCGGCCCGCGCATCGCGGTTCGACGCCGATCACGAGCTTCTATGATTTTGAGCTGAAGTTCAACGGCAAGTCCGTTTCGCACACGGAACAGGGCGGCGCAGGCGCTTCCGGAGCGAGCGCGCTCGCGGGCGCGCCGAGTTCGGTCACGGGACCGATCGACGCCGCAATTCGCGCACACCAGTACGACAGCGCAATCTCGAAGGCGAATGCCGCGCTCGTTTCATCGCCGGGAAATCCGGCCGTGCTGCAATTGCTCGGCATTGCACAGTATTACAACAAAGACTACAGCTCCGCTGCGGCGACGTTCTCGAAGATCCCGACGATCGGTAAGCAATTCCAACCGCTCGCGGCCGATGCATTCGCGAGCGCGAGCGTCCAAGCTTCGCAGAACAATCCGTCGACGTCGCTCGATTACGCGCAAAAAGCGATGTCTCTCGCGAACAACAGCAACTCGCAATTCGCGCTCGGCGTCGCGCAACTCGCCAACAAGCAGTACTCCCAGGCAATCACCACGCTGAAGGCCGTCCATGACAAGGCGACGGATTCGAAGACGAAGGTCGCAATCGATCGTCAATTGCTTTCTGCCGAGCTTGCAACGAACGACACGGCTGCTGCGAACGCTACTACTGCCGAGATGAAGCAGCTGGATCCGAACGGCGCCTCCGCTACGACCGCAGTCGGCAGCCACTACATCCAGATGGGCAATGAGGCGATGTCCGCAAAGAACTTCGCGGATGCACTCAAGGACTACGATCAGGCAGCATCCACAGGCGATCCTAAGGTCACTGTCACGGCGAACACCGGCGCCGCGTTTGCGGTGTTAAGCATGGAGAAGCCGGATTACCAGAAAGCGCACGACTATGCGGCAAAGGCAGTAGCCGCTGCGCCGAATGATGCGCAGGCGAATTACGCTGCAGGCGTATCAATGGTCGGAATCTATGCGACCAGCAAAAAAGCTTCCGACAAGCAGCAAGCGCTGGACTTCCTTAATAAGGCTGACCAGGCTGCGAAGGCGGCCAACAACACCGCCCTCGCACTGCAAATCGAAAATCAGATTAAGAACGTTCCGCAATAAAACTCACGTCGAACGGGTGCGCGGCGTGGGCAAAATGCACCAGGACTTTACCGAAGGGCGGGCAAATGGTCCGGCCTTCGGGCGGCGGAAGCCGTCACTTTTTCCTTATGTCTAGCTGCACTCTAAGTAACCCGGGAGGGGTCGGAAACTCGTGTTTGATGGATTTATGAGCGTCATGAAGCAGGGTGGTCCGGATATGTGGATCCTGCTCGCGCTCTCCGTGATTGTCGTTGCTATCGTTATCGAACGTTTGGTGTTCTTTGCGTCGCAGCATGGCGATACGAAAGGCCTGCTGCGTCAAATCGGCGGCAAAATTGCGGCTGACGATCTCGACGGCGCAATCAAGATTTGCCAACAGAATAAAGGCATGCTGCCTCGTATTCTGGAGTTCGGTCTTCGCCGCGGTGAAAAGAACCGCGCCGATATCACCGACGCGCTTTCTATCGCGCTAATGGAGCACCTCAATGCTCTCGAGCGCAACCTCGGCATCATCGGTACGATCGCCGTTATCGCGCCGTTCGTCGGTCTCGCGGGTACCGTTCTCGGTATTATCCGCGCATTCCAAGATATCGCGCTGAAGGGCAACTCGACGCCGGCCGTCGTCGCGGCAGGTGTTTCCGAAGCGCTCATCACGACGTTCGCCGGTCTCGTCGTCGCAATCTTCGCGGTTATCTTCTTCAACTATTTCAAGTCGCGCATCAAGGCGTACAACCAAGAGATGATCGTCGCGGCCAACCAGCTCGCTGAAATGCTGCACTTCCACAACACCGGCGCGCCGATTCCGACGGAACTGTATCAGCCGACCGGCCCGACGAAATAACTTCGGAAGAAGATAAGTCGTGGGACTGCTCTCGGCACAGCAAGAGTCCGAGGTGATGGCGGAGATCAACATCACGCCATTCACCGACGTACTCCTCGTGCTGCTCATTATCTTCATGATTCTGGCAGCTATTCTCGCGCCGCCGGGCTTCGAGAAGCAGCTTCCGAATCATAACAACAACAACACGCAGCAGAATCAGAATAACAAGAACGATATCGAAGTCGACGTCAACAATAAGGGTGTGATTTTCGTCGACGGAACGAAGACGGATGAAACCGGAATCTATCGCGTGATGTACGACGTCTCGCGGAAGAAACCGAAGCACCACGTCTCCGTGATCGCCGACGCAAAGGCGCCCTATGGGATCATCATTCGTATTCTCGATGCTGCGAAAGAAGCTGGACTGGAAGACGTCGGCTTCGTAACGTCCTAGGGCTAGTGGAGGTTTAGTTTACTCGTGGCAATGTCGACAGGTGGGGGAGAAGATGAGGTGATGTCGACCATCAACATCACGCCGTTCACGGACGTGTTGTTGGTGCTCCTAATCATCTTCATCATTCTTGCCGCCGTTACGAAAGAGCCGAAGCTTCCTGACGCCCGCAACAAGGACCGCGTCCAAGCTTCTCAGCTCGTCGTCATCATCGACGATAAGAACAACATTCAGGTCGGGCCCAACCAGGTCCAGATCGCGCAAGCGCACGACGCGTTCGCGCAATTGCAAGACCAGACGGGCCATAAATTCACCAGCGTCATTATCAAAGCGGATCCGCGTTCGAACTACGGGACGATTTTGCAGGTCATGGATGCCGCAAAATCCGTAGATCTAACGACCTTCGGGTTGGCCAACCACGTCGAGGGTCAACCGGAGGGCTCAACGCAGTAACCGATGGCAAAAGATTCTGGCTATATTACTACCGGTGAGCGCACGCGCAACTTCTTGGCGGCCGCCTTCATCATTTCGCTTGTCATCCACGGATTTGCATCTCCGTTCTTCCCGAACTTGCAGAAGCATCACTCGGATGAAGAAGTCGAAAAGGTGAGCGTCACCAAGAAAATCGTCGTGAGAATTCCGACGCCGCCACCACCCACTCCGACTCCGCCTCCGACACCGACGCCGCCGCCGCAAAAGACGCCGCCGCCGGTCAAGAAGGAAACGGTCGTTCAACCGAAGCTCAAAGTCAACGTTCCTCATACGAGCAACAACTCGAGCACGACGTCGAACGAGCAACAATACAACGTTACCAAGGGCACCGAGAACGGCGTACCCCCCGGGACCGCTGCAAAGGGAACGGCGGCTCCGGCAACGCCGGCTCCGACGGAGAAGCCCGCATGCGCAAATCCGAATCAGGACGCGACGGTGACGAATGCCATGGCACCGGATTATCCCGATTCGGCACGCGACTTGGGTCTCGGCCCCGTAACGGTGCTCGTCGAAGTGACGGTCGGACCGTCCGGCTCGTTGCAAGACGCGTCGGTCTACAAATCGTCGGGGAACGGCGCAATCGATCGTGAAGCGCTCCGCGCTGCACACCAATCGACCTACGCGCCGAAGATGGTCAATTGTCAGCCGACAAGCGGCCAGTACCTCTTCCGTGCGGAATTCAATCCAGACTAAACGCGTGACGCGTCACGTACCATTGGAGCGCCCCCGTACGGGAGCGCTCCTTTTCGTTGAGATTCGATGACTGCGCAACGCGCACGCCGTCTGCTCCTTATCGCATTTGCGATCTCGCTCCTGATTCACGCGATCGTGATGAGCGGCGTGCGTTCGCCGTTCGGTCCATTTAAAGATGAAACGCAAACGGTGGTCAGCATTCAACACGTTCACGCGCTGCGTGTTACACGTCAGCCGACACCACCGCCGCAAACGCCGCCACCCGTTTCGCCGTCCCCTCAACCGTCGGCGAAGTCGACCGCGCCGCCGAATCCGCATCCTGCGCGAACGGGTACTGGAGTCGGTGCCGGATCGTCAAAACCGCCGGGCGGAGGCACGCGGCGAACCGCTCTCCCATCGGGCGACGTCAAGGCCGTCGCCCACACCGAATTGCGCGACGAGCGACACGGCGGCGCTCTTATTGGAAACGCCGGCGCCGCCGGACATCGCAGCCGCTGCGCGCGGCGCGGCAACAAACGGCACGACGACCGTGCGCGTGTCGCTCGATGCTACGGGCGCCGTTCAACAGACGGCCGTCGTGGAGAGCAGCGGCAACACATCGCTCGACCTGGTTGCCGTATCGATGGCGCGCGCCGCACACTACACGCCCGCGACGCACGCATGCAAGCCAATTGCAAGCGATTACATGTTCAAAGCAAAGTTCTTGGCGTGGTAGGGCGGGCGCCGGTTTTAGTAGCTCCCGTTTTTCAGTGCTTCGTCGCGGGGACGCCCGGATTTTCACGTCGTGTGAAAATCCTACTGCCTGAAATTCGGCTCTCGCGCATCGTGCGCTTCGCCGAATTCTCAGAGCCCCCGCGACGAAGCACTGAAAAAACGGGAGCTACTAAAACCTGCGTGTTAGGCGGAAAACGGCGTGCGTGTGAGCGCGGCTTCAAAGTGTTCGCGGCTGTGCAACGGTTGCCGTGCGAGACGATTACTCGCTCGAATGGAACATGGAGTAGCGCGCGTAGCGCGGGAAACCAGAACGGCGTTTGCTTTTTACCGCGACCGGATAGCGTTGCGCGAATGCGTCGATGTCGCTGACGTGGCTTAGAGCATTCCCATGTCGCGCAAGAGATGGAGCGTGTCGATGTAGCGCTGTAAGTGTTTGCGCGTTTCGTCGTCGACGTTGAGGAATGCCACGCCGGTACGATACCGTTGCAGCAGCGAATCGTAGCGCGACCAGCGAACGACGCCGCGAATGCGCAGTACGGGTTGCGCGTCGCCTCGAAGCTCGACTTGCACGCCGATCGGGTCGTCCTTTATCAACTCGGCGTTCGTGAGCATCGCCATGCCGCCCAGCGCGATATCGTACGTCTCGGTAAATTCCGGAGCGAAATCGTCGTTGATGCTATACGAGACGAGCAACGAGTCGCCAACGCGCTGAAACTTGCGCTCCTGTGGCTCCTGCGCGCTCGTGTCGTGAAATTCCACGCGCTCGGCCTTAGTCCGGCCGGATAGGCAATCCTGCCCATTCCGGCGTAACTGAGGGCCCCGTGACGCTTTTGCAAGCCGTTGTGTTGGCGCTGCTCCAAGGGATAAGCGAACTGTTTCCGGTTTCCAGCCTCGGACACACGATTCTCGTGCCGGCTATCCTTCATTGGAACAACATCAATCGTTCGGACCCGACGTTTCTCGCGTTCGTCGTCGTGCTCCATCTCGGCACTGCGCTTGCGCTGATCGTCTTCTATTGGCGACAATGGGCGGCGATCGTTCGCGCGCTCGTCGCGAGCGTCATTCGCGGGAAACTCTCGAACGATCGTGACGAGCGGATCGGATGGCTGTTGGTCATCGGAACGATTCCCGTCGGGATTCTGGGCGTGATCCTCGAGCAACCGGTGCGCGCGCTTTTCGGATCGCCGGCGCCCGCCGCGATCTTCCTTGCGATCAACGGGCTCGTCATGTTTGCGGGGGAAGCGCTACGCCGCCGGCAGCAAGTCTCTGCACGCCGCGCGGACCGGCCGATGCAAAGCCTTTCATTCCCGCAAAGCGTGCTGATCGGATTTGCACAGAGCTTCGCGCTTCTGCCCGGCATTTCGCGCTCGGGCGCATCGATGGTCGCCGGACTCTTGTGCGATCTCGATCACGAAGACGCCGCGCACTTCTCCTTTCTCCTTGCGACGCCCGTGATTTTTGCCGCCGCACTGCTTGAGATTCCGAAACTCGTTGCGCCGGGCGCGCACGTCGTCGCCGTTCAGGCGGTGATCGGCGGGATTCTCGCCGGCATTGCGGCGTATTTCTCCGTTGCATTTTTGACCCGCTACTTCAAGTCGAACGATCTGCGCCCGTTCGGCTGGTATTGCCTGATCGTCGGCGTGGTTTGCTTCGTTCTTAGCCGTATGGGAGTGCTTTCATGAAAGCTCTGGCAGTCGTTCTCGCGATCGTGTTCTTCGTTCTCGGATTACTTTACGGGATCGGCACGATCAATTTTTTCACGAAATCGGGCACTGAACACGCACACCATATGACGCACCTTGTCGTCTGCTGGGTCCTGGCGCTACTCTGCTTGATCTGGTTTCGGTTCCAAAGCTCGGCTACTGCCCGGTAAAACAACGACTCTCTAGGAAAAAAAGCCCTATGACGTCCGGCCGTTCGCACCGCGAGCGGCCGGACGTACTTCTCTACCATCGACATACGATGCGTCGATTACTGATTGTTGTAGCCTGCATTGCGCTCGTAGCGGGGTGTGGAGGCGGTGGCGGCGGCGGTGGCTCGTTGCCCCCGACGTCGACGCCTACAGCCGGTCCGGGTACCCCCACACCGCCGATTGGCACGCCCACGCCGACGCCCGGCAAGACCGCCACGCCGTCACCGAAACCGACGACGACGCCCAAGGGAACCGCGACTCCGTCACCGACGCCGACACCCGTCGGCGCGACGCCGAGTCCCACACCCGTGCCGACGCGAACGCCGTCACCGACTCCCGCGCCCACCGCGACGCCGACTCCAACGCCGGTTCCGACACCCACGCCTACTCCGACTCCGACTCCGACGCCGACTCCGACGCCTACGCAGGTGCCCACGCCCACGCCCACACCTGTGCCGACCCCGACGCCGGCAAATATTACGCCCGGATTCAACGGGCATACGCATGTTCACGCAATACGAGTACACGGATGCAAACGGTGTAACGCATCCGGCTGACATCAACGGAACGCCGACGACGGCGTTCAATCCTCCGAACGGCTACGGCGATACACCGTCCGGCGGCCACGGCCCAGACAATAATGTGGTCGATAACGTGCCGTGCATGCCGTACATGTCGGACAACTACCACATTCACGCGTTCATCGGCATCTACTACAACGGGCAAGAAATCGCGCTGCCGACGGCAGTCGGAATTGTTGAACCGGAAATCGACGCAGTTGGCGACGATAACAAGGGCACGCAATGCTTCTACTTCACGCACACGCACGATTCAACCGGTGTGATGCACATCGAATCCGACAACGGCGGCGTGGTTGAGACCGTGCCGAACGATTCGAAGTTTAACCTCGGCCAGTTCTTCCAAGTATGGGGAATCAACGTCAGCTGTCCGGGCGGAATCCCGGGATGCGCGGGACAGTTTGGACCGTATAGCGGACCGATGGAGGTCTTCACTTCAGGTCAGCAGTTCCGGGGTGACGGCACACCCGGCTCGCCGATCACAAAAGAACAAGACCTCACGCCGTGGTATGGCGATCCGAACCAGATTCCGTTGTGGTCGCACGAAGTGATCTGGATCCTAATCGGACCGAACTATCCGGCGAAGCTGCCGAACGTTAGTTTCGACGAACAATTCTAGGAATCATTACAAAACGCAAAGCCCGCCGATCCGTTTCGGCGGGCTATTTTGTTGCGACCAGATAGATTTCGTATGGATGCGGGGCAATGATGCGGACGTTTGGGCGTGCGTTGCGGAGAATCAGTTCGAGTTCGGGCATGCGTTGTTCGGTGGTCTGTATGATGACGACCGGATAGTTTTCGCCCGCAGAAAGAATCGAAGCGATTGCGCGAGCGTACGCCGGTCCGTCGGAAGCGCGTGCGCCGAGAAGCGAGTCGCGATACGCGTGCTCGATCGTGAAGTACGGATTGCCCTGCCACCACGCTTCCCACATCCAGATTCGCGCGTCGGCGCTGCGGAACGAATTGCGCGCGGGCGGCGCGAGAAAGAGCGCATCGCCGCTCTGCGCCCCCATCGTCGCCAGCACGTCGCCCTGGCGAACGGTGTTGCGGCGCATATTCGGCGTCACCCATTGCTCGGTTTGACGAATGTACGTCCACGCAAGTTCGCTCGGTGGAATGTCTTGCATGTCATCGGGCGATTGCGTTTTTTGCAGCCAATAGCAGAATGCGCGCCACAAGCCGATTATCGCAAGACCGGTTTGCTGATCGCTGCGCAGATTGCGGACGTTATCGTGCCACACGCTTAAATAGACGCACTGCTCTTCGCTGAAGAAGACGCCTTCCCACGCTTTGAACGTGTCGAGCGAATAGATGCGGCCGGGCAACATCTCGACGATCTCCGCTACTTCACTGTCGCGAAGATACGTCATATCGTTGACAACGAGCCCTTCGCCGGCGCGAACGAACCATTCCAGTAAGTCACCGCCGTGCACCGCGACGCCGTGACGCTTCAAATAATTCAAGTGGGTCGGCAATCCCATGAACGGATCCACGAGACTCGTGCATTCGTATTCCATGAGGATTTCATGCAGGCGCGAGGGCGAGATGCGCCGCGTCCGTTCGTGAAGCTCGATCATGCGTGTGCTTTTGCCGTTTCTAGAATTGCGCGCACGACGGTCGGGTCGAACTGCGTTCCCGCTGCGTCTTCGAGACGCTCGCCGCGGTCGAGCCGTGCATACGCAATCGCCGATGCCAGAATCGACGCTGCCGGCGAAATCTGGTTCCCGCGCAGGCCTTTCGATTTTCCGGTGCCGTCGAACCATTCGCTCCGCATCGCAATGACCGGCGCGGCGGATGCGAACGTTGCGTACGGCCGAACAAACTCGGCAGCGGCGGCAGCATTCGATGCGCGAACGTCGAGACCCAGGCGCGCGAGTGGATCGAATTGTTCGTGTTCGCCGACATCTTTGGCGATTTCGCCGGCGCCGAATAGCCGGCACGCGAGTGCGAGACTCGCACGCGATCGATCGTCGAGATCGAGCGAATGCGCCGCCCCTTCGGCGAGCGCCGCGATCCGGCGCCATCGTCCCGCGACGCCGTTGTGATGATCGATGGCATCTGCCATTGCATCAAGCAGCGCTTCCGGCGGTGTCGTGCCGGCGAGCGCTTCGACGGGCATCGCGACGGTTGCGATTTCGCCGGCGTTATGGTGAAACCACGTAGTGAACGTCCGCGTGTGGTCCGGGCCGAACGCGCGACCGCTCTGTAAACCGATTGCGTTCAAGGCCTCTTCAGGATCAGCGGCGCACACGTAGAAGCCGGCTAACGCCAGGAGCTGCGCGCTCTGCGGAATGCCGTACCAGCGAAGCTGATCGGGAAAGCCCGTGCCGTCCCAACATTCCGACTGCCATCGCACCGTATCGCTCGTCTCGACCGGCAGCGATGTGACGGATATGCAAAAACGCGCGCCGCGCGCGGGCACATCCCACTGCGCCATGCGCGCATTGCGATCGCTGAGCGACTCGCCTTTACGATACGCGGTGCTTCCGATCGCGCCCACGGCATGCAGGAGTCCGGCAAAATAGAGCGCCGCGCGTTCCGCTTCCGTCAACTGCGCGATGTCGGCAAGCGCGACCGCGAGCGATGCCTTACGTATCGCCGTTCCGGGCTCGTTTTGCATGGCGGCGTCACTAACCGCGCCATACCATGAAAGAACATCGGCGAGTGGAGCGCGTTCGCCCCGAGGATCGGCGCCGGTGTCCTGGAATAGCGTCATCTCTTCCGCGAATTTACATATTGCCGTGCAGAAACCCTCACATATCTTGCCGGATGGCAGCATTTCGATGGTCGACGTATCTGCGAAAGCTGTTACGACGAGAACCGCGCGCGCCGAGGCTCGCGTACGATTTCCCGCCGGCGCGGCCCGCGCGCTTCGCGAAGCGACGCTTCCGAAAGGAGACGCATTCGTTACCGCGCAGATTGCGGGGGTTATGGCGGCCAAGCAGGCATCAACATTGATTCCCCTCACGCATCCGCTTCCGCTCTCACGCGTCGACGTGTCCTTCGATTGGATTGACGACGACGTGCTTCGCATAGAGGCGAGTGCTGCGACGAGTGCGCAGACCGGCGTTGAGATGGAGGCAATGGTCGCGGCGAGCGTCGCCGCACTGACGATCTACGATATGACGAAGGCCATTGATAAGGGGATCACCATCGAAGCGGTACGTCTATTGGAGAAGACCGGCGGCAAGAGCGGCCGGTGGACGGCCTAATGTATACCGCGGCTCTGATCGTACTCTCCGACCGCGCGGCAGAGGGTTCCCGCGCCGATGCGTGCATCCCGGTCATGCGCGACCGGCTGGGTGGCGCATACAGCGTCGTTCGCGAACTCGTGCTTCCGGATGATCCCGGCGCGTTACAAGCAGAACTCATCGACCTCGCGGATTCGGGCGTGGCGTCGCTGATCTTAACCAGCGGCGGAACAGGGCTCTCTTCGCGGGATCGCACGCCGCAAGCAACGATCGCGGTTCTCGATTACGAGGTGCCGGGCATCGCGGAAGCGATTCGCGCAGCATCGATCCCGATCGTGAAAACGGCGATGCTTTCACGCGCCGTCGCCGGCGTGCGCCACCGCACGCTGATCGTCAATTTGCCCGGCAGCCCCAAAGCCGTCTCCGAAGCGCTCGACGTCATCCTGCCCGTTCTGCCGCACGCGCTCGAATTGCTGTCCGATGCAGTCGTTGACGGGTAAAGTGGCTTAATGGATTTCGCCGCGGCGCAAAGCTATCTCATCGGGACGATCAACGAAACGGTATCGCGCCGGATGCCGTATCGTCTCGAGCGGATGCGCACCTTTTTGACTGAACTGGGCGACCCGCAAAACAAATATCCGACGATTCATATCGGCGGCACGAGCGGCAAGGGATCTACGTCGACGATGATCGCGGCGATCATGAAAGCGGCCGGGAAACGCGTCGCGCTGCATACGAAGCCTCACTTGAAGTCGATGACCGAGCGCTCGCGCGTCGACGGGTTCGCAATTTCCGAAGAACGGTTCGCCGAGATTTTGACGTCGATGATGCCCGCCATTGAACGCACGGCCCAACTCGCCGGCCGTCCGACGTACTACGAAACGTTACTCGCAATCGCATTCGTCTATTTTGCCGAAGAGAACGTCGACATCGCCGTGATCGAAGTCGGGTTGGGCGGACGTCTCGACGGGACGAACGTCATCACGCCGCTCGTTTCCGCGATTACGTCGATCGGCTTCGATCACATGGACGTCCTCGGCGAGAGGCTCGAAGACATTGCACTCGAGAAAGCCGGCATCGCCAAGCCCGGCGTTCCGCTCGTCACCTTCATCGATGATGATGCGGCGCGCGCAATCGTAGCGGACGCCGCGCAGAGCGCCGGCGCGCCGTTCATCGACGTCGCCGCGACGGTGCGCATCGAAGACGTCCGCATTCCGCGCGATGGACAGGCATTCTCCGTCGTGACACCGCTCGCGCGCTACGACATCTCCACGCCGATGCTTGGTGAGTTCCAGCGCCGCAACGCCGCAACGGCGATCGCCGTCACCGAAGCGCTGCCGCCGGAATTTCGGCCGAGCGTTGCGCAAGTGGAAGGTGCGCTCGCATCGCTGACGATTCCGGGACGCATGGAGTACTATCCCGGACATCCGAGCGTGCTTTTCGATATCGCGCACAACGCCGAAAAGGCCGAGCATCTGGTGCGTTCGCTGCAAGAGCACTTTCCCGATCGCCGCTTCACGTTCGTCGTCGCAATCGGAGAGAGCAAGGACGCGCGCGAGATCCTGCGGCAGTTTGCAACGTTGCCGGTCAAGTTTATCTTTACCTCATTTGAAATCGCCGGGCGAACCCCAACGAAACCGCAGCGGTTGGCGGCCATTGCCGAAGCGCTCGGCTCGTGGGGAAGAGTGGTGCAAGATCCGGTCGAGGCGATGGAGATTGCGCGTCGCACGAGCGGCGCCGATGAAATCATTGTCGTCACCGGTTCAACCTTTATCGTCGCGGAGATTCGAGGGTGGTGGTTAGAGACGATCGTCGCGGCGTAATGCGCGTTCGCGGCAAAGACTTTGCGTGGGGCGGTTGCACCTATTTGATGGCGATCGTCAACGTTACGCCGGATTCATTTTCCGGTGACGGACGCGAACCGGCTGATGCAATCGACTACGCCGTGCGGCAATGGCAGGCGGGTGCGGACATTCTGGATGTCGGCGGCGAGTCGACCCGGCCCGGCCACAAGCCCGTCGATGACGCGCTCGAGATCGACCGCATCCGTCCGGTGATCGCCGGCATTCGCGAACGCTTGCCGCAAGCCATCATTTCGATCGACACGTACAAGCCCGAAGTCGCGCGCGCCGCGCACGCCGCGGGTGCGGACATGATCAATTCCGTCTGGGGAGCGCCCAACGATTTGATCGACGTTGCGGTCGAACTGCACATGCCGCTTGCGGCCATGCACAATCAGCGCGATACGCAGTACCACGGCGACGTCGTCGACGCGGTCACCGACTTCTTGCGCGATTGCGCGGAACGCGCAACGGCGCGAGGACTGGGCGCCCGGGTACTGTTGGACCCCGGCATCGGCTTCGGCAAGACGCCGAATCAAAACATTCGTGTGTTACGCGGCCTGCATCGCATTTGCGCGCTCGGATATCCGACGATGCTCGGAACATCGCGCAAATCGACGATCGGCAAATTGACCGGGCGCGAAGCGCACGAACGCATTTACGGAACCGCCGCAACGACCGCCCTCGGCATTGCGGCCGGTATCGATATCGTGCGCGTGCACGACGTGGCCCAACAGCGCGACGTGATCAGCGTTTCCGATGCGATCGTGCGTAACTGGAGGCCGAGCGGATGGACCGGATAAGCCTCCGCAATATCGTGGCGCACGGCAAACATGGCGCGAATCCCGGTGAACGCGATCGCGCGCAACCGTTTCATCTCGAGGTCGATCTCGACGTCGATCTCAGCCGCGCCGGCCTCACGGACGAATTGCACGACACCGTCGATTATGCCAAGGTGTATGAAACCGTCGTGAAGATCGTCGAGGAACGCTCGTACCAGCTGATGGAGCGCGTCGCGTCGGCGATCCTCGAGGAGATTTTGCGCGACCCGCGCATCGTGCGCGCATCGCTGACGATCGCAAAACCTGATCTTCTCGACGGAGCGACGCCGACGGTGCGGCTCGAACGAGACAACAGGAAGCGATAGATTGCCGCGCGTCTACATCTCAATCGGATCGAATCTGAAAGACCCTGTGACCCAAGTACGCCGCGGTATTGAATCGCTGCGGTTCTTCGGTGAGATTGCCGCGGTGTCGCCGCTGTATCGTTCGAAGCCGTGGGGAACCGTTCCGGATCAGCCTGAATTTATCAATGCCGTCGTCGCACTCAACACCAATCGCCGGCCGCGCGAACTGCTCAATTCATTAAAAGCAGAGGAACTGCGCTTGGGACGCGTTCCCAGCGAGCGATGGGGTGCGCGCGCGATCGATTTCGACATTTTAACGTATGACGACCAAAGGATCAACGAGTACGATCTGTGCATCCCGCACCCACGCATGAACGAGCGCGCCTTCGTCCTCGTGCCACTCGCCGATTTGGACGCGCGCTTCGCATCAGTGCGCGACGCGCTCGGCGAGCACGAACTCAACACCGTACACCGCGTATAACTACCGTCATCCTGAGCGCAGGCGCGAAGCGCCGGAGTCGAAGGATTGAATCGCGCGTTTGAATCGATGCGCTCCTTCGACTGCGTTCGCTTCGCTCACTACGCTCAGGATGACACTGCGGAACTGCTCCTGTCATCCTGAGCGCAGGCGCGAAGCGCCGGAGTCGAAGGATCGAATCGCACGTTTGAATCGATGCGCTCCTTCGACTGCGTTGGCTTCGCCCACGACGCTCAGGATGACACTGCGGAACTGCTCCTGTCATCCTGAGCGCAGGCGCGAAGCGCCGGAGTCGAAGGATCGAATCGCACGTTTGAATCGATGCGCTCCTTCGACTGCGTTGGCTTCGCCCACGACGCTCAGGATGACACTGCGGAACTGCTCCTGTCATCCTGAGCGCAGGCGCGAAGCGCCGGAGTCGAAGGATTGAATCGCGCGTTTGAATCGATGCGCTCCTTCGACTGCGTTCGCTTCGCTCACTATGCTCAGGATGACACTGCGGAACTGCTCCTGTCATCCTGAGCGCAGGCGCGAAGCGCCGGAGTCGAAGGATTGAATCGCGCGTTTGAATCGATGCGCTCCTTCGACTGCGTTCGCTTCGCTCACTACGCTCAGGATGACACTGCGGAACTCCTCCTGCCATCCTGAGCGCAGGCGCGAAGCGCCGGAGTCGAAGGATCGAATCGCACGTTTGAATCGATGCGCTCCTTCGACTGCGTTGGCTTCGCCCACGACGCTCAGGATGACACTGCGGTCAGACGTGTTTGATGAGCCGGTTTAGGTCTTCGCCGTATTCGGCGGCGTCGAGCATCGCGCGCGGCAGTGTCTCGTCTTCTCCGCCGGAGACGACGTTCGGTTCGTTCGCGTTTTCGATCTTTGCGAGGAGTCCCGACACACGTCGTTAGTCCAACGCGCTCGCGCAGACGGTTGAAATCGATGGCGTGCACGGAGACACCGGTTCCCCAGCGTGAGGGGCATGCCGAGGTCAAGGACGGCCGGATGTAAGACCAAGGTGGCCGCGACACGTACTCTCGGGTCAAAACGGGGCGGAGCGAGATACCGGCGAAACGGTAGCGCTCATGTCCGACGAGCAGCCTCCTTCGCCCCTGTCTTCCCGCGTCCGCGCTTTGGCCGACTATTTCGTCGGCACGGATCTCTTGCGTCTGCGCATCGAGCGCGAGACCGAAGAAATCGAACTTGGCCGGCGGCGTCTCCATCCCGACCTCGTTCCGCCGGTTCCGGGGGACCTCACCGCGCACGAGGCGCAACCGGTGAAGCTCGACCCGATTAAGGCGGATCTCGTGGGGATCTTTCGGTTGAGCCGGCCCGTGCCGTCGCCCGGAGACCTCTTGGAGAGCGATCGCGAATTGGCGTATGTCGAAGCGCTGGGCATTCGCAATCCCGTCCGTAGCCGGGGTGCCGGCCGCGTCGTCTCGATCTTGCCGCCGGATGGCGCCGCCGTCGAATACGGACAAGTACTCTTCGAAATCGACCGGGGATAGACCAATTTTCAACAAGGTACTTATTGCCAACCGTGGCGAGATCGCACTGCGCATCAACCGCGCGTGCCGCGAGCTCGGCGTTCACACCGTCGCAATCTTTTCCGAGGCGGATCGCGAGTCGCTTCACGTTCGCATGGCGGACGAGGCGTTCTGCGTCGGTCCGGGTCCCGTACCGCGTTCCTACCTCAATATACCGAATATCATTTCGACCGCGCTGATCACCGGCTGCGACGCGATTCATCCCGGGTATGGCTTTCTCGCCGAGAATGCGCGCTTCGCGGAGATCTGCGCCGATCACGGGTTGGAGTTCATCGGCCCGAGCCCATCGGTCATTGCGGCAATGGGCGATAAAGCGACCGCAAAGCGCGTCATGAAGGAAGCCGGCGTTGCAACGACGCCGGGAACAGACATCCTCGACTCGGTCGACGAGGCCAAGCAAGCCGCCGAAACAGTCGGGTATCCGGTGCTGCTCAAGGCGACGGCCGGCGGTGGCGGCAAAGGCATGCGCGTCGTCGAGAACGAGGGCGAAATGGAACGCGCATATGCAAGCGCGACGGCGGAAGCCGAGGCGAGTTTCAAAGACGGTCGCGTATACATGGAAAAGCTGATCCTCAATCCGCGCCACATTGAAGTACAAGTGCTCGGCGACGATTTCGGAAACGTCGTGAGTTTGGGCGAACGCGATTGCTCGGTGCAAAAGCCGTCGCATCAGAAGCTCATCGAAGAGTCACCGGCGCCGCATCTTCCCGAGAGGACGCGCGCGTCGTTGCTCGACATGGCCGTGCTCGCTTGCAAGCACGTCGGCTACACGAATGCCGGAACGCTCGAGTTTCTCGTGAGCGGTGAAGACGTCTACTTCATGGAGATGAACACGCGCATTCAAGTCGAGCATCCCGTGACCGAAATGGTTTACAGCGTCGACTTGGTTAAAGAACAGATTCGCATCGCCGCGGGCGAGCCGCTCGGCTACGAACAGAAAGATCTGCAACTGCGCGGACACGCGATCGAATGCCGTATCAATGCGGAAGATGCGTTCAACGGATTCGCGCCGCAAGCCGGTACACTCTCACGCGTCGTTTTTCCGGGCGGCCCGGGCGTTCGCGTCGATACGCATGTGTTTTCGGGGACGATGGTCCCGCCGTATTACGACTCGATGATCGCCAAGATCGTTGCATTCGGCGCAACGCGCGAAGCCGCGATCGCACGCATGGAACGCGCGTTGCGTGAAACCGTCATCGAAGGCGTGAGTACGACGATTACGATGTGTCTCGACATTCTGGCCACGCCGCAATTCCGCGAAGGCAAGTACGACATCGGTTTCTTGCCGTCGCTGCTCGTCGCCGAGGCGGCGCGCTAGTGGCATCACGCAGACACGGGCGCGAGCAAGCGTTGCAAGCGCTCTACTCGATCCAAGTCGGACATCGCGACCCGGGCGATGCGTTGACGGAGGTCGTCGGCGAGCGCGCGGATACCGACCATCGGACGTTCGTGCGCGATCTCGTGATCGGCACCCTCGACTATGCCGACGAAGCGGATAAAGCGTTTCAACCGCTGCTCGAGGGATGGACGCTCGAACGTTTACCGATGATCGACCGTTTACTCTTGGAGATGGGCACGTTCGAGCTTCGTTGCCGTCGCGACACGCCTCCGGCGGTCGTGATCAACGAAGCAGTCCAGCTTGCTAAAAAGTTTTCCACCGAAGAATCGAATCGATTCGTCAATGGCGTCCTCAATGCAGTCGCGAAACAAACGACCACCTCGTAAAGCAAAGCGCGGAGGAATGCCGGGCTGGCTGCGCGGCATCCTCGTCGCGCTTCTCCTCTTGGTGCTTTTTGCCGCCGGTACGATCGCCGGTATGGTTGCGGCGTACTCCCGCAACCTTCCCGATATTAGCCGCATGGCCGATTATCAGCCGGCGAGTTCCACGCGCATTTTCGCGCGCGACGGCACGCAGCTCGCGTCGGTCTATAAGGAAAACCGCGTGTGGGTTCCACTCTCGCGGATTCCCCTCGTGGCGCAGCAAGCCGTCATCGCCAATGAGGATCACAACTTTTATTCGCATCACGGTGTCGACTTCGGCGGCATTATCCGCGCCGGTTTCGCCGATCTGACGCATCAACAGTTTCAAGGTGCGTCGACGATCACGCAGCAGCTTGCACGCAAGCTCTTCCTGAACGATCAGGTATCGATCTCGCGCAAGATCCAAGAAGCACTGCTTGCGATGGAGATCGAGCGCTATTACACCAAGGACGAAATCCTCGAGCGCTATCTCAACATGGTGTATCTCGGCTCGGGCGCTTACGGCGTCGACGCGGCGGCGCACACCTACTTCGGCGAGCGCGTCGAGAGTCTGACGCTGCCGCAAGCGGCGATGCTCGCCGGCGTCATCGCAGCGCCGTCAGATTACTCCCCGTTCGTCAATCTGCAGCTCGCCAAAGACCGGCAGTCGCACGTGCTCGACCGCATGGTCGAGAGCGGCTTCATCACGCGCGAACAAGCGCAGAATGCGCGCGTCGCGGACGTCGAGTTGACGCACGAGCGCGCGCCGGGATTGCAAGGCTATCTCTATCCGTACTACACGACCTACGTGATCTCGCAGTTGGACAAACTCTTCGGGAAACAAGCGGTGGAAGAAGGCGGCCTTCAGGTCTACACCGGTCTAGACGTCAACATGCAGAAAGCCGCGCAAGACGCCGTGGACTGGGGCATTCAGTCGGCGAAGGCTGAAGGCATCGGCGCAAGCCAAGGCGCCCTCGTTGCGATTCGTCCGTCGACGGGCGAGATCGTGGCGATGGTCGGCGGCACGCATTTCTCGCTCGACAATCAATTCAATCGCGCATGGCAGGCGCGCCGTCAGCCCGGTTCGTCGTTCAAAGTCTACGTCTATACGGCCGCGATCGATTCCGGCATGCCGCCGAATACGATCATCGAAGACTCGCCGATCGGCTATCCGATGGGCGACGGCAGCACGTGGTATCCGCGCGACGACGACAACAGTTTTATGGGCGATATCACGTTCCGTACGGCGCTGGCGCAGTCGCGCAACGTCGCAGCGGTGCGCCTCGCCGAGAAGATCGGCATCGACAAAGTGATTCAGTACGCGCAGCGCATGGGCGTAACCGCGCCGCTCGAAGCGAACTTGTCACTCGCGCTCGGATCGTCCGTTGTTTCGCCGCTCGATCAGGCCAGCGGATATTCAACGCTTGCGAATCAAGGCGTGCACATCGATCCCTCCGCGATTCGTCTCGTGCGCGATTCGCTCGGCAACTCGATTCTCGACAATCAATATCCGCAAGCAACGGAAGTGGTGAGTGCCGGAACGGCGTGGCTGATGACCTCGATGCTCGAAGACGTGATCAAACACGGAACCGGGTATCCGAACGCGATCATCGGCCGGCCGGCGGCAGGCAAAACCGGAACGACGTCGGATTTTCGTGACGCCTGGTTCGTCGGATACACTCCGGATCTCGTTGCGGCGGTGTGGATCGGAAACGACAACTACTCGCGCATGGTCGAATCGTACGGCGGAAATATTCCGGCGCGTATCTGGTCGCGGTTCATGAAAGGCGCGCTCGTAAAGGTCGCCAAGCACGACTTCACGTTCCCGGAGGGCGAAGTCGTGAAAGTTGCGGCGTGCTCCGGCGGTTACGAATACTATCTCAACGGCACGCAACCGCAGAGCGGCTGCGGTTCGGGCTATGCGGCGCAAGCTGCCGAAGCTGCGACGCCGGCGCCGGACGATACGTCGCTTCCGTCGCTCTCACCGCCGCCGCAGACGTTGCCTCCGGACGTCACCCCTCCGCCCAACAGCATCGGCGACGGCACGAAATACGTTCCGCTCGGCGATTCGCCGGCACCGAACGCCACGGCGACATCGAAGCCGCACCACAAACGCCGATGAACGAGCTGGAAGAACGGCAGGTTGCAGGAGTAAGCCGCGTCGTTCGCTACATCGCGCGGCTCATCGAGGAAAATAAGAAACTTAAAACGGTCGCCGTTCGAGGCGAAGTAAGCGGCCTGTCGCGTAGCGACGGCGGTCCCGTCTACTTCGCGCTCAAAGAAGGTGCCGATCTACTCAACTGCGTCGCTTGGTCGAAAGAGGCGCGGCAACTTCCTGAATTTGAGGACGGAGCCGAAGTCATCGTCGAAGGCGACTTCACGACGTATCCTGCGCGTAGCCTGTACCAACTACAGGTCAAGCGATTAGAGCTAAGCGGCATTGGAAAGCTCTACCAGAAATTCGAGCAACTTCGTCGCAAATTTGCTGCAGAAGGTCTATTCGAGAAAGATCGAAAGCGCACGTTCCCCCCTTTCCCCAGACGCATAGCGTTAATTTCGGCGCGCGGAAAAGGCGCGGAGGACTTCCTTACGACCATGGCGCGGCGAGCGCCTCACATCAAGATCGAATTCGTCGATGCAACGGTCCAAGGGGATCGCGCGCAATTCGAAATCGCTGACGCACTCGACGCGGCGTCGCGAATGGACGTGGACGTCATCGTGCTGACGAGGGGCGGCGGAACGTACGAAGACCTTTTCCCCTTTAACGAAGAGCCGGTAGTGCGCGCCATCATTCGCTCGCGCCATCCCGTGTTGACCGGCATCGCTCACACCGGCAACAGGCATTTAGCCGATGAAGTCGCTGACAGAGTTGCGGAGACGCCCTCAAACGCCGCACACGTATTCGGTGAGATTCGGGACGCTTATATGCGAAGGCTGGAGCGTATAGGACAGATTCTGGACTCTCGCATCGAGCGGCTGATTCGAGATCGCGAGCAACGCGTTGATAACGCGGCCTCTTTGTTCCGTCGCCTCACGCGCGAATTTGTCTCGCGACGCCCGCAGCGATTTGCGGACCTCGAACATCGGCTATCGCGACGTTCTCCCGCAGCGGGCCTTGCACAGCGGGCGCAAGTGTTGGCTGGTTCCGTTGCGCGACTGCGCGTGGCCGGAGAGCGCTTTGGCGAACGGCGCGAAACACGTCTTTTTTCAGTGCGCGATCATTTACGGGACGCGATCCGTTATCGAATAGCGGAAAACCATCGCCGCCTCAGCCTTCTCCGAACTCAGCTGGGTGTTTTGGATCCATATGCGCCGCTCGAGCGTGGATTTGCAATGATCTACGAGGGAAATCGGTTGGTACGAGATGCATCGACGGTTCCAGTCGGTTCACTGATCCGAGCGCGATTGGCTCACGGAACACTCAAGGCCCGCGTAGAAGAGACGACTGATGAGTGACCGTCAACCCGGCGAATTCGAATCGAAGCTCGCGCGCTTGGAAATGATCGTCAAGCAACTCGAAGGCGAAAACGTGCCCCTCGATGAGGCAGTGAAACTGTTTCAGGAGGGCAAGAAGCTGACGGCTGAGTGTGAGTCACTTCTCAAGGCAGCACAAGAGACTGTTGCTCGAACAGCCGGCGACACGCAAGCGCCGTAGTATATGGCCGAGCGTCTCGACGAAGTTGTCGCGGCGCGAACCGGGATAAGCCGGTCGCAGGCGCGCAGCCTCATCATGGAGGGGCGGGTGCGCGTCAACGGCGTGCCGGCCACCAAAGCCGGACAAAGCGTTCGAGACGACGCGACAATCGACGTCGAACGTCCGCGTCCGTTCGTGAGCCGCGGCGGCGAAAAACTCGATCGTGCACTCGATGCCTTTGCGTTTGATGTGAACGGACTCGACGTTCTTGACATCGGCGCTTCCACCGGTGGCTTCACTGACTGCGCACTGCAGCGCGGCGCGGCGCACGTGACCGCCGTCGACGTCGGATACGGACAACTGGATTGGAAGCTGCGCAACGATCCGCGCGTGACCGTCGTCGAACGTACGAACTTTCGCACGCTGCCGGACGATGCGTATCCCGGCGGCTTCGATGCGATCGTGATCGATACGTCGTTCATTTCGCTGCGCACGATCCTTGCGCGAGCGCGCATGTTTTTGCGTTCGAACGGGCGCATCATTGCGCTCATCAAGCCGCAGTTCGAGGCCGGACGCGAACGGCTGGGAAGCGGGGGTGTCGTTCGCGATCCGGCCGTCCATCGCGACGTGCTGCGCGAGGTGCGCGAGGCCGCGCTCGGGCTCGGCCTCGGGATGGTGGCGTTAACGGAATCGCCGCTGCTCGGGCCGGCCGGGAACCGCGAATTCCTCGGCGATTTTCGCGCGGACGGCGTACCGGTAGACGATAAGCGGATAGATGAGGTCGTCGGCGAAGCGGCAACGCAATGAAATTGGCTCTCGAGCGCAAAGTGGTTACGCTCTACGTCGACGCGACGCGCGAGACGGCGCGGACGCTCGCGCGCGAGGTCGCCGCTTCGTTCGTCGCCGGCGGGTATCAGATCGCGTCATGGAAGGCCCACCCGTCGATTCAAGATCTCGCAACGACGAGTTCCGCGACGGAAGCCTCGTTGTTCATTACGATCGGTGGTGACGGAACGCTTCTGCGCGCGGCGCGCATTGCAACCGAATGCGATTGCCCGTTGCTCGGCATCAACACGGGCCGGCTCGGGTTCTTGACGGAACTCGACTATGGCGACCCGCGCATCGCCAAGCTGCCCGAACTGATCGATAACGGCCTCGTGATCGACGAACGTATCGCATTGCTCGCGGAGTACGGCGGTCATTCGTTCTTCGCGCTCAACGACGTCGTCGTTCGCAAGGGTGATGTTTCTCGAATCGTGCCGTTCGGACTGAGTCTCGACCGCGAACACATCGCCGACATCCCCGCGGACGGCATCTGCATTGCGACGCCGACGGGGTCGACCGCGTACTTTCTCTCCGCCGGCGGTTCGATTATCTCGCCGCGCGTCGATGCGTTCGGCATCGTCCCGCTCTTGCCGCACACGCTCTTTTCACGTCCGTTGATCGTCCCCGGCTCAGCGAAGATCGAGGTCAGCTGCGATTCCGAAGTCGCGCACGCCCATCTCGAATGCGATGGCGACGTGCTGGCCGAGATCGGCCCCGACACCGTCGTCGCCGTAAGAAAACACCCGAAACGCGTGCGCTTCGCGCGCCTTTCGCCGCTCCAATTCTTCGAACGCCTGGAAGAGAAGATGCGATGGGGTGTTTCCATTAAAGGCCCCCAGCGGTAATGATCCGGTGTCATCCTGAGCGCAGGTGCGAAGCACCGGAGTCGAAGGATCGCCTCGATTCAATCGCGCGATGTGGTCCTTCGACTGCATTCGCTTCGCTCACTTCGCTCAGGATGACAATGGCGCAGTGATGTTACGAAGACTGGAAATTAGGGATTACGGCTTGATCGAGGCGGCCGAGATTGCGTTTTCGGACGGTGCGACGATTTTTACCGGCGAGACGGGATCCGGCAAGACGATGATCTTGGGTGCTCTTGCGTGCGCGATGGGGGCACGCGCGAGTGCCGATATCGTGCGTCGCGGAGCTCCTCGCGCGATCGTCACCCTAGCGTTTGAGCCGGACGATGAGTTGCGCGAGCGCATCACGGCCGACGGGTTCGAAGTGGATCCGGGTGAAGAAGCGACGATCGTACGCGAGATCGGCGAGAATGGGAAATCGAGCGTACGCGTCAATGGACGCGCATCGACAGCGAGCTACGTGCGCGAGATCGCGCCGTTCATCGCGGAGATCGTCGGCCAGCATGAAGCGCAGCGGCTCCTGTCTCCGGCGTATCACCTCGAGCTGGTTGACCGCTTCGGCGGCGACGATGTCGAATCGGCGCGATTGGCAGTTCGTGCGGCGTACGACGTACTCGTCGACGTTACGCGCGAACTTGACCGCTTGACCGGCGATGAGCGCCGCGCACAGCAACGGTACGACGACGCAAAATACGCGCTCGACGAATTGGACGGGCTCGCGCTGATGCCGGGTGAGGATGAGCGTCTAACGGAACGTCGACGCTATCTCGACAACGTCGAACGCATTGCGTCATCACTGCGAACGGCGCACGATGCGCTTGCGTCGGATGACGCAGGCGCCGCGACTTCGCTCGGAACAGCTTCCGCGGCACTGCACGTCATCGCGGAGATGAGCGGTGCGCTCGAAGAGATGCACGCGCAAGCGACGGCACTGCAGAGCGAGGTCAGCGATCTTGCATCGAGCATCGCGCGCGAACTCGATGCAACCGAATTTGAGCCCGGAGAGCTCGAAACGATCAACGCGCGACTGGACGCCATCGATCGTGCAAAGCGAAAGTACGGCTCTACGATCGACTCGCTGTTGGCCTATGCCGAAGAAGCGCGTCGTACCGTTTCGGAATTCGAGGGCAAAGACGCGCGCACCGCAGAGTTGACGCGCGCCGTCGCAGAAGCGCACGCTGCGCTGCAAACGGCTGCCGCGAAGCTCTCAAAGCTGCGCGCCCTATCCGCGAAGCGTTTGTGTGCCGCGGTGATGACCGAGTTGAAGGAGCTCGCGCTCGCCTCCGCGCGATTCGACGTTTCGATCGTGCCACTCGAGCGCATCGGTGACGATGGCGCCGAGAGCATCGAATTTACCTTTGCTGCAAATGCGGGAGAAGCGTTGCGCCCGCTGACGCGCGTCGCGTCGGGCGGCGAACTTTCGCGCGTGCTGCTCGCGCTCGTCGTTGCGCTTGCCTCGACGCGCGAGCGCGTCGCTCTCGTGTTCGATGAAATCGATGCAGGCATCGGCGGAGCCACCGCGACGGCCGTCGGCGCGCGGTTGGGACGCCTCGCTGAAGACGGACAGGTGATGTGCGTGACGCATCTTGCGCAGCTCGCGACCTGGGCGAACCGTCACTATACGCTCGAGAAACACGAACGGCGCGGAGCCACGACGATCTCCGTACGCGAAGTAACCGGCGACGAGGCACGCGCGGCGGAACTTGCACGGATGCTCTCCGGAGAATCGCACGCCGTCGCACTCGAGCACGCGCGCTCGCTGATGAAGGCGGCAAAATGAAGATTCCGCGCGACGGCGAGGCTGCGAAGGTGAGTGCCGGCGGCAAAGACGTTGCGCTGACGAATCTCAATAAAACGTTCTTTCCCAAGACCGGCGCGACAAAGCGCAATCTGCTTCAATACTACGCCGACGTTTCGCCGTATCTGCTGCCGCACGTCACTCAGCGAGCAATGGTGATGAAACGGTACCCCAACGGCGCCGAAGGCGACTTTTTCTTTATGAAGCGGACGCCGTCGCCGCATCCCGATTGGTTGGAAACGTGCCGCATCGAACACGGATCGGGCAACGTCATCGATTTTCCGATGGCCAACGATCTTGCATCGCTGCTGTGGATCGTCAACCTCGGGTGCATCGACCTCAATCAATGGTACGCAACGTGCGACGACGTGAATCGGCCGGATTACCTGCACTTCGACCTCGATCCCGGAAGTGCGCCGTTCGACCGCGTTCGTGAAACGTCGCTGCTCGTTCGGGACGGCTTGGCCGCGCTCGGGCTCACGAGTTACGCGAAGACGTCGGGTTCGAAGGGCATTCACGTCTACGTTCCGATCGTGCGCGGGCCGTTGCAAAAAGAGGTTTGGCACTTCGCCAAACAGTTTTCGGTTGCGCTCGCTCGGCACGAACCTGCATTGATGACGTCGGAGTATCGCAAAGAAAAGCGTCCGCCGGGGCGCGTGCTGGTTGACTACAATCAGAATCGCTGGGGAGCGACGCTTGCATCGGTGTACTCAGTGCGTCCAACGCCGCTTGCGACCGTTTCTGCTCCCGTAGCGTGGAGTGAGATCGAAGCAGGCATCGCGATCGAAGAGTTTCGCATCGACAACATGATCGAACGCATCGAGCGCGTCGGTGATTTATGGAAACCGCTCTCGGCAAAACGCGGGCGCTTTACATTACCAGAGACCTAGGAATGTAGCGTTAGATAAGCAGCATAGCGTACGAGCGAGGCTTCGGTGAAACAACGAGCAATCACACGTTTCAAACCTCGGTGCATTAGGAAGTTTTACCCTATGTGCGCTCCCTTTTCAGCAGTCTAAGTAAACGTTCAGTTTTGGTACGCTGACTTCGATTTCTCTTGAATTCTTCGGAGCACGCACCAAATGAAGTCGCGTCTGCTAGCGGTTTTCGCTTTTCTTGCGCTCTCGCTCGCTGCTTGCGGAGGCGGCGGAGGTAGTGGAGGCGGCACAATACCGACCGCTCCGCAGCCTGGTAATTCTGCTACGCCGCCGGCTCCGACACCGACTCCGGTCGGTGCAACGCCGACGCCCTCGCCGAAGACGACGTCAACACCCGTCGGCTCGACACCCACGCCAAAGCCGTCACCGACCGCGACACCGGTGAACACACCGACGCCCGTAGGTTCAACGCCGACGCCGAAACCGACGCCGACCGGTTCGACACCGACGCCGAAACCGACCGCAACGCCGACGGCGCCTCCGACGCAACCGCCGACGGCGCCTCCGACACAATCGCCGACTCCGGTACCGACGCATTCGCCGACACCAACGCCCGCGCCGACACATTCGCCGACTCCGTCACCGACGCAGTCGTACTATCCGGCGGATCCGAAATCGGTTATCACGAGCACGTACGGCAAGATCGGTCTCGCGCAAATCTTCGACTACTATCCGACCGACGGCACGACCATTCCGGCATCGCAAGCGCAAGCGGATGCCGGACGCTACAACTTCGTTTGGGGATCGTGGGACACCGCGGCGGGCGATCCGAATGGTCCGGGTCCGCAAGCGTGGCGAAGCGGTAACGGTTCAATCCTCGCTAGCCGCTACTACATCATGGAAGAAGACAATCTCATTACGTCAGGACACAATCTTGCCTGGTTCCAGCAGAACCATCCGGATTGGATTATGTACGCATGCAATTCGTCCGGACAGATAACGAACGACTACGCGTACACGCCGGGCGACGGCTTTGCAGACGTACCGCTGAATTTTGAGAATCCGGCTGTCGTGCAGTATCAAGTAGCGAGCCTTATCAACTACGCGCAAGCCAACGGCTACACGACGATTGCGCTCGATCAAGTGATCTTCCAGAACTTTATGGTCGGCGGCAATCCGTATCTCGGTCAAACCGAGAACACGAGTGAGTACGCGTGCGGCACGCACAACAACGACGGCTCGACCACTGTCGACTACAGCTCGAAAACCGATCCGAAGTGGACGCAAGATGTGTTGAACTGGGTCGCGTATGCGTACCAACAGGCGCACGCACATGGTCTGAGCCTTGCCGTCAACCATCCGCCGGCAAGTCCGAACAATGCGAACGAACAAACCGTCATGTCGAATGCTGACATCCTGCTCGACGAAGGCGGGTTCTCCGCCTATGGGACGAACGGCTCTCCGTTCACAAACGCCGGCGTCTACAATACTGCATACGCGTACATGGAAGCCGTGGAAGCCCGTGGTAAAGCGATGGTCGACATCGATCGCTGGAACAACGACGGTCAAACACCGACGAACAACCATGTCGAGTACGGCATTGCAACGTACGAGTTCGCGAACGAAGGCAATCTCGATCTCTACCAGATCGGGAGAATCTCGAAAGGCTTCGGTTATGGGGCGGAGAGCTACTTCCAAGCGTATCAAACCGTTCTCGGGCCGCCGTGCACCGCGGTTCAAAGCGGCGGCGGGGCGATCTACTATCGGCGCTTCGCGAGTGGTCTCACCGTCGCGAACGTCGGAGCATCCTCCGCGCAGACATACAATCTGCCGAGCAATCACACGTACAGCGACGTCTTTGGCCGCTCGGTAAGCAGTTCGCTTTCGATTAATCCGGAGGACGGATATGTTCTCGTCACGAGTGGGAATGGCTGTCAATAATTAGACGATGAACCTGCCCATCGTGCCACCCTACGAGCCCATGGAAATGACGCAAGTCGAGCGTATTCCGGACGGCCCGCAATGGGAGTACGAACCGAAATGGGACGGATTTCGAGCGCTGGTCTTTCGTGACGGCCATAGCGTCGAAATCCAATCGAAATCGGGCCAGCCGCTCGCGCGATATTTCCCCGAGATCGTCGAGCGGCTGCGCGAACTTGCGGCGAACCGCTTTGTCCTCGATGGCGAGCTCATGGTGCAGATCGGCAATGAGTTATCGTTCGATGCGCTCTTGCAGCGGATTCATCCGGCGGAAACGCGCATCACCCGCCTTGCAAAGGAAACGCCGGCCCGTCTCGTGGTGTTCGATATCCTCGTCGATGCGAACGGCAACGATTTGACCGCGCAAACCCTCGATGCGCGCCGCGAAGCGCTCGAATCATTCGCGAAGCGATATTTCAAGGGCGACGATCCGTCGCTCTCACCGGCTACGTACGATCGCGCCGTCGTCGACGAATGGTTCGCGCACGTCGGAAACGCGCTCGACGGCGTCATCGCGAAGCGCCGCGATCTTCCCTACGCGGCCGGCACGCGTGGTGCCGCGGTGAAGATCAAAAATTTGCGTACGGCAGATTGCGTCGTCGGCGGTTACCGGTTGAACAAGGACAAGACCGGCGTCGGCTCGCTTTTACTCGGGCTCTACAATAGGGAAGGCAAACTGAATCACGTCGGCTTTACGTCGGGGTTTAAAACGCGCGAACGCAGCCCGCTGCTCAAGCAACTTCGCGAGCTGGAGAAGCCGCCCGGCTTCACCGGATCGGCGCCGGGCGGACCAAGCCGTTGGCGACAAACGGAAGAACCGTGGTTTCCGCTCGATCCCAAGCTCGTCGTCGAAGTGCAGTACGATCACGTGACGGGCGATCGCTTCCGTCACGGAACAAAACTGTTGCGCTTCCGCCCCGACAAAGCGCCGCGCCTTTGCACGATGGACCAAATCCGAATCGACGAAGCGGCCTCGCCGCTGCAATTCCTTAGCTAACTTCTTCTCCCGACTTTCATGGCCGTCGGCTATCATCACGCAAACCGCGAAGTTGTATGATGAAAGAGTCCATGACCGGCAAGGTAATCCACGCATCGGCGCTTGTCCGGTGTCCCTTCTCCGTAAGCATCGAGATGATGGAGCGAGCGCTTCGTGACCGTCACGATATCGTCGTGTCGCCGATGCGCGGCGTGCGCGAACGGGTGCACGTCGGTTGGGCGATCGTCGACGATGTCACCGATGAATGCCGCCGTCATGACGCGCTTACGATTTATTGGACGCCGGAGCATCGCACGTTTCCGTCGTTCTCCGGAACGTTGACCGTTCGGCCGCATTTTCGCGACGTCAACGTGCGAATTACCGGATGCTATGAACCGCCCGCCGGCGGCGTAGGCCGTTTATTCGACCGCATGGCCGGACGCCATATCGCACGCCTGACGCTTCGCCGGTTGATTCGCAGCCTCGCTCGAGACGCGGAATCAGGGTATCTCGTGTATCTTCAAGAGATTCGTGCCGCCGGCACCCACGGGCATACCGGTAGTGAACGCAATGAGGTCCTTCGGACGCACTAAACCGGCCTGCGTCATCCGCTGCTCCGTCATGTAGAGTAAGACATCGATCGACGAATAGCGATCAATGAGCAGCGATTCGACTCCCCACAACAACGAAAGCCGCCGTGCAACTTCGGGCGTCGGCGTAAGCGCGATGATGCGCGCGCGCGGGCGAAATGCCGCGATATGATGGGCGGTGTTTCCGGTCGTCGTACCGGTGACGATGAACGGAATGAAGAGCTCATCGCTCGCGCGTGTCGCCGCCTCAGCGATCGACGTTGCAATTGTGGGGCTAACACCCGCCAACCGGCGATCGCGCAGCATCGCGTGCGGATAATTCTTTTCGGCTTCGCGCGCAATCTCGGCCATCGTGCGCACCGCTTCCATCGGAAACTGACCGCGCGCCGTTTCGCCGGAGAGCATCACGGCGTCGGTTCCGTCCAGAATCGCGTTCGCAACGTCCGTCACTTCGGCGCGCGTCGGCTTCGAGCTGAACGTCATCGACTCGAGCATCTGCGTCGCCGTGATGACCGGTTTGCTCGCGCGATTACATTTCGCGATGATGGCCTTTTGCACGAGCGGGACTTGTTCGAGCGGAATCTCGATGCCGAGGTCGCCGCGCGCGACCATGATGCCGTCCGCGGCGTCGATGATGTTATTAAGATCTTCGAGCGCCTCGTGTTTCTCGATCTTTGCGAGGACCGGAACGTGACGTCCGCGCTCATTCATGAATGCTTTGACGCGATTGATGTCTTCCGCCGTGCGCACGAACGACACCGCCACGTAGTCGACACCCTGGTCCAATCCGAACGCGAGATACTCGAAGTCCCGTTCGGTGACCGAGGTAATGTTCAGCGAACCATCGGGATAGTTGATGCCCTGCTGCGAACGCAGCTCGCCGCCGAATTCGACGGTCGTCTCGATGTCGGTCGTCGTCTTCCCGATGATGCGCAGCGTGATCTGACCATCTTGAAGATAGATGCGGTTGCCGATCGAGACGTCGTGCGGCAGATCCTTATACTGCACGCCGATGCGTTCGTGCGTTCCCGGTACTTCGTCGGTCGTCAGCACGAAGCGTTGGCCGCGCTCGAGGCGCAGCGAGGCCTGCCCGTCTTCCAATTTCCCCGTGCGCACTTTGGGCCCGGGAAGATCTTGAAGGATCGCCGTGTGAATGCCGAGTTCGTCTGATAGTCTGCGCGCGTTTGCGATGACTTCGGCATGCTCGGCCGGCGAACCGTGCGAGAAGTTCAACCGCAACACGTTTGCGCCGCTGATGAACAGCGAACGCATGACGGCGGGTTCACGGGATGCCGGGCCAATCGTTGCAACGATCTTCGTGCGTTTTTGCAGGATATTTTCCATGTACGCCCTCCACGGTGCGCGCCGGAACAGGCAGGCTCCTGCGCGTGGTTGAGCGCATTAAGCGCGTTGCATGCGACTTCAGCGCGACCCTCGGGACCGGCGCTATAGTGAGCGGCTCGCGGGAAGTTATCTCGCGTCGCTTCTCATGCACGCGCTCTTCGCGCTGTTATTGTTCAGCGTCATCGCGAATACGTCGGAAGAAGGTGCGAGCGAAAGTCAGATCGGCGGTTCGATCGTCACGATCCAACAACGCGCACCAGTAGTCGCGCAAGCTCCGGTGAAGGTGCAACAAGCCGCACCGATTCCGCATGCGCCGCGCATTGCGCCCGTCCAGCATGCGCGCGCCGCACAGCCGGCTCATCAACCGCAACCGCCTGCGCACCACGAACTTGCAAAGTTTGCACCAACCGCGCCGCCGAATCCGACGCCGTTACCGCAAGCGACGCCCCAACCGAACGTTCAGCCGACGCAAGCCGTCTACGAACCGCAACCGCAGCATGAATTGCCGGCCGTGCCGACATCCGAGCCCACTGCGGCATCAGTCGCCGTCGCGGTGAAGGTGCCGCCGACTGCGGCTCCGACACCCCTTCCGACGGTGGCTCCAACGTCAAAGCCGTCCCCGCAACCGGTCACAACGGCGGCGCCGACGGCGAGGCCGCAAACCCCGGCTCCTGCATCGCCGCGTCCGATTCCGTCGGTCGTCGCGGTAGCATCGAAAGCCTCCGAGGCGCCGGCCCGCTCACCGGCGCCGGCCCCGACCGTCAGCAGTTCGCCCGCGGCAAAGCCCGGCGTGCCGAGTCCCAGCCCCACGCAAGCCGCTGCGGCCGCGCCGGCGAAGGGCACAGCGCCCTCACCCGGACCGAAGGGTGTCGTCTCGCCTGGTCCTCGTCCCGGCAACGCGGGTGCGCAAAAAGCCGCCCCCGAGCGTCCCGTTTCCGTGGCTCCCACGCCGACGCCCGCGCCCCGCATTGCGCGCGCTGCCGTACCAAAACCATCCGCTGCTCCACGGGACATCAACGACAAATTGCGCGCCATGCTTCCGCATGGTCCCGTGAATCCGACGCAAGGTTCATATCATCCGGCGGTAACGCTCAACGGAACGATGGAACCGACGCCGCCGCCCGAAGTAATCGCAATAACGAAGTTCATGTACCAACAACCCAACGGTGATGAACGCATCAAGATGTGGGTGACAAACGTTCGTCACGTCGGTATGGTGACGATGTGCGATGGATGGATGTTGCGCTATCCGGCTTCAAACGGAGCAGGCGCGCAGCGACAAATCGGGACAGCAACAAATCCCATTTCCGGCGGGGTGCAAGTGTCGACGGCGATTGGTGCAAAACACGGCGGCTCACTACCGCCGATCGTTGAAGCGAATGCGTCTGCTGTATGTAGCGAACGTAATTTGGTGCCCTTCGCTCCCTCGCCCGTATCGTCGCCGTAACTTCGCATACTCCCACTTGAAGTGCGACATTACACTGATTAGAATCAATGTATACCTACAAAGAAGGTATCGAAAGAAACGAATGCGCGGACTGAAAGCAGCGAAGCTGCAAAGGCCGCAAGAGTTCGCAAGAAACGCGAACTAGCTGTGGATTCCTAAGTACGGAATCCGAACAGGAGGTGCGGTTGGAATCGCAGGATCCACCGGGCTATTTAGCCAGCGAAGCACGCGCAATGACGGGTGCTGTTGTTCACCCTAACGATCCGGACGTTCACCGGTAGCGCGATAAGTTCGCAAAATTTAAAACAAAGACGAGGGGCCGCAATCCACGTTGGATTGCGGCCCGTCGTCTTTTGGACGCTTGGTTTAGGCCAGGGAGGGGCCGCTACCCGGTGGGGTTGCCTCAGGCCGCACTTTTGGGTATTCTTAGCCAAGGTTGGTCGTAAGAGCGTGGGCGTGTCCCGCGCTTCGTTGTTGTAAAGGGGGCGGTTGGCGTGTCGGCGTTGACGGATAAGTTCGAGCAAACGTTGGACGCGATCGCTCATGACGGCACGTTCGCCAAGGTCGAGATCGTCGCGCATTCGGCGCATATGCGGCGCGGCATGACGACGTTTAGCGTAACGATCGACAAAGAGGGCGGCGTTGATTTAGCAACATGCGAAGGCATCGCATCGCGCATCAACGACGCGCTCGATGCGTTCGAGGATCCGTACTCGCTGGAAGTCGAGTCGGCCGGCCTCGAACGTCCGCTCGTGCGTCCGCACGATTACGAGCGTTTCGCGGGAAAACGCGCGCGTATCGTAACGTCGCTGATGATCAACGGCGGAAAAACGCATCGCGGCACGCTGGTGGGGCTGCGCGGCGAAAACGTGATTCTCGCGACCGAGAACGGCGATCTGCCGCTCCCGATCGCAACGATCAAATCCGCGAACTTGGAATATGACCCGCGCGCCGACCTTACTCGCGACAAACGTGAACGGAAGACACATGGCAGAACCGGTAGCTGACGAAAAATTACTCGACGTCCTGCAGTTCATCTCGAAAGAACGGAACATTCCGTTCGAGATGCTGCTCGAAGCGCTCGAAGCTGCGCTTTTGACCGCGTATAAGCGGCACTACGGCAGCGAGGCCAACGCAATCGTGATGGTAGATCGGCAGACCGGTGAGTACCGCGTCTTTCATCGCCGCACCGTCGTGGAAACCGTTGAAGATCCGAAACTCGAGATCGAAGTGAAGAAGGCAGGCGGACCGTATCAGCCGGGCGATTTCTTCGATGAAGAAGTAACGCCGAAAGAGTTCGGGCGCATCGCTGCGCAAACGGCGAAGCAAGTCATCGTGCAACGCATCCGCGAAGCCGAGCGCGACACGGTTTACAACAAATACGCGCGCAAGCTCAACGATCTCGTCACCGGAACGGTGCAGCGATACGAGCAGCGCAACATGTACGTGTTGCTCGAAGGCCGCGACGAAGCGATTCTTCCGCTCTCGGAACAAGTGCCGGGCGAAGCGTTCCGCATCAATGATTTCATTCGTGCCTACGTGCTCGACGTTCGCAAATCGCCGAAAGGCCCGCAAGTCGTCCTGTCGCGTTCTGCTGAAGGCTTGGTGCAGCGTTTGCTCGAGCTCGAAGTGCCCGAAATCGCCGACGGCGTCGTCGAAATCATGGCGATTGCGCGTGAAGCCGGAAACCGTTCGAAGGTCGCGGTGCGATCGGTACGCCAGGAAGTCGATCCGATCGGCGCGTGTCTCGGACCGAAGTCGAGCCGCATCGCGAACGTCTCCGACAATCTGCGTGGCGAAAAGATCGACGTCATTCGCTATGATGCCGATCCGCAAGCGTTCATTATGAACGCGCTCGCGCCGGCGAAAGTCATCAGCGTCGAGCTGTTCGAAGACGACGGCGTGGCGCTGGTCGTCGTTCCCGACTATCAGCTGTCGCTTGCGATCGGACGCGACGGTCAAAACGTGCGCCTTGCCGCGCGTTTGACGGGTTGGCGTCTCGACATCGCGAGCGAAAGCGAAGCCGATGAAGCGCGCGACCGTTATCTGGCGGAACGCGCCGAACGCACGGGCACGGAAGAAGCGCCGGTCGCCGAAGTCGCGGAAGTCGAAGAAGAAGAAGTAGCAGCCGAAGCACCGGCAGCGGGTGTAGATGAGGAACTGATCCGCAAGCTTGAAGAGTTCCGTCGCGAACGATTGGGCGGTGGCGAGTAAGCACATCCCAATCCGAACCTGCGTGGGCTGCCGTGAAACGCACCTGCAGCGGGAAATGACACGGTTCGTGCGTGCCGGCCACGGTTGGATGCGCGATCAAACGAAAAAAGCACGGCAGCCGGGCAGAGGAGCGTACCTCTGCTCGACCGCATGTGTGAAACTCGTCGCCAAGAATCGCCGCTACCCGGGGCTTGCATCCGCAGCGGAAGAATATGGTTTAATAAGTAGTTCGGAATCAACAATGGATAAAGATGTTCGGTAACGACAATGCTCTCTAAGAGGGCAGCTCTGTGACGACTTAGCGGGATCTGACCGGTTCACGGTTTGGGCCCGCGATACTAACGCGGGGAGCGCAAAGCGCGCTTCTCAAACCGTGGGGGGCCCAATGCGGGCATCCCCACCTTGGGGTTAAATGGCAACTTCGACCGGTAAGGTACGTATTTTTGAGCTCGCCAAAGAGGTTGGGCTCACATCGAAAGAACTCATCGCCCTCTTCAACGACCGCCTGAGCGGCGTATTTGAGGCGAAAAACCAGTTGAGCGTGGTCCCGGATCAGATCGCCGATCTGGTTCGCAGCGTCCTTAAGCCCGCACCCGGCGCGAAGCCGAAGCCGAAGAAAGATGGCGCTGCGGCATCAGCCGTGGCTGCCGTCGCGGCCGCGCCGAAGGCGCCTGCCGACGATTCTGCTGCGTCTCCGCCCGCTGCGCCGAAGCCGGCTGCCCCGGCCGACCCCCCCGTCCCTCGTCTAAAGCCCGTTTCTCCGATGTCGACGCGTCCGGCCGCGGCGAAGCCCGTCGCACGCCCCGAAACGCCCCCGGCGGCTGCCGCAGCGCCGCCTCCGGTCGTCGCGCCGGAAGCACCGCCCGCCGCAGTGCCGTTAGCGCCCCAAGCGCCGGCAGCGGTTGCGCCGCCTCCGCCTCAAGCGCCGGCAGCTGTTGCGCCGCCGCGCCCTGAGGGTGGTGTGCCGCGTCCTGCACTGGCTGCACAGCAGCGTCCGCCTGCACCACCGCGCCCGGTGTCGAAACCGGCTGCTCCCGAAGCGCCTATTCCGCGACTGAAGCCGGTCCCGCACGGCCAGTCGTCGATTCAGCGCCGTCCGCCGCCGCCGACCACTACGGTGTCCGCATCTCCTGGCCCCTCGACGGGCATGCCGGGCCGTCCCGGTGTCGCCCCGCGTCCGGGTCAAGCCATGCCCGGCCAAGGCGGAAAGGGTCCGGTTCAACCCGGCCAGCAGCGTGGCAACGGGCCACTGACGCCTCCGGCACAACGCCGTCCCGCTGGCAACGGTCCGTTCCGCCCGATGAGCCCCGGCAGTCCGCGTCCGATGGGTCCGCGCCCCGGCATGCCGCCCAGCGCGACCGACGCTCCGGCGCCGTCCGCCGGCGGGCGTCCGGGCGACCGTCCGCGCAGCCACGAAGATAAAGCTGCCGCGAAAAAAGATCGCGAGAAGGAGCTGCTGCTCGAGAAAGAGCGTCAGCGCAAGAAGAAAGGTGGCGATCACGCTGCCGCTGCGCCGCCGCGTCAGCTCGAGACGATCGAGATCCCGGACCTTCTCACGGTGCAAGAACTTGCGACGTCAATGATCGTTCCGGTCAAAGATGTCATCACCGAGTTGATCAAGACCGGTACGATGGCGACTATCAATCAGAACATTCCGAGCGACGTTGCAATCAACGTTGCGAAGAAGTTCGGCTTCAACGCCGTCGTCAAGGAAGCCGGCGAAGAAGTCACGGTCGAGCAAGAAGAAGACAAACCCGAAATGATGACGGCGCGTCCGCCTGTCGTTACGGTCCTCGGTCACGTCGACCACGGTAAGACGTCGCTGCTCGACAAGATTCGCAGAGCAAACGTCGCCGCGGGCGAGGCGGGCGGCATCACGCAGAAGATCGGTGCGTACACCGTCGAGCGGAACGATCGCAAGATCACGTTCATCGATACGCCGGGTCACGAAGCGTTCACCGCCATGCGCGCGCGCGGTGCCAAAGTCACCGACGTTGCAATCCTCGTGGTTGCCGCGGACGACGGCGTCATGCCGCAGACGAGAGAAGCGATCGCGCACGTCAAAGCTGCGAACGTTCCGATCGTTGTCGCCATCAATAAGATGGACAAGGCCGACGCGCAACCCGATCGTGTGAAGCAACAGCTCTCCGATAACGGTTTACAGCCGGTCGACTGGGGCGGCACCATCGAAATGGCGCCGGTTTCGGCGAGAACCGGTGACGGAATCGACAGTCTGCTCGACACGGTGTTGCTCGAAGCCGACATCAAGGAACTCAAGGCGAACAAGAATCGCCGTGCGACCGGTGTCGTCATCGAATCGCAACTCTCGCGTGGACGCGGCGCTGTCGCAACAGTGCTCGTGCAGAACGGAACGCTGCGCGTCGGCGATATCGTCGTCGTCGGCGGAACGTTCGGTAAGGTTCGCGCGCTCATCGACGACAAAGGCAAGCAAGTGAAGAAGGCCGGACCATCGATTCCGGTCGAGGTCATGGGCTTGCAAGACGTGCCCGCCGCAGGCGACACGCTGATGGTCGTCAGCGACGAACGCGTCGCGCGTGAAACCGCGGAGAAACGGGCGGTTCGCCGTCGCGACGTCCGTATCCAAGGTGGTCCGCAGCGCGTTTCGCTGGAGACGTTCATGCAGATGCCGACGGAAGGCAAGAAGACGCTGAACCTGATCATCAAAGCGGATGGCCAAGGTTCGCTCGAAGCGCTGCGCGCGCGAATGGAGTCGCTTTCGACGGAAGAAGTCGAGGTGCGCGTCATTCACGGCGGCGTCGGCGCGATTTCGCCGAACGACGTCAATCTTGCGAGCGCATCGGGAGCGGTGCTCATCGGCTTCAACATTCGTCCGGATGAAACGGCGAAGCGTTTGGCTGAGAATGAAGGCGTCGATCTGCGCTTCTACCAGGTCATCTACGAGATCGAAGAAGACCTCAAGAAGGCCATGACGGGTATGCTTGCGCCGATCGAACGTGAAGTCACGCTCGGGCACGCCGAAGTGCGAGAAGTCTTCAAGGTCTCGAAGGTCGGCACGATCGTCGGCTGCTACATCAAAGACGGCAAGATCACGCGCAACGCGAAGGTTCGCGTGGTGCGGGACGCGGCAGTCGTCTTCACCGGCGAACTCGAATCGCTCCGGCGCTTCAAGGACGACGTTCGTGAAGTCGCGGAAGGCTACGAGTGCGGTATCCAAATCGCACGCTTCCAAGACCTCAAAACCGGCGACGTCATCGAAGCGTACACGACCGAGCAAGTTGCTCCTGAGTTGGTGCGCGCATAGTGAAAAGCCAGCGTCTAGCGCGTATCGATCACGAAATCCAGCGGATCCTCAGCACCTTGATCACTCAGGCGTTGCGGGATCCGCGCCTCGGATTCGTCACGGTGACGCGCGCGGAAGTCAGCGACGATCTTCGTCACTGCAAAGTGTTCGTGTCGATCATCGGCGATCGCCACGAAGCGCGGCAGTCGTTGGATGCGTTGAAGAACGCTTCGAAGTTTCTTCGGGGTGAACTCGGGCATCAGATCGATTTGCGCCATACACCGGAGTTGATCTTTATCGAGGACCGGTCGACGGAGCGCGCGATCGCGCTTGCGAAGACGCTTCGCGACGATATGGAACGGCACACCGGGACGGAGGGTAGCGAATGATCGAGAGCGAGCTGCGCAATTCGACGACTGCAGAGGTCGTGGCGGAATTGCAGCGTCGCCCGGCGTTCGTCATGGTCAGTCACGTGAAGCCGGACGGCGACACGCTCGGTGCGGGTCTTGCGCTCGGCATCGCGCTGAAGCGCCTGGGTAAGCCGGTCTACTACTTCCAGCAAGATCCGGTTCCGCGCAACCTGCGGTTTCTTCCCGACGCGCAGTCCGTCTCACGCGATCTGCCGTCGGATTTACCGCCGGATACGCTCTACGTTTTCTGCGACATGAGCGACTTCACGCGCGCCGGCGAGTATCTACCGAAGATCGACCGCGCGAATATGCTCGACGTCGATCACCACCTCGGCAATTCGCACTTCGGCGCGTACAACTACGTGATTCCGACGGAGTGCTCGACAGGCACGGCGGTGATGCATCTGCTGCGCGAACTCGAGGTCGAGATCGATCGCGAGATCGCAACGTGCATTCTCACGACGATCATGACCGACACCGGCGGCTTCATGCATTCGAACACGACGCCGGAAGTGCTGGAACTCTCTGGAGCGCTTATCCGCGCCGGTGCGGATAAAGAAGAAATCACCGAAGAGATCTTTGCAAACAAACGCGTCGCGGCGACGCGCTTGCTCGGGCAGGTGATCGATGCGATGATTTTCGCACACGACGGACGGTATTGCTATTCGTACGTCGACGACCGGATGCTGCAAGAAACCGGTGCCGATGGTGAAGATACCGAGGATGTGGTCAACGTGCTTCGTTCGCAAGAGAACGTCGAAGTAGCGGCGCTCTTCAAGGCGTATGAGGGTGAACTGCGCGTGAGTTTGCGGTCGAACGGCCGCGTCAACGTGCAGGCGGCTGCGTCCCGTTTGGGTGGCGGTGGACATTTCCGTGCATCCGGCCTGACGTTCGAGGGTTCGTTGACCGACGCTTTCCGCGCGGTCGAGGCGGCGCTCGTAGCCGAAGGTTTGTGAGTATCGCCGCAGGCATCTTTCTCTTTGTCTTCGGCGGCCTCGGAACGTGGCTGCTCTTTACGCGCTATCCGAACGCTCACTACACGCGCGCCGCATATGTGTTCATGGGAATCGGCGGTCTCGTCTTCGTGGCGTGGGCGCTCTCGCATTTGCTCGGCATCGGTGTCGCCGGCGTGGCGTTGCTGTTGCTCGGCGGCATTTGCGGTGCCGTGGGATGGATGCGTAAGGAAATGCGCCTTTTCCCGCCCGCATAAAGCGCTTTTGCCATGATCGGTTTCGTCAACGTTTTCAAGCCGGCTGGTCCGACGTCTGCACAGATTGTTGCGCGTCTGCGTCGCATCTATGGCGTTTATGGACGTGACCGGCATATTGCCGTCGGTCATCTCGGCACGCTCGATCCGCAAGCCGCGGGCGTCCTGCCAATCGCGATCGGCAAAGCGACGCGATTGATTCCGCTGCTCATCGACCAGCGCAAACAGTACGCGGCGATGCTAGTGCTCGGGCGTTCGACCACGACGCAGGATGCGCTCGGCGACGTGGTTGATTCCGCTCAGCCGCCCGATGACTGGCGCACGCGGCTCGAATCCGTGCTGCCCCAATTCAGCGGAAAGGTAATGCAGACGCCGCCGATGTTTTCCGCGGTGCATCACGACGGCAAGCGCCTCTACGAACTCGCGCGCGAAGGAAAGACCGTCGAGCGTAAGTCGCGCACGGTGACGGTGTACGGTATCACGGTACTCGGCACCGAGGCGGAGGGGATCGCACGCATTCGTATCGCTTGCGGCGAAGGCACGTACGTGCGGACGTTGTGCGAAGATATCGGTGCTGCGATGGGTGTCCCCTCGCACATGGGTGCGCTCGTACGCGAAGCGTCCGGTCCGTTTATTCTCTACGAAGCGCGTACGCTCGATGAAGTGGGAGACGACCCGCAAGGCGCGCTCATCGCACCGGAACACATCATTCCGTTTCCAACGATCGTCCTCGATCTGCGTAGCTCCGCGGACTTCCGCGCCGGCCGCGTCGTAGCGCTCCCGGAAGGCGCACCCGCGCAACAAGTCTTCGTCCGCGATCACTCGCGAACGCTCGTCGGCGTCGGCGAAGCTCACGGCGCGATGCTCTCACCGCGAAAGGTGTTCGTGTGAAGATCTATCACGAGCTGTTTCGTGAGAATGAGCGGCCGCTTTCGCTGGCGATTGGGTTTTTCGATGGCATGCATCGTGGGCATCGCGAGATTGCGCGCGCGGCGTTTCGCATGCGAAAGCCGGGATGGCGTAGCGGTGTGTTGACGTTTGCGAATCATCCGGCGAAGTACTTGCGTCCGGGAATGGAACCGCCGGTCTTGACCACGAACGACGAGCGGATCGATCTTCTCGGCAAGGCGGGTTTCGAAGAGTGTTTCTTTATTCGCTTCGACGAGTCGATCGCGAACTTGTCCCCCGACGCGTTTCTGGCGAAACTCGTCGACGCGCTCGGCGTTCGCGCAGTTGCTGTCGGATCGACGTTTCGCTTCGGTCATAAGCGGGCCGGAGATACGGCGCTGATGGAGCGCTATTTTGCCGAGCACGGCGTTGCGTTTACCGCCATCGAGAACGTCATGGACGAGGACGAGCGTATCTCGAGCACGCGTATTCGCAGGCTAGTGCAAGACGGAAATATCGAACTCGCAGATCATCTCCTCGGACACGCGTATGACTTGCGCGGCCGCGTCGAACTCGGCTTCGGGCGAGGTCACGACCTGGGATTTCCGACCGCTAACCTCAGCGTGCCGGACAAGCTGCTCCCGAAAGACGGCGTCTACGCCGCCGTTGCGCGGTACGATGGCCGCGATTATGCGGCGCTCGTGTCGATTGGAACGAATCCCCATTTCAACGGGGCGGGTCGTACGGTAGAAGTGTGGATGCGAGATTTTCACGAAACGATCTACGGACACGAGATCGCCGTGCGCGACCTGCGCTACGTGCGGGAACAGCGCGTCTTCGCTTCGGTCGACGAGTTGATCGTACAAATGCGAACCGACCTTGCCGCCGTGGCGTACCCGGTGTATGGATAAGATCATGAAGCATTTCACCGCCGTGGCTGCAGTACTGGCCCTCGCCGCATGTTCGCACGGCGGGAATGGAACCTCGCAAGCGAGCAGCGCGCCTACGGCCGCAAAGGTGGGCGCTCAAGCACCGGCTTTTGAGGAACCTACGGTCGACGGAGCGACGCTGTCGATGGCGCAACTGCACGGAAAGCCCGTGTATTTGAATTTCTTCGCGACCTGGTGCCCGCCGTGCAACGAAGAAGCGCCGGACGTAAACGCCGTCCAAGAACAATTCAAAGGCGACGGACTCCAAGTCGTCGGGATCGACATTCTGGAGGACAAAGCAAAGGCGCAGAAGTTTGTCGATCAACACCACCTGAGCTACCCCGCCGTCGTCGATTCCGGAGCGCTTCGCGATGCGTACAATATCAACGGGATGCCGGTCCATGTGTTCATCGACAGCAGCGGGGTTATAAAAAAGATCGAAATCGGCGAACTCTCGAAAGCCGAGATGATCGCCGACGTGAAGTCGCTTCTCTAGCGTGTAATTGCTTGAATACGCCTTCGGCGTGCGAGTTTTTATCTCAACGCCGGTGGCTATAATGCCTTTGCTTGCATCTTATGCAAGAGGAGGCATCAACAATGCAGAGTCGATCTGCAACCGTATACTTCGATAATGTCCAAGACGCGCGCCATGCGCAAGCCGCACTACAGGCGTTCGGCATTAGCGCCGAGTTATCTACGAATTCAAGCGACCCCGCCGCCGCGGAAAACGGCGGATTCATCGCGCGGATTCGCGAGTATTTTGGGGCAACGCCCGCGCCCGCGGAGTACTCTCGCGGTGCTCTGTTAACCGTATCGAATGCAAACGAAGAAGCGATATCGATCATTCGCGCCTATCGCGGGCGGATGAACTCGACCAAGGACAGTCACGCATCGGCGTGATCACTCGGCTTCATAGCGACGGGACGCGAAGGTGTTCGGTCCCTTCGCTGAAGCGGAAATGATCTCCGATGTGCAATCACCGCTATAGCGAGCGAACGCTTTAGCGCTCTGCGAACGAACCGGACATGCTATGCTTCCGCCAGGGAGGTGCGTGTTATGAAACGTTCGCTTCTTCTTGGTATTTCCACGAGCATTATCATTGCAACGCTCGTCATCGCAATGAATTCACGCGTCGTCGGGAGTGCATTGGCTATCATTTCGTGCGCAACAACGACGCCGTGCGAAGAAGGCAATAATACCAGCACCGGTCCCGGGCTGCTTGGACAAAGCAAATCGAGTCATGGCGTCGTCGGGAATACGCTATTCAACAGCACGGGCCCGAGCAACGGCGAGTCCGCCATCTTCGGTCAAGATCTCTCCACCGCCGGCGTCTATGACATGGGCGTGCAAGGAACGTCCGTGCGCGGATACGGCGTGCGCGGCCGCTCGACATCAAACGCGGGTGTGCGCGGTGACAGTTCGACTGGCCCGGGCGTTTACGGTGCAAGCACATCTTCGTACAGCGTTCAGGCGGTGGGAGGCCCCTTCGGCCTCAATGCGCAGGGCAGCACCTACGGTATCGTGGCGCAGTCGAGTGGCGGTTACGGCGTGTACAGTATTGCGAATTTCGTCGGCCTTTACACAATTGCGTCTACCGGCGACGCCATAGACGCAACCACGAGCGCGACGTCACACTGGGCGATAAATGCGCAATCGCCGAACGGAAGCGGATTGCAAGTCAGCGGGGGTTCGCGCGGCTCGGATACGACGGGCAATTCAATCGGTGTCGTCGCGCGGTCGCCGAGCAGCGGCTTCCCGCTCCTTGCAGCGCTCCCGAACGGGACCGATCTTTTCTGGATCGACGGCGCAGGCAATGTGAATTATACCGGTTCACTGATCCATCACGCGGCCGCGGGTACTTCGAGCGTCCAGACCTCTTCGACTCAGGCGACAATGCCCGCGATCGAAGAGACGGGAACGGCACGTCTCGTGTACGGAGTCGCGAACGTGTACTTAAGCTCCTCGCTGGCTCGCTCGATCGATCCGCGTCTCGGCTACCAGGTATTCCTTACGCCGGACGGCGACACACGCGGACTCTACGTCGCAAATAAATACACGGGCGGATTCACCGTTCGCGAAGTGCAAGGCGGCCGCGGCACCTTCGGTTTTGATTATCACGTTTACGCGCGAAGCGCAGAGCCGGCCCATACGTCAGTTCAAGCCGCTCCGGTCGTGCCCGCGTTTCCGACGCAGAACACTAGGATTCCGCAGATCCCGCCCGCGCCCACGCGACCGTAGCTACGCCGCTTTTACGACGAGTGAATCGCCTTCGAGTGTAACGTTTGCGGTTCCACCTTCGGTGAGTTCGCCACGCAGAATTGCGCTCGAAAGCGGCGTGGAAACGTAGTGGGAGACGGTGCGCTGCACATAGCGCGCACCGCTGCCAGCGCCCATCGACACCTTTGCGAGATACTGTTTCGCGTCATCGGACAGGCGCAACGTAACGTTCCGCGTGCCGAGCCTTTGTGCGAGTGCGTCGACATGGATTTCGACGATTGCTTCGATTTGCGGAAGTTGCAGTTCGTTGAAGCGCACGACGTCGTCGATGCGATTGAGCAGCTCGGGACGGAATGAGAGGTCCATTTCGTCTTCCGGTAGATTCGTCGTGAGCACGATGAGCGTGTGACGAAAATCGATCGTGCGGCCCTTCGCGTCGGTAACGCGTCCGTCGTCGAGAATCTGCAGTAGAATCGCCGCGACGTCGGGGTGCGCCTTCTCGAGTTCATCGAACAGCACGACGCAATAGGGACGCCGGCGAACGGGTTCCGTCAACTGGCCGGGTTCGTCGTGACCCTGGTATCCCGGCGGTGCGCCGAGCAGTCGCGAAACCGTATGTGCTTCGGTGAATTCCGAGAGGTCGATGCGCACGAGCGCATTTTCTGTCCCAAACAATGCTTCTGCCAGTGCTTTCGCGAGTTCGGTTTTGCCCACGCCGCTCGGTCCCGCGAAGAGAAAACTTCCTAGCGGCTTGCGCGGATCGTGCAAGCCGGCGCGCGCGCGGCGAATCGCTTCGGAGACTGAGCCGATCGCGCGCTTCTGTCCAATGACGCGCCGCGCAAGCACCGATTCCAGTTCCAGTAACGCGTTCGCTTGCGACTCGGAAAGCGTTGCCTGCGGAATGCCTGTCCACTTCGTCACCACCGCTGCAACGGTTTGCGCCGTCACCGCAGGACGGATGACGGCGCCTTTATTCGCAAGCGCAACGTTCGCCGCGGCCTCGTCCATCAAATCGATCGCTTTGTCCGGAAGGAAGCGGTCCGCGATGTAGCGCGCGGAAAGCTGCGCTGCAGCATCGATCGCATCGTCAGTAATGGTAACGTTGTGATGCTCCGCGTACTTGTTTCGTAATCCTTGCAGAATCGCAATCGTTGCTTCGACGCTCGGCTCTTCAACCATGACCGGTTGGAAGCGACGCTCCAGCGCCGCGTCGGACTCGATGTATTTGCGGTACTCGTCGAACGTCGTTGCGCCGATGCATTGGAGATCGCCGCGGGCAAGTTCGGGTTTGATCATCGAACCCAGATCCAGCGAGCCCTCTGCGGCGCCTGCGCCGACCAGCGTGTGCAACTCGTCGATAAAGAGGACGATGTCGCGTGCGCTGCGCTTGATTTCATCGAGAATACGCTTCACGCGGCTCTCGAATTCGCCGCGATATTTCGTTCCGGCGACGAGCGGGCCGAGCGAGAGCGAAAGCACGCGTTTGTTGCGCAGCGCGGCTGGAACGTTTCCGGCAACGATCCGCTGCGCCAGACCCTCGACGATTGCGGTTTTTCCGACGCCCGGTTCGCCGACGAGCACGGGATTATTTTTGCTGCGTCGCGCGAGGATCGAGACGACGCGTTCGATTTCATCATCGCGGCCGACGACCGGATCGAGCTTGCCATTGCGCGCGAGATCGGTGAGATCGCGCGAGAAATTTTGCAGCGTCGGCGTTCCGCCGAGCGTGTTGATCCGCTTGCTCAGCTCTTCCCGGTTCTCGAGCAGGAGTGCGCCGCCGGCAACAAGACCCGCGGCGGCAAGTGCGGCGCCCAGGAACGGAAGCGCGCGCGTAGCCGCTTGGCGTTGCAGGCAGATATTGCAGAGCGAAGCTCGCCCGGTGAACGTCGTTGCCGGGCGCTGCCCGCAGGACTCGCACGTGGTCGTCATGCCTAGCAGTACCCGTTCGGTGCCCGTTTCGTTTCGTTACGGAGCTGCGGAAAAAACGACCGTGACGTTCGCCGTGACGTTCACGTCGCCTGAGTCGAACACCGTCGGCGCCTGCGCAGGTCCGGCTTCCTTCGCCATCGCCATGGGACGGATGATGCCCGGCGCTGCCTCGAACTCGATGCTTCGAATGCCGGTGATATGCAGGCCGGCCGCCTTCGCAAGATCCTCGGCCTTTGCGCGCGCATCATCGACCGCCTTGCGCGCGGCTTGCGCACGTGCGCGATCCGCATTCGCGAGTCCGAACGAGACGCTGTCGATGTTTGTTGCACCCGCTGCCGTGGCGGCATCGACGACGGCGCCCGCTCTATCGATCGAACGCACTTTAACGGCGAACGAACGGGTGACGGTGTACCCGTACCGGTCGTCCGGCGAAGGATTTGCGGGCATCGCATTCGCATTCGGCCGTGGCACGTAATTGACGTTATAGTAGCTGAGCGTGACGTCGTCGCGGTTTATCCCCGCACGTACGAGCGCTGCGGTGATTGCCCCATAGCGACTGTTATTTTCCGACACAGCCTGGGAAGCCGACGACTCCGTCGTGATGACGGATGCGTTAACGGTGGCCTGATCGGGCACCATAGTGACGGTGGCGTTTCCAACCACCGAGATCGCGGTCGATTGCGCCGCACCGGCAATGCCGCCGGCGGCCGCAACGAACACCGCGAAGAGGACGAGCAGTCGATTCATACCACTAGTAACGACCCATCGTCCGGTTTAATTTCCCCGCCAGGGGGAGAAGATAGCGACCAGAGGAGGTAGCGATGGGCATTTTACTGTGGATTATATTCGGGATTATCGTCGGCGCAATCGCCCGCTGGATTGTACCAGGCGAGGGCCCCGGCGGAATTCTGGGTGACCTGATCGTGGGTATCATCGGCGCGGTGATCGGCGGCTGGGTTTACGGGCTGTTCGGGCATGTCGGCGTGACGGGCTTCAACATCGGCAGCTTCATTTGCGCGATCATCGGCGCAGTGGTACTGCTCTGGATCGTTCGCGCGGTGGCGGGACGCCGCACGGTAGCGTAGACAGAAGTCTTAGACCCCCTCGGCGGGAAGGCGTAGGCTCGCAGCAGTGCCAATATGGGTTTGCGCTTCGCGCGCAAACCCAGGCTCGAAGTCTACCACCGCTTTCTCGTCCGAGGGGTCTCGTTTTTTCATGGCGTACATCATCACCGAACCGTGTATCGGCACGAAAGATAAATCTTGCGTCGACGTCTGCCCCGTCGATTGCATTCACGGTAAAGACGAAGACGAGCAGCTCTATATCGACCCCGAAGTGTGCATCGACTGCGGAGCCTGCGTTTCTGCATGTCCCGTCGAAGCTATTTTCGCCGACTCCGACGTGCCGGAGAAGTGGGAGAATTTTATCGAGATCAACGCCGAGTACTTCAAGAAGGCCAACGCCTAACTCGGATCCCAGCCGCAACTTCCCGAATATCGAAGCGGGTTGGCGCCCTTGATGCGCCGGCCCGTTTCTGTTTCTCATGTCCGAAAAATTTACGACGGCGGGACGGTTGCGCTCGACAACGTCAGCCTTGCCGTTGATGCGGGCGAACTGGTCGCCCTGCTCGGTCCGAGCGGCTGCGGGAAGAGTACGCTGCTCAATCTCGTCGGCTGCATCGATCTTCCCGAGCGCGGTGAAGTACGGATCGACGACGTCGCGACGTCCAGCCTCTCCGACGACGCGCTTACGCGACTGCGCCGCGATCGCATCGGAACGGTCTTTCAGTTCTTCAATCTGCTCCCGACGTTGACGCTGCGCGAGAATATCGCGCTTCCGCTCGTGTTGCAGCATCGCAGCGAAGCGGACGTGAAGCGCCGCGTGCACGATGCGTTGGAAGCCGTCGGCATTCTCGAACGCGCCGACGCGCTGCCTTCGCATGTTTCCGGGGGGCAGTTGCAGCGCGCCGCAATTGCGCGCGCGCTCGTGCACGAACCGGCGATTCTGCTTGCCGATGAACCGACCGGCAACCTTGATTCGCAGAACGGCGATCTCGTGCTCTCGATTCTGGCCGATCTCGCGCGCCGCGGCCAAGCTATTCTCATGGCGACGCATAGTCCGGATGCCGCGGAGCGCGCGACGCGGCAGATTCACATGCGCGACGGACGAATCGTGGCGCCGTGACCGCTGCGGCTCTGCTCTTTCGGGCGCTCGTCTCCGGGTATGCGCGCGCGCACGTCATGCGTTCGATCGTGACGCTCGTCGCGGTGGCGCTCGGCGTGGCAAGCGCGTACGCGATCGAACTTGCGAATTCTACCGCGATCGCATCGTTCTCGACGAGCGTGAACGTAATCGCGAACCGCGTCAACGTGCAAGTCGTCGGCATTGGCGAAGGGTTTGACGAACGTACGCTGCTCGCCGTGCAGCGGGTCCCCGGCATCGCCGCGGCGAGTCCCGTGGTCACCGGCGACCTCGTAGTCGGCGTTCGCTCGTCGCATTCATTCGGCGGAGAGATCGTACGCGTTCTCGGAATCGATACGATGCGCGGAACGGCGCCGCCGGGCGTTCGCGACGCGCAATCGGCGGCGCCCGCGTTCGATCTTCATCGCTTTATCGATGAGGACGGCATCTTCGTGAGCGAACGGATCGCGCGCACGTATCACGCGCAGGTGGGACAGTCGCTGCGGGGATATGCGGGCGCAACCCCGGTAGCATTTCACGTCATGGCCGTCATTCCGCCGCGCACCGCGGGCGTCGATTCCAGCGTTGCCTTTTCCGATATCGCGACCGCTCAGCGTGTGTTTGCTTCAATCGGCAAGCTCGATCGCATCGATATCGAGGCGGATCCGTCCCGCGTGAATGCCGTCGCCGCCGCGCTCAAACGCCTCGTGCCGCCGGGCGCGCGAGTGATTACGCCGCGTACACGCACGGGCGAGATTCAGCGGATGCTTGCGAGTTTTACGATGAATCTCTCGGCGCTTGCTGACGTGGCGCTGCTCGTCGGAATGTATCTGATCTACAACGCGGTCGCGATATCCGTCGTGCAGCGCTCATCCGAGATAGGAACGCTACGCGCGCTCGGCACGCGGCGCCGTCAGATTTTTTGGTCGTTCGTCGGAGAAGGCGCGCTCTACGGAATCGTCGGCTCGCTGCTCGGATTATTGCTGGGGTGGTTTCTCGCGCGGTTTTCGCTTACCGCCGTGGAAACCACCGTTTCCGCGCTCTATGTAGGAACGCACGCCGATGCGGTCGTTTGGAGCTGGCGCGATACGCTGGAGTCATTTGCGCTCGGCACGATTCTGTCCATGTTAGCGGCCGCGGTGCCCGCTGTCGGTGCGGCCGCTACGGCGCCCGCGCGGATCATGCGCAACACGGGTGCGGCGGAAGCGAGAATTCACGGATTCACGCTCTTCACGGCGTTACTCGGCGTGGCGTTGCTCGTTGCGGCGGCCCTCCTTGCGCGGTTGCCCGCGATCGGCGATTCAATTCCGCTCTTCGGTTATGTCGCCGGAATCTGCGCGATCGCTGGTGTTTCTTTAGAAGCGCCGCTCGTGCTCAGCGTGATGACGCGGCCGCTTCAACGGCTTGCGCGCGCTGCGCCCGTTACGCTGGCGGCGGCGTTCCTTCGCGCCTCGCCGCGGCGAATAGCGGTCGCCGTCGCATCGCTCACCGTCGCCGTCGCGATGATGATTGCGATTGCCGTGCTTGTGGGATCGTTCCGCAGCACCGTTGTAGCGTGGACGAACGATACGCTCGCCGCCGACCTGTACATCGGCGCACCAGGCGCTGCCGATGCAACCTTGCGCGGCGCGTTTCCGCCGGGCGCCGTCGCGTCGATCGCAAAACAGCCGGGCGTTGCGGCGGTCGATACGTTTCGCGGCCTCGACGTGCCGATCGACGGGCGGTTCGCGCAACTCGGAGCGACGAATTTTAACTCGGTCGTCCATCGCAATAAGCTACGGTTCCTTGGAAAGCCCGACCGCGCGGCGCTTGCGCACCGCATGCAAACGGAAAACGCAGCGGTGATCAGCGTACCGTTCGCGACGCATTTCGGCTTGGCGCCGGGCGATTCGTTTTCGATTCCTACGCCCTCCGGACTCACGACGCTGCACATTATCGGCGAATATAACGACTACTCGACGAGCGGGGGCACGTTTTTCATCGATACGTCGACGTTTCGCCGGCTCTTCCACGACCCCAACGTCGATTCGATTGCCGTTTACATTCGCAGCGGTGCGAACGTGCCGCGCGTGCGTACCGATATCGAACGCGCACTCTTGCCAAGGCGCATCACCATCAACTCCAATGCGGAGTTGCGCGCGTATGCCCTTTCCGTCTTTGACCGCACGTTCGCAATCACCAACGCGCTCTATGCGGTCAGCATCATCATAGCGATCCTCGGCGTGGTCAGTACGCTCTTTGCGCTCGTGCTCGAGCGGCGCATCGACATCGCGTTGCTGCGGTACGTCGGGCTAACGCGCAGCGGCGTCCAGCGGGTCGTCTTTCTGCAAGCGCTGGTCGTCGGCGTCGTATCCGGAATCCTCGGCATTCTGCTCGGCATCGCGCTTGCGGCGGACCTCATCTTCGTAATCAACCGGCAGAGCTTCGGGTGGCTCATCGAATGGCAGACGCCGGGAGCGTTTTACGCGGAAGCTTTTGTCCTGGTGGTTATTGCCGCCGTAGTCGCGGCGATCTACCCGGCGCGCGTCGCATCGACGATCAAAACGTCGGAGGTGTTGCGTGTTGAATAAAGTGCTCGCGGCGTTCTTGATTGCGCTTGCACCCTACACGTATCACTTCCCGCGCGACCATTTCGCGCACAATGCGTATCGAACGGAATGGTGGTATTTCACGGGGCACCTTCGGGCTTCAAACGGTCACCGCTTCGGCTACGAATTGACGTTTTTCAGGATCGGTCTCGAACCGCGGGCTCCGAAGTGGCGCGCTAATCAAAGCAAATGGTATGCGTACCAGCTATACCCCGCACATTTCGCGATCACCGATGAAACGGATCGCACCTTCGTCTATTCGGAAACGCTCGCGCGCGACGCGTTGCGTCAAGGATTCGCGTCGGATAGCAGCCTCTACGTCGATGCGAACGGCTGGACGTTGACCGGAACCGGTGCCGAGCGTCCGGTAATGCATTTGCACGCCGCGCGTGGCGGCGAAGCGCTCGAACTCAACGTTTCCTCGACCAAGCCGCCCGCGGTTCACGGCATAGGCGGTATCTCGCGCAAAGGCCCGTGCCGTTCGTGCGCGTCGCATTACTATTCGTTCACGCGGCTTGCGACGAACGGCGTGCTCGAACGCGGCGGCGTTCGCTATACCGTTGACGGGATTTCGTGGATGGATCACGAGTACGGCTCCGATGAATTACAACACAATCAATCGGGCTGGGACTGGTATTCGATCCAACTCAATGACGGACGTGAAGTGATGCTCTACCGCTTGCGTCAGACGGACGGCCGGACGACGCCGCAGTCCTCGGGAAGTTTGATCGCGCGAAACGGCGCCACGTCGTATTTGCCGCTCTCGGCTTTTTCGATTGCGCCGACGGCGACGTGGACGAGCCCGCATACCGGCGCGCGCTACCCGAGCGCGTGGCGCATTCACGTAACCGGCATCGTTCACGGCCTGGAACTCGTTCCGACGATTTCCGATCAAGAACTGGTCGATGCGACGGGGACGACGTATTGGGAGGGAGCCGTCGACGTTCGCGACGCGCGAACGCACGCGCCGCTCGGTGTCGGATACGTCGAACTGACCGGATATGCGTCCGCGCTTCGCTTATGAACGAAAGCGAAGGCCGAAGATCGTCGTCGGACGCGCGACGATGACGTCGGCCTCGTCGAGTGGTGCCGTCTGCGCGTCGTTCGGACGGACGGCGAGTATTGCCATCGGCGCCGTCGCCGGCGGAGGGATCGCATAACGCGCGTCGCGGTTCGGGAAGAAAAGTTCGCTCTCACGCGGTTCGGATACGGACCCGCGCATGCCGAGAAATGCGCATGCATGCGAGTCGATGCTGCGGAGCAGCGTGCCGTCGCGCACGAACGCAATTGCGCGCTCTCCGCCGTAGCCGATATCGAGCGGCACGATCAAGCGCCCGCGATCCTTCAGTAACCGCCACCAATTCGCTTCGATATCCGGCGCGCGCGCCGTGACGACGATACGGTCGAACGGCGTGTCGATCTCGCCTAATGCGTTTGCAGGGCGGACCTCGACGTTCGCATAGCCAAGTTCGCGCAGACGCGGCTGCGCCTGTTCGAGAAGATCGGGTTCGATGTCGAGGCTCACGACACGACCGCCGTCGCCTGTGAGTCGCGCGAGAAGTGCAGCGTTGTAGCCGCTTCCGGTTCCGATTTCGAGAATGTTGTCGCCATAGCGCACATCGAGCATTTGCAGCATCTGCGCGATCATGCTCGGTTGGGAAATCGACGAAATCACGTTGCCGTCGCGCTCTTTGATCGCAACAGCGCGATCTTCGTAGGCGTCGCCGGCGCTGATTTCCGGCACAAAACGGTGCCGCGGAACTTCGAGCAGCGCGGCGCGCACGCGGTCGTCGCGCAGCATGCCGCTACGCTGCAAGCGTTCGACGAGTCGTTCTCGCAAGTACAGTTCGTTCACGGCGTTTCCCGGAGGTCACGCTTCGCGCCCCTGCGAAAATCAACTTCCCGTATGGACACAACGATTTCGCCGGGGGGCTTGGCCGGTTTCTTTGCATGGGCACCGTTTGTGCTCGGAGCCATCATTTTCGCTGTTGCGTGGGCGTCGAAGCGGAATGACGGACACGACAATTCTGCTGTCCCGATCGGTCAGACGTTCGCTTGCGCCGACTGCGGACGGCGCGGAGTACGTGAACACATGCTCCCGCAAACGCACGCGGGCGCAATTTCGTACTTCTGCGCGCACTGCGCCGGCGCGCATTAAACGAACGAGCCGCTCGTTTCGAGCGGCTCGTCGATCTACACTTGTAAGACTTGCGTGACTTCGGGGACGTCGGCTACGACGACGGCTTCGATTGCGCCTTTGAGCGTCATCGTGGAGGCCGGACATCCGCCGCAAGCACCAAGCATCTGCACGTACGCCGTTCCATCCTCGACTTTGATCAACCACACCTCGCCGCCGTCGGCTTGAATTCCGGGTCGCACTTTGTCGAGCGCAGCGTTCACGCGCTCTTCAACCGTCAAATTACTGCTCCTGACCGTAGCCCTTCATCACGTCGTGCATGCGCGACGAAATGTCGAGCGCGCTGTCCCACTTCCGTTGCCACATGTTGCGTCCAAAAATGAGACCCACGCAGCCGGCTTCCATCGCAGCACGAGCCTTTTGAATCGTTGCATCGTCGCCCATCTTGCTGCCGCCGGAGACCAGCACGAGCGTACGCCCTGCCGACTTCACGACTTTCTGCAGACCTTCGACATCCGTGTACTCCAAGGTGTTGTAGGGCTTCGGAAGCACCGACGCTTTCTCAGACTCCCACTTCGGCTCGTTGAGTTTCACGACGTCGCATCCGATTTCGCACGCAACGCGCGCCGCATAGTCCACGGCGTAGAGCGAGTCGATTCCGCCTTTGGCTTTGACCGCCGCACCGCGCGGATATGCCCAAATAACGAGCGGCATGCCGTAGCGCTCGCATTCCCGACGCACGTCGTTGGCCTGCGCGATGTCGAGGTCTTGCGCCGGGCTTCCGACATAGAGCGTATAGCCGACGGCATCGGCACCGAGACGCACGGCGTCTTCAACTGACGACGTCAGCGGGCTGAAGGCGTCGTCGTCGTTCGGAATGTTTGTCTTGCCGTTGACCTTGAGGAGCAGCGGAACCCGGCCCGCGTATTGCTTTTGGTACTTCTCCGCAAGGCCGACGTGGAGCGCGATGCCCGAGAAATTTCCCTCGACCGCCAGGCGGTAGATCCAGTCGGTATCGATTGAATCGGGGTTGTCGAAAAAGTCGACAGGCCCGTGCTCGAGACCCTGGTCGATCGGCAGCATCATCAGCGTGCCGTTGCCCGGGCCATGTTCGTACATTAACCGGTGCAAACGGGTCCGCTTGCCGATGGACAAGTTCATTTGTTCGAACGTCGGGCGCCGCACGGTGGCGGTCAATGTCGTGCTCATGACTCGGCCGCTTCGGCCAGGACCGCAGCCGCGCCTGTATAAAGTCCGGCCGGTGACCGCTACGCCAAACCTCGGATTCATCGGCTTGGGCGCAATGGGCGAGCCGATGGCTGCGTCGCTGCTGCGCGCCGGTTTTCGCCTGACGATAACCGCACATCGGCGCAAAGAACCGCTCGAGCGCTTGGTGAAGGCCGGAGCGATGGAAGCATCCGATCCGGCAGCGGTAGCGGAAGTAAGCGATATCGTGATTCTCTGCGTGCCCGACGCGCCGCACGTCGAGGACGCGCTCTTCGGCGAGCGTCGTGCGGTACACGGCCTCCGGAAAGATGCGGTCGTCATCGACATGTCGACGATCTCGCCGATCGCTTCGAAAACATTCTCGCAACGGTTGCGCGAGTGCGACGTGCATTTTGTCGATGCACCCGTGAGCGGCGGTCCAACGCGCGCGAAGGAAGGCACCCTCACGATCATGGCCGGCGCCGACCGGCCGGTCTACGATCGCGTGGAAAGCGTACTGCGCGCAATGGGGACGCCGTACTATCTTGGCGGCGTCGGCATGGGCGAAACCGTCAAGCTCGTGAACCAAATCATCATCGCGAGCGTCATGATCGCGAACGCCGAAGCGTTGGTGTTTGCGCAGAAAGCCGGAGCGGATCTTGACGAAGTGCGAAAAGTTATCGCATCGGCGACGGGATCGAACTACGTTCTAGACCAATGGCTACCCAAGACCTGGTTTGCCGGGAGCTTCGAAGGCGGCTTCGCTATGGACCTGCTGCGGAAAGACGTGGCAGCCGCGTTGGATGCGGCGCGGGCGATGGGCTATGCGATGCCGGCGACGGGACTCGCCTATCAACTTTATACCGCTCGATCGGCAGAAGGAGACGGCGCGCTGGATTACAGCGCGATCGCCAAATCGTATGAACGGATCCGTGGAGACGAAGCCCTCTAGGGGAACGTTCGTCAAGAGCCCGGACTTCAACAAGAAGATCCTGGTTGTTGACGACGAGTCCGCCATTCTGCAAACCTTGCGCTTCAATTTGGAACGCAGCGGTTACACGGTCGTTACCGCGAGCGACGGTCGCAGCGCGGTTGCGATGGCGCAACGCGAGTCGCCCGACTTGATCGTGCTCGACATCATGCTGCCGGTGCTCGACGGCATCGAAGCGTGTAAGGAGATCCGCAAGTTCAGCTCCGTCCCGATCATCATGCTTACGGCAAAAGATCAGGAGATCGACAAAGTCCTGGCGCTCGAACTCGGTGCGGACGACTACGTGACGAAGCCGTTCGCACTTCATGAATTTCTCGCGCGCGTTAAGGCGCGTTTGCGCCGTCAGACGCCGATTCAGGGCGGACACGAAGAAGCGATCTCCCTTGGCGAAATCGTCCTCGATCCGTCGCGCCAGCAGCTGACCGTGCGCGGCAAGGGTGTCTCGCTCGCACCGAAAGAGTTTGCGCTCCTGCGCGTGCTGATGGAGAACAACGGTCGCGTCGTGACGCGCCAAACGCTGCTCGATAAAGTGTGGGGCTACGATTTCGAAGGCGAGCAGCAGACCGTCAGCGTGCACATTCGATGGCTGCGCGAAAAGATCGAAGAAGACTCGCGCAATCCGCGACACATCATCACGGTACGCTCTCGCGGATACATGTTTAAGGCGTAGTAGGGAGCCCAGTCCCGGTGGTCGATATTCCTTCGGTTCTTGGAATCCTCATCGTAGCGGCGGCGCTTGGAAGCGTCGCCGGTTTCTTATATGGTCGCGCGCGAACGCATGAAAAGGTTGCGCACATCAACGAGCACTCCGCCCCCGAAGAAGGGCCGGGTTCCGACACGGACTTCGCGCCGCTCGTGCGCGCGCTGCCGCTCGGCGTTATTTTCGTCGATGCGAAAGCGCATATCCGCTTTGCGAATGCGGCGGCCGGAACGATTTTCGGCTTCGATCCAGAACGCGCCATCGGCGCACATGTCATCGCTTCGATTCCGAACGTCGAATTGGAGCGGCGCATCGGCGACGCATTGCGGGGCGAAGCGTCGGTGGCGCCGATGACGATCGCAACAACGGGACGGCGCAATACCTATGGCCTTTCCGTCTATCCGTTGAGCGATGATGGCCGCACGCACGGTGTCGTCGTCTTCGCCGACGATCAAACGGAAGTGGTTCGCCTGGAGCGCGCGCGCAAAGAGTTTCTCTCCAACGTTTCGCACGAATTGCGGACGCCGCTTTCTTCGATCAAGCTCATGCTCGAGACCGTCGTCGAATCACCCGACGATGAAGCGGCCGACATTTTCTTGCCGCAGGTCCTCGTGCAGGTCGATCGTCTTGCGGCGCTCGTCGGCCAACTGCTCGAACAGGCGCGGGCCGAATCAGGACAAATGAAGTTGAACCTGCGTGATGTCGATTTAGAAGACATCGCACGCCAAATCGTTGCGACGTTCGAACCGCAGGCATCGAATAAGGGCGTCCGTTTGGAGCTGCAGGCGATGCGGCCGGTGCGAGTCGAGGCGGATCCCGACCGTCTCGCGCAAGTATGCGTGAATTTGATCGATAACGCGCTTCGTCATACGCCGAGCGGCGGCAGCGTCACGGTCGAGTTGGATGCTAACGGAAACGACGCGATCATGCGGGTTCGCGATACGGGTGTCGGAATACCGTACCGCGACCTCCCGCATATTTTTGAACGTTTCTACGTCGTCGATCGTTCGCGCACGCGCGAAAGCGGCGGTGCGGGCTTGGGCCTCGCGATCGTCAAGGGTATTGTCGAAGCGCACGGCGGAACGGTTTCCACCGAATCGATGCTCGGGTCGGGAACCGTCTTTACAATTCGATTACCCATCATGCGAACGGTTCGACGGAAGGCGTAGCGAGAATCTTAAACGCGCGATAACGTGCAGGTAATCTGCGTATGCGACGCTTGCTCCATGTTCGCACCGATCGGTCCTGAGGCGGACGAGCGCACGATGCGCCGGCAAATTCTGGCGTTTCTCGACGAGTACTGCCGCGATATGACGTTGCAAGACGTCCGCGAATGGTACGTCGACGCGTTCTCAGAGCAAGTGCCCGAAGCGCCGTACGCCGAGGGCATTTGCCTTAATACGCCTTAATCTGTTGTTATACTCCCAGCAAGCACCATAGGAGCTGCATCGCGTCGCGGGAACTGATAGAGCGCTCATGATCGTTACGAACCCCGAAGAAACCAGTGCGCCCGCCGCAACGAAGCTCGAAGCAAAAGATCTGCAAGTTTACTATGGTAAATCTCACGCGATCAAGAATGCGAATTTGAGCGTCGGAGAACACACCGTGATGGCGCTGATCGGTCCCTCGGGGTGCGGAAAGTCGACCTTCTTGCGTGCCCTCAATCGCATGCACGATCTTACGCCCGATGCGCGCGTCGAAGGTCATGTGCTGCTCGACGGAACGAATATCTATGCGAGCGATATCGATCCTGTCACGATCCGGCATCGCATCGGCATGGTCTTCCAGCGACCGAATCCGTTCCCGAAAACGATCTACGAAAACGTCGTGTACGGCCCGAAAATTCACGGCGTGCGCAATCGGAAGACGTTGATGGAGATTTGCGAGCGCAGCTTGCGCGGCGCCGCGTTGTGGGATGAAGTCAAGGACCGGCTCGATCGCAGCGCGCTCGACTTATCGGGCGGTCAACAACAGCGTCTTTGTATTGCGCGATGCCTCGCCGTCGATCCGGAAGTGATTCTAATGGACGAACCGGCGTCGGCGCTCGATCCGATCGCGACAAGCAAGATCGAAGATTTGATCGACGAGTTGAAAAAAGAATATACAGTCGTGATCGTGACGCACTCGATGCAACAGGCAGCGCGTATCAGTGACTTCACGACGTTCTTTTTAATGGGCGAATTGATCGAATCGGCGCCGACGAAAGCCATCTTCACGACGCCGCACGACAAGCGAACCGAAGACTATATTACCGGCCGTTACGGCTAAGGGAGCTTTGCGCTAGCAACAAAGCGCTATCCCGGATATAGCGAAATCGGCCCCAAAGGCAGGAATTTCCTAGGAACTGGGAATGTCAACTTAAGGCGATGTTAAATGGGCCTTAATGTTGCCCTTGTAGCATTGGGCCGAGACCTCCTGAACCTCGTTGTCTAAGGAGTATTTCTACGTGTTTACCAAACTCGCGCGCATCGGCGTAGGCCTTGTAGCGATGGTTTTGGCGGGCACTTCGTTTGCGCTGGCGGAAACATCGGCAACACCGGCATCGACGAAAGTTGCGCAGGCATCGCCCGCGCCCAGCAGCTCACCGAATCCGTTTAGCTATCGCGGCTACATCCGTGCGTATGACTTTACGCGTCAGAACGCGTATGGTGGCCACGCCGCAGTAAATCAACAATCATTCAACGCGGCGATCAGCCTTCATGGCGACTACCAGTTCATCGGCAGCGGTTTCGATATCGGTGCATCGTACCTGTATGCGAATCCGCTGAGCAACTGCGTGTCGGCAGTTTCGCACCTTTCGCCGCCGTGCGGTGCCAACAAGGCTCCGAACCTCAATCCGGACGATACGCTTCCGGGATACGAACTCAATACGCTCTACGAAGCGTACGCGCAGTTTAAAACGGCGAATTTCTTGATCAAGGCCGGCCAAATGGTTACACCCGCCGAACTGGTCTGGACGCCGGCAGCGGATGCGCGGCTCAAACCGTCATCATATCGCGGCGGATTTGCGACCTACGCTTTAAACAGTCAGATCATACTGGAAGCGGGTGACTGGTATCAGTGGGAAGCTCGCAACCTTTCCGACTTCAATAGCTACACGCTGCTCACTGATAACCCGGCATTCCCGTATCCGGGCGCAACGGGTCTTTCGGCGCTTTACTTCGATCCGGCGAAAACTGGACTGCAGAACGGCGGCGTGTATTTCGGTCGCGTCGGCTACGCTGGACCGAAGAGCCTCCCGCTTACAGCAAGTGTTTCGTTCTACGGTTTCAACCAAATTGCGAACGCCGTGTGGCTCGATGCCAAGTATTCGCTGCCAATTGCAACCAATCTGAAGCCGTTCGTTGCATTCCAGTTCGGATCGGAAGGCAATCCGAGCAACGGCCTTATCGGGAAGATCAGTTCGAACGTCTTCGGTCTCCAAGGCGGCGTAAACGTGCTGCGGAACGTGCAGCTTACGATCGCCGGCAACTATCTGCCGATTCGCACGGACACGCTTTCGGCGGCGCAGATGGCGTCCGGTGGCGTCGTCTGTAACAAGACGCACACCGTCGCTCTCGCGCCGGGCGCGAAGGCGAACAACGTGAACTTCCCCTACTTCCTTCCGACCGGCGGCACCGGCAACTGTTCGCCGAACGCCGACGGTTCAACGAACATCTACTACGGTGGATGGGCGTCACCGTACACCGACTCATACGCTGCCGATCCGTTCTTCACGACGGAAATGACGCAGGGTATGGTCGACCGTCGCAGCCCGGGCACGTCCGCGAAAGCGCAGTTGACGTTCACGTCGAACGACAAGCGTCTCGTCGCGTATATCAACCACGGTTGGTACGATTACAACAACAATGCGTACGATAACAGCACGCAAGAAACCGACTTCGACGCGCTCTACTACTTCAATCACATTCCGAAGTCGGGGCCGTACAAGGGCTTTTCGTTCCGCTACCGTTATGGTGAGCGCGACGAGTCGCCGACCTTCACGGGCGGAACGCCGGTGGGTCTCTTCAAGTACAATCGTTTCCAGGCAGAGTACGACTTTTAGTCACCTTCGCTGACAAAGCAACAAAGGGCCCGCGCCGTAAAGGCACGGGCCTTTTTACGTGAAATATGTGGTCCCCGACATGCCATCCACGATGAAAGCGCTCTCTAAGCTCGCTCCCGAGCCCGGCTTCGTGCTGCACGAGGTTCCGGTTCCCGATATCGGTCCGACCGACGTTCTTATTCACGTAGAAAAAGCCGGTGTTTGCGGTACGGACGCTCATATTTACAACTGGGACAAATGGGCCCAAAATCGCATCCATCCGCCGCTCGTCGTCGGCCATGAGTTCATGGGAACCGTTGAATCCGTCGGGGCTGCCGTTCGCTCGGTGAAGCCCGGCGATCGCGTTTCTGCCGAGGGACACATTGCCGATCTGACGTGCGTGCTGTGCCGCACGGGGCAAGCGCACATCTGCGAAAACGTCAAAATCATCGGCGTCGATCGCCACGGCGCGTTCGCCGACTACATCGCGATGCCTGAATACAACGTGTGGAAGTTGGATCCGGCGATTCCCGATGAATTCGCCGCGGTGTTCGATCCGCTCGGCAACGCCGTACACACCGTTATGGCGGCCGGCGTGAGCACGAAGAGCGTCGTGATCACGGGCGTCGGATCGATCGGATTGATGGCAATTCCCGTTGCGCGCGCCGCCGGTGCCGCAAGCGTCTATGCAATCGACGTCAATCCCGCGAAGCTGGAACTCGCGAAGCGCCTCGGCGCCGACGAAATTTTTGATGCGCGTACGCCGGGACTCGTCGATGAAATCAAGGCGCGAACAAATGGTGACGGCGTCGAAGTGTTGCTCGAAATGTCAGGGAGCGGCGTTGCGATCGATACGGGATTGCAGATGGTGCGTAACGGCGGCACCGCAGCGCTCCTCGGGATTCCGAGCGACAACATCAGCATCAATCTCGCCGAGCGCATCATTTTCAAAGGGCTCACCGTGCTCGGCATCAACGGCCGCAAGATGTTCGAGACGTGGTATCAGACGCAGGCGCTCGTCAAGAGCGGCCGCGTCGACCTGCGCCCGATCATTACGCACGTGCTGCCGTTCACGCAATTCGACCGCGCATTCGAATTGATGCACAGCGGTGAAGCGGCAAAAATCGTTCTCGACCTCAAGGGAGATTTAGCGAAGTGAACGCGACGTTCGAATCGCAACTGCAATCCGAACTGGACGGCTTGAAACAGGCCGGCACCTACAAGCATCTGCGTCACTTGACGACGCCGATGGCGCCCGAAGTTCATATGGAAGAAGCGGGCGATGTGATCGTGCTCTCGAGCAACAATTACCTCGGGCTTTCGGACAACAAAGACGTCATTGATGCCGGCATCGAGGGCTTACGAAAGTACGGCGCAGGAACGGCGTCGGTGCGTTTTATCTGCGGAACGTTCGACATCCATCGGACGCTCGAAGATCGCATCGCAAAGTTTCTCGGCACCGGGGCGTCGCTGACGTACGTCGCGTGTTGGAACGCGAACACAGGATTGTTCGCGACGATTTGCGGCGAGGGATCGGCGATTATCTCCGACGAGCTCAATCACGCGTCCATCATCGACGGCGTGCGGCTTGCGAGTAAAGCGAAGCGTGCGGTGTACAAGCACGCCGACATGGCGGACCTCGAAGCGAAGTTGCAATCGATGCAAGGCCTCTCGCCGATTCTCGTCGTCACCGACGGCGTGTTTTCGATGGAAGGCTCTCTTGCCAAGCTTCCCGAGATCGTCGAGTTGTGCAAGAAGTACGATGCGGTGAGCGTCGTCGACGATTCGCACGGCACGGGCGTGATGGGCAAGACCGGCCGCGGGACGATCGAGCATTTCGGGCTCGAGGGACAAGTCGACATCATCACGGGGACGCTCGGCAAAGCACTCGGTGGTGCCGCGGGCGGCTTTGTCGCCGGCAGTTCGGCCTTGATCGATATGCTGATCCAGCGCTCGCGTCCGCAGCTGTTTTCGAATGCGTTGCCGGCAACGGTTGCGTGCAGTTCGCTTGCAGCCATTGACTATCTCGACGCGCATCCGGAACTCGCCGACCGGCTGCGCGACAATGTCGCCTATTTCCGCGACGGTCTGAAGCGTCTGGGATTCGACCCGCTCGAAGGGCCGAGCGCGATCGTTCCAATTATTGTCGGTGAAACATCGTTCGCGATTGCGATGAGCGACAAGTTGCTCAAGCACGGCGTTTTTGTCACCGGCTTCGGCTTCCCGGTCGTCCCGGAGGGCACGGCGCGCATCCGCACGCAGCTCTCCGCCGCTTTGACAAAAGACGAGATGGATCGCGCGCTTGCAGCATTTGAGTCCGTCGGCAAAGAGGTCGGTCTACTGAAGTAGCCGCATGGGAAAACTCTACTTCCGGTACTCCGCGATGAACGCGGGGAAATCGACCGCGCTCATTCAGGTCGCTCACAACTATGAGGAAAACGGTCGCCGCGTTGCACTGTACACGGCGGCGATCGACCATCGCTTCGGGCTGGGGCTCATCGCCTCGCGTATCGGTCCGCGACGTGAAGCGAAGACCTTCGATGCGTCGCTCGATTTCTTCGACGAAATGTCGGCGATGAACGGCATCTCGTGCGTGTTGATCGACGAAGCGCAGTTCATGACGCCCGATCAAGTGCGCCAAGTTCATCGCGGCGCGCACTTGCTCGACATTCCGGTGATCTGTTATGGTATCCGGACCGATTTTCTCGGCGAGCCGTTCCCCGGTTCTATCTACCTTCTCGCGCTTGCCGATAGCGTCGAAGAGTTGAAGAACATTTGCTCCTGCGGACGCAAAGCGACGATGAACCCGCGCTTCGGCGGCTCGGGCAGACGCATTCGCAGCGGCGAACAAGTCGCGATCGAAGGCGACGTCGAGTATCGCCCGATGTGCGCGCGCTGCTTTTATGGTGGGGACGAATGATCGCAGCGCTGCTCGCGCTGGTCTTTGCGATACCGTCGGGCTGGGAACACGTTGCGGTCGATAATCCGCCGGGAAGTACGGTCGAGATGCTCGACCTCGGTCGCGGCCCGATGATTCAAGGCTTTCAGCAGCAGATCAACGTGCTGCGTCATCGTCTCGCCGATCCGACGATTTCTATTGCGGGGTGGGGTGATCGATCGGCAGCATACCTGCAGACGCACGGCGACGCGCACGTGCTGACATCGCACCCGGAGCGTCTGTGCAACGGGACGCACGACGGATGGTGGATTGAATCCACCGGAACGTATTCGGGTCGTATGTTGGATTTAGTGCAGGTCGCGCTGCTGGACGACGGCTACGAATATGTCGCAACGTACTCGCGTCCCGGCGGGACGGACTTCGACGTGGCGGCGGTTAAAGCGCTCGATAGCCTCTGTCCGTCTGCCGAAGGAGAGAACCATGCGCCGTGATGTCATCGAAGTTTCCGGGATCTCCGACGTCACGCGCGCAGCAAGAGTCCCACTTTCGGCGGCAATTCGCGCGAATGGGTTCGTGTTCGTTTCAGGCACGCCGCCGATCGACGTCGAACGCGGCGGCTTCGTGGAGGGCGACATCATTGTGCAAACGGAGCAGTGCCTGAGCAACCTGCGCTTCGTCTTGGAAGAAGCGGGCACATCGCTCGAAAAGGTGTGCATGCTTCGGATCTATTCGAAATCAGAACATTACAAAGCGATCAACGACGTCTACTCAAGGTTTTTCTCGGTTGAACCGCCGGCGCGCACGTTCGTCCCGGTCGGCGATTGGCCGTTCGACTTCGACATCGAAATCGATTGCATCGCGCTCGCCTAAGCGCGTTACTGCGATTTAGCGCGCTTTGAATCGACGAGCGTAAGTCGCCGTTGCCGGATTGCGGCACCTTCGCGCCGCTGGTTGTCGAGTATGTTATCGAGCGCGCGCCCGAGCCGCGTCCAATTCGTCTCATGTGCAAGGTACCAGCGTCGTGCTGCCACGTACAGGCTCTCGTAGTTTAGCGAGCAACCGAGCCATATCCCGATTCATCTTTTTTGACGCCGCAAGCATTGGGCAGTGATACGCTGGCGGTACACGTTGCGGAGGTTCATCGATGAACAGACGAACGGCTCTAACAAGTGTCGGCACAATGGCGCTGGCGACAGCGTGGCTCTCCGCGTCGCGGGTGGACGCGACCCCTCCGCAGCACAACGGTATTCCGGTGGCGTTTATCGTTGGGCCTCAGTCGAATTTGATCGATCTCGCGGGTCCGTTCGAAGTCTTCGGCGATGCGCAAGCGCCGAAAAATCGGACAAGTCCGCCGAACGGACTGGACTATTATCCCGATGAGAATTTATACGCGTTCACGCCCTACACTGTCAGCGATACGCGCGACCCCGTCATGCTGGGCCGCGGCCTGACGATCGTGCCCACCCACACCTACAGCGATGCGCCGGCGCCTCGGGTGATCGTCATGGGCGCGCAGTCGGGCCAGACTCCTGCGAAGATTGCCTGGATACGGGAGATGGCAAAATCCGCGGACGTGGTCATGTCGGTCTGTACCGGCGCTTTTCTTCTTGCGAAGACCGGTTTGCTCGACGGCCTGCGCGCGACGACACATCACGATTATTACGATGCGTTTGCGAACGCCTATCCGAACGTCACCCTGGTTCGCGGACCGCGATTCGTGGACAACGGAAAATATAAAACCGCAGGCGGCCTGACCTCGGGATTCGAGTTAGCGCTTCACGTCGTGCAGCAGTATTACGGCGATCAACGGGCGACGATGCTTGCGCGCTATCTGGAATACAATCGTTTGTCTGAGCGCCCGGCTTGACTCACGCGACCGCAATACCGACGCTGCGCTTGGGCCTCTGCTGAAGCTCACCCGCGCAGTTGCTGCAAACATGGTGCAGCGCTTGAGCGCACATTTCGCAATACGTGCATTCGTAGCTGCAAATCATTGCCGTGCTCTCCGGGGCGAGGTGCGTCTGACAGCGTTCGCAATGCGTTTTCATTGCCAGGCCGATCTTGCTCTCGGTCTGATAGGCGAGCCGGTAGCCTTTCCCGGATACGGTGAGGATGAACGGCTCGTCCCCGCCCAGATCGCGCAGTACGCGTCGCAGCATGAAGATATGCTGCGTGAGATTTCCGTCCGAAAGATCACCGTCGGCCCAGATGCGTAAGAAGAAGGTATCCCGGTCGACGATCGCCCCATCCGCTTCGATCAGCACCATCAGGACTTCAAAGACCTTTTCGGGGATCGGTTGCGTGCGGTTACCGGCAACGATAAGGCGCCGTGGCACATCGACGATGAACGGTCCAAACCGGTGAAACACGGGCGCGTCCGGTGACGTGCAAGGCGGAAAAGAGAACGTCAACTCGCTCGCGTACCTCCTTACGCGCATTTTCCGCTTCGTGAATGCTGTTGTCTCAAAAAAACTTTAAAACTATTCTCGGTAACCCAAGATTTCGAAAAGCCGGCGCAGGAACGGGTCCCGATCCGGAACGGACAGCACGGTTGCAATTGGAGCATCAGGTCTAGAAGTGAAGTGAGTGCCGACCGAAGCCGGCACTCACTCACTCAGGCTGCACCCTGGCAACCAACCTCTGAAATCACCCGCATGAACAACGATGGTCGCGCTTGATGATTTTTGTTTTTAACAGCGACCGCCGCTATTTTCAATTACCGTTCCGGTGGTTGCGCCGACCGTCTTGTTCCAGCAGTATCCGGTGCTCGTTTGCGCCCGGTAGCTCTGCGTGGTCTTGCCGCTCGACGGCGCGTACGTGCCGTCTGTAAAGAACGTCAGCGTGTCGAAGGCATTGACCGTGTTCGACGATTCGGCGTGGAACGGTGCCCCGGAACCGGCGTCATGACGATCGAGAACCTTCGTTTTTCCCTGCGCGACGGTCGTATTCTGCGTTGCGGTTCCGTCCGGGTTGACGACGTAATCGTAGGTTAGCGAGAGCGGCCAGTCTTGTGTCTCGGTTTCCGTCGATTGACCGTTGTGGCCGAAGGAGTTGCCGCTCTGGCCGGAGCCCGATTGATGTGTTGTTGTTTGCGAGGAGATCTTGGTGTCTTGTGAGATGTCCTGATCGTAAAGCGTTCCCGCGGCATTTACGTCGATCTTCTGCTTGTTATCGAAGCTGATGATCTGATGAACGTCGGTTTCGACACGTCCCGATGACGTGTCGACGTACCCGTCGATATTCACGACATGCGTCGAACGCACGTCGATCGTTCCAGCTGCAACGCCTTGCGCATTCGTCGTCACGTTTTCGATGATGGAAGGCGCGGGTTGTAACACCGTTCCATTGCTGATAATGCCTCCAGTCACTTGTGTCGAACCGTGATCGAGATAGACGAGAAGTGCGCCGTTCGCGGCGAAGTAGTTTCCGTTATTGAACACCGAGACGTTGACCGTATGCGGTTGTCCGTTGCTCAACACCCCGGCAAACGGCGTCAGGTTGACGCGATACGGATGGAAATCGAGTGTCTCGACGCCGGGAATCGGACGCCAGAGATACGGATCGATGCCGCCGGTATAAATCCAGGGATAGACGGGAACGACGCCCGCGGGCGCTCCGTCGATCGCGACGTCACCCTCACGGAACCCGGTGTTGCCGCAGTTATTCAGCTGGGCTGCCAGGTCGTTAGGGAAACACGTGTACCAGAATTCATCGCCGCTCTGCGACTGGAGATAGACGTCCAGATATGCTGCGCGCACATTGCGCGGCAGCGTGAAAATCGCCGTGAGCGGCTGCGAAGGCGTCGAAAGATTCTGGTTGTCGCCAAGCGGGCCGCCGGAGAGAGGATATACGTTATCCGGTGCATTTGCGGCCGGATACTGTTGCGATGCCGGGTAGAATTCCAGCTTCGCACTCGCGGAGATGATGCCGGTGTACGTGCTATTGACGAGATTGCCGAGAACCGTTTCACCTTGCGATGCGGTATGGAAAATCGGACTCAATTCGGTCACGTCTTTCTCGACGTGCCATGACGGCCCGAGCTTGCTCGACGGCTCGGCCGTCGTGCCGAAATACACGTTGGTCCCGGCGATCCAGATCGAAGCGGTGCGGTCGTACTGCCGTCCTGCCGTTACGGTAAAATCTGCATCGAGCACGACCTTCGCCCACGGTCCCGGGCACGAAGCCGAATAATTGAATCTCTTAGGCGTAAAGTCTGCAAATTGTACGTCGGAGAACAACGGAACGACGCACGGCGTTTCGGCCGGACGCGTCACGAGCGGAACGGCCGTCGTTTCATTTGACGGATTCGAATAATCTTGCGCGTGCATCCGCGTTCCCGTGTCGGCGGATTGACTGCGATCGAGCCGCGTAAGCGAACTGCGTACGGAGGCTTTGTCCCGAAACGCTGGAGTCGTTCCGCCGCTTCCGTTCGGTGATGACTGCGGAGAAATACCGGCGCCGGCACATCCGGCGAGTGACATAGCCAGAAGGATCGAGACAGCAAAACGTGTGCGTCGATGGCGTAGATGATCCATGCACCCTCCACGGTAGACGAGAGGGTGGAGCGGTTCTATGCTATCCCATTGTTCACTAGGCAGCAGCTCGTCCGCTTCAGTGGTACGAATCGACAAACGCATCTCCCGCGATAGTCAGTACGCTGCACCGTTCGAAGATGAAGAATACACGTCAAGAAGTCGCCGTTCTCGCTCCTGTCATGGAACGGTTGTTGCGAACACAACGCTAACGGAGATTGCATTCGGCGAACATGCGGACGATTTCGAACAGCGCGTTGTTGACATAAGTCACGCTTTTGGCGCTTGAAGGGGTAGTGGAGGCACCACTCAGTCTCCGTCAAACTGCCCTGCATGTGGAGAAATAAGCGCGTTGCAGCAATCGCTGCATTGTGGTTGATTACTGCTATTCCGGCCGCCGCGCAAACCGATGCGCCGACGGCACAAACGGTTCTCAAGGCACTGCATTGGCGCAATGTCGGGCCGGGGATTGGCGGGCGCTCCGTCGCGGTCGATGCGGTACCGGGCAATCCGTTCACGTTCTACTTCGGCGGCGTCGACGGCGGCGTATGGCGGTCGACGAACTACGGCATAACCTGGACGAACATTACCGACGGCCAGCTGAACGCTTCCAACAGCATCGGCGCCGTCGCCGTCGCTCCCTCGAATCCCAATGTTATTTATGCGGGCACGGGCGAGAGCGATATTCGTAACACGTTCATCACGGGCGACGGGATCTATAAGACGACCGACGCGGGCAAAACCTGGCGCTACACGGGTCTGAAAGACACGCATACGATCGGAAAGATCGTCGTCGACCCCCACAATGCTAACGTCGTGTATGCGGCTTCGATGGGCCACGTGTACGCGAATAATACCGAGCGCGGCATTTTCAAATCGACCGACGGCGGCGCGCACTGGAACAAAGTGCTCTACGTTGACGATGCGACCGGCGCGATCGATCTCGTAATGGATCGATCGCATCCGAACACGCTTTATGCTTCGATGTGGCAAGCGTATCGCCGCGCATATGCGTTGAGTTCCGGTGGACCGGGAAGCGGTCTCTACAAGACGACCGACGGTGGTGCGCACTGGACGAAGATTTCCAAGAATCCAGGTTTTGCGACCGGCGTGCTCGGCCGCATCGGCGTGAGCATCGCACAGAGCAATCCCAAGATCGTGTACGCGATCGCGCAAGCGAAGGACGGCGGCGTCTTTCGTTCGGACGACGCCGGCGCGACCTGGAAGCGCGTTAACGACAGCATGGAGATGCGTCAGCGCGCCTTCTACTACATGGCGATCTACGCAGATCCGACGGATCCGAACACGATCTACGTGCCGAACGCGCGTTTCTTTGTCTCGCACGACGGCGGCCGGAATTTCGGTCTGTTGCGTCCGCCCCATGGTGACAATCACATGGTCTGGATCGATCCGAAGAATCCCAAGGTCATCCTCGAGGCCAACGACGGCGGTGCGACCGTCTCAACCGACGGCGGCACGACGTGGAGCAGCGAGCACAATCAGCTGACTGCACAGTTCTACCACGTCGCGCTCGACGAAGCGTTTCCGTTCAATATCTACGGCGCGCAACAGGACGATGGTTCGTGGGAAGGGCCCAGCGCGTCCTCAGGTGGGACGGTCCTTACGACGGACTGGCGGCGCACGGCGCTCGGCGAGAGCACGTTCGTCGCGCCGCAGCCGGGCAACACGAACATCGACTACGGCAGCGGCTACTACAGCATCATGATGCGCCACGATAACGTGACGGACGAATACAACAGCGTCAGTCCCTATCCGCTCTACCGCGAAGGAGCAAGCTCCGGCGAGCTCGAGGATCGTCTTGCCTGGACGCACCCGATTATCTTCTCGGCCGCGAATCCGAAAGAGTTGCTGGTCGGCGCGCAATTCGTCCTGAGCAGCACCGACTACGGCCGGACATGGAAGAAGATCAGTCCCGATCTCACGCGCAACGATAAGAAGAGCGAAGCGCCGAGCGGAGGTCCGATCGACATCGATGCGTCCAGTGCGGAGATCTTTCCGAACGTGTCGGCCCTCGCCGTCTCTCCGCTTGACGCCAACGAGATCTGGGCGGGATCTGCTGATGGTCTCGTGCACGTGACGACAGATCACGGTGCAACGTGGAGCGCAATCACGCCCCCGGCATTGCCGCAATGGGCGGATATTACGTCGATTGAACCGTCGCACACCGACAAAGGCACGGCATATCTGACGGCGTCGCGCTACCAGTACGATGACTTCCATCCATACATCTACAAGACGACGGACTTCGGCAAAACGTGGACGTCGCTCAGCGGCGATCTTCCGTCCGATCAATACCTCTACACGGTGCGCCAGGATCCCAACGCGCCCAACCTGTTCTTCCTCACGACGAAGAGCACGGTGTACGTGAGCTTCGACGGCACTGCGCATTGGCAACCGTTGACGCTGAATCTGCCGAACGTGCAGGTGCGCGACGTGGCGATCAACTCGCGCGAAGGCAAGGTCGTTATCGCCACGCACGGGCGGTCGATGTGGATCCTCGATAACCTCACGGTACTCGAGCAACTCGCGAAGGCCGCGCCAAACAACGCAAACGGCGCGACACTCTACGCGCCGGAGCGCGCGTGGCTAACGCACGCATACGGTGCTCCACTCTTCGGCGGCTCGGCGAATGCCGCGGGCAACGGGGAGAATCCGCCGTTCGGCGCAACGGTGATCTTCTATGTACCATCGTCGTATAGCGGAAGCACGCCGGCATCGCTGACGTTCAAGGATAGTGCGGGCAACGTCGTGCGTTCGTTTACGCTCCATATGAAGCCGCACGGGAAGCCCGAAGCGCCGAGCGAACGTTATCATCCGACGGAAGATCGCCAACGCGCGTACGAACGACTGACCGGTATCGCACCCGGCATGAACGTGTTCCAATGGGATCTCCGCTATGCCGATGCAACGGAGATCACGGGCTTCGAACCGTCAGGTTCAGGCGGCGGCCTCGAAGATTCGCTGCTTGGACCGCAGATCGTGCCCGGAACTTATACGGTCACGCTCTCGTACGGGGGCGCCACCGTGTCGCAACCGCTCGTGTTGACGCTCGATCCGCGCAGTACCGCAACCGCGGACGATCTTGCGGCGAGACGCGATCTCGGCTTGAAAATCCATGCGCTACAAAACCAGCTCGATAGCACCGTCAACGAAGCCGTCGCCGCTCGCAAGAAGGTTGCAGCCGGCAGCGCAGCTGCGAAGCAACTCGATGACGCGATCGGTAGCGTCGTCGACCTCGTACATAAGCAAGCCGACGAAGGCGCGCTGTTGTACGAGTCGCAGTTACGCAGCTTCATCGCATATCTCAACGCCGAGGTCGACACGGGCTATGTCCGTCCGACAGCGGCCGAATACGAGGTGTTCGATAAACTGAGCTCCGACGCCGCAAGCGCCGAAGCGAAGTTGAGGGCCGCGATTAGCGCTGCACACTAGCCGGGCGCGATATAGGGGCAGCGAAAGCCTCTCGCATAGCGAGGGGCTTTCATCTTTACGGCTATGGGTATTGAGCATCCATGGGAGCAGCGGCTTCGAAGTACTTGTATCTCGTTCGCCACGCTGAAAGCGAAGGCAATGTTGCGAACGTCGATGCTCGGCGCAATGGAAACGCGCTTATCGACGTTGATGCGAATGACCGCGACGTTCGGCTAACGTCGCGCGGTGTCAAACAGGCGCAGGCGCTCGGCGCGTGGTTTGCTTCTCGGCCGCCGGATTGTGTCTGGACGTCGCCGTATCGGCGCGCGCGCGACACGGCAAAGCTCGCTGCGCGAGAATGGCCGGCATCGCCGCGGATCGCTATCGATGAACGGCTTCGCGAGCGAGCACTCGGTGTCCTCAATCGCCTCACGGCGGCCGGTATTCAAGAACGCTTTCCACAAGAAGTGGTTGCTCGCGCGCGAGTCGGGAAATTCCGTTATCGCCCGCCGGAAGGCGAGAGCTGGGACGATGTAGCGAACCGCCTGGGCTCTGTCATCGACGACGTGCGCGTCTCTCAATATCAGCGGATTATGATCGTTTCGCATCAAGTGATCGTTCTCTGCCTGCGCTTTCTTCTCGAAGGTCTGAGTGTCGAGGAACTCATGGCCATCGATTCGTCGACCGATGTCGCAAATTGTTCCGTGACGGCATACGGCATTGCCGAGGACCGGGTGGAGTTGGAGAGTTTCAACGATACCTCCGCGCTCGCAGATCTCAATGCTCCGGTAACGAAGGACAACGATGCAGCAGACATCCGCTGAGCGCATTACTCCCGACCTGTTGCGTGCGTGGCGGCTGCCGTCGGAAGAAGGCGGGGACAAAGAATCGCGCGGCCGCGTTCTCGTCGTTGCCGGAATGCGCACAATTCCGGGAGCCGCTATTTTAGCGGCAACCGCAGCGCTTCGTGCAGGCGCCGGAAAGTTGCAAGTTGCTGCGCCGGCGAGCGTCGCGATCAATATCGCGGTCGAACTGCCGGAAGCGCTCGTGATGCCGTTCGAAGAGACCGAGGATGGCGCGCCCGCACTACACAGCGTCGAGGTCGTAAGCGAGTACGCACGAGACGCTGCCGCGATGGTCGTTGGCCCCGGAATGGCGCCCAACGAATCGTGCACGGCCTTCGTGTGCAAATTGGTTTCGAGTTGTAAGACGCCGCTCGTGCTCGACGCATCGGCGCTCCTTGCCGTGAAACGCGAGCCGGACCTTCTTTTACAGTTGAACGGCGGAGCGATTCTTACACCGCATGCAACAGAACTATCGCGCGTTATTGATGTATCGCGCGAGTCGATCGAAGCCGATCCCCGCCGCTATGCCATTGAAACGGCGAAACACTACAACGCGGTAGTAGCGCTAAAGGGCGCAACGACATATATCGCCTCGCCGGGCGGACGCACGTACGTTAACGAAAACGGTCACGTCGGCCTCGCCACATCGGGATCCGGCGACGTCCTTGCCGGCGTCATCGGTGGACTTCTTGCGCGCGGGGCAACCCCCGTTCAAGCCGCCGTATGGGGCGTTGCGCTGCACGCGATCGCAGGCGGTGCGCTCGGCGATCGGATCGGCTTAGGATTTCTCGCGCGAGAAATTCTTCCCGAGATTCCTCGCCAGATGCACGTTCTCGAGTGAATTCACTCCATTGGGAAGGCGGCGTCCGTTTCACCGAAGGAAAAACGCAGGCTGTACTCGCGCGTTTCGCCGGGTTGCAGAAACGGAAGGGTGCCGTCCTTTGCCGCTGCAATTCGGCCTTGAATTGTCGGACAGTTTGCGGGCTCAACCGCCATGACGTACGTTCGCGTGCCGAGCATCCGCCAAGAGAAGCATACCGGTAATTTCCTTCTTGGAAATTCCAGCGCTACCGTTCGTCCGATCTTGCTGTTGGAGAACGTCGCTAGACTCGAATCCCCGCATTCGTCATTGAACGTGTGGATGAATACTTGTTCCCTGAAGTCGGCCCGCGGCGAGCCGCCTTCGTTCCAGGATCCCATTCCCGCGCGTGCAACGCCGTCTCTGGGCACCGTCTTCGCATGCGGAATCTGCACGCGCATATCTTCATCGAGCATGGGATATCCCATATTGCAGTGATAGAGCAGCATATGCGGGACGGCCGACGGTCCTTCGTTGGTCACCCGATCGCGCAATGTCAGCGTTGTCCCGTTCAGCCTCGCATGCCAGGATCGTTCCAACCGCAGCGATTCACCGAACATCCGAACCTGCGAAATCACTCCACGTAACTGCATGAACGGTTCGGGCGCCATAAATTCGTTGCGAACCTGGACGTCATGTGCCGCAATGTGATTGATGTGGCCATGTTCGCCCCACGACCCATACTGGTCGCTTCCCGACGGTCCAAACGCTTCGAGCCCGCACGTGGTAACGAGGCCACCGAAAAATCGCCGCTGAAACTCATCGTCATTTATCGTGCCGGGGTGCGGCGGCAAAAGCGCGCCCGGCCCGTGCCACACCAGCGGCGTCCCTTTGAAGCTGCACCAGGCAATATCTATGCAGCGATCGAGAATGGCTAACGCATCTATTCCGCCCAGCGTTCGAATGCGCGCCGCGCGGACACCATTTTCCAAACGCAGCAGAGTGATGCCGCCTAGCTGATCGTCACGAATCACACGCTGCAAATCGGTAGAAATCATGTTTTCTATTTACCCTGTTGGCAGCACTGTTCGAGCGCGGGGCATCGTCCACATATTCGCTACGTAAATATGATCTTGAACCGCGACTCGCATTTGTTGCAATCGCGCAAACGCGGCAGCGATTACCCGAGGTCAGGACACCGTAGCCTCCAATCTAGTTGTCGTATTGGAAGCAAGGTCTCCTAATGAAAAACCCCTCGTAAAATTTATTTTCACGAGGGGCTTTTCAGCTTTGGTTGCGGGGGCAGGATTTGAACCTGCGACCTTCGGGTTATGAGCCCGACGAGCTACCGGACTGCTCCACCCCGCGGTGCGACTGACCGAGATACGGCGGGTTCCACCGCATTCCTTCCGAACGTCGGCAAATATGCACGACGTTGATCCGGCAATCGCGAGTCTACCAAAGATCCATCTGCATTGCCACCTCGAAGGTACGCTTCAAGCAGAGACTTTTGTCGAACTCACGCGCCGGTATGGGATATCAACCAGATACCGGCCGGGCGGCGACGTGCCGGGTCCGACCGAGGTAAGCGAGGCGTATCGCTTCGAAAATTTCCAAGAGTTCCTCTTCACCTTCGCTGCGGTCAGTCGAGCGCTTGCGAACCCGGACGACTACGCCCGGCTTGCACGCGAATTCGTTGCGGATGCACTGAAACAACATGTCGTCTACGGCGAGCTTTTTATCTCGCCTTCGGTGTGGTCGTATTTCAATGAGGGCCTCGATGTGCCGGCGACGATTCGTTCGATCGTTGCGGAACTCAACGCAGTGCACGGCGCAACGTTTTCGCTCATCGTCGACGTTACGCGCAACTTCGGCACGGAATCCGCGATGCGTACCGCGCGGATCGCCGCCGAGATGGCCGGCGAAGGCGTCGTCGGCATCGGTCTCGGCGGTGACGAAGCGCGCTATCCCGCGCCGCTTTTCCGAGACGTCTTCACATTTGCGCGCGCGCAAGGCTTGAATGTCGTCGCACATGCGGGTGAGGCGGCGGGTGCGCAAAGCGTTCGCGACGCGATCGAAATCCTCGGTGCGCAGCGCATCGGGCATGGTGTCCGGGCCCTGGAAGATCGTAGCGTGATGGACTTGCTGCGCGACCGGCTCATTCCGCTCGAGATCTGTCCGACGTCGAATTTTCTCACGGGGGTGGCATCGCGCGAGCGGCCTCATCCGCTGCGTGAGCTGGATGCGGCGGGCATCGTCGTTGCCATCGATGCGGACGATCCGGCGCTCTTCGGGACGTCGATCACGCAAGAATACGCGTACGTCGCTCGCGAGGTGGGGACGGATGCGCTGCGGCGGTTCGTGCATCAGGCGGTGGACGTATCATTCTTGGACGGCATCGCAAAGCAAGCGTTGCATGGACGAGTCAGCGCGGAACCCGCACCGCCGTTCGCGAAGTCTTAAGGACACATGTCGGGACACAGCCATTTCGCCGAGTCCATCGAGGAATATCTCGAGGCCGTCTACCGATTAGAACGCGAAGGGCCGGGCGTTACAACGTCGGGTCTTGCTTCGTCGCTCGGTGTCGCGCCCGCGTCCGTATCCGGAATGCTGAAGAAACTTGCAAAGGACGGCTACGTCCAGCAAGTCGGCCGCGGCGAGGTGAAGCTAACCAAAAAAGGCCTTGAAGTCGGCGTTCGCGTGCTGCGCCGTCACCGGCTCGCGGAGCGGCTCCTCACGGACGTTCTCGGCATGCCGTGGGACGAAGTTCACACGGAAGCCTGTATGCTCGAGCACGCGATCTCCGAGCGCGTTGAAGCGCAACTGATGAAACTGCTCGAGAATCCAACTTCATGTCCGCACGGGCAGCCGATTCCGCCGCGCGACTTAAGCGATCCACCGGCGTTCGGTGAACCGCTCGCGCAACTTCCCGAGGGAACGCATGCGCGAATCGAGAGCGTTACGGAAGAACTGCCGGAGATTTTGCGTTATCTCGGCGATATCGGAATGCGTCCGGGCGTCGACGTTTCCGTCGAACACAAAGCGCCGCTCGGCGGTCCGGTCACTATTCGCGTCAATGGGTCAACGCACGCGATTTCGCTTGAACTTGCGCGAATGGTGACGGTTCGAACCACGTGATCACCCGATTCCTCGTCTTCGTCAATGTCATTGCGTATTTGTGGGAGGCGTCGATCGCCGGCCCCGGTGCATTTACCATGCTGGGCAGCGAATCGATGCAGCCGGTTCTCGATCGCGCCGCATTGCGCCCGAACGATGTGCTGATCCATCACGAATGGTGGCGCATCGTGACGTCGGCGTTTTTGCACGGCGGTTTGATCCACATCTTCGTCAACATGATCTCGTTATGGTCGCTCGGGCGCTTTATCGAGTACATTGCGGGCAGCACACGCATGGCGACGATCTATGCGGTTTCGCTTGTCGCTTCGGGACTCGGCGTGGTGTTTTTGACGAACCCCGCATACCGCGATGTTCCGACGCTTGGTGCGAGCGGAGCGATCTTCGGTCTCTTCGGTGCGCTTTTTGCAATCGGGCTGAAGTTGGGCAAGCCGGGGATGCAATTGGTGCGCGATAACATCGGCATCCTGGTTCTCAACCTGATTATCACGTTTACGGTACCGGCGATCTCGTGGCAGGCGCACGTGAGCGGGCTGATTACCGGATTCATCATCACGCTGCTGATCTATTATCCGCCGCGTCGCGTGGCGCCGGCTGTAGTCGATGCGACGACCGGCAACGCATACGAAACTGAGTATCAGGCGCCGCAGCACCACCAGCAATGACCTCGACGACGATCGAGCATGTCTTCTCCGGAGAAGGCCCACTCGCGCGCGCTTTGTCCGGCTTCGAAGCGCGTCCCGGACAAGTGCAGATGGCCCAGCTCGTCGAGCGCGGGATTCTCGAAGGCATGCACACGATCGTCGAGGCGGGAACGGGCGTCGGAAAATCGCTCGCCTATCTCGTGCCGGCCGTGCGCAGCGGGAAGAAGATCGTGCTCTCGACCGGCACGATTGCGCTGCAAGAACAACTCGTTAAGAAAGACTTGCCGCTCGTCGAACGCGCGCTCGGCGTTCCGTTGCGTGTCACCTTACTCAAAGGACGCAATCACTATCTTTGCAAGCAGAAGTACGAGCGAATGCGCGGGGACCGCTTGGTGCCGTCGTCGCGCAGCATGCAGGAGATGTGGGCGTGGGCAGCGCGTACGGCGACGGGCGATCGCGCCGAACTGACGTTCGTGCCAAGCGGCGATGAGTGGGAACAGCTCGACGCCGATGCGGACGATTGCACGGGCGAGTTCTGCGAACGCTTCCGCGATTGTTTCTTCTTCAAGAAACGCGATGAAGCGAAATACGCCGACATCGTCGTCGTCAATCATGCGCTGTTCTTTTTAGATCTCGCCGTCGGCGGCGGATTGATTCCGCCGTACGACGTCGCGATTCTCGACGAAGCACACCAATGCGAACGCTGGGCGACGGACGCGCTTACGGCGACGCTGTCGCGCTCCACGATTGGGCGCATGTTACGCAAGCTACATCGCGCGTATAGCGTTCCCGGCCACTTCGACGGCGAATTCGATGAAGGAATCCGCGGACTCGAATCCGCGCTCGCAACGGTTCCTGGCGAACGCTATCCGCTTTCGGCGAATGAAGCCGCGTGGCCGGCGCTCGAACACGTTCGCACGACGCTTTACAAGCTCGAGAACTGGCTGTACGCGAACTGGCACTCCGCGTTGAAGAAGAGGCCGGAGAACGACGCGGAGGCCGAGCGCCGGCGCGATCTCGCCATGCGAAACATTCTCGCGCATCAAGCTGCGATCGATCGAGCATCAATGCCGAGCGATGAAGCGATCGCGTGGGTCGAGCGCTCCGACGCCGACGGCCGGTTCGAAGTAAATAGCGCGCCGTTCGACATCGCTGAGTTTCTACGGGCAACGCTCTTCACGCGTACGCAGAGCGTTGTACTGACGAGCGCGACGATTTCGGTGAATCAGTCGTCGTTCGAGTTTCTGAAACGCTCGCTCGGCATCGAAGACGCGCAAGAGCTCGTCGCACCGTCGCCGTTCGACTACGAGAAGCAGGCCCGGCTCTTCATCGCGCCGCCACAGTTGAATCCGAAGGCAACCGATTTTTCGCGTCGTGCGGCGCCGATCGTCGAGGAGTGCCTGGATCGTACGCGCGGGCGAGCGTTCGTGCTCTTCACGTCGTACGCGCGGCTGCGTGAAGTTTATGCGTTCGTGCGCGAGCGCGTACCGTTTCCGATCAAGCTTCAAGGCGAACTTCCTCGCGCGCAGCTCTTGCATTGGTTCAGGACGACACCCAATGCCGTACTCTTTGCGACGGGAACGTTTTGGGAAGGCATCGATGTCGTCGGTGAGGCGCTATCATGCGTCATTATCGATCGTTTGCCGTTTCCGTCACCCGCCGATCCGCTCGTCGCTGCGCGGGTGCGTGCATTGGAAGCGCGCGGACGCGACGGGTTTGAAAACTACATGATCCCGGCGGCGATCGTCCGTTTGAAGCAGGGCTTCGGACGCCTCATCCGTAGCATGAACGATAAAGGTGTTGTTGCATTGCTCGATGGACGCGCGGCGTCCACGCGCTACGGAGCGACGATTCTTTCCGCATTGCCACCCGCGACTCGAATTACGCATCTCGACGAATTAACGGAGTTCTTCGCTTGATTGCGCGGGGCAGCCGCCTTCGCCGCGATGTTGCGCGACCTCGTTCCGCTGGCATGGAGGATAATGTGAACCAAAGCGTCGGATATCCCGAGATTCCCGTTCGTGACATTCTGTCCGGAAAGGTGGTACCGTCCAATGCGAATGATTAAGGCACTCCTCCTTGGATTGACGCTCGCTACCACGCTCACCCCGGCGGTCGACGCCAAGTCGTCGATGCCGACCTGCAAAGGCGCAACCGTCTACGCGGTTCCCACAGCAAAGGTCTACTACATGAAGGGCGAGACGAAATACGGTCACGTCAAGGGCGGCACATACATGTGCCAAGCAGCCGCCAACGGCAAAGGCTACAAACACGCCACTTCGTAATCGCACCGACACATCCGTCCGCGCGGTGGCGGCGTATCAGATACATACCGCCCCACCGCACTGGAGGATAGTCTCGTATGCGTCTTACGTCACTACTGCTTGCCGCCGCGTTCGTTGCCACGTCTGCGACGGCGATGGCCGATCAAATGAGTAGCGCCTCGCCGAAGCCGAGTGCCGGAGCGATGCACTCGATGAAGAGCTCGTCGATGAAAAGTTCATCGATGAAAAGCCAGCATATGAAATCGAGTTCGAGTTCTTCGATGAAAAGCAGTCACACGATGGCCTCGCCGAAGCCGACGACGCGTCCTTAAGGCGCGATCGTTAACGTTCCGGAGGCAATCGAAGCGGTTGAACCTCCGATTTTTATGCTCTCATCATTCGGGTCGGTGCGGACGTGAAGCAGGCTGCGCCGGCCCATTTTAACCCCCTGTTCGCTGGTAAACGCGATCGGCCGATCGGACGGAAGCAGTCCACAGCGCATCATGTAGGCAGCTAGTGGACCTGTAGCGCCGCCGGTCGCCGGGTCTTCGCGAATGCCGGTTTGCGGCGCGAACATGCGCGAGTATACGTCGAAGTTTGTCTCAGACCGTGGTTCTTTCCGTGCGAAGGCGAACGTTCCGGCGGAATTCACGCTCCCGAGCGCCCGATCGAGGTGGGCGTGTTGCAACTCGGTTCGATCGACCGCTTCCGGCGACACCATGCAGATGAAAAGTAACGGACTTCCCGCCGAGACGAAGCCCGGCTCGACATCTTCGCGCAGCTCGTTGACGTCGACACCCAGCAGACGCGCACAAAATTGACGTTCAAGCGTTTCATAAAATTTGATGGGTGGCGTCGTGAGCCAAAATACCATGTGACCGTCGCTGTCCACTTCGCGCTCGAGCGTGACCGGGCCGATCTCCTCGTCAATAACGAACGATGGCCCGAGGTTCTTACGTGCGCTGAGCACCGAAGCTGCGCCGATCGTTGGATGACCGGCGAACGGAAGCTCCCGCCGCGGCGTGAATATGCGCGCTTTTGCCGCGGCATCGCGATTCGCGGGCGTCATGAGAAAAACCGTTTCAGAGAGATTGAATTCGGCCGCGATCTGCTGCATCTCGCTTGCGGTAAGCCCGTCCGCTTGTGACACGACGGCGAGCGGATTGCCGAGGAACGGCGTGGACGTAAAAACGTCCAGAATTTCGTATGGGCACGGCATTATGCTCACACCCTACCAGATATGGACAATAGAGATATGAGCGCGAGCGATTGCCGTCGCAAGGATGATGAGTCTCGCAAGCGCAACGAGAGCGGCCGTGGAACTCGGCCGCAGCTTCGAGCGCGAGATCCGCGAGCAACCCGATGTTTGGGAGCGGCTCGCATGCGGCGACGCGTCCGCGCGCCTTGCCTCGTCGATCGACGATGGCGTCATCCTTGTCGGCAGCGGCAGTTCGCTCTTTGCGAGCCAGTTGGGCGCGATTGCGTTGCGGAGGCGCGGTATCAGCGCGCATGCGTTAGCCGCGACGGAAGCGCGAGGCGACAATCGCGCGTACCACAGTCGCATCGTTATCGCCGTCTCGCAGAGCGGCCGTTCGACGGACGTACTCGACGCGCTCGACGCATTGCGCCCGCGACGCATCATCGCGCTAACGAATACGGCGGACTCACCGCTCGGCGCGCGCGCCGATCTAACACTCGATGTCGGCGCGGGGCGAGAAGTGGCAATTCCAGCGACGAAAAGCGTCTCATGCACAATCGCGATCCTTCTCTCGGCAGCGACGTTGCTTGGCGGTGAGCGGTCACGCGACGCTCAAACGCTCATCGATACCGCGCACACGACGCGCGCCTGGCTCGGGGATTCCCCAGCGGTCGAACCCGTGCAGCGCGCCGCGGAAGAGATCGCGAAGCGGCGCGACGTGATGATTCTCGGAACGGATTACGGCGCGCCGGTTGCGCGCGAAGCGGCGCTGAAGTTCAAAGAAGCGACGTACCTGCACGCCGAAGGCTTTGAAGCAGGCGAGTTTCGTCACGGCAGCGCCGCGATGGTCGACGCCACGAGCGTCATCGTGGGAATTATGGATGAGGATGCGCTCCTCGTCGTCGCGCGCCCGTTACGGGAAATCGCATCGACCGGCGCGCTGCGTTATGCAATCGGCACGACGACGATCGACGGTATCGAACGACTCGGCCCGCTCGTCACCGATCCGTTCAACACGCTGGCATGGCTCGTCACGGTGCAACTCCTCGCGCTCTACACCGCTCGCGCTCGCGGCATCGACAGCGACGTACCGCGCGGCTTGACAAAGGCAATCGTTACGGAATGAACGGCCGGCGGCGCGCGCTCTCCCTATGGGACTTGATCTTTTACGGCATCGTTCTCATTCAGCCAATCGCGCCCGTGCCGCTCTACGGCGTGGCGCAGCAGCTTTCGAACGGGCATTTCGCCACGATCATCTTGATCGCGATGTTTGCGATGATGATCACCGCAGTCAGTTACGGGCGGATGGCGGCGATCTATCCGTCCGCCGGCTCGGCGTACACGTACGTCGGCCGCGGCTTGAATGTGCACCTCGGATTTCTCGTCGGCTGGGCTATGTTTATGGACTACTTGCTTCAGCCGCTGATCAATACCGTGTGGATCTCCGCTGCGCTACGCGCGCCGAACGTTCATTACGTTCCGAAGCTGCCGTTTGAAGTATGGGCGTTGCTCCTTGCCGTGCTCTTTACGATCCTGAACTTGCGCGGCATCAAGACGTCGGCGCTTGCGAATCGTATTTTGCTCGCGGCAATGGTCGTCGTCGTGGCCGTATTTGTCGTGCTCGCTGTGCGCTTTTTGGCTGCGAGCGGCGGCGTATCGGGATTGTTCTCTACGACACCGTTCTACGATCCGCGTACGTTCAATTGGGGACGCATTTGGGGCGCTACGTCGTTTGCGGCGCTAACCTATATCGGCTTCGACGGCATTACGACGCTAGCAGAAGACGCGACCAATCCCAGACGCAACATCTTGCTAGCCACCGTCCTCGTCTGCGCGTTCACGGGCGTGTTCGGCGGCTTCCTCGCGTACATTGGCTCGCTGGTGTGGCCGAATTGGCACGCGTTCACCAATCTCGAGACGGCGTTCATGGACGTTGCGAACCGCGTCGGCGGTCCATGGCTCTTCAATGCCATGGGGGTGATTTTGATCGTCGCAGCGTTCGGCAGCGCGCTCACCGGCGGCCTCGGCGCCGCAAAGCTGCTATTCGGTATGGGACGCGACAACGTACTGCCCCGTCGCATTTTCGGTCACATTACGCGGGACCATACGCCGACGTATAATCTATTGATTGTCGGCGTGCTGACGCTCGTTGGAGCCGTTCTGTTGAACTATTACGGGAACGCGTACGAGCACGCGGGCGAAATTCTGAATTTCGGCGCGTTCCTCGCGTTCATGGGCGTCAATTTCGCAGCGTTCTGGCAGTTCACGTTCCACCCGCAGCCGGGCTACACGCGCAGGCCGCTGCTCGATACGGTATTGCCGATCGCCGGATTCGTCTTTTGCGCGGCCATTTGGTGGAATCTGAACCCGCTTGCGAAGATCGTCGGCGGCGTCTGGCTCGCGATCGGATTCTGTTATCTCGCCGTCGTGACGCGCGGTTTCCGAACCCTGCCCGTCGCCCTCGACTTCACGGTCAATCCCGCCGGCGACACACATGCTGCCGGCGAGATCGATGACGGTGTAGACGTTCTGACTATTGAGAAAGCAGACGGTTAAAGAAACTGCGATAGCGCTGCAAGGTGACGCGAAGCGCTTCGGTATCGGTGGTGCCTCCGCCATTCCATTGGGATTCGAGACCTTCGCGTTCGCGCCGGAACGTGTCGGTCAATTCGTCGACGAGCGTGCGAACCAGCGATTGCGCATCTTGCACCGCTCGGCGCGGGTCGTCGACAAATTCGGCTTGCACGTCGCTCCAGCGACTGCGCAAATCGTTCATTCGATCGTCGGGTAGGAATCCGGCGTCCTCGTCGACTGCGCGGTCGCGCGCGATGTCGCCGCGTTCGACCTGCGCCCTCGCTGACGTCGACACGTCGGTCGTTCGATCGGCTGCGTCGTCGTCGATGTCGGTGGTTCGGGGATCGCGGGTTGTCCTCTCGTTGGGACGTTCGTTCATATTGAACCTTTCGTGCTATTGGACGAGATCGTCAAAGAGCGATCGGTAATGGACCATAGCCTGGCGGAGATCTTCAGTCGTCACTTCGCCGGTTTCACTGCGGCGCGTGATGTCGTGCGCCGTTCGGTAGTTTTGCAACACGTTCGGATGGTCCGGCGACAAATCAGCCAGCGTTTGATCGTAGTTGTCGACGGTGTACCCGCGATCGCGCATGACGTTGGCGATCAAGTGATCTGCGTTGATCAGCGCGGCTTTCGGCTGGTCGACGAATCGAGTTTGGACCGTGCGCCATTCCTCGGTGTAGCGCGTCTTTGCGCCGGCCGGAAGTTCTTCAATGTGCATGCGTTTGACGCGTTCTTGACGACGCGCGAGTTCACGCTCCGCTTCAGTCCTGCTGCCCCCCGACTCGCGGACCGTGCGTTCGTATTCGGGACCAAAGCGGTTTTGTAAGGACTTGGAGCGGTTGCGCCGCGCAAGCGCTACCGCTCCAATGATGATCACCGCGACAATGATGATTGCAATTACGATGACGGTGGTCGAGCTGGTCGATGCTGGCATAACTCTCTCCGTTGGAATTGAGATATGCCACTCATACCCGTCCTTTAGTCTTCTTGCGTAACCTCGACCTTGGCGCGTTCTTGCAGTTCGTGCACGATTGCTGAGTCGGCAAGCGTCGTCGTGTCACCGAGCGTGCGGCCCTCCGCAATGTCCCGGAGCAAGCGTCGCATGATTTTACCGCTTCGCGTCTTCGGCAGCTCTTGCGTGAATGTGATGTACTTCGGCCGCGTGAACTTGCCGAGCTTCTCTGCGACGTGATCGCGCAGTTCGTCGGCGAATTCGGCAGTGCCGGTGTTGCCCGCCTTGAGCGACACGAACGCGTACACCGCTTGTCCCGTCATTTCGTCGAGTTTCCCGCAGACCGCAGCCTCAGCAACGTTCGGATGATCGACGAGCGCACTTTCGATTTCCGCCGATGATATGCGATGGCCGCTGACATTCATGACGTCATCGATGCGGCCCATGAACCAGAAGTTGCCTTCTCCGTCGCGGCGGCAGCCGTCGCCGGCGAGAAACTTTCCTGGGAATTTCGACCAATACGTGTCTTTGAACCGCTGATCGTCCCCCCAAATCCCGCGCGTCATGCCCGGCCAGGGTCGTGTGATCACGGCATATCCGCCGCCGCCGAGCGGAACGGATTGCCCTTTGTCGTCCACGACGTCCGCCGCAATGCCGGGAAGCGGCAGCGTCGCGGAGCCGGGAAGAAGCGTCGTGACGCCGGGCAGCGGAGAGATCATGATGCCGCCGGTTTCGGTCATCCACCACGTGTCCACGACCGGCGTCTTGTTCCCGCCGATCCACTCGCGATACCAGATCCACGCTTCTGGATTGATCGGTTCGCCGACCGAACCCAAAAGACGGAGCGACGTGAGATCATGCTTTGCGGGATACTCCGTTCCCCATTTCATGAACGTGCGAATTGCCGTCGGCGCAGTGTAGAGGATCGTAACCTTGTAGCGCTCGACGATCTCCCACAAACGATCCTTGTCGGGAAAATCCGGTGTGCCTTCGTACATCACGCTCGTCGCGCCGTTTGCAAGTGGCCCGTAGACGATGTACGAGTGTCCTGTGACCCAGCCGATATCAGCCGCGCACCAATAGATGTCGCTGTCTTCTTTCAAGTCGAAGACCAGTTTGTGCGTCATCGTTGCTTGCGTGAGATAGCCGCCTGTTGTATGTTTGATGCCTTTCGGTTTCGCCGTCGTGCCGCTCGTATAGAGCAGGAAGAGCAGATCTTCCGCGTTCATCGGTTCGGGTTCGCACGTCGAGGGCTGATCCGCGATGATCTCGCTCCACCAGTAGTCGCGCGATTCGTGCATGAAGACGTCGTCACCGACGCGCTGCGCAACGATGCAGTGCTCGATCGACGGCGTGCTCTCCATCGCGATGTCACAATTGCGTTTGAGCGCGACCTTCTTGCCGCGGCGCCAGCCGTAATCGGCCGTGATGAGCGCAACGCATTGGGAATCGTTGACGCGGTCGATGATCGAGTCCGGCGAGAAGCCGCCGAAAATCACCGAATGGGCGGCGCCGATGCGGGCGCACGCGAGCATCGCAACGGGCAATTCGGGAATCATCGGCATGTAGATCGCAACGCGATCGCCCTTTTTTATGCCGAGTTTGCGCAGGCCGTTGGCAAACCGGCAGACCTGTTCGAGCAGCTGCGCGTACGTGATCGTCCAGCGATCGCCCGGCTCGCCTTCATAATAGTAGGCGATCTTGTCGCCGTTGCCGGCACGAACGTGACGATCCAAACAATTGACGGAAACGTTGAGTTCGCCGTCGCCGAACCATCGCGCGAACGGTTCGTTCCATTCAAGTGTTTGTGCGAACGGTTTGCTCCATTCGAGCTTGCGCGCCCAGTCTGCCCAGAACGCGAGATAGTCGCGCTCGGCATCTTCATAAATTCCGGGTTGCGCATTCGCTTGCGCCGTGAATTCGGCGGACGGCGCGAAGCGGCGGCTCTCTTGCGACAGCGCTTCAATCGTATGCGAGATTTGCGTGCTCATGGGCCACGTTTCACCGGGGACGCAGCGTAACGCCTGCCGAAAAGGTCGCAGATGCTGGCCGCGCTCGTCCTTGCAGTAGTCACCGGTACCGGTCTCGCGACAATCCACTTCAACGCCGCTCCGCCCGACTTCACGATTCCGACAGCAAAGGGCAGCGAGAAGCTTTCGGACTTGCGAGGCAAGCCCGTCGTGCTCAATTTCTGGGCATCGTGGTGCCATCCGTGCACCGATGAATTAAAAGATTTCGTCCGTGCGCGCGATGAGTATGGAAAGAAGATCAACGTCATTACGATCTCGTCTGAACCGCACGACGTCGCTGCAAGCTATCTGCGGCTCTGGAACATCGACTTGCCGCTCGTTGAAGACCTAGAAGCAAAGATTTCGACCGCCTACTCGGTCCCGCCGATCCCCGTCACAATCGTGCTCGACCGCAGCGGCTTCGTCACTCACGTCTCTGTCGGGGAACTCGATTGGACGGAGCTCCACCAAGCAATAGACGAAGTCTTAGCACCTGAAAACGTTGGCAGTCCCGGCCCAGGAGTGCTAAGATAGGAGGCTATGAAGGGCGAAGGCGGGCTCGACAAGCGCAAGGCGTACATCCTCGCAACGGTCGTCTACGAGTATATTGCTACCGCTGAGCCGGTCGGGTCGAATACCCTCACGCAGAAGTACAACCTCGGCGTGAGTTCGGCGACAGTTCGCAACGAGATGGCGGAACTCGAGGCCGGCGGGTACCTCGTTCAGCCGCACACCTCGGCCGGACGCATTCCGTCGGATAGCGGATACCGTACCTACGTCGATCAGTTGATGGCGCCGGAAGAGCTAGCCGCCGGCGACCGCCGGCGCATTCGCGACGATCTGCGCGAAGCGAGCCGCGAACTGGACGAAATCATCGAACAAGCGAGCCGCCTCCTCGGCCGCTTGTCGAATAATTTGGCGTTCATTACGAAGCCGCAGCTCGACACGCACAGCTTCAAACACATCCAGCTCATTTGGCTCTCGCCGCACACCGGTGTGGCGATCGTCGTGACGTCGCTCGGCGTTGCGGCGCAGACGCTCTTCGAAGTCGCGACCGGCGTCGATGCCGATTCGCTCACGCGGCTTTCGAACGCGCTCAACTCGCGCTTGAGCAATCGCTTATTGCGCGAAATCAGCGAGAACGACGTCGCGGCGGCTGTTTCTGAACTCGGACTCGGCGACGATCTGCGCGGTGCCGTTTCTGCCGCGCTGCATAGCGCGCGCTCGAATGAAAGCCCGGGTGTCGCGGCGGCCGGCGCGCAAAACTTGCTCGATCAACCGGAATTCCACGATTTGCGCAAAGTGCGTTCGATCTTGCGCATGGTCGAAGAGCAAAAGACCCTCTACGATCTCGTCGCCGATGCAATCGGCAGCGAGTCGCCGAGCGTGAAGATCGGTGCAGAACTCGGCATCGACGAAATGTCCGATCTCTCCGTCGTCACCGTGCCGTACCGCTTCGGCGAAAGCGCGATCGGCATGCTCTCGATTCTGGGTCCGCGCCGCATGCCGTATGCCAGGTTACTCGCGCTTGCGTCCGGAACTGCCGAGACGCTCTCCGAGCGCCTTTCCGACGTCAAATAAGGTTTCGCTTCTGTAACTCATGCCCACCAAGGATTATTACGAAGTCCTGGGCGTCGCGCGCAGCGCATCGCCTGACGACATCAAACGCGCGTATCGCACGCTCGCGCGCACGCATCATCCGGACGTCGCGGAAGACAAGGCACAGGCCGAGCATCGCTTCAAAGACATCAATGAAGCGTACGAAGTGCTCTCCGATCCGCAGAAGCGCGCGCAATACGATCGTTTCGGAACGGTCGCCGGACAGCAGGGCGGCGGCGATTTTGGATTCGGCGGCTTCGGGCCGCAGGGGTTCGGCGATATCTTCGACATGTTTTTCGGCGACATGCGCGCCGGAACGGCGCAGCAGCGGCGCAGCGGTCCGCAGCGCGGGTCTGATCTCCGTTTTGATTTGGAGATCACGCTCGACGAAGCGTTCGCGGGAACGACGAAAGAGATTCAATTCGCGCACTTGGCGCAGTGCGAAACGTGCAAAGGTTCCGGGGCGCAGCCCGGTTCGCTGATCGTTGCGTGCGATCGTTGCGCGGGTTCAGGCGTGATGCGCACCGTTCGTCAAACTCCGCTCGGACAATTCGTCACGCAAACGACGTGCACGCAATGTGGCGGCGAAGGCACCGTCATCGGGCACCCATGCGTGACGTGTCACGGACGGGGACGCCACGAAGTCGAGCGAAAATTGACGGTGAAAGTGCCGGCCGGCGTCGACGATGGTTCGCGCATTCGGATTGCGGGCAACGGCGAAGCCGGTATTCGCGGCGGCCCTCCGGGCGATCTCTACGTGTATCTCAGCATCGCGCCGCATCGGCTCTTCAGGCGCGATGGTCTCGACACGTACGTTGATATTCCGGTGAGTTTTCCACAAGCGACGCTCGGTGCGACGATCGACATTCCGTCGCTCGAAGGCCAGTTGCCGCTCACGATTCCTACCGGTACGCAGACCGGCACGACGTTGCGCTTGCGCGGACACGGCATGCCGAGTGTGCGCGGTTCCCAGCGCGGCGATCATCACGTCACCGTTCACGTCATCATTCCAACGAAGCTGAACAAACGCCAGCGCGAATTGCTCGAAGAGTACGGGCGCGCCGGCGGCGATGCAATCGAAGAGAGAAGCTTCTTCGATCGCGTCAAAGACGCGTTCAAGCCCGACTGAGGAGCCTGATGAGCGCGCGCCGCTTCTTCGTCGAGAACGCGCACGGCGCGGGCGAACGCGTCGTCGTCGACAACGCGGACGCGCACAAGATTCGCGACGTTTTGCGGTTACGCGCGGGCGATAGCATCGAGATCGTCGACTCATCGGGTCAGATCTTCGATGCGGTGCTCGAAAGCATCGACGGCGGTGTTACGGCCGAACTGCGCGCGGTGATCGATTCGCGCGATGACGACCCAACGATAGACATCGACGTTGCTCAAGGGATTCCCAAGGGGCAAAAGATGGACTTCGTCGTCGAGAAGCTCTCGGAACTCGGGGTTGCGTCGATCTTTCCACTTCAGTCGGAGCGCGCGGTCGTGCGCGAACCCGGAGACGAAAAAGTCGAGCGCTGGCGGCGTCTGGCAAAAACGGCTGCGCAACAGAGCGGGCGGCGCACGATTCTCGCGGTGAACGACCCCGTCGATCTTCATGATTTGCTCGGCCGCTTCGTGGACTATGACGCGGTGCTATTTCCGTGGGAAGTCGCCTCCGGCAAGCACACCCTACGCGAAACGCTGCCCGCCGTCATGGAGCGCGCGCGTCGCGTGCTGGTCGTTGTCGGTCCCGAAGGCGGATTCTCGCATGCCGAGGCCGAGCGGGCGCGCGATGCCGGAGCGCGCGTAATTTCACTCGGACGACGGATTCTCCGGACCGAAACGGCGGCGCTCGTGCTTGTTGCGATACTGCAGTATCTGAGCGAGTAGGCGTCGTATATCGAGCGGTTGATCATGGGTAATTTTCCGTTCTCCATCGTTATTCCGACGTACAACGAAGCCGGCGGCATCGAACGGCTGTTGCGCGCGCTCGATGACGTATTCAAAGCGAACAATCTCGACGGCGAGCTTATCGTCGTCGACGACAACTCGCCCGACGGCACCGGCGCAATCGTCGACCGGCTCTCCGCGGAATTACCCGTGCGTTGCGTGCACCGCCCGGGGAAGCTCGGCCTTTCGAGCGGCGTCATCGACGGATGGAAATATGCGCGGCCGGAATCCGTCGCGCTCGGCGCGATGGACGCCGACTTCAGTCACGACATCAACATTCTTCCGAAGATGGTCGCCGCGGTCGCGTCCGGACAATACGGACTTGCGATCGGAAGCCGTTACGTCAAGGGCGGCGGCATTACGAACTGGCCGGCCAAACGGATTATCACCTCGAAGGTTGCGTGCTGGCTCGCGCGCCCGCTCACGAACGTGAAAGACATCACGAGCGGATACTTTTTGGTCAAACGCGAGGCGCTCGACGGCGTGCATCTCGATCCGATCGGTTTCAAGATCGGACTTGAAGTCGTCGCCAAAGCGCACTATGGGCGCGCGCTCGAAGTGCCGTACGTCTTCACGGACCGCATCGTCGGTGAATCGAAGCTCAATCAAAAAGAAATCTTCAACTATCTCAAGCAGCTGCGCAAACTCTACACGGCGCGGCTCTTCCCAGGGAAGGCGTAACCCGCATGCCGATGCCGGACTGGCTGCGCAGCCGCCGGGACAAAAACGCCGACACGCGCGATGCCGCGCTGTGGAGCAAGTGCCCCGTTTGCGGTGAGGTGCTCTATCGTCGCGATCTCGCAGCGAATCTCGACGTCTGCACGAAATGCGAGCATCACTTCCGGATGCACGCGCACGATCGTATCAACATGCTCATCGACGGCGACTTCACCGAGATCGGTAGCGCGGTGCAAGCCGGCGATCCGCTCGAATGGGTCGATAAGAAGACGTACCCGGTGAAGATTGCCGGCGACAAAGAGAAGAGCGGGTTGAGCGAAGGCGTCGTCGCCGGTATCGGTGCGATGGACGGCTTCGAAGTGGCGATCGGCGTGATGGATTTTCATTTCCGCGGCGGGACGATGGGGACCGTCGTCGGCGAACGCCTCACGTTGCTGCTCGAGGAAGCCCTACGCCGCCATCTCCCGTGCATCATCTTCACCGCCTCCGGCGGCGCACGGATGGAAGAAGGCATGTTCGCCCTGATGCAGATGGCAAAAACCACGGCCGCCGTCGCGCGACTGATGGACGAAGGCAATCTGTTCGTCACCGTGTTGACCGACCCGACGACCGGCGGCGTTTCCGCATCGTTCGCCTTTGAATCCGACGTCGTCGTTGCCGAGCCCAAGGCGATGATCGGTTTTGCCGGACGGCGCGTCATCGAGCAGACGATCCGGCAAAAACTTCCCGATCAGTTTCAGACTGCAGAATTTTTGCTCGAGAAAGGCGCGATCGACATGGTCGTCGATCGGCACGAATTGAAAAACACGCTCGTTCGACTGTTGCAGTACACCTCGCAGAAGGTGACCGCGTGAACAATTCAATCGTCGAACGCGAAAAGGGCCTACTCGAACTCGAGCGACGCATCACCGAGTTGCGCAGCGCGAACGTCAGTCAGCCGGTCGACATGTCGGCTGAAATTGCAGCGCTGCAACAAAAATACGAAGAACTGCAGCGCGAGATCTTCGGACATCTGACGCCATGGGAGAAAGTCCACATGGCGCGTCATCCGAGCCGTCCGACTTCGCTCGACTATATTTCGCAACTCGACCGCTTTGACGAACTGCACGGCGACCGCATGTTCCGCGACGATCCGGCCATCGTGGCGGGCTTCGCATTACTGCACGGCCGGCCCGTCATGGTGATGGGGCAACAGCGCGGGCGCGATACAAAGGAAAATTTGCGCCGCAACTTCGGCATGGTGACGCCCGAGGGCTATCGCAAGGTGCAGCGCCTAGCACACACCGCCTCGCGCCTCGGGGTGCCGATCGTCACGTTCATCGATACGAAGGGCGCGGACCCGGGCATCACGTCGGAAGAGCATGCGCAGTCCGAAGCGATCGCGATGTGCCTCTATCAATTCACCGAAGCGCGCGTTCCGATCGTCGCATCGATCATCGGGGAGGGCGGCTCGGGCGGGGCGCTTGCACTTGGGATTGCCGACCATGTGATCATGCTCGAACATTCGGTCTACAGTGTTGCATCGCCGGAAGGCTGCGCCGCCATTCTCTGGGGTGATGCGACAAAAGCGGAAGAAGCAGCGGCGCGGTTGAAATTAACAGCGGCGGATTTACGAGCATTCGGGATCATCGACGAGATCGTTCCGGAACCGCTCGGCGGTGCGCACCGCGAACCAGCGACGGTCGTGTCGACGGTTCTCGGATCGGTTTCCACGGCTTTGCAGCGTCTCGGAACGTTGTCGCCCGACGCGCTGCGTGAGGCACGCTATCAGAAATATCGGCGAATAGGCGCATGGGAAGTGGAGCGCCGCGAGGTGATCGGGACAATCCGGTGAAGCGACCGACGCGCGCACCGCTTGTTTTTCGTCTCCTCGGCCGCGTCAGCGCCACGCTTGTCGCGCTGGTGATCTTCACTCTCGTCGGCGTCCAATTCGCTCGCGTCATTCATCAGAACATCGCGCTCGCGGAAGATCTCTCGTCGACCCAGACCGATATCAGCGCGCTCCAAGCGCGAAAACAATGGCAAGTGCGCGAGTTACAGCGTCTCTCGGATCCCGAAGGCGCCGTTCCCGACATCCACGATCGCTTGCGCCTGGTGCGCCATAACGAAGCGATCATCTTTGTGAGTCCCGCACCCTCGTCCGCTCCGTGAACGATCGCGTCTTCGGTCTCGTCATCAATCTGAACGCCTACGGTGCCACGGTGCGGCTGGAAACCGGTGAGTTGGCGAGCGCACCCGCCGGGGACGTCGAGACGCATCGCGCGCAGTACGAGCGCAGCATTTCCGGGCGCAAGTCGATCCCGTTCGTCAAACATCCCGGCGGGCGCCGTCCGATGGTAACCATCGCTCCGCAGATCGAAGAGCCGGAACTCGACGAGCAGATCGCGGAGTACTTCAAGAGCACCGAATCGTGGGAGACCGACGACGAAGGCCGCCCGGCCCACGAGCGGCACTTCCTGCGCAAGAAGAAGCGCGCGGCATTATTTCAATCAAAGCATAGCGACGAGCCGTAGCGAAGGAGCGCGACGTGAAGCATTGGGCGATCGTTTCGATCGGCACGAATTCAACGCGTGCTTTGATCGCAGACATGGAGCCGGAGCAGCAGCGCATCAAACTGTCGCGTTCGATCGGAACCCGTATCGGCGAGGGACTGCAGGAACGCGGCCATCTCGGCGACGAGCCGATGCAGCGAACGCTGGAGGCCATTCGCGATCACTTCCGCGCGATTCGCGGACACTATATTCGCCTGTACGCAATCGCGACGAGCGCGCTTCGGCGCGCCGACAATGGTGACGTTTTCGCCGAAGCCGTGCACGATGCGCTCGGCGTACCGCTGCGCGTGTTGACCGGAGATGAAGAGGCCGCCGCATCGTATCGTGGCGCCGTAACCGCGTTCGACCAACTTCACCATGACGAAGTCGGCGTGATCGACGCCGGGGGAGGAAGCACGGAATACGCGATCGGCACCGGCCACTCGCCCGAGCGTACGATGTCGTGTGAAATCGGTGCGGTGCGATTGACGGAAGCCGTGCCGGAGCTTGCGGGTCGCGATTCTACGGTCGATCTCGACACGATCGAACGCGCGCGAAAAATCGCGCGCGACGCGCTTGCGCCGATTGCCGAGTTTCGCAGTGTCGAACGTCTCGCGTTTGTCGGCGGTTCCGCGACGACGGCCGCGCAAGTCGCATTCGGCAAGAAGACAAAGATGGATCGCGCGGAGTTGACGCGCGCCGATTTTGAACGCACGCTCGTACGGTTATGCGGAATGACGTACAAAGAGCGCCGTGAGATCGCCGGCATGAAACCACAACGCGCAGACATTCTTCCGGCGGGCATCATCGTGCTTGACACGGCACTCGATATTCTCGGTCACGATAGCGCGGTCACGACGACGGCAGATCTGCTCGTGGGTTACTTGCTTCAGCAGCGCGACCGCCAGCCGATCGTCGCTCGCGCAATCCCCCGCTAGGGCACTCCGGCAGGACGCTCATACCGCGGTCCCGGAGTGGGCGGGATGAACGACAAATCGATTCAGGAGCACATCGAGGAGCTGGTCAACGAGGAGCATCGCTTGCTCCAGCACGGCGACGATCACAAGTTGACCGAGGATGACCGCAAGCGCCTCGAAGCGGTGCAAGTGCAGCTCGACCGCTACTATGACCTCTTACGTCAGCGGCGCGCCCGCCGCGATGCAGGACAAGATCCGGACATCGCGCACATGCGTTCCGCAGACACCGTCGAACACTACCAACAGTAGACGGCGATCATCACCTGGGACGGTGGTGGAACTGGCAGACACAGCAGACTTGAGGTGACTCCTTGAGCCGTACGTTGGGAAACCGCGTGCGGGATGCGCTCAAAGTCGGCGAACTCTAATTGTCATCCTGAGCTCGTCGAAGGAAGGCATACGACAACGCCGAGCCAAGCTGCAATCGCGCGAGCGATTTGCGGAAGGTGTAGAGACTGGATGGGCGCGGCCTAATGGCGACCGTTACGACGGATCGCCCATGGTCATGGCACAGTCCGGACCAACAAACGCGTCCGCGCTAGCGCGCGAACCTGGTAGCGAAAGCTATAGTGGTGCGAAAATTTGCCGCTCGAAAGAGCATGCGGGTTCGATTCCCGCCCGTCCCATGAATTCTCGCGCGAGTTGCTGCGCTTGAACGCGAATTTCCGGAATTGCGGTTGTTTCGAAGAACGAGCCGAAGCGGAGCGGACCGATCGCGAAGAGTCGCTCAGAGGCAACGCCATCGTGTCCGATGAGTGCTCCATCGTGGTCGACGCGTATGCCGATGCCGAGCGGATGCGGCGTCAACAGACCGTGGTCGAGGAGCGAACGGACGAACGGGTTCGCTGTTTTCCGAACGTCTTGTTCGCTTCCGGTGCAATCGATGACACGCGCGGCACACACAACACGTTCGGTCTGCGTTCCACGAAGACGAACCGTCAGCCGCAACCCATCGTTCGTCGCGCCGATGGAAGCGACGCGACCCGCAATGACGCTTAGCGTTCCGTTCGCGAGAAGTTGTCCGATCCGGAGCGCGATTTGCGGAGCCATGCGGTGGCGGTGAACGTTCCAATACGATGCATAGTGGCGAAGGAATCGTCGTTGCTCGACGAGGCTCATCGCTCGCCACCACGCATTGGTAACGGGTCGCAACCCATCGATTGAAGCGCGCCAGTCCGAGCCGTCACCGTTTACGCGATGTTCGTGCGGCAATAAGCCGCGTGTAGAAATCAATGAAATGCTGCCGCTATGACCGTTGTCGCGAAGCGCGAGTACCGCATCGATTGCGCTCAGACCACTCCCGAGAATCGCAACAGGTTCGTCCCCATTGCCGGGAACGAGCGCGCCGTCGATCCAGGCGCTCGAGAAATATCCCGGGATGCCAGTGCGGCCGCCCGCGCGCGTTTGCGTCGCATGTCCTGTTGCGATGACGCATCGATCGACGCGCAGTGAACCGCCGTTTGCACAAACAATCGAAAGCCCATGAACGTTCGATTCCACACCGGCTGCCGTGTCGCGCATATGCGTGAAGCGGCCGGGGTAGTTGCTGAAGAAGCGAGATACGATCTCTGAAAGATACTCGCCGTACACGAACCGCGGCACGAACGACACCGCGCCGTATTCTCCCGGATAGCGCGATTCGAGCCACCGCAGAAAGTGTGACGGATCATCGGCGAATGCCGACATTTTCGCTGCCGGAGCGTTCAGCAGATGCGACGCGTAACGTGTGCTATATGCAATTCCGCGTGCAAGGTCGCCGGGTTCAACGATCACGACACGGTGCGGTGTGTGCGCCAGGACCTGTGCGGCGGCGAGAACACCGCTTGCGCCGCCGCCGATGATCCCGACCGTTTTAGGCATCGTAGCTCAACTGGACCGTGGACGCGCGACACCAACCGTCGCCGAGTTCGGTAAACGTCCGCGAACGATACAGGTCGCCCGCGTACACGTGAAGCGTGCGTGCGACGTCATCGCCGGCATTTCGCAGCGCATGGTACTCGTTCGGAGGCGAAATAAGACCGACGCATCCAACCGGTGACGCGCGCTCTTCGTTACGACGGAAATGCCAGCGGTCGTCAACGCGCTGCGTCAGCTCAAACGTCGTTTCGACCATGAGCCCCCGTATGACGATCTCTGCGCCCCACAGGCCGCCGTGATCGTGAAGCGGCGCACCTTGGCCCGGCGCCCATGCCATCGCGACGACGACGAAACGTCCACCCGGATCGGTCCACACGAGCTTGCGGGTATAGCGCGCCGCGTTCGGGTCGGGAAAGAGCGACGGATCATCGAGTGCTCCCGAGGCGCGCACGGCGCCAAGAGAGGCTGCGAGCGCGGTCATGCGATCGTCCTTGATCGCTCGTGCAATAGGTGCAACGAGGGCCGGTGGCATCACGTCTCTCCTTGATTGGCTTTAGTCTACATATCGGCTGGCGATCACTTCGATTTATAGACTTTTGCCGATTATTGACCGACCACCGACCGGATTAAAGCGGTTTTTGTCAGAACCTGCGCCGCGTGCGCAAAGAGGAGATCGAGTCAGGGCGCTACGCGATGCTGCGGGCACTGGCGCAGGAGGAGGCGTTTACCGACGTCCCCGCGGCCGTTCTTCAGGCCCTCGTGGATGAAGCGTCGGTAGCGGATGCCGGCAAAGGCGACGTCGTCTACGACGCCGGCGAGCAATGGAACCGGCTCGGTTTTGTGCTCGACGGTTGCATCGCGATGATTGTGCAAGGCGACGACGCAAAAGACCATCTCTACGAGCATACCTATGCGGGCCGTTTCTTCGGCGTCTCAGCGATGTTCGATGGTGGTCCCGAGATGGCGCGCACGGTCGTCGTTACGAATAAAGCGCGATACGCGACCCTCCCGCGCGAAACCGTCATTTCATTGTGCAAGCAGCATGGAGCGCTCGCCATCGCATTCGCTATGACGCTCGCGCGTCGCCTGCGCCGCACGACCGGACTGCTTGCGGATCAAGTCAATCTCACCGCTCAACAGCGTATCGCGCGTTACCTGCTGACATTTGCACGCGAAGACGGCATGTCACCGGCAAACGATCCGCTTCCGCTTATGACGCAGGCGCAGATCGGCGCCGCGGCGGGAACCGTCAAAGATGTTGCGTCGCGAACGATCGGAATGTTCGAAAAAGAGGGCGCGCTCAAACGCGAGCGCGGAAATATTACCTGGCTCGACCGCGCGCGCTTGCGCGACCTCGCGGGGCTGTAGCGCAGCGCCGCTCCCACGCGAGTTCGAGCGCTTCGCGCGCCGCCGCTTTAGTCGCGTGCTTGAGAATGACGGTCGTGCTGCCTTTTTCGCCCCATTTGCCTTTTACCGGAACGAATGCTTTCGGAGTGTTTTGCACTACCACGTTTTGCTCTTCCGGTGAGAGTATGACGACACCGTGCGATTCGTCGGGATAGCCGAGCGTTGCGAAGATCTTCCCGTGCACGCGAAAATCGGGATGGCCGCCGTGTTCGCGCTCCTCGGCGCCCTCAAAGGCAAGAGCCAGTTCGCGAAATTGTTTTGGTGTCACAGGCTTGCCCCCCTCATAAACGCCGCAAGAGCGACTGCGTCCGGCGTGTCCAACGCTTCTAAGGACGCGATGACGCTTTCGATGTTCTCCTGCGGATGATTCTGGTTGAGCTTGAACGTTCCGATTAGCGTTTCGACGCGCATTTCCACGCCGACGATCGCCTTGACTTGCGCTTCCAGATAGTCCGCCGGCGCATCGTCGACGGACCACGTTCCACCGACACGCGGTTCCTGAGATTCAGTCAGCCGCCGGGTGAATGCGTAAAGCCACTCCGCGTCGTGGATAAAACGAAGCGGACCGCGCGCTTCGATCGCGACGTAATCGTACGTCGGAACCGTCCGCGGATTCGTGCGCTTGGACGGATACCACGTCGGCGAAATGTAGTGTTGCGCAATGCGAAACGCTGTGAGAGCCGCCGATGGGTCGTGTTTCCACTGATCGTTCGCGCGTGCGATGTGACCTTCCAGAACCACGGCATCATCTTCGATGCGTGCAAGAAACGGCAAATGCGTCAGCGAGAGATCGCCGTCGTGCGCGGTGATCAACATCGCGAGCGGATGCGACGCAATGAGCGACAGGAGCGTCGCGCGATCGTCGACTCGGAAGTACGGCGGCCGGTAGGTCATGCTGTTTGCAATATGCAACGCACGCGCAATGAGCCTGCTTTTCTCGCCCATCAACCTGCGCGGCGTGGAGTTCGAAAACCGTATTGTCGTCTCCCCGATGTGTCAGTACTCCGCGGAGGATGGCAATGCGAACGACTGGCATGTCGTGAACCTCGGCCACTTCGCGCTCTCCGGTCCGGCGCTCGCATTTTTCGAAGCAACGGCGGTGAGCCCCGAAGCGCGCATTACCGATCGCGATCTCGGGCTCTATTCGGACTCAAATCAAGAGGCGATGGCACGCGTCGTAGCGTTCGTACGGCGCTGGACGCGGGCGAAGATAGGCGTACAACTTGCGCATGCGGGACGCAAAGCCGCAACGCTGCCGCCCTGGGAAGGCGGCAATGCCGCTCCCGAGGATCGCACGTATGAAACGTTTGCGCCGTCGGCCATTGCATATGCGCCCGATTGGCGGACGCCTACCGCGCTCGATAATGCCGGCCTACGGAAGGTCCGCGACGACTTCACCCGCGCCGCCCGGCGTTGTGTCGAACTTGGGATCGACGTAATTGAATTGCATTGCGCGCACGGATATCTCGGCCACGAATTTCTCTCGCCGCTGACAAACCATCGCACCGATGCCTACGGCGGTTCGCTGCACAATCGCATGCGGTTCCCGCTCGAACTCTTCGACGCGGTCCGCGCGGTGTGGCCCGAAGAGAAACCGCTCGGCATCCGTATTTCCGCGACGGATTGGGCCGACGGCGGTTGGGATCTCGAAGAGTCCACGGCTTTCGTCGCCGCAGCGAAAACGCGCGGCTGCGATTTTGTCGATGTTTCCAGCGGCGGCCTCGTCGCGCATCAGCAGATCAGCGTCGGCCCCGGCTATCAGGTGCCGTTTGCAGCGCACATCAAGCGCGAAACGGGCGTTCCGACGATGATCGTCGGGATGATCGACGATCCGCGCCAAGCGGAAACGATTTTACGGAGCGGTCAGGCTGACTTTGTGGTACTTGCGCGCGGCTTTATCCGCGATCCGAACTGGACCTGGGATGCTGCGGATCTACTCGGCGCCGAGAGCTTCGTGCCGCCCCAGTATCAGCGCGGACGACGCCGGCATTAGCACGCTTCCTTGGTGAACAATCCGGACACGGCGAGAACCGTTAGGAAGATAATCAAAACCGCCACGGGCGATGCGATTGCTGTAGCGATCGCCGTTTCGCGTTGCTTTTTGCGCAACACCGCTCGGTCCGCGCGTTCGGTCGCCGCCGGCGCCGACGTAACGATCGGCGGCATTGACGAGAGCGTTTTTCCAAGCCACGCACCGCTCAAGAAGCACGTGATGAGAAACATCGCCGCCATGAACCACAGAATGCGTGGAAAACGCATCGCGGTTACAACGGTTCAACTTTCGAGAGCAGCGCGGTGATGATTGATGCCCAGGGCTGCTCTGTATCGCGCACAGTGCGATAGTCGTCGAGCAGAACGACGTTCTCGTGTCTTTGCTCAGGGTCGGCTGCCGCGGAGAGCGCCGCAAAGCCCGCGGCGCGCAGCCACTGCTTGGAAACCATAAGGATACTCCTACGCTAAAAGTGATAGTGGGGTGACTATCGAGCGTAGGAAGGCGGTGCACGTTCGCCCGCAGTGCAGAGTTCCGGGGCGAGTTGTTTGCGCACGACGATGCGCAAGCGCGGAACGACGATGCCGCCGTCGACAGCGCGCGTGAGGATCGCGCGAATGATCTTGACGACCCGCAGCGTCGCCCATGCGAGTTCGTGCATCACCGCCGTTGCGATGAAGAACGTTGCGACGCACGCGAGTGCATGCACGGCAAGTGCGATTACCGACGGGGCGCCGAGCCAAATCAATCCGCCGAGCGCGTGTCCCGCAACGACCGTTTGTTCGACGGTCTCCATCGAATAGAGCGCGAACACTTGCGCCGCAAACGTCGCTGGCAGCAACAACGCTGTGCGTGAGCGAAGCGCTATATCCCAACGGCGCAAGCGATCGCTCATCATGCCGTCGTCGCCGTCGATATGGACGCGAATCCGCAGCGCGACGTGAATCGCGATCGCTGCGAGGCCTACCGCAAGTGCGGGTAGGACGTCGAGGTTGCTGTGGTCCGTGTAGCGGCCGTGCCCGAAAACCCCCGCATTCGATACCGCTTCCAGCAAGGGGTCCGCAACCGCAGCCGCGATGACGGCAACGGCGAGAGAAAACCAGAGGCGGACGGAGCGAAGAACGAGCACTGCCGGACCCCTTAACCGGTACGAAGGCGAGGTCCTGGAACCGCAGTATTGCGAAAAACCAAAAGATGCACAAGCTCTTGAACGCCGCAGGCTCGGCTTTCGTCGCGCTGCTCTTCAGCTGTGCAATGGGACGCGCGGACGATTCGCCGGCCACGCCCTCACCGTCGCCGAGTCCGCGAGCGACCCCGCGATTCGAGCTTCACTGGTCGGGTTCGAACGTCTTCATCGATCAGTCGACATGGGGACCGGGTCAATCTCCGCCCGAGGGTCCCGCATTTGCCAAAGGCAATCCGAACGCGCCGATGACGCCGTTTGAGTGGTTCACGACCAATCCACTCGTGCCCGGCGTGAGCGGACAGGCGCAGTATTTGGTGAGCGGCGCACTGCACCAAGGGAAATACACCTTCGACGCATCGGCAATGTTCGCAGGCGTTGTCGGTGATCCGACCAACGCGACGTATTGGGGCGAACCGTTTCTCGGAACGTTCGATCCGCTCGAGGGACGATCGAACCTCCAAGTTCCGATCGTGTATCCGACGCATCAAGGATACAACGACGTACTCGCCGGCGGTCTTTCGTTTCCGTACAGCATCGATATGCATGCGAACGACGATCGGTGGCGCGTAACCGGCGGCTATCTCCAAACGTCGAGCTACGATCAGTTTCTGTTTACGCAGCCGCCGACGTCGACGTTCGTGCCGTCGATTACCCAACAGACCTTCGAAACGCTCGGGCCGGGTCTCGCAGATATCTCTTCCTGGCTGCATCTTGCATCGGCGCTTCCAGTTTTGGGCGCGGATGCGACGGCACAAGTCGGCGCCGTCAGCGTCGAGGGGACCGACGCCTTATTGCCCGATCCCGAAAATACATCGGTTCGCATGACCGGTGGAAATGTCGTGTGGGACAAAGGTGATCGAGGCCGATTCTCCGCGGGAATCGTGCACGTTCAAAGCACCGGTGATCCGCAAGCTGTGCCGACGCTCTTCGGTGCGAATCCGCGGACGTACAACGGCGCGCAAGGTCCGGTCGCATCGAGCACACTTGCCGATCAAACGCAGACGCTCGTGGGCGCGCGCGCATTCTTTCGTCCGCACAAGGGCTACGATGCTTTGATCGAGCTTGGACGCGCGTGGTATAACGCGGGACTCGTCGCGCGTCCCGGTACGGAAGCGCCGGGCAACTTTCAGCACTACCAAGTGACGCGGCACTTCAACAAAGACGACTATTTCGGACTCGAATACTACCGGATGGATCCGCGGTACGCTTCGATGGTGTTGCCGTACGGAATTCCGCTCAATGTGTGGGGCATCGCGTGGGCGTACCCCGGGCCGTGGCTCAAAGGCACGTATCAACTCGTGAACAACACGTGGGGCGGCGAGAATCGTGAGGGCCTTCGCGCCTTCGGGCGCGTTAAACGCGGACGGTGGTCGGGCAATCTTGCGGCGTATGACTACCGTCAAATCGAGCCCTCGACGGCGGAGAATATGACGTCGACCGGTTTCGTGGAAGTCGACTACCTGATCTTGCAGCCGAATGATTTGCAATACGGCCGTACCAAGGGACTAGACGCGTACGTTTCTTGGGCGGACGACAAGGACACGGTCTCGCTCGACTATGGCAGCGATAGCGAATTTCGCGGCCACGCGCTGACTGCGCCGGTCGACGGCGTCTCGATGCATTACCCTCAGATCGTCATTGCCGAGCGGCACCGTTTCGATCCAACCATCGTAGGTGTGCTCGGTTATGCACGGTACCAGGCAACCGGCACGTGGACGACGACGCCCGTCTACGGGGTGAACGCTCTGGGCTTCGCCGGCGTCCAGTTCGATCTCGGGCGGTATGGCCAGATTCTCATCCGGTTCACTGCCTACGGCACCAAGGGCGACCCGTCGATCCCGGGCGGCCCTCCGCCGACCCTGCACGGTACGGGGTTGATCGTAGACCACCACTTCAACTTCTGATAAATTTATCAGATTGAGCCTTAGAGGTTGAGGCGGCGTGATGCCCTAATCTCGCCGGGTTCTCCCCATGCATTCGAGGAGGTCATAACTCCACGTGAAGATCGTGGTTACGGTCAAACTTGTGCCCGACCCGAACGCCGAAAAGCGTATCGACCCGGGCACGAAGCGTTTGGTTCGCACGGGCGTTGAAACCGTGTTGAATCCCTACGACGAGTACGCGCTCGAAGCAGCGTTGCAACTCAAAGAAAAAGTGGGCGGCGATACGACGGTCACGGTCTTTTCGATGGCGCCCGAATCGCTCAAGGAGACGCTGCGCAAAGCGCTCGCCATGGGTGCGGACGACGCGGTGTTGCTCAGCGATGCGTCGCTCGAAGGCAGCGACGTCTGGGCGACGTCATACGCTATAGCGCATGCGCTCAAGAAGATCGGTTTCGATCTGTTGATCGTCGGCGGTCTCTCCGACGACGGATCCACCGGTGCAACGCCCGGCGCAGTTGCCGAATATCTGCAGACGCCGCTCGTCACAAACGTGCGCAAAGCGGAAGTCGCGGACGGAAAATTGCGTTTGGAGCGCGAGACCGATACCGGCTTCCAAGACGTCGTCGCGCCGTTGCCGTCGGTCATTACGACCGCGTTGACGTTCGGCGAACCGCGCTACGCATCGCTCAAAGGCATCATGGGCGCGAAGAAAAAGACCATCGCGCCGCTGACCGCAGGCGATCTCGCGCTCGATCAACCCGTCGGGCTCAATGGTTCCAAAACGGAACTCCTCAATGCCCAGCCCCCCGCGGTGCGCGGAAAAGGTCAAGTCGTGGAAGCGGCCGACGGAACAGCGGCCGCGCAAGCTATCTTCAACTTCCTCAAAGAGCGGAAACTCGTCTGATGCAAAACGTTCTCGTCTACGTTCAACACAAAGGCGGACACACGCCGAAGGTGACGTTCGAAATGGCGACGCAGGCGCGTCAACTCGCCGACAAACTCGGCGGTAAAGCTCACGCGATCGCCGTCGGCAACGGCTCGACCCAACTCGCGGAAGCGCTGAAGGCGTATCCGCTCGACGTGATTCACGTGAGCGATGACGCGGACGCCGATACGTTCTTGCTCGATCCCGTGATCGATTACGTCGACGCCGCCGCTCGCGCGATCGGTCCGTCGCTGATCCTCATTCCGAACACGCTGACGGGCAAAGATATTGCCGGCCGCGTTATGGCGCGCTTGAACGCCGGTCTCTGCGCGGACGCCGTTGATTTCAAGATCGAGGGCGGACGCGTCGAGGCGATCATGCCGAAGATGGGCGGCGCCGCGATCACGACCTGCGCGCTCAAGCCGGGCGACTACGGCGTCGTGACGATCCGTCCGAACGCATTTGCCGCGGAGGCGAGCGGCTCGGGCGCAACCGTGCAAGCAATCGAGAAACCGGCCGGCAAGACCTATACGGTGACGGTCGAGAAGGACGTCGAAGAAGGCACCGGAGAGCTCGCGTTGGAGGAAGCGCCCGTCGTTATCGCCGGCGGCCGCGGCCTCGGTGGGCCGGAACCGTTCGACACGCTGTTGAAGCCGCTCGCGCAAGCGCTCGGTGGTGCAGTGGGTGCGTCACGCGCGGCGGCCGATGCTGGTTGGGTGCCGTATAGCTTGCAGATCGGACAAACCGGCAAGACGGTCAGTCCGAATCTCTACATCGCCGTCGGAATCTCCGGAGCGATACAACACAAGGTCGGCATGCGTTCTTCCGGTACGATCGTTGCGATCAATAAGGATGGCCAGTCGCCGATCACTGAGTTTTCGGACCTCACGGTCGTGGGCGACGCGTTCGCCATCGTGCCCGAGCTCACGAAACTCGTTGCGGCCTCAAAATCTTAGGGTTTGCGCGTGAAGCGCAAACACTTCTTCAGGAAGTTAGTGTAAGTTGAAACGTTTCGCAGTTCTGCTCATGATTGCCGTCGCGTTTATCGCCGCGGCTATCGGCACGACGCCGAGAGCCCAAGCCGGGCTTTTCGGCGGCGGAAAATCGGCGGCATCGCCGAGCCCGTCCCCCTCGCCGTCCGCAATTCCGACGGCGACGCCCGAGCCGCCCGAAATCGCGATTCCGCGTCTCGAAGCCAAGCTCAAGGCGAACCCCAACGACCAACAGACGATGACGGAGCTTGCGGGACAACTCCTCGGAATCAACCGCCCGGATCTCTCGATCCAGCTCACGCAGCGTTTGCTGCAGATGGGTGATAAGACCTCGCAGGTCTACTATCTCGACGGCTACGCGCAGCAGTCGCTGGGCCGTATGGATGGCGCAATCGCCGATTTAGAGCAAGCCGAAAACTTGGATCCGAGCAATCCCGGCGTTCTCGAGCAATTGACGACGCTGTACCTTCGCGCGAACCGGTTCACCGACGCCGAACGCATCGCGAACCGCGCAATCGTGCTCAACAAGGGCGACGCGCAATCGATCACGACACTCGGATCCGTCTACGCGGCCGAGCAGAAGTTCGACGACGCGCGCACGCAATTCTTGAAAGCGTCAGCGATGGATCCCAAGGCGACCACGCCGCTCTTCCAAATCGCGACCACGTACGCGCAGCAGAACAACATTCCGGAAGCGCTAGATTGGGTCGGCAAAGTCCTCGCGATCGACCCGAAGAACATCCAGGCGCTCGTGTTCAAAGCCGACCTCTACGCACGTCAGCATGACGATACAAAAGCCGCCGCGGCGTATGACGATGCCATCGTTGCCGCGACCAGCGACGAGCAGCGCGGCGCAATCATCGTCCGCAAGGCACAGTACTACGCGCAAGAGCATAAAGATGCGCAGGCGCAAGCCGTCTACCAGCAGGGCATCGCGCAGTATCCGAAACTCACCGATCTTCACACGAGCTTCGGCGACTACTGGGCATCGCAGAAGAACTACGCAAACGCGCAGCGCGAGTGGCTCGCGGCGCTAGCGATCAATAAAGACGATGGACAAGCGCTCTTGCGTCTTGGCCAGCTCTCGATGCAGCAAGGCAAGATGTCGGATGCGGTCGGCTATTTGAAGCATCTCAGCGACGTGCAACCCGATCCGCGAACATTCGCGATGCTCGGTCAGGCCTATTCGTTCTTGCACGACTACGGCAAGTCGAAGGACGCGTGCGCAAAGAGCTTTTCGATGGAGAAGAGCCCGTCGACGCTCGGATGCATCGCCGGTGCCGATTTCGAGTTGAAAAACTACAAGGAAGCCTCGCAGATCTTCGACGTGCTCGACAAGAGCGCCAAGGGCTTCTTGGATCAAAACCCGCAGCTGCTGTGGGTCGCCGGCAAGAGCTACACCGAGAATCACCAGAAGCAGAAAGCAATCAGCGCATACAAGCGCCTCCTGCCGATGATCAAAAAAGGCACGAAAGAGTACAACGAAATCCAAACGCAAATCGCAATGCTGAGCAAGAAGTAGTGTCATCCTGAGCGCAGGTGCTAAGCGCCGAAGTCGAAGGACCGCCTCAGCTCAAAAGCCCGCCGAAACAATCGGCGGGCTTTTATTTCATCGCGCGGAAGCTTTGGAGCAAATGCTAGTCGTCACCGACGACCTGTACGGCGAACACCTTCGCGGTGTCGGGCATCCTGAATCGCCCGACCGCGTAGAGGTGGTCGCTTCGCGTTTAGCCGCACGCGGTTTGCTCCACGAACGCCTCGCGGCACGTGACGCGACCGACGAAGAACTGCTGCGCGTGCATTCACCGCAGTACCTCGAACTCGTCAAAGACGAAACATCCGGCCTAACGCGAGCGCGCTATCTCTCTACCGGTGATGTTGTCGTGGACGAGCGATCACTCGCGGTAGCGCGCCGCGCCGCCGGCGGCGCCATCGTTGCAGTGGAAACGGCTACGCACATGAAGCGCCCGGCGTTTGCGCTCGTCCGCCCGCCTGGACACCACGCGGAATCGCGCCGCGGAATGGGATTTTGCCTCTTCAATAACGCCGCCATCGCAGCGCGCGCGTACCAACATGCGTTCGGCGGAAACGTCCTCATCGTCGATTTCGATTACCACCATGGAAACGGCACGCAAGATATCGCGGGTAACGGCGTCTCCTATATCTCGACGCACGCATCACCGGCCTATCCCGGCACCGGCCACGAAATCGAATCACTCAACGGAGATGCACTCGTCAACGTCCCGCTTCCCGTTACCGGAATCGCAACGGAAGCGTTCATCGCGGTTTGGGAATTGCTCTTACGTCGAACAGCGGCCACGCTCCGGCCCAGTGCAATCGTCGTGAGCGCCGGCTTTGACTACGTCGCCGGCGATCCGGTCGGCGATCTGGGCGTCGATGTTGATGCAGCGCAGATGCTTGCACGCGCGATCAATCGCGTGGCAGCCGAATACTGTCAAGGCCGCATTGCATACGTGTTGGAAGGCGGCTACGATATCGATGCGCTGACTGAGTCCATTGCGCAGATTCTCATGAGCGAAGGCGACGTTGCAGTCAATGCAGCAGAGGACTCGGCAATTCCACCTCGTGTGCGCGGACGGCTTTCATTATTTGAAAACATCACCTCATGAATGAAAAACCACCGCGACCCATGGAAAGCATACGATGCGTTCAAGCCATTCATGAACGACCTCATCAACGCCGTATTGCGCGAGGAGCGCGACTTTTTAAGAGCGCTTGACTTACTAGAAGCGGGCGCTTCCAGAGCGTCGAGGAGGCGCAGGCCGCACAGGACGTGTTCCTCAGCATAGTGCGAGGCGAGCGGTTTCCGGACGATCCCTTTGTCGCTCGCTTAGGGTTTCCCACCGGATTAGAACAAGCGACGAACGTGTCTATTGAGGAATTGTGACCTTACAAAACCTCACGAGCGCGTTCTGCGCTCAGTGATTCCAGAACGTGCAGCGCTTCTTCGGCGCGGTCCACCGGAACGAAGATGTGGTCGTGATAGAACGCGCTTACGGCGTTCGCCGAGATCAGGTGCTTTGCGAGTTCACTCGTGACCGTCGCAAGCAATCCGACGGCGTATAGATCGGAATGCACGCGCAGCGTGATGCGGCGCGACGGGAAGGCGTACGCAAGGCCGAGCGACTCCGCGATGCCGCGTTCGATCACGATCGTCGTGCCTTCGTTTTCTTGGAAGACGAAGAGCGGACGATGTGCGGAGGTAAGAAACGTACGATCGACGCTGCAAAAGACCCACTCCCGCGGATCGAGCGCCGGTTTCATTGCAATCAGAAGCGTGCGAAGGTCGCGTTCGGGAGCGGACATGACGCCCTAGGGTACCACGGATGTCGCGATCTTTTCGAGTTCCGCTAAGCTCAGTTCGCCGACGAGGGTGAAATGCAAACCAGATTCCGACCATGCCAGAAGCATCGTCGATCCGTCTTCGGTGTACTTCGCGTCGTGATCTTCGACTTTGGTGCTCGTTGCATGGAAATTGTCGAAGCCGATATCTGACGAGCCTTGGTTCTGAAACAGCGAAACGGTCCGGATGCCGTCGGAATACAGCAAATGCAGGGTGCGTACGCCTTTGATGTCGATGACGTCACCTTCAACCGGCGTGAAACCCTCGGGAAGATACTTGGGGCCCTGTGCCTTGAATCCGGCGGTGGCGACAACGTGCTGGAGATCGCTCGACGGCAGCCCCCGTGAAGGACCGTCGACGTGTTGCATGCCGTTCGGCACGTCAAAGACACCCGACGGAATCTGCTCGACGTAGCGAATCTGTTCGAAGCGCTCCTGCGACGAGAGCGCGCCGTTGGCAGAGTAAATCTCTTTTTCGAGCACGAGGTTCGTTTGCGCATCCGTCTTGATGCGCATCGTTACCTGTCCCGTGTACTTGTTCGTCAAGAGTACGACGTGCACGCGGCGTCCTTCGACGTTGTCGTCCGGCGCAAACGTCGCGTTGTAATTCGCGTTGAGGACGGCGAAATTGTCGTCTTCGGCGACTTGATCGTCGATGGCGTCGTCCTGGGCAACCACGACCTTGCTGCGCTTGACGTCGATCGAGTACGTCGTTTCGCCGCGTGAGACGACCGAATCGCCGTAGTAGCTCTGCGGCGCGAGATACCAGCGCCGCGTGAGATCGGGCGCGCGGTGCTCGATGCGATAGACGGCAGCCGCCGTCTTTTGGCTTCCGAAGCGCAGCACTTGAATCTCGCCGACATACGAGAGATGTTTGGGCGCTTCAATCGCCTCGCGCAACAGAACCGTCGGCGAGGCGTTCGGGACATGAACCGGCGCCGCGCCGATCAGCGCAGCCGCCGCGAGTGGTACGAGCGCGCAGCTAGCGCGTGTCGGCAACGGTGCTTACTCCCGTCGACGAAACCCATTGCTGGTCGCCTGCCGATTCGTCGTTTCGCAACGACGCCGGTTCGACCGAACTCTCGCCGAACGGCATGGTGCTATTGAGCGAGGCGTGATCGCGCAGATAGTAAGCCGCGTCGATGGTGATCATCGGGGCCGCGTGATGCGTGGCGCTGTAACCGAAGAACGCGCCGATGACCAGCACCGCTGCGATCGGAACGGCCACCGCCGGACGGAAGAACGCGGCAATGCGCTGCGCGACCGTGGGTTGTGGGGTCTTTGCCTCCACGGCATCCCAAATGCGCGCGACGACGCCTTGCGGCAGGTCGCGCTCCGTCGCACGCGCGTACGCGCGCAGTGACTCGGAGAGACGCGCTTGCTCTTCATACATCGCCGCGCATTGCGCGCACGATTGCAAATGCACGAGCATCGCTGCGTCCGCTTCGGGAGTCAGTTCGTGGTGCAGGTAGTCAATGAGCTCTTCTATTGTCGTATGTTCATTTGTCATGATTTTGCCGAGTAGTACTCAACGAGCTTTCGTAGCTGTTGCCGGGCCCGATGTAAGCGCGAACGAACCGTGCCGATCGAGCATCCGACGATCTCCGCGATTTCTTGATAACTGTACTCCTCGATGTCCGCGAGGACGACCACTTGGCGCTGATCGGGTGAAAGCGCTGCCAACGCCTTCGACATCGTCTCGCTGAATTGCGACTCGACGAGGTCTTCGATCGGCTCCACTGCCAGGGGCCGGTCTCCCGCGTACTCTTGGGGCACGTTGTCTTCGGGGATCTCTTCTTGATAACGGCCTTTTCGCCGCCGAAGTTCGTCCCGGTACAGATTTGTGACAATCCTGTATATCCAGGAAACGAATGAGGTCCCGGGCTGGAAGCTGCGCCACGCGCGGTACACGCGGATAAACGCCTCTTGCGTCAGATCGCGGGCGTCGGCCTCGTTGTGAGTAAGACGGAGGGCGAAATTGTAGGTCGCCTTGCCGTGCTGTTCGATCGCCTTCTCGAGAAATGCCGTTTGTTCGGGGGTCGGCGGATCGAACGGCTTGCGCGGTGCTGCCATGGACTGGCCCAGCATTTTCCCCGATTCTCAGGTCTGCCTGCTGCGACGCCCCCAGAGCACGCGTCCGACGCACCACAAGCCGGCCGCGACCACGATCAGGATAATGAAGAAAAGGCCAATCTCGAGCATCACGATGCCGGCGAATTGGCTTCCGCCGCATACCGCGACAACGTCCGCGATCAGCGAGAGCTTGAACCGCTCGAACGGGTTGTTCGCCATACCGGCTACGGCCGAGGCTTCGGCCATGACGCCTTGCGGATCCCAACCGGCGGTATCGACCAAGTACGCAACCGTTCCGTTTGGCTGCACGATGTAGAGCTTGTCGTTGTGAATGAAATTGGCCGAGCTGACCCGCATCGAGTTGATCCCGAAGGCATTGAGCAGCCGTTGAATCGTGGATCCTGTGCCTGTCAGGAGGTGCCAAATGCGCCCGTCTGCGCCATACTGGCGGCCGTAGCCGCGAAGGACCGCGGGGGAGTCATAGGGCGGGTCGAGCGTGATCTCGACGAGCGCGAAGCGTGCCGGATCGAGATGCGACTGCAAGTAGGCATATTTGCCGGAAATCGCCGGGCAGAGCGTCGCATCGGGACAGCGCGTGAAGATGAAGCTGAGCAATACGACTTTGCCGGCGAACGCGCGATTCAACGCAACGATCTGGCCGCTTTGATCGACGAGCGTCGCGGAGGGCAGTTGCTTGCCGACGTCGACCGGTTCCGCGGCGCGACCTCGATCGGGCATGCCGGGCGAGAACGGCGCGGCGATGGCGGCCTCGCGCAGCGTCCACGGCGTCGTGGAGCGGTCAATGACGCCGTCGATTCCAACGCCAGAATGCACTCCAGTCGCCGGCGACAAGCGGTAGAGGCGCGTCTGCGCGGGCAGCATGTTTGTCACGTCGTCGTTGCGGATGACGGCATTCTGCGCACCCGCCGGCTCGAGCACGACGCCGTGCATCGGCGCAAGCACCGTTGCGAGAAGTAATGCGACCAGCGCGATCACTATTGCGAGCTCCGAATATCTGATGCAAGCGTTGTCACGTTATCGTCCTGATCTGCAATCATCCGCTCGCGCCCGTTCGCATCGATGAACGTGACGATGGAAATGTGCGCTTCGTCGTAGTCGTAGTTGCCGCGTTTCCCCGGAATTTTCTGCGCCCAAATGTGATACGCGCGTTCGACGGCGGCAATCTGTTTCGGCGTGCCCGTTAAACCGACGATCGGCGCCCCGGAAAAACGGTGCACGAACGCGTTAAGAACCGCGGGCGAATCGCGTTGCGGGTCGACGGTCACGAACGCAATCTCGGCGTTGGCACTGTTGCCGATTGCCTTCGCAAGCTTGGCGATCGTCGTTGGACAGGTGTCGGGGCAATGCGTGAATCCGAAATAAAGCGCGACGGCTTTGCCGTGCTGCGCTGAGAGCGTCCATGGCGCACCGTGTTGATCGGTCAGTGTGAAATCCGGCGCCGTAGGGTAATGCGAACAGGCCGCACCGGCGAGCAGTGCGAGCATCGCGGTGAACGACCGGAGGCGCCGAAGCATACCGGTAGTGTACCGCACCGTCTTACACGCCGGGATGGAGAATCGTCGCAGGACTTGCGTCTCGTAGGGAGCATCGCTCATCCGGACATGCAGTTCGCCGTCTTCTTGCTCCGCCTGATCCTTGGCGGTGTTTTATTAGTCACCGGTGCGCTGAAGGTCGGTCACGCACCCGAATTGGCCTCGGCGATCGCCGGCTTTCGTTTACTTCCGGGCGAGATCGTGGCGCCGATGGCGCTCGTGCTGCCGTTCTTCGAGCTCCTGGTCGGACTCTATTTGATCGTCGGTCTCTTCACGCGAGTCGTCGGATGGATTAGCGTCGTTCAGTTCGTCCTGTACGCAGCCGCCATCGCATCGGCAGTAGTACGCGGCATTCCGGCAAATTGCGGATGCTTTGGACCGAAGGATCAGGCGACGGCCGATTGGCCGCACGTCGGATTCGATCTCGCGCTCGCCTTAATCGCCTATGTCATCGCGCGCTATGCGCCCGGCATACTTGCTGTTGATCGGAGACTTCAACCGAAATGAACCGACGGACCCTCGGCGTTATCTCGATCGTCATCATTGCCGTGCTCGTCATCGGAGCCGTGCTTTACCTGAAGTTGCGCCCGTCACAGCAACTGCAAAATGCGTCGGTTGCGCCCATCAACGCAACGGCCGCGATGGGGCAAAAGGCGCCCGAGTTTCAAACGCCGACGACCGCCGGTCCGTTCGATCTCGCCGCTACGCAAAAACCGGTCTTCCTGGAAATATTCGCGACGTGGTGTCCGCACTGTCAACGTGAGACCGCGGTGCTCGATCGCCTCTATCAAAAATATAAGGACCGCGTCGATTTTATCGCCGTCCCCGGAAGCGACACGGGGATGGACGGCACCACCCCCGAGTCGCAGTTCGATGTTCTCAATTTTCAGCAGCGGTTCCACACGCAGTATCCGATCGCCGCGTACGATCCGAACCTTACGATCGCGAAACAGTACCTCAAGGGCGGATTTCCGACGCTTGCGGTGATCGACAAGAGCAAAACGATCACCTATTTGAATAGCGGCGAGGTACCGTACGGCGAACTCGATGCTGAGCTGGCGAAGGTTACTCGTTAGGCGGGAACAAGTAGTTCGGCGGCGCCACAACCGGCGAACCGACTTCCAGCACGATCTGCTGATGTGACTTCAACGGAATCGCGCGCAGATCGCCGTCATACTTTTCGCCATTGACGTATGCCGTCACCGGACCCTTGAGGTTCGCGACGTTATCGCGCGCGAGCGGCTGGCCCCAAATATCGAAGAGCATGCCGAGGATGAATCCGCTCGAGCCTTCGGGTGCGAGTACCGGTGATTCGATGTGGATGATTCCGGTCGCGTCGTGGGTGTGAATCCAGTACAGACATCCTTGCGGAGGAACGGGCGCGCCGCCGATAAGCCGCGGCACTTGAACTTGTTGCCCGTGATAGAAAATCGCGAGGTGAGGATGAATGTGGAGCGTCGCGTACTCCATTCCCGCGCACGAAATGCCGTCGACGGGTTGGCCTTGTCCCCCCGATTTCGTATCCGCGCCCATTTTTGGAACCGGGATCAACGCTTTACCGACGCTCGTGCCGTCCTCGAGCTGAATCGCCTTCGGACCACCGCTCGCCGTCGGTTCCGGTGACGGCGACGCATACGCCGCATTATACGCATTGTTCTGCTGCCATCGCATGATGCCGAAGCCTGCGACGATCAACACGACGACGACGGCGAGCGCGATGTACACGCTCATCATCGGATCGCGCTTTTGTGGAGCAATCGGACCGCCGCCGCGCTGATGCTGACGGCGTTGCGAACGCGAAGACGGTTGGGACACGAAATACCTCGATTAAACGGAAATGGCGCTCGGGTTTCCGCGTTCAGCGGAAATCCCTCGTTCCTGACGTGCGGGGTCGAGTGGACTGCTCGTGAGGAGATAATTGGAGACGTAGTCGGTGACGGCGTCGGTCAGCGGCGTGATCTCGCGCGTGTAGCCGCTCCCGCGCAAACGATCGATGATCGCGCTCGTGCGATACTGATACTTCGGCCGAAGCGTTTCCGGCATGTCGATGAACTCGATGCGCTCGGGCAGATGTAAGGCGCCGAAGATCGGACGCACGAGATCGAGCCACGTGTGGGGCGTGCCGCTGCCGATGTTCACGATCCCGCTGAGATCCGATTGTGCGACGTGCATCGTCATGTCGACGGCGTCTTTAACGTAGATAAAGTCGCGCTGTTGTTCGCCGTCGCCGAATTCCGGGCGGTAGCTCTTAAAGAGCCGCACGCTTCCGCCGTCGCGAATTTGATAAAACGCTTTATACACGACGCTACGCATGTCGCCTTTATGATCTTCGTTTGGGCCGAATACGTTGAAGTATTTCAAGCCGGCGATACGCTCCGCCATTCCGGTTCGTTCGGCGTAGAGGTCGAAGAGCTGCTTGGAGTACGCATACATATTGAGCGGACGTAACGTGCGCAAGTCGGCCGTATCGGAGAGCCCTTCTTCGAGTCCACCGTACGTTGCAGCCGAGGACGCGTAGACGAAACGCGCATCGAGATCGAGCGCCCAGTGCGCGAGCGCTTTCGTATACTCGTAATTGTTGCGCATCAGGAAGTCCGAGTTTATCTCGGTCGTCGCGGAACACGCGCCGAGATGAAACACCGTTCCGATGTTGCCGAAATATGTCGACTGGTCGGTGACCAGGTCGAGAAAGTCGTCGGCGTCGACGTAATCCGCGAAACGCAACGGAACGAGATGCTTCCACTTCTCGGATTCGTCTAGACGATCCACGACGATGATGTCGTCGATACCGCGGCGATTGAGTAACCAAATGAGGGCGCTGCCAATGAGGCCTGCGCCCCCCGTAACGACAACGGGGCTCTGGGAGATGTCATGCATGCGACGCGCCTCTTTCCCCTCGACGGAAGCCGCAGTCCTCTACGGGGTTTGCCGCGGCGCTTGACAACGGTTGCTTGTGCGAGCAATTTGAGAAGCATTCGCAAAAATAAAGTTAATCGCAACGAGTACGCGGATTCGTCGATACCTCAGTGTCATCCTGAGCGCAGGGGAAGCGGAGTCGAAGGACCGCCTCAATTCAAAAGGCCGCCGAAACATCTCGGCGGCCTTTGCGTTCGTTACGATCCTTCGACTCCGCACCGTTGGTGCTGCGCTCAGGATGACACCATGGGTTAGAACGGTTGGGTGAATCGCAAGAGGAACGAGCGGCCTGTTGAGACTTGAGTGGTGTTGAAGCCGTTCGCGATCTTGATGATGTACTGGTGGTTCAACAGGTTCTCGACGTCGAGATTGAAGCCGATTCCGTGTTTCACCGGATCTTTTCCGAGCGAGAGATCGAGCGTCGTGTGCGACGGCAGGCGACCCGTTCCGTTTTGGAATTCGACCGGATAGCCCGTGCCGTAGTCCGCTTCGAGCGTTCCGTACCACGTGCGGTCCTTGCCCATCCGATGCGTGTACGAGTACGTACCGGCCACCGTCTGATCGTGGTCTTCAGGCTGCAACAGCGCAGGTGACGTGATCGGCAAGCCGCCGGTATCGAGATCGGACGGTGGGAAGAGGAACGTCGATCCGGAGATGCCGCCCGCGTACGAACCGCTGACGGTCGTGGTGATGAACCACGAATCGCCGTTGCGCATCTGGTTTTGCAGACGAAAGTCGACGCCGCTATCGAAACCGGTCGCGTTGTTGTAGACCGCAAAGAGCGGCGTATTCAAGAACTGGGTCGTGTCGAGTACGTTCGTCACGCTCCGGCGGAAGACGTTGACGTAACCTTTGAGGTTTCCGCCGAACACGTGCGCGAGGCCCATCTCGAAGTACGCGTCGCGTTGCGGCTGCAGATCGTAGACCGGCTCGCCGGCGCAGCCGTTGAGCAGGATGCAATCTTGGCGCACGTCCTCGAGTTGCGGCGCCGCGTACATGCGTCCGTAGTAAGCATGAATGACGTTTCTGCCGCTATCGTCCGCCAGGTTGACGCCGATACGAGGCTCGAGCATGTCGCCGCCGACGTATCCCGTCGAATGGTCGTACCGCAAACCGTAGTTGAACGCCAAGTTCTGATTCGGTTGCCACTTGTCTTCCGCGTAGATGCCCACGAGCGTCCCGGGCTGCGCCTGCGCAGTCGCAACGGTGTAGTAGCCCGGCGCGGGGGGTGCCGGCGGGGGCGTGGACGGTGCGGGATTGCAGTCGGACGTGTAACACGCGAAGGTTTGTGTTGAATTGAACGTCTCGCGCTGCGCGTCGATGCCGACCTTCCACGCATGGTGGGTGGTTGCGCGGAAGTCCGAGATACGCGCGCCGATGTAATTGGCGTTGCGGTCTTGCTGCAGTCCGATCTGGTTCGCGTAGAGGGGTGCATCCGGTGTCGATGGATCGCCAAACTGCGGATTCGGGGCGAGGGCCAACACGTCGTTGCCGAGGTCGCCGTCGTACGCGATGCGCGTCGAGCGTACCCACGGAATGAACTGGAAGACGCCGTTGCCGTCCTTCGAGGTCAGCGTATAGTTCACGTTGATGAACCGATCGTACTCACGCTGCACGTCGTCCGTGCCGGCCGGGCTGAAGATCGGGTCACTTGGATTATTGGGATCGGTGTTGATCGGGATCTGGAATTGATTGATTTGATTGGAGAGATCGACGGCAAGCGTTTGGCGTGGACCCATCTGTGTGAGGTAGCGCAAGAACTGGTCGCCCATTGATGAGTCGTCGTGAATCGGCGAGTAGGTCGGCGCATCAAGACCGCGAGCGCTTCGTTGCGTGTTTAAGCTTAAGTAGAGTTCGCTGTTCTTAAAGCGCTCGAGTTCGTCAAGGCTTGCCAGGGATTGCGCGTAGTTGCCGCCACCGATGCTGAAGCTGCCGTACGAACCCGGAGCTTGGTCGGAGAGACGCGTCGAGACGAGATTGACGAGCGCGCCCATACGGCTGCCGCCGTACTCCGCCGGAAACGAGCCGGTGTAGACTTCGAGCGAATCGAGGACCTTCGGGTCGATGATCTGCCCGAAGTTGGAGCTCGTCGCAAGCGGAAGCGGCGCGCCGTCGATTTCATAGGCGATGCCGTGGAAGCCGTTTGCGACCGGCTCGTCATAAGAAAAGCGAACGATGCCCGGCATCGTTTCGATCAACCGGTTGAGATCGTCACGGTTCGGCGATGTATCGATCTGCGATTTCTGCATCGTGTTGACAGAGACGGGATTGCCGCCGGCGCCGGCGTGCGCCGTCACGGTGGTGTTGGCAATCTCTGTGAGTTGATCGAGCGAGACGCTGGCGTTGACGACCGAGTCGCTGGTCACGGTGACGTCGATCGTCCGGTCCGCGACGCCGTTTTCGTGAACCGTCAGCCGGTAATTGCCGAACGGCACCTGTGGGAAAGTGAAGCCGCCCGACGCATTCGTCGTCGCGGTCAGCCGCGAGCCTTCGCCGGTAAGCGTCACCGACGCGCCGGGTTGCGGCTTGGCCTTCAACGTGACGGTGCCGCGAACGAGACCGGTCGTGGCCGCGAACGCCGGCGAACTACATATAAGGAAACACGCGGCGAGAGCGGCCGCGGACACTCGGGACATGGAGACTCCTCGGAAAAGAAAGAGTTCGAATTGCTAAGCGGAGAGCAAATCGATCCGAGGAGGCGGACGCGTCACGATGCGCCGCGCGAGGTGCGGCGTGACGATCGCCGGCGACGAATAGCGCCGGACGAGGAAGATGGTGCGACGCGCCGTGGCGATGCGGGCGATCGCGATGACGCAGTTCGCAAGCGCGCGTGCGGTAAGCACCGCGAGCCCGCGAAGTGCGAGCGCCGCCACCAGCATGGCGAGCGCGATGATGATGAATGATGCCGGTCCGTGCGCGGGTTCGAGCGATTCGATGAACGCGAACCAGACACCGCCGGCGACTGCAACGGCGCGAGCGCGCGGAATCCACGCACAAAGCCGCGCGGCAAGAACTGTGCCTTGCGCGCACTTCCCGCCGGTGCCGAAAGCCGCAGCAATTGCAACAATGAGCGTGCCGCCCGCGCCCGCAAAGGCGACGGTCGAGAGCAACTCGTGGTAGGCGCCCGCTTCCATGTGACTGCCGCCGAACCCGGCCGCATGGGCGGCTAGGGAGGCGAGCAAGCCGAGAATCAGGGCACCCGGCAACTGCCGGAGGGACATCAGGGTTAGCTTTCTTGTAAGCCGCAGGTCTGGCCTTGAGCCCGCGTCGTATCCTTGGACCCCCAAGCCCTAGCCGAAGCCTCTGGGCGTGGGATTGGGACTAGTGTAAGTGAGATCATGAATAGCCGTCTACCCGTCGAAAACGCCGATACCGTGAGTCTGGTTTGCGCACTTCTGGTGCGCTTTCCGGAGTTGGCTTCGATTCGCTCGATGCCCGCGGATCGCAGCGTGCGCCTAACCTTCGCGCTGAAATCGCGACTGGATAAGCGCGCGCAATCGACGCTGCGTGAGGCCCTCGAGGATCACATTGCGGCATACCTGACGATTGCGAAAGACGACGCCGACGCGGTTTCGATCGACTTCGAAAGCGACCGCTCCACCACGTTCGTCCACGTCACCCGCGACACCGGGAGTTTTTCTAAGGAAGAGCTCGAGATGCTCGTGGCGTTCTTCGGTTCGGAGTTCCACGACACGCTCGTCCGCAATCCGCTGCCCGCCGATCATCTCGATGCCGATCCGGTCGCGCAGGACGAGGCGGCCTTCTACGCCATCGAAGCGCTACGCGATCCGACACAATCGAAGAGTTTGGTCGGGTTCCGCGAAGAAGCGCGGGTGCTTGTGTACTTTTTGAAATCGCAACGGAAAGCGAAGGCTTCATCGCGCCGCTAGATCCCCTCAACCTGCTGCTCATCGGCGACGTCGTCGGCTCACCGGGTCGCGACACGCTTAAGCGCTGCGTTCCGCTCATTCGTGAACAGTACAACGTCCAGGCCGCGATCGCGAACGGCGAAAATGCTGCGGGCGGCTTCGGCCTAACCGCGCAGACCGCCGACGAAATGTTCGCCACCGGGATCGATTTCATCACGTCCGGCAACCATATATTCGACAAACGCGACTTCAAGGCGTACTTGGATACAACCGACCGCGTCATTCGGCCGGCGAACTATCCGCCGGCGGTACCCGGTCGCGGATACGGCACGTTCCACGTCGACGGCGTCACTATCGGCGTCGTCAACGTGATGGGCCGAACGTTCATGCCGCCTGTCGACGATCCGTTTCGTGTCATCGATCCGATCGTCGACGACCTGCGCGCGCTCACGCCGGTCGTGATCGTCGACGTGCATGCGGAAGCCACTTCCGAAAAAGTCGCGCTTTCGCGATTCTTGGACGGCCGCGCTTCGGCGATTTATGGAACGCACACTCACGTTCAAACCGCGGACGAACAAATTCTTCCAGGGGGAACTGCGTACATTACTGATGTAGGCATGACGGGACCGACAGAAGGTGTTATCGGCATGGAAGCAGATGCGGTGCTTGACCGCTTCTTGACGGGCATGTCCGAACGGTTCAATGTTCAAAAGAGCGGAACCAAACAATTCTGCGGTGCGGTCGTGAGCATCGATCGGGCGACCGGTAAAGCGACCGACATAAAGCGCATCTTCCTGCGAGGCATTGCCTGATGACCAGCGCAGAACCACATGTTACTCCGGGCACTCTGAAAGTCTCGGCAAAAAGCAATCCCAACGCCGTCGCGGGTGCACTCGCAGCCGTCATGCGCGAACGTGAGGTCGCAGAAATACAAGCCGTCGGTGCCGGAGCGATCAATCAAGCCGTCAAAGCGGTTGCGATCGCGCGCAGCTATTTGAGGGACAGTGACATCGACGTCGTCTGTATCCCATCGTTCATTACCGTGGAAATCCACGACCACGAACGTACCGGGATCTCCCTTGCGGTAGAACGTCGCCGCCCCAATTGATCGTAGACTTCCACAGTCATACATATGAGAGCGACGGAACGCTCTCCCCGCAAGCCTTAGTCGACTTCATGGACGAACGCAATGTGGAAGTGTTCTCTATCAGCGATCACGATACGCTTGCAGCGTATGGAGCGTTTGAGTCGCGCAATTCCGCGCGGGTCGTCACGGGCATCGAAATCAATACGACCTATCGCGAGAATGAAGTGCACGTCTTGGGATACGGCGTGGGTCTCCATTCTCCGGAACTCAACGCGCTCATCGACGCCAACGTCACGGCGCGCCGTGCGCGCGTCGAGCGGATGGTGATGCAACTGCAGCGTGCGGGCTATGGCATTACGACCGATGACGTGTTGCGCGAAGCGGGGAACGCGAAAGCGCTCGGCCGCCCACACGTCGCGAAGGCACTGATTCGCAAAGGAATGGCGCCGGATATCGAGTGGGCTTTTCGCAATTTATTGCGCGGCGGAAAACCGGGATACGTCCCGTCGACGCACGTGACGCCACAGCGCGCAATTGAAGCCATTCACGCGGGCGGCGGCATTGCGGTGCTTGCTCATCCGGGCCGATTGAAGGATCGCACGCTGATCGACGAGCTCGCGCAGCAAGGCTTGGACGGACTCGAAGTGTTTTATCCCCTCCACGATGCGGACGACATCCGTATCTTTCGTGAGAAGGCCTCGCAGTACGGACTCGTGATGACCGGCGGATCGGACTTCCATGATATCCGCTATCATGCGCGTGGGGTCGGCATGCAGGTCGACGATGTCGACATCGGTCCATTCCTCGAACGCGTGCTGTAGCTTTGATCCTTCGCATTTGCGGATGAAACCGTTTTGCACCAGCCGGATGGCTGGACGGTGGCCTTTCATTCGGCAGCTTCGAGCGGTAAGATGAAAGCCGGCGAAAGAAAGCATCGGGGTAGCGGGGTTGTTTGCACATTACGTGCATTTTGTTGACACCGCGGCGAAGGCAGCGTTTCTCTGGTCCGGAGTTCGCGGGTTTATCCGTGTCAACACGCCCGCGCGCAAGTACACCGATGATGTTACACAATTGGATCTGCTGGCGGTCGCGGCAAACAGATGTGCGAAACAGCGAAAGGCGCAGATGTATGACGCGTTCGCCGAATCGTTTCTTCTGATCCCGCTGATCGACACGCGCAATCGCGTCCAATACGTTATCGGCGCCGCCGGGATGGATTTTGCAGACATTCCGCTGCTGCTGCACGAGGTGCACGACGTGCACGAAAACGTGCGCTACTTTTCGCAGACGATTCATTTGCTACCGCAAGCGGTTTTGACGGCGCGGCCCGACGGCACGTTCGACTACGCGAGCCGGCGATGGTACCAGATCACTGGTACGTCAGTGGAAGAATGCGACGTCGGCGCATCGTTGCGAGCCGCGGCCGGAGTGCATGCAGCAAACTTCGAGAAGAGTTTGATGCATGGCATCGGGGGCGGCGAATTATTTTCGTTCGAAGTTCCATTGCAAACAGTCCGCGGCACGCGGTGGTTTGAGCTTCGAGCGGCTCCCTCGTACGAAGGACGCGAGTTACGCAAATGGATCGTCACCGTTGACGATGTACACGAGCGAATCGAGGCGCGCAATGAAGTCGCGCGAGTTCGTGCACGTCTAGCGGCATTGGCTGAAATTGGCGCCATCACCCTGGAGTTCAACATCCGCGACCAACAGTTGGTGGAGCGCGCTCTTCAGTCCGCGGCGTCGGCCCTCGATGCCATATGGTACGCATCCTTCACCGTGCAAGGCCAACGGCAGGTATGCCTTTGGCCGCCGTCCGCCGCGCCGCCGCCCGAGGCGTCGCGGCACCTAGTGCGTGCGCCACTCGAATTTGGGGAGCCGGGCGTTCATCAGGTAGCCGCCGCGCGCGCGCTCGATGCCGAGCCGTTCGATGAATTCGATGTTGAGTTCGTACGTGACGTCGCGTGGCGTATCGCTAGCGCGTTGCGAAATTCTACCGCGTATCGCCGTGAATCGCGCATCGCGCGCGTGCTCCAAACGGCGATGCTTCCCGTCGCGTTACCGCACACAGCCGGGATCTCGTTTGACGTATCCTACACAGCGGCGGAAACCGAAACATTGATCGGCGGCGACTGGTACGATGCCTTCGAGTTGAATGACGGCCGGCTGGCGTTTTCGATCGGCGACGTTGCGGGACACGGTCTCGACGCCGCCGTCATTATGGGTCACATTCGTGAGATCGTGCGTTCGCTCGCCTTGCGAGGCGCAACGCCGAGCGAGGTTCTCGACGAGAGCAACGGCGTTGTGCTGGCGGCCGGTTACGGATTGATCACAGCGATTGTCGGATACCTCGACCCGTCGACTCTTTTGGTTCAGTACTCTTCGGCTGGTCACTTGCCGCCGTTACGGGTTGATGCGAGAGGGGTGGTCGAACCGTTCGAACTGGGCGATGTCATTCTCGGCGCGGTACCGCGCGCAAAATTCCGAACGCAATCGGTGCGATTGCGCGCGGATTGCGCGCTCGTTCTTTATACCGACGGGTTAGTGGAATTTGCGCACGATAGCGACACGGCGGAAGCGCGGTTGCATGAAGTTCTCTCGGCGTGGGCGCGAGACGGATTTAAGTCAAAGGCGAATGAGCTTGTGGCCAAAGTACTCGACGCATCCGTCGCGAAGGATGACGCAGTGATGCTCATTGCGCGCGTGCAGCACACTTCCGTAGGCGGTTACGTCAGCGAGCGACGTACGCCGGCGAGAAGCGCGGCAGACTCGCGTTCGTAGCGCGCGAGCACGTGCGCTTGCGCTTCGATCGCATAGGTATCACGCATGAACTTGTGATTCACGCGTACGTTGTATGCGCAGGCTGCCAGTGAGGCGCCCGCAAACTCCGCCGCGCATCCAACGTCGCTCGCGAGATTCTTATTGGGAATTTCGAGCGCGCGCGCGGCGATCCGAAGCGTTTCAAGCGCAAGTTCGGCCGCAAAGAGCGGCTCCGCCGCCGCATGCTGAAGTGCGATTTCAAGCGCGTCGCGGCGGGCTTGCTTCTCTTCGGTGGTATCCTTGGGCATCGCCGTCGCGGCGACGACGCGATCGAACGCCGCTTCATCCCGGTCCTTTGCCCGTAAGAACTCCGCTCGAAGCTCGTCTGCTTTCGCAACCAGCTCGTGGGCGAGGTTTTTTTGCGCCGCGTACTTGGGATTGGTAGACGAGATCCGCGCGACCATCGCGACGAGCGACGCACCGGCGGCTCCGACAACGGTCGCAGCGCTGCCTCCGCCGGGCGTTGGCCATTCGGAAGCAAGCTGTGTTAAGTACTCAGGGAGGCTTTCCACGCCGGGCCTTTTTGCGCCCCATTCAAACAGGCTCCTGGGCTGCCCCCACTGAACCTAGGGCGGTTCCACTGTACCGTTCATTATCCGTACTTAAGGAGTTACGTCGTGCCCGTCACGGAAAAGCTTGCTGGTGATGTCAAAGACCGCAGCCTGGCGGAAATGGGCCGTTCGCGCATCGCGTGGGCGGGATCCTATATGCCGGTGCTCGCGCAGATTCGCGACCGTTTCGAAGTTGAAAAGCCGCTCAAGGGCGTGCGCATCGGTGCGTGTCTACACGTCACGACCGAAACTGCAAATTTGATGCTCGCATTGCAAGCGGGCGGCGCCGAGATTGCTCTCTGTGCAAGCAACCCGCTCTCGACGCAAGACGACGTCGCGGCCGCCCTCTGCGAGTACGGCATTCCGACGTACGCGATCAAAGGCGAAGATAACGCGACGTACTACTCACACATCGAATCCGTCATCGCGACGAAGCCGCATATGTCGATGGACGACGGCTGCGATCTCGTGACGACGATCTATACGAAGCACAACCATTTGCTCGCCGACATGATCGGCGGCTGCGAAGAAACGACGACGGGCGTCATCCGTCTCAAAGCGATGGAGAAGGACGGCGTGCTGCCGTATCCGGTCATCGCGGTGAACAACGCGTTAACGAAGCACATGTTCGACAACCGCTACGGCACGGGCCAATCGACGCTCGACGGCATCATTCGCGCAACAAACGTGCTGCTCGCCGGACGCACGGTCGTCGTCGTCGGCTACGGCTGGTGCGGACGCGGCGTTGCGTCGCGCGCGGCCGGTATGGGCTCGCACGTCGTCGTCACCGAAGTCGATCCGCGTAAGGCGATCGAAGCGGTGATGGACGGGTATCGCGTGATCCCGATGAACGACGCGGCCAAGCTCGGCGACGTGTTCGTCACCGTTACCGGCAACTATCACGTCATTCGTGAAGAGCACTTCAAGCTCATGAAGCACGGCGCGATCGTCTGCAATTCGGGCCACTTCAACGACGAGCTCGACCTCGACAGCATCAAGCGCATCAGCAAGGGCATGACCCAGCCGCGTCAATTCGTCGAACAGTACGAGATGCACGATGGACGCCGCATCTGCATCCTCGCGGACGGACGTCTGGTCAACCTTGCAGCAGGCGAAGGCCACCCGGCAGCCGTGATGGATATGTCGTTCGCGAATCAAGCAATGGCCGCGGGACACATCGCGAAGAACTACCAAGATCTGGAGAAGCACGTTTACGACGTGCCGCTCGAGATCGATGAAGAAGTCGCGACGCTCAAGCTGTCGTCGATGGGCATTGAAATCGATACGCTGACGCCCGAGCAAGTAAAGTACATGGCGTCGTGGTCGGAGGGAACTTAATACAGTGGCACAATATCGCAGACTCTTTACGTCCGAATCAGTAACCGAAGGCCACCCGGACAAAGTCGCGGATCAAATCTCTGACGCGGTCCTCGACGCGCTGCTCAAAGACGACGCGATGTCGCGCGTCGCGGTCGAAACGTTCGCGATCACGGGACAGATCCATATCGCGGGCGAGGTGACGACGAGGACGTACATCGATATCCCGCGCATCGTTCGGGAAACAATCGCGGACATCGGCTACACGAAGTCGTCCGTCGGTTTCGATGCGGAAACCTGCGGCGTGAGCGTGTCGATCGACGAACAGTCGCCGGACATCGCGATGGGCGTCGACAAGTCGCTCGAAGCAAAGGGCGGCAAAGACGAAGAGTTCGAGCGCACCGGTGCCGGCGACCAAGGCATGATGTTCGGCTACGCGTGCCGCGAAACGCCGGAGCTCATGCCGCTGCCGATCACGCTCTCGCACAACCTCACCCGCCATCTCGCCGCGATGCGCAAGAACGGCGACATTCCGTATCTGCGCCCGGACGGTAAATCGCAAGTAACGGTCGAGTACGAGGGAGATAAACCGGTTCGCGTCGATGCCGTCGTCATCTCGACACAGCACGAACCCGACATTGCGCTCGAAGTGATCCGTCAGGAAGTTAGCGACAAAGTGATCCGCCACGTCATTCCGTCCGCGATGTTCGATGACAAGACGCGCGTCTACGTCAATCCGACGGGACGTTTCGTCATCGGCGGTCCGAAGGGCGACGCCGGCTTGACCGGGCGCAAGATCATCGCCGATACGTACGGCGGTATGGCGCGTCACGGCGGCGGTGCGTTCTCCGGAAAAGATCCGACGAAGGTTGACCGTTCGGCGGCATACGCCGCGCGTTGGGTCGCGAAGAACGTCGTTGCGGCGGGACTCGCGGAACGCTGCGAAGTGCAGGTTGCATATGCAATCGGCGTCGCCGAACCGATGAGCGTGCTCGTCGAAACGTTCGGTACCGCGAAGATTGCGGAAGAATTGATTGCAAAAGCGGTGCTGGAAGTGTTCGATCTCCGTCCCGCGGCGATCATTCACTATCTCGATCTGCGTCGGCCGATCTACAGGCAGACCGCGGCGTACGGTCATTTCGGCCGTCCCGATCTCGATCTGCCGTGGGAGCGCCTCGGCAAAGTCGATGCGCTGCGCGCAGCAACCGGATTCACAGGCGAAGCTTTGCGGGTGCCGAACTTCGCAAAGTAAATGATTCTCACGACTGCGGCCGTCGTCGTCGCGATTTCCACCACGCAGCACGCGAACGTGCTGCGTGCGGGAACGAAAGTCAATGTCGTGCTGCAAACGGCGATTGACTCGACGACGGCGCAAGCCGGAGATAACATCGTGCTCGTCGTGAACGATCCGTCGTATCCGACGCTGCAAGATGCAAAGATTACTGCGCACGTAACGAGCGTGCGAAACGCGACGAGTGTACGCCCCGCGTCGATCGGATTTCTCTTCGACACCATCACGTTCGGTAATGGGTTGAAAGAGCAGTTCCGCGGCTACGTGGATAATCCACGCATCACCCGGCGCACCGAAAGCACGCCGATGCCGGCAGCGGCCGTCGGTATGCAACCCAATCCGGCGTTTGCGCCAAATCCGAACACGATTGTGTGGAAGCACGATTTCGGTTCACCGAAGGCCGTGGCCACGCAGCCCACGGGCGGTCATGGCTATTCGAAAGGTCCGGGGATTCCGATTCACGTTGCGGCGGGAACGCCGGCCACCGTCGAACTCGCGAGTGACTTAAAGACACCGTAACTCGGGCTTTAACAACGAAAAAAGTGAACCCCGCGGAACATCTTGCGGGGTTTGTGCGTTCTCTTGGTTGAAATCAGTGCGTAATATGGATTTGCGCTGGACGCGCAAACCCGAGCCGCGCTCGATAAGAGAGAGGACCCGAATGAGAATTCGAAACGGCTTGATCGCGCTCGCGATGCTGGCATCGTTCGTGGGATCGACGATGATCGCGTCGGCGCAAGAGACGCTGACACTCTATCAAGGAGCGCAGATCAACGGACGTCTGCGCACCACACTGGATTCGGGAGCCGCGCACGTCGGCGACCGCTTCGTGATGGACGTCGTCCCGCCGTACCCGAGCGGAAACCCCGCCTTCCAGGGTGCGATCATCTCCGGCGAGGTGACGAGCGTCACGCGCGCCGGACAGGGCACGAAGCCTGCGCTGGGATTACAGTTCGACTATTTGCGTCTTGCCGACGGCAGCACCGTCGATATCTCGGCAAGCATGACGCAAGATCAACGCAAACAAGAAACGGCCAACGGTGCGCACACTGTGCTCACCACCCTCGGCGGCATGCTCCTCGGCAACGCGATCGGTAAGACGATCTTCCACACCGGAGGCGGCGGAGTCGTCGGCGCCGCGGGCGGTTTGCTCTACGGCATCAACAAGAAGACGAACTTCCAAATCCAGCAAGGTTCCGACGTCCAAATCACGCTGAACCAAAACGTTACGATTCGCCGTCAAAGCGGCGGCAACGGCCAAATGCGTCTGCGCTGAACGCGCAAACGCGAATCGCGACTAGCGAACCAGCGAGAGGCGGCCGGCAGAAGTGCCGGCCGTTTCTTTTTCTTGCGTCCCGGTGGAGTACGCGTTCATCGCATACTGCGCGACCATGCGTTGCGTGTTGAAGAAGGAACCGTTGAGCGCGATCGTCGAGCGCATCATCTCGATGTACTCGTCCGGCTTCTGATAGAAACGCGGAAGAATCTGCGTCTCGAGTTTGTCGTACATGTCGCCGTTTTGCAGCGACCATCCCGTGACGCCCTCGACGTGACCTTCGATCCACCAGCCGTCGAGGGTCGAGAAGCTCGGGACGCCGTTGAGCGCGGCCTTCATCCCGCTCGTTCCCGACGCTTCCATCGGCGGCTGCGGCGTGTTGAGCCACAGATCGACGCCCGCCGTCATTAGCGCGCCGAGCGTGAGATCGTAGTTTTCGAGATATACGAACTTCACCGTAGCGCCGAGCCGCGAGGCTTCCGCAACGACGCGCGAGATTTCAGCTTTGCCCGCCTCGTCTTTGGGATGCGCTTTCCCCGCGTAAATCACTTGGAATTTGCCGGCTTTCACCGCGATGTCGCCCAGACGTTTCGTGTCTTCGAGGAACAGGTGCGCGCGCTTGTAGGTCGCGGCGCGGCGCGCGAAGCCGATCGTGAAGACGTTCGGATCGAAGATCACGCCGGTGCGCGTCTCGATCTCGGCAAGTAACAACGCTTTCGCCGCCGCGTGCGCTTCACGAATCTCGTCGAGCGGAATGCCGATGGCGTAGCGCAGGTAGTAATTGTCGCGCCGCCATTCCGGAATTTGCCGGTCGTACAGGTCGGCAAAGACGCGCGACGTCCACGTCGCCGCGTGCACGCCGTTCGTGATGGCATGGATCGGATAGTTTGGGAACATGTCTTGCGATACCTCACCGTGTCGCATAGCCACGCCGTTGATATAGCGCGAACCTTGCAGCGCGAGGTACGTCATGTTGAGTTGACCGCCATGGAGCCCGTCGATCGACTCGATGAGATGCACGCGGCGTTCGCCGAGAACCTTGTGCACGAGATCGACCATGAAGCGGTCGTGTCCCGCCGGAACGGGCGTATGGGTCGTAAAGACGCAACACTCGCGAACCGCGGCAAGATCCCTTTTATCAGCTGCAACCGGCTCGACGTCGCGATCGCGCAGATGTTTTTCGAGCAATCCGACGACGAGCAGCGCGGCATGACCTTCGTTGAGGTGATAGCTCTCGATGCCGTCGTAGCGTAGCGCCTCAAGCATGCGCTCGCCTCCGAGCCCGAGCACCGCTTCTTGCGCAAGACGGTACGCCGCATCTCCGCCATAGAGCTGATCCGTCAGGACGCGATCCTCGGGATGATTTTCGGCCAGGTCGGTATCGAGCAAATAGACCGGCAGCATGCCGCCCGTTACACCGTGGATGTCATAGCGCCACGCGCGAACCCGAACCGGACGTCCGTAGAGCGTAATGGTGACGATCGGATCGACGCGCGTCGTGCGGCTCGATGGTTGCCATGGATCGGCGCTCTCCGTTTGCTTTCCGGCCATGTCGAGCTTTTGCCGGAAGTAGCCTTGCCGGTACGCGAGCGAGACGGCGACCATGGGCAGCTCGGCGTCGGCGGACGAGCGCAAGAAATCGCCGGCGAGTACGCCGAGACCGCCGCTGTATGTCGGAATCGCCGCTTCAAGGGCGACTTCCATCGAGAAATAGGCAATGCGCGGATCCACGCGTGCTCCATTGGCCATAAAGCGCAAAAAACCAGTTCGTTTCCGCTTCCGTAGTCTGTTATAAAAACTTTATGTTCGATGTAGAAGCGCTCGAAACGTCGCTCGATGAGAAGGGGTATTACCGCGCAGGGCGAGTGCTCGATGATGCTGCGTGCCGCGAGCTAATCGCGATGTACGATGATGACGATCGATTCCGCAGCCGCGTCGTGATGGAGCGGCACAACTTTGGACGCGGCGAATACAAATATTTCGCGGATCCGTTGCCGCAGCGGATTCAAACGATACGTGAAGCGGCGTACGCACCGCTGGCGACGGTTGCGAATCGGTGGATGGACCGCATGCGTGTCGAATTGCGGTATCCCGATGCGCTCGCTGCCTTTCTCGCGCGTTGCGCGCAAGCGGGACAAGCGCGCCCGACGCCGTTGATTCTCCGGTACGATGCCGGCGGCTACAACTGCTTGCATCAAGATCTCTACGGCGAACTTGCGTTTCCGCTTCAAATGGTCATCATGTTGAGCGACTGCGAACGCGACTACGACGGCGGCGAGTTCGTGCTCGTCGAGCAGCGTCCGCGGATGCAATCGAAGCCGAACGTCATTCGTGCAACTCGCGGTGAAGCGATCGTGTTCTCAACCAACGAGCGCCCGGTTCGCGGCCGCTCGGGGTACTATCGCGTGAAAATGCGTCACGGCGTGAGCGAAATTACGCGAGGCGAACGCTACGCGTTGGGAATCATCTTCCATAACGCATCATAGGGAGAACATCAATGGTCGGGAATCCATCGGCTGCCGCAGCCGGACAATTCACCGTGGGCGGCGACATTGCCGTCAATCGCTTGGGGTTCGGCGCAATGCGCATCACGGGACGCGGCATCTGGGGCGAGCCGGAGGACGTGCAAGCGGCGCGCGAGACGTTGCGCGCACTGCGCGGACTCGACATCAATTTCATCGACACCGCCGATAGTTACGGTCCGTTCGTCAGCGAAAATTTGATACGCGAAGAGTTGTCTCCGTATGACGGCATGCTGATTGCAACCAAGAGCGGACTCTTGCGTACCGGTCCCGACGAGTGGGCGCCGAACGGAAAACCGGAGTATTTGCGTCAAGGCGTGCTGATGAGTTTGCGCCGCTTAGGTCTGGAGCGCATCGACCTCTGGCAACTGCATCGCATCGATCCCGACGTTCCGCGCGACGAGCAACTCGGCGCGATCGCCGACATGCAGAAGGAAGGCTTGATTCGCCACGTCGGCCTAAGTGAAGTCAGCGTTGAGGACATTCAAGCAGCGCAAAAACATTTTCCCGTCGCGACGGTGCAGAATCTCTACAACTTAGTCGAGCGGCGCAGCGAAGACGTGCTCGATTTTTGCGAAGCGCAGAACATCGGCTTCATCCCGTGGTTCCCGCTCGCAGCCGGCGATCTCGCCGAAGGTGATTCCGCTTTTTCCCACATTGCGAAACGTCTGAAGATCACGCCACCGCAACTCGCGCTCGCGTGGATTCTGAAGCGGTCGAAGGTAATGCTTCCGATCCCAGGCACCGGCAATCCCGAGCACTTGCGCGAGAACGTCGAAGCCGCAGGGATCACGCTTTCTGATGAGGACTTCGCGGCGATCGACCAGCAAGCGAAAACGGAGGCCGGTTAGGCGGCCTAAGTAGCTTGACACTGCGCTTACCAACAAGTAAAAGGATGAAGGTCCCCGGCCGCCAATAAGGCCGGGTCCTCCGCGTTCCGGATTAGCTCAGTTGGTAGAGCAGCTGACTGTTAATCAGCGGGTCGCTGGTTCGAGTCCAGCATCCGGAGCCATGTAGGAAAGAGCCGCCCCCAACGGGCGGCTCTTTCTCTTCACGGTTCGTTGTGACTGTGATTAGTCGCTACGCGTTCAGCAGAGCTTGCCAATTGTGCGGGACGCTGCCCTCTGGACCGGGGACTGGTTGATCTTCGGGATGCGAGTGCGGTGCAGCTAGCGTCGGGCCATCAAAGAAATCTCCCGTTTTATAGTTGTAGAACCAATCTTCTCCTGGCTCGAAACTTGCGATGACGGGATGGTTTGTTTGGTGGAAATGCGCGGTCGCGTGGCGCTTTGGCGAATTGTCACAGCATCCAATGTGCCCGGACTCCGCGCATCTGCGCAGATGCAACCACCAGCCGTGATCTGCTAAGCATTCGACACAGGCGCTACCAGTCGGCTTAACGTCCGCGTTTATACCCTCAACGTGATGCTTCATGATGCTTTCGTTGGCTAGTCGTTCGCGTCGTCCCGCGAAAGACGCTCGCTTTGTCGACTTGATGTCGACGTGCCGAAGGTTTGATGTCGGCCCAATATGGACTCGACACGCCGAAGGTGACCTCGCAATGATCGAGCCGACGATGGACCGCGTCAAGAATCCGACTGTTCTTCGAAAACGTACGACGCGGCGATGACGATGCTCGCGAATACCAATGCGCTCATTATCAATCTTCGACATAATCGCGGTGAATGACTTCCACCCGCCGCTTGCCCGTGATTCGCGTACACGTTGCACGTCAAGGGGCCGCAGTATCTGAATAAATCGATCTATGTGTTGATCGGTGCCACTACGATGGGCGCAGCGAATCCCGGGCGGTTACGTTGACAACCCGATCACACACAAAAATTGGGAAGGTGCCGGCGTGAAGCCGATGTTGCAGTCACGAACATCAGGCGTTGTTGACGGCGTACGTCCTTGCGTTTAAAGCTGCGAAGTCCGATCTCGCTGAGACGAACGTCGAACGGCGCCATGCGCTGGCGAATCCGCTCCGCTCTAGAGAAGCCGCCGTTTAGGAAAGCGCCCCGTGTCGTTCTGGATACGGGGCGCTTCCTTTGTCGTCCAACGTTCTTCACGCCGATATGCGAAGCAATGTCTATGGACGAGCGGTACGTCTGGCTAGCGCTCTTTCTGCTTGGCTGCTATCACGGAATAAATCCCGGGATGGGGTGGCTTTTCGCCGTCGCGCTCGGCTTGCAAGAACGGACGGGACGTGCCGTTTTGCGCGCGATCGTACCGATAACGCTCGGGCACGTCGTCTCGGTTGGAATCGTCGTAGGCCTTGCGCTCATCGCAGCCTTTTTCTTGCCGCACGAGGTCGTTCATCGCGCGGCTGCGGGCATTCTTATCGCCTTCGGCATTTATAAACTCGTGCGAACGCGCCATCCGCGCTGGGTCGGTATGCGCGTCGGGTTTTGGGGCTTGGTCTTTTGGGGGTTCTTGATGGCAAGCGCGCACGGCGCCGGCCTTATGCTCTTGCCGTTTGTTGCTGCCTCGCCACCCGGTCCGCACGGCGCGATGGCGATGCCAATGCCGCAAGCGCCTGCGACGCTGCATTACCAAACCGGCTGTTTGATGATTGCCGTGCATACGCTCGGTTACGTCGCCGCGATGACGGCGATCGCGTACGTCGTCTATGCAAAGTTCGGCGTGAGTTTTATACGCAGTGCGTGGTTCAACGTCGATCTCGTCTGGGCAGTGGCGCTGATCGCCGCCGGTCTGGTCGCGCTCTTCACATGAATGGCGTACGCTCGGAGCCGGGAGGTTGTTCACTATGCTTTTGAAACCCGATCCGACGTTTTATCCGTCCGCGAAGGACGCAATGAAGGCGCCGGCGGAGACGCTTGCATACGTTGCGTTGTTAAGCGCAAACGGCAGGCCGGATGCAATGGCCGTGATCGATACCGACGGAACTTCCAAAACGTACGCGACAGAAATCGATCGTGTCGATCTTTCGTACGCCGGCGACGAACTTCACCATTTTGGTTGGAACGCATGCAGCGCATCGCTCTGCCCGAACGCGCCGAAGCCGCACGTCGAACGCCGCTACCTCGTCGTGCCGGGTCTTCGTTCGTCGCGTATCTACATTCTCGACACGAAACCAGATCCGACGCATCCACAGATCGCACGCATCATCGAACCGGACGAGATTATCAAACGCACGGGCTATTCACGCGCGCACACCGTTCATTGCGGACCGGATGCGATTTACGTTAGTGCTTTAGGAAATGCTGAGGGAGACGGACCGGGCGGCATATTCATGCTCGATTGCGAGACGTTCGATGTTTTAGGTCCGTGGGAAGCCGACCGCGGTGCGCAAAACCTCGCATACGATTTCTGGTGGCATCTCGGACACGACGTCATGATCACGAGCGAGTGGGGCACGCCCAACATGATCGAAAACGGCCTGGACCCCAATTTACTGCTGGGCGGAAAATACGGACACCACCTTCACTTTTGGGATCTACGCGCGCGGCGCCACGTGCAAGCCTTCGATCTCGGTGCGGAACAGCAAATGGTCTTGGAGCTGCGGCCGTCCCATGATCCCAACAAGACGTATGGTTTTGCGGGCGTCGTCGTCTCACTCAAAGATTTATCGAGTTCGATTTGGCTGTGGCATCGTACGAACGGTACGTGGGACGTCACGAAAATCATCGAGATTCCGGCCGAACCCGCCGATCCGGCTCAGCTTCCGGAGCTGCTCAAGGGATTTAGCGCGGTTCCGCCGCTGCTGAGCGATATCGATCTTTCGCTCGACGACCGGTACTTGTACGCATCATGTTGGGGAACCGGTCAAATGCTGCGTTACGACGTAAGCGATCCGTTCAATCCCAAACCCGCCGGTTCGTTGCGCATCGGTGGAATCGCACAGCGCACGCCGCATCCAAACAATTCCACCAAACCGCTCAACGGCGGACCGCAGATGGTTGAAATTAGTCGCGACGGCAAGCGCGTCTATTTCACGAATTCGCTCTATCGTTCGTGGGACGATCAATTCTATCCGGACGGAATCAACGGGTGGATGGCGAGAGTCGACGCCGACGGCGATGGATCGTTTGCGTTCGATCCATCGTTCTTCGTCGAGTTTCCCGAAGGGCTACGCCCGCATCAAGTCCGCCTCCAAGGCGGTGACGCGTCGTCCGATTCGTACTGCTTCTCCTGAGCGACCTACCGGGGCCGGCTTCAGCCGCGTCGCAACGTATTTGAAGCGGCCCTCGGCCACGTCGAGTGAGTGAGGTAGTACGGAACAGTTACTGACAACCGTTGGTCGTCAGTAGAACGTAGGCGCCGTAGTTCGCCACGTTGAGCGGATTAGACACCGCGCGGCCTGCGAGATCACGATACACGTGCCCGGTGGGCAGCGTCGCAACTTCGCTTGCGCGCGAGGAGCCGCTGTTGACGACTACGATCGCATTCGTAAAGCGGCGATACCAGATGTTCGGGCTTGCCGCCGATCCACCATAGTAGGTGCCGCATGCGGTCCCGTAGTTCACGGCGTATTGCGAATGGTATTGCTCGAGTCCGTAGCTGCTGCTGTTCCCGACGAACAACCCTTCACCGCCTTCGTTGCCCATGAGGTACGCGGCAATCGAACGTTCGAGTTGCGTCGGCGACACCGCGGCGCTTTGGTAGTACTTATCGATAATGAGAGGCGACACGCCGTGGGCTTGCGCGTAGCGAACCCAGTCGAGCGTCAATTTGAAGAGTGAGGAGCTCTTCGCGTACAAGCCGTAGTCGGCGTAACCCATTTCATCGACGTCGGCGTCCACGTTCGCGAGAATCGCCTGCTCATTTGCATTGGCGATGTTGCCCGCCGGGTGATTGACGATCAACTTAAGGCCCGCGGACGCCGTAATGCTATGTGCAGTCCGGGTCCATGCGACCGTATCGGTCGTCCAGCGCGGATCGGACTTGCTGCTGTAACGTCGTACGAACGTGCCGTTTTGATAGACGCCGCATGCATATGCGCCGCTGCCGGCTGTTGCACCGCCGATGTTATAGAAGACCACTTCATCGGCAGCGAGTGCGTTGTAGCCGTTTGCCTTCGCGTAATTCGCCGCAGCATGAATTTGATAGCTCATGACGGCCGGGTTGTGAAAGTCGAGCGGAATGTTCGTCGACAGACCTCCGACGTACGCGGGAATTCTCGTCGGCGTTCCGGCGGCCGTGCAAGAATACAGGACCCAGTCAGGATGGTATTTTTGCCACCACGCGAGGTTGTGCCCAGCGGCACCCCACACCGTGTAGCTCAGATCCGTTTCTTGCGGGAAATAGTACGAGGCAATAATGCTAGGATTGCCTGTGCGCCACGGTGACGCCATTCCGGGACGAGCGCCCCAAATGACGCCGTAACGGTTTCCGTCCGCCTCTGCGGACGCGGGGGAAATACGGGGCGTGCCCATTACATCGAAAACTTGGAATAACCCGACGCCTGTTCTCGCTTGCGGCATGAGCGTCGTCGTTGAACCGGTCGCTGATGACGCGGTCATGACGCTCGTTGGGACGACAAGGGTTGATGAGGGAGTCGATGACACAGGAGCCATCATTGAACCGGCACCCGAGCCGCCGCCGCAGGCAGCGAGCGGAGCCGACACTATCGCGATTAGCGCGAACTTGTAAAAATGGTTCTTGCTCACGCATTGCTTCGTCGGACGCGCGCGACGTCAACGTTAAGCGTTTTGCGATTTTGTTACGCTGCCAAAACCTTTGATAAACAAAACGTATTGTGAACTTGACGAGAGCATGGTAGGTCTGCCTATTTCTCGCCGACTTTTGTGACAAGCGCTGAAAAGGAAGAAACGGCGACCGGGACGGTCGCCGTTTCTCTTCTCGCGCGCTGGGGGCTGAGTTTTTAGCAGCCGCTGTTGCCGAGGAGGATGTACGCGTTGGCGGGGCCGACGGTGAGCGTCGTACCGGCTAGGCCGCGTCCCATTGCGTCGCTATAGGTGCCCCCGAGCGAAATCGAGGTCGTGCGTGTGCTCGGATTGACGACGACCATGCCGTGCGTGAACTTCCGAACGTAGGCCGGTCCCGCCGTCGTGTACGAACCGCAGGACGTGCCGAGTTGCGAATTGATCGTGTTGATTTGCGGGAACTTGTAGACGGCTCCGTACGGGCCCGGGGTGATGAAGAGAGAAGCTTTCCCTTCGTTGCCGATCAGATAGCTGCCGATTGCGTAGGCAACTTGCGAGGCGGTGAGGCCGAAGTTGCTTGAGTCGCCGTTGAGGCTGCCACTGAACTTCGCGGTTTCGAGAATCATCTTGCCTTGCTTCTGCACGTACTCCATGTAGGAGAGCGCGGTCGGGAAGAGGCTCGGAACCGTCGGATAGTGTCCGTAATCGATGAAGCCCGTTTCATCGACGAGACCGTCGACATTCGCGATGAGCTTTTTCTCGTCGCCGTTGTTTGTGCTGCCGGCGGGGTGATTCACGAAGAGCTTGAGGTGATGCGCAGCGAGCGTCGGATCCGTCGTGAGGACCGCTTTCGCCGTTTCCACCCACGCCGCGACATCATGATTCCACTTTTGATCGCGGTTCGGGAATCCGGCGCCGTTCGAACCCCAACGGCGTACGAAATTGCCGTCCTTATAAACGCCGCAGCCGTAGTATCCCGGCGCTTGACCGCCGTCATAGTCGAAGAAGAGTGTTTGGTCCGCCCCGATTGCATTCGCGCCGTGCGCAATTGCGAAGTATCCAACCGTTTCGATCTGATACGCAATGACGTCCGGGTTCGTGATATCGAGCGGCACGTCGCCGGCGAGGCCCGGCTGATACGCAACGATTTTGGTCGGCCGGTTGTTGCCGTCGCAGTCGTACACGACCCAGTCGGGATGGTTCGCCTGGAACCACGCGAGATTGTGGTGCGAAATCGGATTGTAATCCGTTCCTTGAACGAAGTACTGAATCGCGGACAGGCTCGGATTGGCGTTCACCCACGTCTTCGCGGTTGCTCCCGCGTTGCCGTCGCCCGCTCCCCACACCGCGCTCGTCGCCTTCGCGATCGAGAGTGATTGTGTGGCATTCGTGGAGTAATCGAAGATCTGGAACAGGCTAATCGCGCCCGCAACACCACCGCCGCCTACCGGTCCCGGTGCAGCGGTCGGAGCAGTCGTCGGCGGCGTTATCGGTTTTTTTGTCGGCGGGCTCGTTGGAGCCGGCGACGGCGTCGGAGCCGACGTGCTCGTCGAGACGATCGACGCGCTCGCGGCTTGGAAGTTGCCGAGGGAGTTGAAGAAACCAATCGCCTTGACGACGTCGCCCACTTTCGCCTTCGTCAGATAGCTCGAATAGATCGAGACGTCGCCTTTACCTTCAATCGAGGCGACGACATGGAAGTACGGCCTGGTAGAGATGCTGGTGACCGGACCTTGGATCGTCACGTTCGACGAGGTTGCCGCTTGCGCGGTTGCCGTGCCCGTGGTCGCGGTGCTCGGCACGGCAGCAGCGGGCGTAACAGAAGTCGTGTCCGCAACGGGCGGTATCGCGTTCGAGGTCGGCCCTCCGGAACAAGCGCTCACGGAGATAGCAAAGAGCAATAGCAAACTAGAGCGTCTGAAGAAACGTCTCACTGTTATTTTCCCTAATTAACGGCGGCGATACCGAGAGGGGGTCGGTTAGTGCATCCGTGCAGTCGCGTGAGTGTTGCTCGGCATCCCTACTAGTAAACGAGAGGCACGTTCGTACCTGACAAATTTTTTATCGGCCGTCACATTAAGGGAAATGCGTGTCTTGTGTAAAGATACCGCTACAGACGCTGGCTACCGAGCTAGCTACCGTGCGATTGGGTGTTACGCGAGGGGTTGCGGTTCGCGGCCGTAATGACATCGCAATGATGGATGCGGACGTCATCGTGTTGGGTGCGGGTGCGGCAGGTCTTGCTTGCGCTCGTCACCTCGCGAACGCCGGCGTACGAGTCGTTGTGCTTGAAGCGCGGGATCGTGTCGGCGGACGTGTGTTGGAAGCGACAAAAGGCGCGGTCAGCGCTGAACTCGGCGGTGAATACATCCACGGATCCGCGCCCGAAACACGCGCACTGCTTCGAGAAATCGGGCAACGTGAAGTGGAGTTGTGCGGCGATGATTGGATGCGTAGCGCGTCCGGCGCGTTAGTACGTAGCGACGACGAATTCCGTTCCGCGGTGTCGCTCTTCACCGACGTCGAAATGCTCGAGCTCGACGAAAGCGTGGAGCGGTTTCTCGCACGCTACGCGAACGGACGCGCCGACGCGCAACGCGTCCAAAACGCGCGCGCATTCGTTGAGGGGTTCGATGCCGCAGATCCCGCTAAGGCGAGTGCGCGGGGGATCGCGTTCGAGTGGCAATCCGGTGTCGATTCGAAAGCTGCGCGCCCCGTCGGCGGATATCGTCCAGTGTTCGGCCATCTACACGATGCTTGCGTTTCGGCCGGCGTGCAATTCCATTTCTCGACGATCGTCGAGCGTATGGAGTGGGAGCGCGGTTTGGTAACCGTGACTGCGGGCGATGATTCGCAGGCGCCGCGCATATTCCGCGCGCGTGCTGCAATCGTCACGCTTCCGGTCGGCGTTTTGCGCGGTGCGGATCCACGGTTCGAACCGCCGCTTCCGTCATCGAAGCGCGAGGCGCTTGAAAAAATCGAGATGGGCGACGTCGTCAAAGTTGCGTTGTTCTTCCGGACGCGCTTTTGGGAAGATGTTTCCGGCGGCCGCTATCGTAATGCCGGATTCTTCCGCGACTTCAGCGATGTGTTTCAAGTGTACTGGACGCAACTTCCGCTCCGCGAACCATTCGTCATCAGCTGGCTTGGCGGACCGGCCGCAACCAAACTTCGTCGCCGCCCGGGACACGAGATCGTTACGCAGGCACTCGAGGGATTCGGGCTGCTCCTGAACCAGACCCAACGCGCGCATGAGGAGTTCGAGGGCGCCCTCATGCACGACTGGGGCGGCGATCCGTTCGCGCGCGGTGCCTACAGTTATCTCGCGGTCGGCGGCGAGAATGCGCGTGCGCAATTGGCGGCGCCCGTCGACGACACGTTGTTTTTCGCCGGCGAGGCGACGTCGGACGATGGCCAAGGTGGGACCGTCAACGGAGCGCTGAAGACGGGAGAGCGCGCCGCGCGTGAAGTAGCAGCGTCGCTCGCGACGAATCGGCCTCATTGATGGAGCCGCCGTCGTCAATCTTCTCTGCGTGGGCCGTCTTTTATACGCTGACGGGAAGTTCGGCTGCGGCGCTCACGGGTCTCACCTTCGTCGTCATCACGTTGATGCAAGACACGGAGCGGCGCCCGCTAACCGACGGCATAGCGAGGGTCAGTGCGGCGACCGTCGTGCACTTTACAGCGGCGTTGATGCTTTCCGGCATTCTTTGCGCACCGTGGCCGTCGCTCATCGTACCGCGCACGTTGCTCGCCCTTGCCGGCACCGCGGGCGTCTCGTATCAGGGCCGCTTGCTGATCAGCGCAATGCTAACGACGGCGTACAAACCGGACGTGGAAGATTGGATCTGGTATACGTTTCTGCCGATGTTTGCCTACGCCGTTATCCTAAGCGGTACGATCGTGCTCGACGCCGTCCCATCGGTTGCCGTGTACGGGCCGGCCGCCGGCGTTGCATTACTCATTTTGATCGGTATTCACAACTCGTGGGACATCGTCACGTACATTACGATTCTCGATCGCTCGTCGCCCAAAGACAACAATAATTAGCCGCTACGCGGCCTTCTTTTGCGGTAGCAGAAAGACCAGCGGCGCGAGCATCGCGGCAATGATGCCCGCGACGAAGAGCACGTCGCCGTAGGCAAGCACCGTCGATTGCGCTTCGACGAGCGCCGAGAGCTGTACCGCAGAATGCGTCTGCATGAACTGCGCGACCGCGGGGTGCGAGAGCGTCATCGACCCCGCAAGCGTCGACTGGTGGAAGACCGCGCGGCGGTCGAGCAGCGTTACGAGCGCAGCGGCCGTGATCGAGCCGCCCATTTGAAACGAGAGTATAATGAACGATGACGCCTTCGCCGCTTCTTGTGGAACGGCGCGTAGCGTCGCCACCAGCAGCGGTGAGTAGACGAGCGCAATGCCGACGCCCGCGAACAATTGCGGAAGAACGAACGATGCGAAGCTCGCTTGTGTCGTCATCTGATGGCCGAGCCACATCGCGCCCACGCCGTTTCCGAGCAATCCGCACGCGATCATTACACGCAGATCGACACGCCGGTTGTTGGTGATTCGGCCGAGAGGCAGCGTCAAGAAGACGACGGGTAACGCGCGCAAGCCGAGCAAGATCCCGGTCTCGGTCGAAGTAAACCCGAGTTGGTCCACGGTAAATTGCGGAAGAAGCAGCGCTCCCCCGAAAACGCCCACCGCGTTAGCAATGATCGCAAGCGATGCGATACTGACGGCTCGGTGGCGCAGCACGCGCAGATCGACGATCGGCGACGGGGTGCGCAGTTCCCACCAGATGAAGCTCACGGCGCCGAGCGTGGCAACGATCGCCGCGACCACGATGCGTTGATCGGAGAACCAGTCGTACTGCTGCCCTTGATCGAGCACGAACTGAAACGGCGCAATCGCGAGGACGAGTAATGCGATGCCGATTGCGTCGACGGGCGCACGCGTCGGCTTTGAATCATCGCGTAGAAAGCGCAGAAGCAAGAGAAACGAGATAGCGCCCGGCACAATATTCACGTCGAAGATCCATGGCCACGAGTAATTGTCCGTGATGATCCCGCCGAGCGTGGGACCGACCGACGGTCCGAGCACGGTTGCAAAGGCGAATATCGACTGACTCAGTCCGAGTTCTTTAGAGCCGAACGTGTCGCGCATAATGATCTGCGCCGTTGCGAGCAGTCCGCCGCCGAACGCGCCCTGCAAAATGCGAAAGAAGATCAGCGCATCGAGCGACGTCGCCATGCCGCAGAGGAGCGATGCGATCGTAAATCCCGCGATCGAGAAGAGAAAATAATTCTTTCGTCCGAAGCGTCGCTGCAGCCACGGCGTGATCGGGATAACGACGACGTTGGCGACGACGAACGCGGTGACGATCCAAATCGATTCATCGACGGTTGCGCCGAGATTGCCTTGAATCGTCGGCAGCGACACGTTGACGATCGTCGTATCGATCATCTGCAGCAGTGCTGCGAGCATGACGCCCGCAACAACGATCGTACGGCGCAGCCCGTGTTCTACGAGCGGTTCGGGCGCCGCCGGTGGTGACGGGGGTACGGCGATCGCGGGCGCTAGTGGTTTTGGCGCCGGACGCGCAGTGGATAACATTGCGCTCTACGACTCACGTGCGCGCGAAACGGTTGCTAGGCATTTCTAGTCCTAGCATCCACGATGCTATGATATGTTGCGCTTACGGTTGTTGCGTTACGAAATCAATCGTGGGTTGATCGCACGGTTCACCCATGTGCGCGTCAGGAATCGTCGTCTGGCGTGATGCGGTGAGCTCCGTGCTTTCCGCGGCCGTCTCTTCAACGACGCCGTCCCACGAGTGGACGTCGACACCGGCGGGAATCAGCGCCCACCAAAAGAGACGCTCGACGCTATATTCTTCCGTTCCGGCGACGCGTTCGATATTCGGATAGGGAGAGAGCGATTTTACACCGCTCAAGATCTGTTGCAGGACGGGACTGTTCGTCGCGAGCGACGCGATCATGCCGCTGTTGATCGCTTCATCGATCTGCGCGGGGGACGAAATCGTTTGCGCTGCAAGTGTGAGCAAGAGATCGCGCAAGAGGACGTTCGTCGGATCGGCGATCGGCGATCCGCGCAGCGGAAGCGGTCCGCCCACGAGCACCGTCCGGTTCGGTTTCGAGCTCAGTTGCGGAAGCGCGGCAAGCGTGACCAGCGTTCCGTAACTATGCGCTTCGATATCGTAGTTCGAAAGCGAGAGACCGTTGATGAAATTCGCGAAGAGAGCCGCTTCGACGGCGGGCGGTTGTGCGTAGTCGTAGTCGAAGCCGAAGATTTGCTGGTATGAGTAGGGCGCGGTGCTGTCGCCGTCGGCCGATTTTGCGAGATAGTCGTTCGCGCACGAATAGGCGGTCTCGACGCTGGAGAAGATGCCGTGAATCACGACGAGCGTTCGCGCGCTGCCGCTCCACTGGCTGAACGGCTCCCAGGTTCCGCCGTAGATGTACCCCGGTACCCAGAGTTTTCCGCCGAACGCCGGGGCTTGTGCCGCCGCGTTCGTTTCACCAAGCGCAATCTTTACACTGGTTACACCTGCGAGCATCGGCTGCGGAATGTCGATCGTGACTGTATGAGATTGAACGTCGAAGGTACCGTGAAGCACGACGCGATTGCTGCCGGTTGCGGTCGTTAGCGTAACCAGCGGAGCCGCGGCAGATTCGATCGCCGCCGCCTCAGCAGCGCCGTAGATCATGTGCACGTGCATGCCGGCCGGCGCGCTCGTGTACGCATAGGTCGCGTTCGGATTCCTCGCGGCGAGACCGGCGGGGATCGTAACCGTCAATACGCCGTGCGCCACGGCCCACGCGCTGTTCGGCGGCGTGTCCGTTGCTTGCGGATCAAATGAAACGCTGACATTTTGATCGGCGGCCAGCGCGTTCGCTGCAATGGAAACGGTATCACCGTGCATCGTTGCGAGGGTGCCGCCCGGTGCCGCTTGGATCGGCACGGTCGTGAGGCTGAGGCTCGGTGAAGGCGCGGCGACAAACTTCCCATTCGTTCCGCTACATGCAGATAAGGCAAAAGCAAAAAACAATGCTGCGAAAAGACGCGGCTTCATAGTCGTGTTCTTCGACATCTTGGCGCAGACTACTTAGTGAAGGCCGCGGTTGTTTCAGTCGCCGGTTCCGGGCAATGGCATAAAAGCGTCGGAACGCGTCCGCGCGGCTACGCGATGCTCCATGTCGACCGTTCCTTTGCGTTGCGCGCCAAGAGCGAGCGTACATCTTCGTCGGAGACTTCGGCGAAATCGTCATAGTGCAAGCCGACGGCGCCGAAGTGCTCGAATTCCTGTAGGCAGACGATGCCATCTGCGACACCACGCAGCCACTCCACCGTTTCGCGCGGTGCGACGGGCACTGCTACGACGACGTCGGCGGGACAGTGGGTTCGAAGCGCGCGTATGGCGGCCAACATCGAGGCGCCCGTTGCAAGGCCGTCATCGACGACGATCGCGCGTTTGCCGGTCAGGTCGCGCTCGGGATGATCCTCGCGATAGAGCGAGCTGCGCCGCTGTAATTCCGCGCCTTCGCGTTGCAGCGCGCGTTCGAGGTCCTCGCGGTTGACGCGCGCCATCTCCATCGTAACTTGGTCGACGATATACGTACCGTCCGAGGCGATCGCACCCATCGCCAGTTCTTCATGTCCCGGGACGCCGAGTTTGCGAACGACGTAGACGTCGAGTGGAAGATGAAGCGCCCGCGCTACTTCATATCCGACCGGAACCCCGCCGCGTGGCAATGCAAGAACGATTGCGTCGGAGTCGCCCGCATAGTCGTGGAGACATTCGGCGAGCTGTCGCCCGGCCTCCGTGCGGTCGGATAATGAAGCCACTGCGGTACATCCGTACCCGAACTCTCACTACTCATTCACAATTGCTGCGCACGCCGGTTATACGCTCGCTACAACGAGAGGGGCTTACCGCAATGGGAATCTTGACTTTCACCTCCCTCACCGATGCGATACGCGCCGGCTATCACGTATACGACCGCACTCCCGAAGGGTTTCTCGTTCGCGCTCGTACCGCCGCTGGCTGGGCGCTCGCCATCGTCCGCTTCAGGTGATACTTCGAGGCGGCAGAACGCATCGATCGCCGTGCGCAATCGTTGCAACGCTGTCGTCGGCACACCCGCCGCTGCCAATTCATTGTCGTGCGCGCGCGCGAGCGCATGCGGCGACGGAAACGCGCGGTAGACCGTAGCGTCGCGCACGATCGACGTTCCGAAACGTTTGGTCAGCCGTTGTTTGACGCAACGAGCGGCGTGTGGTGGAAGGAACGGTTCGAGGATCGACGCGCACACGCGCTCGAACGGCGTCGTGCGCTCGTCACCTCGACGCAAATACCACGCGACGCGCCGGTGCGCCGCGACACACTGACGTTCGCTCAAGGCGACGTCCGCGTCCAGCCAGACGTCGACGGTCGACTCGTCGATCGCGTAGCAGGTCGCGAGCGCGCAGACGCCGTCAATCTCGAACGCTTCGCGGACGGTTTCGTCCGGCGAGCGGAAATGGCGCAGGGCGCGCGTCCGTACGATCATGGCACCAGCCTACGGCGGAAAACCTGACACCCTCTGTCAGGAATCGCGCGGGCTACAAAACATTTCGCTGGTCTCATATCTCTACGACGAACGAGCCCAGCGAAAAGAGACATCAAGCGCCTCGAGGGGTCACTCGTCGATGGTAACGTTGCCGCCTTGGTCGTCGAAGAAGAAGCGGGTGTCGTGGGCTTTGACTTCGCCGGTGAGCTCGTCCCGGACGCGCGAGTGAATCGCCAGCCGGTGCAGCGCTTTGCCGTTACGCTTGATGACACCGCCGTAGGAGTAGTGCACGAGCGGCGTTTTCTCGTCTATCGGCGCGAGGCGTCCTTTGCCTACGAGTAAGCCGAGCATCTGATCTTGCAAACGCTTCGGAATAAGGCGCGCAACGTCGTCGGCTTTGAGCTTGACGAGTTCCAGCTCTTTCTGCGCCTTGTTTTCGACGACGATGTGATCGTTGTTGCAGAAACGGATCACGGCATCCCAATCGTCCGCGCTGATGCCCGTGAAACTCAGCCCGTAGCGCCAGGCCGGCTTTCCTTGTGCGGTTCCCGGTTGCTGCCAAACTCGCTTCGCCCGAATGACGACGTTACGCGACTCGAGCTGCACGCGAACGTTCACTTCTTCCGGAAGCGCTGCGGGGGAGACGACGCCCATGCCGCTGCCGGAGATATCGAGGCACGCACACGTCGTCCACTGCGATCCGACCGCCGCCCACGCCGGAAACGGACCGGCGCGACGCGGATATTTGCGCCGGTTCTGCGGTGCCCCGGTAAAGAACGTGATGAGGTCGTTGAGCATCTACCTTATTTTTCGTCGCGTGCCCATGAGACTATGAGCCTCTTGACAAAGGGCTTGCAAGCTTAAAAGCAACTGAGATCACCCGCGCTCCTTTACGCAGCCTTTATAAGCGGCGCCCGAGCCTAGTAGTGTCGCGCGACGGTCGATTGGACGGGAATGACTTCGTGCTGCGTGATCCACGCCGCCGGACCGTTCACCGAGACGATGTAGTCGCCGAAGTACCGGCCCTGCGGACTGTCGATCACGACCTGCACCTTTGCGCTCGATGCGTCCGCAAGCCCCGCGCGGACGACGCGGAACTCGGTCGCCCCCGCTAAAATCGGCGCTTCCGTGAGGTTCGATGTTCCCGCGCTCGCAGAGAGGCCGAGACTCCCGAGCGCGGAGCTTGCGTCGCCGCGCATCAGCGAGTCGAGGTACGACATAACGATCAGCCGCGCGCGCTGAACCAACGCGGGTTCGTGCGAGGGCATCGTTCCGGCGGCAAGCTTCAGTGACGCGATCCGGCGTTTCGCCGCTTCACGTTCGCGCGCGCGGGGATTCGGCTTCGCGGCGATCCGAACGGGTGCCGGCGTTGCGGTGACCTTCGGTGTTGGGAGCGGCGTCGCCGTGACCTTCGGCGTTGGGACCGGCGTCGCGGTCACCTTCGGCGTCGGAGCCGGCGTCGCCGTCGCCGGCGGAGCGGTCTGTTGCGCAACGACGATCTTGGCCGGTGCTGCATGATGAACGCGAACAGGCGTAACCGTATGATGATGAACGGCGACGCGCTGCGGCACTGCTGCCGCGCGGTGCGCGACGACCGGCGGACGCGACGTTATCCAAGTCAATGCCGCTTTTCCGGTTGGAATGATCAAGAAGACGATTGTGGCTACTGCGGCAGCGCCGGCTGCCACGATCCCAATCGCAATTGCCGCAGCGGTCGCGGCGCGCACGAACGACGACCAGATGCCGCGGTACGTTTCTTCCAGCGAGGAGTCAGCGGCAAAAAACGCGCGCCGCACTCGCGCGCTGCGATCTGCGGCCGTTCTCGAGAGCCGATGCAAGGCTTCGCGTGTGGAGACAGGCGGCAACGCTGCGCGCAGTTGCCAACTGAGGTCGTCCACGCGCAACGCGTCGTCTTCGGTTCCTTCAACGCTCGCCGAACGTTCGACGATGACCGGCATGAGGATCGCGCGCAATGCGTCGCGATCGAGCGTGCGAAGCGCGCGGCGATTCTGCTCGAGGAACGTTCCGAAGTCGGGTGACATCTCGAAGTAGGCGCGCTCGTCGTCATCCATCCTGGAGGCGCTGCGCGCGATCAGTCCGTGAAGTTCATCTTCACTGAGCGTCGCCAAATAGTCATGCGTCGCGCGCGCAATCTCAAGCGGGCTCAGCGCCGCAAGCAAGTAGTCGACCGAACGCGACGTGCGCTTCGACTTCAGAAACATCGTAAGGTTACTCTACACTGCGCATCGCCGGCACGGTAGGCGCCACCGGAACGCGGAAACTAGGACTATGGTCCCCGTTTGAAGGAGAGCGCTAGCCATGCGCTTTGTTGTTTTGTCGTGGGCGCTGTCACGGCTGCTCGTCGTCGGCATCATCCTTTCGTATGGGCCGCCGGGCGCCTTTGCGAATTGGGACGGCGCATGGTACGGCTCGATTCTCATGCACGGCTACGAGTACGCGCCGGACGGGCGTCAGCACAACGTTGCGTTCTTTCCGCTCTTTCCATTGGTCGCAGCGCCGTTTACGGCGGGCGGTCTTCCATGGCCCGTCGTCGCCGCGGTGCTCGCCAACGTGCTGTTTTTTGCAGCGATCGTCGTGTTGTATCGCCTCGCGGCGCGCCGTTACGACGCCGCCGTCGCGAAGTGGAGCATCGCGGTTGCTTGCCTGCTGCCACCATCGCTGTTCTGCAGTGTCGCATATCCGCAAAGCCTCTTCTTATTGTGCAGCGCGGGCGCGCTCTATCTCTGGGATCGATCGAACTTCACGCTCGCGGGATGTGCCGGCGCGTTGGCGTCGGCGGCAACTCCGCTCGGCATCCCGCTCGCGTGCGCGATGGTCCTTAACGGCATCGTGCAGCGGCGTGCCTCCGCGATTGTCGCCGGCGTCATTGCGTCGTGTGGCATCGCTGCCTTTGCACTCTACTGCGCGCTGCATTTCGGCGATGCCGTCGCGTTCATTCACGCCCAGCGCGGCTGGCGTAGCGGTTTCGGTATCGACGTCCACGCGTGGCGCGCGATCTTCGCTTCGTTACTAACGGTCGACGGCGTGCGTCAAAACATCATGGTCGTGATTCTCGTGCCGCTCGGAATCGTTGCCGTCGTTGCGCAAGCGAAGAATCTCGGGCCGCTCATGTCGCTCTACGCGCTCTTCGCGCTCGCAATGCTCGTTTTTTCGGGCACACCGTTCTCCGTGGATCGTGAGGCATATGCGCTTGCACCGCTCCTTATCGCATACGGCGCAACGTTGCGGCGCGTTCCGGCGGCTGGGTACGTCGTGCTCGCATTATGCGCGCTATTGCTGGTCGTTGATAGCGGCCGCTTTGCGCGCTTCGAGTGGGTCGCGTAACCGTCGACCGCCGTCGCGTGGTTTAGGAAGCATTCATGACCACGCAGCTTGCGCTTTTCGATTCTGGTCCGCGCGTGCTCGTCGACGACGGCACGGGGCGCATCGCGTATTACCCTGCGGTGATCGATCCCGGAGAGGCAATGCAGCTGTTCCGTTGGTTGCTCGAAAACGCGCCGTGGTCGTCGGAAACGATGTGGATGTACGATCGCATGGTCGACGTGCCGAGACTCGTCGCGCGCTATGCCGCCGAAGATCTGCCGCCGCTGCTCGATGCGGCGCGCACGCGCGTAGAGGCGTTTCTCGGCGAACGCTTCATGACCGTCGGCCTCAACTATTATCGCGACGGACGGGATAGCGTTGCCTGGCACAACGATCATCTTGCCGACATGCCTCCGCAGCCGACGATTGCGCTCCTGAGCCTCGGCGCGACGCGACGCATGCAGGTTCGCACGAAACGGCGTCCGCGCGTCGTTCATGGAATGGACCTCGACGCCGGCAGTCTCTTCGTGATGAGCGGCCGTTCGCAAGAATACTGGGAGCACACGATTGCAAAATCGCCACGCCCAAGCGACGCGCGCATCAGCGTCGCGTTTCGTCCGCGTATCATCGGGAACGTTTCGCACCATGAACAGCCGCAAGCCTGATGACCTTGACGATACGCCGCATGAAGCTCGCGACGTATCAAGCGACCGTCCTTATGAAGAAGACGCGTCGGTCCCCGGCGACAACGATCCGCGAACCGCACTCGATCCCGAACTGGAACGAAAGAGTCGCCGATGAGAAAAGCACCAGTACCCGCGATTCATGACGAAACGCCGATTCTCGATCTGCGTAAACACCGCCACGGCGAACAAATTCGCGGCGCGCTCCGGTACGATGCGCAAGCGCTCTTGAAAGCGGAGCCGCTCGTGTTGCCGCTACCGAAAGAACGCACGATCGCGATTTACACCGACGATGAACGCGTTGCAGAAGCCGTCGCAAAGAAGTTGTTCGACTACGGGTACCAGGACGTGGAAGAGATCGACGGCGGCATCGACGCGTGGAAGGCTGCGGGCCGTCCGACGGAACCCGAGACACAAGAGCAACCCGTTCCAAGCGTAGACGAAGCCGGCATCAACGACCGTTGAGTGATACCGCTAGCGCGGCTCGCAGGACGAACGATCGACGTAGTAAGCACGCCGGCGCTTCGTCATGACGCGCCGACGATCGTGTTTTTGCATGAAGGTTTGGGATCGATTGCGCTCTGGCGCGATTTTCCGGAACGGATAGCCCAGCGAACCGGTTACGGTACGGTCGTATATTCGCGATACGGAAACGGGTTTTCCGAGGTGTTGCACGAGCCGAGAGCCGTCGGCTACATGCACGACGAAGCGCTGATCGCGCTCCCCGAACTTTTGAATGAACTGCACGTCGAACGCCCGATTCTCTTCGGCCATAGCGACGGCGCATCGATTGCCCTCATCTACGCGGCGGCGTTTCCCGAGAACGTTCGCGCGCTCGTTCTCGAGGCGCCGCATCTCCTCGTCGAAGACATCAGCGTCACGAGCATCGCGGCGATCGGTGAAACCTATCGGAGCACGAACCTGCGTGAGAAAATGGCGCGCTACCATACCAACGCCGACGCGACGTTTTACGGATGGAACGACATTTGGCTCTCGCCGGCCTTTCGCTCGTGGTCGATCGTCGAGATGATGTCCTCGATCGTTGCGCCGGCGTTTGCCATTCAAGGCGCCGACGACGAATACGGAACGCTCGCGCAACTCGATCTGCTCGCGCGCAGCAGCGGTGGAACGACCGACCGTCTCGTGCTCGCCCGCTGCGGCCATGCGCCGCATCGCGATCGCCCGGACGTCGTTGAAGGCACAGTCACCGAGTGGATCGCATCCATGCGAACGAGTGTTTAGGGTTGTGGTGTCGGGACGAAATGCACTTGTCCCGCCGCATAGTCGATGACGACGTTGAAGTGCTCGAGGAAGGCCGCGCCGAGGTGTCCGAAGGCCGTGCCGTGCAAGAGCTGCGTTGCGCCGATGCGCTGTTCGCCCATCGAGAGATCGCCGACACGAACCTCGGGAATCGTTCCCATCAACTCGACGCTCGAGCCGCCGACGCCGGTGACCCGTTGCTGCTCCTTCGCGGAAAACAGCTCGGGATGCGCTTGATAGTAATCGTAGGCGAGATTGATGTTCGACTCGTCCCCGGTATCGAGCGCGAGTTGCGTTCCGAGATTTCCAAGTTGAACGGTGAGCACCGGAACGAAGTTCTGGAAGATGACCGGGACCGACGTACCGCCCGGCGGAATCGGCGCGTCGAACGTAATCGTGTGATGGATCGGATCGAGTCCAATCGTCGTAGATGCAAGAACGTCCGCTCCGAGTACAACATCATATCCGAAGTGGTGAATGTCGCGCAGCACGACGTAATTCGCCGGTCCGTACGTTGCATTGCCGACGCGCAAATCCGTCGCGCGCACGACCTGCGTCGAGTAATTCCCTAACCCGCGAACGTCGAACGAACCGACCGTCGGCGCGTGGAGTTGCTGCGCGAGGTCCGCACTTATCGAGAGGCCTGAGTTGCCGGTATCGAGCAGACACGTCGTCGCGACGCCGCCGAGGCTGCATGGAAAGATTGGAATCGAGCGGTCGGGATCGCTCTGCACGGCGACGGGTGCGCCATGAAACATCGGCATTGGTCCGTGCGGCGTTGCGAAATCGTCCTTCGTCGTATCCCGCGCGTCGTACCGCTCGACGACTTCCCCGTTACGCAAGACGAGAAACGGAAGAGTGAGTCCGTCGACCGGGCGGTAATCGCGATATTCGAGCGTCGCGTCGCCGTCGACATCTTGGATGTAATGCACGAGCGCGGTCTTCGTGTCGACGAAGACGCGCATCGGCGTCGCGTCGCCGTTGCTCACGACGAGCACGCGATAGTGCACGTCGTCGATTGTCTGCGAACCGGCGTCGCGGACATAGCCGCCGTTGTCGATGAAATCGGGAGCGAGGAAGTCGAGCGACGCGATGGTTCGTTCGCCACGAAGATAGGAGTCGTTCGTATCGGACTGCGGCAGGCGCGTGCCGTTGATATTGAGCGAGTACACCTTTTCACCGTCGAAATACGTGCCGGCGCACAAGTTCGACGCGCACTGGTAGGTCGCAAAACGCATGCCGAGCGACTCGCTGTGCACCTCACTCGTTTCGTGTTGGAGCGTAAGGTGTGACGCCGAGGTAAGATGCGTTCGCCACACCGGTCCGCTGCGCCCGCGCATGCGGTCGAGGAGCGCTCCAACATCGTCGGGGCGTGCCGCCGCTACCGTCGAGCTCAGGACGGCGAAGAGCAGCGCAAGCCGCGCGGCGAAGACCATGGCATGGAATTCGAGTTGCTCGACCGCTATCTTCTTGAAGCGCAGCCCGCAAAAGCCGACGTCGTCAAAGCGCTCCTTGCAGACCGCAGCAGCGCGCCCGCGGCGCAGCCCTTCTACGAAGGAATGCGCATGTTGGGCGCGCGGACGCCCGACCTGACGCTGGTGGCGCTGCGCTTGGTCTTAGCCGGGAAGAAGGCGGACGACGAGAGCGTGGTCGCGTTGCGCGACCTTACCGAGCGGGTGCGGTCGGGCAACGATGCGGCGGCGCGTGACACCTACATGAGATCGCTCGCTTAATCCGGCGGGTTCCGAGGAGCCGCGCCCGCCCTGCCGGAACGGAACCATGAACGGGTGCGTTCCCCTGATGACCATGACCACGAAGCTTTTTCTCGCCATCATCCTCGGCTGCGTTTCTTTGCTGCCGCTTCGTGCTGCCGCCGACCCGCCGCAATCGCCGTCGAATAACCTCTACCGGTCGCTCGAATCCGGCAGTCCGTCGCGGCCCGCCGCTCGCGTGCACGGCGTGATCGAGTCGATCGATTATGCGTCGGGAACGCTCGTCGTGCGTTCCGGTGGCCATACGACAATGGTTGCGGTCGTTCCGAGCACATCGATTTACGGAGGTCCGAGCTATGCCGGTCTCTCCGATTTGCGGCGCGGTCAAAACGTCGATATTTCGGTGTACGAAATCGACGGACGTCTCGTCGCGCAATCGATTCGTCTGAAATAACGGTGGGGCAAAACGACGGGCTCGACGTTCGCGGCCTCGTCGTGCAGTATACGCGTGCCAGTGCTCCCGCCGTAACGGATGTGACGTTCCACGTTCCGCCGGGGCGTACGCTTTCGGTCGTCGGTCCCTCCGGCGCGGGAAAGAGCACGATGTTGCGCGCCGTCTGCGGGCTCGTTCGGATCGCGCGCGGCGAAATCGCAATCAACGGGCGTTCCGTCGTGACGAAGCCGCCGCAAGAGCGCCGCGCGGCCATGGTGTTTGCTTCCGATGCGCTTGCGCGAACGATGACCGTTCGCGACAATCTCCGCTTCGTTCTTCGTGCGCGCGATCGGGGCGATCGGGTCGAGGATGTTGCGCGCGCGCTCGACGTGCATGCCCATCTCGAGAAGTATCCGGAACAGCTTTCGACGGGAGAGCGTCAGCGCGTCTCGATTGCTCGAGCAGTGCTCTCCGATCCCGCGGTGCTCTTACTCGATGAACCGCTCGCGCCGCTCGATCCCGATCTTCGCGTGCGCGTGCGCGACGAAATCGTCCATGTTCGGGAGCGGTTTGCAGGGCCGATTGTCTTTGTTACGCACGATCATACCGATGCAATGGCGGTCGCAGACGACCTCGTCGTGATGATGAACGGACATATCGAAGATTCCGGCGACCCGCAGCGCGTGTACGATCGTCCGGCGACGGTTCGCGCAGCGGCATTTCTCGGCGCGCGTCCGATGAATCTCCTTCCCGGCGCCGCATTCGGTTGGGACGGTGGACTCGCCGGATTTCGTCCCGAGCGCGCCGCCCTCACATCTGACGGGGCGGCGCTGCGCGGACGCGTTCAGCGCATCGAACGAACCGGCGCCGACGTCTACGTGCACGTGCAGACGCCGCACGGCCTCGTCATGGTACGCACAGCATCAGCAGAAGCGCCCGGCATCGGAAGCGAAGCCGGTGTCGCCGTCGCATCGAACGATCTGTGTCGCTACGATACGGCGGCTTCGTGAGCGCTCTCTTACGCCTCGCTGCGGGCGTCATCGTCACCGGCTTCGATGCAACGTCGCTCGGCGATCCGGAGATCGCGCGCCTTCGGCGGAGTCCGTTCGCCGGATTCATTCTGTTCGCACGGAACGTGGAATCAGTCGCGCAAGTGCGAGCGCTCACCGACGTGTTGCGTACGTTCGACGATCCTGCGCCGTTGCTCTCGATCGATCAAGAAGGCGGACGTGTTGCGCGCATTCGCGAGGGAATCGAAGAATTACCGGCGATGATGGCGCTCGGAGCGACCCGCGATCCGTCGCTCGCGCTGCGCGCCGGTGAACAATTGGCCTTCGATTTGCGTCGCGCCGGGCTTGGCCACGATTTCGCGCCCGACGTCGACCTCGCGCTCGATCCGATGAACGCGGTGATCGGCGCGCGCGCATTCGGAGAATCGCCGTCGCTCGTCATCGAAATGGCGGGCGCGTTCATGCGCGGTCTTCAACGCGGCGGCGTCGCCGCGACGCTCAAACACTTTCCAGGGCACGGCGACACGTCGGTGGACTCGCACCTCGATCTGCCGGTCATTCATGCCCGCGCAGCAACGGTGCGCGATCGCGACCTCGCACCTTTTTCTGCGCTCGCACCCGAAGCCGCGTCGATCATGGCGGCGCACGTGGTTGCCGCGGCGTTCGACGACTCGGGTCCCGCAACGCTCTCGCCGCGACTGTTGACCGGTCTCTTACGAGAAGAATGGCGGTACGATGGTGTCTGTTTCACGGATTGCATGCAGATGAACGCGATCGCAAACGGCATTGGGACCGTGAACGGTGTCGCGGCGGCGATTGCCGCGGGCGCCGATTGCGCGATCGTCAGTCACGATCTGGAGTTGGCGGAAGCGGCCGCGCAGCATCTTGCGTCGGAAGTGGAAGCGGGACGGATTCCTTACGAGCGTTTGAACGAGGCGTTCGAACGCGTCATGCAGTTGCGCCGCGCAGCGGCGCCGCCGATTGCGCTCGATGCGCCTGCGCCGCACCCAGGCATCGGTCGCGAAATCGCCCGTCGTGCAGTAACGCGCATTCGCGGCGTCGCGCATGCCGATCCGACGGCCTCCATCGTCGTTTCATTTTCCGGGACGACGACCGAAGGTGCACAGGGAACGCTCGGCGCGGGCACGTCGCTTGCATCGCAGGCTCCGTCATTACAGGAACGTTTTGCGCCGCTGGATCCAAGCGAAGCCGACGTCCGGGCGCTCATTGACGCGGTTGCGCAGTCGCGGCGCCGTCCGATCGTCCTAATGCGCCGCGCCCACCTCATTCCGGCGCAAGCACACGCAGTAGCGGCGATTCTCGAACGCTTTCCCGACGCGCTCGTCGTTTCGATGCGCGAGCCCTATGATTGCGAACTCGTTCCGCAGGCGCAGCATCTGTTTGCAGCGTACGGCGATAATGCGGTAAGCCTTGGCGGTCTTGCCGATGTGATCTTCGGTGATGGTGTCGCCACAGGAGTGCTTCCGGTTGATTTTGCTCGCGTCTAAGTTTTCGCCCATCGACGGCCTGCTGCGCAAAGCAACGGGCAATTTGTTTACCGGCGCAGTCGCGCGCATCGAGCACCGCGGAGAACTCGTCTTCGAGGAAGCGTACGGAACGACGAGAGATGATGAATTCGCGCGTCCGGTGTACGTCGATACGCGATTCGATCTCGCGTCGATTACGAAACTCTTCGTGACGACGCTCGCCCTCACGCTCGTTGCGGACGGACGCATCGAGTTTGATGCGCCGCTGGTCGAGTGGATGCCGGAATGGCGCGGTACGGATCACGAGCCGATCACGTTGCGCATGCTTCTCGCGCACACGTCGGGGATGAACTCCGGCGCCGACTACCGCACGCTTCTCGATACGAACGTGCAGCACGCGGCGCTGACGCGCGCGCTCGTCGCTACTCCCGGCGAACGCGTCATTTACAGCGATCTCGGCTTGATTGCGCTCGGCGTACTGCTCGAGCGTGTGTCGGGCACGTCGCTCGCGGCGCTGGTATCGCAGCGATTCGGCGTGTCAGGTATGCGATTCGTGCCGGCGGAGCGGGAACGGCTTGCGATTCCTGCGACGGAAATGGACGCGTGGCGCGGTCGCGTCCAAGGTACCGTTCACGACGAAAAGGCCCATCTTATGAACGGCGTCGCGGGACATGCCGGCATGTTCGGAACGGCGGCCGACGTTGCCGCCCTCGCTGAAGCGTATCTCGCCGCACTCACCGGACGGGAACAAGCACTGCTTCCCACGGAGCTCGCATGTGAGGCCGTGCAAGAAGCCGCGTACGATCCCGTGCTGCGGCGCGGGCTCGGCTGGGCGCTGAAGACCAACGACGAGAATTCGTGCGGGCGATTGATGTCGCGGGACACGTTCGGTCACACCGGATTCACGGGCACGTGCGTGTGGGCCGATCCACAGCGCGACGCCACCGGCGTGCTGCTGACGAACAGCGTCTATTTCGGCCGATCCGACTCCCGCCCGCTTCGAGCGGCGTTTTTTGAAGCGCTGGTCGAAGCCGTTAGCTAAATGCTCGCGATTGGCTTGATGAGCGGAACGTCGCTTGATGGAATCGATGCGGCGCTCATTCGTATCGCGCCTCGCGGGCATTCGTACGCAATCGAATTGCTGCAGTTCGCGACCGTTCCGTTCGATGAGGACGTGATGAGTTCGCTGCGGCAGGCATTGCCGCCGAATGCGGTCACCGCCGAGCACGTCACACAGTTGCATCGCGCGCTCGGTGTCGCGCTCGCGCGTGCGGCTCGCGTCGTTGGCGGCGCTTTGTCGGTCGGTTACGTCGCATCGCACGGCCAAACCGTTTATCACGACGGAACGCGTCACATCACGCTGCAACTCGGCGATCCGTTCGTGCTGCGTGAATCGCTCAACGCGACGGTCATCTACGATTTTCGTAGTGCCGACTGCGCGGCGGGAGGTCACGGCGCGCCGCTCGTGCCGTATGTCGATGCGCTCTTGCTGGCTGACGACGCCGAGGATCGCGTCGCGCTCAATATCGGCGGAATCGCGAACCTCACCGCGCTCCCGCGCGGCGTCGAGATGCACGACGTCATCGCGTTTGATTGCGGGCCGGGTGTGATGCTCATCGACGCGTTCGTCCGTCAACGTACCGGCGGCGAGATCTGGATGGACGAAGACGGCATTTTCGCGGCGAACGGCACGCCGGACACCGTTTTGCTGGACGCCATGCTTGCCGATCCGTACTTTTCGACGGCGCCCCCGAAATCGACGGGACGCGAGCGCTTTGGCGATCACTTCCTGGCGCAGCATGCCAAGGCACTCGAGCGCCTCTCGCTCGAAGACGGCGCCGCGACGTTGACGGCGGTCACGGCGCGCGCCATTGCTCGTGCCGTTCGCGACGTCCGGCTCGCTGAATCTCATGTTCTCTGCAGCGGCGGCGGAGCGCGCAATCCCTCGCTCGTGCGCGCTGTCGCGTCGATGCTGCCCGGCGCACTCCTGGATCCGACCGACGTTGCCGGAATTCCGGTCGATGCGAAGGAAGCCATCGCTTTCGCGGTGCTCGGATACGAGACATTGCGCGAACGGCCGGCAAACGTGCCTCGCGTGACGGGCGCGGCCCATGCCGTTCCGCTCGGAGCGATCGCACCGCGTGCGCTGCATGAAGTTCTTGCGGAGGTTGAAACCGAGTGTCTATCGTCGTAGGCGTTGATGCCGGAGGTTCGTCGACGAGCGTGATCGTCGAACGCGACGGCGTCGCGGGCGGCGCGTTCGAAGGCGATGCGGCCAACGTGCGGCGCGCCGGCGTTGAAGATGCGGCAACGACGATCGCGCGCGTGGTTGCGAGCGCGACGCAAGGTGCGCCGGTCGATGCGATGGTCGTCGGGGCCGCCGGTGCGGGATACGACGAGGTTGCTTCGGCGTTGGAAAGCGCGTTGCGTACGCGCGTCGCGGGAGCGCGTGTGCGTGTGTGCGACGATGCGAAGATCGCTTTGCGCGCGGCCGTTCCGGAAGGCGACGGCATCGTCATCATCTCCGGTACGGGTTCGATTGCGTATGCGATCGCCGGCGAGAAAACGTACCGCGCGGGTGGGCACGGCTTTTTGCTCGGCGACGAGGGCTCCGGTGCGGCAATCGGAGCGGCGGCGGTGCGATTGTTGCTGCGCGTGTACGACGGACGCGCGCGCCGTGACGGATTTATCGAGGCGATCGAGAGCGTTGTCGACAGCGAAGATGCAGAAGATGTGATGCATGCGATCTACGCCGACCGCGATCCGGTCCGCAAACTCGCATCGCTCGCTCCCGTCGTCATCGGCTGCGCATCGGACGGCGAACGCGACGCAACGAAAATCGTGCAAGCGGCGGCGCTCGAACTTTCAGACCAATTGAAGGCCGTCGTTCGTTTGTCGGGCCTTGCGCAACACGACATTCCCGTCGTGCTCGCAGGCGGATTACTCGCGCAAAATTCTTTGCTTACCTATCTGCTCGAAACGCGCGTCGTCAACGAGTATCCGTCGTTTCACTCAGTGAAGAACCCGCCCGCTCCGGAATACGGCGCGCTCGCACTCGCGCGAGCGATGATTTAGGGGCGATGGAGAGCGAACTCCCACAAACCGAGCGGCGCAATGAGGCGTTACGCGGACTCGACACCTTGTCGACCGTCGATCTCGTACGCGCGATCGGTGCGGATCAGCGCACGGCATTTGATGCGGTTCACGAGGCGAGCGATGCAATCGCGCGCGTTGTCGATGCGGTGACCGATCGGCTTGCGAACGGCGGCCGTTTGCACTATATCGGCGCGGGGACGAGCGGACGGCTCGGCGTTCTCGACGCATCCGAGATGCCGCCGACGTTCGGAACGCCGCCGAAACTCGTTTGCGCGCACATTGCGGGAGGCGATCGCGCGCTGCGGACACCGGTCGAAGGCGCAGAGGACGACGGAGACGCGGGCGAGCGCGAAATCGCCGGTCACGTCTATGCCGACGACGCCGTCATCGGTATTTCGGCAAGCGGCGGCGCTGCATACGTTGCGCGCGCGATCGCACGGGCGCGCTCAGCCGGCGCGTTCACGGCTGCGATCACGAATAGCGATCCGTCGCGGCTAGGCGAGGTTGCAGAAGTGAAGATCTTTCTCAATACCGGACCGGAGGTGTTAACCGGATCCACCCGCCTGAAAGCCGGTACGTCGCAAAAACTCGCGCTCAACACGATCTCGACGGCCGTTATGGTGCGGCTCGGAAAAGTGCACGAAAATTTAATGGTCGATGTCGTTGCGACGAATGCGAAGCTGCATGCGCGTGCATCACGGCTCGTGCAAACGCTTGCGAACGTTTCCGGCGATGAAGCCCGTCGTGCCCTGGAGGAAGCGGGCGGGAGCGTGAAGATCGCAGTCGTGATGTCGCAGCGTGGCGTTGATGCGCAGACGGCAGCATCGTTGCTCGAACGCGAACGAGGATTTCTGCGCAACCTTTTATGATCGCATTCCTGCTCGCACTTGCGATTGTATTCGTGCCGCTCGACGACCGGCCGGTGACGTACCAGCTTCCGCTCATGCTCGGACGCATCGCGGGTCAACCCATCGTCGCGCCGCCGCGTTCCTTACTCGGGCGCTATCTGCGTTTCGGACAACCCGATGCGATCGTTCGGTGGCTGAACGCTGATGCGCCGCGCACGGATCGCTACGTGCTTTCGAGCGACATGCTGGCGTACGGCGGACTAGTCGCCTCGCGGGTTCCCGGCGTTACCTACGATGATGCGTATTTTCGTTTGCGCGAACTCAACATGTTGCGTCAACGTTCGCCGCGTGCATGGATCGGCACGTTCGGCACCGTTATGCGTTTGGCGCCGACCGGCGTGCCGGCGGTCGGCGATGCTGCGTCATTCTTTGCTGCCTATCCCGTGTGGGAGTACCTACAAGAGTACGCAAATCTGCACGATCCGCCGTCCCCGGAAGAGGCGGCTCGCGCGCAAGTCCTCGCCCAGAAGATCGGGGCAACGACGCTCAACGGCTATCTGCAGGCGCGCGCGCGCAACTATGCCGTCGATCATCTGCTGATCGGTATGACGGCGAGCGGCACGATCGACCGTCTGGTCCTCGGACAGGACGACGCGAAAGCGTACGGACTGCACGTGCCGGAACTCGCGGCGTTGGAAGCGTACGCGCAGCAAGTACAGACCGGCCCGCGCGTCTCGATCCAACCGGGCGCCGACGAACTCGGCATGGCGCTCGTCGCGCAAGGCGTTGCGCGCGCGATCCATTGGACGCCGCACATTGCCGTCTTGTATTCGCGGCCTGACGGCGCGACATACCAAGACCCGCTGGAATTCGCGCCGATCGGGGTCACGATCCAAAACCTTATCGCCTTGTGCGGCGGCGTCCGCGACGACGATCATCCCGATTTCGTGCTTTACGTTCGCGTGCCGTCGACCGGCGACGCGCTCGATGCGCAACTGGTCGCGAATCTGAAAGAACGGGCCGATGCAGGCATGTCGATCGCATTCACCGACCTGAGCTTCGAGAAGAGTTACGACGAGCAAGGCGCGTTCGCGCAGCAATTACTTCGGAGCGGTCTTGCCTCGAAACTCGATGCGTATTCGTCGTGGAATACGGCGGCGAACACCATCGGGACCGCGTTAGCGGAAGCAATTGCCGCCAATGCGGGACGCCGCGCGCACACGCTACGACCGCCTTGCTCATCAGACGTTCACGTTCATGCGTTTCGTCGACGACGTCGATTTTCACGTCAAGGTGCGTCCGGATCTGAACGCCTGGCTCGGCGGCCAAGACGTTGACGATCACACATATTTGCTTCCCAATGTTGCAGCGCAGACCGGCGCGCGCGACCGCGACCTGTTATGGAACGACGCGCAGCAAACGCTGCAACAGCTCTACCCGAATCTCCACATCGCGGCTATGAACATCACGCTCCCGTGGGACCGGACGTTTGAAACGCAACTCGACGTGAGTCTCGCGCCGAACCTTCCCTAGAAGCGAAGGTCGACGCCGGCAAACGGCATCAGCGACGTGCTTCTCGTGAGATAGACGCCGTCGGGTCCCATATTGTAATCGTTGGTTGTCTGGTTGATGTAGCGGAGGCCGTAGGTCAGGGTGTAACGCGCGATATACATCTTGCGCCCAAGCGTTGCGTCGACGCGAGCGCTATGGGTGTATGAGGTAAATTGCTGGAGATCGCCGCGATACACTAAACTTTCGTGGTTTGTAACGTGCACGTACGGTTCCATGCGGAGAAACGCGTACATCTCGCTCTGCGTCGTCCGTGCAAAGCTGAAACGCGCCAGCATGTCGACGGCCGCTGTCCGCGATGTGGAGCGGGTATCCGGCGGCAGATTGAGGAGCGCAAGATTCGTGGCCGTTTCACCGAGCCCGAGAGAGAGCGCACTGTTACCGACCTGCGTCAACGCTCCGAACGACACGTAGCTCCACCGGTCTTGCGAGGGACCGAACGGATTCGCATTCGCGTTCGGCAAGATTCCTTCGCCTCGCAGCTCACAGCGACCGGCAACGTAACTGGCGTGAATGTCTGGAATCAAGACGAAGTTCAGCGGCGTTTGGCTCGGCGCATCCGTATAGGTCCGGCTTCCGTTCGAGCCGAGTAACAAGACGCCGATGCCGGCTTTATCATGCGGCGGAGACGGCGGCGGCGCCGGCGGGTCGTTTGCGATCGCCGGCGACGTGGACTGATGACCGCTATGCAAGAAGAGGCCGACGAACGGCATGAGCAAATGATTGCGATCGCCGAGCGAATGATCGGAACTGTACGCAGCGGTGTAATTGAGGTAACGCAAGCCGTAAACGATATCGTAGCGGCTGTGCTGCGACGTCCACCGTAGCGATCCGTCGAAGAGTGAGGCGTCCTCGGCATACCGGCCGTCTTCCAGTCCATGCATCGCCGGATTGACCGCGAGCGAAAGATCGACGCGGCGGCGCACGTCGGCGTACAGATGACCGCGCGCAATGACTCGCATACCGGCGATGCGCGAGTAGTGAATGCGGGTGACGTTCGGAAGAAACGGTGTTCGGTCCACCGTTTGCTGATTGAGAACCGTCTCGCCGATGCCGACGTCGATTGGCTCCAGATTCGAGCGGTACAGCAGTTCCGCGTTCAGATAGCTGACGCTCGGCGCGAGCGACTCGCCGTACGGGTCGGATTGTGCGAGTGCAACGGGCCCAAGGGCTGGTACACCTTCGAGATGCAGTTCGTACTGCCGGTGAACGTGATCGATCTCCACCATTGGCAACGGCAGCATCGGAATCGACGACGCGCGCATCGATTCCACGTGGCTTCCCGTCGTTGCGTTCGCGGTGATCCCGATCGAGGTCTCGTCCGCAGCGGCCGGCGCGCAGCAAAGCAGAAACGCAGCAAGGCCGGCAGCGGTCCGATGTATCATTACGGCACGCGGATTCGAACATACCGGCAAGATGCCTTGCTGGTGGTGCGGCTACCGTGCCGAAAGCACCAGCTGCTACAGGCCGAGTTCGGTGAATCGCCGCGCCAGCTCGCCGGCGTTTTCATAGATGCGATATGCGCCCGCTGCGGCTAGCTCTTCGCGACCGTAGCCGCCGGTCAGGACGGCCACGCCGAGCGCTCCGGCGCGTCGCGACGAGAGCATGTCCCAGACCGCATCCCCGATAACGATCGAATGGCGCAATTCCACGCCGAGCTTTTCCGCGGCTTTCGCAAACGGCTCCGGCGAAGGCTTCGATTCCGTCTCGTCCTTTTTGGTGACAACGACGGCGTCGCGCGGTGCATCGATGATCTTCAAGAGCGTTGCCGCGTCGCCGGGATTCGCACTTGTTGCAATTGCCCACGGCGTCTTGCTCGCCGCAAGTGTTTCCCATAAAAGATGTACGCCCGGCACCGCGGTCGCCGTATCGATGCGCTTATGGTACTCGACGGTTTGCGTTTTTTCGATCGCCGATCTCCTATCTTCGGAGAGGTTCAAATCGAAGGCGTCCGAGATCGCGCGCACGAGCATCGAACCGGTCATCCCGATGCGTTTGTGATACTCGAACGCCGGAATCGTGACGTCATGCGACACAAATGCGATGTGCCAGGCAGCGACGTGTTCGTAAACGGAATCAACCAGCGTTCCGTCGAGGTCGAAAATCAGCGCGGGACGGTCCATCTCCCACGGGTTTTACCCCGGTTCACACAATTCGATCAACACGCCTTGCGTCGATTTGGGATGGAGGAAGGCGATGCGATTGCCGTGAGCGCCTTTGCGCGGGCGTTCGTCGATGAGGCGCACGCCTTTGGCTTTGAGTTCCGCGAGCTTCGCCTCGATGTCGTCCACGCGATATGCCGTGTGGTGCAACTTCGTCTCGGCATCGCCGCGGTACTTGGCAATGGGTGACTCTTCGTGGAGCGGACGCAGCAATTCGATGATCGAATCGCCGGCCTGCAATCCCACCGCTTCGACGCCTTGATCTTCGATCGTCTCGCGATAGACGGGAAAGAATCCGAGCGTTTCGGTGTAGAGTTTGAGCGACGCGTCCAAATCTTTGACGACGATTGCGATGTGGTCGATCTTCACGCGACGACCTCCTTGGCGCGGTACACGCCGAAGACATCCCGGAGCACGTTGCAGATTTCGCCGAGCGTCGCACCGGCGTCGACCGCCTCGATGAAATGCGGCATGAGATTGTCGCGACCCGCTGCAGCGGCGCGAACGTCGTCCAAGCGGACAGCGACGAGCGCGTTGTCACGCTGCGCGCGGAACCGCTGGAGGCGATCGATTTGTTCGCGTTCGATGCGCTCCTCGATGCGCTGCAGAGGGATCTTGACCTCGCCGTCACCTTCGGAAAATTTGTTCACGCCGACGACGACCGCTTCGCCGCGTTCGATCTCTTGTTGCGCCTGATAGGCGGAATCGGCGATGCGGCTTTGCATCCAGCCGGACTCGATGGCCGGAATGCTTCCGCCCATGTCGTCGACTTCGGCAATCAGCGCGCGCGCGCGCTCGATCAATTCATTCGTGAGAGATTCAACGTAATAGGAACCTGCAAGCGGATCGACGACGTCGGCCACACCCGACTCGTACCCGATGATCTGCTGCGTGCGCAGTGCCAGTTTTGCACTATCGGCGGTCGGGAGCGCAAGCGCCTCATCCTTTCCGTTCGTATGCAGCGACTGCGTTCCGCCGAGGACGGCGGCGAGCGCCTGAAGCGTCACGCGGACGACGTTATTGTCGGGTTCTTGCGCCGTAAGCGTCGAGCCGGCCGTTTGCGCGTGGAAGCGCAGCATCTGCGAACGCGGATCCTTGCATCCGAATTCATCGCGCGTAATGTGCGACCAAAGGAAGCGCGCGGCGCGGAATTTGGCGACCTCTTCGAAGAAATCGTTGTGCGCGTTCCAGAAGAAGGAGATGCGCGGAGCGACCGCATCGAGATCGATTCCGGCATTGCGCGCAGCGTGCAAATACGCTTTCGCATTGGAGAGCGTGAACGCAATTTCTTCGACGGCCGTCGATCCCGCTTCGCGAATATGATATCCCGAGATCGAAATCGTATTCCACTGCGGCACGTTCTGCGCACAATACGCCATCACGTCGGTGACGAGACGCATCGACGGCTCCGGCGGATAGATGTAGGTGCCGCGCGCGACATATTCTTTGAGCACGTCGTTTTGCACGGTTCCGCCGAGTTTGTCGAACGGGATGCCGCGGCGGCGCGCGACGGCGAGGACCATCGCAAGCAAGATCGATGCCGGCGAGTTGATTGTCATCGAGACGGTCACTTCATCGAGCGGAATTCGGTCGAAGAGCATCTCGATGTCGGCAACGGAATCGATCGCAACGCCGACTTTCCCGACTTCACCGCGAGCGATCGGCGCATCCGAGTCGTGCCCGAGCTGCGTCGGAAGATCGAAGGCGACCGAGAGTCCCGTCGTACCGCGCTTCAATAGATAGCGGTAGCGAGCATTCGATTCGGCTGCGGTCGCAAAACCGGCATACTGGCGCATCGTCCAGAGCCGCCCGCGATACATATCGCGACGAATACCGCGCGCGAACGGAAACGAGCCCGGCTCGCCGAGGTCGTGAGGCGTTCCCTCGACGCGATCGTACTTGGCCTCCAGCGGGACACCGCTGCTATTGAACTCCCGTGCCATAGGAGAACGATTCGTGGCAGGAGGGCCTTCATCCACCACGGAGTACGGCGCATGATCCTATCAGACGGCTATTTGGACTTGGCGCCCGGTAAGTTGGCAAACGTTGTTACGCACTTGGAAATGTTTGCCAAGCCGCCGCGCCGGCCCGAGCCGCCCGTCAAAGCAACGTTGCGCCGTATGGTGCACCCGCAGCTCGATGAGTATCGCGCGCTCTTTCACAAAATCGGCGATGACTACTTGTGGTATTCGCGTCTCGTGATGACCGATGATGAGTTGCACGCCATCGTACATGACTCGAATGTCGAGGTCTACGCCGTCGATGTCGACGGCATCGCGGAGGGAATGTTGGAACTCGACTTCCGGACGGCGGACGAGGCGGAGATCACGTATTTCGCGCTGACCGAGAAGATGATCGGTACCGGCACCGGTCGTTGGCTGATGAATCGAACGCTCGATCTCGCGTGGTCGCACCCGATCCGCCGGCTGTGGGTGCACACGTGTACGCTCGATCATCCGAGCGCCGTCGATTTCTACGTTCGTTCGGGCTTCGTGTCGTTCAAGCGGCAAGTCGAAGTGTGCGACGATCCACGATTGACGGGCGTGGTGCCGCGCGAGGCGGCACCGAACGTTCCACTACTCTAGCATTGCCGTCCGTGTGGCCGTTACGCTAGTGAAACAAGTCGAGAATTGGCTTCGACCGTTGCGCCGGCTTTTGCATGCACCGCTGCGACGGTTCCCGCGCGGTGCGCGCGAATTTCATTCATCATCTTCATCGCTTCGACCACGGCTACGACTTGGCGCTCCTCGATGGCGTCGCCGGGCTTCACTTTGATTTCGACCACGACGCCGTGCATCGGCGAGATGATGTCGTCACCGTGCGATGCTGCCGAGGCTTTCTTCGAGGCCGCGCGACGCGGCGCGCCCTTTGCGACCGTAGACGATGATGCTGCCGCGGTACGTCCGTTCGGTACGTCGAGCAGACGCACGCGATACATCCGGTCATTGATCTCGACGCGAATCACCGGCGGCGCTTCCGGTTGTTCCGCCGGCGCTGCGTGAACTTCGCCGTTCGTCTTGCCTGCAAAATGCGTGGCGGCAAACGGCTCGAGCGTGGCCGTGCCGTAGGTCGCGTCGAGGACCGGCGGGTAGTCGCAGAGCGCGCGAAGCAGCGGAAGCGTCGTAGGGACGCCTTCGATGACATATTCGTCGATCGCGCGCCGCAGTCGCGCAATCGCCTGTCCGCGCGTCGGCGCCCAGACGATCAATTTTGCAATCATTGAGTCGTAGTCGGGCGAGATCGTATAGCCGGGGTACGCGGCGCTGTCGACGCGAACGCCGAGACCACCCGGCTCGCGATACGACGTGATCGTGCCGGGAGCGGGACGGAAATTCGCCGCGGGATCTTCGGCGTTTACGCGGCCTTCGATCGCGAAACCGCGCAACGTGATGTCCTCTTGCGCGAAGCCGAGCTTCTCGCCGCCCGCAACGCGTATTTGTTCGCGCACCAAATCGATGCCGGAGATCATTTCGCTCACCGTATGCTCGACTTGAATGCGCGTGTTCATCTCGAGAAAGAAAAACTCGTCGCCCGAAACGAGGCATTCGATCGTTCCGACGGAGTCGTAGCCGATCGCTTGCGCGGCGCGCACGCCAGCTTCGCGCATCGCGCGCCGTACTTTCAATGGAATTTGTGCCGGCGTTTCTTCCCACAGTTTTTGGTGACGGCGCTGGAGCGAACAGTCGCGTTCGCCGACGTGCACCACAGTGCCGTGCTTGTCGGCGAGAATCTGCAACTCGACGTGTTTGGGATTCTCAAGGTACCGTTCGGCGTAGATCGTGCCATTCTTGAAATAGGCCTCCGCTTCGCGCTGTGCGGTCGTAAACGCGGATTCGATCTCGTCCAGCGTCCGTGCAATTTTCAAGCCTTTGCCGCCGCCGCCGCCCGACGCTTTGAGCGCGAGTGGTAAACCGAATTGTTCCGCCGCGCGCTTCGCGCCCGCAACGTCGGGAATCGCTTCCGTGCCGCCGGGCACAAATGGGACGTTCGCTTGTTGCATCGCTTGGCGCGCGCGCAGCTTGTCACCCATTGCGTCGATTGCATCGGCGTGCGGTCCGATCCACACGAGACCGGCCGCCACGACACGGCGCGCAAACGCCGCGTTCTCTGCGAGGAATCCATATCCGGGATGAATCCCTTGCGCTCCGGAGCGTGCGGCGACATTCAGAATTACGTCGATGTTGAGATAGCTCTGCGACGGCGCCGGCGGTCCGACGAGATACGCCTCGTCGGCCATCCGCACGTGCATGGCGTCACGATCGGCTTCGGAATAGACGGCAACGGTTGCGATGCCCATTTCACGAGCGGTTCGAATAATCCGCACGGCGATCTCGCCGCGATTGGCGATGAGAATCTTAGTGAAGGGCACGCAAGTCTTCCATTCCTAGCTCCGGCATTCGGGCGGCGAGCTTCCAGCGTGACACCTGCGATTGCTCGGTTTGCGCCGCCGGAGCCGGCGTGACGATCTCGAGCGCTACGACGAGCGCGGCCAACTCGTCTTCGCTCATTTCAGCGTGAAATCGGGTGGAATCATGCCCACCGCATGATAGCCCGCATCGACGAAGTGCACGTCTGCGGTGATGGCGGACGAGAGGTCGGAAGTGAGGTACACCGCGGTGTTGCCGACGTCATCGGCGGTAACGTTGCGCCGAAGCGGCGCGACTTGCGGAACGACGTCGAGCATTTTCGTCGCACCGGAAACCTGGCGCATGCTCGCGGTTTTGATGGGACCGGCCGAGATCGCGTTGACACGGATGCCGCGATTTCCAAGATCGTAGGCGAGATAACGCATCGACGACTCGAGCGCCGCTTTCGCAATGCCCATCAAGTTGTAGTTCGGAACGATCGCGGTCGCGCCCAGATACGTCAGCGCCATGATCGAGCCGTTGTCGTTGATGTCGTCGCGAAGCGTCGACACGAGCGCGATGAGCGAATAGGCCGACACGTCGAGCGAGAGCGAGAATCCGCCGCGCGTTGTGTCGTACACGGTACCGCGCAAGTCGTTCTTGTCGGCGAAGGCGATGGAGTGCACGAGTCCGTCGATCCGGCCGAACGACGATGCGAGCTCGTTGCGCATTGTTTGTAGCGATTCGTCTTTCGAGACGTCGCATTCGATGACCGGGCCGCCGCCGAGTTCGGCAGCGAGCTTTTCGACTTCGTCCTTGACGCGTTCACCCTGATACGTAAACGCGAGCGACGCGCCGTGCTCGTGCATTTTGTGCGCGATGCCGGTCGAGATCGACCAGCGATTGGCAACGCCCGTAATCAGGACGCGCTTTCCTTCAAGCAGCTTCACGAATGCCTAGATACCATCGCAAGGTGCGCCGCCCTTCTCGGCGTAGGACGGCATTGTGTTTCTTTTGATCTCGCGCTATCTGAAGCCGCCCGAAGAGGTGGACCTCTGGCTTCCGGCGCACCGCGAATTTCTCGATCGTCAGTATGCCGCGGGACGGTTTCTTGTTTCGGGACCGTTCGTACCGCGAACCGGCGGAATCATCGTGACGATGCCCATGCAACGCGAAGACGTTGAAGCGATCCTCGCAGAGGATCCGTTCGTGCGCGAAGGTGTCTCGGAATATCAGATTCTTGAAATGAAACCGACCAAGCGCCATGAGGTTCTGCGCGACCTTTTATAGCGTGGGTACGTTCCTCTGGTATGAAACGTACAGTTGCACTTCTAAGCGCCGCGCTGCTTGCGGCCAGCTTTGCACCGAAGACCGCAAATGCTGCCGCGCGTTGTGTCGGCGTGCATCCGCAAAGCATTTTCGGAACGGTTATCGCCGTTCGAAGCGGTGGATTCACTGTTCGCACTAATGCACCGGCCGGAGACGTTAACGTTTACATGCCGGATCAGGACGTGCGCAACGTCGGGGGCATCAGGCTGCGACCCGGTGTGTATGCCGGCGTATGGGGCTGTCTACCGCCAGGATCGCGCGACTTCATTTCTGAGGAAGTGACGATCTCATCGTCCGCGGCGACGTATCCGGCGCAATACCGGTACGCCGCGGAAAAGATCATCTACGGGCGTATCGATCGGGTTGCGCAGGGCCGTATCCTCGTTCATGCAACGGCTCGCCGTGACACCTGGGTCTACACGAACGAAAGCGGCTTTGAGCGCGGCCAGACCGTCGAAGTCGCGGGACACTTCGATTCCAACGGAACGTTCGTCGCGTCACGCGTGACCGTCGAGCGCTAAGACCGCTATCATTCAATCAACGCCCTGCTGCGCGAGCTTTGCAGCAGGGTGTTTCTATAGTGGGATATTGCCGTGTTTGCGTTTCGGCCGGTCGACACGCTTGTTTTCGAGCATGTCGAGCGCGGTCGCAATTGCACCGCGCGTGCGATGCGCTTCGATGACGTCGTCGACGTAGCCGCGTCGCGCGGCAATGTACGGATTGGCAAACCGCTCGGTGTACTCGTCGATCAGTTCTTTCGTCTTCGCGTCTTTGTCGTCGGCAGCGGCGATCTCGCGACGATTGATTACCTTCACCGCTCCTTCGGCACCCATGACGGCGATTTCGGCCGTGGGCCACGCGAGATTGATATCCGCGCGAATGTGTTTCGATGCCATAACATCGTACGCGCCGCCGTAGGCTTTGCGCGTGATGACGGTAATTTTCGGTACGGTCGCTTCGGCGAACGCGTAGAGCAGTTTGGCGCCGTGCAGAATGATGCCGCCGTACTCTTGATCCGTCCCCGGCAAGAAACCGGGAACGTCGACGAAGGTGATCAACGGAATGTTGAACGCATCGCAAAACCGCACGAAACGCGCAGCTTTGATCGAGGACTTGATGTCGAGGACGCCTGCGAGAACGTTCGGCTGGTTCGCAACGATGCCGATGCTGCGCCCGGCAACGCGTCCGAAGCCGCAGATGATGTTCTGCGCGTAGTGCGGCTGAATCTCGAAGAAGTCGCCGAAATCGAGAACGCTCTCGATGACTTCGTGCATATCGTACGGTTTGTTCGGCGAATCGGGGACGAGGTCGTCGAGTTTGGGCGTTTTGCGTTGCGGATCGTCCTCGCTTGCGAAGCGCGGCGCATCCTCCAGATTATTCTGCGGCATGTACGAGAGCAGCAGCTTCGTCGATTCGACCAGGTCATCTTCATCGGTCGCAACGACATGCGCGACACCGCTTTTCGTCGCGTGCGTCATCGCGCCCCCGAGCTCCTCGAAGCTCACGTCTTCACCGGTAACCGTCTTGATGATTTCGGGACCCGTGATGAACATCTGCGATATCTGCTCGGTCATCAAAATGAAGTCGGTAATCGCCGGAGAGTAGACCGCGCCGCCGGCGCACGGCCCCGCGATGAGGCTCAGTTGCGGGATGACACCGCTCGCCTGAACGTTCCGCCAGAAGATTTCCGCGTATCCTCCGAGTGATACGACACCCTCCTGAATGCGGGCGCCGCCGGAGTCGTTGATACCGATCATCGGCGAACCGGTCCGCACCGCGAGATCCATGACCTTGCAAATCTTTTCAGCAAACGCTTCGCCAAGCGACCCGCCCAGCACCGTAAAATCTTGGGAGAAGAGGAAGACCTGCCGCCCGTCGATCGTCGCGCGTCCAGTGATGACGCCGTCGCCGAGAAATTCTTTCTCTTCTAAACCGAACGCGTTAGTCCGGTGCACGACGAACTGGTCGAGCTCCGTGAACGACCCCTCGTCCACGAGTGCGTCGATGCGTTCGCGTGCGGTGCGTTTGCCACGTGCGTGCTGACGATCAACTGCCGCAGCGCCTGCCGGCGCTTGCGCGAGCTCGCGTTGACGCGCAAGTTCTTCGTATTTTTCCCCGTGCGTTCTCACGGGAGAAGTCGTTAGGTGGGAGTCTCCTCGCTGCCTTCATCGGCCTCGTTCGTGAGCGCCTGCATAATCTCGGCCTCGAAGACCGCGCGCTCTTCTCCGACCATCCCGGTGTCGTCGGCGTCGATGATTGCCTCTTCGTTGCCGTCGTCTTCGAAGATCTGCTCGATGTCCGAATGTTTGCGTTCCATGGCGCAACTATACCCCAGAATCACTCCACAGCGATGGGCGCCGTATGCGGCGCGGCGGCTTTGGGCGGACGTAACAGAACCACAAGCGGCGTGAGCACGAACGTCACGACGCCGAGCACGTAAAACGCATCGGCGAATGCGAGCGCCGTCGCTTGTTGGTTCACGGCTCCCGCGACGCTCGTCAACGGCGCGTGCGCCGCGAGCGCACGTTGGACTGCCGGATGCGAAAGTGTAATCGCTCCCGCAAGATTGTCGAGATGGAACGCGCCGCGTCGATCGAGCAGCGTGACGAGAATCGCGGTTGCCACCGACCCGCCGAGTTGCTGACACAAACTGAGAAGCGCGGTCGCTTTCTGCGTATCCGGTCCTTGCACGGAGCTCAATACCGAGACGGCGAGCGGCACGAACAGCATGCCGAATCCGATGCCGCCGAGTACGAGCGGAAAGACGAACGTTACAAATTCGCTATCGGTCGTGAGCACCTGCGCGGTGAGAACGTTGGCGATCGCGACGATGATGAACCCGGCCCCGAGCAGAATCTGCGGCCGTATCTTCGCGCGATTGAGTAAAGCCAGCGTGACGAACGTCATCACCATGATGCCGAGCGCGCGCGTCAGAATCGACAGACCGGAAAGCGTCGCGGTGAAATTGAGGAGTCCTTGCTGGAATTGCGGGGTGAGAATGACGCCGCCGAAGAGTGAGAACGCAAGCAGCATCGCGAGGGCGCAACCCGCAGCGACCGTACGGTTGCGCCGCAGAATCCGTAGATCGACGATGGGATTCTTGACGACACGCAACTCCCAATACGCAAACGTCGCGAGCCCGATGATGGCGACCGCGGCCGTGATCGTGATGTTGCGGTCGTTGAACCAGTCGTAGCGTTCGCCTTCATCCAGCACGTACTGCAAGCATCCGAGACCCATGGCCATCAGTCCGAGGCCAACGCCGTCGACCGACGGACGTCCGCGTCGCGCCGGATCGCGAAGATACATCGCCACGAGCAGCGCGGAGATGATGCCGGGAACGATGTTGACGTAGAAGATCCAGTTCCATGAGAGCGCGTCGGTCAAATATCCGCCGAGCGTCGGTCCGATCGACGGTCCCACCACGGCGCCGAGCGACGTGAGCGCCTGACTCAGTCCGAGCTGTTTCGCCGGAAACGTGTCGCGCATGATCGCTTGTCCCGTCGCGATCAATCCGCCGCCACACAGTCCTTGCAAAACGCGATAGAACACGAGCTGGTCGAGGCTCGTCGCCGTACCGCACAATCCCGACGTGATCGTGAACCCGATGATCGCCGTGACGTAATAGTTGCGCCGGCCCATCAACTGTTGCAACCACGGGGTGAGCGGAATGACGATGACGGCGGCGATGATATATCCCGTCACGACCCACGCGGCTTCGTCGAAGTTCGCTCCCATGTTGCCTTGAATCGTAGGGAGCGCGACGTTGACGATCGTTGCGTCGAGCACTTGCAGTAGTGTGGCCGACATCACGCCGATGACGATGAACCATCGACGCATCCCATATTCGACGAGATCTTCATTTGCGCGCATGTTGCAATCCAGGACGAAGAAAGGGGTGGTGTGGTTTCAGACCGAACGGTCGGTCTGTGAAAGCTTCGAATCGCCGCCTGTCCATCCTCGCTTCCGCGGCGCCGATTTTCAACCGCCGTGGCTTCTCCGGCACCTCGATCAGCGACATTCTGACCGCGACTGATCTCGAGAAGGGCGGCCTCTACAACCATTTCACGAGCAAGGAAGAGCTAGCCGCGGCCACGTTCGACTATGCGTTCAAGCAGGTGCATACCTACTTTACTAAGGCGCTGGCCGGTACCGAGTCCGGACTACCGCGATTGCGCGCGTACATCGATGCGTTCGAACGCTATATCGAGCGTCCGGTCGTCAACGGCGGCTGCCCCATTGCGAATGCTACTCTCGAAGCCGACGACGCACTGCCGTTTCTACGCGAACGCGTGGCAACGGCGTTTGCAAACATGCGCAGATACGTGATGCGCAACATCGAGCGTGGACGCGAAAAACAGCATTTCCGTGCGGACGTCGATACCGAAGCAGCGGCCGATTTCATCATCGCGTCCCTCGAGGGCGCGCTCGTGCTTTCGCGCGGTTTGCGCTCCCGCGCGCCGGTAAAGCATGTTGTTGCGTTGTTGCGCACATGGGTTGAAGGGTTAGCGACGTGACACGCAACGCGATAACGGTACCCGCGCTGGACGGCTACGCCTCTCACGACGGATCGCTCGTCGAGGATTCACGCCGCCGTAACGGTCGCATCGCAGTCCGGCTACTGGCGTCTCTATCGCGGGTTCGAACAATACCGCATCTACGCATTCCTGAAAGCGATCATGCCGGCGACGCACAAACCTTCGACGTACGAGGTGTTGGTCACATGGGATTTTTTCGCTCGTCGAACGTGGTGTTCTGGAACGTCGTCGACGACGCTTTGCGTTTCGAAGAGCGCGCTTCAAAGGAATACGTATGAAAGAAGTCGTTCGCGAACGCAGCTTCACATGGGACTCGCCGCGTGCGACCGCAAGCGCAATTTTCGGACGCAACCCGCTGACGTGGTTGCGCGAGATGCAGCAAGGCCTCGTTCCGGCTCCACCCGCGGCGCGGTTGATGGGATTCGACATCACGGACATCGAGTCGGGTCGCGTGGAGTTTTCCATGCGCGCCGAGGAGTGGATGGCGAATCCGACCGGCGTGATTCACGGCGGCTTGACGTCGACGCTCCTCGATACCGTGCTTACGCTCGCCGTACAGACAACATTACCGCCCGAGCGCTTTTGCGCGACGCTCGATCTTCACGTGCATTTCGTTCGCCCGATCCTACCGGACGGGCAGCCGGTCAGAGGCGAAGGCGTCGCGGTTCACGTCGGCAACACCGTCGGAACCGCTGAGGCCCGCGCATACGACGCTGCGGGGAAACTCGTCGCGCACGCGACGGCGACGCTCGCAATTCTCGACGCGGCGCGTGCGAGTAGCGGCGATAATCGAGAAAGCTAGCCCGCGCCTGGTTTAAAGAAACGCTTCTAAATCCCGAATACTCTACCAGATACCAAGCGTCGCTTTGACGTCGTCGGATGCCATCGTTGCTGGGTCCCATGGCGGAGTGAACGTGATGTCCACCTTTGCACTCTTAACTCCCTCGACGGCAAGCACGTGATCTTCAACGGACTTCTTGAACATTGGGCCGACGGGACACATGGGAGAGGTGAGCGTCATCAGGACGTTAACGTGCTCCTGCTTGTCACCTTCGACATTGATATCATAGACGAGACCTAGCTCGAGGATCCCCAGGTTGATTTCGGGGTCCTTGACGACTTCGAGAGCGGTGCGAACTTGTTCGACGGTGGGCATACAGCGGCTATTCTACCACGCAACTTTTTTCGTGCCGTCGAGGTTTGAAGCAGTGATCCCCGCGCTGAATGGAGGGTGCCGTGATTCTACCCGGCTGCTCCCCTCCTCGCCTGATTCATCACCTCATCACTTCCTTAATAGAGACTCGTGCCGGTTTAGACCGGCCGCGAGGATTTTATTCGGCATTAAGGATCTCGAGGAGTGTCACGAAACTGGAATACGACGGGTAGAGTTAAATAGACACCTGCTCCCGAAATCGATTTCAAGCGGATCAGGTACCGGAGGAAGAGCCTAACAATGTCAATGTGGGAACCGTTCACCGAGCGCGCGAGACGAAGTATCGTCCTTGCTCAGGAAGAGGCGCAGCGGCTTGGGAACAACTACATCGGAACCGAGCACATCTTGCTCGGGATCATTTCCGAAGGCGAGAGTTTGGCTGCTAAAGTCCTCGAGTCGCTCGGCGTGAACCTTGCGAAGGTACGCCAAGAAGTAGAAGCGATCGTGGGACGTGGCGGTCAGACCGTGCAACAAGAGATGGTCTTTACCCCGCGCGCCAAGCGCGTTATCGAGCTCGCCTTCGAAGAAGCCCGCCAGCTCAATCACAACTACATCGGAACCGAACATCTGCTGCTCGGCCTCATTCGCGAAGGTGAAGGCGTAGCGGCGCGCGTGTTGACGAACCTCGGCGTCGATCCGGCGAAAGTGCGCGTGCAAACGACGTCACTGCTCGGTGCTGAAGGACAGCCGCCCGCACCGAAAGGCAAGAGCAAGACCCCGACGCTTGATGCATACGGTCGCGACCTCACGCAGCTTGCGCGCGAAAACAAACTCGATCCGGTCATCGGACGCAGTAACGAGATCGAGCGCGTCATCCAGATTCTCTCTCGCCGTACGAAGAACAACCCGGCGCTCATCGGCGAACCGGGCGTTGGTAAGACGGCAATCGCCGAAGGCCTCGCGCAACGCGTGATCAAGGGCGATATTCCGGATCCGTTGCGCGACAAGCGCGTGATCACGCTCGATTTGGCCGGGCTCGTCGCAGGTACCAAGTATCGCGGTGAATTCGAAGAGCGCATGAAGCGCGTCATGGACGAAATCCGCGGCGCCGCCGGAGAAATCATTCTCTTCATCGACGAATTGCACACGCTCGTCGGAGCGGGTGCCGCCGAAGGCGCGATCGATGCAAGCAACATCATCAAACCGGCGCTTGCGAGGGGCGAGCTGCAATGCATCGGCGCGACGACGCTCAACGAGTTCCGTAAGCACATCGAGAAGGACTCGGCGCTGGAGCGCCGCTTCCAGCCCGTAATGGTCGGCGAACCGTCGGTCGAAGAAACGGTCGAGATCCTCATGGGTTTGCGCGATCGCTACGAAGCGCATCACAAAGTTCAAATCACCGACAGTGCACTTGCCGCGGCGGCAAAGCTATCGGATCGCTATATCACCGATCGCTTCTTGCCGGACAAGGCCGTCGACTTGATCGATGAAGCCAGTTCTCGCGTACGTTTGCAAGCGACATTGCCGCCGCAGTCGATCCGCGACATCGATGCGCAATTGCGTAAAGTGATCGCCGAGAAAGAGTCGGTCGTCAAGAATCAAGAGTTCGAGAAAGCGGCATCCGTCCGCGACCGCGAAGAAAAGTTGCGGCTCGAGAAATCGAAACTCGAAGAAGAATGGCAGCAGAAGAAGGCGCAAAACGCCGACAAGATGCTAAAGGTCACGGAAGACGACGTTGCCGAGATCGTTTCGTCGTGGACGAAGATTCCGGTCAGCCGTCTCGCGCAGGCCGAGACCGAAAAGCTGCTCAACATGGGTGCGCAACTGCACCAGCGCGTTGTCGGTCAAGAAGAAGCAATCAACGTCATTACGCGAGCCATCCGCCGTTCACGCGCCGGCCTGAAGAATCCGAATCGTCCCATCGGTTCATTCCTCTTCCTCGGTCCGACGGGCGTCGGTAAAACAGAAGTCGCGCGCAGCGTCGCCGAGTTTATGTTCGACGATGAAGAGTCGATGATCCGCATCGACATGTCGGAATACATGGAGAAGTACTCGGTGTCGCGTCTCGTCGGCGCACCTCCGGGATACGTCGGCTATGAAGAAGGCGGTCAGCTCACCGAAGCCGTGCGGCGTCGTCCGTACTCGGTCGTGCTGCTTGACGAAATCGAAAAGGCGCACCCTGACGTCTTCAACTTGTTGCTGCAAGTGCTCGACGACGGACGTCTGACTGATTCGCAAGGGCGGCAAGTCGACTTCAAAAACTGCGTGATCGTCATGACGTCGAACGTCGGCGCCACGGGCATGCAAACGACGACCGACATCGGATTCCGTCCGTCGAAAGGCTCGGAAGAAGATGAGGCCAAGGGCTACGAGCGGATGAAGAACAAAGTGCTCGAGGAGATCAAGCACACGTTCCGTCCGGAGTTCTTGAACCGCATCGACGAAGTCGTCGTGTTCCACCAGCTCACGAAGGCGCAGATCGAAGAAATCGTCGGTCTGGAACTCGAGAAGGTGCTGCGTGAAGTCCGGGCTCAGGAGATGAACCTCAAGGTCACCGAAGCCGCGAAGTCGCTGCTTGCGAAGAAGGGCTGGGACCCGCAGTTCGGTGCGCGTCCGCTGCGTCGCGCGATTCAGCGCAACGTCGAGGACGAGCTCGCCGAGGAAATGCTCAAAGGCACGTTCACTGCCGGCGATCACATCCTCGCCGACATCGACGAGGCCGATCCCGAGAAGCTCAAATTCTCCAAGATTCCCTCGGTCGAACCACCCGCCGCACCACAACCCGCACACGCCTAAACACAAAGGACCGGATGAAAAATCCGGTCCTTTTCATTTACGCGACAGGGCCTCGCTGTGTAGTAGATCATCCAATAGATGGGTATCCTGCTTACAGGAGGTCCACGACCATGCTCTTTTCCTTGAAGCCCCGCAACGCGCCGTGTACCGACGAAGAATCGCCCGCCCAGCCGGAGTCGCCGCAGTACGACGAGGATGGACGAAAGTACGTCTTTCGTTATCCGCCGTCGGTGCCGCGAAAGTACACGATGGATCGCGAGCGCCTCTTCGACTACCTGGCAACGCACGACGTTCCGGGCGCACGTGCCCGGCGGATACGACGCGATCAGCGCAACGCGGCAAATTTCTATGAAGACATCCGAGAGATTCAGACGCATGTTGACGTCGAACCGCTCGATGAACTTGCGCAACGCCGCTTCCGTTCAGCTTCGTAGTAGGCGGGGCGTCCGGAATATGGGACGCTAGCGCGAGGCACGCTCGCCGCGGGGACGCCCGCATTTTCACATCGTGTGAAAATGCTACTCGCTGACTTTTTGCTCTCGCGCATCCTGCGCTCCGCAAAAAGCTCAGACGCCCCGCGGCGACCATGCCTCGCGCTAGCGTCCCATATTCCGGTCTGATATGTGAATGAACGTCTGATATTATCTTTTCATAAGTTGGTATTTCTTTTGGCTAACAAGATACACCGTCGTCGCGGGGGCGTCCCCGCGATGAGTGTATCTTGCTTAGCCAAGAGATACCAACAGCCCGCCATCAACTAATGAGGGCGCGTGCGCATCATCACATTTGCGATTTGCGACATGACGACAACGTCACTTTGATTGATCGTATGTAAGCGGATGCGCATCGTGCCGCGTTCTTTTTTGCCGGGCCACGGAAGCTTTTCGATCACTTCGCCGCGCACGCGCAAGGTATCGCCGGGAACAACGGGCGCGAGCCAGCGAAGGTCGTCGATGCCCGTGCCGATGACACCGGTTGCGCGCAGCACGCCCGATTCGACGATTAAGCGCATCGTGATTGCGGCGGTTTGCCATCCGCTTGCGACGATTTCGTGAAACGGGCTCGCGGCTGCAGCTTCGGGATCGAGATGGAACGGTTGCGGATCGTAGAGATGTGCGAACGCGAACGATTCTTTTTCCGAGAGGATGAACGGCGCCGTTGCAAACGTGTCGCCGACGACGAATTCGTCGAAGTAGCGTTCCGGAAACGTCACGGGCGCACGTCGATCTCGACGAACGATTCGACGGACGTGTGCGCCGTCGCAGGCACCGTGCCGTCCTCCGGCCGCGCGAGTTGCACGGTTTGGAGGCCGGCATCAAGCGCCGCGTCGAGCTCCGAGATGTTATCGGAGAAGAAGATCACGTCATTGGGTGCAACGGCTAAATCCTTTACGATGCGCTCGTACGACGAACGCTCTCGTTTTCCGCCGACGGTCGTATCGTAGAAGCCCGAGAAGAGCGGCAGCAAATCGCCGGCGACGCTGTGACCGAAGAGCAACTTTTGCGCGGCGACCGAACCGGACGAGTAAATGTACATCCGGACGCCGGCATCGTAAAAGCGATTGAGCGCGTCGATCGCATCTTGATACAGGTGGCCCTGAATACCGCTCGATTCGAATCCCTCGACCCAGATGTGCCCTTGCAGTTCTTTCAGCGGTGTGACCTTGATGTCGCGATCGCTCCAGGTGTGAAGCGCACGCAGAATCGAGGCAAGATCGTGAACGTCGACGGCTGCTTCGCGAGCAGCTTCATCGAGAATCGCGCGCATCCACGGCTCTTCGGCGTGCTCGCGAACGTAGCTGTCGAGCCGCGACTTCGCATACGGAAAGAGAACATCGCGGACGAACGCGATCGAGCCGACCGTTCCTTCGATGTCGATCAGCGCCGCTACCGCTCGGAAATGCACTAGGGAGACTCGGAAGACGTGGCGCGTCGACTGTTTTGTGCCGCCAAAACCGGAAGGGCAAACGTTTGCAGTCGACGTGCCACGTCTTCCGAGTCTCCCTCAGTCGAGTTTCGGGAAACCGCTTGCGATTGCATCGCCCGTGAAGTTTGCGACCCAGCCTTCGGGATTGATGAAGAGACGAACCGCGGTGAACTCCGGATCGGAACCCATGTCGAACCAATGCCTCGTTCCGGCCGGAACGCTGATGAGATCGCCTTTCACGCAAATCGTCTGGTAGACGCGATCGCCGGCGTGAAGATAAAACGCTCCGCGGCCTTCGACGAAGAAACGCACTTCGTCTTCGGAGTGCTGGTGCTCGTCGAGAAATTTCTTGCGCATCGGTTCGGTGTTCGGTGTGCCGCGCTCCAAGCGAATGACGTCGACCGATTGATAGCCGCATTCGGCGACGAGCCGATCGATTGAGGTGCGATACGCCGCAATGACCGTCTCTTGATCCGCGCCGCGCGGAAGGTCGGCGTCGGCAGCCCACCGCTCGAAGCGCACGCCGATCTTTCGGAGTTCTGACGCAATGCGCTCGCCGTCGCTCGTTTCGAGTACCGGCGCAGACGGATTACCGTCATCGTAGACGCGTAACGTCGAAGTAGCGATAGCGGTCATGTGATTCTCCGTTCTTCGAGGGAGCACTGGAGCAGAAACTCTAGGCCTTCCAGGTGGCGGCGCGCGTCATCCATTGTCACACCCCACGCATATAACCCGTGCCCCGCGAGAAGGTATCCAGGCACAGGCGGTGTTGCACCGAGCGCCGATTCGATTCGACGCGCAAGCGCGGCAGTATCTTGATCGTTTGCAAAGATGGGCAGCCGCACGGAGCTTTCATGTGTCGTAATGCCTCGCAGTGATTTGTGCATCTCGAAACCGCGCAATTCGACGGCGCCCTTCGCCGCGTCGACGCGCGAGAGTACCGTCGCGGCGACGGAATGCACGTGAACGATCGCGCCGATACGGTCGTCCGCGGAATACCGCGCGACATGCAGAGGGGTTTCCGCAGAAACGCCCGACGGCAGCGCCGCATTGAGATCGACGACGATAAGATCCTCCGGACGGATGTTCCCCTTATCGATGCCCGAGCGAGTAATCGCGACGTGCATAGCGTCAATGCGCCGCGAAAAATTCCCGCTCGTTGCCGGAACCCATCCGCGCGAGGCGGCGAAGCGACCGATCGAGGCGATGTCGGATGCGACGGTGTCCGGTACCATTGGAAGGTGCAGCGTCATCCGCAACACCATACCATACGCCGATGCTGACCGTCCTCGCTATTCTCCTCGCACAAGCTACCGCGCCGCCGTCACCTCCGCCCCTGACACCCACGCCGACACCGCTTCCTTCAGCGGCGCCGAGTGTGTCGCCGTCGCCTGGCGGTGCGGCGCTTCAGGCGTCTCCGTCGTCGGTCGGAATGCACCCGGGCAGCTCGACGACGGTACGCGTTACAAACGCCGCGGGTACGTTGACGGCAAACGCCGGTCCGTTGCTCACCGTCACCGTCAACCAGCCGGCGCAGACGGTGTCGATCACCGCATCGGGACAACTGGGACACGATACGGTTCACGTCACCGATCAAACCGGCGCCGCCGTCGACATTCCGGTTTTTGTTGCGCAAGATGCGGGCAGCGCTCCGAACGTCGTGACGCTGAAAGTGACGGGGTCGCCGATCGATCCCGTATGGCTCTCGACGCAAATCTCCGCAGCGGTATCGCGCAATGTAACGGTGCACCCCGGTGCAACATTTGCGGCGCCGTCGCCGACAGTCGCGCCACCGCAGAACGGCGCAACGGCGAGCGTCTCGGTGCCGGTGCAGATCAATGGGAACGGTCAATACTTGGACGTTGCGACGACGACGAACGTCAGCGTGCAAAATGTCAACGTCGAACCGTTCGCATCGCCGACCCTCATGTATGACGACGATCCCGAGCATCTTAGCAGCGACGGCGTCATCTATCGCGGAACCATAGCATCGGGCACGGCGTCGCGGCTGTATTATTACCACGATGATACGAGCGATCCGCGGCGCATCGTCGTCATGCTTTCATCGTCGGGAACGGGTCCGTCATCCGTCCAGGTCATTGATTCCACCGCGGGACCGAACATCGACGTGATGAGTGTCGGACACGCGGTTAGTCGCGACTTCCTTTTGATGAAGCCGCGCAACCAAGGTGTCGTCTATGACCTCGACCCTGCGGCGCCACTCGTGCTGCACGATATTCCGATGAGTAGCCGTCAACTGGTTGCCGGAACGCTCGGCATCAATGTGCTCTCCGGCGGTCCCGTCACGGTGACGGTGCTCGCCGTCTCGCCGGCGGCCGATCCGCGCACGATGCTCGCCGGGCCGCTGCTCCCACGTGACGGGCATAACAGAACCGGCATCTTCCGACTCACGAACTTTGGAACCGATTCACTTGCGTACGCCGTGGGCGGTAACGATGCGTCGGTTGTCTATGGCGACCGCCAGCCGACGCCGCAGAACGTCGATCCCGCGAGCCCGGGACGCGACTTCGGAGACTATGGAGTGGTCCACACGCTCTTGTTCTCGTTGAGTAATCCGACAAACGCGCCGGCCAACGTCTATCTGTACGAGCGGCCGATTGGCGGCGTTGTTCGTTCTAGTTTCATCGTTGACGGCCGGCTCGTCGAGCTGGGCTGTGTGCGCCTGAACACCGCGCGCTATCAAGTCGCGGCGTTTACATTGCAGCCGAACCAGCGCTATCAACTCAACGTGCAAACGATGACCGACGGCGGATCGAACTACCCGCTCGAGGTCGGGCTGACGGCGACGCCGCCGCAACCGACGGTCCCGGCAATCTCCGCGGCGGACGGCTGCTTCCCGAAACCGGTTGCGGTCCCGGCACCCTCACCGTCTGCAACACCTTTTTAAAATTTTTTGACAGGTGCGCCGCTTTATTGGCATAGCGGTGGCGGCGCGAATGCGGTAGGCTGATTCAAAGCCGTGGAACGTACGACCGAACCGAAGATCGTTTTGCTGGTCCGCCTGCTCAACGCTATTGATGAGGGGCGTCACTCCTTTGAGAGCCTGAAAGACCGGATCGCCGAAGGCGGGCGCCGTCCGAGCACCCGGAGTTTACGGCGTTACTTAGCCGTACTCTCCGAGGCCGGTTTTCCGTGGTACTTCGACCGCACGTCCAATACGTACCGGTTTGCCGGCGGGTACAGCCTCAAGCGCCTCGATCTTTCCGGTGGCGAGCTCTTCGGTCTCGTCGCGCTGCGCTCGTTCGGCGCATCGATCGGCGGCGCGATCGGTTCGTCGATTAACGAGATCACGGACAAGCTCTTAGGTTCGAGCAGCAACGGCGCCCGCGCGCGCGTCGATGCACCAACGCCGCTCGCGTTCCGTCTCTCGGAGATTCGCCTTGACGAGAACGGCGAATCGGCGCTGCGGATCTTCTCCGCGGCGGAGCGCGCCTCGCGCAGCGTCGAGTTCGTCTATCAAGACAAAGAGGGAAAGCGCAGCACGCGCGTCGCCGATCCCTACGGATTCATCGTCAGCACCGGACGCATCTACTGCGTCGCGTACGATCATGCGCGCCGCGACAAGCGCGTCTTCGCCGTAGACAACGTGAGTGAATCGCGCATGCTCGCGCGCACGTTCGTGCGACCGCAGGACTTCGACGTTGAAGCGTACGCCGCCGCATCGATCAGCGGTGTGATGCACGGCGAAGACACGACCGCGATTCGCGTCTATTTCGCACCGCGCGTTGCAAAAGCCGCAATCGCCGCGCGCATCGTCGCCGAACGCCAAATCACGCGCAACGAAGACGGCTCCGCGCACATCGAATATCGCGTCGCCGACATCGACGAACTCGTCCGCTGGGTCCTCGGCTGGGGCTCTCAGGCCGAAATCACGGAACCAAGCGAAGCACGCGAACGAATCTCCGTACTAGCCCATGAAATCACCACAAAGTACGGCACGTAACCTGACACCCTCATTTCCCTAACCAAGTCGCGAAGCGGTTAAAACATCAGACACGTTGATCGCGGGGCGTCTGAGAATTTGCCGAAGCGCACGATGCGCGAGAGGCAAATTTCAGCGAGTAGCCGCGATCAACGTGTCCGATGTTTTAGCAGCTTCCCAACGGCCACGGGAAAACAAAATCTGCCGGTACGAGCCCGGCAGATTTAGACGTATTCACTTACCAGTCTCGCCTGTCTGACTCCCGGGTGGGAGAGTCCTACTGACGTCGGGTGGCGGTTTGACCGGAACCGCGGATTGCTGCCAGCGCAGCGATCACGAGCTTGTAGCCGGTCGCGACCGATACGTGCGTCGCCCTTCGGCATAGGCCGAAGTGAACGAATCGTAGCACCGCGCGCGCACCGCTTCAAGACCGGTTGCGGCATCGCCCACATCGTATCCACAAGAAATTGGATGTTATTCGCGTTTAGTTCGCCGTTATGCACAACGCGGCGCTTGCTGCGCTCTCGGGATAATGCTCAAGGCGGCGCGCTGCTAGGCTAAGAGCATGAAACGTCTCGCTATTTCAGTGGTGTGCGGCTTCGCGCTCGCCGCATCAATAACAGCCGCCGCGCTGGCGGCGCCACCCAACATCACCGGCAATTGGAAAGTCGAACAAAGTGGAGCGAACGGATCCTCGAACTCGACGGTCAAGTTGAGGCAGTCGGGAAACATTATCACCGGAACGTCGTCGAACGGCAACAATTTCCAGGGGCAGTTCGTGAACGACAGCCAGATCAACGCAACGTGGCATGGACCGACGGGCGCCGGTTGGCTGACGGTTTACGCGTCACAGAACGGACACAGCTTGAACGGAACGTGGGGCTATAACGGCCGTAAATCCAACGGCTCGTTCGTTGCGAACGAGTTCTTGCCGCCGTCTCCGATTACGGCTTCCGGTACGTGGCACGTTAGCGGTGCCGGCGGACCGGCCGCGTTTGTCGGAACGATGAAATGCAGGCAATCGGGTAAAGCCGTCGTTTGCAACGCGGGTCCGATGGTACTCAATGGTGCATTTAAGGCAACGGATAAAGTACGCGCCAAATGGACTGGCCCCGGTGGAAAATCCGGATGGTTCTCGTTCTGGTTTAACGGCGATAACAACAGCTTCAACGGCGTATGGGGAAACGGATCCGACACAACGCCCGCAGTAGGCCGCGTGGTCGGCCAACGATCGCTCGCGAGCGGCAAGAGCAACCCGTAACGATACGTTTAGCCTCCGCTTAAATCAACGATCATTTCGGTCGCTAGCGCGACGAAGAAGCCGCAGGCGAGCGCCGTTGTTACGGCGCTCGTCAAACCTATGCGTTTGAGCACGCTCCACATCTCACCGATGACGAAGACGAGTGCGCCCGCCGCGATCGTCAAGAAGAAGACCGAGAGCAACGGTGAGGTGAAAAAGTAGCCGACGACGGTTCCGAGAAACGTCGGTCCACCGGCAATCAATCCCGCGAGCCCGATTTGCGCCCACGAAGGCACCATGCGCCCCGCCATCGGAGCGGCGATGCCGAAACCTTCCGTTGCGTTGTGCAGGGCGAACCCGATGATCAGTCCGATCGCAAGCGCGGTCGCACCGGTCGCGGCAGACGCACCGATAGCAAGACCTTCGCCGAAGTTGTGCGCGCCGATACCGAGCGCGATCACGGCGGAAAGTACGTACGGGTTCTCATCCGCATGCACGTGACGCTTCATGAATTGCATCGACGCACTGCCGAGACCGACGAGGCCGAGCAAGAATCCCCCGATGTACGCAAGCACGAGCCACGCGGGAAACGCGCCTTGTCCCGCGTGCCAGACGGCCATCGCTTGCGTCAGCGGAATCGTCGCGTTCTGCGCGATTTCGACGACGAGAAACACGAGAATGCCGATCGCGACCGCATTGAGCAGAGCGATCACGTTCGGCGAAAGCCGGCGGGCACGGGCGATCGGTAATCCGAGAAAGATCGTAAAGCCCGCAATTGCGCCGAGCAGCAGCGTCTTTTGCACCGACAGCGGCGCGGGGCCGGTCGCGGTCATCATCGGCGTCATCGCGTGTTCCATCGACGCAAATGTGTTTGGCGTGCCTTGGTAATGCAGCGCCGTGATCAATCCGGCGGGCATCGAGTCCGCGCCCTCGACGTGATCGGCGACGTGACAGTGAATGAGCCACGTGCCGGGTTTCGCGTTCGCGGTCACGATGACGTCCGCGCGTTGTCCCGGTCCGAGCGCCACCGTATCCTCTTCGTCGTCGCCGGGAATCGGACGCGCGTCGCGCGCGATCACGCGCTGATAATGGCCATGCGTGTGCATCGTGTGCCATTCTTCGCCCGACATGCTGATCCAACGGATGCGCACGCGCTCGCCTTTGCGGACTTGCAACTGCGTCGTCGCGGGATACTCTTTGCCGTTGAGCGTGAAATGATTCTCCGTCGCGCTTTGGATCATCCACGACGACACCATCTCAACGTAATCGCGCGCGACGTTGCGTTCAACCGGCAGCGGATGCGACGGCAGAACGACGATTGCGCCGTACAGTCCCGACTCGAGCATCGCTTCCGTACTGTGCGTGTGGTAGATGAACGTACCCGGTTGATCGGCAACGAATTGGTAGCGGTACGTTGTGCCGGGCTGCACGAGCGGCTGTGATATTCCGGGAACGCCGTCCATGTCGACAGCGGTGGAATGGATGCCGTGCAAGTGAATCGTGTCCGGCATATCGCTATCGTTGTGGTAATCGATCACGACGGTGTCGCCTTGACGGACCTCCACGACCGGTCCCGGGACGACGCCGTTGTACGTGCGCGCCATGACCGTCAATCCGGAACGTAACGTCCACGGCGCGAGCCGCTCGACGATATGGAAGACTTTCGTCGTGCCGTGGACCTCGGGCACGGCTTGGAAACTGCCGTCGTCGCGCGGGACGATTCGCGATTCGCCGGGGGCGGGTGTGGCGACCGGAATCGGCCCCCGGAGCGGCTGCAAGCCCTGGGCGAGCGTTTGCGGCGTGCTGATATGTTCGTCTGCATCGGCCAACGCCGGGATGGGGGTAAGGAAGAGCGCCAACAGCAGCGCGCACAAAAACGGTCGCATCGTCGGTTTTTAGTTTAGCCTAAATTTAGTTGTAGTCCCGCCAACTCTGTCGCAGAAAAGGGGCAGGCGCGCCCGTGGTCGGCCGGAAGTCTACCGCATGACCTCAACCCTCCGGCCTCCAACCACCGTCGAGCTCGACGGCCGCCACCTCACGCTCGAAGCCGTCGAAGCCGTCGCGGACGGTGCGCCCGTCACGATCTCTGCCGCAGCGCGTGAACGGGTCGTGCGAGCACGGGCCTTCGTCGACGAACGATTTGCGGACGGTCAGGCGATTTATGGGGTCACGACCGGATTCGGCCGTCTCGCCAACGTGCCGGTCGATCCGAAAGACGCCGCGCAACTGCAGCTGAACCTGGTGCGCAGCCACGCGTCGGGCACCGGTCCGGCGCTCGACGAGCGTCTCGTCCGAGCAGCGGGCGTGTTGCGCGTGAACTCACTCGCCGCCGGCCATTCCGGTGTGAAGCTCGAGACGCTGGAACTCTTGGCGGAGCTGCTCAATCGCGGCATCACGCCGGTCGTCCCGTGCCAAGGATCCGTCGGCGCAAGCGGCGATCTCGCGCCGCTCGCGCACATGTCGCTCACATTGATCGGTGAGGGGGAAGCGTTTTACAAGAACGAGCGTTTGCGCAGCGACGTTGCGCTCGCGCGCGCCGGATTGAAACCCGTGACGCTTGGACCGAAAGAAGGGCTCGCGCTGATCAACGGCACGCAAGTGATGACGGGCATCGCATCGCTTGCGATTCTGCGCGCGGAACGTCTTGCGGCAGCGGCCGATGTAATTGCGGCGATGTCGCTCGAAGCATTTCTCGGTACCGATCGCGTCTTCGATCATCGTATCAACGATCTTCGCCCGCATCCCGGCCAAACGCGCGTTGCCGCGAATCTGCGGGCAATCTTGGAAGGCTCGGAAATCATGCTCTCGCATCGCGAGTGCGGACGCGTGCAGGACCCCTATTCGTTCCGTTGCATTCCGGTCGTGCACGGAGCGGTGCGCGATTCGATCGCGCACGTACGGCGCGTCGCGGAGATCGAAGCAAACTCCGTGACCGATAATCCGCTCGTTTTTCCCGACGACGGCGAGTTTCTCTCCGGTGGAAACTTCCACGGCGAACCGATCGCGCTTGCGATCGATTTTCTCAAACTCGCAATCAGCGAATTCGCGTCGATTGCGGAGCGCCGTTTGTATTTGCTGCTCAATGCCGAAGATCGCGGATTGCCGCTGTTCTTGACGGGCCGTTCGGGATTGCAATCCGGATTGATGATCGTGCAGTACGCGGCGGCGGCGGTGGTCAACGACAACAAAGGCCTTGCGTGGCCCTCGAGCGTTGATTCGATTCCGACGTCAGCGGGACAAGAAGATCACGTGAGCATGGGCATGACGTCGGCGAACAATCTCGTGCGCGTTCTCGACAACGTCGAAGGCGCGCTCGCATGCGAGCTGCTCGGCGCCCTGGCGGCGACCGACTTCCGCCGTCCGTTGAAATCCGGCGCGGGAACGCAGGCAGCGTACGACGTCGCGCGCATTTGCATTGCACCGTGGACGGAGGATCGGGTGCCGGCGCCGGATATTGAAGCCGCGCGTGAGTTGATCCGTACCGGCGCACTTGCCGAAGCTGCAGGACGAGCAACGGGCGCAACGCTGTAAAGGCGCGGAGGTGTTTGAAGCGCTATGGCTCGTATTCTGTTGCAGACCACGATCCCGTATGCGGAAGACGATTGGCACGTCGGCCGCTTCTCGCTGCTCGCGCAGGAGTTGACGAAGGCGGGACATCAGGTAACCCCGCGCGATCGTGAACCCGACGCAAGCGGCAACGATCCGGTGCTGGCGAAGCTTTCCCGCGATTCGTTCGACGAGCTTTGGCTGCTGGGCGTCGACAACGGCGACGGGCTCGGAGACGAGGATGTGAAGGGCATCCTGAAGTTTCGTGATGACGGCGGCGGTATCTTCACCGCGCGCGATCATGCCGATCTCGGGTCGTGCATCCGCAATCTCGCAGCGCTCGGCGTCGTCAATCATTTCCATAGCTATAATCCGGAGGCGCCGGACCGGCGCGTGCAAGACGATCGCGACAACCCGAATCTGGGCTATCCGAACTATCACTCGGGCGCGAACGGTTCGTATCAGCATATCGAGGTGCTCGATCCGGCGCATGAGCTGCTGCGTTCCGATCGCGCGCCGGGCGGCGTGATCGAATTCTTTCCCGCACATCCGCATGAAGGCGCCGTTGACCTTCCGACGGACGGTAATCATGCTCGCATCATTGCGCGCGGGCACAGCGTTCAGACGGGACGTTCGTTCAACATTGCGGTCGCGATCGACGGTGAGCCGTGTTCGCGGCGCAGCGGATCGCAAGGGCGCGCGGTCGCAGAATCGACTTTCCACCACTTCGCCGACCTCAATTGGGACGTCGACTGCGGTGCGCCGTCCTTTGTTACCGATAAGCCGAGCGACGAAATGAAAAACGACCCGTCGCGTCTCGAGATCTTTAAAGAGTACGTGCACAACATCGCGCGGTGGCTCGAGCCGTCGACGTAACGATCGCCGTGCTCGCGGCGGGGCGCTGCTCGAGCGGGCGATACGCGCGTGCGGTTTGTATCCGTCAATCGTCGTCGTGAGTGCCGAGCTCGCAGATCGCACCAAACTTGCGCGAAGTCGCGATGACGGGATCAGTCGGAGCCGTCGCGAACGCCGACTACCATGCGACCGGCATCCGCGTTCGCGAACTTCCGATTACCGTCGAAGCGCTGCTGTAACGCGTGAAGCGCCATTCGTTCCTGCGAGCGACGGCGAGTGCAGCCGCATTGCCGCTCATCGGCGCGTCGCCGAAGCCGCAAGCGATCGCCGAAGAAGTTCGCGCTGAGTTTCTGCACGCATGGCAAGGCTATAAGCGCTTCGCGTGGGGTTACGACGAAGTAAAACCCATCAGCGGAACCGCCTCTAACTTTTTCATTCCATCGCATTCGTTTGGGCTCTCGATCATCGAAGCGCTCGACACGCTCTACGTGATGGAGCTGGATGATGAGTTGCATGCGTGCGTCGAGTGGCTGCGCGATCATACCGATTTCGATGTCGACGGCGTCGTGCAGATGTTCGAGGCGGTGATTCGCATGGTGGCCGGATTTCTCTCCGGCTACTATGCGACCGGGGAGCGGTTCATGCTCGACGCATCCCGGGATTTGGCAGACCGGCTTTTGCCGTGTTTCACGAAGTCACCGTCCGGCGCGCCGTATCGGTTTGCAAATCTGCGCACCGGCGCCGTCTCCGATCCGAAATCGAATCTCGCTGAAATCGGCACGAACCTCCTCGAGTTCGGCGATCTCTCGCGTTTGACGGGCGATCCAAAATACCTCAACGCTTCCATGCGAGCGTATGAAACCGTCATCGCGAAGCGTTCGCCGCGCAATCTGCTCGGAACGAACTTCGACGTGGAAAAAGGCGAATTCGTCGGCGAGGATGACGTTGCGCCTGACGAGCCCGTCGACTCATTTTATGAGTACCTTTGGGGCGGCTGGCAGATGCTCGGCATCGCGCAGTGCCGCGACTGGTACCGCATGTTCACGGATCCGATCCTCAAATACAAGGTGGTTCGAATCGACGGCCGGTTGTGGTTTCAGCCGGTCAATTACCGCACCGGTGCGGCGATTGGTCCGACGCAACTGACCGAACTGTCGTCGTTCTATGCGGAGCTTGTAGCAAAGGGCGGAAATCGCGACATCGGTTCAGCGTTTTATGATTCGTGGACGGATGTCTTGGATCGCTACACACTGATCCCGGAAGTTATCGATTACACGACGCTTGCGATCGTCGATCCGGTGTACGGTTTGCGTCCTGAGTACCCGAACTCCGCGTTCGACCTCTGGTTCCTCACCGGCGACGAGAAGTATCGTCGAACCGCATACCGGTACTTCCAGGCGTTACGCGTCAACTGTCGCGTCACGAATGGCTATACGGTGCTCGAAGATGTTCGAACGCGACCGATGACCCCCGGCGATCACTTCCCGGCGTACTCGTTCAGCGAAAACTTCAAGTACCTCTACCTGATGTTCACCGGCTTGACCGACCGGTTTGATAGCTCGGCATACTATCTCAATACGGAAGCAAAAATTTTGCGCGGGCTGCGCAGAAACGGGAAGCCCGCTCATCAGGGACAGGGTATAACGCTCACATGAGACCGCATACCGCAGCCGTCATCGCGACGTTACTCGCGGCTTTGGCCGCCGGATGCACGCCTCAAGAACAAGCGCAAAGTAAAAGCCAAGTGAATCAGGCGGTGCATAGTATCCCAAGCCCGGTGAAAGCCGTCGCGGAGGATGCAGCGCTTACAGCCGAAGTCGCTGGTGTGATGGCTGCGCAAACGGGCATCAACGCCTTTAATGTGAAGCCCTCCGCGCATCGCGGCGTCGTCACCTTAACCGGTAAGGTACCGACGCCGGAGATCAAGGCGACGCTGCTCGCCGCCGTCCGTCGCGTTCACGGTGTTGAAGAGATCGTCGATCACATTACGATCGGACGATAGCGACGCGCGTCAGATGTGATCGGCGAGGATCGCGAAGAGTTCGCGGCGCGCCTTATCGAGCGCGGCGACGGCTTTGCGATAAGATTCCATGTTGCCGGTGCGCGCGATTTGTTTGACGGCATCTTTGATGCCGTGCACTTGCCGCATCGCCTCGGCGATGATGTTGTAGATGTTCTCGCCGTCGAATTCCTCGCCGTCGGCCGTTTCGCGTTCGCGTTGCGAGAGCAATTCGCGGCCTTTATCGGTGATTTCGTACGTGCGTTTTCCGTCGCGCTCTTGGCCACGAATATAATCGCCGTCTTCGAGCATTTGCAACGCGGGATAGATCGATCCCGGGCTCGGACGCATGCCGGTTTTTGATTCCATCTCGAGCATGATGTCGTAGCCGTGACGCGGGCCTTGCACCAGACACTCCAGAATTTCGTATTTCATTTCGCCGCGCGCGCGTCCGCCGCGCATGCCGCGTCCGTGGCGGAATCCGCCGGGACCCCATGGGCCGCCGAAGCCGTGCCGTCCGTGTTTAAAGTGGAACATTGAGATTTGTCTCCGCGGTTTTGATATCGCTACCTACTGTGGTAGCGCGGGTATTGCCGTTGGCGATGTCTTCGAGATCGCGTCGCGCGTTTGCGAGCACGGCGGCCGCTTCGCGGATCATCGCGACCACGGCGACGAAAAAATTCTGAACGTCACCCATGCGATGACCGCGGTGATGGCCCCAATAGGCGTGTCTGCACATTATTAGACGTACTCCTCGCGGTCGACGCTCGTCGCGAGCTGTGCGAGCAACTGCGATCCGGCGTCGGTCAAGACGTAAGCGGGTGCACCATCCACATTGCGCGTGCGCACGTACCCGGTGGTGCGCAGCACGCGCAGGTGCTGGTCGATCATGTTGCGGCTGAAGGGCGTGCCGACGCGGTCTTCGACCGCGCGGGCAACCTCGACGTCGGTGGCCGGGGCATTCCAGAGGGCCGCAAGAACGTCGTATGTCAACATGACGCGATATTATTCGATATATCGGGTCGCGTCAAGAGCCTGCCTCAACTTATCGAACGGGGGCTGCGCCTCAGATTGCCTAAGACCCCTCGGCTATGACCAGTACGATTTCCGGCGCGCGCACCGTTCGCGCACCCCGCGGCACCGAGCGTTCGTGCCAAGGTTGGCCGCAAGAAGCAGCGCTCCGCATGTTGATGAACAACCTCGATCCCGACGTGGCTGAGCGTCCGGACGATCTCGTGGTCTACGGCGGAAACGGGCGCGCTGCGCGGTCCTGGGAAGCGTTCGATGCGCTCGTGCGCACCCTTCAACGCCTGAAAAACGACCAGACGATGATCGTGCAGAGCGGCAAACCGGTCGCCGTTTGGAAGACGCACGAACGCGCGCCGCGAGTCCTGATCGCGAATTCGAATCTCGTGCCAAAGTGGGCGGATTGGAAGATATTCCGCGAGCTTGAAGCGCAAGGGTTGACGATGTACGGCCAGATGACGGCCGGTTCGTGGATTTACATCGGCACGCAAGGCATCGTCCAAGGTACCTACGAGACGTTTGCCGAGCTTGCACGTCAGCACTTCGGCGGGTCGTTGAAAGGCCGCGTCTCTCTTACGGCGGGTGTCGGCGGCATGGGCGGTGCGCAGCCGCTTGCGATCACGATGAATGAAGGCGTCGCGCTCGTCATCGACGTCGATCGTTCGCGTTTGGATCGCCGTCGCGATCTCCGCTATCTCGACAAAGTCGTTAATTCACGCGATGAAGCATTGCGTGAAGTCGAACGCGCGCGCAAAGCCGGTGAAGCGATTTCGATCGGCTACGAGGGCAACGCGGCAACCGAGTTCTGGGAACTCTACGACCTCGGATTCCGTCCCGACGCCGTCACCGATCAAACGTCGGCGCACGACCTAATCAACGGCTACGTTCCGGAGGGTCTGACGCTGGAAGAAGCAGCGGAGCTGCGTCAAACGTCACCCGAAGAGTACGAGCGGCGCGCGCTGGAGAGCTGCGGAAAGCACGTCGAAGCGATGGTGCGTTTCCAAGACGCCGGCGCGATCGTGTTCGACTACGGCAATAATATTCGCGCGCAAGCGCAACGCGCGGGATACGGACGCGCATTTGCGTTTCCGGGCTTCGTTCCGGCGTTCGTGCGTCCGCTTTTCTGCAAAGGTTCGGGACCGTTCCGGTTTGCGGCGCTCTCAGGCGATCCGAAAGACATTCATCGTCTCGACCAAGAGCTGCTCGCGCTCTTCCCCGATGACGCGGGACTCCAGCGCTGGATCAAACTCGCCCAGGAACGCATCTCGTTTCAAGGATTGCCCGCGCGTATCTGCTGGCTTGGCTACGGGGATCGCGCGAAAGCGGGATTGCGCTTCAACGAGCTCGTTCGCAAAGGCGAAATCTCAGCGCCGATCGTCATCGGACGCGACCATCTCGATACGGGTAGCGTCGCATCGCCGTACCGCGAAACGGAGTCGATGAAAGACGGATCCGACGCGATTGCGGATTGGCCGATCCTCAATGCGCTCTTGAATACGGCTGCCGGCGCGCATTGGGTCAGCTTCCATCACGGCGGCGGTGTCGGGATCGGCTACAGCCTGCACGCGGGCATGGTTGTCGTCGCCGACGGCTCGCAAGATGCGCAAGAGCGTCTCACAGCCGTGTTGACGACCGATTGCGGTATGGGCGTTGTGCGCCACGCCGACGCCGGATACGAGATCGCAATCGAAACGGCGGATTCGAAGGGAATCGACTGGCGTCTGTAAACACAGCGTCAATTGATGGAGCCGTTACTCGTTCGCGCTAAGACAATCGTAACGTGCGAAGGTGATACGCCGCAGAACGGCATCACCTTCGATGCGCTCGGCCGCGTCGACGATGCCGCGATGATCGTTGAAGGCCAGCGTATTGCGGCAGTAGGGAAACGCGCCGAGATCGAACGCTCATTGCGAGATCGTCCGGTGCGCGAATTGGATGTGCGCGATTGCGTCGTCGTCCCGGGCTTTGTCGACGCTCACGCGCATCCGCTCTTCGCCGGCGATCGGGAGCCCGATTTTGCGGCGCGCCAACGCGGCGAGAAGGCGCCGCTCGGCATGCTCTATACCGTCGAGCAGACGCGTGATGCGCTGCTGGAACCGCAGCGGTTTTACGAACGCGTGATTTATCCGCGGCTCAAGATGCTGCTCGCGCACGGAACGACGACGTTGGAAACAAAGACGGGCTACGCGCTGCACAAACCCGGCGAAACCGAACTCCTGGATATGATCGCCGCGCACAAGAACGATTACGATGTTCCGGCGATGATCGCGACGTTTTTGGGAGCGCACGCGCTGCCGCCCGAATTTACGAATGAGACGGCGTACGTCGATTATCTCATCGATCAGCTCGTTCCGCTCGCACATGCTCACGGCGCCGTCTATGCTGACGCGTTCTGCGAACCGGGGTTCTTTTCACCCGAACAAACGCGACGGTATCTCGAGGCATGCCGGGCGCACGGGATGCGCTTGCGCGTCCATTGCGACGAGATGAGTTTCGGCCATGCCGCCGAGATGGCTGTTGCGGTCGGCGTCGACGCCGTCGATCACTGCAACTGCATTCGAGACGAAGACGTTCGCGCGATCGCGGAAACCAGAACTGTAACGGTCGCGTGTCCGGCGACCATTGCATACCTCGATCTTCCGCAACGCGCGCCCGTCCGCGCGCTGCTCGAGCGCGGCGGCGATGTCGCGCTCGCGAGCGACTATAATCCCGGAACGTCACCGTGTTTCAATCTGCAGACCGTAGCGTATTTCGGCCGCAAGCTTTTCGCGCTTACGGCGGCGGAAGCGCTCTACGGCGTGACGATTGCGGCGGCGCGTTCGCTGCGCGGCGAGGCGGGCGTCCTGCGCGCCGGCGCCGTCGCCGATTTCGTCGCGCTGCGAATGTCGTCGCCGGATGAATTCGGGTGGCAGCACGGCGGAAATCTCGCGGCTGCCGTCGTCCATCGAGGAGTCGTTTGTTGAGAACCTTTCCGCACGAACTCGTTCGCTGCGCGCGCGCGCTCGTGGGGGGTGAGACGCGACACGATTATGCGTTCGTCGTGCGCGACGGCCGCATCCAGGATGCCGGCGACTACCTTATGGTTGCGCAACGCAATCCGGGAGTCCCCGTGCGGTCGTTTCCCGCCGATCGCCTGATCGTGCCCGGCTTCGTCAACGGTCACAGCCATGCATATCAGATCTTGCTGCGCGGCTGGGCCGACGATTTGACGTTCGCCAAGTGGCGCAGCGAAGCGTTGTATAAAGTCGTGCCCGAGCTCACGCCCGACGACATCTACTGGACGTTTATCACGGCGTTCTCCGAGATGCTTTCCGCCGGCATTACAACGGTGGCCGAATTTTTCTATTTGAACGGCCAAGGAAACGCGCACGCGGAGTCCGCGATTCGCGCGGCGGACGAGACCGGCATTCGGCTGGTATTCGCGCGCACGTGGATGGACGCGGAATACGCTCCGCCGCAGTTCCGCGAACCGATCGACGTGGCACAAGCGCGCACGCTCGAATTGATGGAAACGTACCCCTTGGCAAATGTGTGCGTCGCTCCGCATTCGCTGCACGCCGCGTCGCTCGACATGATTCGCGCGGCGGCTGATTTTGCGCGCGTCTACGATTGCATGATGCACGTGCATGCCGCGGAAGCATCGTACGAGGGCCAAACGACGCTCTCGGCGCACGGCGCAACGCCGATCGATCTGCTCGACCGTCTCGACGCGCTCAACGACCGCACGATCGCGATCCATGCAATCTACATCACGGAAGATGAAAAGCGTTTGCTTGCCGAGCGCGGCGCGCGCGTCATTCATAACCCGATGACGAATCAGTATCTTGGGGACGGCATCTGCGACGTTGCACAGCTTCAGGCGCTCGGCGTGCCGATGGGGTTGGGGACCGATGCCGATGTGAAGCCCTCGCTCATCGACGAAATGCGTGCGGCATCGTTGCTGCAAAAGATCGCGCGCACCGACGGCAGTGCGCTCGGCGCGCGCGAAGCATTCGACCTCGGGACGGCGCAAGGCGCACGCGCCCTTCGTATCGATGCGGGCGATCTCACCGCCGGAAATGCAGCGGATTTTCTCGCCCTGGACGCATCCGCGATCGATTCGTGGAGCCCGGAGGTAAATGGAGTCGTCTATCGTGGGCAAGATAGCTGGGTGCAGGCGTCGTTCGTCGGTGGCGCCAGGGTTTATACGGGAGAACCGTCTCCGCTCGCGCGCATCGCACAACAGAAGTTGAAGGAGATAACGCAACGTGTCATTCCGTAATCTGCTTGCAGTGACCGCCCTCATCGCGCTCGCAGCGTGTGGCGGCGGCGGGAACAAGTCGTCGTCGGCAGCTGGTCCGACTGCGTCGAGCAACGGCATCATGACGAGTGAGTCCGCGAATCCGTCGCCGAGTACAGCCGCTAACGAGCCGATGGGCGGAATGGACTCGTCCGGTGAACCGATGGCGCCGGGAACGCTTGCAACCCAACCGCCGGGATTATCGTGCGGCGCCGTACACCCGGTCTGGGTCAATACGAAGACGCACGTGTATCACGAGCCGAGCGACCCGTATTACGGCCGCACGAAACACGGCGAATACATGTGCCCGTCCGAAGCCGTCAAAGAAGGCTATCACAAGGCCGGCGCAAGCAAACATCACGCCGGTTCGAGCAGCGGCAGAGACCGGTACTAGAGTACGTTGCGTAACGCGCGCATGAACGGTGCGAAGCGCGCGTTGTGTTCGTCCGTGCTCGAGAGTCCGGTGTAGACGACGACGACGTACGTGCGGCCTTCTGCTGTTGAGAGAATGCCGCCGTCGTGCGTGACGTCGCTCGTGTCGCCGGTTTTGTGCGCGAAGCGATCGCCTTCGCGTAGTCCCTTCGAGAGTTTGTCGTTCCAGTACTGATGTGCCAGTGCGCCGCGCAGCAGATCGCTGTGCGGAACGCGATCGAGTGCGATTGCCTCAAAGAGTTTTGCCGCATCGTGTGCGGGATGCGTGTTGTGGTGCACGCCGTCCCAGTCCGGATCGTGGATCAACGGTTCGCTGCCGGAAAGCTTGCGGTAGAAGGCGGTCTGCGTTAATCCGAAGCGCTCGGCGACGACGCGGGTTGCCCGTTCGCGGCCGACGACGTCGAAGAGCACGTTGGTCGCAACGTTGTCCGAGCGCGAAATCGCGAGTTCGCAGAGCTCGTCTATGCGCGCCCAATACCCCGGGATCAGCGGAGACGGCGCGTCATTGTACGTCATGTTCGCGCGCGAGATCTCGACGCGGTCGGCGATGTTGATCCGGCCGTCAGCCGCCAGCGCCATCGTTGCCGCGGCGAGCGGTGTCTTGATCATGCTCGCCGGGTAGAGCGTACTCTCCGCGCGGTAGGACGCCGTCCATCCCGCCCCCGGCGCAGTGACAACCACGGCGCCCGGCTCAAGGCCATGCTCGTGGGCGAGCCCGGCGAGCTTCTCGGTGTGTAGGGGTGCGTCCAAGCTTCCGGTCCTTGCCTTATGGTCGAGAGAAATACTGCAAGTGTGTACTTGCACGCGCGATACCGATATGATACTCTTCTGCATGCAAGTACACACTTGCGCTCCAAATGAAGAGTGATTTGATGCAATCGATCGTTTTTGAGTACCGCCCCGCCGCGATCGATGCCTTGCAGGCATCGATCGTTACCGCGTTCGAGACCGGCGCCCGGCGCGTCGTGCTCGATCTTGACCTACTGCCTCGCTTGGACACCGAAGCTGTCCGCGGGCTGATCACCCTGCTGCGCCGCTCGCGGGAACTCGGTGGCGAAGTCGCCCTCCACGTCACGCGCTCGGAGCTGCTACGCACGCTGAACACGCTCGCCCTTGACCGGCTCTTTCCGATGGTGGCCGCTGCATGATTCGACTCGCACTTGCACTCGCGGGCTCGATGCTGCTCGGCGTCGTCGCGCCGGCCGGAGCGCAAGGGCCGTCCGCTTCGCCGTTCGCCGAAACTCCGCCGCCCGCGACGGCGCACGCCGTGATCCAACGGATGGTCGATCGTAATCCTTCGCTCAATTCGTACACGGCGCGGGTGCACGTCGATTTGCACATGTTGAACTTCCCGTGGCTTTCGCCCAAACTCGACGGCACCTCGTACTTCAAACGGCCGAACCACAGTGAGGTGGTCTTCGATCGCGTACCCTCGTATGCGAAGGGATTTCAGAAGCTTTTCAACGACATCGGCGATCCGCTTGCATGGGAAGCGCTGTGGAACGTTGAGGACAGAGGCGTCGTCAAAGTCGACGGGTATCCCAATCCGACGATCGAGCTGTTCATGACGAAAAAGATTTACAGCGATCAAACGGCCGATGCAATTGCCTACGTCGATCCGTCGTCCTACGAATTGGTCCTGATGCAGTGGGACTACCGCAATGGCGGTAAAATCGTGATGCATCAGACGTATCGCGATCAAGGTTCCTACAGCCTCGTCGGCGAGCAGCATGTCGAGATCAACATTCCCCACGTTCATGCGGTCGGCGACTCGCAATTTGCAACGTATCAAACCAATGTCGCCGTCGACGATTCGGTATTCAAGAAATGATTGACGCAGACCGGCAGAACGAGGCCGTAAAGACCCAGGCCGACCAAACCCGCGATCGTATCGTGGCAGCAGCGCGCGAGGTCATCGCGCGTAAAGGCAAACGCGGCGCAACGACGCGCGAAATCGCAGATCTGGCCGGCGTGAACGAAGCGACGCTCTTCCGGCACTTCGGTAACAAAGAATCGCTTATTGTGGCGGTGGCCAAGGCATCGTGCCCGGACGGCAAGCTGCGCGACGTCGTCTCGCAACTGCGCGGACCGATCGAGAACGATCTCTACGCGATCGGCGTTGCGATGATCGATCATCTCGAGTCGATGGTAGACATGATCCGCTGGTCGCTCGTCGAGACCGACTACGAGAACAGCATTTTCGCGAAAGAAACGTGGCGGCCGCAAACGGCCGTGCGCCAGGTCATCATCGACTATTTCGCGTCTCAAATCGAAGCCGGCACGATCGACGGGAACCCCGAGGATCTTGCCGCAGTCTTCATGGGCATGATCTTCTCGCGCACGATTTCGCGAGAAAAATTCCCCGAAGCCCCTCTCTTCAACGATACCGACTACGCAATTCGATTTTTCGTGAACGTCTTTCTCAACGGCGTAAGGAGCAAGTAATGGATACCCGCGAGGTAGAGCAACAAAAGAGCGCACCGTCGGCGTCACCGCCGAACGGCCGCGTCACCGAACCCGTCGTCGAGGAAGAAGCGGACGAACGGACTGGTCTGCGCAAACGCTATATCTTCGCCGTCATCGGCGCCATCGTCGCGATCCTCTTGATCATTTGGGGCATCAAGTGGTACGCGTATGCACGCGTTCACGAAGGCACCGATGACGCGCGCGTCGACGCCGACGTCGTGGCAGTGACGAGCAAGATCAACGAACGCATCGATCAGATTCGCGTCGACACGAACGACCAGGTTAAAAAAGGACAGCTGCTCGTCGTACTCGACGATTCGGTCGAACAGCAGCAAGTGCGTAACGCGGAAGCACAGTTAAGCCTGGCCCTTGCGAACCAGCGCACCAATACGACGCAAGGCAGCGGTGGCGTCACGCAGGCGCAAGCCGATGTGACGAACGCCGCGGCGCAAGTGCCGGTCGCGCAGGCCGGAGTCGCGCAGGCGCAAGCCTCGTTGAAAGTGGCGCAGGCGCAGGTTCCGTCGGCGCAAGCCGCCTACAATACCGCGCTCGCGAACTACAAACGGGCCGCATCGCTGGTAAGCACGGGCGATGTCGCGCGTTCGCAACTCGACTCGGCGACTGCGACGCTTGCAAACGCCGCCGCACAGCTGCGCAGCGCGCAAGACCAAGTTGCAAGCGCACAGGCGAACGTCGCCGCGGCGCAGAGCAAGGTCGGCGCGGCGCAAGCTTCCGTGTCCGCGGCACAAGGCGGAGTAACCTCGGCGCAAGGTAAACTGGCGCAAGCCTCCGATCCAAGCCAGGTCGCCGCCGCGAAAGCGCAGCTGAGCATTGCGAAACAAAATTACGCATACACCCACATTTACGCCGCGATCGACGGCTACGTCGGGCAGAAGAGCGCGGAGGTCGGACAGACGGTGCAGGCCGGTGCGACGATTCTCACGCTGGTTCCGAACGGTCCGCATCAGATCTACATCACCGCGAACTACAAAGAAACGCAGATGAAAGACATGCGGGTGGGACAGCCGGTCGACATCCACGTCGATGCATACAACGCGACGTTCCATGGGCACGTCGAGTCGATCAACCCGGCTTCGCAAAACACGTACGCGCTCGTTCCGGCGCAAAACGCAACGGGCAACTTCGTCAAAGTCACGCAGCGCATTCCGGTTCGTATTTCGGTTGATGACACGAATGTCGATCAGCCGTTGCGACCGGGCATGAGCGTCGAGACCTACGTCAAGGTACGTTAAGACGACGGCGCGCTAGGAAGCAACTGAAGTGACACAGCCGCAGAGCGTGGTCGAATTCGGCCTACGCAGGGCCATCGTGAGCGCCGCAGTGATCGCGGCGACGCTCCTCGAGATCATCGATACGACGATCGTCAACGTCGCGCTTCCGAACATTCAGGGTAACTTCGGCGTCGCCGTCGATCGAGGCGCGTGGATCGTCACCGGATACATCATTGCGAACGTCATCGTCATCCCGATTACGCCGTGGCTTGCGGCGCGGTTCGGCCGGCGGCAGTACTTCTTCGCATCGATCGCTATCTTCACAATCGCATCGTTGATGTGCGGACTCGCCGGCAGCTTCGGTAATCTCGTCTTCTGGCGAATCGTTCAGGGCCTCGGCGGAGGCGGGCTCATCTCGACGTCGCAAGCGATCTTACGCGACACGTATCCCCTTGACGAACAAGGCAAAGCACAAGGCATCTTCGCGATGGGCGTCATCGTCGGTCCGGCCCTCGGCCCCGTGCTCGGCGGCTGGATCACCGACAACCTTACATGGCGCTGGGCATTCTTCATCAATCTGCCGGTCGGCATTATCGCCGCGACGCTAATTTGGATGTATCTGCGCAACCCGTCCGAGCCGTTGAAGAAGAAGCTCGACTGGGTGGGCCTCGGCTTACTCGCGATCGGTCTCGGGTCGATGCAGTACGTACTCGACCAAGGACAGCAATACGATTGGTTCGACGATCCGAACATCCGGTTATTTGCGCTCGTTGCCGCAGCCGGGATCGCAGGATTCGTGTGGTGGACGATGCGTTCGAAGATTCCGGTCGTCGATCTGCACGTGTTGCGCCTGCGGCAAGTTGCAGCGGGCAGCGTGCTGGGCGCCGTCCTCGGCGTCAGTCTGTATGGATCGATTCTCGTTTTGCCGCAGTATCTCCAGAATTCGCTTGGATTTACCGCAACACTCTCGGGGTTGACGATCCTCGTGCGGGCGCTCGCGGTCATGGCGTTTACTCCGCTTACAGCCGCGCTTGCGAGTAGGGGGAAGATCGACGTGCGTATCTCGACCGCTCTCGGATTCGTCTTGCTCGGCGTGTCGAATTGGATTCTCGCCGGCGTAACGACGCCCGACTCGCAGTTTGGAACCTTCCTCGTTTCGCTGATTGTCAGCGGTATCGGGTTATCGCAAATCTTCGTCCCGCTTTCGATCGCCGTGCTTGGAGGCGTTCCGGATAAGGAAGTTCCGGCTACATCGGCATTCTTCAATCTCTCGCGTCAAGTGGGTGGAAGCATCGCTACGGCGATCCTCGTAACATTGCTGACGCGCGGGATGACGACACATCAGTCCGATCTTGCCGCGGCTCAGAATCTTCATCGCACGGCCGTCGCGTCGTACGTGCAAAATAACGGGGGCGAGCGTTCGGTATCGGCGCTCAGCAATCTCGAGGGAATCGTGGAAGCGCAAGCAGCGGTGCTCTCGTACGCCGATACGTCCCGTTGGACCGCTATCATCAGCATCGCTCTCTCACCATTGGTTCTACTGTTGAATAAACCGCGATTGGGCGCGCCCATCGCGGCCGAGTAATAGGAGTCGTTGTGAAAAAACGGAGTCTTGCCGTCCTTTCTCTGTCTGCCTTGATCGTGGCGGCGCCGCTCGTTGCGCCGGCACAGCAGTATCCGCTGCCGGGGCAGCCGCGCGCGGCGAACGTTCCGACGCCGGCACCGTCACCTGTTGCGCCGGCCGTGCCGACCGTTGCACCGGGGTATACAGCGCCGAACGTGAGGCCGACGGCTGCGAACGTGGTCGGCGTGACGCAACAGCCGTTCGTCGGCATTGCGCTCAACGACGCAATCGCAATGGCGCTCTCGCGTAATCCGGACCTCGCGATTTCCGCGTCGAACACGCGCATCGGCGGTTATCAGATTCAAGCGGCAAAAGGCGCGTACGACGTCAAGTTCTTCGTGAACCCTTCGATCAACCACTCAAATACCGCTCCGGAAAACGCGTTCTTCTCCGGGCCGAATTTCGGACCGATCATCCAAAACAATGTGGCGATTGCGGCAGGCGTCAGCGGGCAACTCGCGTCCGGTACGCAATACAACATAAGCCTTACGCAGACGTCGATCCAGAATAACACGATCATCGACGCCTTTAATCCGTATTACACGGCCGCGCTCAACGCGACCGTCACGCAGCCGTTACTGCGCAATGCCGGCCCGGGCAACGACATGCGCCGTCAGATTGAACTGGCGATCCTCAATGAAGCGGGTACGACGGCCCAAACACTTTCAAGCGTTTCGACAACGCTCTCGAACGTCGAAGACGCGTACTGGAATCTCGTCGCTGGGTGGCGCAACGTCGCCATCCAGGAAGATGCGCTTCGCTCGGCGATCGCGCAGCAGCATAGCAATGTCCGATCGGCGCGCCAGGGTCAATCCGCGCCGATCGACGCGGTGCAGTCGCAGACGCAGGTCTCGACCTATCAGAACAACGTGTTCTCGGCGCTGCAGAACGTCGCAGCGCTCCAGAACCAACTGAAATCGCTGATTCTCGATGATCCCGGCGATCCGGTTTGGCGCGCAAATCTGATGCCGACGACGTCTTCCGGTCAAGCGCCGGCGGAGCCGTCACTCGATCAAATGATTGCGACGGCGATGCAGCACCGGCCCGAGCTCGCGCAAGCCGCCGCGCAACGCCAACAGGCGGCGGTCAACGTCGCGTATGCGAAGAACCAAATGCAGCCGCAGGTCGATCTGCAACTGCAGTATCAGGGTAATGGTCTCGCCGGTAATGCGCTTCCGCCGCTCGGCGGTGCATTCGGCAGCGCAACGCCCCCGCCGTATCTGCACGGCAATATGGGCCAAGCATACACGAATATCGGACAATTCCCCTCGTATACCGCCGGAGTGATCATCTCTACGCCGATCGGAGATCATACCGCGAAAGCAAATTATGCTGCGGCAAAAGAGCAACAGCGTATCGCTGCCATCACCACGTCGAACACCGATCAGCGGATTCTCTTCGACGTTAGAAATGCATTACAAGATTATGAGTCGGCGCGGGCTCGTCTGTATGCGGCTCGGCAAGCACGCGAAGCGCAGCAACAAGTCTATGCAAGCGAAATTCGGAAATTCCGGAACGGCGAATCCACGCAGTTCCTCGTGAATCAGCAACAGATTACGCTGGTGCAAACGGAAGGAACGGAATTACAGGCGCAAACCGATTTCGACAAAGCTGTGGTTGAGCTGAGTCGCGCAGATGGAACGATTTTGAGCGCGAACAACGTTAACGTACAGACGTTAGGTGAAGGAGCACTAAAACCATGACAAACCGCAAAGCACGGACACGCAGGCTCAGTCCGCTGACATATCGCAAACTGCAAGAACGCAGCGCGGTCCTGTACGGGCGGGAATTGGAGCGCTGGAACAGCAGAACGTCGGTCCGCTAACCGAATACAATACATCCGGCGCCCAATGCGGTACCATAGTCGCATGAGGCGCCGGGAATTTATAGCGGGTGTGACCGCGGCCGGGCTGCTCGCCGCCGCACCCTCGAAAGACATCGAGATTCCGGTTGAGTTGCGTGGAGGGCGCTTCTTCGCCGTCCCGCGCGTTCGCGACGGCAGGCTTTTTGCTTGCTGGCTGGACACGGACGGTGACGGCTTCATCTTCGACGCAACGGTCGAGGCGTTTCATCTTCCGGTGCGCAAGACCGACGGTAAACGCCGCGCAGGGTTGCCGGCATTTGCGTCGCCGTCGATTCCGCCGCTGACGACTCCGGCGGATCTTCCCATCTTCGAACGTGAGCCGCGCGATCGCGAGGACCCGATTCTGCAAGGATTCGATGCGCAGCTCGGGGTCACGTGGTTTCAAGGAAGGACGTGGCGATTCGATTTTCCACACGCCCGTTGCACGATGCTCGGATCCCCGCTTGCGGCCGGCGATGCAAACGTTCCGCTTCAAATCGAAAATGGTTACACGCGAATTCCCGTGACCGTCGCCGGCGAGTCGCTGACGATGTCGCTGGACATTGCGGCGTCATTTGCGACGGAACCGCACGTCGCGGTCGCGACCACGTTCATTCCGCAGGCACTTCTCGACCGTTGGCGCAAAACGCATCCCGAATGGACGGCGACGCGTAATGTCGGCGTCGTGCCGGGCATCGACCGCATCACCGTTCCGGAGATGCGCGCCGGATCGGTGACGCTGCGTAACGTGACTTGTACGACTCGCCCCGGCGACGACGTCTTCGGAGGCCCGGGTTTGAACGGAAAGCTCGGCGCAAACGCCTTTGCCGATTGTACCGTCGTTCTCGACTATCGTACGTCGCGATTGCGGTTGTGCTAACGCGCGGAGAGTTCGTAAATCGTATACTCGCCCGCCGCTGCCCGCGCGACATAGCGCCGATCGACGAACGTATACACGACGTGAAGTGTCGGATTCAGGGTGTTGTCACCGCCGCGCCGTACCGCGACGTACCGCGGGTTCGTTGCAAAGATGCGCTGAACTTCGCGTAGACCATTGACGTCGGCCGCAACTTCCATATCGGTCGCGTAGAGATGTTGCGGGTACGGGAAACGCGTCGGAATCGGCTCGTTCGTCAATATGTAGAGCGCCGGATCGCCTTCGGCAACATAAAGTGAACCGGAATGCCGCGCGAAGAGTTGGCGGATGGCGGCCGCTGCCGGCGCTTCCGTATCGGGTTGGTTCAACGTCATGTACCGCCCGATGCCGTGTCCGATCAAGGTAAGTGCGGCAATGAGCATTGCATAGCGTTGCGCTTGTGCGGAGTTCCACATCCGGAAAAAGCCCCACGCGGCGAGCAGACACGCGGGCGGAATCAACGTAATGAAATGATAGCTGAAGAATTCGCGAACCGCCACGAGCGAGACGACCGCTGCTGTGAGCCACGCGACGATCATGACGGCTACCGGCCGTTGTGTAGCGGTCCATCTTCGCCCAAAAGCGAGCGGTGCAAGAAGCCATACCGGGAAAAATCCCTCGAACTCCCACCGCGCAACTTCGTAGAGCTTCGGGTGCGCGACGGCTAAGCCGCGACGCATAACGGTGCCGGCATTCGCATCGATAAACGCATCCATTCGACCGGCCGCGATATACGGAACGGTGCTCGCGATAACGGGCATCAAGACGCCGGTGCACACGACGGCAAATACGCGAGCGGTCGTTTGCGCTGCGAAAATTGCGAATGCCGCCGCCACGAGCACGGTCGGTAACGCGGTCACCTTCATCTCAGCCGCGCACCCGGCGAGGAGTGCGGCGACGAGCGCCGCGCGCAGCGTTAGCTTCCGCGCTGCAATGCACGGTGCGACGATTGCAAATGCCGCGCTCGCAAACGCGTTGATCAAGACTTCCGCCTCAACCGAGGTTCCCTTATTGCCCGCGCTCAATGCAACGGCCAGTAGCGCGGCGAAGACTCCGAGTTTTTCGCCGTTTTCGTCCAACGCAACGCCTATGCGATAGACGCAATACGCGGTGACGAATCCCGCAAGAAGCGAAACGGCATGCAGCGTCGCGAACGACACACCGCCTATGCGCATTGCGAGGGCGAGCAATGCGAAGAATAACGGTGGTTTTGCTTCCCACGCGGTGATGTACGGAAGGTGTCCGTTGAGAAGCTCGCGGGCAACGACCGCGTAGAGGCCTTCGTTCGCGGAGACGATCGTGCGAAAGAAATCGGGAAGATGAACGAAGAGAACCGACGCGGCGAGCGCCGCGACTATGAGAAGTCCGCGCGAAGCCTCAACCGGACGCCGCGCGGTCGATAAGCCAAACGAGTCGTCCATCGTTCGGAGCGATGATCTGCGACGGAAGTTTCGTCGGGTCGTATGCGCCTTCACGAACTGCTTTGAGCACCGCGGCCTTGCCCACGCCTTCCGCAGCAAAGGCGATCGTGCGCGCATTGTTCAACACACGCGGCGTCAAGGTGACGCGCCATTGCTTCTGCGAAGATGCATAGACGGCGCGCGCCAGCATGTCGTCGGCCTCGAGTGGATCGTTGCCGGGAAAGAGCGATGCGGTGTGACCGTCGGGGCCCATGCCGAGCATGACGAGATCGAAGCGTGGCTCCTCACCGAGGACGTTCACGATCTCCGTCCGATACGCGGATGCCGCGTCGACGGGGTCATCTTCACCGCGAACGCGGTGCACGTTGCTAGACGGGATGCCGACGGCCATCAAAAAGGCTTCATTCGCCATTTTATAGTTCGATTGCGGGCTGTCGGGCCGCACGCAACGCTCGTCACCGAAGAAAATTTGGACCTTGCTCCAGTCGAGCGCGGACGCGTACGCAGGCGTGGCTAGCTTCTCATACGCGGCCTTCGGCGTCGTGCCGCCCGAGAGCGATACGGCAAATCGTCCGCGTGTCTCGATCGCTTCTTGTCCGCATCGCACAAAAAGATCGGCGAGCGCCTTTGCGACGTCCGCCGGAGTATCGAAGACGAAGATGTCGCCCGCTTCGCGTTTCATTGCGCCGTCCGTTCGATGATGAGGTTCGCCATGGAAAGTGATTCCATGAAGATTTCGTCTTTCGCGTTGGTCAGGATCGCGCGCTCGATGAGCGACGCGATGTCTAGCGTGTGCAGCGGTGCGCAGCGCACCGCGCGTTCTTTCGCGCCGGTTACTTGCAAACAGACCGCGTCGGGATCGCCCTCGAGCACGCTTGCCGTGAACGCCACGCTGGTCGATTTCAGGACGACGCTCGACAAGCGTCGCGCCGTTCCCTCATGATGCATTGTAAAGCGAATGATATCGCCGCGAATATTGCAGAACTGATCGGAGGCGCAAGGCGTCCATCCCAACCGGCTTGCAAGCCATCCGAGCAGATAGTATATCTCGGCGTCGGAACCGCCGGTGATATTGACTTCGCGAAGTTCGGCGAGTTCGTCCAAAAATTCCGGTTCGTCGAAGAACTCCGCGATGAGCTCTTGCCACGTAGCGAGGCGCAAGTAGGCGACGTCTTGCACGACAATCTCGGGATGGTGCTCGACAAAAGCGATCAGATCGCGCAGCGCGCTCTCGTCCGTCTTGATGACCGACGTGCTGACGACGACCGTGTGCGCAATACTCGCAAGAGCGACGAATCGTTGGTCATGTTCGATCTCGGTCGCGACCCATGCCAGGACGATCGGCGCTTCGGGAAGCGCAAGGATGGAAAGAGCGGCGGCGAGTTCGTGCGCATTCGTGCCCTTGACGCCGATGTCGACCCATTCACCTCGCGTCATCGACGGCTCGGCGTGTTGCTGCCCTTCGTTCTTCGTGCCGTCCAACATCAACACGCGTGAGGGATGTTTATTGGCAATCGCATGCGTGCGTTGCGTGACCCACGATGCGATCGCCGTGTTTTCGAAGAAGACGGCGAGCGTCATCGTCGCAGCCTTCATCGCCCCATCGCCCGTACGCGCGGCGCTCAACTCTTCGACGATGGGATGAACGTCGAGGCTCACAGCGTTCGCCATCCGGGAAAGAGTTTGATCGCGGATTCCGGACCTTGCGATCCGGCCGGATAATTGGGGAAGGTGAAGTCTTTAGTGTTCTGCCACACCTCGAGCACCGGCATGACGATCTCCCACGCCTGCTCGACCGCATCCCACCGCGTGAAGAGCGTTTGATCGCCGCGCATCGCGTCGCCGATGAGTCGTTCGTACGCGGGCGGCGACTGTACGCCGAAACCCGTGCCGTAATTGAAGTCCATGAAGACGCTGCGGATGTGGCTCTTTGGACCGGGAACCTTCGCTGAAAAGCGCATCGTCACGCCTTCTTCGGGCTGAATCTTCATGACGAGCACGTTCGGTTCGATCGTGTCGGTCGTTTCGCCGTAGATCCGGTGGGGAATCGGCTTGAACGTCACAGCGATTTCCGACGTTTTCTTCGCAAGACGTTTGCCGCTGCGCAGGTAAAACGGCACGCCGGCCCAACGCCAGCTCTCGATGAACAGCTTCACCGCGGCGTACGTTTCGGTATTCGATTGCGGATTCACGTCGGGCTCTTGCCGATAGCCCGGCACGGCTTTCTCGTCGATCGTGCCCGGCCCGTATTGTCCGCGGGCCGACATGTGCCACACGTCGTCGATCGCCGGCGGCATGATCCCTGAGAGCACCTTCGCTTTTTCGGCGCGAATCGCATCGGCATCGCCGCTGGCCGGTGGTTCCATTGCGACGAGCGCGAGCAAATTCATCACGTGATTCTGAATCATGTCGCGTAACGCGCCCGCGTTCTCGTAGTATCCGCCGCGCAGCTCCACGCCGATTTCCTCGGCTGCCGTGATCTGCACCGAATCGACGTAGTTTCGGTTCCATACCGGCTCGAAAATCGTATTGGCAAACCGCAGTGCCATGATGTCTTGCACCGGCTCTTTGCCGAGATAATGATCGATGCGATAGATCGCGCTTTCGGGGAACACGCGTTCGACCGTTGTTTGCAACGCGCGCGCGGTGTCCAAATCGGTCCCGAAGGGTTTCTCTACGATGATCCGCGCCCAGCCCGCCTGTCCTTCATGCGGATTGAGATCGGCTTCTTTGAGGTGATCGATGATTACCGGAAAGACCGAGGGCGGCGTCGAGAGGTAGAAAAGGCGATTGCCTTTCGTGCCGAGATGTTCGTCATTATCGCGAAGCCGCTGCGCGAGCTTTGCGTAACAGTTGTGATCGTCGAAGTCCGCGCTGATATAGCTCAAACGCTTCGCGAAATCGTCCCAGACGGCGCCTTGCGGTTTCGCATCGTCCGGCGAGAAGATATCCAGCTGTTCCTTACAGTACTTGCGAAAGTCGTCGTCGCTGTACTCGGTGCGCGAGAATCCCACGATGGCGAAATCGTTCGGAAGAATCCCGCGCACCCGCAAGGCGTACATGGCTGGGAGCAGCATGCGTTTGAAGAGGTCGCCGCTTGCGCCGAAAAACACGACCGTGCACGGATCGCTGATGCGATCGGTCTGCAAACCCGCACGAAGCGGATTGGTCAAGCCTTTCCCGTCGCTGGAAACGGTGGCTACCGCATCAGCCATTCACGCTGCCTATGCCCGTGCCGAGAGCGCGTCGTCGACGGTACCGATCAATGCGCGCAGTGCGCTTTCGGTATCGCCTTTCAGATGAATCCGTGCTCCGCGGCGATTGCGTTTGTCGAGCGACTGCAGATCGCCGAGTGCCTGCGCCGCGAGCAACGTGCGGAATCCGACGCTCATTCCCGGCACCGGCGGATCGCTCGATTCATCGTCCGTGATCTGCAACATCACAGCCGAATTCGGGCCGCCTTTGTGCAGTTGTCCGGTCGAATGCAGGAAGCGCGGACCGAATCCGACGGTCGTCGCGACGTGCTCCGCTTTTCGGATCTTCAAACGCAGTTCGTCGAGCAGCGCGACGTGCTTCGGATTGCGGCTGATGTACGCGCAGATGGCGACGTAATCGTCAACGCAGAGTTGCCCGAAGATGTCGTTCAACGCGGCGGTGACCGTCTTGCCGTCGCAGTTTCGGCTGCCGGCAAGATACGTTACATCGAAGCGGTCGCCGGTAACGCTCACGGCCGGCTCCGGAATCGAGCCGTGTTGGGCGTACTGCTCGAGCAGCGCCTTCGTATTGTCTTTCGACTCTTGCACGTTGGGCTGATCGAATGCATTGATGCCGAGGATGCTGCCTGCGGCCGCCACGGCGATCTCCCACGTGTAGAACTGTTCGCCGAGATCGTATTCGTCGTTCATCGCAAGACGGATGACGGGGTGTCCCGCGTTCTCGAGGTCGTGCAGCTTCTCGTCGACGCCCGGTGCCGGATCCGGCAGATTCGATCCGACGTAGACGAAGACGCGGTCGTGTCCGTAGACGTCATGGGTTCCGATTTCCTCGCCCTCGATCGGCACGATGCCTTTTCCAAGCTTTCCGGTGGACTCCGCGATCAACTGTTCCGCCCACGCGCCGAATGCAGCAACGTCCGGATGCGTAATGATGGTCAGTTTGTCGCGCCCGTTCACGCCGAGGCTGCCGATTGCCGCGCCGAATCGTACGCCGGGTGCAGACTTCGGGTCGACGGTCTTGTCGTTCGCGTGCATCGCACCCAAACCGCGGTCGAGCAAGAGTTTCACATCGTATCCTGCAAGCGCCGCGGGAACCATGCCGAAGAATGAGAGCGCCGAGTAGCGTCCGCCGATATTCGGATCGTTTTCGAAAACGCGGCGGAACTTGTGCCCGCGCGCAACCTCGACCATCTTCGTGCCCGGATCGGTGATCGCGATGAAACGGTCTCCCGCTTTGTCGGCGCCGAACCGCTTCGCAATCTGCTCGTAGTAAAGGGCGAAGTAGGCGTTCGGCTCGGTCGTCGTGCCGCTCTTGCTCGCAACGATGAAGAGCGTTTGATCGAGGTCGATCTTTTCGTCGAGCTCTTCGATTTGCGAGGGCGCCGTCGAGTCGAGCACGTGGAGTTGCGGCCACCCTTCCATTTGACCGAACGTGTCGGCCATGACGTCGGGCGCGAGCGAACTGCCGCCCATGCCGAGCACGACGACGTGATCGAATTCCCGCTTGACATCTTGCGCAAAGGTGAGCAGCTCGGGGACGTGCTCCATCAGATGTTGCGGAATATCGAGCCACCCGAGGGCATGCTTGATGATATCCGCCGCTTGCGCATCGCTCGACCACAGCGACGGATCTTTCGCCCACAACTTCTTGAGAAAGTCGCCCTTGGCGAGTTTGTCGAGTGCCTGCTCGTAGCGCGACGTGTTGTCGCCGAGGTGAAGTGCGACGCGCTCCGCGCCGCCCTTCAGTTGATTTTGCTTGTAGACGATTGCGCCCATCAGCGCCGCGAATGAGTCGGAGAACGACGAGACCCCTTCGACTTGCAGTTGATACGTGACGTCGAAGAGCGAAATGTTCGCTTCTTGCAACTGCTTCACGATCGCGCGCGCTTCATCAACGTCTTGCTCGACCGTATCGGGGACGACCTTGCCATGATCGAGCAGCGCGTCGAGCGTGTTCGGCGGCATCGTGTTCACGGTGTGCTTTCCGATCACCGGTTCGACGTACATCAGATCCGGATACGACGGGTTTTTCGTCGACGTGCTGGCCCACAGCGGACGCTGCACTTGCGCGCCGGCGTGACGCGCCTTCGAGAACTCACCGCCTTCGAAGATCTCCTTGAAGCGCTGATAGGTGAGCTTCAAGTTCGCGGTGCCGACCTTGCCGAGCAGCGACTGCAGTTTCGTCTCGCCCTTATCGATCCTCGCCTGCAGTAATTTGTCGACGGCTGTGTCGATGCGGCTGACGAACACTGAATTGACCGACCGGATTTTATCGACCGGCTTGCCCTCTGCGATGCGCCGCTCGAGTCCCTTGATGTAGGCGCGCGCGGTCTTTTCGTACATCTCGATCGCGAAGATCAGCGTGACGTTGATGTTCACTCCTGCATAGATGCATTCTTCAATTGCCGCGACGCCTTCGTTCGTTCCCGGAATCTTCACCATGAGATTCGGACGGTCGACGCGCTTCCACAGCGACTTAGCGTTCGCGATCGTGCCTTGCGTGTCGTTCGCGAGGAGCGGCGATACTTCTAAGCTGACGAAGCCGTCATTGCCGCCCGAAGATTCGAACACGCCGCGAAACGCGTCGCACGCGTTCTGAATGTCTTGCACGGCGAGTTCCCAGAAGAGCGCATCGGCGTCCGTTTCCTCTTGAATAAGCGATCGCAGCTGGTCGTCGTAGTCGCTTCCGGTGCCGATCGCCTTTTCGAAGATCGTCGGATTGCTCGTCATGCCGCGCAGGCCTTGATCGATCAATCGCTTCAGTTCGCCCGAGGCGAACATCCCGCGACGCAGATTGTCGAGCCACACGCTCTGTCCGGCGGCAAGCAGTTGTTCCAATTGGTTGCTCACAAAAATCTCCTAGTCGTCGTATTTAGCGAGTGGCGAGTGCAAATTTTTCGAGGGCGACTTGCGCGATATTGTCGGCGGTGAACCCGAATGCTTTTGCGATCGCCGCCGCGGGTGCGGAACGCCCAAAGTGATCGATTCCGAATGCAAAACCGCGGTCGCCGACCCATTGTTTCCAGCCGAAAGTTGAGCCCGCTTCGATTGACATGCGGGCACTGACGGACGGCGGTAGCACCTCGTCGCGGTATGAATCCGGCTGCTGCGCGAAGAGTTCCCAGCAGGGCAACGAGACGACGCGCGTCGCGACGCCCTTGCCGTCGAGAATCTTCTTGGCGTCGACGGCGAGCGAAACTTCCGATCCGGTTGCAATGAGAATGAGATCGGGCGTTCCTTGCGTATCGGCGATGATGTACGCGCCGCGCGCGACGTCGGCGTCGCGTTGTCCGAGGAACGGAACCTTTTGACGCGTCAGCACGAGCGCCCACGGACATCCGCTCTTCGGATCGATCGCGAGCTTCCACGCGGCTTCGGTTTCCAGCGCGTCGGCCGGGCGAACGACGCGGATGTTCGGCATCGCGCGCAGCATCGCAAGTTGTTCGATCGGTTCGTGCGTCGGACCGTCCTCGCCGAGAAACACCGAGTCGTGCGTGAAGACGAAGATCGCGTGCAGCTCGCTGAGCGCGCACAGCCGCAGCGCCGGCTTCATGTAATCGACGAAGTTGAAGAATGTCGCGCAGAACGGCATCAACCCGCCGTGCAGCGCGATACCGTTCGTTGCCGCGGCCATCCCGTGTTCGCGAACGCCGTAATGAATGTTGCGTCCCGCGTAGTTCCCCGGCTCGAAGTCGCCTTGTCCTTTGAGATACGTCTTCGTCGACGGATCGAGATCGGCGGAGCCGCCGACCAGTTCGGGGAGTGCTGCGGCGATCGCGTTCATCACCGTACCGCCCGAATCACGCGTCGCAACGTTTCCGTTCTCGGCGGTGAACTCCGGCCACGGAAGTGACGACGGCAGTTCGCCGCGCAGCGCGCGTTCGAGTTGCGCCGCGAGGTCGCCGTTCTGCGCTTTCCACGCATCGAACGTCTTTTGCCAATCCGCTTGCGCTTGCGCGCCTTTATCCGAGAGCGAGCGATAGAATTTCAGCACATCGTCGGGAACGTAGAAATCCGGTTCCAGCGGCCAGCCGAGAAACTCTTTCGTCTTCTTGACGTTCTCCGGCCCGAGCGCTTCGCCGTGGCTCTTGAAGCTGTCTTGCAACGGCGAGCCGTATCCGATATGCGTGCGTACCGCGATGAAGGACGGACGGTCCGTCACATTCTTTGCGACGCGAATGGCTTGATCGATCGAATCGACGTCGTTTGCATGATCGGCATCGATCGTTTGCGTGTGCCAGCCGCTTGCGTCGAAGCGCGCGACGGCATCGTCGGTAAACGTCACGTCGGTCGGGCCCGCGAGCGAGACGCGGTTGTCGTCGTAGAGCACGATCAGCTTGCCCAGTTGCAAGTGTCCGGCCAGCGAAAGCGCCTCTTGACTGATACCTTCCATCAGGTCGCCGTCGCCGACGAGCACGTACGTATAATGATCGACGATCTTCGCATCCGTGCTGTTGTACACGCCCTCGAGATGCGCTTCGGCAATTGCCATGCCGACGGCGTTTCCGATGCCCTGACCGAGCGGGCCGGTCGTCGCCTCGACGCCCGGCGTGTGTCCAATCTCCGGGTGCCCGGGCGTCTTGCTGCCGAATTGGCGGAATGATTTGATGTCGTCGAGCGTCACGTCGTAACCCGTGAGATAGAGCAACGCGTAAAGCAGCATCGATCCGTGGCCGGCCGAGAGAACGAAGCGGTCGCGGTCGAACCAGTGCGGATCTTTCGCATTGAACTTCAAATGACGCGACCAGAGTGCGTAGGCCGTTGCGGCTGCCCCGAGCGGTAGCCCCGGGTGACCCGAGTTTGCTTTTTGCACCGCATCGACCGCTAAAAAACGGATAGCGTTAATGCGTTGTTCATCGACCGGCGAGTTGGCCACGGATACTCCTTCGCAAACGACAAACGGGACCGGATAATTCGCTCCCAGACTCTGTTCTTACCCCTCCGCGAAACGCGCTGGACTTAAGGACGGATTATCCGTTCACCGGAGCGTATCGGTACGCCCGGTATGGAGATCGATTCGGCGCGCGAGCGCATAGAAGCACTTGCAGCGGGCGACGGTGACGTTCGCGGTTCCGGAGGAAGGGTCGTCGACGACGTAATCGATGCGCTCGATGTCGGCGCGTTGCGCGTTGCGGAACCGCAGGGCGAGGGCTGGCGAGTAAACGCTTGGGTAAAGCAGGCGATTCTGCTGTACTTTGCGCGCCGCGACGTGGAATGGATCGGTGACCGCGACCGCGATCCGCTGGTCTTCTACGACAAGCTTCCGGTGAAGCAGAATTACAAGAAGCTCGGCGTGCGCTGCGTCCCTCCGGGCGTTGCGCGCTACGGCAGTTTCCTCGGCCGCGGGGTCATCTTGATGCCGGGCTACGTCAATATCGGCGCCTATGTCGATGAAGGGACCATGGTCGATACCTGGGCGACCGTCGGATCGTGCGCGCAGATTGGAAAAGGCGTTCATCTCTCCGGCGGTGTCGGGATCGGTGGAGTCCTCGAGCCGCCTCAGGCCGCCCCGGTCATCATCGAAGACGGTGCGTTCATCGGGTCGCGCTGCATCGTCGTCGAGGGTGTGCGCGTCGAACGTGAAGCGGTGCTCGGCGCCGGTGTCGTGCTCACCGCAAGCACGCCGATCGTCGACGTTCGCGGATCGTCACCGGAGACGACGAAGGGCAGCGTTCCGGCGCGCGCGGTGGTGATCCCGGGAACCATTCCAAAGAAGTTTCCTGCCGGTGAGTTCGGCGTGCCGTGCGCGTTGATCATCGGCACCCGAAACGAAGCAACGGATCGGAAAACGTCGCTCAATGCGGCCCTGCGCGACTACGAGGTGGCAGTCTAATTGAATCCGCGCGTTTTGGGCATCCCCGGTTCGCTCATCCGCGAGGTCGCAAGTAAAAAACGCGCGACGTCGATCGATCTCGGCCTCGGCGAGCCGTCGCTCAAACCGAACCCCGCACATTTCGATGCGGCGATGAAGTACATCGCCGAGCACGGCATAAAGTACACGCACAACGCGGGTGAACCCGCGTTGCGCGAAGTGATTGCGCGGCACTACGACTACCCGGGGATGCACAACAGCTCGAACGTGTGCATCACGACCGGATCGCAAGAAGCGATGTACGTGGCGCTCAAGACGCTGCTCGATCCTTCGCGTGACGAGCTCCTCGTCGTCGATCCGTCCTTTCCATCATACGTGAAGATGGCAAGGCTGGAAGGCATTGCGGTACGTACCGTTGCGATGTCGGGAGAGGACGACTTCGCGTTCGACGCGGAGCGGATTCTTGCCGGGATTCTCGGATCGCACGCGCGCGATCGTCATCTGTTCGCCGAATAATCCCACCGGCCGCGTCATCGATCGCACGCAAGCCGACGCCCTGGTGCGCGGACTCGAGCGGCGGGGCGGCGAGCCGGTATGGTTGATTCACGACGAGATCTATCGCGAGCAAACCTTCGTTGAAAACGAGGCCTACCTCGCGGAGCGCTATCCGCATACAATCGTCACGAACTCCGTTAGCAAGAGTAACGCGTTGACCGGCTTGCGCCTCGGATGGATCATCGCGCCGCACGAGTTCATCCAGCAGGCCATCAAAGCGCACGCCTGGGTGACATCATGCGCCGATACGTTCGCGCAACACGTCGCGCTGCACGTCTTTACGACGCTGGGCGGCGTGAACGAGCACGTGTCGTGGTATCGCGCCCAATGCGCGGGCGTGGTGGAAGCGCTCGATGCGAGCGGATTACGCTACATCAAACCCGAGGGCAGTTTCTACGCCTGTGTGCGCCTTCCGCAGGGCGTCTCATCGCTCGACGGCGCGTTGCAATTGTTGGACGAGCACGACGTCCTTGCGATTCCGGGTTCCGCGTTCGGTGAATCGTTCGAAGGCTGGCTGCGCTTGAGCTGGGTTGCGCCGCTCGATCGCGTTCGCGAAGGCGTCAAGCGCATCACGAAATTCGTCGGGGAGTTCGTATGAAGATCGGCGTGCTCCGGAGCGGCGATGTCGCGAAATCGTTGGGCGCAGCGGCCGTTGAAATCACGCGTTTAAGTTCTTAACATCGTCGTGATCTCGGACGCCGTGGTCGTCAGCTGCGCATAGGCGTCGGGCATCGCCACGAGCGTCTGGAGCTTGCGTTCCGATTCCGTTCCCGGCTCGACCGAGTATGCGATAATGCGAACGTCCGCCAAATCGGGAATCGAAAGCACGACGTGGTCGAGCGTCAACTCCCCGACTGCCGGATGATAAAACTGCTTGAATCCCGAGGTCACTTCGTAGACGTCGTGTTGGGCCCACCAACGGCGGAAGTGCTCGCTGCGCTCTTGCAAATCGGAGATGAGCGCGCGTAAGCGCTCGTCGTCGGGATAGCGTGCCGCGACCGCGCGGAATTGCGCGACGAGCTTCGGACCGATTTCGTGCCACTTCGGATAACACACGCGGGCTTCCGGATTGGTGAAGAAGCGGAAGAGCATGTTGACCGGCGGACCCACTTCCTTGAACGCGATGCCGAAGAGGCACTCTGCGGCCTTGTTCGCCGCAAGCACATCCCACCGCCGGCCGCGTACGTACGCGGGATTGGGATAAAGTGAATCGACGACGCGACGAAGTTGTGGCGTAATCGCTTCGCATTGCGTGTCGACGCGCTCCGGGAACGGCACGCCGGCGAGCGTGAAGAGATGTTGCCGCTCGAAGTTCGTCAGCTGCAGCGCTTTCGCGATGCTTTCGAGCACTTCGGCGGAGACGTTGATCGGGAGGCCTTGTTCGAGCCGCGTGTACCACGTCGAGCCGATGTTCGCGAGCAATGCAACTTCCTCGCGGCGCAGCCCCGGCGTGCGACGGCGCGAGCCGCTGATCAGCCCCACGTCCTCTGGCACCAGCCGCGCGCGACGCGTGCGTAGAAAATCAGTAAGCTCCGCGCGCCGTTCGGCTTCGCGTGACGCCACGTTCAACATCATGTCACTTTCAGTGCTAGGATAAACTGGGTCTGGTGATAGGATAACGCCTCCCGTATTCTATCAGTAGGCGGCCCCACTGTCCATGCCGCCGCAAGGATCAATTCCCCGATGGCAACTGTCCTGACCCGCCCGCCGGCGCGGGTCCTCGTCCCTATTATCCAAACCCCGCCGAAACCAGTAACGGTTCCGCCTTCGTACGTCGAGTACGGGTGGCGCCGGATCGCGATCGTCGCGGGCGTGATGATGGCGGCGCTGTTGCAAACGATCGACGCAACGATCGTCAACGTCGCGCTGCCGACAATTCAAGGCAATCTCGGCGCGACGGTGGACGAAGCGACGTGGGTCGTTACGGCGTACGTTATCGCGAACATCGTCGTGATTCCGATGACGCCGTGGTTGCAGATGCGCTTCGGACGAAAGACGTATTTTCTCGTATCGATTGCCGGCTTCACCGCAGCGTCGATGCTCTGCGGCCTTGCGACGTCGCTTCCGATGCTCGTTGCGTTTCGCGTCGTGCAGGGCGTCTTCGGCGGCGGTTTACTGCCGACGTCGCAAGTCGTACTGCGCGATACGTTTCCGCCGGAGGCGCTCGGCACGAGTCAATCGATCTACACGCTCGGCGCGGTGCTAGGACCATCGATCGGACCGACGCTCGGCGGCGTGATGACGGACAATCTCTCCTGGCAGTGGGTTTTCGACATCAACCTCGTGCCCGGCATCATGGCGATCGTCATTCTCGCACTCTTCCTGCGTGGAAACGAGAGTAAACGTTCGAGCGTCGACGTGGCGGGAATCGTGTTATTGACGGTCGCGATCGGATCGTTGCAATACGTGCTCGATCAGGGGCAGCACGACGACTGGTTCAACGATTCGACGATCTGTGTCATGGCCTGCTGTTCGCTTATTGCCGGCGTTGCGTTCGTCTGGCGGGAATTGGTTGCGGAGTCGCCGATCGTCGACCTTCGGGTACTCTCGCAAGTCCCCGTGATGGCGGGCTCGCTGATTGCGGTCGGCATCGGAACGGTCATTTACGGCGGTCTGCTGATTCTGCCGCAGTATGTGGTCGGTGTGCTCGGCTTCACCTCGACGCTCGCCGGAATCTTGATCGGCATCCGCGCGTTGCCCATCGCATTGCTAACGATTACCGTCGGGAAAATCGCGAACCATCGTCGCACCAATTTGCCCGTGATGATCGCAACCGGTCTCGTGCTCGCATCGTCGTCGTGCATCTGGATGTCGGCCGTCATCACCTCCGGATCGGTACTCACGGCGTTCGTGCCGCCGCTTCTCCTTATGGGATTCGGTACGACGCTCGTGTTTTCGCCGACGCTCGTCGCGACGCTTCGGGCCGTCAAGTCCTCAGATATCCCGAAAGCGGCAGCGTTCATCACACTCTTCGCGCAGCTCGGCGGTTCGATCGCGGCTGCATCGCTCGTCGCATTCATCGAACGCCGCGCAGATTTTCATCAAGCAATGCTGGCTGCAACTGCAACGCTCGACCGTCCTGCCGTGTCATCGTTTCTACAACAACATTCCGTCGCGCAACTCGCAACGCTTGTTACCACGCAGTCCTCGACCATGGCGTTCGCTGACGGATTTTTCATCACCGGAGTGCTCGGCTTGCTCGCCGCGCCGCTCCCATTCTTAACTCTCATGAAAGGAGCAAAGTCATGAATCGCATGTTGACGGAAACATTAGATGCATCGGTCGATCCGGAAGCGCGCGGCGCGTTCGAGTCGCTCGTACGCAGCGTGCGCGACGCAACGGACGCGGAGCCGCGGCTTCAGCGCGCGGGTGATGCGCTCGTTCTCCTCGTAGCCGACGCGTTCAATCCACGTCACGACCCGGAACGTCGCGAGCGCCGCTGGCGCCGTTTGGTGCGCGTCATGGCACCCGTTGCGAAAGCCACGCTCTCTCCCGAGCTGTTGCGAGTCGTTCGAGAGAATAAAGACCTGATTGTGTGATCGTTGCGGCGGCGACAACAAGACCGCTTGACCCGCCTCCCGATTTAGGCGCTTCGATCGGACGAGGGTCTTGAGTCCGAGTATCCAAAGGCATTCTCACTCGTAGTGTGAGGAGGGTGCCGCATGCATCTTCATCGTCGTTTGGCCTCCACGTCACTATTGGTGCTGCTTGCCGCCTGCGGCGGCGGCAGCGGCGACCCGGGCGTGGCCGCGAATCCATCGAATCCACCGTCCGCGGGCACGACGGTGAGCGTTACATTTACCGGCGCTTTGCCGAACGCCGTCGCGGTCTCCATCGTCAATGGAGTCTTCACGACTTCGACATTGTCTCGTAGCCGCTTGACGTTTCTCGTTCCGGCCGGGACGAACGCTTATGCATTTGCCGTGTCGTGTCCCCTTGTGAAAGCGCTCGTCGCCGAGTACGTCTTCGAAGCGAATCTTTCCGAGGGCACGTCCTATACCGTAGCGCCCTGTTCAGCAACGGCAGCGGCGACGGGATCAGCGATTGGTGCGTTCGATATTTCTGCGATTTCCGGCGCGGTGAAAGCGCGCATCGTAGGCGCGCAAGGCTACAGCGGTGACGTCAACGGGATCACCAGCGCGTTCAACGTTTCGATGCCGGCGGGAACGAATGACGTCGCAGTTCTTGCGCTCGACGGCGGCGGAAACGTGCTCGCCGTGAAGATCCTTCGCTCGCAGGCCGTTCCGGGCGCCGTCAATGGCGGAGCGACCGTTATCGTGTCGACCGGCGACGAAGTTGCCGATCAAGCTGTAACGGTAACGGGCGTTCCGCCGGGCTTCCTCACGCCGTCCACACTCAACGTGCGCTACGTCACCGCGAACGGCACATTCGTGCCGTTGAGTGACGGCTCGCCGTCCCGTTATCCGGCAATCTCGCCGGCCGATCTCGGTTCGCTCGATCAGTATCAGATCAATACGAACGCGACGAACGCATCGATCCCCGAATCGATCGGAACAACGCTCTACGCGATTAACGGAACGGGGGTGACGCTCACGTATCCCCAGGTGTGGACGTATACGGCGCCTGCAGCGGCGCAATTTCCGACGTTCTCGTTTAACTATTCGGGGTTCAGCGGTCTTGCGACGCAAACGTATCGTGGCCAAATTGCATGGCAGCGCTCCGGCAATACCACGAACCAAATCACGGTGTTTGCGACCGGCGGGTATCTCGGGACGCAAATGTCGTTCGCCATTCCGAATCTGACGACGCTGCCCGGATTCTTCGGAAGTGCCGCGAGCGGCATGCCGGTGAATTGGCTTTCCGAGATCGACGGCGGGACGTTTCAGAGCTACATCGCTCCGCCGCCTGCACCCGGCTCGCTATCATACGTTCAGGCGCGCGGCACGTACACGGAGCCGTAATCCTTCGACAACGTCAGGATGACACGGATACCGTTTGGATGTTTGTAAATTCGTGGATGCCGAAGTGCGAGAGTTCGCGGCCATGTCCGCTGCGCTTCACGCCGCCGAAGGGCAAGCGCGGATCGCTCGCGACGATGCTGTTGACGAAGACGATACCGGCTTCAATCTCGCGCGCAAGCGATTGCGCTTTCTCGATATCCTTCGTGTGAATCGAACAGCCGAGACCGTAACTCGAGCGATTGGCCAGTTCCACTGCTTCGCGTTCGTCTTTTGCGCGCACGACCGCCGCGGCCGGCCCGAACGTCTCTTCATCGAACATGCGCATGCCGGGGCGCACGCCGCCGGCGATCGTCGGCTGGTAGAAGTTCCCCGGCTCATCGACCGGACGTCCGCCGAGTAAGAGCGTCGCGCCGGCGTCGACCGTTCCGCGCACCTGTTCGTGCAGCGTTTTCATGAGATCGGCGCGCGCGACCGGGCCGAGCTCGCTGGACTCTTCCATCGGATTGCCGAGCTTCTGCGCACCCGCGATTCGGACGAAGCGGTCGACGAATGCGTCATAAACGGAATCCTCGACGATGAAGCGTTTCGCGGCAATGCAACTCTGCCCGTTATTCTGGAACCGTCCCCAGACGGCGCTCTTCGCGGTGGCATCGAGATCGGCATCGGCGAGTACGATGAACGCATCGCTGCCGCCCAGTTCAAGCACGACTTTCTTTAGTTGCGATCCGGCGGCGCTTGCAATTGCTACGCCGGCGCGTTCGCTTCCCGTTAACGTCGCGCCGATCACACGCTCGTCGGCGATGAGCGCGTTTGCCTCGTCGTGACCGATGACGAGCGTAGCGAAGAGTCCATCCGGCGCGCCGGATTCTTTGAATATCCGCTCGATTTCAAGACCGCACCGCGTCGTGTTTTCGGCGTGTTTGAGCAGCATCGTGTTGCCTGCCATGATCGCCGGCACGGCGGCACGGAAGACTTGCCAGTACGGGAAATTCCACGGCATGATCGCGAGAATGATGCCGAGCGGACGGAACGCGGCATAGCTTTTCTGCGCGCTGCTTTCCATCGGCAGGTCGGCGAGCATTGTGGCAGCGTGCTGCGCGAAGTATTCGCAACACGTCGCGCACTTTTCGACTTCGGCGCGCGCCTGCACGAGCGGTTTGCCCATCTCGCGCACGGCTGTCCGCGCAAGTTGCTCTTTTTGCGCGCGAAGCGCGGCCGCGACTTGAAGCAAGACTTCGGCGCGCACGTCGATTGACGTCCTGCGCCATTGCGTAAACCGGTCGTGCGCCGCATCCAGCGCGGCATCGATTTCGCTGCGGTCGAGCCGCGGAATGCGTTCGATCTGCTCGCCTGTCGAGGGGTCGATCGTGGTAACGACGCTTAAGGTATTCACAACTCCCCTTGTGCCCATGGACCAGGCGGTCCGGCATAGATCTCAACGAGTTTGTCGGGAACCAAGTACGTCTTCGCAACGCGCTGTACGTCCGCCGCGGTAATTCCGGCGAAACGGTCGTTCAACGTGCGGTAGTAATCGAGCGGAAGCGAGTTCGTTCCGATGTCCAAGAGTTGCCCGACCTGTCCGTCGGCGCTTGCTTCATCGAGAAGAGCGTTGCTCACCAGTCGTAGTTTCGCCTCTTGCAACTCCGTAGCCGAGACCGGCTGCTCTTGTAGTTTTTTCAATTCGGATCGCACGAAACGGACGGCTTCCGGAACACGCGACGGCGTTGCGTCCAATTCTACACGGAAATCACCGCGATCGCGGCTCGCGTAGATGCCGCTATTCACGCTGTAAACCAAGCCGCGCTTTTGACGCAACTCTTGCCACAACCGCGATTCGAACGCGCCGGGTGCGCCGAGAATTTGGTTGAGCACGAGGAATGCGGGATAGTCCGGATTATCGCGCGCGACGGCGGGCTGTCCTAAGCGCACGTACACCTGCGACGCTTGCGTTCCGATGTAGTCGTGTCCGCTGCGCGGAGCAGGATAAGCGAGCTGACGCGCGTCGGGCGTCGTGCCGGGGCCCTTCCACGATCCGAACGCTTTTTCGAACACGGAGCGCACCTGCTCCGGCGTGACGTCGCCGACGACGGCAATCGTCGTCAGATCGGGACGCCAGTACTGTGCCGTGTAATTCAAGAGGTCTTGTTGCGTGATTCCGCTGACGGTGCCGGAGCTGGGAACGCGCAGCGACGGGTCGCGCGGCGATGCGAGAAGGCGTGCGTACGCGCGATCGACCATGACGCCGGAGATCGTCGACTCCGATTGAAGGCTGTTTGAAAGTTGGCTGCGCTCCAAATCGAACCACGGCGGTCCGAAGGTCGGATGTTCTTCGCCGTCCGCGAGGATCGACACGATCGCAGGGAAGTCACGAACGAGTCCACGCGCGCTGAAGTCCGCACCGGTATGGACGACCGCGCCCATCATGTCGATTTGGCGGCGACGATCTGCAAACGGGTAGTTCGCGCTTCCGTAGTCCGCCGCAGCTGAAGCGAGACGTCCGATGCCTTCCTTACCGGACGGCGTGAAGGCGGGCGAGGATTGAATACCGCCTTCGAGGATGAACGTCGACCGGTCGTGCTTTTCTTGTACGAGCACCTTCATGCCGTTGCTCAACGTGAATTTCGTCGGATTGAGCGGGCTGCGCGCCGTTGTCGGCGTGCGCAACTCGGCGGCAATCGCGGGCGGAATCGTGATCGGTCCGTTCGGAACGCGCTTCGAGAAATCATCGCTCGCCGTCGTGTCGCTCTTTTGCGACGTCCCTTTTGTCGGTTCGGTCTTGGTGCGCAGAATGCCGATGACAGTCGGCGTCGTCAAATACTTCGACGTGACGTCGAGCAGCGATTGCGACGTGATCGCGGCTAAGCGATTGTCTTCATCGGACACGCGCTCGTTGACGATGCCGTAGGTGTATCCCGCGAGATCGCCCATTCCGGTGATGGAATCGCCGGAGTAGAGACGTTCGGCGATCGTGAGCCGCTTCGACGCTTGCACCAAGTCCGCGCTAAAACCGTTCTTGAGCGCGGTATCCATCGTCGATTGGAAAATCTGTTGCGCTTCCGCGCTCGTGTGCCCCGGATTGAGCACGATGAAGATGTTGAAGAGGCCGCCGTGCAACTGCGTGTCCTGATCCGCTTCGATTGCGAGCGCTACGTTCGATTGCACGAGTGCTTGATAGAACGGCGAGAGTTGATTCCCGATCAGCTGAACGAGCGTGCTGACCTCCGGCTCGCCCTTTTCGGCGTCGCCGGGAACGGCGTACGCGAGATCCAGGATCTCGAATGGAAATGGCAGATTCGATTCGACCGTCACGGTATGGCTGACAGGAACGGGATGCGTCGACTGATGCTCGGGAACTTTCCTCGACGGGATCGCTCCGAAGAAACGGCGCGCATGATCGAAGACGGTCGTATGATCGACGTCGCCCGACACGACGAGCGTCGCGTTGTTCGGCGCGTACCACTCATGATAATATGTTGCGATGTCAGCGGCGGTCGAGTGTTCGACGTCGCTGCGCAGACCGATCGGCGTACGTCCTTCCGGCTGTCCCGGGTACGCGGCCGCGCGCACGCGCGAAAGCAGTGAAAAGAACGGCGAACTATCGTCGCCTTCGAGTTCGTTGAGCACCGCGCCGCGTTCGATGTTCCAGTCGGCTTGACGCAGCGCAAGATTGTGCATGCGATCCGCTTCGATTTGGAGTCCGACGTCCATCTTGTCCGCCGGCATGACAAAATAGAAATGCGTTTGATCGTAGCTCGTTTCGCCGTTCATTTGCGCGCCCAGGCGTGCGACGATATCATCGAGACCGCCTGCGCTCATATCGCTCGTGCCGCGGAACATCATGTGTTCGAGTGCATGCGCGAGGCCGGTCTTTCCGGTCGTTTCGTCCAACGCGCCGAAGTGATACCACACGGCGGTCTGCACGACGGGCGCGGCGCGATCCTCGACGACGACGACGCGCAACCCGTTTTGCAGCGTCGTCGTATAGATGCCGGCGTCACCGGGTCCGCCGGTATCTTGTGTCGCTCCCGACGCCGGCGCGAGGACTGCGAAGAGGCAGACGATCAACAACAAAGCGCGTTTCACGGAACGGTCGCGACTCCTTAAGACGCCGGGTTAGCGGACGCCGAGATAGTAATGTGCGGACGATTCAACGGCGGCGCGCGGAAGACAGCCGATCAACTCGCTCGTTGCGACGGCCACTCCGTGCGCGGCCGCAAGCCGCCGCACGAGCTCTACGATTCGATAGAGCGGTGTCGAGTCATACTGCGTGACATTAAAGGAAACTTGGACGATGTTCTCTCCGAGGCGCAGACCAAGCGCGCGAAGGGTGACGAGTCCGCCCGAGCGCTCGCGCATGCGCGTCGCGATCTGCCGCGCGACCGCGATGTCCGGTGTCGCCAAATTGACATTGAACGCGATGAGCAGCTCGCGAGCACCGATCGCAATCGCGCCGGCCCGCTCATGCCGGGCGATATCGCCGACGTCCGGACGCCACTGCGGATCGGTAAAGCGTGTCTCGAGCCCTTCGAATTCGCCGGCACGGACATTCGCGAGCAGCGTGCGTTGCGGCATCCGCGCCGCCGCACCGTAGTAGAACGATGGCACGCGGTAGCGCTCCCAAATGCGCTCGCCTGCTTCGTGCGCGAGCGCCGTAGCCTCATCGAGTGACGTGCCGTCCAGTGGAACGAACGGAAGCACGTCGAGTGCGCCGATGCGCGGATGCACGCCGCGATGCGCGCGAAGATCGATCCGCTCGACCGCAATTCCCGCAAGCGTGACGGCAGCCTCGAGCACGGCGTTTGCGTTACCCGCAATCGTCAGTACGCTGCGGTGATGGACCGGGTCGCTCGTGCGGTGCAGCACGCACGCGCCGGTTGACTGGACCGCGTCGACCGCTGCATCGATCGTCTCGCTACGTTTGCCTTCGGAAATGTTCGGAACGATTTCGAAGAGCGCCATCTTTAGCTCAGTGCTGCACCGATGGCACTCGCGATGTCGGTGAACTGCGCCGGCGTGAACATTGTGCGGTAGCCGAGTTTGCGCGCTTCGGCTTCGCGCCGTGGCGATGCACCGACGGCGCGCAATTCACCGGAAAGACCGAGTTCGCCGAAGGCAACCGCATCGGAAGGCAACGGGACGTTGCGAAACGACGACGCGATTGCGAGGGCGATACCGAGATCGGCCGCCGGTTCGTTGATGCGAAGGCCACCCGCGACCGATGCGTAGACGTCGTGCGTGCCCAGGTGCATGCCGACGCGCCGTTCCAACACCGCGAGTATCATCGCGAGGCGCGCCTGATCGAGATTGTTTGCAAGCCGCCGTGGCGTTCCGTAACTGGTTTCGCCGACGAGCGCCTGCACTTCGATCAGGACGGGCCGCGAACCGACGATCGAGGCAACGACGCACGATCCGCTCGGGCGCGCATCGCGTCCGGCGAGAAAGAGCTCGGACGGATTCGCGACTTCTTCGAGACCGCTCTCGTGCATCGCAAAGACACAAATCTCGTCGATCGAGCCGAAGCGATTCTTATACGCGCGCAAGATCCGGTATTCGCCGGTCGTCTCGCCTTCGAAATACAACACCGTATCCACAAGATGCTCGAGCAGCCGCGGTCCCGCAATCGCGCCGTCTTTGGTGACGTGCCCGACGATGAACGTTGCGCAACCGGTGCGCTTCGCATATTCCATCAGCGCTTGCGTGCAGTCGCGCACTTGTGTCACCGAACCGGCGTAGGCTTCGGCTTCCGGCAACCACACCGTTTGAATCGAATCGATGATCAGCGCGAGGGGTGAGAGGCGTTCGAGCTGCTCGAGCACGCTGCGCAAGTTCGTCTCCGCGTGCACGAGGATCGGCGCATCGAGATTCAAACGCTGCGCGCGCAGTTTGACCTGCGCCGCTGATTCCTCGCCGCAGACGTACACCGTCGGTCCTAAAGCGGCCAGGCGCGCTGCGATTTGCAGCAACAGCGTCGATTTGCCCGCGCCCGGTGGTCCGCCGATGAGCGTCAGGCTGCCCGGAACGATGCCGCCGCCGAGCACGCCGTCGAACTCGCGCAATCCGGTCCGAACGCGCGCGATTTTCGCGCCGTCGATCTCGTGCAGCGGAACCGGTGCGAGCGTTGCGCTGCGTGCCGGCGCTGCCGCTTTCGTACTGCGTGACGGCACGGTGAACGGCCGTTCGTCGAAGGAGTTCCACGCTTCGCACTGCGGACAGCGCCCAAGCCATCGGGGCGATTCAAATCCGCAGCCGTTGCAGAAATAGACGGAGCGTGCCTTTGCCACGTCGCACGCCTTTGCCGCACGGGGTGGAGTTGCCTGGCACGGCGAAACGGCCGGTCGATCATGAGCCAGCCCGAGCATCTGCAGATTGCGATCGACGGTCCCGCCGCGTCGGGGAAAACGACCGTCGCGCATCGTCTCGCGGAGCGACTGCATATTCTCTATCTCGACACGGGCGCGATGTACCGGACGCTTGCGCATCTTGCATTGCAGACGCGCACCGACGCCGACAATGAAGGTGCGCTCGTTCGCCTTTGGGACGGCGCGGGCGTGCGCATCGAACTCGACGTGAACTCGCCGCTCGGGTTTCGTATCGGCGTAGGCGGCCGCGATATCGACGAACGCATCCTGCAATCGAATGAAGTGACCGCGATCGTTTCAACGGTCGCCGCGCACCCACGCGTCCGCGAGGCGATGGTGTGCAGCCAGCGCGATATCGCGTCGCGCGGACCCGTCGTCATGGCCGGGCGCGATATCGGTACGGTGGTGCTGCCGTTCGCGCAGGTGAAGATTTTTCTTACTGCATCGGTAGAAGCGCGCGTGGCACGCCGGCGCGCGCAGCTCTTCGAAGCGGGCGTCGATGTGAGTATCCATCAACTCGCGCAGGAAATCGAAGAGCGCGACCGTCTCGACCGCGAGCGCGCGGCATCCCCGCTCGTGCCTGCCCCCGACGCGCACGCCATCGATTCGAGCACGATCGACGCGGACGCCGTCGTTGCCGAAATCGTCGCAATCGTTCGCAATCTGCAGCCGAACAATGAGGTCCCTGCGTGAACGCACTCTATGCGTTCGCGAGTTTTTCGGTTCGGGCGTACAGTCGATTGGTCTGGAACGTTAAGGTCCTCGGTACCGAAAACGTCCCGCGCAACGGCCCGCTGATCATCGCCTGCAATCACGTCTCGTTGCTCGATCCGCCGGTGATGGGCTCTTTTGTGCCGCGGCAAGTCTCGTACATGGCGAAGAAAGAACTCTTCGAGATTCCCGGGCTCGGGCAACTGATCCACGGGCTCAGTGCCTACCCCGTCGACCGTGCGGGAAGCGCCGCATCAGCGATCAAGCGCTCTGTCGAGATGTTGCGAGCGGGGCAGTGCATCGGGATCTTCCCGGAGGGCGGCCGGAATATCGACGGCGGCAAGGAAGCCCGCGGAGGCGTCGCGCTATTGGCGTCGCTCGGGAAGGCGCCCGTTGTGCCGGCCGCTATCGTGGGCACGAATCTAAAGAAGAAGCGGAATAAGATCAAAGTCGCATATGGGAAGCCCGTCATGCTGCCGTCCGACCGGAAAGCAACGCGCGACGAATTGGCGAAGTTCACAGACACGGTTATGAGCGCGATTTACGCGCTCGCGGGGGATATTGGTGGAAATTCGCAAGGCTAAGGTTCAAGGATTCTGCTTCGGCGTCGCTATCACGGTCAAGAAAGCCGAAGAGGCGATCGCATCGCGGAGCGACGTGACGACACTTGGCCATGTCGTTCACAACCCCCAAATGGTGGAAAAACTCGAGCAAAGCGGTCTGCGGAACGCGCATTCCGTGGATGAAGTCGACAGCGGCGCGCTCTTCGTGCGCGCACACGGCTTGCCGGTCGAGGTCTTCGAAAAAGCGTCAGAAAAGGGCCTCGAAGTGATCGACGCCACCTGCCCGATGGTGACGAAGATCCACGTGCAGGCCGAGCGGCTGAAATCAGACGGCTACAAGATCGTGGTCGTCGGGGATCCGAAACACCCCGAAGTCAAAGGAACGCTGAGCCACGTTCCGGGCGCATGGTGCATCGAGACCGTCGAGGATATCGAGAAACTTCCACGCAGCAGCAAAGTCGGCGTGGTCGTGCAGTCGACGTACTCGCGCGAGCGTTTCAGCGACATCGTGAAGGCGCTTTCCGAGAAGTACTACGAAGTGCGCGCGGTCAACACGATTTGCACCGACACGAACAACCGTCAAACCGAAGCGCTGCGCCTCGCCGGTGAAGTCGAAGTTATGGTCGTCGTCGGCGGCAAGACCTCCGCGAACACCAAGCATCTCGCGGAACTCGCCGAGACGCACGGCGCCCATTCGCATCACATCGAGGGTCCGGACGAACTGCGCGCGGAGTGGTTCGACGGCATCAAGGTTGCGGGCTTGATGTCCGGCGCATCGACACCGGGCTGGCTCGTCGATCAAGTAGAAAAGCGAATGGAGGAGCTCACCCGTCAGCCGGTTTAGTTCCGAGGCCCTTGATGGGCCGTCTGAGCGTTTTGAGGTTCATCTCGAACGGCGAGTAACGGAGTATCGGGGATCGTCAGTGGTCTCCGATATGCTTTTCTACCACTTCGGCTATGGTGACTATGGCCCGGCGCGCGCCGGAAAGCGGCTGCGCCCGCAATTGGTGATGCGCGCCGCGCTCGGCGAGGGAGCCGATCTCGATGGCGCGCTCGATGCAGCGGCTGCCGTCGAACTCTTGCACAATTATTCGCTCGTCCACGACGACATCGAGGACGGCGACGAACTGCGGCGGGGTCGCCGCACGCTCTGGAGTGTCTACGGCGTCCCGCAGGCGATCAATGCCGGCGACGCGCTCTGCGCGCTCACATTTTTGACGATGCTCAAGGCGCGCGAGCGCCATCCTTACGAACGCATCGTCTCGATGTTGGGCATGCTGCACGAAGCGCATGCGATCATGTGCGACGGTCAGTCGCTCGACCTCCATTTCGAAACCGCGTCGCACGTTGACCTAGCGCGCTACTACGAGATGATCGGTGCGAAGACGGCTGCGCTCTTCGAAGTCTCGTGCATGCTGGGCGCGCAGTGCGCGCACGCTGACGGCGAAACGATTCGCGCGTACGGGCAAGTGGGACGGGCGTACGGCATCGCGTTCCAAATCCGCGATGATATGCTGGGCGTCTGGGCCACGGTGCACGCGACCGGCAAAATCGCGCTGAACGATCTGGCGCGGCGCAAGTGGACCTTCCCGATCGTCTGGGCGCTCGCGCAGCCGCCGTCGGCTGCCCGCGACGCGGTGGCACAGGCCTACGGGAGCGGCGGCGCACTGAGCCCGGATTCGGTGTCCAGGGTGATGGACGCGCTTGAGACGCTTGGTGCGCGAGAGGCCGCGGCGCGTGCAGTTGAAGAACAAGTCGCGGTCGTGGAGCGAGCGCATGCGATGGAGCTCCGCGAGTACATGCTTAACACCCTCGCCGAAAGCGTCGGCTGAGATGAATTTGTGCTGAACGCACAAACCCGGGGAGGATACGCGACTTCGTGAAGGTCATGACGAACGACCAGCCGTCCGTCTGGGAACGCTCGTACCCATGGGCGCTGCCCGCATTGCTGTTGCTCGGGTTCGTCGTGCGCATGCTATTCGTGCGTTCGACGGGCTTTCAAACCGACGTCAGCACCTTCGAGGCGTGGGCGATTTCGGTGCACGAAAACGGCCTCGCGAATTTCTATACGAAGACGGGCTTCGCAGATTATCCGCCGGGCTACTTGTATATACTCGGATTGATCGGCGCGCTGTGGGCCCCGTTCCGGACGCACGACCCGGGGTTCTCGATGCTCGCCGTGCTCGTGAAGATGCCGTCGATTCTCGCTGATATCGGCGTGGGCGCGTTGCTCTTCGCGCTCGGTCGACGGTTCGCGGCACCGGCAATCGCCTTTGGCGCCGCTGCGTTTTACATCTTTAATCCCGCAACGATCTTTAATTCGGCCGATTGGGGGCAAGTCGATTCGATCTCGGCAGGCCTCGCGCTGCTCGCGACGTTCTTTTTATTGAAGAGTGACGATGCGCCGGCGGATCGTGTGTCGTGGCAGATCCCGGTTGCGTGGGTGACGTTTGCGTATTCGCTGCTGATCAAGCCGCAGGCGGCGGTCCTCATTCCGATCTTCATCGCGTTTGCGTTCACCGATCGCGCTCGGATGCGGGCGCGCGTGACGGGAACGGCCATCGGCATCGTGGCCGCGTTGATCTTTGCGATTCTCGTGGTCGAGCCGTTCCATCCCTCGAACCCGGTCGCCGCCATCGGCTGGCTGCTCCAGCGCTACTCCGTCGGATCGAGCGTCTACGACTACAACACGGTCAACGCGTTCAATTTGTGGGCGATTCGCGGCGATCTGTGGGAGAAGGACTCGCAAGCGATCCTCGGGTTGCCGCAATACTACTGGGGCATCGGACTCGTCCTAGCCGCGCTGGCATTGATCGTATGGCGCTACGTTCAAGATCGCACGTCCGCAGCGCTGCTCGAATCGTCGGCGCTTGCGCTGCTCGCGTTCTTCGTCCTCGCGACGCGCATGCACGAGCGGTATATTTTCGACGGCGTCCTCTTTACGATTGCATGCATTCCGATTACGCGGCGCTATCTCTGGGGCGCAATCGTGCTTTCGATCGTGCTCTTTGCGAATCTGATCTACTCGATGCAGTACCTCACCGCGGTGACGGGCGGGATGCCGGGCGCGAATCCGCACAATCTGTGGGGACTCGGCACGCAGTTTTTTGCGCTGCTCGCGGTCGGAACGTTCTTTGTCCTCGGCTACGCCTATCTCGGCGGCAACGCGGAAGTAGATGAGGCCGTTCCGATGCGGCATCCGCAGGACGAGACCCGAACCGAGGCGGCGCCATGGTGGCACGCGCTCAATTATTTCGATCCGCGCGAAGGCTTGGCGGTGATGCGCAAGCCGCTCGACTACGTCATCATGGGCGCGCTCGGCGCGCTCAGCTTCATCGTCTCGTATATCAACTATTGGTATCCGCCGACGAAGGTTTTCGACGAGATTTACTTCGCGCGCGCCGCTGAAGAGTATTTGAAGAACATGCGTATTTATGAGAATACGCATCCGCCGCTCTCGAAGCTGCTCGTCACGCTTTCCGTCTTACTGTTCGGCGGTCTCGGCCACGGCGATAATTCGTACGGCTGGCGCTTTCTCGACGTCCTCTTCGGCGCGCTCGTCGTCATGCTGCTGTACGTGTTCGCCAAGCGGGTTACGAAATCGACGCTCTTCGCGACGATCGCAGCCGGATTTCTCTTTCTCGACGGCATGCATTTCGTTCAGTCGCGTATTGCAACGCCGGAAGGCTTCGTCGTCTTTTTCTCGCTTGCCGCCGTATACGCGTTTTACCGGTTCTTGATCGCCTCGCAAGTCGAGGAACGCAAACATGTCGTCGTACCACCCGGTGCGTTTGCGGTGGGCGTCGTCGTTTCCATCATCGTTGGATTGATCGTCGTCGGCATCTGGGATCTCGTGTGGAGTCACATGCCGAATCCGTCGAGGCTCGATACTCCGACGTCGATCGTCATTGGGCTCTACGTTGCGCTCGGCATCTACTTGCTCGTGCGATACGTGGCCTTTCCCGCGATGTATGCCGACGGGTCGACGGAACAAACGTACGCCGACGGATCGTATGCGCTCGTCGATCCACAGTTGCAGGCAGTTTTCGCGCCCGACGGCGGCGCAATCGAAAGCGCGCGAGGCGGAAAAGCGAAGATTCGTAACGGACCGTCGTCGCAAAACCGTGCAGGCGCGCTCGAGTATCACGACGAGGACGTGACGGTCACGTACCGGACGGAACCCAGCGTGACGTATGCTTCACCTGCCGGCAGCGTCGTCTATTCGAACGACGAGATTCACGCCGATGGTGAGATCGAAGAGGGCGAGTCTGCGACGCTGTGGCTGATTGTCTTCACGATTGCGCTCGGTTTGCTCGTGAGCTCGAAGTGGTACGGCGTCATGGGCTTCGGAGTGAGCTTCATCGCGTTGATCTTCGTGTGGCTGCAGCGTTTCTTCCGGCGCGGACGCCTTGCACTCTGGGGCAACCCGCGCGGATTCCGTCTGGACGGCGCGCTCGTGACGATTCTTTTCGTCGCCGCGACGGTGTACGGACTCGTGTGGGTTCCGGATCTTGTCCGGCAATCGCCCGATCCGAACGAAATTCACAACATGAACGACGTCGTCGCACGGCAGTACTCGATGTTCGAGTATCACGACACGCTCAAAGCGACGCATCCGTATTCATCGAAATGGTGGGAGTGGCCGCTGGACTACGTTCCCATCGCGTACTACTACCAAGACAATCGCGCGAATAAGAACGACGATCACGGGTGCTGCGTCGAGGAGATCACCTCGATGCCCAACCCGTTCATCCTGTGGTTTGGGCTGATCTGCGTTCCACTCGTCGGATTTCTCGCCTGGCGTGAACGCAACAAGGCCTACGCGCTGATCGTCTTGACGTATCTGCTGCAGTGGCTGCCGTGGATGAGGTCGCCGCGCATTACGTTTGCCTATCACTTTTACGTTGACATCCCGCTCATTTGTCTCTGCAATGCGATCGTGCTGCAGCGCGTTTGGGACTGGGCGAAGGTGCGCGGGCCGAGTTCGAAGTGGGCCGGCGGTGCGGCCGTCGGCGCGGCCGTGCTAGTCATTGCCTTCGGGTTTGTCTACTTCTATCCGGTCCTTTCCGCGGAGAAGATCCCGTGGGACGCGTGGCACGCGCGCATGTGGATCGGTAAGTGGATCGTCGGACCGGGATAGCGAAGAAGCGTTGACTAGAGGAAGTTTGTATGGGTCGTAAGTGGCAAAATATTAAACTCGGTAAGGGCAAATTAGATCAAGAGCGTGGGGCGCTGTTCACAAAATTGAGCAGAGAAATCACGCTCGCTGCGAAGAACGGCTCGGCCGATCCCGATTCCAACCACCGGTTGAAGATCGCCGTCGATAAAGCGCGTGAAAACAACATGCCGCAAGATAACATCAAGCGCGCAATTGCTCGCGGCGCCGCTGGCAGCGGTGAAAAGGAGATCGAGGAGATTCGCTACGAGGGCTACGGGCCGCACGGCGTCGCCGTCGTCGTCGACGCGGCGACGGATAATCGCAATCGTACCGCCGGCGAACTGCGCTTCTTGTTCAGCAAACACGGCGGTTCGCTCGGTGAGACCGGCTCCGTCGCCTGGATGTTCGATTCGGTAGGTATCGTCGAAGTCGGGACCGCCGGCAAATCGGAAGATGCATTGACCGAAGCCGCGCTCGTCGACGGCGTCGTCGATCTCGACTACGGCGACGAACAGACGTTGATCTACACCGAGCCGGCGCAACTTGCGCATGCGCGGGAATTGCTCTCAGCTGCCGGTTTGAAGATTACCGGCGCGTATCTCGGCGTACGCGCGAAACAAACCGTTTCGCCCGAAGGATCCGATCTCAACGACGCGCTGACATTTCTCGATGCGGTCGAGTCGAACGAAGACGTGCAGCACGTCTTCAGCAATCTCGAACTCTCGGATGCCGCGCTGGAGGCTCTCGCCTGAACGGACGCATTGAGGGCGGCGACTCGCGCGATACGCTGCACCGGTACATCCCGCGTGACTGGATCTTCCCGCTCGTGCTGGCGGCCTTCGTCGGCGTCGTGGTCTGGTTCGGTCATCAGATTCACGACTTTTTACTTCCGCCGGTCGATGAGGTGACGATTCCGTCGTTCATCGGGCAGACGCTCGGCGATGCGAATAATGCGGCCGAACGCATGCACTTGACGAGCGAAGTGATCGATCATGCCACGAGCGACCGGTATCCGAAGGGCGTCGTCATGAATCAGCGTCCCGACGCCGGAACGAAAGTGCGCCAGGGACGGCAGGTTGGATTCGTCGTGAGCGACGGCATCGTAACGCGCTTGATGCCCGATATGCGCTACCAATCGATGCGGGAAGTGGGACTCGATCTTTCGCGCACGCGCTTGCAATTAGGCAAGGTGACGTACGTAAAGAGCGACGTCGTTCCCGAAGGTCACGTGATCGCGCAAGATCCGCAGCCGCTGACGAACGTGCTCGAAGGCGACAAGGTCGATCTCGTCGTCAGCAGGGGCGGCGCGCAGTTCGTGCGCGTGCCGAACTTCGTCAACATGAAGATCGACGCGGCCCGCGCGCTCGCCGACAAAATCGGATTGAAGCTCGGCCAAGTCGTATGGACGCCGCTCGGCAACAAAGGACCACAGCACGGCGTCGTGGCCCGTCAATCCGTTGCGCCGGGCACGCGCATCGGATCGTACGACCTGGTCTCGCTTCAAGTGAGTGCCGGACCGAACGAATCGGGGTATTTGTTGCGCCAAGTGCGCGTCCTTGCCTCGGTGCCGACGCCGCAAGACGTCAAGCCCGGCGAATCGGTGAAGCTCACGTTGCGTGTTCGCGATGCGACCGGCACTTACGACGCGTTCCGCGGCTACGCGGAGCCTGGCCAGAAACTGGACTTCGTCGTGACGGCGCTCGGCACGTCCGTCGTCGATATGTACGTCAACGACACGCTCGTCGGCGAAACGCGGTTGGGAAATGAACCGGCGAAGGTCTACGATCAAGGGAAGAAGTCCCCGTCGCCCGGACCGTCGCGGTCGCCATGACCGACGTCTATATCGCGCCTTCACTGCTCTCGGCGGATTTCGCGCGCATTGCCGAAGAGATCGCGGCCGTCGACGAAGCGGGCGCGGATTTTCTGCACATCGACGTGATGGACGGGCGGTTCGTTCCGAACTTGACGTGGGGACCGAAAATTATCGGCGATCTCCGCAAGTTGAGCCGCCGTGTCTTCGACTGCCACCTGATGATCGTGGAACCGGAGAAGTACGTCGACGAATTCCGTAAGGCCGGCGCGGACATCATCACGTTTCACTACGAGGCGACATCGCACGCGCAGCGACTGCTCACGCACATTCGTTCGACCGGTGCCAAAGCCGGAATCTCGCTGTGCCCGCAAACGCCCGTCTCGATGCTGCAAGACATCATCGAAGATTGCGATCTCGTGCTCATCATGAGCGTGAATCCCGGCTTCGGCGGACAAAAATTCATTCCGCGCTCGATTGCAAAGCTGCGTGAAGCGCGAGACTTGATCGATGCGCGCAATCCGCAGTGTATTCTCGAAGTCGATGGCGGCATCGGCAGCAGCAACATTCGTGACGTCATCGACGCGGGCGCCCGAGCGATCGTGATGGGGTCGAGCATTTTCGGCACGCCGGATCCCGCCGAGACGACGCGCAAGATGCGTGCGTTAGCGTCTCACGAGTGATTGAAGACGAACTCGTACGCGCGATTGCCGAACTGACGCGGCGCGAACATTCGCGAATAACGATCGGTATCGGAGACGATGCCGCGGTGTGGCAACCGTCGAGGTCGCACCGCAGCGTGGTCACGACCGACGCGCTCATCGAAAACGTGCATTTTTCATTTGCATGGATGAGCCGCGAAGACGCCGGTTGGCGTGCCATGGCCGCAAACGCAAGCGACGTCGCAGCAATGGGCGCGCGGCCGCGTTTGGCGACCGTCGCACTCGGCGTACCGCCTGAGGCGAGCGCGACGGACGTGCTCGAATGCTATCGCGGCATGGATGCGTGCGCGCGCGCGAGCGGCATCGAAATCGCGGGCGGCGATCTGACCCGTGCACCCGTGTGGACGATTGCCATTACCGCGATCGGCGAAGTGCGCGCCTCGAACTTGAAGTTGCGCTCGGGTGCGCGTCCCGGCGATGTTCTTGCGGTGACGGGCGAGCTCGGTGCAAGCCGCGCCGGTTTGCTGCATCTGCGTGGCGACACGCAGCTCGATGAGCGCGATACGGAAGAAGCGTTGCGCGCGCATCGCCGTCCCGTGCCGCGCGTCGCCGAAGGCGAGTGGCTCGGAGCGAGCCGCAACGTGCACGCGATGATGGACTGCTCCGACGGCCTCTCCACCGATCTGCTGCGTGTGCTCCGTGCATCGCATGCCGGCGCGGTTATCGATGCCGTGCCGGTTGCATCTTCGGCGCAAGCAGCTGCGGCGCACATCAAGATCGAATCGCATTCGTTCGCGCTCGCCGGCGGAGAAGATTTCGAATTGATCGTCAGCGTGGCGCCGCGCGCGTTCGCTCATCTCGCTGCGCGTTTCCAAGCGCGTTTCGGACGAACGCTCCACCGGATAGGTAGGGTTCAAGCGGACGAGCGCGTGGTCGTGGTGAATGAGGGGCGCGAGGAACCGCTGGAGCGTTCCGGCTGGGACCATTTCGCATGAGGGACGGCAAACGTGCATGAGGACGAGGCGCAATCCTATCCGCTGATCGGCAGCATTCAAAACAGTGTCGCGATGGGATTCCTCGGCAATCAGGCGTCGTTCGCGATCGTCAACGCGCTCGGCGGCCGTCTCGTGCATGCGCAATCGCAGTTCTCGAGCGCGCACGGCGGCGTGTCCGGACGCAGCAGCATTATCGCCGACGTCGCGCAGTTCCGGCGCGAAGTGAACTTCGTCGTCGCGCAACGCCCCGGCATCATTCATGTCGGCTACCTGCCCAAACCGATGCACGTCGACGTCGTTGCCTCCTCGCTGCGCGATTATAAAGGCGTCGTGCTCGTCGACCCCGTGATCGGCGATCACCGCAAAGGTCTCTATGTTACCGAAGAGACGGCACGCGCGATCAAAGACTGGCTGATTCCGCTTGCGCAAATCATCACGCCGAATCGATTCGAAGCTGAAGTGTTGCTCGGAAGCGGCGACGGGACGCTGAGCGAATACGCGTACTTGAACGGTTTGTTCGATCTCGGACCCGAAGCAGTCGTGATCACGTCGTTCACGCGCGATCCGGAAAAGCACCGCACGACGTTGCTGTTTACGAACGGATATACGTATCACCGGATCAGCGGTCCGTTTTTCCCGCGCTATGCTGCGCACGGCGTCGGCGACGTGTTTGCCTCATCGATGGCCGCGTTTGTCGGTTTGGGCGGCTCGCCGTTTGCCGCCGCGTTGCTCTCGACGGCGCTTGCGACCCGCGCCGTGGCGAACACGACGCAGTACGGCGGCTCCACCGTCGACCCGGTCGCCACGCTTTCGAAATGGAATCCACTCGGCTATCAGGTTGACGACGATCGAACCATGCGTTTCTGCGAGCGCTCGAACGTCGAAACGGAGCAAATCAAGGCGACGGCGCAGGACAGTGCGCGGCTCAAATTCGCGCCGCCGAAGCACACGATTATTTACGGGTAAGGTTTAAGCCGGATGCTTCCTCAGACGCTCTATTTGGGCGAAAACGACGGCAGGCCGCACGTTCGTATCGAGGTGACGGGATTCGAACATCCCGATACGGTGGAGCCACACGGCATGGATTTACTGCGCTGCATCGTGCACGCCGTCGCACCGCCGGTGAACGCGCCGTTCGAAGTCTCGATGCGCGTCGAAGAATTCGGCCAGTTGCGCGACTATCTCGCGCAAATCAATTCCGGCAACGGGCCGGCGGAGACATTTTCGCTCGCGGGCGGGCTCTTCGAACTCTCGTTTGCGCCCAGCCGCAGGGGCCCGGTGCTGTGCGGCGTGCGGCTGAAGAGTATCGAGAGCTCGCACGTGCGCGTCGAATATATGGTGACGCTCGAACCGGAGAACATCTCGCGCGCCTTGATGGATCTCTCCGCCCTCCATAGCGCGGCGGCGGAATAAAAAAGAACCGCTCGACTCGAGCGGTTCTCGTCTATGTAGATTGCGCGAACTTAGACTGCGCGCGTCACGCGCTTGGAGCGCATGCATTGCGTGCAGACTTTCGCGGTGCGATGCGTGCCGCGTTCATTGACCTTCACCGACTGCAAGTTGGGCAGCCAGCGGCGTTTCGTCTTGTTCATCGCGTGGCTGACGTTATTGCCGGCTTTCGGCCCCTTGCCACAGACTTCGCAGCGCTTCGCCATCGGAAACGTTCCCCTAACAAACTTTGAATTGGATAGATCTCGCACGTCTGAGGCCAAGGTGGCTCCGGCGCAACCCGCAGATAATACCATGAGGCGCAACCGTTGACAAGGATTCCTCAAGCCAAGCCTAGCAGTCCGGTCCCCCGTGGACGTCATCGCACTCGACGGTCGCGCCTACGCAAAGTTCTTGGCGGCCGGGACCTACTTCTTGCGCAAATACCGGCAGGTCCTCAACGACCTCAACGTCTTCCCGGTTCCCGACGGCGACACCGGGACCAACATGTATCTCACCGTCCGCTCGGCGATGGTGGAAGCGGCCAAGGTGAAGAGCACTCGTCTGGCCGATGTCGCAGCAGCCGCCGCCGAAGGCAGTTTAATGGGCGCGCGCGGCAACTCCGGCGTCATCATCTCGCAGATGCTGCGCGGCTTCGCCCACCATGTCCGCCACCGCGGCGAGATCGATACGTTCGTCCTTGCGACGGCGATGCGCGAAGGGGTTGGCGCAGCAAAGCAGGCGCTGCTCAAACCGGTAGAGGGAACCATCATTTCGGTCGCCGAGGCGGCCGCGGACGCCGCGTACCGGCTCGCGCTGCACGAGCGCGATTTCTATCGCTTGGCCAATGGCGTCTTACGAGCGGCCAACGAGGCGCTCGACCGTACACCGGACCAGCTGCCGGTTCTCAAAGAGGCCGGCGTCGTCGACTCCGGCGGTGCCGGATTTGTCTACTTCCTCGAAGGCATCTTACGCTTTTTGCCGGAGGTCAAAGTTCGCGCGACCGCGTTTCCGCGACGTCCCGTTCGCCAAAGCGTCTTCACCGCGTCGCAAGTCGTCGGTGAGAACAAGTACTGCACCGAGTTCGTTGTGGAAAATGCGCGCTGCACCACGCACGACTTGCACGAACAACTAAGCCCGCGCGGAGAGTCGCTCCTCGTCATCGGCGATGCACCGACGATCAAGGTGCACATCCACACCGATAACCCGGATCGCGTGCAAGAGATCGCCGGCCGTTACGGTTCGCTCACGCGGGTCAAGGTCGACAACATGGAGCGCCAGCATACTGTCCTCGTCGTCGATGCGCCGGCGGTCGAACGCTCGATCATCGCCGTCGTTCCCGGCCCCGGTTTCGATCGCATCGTGCGCGAGCTCGGCGCCGAAGTCACCGTCGCAGGCGATAAGAATCCAAGCGTTCGAGATTTATTACTTGCAGTCAACAAGACGCTCGGCCGTGACGTCTATCTCTTCGTCAACGACAAGAACGTCGCGCTCGCAGCAAGCGAAGTTGCAAAGCTGGCGGCCAAGCGCTTACACGTCATCCCGACCCTCGACATCATCGGCGGAATCGCCGGCCTATTCGCGATGCGGAGCGCACACGACGGCGCGGTGTCGGTGGATACCTTGAACTCCGCCGCGTCGCGAGTCGGCAGCGCGCAGCTGTTCTTTGCGGGAAAGGACGTGACCCTTGGCGGCACGGCGGTCGCAAAAGGAAAACCGGCCGCAATTTTCTCCGGCGAGTTGTATTCCGGTGAGACGCTAGCGGAGACCGGGGCGCTCGCGTTGCGCGCGATGGGCGCTTCGAACGGCGGTCTCGTCACGCTGTACTATGGAGGGGCGCAGAAGGAGCGCGATGCGCAACGTCTGGCCGAGGAGTTCTCCGCGGTATTTCCCGATGCCGACGTCGAATACTATTACGGCGGTATGAAAAACGCGGAGTATTGGATTTCACTGGATGAGTAAAGCACGAATCGTAATCGACGCGATGGGCGGCGACCACGCCCCCGAAGAGATCGTCAGCGGCACCATTCTTGCGGCGAACGAATACGATGCTGAACTCACGCTCGTCGGCGACGAGCCGCGCGTTCGCGCGTTGCTTCGCGGAGCGGGTGCGGAGAAAATCGCCGTCGTGCATGCGCCCGAAGCGGTACCGATGGATCAGCACGCGTCGGCAGCACTGCGTTCGTCAGATAAAACTTCGCTCGGTATCGCCGTCAATCGCGTGAAGAACGGCGAAGCCGATGCGGTGGTCTCCGCCGGAAACAGCGGCGCATTTCTCGCCATTGCGCTCATCAGATTGCGCACGATCGAAGGGATCGCGCGGCCTGCAATCGCGACGGTGTGGCCCGCGCTGCACGGTCCGACGGTGCTTCTGGATTCCGGTGCAAACGTCGACTGCCGTCCCGAGTGGCTCGAACAATTTGGGATGATGGGATCCGCGTATGCTACTGCGGTGCTCGGCATCGCGAAGCCGCGCGTCGCGATCCTCTCCGTCGGCGAGGAGCGCACGAAAGGCAACACGCAAGTTCTCGAAGCGGCGGAGCTGCTCGATAAAGCGCCGGTGCACTTCATCGGCAACATTGAAGGCAAAGACATGTTTCACAACGCTGCCGACGTGATCGTCGCCGACGGATTTGTCGGCAACATCGTGTTGAAGACCGGTGAAGGCATGGTGTCGGCGATGGGCAAGGTGATCAAAGACACGCTCCTCGGAAGCGGACTGCTCACGAAACTCGGCGCGGCGATGCTCGCGCCGGCGCTACGCGGCTTGAGGCGCAAATTCGATTATGAGACGTACGGCGGCGCACCGTTGCTGGGACTGCGCGGCAATTGTATCGTTACCCATGGACGCGCATCGCGCCGCGCGATCCAAAGCGCGATCGGCGCGGCGATCGCCGAAGTCGACCATGACGTCGTCGGGAAGATCACGGAGCTCGTCAAACCGCATCTCGCGAAAGAGGCCTAAGGCTGTCGTCAGTGCCGCTAAGAATCGTCACCGACAGCACGTCGGATATTTCGCCGGAACGCGCGCGGGCGCTCGGCATCACGGTAGTTCCGCTCTTCGTCGTCTTCGGCAACCGCAGCTATCGCGATTACGTCGATCTCACGCGTCCGCAGTTTTACGACATGCTGGCGAGCGAGAAAGAACTGCCGACGACATCGCAGCCGTCCGCGCAAATGTTCGAAGAGGCGTTCCGGCCGTTCGTGGAGGCGGGCGACGAAATTCTCTGTATCAGCATCTCGTCGTTTCTCTCAGGAACGATCAACGCAGCGCGAGCCGCAGCGCAAACGTTTCCGAATGCGACGATCGATGTCTATGACTCGCAAAGCGCTGCGGGCGGTCTGGGCATGATGGCGATGCGGGCGGCGGACCTTGCGGCGCAAGGCGCAAGCCGAGAGCGGATCTTGCAGGCGCTTCATCAGGAACGCGCGACGCAACGTCTCTACGCCTGCATTCCGGATCTGTCACATATCCAGCGCACCGGGCGCATCGGCAAAGCGCAACAAGTGCTCGGAACGTTGATGAAGATCGTTCCGGTCCTCGCGCTCAAAGACGGGCAGGTTGCGGCGGAAGCGCAGGTACGGACGTTCAATCGCGCGCAGGAGACGATGCTCGATCTCGCCATGAACGGGGTGACGGATGTTGCGAACGCGCGCTTTCTCGTCATGCATACGAATGCGCCGCAACTTGCGGACAACGCGCTCGCGAAGCTGAAACATCGATTGAACGGCGCAGATCCGCGATTACTCGCCACCTTGGAAGCAGGTCCGGTCATCGCGACGCACGCGGGCGCCGGCGCGGTCGGCATCTTCGTCGCACAGGACGACGCGTAAATGGGCGTGACGATCGTTACCGATAGCGGCTGCGACCTGACGAAACAGGACGCTGAGCGTTACGGCATCGAGATCGTCCCAGCCTATGTGGTCTTCGGAAATGAACGGTTGCGCGACGGCGTCGATATCGATCGCGCGCAGTTTGCGCGGCGGATCGCCGCCGGTGAGCAACCGACGACCGAACCGGCGACGGCTGAAGATTTCGAAGCGGTTTTTAGCCGCATCGTCGATACCGGCAATGACGTCGCTGCGGTTACGCTGTCCTCGCAGATCGCGAAAACGTTCGAGCATGCGACGGCTGCTGCAGCATTGTTCGGTTCCAACGCACGTGTGTTTGATTCGCGCGCTGCGAGCGGATTGGAATCGTTGCTCGCGATCTATGCGTCTGAACGCGCGAAAGCCGGCGGCAACGCGGTCACCATCATGGACGACCTCGAACGTGTTTCGACGAAAACGGCGGCGTATTTTGCCGTTCCCGATCTAACGGCGCTGGGCCGAAGCGGCCGGCTACCGAAGGCCGTGGTCGCGCTCGGTTCGATGCTCAACGTGAGCCTCGTCTTGAAGATAAACCAGCAGGGCGCGATCGTGCCGGCCGGACAGAGCCGCTCGTACGATAAGACGCGCGAACTCATGGTTGAAGCGCTCGTCCGAACGATCGAGCACTCGCCGGGCGCGTGGGTTGCGATCTCGCATGCCGGAGATGCGCAAAGCGCGCAATCGATATCGCAGCGGGTTACGACGAAACTCGGACATGCGCCGGTTCGCGAATTCGTCGCCGAAACGACGCCGACGATTATCACCAATCTCGGCAACTCCGGAGTGGGAATCTTCGCGATCGTTCCCTAAAGTGGAGCGCTCATGAACGGCCTTCCCGGCGTGTACGTTCACCTTCCGTTTTGTCCGTATATCTGTCCGTACTGCGATTTTGCAAAGTGGCCGATGCGCCGCAGCGCCGCGTCGCGCTATCTCAACGCGCTGAACGCCGAAATCGACGAGCAGCCGGAAGAAGCGGCTTCGACGATTTTTCTTGGCGGCGGAACGCCCAACGCATATAGCGCGGGCGAGATCGCCGCATTGCTCGACCGGATTCGTGCGAAATACGACACGCAAAGCACCGTGAGCGAAACGACGATCGAGCTGAACCCGGAACTCGTCGCTTCGGGTGATTTCGAACGATACGTTGCGGCCGGAATCACCCGCGTGTCGGTCGGCGTGCAATCCTTCGACGAGACCGAGATCACGACACTCGGGCGAAAGCATACGCCGGCGCAGATCCACGCCGCAGTTGAAGGCGCGCGCGCGGCCGGCATTGCATCGGTTTCCGTCGATCTGATCTTCGCGGTGCCCGGACAAACACTCGCGTCCTGGGAGCGCTCGTTGCGCGCCGCGATCGATCTCGGCGTCGATCACATCTCGACGTACGGATTGACCATCGAAGAAGGCACACCGTACGAACGCTGGTATTATCGCGAGCCCGCCGCGTTTTTCGACGATTCGCGCGAGGCGGATCTCTACGATCGTGCGATCGCGCTGCTCGAAGAAGCCGGATTCGAGCACTACGAGATCAGCAACTTTGCGAAGCCGGGGCATGCCAGCGCGCACAATGCGAACTACTGGCGGAACGGCGAATACATCGGCCTGGGCGTGGGCGCAGCGTCATACCGCAAGGGCGAGCGCAGCGTGCACACGCGCGATCTCAACGTGTATCTGGATGCGGCTCTCGCGCGAAAACCGGTTCCCGCGGAAAGCGAGCGTCTTCCGGCGCAGAAGGCTTGGGGCGAAGGGGTCATGCTTGCCCTGCGAACGGCGCAAGGGGTGGGCCTGTCCGATTTCAAAGAGCGATACGGCGTCGACCTCGAGGAGCATTACGCTGTGGTGATCGACCGATATGCCGATGCGGGATTGCTCGAAATTGAAGGCGGAAGAATGCGGTTGACACGGCGTGGAAAATTTCTTGCCAATGACGTCTGCGGAGCATTCGTAACATTCGAGTAGCCGGCAACAACATCTCGGGAGCCATCCTGCGAACGATGTTTATTATCGTCTTCGCGGTCACGGGCTTTTTGCTGGGACGCGAGGCGTATTTGGGCATGCTCTCGCTGCACGTTGCCAATGAAGCGCTCCAGATCGCCCTCTCGATCGGTTCCTCAGTCGCCGGTGCCGTCGTCGGTGTGCTGCTCGCACCGCTCGCGCAGAGTTTCTTCGAGGATGAACTCATCGTTGCGGAAGGTGCGATGGAACGCCTCTCCACGGCCGAAGTCGCCGGCGGCGCAATTGGACTGATAGCCGGGCTCGGCATTTCACTGCTCGTAAAGAACATCGCCTTTGAGTTCGTCAACGTAGCCGGACGCGCGGGGCATTATCTCGCGATCGTCTTGTACCTGATCGTCGCAATCTTCTGCGCATATCTCGGCGCGCGCGTCGGTGCAAAGATCGGAGTGCGTCCGCTCGCCGGCCGCGATGAAGCGACGCCGGTGAAAATTATCGACACGTCCGTGATTGTCGACGGCCGCATTCTCGAAATCGTCGAGAGCGGGTTCCTCGAAGGCACGCTCGTCGTGCCGCGGTTTGTGCTGCGCGAATTGCAAACGATCGCGGATTCGGTCGATCCGCTCAAGCGATCGCGCGGGCGGCGCGGACTCGAAGTCTTGAATCGCTTACAAGAATTGCGCGCACTGGATATCAGCGAACGGGATTACACCGATCTGCCGCCGGGAAGCGTCGATGCAAAACTCGTGCGGCTTGCGCGCGATGTACATGGAAAGTTGTTGACGAACGACTACAATCTCAATCGCGTTGCGAGCGTCGAGCGGGTCGACGTGCTGAACATCAACGAGCTTTCGAATGCGGTGAAGCCGGTCGTGCTTCCCGGGGAAGAGTTGAACGTCCACGTGCTCCGCGAGGGGAAAGAAGCAAATCAAGGCGTGGCATACTTGGACGATGGAACGATGATCGTCGTGGAACAAGGACGCAGACTCATCGGCGAAGAGACGGAGGTCGTGGTTACCAGCGTGTTACAAACGGTCGCGGGCCGCATGATTTTTGCGCGGCCGAAAGTGCAGAATACGTCCACTCGATGAACTGGGGAGCGATTATCGTCGCCGCGGGACGCGGCACTCGCTTCGGTGGTCCGAAGCAATTCGTGGAGGTCGGCGGCCTTCCGATGGTCGGGTGGTCTATTCGTACGTTCGATTCGATGCCGGAAATCGGCGAACTCGTTATCGTCACGGAAGACGAGTGGATCGAACCGATGCGCGCGCTCGCGTCGCAATTTACCACTGCACGCGAACCGCGCGTCGTGACGGGCGGGGGATCGCGACACGCGAGCGTCCGCAACGGGTTGCACGCGGTGTCGAATCGCTGCGGCGGCGTTCTCGTGCACGATGGTGCGCGTCCGCTGGTCCGCGCGGAGGACGTCCGTAAAGGCATGCGTGAGGTGCGCGCGGGTCGCGCCGCGGTGCTCGCCGCACCCGTGGTCGACACGATCAAGATCGTCGACCCGGCCACGATGCTCGTACGAAAGACGCTCGATCGCGGTGAGTTGTGGGCGGCGCAAACGCCGCAATTCGCAATGCGGCGCGAACTCGAGCGCGCGCACATCGATGCGCAACGCGCAGGCATTGAAGCAACGGACGACGTTGCGTTGCTTGAAGCGATCGGTATTGAGGTCGTCGCCGTCGCCGCATCGGCGGAAAACTTCAAAGTCACGCATCCGACGGATGTCGCACGCGCGGAGACGCTTTTGCGCGAACGGCTCGACCATGCGCCGGCGGAAGAAGAAGTCTTACTTGTCGAGGTTTTTGCGGACGATGCGCTCGTCGAAGCGATCGAACGCGAATTGGGATCTCGCGGCGCAACGATTGACGCCGTCGATCGGGATCTGCCGCAAGGCGCTATCGTTCGCGCGTATGTCTCGGCGAACGCGCTTCGAGGATTCGGTTCCCGCTTTGAAGCGTTCGCCGACGGGACGGCAACCTTCACTACACGGTTCTCGCATTACGCCGGGCGCGGCGAAGGGATGCACGCTTGACGCGGATCGGCCACGGATTCGATGCGCACCGCTTCGCGCCGGGTCGCCGCCTCGTACTCGGCGGCGTCGAGGTTCCGCACGACCACGGGCTGCTCGGCCATTCCGATGCCGACGTGGTCGCACATGCGCTCGCCGATGCGCTCCTGGGAGCTGCGGCCCTCGGCGATCTCGGCGGCCATTTTCCCGACAGCGACTCGAAGTGGAAGGACGCCGATTCGATGGTGCTCCTAGAGGCGTGCGTGCAACGCGTGCGCGACGCAGGCTATGCCGTCTCGAACATCGATGCGACGATCGTCGTTGACCGACCGAAGCTCGCGCCCTACATCGGTGCCATGCGCGAAAACGTCGCGACGCGTCTCCAATTGCCCCTGGAACGCGTGAGCATCAAGGCAAAGACGAGCGAAGGAATGGGGTATACGGGAGACGGCACAGGCATCGCGGCATACGCGGTTGCCGCAATAGAGAAGAGGGAGCGCGCCTAATGGACGTTTCGCGGGCGCAATTGATGACGGCAATGCAGCGGTGGGGTTTCCTCGACGATCCGGCGCCGGATGCAGCGCTTCGCTGGATCGATACGTTCTTAGAGGCGTATGGTCAGCAACTCAACGGCGTGGACGACGCCTATCCACTGATCGCCGCGCTGCGGGCCGAAGCATGCGTGATTCCGGCGCTCGAACTCGAACGGCTGCGGACGCGCAACGTGTTGTTTTTTATCGATTCTGTCGGTCAGTATATCGACCATCAAAGGGAGCTGCGCGCCTTACCGCTTTCTCAAGACATTCCGACGATTGCTGCAGAATTCGGCATATCGAAGGAGGACGCGTTCTACGCCCTACGCATGGCGATTACCGGAGCAAAGGACGGACCGCCGCTCGAGTTGCTCTTCCCATTGCTCGGACACGACCGGATGTTGATTCGGATCGGCGCGGTAAATTCGCGCCTGCTGCACGGACGCGGCCTGGAGCCGATCCAATACGGACCGGACGGAAAGCCCTTCGAACCGATTCGCTCGAAGGCGCCCGAGAATGAGTGATCCGCTCGAAACGTTGAGGAAGGATTTGAATGCGCCGCTCGAGCGCGATCCTGCGGTGCGCGGTCCGCTCGACGTCATTCTGTCGTATCCGGGATTTCACGCGATCGTCGCCTATCGCGTTTGTCACGCGCTGCACCGTTCGGGTATGCCGCTGCTGCCGCGGTGGCTGTCGCACATCACGCGCTTTCTCACGGGGATCGAGATTCATCCCGGCGCGACGATCGGAGAAAACGTCTTCATCGATCACGGCATGGGCGTCGTCATTGGTGAGACGGCCGAGGTTGGCGACGGCTGCACGATCTATCAGGGTGTGACGCTCGGCGGCACGAGCTTGAAACGGACGAAGCGTCATCCGACGCTCGGGCGAAACGTCACGGTCGGTGCAAACGCGTGCGTCATTGGCGCGATCTTCGTCGGCGATAACGCGCGCGTCGGCAGCGGATCGGTCGTCGTGCGCGACGTTCCCGCCAATGCGACCGTCGTCGGTATTCCTGCGCACGTCGTAGCAATGGACGGAAAACCAGTGCGCGCCGTCCCGGATCGTCCGCAAGTTGAAATGCCGGACCCGAACGAAACGGCCATCAAGGAACTGAACCGTCGTATCGCTCAGCTCGAGGACCGCATTGATACCATCGAAGGCAAGGAAGGCGAAGAGAACTGGTCGTGGGTGATTTAAAGCTCTACAACACAAGAACGCGCAACCCCGAAACGTTTGCGCCGCTTTCTGCTGGTGACGTTCGTGTTTATGTGTGCGGTCTGACACCGTCGGCCCAAGCGCATCTCGGGCACGCGCGTTCATTTCTCTTTTTCGATTTGCTTCGACGCTACTTGATGTATCGCGGCTATCGCGTCACCTACGTTCAAAACGTTACGGACATCGACGACCGGAGCATCAATCGCGCGCGCGAAACGGGCGAAGATTGGTACAAAATCGTCTCCGACTACTATGCGGAGTTCAAAGCGTCGATGCGCAAGCTCGGCGTCATGGAGCCCGACGAAGAGCCCTATGCGACGAAGTTCATTCCGCAAATTCAAGCGATGGTTCGCGAACTGATCCAACAGGGCTACGCGTACGCCGTTGAAGACGGTATCTATTATCGCGTGAACCGCTTTCCCAATTACGGGAAACTGAGCAATCGCAATGTCGAGGAATTGGAAGCGGGCGCGCGCATCGAGATCGGCGAGCACAAAGACGATCCACTCGATTTCGCTTTGTGGAAATTCGCAAAGCCGGGCGAGCCGAAGTGGCCGTTCGAGCCGTACGGCGACGGCCGGCCCGGTTGGCATATCGAATGCTCGGCGATGTCGCGCACGCTGCTGGATCCGCAGGGGAACGGCTTCGACATCCACGGCGGCGGCGCGGATTTGATCTTTCCGCATCACGAGAACGAGATCGCGCAGAGCGAGCCGCTTATGGCGCATCCACCAATGGCAAACTTCTGGGTCCACGGCGGGTTGCTCAATTTTGAAGGTCGCAAAATGTCGAAGTCGCTGGGGAATTTCGAGCCGCTTGTCGATCTGCTCGCGCGCCACGATCCGCAAGCCATCCGCGTGACGTTTTTGACGACGGGCTACAGCAAGGTGATGAATTTCACCGAAGATTCGCTCGGCGTGTCGTATGCCACGCTCGATAAGTTGAAGCGCGCATATCGCCGTATGCACCCGGGCGGCGTCGTCATGCCGGTTCATAATATCGCGAACGGATTGCCCGCGCGTATCGCCGATATGCTCGATGAAGACATGAACACGTCGGCAGCGCTCGCCGAAGTTCTCGCATTCATTAAAGATGCGCCGCTGAGCGCCCTCGCGGAATTCGAAACGGCGCTGTGGCTGCTCGGCATCGAGCCGACCGATGCGTGGCTCGTCGAAGAAATGACGCCGCTTCCCAACGACTTCCTCGACCGCTTGGGCGCCGAACTCGGCAGCGAAGTATCGCTCAACGGTGCAACGCCTGAGGAAGCAATCGATCTGGTCGTCGCTCGCCGCGCATCCGCGCGCTCAGCAAAAGACTGGGCCGCATCCGATCGCTTGCGCGACGCGCTCGCTCGCTGCGGCATCTCTATCAAAGATTCTAAACAAGGCACGACATGGACCGTCGTCGAGTGAAGGGCTTCGCTGCGAAGGGGCCCGCGCGCAAGCCGCAGTCGCAGTCGGAGCAGCGCCGGCGCCAGCCCAAGTTGGATTTCGACGACGTGATGTACGGAATTCACGTTGTAGAAGAAGCGCTCGCGGCCGGCGAATCGCTGCGCGCGATTCACGTCTCCGACGAGCGCAAACGCGATCCGTTGCTGCGCAAGATCATCGGTGAAGCGAAGGAACGCAACATTCCGGTGCGCTTCGAAAGCCGCACGTTCTTCACGCAGCTTCCGTTCAAAACGCATCAAGGTGTGATCGCGATTGCACCGCCGTTCGAGTACGCGTCGCTGGACGAGGTGATGGGCAAGCGGAAATCAGCGAATGCATTCTTCGTATTGCTCGATCATCTCACCGATCCGCATAACGTCGGCGCAATCGTTCGCACTGCTGAATGTTTTGGCGCGGATGCCGTCGTTTTGCCGGAACGCCGCTCAGCCGGCGTCAATGCAACCGTTCGCAAAGCTGCTGCAGGCGCAGCCGAACATTTGCCGATCGTCCGCGTTTCCAACATTAACGAAGCCATTCGCCAGCTCAAGAAAGCGGGCGTTTGGGTTGCGGGAGCCGATGCGGGACCGGATTCGGTCGAACTCGGCGCGGCAGATTTCGATCGAGACATTGCGCTCGTTATCGGCGCCGAAGGCGAAGGGTTAGCGCAGCTCGTTCGGCGCGAATGCGACTATTTAATTCGCGTTCCGATGTCCGGAGTCACCGAATCGTTGAATGCATCTGTCGCGGCTGGGGTACTAATGTACGAAGTGGTGCGCCAAAGGTCGCAGCACGAGGCGGTACTCCACAGTTAATCCCCAAGATTATGCTTGGGTTATCCTTGACGAGGGGAGGACCCCCTCCTATAATCACGTGGATGTGTCGCGTTCGACGGACTCCGGCCCGCGTGTTTCGGCACACCGATCCCCACGAGGCGTAAAATACATGGCTATGACCCATCCTGTTCCGGATGGTTTGGAGTACAACGAGAGAGCCGACGAAGATCTCGTTGCCATCGCAAAATCGGGCGACAACCTGGCGATGGAGTACCTGCTTAACAAGTACAAAAACTTCGTTCGAATCAAAGCCAAGAGCTACTTCTTGATCGGCGCGGATCGCGAGGACATCATCCAAGAAGGTATGATCGGCCTCTACAAAGCCGTGCGCGACTTCAAAGCAGATAAGCTCTCGAGCTTCCGTGCATTTGCCGAACTGTGTATCACGCGTCAAATTATTACTGCAATCAAGACTGCGACGCGTCAGAAGCACATTCCGCTCAACCAGTACATCTCGCTGAACAAGCCGATCTACGACGAGGACAGCGAACGTACGCTGCTCGACGTGATGGCATCGCAGAAGACCTCGGATCCCGAGGAGCTGGTCGTTACGCAGGAAGTCTCCGACGATATCCGCCAACGCATTCGCCAAAATCTTTCGGAGCTTGAATCGCAGGTACTCGAATCGTACCTCGAAGGTAAGAGCTACCAAGAGATGGCCCGCGATCTCGGCCGCCACGTGAAATCGATCGACAACGCGCTGCAACGCGTCAAACGCAAGATCGAAAAGAACCTCGCGGAGTTCGAATTCCAGTAAACAAAAGCAAATGACCGGCGATAGAAATATCGCCGGTTTCGTTTTGCCGTCGACGTTGCATCGAAACCGTTTGTCGTTTCCGTTTCGCGCGTGACGTTGTCTGACGAAAGCGCTACGATTGCGTCGCCAGTTCTCCGAGAGGTAAGCGACATCCGGAAGACGTGTTGGGCGCGACGGCGTAGCAGAATTTTTCGTCACGCTAAACAGTCGGAAGAAGTGTTGGTTTTCGAGCCGCGCTCATTCCTCGTTGATGGAAATACCGTCGTCGTTTTAGGTCACTACAGCGCCCGCGTTCGCAACACCGGTCGCGCAACGGATTTCGATTGGGTGCACGTCTTTACGCTACGCGACGGCAAGGTGGCGAGCTGGGAAGAGTTCTACGACACATTGGAAGCATCGAAGGCGTATCAGGCAGACGGTAGCGCAGCAGGAAGCATATCGCGATAGCGTCCGGCTGCGCTTTTTGTTCTGATCTACAGCACGATTGCGTGAGCTGATTAGGACTGCTTGCGTTGATGGAGTCCGAAGACGTTGCCGTCGGGGTCCATGCACCATTCGGAGAAACACGGGTCGCCGGAGCCGAAGCGCTTGACGTACATGCCGCCCAGCTCTTGTACGCGGCGTCCAAGTGCTTCGGCGTCTTCGACACCGAAAACAACGCCGCCGGCGGGAACGAATTCCGTCGCAGCGGGATCGCGGCCGATTGCGAACGTGTTTCCATCGGGTAAATCGTACTCGACGTAAAAGTCCTGATACTCGATCGTCGGCTTGAGATCGAGCAACTGCTCGTAGAAGGCGCGCAGCCGTTTCATATCGGTCGTTTGATAGATGACGAAATCGAATCCGCGTGTTTTTGGCGATGTCTCGGTCGTACTCATACCGCTATACTACCCGACCAATCTTGACATCGGCCGTCAGGATTCTTTGCGGCGCAGCTTCTCGACGATCGTGTCGTAGACGGCCCGCTTTTCATCGACCGGATCGACGACCATGACTTCCGCGGTGTTGCCGTTCTTCGGATCGAGACAGACCGTAACCTTGCCTTTGGCGCAAACGTCCATGCAACTCGTGGAGATCGCGCGAATCGGCCCCCACTCGCCATGCTGTTTGAGCTCGGCTTTGAGCCAATTGCGCAAATTGAAGTCGCCGATGCGTTCGGCGATTTGTGGATCTTCCTCGGGAATGCGTTCTTTGAAGCAGCGCTCACAAACGAGGACGAGGCCGCTATTGAGCCATTTGGGTTTAACCGGTTGCATGGGGCGGTCACAGTTGCGGGGCTGCCGCGCATTCACCTTTATCCGCTGGCGCCCATCAGCTGCGCATCGGGCGGAAGCGTGCAGATCAGCTTCTGATTCACGAACTCGTGGATGCCGACGTCGGAGAGTTCGCGTCCGAAACCGGACTGCTTGATTCCACCGAAGGGCAGACTCGGCAACGAACTCGTCGGATGATTGATCCACACCATTCCCGTCTGCACGCGGTCGGCGACGCGCCGCGCGCGATCGAGATCGGTTGCGAAGACGGAACCGCCGAGTCCGTACGGTGAATCGTTGGCGAGCGCAATCGCTTCGTCTTCGTCTTTTACTTTATGAAGCACGGCAACGGGACCGAAGAGCTCTTCGTGAAACGCTCGCATGCCGGGCTTAACGTCCGTAAGAATCGTCGCTTCGAGATAGTTACCCCGGCGATCGATCTTGTGTCCGCCCGTGACCAGCGTTGCGCCTTTCTGCACCGCGTCGTCGATCTGTTCGACAAGACCCTTGACGGCGGATGCGGATGAAAGCGGACCGAGCGTCGTAGACTCGTCGGCCGGATCGCCGTGTTTGAGCTGCTCGAACGCGGTCTTCATGCCGTCGCGGATTGCATCGAAGCACGATTCCAGAACAATGAAGCGTTTCGCGGCGATGCAGCTCTGTCCGGTATTCGCAACTCGCCCCATCACTGCGGCTTTCACCGTGCGTTCGAGATTGCCGGCATCGAGGATGATGAACGGATCGCTTCCACCAAGCTCGAGCACGACTTTTTTTGCGTTGCGTCCCGCGACTTCAGCAACCGATCTTCCGGCCGCGTCACTACCGGTGAGCGATGCACCGCGCACGTTTTCGTGTTCGACCGCGTGCGCAACTTGGTCCGCATGAATGAACAGATTCGTATACGCGCCTTCCGGTGCGCCCGCATCGAGAAACAGTTGTTCGAGCGCAAGTGCGCATTGCGGATTGATCGACGCGTGTTTGAGAAGAACCGCGTTGCCGGCGACGAGATTCGGCGCGGCGAAACGCACGACTTGATACAGCGGAAAGTTCCACGGCTCGATGCCAACGAGGACGCCGAGCGGCTCATAGACCAACACCGCTTCGCCGCCGGGAACTTGCAATGGACGCGGTTTTAGAAAATCGGCGCCGTTCTTTCCGTAATACCGAAGAATTGCTGAAGCGAGCTTCGCTTCGCCGCGCGCTTCGTTGATGAGCTTGCCCATCTCGAGCGTGATCAGCTTGGCGAAATCCTCGGACCGTTCGCGCATCAACTCGCCGGCGCGGCTAACGATCGCCGCGCGCTCGCTGACGGGGCGATCCTTCCATGTCTGGAACGCATAATTCGCGCGTTCGATCAAACGGTCGAGCGTCGCATCATCGATCGCGTCAAATTGAGCGACAACCTCACCGGTAGCGGGGTTCGTGCTTGCATACGCCATGGAACGCTTCTCCCCACAACACGTGTCTTTGATGAGGAAGTGGAGCCGACGGCCGGATTCGAACCGGCGTGCTCTTTCGAGGCTTGATTACAAATCAAGTGCTTTCAACCGCTCAGCCACGTCGGCGCAACACTTACTCAGGTGGCGTCGGCAGCTTCGGTTCAACGGGCTCGGCAAGGGTCCTGGGGATTGGAAATGGTAGCGGGTTTTTTCGTCCGCCGAGACGATGTGCTCGACCTTGCCCTGATTCAGCGCTCGGAATGTTCGTGTGAGCGAGTGGCAATTCGGGCAACCATTTCAACTGCAAAAGTACGCAGTCTGTCGCATTTCAAAGCCCGCATAATCGCCGTCGATTGAGCGACGTGCGTTATCGTTAGCTGATAAAAAGAGAGGGAGCGGCCGTCACAACGAGCAACCAGCACCGCTTATCGTCATTATAACTTCTCTTAAGGAGGGTCACCCTACATGGCGTCTCTGAGACGCGTTGTGGTGATCGCTGCTACAGTTGCCCTGTTCTTCAGCCAGGTAACGTGGACACTGGCCGGAACGACGGGCGGACTGAGCGGCGTCATCCTCGACGCATCCACGTCAGCGCCGCTTGCGGGCGTCAAAGTCACGATCTCGAGCCCTTCGGGCGGATCGTCGGCCACGACCGATGCACGCGGTAATTATAGTTTCATCTCGCTCTCGCCGGACACATATACGCTGACGGCAATCAAAGAGAGCTACTCGTCGGAAAGCATCCCGGGCATCACGGTCTTCGCGGACGCGACGCAAGTCGTGAACGTGCGAATGACCAATCTCAAAACGATCGCGCGCGTCACATCGACCAGTGCGGGAAGTTTGGTGAAAGCCGGTACGACGTCCGACGTCTACTCGGTCAATTCGGCAACGCAAGAAAAGGTCAGCGCCGTCGGCGGCGGCGGTGGTTTGAACAACGCCTATTCCGCAATCGCCACCGTACCGGGCGTCTACGTGCCGATGAACCAGCAAGGATACTTCCAAACCGTGCACGTACGCGGCGGTGACTTCGACCAGCTCGGCTACGAAGTCGACGGTGTTCCCGTGAACCGCTCGTTCGACAACTACCCCGGCGGCACGGCATCGTCGCTCGGTCAACAGGAGCTTCAGGTGTATACCGGTGCAACGCCGGCAAACTCTGAAGGCCAGGGCCTCGCGGGCTACATCAATCAAGTCATCAAGACCGGTTCGTATCCCGGCTATGCGCAAGGCATCGTCGGTCTCGGCGGACCGTCGTACTACCACCACGCGGCCGTGGAGGCCGGCGGTGCGACGCCGGACCGTCGTTTCTCGTACTACGTCGGCCTTGGCGGGTACAACAACGATAACTTCCTCTACGTCGATAAGAACCAGGGCGACCAATACTTGTCGAACTGGGGCAACGTGATCGGAAACGACGCCAACGGCAATTACCTCTTGGCGCCGTTCAATACGTTCTCGTCGTCGGGCCTCGCGAACCGCGACATGGTTGCGAATTTCCACTTCGCGCTGCCGCATCGTAACGATAGCGGTCGCGACGATCTGCAGTTGCTATACAGCAGCCAGTTCCTCAAGACGACGTTCTACGATTCGACCAACGACATCGGAAACTCGATCTATAATGCGCAAGGCTTCGGTCTTCCATATTACTATGACGGCGTGACGTATACAGGCTCGCTGGGATCGTCGTTGCCATCGAACTTCGGTTCGCTGCAACAGGCGTATCTATTCCCTGATTCGCCCACGGGCCGCTGCGCGAATCAGCCCGGCACGCCGCTGACGATTAGCGGTTTTTGCACCGCGAATCCGAACTCTGCCGACGTCAACCAACAGTTCGGCGACACCTCGCTGATCGATCCGACTCTGCGCGATTCGATCTACAACGATCAGCAGATCGTGAAGCTGCAATATCAGAAGAACTGGGGATCGAACGCGTATCTCCGTCTCTACGGATACTCGTTCTATTCGGATTGGCTGCAAACCGGACCGCAAACCGCGTTTGCCAACTACTTCGGACCGTCGGGCCCGAACTATTTGCTCGCGACGCACACGTATGGCGCGAGTGCCATCTTCTCGAAGCAGATGAGCGCCGAGCATCTGATCACGTTGCAAGGCAATTACACCACGGCCAACGTCTTCCGCGACAACAACCGCACGTTCTACGACCTCTACGGTTTCGGCGGCGCGGTGACGGACCTTGCGGTGCTGGTGAGCAGCGCGAATCCAATGGGCGGCGTCTGCTACAACACCTCGGGCACCGAGCAGTCGTGCGACCCGAGCATCGGCAATGCGTCGTTCGTTCACTTTGGTGACACGTCGGCGCCGGCCGTTACGCCGGGCGCAACATGCGGTGGTTCCGCATGCCAATACATGACGGTCGAAAACGGTCTGTCGGGCCTCTACAACTCCGTCAAGCCCGAATTCACGTCATATTCGGTTCAAGACGAATGGCGTCCGAACGACAAGCTCCTGATCAACCTCGGCTTGCGGTACGATGAATTCAAGTTCATCGGCGCAAGCACGGCCGGGCCGACGCGCGACTTCTGGTTCAACGCCTACAACATCGACAAGTGCGTCGATCCGACGACCGGCGCCCCGATCGATAAATCCCAGATCGGCGGCGGGTTCTCACCGCTTACGGCTTGTTCGTCGATTCCGCTTGCCGGCGGGACTGGCAACTACGCGGCTGCGAATCTTATCAATGCATCCGGGCAAGTCTTCAACTATCCGGTGCTCCAGCCGCGCCTCTCCGCGACGTACACGGTCAATCCGAATACCGTGTTGCGCGGCAGCCTCGGAAAGTACGTCGAGCCGCCGAATACCGCGTACGAACAGTACAGCGCTCAGCAGCAAGACATCGCGGATCTCCTCGGTTCGCGCTTCTACAAGTACGGTTTCAACACACCAGGCCACATGGTGACCCCGCCGACGTCGTTCAACGCGGACCTCTCGCTCGAACAACGCCTCAAAGGCACCGATTGGTCGTACAAGTTGACGCCGTTCTACCGTCACACCGAGAATCAGATCCAAAACTTCTTCCTCGATCAGAAGACCGGGTTCATCTCGGGTCTCAACGTCGGCAGCTTAACGGCGGACGGCGTCGAGTTCCAGCTAAGCAAAGGCGACTTCACGCGGAACGGAGTTGCAGGTCTGCTCTCGTTCACGTACACCAACGCGTTCATTCGCTACGGTTCGCTTGCGAACGGAACGAACATCCTCTCGCAAACGAATCAAGACATCCTCAACTACAACGCGTACACGCGGTTCTGTTCTTCGAACCCGGGCAACACCCAGTACTGCAAAGGCGGCGCAACGACCAGTGGCGTTGCTGCTGCGCCGTGCTACTCGACGTCCGGCGCGCCGGAAACCGTCTGCAATGGAGCGACGATCGCGAATCCGTATTGGAACGCGCCGCCGCAAGCGCAGATCAATCCGGACCAGAACTTCGTTCCCTACGACATCTTCCCGGGCGGCATCGGCAGCTCGTACGATTCGTACAATGTCCCATACACCGCGACATTTATCCTGAACTATAAGCACGACAAGTTCGCGATTACGCCGTCGTTCCAATTCCAAGCCGGTAACCGGTATGGCGCTCCGGAAACGATGCCGGGCATCGCTCCCGACACCTGCACCGGAACGCTTGGAGCGGTTGCGGGCGATCCGCGCTATCCTTATGGCGGAAGCGGTGCATCGTTCGACGCGGCAACCTGCGGTCAGGTGGCCGCGATTCCGGACTCGTTCACCAATCACTTCGACGTGCCGGGCGAGTTCCGTAACCCGTCGCAGTTTTTGATGAACTTGCAACTATCGTATGACGTCAATCCGCACCTGACGGTAACGGCGACGTTTGCGAACATCATCGACCGCTGCTTCGGTGCAACGGGACCTGGTGTTGCGGCACTGAGCAACAATCAAGTCTGCAGCTACAGCATCCTCAACTCCGCCCTCGGCGCAATCCCGCCGTTCGGCAACGCGTACAATCCAGGAGCGGCATACAACAGTGCGCCGTCGTTCCTGAAGTACCCGTACGAACCGACGTTCGGCGCAACGAACGCCGACACGGGCTACACGTTGACGCAGCCGTTCCAGTTCTTCGTCGAAGCGAAGATCAAGCTGTAGTCAAAAAACGAGGCGGGCTCGCTATGCGAGCCCCCTCAAAAATTCATCCATAACGTCCGCGAGAGTTTCGAAATCTGTGCGATGCAGATTGTGGCCTTGACCCTCGAACGTTCGTATGCGGACGTCCGGCGAGTGATGAGCGGTGACGTCATCAATGACCGCCTCGGGAACGATCGAGCCGTCGCGTCCTGCCACCGCAAGAAGGAGCGGCTTGCGATATGCCGCGATGTCGGGGCGTAAATCCCAATCGGCTAGTTGATTCTCGTCGCGTAACCCCTCGATCGGCCGCGTCGTCATTGTGTGGACGGCGTGGACCTTCCCTTCGACATCATCGCGATGCCAGTCGGGATACTCGGCGCGCGTTGCATCGTCGCGCGCTGCGCCGGTGAGCGCGAAGCTCTCCGCGAGTTCTGCGACGTACTCGTCGTACCACGCGCGTTCGACTTGCACGATCATCGGGTCGATCGCGACGGCGCCGCGGACGTCGAGCGTTTCTCCGGCGCGAATCACGATCGCGCCGCCCCACGAATGGCCGACCAGGATGTTCGGACCGCCGATGGCTGCAGCGACGTTCAACGCGTCGCGGATTCCGCGTTGCAGCGTCATCGGCCCGTCGACGTTTGCGCTGTCGCCGTGACCGCGCTGATCGTAGGCCACGACCTGATAGCGATCGCTGAAGCGTTGCGCGAGCCGAATCCACGAGAGACGGGAACTCGTCATGCCGTGCACGCACAGCATGACGGGCCCTTGCGATCCCCACCGTTCGACGGTCGTCGTGGCGCCGTCGTCAAGCGTAACGATCATCGCGCTACGTCTTGAGCATTTCGCGCGCGGCGTTCCACCCCGGCGCGCCCATCACGCCGCCGCCCGGATGCGCGGCAGAACCGCACATGTAGAGGTTCTTGATCGGCGTCTTGTAGTTTGCATAACCGGGAACGGGGCGGAACATATAGAGGTTATGGAACGGCATCGTTCCTTGGAAAATATTCCCGCCCGTAAGGCCGAACTTTTCTTCGATGTCGACGGGCGTGAGGATCTGCCGGTCGATGACCGACTCTTTGAATCCCGGCGCATGCTGCTCGATGATGTCGAAGCAGCGGTCGGCAAACCGGTCGCGCATTTCTTGCGTCCACGGTCCGCTCTTCGGCTTGTACGGCGCATACTGTACGAACATCGACATCAGATGCTTACCCGCAGGCGCAACCGTCGGATCGAGCGACGAGGGCATACAGCACTCGACGACCGGTTCACGCGAGGGTTCGCCGTACTTCGCATCGTCGTACGCGCGTTCGATGAAGTCTTGATCCGGAACGAAGTGAACCGTGCCGTGATGCTGCGGTCCCGCTTCGTGTCCCGGCATGGCAGAGAAGCTCGGCAGGCGTTCGATCGCGACATTGATCTTCACCGATGCGCTGTCGTAGGTGATGCGTGACACGGCAGCGCTGAATTCCGGCGGCAAGGCGTTTGGATCGAGGAATTTCTCGAAGGTGAGATGCATGTCGACGCCGCTCGCGACTTTCTTCGCATGGAACTCGTCGCCGTTGGTCAGCGCAACTCCGCTGACGCTGCCGTTCTTCGTGAGAATCTTCGCGACTTCGGCTTCGGTGCGAATTTCGACGCCGAGATCTTTCGCCGCGCGCGCAAGTGCTTGCGTCAAGCCGCCCATGCCGCCGCGCATGTAGGCCCAGACGCCTTTCTTGCCGTTTGTCTCGCCCATGACGTGATGGAAGAGGACGTACGCCGTACCGGGCATCGACGGCGCCATAAACGCGCCGATGATCGCATCGGTCGCGATGGTTCCTTTCAATTCCTCGCTTTCGAACCAGCGGTCGAGAATCGGCCGAGCCGCGCCGGTGAGCATCTCGACGGCCTCTTGCATGTCGGGACCGAGCTTTTGCATGCCGCGTCCGAGCTTGCCCATCGAGATCAGATCGCCGAATCCCGGATGCAATACGTCCGGCGGAATCTGCGTCAACGTCGGTTCGATGATCGACGCGACGCGTTCGAGCATCGCTTCATACTTTGGATATGCTTCCGCGTCGCGTTTGCTGAATTTCGCGATCTCCGCAAGATCGCTCTGCAGGTCGCGTCCGCGCATCATGTAGCGGCCGTCGAGAAACGGCGTAAACGATGCGGGATTGCGCTCGATCGCCTCAAAGCCGTACGCGTTGAGATTGAGGTCGCGCACGATCTCCGGGCGGAACAAACTGTTGACGTACGCAGCGGTCGAGACTTTGTAGCCGGGAAACGTCTCTTCGCTCACACACGCGCCGCCGACGATGTACCGGCGTTCGAGGACCAGCACTTTCCATTTCGCGCGCGCGAGGTAACACGCCGTTACGAGACCGTTGTGTCCTCCGCCGATGATAATGGCGTCATAGGTCGTGGGCATGGACGATGGGCCTTTCTGTCGGTGTGGTGCGTTATACCATGTATGTCTTTGGCGGCTGCGCCATCGACAAGATCGGACGCGAGAGCGTAAATGCGCTGATATCGCTCGGCGTACCGCCGTCGAGCGCGAGCTCCGTTAAGATGCGCCCGATGACGGATGCGAATTTAAATGCGTGACCCGCGCCGATCGCTACGTGAACGTTCGTGGTGCCGGGCACGGTGTCGATGACGAAATCTCGGTCCGGCGTCAGCGTGTAGAGGCAGGTCTTTACGAGATGCAGCGGTGCATCGAGCGCCGGTAGATGCGCGCGCAAGAAGCGCGCAACGCGCGTTGTGATGTCCGGGTCGTCGTCGAAGCTTCGCGTGTTCGGATCGACGGCTTTGCCGCCGGCGTCTTGCGTCACCTTAACCGCGCCCGTTTCGCCGAACACGGGGAAACCGTAAAACGACGGATCGTCCATCCAAATCCAAACGGGAAAGTTGCCGAACGCGAACGGCGTGATATCTGCCGGGCGAAAATACATCGCCTGTTCTTTCGTCACCTCGAGCGGAAGCTGCACGCCCGCATCGGCAAGGATCGCGTTCGTCCACGGTCCCGCGCAGACGACGAGTTGCGACGCCCGATATGCTTCGTCGCTCGTGCGAACGGTGATATCGCTGCCGTCAAGGTCAACGCGTTCGACATGTGCGTTCGGTCGAACCGTGGCGCCGTGCGCCTGCGCCGTTCGCTGGTGCGCCGCCGTTGCGCGTTCGGCTGCGACGATCCCGCCGTCGGCTTGGAAGAGACCCCACACGTCGTCATCGATTGCAAATGCGGGAAACCGGCGCCGGATCTCTGCCGCATGGAGCGTTTCAAATTCGACCCCGCACGCGCCCATCGCGTCGGCATAGCCTTGCAGCGGAATCGCACCGTCACGTGGTCCGAGATCGAGGCCCCCGGTCTTGTACACGACGCGCTCTCCAGAATCGAGCTCCAGCATCGCCCACGACTCGTATGCGCGCTTGGCAAGTTCGACGTAATTCGGCGCGTGGTACGACAGGCGAATGATGCGCGAATGATCGTGCGACTCACCGCGCGCATGGCCGAGTTCGAATTGCTCGAGTCCGAGTACGCGCGCGCCGCGGCGCGCGAGCCAATATGCAGCACCACTTCCAATGCCGCCAAGTCCTAGCACGATCGCATCATAGCGTTCGGTCATGACGGGTCCTCGAGCGCGTCGTCACCGAGATGCGTCGCGATATAGCGGCGAATATCAAGGCTTGCATCTTCCATCGGTGCATAGTAGCCGTGACGAAAATAGCGCGAGTGCATGCCGGCTTGCACGGATTCGCAGATACGCCAATCTTGACGGTTCACCACGTCCCAAAACTCGACGGCGTCGCTCGGGTCGAATGACGGAGACGCCATTGTTTCCGGATGAAAGAGAAACGTGCAGATGACGCGCGTGAGATCGACGTCGACCGGTTGCACCTCGAACGCTGCGACATGATCCGCGCTCAGGCTCAGCATGAAGTTTGGATAGATCAGCTCGCCCTTGTGCCGGGTGCGCTCATCATCATCGAGCCCGCGAAACGGTGGACGCGTCGTCGTGCCCGAGAACGTAAACGTCGTCGCGCCCTCCCGGTGCGGAATGCCGCGTTCCCAATCCAAGTTCGCACCGCCACGATCTTTGAACGCCGGGACCAGCCGGCAGAGCTCCGGATGAACGCCTGCGCAGTGATAGCACTCGTTGTAATTTTCGAGCAGCACTTTCCAATTTGCGCGCACGTCATACTCGCGCGTCGCGGCCGTGCGAAGCTCTGCAAGCGGATAGCGCGAGAGGCGCTGCGGAATGGGACCGAGCGCATCCGAAAGTGTATCGCGGTGCGGCGGCAAGTGGATGAAGATGAACCCGCCCCATTCATCCACGGCTGCGCTGACTAAATGGCGCGAGTCGTGGGCGAGCTCTTCCATGTCAACGAAGGGCGCGCTAATCAGCCGGCCGTCGAGGGCGTACGCCCATGCGTGATACGGGCAGCGAATGGCGCCGCGCGTCGATCCCTCGCCGCACAGCAGTCTGCTGCCGCGGTGTTTGCAAAGGTTGATGTGGGCGTGCAACCGGCCGTCGTCGCCGCGCACCAGAATAACGCTCTCGCCGCCGATCTCGACGACCCGGAAATCGCCGGGCGCCGTAAGCGACGCGGAGCGTCCGCAGTAGACCCATTGCTCGCCGAAGATCGATCGTTGCTCGCGAGCGAAAAACGCCGCATCCCAGTAGGCACGGCGTGGAAGCGAAGGCTCGAGGCGGCTAAAGGTCCCGCTGGCCATGGGCACCCTCCCCGGATCATTCGACATGAAGCGCTTGCAGCCGAATGGCGTTCGGTGAAACGTGAATACGAGCCGAAGGATAGGGCTCCTTCCGGGCGAAATTCCGAACGTTATTCGGCAGAGGAGGTGGCTCCATGACCGCGTTCGCGAAAGCCAATGCCGCGGGTCAAAAGACGCTCGATGCCTATTGGTACCGGTCGCCAGAGGCCTTCGACCTCGAACGCGAACGCGTCTTCGCGCGCGAGTGGATTTGTGTCGGCCGGGTCGAGCAATTGCAGCGCACCGGCGATTTCTTCGTCGCCGAAGTTGCGCGCGAAAGTTTGATCGTCGTCAACGACCAAAACGGCGTTGTGCGCGCGTTCTTCAACGTCTGCCGTCACCGGGGCACGCGCATCTGCGAAACGAAGAGCGGACACTTCACCGGATCGATTCAATGTCCGTACCATGCATGGACGTATGCACTCGACGGAAGGTTGAAAGTCGCGCGCAATATGGCCGACATCGACGGATTCTCGGTGGATGACTATCCGCTCCACGAAGCGCGCGTGGCGACGTGGGAAGGCTTTATCTTCGTTTGCCTTGCGAATGACGCGCCCGCGTTCGAAGAGACGTTCGGGCCGATACTCCATCGTTTCAGTCGCTGGCATATCGGCGATCTGCGGACGGCGCGCGCTATTCACTACGATCTGCGGTGCAACTGGAAGCTGATATTCCAAAACTATTCCGAGTGCTATCACTGCCCCCTGGTGCATCCGCAACTCGACAAACTTTCGCCGTCGGATTCGGGACGCAATGATTTATGGGAGGGCGCATTTCTCGGGGGCTATTCGGAACTACGCAATCACGGTGCGAGTCTGACAACCAGCGGCACCTTGACGCGTCCTCCGGTCGGCGAAGTCGACGGCGCGGATATCGATCGCGTCTATTACTACACGATCTTCCCGTCGCTGCTGCTCAGTTTGCATCCCGATTACGTCATGGTGCACTACGCGAATCCGGTCGCGCCGGATCGCACCCTGATCGACTGTGCGTGGCTTTTCGATCCGCAGACGATGTCGCGTCCCGATTTCGATCCGAGCGATGCTGCTGATTTCTGGGACATGACCAACCGTCAGGATTGGCACGTAAACGAACTGACGCAGAAGGGCATCGAGTCGCGTGCGTACACACCGGGAGTGTATGCAAATGCGGAGGGACTGCTGGCGGCATTCGATCGCCACTACATGAGTATCATGTCTTGATGATGGGCGCACTCGCGTTTGCGGCGCTGCTCGCTTCATCCGATTTTGCGTGGCGCAACGTGGGACCGGCAGGCGGGGGCGGACGTGTTGCGGCCGTCGCGGGCAGCGATGACGATCCGCTGCTCTATTATTTCGGCGCAGCGGGCGGCGGCGTGTTCAAGACAACCAACGGCGGCCTCACGTGGAGTGACGTGTGGCCGTCTTCGTCTGTGGGCGCGCTCGGCGCAATAGCGATTGCAGCATCGAATGCAAACGTCGTCTATGCGGGTACCGGGGAAGCCGCGCCACGCAACGACGCATCGTACGGTGACGGCGTCTGGGTTACGACGGACGGCGCAAAGCATTGGACGCATCGCGGTCTCGAAGACACGTACGCAATCGCGCGCATCGTCGTCGATCCGCATAATGCGAACCGGGCGCTCGCCGGCGCGTTGGGCGATCCGTTTCGCGATTCAACGTCTCGCGGAGTCTATCTGACGACGGACGGCGGACGAACGTGGCACCATACGTTATACGCGGGGCCACAAAGCGGAATTAGCGACCTCGCGTTGGACACTGCGCATCCGAACGTCGTCTACGCCGGCGTGTGGCAATTCCGCCGCGTGCCAGGGACGTTTACCAGCGGCGGTCCGATCGACGGGATCTATAAATCGACGAACTTCGGGCGCACGTGGCGCAAGCTGCACCGAGGCGGACTGCCAAGCGGGACGATGGGACGTATCGGTATTGCGGTCGCTCCGAGCGACTCGCGTCGCGTCTATGCGTTGATTCAATCACGCGCGGGTTTGCTGTGGCGTTCGGACGACGCGGGCGCGCATTGGCGGTTGATGTCCCGCGACACGCTCGTCGATCAGCGCCCGTTCTACATGAGCCGGCTCGAAGTCGATCCGGCCAATCGCGATCGCGTATTGTTTGCGTCGGAGAATCTGATCGAAACGCGCGACGGCGGCCGGACGCTCATCGACGATCACAACGCCGTGCATCAAGACCATCACGGATTCTGGATCTCGCGGAACGGCAAGCGGATCATTGAAGCGGATGACGGCGGTGCGCCGATTTCGGTCGACGGCGGACGCACGTGGGACTGGCGGTACAACGTCGTGCTCGCGCAGATCTATCATCTCGGCTACGACGAAGGGAATCCGTACACGATCTGCGGTGCGTTGCAAGATAATGATTCGTTCTGTGGACCGAACCTTTCGCTCAGTCCCATCGGCTTGCTCAACGCGGATTGGCGCGACGTCGCGAACAATTCCGACGGAGTGTGGGCTTGGCCTCAGCCGGGGCATCCCGACTTGATTTGGAACGACGGCGTCAACGAGTTGAACGGACAGCTCGGCATCTACGATATGAAGTCGCGCCAGAATTACGACATTACGCCCGATGTTACCGATACCAACGGCCGCGCGCTCGCCGGATTGCCGTACCGGTTCAATTGGGAGGCGCCGATTGCGTTTTCTGCACAGGAACCGGGAGCGGCATTTTTCGGCGCCAACGTCGTCTTCAAGACCGTCGACAGCGGAAGAAGTTGGACCGCAATCAGTCCCGATCTCACGCGCAACGATCCGTCGAAGCAGCGACTCGCCGGCGGTCCGATCAACACTGACATTTCGGGCGCCGAATTCTACGATACGCTGCTCGACATTGCGCCGTCACCGATCGAGGCGAAGGTCATCTGGACGGGAAGTGACGACGGCGTCATTTCGATCACGCGCGACGGCGGAACAACGTGGAGCAACGTTTCACCCACAGGCATCGCACCGTGGGGACGCGTCGAATGCGTCGAACCGTCGCGCGTTTCTGCGATGCGCGCATATGCGGTCGTCGATCGCCATCAACTTGGCGACCGGGAGCCGTACATCGTGGTTACGGAAGACGCGGGGCGCTCGTGGCGTGTGATCTCAAGCGCGCTTCCGCGCAACGAAATGGCGCGCGTCATCCGCGAAGATCCCGTAAATCCGGATGTCCTCTACGCCGGACTGGAGCAAGGCGCGTGGCTCAGTCTCGATCGCGGAGAACACTGGGAATCGTTGCGGCTTGGGATGCCGCCCGTTTCGATTCACGATCTGCGCGTCCAACCGCAGACGCATGATCTCCTCGCCGCATCGCATGGACGCGGTCTATTCATTCTCGACGACGTTGCACCGATCGAACAGCTCGCGCAGGCCCGCGCATCATACCAACCGACACTGTTTCCGGTTCGTGACGCGACGTCGTGGTACTACTGGTGGACGTCGGCGTATCCCGTCGGCGATAACGCGTGTTGCGCACCTATGGGAACGTTTTCCGCGGCCGATCCGCCGTACGGCGCATGGTTAACCTATTATCTGCCGCGTAAACTTTCGCGACCGCCGTCGATATCAATCGAAGATCAAACGGGACATACCGTTCGAACGCTCAGCGGGACAAACGAGCCGGGAATCAATCGCGTCGCGTGGACCTTGAGCGATGCACCGCCGGTTCCATGGCACAACACCGGTGACTGGAACAAAGGGCCGAGCGACGGTCCCGCGGTCGTACCCGGCCGCTATCGCGTTCGCTGGACCGCGGGCGGCGCGTCATTCCAGCGAGAATTCGCCGTCGCGCCGGACCCGCGCGCTACCTGGTCGCAAGCGGACTACGTCGCGCGTTATACTTTCCTAAAGACCCTCGACGACGAACTCTCGGAGGTAGACGTTGCGCTCAATCGGCTCGACGCAATGCGCACCCGTGCTTCGGTTACGCAGCGGCGCGCGATCGACGCCGTTTACGGGCAATTGACGTCCGGAGTTCGAAATGCTGAAGACGATCAGTGGATGCCCGATCGCCTTCGCGAGCGTTTGACCATTTTGCAGGGAACGCTCGCGCTTTCGCAAGGACCGCCGCTTCCGCCGCACCAGCGAGAAGCCGCCGCCGTTCGCGCAGAGTTTGACCGAGCGATGCGCGCGTACCACGCACTAATGGAGGACCACTCATGACCTTAGGTAGTTGGTTCGAGCGCTTATTCGCATCTCTGACCGTAGCGGTATTTGCCCTAACCGTTGCACCGATCGCAGCATACGCGGGAACGACGGGTGCGATCACCGGTACGGTGACGGATCAGGCCGGCGCGCCGATCGCCGGTGCGGCGGTCAAGGCATCGAGCCCGTCGGAAACCGTCAGGGTTACGTCCGATGCATCCGGTCGTTTTGCGTTCGTCTCTCTTGCACCGGACGAGTACACGATGTCGTCCGATAAGGACGGGTACGATCCGCTCTCGGTCGCCGGCGTCGGCGTTTTCGCCGATCAAACACAAGTGGTGACGTTGCGCATGCGCAAGACACTCAAGACGATCGCGCGCGTGACGTCGCAAACTTCCGGAACTCTCGTACGCGCCGGTACCACCTCCGACGTATATTCGATCAATGCCGCAGCGCAGGACCGTGCGAGTGTAATGGGCGGCGGCGGAAATTTGAACAGCGCATACTCCGCGATCTCCACGGTTCCGGGTGCATACGTCCCGACGAATCAGGCGGGATACAATCAAGCGGTACACGTGCGCGGCGGCGATTCTTCGGAAGTCGGTTATGAATTCGACGGCATACCCGTCAACCGCGGCTTCGACAACTATCCCGCCGGCTCGGCGTCATCGCTCGGTCAAGTAGAGCTGCAAGTGTATACGGGCGCGACGCCGGCCAATGCGGAAGCCCAGGGGCTCGCCGGTTTCATCAATCAAGTCATTAAGACCGGAACGTATCCGGGATACGGCGCGCTCGACGGAACGATCGGTTCGCCGACGTTCTATCACAGTCTAAACGTCGAAGCGGGCGGTTCGACTCCGGACCGGCGCTTTAGCTACTACATCGGCGTCGGCGGGTTCAATCAAGACCACCGTTACATCGACCAGTGGAACGGCTCATCGTATTCGAATGAGTTCGGAAACGTCGCCGATCAGTGTCCTGCGCCGGGTACGCCGGGTTACGTACTCCCGCCGTCATGCTTCACCAACGGCGCTCCGAACCTTAGCGGAGGTGGTTCGCCGGGCTACATTCTTGGGCCGATGCCGTTTGCAAATGACGCAGCCGGCGTTCAAGATCGCACAACCGTCGCGAATTTCCACTTGCGGATTCCGCACGGAAACCAGGGAATCAGCGACGATGTCCAGTTGCTCTACGACAACGACTCGATTCAAACGCCGCTGTATATTTCGCCCCTTGATGAAGGTCTCCAGAATTTCATGGGCTCGACCTATCCTCCGGGCACGCTGCCGTACTACGTCGACAGCTTCACGTATAAGGGGCGGCCGGGAACGTTGTTCAGCGACCCCAACGTCGGGCAAATTCAACCATATTTCTTCCCGTCGTCGCCGACGGGCAGGCCATTCAACAACCCGTATCTCATTGCGAACGGTGCGAATCCGTCCGCCTTTATTCCGATCACGACCCGCGACGTTCAGTACAACAATCAGGCGATCGTCAAACTGCAGTATCAACGAAACTTTTCATCCAACACGTTCCTCCGCCTCTACGGCTACACGTACTACTCGGACTACGTTGGAACCGGCGACGTGTCGTCGTGGCAACCGTACTCCGGCTTCGATTCCAACGATTATGCGGTGAACTCGCACACTCGCGGCGTGAGCTTGAACTTCACCACGCAGCTGAGCGGAAATCACCTGTTGCAATTCGAGGGACAGTATGTCACCTCGACGTCGCTCCGCGCGAACAACACGTCGATGTACGGCGGCACGGACGGTTTCGCCGTGCTCGTGAATCCCAATAGTCTCAAGAGCGGAACGTGTTATTCAATATATGACGGCAACGGAAATACCGTCGCAGGTGCAGCGCTTCCGACAACGTGCGGAACCGGCAACGTCGTTCCGGTCGCGTTCACAGGATCGTTTGCCTCGCTCGGCGCGAGCAGCTCTAACGCGACCCCGACACAGGTAAACCCGGGCGACTTGAGTGCTGCGAACCTCTCGTCGTATACCTGCGGCGGTGGCCCGTGCGCTCTCTATACTGTGGAAAACGGCTTGAACGGCAAGTACAATAACGTTACGCCGAACTTCAGTGGGCTTTCGCTCACCGACGAGTGGCGGCCCACCGACAAGTGGCTCATCAATCTCGGATTGCGATGGGATCAGTATCAGTATGTGGGCGATAACACAACCGGCACGCCGGCACGCGCGTTCTGGTTTAATTCGTTCAATCAAGACACGTGTTACGACACCAGCTCGCTAACGCTCGTTGATAAATCACTCCTGGAAGGTGCGACGGGATTACCGGGAGCACCGGCGTTCGATGCCGGCGCATCCTGCTCGACATTCAATGCACCAGGCGCGACGTACGTTGCTGCGAACTTGCAGAACGTACCGAGCCAGGTCTTTACCTACGACATCTTCCAGCCTCGTGTCGGCGCGACGTTTACGTTCAATCCCGATACGGTCGTGCGCGCAAGTTACGGAAAGTACATCGAACAGCCGTCAGCGGCGTACGAACAATATGACTCGCTCAGCCAAAATTTGCCGGAGCAGCTCGTTCCGTTCTACTCGCTCGGCTTTACGACGCCGGGTCATGAGGTGCGTCCTTCCGTGTCGTACAACTATGATCTCTCGTACGAGCGGCACTTCAAGGGAACGGATATGTCGGTCAAGATCACACCGTTCTTGCGGCAAACGCACGATCAAATCGAGAACTTCTATCTGAGTATCAAACAGGGATTCATTTCCGGTTTGAACGCCGGTAATCAGACGTCGCAGGGCTTTGAATTCGCATTTACCAAAGGCGATTTCAACCGCGACGGATGGGCCGCACAAGTCGGCTTCGCCTACACGTACGCATATCTGAAGTTCAGTCCGCTCGACAACGGTACGACGGTGCTCTCACCGATCAACGCCGACATTCAAGCGTACAATGGGTTTACCTCATACTGTTCCGGACACCAAACCGATCCGCGTTGCGGCGGCAATAGTGTCAATGCAGCGCCGTGCTACACGACCGGAGGAGCGACGGACTTTGCCTGCGCGGCGGGCAGTATTGCGAATCCGTATTGGAATGCGCCGCCTCAAGCGCTGCTCGATCCAAACGGCAAGTATCTGCCGTATTCAACGATCCCAGGTGGCATCGGGACCGGCGTCAATGCGTACACGTATCCGTACGTCGCAACGCTGATATTACAGTGGAAACATAAGAAGCTTTCCATCTCCCCGTCGTTCCAATATGTTGCCGGAAACCGCTACGGCGCACCGGAAACGACGACGGGCGTCGATCCCACCTCGTGCACGAGCACGCTCGGCGCAGCCGGCGGAGATCCACGCTATCCATATGGCGCGGCGGGCGGCTCATCGTATGACGCGACGACGTGCGGAAATACAATCGTCATTCCCGATCAGTACACGCAGCAATTCGACAATCTCGGCGCGTTCCGCGAACCCGCACAGTTGCTCGGACACTTGCGGATCAGCTACGACTTTACGCCGCGCATCAACGCGACCGTGACGTTTGCGAACTTGCTCAGCACGTGCTTCGGCGGCCAGCAGACGTCGTTCACGTACTACTGGCGGAACAACGTCTGCAGCTATGGGCCCGTCGATCAGGGTCTCGTGAGTCCGGTCGGAAACGACTTCAACCCCGGCGACAACATCCAAACCAATTTGCGGTATCCCTATGAGCCGTCGTTCGGGACGTACAACGACCTCACGAGTTCGATCGTCAACCCATTTTCGGTCTACTTCGAACTAAAGCTCAAGGTCTAGAAGCGCACCGCGGGCGGCGGCCGGTCGAGCCGCCGCCCGTGTAAGACTTTGTCGGCTTGCGAGGACTCGAAGCCTCTGGTATCGTACCGAGGTTAGCCGTCCGGGAACACCATGGGTAGGTGGTCGAGTGGTTAAAGGCACCGGACTGTAAATTCGGCGCGCGAAAGCGCTACGCTGGTTCGAATCCAGCCCTGCCCAATTTCGTTCCCCGACGCTTTGACGCGGGCGTTGCATAGTGGTAGTGCCTCTGCCTTCCAAGCAGATAGCGCGAGTTCGATTCTCGCCGCCCGCTCCAACATCACTGCCACCCTGGTGGCAGCCGCGTGTGCGCCGTATGTATATGTACGGTCGTATTTCGTTTTTACGCAACACCAAACTCATCGGCGATATTTCGGAAATCAAAGTTGCTGCAGCGCTGGTGGAAGTAGGATACCGAGTCTTTTTCCGTTCGGGGAGAACCATCGCTACGATCTTCTAGCAGAGGACCGATCGGGAGCGTTTCATCGCCTACAGGCGAAGACTGGGCGGATTCGATCGGGCACAGTCGTTTTCAAATGTTATAGCGTTCACGAAACGCGCGAAGGGATGAAGATGCAGCGCTATGCCGGGCAGATTGACTATTTCGGCGTGTATTGTCCGGACAACCGCGAGTGTTACCTCGTGCCCATTCGAGAGGTAGGTTCGGCGGGTCGTCTTCGGATTGAACCATGTGAGAACGCCCAGCGGAAAAAGATTCGTTGGGCTGAGCCGCACCGAATCAGCGGTACAGCCGCAGATTTAGTAGGTGCAAAGCCCGCAAGTGGAGTATCGTTGGGGGGCCTTTTGCCGTCGTAGCTCAGTGGTAGAGCACGCCCTTGGTAAGGGCGAGGCCACGAGTTCAATCCTCGTCGACGGCTCCATGTAGAAAGAACCCGGCGATTTTCGCCGGGTTCTTTCTTTGACTATTCGAAATTATCAAAGTGTCGTCTATTGAATCGTGGCGTTGGTTGCTGCGAATTTGTAGACGCCGTTTGCGGAAGTTACCGCGGTGCCGGTGATCGTTCCGTTTTCATACGTGCCGGTCACGCGAGTCGGGTGCGTTGCACCGATCAGCAAGAACACGTTCGAACCCTTGATGCCACCGCTCACGGGGATGAACTGCGACGTGTTGTCGTCCGTGCGATAGAAACCGCTCACGATACCGTCTTGCGATGTGTGAATTTGGAGACTGCCGGTTAACGGATACGCTATACCATTATTGATCGGTTGCAGGCTAGTCGAGTAAACGATCGTGCGTCCCGTGTACGTCGATGCTGCAGATGCAGGAGCAGGCGCCAGCACGAGTGCCGGCATGGCGACGGCGAGTGTTAACGACGCGACGATGCGTTGGAAAAATGGGAAAAATTTGTTCACATATTCATGAACGCTTTCGAGCGTGCGGGCGTTGCGCCGTCCCCTATGGACTAACGCTACTCCTCCACGTCGCCCTTCCTTAACTAAATGTATTGATTAGCATGCAAATGGTAATGCAGACAAAGGTTGCCCATTGCCTCGGTGCTGCTGCTATTGCTCTCGCAGCATTGGGCCTTAGCGCGTGTGGAGGCGGAGGAGGTGGCGGTGGAACCGGCACCTTACCGACATCGGGACCATCGTCGCCGCCGACATCAGGGCCGACAAGCGGACCGACGTCGGCACCGACCAGCTCGCCGCCACCAACGACCCCTACTCCCGGACCACCGGGGCCGTCAAGTCAAACGCTTCGTGCAAATGACGGTATTACAAATGGAAAACCGGGTGCATACTCGCCGCCGTTCGGCAACATGCCGTCAGGCGGTCAAGGCCAAACGGTCGACGGCGTGCCATGCATCGCGACAATGCCGGACAACTACCACGTTCATGCGTTCATCGGGGTCTATGACAATGGCACGTACGTTGCGCAGCCCTACGCGACCGGAATGTTCAATTCGCAACCACCGGTGAACGGATTTGTGAGCGCCGCGCAGTGCTTCTATTACACGCACACGCACGACTCGAGCGGTATCATCCACATTGAGGATCCGAATCCCACCGGTCTCCCGCTCTCGGCAGCGATCTTCAATTTGAAGACGTATCTCGATATCTGGGGAGTAACCGCCGACGCAACACATTTTGGTCCCTTCCGAGGTCCCGTGCGCGTATTCACGTCGGGCCAAAAGTACAATCCCATTGGGCAATACTTGGTGAAAGCGGATACGTACACGTTTTACGGTCAGGATCCGACGAACATCCCGCTCTATTCTCATGAAGTCATCTGGATTGAAGTCGGTCCCAATTATCCAGCATCGTTGCCGAACGTCGGGTTCTTTTTCTAAGTCGAGCTGCACAATAAAAAAGCGGCCTCCAGATAATGTGAGGCCGCTTTGCGTTTGTATTGTTACGCGCTTAGCGAATCGTCGTCGTTCGGCTGCCGCCGCGCAGACCGAACAATCCAATGAGTCCCAGCAATCCGAGCCATCCCCAGTTTCCGGTGGCGTTGCTCGCAGCTGAAGTGGTCGTCGTCGTTCCCGTCGTGCCGTTCGTTGCTGCCGCCGGCGAGCCGGTAACGCTCGTTGCGGGCGTCGACGTGTCCCCCGGTGAGGCGGTGTTCATCGCTTGCGCCGAGGCTTGCATCGGCACGGCGATCGCGAGCATCGCGAACAGCACCGACGCGGCAAGTTTACGTGAGCCTATCATCCTGTCTCCTCATGTGACTTCTCACACGATGATGTATCCGAAATCGGCTCCCCTAAACGTGCGAGACGGCGCCTGCCAGCTAGCCGTTACGGTGCAACGCTTCTACGATCTCCGCGAGAATCCGATCGGCATTCGCGGGCTCTATTCGGCACGAGCCCGCGCCTTGGTGACCGCCCCCACCGTATCCCGCGAGTAGATCGCCGACGCTCGTCTTACAATCGCGCTTGAGAATATTGCGTCCGACGTGAATTGTGATGAACTCGTTGCGACGTCCGTCCGCGACACGGATCGACACGTTCGCGTCGGGGAAAAGATCGTAAATCAAAAAGCGGTTTCCGCTCGGCAGTTCGCGCATGCCGCGCACGTCGTTGATGACGACGTTGCCGTCTTGTCGCGATGACGCGAGAAGATGTTCGCGAAACGCCGCTTCTTCGCGTTTGAGGCGCTCGACGCGCGAGCGAACTTCCGCATCGTCGAGAATGTGCTCGACGGTTTTCTCGCGTGCGAGTATCATCAAGTGACGGAAGTACTCTCTGAACGGACCGAGTCCGCTGCGACGATCTAAAGTATAGGCAACGAGAATCCACCCCTGCGGATCGACGATATCCTCGCGTGAAAGGCGCGCGGCATCGAGTTTATCGGTTGCCTCGAGTAACTCCGCGAATCGCGTGAATCGATCCGACTTGAAGTGGCCGGCGATCGCGCGCGCGGCACTCGCGGGGGCGTCCGCTTGACTGACGTCGTGATCGAACCACAGCGCGGCGCGATCGTCATATGGCAGATTCGCGATGACATCGTTTGGGCTGACGGCGACGTTGCCGTCCCGCACATCTTTCGGATGCGCGAAATCGATCTCTTCGATCGCTTCGACTTGCTGGAGCAAAATTGCGCACGCGAGTCCGTCTAGGTCGGCGCGGGTTATCAGACGCATCGCTTAGCCCTCCGTCGTGCTTTCGCCTGACTAAGAAGGCGGTCCTCACGCGATCGGCTACACCGCGGCGCATCCGCCGGCGCTGCTCGCGCGTTCCATAGGCGTATGGACGAACAGACTTCGGTAAAAAAGACGGAACAAGAGTGGCTGGACGAGCTCGGCCCGGAGCGATACGCCATTTTGCGGCAGGCCGCGACGGAACGGCCCTTCACGGGGTCGCTGCTCGACGTCCGCGATGACGGGACGTATGTGTGCGGAGCGTGCGGAAACGAGTTGTTCGCTTCAGACGCCAAATTCGACTCGCATTGCGGCTGGCCATCGTTTACGCACCCGGAGCAACAGAAGAACGTGCGGCTCTTGGAAGATTCCAGCCACGGGATGATTCGCACCGAGGTTCGCTGCGCGCGTTGCGATTCACACCTGGGTCACGTGTTCGATGACGGACCGGGCCCGCGCGGGACCCGGTACTGCATCAACTCGCTCTCGTTGGGCTTTAAGGAACGCTGATATCGGTGACGTCGCCTTCGCTTTGCGGGCGCGACTCGATCGTGCCGGTGGTCGTCGGCGTTTCGTGGAAAGCGCGCGACGTCTGTTGCCAGCATTCCGAGATGCTGTGACGACTTCGGTCGACGCTTGCGGAATCGACATCGAGTCCGTTCGCCTGTAGTTCACGGATGGTAATGCCCGGGATATATTCGCCGATCTTCATGATCGCGTTCGCGTAATCGGCGAGGTGGCGCTTGGCAACGTCTGCCACTTCGGCGTCGTCCATTGCATTCGCCGTAGTCATCAATTCCGAGTAGCTGATCGTGCAGAGCGCGAGCGCGGTGTAATCATCTCGTAGCGATTTCGAGACCTTCGTTTTGCGGACTTTGTCGATCGCGCCGGCAACGGCGCCTTCGACCTGCGTCACCGCGCTTTTGATCGGGGATGCCTCATGTCCGCCGAGCCGCTCGAGCTGCGCCACGAGGGCGTCGACGTGCATGTCGCAGAGGGCGACCAGCCGATTGATGACGTCCGCGGCATCCGAGTATTCCATGACGTCTTTGTCGGCGCGCTGTGTGTCGAATGGAATGCGAATGTGGCGTTCGACGGCCAACATATCGCTCACATAGGTCGCCAGACTGTGTTGCTCGTTTCCCATTGCGACGTTCTACCCAGCGCAGGGTGCAAAAGCGATTGTCGTCCTGCTAACCAACTCTGCTGCCTTCGGCCGCCGCTTGCTACAATGGTCGCAGGAAAAGGAGTTGTTGCACATGACCGCTTTCGATCGCACGCCCGCACCTGACATTTCGCGGCGTGATGAAATGGCATTTGAGCTAGCGGTCCTTCAGGATGCCTCCCATCAAGCGGACGAGTACTGGGGAAATTGGCTCTGGCGCCGCGAGCAGCCCGCATTCGCTCCGAGCGGTGCGCTGATCGACGCGCTCTGCGACCGTTATGACATGGTGTCGATCAAAGTTGCCTGGGGGAAGTGGTTCGACGTATTGACGAGCTGGGAGTTCGTCGATGCCCTCATCGGACGAGATGTCCGAGGAATGCTGGACGAGACTGAACCCGTTCAATCAGCGCGCTGACGAGCTGTTCGATCCCCTCCGCATCGCTCGAAGAGAACCGCGCGAGGTGCGGGCTATCGATATCAAAGACGCCGTAGACCTCGCCGTTCTCGTCGCGTAGCGGCACGACGATCTCGGACGCCGACGCGCTGTCGCAAACGATGTGATCGCGAAAACCGTTCACGTCGTCGACGACGGTCGTTTGGTTCTGCTCGAACGCAGCACCGCAGATGCCGCGCCCAGCGGGAAGGCGCGTGCATGCCGGGCGGCCGTTGAACGGACCAAGCACGAGATCGCCGGTCCGATCTACAAAATAGAAGCCGGCCCAATTAAGCCGGGGCAGTTCGTGGTATACGAACGACGCAAAATTTGCCATGTTCGCCAGCTCGTCAGGCTCTTCCGAGATTAACCCGCGAAGCTGCGCTTCGAGCAGTTGGTAATCCATAGTGCATTGTCGTTTCTGTACGGACCAGAGTGTTTGTTTTCGACTTCCCGCGGGAACGAACGTCGCAAGCTTCCCGGAGGGACAAACTTGTACGAGGTCCAGCGTGGATCGCGCGGCGTCATTGGGACGCCCGCGATGCAGCATGCCATGTTCGGCAACCACCTGTTGGACGCGCTGCCGCGCGAAGAGGTTGCGCGCTTGTCTGCGCACCTGCGTCGTATCTTCCTCCACCGCGGGCAAGTTCTCGCATTGCCGGGTGAGGCGTGCGAGTTCATCTACTTTCCGATCGACGCGCTCTTGTGGAGTTGGACGACGACGACCGGAGCGGAACGGCCGACGCCGCTCTTGACGACGGGCCGGCGCGGCGCGATGGCGCTCGACAGTTTGCTCGAGTTGCCGTCGACACACGGGCATGTCGCGGTACTTTCACCCGGGAGCGCGTGGCGCGTATCGCGCGCCGCACTTGAATCGCTCTCCCGCGCCGTTGATTCGCCGATCCGCCGCGTCCTCACGCGCTTCGCATACGCGTCGTTTGCCGTCTGCGCATACCGTCTCGCCTGCAACTCCGAACACAACGTCGACCGCCGTCTTGCGCGCTGGCTGCTCTTTATCATGGATGAGACCGGGAAGCCGGAAGCGTCGCTAACGCATCAGCAGATTGCCGACGTCGCGGCGATTCGGCGGCCCTCAGTTTCGCTCGCCTTCTCGGATCTGCAACGCCGCGGCATCGTACGCGTCCATCATGGTCTCGTGCAGATTCTCGATCGGGAGCGCTTGGAGCGCGAAACGTGTCCGTGCTATACGGCGATTCGAAACGCGGTCGAAGATGCGTTGAGTTGTGACGCCGTTTCCGAACTCAGTGCCAGCGGATAAATGCAACCGACGCGATCGTAATAACGCCCGTAACAATCCACCCCGCCGTCGCGAGCCACGCCGGCGCAATGTTGCCCGACATCGTTCGCTTCGAACGGCTCAGCATCACTAAGAGGCCGAGTGTAACCGGCGTTCCGAAGCCACCGCCGATGGATGCCCAGAAGAGCAGTTTGATCGGCGGAATATGCAATAACGCAAGTGCCGTCGCCGTCGCGACGCCGATAAAGAGCGTTGCATAGTAGCGACGTGCTTCACGAGGATGCTTATCGAGCGAGCCGCCCCAGCGGAACGTCGAACTAACCGCGCTTGCCGTCCCGGCTGCAAGCACCGGCAGCGCGAGCATCGCCGATCCGAAGAGGCCGATGCCGAAGACATCCGCGGCCCATTTGCCGGCAATCGGTGCCAACGATTGGGCTGCGTCTTGCGCGGTCTGCACGGCTTTGTGATGGACGCCGAGCGTAGAGGCGGTACCGATGAGGATGAACCATAACACCGAGCCGCTGATCAACGTTCCGGGAATGGATGCAAGTTGCAAGGCCCACACTGCTCGCTTCGGCGGTCCTTCGGCTGCGATCTCTACCGTTTGCCAATAGTAGGAGTACGTCGTGAGCGACGTCCCGATAAGTGCGATGATCGTCGATATGTAGGTGTTGTCGGGGCGCAGCCGCGGTATTAGCCCTTGCGCCACGTCATGCCAATTCGGGTGGACGATGAACGTCGTCGCGACGTAGGCGAGAAAGGCTAGCGGCAGAATGATGAGCACGCGCCGGACGTGCTCCATCGAACCAAACACCAGCAAGAGCAGCACGGCGACCGAGATCGGGATGAGAAGCCAACCGAACGGGATCGGCGTCAGCAAATTGAGCGCAGCTGCGCCGGCCTCGAGATCTGCGGCATACGTAATGATGTTGACGCCTAAGATGCAGATGAGCGATAGCGTCGCGATCCACAAGCCGTATCGGCGTCGCACCGCAGACTGCAAGCCTTCGCGGCTCACCGTCGCGACCTGCGTGCCGATCATTTGAACGACCGTGAACATCGGCACGATCAGAATGACGAGCCACTCGAGCCCATAAACGATCGACGCACCGGCAATAGAAAGTGTCGCGACGGTCGTCGGATCGACGTCCGCCGCGGCACTGACAATTCCCGAGACGAGGGTTTCCCTCGACGCTTTGAACGCCTCGGGATCGTTTAGAACTTGATAGGGTGTTTCTTCTTTCAAACGCTATGCCGTAGTCAGACGTTCGGCGTGGACTTGGCCGTCGGACGCCGCGTTGGATGAAGGCAAGAGTTCGACCTTTAACCAACCCGGCTCAAGCCGGTCAACTATGGATTCGGATTGGTGAATGGTGTGTTTTGATCGTAGATGAGCTTCCACTCGTCACCGTCATTTACGAAGAGCAGGAATAGAAGAAATCGGGTCAAGCCCTGTGCGGTCGAGTATCGAATCGAGGTAAGCGCCCACGCGGAATCGTCGCGTTCCTCGGTCCACAGAATCGACGGTTCGAAGACCCAACCGCCTTCGATGAACCATCCTCGGTGCGCGGCAACTGCGTCGTTATACCCGTGGATGACCGATCCGGTTGGCCCAATCAGGCGCACGTCATGATGCAGCGTATGCGCAAACCGGTCGATATCGCGTGACGAAATCGCCGCGAGATGTTCGTTCAGGGCCGCGCTGAACGCACTCTGCCGGTCAATCATGGCCAAGACGTCTCCTGATTGGGGCAAATCAACAGTTCGCGAACATCGCAGCCTTTCGGTTGCGAAAGCGCAAAGACGACGGCATTCGCAACATCCGATGGGGCGTTCAATTGCGCGTCCGGCCCCGGCTGATATTGCGGATCGCGACCGTCGAAGAACGACGTGCGCATGCCGCCGGGAATGAGCAGCGTCATGCCGACACGTCCTTTGAGTTCGGCCGAAAGCGCGCGCGTGAAGCCGACTACACCGAACTTACTCGCGCAGTACGCCGATGCATCGGAAAGTGCGCGCAAGCCGAGGGTTGACGCAACCGTCACGATGCGTCCGTGATCTTTCTCGAGATACGGAAGCGCAGCACGAACGAGCGCGGCAGTGCCGATGAGGTTCACGTTGATCACCCGTTGCCATTGCTCGAACGGGACTTTGTCGAATGGACCGCAGGCATCCACGCCGGCATTCGCGATGACGCCGCTCAAGCCGCCGTACTTTGCGGCCGCCTCGTCGACGGCGCGTTGGACGGCTGCAACGTCGCTGACGTCGACTTTTTGGAAGTCGTGTCCGCTGGTCGATTCGCGTACGTCGAGAACGACCGGCGTTCCGCCGGCATCCGCAACCGCGTCGGCAATCGCCGCGCCAAGTCCCGATGCGGCACCGGTGACGACAAACGCGCCGTGCAGAGTGCGCCGCGGTGTCGTGCCGGCCGAATCACGAGTGATCGTTTCCATGACGTTGATATCTCCTCTGGCGTTAGGACAGTGAAAGACGATTCATAACGTTTGCTGTTATCTGAACGACCGTGGGTTCCGATGAACCGAGCGCGCGCGCCCAATCGACGGTTCCGGCAGTAAACAACGTTCCGCGGCGCTCGAGCACACCAAGTGTCGCATGCGCGTCATCGTTGACTTCACCGGATCCGTCCTGCACCGGCCAATGCGCGATGCTCGCTTGGGCAAGCGCGGTAAAACCCGGCGGCGGCGAACCCGGTGATCCGTCGCACTCGTACCCAATGAGGCGCTCCTCTTCACCAAAAACATCGCCCGTCTTCACCGGACACCGCTCGAAAATCCAGTGGGAAGAACGCTCGACGCGAAATCCCGTTGGTGGACGTCCGCCGATCCATTTTCCGCCGCCGAAGCGATAACTGACGCCGAAAGTCCGCTCCTCGGGATCGTCGTTCCAACGTCCGGCGCGCGAAAGTTCGTGCGTCTCTTGATCGTAGCGCGCGCGAAAGAAGCACGTGTTACCGGTGAAAAAGGCAGCGTTGCCGCCGGCTTCGATGAACGTATCGAGATGCGCGCGCATTTCGGGCGTCCAATACTCGTGGTGGCCGAACGCGAGCAGCAGCCGGTAGCCGGAGAGCAGCGACGAATCCCGGTGCAGGTCGAGATCGCAACAGAAATCGATCTCGTAGCCGTTGCGTTCCAGCCAGGCGATTGCGTGCGCGTCCCAATGCGCGAAACTCTGCCGTGGTGACGACGGATCGTACACGTCGATGTTGGCTTCGTCCCAGAGATGTCCGCCGATTCCGCCGCCGCACCGCTCCATGCTGACCGATTTGCCGTCGTTGTAGAGACACGTTTCGTCCACGTGGACATCCTGCCCGACGTTATAGGCGTGATACGTAAAGATGGGCACGTTGTAGAGCGCAGGGGATTGCACTTTGCGCGGCCGCACGACGAACAACGCGCGCGCTTCACGCGCATCCAAGCGAACCTTTCCTTCGTGCGCGCGCTGGAGCACAACGACGTAGACGCCTGAACGCCAGTCGTCCGAAACGTCGATGGAAACATGGTGTTCACCGGCAGGGATGGCCGTTAACGCATATTCGCGCACCCGTTCAGGCCGCGATCCGACGCGAAAGATGCACATTGTCGCCGGGTCGTCGGAACGCACGCACAGCGTGGTATGTTCGCCCTGAGTGACGCTGGGCGGCGTGGCGTACGCCTCGATCACCGTGCGCTCACGCTCCACACTTCGTCGATTCGGCGTTGCAGCGAGACGTCGATCGGATGACGATTGCTCATCGCCCACGGAAGACCCGCGAGAGCCGGAAGCAAGGCCGCGCGCACAGCGCCGTCCCGGCGCGCGCATCGCGCGGCTTCGAGCGTTGCGCGCCACGCACTCGCGCCGCGATATCGCATCCACGCTACCCACAGGCGGTTGCGTATGAGTAATTGACGGCGACGTTCGTCATCGCGTTCTTCCGAACAGGCGGCATGACGCACGTGCATGTCCGGGAGATAGCGGACAAGCCAGCCGCGACGATGAAGTTCGAGCGCAAGCAGCGTCTCTTCCCCGCCGATCATGAAGCGGCGCTCGTATCCGCCGCATTGCAGAAAGACGTCGGTCCTCACCATCGATGCGCCGGCCATGAAGAAGACGATGGGATATCCCGGTAGATCGTCGACACCGGCGCTCGCGGACATCGCGACACACGCCTCGTCGATTCGACCGTTGCGTTCGACAGTAACGCATGCATTTAGCAGCGCGATCCCGCGATGCGATTCGAAAACGTGCGCTCCTCGCGCAATCGACCCGCCGAGCCACCAGGTGTCGTCGTCCGAAAACGCGATGTACGGCGTCTGCACGTGGCGCGCACCGATCGTGCGCGCAAACGCCCCTTCGTTTCGGCGTAACGCGATCAAGCGAACGTCGCGAAAGTGCTTACGAACGTGCGCCGCTGTACCGTCACCGGATGCGTTGTCGACGACGATGAGATCCGCGACGTCGTCGAGCGCGACAAGGCGCTCCAATGTTGCTGAAAGCTGCGCGCGCCGATTGCGAGTCGGAATCACGATCGAGGTGCGCGCGTCACTTCTCATGCGGGGACCGCCTTCTTGACCCAGGCGATCGTTCGTGCAAGGCCTTCGCTCATCGGCGTCTGCGCCTTCCACTTCAAGAGCGCACGTGCGCGCGTCAAGTCGGGACGCCGTTGACGCGGATCGTTTTCGGGGAGCGGTTCATGTCGGACGCGCAACGGAGCGCCGCACAGTTCGCTGATCGTGCGCGCAATCTCGAGAACGCTCACCTCTTCATCGTTCCCGATATTGACGACCCAATACGCGGGATCGTCGATGACTGCAAAGCGCAGGATCGCTTCAATTAAGTCGTCGACGTAACAGAGCGAGCGCGTTTGCGTTCCGTCCCCGAAAATCGTAAGCGGTTGCCCGGCAAGCGCCTCACTGATGAAGGTCGGAACGACGCGGCCGTCGTTGCGACGCATGCGTGGACCGTACGTATTGAAGATGCGGACCATCCGGCCGTCTAAGCCGCCGCTCCTACGGTACGCGGCGATGACGGCTTCGCCGTATCGTTTCGCCTCGTCGTAACACGAGCGTGGTCCGATCGAGTTGACGTTACCAAAGTACTCTTCGCGCTGGGGATGCTCGAGCGGATCGCCGTAGGTCTCCGACGTCGACGCGTAGAGCACGCGCGCGCCGTGACGCGCCGCCATCTCGCAGCAGCGTTCCGTTCCGCGCGAGTTGACGAGCAACGTCGAGAGCGGGCGTTGCGCATAGTCGATGGGGCTTGCGGGTGACGCGAAATGGAAGATCATGTCGACCCGTTCGAGCTCCGGCAGATGCTCGCTGACGTCCGCCTCGATGAAGCGAAACCGGTCGTCGTCGAGCATCGTGGAGAGATTCGAGATGTCGCCGGTTATCAAGTTGTCCACGCCGACGACGTTGTGCCCCTCACGCAGGAGCGCCGCGCAGAGATGTGAGCCGACGAAGCCGGCTGCGCCGGTAACGAGTGAAATCATGCGGAGATTGCCGCCGGCGCCGGCCTCGCGACACCGTAGTACGAGAAGCCGAGCGCGCGCAAGCGTTGTGCGTCCAGTGCGTTGCGCATATCAAAGAGATTGCCGCTCTTCATCGACTCGTAAACACGCTGCCAGTCGAGCGAACGGTATTGCGCCCACGGCGTCGCTAAAATGACGAATTCCGCGTTCTCTGCGGCATCGTAGGGACTCCCCGCATAGTCGACGGCGTCGCGCAGGAGGTGATGCGCAGCGCTCATCGCGGCCGGATCGTGCACGCGAAGCGTCGCGCCGCGCGTCGCAAGCGCGCGTGCGAGCGCAATCGCGGGAGATTCACGAACGTCATCCGTATCCGGTTTGAAGCTCAAGCCCAGAAGCGCGCCGCACCTTGCGTCGAGTTCGCCGACGCGAGCTTCGATCGCCGACACCGCGCGCGCAATTTGGCGCCGGTTGACGTCGAGGACCGCGTCGAGCATCGCTGGTTCGATCGCGTGCGCGCGCGCTACATGCGCGAGTGCGCTCACGTCTTTCGGCAAACACGAGCCGCCGAAACCAATTCCCGGCTCCATGTACTGCTTGCCGATGCGACGGTCGTACGCGATCCCGGCGAGCACGTCGTCGATATTTGCGCCGACGGCGTCACAAATGTTCGAAACCTCGTTGACAAAAGAAACCTTGGTGGCGAGAAACGCATTCGCCGCATATTTGATCATTTCGGCCGTATGCGGCTCGACGACCAACACCGGTGCGTCGATCGGTGCGTATAGGCTTTTGAGGAGCGTCGCGGCCGCGTCGTCTTCGGTACCGATGACGATCCGGTCGGGATGCATGAAATCATCGACCGCACTGCCTTCACGCAAGAACTCCGGATTCGATGCAACCATGAACAGGCGGCTGCGTCCGTACCGTTCTAAGAGTCGCGCTACGAGATCGACCGTTTCAACCGGTACCGTAGATTTGTTGACGACGAGAAGATCGGACGAGGCGTACATCGCGATATCCTTCGCTGCCTGTCGCACGTACGTCAGATCCGCGTCGCCGAGCGGGCCGACGGGCGTTCCGACGGCAATGAACACGATTTCGCGTCCGGTAAGCGCGTCCGTAGCGGATGACAGAAACCGCAGCGATCCGTTCTTGACGCATTGGTGCACGATTGCATGGAGTGCAGGTTCATGAAACGGAAGTCGACCTGCGTTTAACGTCGCGATTTTCGTGAGATCGGTGTCATATGCAATGACATCGTTGCCGAGGCGTGCTAAGCAAGCTGCGGTGACAAGTCCGACGTACCCGGTGCCGCAGACGGCGACGGTATGCATGCATGCTACGTTGCCATCCTGCATGTGTGCCAAGCGCGTTCGGTGCTTTCGCTACATCGTTGTTATGTTGCAAACATCGCGTGCGAATCGCGACGCAGAAGATGGGAATCGTCCGGAGTAGTACCCCCTTTTACGAAGGACGAGTAAGCGTAGTGAACGTTCTTGGGATCAACGCCGTGTTCCATGATAGCAGCGCATCGCTGATTGTGGACGGACGCATCCTGGCGGCGGCGGAAGAAGAGCGGTTTAGCCGGCGCAAGCACGGCAAAGCGTGCGTTCCGTTCAGCGCATGGGAACTCCCGACCGCGTCTGCTTCGTGGGCGCTGCACTTCGCCGGGCTACAACCCGCCGACATCGACGTCGTTGCGTATTCGTACGATCCCGATCTCGCTCCGAAGATTGACGGCGATATTACGGAGAGCGAATGGGAGGGGCTGCGTACGCTCTTCGCGCGCCGCTTCCCGAACTTTTTGAAAACAGCGTTCCCAGGCATCGAGCGCGCGAAAGTGGAGTTCGTTCCGCATCACATTGCGCACGCTGCGTCGGCCTATCTTGCAGCGCCGTATGAAAGCTGCGCGGTGTTGGTCCTCGACGGCCGCGGTGAATCAACGTCCGGATTGCTCGGCGTTGCGCGTGAGGGAAAATTGAAGGTCCTCGCCACGTGCAAACTGCCGCATTCGCTCGGATTACTTTACGAAGAACTGACCGCCCATCTCGGCTTCCACCGCTCCTCCGACGAATACAAGGTGATGGGCCTGGCGGGCTACGGCCGTCCGCGGTTCATCGACCGTTTCCGCGAACTCGTACGTGTCGACGAACCATCGTTTACTGTCGCTCCCGTCGATTTCTCCGAATTCGCGCCGCTCCGTCGCGACGGCGATGCCTTCGAAAGCGAGCATGCCGATCTCGCGTGTAGCGTGCAGCAGCGGCTCGAGGAAGTTATTCTCGCGCTCGCGCATTGGCTCGCGACCGAAACCGGTGAGAAGGCGATCGTCATGGCGGGCGGCGTGGCGCTCAACTGCGTCGCCAACGCGCGCCTGGCAGCGGAAGGTCCATTCGAACGCGTGTGGGTGCAGCCGGCGTCAGGTGATGCCGGAACGTCGCTCGGCGCAGCGCTCTATGCCGCGAGCAAGCACGGCGATCGCATCTCTCCCATGGCGACCGCGGCGCTTGGACGCGAATGGGACGACGAGGCAATCGAGCGTTGGCTGCAGACCGCGCAAATTCCGTACGAACGCTCGAACGACATCGCGCGCGACGTCGCGCAGACCATCGCCGACGATGGAATCGTCGCATGGTTTCAAGGACGCAGCGAGTTCGGCCCGCGCGCGCTCGGACATCGCAGTCTGCTTGCCAATCCGCGCTACGCGAAAAATCTCGAGCGCCTCAACGACGTCAAGGGACGCGAACAGTTCCGTCCCGTCGCTCCAATGGTGCTCGCCGAACGCGCGGCCAACATTTTCATCGGCGAACTGCCGAGCCCGTTCATGCTCTTCACGCATAGCGTTCGTGACGAATGGCGCGACCGCATCGCCGCGGCTGTGCACGTCGACGGCAGCGCTCGCATTCAAACGGTCGACCGGAACGACGAACCGCTCGTCGCACGGATGCTCGATGAAGTCGAGCGTCTCACCGGAACACCGGTCGTCATCAACACGAGTTTGAATACGGCGGGACGTCCGATGGTCGACGACGTTCGCGATGCGCTCGAGTGTTTCGGTTCCGCTCCGATCGATTTGCTCGCGATCGGGCCGTTTACGATTCGGCGTCCGCGCGCGTATACGACGCAGTGCAGCGAGGAGCTCGCGGCGGCGCCGTGATTCCGTACAGCATCGTCATTCCGACGATCGGGCGTGCGAGCTTGTGTGACTTGCTCGTCTCGCTCGCACGCGGAACGGGTCCGATGCCGCAGTCGATCGTGATCGTCGACGATCGAAAAACGGGCGAGCCGCTCGATCCGGGAACGTTCCCGGCGCGGGTGGCGCCGCTCGTTCGCATCGAACGGTGCGGAGGGCGCGGTCCGGCTGCAGCGCGCAACCGCGGCTGGCGTGCAACGTCGACGCCGTGGGTCGTCTTCGTCGACGACGATGTGGTGCTGAGCGAACGGTGGTGCGAGGACGTCCAGCGTGATCTCGCGTCGGCACCGGATCATGTCGGAGGCATTCAAGGAAGAATCGAAGTACCGCTTCCCGATAGCCGCGCCGCGACGGATTGGGAGCGCAACGTGCGCGGTTTGATGCACTCCGCGTGGATCACCGCCGACATGGCGTATCGGCGTGAGGTATTATGCGAAACCGGCGGATTCGACGAGCGCTTCAAACGCGCGTACCGCGAAGATGCCGATCTTGCGATTCGCGCGAAGGCGTGTGGATTCGCTCTGACGTTCGGAACGCGTGACGCGCTTCACCCCGTGCGTCCCGCGGACCGTTGGATCAGCGTGCGACTGCAGCGCGGCAACGCCGACGACGTGTTGATGCGCGCGCTTCATGGAGCAGAGTGGCGTAAACGCGCGGGATCGCCGCGCGGACGTTTTGCGCTCCATGCCGCGACCGTCGTTGCAGCAAGCGTCGCACTCGCCGCCGCGCTGGAACGGCGCAACGATCTCGCGGCGCTTTGCGGTGCCGCTTGGCTCGCCTTGACCGCGGACTTCGCATGGCGCCGGATCGAACCCGGGCCGCGCACGCCGCACGAAGTCGCAACCATGGCCGCGACCAGCGCGGTGATTCCGTTTGCGGCTGTTTATCACAAGGTGCGCGGCATCGTCATGCTGCGGCGCATCCTTCGCGGGGAGGCTGCGTGAAAGACCGCGCGATTCTCTTCGATCGCGACGGCACGCTCATCGTCGATCGCCCGGGCAACCGCGATCCCGGCGAGATCGAATTGATGCCGCATGCCGCTGACGCGCTTGCACTCGCGCGCGAGTGGGGATATGCCGTCGCCGTCGTTACGAATCAACCGGCTGTTTCCGAAGGTTCGATCGACCAATCGCATCTCTTCCGCATGCATGCGCGCATCGAAGAGCTGGCCGGCCCGATCGACGGATGGTTCGTCTGCATCCACGGCGTCGCAGACGGCTGCGAATGTCGCAAGCCGGAACCGGGACTCATTCTGGCTGCATCGGCGCGCTTGGGAATTACGCCCGAGCGTTGCACGGTCATCGGCGACATCGGCGCCGATATCGAAGCCGCGCAGGCGGCGGGCGCGCGTGCGGTGCTCGTTCCGACACCCGTTACGCGACCCGAAGAAATTCAGTCTGCGCCCGAAGTCGCCGAAGACGTCCTCGATGCCGTCCGGCGCGTCGTCTCGGGGGCGGCATCGGAATGAAAAGCGTCCTTGCGATCCGGCAAGACAACAACGGCGACGTTCTGCTGGTTGGGCCGGCGTTGCGCGCGATTGCATCGCAAGCGCGTGTCGATCTCATCTGCGGTCCGCGTGGCGCTGCCGCCGGAGCGTTGCTTCCCGCCGTCGATGCGCTCAGTGTATGGGAAGCGGCGTGGATCGATGCGCACCCGCATGCGGTTTCGCGCATCGATGTCGACGCGTTCGTTGACAGCGTGCGTAACCGCTACGATGAAGCGGTCATATTCACGTCGTTTCATCAGAGTCCGCTGCCGATGGCGTTGTTGTTGCGCATGGCGGGAATTGCACGCATCGGTGCGATCAGCGTTGACTATCCCGGTTCGCTGCTTGACGTACGCCATCGTATCGACAACGAGATGCATGAAGTCGAACGCGCGCTCTCGCTCGTTGGTGAGATGGGGTACACGTTGCCCCCCGGCGACAAGGGGCAACTACGGTTACGGCAGCTGCCACCATTTTCGTTGATGCGCGCGCCGTACGTCGTCGTTCATCCGGGATGCACCATGGCCGCGCGCACGTGGAGTCCGCAGGGATTTCGCGACGTGACGAGCGCGTTGTGCGAGCGCGGCTATCACGTTGCCGTGACCGGCAGTCACGACGAATCGGAACTCACCGCGTACGTTGCCGGTGCGCATATGGGCGCGACGAACTTCGGCGGCGCGACGACGTTCGCGCAATTCGCCGCACTCGTTGCCGGTGCAAACGCCGTCGTGTGCGGGAACACCGCCGCGACCCACGTCGCCGCGGCCGCCGGTACACCGGTCGTCGAAATATTCCCGCCGACGATTTCATTTGCGCGGTTCTATCCATGGATGGTGCCGTACGCCGTCTTCGGCGATCACGCAATCTCATGCGCCGGCTGCCGCGCGCGAACGTGCCCGTTCAACGATCACCCATGTCTGCGCGACGTACGCGCTCATGATATCGCGGATGCCGTTGCACGCTTGGATCGCGCTCCGGCCTTTGAGGTAGCGCGATGAGGATATTGGTGTGGCACGTGCACGGTTCGTGGATGACGGCGTTCGTCCAAGGAACACATCAGTATCTCGTGCCGACCGTTGCCAACCGAGGCGCCGATGGGCGCGGCCGCGCGGACACGTGGGTGTGGCCCGAACGTGTGGTGGAGCGTACGCCGGAAGAGCTTGCAGGCGAACGCCCCGATCTTATCGTGCTGCAGCGGCCGCATGAATACGAGCTCGTGCACACCTGGACCGGGTGGACGCCGGGCGTCGACGTTCCCGCCGTGTATTTGGAACACAACGCCCCGCAAGGACGCATCAACGAAATGCGTCATCCGATGGCCGACGTCGAGAACGTGCCCGTCGTTCACGTCACATACTTCAACCAGCTGTTCTGGGATTGCGGTGATGCGCGAACCTTCGTCGTCGAGCACGGCGTCGTCGATCCCGGACACCGCTACACCGGCGAGTTGGCGCGATGCGCGGTGGTTATCAATGAAGCGCGTAGGCGCGCGCGCGTTACGGGGACCGACTTGTTACCGCGCTTCGACGCCGTCGTTCCGGTCGACGTATTCGGCATGGATGCCGGACCGATCGGCGGATACGAAAACTTGCCGCAAGAGCGGATGCATGACGAGATTGCAAGGCGGCGCCTCTACGTGCATCCGATTCGCTGGACCTCACTCGGGCTTTCACTTATCGAAGCTATGCATCTCGGCATGCCCGTCGTCGCGCTCGCCACGACAGAGGTTCCGCATGCTGTTCCCAGCGGCGCCGGCATCGTCTCGACCGACGTTAACGCGTTGGTTGATGCCAGCCGCACGCTACTCAACGATCTCGATCGGTGTACCGACATGGGAAATCGCGCGCGTGCATACGCGCGCGAACGCTTCGGCGTCGAACGTTTTCTTGCCGATTGGGATCGCATCATCGAGGAGATCGTCCCATGAAGATTGCGTTCGTATCCGAACACGCGAGCCCGCTCGCGGTTCTCGGCGGGGTGGACGCCGGCGGACAAAACGTGCACGTCGCCGCGCTTGCTGAAGCGTTTGCGCGCGGCGGCGATGAGGTTCGCGTCTACACGCGGCGCGACGATCCGCGGCTTCCCGCCACCGTTCCATTTTGCACGGGCGTTCTGGTCGATCATATCGACGCCGGGCCGGCAGAGCCGATCGAAAAGGATCATTTGCTGCAGTACATGCCGGCGTTCGCGCGAGAATTGGAGCGCCGTTGGGGCGAATGGCGTCCCGACATCATTCACGCCCACTTTTGGATGTCCGGACTGGCGTCGCTCGACGCGGCGGCGTCGCTCGATCTTCCGGTCGTACAGACGTATCATGCGCTCGGTATCGAGAAGAAGCGCCATCAAGGTACGAAGGACACTAGCCCGCAACAGCGGCTCGAGCTCGAAGCGCACATCGCGCGCTCCGCAACGCACATCGTGGCCACCGCATCAGCGGAAGCGTTCGAGCTCGTGCGCATGGGAGCGAACCGCAACGACATCACGGTCGTTCCGTGCGGCGTCGATCTCTCGCAATTCGCAGCGCTTGGGCCGAGCGAACGACGCGATCGCAACAAGCACCGCATCATCTGCTTGAGCCGCCTCGTCGAACGCAAAGGAATCGGCGACGTCATTACAGCGCTTAAACTGCTGCCGAACACCGACCTCATCATCGCGGGCGGACCGGATCGCGCATCGCTGTGGGAAGATCCCGAAGCCCTACGTCTGCGTGACATCGCGCGCGACCTCGGCGTCGAGGATCGGGTCGAGTTCCGCGGACGGGTGGAACGCACGGGTGTCGCGCGGTTGCTTCGTTCCGCGGATCTCGTCGTGTGTTATCCGTGGTACGAGCCGTTCGGCATCGTTCCGCTCGAAGCGATGGCGTGCGGCGTTCCCGTCGTCGTCTCTTCCGTCGGCGGACTCGTCGACAGCGTGGTCGACGGTGTTACCGGCGCACACGTCGAACCGCGCTCGCCCATTGCTCTCGCGCAAGCGATGCGCTCGCTGTTGCAAAACGAGCGGCTGCGCCTTAGTCTCGGAATCGCAGGTGTCCGGCGCGCCAACGAGCGCTATGGCTGGCCCCGTATTGCAAGTGATACCAAAGGGGTGTATGCCCGAGTCATAACGGAGAAGGGCTTCGCCGCGCAAGCATCGTGAGGTCTGCGATTACCACGAGGCGTCCGCGTCTCGTCATGTTGCGCGCGCTCGGCTTGGGCGACTTCCTCACCGCCGTTCCGGCGTACCGTGCGCTTGCGCGCGCGTTTCCGGGTCACTACCGGATTCTCGCGGCGCCGGTTGCGCTCGCGCCGCTCGCGGAGATCTGCGGCGATATCGACGAAGTCGTCGATAGTGCACCGCTTGCGCCGCTCGATCCGGCGTTGCACGGCGCCGACATCGCGGTGAATCTGCATGGACGCGGCCCGCAGAGTCACCGGTTGCTGCTGGAAACCGAACCGCGGCGGCTGATCGCATTCTCCAACCAGGATGTCGGCGTTCCGGCGGACGGTGCGCCGTTTCATGACGACGAGCACGAAGTGCATCGGTGGTGTCGCATGTTACAGGAATCGGGGGTGCCCGCCGATGCCCGCGATCTCGATCTCCATCCCGGTCCCTATTGCGGACCGCACAACGGTGCCGTGATCTTGCATCCCGGCGCATCGAGCGAGTCGCGGCGATGGCCAATCGCCCGCTGGATCGGACTTGCGTCGCAACTGCAACGCGACGGCTATCGCGTCGTCTTTACGGGAACCAAAAGCGAGTTCCGGCGTTGCCGCGTGATCGCGCGAAACGCGGGAATCGAGATCGATCGCATTCTCGCGGGACGGACCACGCTCGCCGACTTGGCGTCGCTCGTCGCAGCCGCGCGCGCGGTCGTATGCGGCGATACCGGAATCGCGCATCTCGCGACGGCCGTCGGAACGCCGTCGGTCGTTCTCTTCGGTCCGATCAGTCCGGCAAAATGGGGACCCCCCGCGGAACGCGCGCGGCATCGCGTGCTGTGGCGAGGGAAACCGGGGGATCCGCACGCTGCCGTCGTCGATCCGGGGCTCGCATCGATCACGGTGGCTGAAGTGCGCGGCGAACTCGGCACGTTGCTGGAGACGCCGCGCGCGGGATAAATCATGCGGACGGGTAGTGTTGATCCCAGCTACTTTGTCGAGCTGTACCGTCGCGAAAGCGATCCGTGGAAGTTCGCGACGAGCGCGTACGAGCGTGATAAATATGCAGCGTCTCTCGCAGTGCTGCAGCCACACTACGGCAGCGCGTTGGAAATCGCGTGCTCCGTCGGAGTTTTTACGCGGCGTCTCGCGCGCCGCTGTGGGAGCTTGCTTGCTATCGATCCCTCACCCGAGGCAGTGGAATTAGCGCGACGGCGATGCGCGCATTTGCCGAACGTCAAGATGCAATGCGGCGCGGTTCCGGACGACTTTCCGAGCGGCACGTTCGACCTCGTGACGTTTTGTGAGGTGGGATTCTATCTCGCGTGTGAGGATCTGATCGAAACCCGCGATCGCATTGTTGCATCATTGCGGGCCGGCGGTGAAGCGCTGCTCGTCCATTGGACGCCGCCGGTGAAGGGGCACGCGATGAGCACGGTGGAGGTTCATGATGCGTTCGCGCAACATCCGCAAATGCGTATGCTTGCGCATCGCGACGCCCCCACATATATCCTGGATTTATTCGGAAAACTCAAGGGTATGTAGTGCGAAGGGTACTTCCACTAAGGAGGTTTTGCTTTGGCAACGGCACGTGAGACGACCGACCACGACGAGATTCGTGAATGGGTCGAACGCATGGGCGGGAGACCAGCAGAAGTAGAGGGTACAGGCGGAATGCTTCGCATCGATTTCGGCGATCAAGACGAACGTTTAGAACCAATCGATTGGGACCGCTTCTTCGAGATTTTCGACGAAAGCGGACTCGGCTTTTTGTACGATCCCGACGGCCGCATGAATAAGTTCATTCAAGTCGGCCATGACGAACGGGGAATCGGCAAGACGGAGCCGGACGAACGGGGTGAAGTGCGCGCGGCGTCGCGCGGACGTTCCGGCTCACGAAAGAAGTCAACATCACGAAAGAAGAGCACGAACGGCCGAAAGAAGAGCTCGAACGGACGCAAGAAGAGCTCGAGCGGCCGAAAGAAGAGCAGCTCCAGCGGCCGCAAGAAGAGCTCGAGCGGCAGCCGCAAGAAGAGCGAATCGTCACGCAAGAAGACGTCATCACGGAAGAAGACGTCGGGACGCAAAAAGACGTCGGGACGCAAGAAGACGTCATCACGCAAGAAGACGTCGGAACGCAAGACGAGCGGCGGTCGCAAGAAGAGTTCCTCACGGAAGAAGAGTTCGTCGAAGAAATCGAGTGGATCGAAGAAGAGCAGCGGCCGTAAATATGGACGCAAGTCCGGCAAGAAGGTCGAACGCGCGATGCACGAGATGAAAGAAGGAAAGCTGCGTTCCGGTAAGCGCGGTCCGAAAGTGAAGAGCCGCAAACAGGCAATCGCGATCGGTCTCTCCGAAGCGCGTCGCGAAGGCGATCGCGTTCCGAAGCGCCGCAAAGGTGCGAGTCGCAAGAAGCGTTAGGGAGTGTCCGGGTTTGGGTGTTCAGCCCGAACCCCTCCGGCCGCTCGTGGGTGCAGCGGCCGGTGCATCACCGTCAAACGATTCAATCCGCACAGCTCGATCAAACGTCCGACGGGATCCGAATCGCATTCGAACGTCACACCGACGCCGCGAGTTGCGCAGTCGTCGGCGAATTTCGTCATGGTCTTCATCGTTGCCCCGTCGACGACCGTGACGCGCCGGCAATCGACGTTGACCGCTTGGGAAACGCGCGGCGTAGCGCTTAGCACCTGAAAGAGCCGCGGTTGCATTTCCAAGCCCCACGCGCCGGCGAGCCAGATGCGAAATCCGTATGGCGCGTCGAGGTCGAACACGCTCAACGCACGCGCCGCATCGGTGACCTGCATCGCTTTCATCTTACGCTGCGTAAGTGCCCGGCAAGCCGAACTGTATGGAAGCGCACGGGAGCGCGGAGTTCCATTGCTCCCGGACGAAGGTGGGCGCACGCCTTTTTTCATCTGCTCGGGGTGTGCGCCGGTGTTGAAAGATCGCTTTTTCATGCAGCAGGCCGCCTCTCTTCTGGCGACAGAGCTATCGCTTGGCGAACTGTTCGAGCGCTTGACGAGGCTGCTCGCCGACTACGTCGATTCATCGGTGGTCTTCATCGCGCTCGCGCGTCCCGACGGACGTCATTCGATCGAGTACTTCTACGATCACGGCGAGATTCGGCGATACCCGCATATCGTTCTCGAAGAACGTTCGCGCGCGCGTGAAGTCATCCGAACGGGCGCGATCATTTGGGGAAATACGCCGGACGTCTGGGCGCCGATGGGAATGACGCCGATTCACCGCGACCGTCCGTGGACGAATGACACGGTCTCGGCAATGTTCGTGCCGATGCGCGCCGGGGGCGAAATGCTCGGCGCGCTTTCCGTGCAAACGACACGCGGCGACGCCTATACGAACGACGATGTCGAGATGGTTGCGGCGATCGGCCATTATCTCGCCGTCGCCGTGCAAAATCAGCGTCTCTATCAAGCGTTGCGGCGTACTGCTGAATACGATGCGCTCACGGAGCTTGCAAATCATTCACTCATTTCGCGCGAAATCGATCGCGCGCTTGCGACGGCAACGTCGACGCGGCCGTCTGTTGCGATCGTGCTCAACCTGGTGAATTTCGGAACGTTCAACGAAACGTACGGCTATGCCGAAGGCGATGACGTTTTGCGGCAGGTAGCGCGCGTTTTACGTGACGTCGAAGACGCCGATGAGTCCGTCGTCGTCGGTCGATTCGGCGGAGATCAATTCATGGTGCTGTTGCGCGAGAGCGCGAACGACGCGATCGCGCCTTTCGTCGAACGTCTCTGCGTGAAGTTGCATGCGCTCGCATACGTTGCGCGCGATCAGACTCTGCCGGTTCCCATCGCATGCGGTTACGCACTTGCGCCGGCGGACGCCGGAACGCGCGCTGAACTGGTCGCGCTCTGTGTGCGTCGCGCGCGTCTGAGCCGCAAACACGGGTGCCGCCCCATCGGAGAAGATGACGTTGACGCACATACGGTCCACGGATTATTCAACGGAGTGGAGACGATCGTTCAAGCGCTCCTAGATCGCGATCCATTTACGCGTGTGCATTTGCTGCAAGTCAATACAATGGCGAAGGTATGGTCGGAGTTCAATCTCGATCTCGACCGCGATCCGCTGGGTACGCTGCTGCAAGCGAGTTTGCTGCATGACGCGGGTAAGCTGTTGATCTCGGATAGCATTCTCATCAAACCCGGGCGCCTGAGCCAAAGCGAGTACGAAGCGGCGATGCGGCACGCCGAGTACGGAGCGCAGATTCTTGCGCAGCACGCGGGGTATGAGGATGTCGCGCGGATCGTCGGGCAGCATCACGAACGCTGGGACGGTACGGGATATCCAAATGCGCTCGCGGGCGACGACATCGATCCGATTGCGCGCGCGATCGCGATTCTCGACGCCTTTTCCGCCATGGTTTCGAACCGGCCGTACCACCGCGGGATCAGCGAAGATGCCGCTCTCGCCGAACTCCAGCGCTGCGCGGGGACGCAGTTCGATCCGTCCCTCATCGAGCGGTTCGTGGCGTGGCGAGAGGAGGGTAAGCCACCGGCTTTGGCATGACGCGCTGGCGGCACGGCGAATCTGCGCTGTGCGTTGCTGCGCGCTCGTAGCTCAATCGGATAGAGCAAGGCACTCCTAAGGCCGAGGTTGGCGGTTCGATTCCGCCCGAGCGCACCACGTTTCGGACGTTTCTTGGGGTGTTGCCTCGGGGGGACGTCTTGTTTTCACATCGTGTATAAAACGAGACTCGGGTGGGCGCAGGCGTTTTCACGAGCTGATAGGGGCTTGTGGGTTGAGTTTTTGGGCTAAGGGCCTATTGCGGGCGTTCTTTAGAATGTCGCCTGGATGTCGTTGCGGCGGGGTACGATGGGGACGTGGACGCGAAGTTTACCATCGGCACGGCTGAGGGGCGCTATGGTATTGCTTCCGAGTTGCTGGCTGAGCTGTGCGACCGGGCGCCTGATGCAATTTGCGTAATCGAACGGCGATCGAGTGCGCCGGATTTTGTATTCCGGTATTTGAATCGCGCGTTTGAAACAATGTATGGATGCCGCCGAGACGTGACGCTTGGCTCTCCGGCTGACGCGTTCATGCGCGAGCGCAGCAGCCCGGAAGATCGCGAGCGCGTCAATGAAGCGCTCGAACGGCATGAACCGTTTCGCATTCGCCGAGGATTTACGCGCGGGGACGGAACGTTTATTTGGATTGAAGCGAACTTTTCGCCGATTCCATGGGACGGCGGACACCGCTGGATGTTCATCACGCGCGATGCCACGCGTGAGAAACGCGCGCACGAGCGCATGGTGCAACTGACGACGGCGGTCGAACACGGCTACGATCCCGTCGCTATCAGTACCGCTTCCAATCGCACGTGGCTCTTCGGTTACGTGAATGATGCGTTCACGCGAACGACTGGATATCTGCAGGACGAAGTGCTCGGACAACCTTGGAACGCGATTCTCGGCGAGGATCGCGACGCGCCACGGCTCGAAACGATCCGGGCAGCGCTCTACGCGGGACAACCCGTCCGAACGGAGCTTTCCTACAGGCGCAAAGACGGCCGCCACGGCATGTTCGAAGTGCACCTGCAACCGATTGAAGAACATTCCAGCGGCGAGTTTACGTCGGTGGTCTCGGTGTTTCGCGACATTACCGACGCGCGTCAGCGCGAAGCAAAATTGCTCTATGAAGCCGAGCACGACTTATTGACCGAACTCTTCAACCGGCGCTATTTCGAGCGCGCGCTCGAAACCGGAATCTCCATGACGCGAACCGTGCCGATGCATGCGCTGCTTTTCGCGGATCTCGACGGATTCAAAGAAGTCAACGACCGTCTCGGTCACGAGATCGGCGACGAGGTGCTCCGCGCCGCGGCGCGCGCCTTCGACTCCGCGGTCTTCCGGACCGACGTCCTCGCCCGGTGGGGCGGCGATGAATTCGCGGCGCTTCTCTACCATTGCTCGCTCGAAAACGCGATCCGTACCGCCGAGGACATGGCCGCCGCCTTCAGTGCAGCCCCAAATCGGTACGGGACGACGGTGAGCATCGGCATCATCGTCATCCAGGCGAACGAAAGCGTCGCAGACCTGATCCGGCGAGCCGACCGGATGTGTTACAAGGCCAAGGCCGCCGGCCGCAACCGTGTTCTTGCTGATACCGAGACGCAGCGGACCTAACACCTTGCGAGGGAGAGGGGGCGTGTGGTACAGTCTGTTGGCTGAACGCCTCGTCGGGGCGTTTATTTCATGTGTGGTAGACTGAGATGGCAAAAAAAGAAAACCGAGTGATGGTAGTCATGGCCTGCACGGAGTGCAAACGCCGTAACTACAACACCCAAAAGAACAAACAAAAAACAACGGACCGGCTGGAGCTCAGCAAATACTGCCGCTTCTGCCGCTGCCACCGCGCCCACCGCGAAACCAAGTAGAGTAAAGTAGTAACTGCGCTGTCTGCGCCAGCCAACAAACATCGTATTTGGACGATTTTTGCCGCTGGCAAGGAAGCGACGGGGCGAGTGGACTAGAGTCCACGACCCCCAGAGCTGACGCCGTCCAGCGGCAAAAAGCGTCCAAATACGTAGGGCGGTAGCTCAATTGGTAGAGTAGCGGTCTCCAAAATCGCCGGTTGCAGGTTCGAGTCCTGTCCGCCCTGCCAGAATTTCCCCGGGAGTTGACGTTTGGTGAACGAGCAGAAGAAGTCGATCGGCCGAGGCAGCGCGCCCGCCGCAGGACAAGCGGCGAGCGGTGATTTCGTGCGCGGCGTGATCACAGAACTGCGCCGCGTCACGTGGCCAACACGTGACGAATGGGTTTCCGCAACGGTCCTGACGATCGCCTTGGTCGTCGGAATCGGACTGTTCACATACCTGCTCGATCAGGCATTCGGCCTGCTCTTCCAGTGGATCCATCCCGTCAATCTCTAAAATTATGACCGAATTCGAACGCGAATACGACGGCGCCGCCGTCAACGTCGAGACTGACGAAGAAACCGTAACGCAAGACGGCAGCGACGGCACCATGGATGTCTTTGAGGTGCGCGATGAAGCGCCCGAAGAAACCGTCGAGCGCCCTACAGCCGCGAAGAAAGACAACCGTAACTGGTTCGTGATCCACACGTATTCCGGTTACGAGAACAAAGTCAAAGCGAACCTCGAGCGCCGCATCCACTCGATGGGCATGCAGGACAAGATCTTCCGCGTGCTCGTCCCGATGGAGGACGAGGTCGAGTTCAAAGACGGCAAGCGGAAGATCACGCCCAAGAAAGTCTTTCCGGGCTACGTCCTCGTCGAGATGATCATGGACGATCAGTCGTGGTACGTCGTGCGCAACACGCAAGGCGTTACCGGCTTCGTCGGTAGCCCCGGCCCGGGCGAAAAGCCGGTGCCGCTGCAAGAGAAAGAAGTTAAAACGATTCTCAAGCAGATGGGCATCGAAGCGCCCAAGCTCAAGATCGACTTCAAGAAGGGCGACCGGGTCAAAGTCACCTCCGGCCCGTTCTTCGACTTCACCGGCGTCGTCGACGAAATCCAACCGGAAAAAGAACGCCTGCGCGCGCTCATCTCGATCTTCGGACGAGAAACGCCGGTTGAGCTGGAGTTTTTCCAAGTCGAGAAAGTCTAGACAGCTCAATTTCTCGCGCGAGCGACCCCGGCGCGCGAGACTGCTGAGGGGCAGAACGCCGTAAGGCGATTCGTTAAGGAGACGACATGGCTAAGAAAGTTGTAGGCAAAATCGGCCTGCAAATTCCGGCCGGCAAGGCAACGCCTGCGCCGCCGATCGGCCCCGCGCTAGGCCCATACTCGCTGAATATCATGGACTTCTGCAAGCAGTACAACGAACGTACTGCCTCGCAGGCGGGCATGATCATTCCGGTCGAGATCACGGTTTTCGAAGACCGCACGTTCACGTTCATCACGAAGACGCCGCCGGCGTCGTTCCTGATCAAACAAGCGCTCAAGATCGACTCGGGTTCAAAAGAGCCGAACCGCAACAAAGTCGGCAAACTGACGAACGCGCAGCTCGAAGAAATCGCGAAAGTGAAGATGCCGGACATCAACGCGAACGATATCGACGCTGCGAAGAAGATCATCGCGGGCACCGCGCGCTCGATGGGCGTGGAGGTGGAAGCGTAATGCCGCAGCATCACGGAAAACGCTATAAGAATCTTGTCACGAATTACGACAAGAAGACGCTCTACACGCCGGCCGAAGCAATCGATCTCGTGAAGAAGAACGCGAACGCGAAATTCAACGAGACGGTCGAAGTGCACATCCGCCTCGGCGTCGATCCGAAGAAGAGCGATCAAAACGTTCGCGGCACGGTTTTGCTACCGCACGGCACGGGCCGCACGGTCCGCGTGATCGCCTTCGCGAAGGGCGACAATGCCAAGGCCGCACAAGAAGCCGGAGCCGATATCGTCGGCGACCAGGATCTCATCGATCGCCTGAAGGCGGGCTTCACGGACTTCGACGTCGCCGTCGCAACGCCGGACATGATGGCGCAAGTCGGTAAGGAGCTCGGCCGTATTCTCGCGCAGAAGATGCCGAACCCGAAGGCCGGCACGGTCTCGCCGAACATCGCCGGTGCGATCCGCGACATCAAGGCCGGCAAGGTCGAGTACCGTCTGGACAAGACCGGCATCATCCACACGATCGTCGGAAAGTCACAGTTCGATTTAAATCAGCTGCTCGACAACTTGACGACGCTGCTTGATGCAGTGGTCCGCGCAAAACCGGCAGCCGCGAAGGGCACCTATCTTCGCAGCGTGACGCTGACGAGCACGATGGGCCCAGGTGTGAAGGTCGACCCGAACCGCATTCGCGCAACAGCATAAACGTCCACTAGCGAAAGTACGCGAGGACCCGGTTACTAGAACCGGGTTCTCGTATTTTTTTCGCTGCCTGCCCACGAAAGGGCCGCGTAAAACCAGTTGGCAGGACGCCCTTTGCGGTATGAAGGATTGAGTGCGGGGTGTTGTGATTTAGGAAGTGATTTGGCCTGGGATGCAAACCGAGCGGAATACCAAGGGGACAAGGGCGATTGATGCGCAAGCACACGCTGAGGCAATGTCCCTACCGATCAATGTGGTGGTGACGCGGCTCGTTGCGCTGCTCGGGGCAACGGCGGTAGCCGTGATCGGCGGAGTCACTGAGACACGGGCGGTTACCCAGTGGACGGACGGCCGCTCGCCGCAACGACCGAACGTTCTGCGGTTCGCGCTGCAGATCGCGACCGTCATCGGCGGTGAATCGCGGACCGAAGCGGTTCGCGCGTGGTTCGCGGGCAGCAACCCGCATCTCGACGATCAGGTTCCGATGCTGATGCTGCGCGACAAGCCGCTTAACGACATCGCGGCTCCGATCATGGGGGCGGCGCGTGCCTTCGCCGCGCGCTAGGGACACAAGCGAATCCCATCTTGCACCCCGGTCGGGCAGGGCGTAGTCTGTTGCCAAGGGGGGTTATCGAGGTGGAACTACGCGACGCGTCGGGTACGGCGATTGAGCGCCGCGAGAACGGTCTTGCCCTGGTCGGCGACTTTGATATTTTTCACTCGGGCGACGTGGCAGCGGCGATCGATGAACGCGCATCATCAGGTGCAGCTTTTACCGTCGATCTGACGCGATGTACCTATGTGGATTCGACGATTCTGTCGGTCCTCGTTCGCGCGGCGAACAGTTACGCCGGCCGGTTAGAGATGATCGGCCCCACGGGTGGTAACGTCGCCCGCATTCTGTCCCTCACCAAGCTCGACCGCATTCTTCCGCTGATCTAAAAACGTCACGACGCCGCTGTGCAGATCGTACGTGGCACCCGCGATCCGCACGCGTCGTTCACGTACTGCATCGCCGAGGATACGCGAGCGTTGCTCGATGGCGGCCGCATGCATCCGCACGTTCTCGATCACCGCATCGCGCCACCAGTCCCCGTCGGTACGTTGCGTTGCGCGCGCAGCTGGTGCGATTGCATCGGCGAGGCATTGCATATGACCTGGGAGGCGAGAGTCCGTATCGACGTAGTCGAGCGCTGCCTTTACGGCGCCGCACTGCGAGTGCCCGAGCACGACGACGAGGATCGAATCGAGTATGGTAACGCCGTATTCGATCGAAGCCAAGCCGTCGTCGTTGACGATGTTGCCCGCAACCCGTACCACGAACAAGTTTCCCGGCTGCTGATCGAAGATCGTCTCGATCGGCACGCGTGAATCCGAACAACCGAGAATTGTGGCGAACGGAGATTGTCCGCTCGCGAGTTCGATTCGTTCGGCGGACGGAACCGGCGCGAGCGGACGCTCTTCGACGAAGCGGCGATTGCCCTCGATGAGGCGCGTAATCGCAGCATCAAGCGATGCGGGAGGAGTAAACGGCATTGGATGAAGTCGTTCTTTCCTTAGGTGACGAGTATGACCCGTCCCGTCTTCAGATGGTAGACGCCGCCCGCGACGGACAGTGTATTGGCTTCAATCGCCTTGGCGATGATCGGCGATCGCGACGCGAGCGCACTCACATTGTTCTTGACGTGTTGTACCGTCGCATTGTCGTACCAATCACCAGATTTCCCTTTTGTGCTTTTTGCGGCGGGGACAATCGCGTCGACGAGTCCTTGAATGTGCGATGGTTGCGTCGTGCCGTCCTTGACGTATTGTACGGTCGCTTTCACCGCACCGCAATGCGTGTGTCCGAGGACGAGAATAAGCGCGGAGTTCAACGCCGCCACGCCGTACTCGATGGAGCCGAGCCCGTTGTCGTCGACGAAATTGCCGGCAATGCGCACGCCGAAAATATTGCCCGGTTCTTGATCGAACACGGTCTCGACGGGTGCGCGCGAATCCGAACAACTGACGATGATCGCAAAGGGATGTTGTGCGTCGAGAAGTTCGAGGCGGCGCGCTGTAAGCGGCGGACAGATCGCTTTATCCGCGATGAAGCGCGCGTTGCCGGCCATCAGTTTGTCGAGCGCGGATTGCGCAGCGGGATGCAGTTGCGCGGCCTCAACAGCATCGCTAAAACCGGCGACGCTGCCCGCTGCGAGCGCCGCGCCCGCAACTAAAAATGCTCGACGGCTCGCGGGGATATGTCCCATTCTAGACCTCCTCATGGGCACTTCGGGCAGCACGGCCCTTACCCGTCTTGTCCAACGAGACATAGGTCTCCTCACCACGTCCGCACAAGCCCGAATTTCCCTAGTGCTTTACAAGCGCTTTACCCGCGGCGGCTCTGTCGGGCGAGCGCATTGCGCCTTACCATCCGAGGTGTATCCGTACACTGCTTGTCCCTTGGAGGGACCGAAAGGATCGCATCTCTACGATGAATCGCAAACTTCTTGCATTCGCTTCTTTGCTTACTGCGTTTACGTTCGCGGCCGCGATGCCGGCGCTCGCCCTCGAAGTGGGCACGACGAACACCGTCACGCAGACCGTAACCACGGGCCACCTCTCGGTGAGCGAAACCGACAATCACTGGGATTGCGGCTATCAGAACACGTTCCAAGTTTCGGGCGACGCCACGCTTCAAGCGGGTCTAGGCGCGCAACTCGGCGGCCAACTCAGCCACTCGTCGATCGGCGGTTTCTTCGACGGCGACGGCTACATCGGGCTCACCGGATCGGGAACGCTCTCGTTCACGCATCAGGAGTTCTCGGATCACAATGTGACCACGCAAAACTTCAGCGGAACGCAAACCACGAGCAGCTCGACGCTCCAGTCGGCAACGTTCGTTAACTTCTAAGCACGCCACCACGAGCAGAGGATTCCGATGAAAAAGTTCCTTTCACTTGCGATCGCACTCGCTATGAGTGCGGCCGTCGCCCCCGCTGTAGCGCAAACCGTTCCTCCTACGACGAACGTCAACGCGCCTACCTCAAGCAACAACGGCGTGTCCAATCCCGTGGGTGAAAACACCAATGTCCAAGTCAACAACTCGTACTCGGGCATGAACTCCTTTGGAGTCGGAATCCAATGCGCAACGCCGTACCTCGCCGCTGGAGTATTTAACCAAAACACCGACATCAACGGCGGCGGGGGAATCGGCATCAACACGAACACCGGGGGCAATAACACGTTGGGCGGAACGTTGCAACTCGTCATTCCCTTCGGTGGACAACAACAGGCGAATTGCACGGCGCTCTCCAACGAAATCGTCAAACAGCGTCAACTCGACACGCAGATCACGCTCATTCAACGCTGCGCCGAGTTCGCGAAGGCCGGCATCACACTCGATGCACGCGTCTATCCGGAACTCGCAAGTGCGTGCGTGGGCGTAAAAGTAGCGGTCGCGCCTGCAAATTCAGCCCCCGCTGCGTCGTCCGGCAGCAGTGATGAAGCGGCGGCCGGGCTTCCCAAACTCGTCGTCTATGCGAGCGACAGCAAATCGCAATCTCAGGCTCAACCGCAGCCCAAGTCGCAGCCCGCGCCCGCTGCAGTTGCAGCGTGCTCCACTCCAAAAGAGCTGAACGATCGTGATAAGACCCTGCTCGAGCAATGGAAGATGAGTTCCTCACATCAAAATTCGGCGCTACAAAAATCGCTGACGGCCAAGTATGCCTCGGAACTCGCAGCGGACTGCATCGATCCCATTGCTTGGAACCACTAATGCGCAACATTGCTGTCATCGCGCTCGCGGTCGCGCTCGCCGGTTCGCTCACAAGCGTACCGGCGCGCGCGGCCTCCGGTGCGCAGACCGTCGTTCCGATGCCCCCGGGCGCTGTTACCATCGAGCGTTGTCACTGGGCCGGGTCCGATCGGCATTTCACTGCGGATATCAAGCTTGCCGATCATACGAACTACAAGATCGCGAAAGCGCGTCTTCTATTGACGTTTACGAGCGCGGAGGGAGAGACGGTTTCAAGCTACGTCGACATGATGGGCGATGCGATTTCGCCGGCTGACGGGATGCCGCCGGTCGGTACGTGGAAACACAGCGTCTTCCCGCGGGATCTTCAAACGCTGCGCTGCGGTCTGGTCGGTGTGAAATTCCAGGGATATCCGAACGTCATCTACTCTGCGGTAAAATGAGGCCGCGATGCGTTACGGTCCTTTTATCGCCGGATTCGCCTTACTCGTCTTGATCGCCGCATCGGCCGCCGCAAAACCGGCAGCGCCGAAGGCGTACGATCAGTGTCCTGAGATTCCGCACTATTACGGCACGCAGGACGAGCGTGAAATTTTGCGCGCGCAGCGGCTCATTCAGAGCGAACACTTCGGCATGTTCGAAACCAGCTCGCATTTTGGACGCAACTTTCAACCCGCGGTCCCCGCACGCGAACTTGCCGAGCAGTTCGCCGTTTACGGCTACGCATACGTCGGCCGGTATCACGGTTATCTGCTCTTTGAGCTGTACGCGAACGGCTACTTTGCGGTCGGCCCCTATGCCCGCTTCCTCGCCAACACGGGCTTAGAAGCGCCCTATCCCTCTCCACAACGCCTGGTGCTCCAACCGCCCTTTATCGGCGGGGTCGCGATCCCGCCCGATTTGGTCGCTTTTCCCTGCCGCTAGGCCGAGGGCGGTTGCAGGACCCGCCCCCGGTGTGGTAACCTATGCGACGGCTCCGAAGACCGTAACCGGCTGATGCCTTAATGTTCGCGAGAACAGTTACCGAGGTGCGTGAATCAGGGATCTCCACACACGTGTGGCTTTCTTGAAGCGCCCTCCGGACGGATGGAGCGCTTTTTTAATTCCAAGAAAGCGACTTAAACGTCATGCCAACCGCACGTAAAGAAGCAGCGGTACAAGAGTTGCGCGATCGGCTTGCCGAGTCGCAGAACTTGTTCTTGACCGACTTTGCGGGCCTCACCGTCGAAGAGATCACGAAATTTCGCGGCGAGCTACGCAAAGACGGCAGCACGTATGCCGTCGTCAAGAATACGCTCTTCAAGATTGCCGCAGGCGATGATGTCGCCAAGCAGCTTGACGAGTTTTTGGCCGGTCCGACCGGCATCGTGTTCGCAGGCAGCGATCCCGTTGCTCCCGCGAAAGCGATCAAACAGTTCGCAGACGACAGCAAGAAACTCGGTATCAAAGCTGCGATCGTCGACGGTAAATTCGCCGACAAATCGCAGGTCGAAGCGCTCGCTGCGCTTCCGCCCAAGGCCGAACTCATCGCCAAACTCGTTGGTTCACTCGCAAGCCCGCTTCGCGGTCTCGTCACCGTGCTTTCGGGCAATCAGAGCGGCCTCGTCCGCGTGCTCAACCAAATCCGCGAGCAAAAAGAAGCCGCGGCATAAAGAATTCAAGGAGATTCCAGAATCATGGCAGTTGCCGATCTCATCGATCAAATCGATAAACTCACCGTTCTCGAGCTCGCGGACCTCGTCAAGCAGCTCGAAGAGAAGTATGGCGTCAGCGCGGCCGCACCCGCGATGATGATGGCTGCGCCGGGTGCCGGCGGAGCCGCCGCTGCTCCGGCTGCGGAGAAGACCGAATTCGACGTGATCCTGCAAGAAGCGGGCGCGGAGAAGATCAAGGTCATCAAGGCGGTTCGCGAAATCACGAGCCTGGGCCTCACGGAAGCCAAGGCGTTCGTTGAGAGCGCGCCCAAGCCGGTCAAAGAAGGCGTGCCGAAAGACGAAGCCGAGTCAGTCAAAAAGAAGCTCGAAGAAGCCGGCGCCAAAGTCGAAATCAAGTAATTTCGAGTACGTCGAAAGAAAAGAGCGAGACGGAAACGCCTCGCTCTTTCTTTTTGCTAGCGTGCGAGGAGAATGGCGTGACCCGGTGCTAGCGTCGTTGTTGCGGGAACAAATGTTTGCGATGTGAGCAAAACGGTGCCGCCTGACGGAATGTCTCCGCCGGACAATTGTATGACGTGAGCGTAATGCTGCTTCAGCCATGACGAGGAAACCGTAATCGTAGAGGACGTGCCGTTTACGATCGCTGCGCATGGACCAATCGGCACGCCGGCGTTGTAGCAGGTGGCGAATTCGCGGCGATAGATTTGGCGCCCGACCTCCAAGTCCACGGCGCCCGACGTCATGCTTTCAAGGGGCTGCATCGGAACAACATTGTACTCGGGCCAGATCGGTAGATTCGTGGTGTTTGCTTCCAGATTCGGAAACACGACGGTGTGGCCGGGACTGTATCCCAGCCATGCCATCGCCGCGGTAGCGGTGCGTTCGCCGATTTGTGCAGCGCTGCCCGGAGGATCCTCTCCGATGCTGAGGTGGATATAGGAGCGGTTTGGAAGCGCGTTGACCTCGGCCATTCCGTTGAGCACGCTCGGATAGATCCATGGACGATACGCACCAAGTGCAACAACGCAATCTTCGCACATAACCCCGTACATGTTGCTGTTTCCACTGACAATGCCGAGATCCGTCATTTCGTTGTTCTTGAAGTTTGCGCCGTTGAAGAACAGCTTCATCGGCGAGCCGTCGCTGTGCGTTAAACTTGAAAAGAACAGATTGTGTGCTTGGATGACTGATGCGTCCGTCGGATATTCTTCCGTGGAAACACAGTAATTGTTGTAGTTTCCCGGACACATGCCGGCGCCCGGACCGTAGAACTGCGAAAGGACGGTTCCACTCGTCTCGTCCATGAATACATAGTCCCAGCGGTCTGCATTTGCTTGCAGCCACGACCGAATGTACGAACGAAGATCGGCGTTGAAGTGATTCAATGCATAAATAGGCGTCCGCCGCGAGACGCCGTTGCATTTAAAAGTTCTATAGCCGACGAGGCGATGTGCTAAGTCCGTGTGTCCCTTTTGATGAATGAACCACGATTCTGCCGCTTCGTTATATAAGCCCGTAGCAAATGACGAGGGACAGACCGTGTCCAGCCAAACGAAATTGGGATCGAAGTACGTCACCGAATAACAACTGTTCGAGCCCTGGCAATCGGTAACGGCCTTCATGTTCTGCGGAACGCCTTCCGCGTACGTCACGTATGTACGGACGAGCGCGGCAGCCGCCGCTCCTCCTTGCGCGCCGTATTCGTCATATGCCCACGTTGCGATATGTAAGGGAACACCGGCCGTTGTTGCAGTCGGCGCAGGCGTTGGCGTCAACGTCGCCCTCGGCGTCGGCGTCGGCTTTTGCGAAGGCGGCCGCGGTGTTGGCGTTGTCGGAGTGGGTGTGCCTCTGGCCGGAGACGTCTCCGATGCGATGGGGTCACTCGGAACGGTAGCGCTCGATCCGCCGCCGCATGCGGTGAGTCCGAGCGTGATGGCAAGTCCGACAGAAAGAGCGAAAAACGCGCGTTCCACAGCAGTGCTCCCGGGAATGTCGAAATGCAGCGAATTTGGGAATGACGCTTGCCCCATCTTTGAACGTACGGGTGCGCGTCGTTCGCGTCAAGGATGCCGATTGGTGTACGCCATGGGTCTAATGAGTAATCGAGCGGTAACTGCTCTCGAAGCAGCGAAGCAAGTCGCATGTCGCAAGGAATGCCGCTTAATGCATCGTCGATTCTTATTTGGATCGTCGTTATCGGGTTGATTCTTTTTCGCGCGTCGCGGGCGCAACGCATGAGTGTCGGACGGATGTGGGCGCAGGCGATTATCCTGATGCTGCTCGGCGCGTTCGTCATCTACGGTTACGAACGGCTCAATCCGGCTCCCGCGTGGGAAGTCGTCGTTGCAATCGCGATCGGAATCGCGGCCGGCATTCCGGTCGGGATCTTACGCGGACATCACACGCAAGTCTCCGCAACCGATCGGCACGGCGTGATGCAACTTGGCCCGTCGTGGGCGACGGCCGCAATCTACATCGGCGCGTTTGCAGTACGCGCGCTATTGCGTTATGTATTTCCTCCGACGAGTACGGTGGGCGGCGTCGTCGGTGACGCGCTGATGGTGTTTGCAATCGCGATCATCGGCACGACGTACTTTGCGGTCTATCGGAAGTACGAAGCACTCGATCGTGCGCCGCGGAGTGCCGACGCAACGTAGTAACGGGCTATCGGAGATCCTTGGTGATTTGCCAATCAGTTCCAAGGGAATCGGCTACCATCGCTCTGCGCTGGCCCCACGGCATGTCGGCGGGCTCTTCGATCGACGTCGCGCCTGCGGTGAGCGCGCGGGCATACGTTGCATCGACGTCGTCAACCTCGACCATCAGGAGACTCGAGGTTGCTGGGCGCCATTTTGTGCTGCCGATCATCAGGTTTGAATCGCCGATGCGCAAAATCGTGGGCTTTTCATCGGTGCTGCAATTTCCTTGCGCATGGAATACGTCGACAAGAAAGTCAACGAGACGTTGCGGATCGTCGACGAAGAGGCGCGGCGTTATCGTGCTCCAGTCTTGAGGTTCCATGGACCGGTTGTACCATACTTGAAACAGTCGTTTCAAGTATGGTACGGTCGAGCCATGACGCGGACGGTCGACCTGGAGCGTCGCGAGGAGCTGCTCGCGCGCGTTAGTGCCTATGTGGCCGAGCATGGCCTCGCGGATCTCTCGCTTCGACCGCTCGCCGACGCCGTCGGTTCGAGCCCACGAACGCTGCTCTACCATTTTGGGTCAAAGGAAGCGATGGTCACGGCCGTTCTGCGCGCCGTTCGCACGCGGCAACTCACCGTATTCGACCGGCTGCGGCGCACGCAAGTCTCTACGCCCGGCGCGATCTGCCGTGCGGCGTGGACGTACATGAGCGATCCGGAGATCGGGCCGATGCTGCGCCTGTTCTTCGAAACGTACGCGCTCGCACTGCGCGATCCGCGGCGCTTTCCGGGATTTCTCGAGCGCGCGATCGAGGATTGGCTCGCGTTTCTGGCCGAGCCGTTGATCGCCGGCGGAGAATCTCCCGAGCACGCGCGGGTCGTCGCGACGATCGTCCTCGCGGGCTACCGCGGATTCATGCTCGATTTCGTGGCAACCGGCGACGCGAAACGGATCGGCGCGGCGCTCGATGCATGGGTCGATGCGCTCGATGCGCTCACGCATAAGAAAGGGTTACGCCGTGCTCAATAAGCGTTCCGCAGCGATGACGTTCATCTTCGTCACGGTCGTGCTCGACATGCTGGCACTCGGCATTATCATTCCGGTATTCCAACCGTTGATCTTGACGTTCGCGCACGGCAGTTATGCGAACGCGTCGATCTACAGCGGCATCTTCGCGACGATCTTTGCCATCGTACAGTTCTTCGCGTCGCCGGTGCTCGGCACGCTATCGGACCGGTTCGGCCGCCGCCCGATTGTGTTGCTTTCGAACATCGGAACGAGTGTCGATTACCTGATTCTCGCGCTTGCGCCGAATCTCGGGTGGCTTTTCGTCGGCCGCGTGCTTTCCGGTGCGACGACGGCGAGCATCACCGTTGCGAGCGCGTACGTCGCCGACGTGACGCCCGCGGAAAAACGCGCCGGCGCGTATGGGATGATCAGCGCCGCGTTCGGTATCGGATTCGTCGTCGGTCCGGCGATCGGCGGTCTCCTCGGCGCGCACGATCCGCGCCTGCCGTTTTGGGTCGCGGGCGCGCTCAGCTTCGTGAACTTCTGTTACGGCCTGCTCGTGCTCCCGGAATCACTCGATCCCGAACATCGCAACGCGTTTTCGTGGAAGCGCGCGAATCCGCTCGGCTCGCTGAAGATGTTACGTCGCCACCGGGAGCTTTCGGGCCTTGCGCTCGTGTTGCAAATCGGATACGTCGCGCATGAAGCGCTGCCGCAGCTCTTCGTTCTTTACACGATGTACGCGTATGCGTGGACGATGCGGACAATCGGCGGCGCACTCGCTGCGGTCGGCGTCTTGACCATCGTTATTTCGGCGTTTCTCATTCAACGCGTCGTGGACCGGTTCGGCGAGCGGAAAGCGCTGTTGGCCGGTCTGTTCTTCGGCGGCATCGGCTTTTGGATGTACAGCGGAAACCCGGTGCTTTTTTGGCTCGGTATGCCGGTGAACATGCTTTGGATGATTGCGGGGTCGTCGTCGCAAGCGATCATGACGCGTCGCGTTGCAAAGAACGAACAAGGCGAGCTGCAGGGCGCGATCAACATGCTGCGCAGCGTTGGGATGATCGTCGGACCGGCAATCTTCACCGGGATCTTCGCGTATTCGATCGCGCCGACGCACATATGGAAAGCGCCCGGTGCGGGTTGGGTCGCGGGCGCTGTCCTGTTGTTCGTTTCGATGATCGCCGCGGCGCGCGTCACGTCGCCCCGGGACGACGTTCGCGAGACGGTCGATCGGACAGGCGCTTTGGAGGAAGCATTGCCCGATGAGGCGCCGCTCGCGAACGCCTAAGGCGCGACGATGCGTCGATCGCTACCAGATCTGGCAGCGGTCCTTCGCAGGCCGAACCATCGCGGCCCCAGCCTTACATCCCCACGCGGCAGCGAACTGCGGCATGTTGGAGAGTGTCGCGTTGACGCGGAACTTATCGTACGGGTGCACGTCGACCGTCGCCAGCAGCCGCGCGTACTCGGGCCGTTGATTGCTCGCCCAGACGTGAGCAAATCCGAGGAAGAACCGCTGCTCCGGCGTAAATCCGTCGATCGTCTGACGCGGATGCGTTGCTTGCCACCGTTCGAACGCCTCGTAGGCGATCGTCAAACCGCCGAGATCGGCGATCGCTTCACCTTGAATCAGTTTGCCGTTTTCGTGCACGCCCGGTTCGGGTGAAAGCGCGTCGAATTGATCGACGATGCATTGCGCTTTGGCATTGAACTTCGTTGCGTCTTGCGGCTGCCACCAGTCGCTCAAGTTGCCGTTGAGATCGAATTTGCGTCCCTCGTCATCGAACCCGTGCGTCGATTCATGGCCGATCACGGCGCCGATGCCACCGAAATTTACTGCCATGTCGGCGCCCGCCGTGAAGAACGGCGGCTGCAAAATGCCGGCCGGAAAGACGATTTCGTTGATCAAGGGACTGTAGTACGCGTTGACCGTCGGCGGCGTCATGCCCCACTCGGTCTTATCAGCGGGCTTATTGATCTTGTTCAGATCGTACTTGTTGTTGAAGATCGCCGCCGCGAGCGCGTTGTGCACGTACGGCCCCTTCGTTACATCGAGTCCCGCATAGCTGCGCCACTTGTCCGGATATCCGATCTTCAAGACAAAGGCGTCGAGTTTTGCTTGCGCCTTTGCCTTGGTCTGCGGCGTCATCCAATCGAGTTGTCCGATATCGGTGCGTAGCGTCGACTTCACGTACTTCACGAGTTCAAGAGCTTGCGCTTTCGCCGAGGGCGGAAAGACTTTCGCGACGTACGCTTGGCCGAGAGCTTCACCCAACGCAACGTCCGTCGATCGTACGCAGCGCTTCCAACGATCGAGCTGCTGTTGCGTTCCTTGCAGCGTCTTCGAATAGAAATCGAAATTGGCGTCGACGAATGTTTGGGGCAGGGTCGCCGCAAATGCGTGTGCCGTCTGCCACCGCAGGTAGGTCTTGATTTGCACCGGCGTCCACGTTGTGAGTTCCGCCGAAAGCGCCGCGAGATATGCGGGCTGAGCATCATTGATCGCCTCGGGCGTTACGGCCAAGCTCGAAAAATACGTGGCCCAATCGAACTTCGGCGCGGTCTTTTCGAGGCCGGCGAGGTCGGTCTTATGATAGATATTCGCGGGATCGCGCTCTTCTGTGCGCGGCATGTGATTCTTCGCCATCGCCGTTTCCATCGTCATGACGGTTTGCGCGTCACTCGATGCTTGCGCGTCGCTTTCGCCGAGCAGCGAGAAAATTTTGGTGACGTGCGCGACGTAGGCTTGTTGGATGGCCTTGCTCTTATCGTCCGTCTTCAGATAGTAATCGCGGTCGGGAAGACCCAGTCCGCCCTGCGTTACGGCGGCGATGATCGCGTTACTATTTTTGAAGTCCGGCTCCGAGCCGACGCCGAAGAATGCATCGACGTTCGCGAGATGCAACCGTGCAATGATGGGCGCAATCGATTTCGTATCGGTGATGCCGTCGATTGCGGTCATCAACGAATGCAGCGGCGCTGTCCCCGCTTTGTCGATCGCCGCTGTGTCCATGCACGAACCGTAATAGTCGCCGATTTTTTGCTCGTTGCTGCCGTTCGGCGGATCCGCCTTCGAAGCGTCGTCCAGAATCGTGTGGAGGACCGACCGATTGTTTTCGGCCAGAATGTTAAACGAGCCCCACGACGGATACGCAGCCGGGATCGGATTCTTTTTGATCCATCCGCCATTGGCGAATTCGTAGAAGTCCGAGCACGGTTTGCATGTGGTATCCAACCAGCTCAGATCGAGCCCGCTATTGCTCACTGCGGCTCGGACGGAACCGTTCGCGGCGAGAAGCACAAGTAAAGCTGCTGCTGCGCCGGAGCGCAGCAGCGTTGATATCGTAAAGCGCATAACGAGGTAGTACGGCCTGCGGGGGCCTGCTTCCCGGCGGTTTTAGAGCGGCGCTCCCGACGACGGATTGGAATTGAAACGTCCGAACGTCGACGGATCGTTGCGAAATTCGTTCTCGAGGTCCGCGACGCGGTGGTTGTCGGCCGGGTGGTCCGAGAGCATCTCCATGGGCGGGCCCTGCTGCGATTGACCTTCGAAACGCTTGAAGAGCCACACCATGCCCCACGGATTCTCACCCGCTTGGGCGCAGATATATGCGCCGGTGTGATCGGCGGCGCTTTCGACCGGTCGGGAAAAGCTCAAACTCTCGAGCTGCGCTCCCGTACCGACGACCATTTGACCGATCGAACTGTTTCCGACCAGCATGCCGGCAAGGCCGGCGAGGAGCGAGAGATTTTGATTCTTCCGGTAGAGATTGTAGACATCGTGGTGGATGTCGTGTGAGACTTCGTGGCACAGCACGCCCGCGAGTTCTTCCCTGTTCTGCGCAAACGACATCATCGACGTCGTCACGTAGACGTTTCCGCCGGGAACCGAAAACGCGTTCGGCGAGTTGTCGTTCACCAAGATGAAGTGAAACGGAACGAAGTATTGGTGATCCGCGACGCTTTTTATTCGCTTCGCGATCGGACCTAATTTGCTATAGAGCGGCGATGACGTCGGAACGATCTTGCCTTGAAGCTGTTGATATTCTTGTTGCCCGACTTGCAGCTCCCATTGCTCTTGCTCGGTGTACGCCTGCACGGGTATGGTGGCGCCGGCTATAAAAGCGACGGAAAGTGCAGCCGCGGCAGCCAACCGGGCAAATGATTGCATCGCAGACAGTATTCCCACATTACCTATAACGTGAAAAGGGCCCGGCGAAGTGCCGGGCCCTGCGTTCTCTTCGATGAGAAGTCGGTTAATGAACTAAGAACGCTACGAGCAAGAGCGCCACGATGTTCAAGACCTTGATCATCGGGTTGATCGCGGGGCCGGCCGTGTCTTTGTACGGATCGCCGACCGTGTCGCCGGTGACCGCGGCTTGGTGAGCGATGGATCCCTTGCCGCCGTACTGACCGTCTTCGATGTACTTCTTGGCATTGTCCCATGCACCGCCGCCGGTCGTCATCGAGATCGCGAGGAAGAGCCCCGTCACGATCGAGCCGACGAGGATGCCGCCCATGACTTGCGCACCCGTGTTGCCCGGCAAAATGCCGAACACCGAGAGCAGCACGACGATGATCGGAACGCCGACGGGAATGAGCGCCGGAACGATCATCTCTTTGAGCGCCGCGGTCGTCACGATGCTGACGGTCGTCGCATAGTCCGGTTTTGCGGTGCCTTCCATGATGCCCGGAATCTCCCGGAACTGACGGCGCACTTCTTCGACGACCGCGCCGCCCGCGCGTCCGACCGCTTGCATTGAAAGCGATGCGAACAGATAGGGAAGCAGACCGCCGATAAAGAGACCGGCGAGAACATACGGATTGCCGATTGCAAAGAGATTCGTCACCGATGCTGCGCAATTTGCGCCGCCGGAGGCGCCGCACTTCGCTTTGATCAGCTCCTGCAAGAACGACGCAAAGAGCACGACTGCTGCGAGGGCTGCCGAACCGATTGCGTATCCTTTGGTGACGGCCTTCGTCGTGTTACCGACGGCGTCGAGCGGATCCGTCACGTTGCGAACCTCTTGGGGCATCTCGGCCATTTCCGCGATGCCGCCTGCGTTATCGGTAATCGGTCCGAACGAGTCGATTGCGACCACGATGCCGGCGAGTGAAAGCATCGCCATGACCGCGATGGCGACGCCGTACGTTCCCCCCAGACCGTAGCTGACGAGAATGCCGATGACGATGACGATCGCGGGCAACGCCGTGCCTTGCATCGATACTGCAAGGCCCGCGATCATGTTGGTGGCGTGTCCGGTGACCGATGCTTTGGCGATACTGCGAACCGGCGAGAACTGCGTGCCGGTGTAGTACTCGGTGATGAACGTAATCAAACCGGTGACGGCCACGCCGACGAGTGCGCAGAAGAAAATCGCCGTTGCGTTGATCTCGGTGGATCCGCCGAATGTCGCCTGCGTCGCGAACCAGAATCCGATAAGCGCAAGAATCCCCGCAACAATCATGCCGTTGTAGAGTGAGGCCATGATGCGCGCTTTGGAGACTTTTCCAACGCCGACGACCCATGAACCAATGATCGATGCAACGATCGACAGCGCGCCGAGAATGAGCGGGAACGTCGTCGCGCCCGGTACTCTGTCGCCAAAGACGAGATTGCCGAGCAACATTGCGGCAACCGTCGTCACGCAATACGTTTCGAAAAGGTCTGCTGCCATGCCGGCGCAGTCGCCGACGTTGTCACCGACGTTGTCTGCGATCACCGCGGGATTGCGCGGATCGTCTTCCGGAATACCGGCCTCGACTTTACCGACCAAGTCGGCGCCGACGTCGGCCGCCTTCGTATAAATACCGCCGCCCAAACGCGCAAACACGGAGATGAGCGAGCACCCGAATGCGAGGCCGACCATCGCGGCGAGCGTACGCGTCGTGTCGCCGCCGTTGATGCTTTGCAGAAACGCGTAGTACCCGGAGACCGCAAGCAATCCCAAACCGACGACGAGCATCCCCGTCACGGTGCCGCCGCGGAATGCGACGTTGAGCGCGGGGCCCAAGCCGCTGCGCGCGGCTTCGGCGGTGCGCACGTTCGCGCGCACGGAAACGATCATTCCGATGAAGCCCGCGGAGCCGGAGAGAATTGCGCCGATCAAAAAGCCGACGGCAGCCTCCCATCCGAGCGGAGGCGCGAAGAAGATGATGATTGCCAGAACGATAGCGACGATTCCGATCGTCGTGTACTGGCGCTTCAGAAAGGCCATCGCGCCTTCCTGGATGGCCGCCGCGATCGATTTCATGCGCTCGTTGCCGTCCGGCCGTCCCAACACCCAGAAGGTGAGGATGACGCCGTAGATTACGGCAAGAGCACCACCGATCAACCCGGCCCAAATCGCAGATTGTGCGGTCACGTAAAACCCTTATATAGGAGTAGCAGCAAACGCAGCGCCTAACGGCGCCGCCTAAGCGCGACGGGTACCCCTAAAAAGGCTACTTTTCCTGTAGACAGCGAGCCAGGTCGACTTTAGTCCTGCTGTTGTTTGAAGCGTTCGTACGACTCTGAAACGATGCGGCGAGCATATGCGGCGTCGTGCCAGCCGTCAACGCTTGTTTTCTTTCCCTCGAGCGCTTTGTACGTTTCGAAGAAGTGCGAGATCTTGCGAAGCAGGTGCGGGAAGATCTGCGAGTAGTTGTGGATCTCGTCGAATGCGGGCTCACCGACGGGTACGGCGAGCACCTTGTCGTCTTGCTTACCACCGTCGGTCATTTCTAGCAGCCCGATCGGACGTGCGGTGACGAGACATCCGGAGAACGTCGGTTCGATCACGAGCACGAGCACGTCGAGCGGATCGTCGTCAAGCGCCAGCGTTTGCGGCACGAATCCATAGTCGCCCGGATAATGAATTGCCGAATGCAGCGCACGATCGAGGCGGAAGATGTCGAGTTCTTTATCGTACTCGTACTTGTTGCGCGACTTTTCGGGGATCTCGACCACGACGTTGATTTCGTCGGGTTGATTCGCGCCGATCGGCAAATGCAGATAATTTCGTCCGGGAGCGTCCATAGCGACCCCCGTTGTTCGTTTCTGTATGCGAGGGGACCTCGACGACATTTATCGCGAAGCATTCAGCCGTATGGAAGAAGTCGAATTTCTCGTTGTCGGCGCCGGTCCGGCAGGCAGTACTGCTGCGAGAGAAGCAGCCGCCTCCGGAATCGAAACGCTCGTTCTCGAGAAAGACAGCGTCGTCGGTGCAAAGCGCGTGTGCGCTGCAGGCTTGCGTCCGGGTTTTTGCGAGACGTTCGATCTTCCGCGTGACGTGGTGCATTGCGACACGCCGCGGCTCGCGCTCTTCGATGCGCAAGGACGCGAATACGAAGTGCTTTTTGGTCCCGGCCACACGTCCACGCGCGAAGAGCTCGACGGAACGATGGCGCGGTTCGCGCAACGTGCGGGTGCAAGCATTCGAACGCAATCATTGCTCAAGCACTTCCGGCGCGACGGGAATAGCGTCATCGTCGAATACGCGGACCTCGTAGACGGGACGCGAAAAAACATTCGTGCGCGGTCTCTCTTCTTGGCAAACGGCGCGACGGCGCGTTTCGACCGTCTGAGCGACGAACGCGCGTTCGACGATTCACGGTGGGAAGCCGGGTTGATGACGACCCTCCAGTACCGCGTCTATCTCGACCGCCCGGCGGCTGCCATCGCATATCGGACGCTCGAGCTTCATTATTATGTCTCGCGCGGTGGCCGCCAGATCGTCGCATGGATGTTCCCGAAGCGCGACCATCTCGCGATCGGCTTAGGATTGCTCGGTAAGTTGGCGGGCGGCGAACTCCGCCGGGAGCTGGATGCCTTTACCGAACGCGTTCGCGCGCGCCTCTACCCCGGCGCGGTCGTCGAACACGTCAAAGAAGAAGGGCATCTGCTCTTCGGCGGCTGGCCTCGTGCGGCCGTCGGTGAGGCCGGCGTAATGGTCGGCGGCACCGCGGCCGGACTCGTCGACGCGACCAACGGCGAGGGGATCTTCGAAGCGGCGATAAGCGGACGTCTCGCCGCGGAAGCCGTGCGCGAATATCGCGACGCGCACGACGCCTCGGCGAACCGTTATCGCGAGCGCTTGAACGCGCGCTTTCGCCGTCGCCTCGAACATCGCGTGCGGCTCATGCGCTTTCTCGAGGAGCGGCCGAAGCGTTACGCTCTGCTCTTCGATCAGCTCGCGTCGAGCACGCGCTTTTCGAACGCGTTGTATCGCGAGGATCACGAGCGGACGCCGTTCGACAGGCTCGTGCTCTATGCGCACGCTTTACGTTTCGGTCTGAGGGCTTCGTTCGTCTAAGCGGCGAATCTCGCGTTACCGGTGTCGACTATCGCTATTTCGGAAGCGGAATTTCTTGCGCTTCGCGATTGTATTCGCGAACGTTTCGGGATTTTCTACGACGATACGAAGCAGTTTCTGCTGCAAAGCCGTTTGCAAACGCGGTTGCTCAAAACGCGGATGCAAGACTTTCACTCGTACTACCGGTTTCTCATCAGCGCTCCGGACCGCGAGCACGAATGGGGCGAGCTCGCCTCCGTGCTTTGCAACAACGAAACGTATTTCTTTCGCGAGCGCGCGCAGCTCGACGTCCTCGTCACCGACGTGCTCGATGAAGCGCTGAGAAACGGCGGCCGCCTGCGCGTCTGGTCGTCTGCCTGTTCGACCGGTGAAGAGCCGTTTACGGTCGCGATGATGCTAACGGAAACGCGTCGCATCAGTCCCGCGTCGATCACGCTCCGCGCGACCGATCTCTCGCCGCGCGCGCTGCAGAAGGCGTCGACCGGCTTCTATCGCGAGCTCTCCTTTCGCGCGACGCCGCCGGAAATGGTCCAAAAGTACTTCCGTCCCTTCGAAGGCGGCTTCTTCATCAACGACGAGATCAAGCGGATGGCGGATTTCTCGCGAATGAATCTCCTCGATGCCCGCTCCGTCGCGGCGATGGGAGTCTACGATGCAATCTTCTGTCGCAACGTCCTCATCTATTTCGATAAGCCTACGCAGAAACGCGTCGTCGAGGCATTTGCCCGCGCTTTACGCCCGGGTGGCTATTTGTTTTTGGGACACGCGGAATCGATCATGCGGCTCACGGATCTCTACGAGCCGGTCGTGACCCCGAAGGCCATTTATTATCGACGGAAATGATGGAACGGTAGACATGATCAAGGTACTCGTAACGGACGACTCGGCGTTCATGCGGCGCGCGATCACGATGATGATCGATCATGAAGCCGACATGGAAGTCGTCGCGAGCGCGCGCAGCGGCGAGGAAGCGATCGCGAAGGCGCTGCAGCTCAACCCGGACGTCATCACGATGGACGTCGAGATGCCCGGCATGGGCGGGTTGGAAGCGGTCCGTCAAATCGTTTCAGATCATCGCATTCCGATCATTATGTGCAGCTCGCTCACGCACGAGGGCGCGGAGACGACCTTCCGTGCGCTCGAACTGGGTGCTGTAGACTTCATCGCGAAGCCCGACGCTGCATACGTCAACATTCAAGACGTCGCGCGCGATCTCGTCGCGAAGATTCGCGCGGTTTCGCGGCGCGGCGCACAGCCCGCTCAGCCGATCGTACACACGCCGCCGCCGGTTGCCGAGCGGCCGCGCATCATCACGCCGCCCTCTCGCGTCGCGCCGGTCGCGCGCTCTACGTCCAAGTATGCATGCGTCGCCATCGGCACGTCCACGGGCGGCCCCGTTGCGCTCTCCCACGTCGTGCCGATGCTCCCTGCGAATTTTCCCGTCCCCGTTCTGGTCGTGCAGCACATGCCGATGGGCTTCACGCGTCCGCTTGCGGACCGGTTGAACGCGCAGAGCAAATTGAACGTGCACGAAGCGGTGAACGGAATGGTCCTGGAACCCGGAACCGCCCTCGTCGTTCCTTCCGGGAAACAAATCGTATTGCGCCGCAACGGCGGCGAAGTCGAATTGCGTCTCGTTGATGACGTAGGTACATCGTTGCACGTGCCGAGTGTCGATGCACTTGCCGAGCAAGTGGCCGACGCGTACGGCAATGCATCGATCGGGGTAATTCTCACCGGTATGGGTCAAGATGGTGTAAAGGGTCTGCGTAAGCTCAAAGAACGCGGCGGCTACGTCATCGGTCAGAATGAAGCGACGTGCGTCGTCTATGGCATGCCGCGCGCAGCCGCGAAAGAAGGTCTGGTGGATCGCGAAGTAGCGCTCGACGACATTCCGCAATTACTCTGCGAGCTTTCCGGCGTGGCAAAGTCTTAACCGTTCGTGGGGCGCATGGACTATGGCAATGAGTAGGAAGCCGAACGGCGACTGTGAATATCTGGCGCAGACGCGCGGTGTGCGCGTTGTCGGGGTTGCATGAAGCTGAGCCGTAGTCCACGCAGCTACGTCATCGGCGGCGTCGAACTCTCGAGAGAAGAGATCGTCCACAAGTACTTGCACTTGGTGAAGTATGTGGCCGGTCGAATCTCCGTTAACTTACCGCCGAACGTTGAGATCAACGATCTCATAAACGACGGTATTTTGGGTTTGATCGACGCCATCGAAAAATATGATGACGCACGCGGCGTGAAGTTCGAGACCTACGCAATCACCCGTATCAACGGGGCGATCCTCGACGCCCTTCGCTCGCTCGACTGGGTTCCGCGCGCCGTTCGCCAAAAAGCGCGCGAGCTCGAGCGCACTCATCACGAATTAGAGGCCCAGCTCGGGCGCGTGCCGACGCACGACGAGATCTCCGAGCGCATGGGGCTTACGTCGAAAGAGCTCGATCAGCTCATCCAGCGCGTGCGCGGCACGGCGGTGCTTTCGCTCGAAGAGTTTCTTCCGAACGAGAAGGGCTACGAGATTCCGCTGGTCGACACGCTGCGCGACGAAGAGAACGACGTCATATTCGAAGTCGAGTCGCGCGAAGTCCGCGCCGAACTCGTACGTGCCGTCGAAAATCTTCCCCCGCAAGAGCGCACCGTCATCAAGCTGTACTATTTCGAAGGCCAGACGCTCAAGGAGATCAAAGGCGCACTGGGCGTGTCCGAATCGCGCGTGTCGCAGATTCACGCGCAGGCCGTGATCCATCTTCGCCAGCGGCTGCGCGAGCTGCGCAACGATCTGGGATACCGTGAAGACGACCCCACGATCAAGCAGAAATATCTGCGCAAACCGCAGCCGGGCGCCGATACTAAAGTAGAACGCACCCTGCACGGGGAAGTAACGGGCAATGGCGATTCGTCCCGTGGATCTGCAACTCGCCTACCTGGCCGCCCCGCAGAACGCGGCCCAGGTTAATAGCGCCCAACAGGCTCCCGCCGCCGCTCAGGCCGCCGCACAAACCGCGTTCGCCGAACAAGTTCACAAGCGCGAAGAGACGATTGCTGAAGTCGACCACGCGCAGAATCCCGGCATTCGTACAAATCCCGACGGTCAAGGCAATGCCGGCGGCTACGAGCCCGATGAGCGTCCGCGGCGCGAGTATCACGCGCCGGCAGAGAGTTCTCCGCTCGGTCTTGCCGACGGCGAACACTTCATTGACGTCACGGTGTAACAACTAATGTCAGGAATGGATCCGCTGGCAGCCTTCGCGCTCCAGGCGGTCGCGAATGCGCAAGCCGCGATCGAAGAAGCGACGCTCAATCTCGGCGCACTGGTCAGCCAGTTTCAAGCGCAGCTGAGCGTCGGCGACGTTCTTACGGCAACGGTGCTTGCACCGCAAGACGGTACCGATCGTATCTCGTTGCTCGGGGAGACGCTCGCGGCACAACTGCCGCCCGGTATCAATCCCGGCGAGACGATCGCGCTGCAAGTGACGGGATTTACGAACACGGCAATCATCGTGCGCAATTTGGGAACCGTCGATCCCGAAGTGGCGTCCCCCGAAGCGCCGCCGCTTCCGCCGCAAACCGGCGCGCCTCAAAGCGCGATTCTGCGCTCGACGCAGCCGCCGACGGCGCCCGTTGCGCCGCCGCGCGAAATCTTTGTCGCGGCCTCGGTGAAACAGCAGCAGGCCTCGAGCGGGCCTGCAACGCAAACGCCGCGTACTCCGGCGCAGCAACAAGCTGCACCCGCATCGCGCGCGCCGGTGGAAGTCGAAGCGCGGCTGATCGCGACGCGCGCAAGTACGACGATCGGCACACCGTCGCTTAAACGCGATGTGCAAACGCCCGTCGCCCCGCCGCGTCTCCCGCAGAACGCGGCGGTACAATCGGCCGCAACGCGCGCTGCGCTGCAGCGACCGCAACAAACGCCCACTCCGTCGCCCGCGACGCCGCAAAGTACGTTGCTTGCACGCTTGCGCGTTCCCGTAACCCCGACGACGCTGGCCGCGGCGAAGCTCGTCGAAACGGCGACGCGAAGCGTCACGTCTGCGTATGAAAAATTGGACGCGCTGCTGGCGAAGCTGCCGTCCGATCCGCGCACGGCATCGTTGCGCTCGGCGCTGTCATTCGTCGCGCGCTTTGATCTGCGAAACACGCGCGCATTGCCGGAACAGATTGCATCGTACGTCTCGAACGTCGTCACGAGCGCCGAGTCGAAGATTGCGCAAATCGTACGCGCATGGACGGAAGCGGAAACGATCGCAGATCCCTCTTCGCAGTCACCCGAAGCGGCAATCTCGTTTCCGTCCGCGAACGGCACGCAGGCAAACGTTGCTGCGCATGCCGCCGAACGCGGCGTCGCCTTGGAGCACGACATCAAGACCGCACTCTTGCAACTCGTTGCGGATCCGCCGTCGGGCAGTTCTCCGAAGGTCCTTGCCGCGTTGCGCGACGCGTTGACGGCGACGACGGCCGTGCAACTCAATGCCGCCACACCGGAGAACAACACGGCAAATACGATCACGATCCCCTTGCCCGCGTATTTTTATGATGGTGGACAGGCCGCGCAGCTGCGCATCTCGCGCGATGCGCCCAACAGCAAGAACAAACTCGATGCGGATAATTTCCATGTCGCCTTCGTGCTTGACACCAAGTCGCTCGGCACGGTCGCAATCGACGTGCAAACCGCTGGGCGCAGCGTTAGTGTCGACGTAAAGACAGAAACGGCGCGTTCGGCGGATCGCTTCCGCACGTCGCTCGGCGATCTGCGCGGACGGCTCGAGTCGCTGCACTACCGCGTAGCAACGATGGCCGCGGGACTCGCACCGCGACCGAAGTGGAACGCGTCGCCGGCACCGGGGGCGCCCCCTGCGCGCGCGTCAAATCTGGATATACAAGCATGAGCGGATTCTTCGATTTTCGCAAACGCGTGTTCAAGCGTCCCGCCGCCGCGGCATTGCAGTACGATCCGCTGAAATCGGAACCGCCGCAAATCCTGGCAGTTGGACGCGGCGTCACCGCTGAAGAGATCGTGCGCGTTGCAAAAGAACACAACGTACCGCTCTACGAAGATGCGGGACTCGTCGAAGCGCTGGCGCGACTCGATGTCGCAGATTGCGTGCCGCGCGAGCTCTATGCCGTCGTCGCAGAGGTTCTCGCTTATGTGTATCGCGTCGACGCGCAGATGAAAGAAAGAGCGAACTAAAGCCAACGTGTCTTGGAAACGTCATTGGTGGTCGAAGACGATGCGCGATCGCTACGATTGCGTCACTGATGCGTATAACGAAAAGCACCCGCGCGTTTCGAGGGGAGCGTCCGGAGATCGGGGTCGAGCGTGCGCTCGACTCGGTTGCTTAACTCGCTATATCGAACAGGTGTTCCCCATTCGGGCACTGAAGGGATGATTCCGTGAGCTGGTTTCAACGGTTGCGGACGTCGCTGGGAAAAGCGCGTGATAGTTTCGCCGCGGTCCAGAATTTGGGCCGCGCCAAGGCTCCGCTAACCGACGAGTTCTGGGACGATCTCGAGGATGTTCTCATCATGGGTGACTTCGGCGTTCCGACCACCCAAAAGATCCTCGAAGGCCTGCGAACCGTCTCCAAACAGGAGGCGTGGAAGACAACGGATCAGCCCGTTGCGCGCTTCCATAAAGACGTCGAACGTTTTCTCACGGTCCCCGGCGGCGAACTTGAACTCAAGACGCGGCCGGCGGTCGTGCTGGTCGTCGGCGTCAACGGGAGCGGAAAGACGACGACGATCGGAAAGCTCGCCGCGCGTCTGCATAACGAAGGCAAGCGCGTTTTGCTCGTTGCGGGCGATACATTTCGCGCCGCAGCGACGGAACAGCTTGCGATCTGGGCTCAGCGCAGCGGCAGTGAGATCGTGCGCGGCAACGAGGGCGCCGATCCGGCCTCCGTCGTCTTCGACGGCATTCGTGCGGGCAAGGCGCGCAACGTCGACGTCATTCTGATCGATACCGCCGGACGTCTTCAAACGAAGACGAACCTGATGGAGGAGCTGAAGAAGATCCGCCGCGTCATCGAGCGCGAACTCGGCGCGCCGCCGGATGAGACGCTGCTCGTAGTCGACGGAACCACTGGACAGAACGCGATCTCTCAAGCAAAACTCTTCAACGATACGACCCAGCTTACAGGCGTCGTCGTGACGAAGCTGGATTCGACGGCGAAAGGCGGCGTGCTCGTCGCGATCGTCGATGAACTGGAAGTCCCGATCAAATTCATCGGCCTGGGCGAGAGCGTCGACGCGCTGCGTCCGTTCGTGCCGAAAGAGTTTACCGAAGCCCTATTCGAGGATGCACCCGATTCCGTTCGCGCATGACTTTCAAAATGCCATGCACTTGGCATCTAGACATGAGAACGTGATATGGGTTTCAACTGAACGCTGAAACCCGGTGTGAGTGTGACAATAGAACAACAACGCATAGCAAAGGTACGAATGGAGAAGCGAGCGATGGCAGCGCAAGACGAACGGCAAGTGGCACTGAGCAACGCCCTGGCACAGATCGAACGGCAATTCGGTAAGGGCTCCATTATGAAGATGGGCGACTTCCAGGAACGCATGTCGTTCGAAGTCGTTCCTAGCGGATCGATCGCGCTCGATCTCGCGCTCGGCGTCGGCGGATTGCCGCGCGGACGTATCGTCGAGATCTACGGTCCGGAATCGAGCGGTAAGACGACGCTCGCGCTGCACGCAATCGCGGAAGCGCAAAAGAGCGGCGGCACCGCGGCGTTCATCGACGTCGAACACGCGCTCGATCCGAATTACGCCGCCGCGCTCGGCATCGATCTCGACAATCTGCTCGTTTCGCAGCCCGATACCGGCGAACAAGCGCTCGAAATCGCAGAAATGCTCACGCGCAGCAACGCTGTCGACGTCATCGTCGTGGACTCCGTCGCGGCACTCGTGACCAAGGCCGAACTCGAAGGCGATATGGGTGACGCGCACGTTGGTTTGCAGGCACGCCTGATGTCGCAAGCGTTGCGGAAATTGACGGCCGCGATCTCACGCAGCAAAGCGGTGATGATCTTCATCAACCAGCTGCGCGAAAAGGTCGGCGTCATGTTCGGCAACCCGGAAACGACGTCGGGCGGCCGCGCGCTGAAGTTCTATGCGTCGATTCGTCTCGATGTCCGCAAGCTCGAACAGATCAAAATCGGTCAAGACGTTGTCGGATCGCGCACGCGCGTGAAAGTCGTAAAGAACAAAGTCGCGCCGCCGTTTCGTCAGGCCGAGTTCGATATCACGTACGGACGCGGCATCTCGAAGATGGGCTCGATCCTCGACGTCGCGCTTGAACAGAACATCGTCGGTAAGAGCGGCTCGTGGTACACCTACGGCGATCAGCGCATCGGTCAAGGCCGCGAGAATGCGAAGGCATTCTTGGAAGAGCACAACGACGTCGCAAGTGAGATCGAAAGCAAGATTCGCGAAGCGCTCGCAAAAGTCGTCTCGAAAAACGGCCACACTCCCGACGTGGTTGCAGCAGTAAGCGAAGAGTAATCCTGCTTGTCCCACCCTTACGCATCCGCGCTAGCAATGCTGGCGCGGCAGCGACTGACGGAAGCGCAGCTCTGGAAAAAGCTCGAGAAGAAGGGATACGATGACGAGACCATTCGTGGTGTCGTCACTCGTTGCCGGGACGAACGATTTCTCGATGACCGCCTGTACGCGCAACTCTACGTTGAACGCAAACGCAAAGCGATCGGGAATTCACGCCTCGTCGGTGAGTTGATCGGCAAAGGGATCGATCGAGACGCCGCGGCGGCCGCCGTCGCATGCCTTGAAGACGACGAACGCGTGCGCTGCGCACGCGCGCTGGAAACGATTCAGCGCAAGAAACCCAATGTGTCATATTCGATCGCCGCGCGCGGCCTCGAACGGCTGGGCTTCCCCGCATCAACGATCTACGCCACCCTCCGCGACCTCGCCGAAACCTGTCATCCCGAGCTCCACGACGTCTTATCCTAAGCTTGCCGAAGGACGACTAATCTCCGTTTGCCTCAGCGTTCTCAGGTGCGACCTGCGCGTAATTCAAAATCGAGACGAGCAAGACGCCGCCGATGCAGTTTCCAATGAACACTGGAACGAGAAAGTCGAGCAGAAAGTAGCTCCACGATGCGGCGCCGGCGACGACTGCGTAGAGCGCTTCGACCGATCCTGCAATGATGTGCGAGAGACCGGCGGCGCCGACGACGTATGTAATGATGAGCACGACAGCTAGGCGTGAATGTTCCGCCGCCGGCAGCAGCCACACCATTAACGCAATCAGCCAACCGGCGAAGATGCCTTTGACGAGCGTCACGGCAAACCCATACGAGAGCGTCGTCACGCCGAGCTCGAGAAACGCATGCTTGACGTCGGGTGCAAACGCCCCCGTGTGAAAGACCAATAGGGCAAAGAGCAGCGCGCCGATGAGGTTCGTCGCGAGCACGATGCTCCAGAGACGCACGACGTTTCCGAACGTGTGGAGTTTCTCTTTACTATCCAGCAGCGGAATGATGGCGGTAACGGTATTCTCCGTGAACAACTGCTGACGTCCGGCGACAACGATCATGAAGCCCAGCGTATAGCCGAGGTTTTCGATCAGTGTCCGCCAGGGTGCGTTGGGCGGCAATCCGGCAGCGATCATGCCCGTCGCGACCAGGGAGAATCCCATCGAAAGCCCGGCCGCGAGTCCGGAGAACGCGAGCGACGCATTGGCTCGCTCGAGTTCTTGCTGTCCCTCTCGACGAACTGTTTCGAAGACGACGGCCGGCCGCAAATTGACGCGGCGGGTTGCCTCCTTGACTTCATGCTCGGAGAGTTGTTTAGTACTCTCGCCCTCTTTAGACTCGCTTGAGTCTCGAACGATCAGCCGGTCCTTATCCATCGCCCTTTTGTACCCCGGTCTATGTCACTCCCTATCAGCGCAGCGGGCACTAGCCCCGGCATGGCTGCCCCGACGATCGTCGTCGCCGAAGACGACGTAGCGATTCGTGAACTGCTTACGCATCATTTGGAACGTGAGGGATTTTCTGTTGTCACGGCGGTCGATGGGCATGCGGCTCTACGCACGGCGCGACGCGCGGCCGATCTCGTCATCCTCGATATCGGACTTCCGGGCATCGACGGCTACGACGTCGCGCGAACGTTGCGTCGCGAAGAACGTTCGATTCCAATCATCATGTTGACCGCACGCGTCGACGAAATCGATCGCGTCGTGGGTTTCGAACTAGGCGCCGACGATTACGTGTGCAAACCGTTTTCGCCGAGAGAAATGATCGCGCGCGTGCGTGCGGTGCTGCGGCGAAGCGGAACGACCGTTGATGCACCGCCCGCTTTATTGCAGTTCGGGCGTCTAGAGATCGACGAGGCGGCGCGCGAAGCACGCGTCGACGGCGTCGACCTTCGGCTAAAGCCGCGCGAGTTTGCGCTATTGCTCGAACTCGCGAACAACGTCGGCATCGCGCTCTCGCGCGAACGACTGCTCGAGCGCGTTTGGGGATTCGACTTCGACGGCGACGAACGCACCGTTGACGTCCACGTGCGCCGCTTACGCGCGAAGATCGAAGAAGAACCCAAGCTTCCGCCGATGGTGCAGACGATTCACGGCTTCGGCTACAAATTCGTGCGCGCGTGAACGTCGTGCAGCGCCGGCTGCTTCGCGGCGAAGCATTTCTCGGGCGCCTGCGTGAGGCGCTGCTGGAACATCCGTCGACGATTCCGGTGCTCGTACTCCGTCTGCCCGAATTTGCGGAACTCGCCTGGCAGGACGGACGCCGCGTCGCGCAGCGCCTCGAACGCGAAACGGTGCGCGCGTTTGCCGCCGCGGCGGATCGCGTCATGCGCGACGGCGATATTCTGGGACACGACGATGGCAGCGATTGGTTTACGGTCGCAATGCTCTCATCCACCCGCGGCGGAGCCGCGTTCAGTGCGATCGACGTGCGCGCCGCGCTCGATCGCATTTCCGCAACGATGGCTCTTGAGACGGGGCGCCGCATGGAATCGGGTTGGTGGCCAGTCGAATCGATCGCAGAAATCGACGCGTTCGAAGCAACGCTTGCCGCCGCGCTCGAACGCGGCGCACGCGAGCGGGAACGGTACGAATTTCTTGCAACGGTCGGACACGAACTGCGTACGCCTCTCACGTCGATTCGCGGGTACATCGAAACGCTGCTCGATGGTGAGGTCGACGTCGACACGTCGCGGCGGTTCCTCGAAACGGCTCGGCGCGAAGCCCTCAGGCTCGCGCGCCTCGTCGACGGGATGCTCGACTTCTCGATGCTCGATCTTCAAGGCACCGCCTGCCGCGGGATAACGGATGTCCGGGCGGCGATTCACTCTGCGCTGGACGCGCTCGGACCGATCGCAACTGAACAGGCCGTTACACTGAGCCACGGGGCATTGAATGATGCGCGGTTGCGTATCGACGGCGACTCGTGCATGCACGCGCTGTTGAACGTGATGGAGAACGCGATCAAGTACTCGGGTCCGTGCGGCGTCGTAGAAATTTCCGTCAGCCGCCAGGATCCATTTGTTTGCATTCATATCGACGACAATGGTTGCGGCGTACGTCCTGGCGATCGCGAGCGGATCTTTTCATATGGACAACGTGCGCAAGCGCCGGAGGGCGTACGCGGGAAAGGCGTCGGCTTGAGCATCGTTCGCACGATCGTCGAGCGCGCCGGCGGACGCGTCGAGGTCAGCGATTCGCACCTCGGCGGCGCCAGATTTACTATCTTGCTGCTCCCTCGTCGTGACCTCCTTCTTTCCCTTCCCGGCGGTCGTTCGCTCGCGTTTATCCCGGCTCACTTACGCAGTAGCTTGCGTCGTTCTTTGCGCACGTCTTGTTGGAGCGTGACCGCCGTTTCGCCGGCCAGTGTCGTCCTTCGCCGCGCCGTGGCCGGGGTGGTGCGGCCCACAGGCAGGGGTGTCCTCTGCTGCGCCGCGCTCTCGCCGGCGCAGCCGCGGCGCTCTTCACCGTGCCTGCTCGCCCACGGTAGCGTAGTCGGTACCTACAGGTACCCGCTCAGCCGGTCTTCGTCTCAGGGCTCCCGGTCCTCGGTGGCATCGCTGGGGCGGTCCCACGCTCAGTGTGGTCTACAGGCGCGTCCTACTCCAGCTCAGCGTCTTCGCCGTGCCTTCCCGTGCCTCCGCGTCGGGTTCGGCTAGCGCCTCGGCTACTTGAACGCCACCTGGGGCAACCGACGACTCTGGGGCAGGTAGTCGGCGCCGGCCGCGTACCAGCCGCGGCGTCGCTCTTGCGGTTTAACTCCGCGCACGTCTCCCCCCGCTCAAAGTGGCTTCATTTGTAATCGATCGGCTACGGCGAGATCAAGCGGCCGTTTGGAGCTAGGAAAGTCTAACCACGATTAGCGGAGCCACGGCGATCGCTTCTCTCTTCTACTTACGCAGACAATAGCGCGTCGCGCTCCGTTCCACGCGAGTTAGTTTAGATGTTAGTTTGTCGAACCAGGCACATGGCAGACCGACCGGCGTTTCCGTCTCGTCAGCGGCGAGATGGGTGCTCCTGCTGAATGGCGTTCACATTGGCGCTGTTGACATGGCCATCTTCGCTCGCCGAAGATCAGCGGTGTCATCGGCTACGAACTGACGGCGGCTGGCCGCACGACGATAGCCCGTAGCTGTACGCCGTCGCTAACGCGTGAGAACGCGAAAGCATCCGATTAGAGCGAGTCACGCGGCGCGAATTCGTTGTGCATTAGAATATCAGGCGCGGGTTTGATTTTTGGTTGACTGTCGTTCCGTGCGGATCCTCCGATTGCAAATGACTGGACGGCAATGCCGTCAATCTGTGGCTGCTGCTTTATGCGCGATCCTTGCCTGCTACCGAATCGCGCGGCGTGCACGCATAGTTTCGTGGCTCTTGTCGCTCAACGCGCTCGGCAGCCTCCTCGCTGGCCGATTATCAACGCGATTACCCTGGGTCAATGAGGTCGGCTTGTTCCTGGCCTGACCGATCACCGCCGCATCGGTCGCGCAGCTGGCGACCGTTTCCTCGACGTTTGCGCGAGCGCTGAATCGACTTCGGCGAACGCTGGAGTGGTGTACGTACGCTACCGGCGTTGTCACGGCGCTGCTCGGTTTGCTGTTGGAACTATCGGCAGTATTACCGAATCTCGACCGCTTTGTCGCTGCGGTCGGCGCGATCCACTTTTTCTACTGGCTAGCAGCGGAATATACGTTTGCCGCCGCCTGCGGCTTAACGACCTCTGCAGTTGCACGCGGTGACGAACGACAACGGACACTTTGGCTTTTCTCTTCCTTTGAGCGCGCTCTATCTTATTTCAGCGCTCGCCAATGTCGCAACGCCGTTGATGGGATGGTGGAACAGCACCAGCCTCACCCTATCCATCGCACTATGTCGTCATTCGTCGCACAGTTCCTTCGTACGCTATTTGAATAGTCAATTAGTGGACGTCGATTTCGTAATAAATTGTACCATAGTGTTTGCCGGCGTATCGTTCGTCGTGATAGGCACGTTCGTACTGGCCGAATGGCTTTTTGATAAGCTGTTCACCGATGCAAGCCATACCGCCGGCACGCTCGTCAGCGCCGGGGTCGCACTCGTGCTCGGCATTTCGTTTCGCTTCGTTCACCGCTACGTTGATCAATTTGTCGATCGCAGTTTCTTTCGTGTGCGTCATCAGCACGAGCAGTCACTCCGCACATTTGCCCAGGAGGCCGCATACATCTCCGACTATACAACGCTGCTCAACGATACGATTCGCGAAGTATATACCAACGCTGAAGCTGACTACGTGTCCGTGCTCGTCCTGACCACGACGGTTCATTCGTTACGGCGCTGGCGACAAACGGACTAATACAACGCTCAGCCAGGACGATCGGGCGATTTTAAGAATGCGCGTGTCGCACGGGGCTGTCTATCTGGACGGTATCGACACTGCGCTCCAAGGCGTGCGAGCGTATCCGCTTATGTCGAAGGGCGAGTTACACGGCGTGTTGGTGTGCGGGCCGAAACGCGGCGCGAAAACGTACGCGCCTGATGAAGATGAAGCGATCTCCTCGCTAGCCCAAGGCGTCGGTTCAGCACTCGGCGCGATGCGTCCGGAAGAAAGTGATCTGAAGACGCTGTTGCGCGAAATACGTGACGTACTCAATCTGCTTGCCGAGAGGAAGTTTACCCGTACGAGCTGATGCGATCGACACTCTAAGGGATTTCGGAAAGGAAACGCAGGCGTACTGCGTGCTCACTTAGAAGTTCGTTCGGTCCTCGGCGGCTCTTCAAAAGCGGCTTCATTTGGAATCCGCCGGGGTACCGGGATTCGCAGGTGGACGCTTCGCTCGTTCCATCTTTGTAATGGTGAACGAAATTCATTCGCCATGGCGCAACGTCATGCAAGAAACGTACTAACAACGACGACGCCAACAGGGCCAAGGTCGGAGTCGAGATCGATTTCACTGCGATATCATCGCCACCGCCGCCTCGACCCACGTCGTGAATCGTCGACTGCAGCGCGCGGAGTTCCATGAGCAACTCGTGGTGAAGCGCAATAAGTTGTCCCTGGCTGTTCCCCCGAAACGCTGCGAGCGCATCCAGTGCCAAGCGACCTCGTGCGCTATTGCCTCCACCGCCGCGCACTCGCTTGGTCGTTGTCGTCTTCGCTGCTCTTCGCGCCGCACACGAGCGCCCCGATAAGTTCGTGCGATCGATCATTGGAAACGCGCGATCGCCTTCGAGTCGCTTTCCGTAATCGAGCAGCTCGATCGTAACATGCCAGGCGCGCAATGCCACGATAGCGGGGTCGTTCTCGTACTCGCTCCCAGGCGCGAGTAACATAACCGCGACCTGTTCAGCACTGGCGTGTTCCTTGACCACGTCGACCGTTCTGTCGAGCAGCACATCGATGTCGGTAATAAACGCTGCCTCATGTGCAAAGCGCCGAAGCGCCACCTCGTCCTCGTGCCGTTTCCTGAAAAACACACGGTCGACGAACCGTTCGCTCTTCTGGTGGATGAATCGCACAGAAAGACCAAAGACAAGCGCAATACTCATTTATCGCAAAGCTCGAAGCATGAATCAGCGTGGTCAACCATACGTCGAGTGCCCATCGGCGACGACGAATATCGCAAAATGACCATCGATACAACTGCGAACACCGAGCACGATCAGCACGTAACCGAATCGATGCAACGGTGAACGACGGCATACCAAACTCACTGCAGACGACACTAGCAACGCCAAAGCCCATTATGCTGCTATTGTACCCTGAACCCGAATTCTGGACCAGCGGGACTCGCGAAAAATCGGCAAAACTCCCTACCGAGAGCCGGAGGTTTTGCCCGTGCGAAAACGCCACTCCCCCGAGCAAATCGCCGCAGCGTTGCGGCAAGCCGAGGCCGGCACGCCGGTCGCCGAGATCGTGCGCAAGCTCGGCATTCATGAGAATACCTTCTACGTCTGGAAGCGGCGCTTTGGCGGCTTAGGCACGCCCGAGATCCGCGAGTTGCGACAACTGCGTGAAGAAAACGCAAAGCTCAAGGGCATCGTCGCCGATCTGAGCCTCGATCGCAAAATGCTCCAGGAAATCATTTCAAAAAAACTGTGAAGCCGGCGCAGCAGCGCGCACGTGTCGGCTTTCTGGTGCGCGCCTTTGGGGTGGGCATTCGTCGCGCATGCGATACGATCAAACTCAATCGCTCAACATACTACTGCAAATCGTTGGCGGGACCGCTGAACGCGATTCTGCGCGAACGCATCAAAGAGATTGCGGCCGCTCGCGTACGTTACGGCTATCGGCGAATTGGCGTGCTGCTCCGACGCGAAGGCTTCAAGATCAACGACAAGCGCGTCTACCGGCTGTATGCGCTGGAAGGCTTGAGTTTACGCTCAAAGCTTCCGCATCGCCGTCGGGCAGCAACGCCGAGATCGCAGCGCTTTATTCCGAGTACGGTCAATGAGGTCTGGAGCATGGACTTTATGCACGATCGTCTCGCCGACAACCGCGCGTATCGTTTGCTCACAATCGTCGACATCTATTCTCGCGAGTGCGTCGCACTGGAAGTTGCGCCGCGGTTTTGTTCCGACGACGTCGTCCGCGTGCTGCAACGCGTGTGCCGAGAGCGGGGAGCGCCGAAGGTCATTCGCTGCGATAACGGGAGCGAGTTCGTCGCTAAGCCGTTCGATCAATGGGCATTTTGGAACAAAGTAACGCTCGATTTCTCTCGCCCCGGAAAACCAACCGACAATGCATTTATCGAATCTTTCAACGGCGGCGTTCGCCGCGAGCTACTCAACCCATCATACTTTGAAACCCTCGAAGCTGCTCGCAAAGCTGCGCGCATTTGGCGCCAGGAGTACAATGAGTTTAGACCGCACTCAATGCTGGCTAACCGAACGCCGAAAGAGTTTGCGGCTGCGAACTGAAATCGATGACGAAGTCGATTTTCCACGGCTCGCACCGGTCCACGAATCGGGTGAGGCTCAAGACCCTTTCGATGTAAGAAAGAAAGTCTCCACGGAACCGGGTCAACTCCACTTGTAAGGGCGGCGTAAGGCGTTGTCTTGCTAGTCATCGCCTGCACAACTATACCGTTGGAGTTGCATGACGTGTAGGTATACGTGACGTGGCTCCGCGCGACGGCACCATCCACGACATACAATTGATCGCGCGCGTGTGTGGTAGCAACAGTCAATCACCAATGTTGGCGGCGAAGGGAGCCCGCCGCACCGGGCTCAGCCGCAAGACGGAAAGTGTAAACGCGTTCGCGACCGATTTTAGCTTTTGAGGCGTTCCTGTTTTTGCAATGCGCCTCCAAAAACCATCACCGAAGTGGATGACGATTGCGACAGATCTAGTCGTGGCCATGGGGTAAATCTTTGCCACGCGTCGAAACGCGGCGATTTCACGCTCAGCTACTGGGACACTTCGATGCTAGGAGGTGGCGAATAGCGGATTCCTGTCGTGCGTGTGTATGTAGCGCTATGCCGTCCTCGCGGTTCGACGGACCAGTAGCCTGCGCAGCTTTCGAATACGCTTGCGCGGCGTGCAGCATTGCACAGCCCCTCGAAAGGTTGTTTGCTTTGAAATACGCGTCGCTGGAGTCCGTGGCAAAGTTAGAAGCCTGGAGCAAATCTGTGATCGCTGAGTCCATGAAGTGCTGAGACGATGTAGCACACTCTGCCACCTTTCGCGCGGCGAGGGCATACAGCTGCGCAGCGACGGCGGAAGGCGGAGGCGTTGCCGAAGGCTCGTAGTCGGCAATTTGAATATGCCTTAACGTCTCATGGATGTACGCAGTGTCGCAGTGGTTAAGTGGAGGCGATGTCGCTGTCAAGAGCGCGAAGACGAGTGTGATCATAGAAACGTGCTAGTACATTCTCTAATGAGCCAGAAGTGCTTGCGCGGTCGTCGGGTCGATTCCCACGCTTTGGAGCGTTGGAACATCCATTGGCCCTCCGGCGGCATAAAGGACCGTGTATGTCCAGCAGCTTGCGCACGTTTGCGTATCGTGCCCATAAGCAACGGCGGTTCCAGCCCCATCACCAATGCGATAGCCGATTAAATAAGCGTAGGCATCAACGACACAGACGCGACCAGCTGGGCAGAGGCTAACCTGAGAATAGTTATCCCAAGTAATCGTGTCGTTAGGATTGATCGTTATGAAGCTCCGGATCGCCGATTGCAGGGCGGGTGGGGGCGCTCCGGCGACCTGAGTTGCTGTTGCGGCGCCCGACGAAATGACGAAAAGTAGCAATCCCACGAACGCAGCGATTCCGGTTTCCTGACTCCAACGTCTCATAAGGCAGTACTCCTGTCCGTTAGAACGCAATAAAGGCTAGTTCTCAACTCGGTAAACTCGTCCAGGCGTTGATTCAAATATGTCGGGACCGGTGATGTCAGAATACGATTGATTCGAAGTGGAGTTTGAGTAAACCGTCGTGCAGCCGTTTGACATACAAATCCCAATGTGGCCCTGAGAGTTCTCGACGATCAGGTCACCGGGTAGAGCCGATGAGAGCGGAACTAAAAGCCCGCGTCCACTCTCGAGAGATGACTCCACGCTTGGCACGTAGTTCGGATTGGCACCAATTGTGCTCACGCCGGCTCTATTTAGGATACGATTGACCTCCTGACGGTATCCCCATCAGGCCACCGAGGATAGGTGGAGAGTTTCGTTCGTTTGGGTAGTTGAGAACGTGCGGGCAAATTCCTCGGGAGTTCGCCAACCCAAGGCCTTGTGCGGCCGCTTCGTGTTGTATCGATCGCGCCAGTCGGCCAGAATTCGACGCACGTCGAAGAGTGAGCTGAAGTCATTCTCGTTCAAGCATTCATCACGCAGACGTCCGTTGAAACTTTCGATGAACGCGTTCTGTACCGGTTTTCCGGGAGCAATATGATGCAGACGAACACAGCGATCGACGGCCCATCGAAGCATTGCAAGAGAAACCATCTCAGGACCGTTGTCCATTACGATGGTTTTCGGGTAACCTCGCAGTTCAGCGATCGCGTCGAGCACGCGGGTCATGCGTTCACCGGAGAACGAAAAGTCCGCTTCGAGCGCAAGGTTTTCGCGCGTGCAATCGTCGCCTACAGCGAGGATGCGAAATCGGCGGTTGTTTCTCAACCGATCGTGGACGAAATCGAGCGACCATCGCTCGTTCGGCACACGCGCAGGATCGCTCGTCGGCCCGCGCCCCAGCGCCAGCTTCCGCCGAACGCGCTTGCGAACCTGGAGATTCGCTGCTCGGTAAATGCGGCCGATGCGTTTATGGTTGTCGCCGATTCCCTCGCGACGCAGCAACACGGTAAGCCGCGGAAGACCGTACCGCCGGTTCTCCATCGCTAACGCGATCAGCCGCAACCGCAAGGGCTCGTCGTTACGCCGCGACCGATAACGCAACAGTTTGCGGTTGACCCCGATCCAGCGGCATGCCGGACGTTCCTTCGCTCTCAGTCGTTCTTGCACGGCCTGCACCGCGGCTTTGCGCTGCGCAGGCCTCAGAAGTTTCCCTCGGCGACGATCTTGAGGGCTTCGATGTTGAGGGCTTGATCGGCGACGATCTTTTTCAGCCGCCGGTTTTCATCCTCGAGCTGCTTGAGCCGCATCAAATCGCTCACTTCGAGGCCGGCGTACTTCGATCGCCAGTTGTAGAGCGTTGCTTCGCTGATCCCGTATTTGCGACACAGCGCCGCGGCTTTCGCGCCGGCTTTGAGTTCCTTGAGGATCCCGACGATCTGGGTTTCACTGAATCGAGATTTCCGCATGTGGTTTCCTTCGAGGCCTGAGCCCCAGAATCCACATATCAGCGGGGGCACTCACGGGGATACCGTCAGAGTAAGCGTAGTTAAATGCCGCATCTGTACAGTCGCCGGAAACACAATGATGTGAGCGTATGCCTCTACTATGAATGTGCGGGCTGTACGAAACACTTCCGCGTCAGGCAGAAGATATTGCGCGTGGACACCCTTCACAAACAAGTAATTTCCCACATGATCGTCCTTAATTACATCCCTCTCGAAATTTAAGTGGCGAACTTGCGATGAACTCATGAATGCCGATGTTCCGCCAGGGCTGCTTCCAAACTGGTCCACAGCGCTGCATGATACGAGCATTAGCGACGCGCAAAATATGCTCAAGAGTCGGAGAGCGAATACCCGCATATCGCGATTCCTCCAATTGCCAATTGTTCAGTTGTGTCTGGTGCGCCGGTGGTCAAGGCGTTATTATTGCAGACTGCGCCTTTTCGGTTTCCTCGCCTTACCGACAGGTATATCGCGCCTGCCTCTTAAACGCAACTCACTGGAAGGAAGCGTCTCTGACATTGCGAGACTGCGCTCGATTTGGAAGTGTGGAGCATGCGTATCCTCTTCAGAATTCCGCTATTAAGCTGGAATAGTTAGGATATGATCGGACAATTGGTGAACCTCAACGGGTGCACCTTCTGAGGAATCGATCATGAGCAATCAGGAACGCAAAGTCATTAAGGCTAAGGTCGGCCTGCTTCAGCTCGCCAAACAACTTGGCAACGTGAGCCAGGCCTGTAAAGTCATGGGATACAGCCGCGACTCGTTCTATCGAATTCGTGATATGTACGAGACGGGCGGCGAGACAGCATTGGTTGAGATTAGCCGACGTAAACCAAATCTGCGAAATCGCATTGGGCTGGAGATCGAAGAGGCAATCGTAGCACTCGCGATCGATCAGCCCGCATTCGGCCAAGTACGTGTCGCAAATGAATTGAGAAAGCACGGCATGACCGTTTCGCCGGCGGGCGTGCGTTGCATTTGGCAGCGGCACGATTTGGAGACGACCAAGAAACGCCTGAAGGCGCTGGAAGCAAAGAGTGCGCAGGAAGGGCTTGTCCTTACGGAATCTCAACTTGCGGCGCTCGAGAAGGCGCAAGTCGACAAAGAAGCGCATGGCGAATTTGAAAGCGAGTGCCCAGGCTATTGCGGCGCTCAAGATACATTCTATGTCGGCACGCTCAAAGGCGTTGGTCGCGTCTATCAGCAGACGGTCATCGACACGTACTCGAAAGTTGCCTTCGCGAAGCTCTATTCTGACAAGACGCCTGTTACTGCGGCCGATATCTTAAACGATCGCGTGCTTCCGTTTTTCGAGGAACATGAGTTGCGCCTGGTCCGCATGTTGACCGATCGCGGGACGGAGTACAACGGTGATCCGCAGCGGCATCCATACGAGTTGTATCTTGCGATCGAAGACATCGACCACACGCGCACGAAGGTCAAGAGTCCGCAGACTAACGGCATTGTGGAGCGCTTCCACAAGACGATTCTCAACGAATTCTATCGAATCGCATTTCGCAAGAGGATCTACGCGAGCATCGAAGAGCTACAGGCCGACGTCGACCAGTGGATACGCGAGTACAACGTGGACCGAACGCATCAAGGACGCTGGTGCTACGGCAAGACGCCAATGCAGACGTTCCTCGATAGCATTCAGCTCGCCAAAGAGAAACTAGTTGCTGCGTAATCGGACAGCAACGATATCACTGACAACCCGGCGAGATTCGCCAACTGTCAGATCATGTACCGACTTACACAATTAAGCGTTGTAGCGTGGCTTAGCGCTCAACAGGTAGCCAGCATTTCCTACCCGCTTCTTACTGCGCCGGCCCGCGCAGAGGTTACGATGACTAAAATGCACGCGCAGCAGATAGACTTTGACAAGACCGTTATAAGCCCTGATAGCCCGCTTGCCACAGCGGTGGCCGTGAAGGGTCGCGAGCGCGTTTATGGCTTTCCACCCCGTACATTAATCACACAAGCGATGGATGCAATCATCATCAGGGCCTATGGCGCGATCTTCGTCTTCGACCAAAAAGCGGTGAAGGTTCGGCTGTTGCAAGCACTGACTCCCATTGTCCCATCGACGTTGCCTGACGAACACGACTCGACTATTCTGGATTTAATTCGCGCAGCTCGTTCTTCAGCCAAAACTCATTACGACGTGGCTTGCCCGGACTGTATATTGCCCGTAAATAGCGTAATAAAGCGGCTGGACGATGAGCAGCACTAGCTATCCGCCATCCGTCGATCGAACGTTGGCCACTGAAATTCACCACTTTGTTGATCGACGCTTTCGGAATCAAATCGAGGGCATGATTTTTGCCGGCTCTAGAATTTACGGTGAACACGCCCTCAACAGCGATTTAGATGTTATTGTAGCGCTGTCGAAGCCAATACGTCAGCGAATCGTTCGGTGCTTCCACGACGTCGTTGTTGACATTTCTGCATTGTTCGTGGGCGAATTTCCAAGAGCATTTGCTCAGCCAGAAACTCCCGGTGTGCTAGAATGTATGGCGCGTGGCGTCGTGGTATATGACCCGCACCTCGTTACCCAGCGGATACAGGCGCACGCAAAGGCGCTATATAGCCAAGGCCCACCGCCGCTTAAGGCACGATTCTGAACACGGCGCGCGCGTCTGACAAATTTGCTGGCCAAACTTAGCCGCATTGAAGATCACGTGCTCTTCACCATGGGTTGCGCGCATCTTCTCCTCGAGGCGGGACGCGTTCACTGCTCAATCATGGGCACATGGCTGACAAATCCTAATGCTGCACTTGCACATGTGTCGCCGGGACTCAAATCTCTCATCGATTCTTTTGCGGCTACCGGGGCGCGAAATGAGCAGCTCGCTATTGTTACACGGTTTGTTGAATGCGTGCTCGCGTCAAAAGGCGGCCTTCTAACGGAGTGGGAGACCCCCATGGAGGCCGTGCGTTTGCCAAATCCCTTGGGACGAAGAGTGGACATGACTCTTCCTAATGACTCCGGTGTGATGTGAGCCCCGTGAGAGTTGCCGATTCTCCACGGATCGCGACGGTCTACTAACCGGGTGAGGCTCATATTCCATTTGCCGAGGCGCGCGTCATGGCAGTCGCGTATGATGCTTGGAAGTCGGGGCAAGTTCGCATTCGGGATCGACTCAGAGACATTCTTAGCGAACCAATTCACGGTTAGCGAACGGTGCAATATCCAATTATCCTAACCAGAAGCCAGGATACTCTGTCACACTTCAACCAACGGCGTGCCGCGCAAGTTGGCTCTGTGTCCCGCGACATATCGCATATTACAGAATTGATCCAGACAATTGGCAGGTGTTCGAGCAACCGTTTATTTGCTGAAGGGCAAAATCTCTGGTGAACGCTCACGCACGCGCCCTGCGAATCGCCTCATCCGCCGGGTACTTTGAGGGCGCAGATTACCAAACCCGTATGTCAGCAACATCGCATCGACGGGCACTACCGCAATTATGGCGCTGCAACGATCGTTATGCCGATGCTGCGTGATGGAAAAATCGAAGCGGGCGCTAAGCGTCCGGGTCATGGAGGAGCTGCATCCCCTGTCTAACCGCTCTCAAAAGCGGCTTCATCTGCAAACCGGTCTCGCCCCGGAAATGATCGCCCGCGTGCGCGCCGTTTTGCGTCGAAGCGGAACGACGATCGATGCTCCGCTCGCGCTGTTGCAGTTCGGACGTCTTGAGATTGATGAAGCGGCGCGTGAGGCGCGCGTTGATGGCGTGGACGTGCGGCTGAAGCCGCGTGAGTTTGCGCTGTTGCTGGAACTCGCTACGAACGTGGGCATCGCGCTCTCGCGCGAGCGTTTGCTCGAGCGCGTCTGGGGCTTCGATTTCGACGGCGACGAACGCACGGTTGACGTGCACGTTCGGCGTCTGCGCGCGAAGATCGAAGAAGAAGCGAAGCTTCCGCCGATGGTCCAGACCATTCACGGTTTCGGCTACAAGTTCGTGCGCGTGTGAGAATTGTGCAACGGCGTCTTCTTCGCGGCGCCGCATTTCTCGATCGTTTGCGCGACGCACTGGAAACGCGAGTTGCAAAATGGGGTTTCATAAGAGGCCCGTTGCCCCTGCAGTCTTCCGTTTCTTCAATGCCGTCGTGTCTAATGTCGTTGGGAAAGACTGGATCGTCGCTCGCTTCATCGGGTCCCGGATCCGACGGATGAATTCTGTCGTTTCGCTCCATCGCGCTCAGTCTAACGCACGCCGAACCCTATATCTGCGCGGTTCTAGACAACGAGCGCGGCGCCGCGGCTCCTACGGCAGAAAGCTAATTCTCAACCCGCTGTCTGGGCTCTTTGCGGTTGTCTGTCCCCCGAAGGAAACCGCTGAACTGATCGCGGGCGACGGCATAGCATTCACAGGTCGTTTCTTCGAGACCCGATCGATCTTGAATCGTAATGCATCCGTGAGCATAGTTAATATATCCAGCACGCTGCAGCGCGGCGAGGGCTATCGTCACCCCGGAACGGCGGCTGCCCAACATCATCGTGAGATATTCGTGTGTCAACAAAATCTCGTCGCGACCGACACCGTCGTGCGACAGTAGCAGCCAGCGAGCGCAGCGCTCGTATACGCTATGTAACCGGTTGCAACCGCTGAGTTGCCCCGGAAAGTTAACATAGGCCTGTAAATAGCCATTCAGTAACGCACTAAAGCGTTTGTCGGTCATTCTGAGGTGGTGAAAACCCTCCGCCGTCATCTTGATGGCGCGCCCAGGGACTTGACAATAGCCGTCATTTGCCGTCGTTGTTCCATCCATGAGTAATGGGATGCCGGAAGTTCCCTCGCGTCCGATCGTGCCCACTTCGATCTCCCCGCCGCCTTCATGCGCGTCACGACAGAGAGCACGCAATCGATGGGGAAAAACACCTCGGCGATCGGTTCTCCGGCGCGGTAGATCGCAAAGCGAGCCGGCATTTCCAGCAGTCAGCGACTCCCGCGATTTCCGCAATCCCGCTGTCGCTGACGTGCCGCAGGATTGCGTTGCCTTGGATTTCGTCGAGGGTGAGCTTGCTCTGTCGCGCGGGTAATCCGGCGCGCTTCGGGCCTTTCGTTGACTCGAGAAGACACGCTCGTAGAGGTTTCTGTCCTTATTGGGCGCGCACGATCTTTTCTTGCCTAAAACCGCACAGAGATATTCTCCATCTCGGAGGTAGACTGTATCTCGCACAACAGGATGGGAGCTTACATTTGCAATTATTAACTCGGGCAGGGACGTGCATCATTCCGCTGCAGGGCGCGTCCGATATTGTTCCGCCGCGGAATGCATTGGGCGCCTGGCCGGCGGTATCAACGATTCCGACGCGTGTCCCACAAACGCGCCCAGCTCGCTGACTTTATTGACATGATGCACGGCCGTGTGGATCCCGCTGTACACGAGAGCAGCCCGGACATATGTTCACACCTCTCCGGTGAATTCGACATCTATAATAAGCGCCAGCTCGCCGTGACGCTTGCGTCATGCGTAGCGTATCGGGCGATCACGATCGATCTCGCGCAGACCCGATTCATCGACGGGGGCATTATCGGCGTCTTTGCCCGCTTTGCAGCCTTACGGCGCGAGCTTGGCGCCGCACAATTGCGGATCGTCAACTCCAACACATTTATTTTTAAACTCCTTTCCATTTGCGCGGTCGACACGCTCTTCTGCATTGAGGAACAACCCCACGCGTAACGCTAAATCGCGCGGTTTTCGAGGGTTTGCTTCGCTCCGATTCGCTTCATTGCCAGATCAATTCCATTACAACGAGGTGAACCAACGTGACGACTAGTGATTTTCTCCTCGAACGTCTGGTCGAGTGGGGGTTCTATCGCATTTACGGTTATCCCGGCGACGGCATCAATGGCATTATGGGTGCCTTCGACCGCATCGGCGACAAACTACAGTTTATTCAGGTTCGCCATGAAGAGATGGCAGCGTTCATGGCGTGCGCGCACGCAAAATTTACCGGTGAGGCCGGTATTTGCCTCGCTACCTCTGGCCCCGGCGCGGTGCATCTGATCAACGGTCTTTACGACGCAAAGATGGATCACGTTCCGGTGGTTGCGATCGTCGGTCAAGCAGCTACATCTGCGTTAGGCGGATCGTACCAACAAGAAGTTGACCTGCAAGTGCTGCTGCAAGACGTCACGGAATACGTGTACACGGTTTCAAACCCCGCGGCGATGCGCCATGTCGTCGACCGTGCGGTGCGCACGGCAAAAGGCATGCGCGCCGTCACCTGCGTGATCGTGCCCAAAGATGTGCAGGAGACGCCGGCGGTTCCCGAGCCGCCGCACGCGCACAACAACATGAGCAGCAGTGTGGGGTACTGCGCACCCGTCATCATCCCGGCGCAGCATGACCTGCAGCGAGCTGCCGATATCCTCAACGCCGGAGAGCGCGTTGCGTTAATGGTCGGGCAAGGCGCCGCCAATGCAACGGACGAGGTCCTCGCTGTTGCGGATCGCTTGGGGGCTGGCATCGCAAAAGCGCTGCTCGGTAAATACGTCGTTCCCGACGATTTGCCGTACGTGACGGGCACGCTGGGCTTGCTCGGAACGCTCCCAAGTTATGACATGATGAACGACTGCGACACGCTCTTGCTCGTTGGAACGTGCTATCCGTACTCGGAATTTTTGCCAAAGCCCGGCCAGGCTCGCGGCGTGCAGATCGACATCGATCCGCGGAACGTGGGCTTGCGTTTTCCAACGGAAGTCAATTTGATTGGTGACAGCCGCGATACGCTTGCCGCGCTTCTACCACTGCTTAAACCGAAAGCCGGCACCGCGTGGCGCGAGAAAATCGAAAAGGGTCAGAAGGGCTGGCATGCCGACGAAGAGGCGCGCTGCCACGTCAAGGGCGATTTCATCAACCCGCAACTGGTATTTTGGGAATTGAATGAGCGCCTACCGGACAATGCGATTCTTACCGGCGATGCGGGTACCCCGACGAACTGGTTTGCGCGCAACATTCAGATGCGGCGCGGCATGAAATCTTCGCTCTCGGGGAGTTTGGCGACGATGGGCTCGGCGGTTCCGTATGCCATTGCTGCGAAGTTTGCCTATCCGGAGCGGGTCGTTATCGCGTGCGCGGGAGATGGCGCGATGCAAATGAACGGAAACGCGGCGTTGCTGACGATCAAAAAATACTGGAAAACGTGGTCCGATCCGAGATTGATCATCCTTATACTAAACAATTCGGACCTCAACCAAGTGACGTGGGAGATGCGTATCGAGTCGGGCAATCCGAAATACGAAGCCTCGCAGGATTTGCCGGTCTTCAACTACGCGCAGTACGGCGATTCGTTGGGTTTGCGTGGCATTCGCGTCGAGCGGTCGGAGGACATTGCGCCGGCATGGGATCGTGCGCTCGCGTCCGATCGTCCCGTGGTCTTCGATGCGGTCGTCGATCCAAATATCGCACAGCTGCCGCCGCACATCACGCTTGAACAGGCGCACAACCTTTTCTCCGCGATGCGCAAGGGCGATCCGGACGAGGGCGGCGTGATCAAGGAGAGCATCAAGAGCGTGCTCGCAGGCATTCTGCCGCACCGCGGAGAGCACTGAACGTGAGCGTGACCGCCGTGCGCGTGCAATACCCGATCGATGCAATCGAAGTGCAGAACGTACACAATTCGAACGCAGTCGCCGACGGCGGCAAGAACGGAGACGATGAATACTTCGATCTGTTACCGTACATTTAATACCCCGTATATTCTTCCACGCGGACGTCATTGCGGGACACGCCGGTCCCGGCAAGCATACTTTGCAAGCCCTTCACCATCCCCGGCGGACCGGTAATATAATAGATCGCGTTCTTCGTCGCGTCGGCGTATTTCGCCAACAGCTCTGCGTTGATTTGACCGGTTTCGCCAGTCCAAGGAAGCTTGGAGTCGTTCATGTCCGTCATGGTTGCTACTACGGTGTAGTTAGCGTTCGTTTGTTGTAACGCTTGTAGCTCGTTTAGAAACGCTGCATCCTCGGGACGGCGGTTAGAGTAAAACAGCACGATACGATGCGGCAGCTTCAGGTGAGATGCTTGGAAGACGATGCTGCGAAACGTAGTTACACCAATCCCACCGGTGAGCAACACCGCTGGGCGAGCAGCATTTTCGTGTAACGTTAGATCGCCAAATGGCCCCTCGAATTTTGCTCCACTTCCTAACGCTTCGGACTTCAGGTCTCGCTTAAACGCCGTGTCTCGCATACGCGTGGCGATCATTATCGTCTTTTCGTACGGTGCGCTTGCGATGGAAAACCCTCGCTTGTCGCCTTCGCTGTCAGTCTCCGATGGATTGGGAAGGGTGATGTCGATGAACTGTCCCGCGATAAACGTCCAGTCCGGTGGCTTTTGAAATTCGAACGCCATCGTGCCCTCGGCAACTTGATGACGAGCTTGGAGCGGTGATATGAACATCGGCCACGTCGTTGCGGTTTCCATATTGATTACTATACGGCAGTCTCCGATTCAGTTTCGCCTAAAACCGCACACATATGTGTGCCTTTACACAGTTACGCTGTATTGACAGGACCTGAATCGTAGAAACGCGACTTCGCGCCTCACTTTCGGTGTGTATAATTTAGTGACCCCGCAACCCAAGCGATGGATATGATTCTCCGTGTTCAACACCGTTACCACGGATTTGCGCTCTCGTCGCTGACGTCTCGTGGAACTATCGCGTCAATGAGACGATTACGCCGTTCAAGTCGCGTTCTGACCGTGACTGGCGGTTTTATCAGCGCGATGTCAATCGTGTCTCGACGCCCATCCCATGGATAGCGAAAATCGGCTTGAACTGCTCAAGGGCGATACCGGCATTGGGTTATGCAACGTCACAAAGTGCTGCACGGAAGTGTGCCCCGCGTACATTGACATTACCGATAACGCGATCATTCCCGCGGAAGGAGCGCATCGTCGATGCCTATGACGATCCGGTCCGCGAGATATTTCGAAAGCTATGGCTTTTCTTGCGACGTCGACCGGTGCGAGTACGCTAAGTATGATTGCCGCCGCTCATTTTTGCTTTTTTGTATTCCAATCGTCGCTTCAATATGCCACGCAAGATCACGGCTTCGTTGTGTTCAGTATCTTTTGCACCGTAGACCAGCGTTATCGCCCGTGCATGCTTTGCGCAATCGACGATCGCGGTAATTGCCTCGCGCGCATGAGGTTCTTGCAGCTCCGTTTTATAACGCCTCCCAAACTCGCGCCAACGATCGGGATCATGACCAAACCACTTCCGCAAAGCGGTGCTCGGCGAGGCCGCTTTCGCCCACATATCCAGATGCAAATTCACTTTACTGACCCCGCGCGGCCAAAGCCGGTCGACCAGCACACGGAAGCCATCGTTCTTCTCGGGTCTTTCATACGCGCGTTTCAATAAGAGTTCCACGTTAAGTCCTTTGAAAACACAGTATAGTCCCTCACTACGCCGATAATCTGTGCGCTTTCAGACGGCCAAGCGCTGGCGGCACGGCTACAATTTCATAAGGATTCACCGGTGCGAACGCGCTTCGACCGCTAACGCGGGATTTGTCAAAGCAATCAACGACCTCCATGAATCTGCTTATCGCCACCTCTTTCGGAAGAGCAACGGGCACACTGCAGTGCGAAAATCACCGCCTGCTTCATCACCGAACAGTCAATCCAAGATTTTTGAGATCGACAATGAACGATTCTGTAAAGGCTGAAACGCGCGGTTTTGCAGTCGCCGAAATTGAGTCGTTGGGGCTGGAGCGGAAGAGCCCGCTCGCTGAAATGTACACCCTCAGCCCGTTCGTCTGGCGGCAAAGCTCCCAGTACGGGCTCTTACTACGAGCCGTCAATCGCTCGACGATTCCAGCCGAGAAAGTCGCCCGGATCTACTATGGTGTGTCCCGCGATGGTTTGCGTTTCATCATGGATGACCAGCCGGTAATTGCGCCTGGCCCCGACGAAAACGACAAGGACGGATGCGAAGACCCGACGCTGGCAGTAGTCGACGCAACATACTACGTGTATTACACCGGCTGGAACCAGACATTCAAGCGCGGGCAACTTCTGCTCGCCGCCGGTCCAGACATTGAACATTTGGAAAAGCGGGGAGTCGCGCTTTCTTCAAGGCCACAGTGCGAAAATCCGAAAGAAGCGACGATCGTCCCAGTTGCGGATGGAACCTGGCGACTCTTTTTCGAGTACGCGTTTGCCGGCGCGTCGAAAATCGGGATCGCGTCTGCCGAGGCCGTTTCCGGGCCATGGCAGGTCCGGCATTCATTCTTCGATCCGCGGCCGCAACGCTGGGATTCCTGGCACCTGAGCACGGGACCCGTACTGATTACAGACCCGCGTCGTCCAGTCATGTTCTACAACGGCGCAACCAGAGAAGCAAAATGGCGGATTGGCTGGGCCATGTTCGACGAGACCTACACGCGCATCGTTGCTCGTTGCGAAGAACCGATCATTACGCCGCCACCTTCCGGCGAAACGAGCGACACCGACATCGCTTTTGCGGCTTCGTCGGTTGAAGAAAACGACGCCATCTACCTGTACTATTCCATTGCCGACAGAGTCATGTTTCGCGCAACGGTCCGTCGGCTAAGATAACTCGCGCGAATTGCCGCGCGGATCACCGTGCGAATGTGCTAAGAAGAAAGACTGCCGCCGCAATGCTTACGATCGCCGCCGTCGTCCAACCGGCGGCTTTGAGCCATGGCGAGAACGGCATTTCTTGCATCACTTGTCTATCGCCGGCCGCTAAAAGCATGAAGACGAGAGTTATCGGTGTAGCGATGCCGCCGGCGATAGAGCTGATAAAGAGCAGTCGAATCGGCGATACGCCGGCGAACGCCACGCCAGTACCAGTCGCGGCGGCGAGTATCATCGTCAAATAGAATCGGCGAGCTTGAAAGAACTTCGCATTCAGTTGGCCGACCCATCGGAACATCTCGGCGACGACGTATGCCGAGGTTGCGAGCAAGACCGGGAGCGCCAGGAGTGCCGAGCCGAGCAGTCCGATCCCAAAGAGCGCCGAAGCAAATCGACCGGCGAATGGGGTAAGCGCGAATGCGGCCTGCTGCGCCGTTTCGACCGTCCGATGATGGACGCCTAATGTCGCGCCCGTCGCGATGACGATGAACCAAAACGTGATCCCGGCCGCGATCGCTCCGACCGTTGAATCGATCTGAACCAAGCCCAGCCGGCGCAGCGGGGGCCGCTCCTCTGCAATCTCAATGCCTTGCCAGACATACGCATATGCAGTCAACGTCGTGCCTAAGAGCGCGATGGCGCCGGCCGTGTACGCCCCTGATCTTTCGAAATGCGGGACGAACGAGTCAACAAGTATGCGGTGCCAGTCCGGACGCGCCAAGAGCGCAGCTGCGATGTAGGCAAAAAATGCCAGCGGAACGTAGATGAGGATCGACTGAATGCGCGCATAATTGACCCAGATAAGCAGCGCGGCACTTAGCCCGGCCAATGGAACGATCCACCACTGGTAAGGCAGACTTGTCAACAACTGGAGCGCCGCGCCGCCCCCTTCGAGATCGGCCGAAAATGTGAGGATGTTCACCACGAGGACCGCTAGCAGCACGACAAAGGCACTGATTGTTCCGTAACGCTCTCGAACGATATCCTCAAGACCGCTGCCTTTAGCGACGACGCCCACCTGGGAACTAATAGCTTGTACCGCAGCCAGCATAGGGATTGCAAGCAATACGAGCCAGCCCAGCCCGTAGACTGTCGTCGATCCGATAACCGCCAGCGACGCGACGGTTGTCGGATCATTATCGGATGCGGCCGAAATGATGCCAGGGACCATAGAGCGGAAGAGCCGGAACTTGCCCGCTGAGGGGAGCATCAGATGTCTTTCTTCTTGGTTATGAAACGTTCATCGTTCTTTTGAGTCGGCGAGGAACCGCTGCGTGGTGCATTATGGAGGGAAAGACCCAGGCAGCTCGGCCTTCAATAACTATTTGCAGATGTGTCTGAATTCGACAAGGCCTTTGTCATTGGTCTGATGCACAACGATGGCGCGTCTCGCTCGGATTTCGCGTGAGCCTGCGCACCACGATCGTCCCGTTGCGTCGTATCGCCTGGATTTAACGACCCAGGCGCTCCGCCGGGCCTCCAGCAACATCGTGGACGTTCCCAGTCCCGATGGAACGTATCTACGTGAAAAAAATGTTGGGGACGATTGTTGATCTGCGCTGCTTGTGACTTATCGCGGTACTTAGGACGCTTCACATCTTTACCACGAGTCGCTGCATCGAAGCTACATTGGAGAGCCTCTTGAAACTCGTAACTGCAATAAATGCCCAAGACCTCGAGCATGCCACGCTGATTGCGGAATCGAACGAATTCGCGATCTATGATGTCGGCAATGATACGTACGCGCTCGTCCATCGACATGCCGCTGTTGAATGGCAGGCAATTACGATCTCTGGCGACGGTCTCTTCCGCGTGCTCGAAATATTAGCTCAGGCTACCCGCACGTTGTACCGAGATGTCGCATGCGATCTTTCAAGGCAGCGCCGTTCATAAGCAAAACTGCGCTAGGCCTGTAACACGCGAACCGAAAGCGGTACCGGAGCCGACGTGACGGATGGCTCCCGAGGCGGCAGCCATTGCAGAGATATAACAAGCTGATACAATGGGCAACATCGAGTCGATGAATGAAGGAAGCGGAGTAAGGTGACGATCCGGCGATTTCGCAAGGGTGATCACGTGAGTTGGAATTCGGAAGCCGGCCGCGTATGCGGCAGGATCGTTAAAGTCATCACATCGGAAATCCAATTCAAAGGTTACACGGTTCATGCGAGCGACGATGAACCGCAATACGAGATCAAAAGTGATAAGACCGATCACATTGCGATGCACAAAGGCTCGGCATTGACGAGACTCGCTGATTGACGCCGATATTCGGGCACGGTGCAGGCATCGAAGTCTAGCACGACGGACCTCGACGATCCGATTGCGCACCGTAGAGTGTCACGGTCATGCACCGTTGATGCAACCTCGTCGAGGGTGCGCCCCATGAAGCCGGAAAAACGATCTTCATTGCGGAGGTGCGACCCAGCCGCAATGCACCTGCGTGATGATGAGCGAGTTCAGCGCTAACTTTGGAGTTTGATGTTCGAGAAATCGATCTGGCGCACGAGCGTTTCCCCTTCATATCCGAGAGCGCGTATTGGAAGATTGGTCGTCGTTGAAATATCGAGGATTTCGCGCGTCAAAGCGTGTCGGTGCCGGAGGAGTTCGGAATAAGCGTTACAGCGTCAGTAGCGACACCGTCGATTACGGCACCCGTACCTTCGGAAATTGTCCCCGGTGTATCGTGTGCGTGAGCGAGAATGGCAGCAAAGCTTAATTTGTGTGTTTCGGGGACATTCTTTCAACGGCAGTGAAAAAAGCGCCCGTGGATTCGGAACAGCGCAAGAGACTGCGATGGGTGAAGCTCTTTGAAGAGATCGGAGACGCCGGCATAGCGTGCCTCAAGACGGGGATATCGCGGCCCACGCTTCGCAAAATGGGTGCGCCGATACGCGGCCCTGGGGATCGATGGCCTACGAAGTCAAAGCCGCAGGCCGAAGCGTTCGCCGACACTCAAGCGAACGGCGGAAGTGGTCGCGCTGTTGCTGACGCTGCGCAAAGAGCGTCGTATGGGAGCGCGACGGCTGCAAAGCGAGCTGCGTCGCAATCACGGTATTCGACTTTCCCTCGCGACCATTCATGAGGTTTTCGAAGGGCACGATGTACCGCCGCTGCAACGCTCGCTTCCAAACCGCAAAACGGTTGCAAGATACAGCCGACCGATACCCGGTGATCGAATCCAGATGGATACTTGCAAGATCGCTCCGGGCGTCTATCAGTATACGGCAGTGGACGATTGCAGCAGGTGCCGTGTTCTAGCAGTGTATTCGAGGCGCACGGCTGCCAATACGTTGGACTTCCTTGATCGCGTGATTGAAGAGATGCCGTTCCCGATCCAGCGGATTCAAACGGACCGCGGTCGTGAATTCTTCACAGAAAAAGTGCAACGGCGGCTGATGGATCTACACATTAAATTTCACCCCAATAAGCCTCGCTCGCCGCACCTGAACGGAAAGGTAGAGCGCTCGCAAAAGACCGATCTTCACGAGTTCTGGGCTGCCGTAGATATCGCGTCGCCGAACCTCGACGAACTTCTTGATCAATGGCAGCACTATTACAACTGGGATCGCCCTCACGGTGCGCTCCATGGCAAGAGCCCGATTGACTGTGTCTGCGAGTTGCTCGACCGAACACCGCTAGCACATCAGGTAGCCAATGCGTACGATCGCGCAGGGGAACGCATTCGATATCCTGTTTACGCCTTCGACCTTCGACTTGCCGCCTTACAACGTCGTTGAAACGATGTCTCCGAATCCCACAGTTTGCAGTCGCTATGCTCTCGCCGACGCGAGGCGGCGCGGCGTTCGGCGCAATCGATGCGCGAGCCGCGCTCGAACGCATTTCCGCACGATGGCATCGGAAACGGGACGGTTTTTGCAAACCGCGCGCCGGGAAGCGTTACGTCTTACGCGGCTTGTTGAAGGAATGCTCGACTTTTCGATGCTCGATTTGCACGTACCGGCGACACGCGTCACCGATCTTGGCGCCGCAGTCCATGCCCTGCTCGAGGGCCTTGCTCCAATCGCCATCGAGAACGGCGTGACGTTAAGGCAGGCGTCATTGATCGCGGCGTGCGTGCGCGTGGACGCCGACTCGTGCATGCACGTGCTGTTGAACGTGATGGAGAACGCAATAAAATCTGCAGGTGCAAGCGGCGTCGTTGAAATCTGCACGAGCCGACAGGATGGGACTATTTGCGTGCACGTCGACGATAACGCTTCGGGCGTCGCCAATGGCGATCGCGAGCGGATCTTTTCGTACGGTCAAGGCGCGCGGGTGCCGGAAGGCAGCCGCGGGAAAGGCGTCGGTTTGAGTATCGTGCGCGCAATCGTCGAACGCGCGGGCGGCCGCGTCGAGGTCGGAGACTCGCATCTCGGCGGCGCGAGATTTACGATCGCCCTACCGAGCTTGGAGTCGGAATTGTAGGCTCTTCATTGTGGCTTAGATAACGCTGGCCATCGGCAAGATCTACGTATTGGCGCGTGCACATGCGTCCCAATGCCATACATCCGGCCATGCGAGCGCACGAGGAGTACGCGAACCTCTCCGACATAGAGGTCAGAGAATTCTCTTCGACGATCCTTTCTTCACCGCCGAGAGGGATAAAGCGCGCACCATTCGGCACGATGTTACCACAGCAGCAACTCTCTAGAGCCGGCAGTTGGAAACGAGACTAGGATGGTAACGCAACGTGTTAGGGCGTGAAATGCACGTCCATCCTCGCTTTAAAAGGTGCCCGATTTTCATTGAGGCGTCCGTTGTCCGTGTCGTCTTCCGTATCTTCAACGCCATCGCGTCGCATGTCGTCGGGAAAGATCGGGTCGTCGCTGTCTTCATCAGGGCCCGGATCCGAGGGATGGATTCTGCCGTTTCGCTCCATATCGCACTTAGTCTAACGGATGCCGAACCCTGTATCTGCGCGGTTTTAGACAAAGAGTGCGCGCGCGGCTCTTACGGCAGAAAGCTAATTGTTAACCCGCTCTCTGGGCTGCTTTGGAATTGCTGCGCCGCGAAGGAAGCCCGTGAATTGGTCTCTCGCGACCGCATAGCATTCACAGGTCGTTTCCTCGAGGCCCGGTCGATCCTGAATCGTTATACATCCGTGAGCGTAGTGAATATATCCAGCGCGCTGCAGCGCGGCGAGGGCTATCGTCACCCCGGAACGGCGGCTGCCCAACATCATCGCGAGATATTCGTGTGTCAACAAAATCTCGTTGCGACCGACACGATCGTGGGACAACAGCAGCCAGCGGGCGCATCGCTCGTATACGCTGTGTAACCGATTGCAGCCCGTAAGTTGTCCGAGAAAGTTGACATACGCCTGTAAATAGCGATTCAGCAACGCACTAAAGCGCTTGTCGGTCGTTCTCAGATGATGAAAATGCTCCGCCGGCATCCTGATGGCGCGCCCAGGGACTTGACAATAGCTGTCATTTGCTGTCGTTGTACCATCCATAAGTAGTGGGATGCCGGAAGTGCCCTCCCGTCCGATCGTGCCCACTTCGATCTCTCCGCCGGCCTTCATGCGCGTAACTACAGAGAGCACGCAATCGATGGGGAAAAACACCTCAACGATCGGTTCTCCGGCGCGATAGATTGCAAAGCGAGCCGGCATATCTAGCAGCTCACCGACTCGCGCGATTTCCGCAATCCCGCTGTCGCTAAGGTGCTGCAGGATTGCGTTGCCTTGGATTTCTTCGAGGGTGAGCTTGCTCCGCCGCGCGGGTAATGCGGCCCGCCTCCGGCCTTTCGTTGACACGCAGAAAATACGCTCCTAGAAATTTCTCTAACGGCTTATTGAGCACGCTCGGCCTTTCCTTGCCTAAAACCGCACAGAGATAACCTTCGTCTTGGAGGTAGACTGTATTTCGCACAACAGACGGGAGCTTACGTTTGCAATTATTAACCCGCGCAGGGGCCCGCATCATTCCGCTGCAGCACGCACGCGATATCGTTCCGGCGCGCACCGGATTGGGTCGCGGAGCCAGCGGTATAAACGATTCGGACGCCGCATTCCACAAATCCGTCGTACACCTCGTCGACTTCATTGACATGATGCATGGCAGTGTGCATCGCGCTGTACGGGAGAGTGGCTCAGACATGTGCTTGGGCCTCTCCGGTGAATTCGATATCTACAATAAGCGCCAACTCGCCGCGACGTTTGCGTCATGCGTTGCATGTCCGGCGATCACGATCGATCTCGGGCAGACCCGATTCATCGACGCCGGCATTATCGGCGTCTTTGCCCGGTTTGCAGTCCTACGGCGCGATCTCGGCGCTGCGCCATTGCGAATCGTCAATGTCAACAGATTTATTTGTAAGCTGTTTTCAATTTGCCGCCTAGACGGGCTCTTCTGCATTAGGGAACAACCCCGGGCGTAGCGCTAAACTGCATTTGGCCGCTTTCCCTCACGCGGATACGGTTCATCGCGAGTTCACATCATCGCTTTGCAGGGCGAATACGATCTTGCGCGCCGAGAGGAACTGGTCGCTGCCCTTGAGGCGATCCCGATCTGTGATATCGCGATTATCGACGCAACGGCCTTGACATGTTTCGCCGTGAAGCTTAGGAAGCGATTGCGCCAAAACGGTTTGGGAATCGTACGCGTCGTCGGTCTGAAACCCAGTCTCTACCAATTATGTGAAGTTGCCTATCTCTATCATATCTTCGAGGTCTTCGAGACAATCGCTGACGCCACGTGCGAATACGGATACACGGTCGACCAGCAAACGCGTAAACGGTACGCTTTCCGAAAAGGCTCTAATAGGAGGGGCCCCTTATGAACGATGAGTCGCGCGCATTACGCAAAGAGCTTACCAGGCTGTATGATTCTTACAATGGACTAGTTGCCGATAAGGACGCTATTGATTATCATTTGGCGCCGCGAGAACCGTATGCTGACGGCACACCGCGAATAGATCCTGAGCGAGTCTGCGAAGTCGAATCCGAATCGCTCCGCGACAATATACGAGGGACCGTGATTAAGATAATGGAGGTTGGAGACCGGATTAAAGGGCTCGAACGTTGTTAGTTCCAGTCTAATGCCGCGAAGCTAGCCGTGCTGAAGGAACCCGTCAACCCCTGGCCACACTCGATCGGATTCGTTCTGGCCTTGATCGGTGTCAGCTACCTGTTCGCGCGCTTCCACGAACATATTCAGACCCTCGCTGTCATGAGTGTCTACGGTTTTTGCTTGCTCGTCGCGTTCGGAGCGAGCGCGCTCTATCACTGGATAGGAGGGGCCGGACCGCGTCGGAACGCCGTGTTCCGGCGCATCGACCATGCGTCCATCTATGCGCTGATTGCTGGGACCTACACGCCAGTGTTGTACTTCGGGCTTGACGGAGCATGGCGCATCGCGACCATCTCGTCCGTTTGGTTCCTTGCTGCGCTCGGTATTGCGCAGACGATGTGGTTCCTCGATGCACCAAGAATACTGTCGACCGCGTTCTACGTCGCGCTCGGCTGGGTTGCAATCATTCCATTTTTCAAATTGGCCGCGACACTGTCCCATCCGGCGATCGCGCTTTTCGTTTTGGGTGGAGTGCTGTACTCGCTAGGCGGAGCAATCTATGCAACGCGATCGTTCGACTTCGCACCAGGGCGTTTCGGATTCCACGAGATGTTCCACGTGTTCGTCATCGCCGGCGCGGCCGCGCATTTCGCGGCGATTGGGTTCCGCCTGATACCAGCTTGGGAGTCGTAGCGGAAAACCGCGCTATTGGTTGGGCTAGTCCCCGCATCCCCTCCACGAAAGCAAGGGTAATGTACCCGTAGCGGCACGACTCCAGCAATCCCAACGAAAGAGACCACGGTAATGATCAAGAGGAAGGCTTAACAAAGCCATTGCGCGATGCGAGGAGATCGCAAAGCGGCCGCCGAGGCGCTTGCGAACGCCGTCAACAATGCCACCGACAATGGCGCAATTGTGCTCACGCAGATGGTCACTAGGACTTACACCCAAACGCTGAGCCCGCGAAGCCGAGTAGGCCGCCCGTACGAACAAAGAGGGCAAGCCACAGGGAGAGCAGTTGCATCTACGGCACATCGGCGCCGCGGCGCGATGCAATACGTGAGGCAAAAAGCAGAAGCTAGAGCGCTACAAAAGTGCCGTGGCAGAAGCTCCACGGAATTCTTGACGGTTGCAGTACAACAGTAAGCTTCTTTTGGAGGAATCTCTGTACACCGAAGGGGTGAATGACCGCTTTGAAAACGGAATAACGCGTCCGTTCGGATCGGCAACGATTCTCATTCCGGTTGCCTCGACCACGCTCGCGAGCTGAACCAGCGCTGCAAGGGCGCAAGTCGCGAGGAGCACCGGGCGCCACGCAACGCGTCTCATACTCGGATATTGTCGGAGGTTCGCAAAACTGGAGTGGGCTGGATGGGGGCGTCAACTAGGCAGTATTCGCGGCGTTGAACGCAGGCTTTTCTTGACGAAAGCGCGCTGGCGCATTCTCCAGCGGGAGTGGATCGCCGAGCGTTTGTTTCGCAGTTGCGCCACCCTCATTTTCCAAACCGGCAAGAGCATCTTCCAGCGCTTCCGCTTCTTCTCGTTCCATAGAACCTAGGCCAATCTCGGGCTGGTCGACGCTCGAAGGCGAAGCAACACCCACAATCATTATACACCGCCGCTTCCGTACAAACGCAAAAGTGCGTATAGTGCTCACTTTTGGGGCCAACCGTCGATTCTTTACGATCAACTACGATCGTTTTTTAAACGTCCGCAGGCGCCTACGGCGTTGTTCGCAAGGGAGCCCTCGGCGTATGTAAAACCGTAATTCCACAACCAGTAATGCACGCAAAACCGGGGCGCGATTGCGCTAATGTCGCTAGTTTTCAACTTTGATGTTCGAGAGATCGATTTGACGCACGAGCGTTTCCCCTTCATATCCGAGAACGCGTATTGGAAGATTCGTCGTCGTCGAGATATCGATGATTTCCCGCGTCAAGGCGGCGTCGGTGCCGGAAGTGTTCGGAATGAGCGTTACAGCATCTGTAGCGACACCGTCGATTACGGGGCCAGTACTCTGGGAAATCGCCCCTGGTGTATTTTGTGCGTGGGCGAGAATAGCGGCAAAGCTTAGTTGATCGATTGATGAACCACGGATTGTCGTCACAGCGGGATCGTGTAGTGCGAACGTTTTCTTAAAGAGCGCCGTCAAGCCGGAACCGCGGTGGGCGACGACGGAGTTAGCGCCGTTCCACACGGCGGTCACACCTGCGTTTGGGCCCGTATCATAGTGTACCGTCGCAGTCGACGGTTTATGAAAGCTGTAGTCGAATACCGCATTTTGCACTTCTGTTCCCTTCCGCTCGAAAAAGGTGACGGTCGCGCTGTAGGCGGTGATATTCGCCCACGTGCGCGAGAATGCGGCCCATGCGGTTGTAACGGCCGAAGACGACGTAGCCAAGGGAAGAACGGTCGGTGGAGGGCTTTTTGTTGGGACCTGCGCCCGCGCTGTCAACAAAACCACCGTTGCGTACAGAGCGGTAGTTACGACAGCCATGAACTTTGTTACCGCGGTTTTCATGCTAGTCGCCGTTCTTCATGGGAGCTGTAGTTTACCCAAAATGCAATACAGATAGACCTTTGGTCGCTTGCCTATTCGTTCAGCGAACGAATAGGGAAGAATTGGTTTACTATGCTTTGGGCGTAAAGGAACGCTTCGCGAGCGAGAACAGAGTCTGCACAGAAGGACTTACCACACCATGATCCAGCGACCGCTTCACGCTCTTGTTCTGGTTGCGCTGGCAATCGGTGTCGGCGTGTTGGCGTGGATGGTTGGAGCGGTTATCGAACATGTTCAAAACGTTTTCACGACGATGATCATCGCCGTTCTATTTGCCTACGTGATCTTTCCAGCGGTGCGCCGGCTGAGCGCGCGGATGCCCCGAGCGCTTGCTGTAATCGTCGTGTATGTTTTCGCGCTTGCTGCGATCGCGCTCGCGGTTACCTATTTGGCGCCGGCGGTCGCCGCTGAGGCGCTCCAGCTTTCACGGGCGCTCCCGGTGGCATTGCATAGTATGGAAAGCCAGGTCGCGCATCCTGGAACGAGCCAAATCTTCGCGCACTTGCCGCTCGAAGTGCGCACGCTTATTGTACAGAACGCGACTCGCTTAGGAACGATTGCAAGCATGTTCGCCGCGAGTCTCGGCGTGCAGGCCCTCGACATGCTGCGCGGGACGGCAACGCTCGTCGTCGACGGTTTTGTAATGCTGGCGCTCGCATTTTTCTTCATCATCGAAGCTGACCACATACGCGCTACGTTTTTGCGAATCGTTCCGCGCAGCGCCAGGCCGGCGGCGAGCGGCTTCATCGACGACGTCGACGGTGTGATCAGCGGATTCGTCCGGGGTCAGGTGCTCCTCGCAATCATCGTTGGAATTGCCGTAACGTTGATCTTGTTGATCGTGGGCGTCCGTTACGCGACGTTGCTCGGCGTATTTGCGGGCTTCGCGAGCGTCGTTCCTATAGTCGGTGAGTTGATTGGGGGTATTCCGACGTTCCTTATTGCGCTTTTTACTGTCGGGCCGATTAAAGCGCTGATCATCCTTGCGCTTTTCGTCGTCGTATTCGAGGTGCAGGGCCGAGTCTTAGCGCCCATCGTAGTCGGCAAGAGTGTTGGCGTGTCTCCGCTGGTCATTTTCGCTTCGATCCTCCTTGGCGCTGAGGCGTTTGGAGTGGTCGGAATGATCGTGGCAGTGCCGATAGCTGGAGTAATTCGTGTTGCACTTGATCGGCTAGCTCCGCCCGACGAAGCCGCTGAAACGCCATCGATCGAAACCTCCCACGAGATTACTGTTCGCCACGACACGACAGGAGCGAATTCGTAGCCGTTCTCAAGACGCGCGCCGCTCGCGATGGCGTGTCGGCGTTCGTGAGCCAAGCGACAAGCACGCGTAATGAGCTCTGACGTTTATGCGCACTTTCGATTAAGCGTCGCGGTGCGGAGCGATGTTCGTTTCAGAGGTATTGTCACTTGCCCGCGCCACATGCGGCTAACAATTGCTCGTGCCGGACGCGGATTTAAGCCTGCCGATACGTTTTCGCAAATCGGCGAATGATTCGTTACGTACGGATTCCGAAAGACGATGGTGCACTGCGCTCTCGTCTCGAGGAACTGGCGGCGGAGCGACGCCGGTTCGGTTTTCGGCGGCTTGCTGTGCTGCTTCGCCGCGATGGCTGGCTCGTAAATATTATCACTCTTCTTTGTTCATGACAGCCTGGAAAGTGGCCGGCGTATCAGGGCGCTCAACATCGTAGACGATTACACTCGCGAATGTCTCGCCATCGAGGTCGATACGTCACTCTCAGGTCGACGCGTTGCGCGAGTTCTCGATGCGATCGGCGCAACTCGCGGCTTCCCGCGGACCATTGTAATGGACAACGGAACCGAACTGACGAGTCTCGCGATGGCGTGTTGGGCGCGCGATAGGAAGGTTCGGTTGCATTTCATCCAACCCGGTAAGCCAACACAGAATGCGTTCGTCGAATCGTTCAACGGGCGCTTCCGCGACGAATGCTTGAACGAAAACGAGTTTGCTTCACTTACTCACGCTCGAAGTATCGTTGAATCGTGGCGGCTCGATTACAACCGGACTCGGCCGCACCAAGCACTCGGAAACCGTACTCGGGAGGAGTTCGCACGCGCGGTCCAAATCGCATTACCTCTCGATCTATCCGTAGCATGATGTGAAGCTACAGTTCATCCATAAACACCGATTGGACACAGCCGAAGAAGTGGGTTGCGATGCCGCAACCCACTTTTGCATAAGAAATACGGTGCCACGTTTATCGCTGACGCATCATAAAGCGGCCTCGGCGATCACTTCAGTCCTTCCAGCATCCCCCTCGTCGGTTATCACTCGGGCCTTGGGGACGCTTGCAGTTTCAAGATATTTGACGTGAACGTTGTCGATGTCGCCATTAAATCTAAAGGGAGCCTCATCGTAATACTCTACCGACACTGGAGAACCAAGGTTTTCTCCGATATTTAGGCATCCATTGGCCGTAAATACGAGCGGTGTCGAGATCGGCACCTGGCCTTGCGCGACCACGGTGTCGTTGACTCGTAGCGTAACGGTCAGCGGGCCCCCGGGTTTCGCGACGCCCGCGTACACCGTCTCGACCTCGATCTTTACTTTCCCGGCCGGCAGTTTTGCTTTAGCCTTGATATGCGTTCGCGCAATTTCGAACAAATTGTATTCGTACGAAAGAACGCCATCTTTCACGTAACATGCCAGCCCGCCGGAGAAACCCCCAAGCGAATAGAGCACACCGCTTGCTTCCGTTGGAATCTCGGCATCGATTGTAACAAGGTTCGGCCTAGTACCGATTGCTGGAGCGGCGAATTCCGGCATCCGCGTAATGCGGCCGGGGAACGTCCATTGCGTGTACGGCGTCGCTACCTTATCCTCGGGGTGTAGCATCACCCATAAGCCGCCGCCGACTGGAAATCCGTTGTTGCGCGCAAATTCAATCGCGAATAGCTCCTTCATTTGCGCGAGCTTCTCCGGGAGTTTCGCAGCGAGATCGTTTGCCTGTGACCAGTCCTCTTGAAGGTTATAGAGTTCCCACTTGTCGCTATCCGGCGTCCACTCAGCAATGCCCTTCGGCGCGCCCGTGGCCCACGGGATCCGCGGCCCGAAAGCCGACGCGAACCAGCCGTCGTGATAGATACCGCGGCTACCCATGATTTCGAAATACTGCGTCAATAGACGACCCGGGGCGTTCGCATCGTCGAATGTAGTACGCGAAGCTTACGCCGTCGATGCGGTCCTGCGGAATGCCGTCCACGACGCTCGGCGGCGTAATGCCCAGCACTTCATAAATGGTTGGAACGACGTCGTTTACGTGATGAAACTGCGCGCGCGGCGTTGCGTCGGGTGCAATCTTTGCCGGCCAACTGATTGCCATCGGATTGCGAGTGCCGCCGAAGTGCGACGCGACGAGTTTCGTGGCTTGATACGGCGTGCTCCCCGCCCACGCCCAGCCGGAGTGATACATGTTGTCCGTTTTGGGCGAACCCAATGCGTCAAGACCGCCGAGTTCGTTCAGCGCGGCGATATGCTGCTCAATCGTGGTTGGGATGCTGTTCTGCGCCAGAAGCTCGCTTATCGTCCCGTTCTGTCCCTCAGCGGACGATCCGTTATCGCCCCAAATGTAGAACACCAACGTGTTCTCGCCGTAACCGAGACGCTCGATCTCGTCAAGGACGCGACCGGCTTGCGTGTCCGCGTGCTCGCCGAAGCCCGCGAACACTTCCATCAAGCGGCGTTGAAATGGCCGCTCATTTTCCGGGATGCTGTCCCAGGCAGCCATCGTTGGATGGCGAGGCGTGAGTTGCGCCTCCGGCGGAATCCAACCCAAGGCTTTTGCACGGTTATAGACGCGCTCCCGATACGCATCCCAACCCGCGTCGAATTTGCCTTTGTATTTATCAGCCCACTCTTTGGCAACGTGATGCGGACCGTGAACCGCACCGGTCGCCCAGTACATGAAGAAGGGCTTCTCCGGCTGGAATGCCTTGTGTTTTTGGAGCCAATCGATCGCGTCGTCTGCCAGGTCCTCGCTGAGATGATAACCTTCGGCGGGCGTCTTCGGTGGTTCGACTAACGTGGTGTTACGAACGAGGCTGGGCTCATACTGCGACGCTTCGCCGGCGAGAAAGCCGTAGAAATATTCGAATCCGTAGCCGGTCGGCCAATACTCAAAGGGTCCTGCGGCGGTCGTTTGGTCCGCGGGTGTGTTGTGCCACTTTCCAAACGCGGCTGTGCTATAACCGTAGTCTTTGAGTACCGCCGGGATCATTGCGCTGCTCTTTGGTTGAATCCCAGCGTAGCCGTCCCAGTCGTTTGCAAATTCGGCAATTTGGCCCGCGCTCACGTGGTGATGGTTGCGCCCGGTCAACAGCGACGCGCGCGTCGGCGAACACATGGCCGTCGTATGGAAACAGTTATACGCAATGCCGGAATTCATGACTCGCTCGAGCGTCGGCGTGTGCACTTCTCCTCCGAGCGGGCTCGGCAATCCAGGACCGGCATCGTCGATCAACACAATCAGAATGTTTGGTGCATCTGCCGGCAACCGGCTAGCGGCAACACGCGTACGATAGACCGACTCTTGCATCGTTCGCCCGGCAATGCTTGCAGACGGTGTCGGTGGGAAGGGGAGCACATCTTGCGATGGCAGCTTCGAGCCGATCGCCGAACCAGCGCTTTTTACATTCGTGCTCATGTGCCGCTCCTTGATATTGCGCGTATGGCTTAGCAAGCTTCGGAGCTAACGTCAAATACTACGAGCGCACCGTAACGTCTGCAGTTAGACCCACGGTTGCAATCTAACACAAGTTTCAAGCAAGGGTTATCCCGATAACGCATGCGTGATCGACCGTGCGGAAGAGGAAGCGCCAAGTGGAACTTTTGGATTCGCACGACGCGTGCGTAGTCTACTCGTCCCGGGCTCGGTCCTGATAACGCCCCGTTTGTCGCCTTTTTGGCGCCAGCGCTCGACAACACTCTATCGCGATCCCATCCGCGGGATCAGTTGGGGATGCACGTAAGAAGGTCAGTTGCACGTCATCCAAGCGGGTAAGCCGCAAAGAATCCGTTATCGATGGTGCAGCGGGCGCTTAAGAGACGAATCGTCGATCAAAAACGCTTTGCCTCACTTACTGGCGCTCGTCCCATCATTGAGTGGTGGCGCGCCGAAGTACAACGGGACTCGGCGCACAAAGCAGTTGGAACCGCACTCCCGAGGAGTTCGCACGCGGGCTCCAAATCGCATTACCTTTTGACCTATCCGTGGCATAGCTTGAGGCTACACGGCACTATCAGGAGTAGTTCTCTTACAAAGCCCTTTCGGTATTGCGGTCGGCGGAGTCAATTAACCCGATCGGAAAACAGTAAAATCGAACTTCCGCGGCCGAGGCCGCCGAGATAGGCGATCGTGCCAATTCCTGCAACGCGCGCGGCCGCGCCAAACCGTCCTGCTGCGTCACGATCGGCATCAGCAAACGCATTCGTATAACCCATCGAATGGACTAGGTAGTAGGTAGCATCGCGACCACGCATACGCTCCGCTACGCCTGCGAAACAACGCAGGTCAGGAGCATGCGCACTCGTTATACTTCCTCAGTCGACTTCATAGAGAGCATAACGCGACAGAAAAGAGCCAGACGCTATACGGTCTGGCTCTTTGCGTTGTCGCAGTTGCTCTCAGACTGCCGCGGTAACGTTGTGGAACGTTGAATTGATAACATTCAAGGGCTTGACTTGCGGGGGACCCTCAAGCAGAGACATCAGCGACTCGAGCACTTGCGGATACGTCTTGTTGCCATAGGTTTCCGCGTTTTCTTTGCGGTCCCACAGACTTATGGCCGTCGCTTGGGTACCACTTGCGTCAGCAAAGAACACCGCGTCCTTGAAGCCTTCTTGCTTGCGGAGCAGTGGGAGAATTTTGTCGTCAATTACTTTGATGAGGTCGGTAACGTGGTTCGGCTTGAGACGCATCGTCACTATTCGTGAAAACATTATATTCCTTAATTGCAACGGCTTCGTCGAAGATCAAGAAGTCCACCAATAAAAAGCTGCCCGAGAACCGTGTCACCGCTTCTTGCGCGGCAGTAACGGTGGGCAGCGTGTTCATTGTCGCCTAAAGTCGCTGTACAAACAGTATAACACACTTTGCCGCGATACTGGGTGTTCTGCTGCATAATGCAAAAATATATCGCCACGGCGCACGGTGCGTGGTCCACGTTCGTCTCTCTGCCGAATCTTGAATTGCATCTTTCTTCTGCGTTTCACCGACAAGGCAAGACGTACGTTAGCGGCCTACCGATCGGCGAATATATGTCCGGGACAACGGCTATATGGACTTCCGTGTTCTCAGGTTCTTCGATTTATCGGCCTTTACCTAAAGGCGATTGCTATTCGTCTCGGATGGGTCTCCAGCCGCTCTCAAAAGTGTCGACGTCTACAAGCCGTTCTCGCCGCGTGAAGTGATCGCGCGGGTGCGTGCTGTGCTCCGACGTAGCGGAACGCCCGTCGATGCGCCGCCGGCGCTGCTGCAGTTTGGACGTCTCGAGATCGACGAAGCGGCGCGGGAAGCGCGTGTCGACGGCGTCGACGTTCGGTTGAAACCGCGCGAATTTGCATTACTGCTCGAACTCGCAAGCAATGTCGGGATTGCGCTCTCCCGTGAACGACTGCTCGAACGCGTCTGGGGCTTTGATTTCGACGGCGACGAACGCACAGCGACGTTCACGTTCGCCGCCTACGCGCGAAGATCGAAGAAGAAGCAAAGCTACCGCCGATGGTGCAGACGATTCACGGTTTCGAGTCGGGATGGTGGCCTATAAACTCTGTCGCCGACCTCGATGCGTTCGATGCAACGCGCGCTTCGGCACTGGAGCGCGGCGCACGCGAACGGGAGCGGTACGAATTTCTCACAACGGTCGGTCACGAGCTACGCACGCCGTTGACGTCAATTCGCGGTTACATCGAAACGTTGCTCGACGGTGACGTCGATGTCGATACGTCGCGTCGCTTTCTCGAAACCGCTCGGCGCGAAGCGCTGCGCCTCGCGCGGCTCGTCGACGGCATGTTGGATTTCTCGATGCTCGATCTGCACGTTCCGGCCGCCCGCGGCGTTAGCGACCTGGGGACGGTGATCGACTCCGCGCTCGACGCTCTCGCTCCCATTGCACACGACAGTGGCACTACGCTGACGTTGTGTTCTCCGGTCGATGCGCGCGTTCGTGTTGACGCTGACTCGTGCATGCATGCGCTCTTGAACGTGATCGAAAACGCAATCAAATACTCCGGTCAAGGCGGAGTCGTCGCTATCTCCACCAGCCACACCGACGGGCTTATCTGCGTTCACGTTGACGACAACGGTTGCGGAATCGCCGTCGAAGATCGACAACGAGTCTTTTCCTATGGCCAGCGCGCAAGGGGTGCGAAATGCGTGCGAGGCAGAGGAGTTGGTTTGAGCATAGTACGCGCGATCGTTGAGCGAGCCGGGGGACGCGTCGACGTGACCGATTCACACCTCGGCGGAGCGCGACTTACGATCGCAGTCCCTGGCGAGTCTCCCTAAGGTTGCGATTCTGTACTAGCAACTTTCGATACGCCGCGCGGGCTTCGTGACCGTTCGGTTTCAGGCTCGGGCGTCGCGCGACTTATACCGACGCCACAACCAATAGACGGGTACCCCGCTGACGAGAATGGCGATGCACGGCAGCGTATCTCTGGGGAACGCGATCGCAGAATAGCATACGACGCCCGCGCAGACGAGGCCGAAGATCGCTGTCGTATACGGATGGCCCGGCACTTCGACGGCAATCTCTTTGTCCGTTCGGTCGCGCTTGCGAAAGACGAATACCGCGAGCGCGGCCAACGCGAAGAAGGTAAAGTCGATCGCCGTGACGCCGTCGAGAATGGACTGGTATCCCTCGCGAAGCGCCTCGAACGCGGTCGCGATCAGCGTGATTGCGATCGCGACGGCGCCCTGCAGCACGATCGCCATGATGGGCGCGTTCGTTTTGGGATGCAGCCATGCAAGGCTCGCGAAGAAATCTCCGTCCTCGGCCATCGCGTAATAAATGCGAGGCGACGTCAGGATCTGGTTACTGAGAAAACCGAGCGACGAGAGACCGACGCCGACGGCGATGATCCATTCCCATACGGGGCCGGCCATGTGCATGATATCGTTTGCCGGCGCCGACGATGCTGCGAGTTGTACGGGGCCCAGTACGCGCAAGCACACGATGGTGACCGCGATGTAGAGCACGATCACGCCCAGTACGCCCCAGACGAGACCGTGCGAGAGCGTGCGGCGCGGATCTTTGAGCTCGCCGCTCATGAAGCTCGCGGTCTGCCAGCCGTCGTATGCGTAGAGCACGGGGATCAGTGCCGACCCAAGCATGGCAAGAATTCCCAAACCTGCCGCAGGCCGCACCGCTAGCGCCACGCCGCCGCTCGGCGCGACGATCGTTCCGGCCACGATCAGTGCGACGATCACGACGATCTTGAGGACCATGAACAGGTTCTGCGTGATGCCACCTTCTTTCACGCCGAAACAATTGATTACGCTGAAGATCATAAGCACGCCGACGGCCGAAAAGATCGCGGGTACGTGCCATGCAGCCAGCGGGTTGAAGTACAGCGCGAAGGTAATCGCAGCTAGCGCCATACCGCCGCTTTGTGACACGAGCAACGCGGTCCAACCGTACCCGAACGCGACGATCGGAGCGAACGCGTCGCGCATGTACGCATAGAGCCCGCCGACTTGCGGCCGGCGCGCGGCGAGTTCCGCGAAGACGAATCCTCCGAATAGCGCGATGATTCCGCCAGCAATCCATGCGAAGAGGATCAGCGGGGTGGTATGCGCGCGTTGCGCGACGACGGACGGGTTGACGAAAATGCCCGTGCCGACGATACCGCCCATGACGATGAGCGTCGCGTCGAAGGCATTGAGCTCGCGTGCGAGGTGCGGTGTCTTCGCAACGCCGAGCTTCTCACCCGCCTTAGCGGACATTCGCCATTTTTACCGTCCTTTTCGAGTGGCTGCCTAGGCGATTCCGGCCGTTATACAAGGACTCATTTGTAGAATTGCGCTTGACGTCCGAACCGGACGCCGAAAGGCAGCCCGTTCGTCCGGACGGGCTCCACTACGACATTCGCCTGAATATTGTTTGTATCGGCGACGTCCTCATCCGCCTGGAGATCGACGGCATTACCCGCACACATTTTTCATTGCAATGGTAGCAATGGTGGCGATCTGCTCCAGTCCCATTCTCGCGGCGGTAGCTGCAAAGCCCGAGATTTCGATAAACCCTCCTTGGATGGAGCGGACTCGCAGTTCATTAACGGTAGCATCTTGAGCGTAGCAATCACGGTAGACGGTTCAGCAATTCAAGACAACAAAACGTACAGCAATTCAGATCTCTTGTTAATGCACAACGGCGGAGCGGCGTTTGACGTTGTGCGAGGTAAAGTTCCCTTAGTTCGTTACAGCGAGGGGAGAGCCGCAGAAAATCTTTCCACCGGCCGGGCGGAAACGAGCGACGTCGCGCCACTATCACTCTCGGAACGTTACGAGCCATCGCGAGTATGCGTTGGCGAGCAGGCACTCTTTATTTAACGAATTTGTGCGGCCCATGCATCAAAGTAGCGTCGTGTAAACACAAGAAGGCCGCCGCCAAATGCAAAGTAGCCTAGCAGTGTGCCGCGCCAAATTTCGGCATTGGATTTAGTGGGCAATAGCTGCGCCGACTTGAAGTCGCTTGCGTACTGTGCACCATATACACGTGCGAGCGTATCGGCAACTAACTCTTTGTTTGGCGCCGGCGGCGGTGACATCATCATAAGGTCAGAAAAGACAAAGGACTCAAGTTCGATCGTTCCGTCACGAGACGGCTTCGCATGAAATTCCGTATCGTGTCCGTCTACGCGTAATGTACCGATGTACTCGTAGTCGGCGCCGTCTGGATCGGGATGATCGGTATGGAAGCGAGTAAATTTCGTGAAGGCCCCGGTGGAATTCGCCGATGCCTCAAGTTGTGCAGAGGTTTGACCTGGTATGGCTAGCGCCGGTCCAGTAGCAAGGGCCGCCATTAGAACGCTGCATGCGACGCGCTTCAACGCCATACTATCTTACAGGATCGTTATTCGCTCGACTAACAGCCGACCGTCGTCGCGCTAAAGGGACTACTAGGCGAGCGGTTAACCTAGAACGCAATGGGCGCTGGAACCTATATGTGGTTCGATCCCGGCGTTGGTGTTGCACGCCGGGCGCGTATCATTACTCTATTGCTATTCTGCGGTTCAGCTTGGCTCTACATATGGTGCGAGGCGACGACGCCCCGTTGGTACGATGGCCCTCTGTCTCGTCGCTTTGGATTGTTAGTGTCGAACGAACAGCGCAGAATACTGACGTCCGAAAGGTGAGCGTGAAGGCGTCCGGGTTACCTCAAAGTTGGGTCGGACGCGTCCGACGTGCGAAAAGCCTCGTCGTTGATAATGGGAGTTCCCGTCGCGTTGTTCTTCGATGTGTTTTGAGTGCCTTGCTTGCAGCAGACGTCAAGGTGGCGTAGCGCGAAACAAGGCCAAACCGGCCCAGTTAACGAGCCATCGAATCAATGACGGTCAATGTTGTTACGCATGGAAACACTGCCGTAACTGAACGGCTCATCGGGGATAGTCAGTTTGAACTGGCCATCCCGTTTGAGCAGGAAGAATTGCGACAAGCTGCTTGCGCATTATGCGAAGCCCTCGCGCATTATATTCTGTCATCAAGTGCTGTTCTACGAAATGGTGATAAAGTTGCAAGGGCGAATTGGGTTGACCAACTGCAGTTATGTCGGGAATTTGGCTCGAGTGGCGCGATTCAATGCAACAGCGAAGCAGCTTGCACAAATCCTCGAACTGGCGAACTCGCGAGGTAATTTGCGCGCACGTTCTCAACTGACATTGTTAAACGCAATCCAGAAGTCGTCTCCACCTTTGCACTCGGTGGCTGGATGGGGCTTCCGTACCGACCCCATTTCGCGTTGAATACGATAGCGATGCCTCCGGCCGCGAGCCTGTTTAACGTACTAGGTCGGAGTCACTAGATGTACTCGTTCTAATCGTTTGATCGCGGCGGGTCGCAAGATACCACGCATAAGACGTGTTGAGGGAGGGCGCGTCGCAGTCGGAGATTCGCATCTCGGCGGTGCGCGGTTTACGATCGCTCTACCGTACTTGCAGTCGGAATTGGTGCCGTCGTCCTCATAGAAGAAAGTCCGTATGAAGCATCAGCATAACATCGCTCGCGCGGTAGCGATCAAATGGGTGACAAGTTAAGTTGACACATACGCGGGGGAGACACCGTTTGCGACGAACGTCTTGGAGGTGAAGACTCAGTGGGAGCGCATTGGATCGTTGCTTCTGCCGACGTTGGCGTTCTTGTCGTTCATCTTAATTGTGCTCGGAAACGGCCTCGGTCATGAATATTTCATCGACTGGCGGGCGGAACAGTTGTCAAAAACGACTGGCATTGTGCTTGCGGTCGGCCCTTCTGCCGCCGCGGCCGGCGTCCGTCCCGGCGATCGTTACGACCGCGGCCTACTTCCCACGGCTCAGTGGTTCCGTTCGGGCGGGATGGTTTTCAAGGGGCAGGCGGTGCCCGTGCCGATCGTTCGTGGCGGGGCCGTCCGCGTCGTAGAAGTGCCTGCCGTCAGTCTACGAAATGAAATCCCGTTTGCGGAAATGGTGGTCAACAGTATCGTTGCCGCATTCTCGCTCGGCTTGCTCGCGTATGTCGGGTTTCGCCGACCGGGCGTCCTTGTAGCGCTGCTCATCGCATTCGTCGGAGGCGCGCTGCTCAGCTGGCCGCACTTTATGTCCGCTCTTGCGGGCTTGCCGGATTCACTCTTCGGTCCGACAGCGTACGTGCTGCGCACACTTTGCGGCGTCTTTCCGGTGGCGCTGCTAGCATCGTTTGCTATACGGCTCGGCTCGGATGATACGCCGCGCCGCCGAACCATCACGCACGTCGTTGACGGGATCGTGCTCCTCGCGTTCTTCGTCGACGGTTTCGTCTATACTCGAAACCTGTACATCCCCGAGATCGCGGTCTTCGCTGCGCTCTTACTTGTGTCGTCGGTGATTTCACTTGCTTTGGCCAAGCCTGGCGAGCGCAATCGCGTCGGAATCGTCTTCGCCGCGATTATGATCGGCGGCGTCGGATATGCGATTGTGATGCTTCTGTGGGAGCTGCGCGCCTTCGATTTCTCGGTGTTTATCGTCTACGTAGTTCTATCGGTCGTAATCATTCCGCTCGCTCTCGCTTACGCGATTTTGCGGGATCACGTCTTTGATGTAACCTTCGTAATCAACCGCACAATCGTCTACGCCGTAACGTCCGCGGTGCTTTTGATCATCTTCGCGGCCTTGGAATTCGCCGCTGAGCGGTATCTTACAAATCTTACGCACATCGCCAGCGCGATCGTCGAATTCTTGATCGCGCTCGCGGTAATCGTGAGCGCACGTCTGGTGCATTCACGCGTCGATCGCTTCGTCGACAGCGTGCTCTTTCGCACGCGACACGAGCAGGAGCTGGCCTTGCGCCGCTTTGCAACGACCGTTCAATTCTATACCGAACAGCAGCCGCTGGTTCGTGATGCGGTCGAAATGCTCGGGCGGCACGGAAGCGTTAGCGGCGCAGCGGTGTATCTTACGGGGGGCGGTCCGCTCCAATGCGCGGCGTCGAGCTTCACCGATGCGCCGAAGGAGATTGATGAGAACGATCTTGCCTACGTCGAGCTACGCGCTCACCGGCAAACGCTCGATCTCCATCGTGTAACGACCTCACTACCGGGCATACGTCTTTATCCCATGACGTTATCCGGGCGATTGGTCGGCGCGGTCGTGATCGGCGAACGGCATGGTGGAGAACAGACGCCGCCGGATATCGAAGAAGCAATCGCGCGCGTCGCGGAGTCAATTGCGATCTCCATTGCAGCGATCGAAACCGACGCGATACGCTACGAGAACGCGCTCCTGCAGCAGCGCTTGAGTTCGTTCGTGCCCGCAAACTGAACGAATGCAATCGTGCTATCACATGCGTGACGTCCGACGGAAAAGCGGCTACAATCGCGTTTATTCCTTATGAGTATCACCGGCGTATTCGCCTTGACCGTGTCGTGTGCGCCGGAGGGAGCCAGGAGCGGCCTACCGTTGAAGACAAACTACAAGTAGCCGAATCCGCGTGCACCCACGGATATTATGTGCGCCTAATCACCAGGATCGTTGCATCATCGCGCAACGGTCCGGACGCATACTCCTTCACGTTGTCAAAGATTGTTTCCGCGATTTGTTGCGCGGGCTGATGCGCCCGCTTAAACAATTCATCCTTTAGGCGCTCTATCGTGAAGAGTTCACCCTTGCTATTGGTGGCTTCTGTAAGCCCGTCGGTATAAAAAACCGCCACGTCGCCGGCACCGAGTAGTGTTTGCTCTTCCTTATAGAACGTTTGTTTGTTGATGCCAAGAACGATATCGTGCTCATCCATCGTCTGCACTTGATTTGAGATGCGTCGGTACAATAACGGTGGCTCGTGACCGGCGTTTACGATTCGTAGTTCACCGGATGTTACATCGAAAGCGGCAAGGAGAAAGGTGATGAAGGAACCCTCTGCCATATCGTCTGTTACGACGGCATTGGTATGGGTCACAATAGAAACAAGTTGTCCAGCGCCAAGTGCAGTGGTCAGCCCTCGCACGAGATATCGGAGCATGAGGGCGTTCAATGCAGCGGCGAGCGATTTTCCCGATGCATCGCCCAGCCCCATAATCAACACATCTTCGAGGACGGGAAATATATCGATATAGTCGCCGCCTACTAAGCGCGCGGGTTCCGCATGGACGCCGATTTCCGTGCCTGAAATTGCGGGTATCGAAACATCCAGTAAGGCGCGCTGAATTCGCTCCGCGGCCAAGTTGAAATGGAGTTCCGAGTCCTCTCCGACGGTCAAGTGCGCGATCGCGCGCCGAAGTGAACTATACATTCGAGAGGTGCATTCGCTGCGTCGCTCTCCTTACCCGCGAAGCATGGCTTCCGTCAGGTAGCAAGTGCACCGTTGCTTGATGAAAGCAAGATGAAAACAACGGGAAGGCACGCGTTAACGAAGCGTTTGTCACAGCAGCGAACAACGCGCATTCGTCGAGCCACATGTCGAAGTTGAGCGGCTGGCAGTGAAGCAATCGCGCTGATTGTGTATCGCGCGCAGCGCGAAAGTCGTCGTTGAAGTCGCGTTTGAATCGAAACATGTTGCCGAGATCGTCGGCGCCCGGAAATCGAGTCCGCGGAACAAGTCCGGATCGATTACGTAATATCGACCGTTTCAGCGCGCACTTGAAAATCGCTATTTGGGTCGGCAAGGGTGGCCCGAACGAGACCGGCTCCTGGGGCGCGCGTTGCGCCGCTTACTGCAATAATCTTTTTGCTATAGGCCGTCGTTGTTGGCCGTGCTTGGCGGCCGTCCTCGCGCTGTTTGAGCCGCGCTTGTGTACCAAACCCACATTAAGGCAACAACACAATTCTAGTACGGAAGTAGGAAGCAGCCGACTCGCGGCTCGTGGTACAATCGACAACCGATCGCCATGAGCGGACCACTCGTTATAGAACTGTCCGGCGAGTACGACATCGCTGCGAGCGCGAACCTGACCGTGATTCTTCGGCCGGCTGAGGACGCCACTTACGTCGTTTTAGATTTCGACGGCGTTTCATACATCGACTCGAGCGCTGTCACTGTCCTCGTGCGCCTCCATAAGCAACGCTTGGCGAAGGACTTGCCGCTGATGCATTTAGCGCGCGTGACTCCGCAAGTTACACGGGTGTTTGAGCTTACGGACTTATCGACGATATGGCCGATGTACGAGACCGTCGAGGACGCGGTCGCCGCGTTCTCCGCAGAGGCAAACTCGTAGCGAGCGCGTTATTCTCACAGACCTTCCGAACGCCGAGCTGCGTTTCGTCGATACCGGACACTTCGCGCTCGAAGAATGCCTCGACGAAAATCGCCGAGTTGATCGGTAATTTTCTCGACAGTAACTTTCTCAGCGAAGCGGCGACCTTCACTCGTCGACGCGCGTGAAATGCAAGATGCGATAACCTTGGCTTTCGATCGTCGCCGTAACCGCACAGATCTGCTTACGCGCTAACACTTCGTCAGTTTCCCAATCGTCGCGTTCAGAATTGTAGATGCGCGTGTGATACTTCGCGTTCGCGTCCAAGATGGAAGAGAGATCCATCGGAACGTTCATTGTTACATTCCCCGCGTTGCCGACGAAAACCACGACCTCGCGGTCGCGTTCGAAAGCCACCGCGCGAGACGCGCGTGAGAACATTGGCACGCTATCGGAAATGTCGCGGTCGTAGACGTAATGCGGGTGGTCAGTGTCGATCTCGCACGTTGTGAACAGTTGAAACGAACCTTTCACGCGAACGGCGAAGTACGCAATCTCTTGACCGTGGTAGCGAAGTCGCCGCAGCGCGAGCCATTTCCAATTTTCAGGAACGAGCGGATTTATTTGGGGCACGTCTCCGCTCAACGTGAGGCCGCAAACGCCTTCGATGGCAGCCCAAAGAAAACGGGGCGGTTCCCATGGGCTCAGACGCATTCCGCGATTTGCCAAGGAATCTCCGTCGAACCACTCACTGAAATGACCCGGCACGGTGTTGTAGCGCCGCGGATCTTTTGCATAGTGCTCGAACGACGAACGCAAGGCCTTAACCATGAACTCGGGATGGTAGCGCGCCGCCGCGAAGGCGTACCACCACGTGAGGCCCGGCCATACGCCTCCGATCAAGCCGGCATAGGCGTGCGGATCGTATAGCGGATCGAGCGCCGACGCCGTTCGCAGGCCGGCGTCAGTCCAGAAATCCGGGGAATTTAGTCTGCTGATGATGCGGAAACTTGTCTCGTCGTCACACGCGTGAAACATCACGGGAAATATCTGATCGCCGGTTACATCGGTGTGAGCGTTCCCGTGGACGTCGACGTTGAGATAAAACAGTCCACTGTCCGGGTTTATGAGGTGCGTCGCCATCGCGTTTCGGATTCGAGCAGACGCATCGGCGAACGTAGCAGCATCGATGGCAGCACCGCCGATGCGTTCGGAAAGATGCGCCAAGTTCAGCAGTGCGGCGACACACTCGGCGTTGATCTCGGTTACGGCTCCGTTGATTTTGTAGTTCGCGATGATGTTGCGCCAACTGGCAATTGCCCATACGCTTCCGCGTGAATCATCTGCAGAGCAAAAGACGAGGTCGCGATCGTCCATTTGTGAAATGATGTAGCGCCCGGCCTTTGCGAGCGAGGGATAAATGCTTCGCAGCCAATCGACGTCGCCGCTTGAGCGGTAGTGATGGCTTGCCGCTATAATGAAAAGAGGCGTGTCGTCATTGATGTTCAGTCCATCGTCCTCGAGCGCACCCGACAAGGCATCCATGTATTCGGGGAGTTTGCCCGACGCATACTGTAGCTGTGACCACGTGTCGAGGAGCGAGCGTGAGAACGATGGCATGAAGTAGTCGCTTCCGAAGGCGAACCACGCGCAATCGCGACAGACCACGTTTGATGTTACACCCGGATCATTTGTAAAGAGCCACCCGGTCGGATAGTTCGCCATGACGCGCCGCATGTTGACTTTGGCCCACAATGCCCCGTCATTGATTACCTCGTCGGGAGTCACGACCTCCGAGCGGTGAATTACCTCTTCAAGATTCGCAATCGTTTCCGTCAACGCGTCCCGGCCGGGAATGCTTTGGGAAAAGTTCTGCTTCGCGTCCTCCATACCGTTCCCATATACCGCCGCTTTGAACGCAAAGCGTTTGTGCGCATCGGGTTCGAGCTGTATCTCCAGCTGCAACGCGCCCAAAATGTCGCCCTGCGCTTGCGTGGTTGCGCGTAAGGGGTGCATGTGTGATGTGTGATAGACCGCGCCGAAGTCGAAGCTCGTTTCAAAAGAACTCGGCTTTTCTGTCATAGCGAATATGCGCACAAGCGACGGATTAATCGCATCATATGCAATCAATCCCAACACATCGTCGTCGATTTCGGCCAGGACATCGTCCTGCGTGTCGCCACGTAGCCGCGCGTATCCCGCAACACGGATATCATGCTCGGTATCGCTAATGTTATGAATGTGGACGTGTTGGTACACAATCGGCGGATCGTTTCTTGCCTCTGCGTGTCCAAGCAGCGGTACGAACGTCGTTTCTTCAACGCGCAACGCACCCGCGAGTGTGAACGTACGGCGCTGATATGCGGGATGGATCTCGAATTCCACCGTCGTACCGTCCGTGCTAAGCGCCGAGTATGTCCGTCCGCTTGGATCCTCCGGATGGTCCATCCACAGCTCGCGTAACGGTCTGCCGACAACGCCGTATCGAACGCAAATCGAACCGATCGCGACCACGCCGCCCGTCATGCAGAAGACACGTTCGATATCGCCGGTACTTTTTGTGTTAACCCAGATGCTCGAATTTCCAAGGCTCGAGCCCATGCCGAGTCGTTCGGCGTTTACGCGATAGCTCGGAAGCCGCTTTTCCGTGGAAACATGATGGCTCGGCTCGCCCTTCACGATCATGGTGACCGCTTCAGTGCGGGCCGTATAATTCTTGCTTTACCTAGCCCTCGCTGTCATTGAGACGGAAAGCGAAACGGACGCCTCACGTCCTGTCAGTCTCTGCCTGATGGTGAAATGACGGCGAACATGTTAAGCGGACTTGGCTGCGCCGGAAACGGAAACGGATCGACCCAACGGTAGCGCGCATCCTTTTCTGACTTCGGCGCCTGCACGGCAAAGACGCTCTGGTATCCGGAAGTATCGAACGTGACGTTCGTGCTCGGAAGCACGCATTGCGCGCATTTGAGGTTGAGTCGAACCGGAACAGCGGGATCGAGATAGAGGCTTAGCTCGAGAATCGTGGGCGAAAAATAGTCGCTTATTACTAGCGGCTTGTGCGACTCGTTGATGATTGCGGCGACTGCCGGGGTCCGCTCGTCGTCCTTGTTCCACCACGTCACTGCTTGCGATGAAATCGCGCAAGAAATCAGTTCGCCGGTGAAAACGAGACTCAAGAGTGCCGCAGACGCCGTTCGAACTGTGGCGGACGAGGTGCGGTCGAGGAGCGTCCTCCCGAAGAGCGCGGCGACTGCGAGCTGGATGCCGAGCAACAGGGGTAAAAAATACCGCGCCTGATAGACAAAGTTGCCGCGCACGAACAGATCGTGCAGCAGCAGCGGCATCATCGAAGCGCAAAGGCCGATCGCGACGAAGCCCCAGACGGAAAACGGCGTACGGCGAACCAGAGAAAAAAGCGCGTACCCGCATAACGCAAGCAGGATCACGGTGAATACGGCGTCGAGGGACGATGAGCCGAATGGCCCTAGATGCGACCAGCCGATGTCGAAGAACACCTGACGCAAATCGCGCGCGAAGACTCGCACGATGTCCACCGGTGAAAGTTTGCTCGTTAGGATCGTCGACATGCCTTGCATGAAGCCGCTCGAGGTCCGAATAGCTTCCAGCCATGGCGTGAAAAAGACCAAGGCGCCGAATTCTGCGATGATACAAAGGCCAAGCGCACGGGTGAATCTCCCGCGTTCACGGATCAAGAGATAGACGGTGAGCCCCAGTGCGACCAAACCCGTAAGCAGGTATACATAGAGCGAAGCCGCGGTCACAAGACCGTACGCAATCCAAAGCGCGGACGAGCGCAAGCGGATTGCGCGCAGAAACACGGCGCCCTGGATCGCAGTGGCCGCACTCCACATACTGTATTCCCGTGCTTCCTGCGCGTATAGGACGAAGAACGGTGAGGCGGCCACCAGCGCAACGGCGATGAGCGCCGTGGAAAGAGATCCGAACAGTTCCAGCGCCAACCAGAACACGCACGGGAGAACGAGGACTCCGAAGATTGCCGCGGGCGTCCGCATTTCGCTCACGGATGCGCCGAAGCGCTGCGTCCAAAAATGGCTGACTACGTAATACGCGGGCGCGTGCTGTGGATCTTCAGCCGCGAGAGAGTCGACGGTCTGCCTCACGCCGAGCGTTGGGTTCGGACGAATAAAACGCTGGACGTCCGAGGCGACGGCGAAACTCGTTGACTTGGCGACGATTCCTTTTTCCGTGTATCCGAGTGAGTGTACCGCGCCGAGAATTTCGTCTTCCCAGAATACCTTCCGATCGATGTGGTAAAGCCGGAAAAAAATCCCGAGAACTACGATCGAGACAACGCTAATGCGCAGCCAAACCGGGACGAAATCCTCGTGGCAAAGCCGCCCTGTGGTCCTCATGCGGAAATTCTACCGGCAAGCTTGCCTGGCTCGCATCCCCCAAATTGGTTTGATTGTGGCGACCACCTGAGGGGCAGGCGATTTTGGCGGAGTGCGCACCGCAGAGCGTAGCGCACTCAAGCCTTTTGCCGCTTTACTAGTCCGGTTTTTGGGGTTCTTGTGTTTGCGGCTCCCTGGGAACCGAGGGCCACGTGTCCGGATGTGGAGGCGTCGGCCCTCCGGGAGTCTTGGCGTCGTCGTTCATGTCGCTCTCCAATTGCTTTAAGTGAAACTCGAGAGAGGCGGATTATTCATGCATTGCCGGCACTGAATGACGAAGAAATCTTTCAGTTGCTCAGCACAGTGGTGGCACACCCGCGAACTGAAACCGAACGACCGTCGGCTTGGAGTTCCGACGTTGTTCCATTCAACAGACGGGCCAGTGCGGACCGCAAGTTGAGTGTATCCTGATTTTTACTGATGAACTCGTATGGCGTCAAGCCTCGATTTAACTGTAGGCGGGCGCCGCGCGTGTAATCGTTCCATTAACATAATAGACTTTGCAAAATGCGCATTTCGTTATCATTGCGGATAAAATGCTCGCATTCAACATTTTCTTATTTCACTTTGTATCGCACCTCCTCCGGAAGCTGGGTGCCGGATCGCACCATTACATTCTTCGAGTTCCGTTGGCGAATTCGGTCCGGGCCTCGCTGCTGGAGCGCAAAGCCCGATCGACCGCGTCCCGTACTTCGGGCGGCGATTCGAGCGGAATTCGCGCCGGGTTCGTCGTAGAAGTACGCCCGTGACTATGTCGCGGGTTTCTTTTGCGCACGAGAGTGAAGCGTCGCTCGTGCGACTCTTCGATTTCTACCGCATCGCGTGGGAATACGAGCCGCGCTCTTTTCCCATCGAGTGGAATAGCGACGGCAAAGCCGTCGCCTTTTTTACGCCCGATTTTTATCTTCCCGAATACGATGTCTACATCGAGCTCACCGTCGCGAAACCCGCGCTCAACACGCGGAAGAATCGCAAGCTGCGCCTATTGCGCGAGCATCATCCCGGCGTTCGCGTCAAGCTCTTCACGCGACGCGATGCGGAGCGCCTTTTCGCACGGATGCCGCGCGCGGCATGATCGGTGAGCTGCTCTTCGATGCGGCGGCGATCGACCGGCGCGTTCGCGAGCTCGGCGCGGAGATTTCGCACGATTACGAGGGGAAGATCCCGGTTCTGATCGGCGTGCTCAATGCCGCGGCGCCGTTTCTCGCCGACCTTACCCGCGCGGTGTCGATCCCGTCTGAGTTCGACGCGATCGCCGTCACAAAATTCAGCAACGTTGAGGGGATCCGGTTCCAAAAAGATACCTCAGCGTCGGTTGAGGGTCGACACGTTATCCTCGTCGAGGACACGATCGACACGGGCATGACCCTAGGGTATGTAGTCAAGGCGCTGCTTGCGCGCCGTCCTGCTTCCTTAGCCGTTTGCACGCTGTTAGATCGTCCTACGCGCAGAATTGCCGATATACAGATAAGATACCGGGGTTTTGAGATCCCGGACGTTTACGTGGTGGGCTACGGACTTGACTACTTGGGACGATACCGTGAACTCCAGGCGCTTTATGCGCATGGTGCTTGGCCATGAGTAGATGGATGCGCGCCGCGGCTACGCTCGCCTCCCTCGTGCTCATCCTGTTGCCGCTGCGCGCCCCCTCGCTCGAGTTACAGTCTATCGCTCGTGCTGCGGCCGACTATAAGAACTCGAATCCCCGGCTCGAGCAAATGTTCCGCTCGGCACTGCTCGACACGGGCAAACTCGCCGAGTACGCACCTGACGGCACGGCCTATATCAAGACGGGCGATATTCCCGCGGAATGGCTTCGTGATGCGAGCGCGCAAGCGCGCCCGTATCTCTTCTTTGCAAAGGATGATCCCGACACGCGTTCGCTGCTTCGCGCGATCATCGCACGCATGGCGAAGTACTTACAGGTTGATCCGTACGCAAATGCGTTCACGGTGGACTACCGCGTTTGGGAACAGAAGTTCGAGCTCGACTCGCTCGCGTATCCCGTTACGCTTGCATGGAGCTACTGGAAGACGACCGGTGATGCGTCAGTTTTCACGCCCGACTATCAGAAGGCGCTCGATTCGATTCTTGCGACGTTACAGCGCGAGCAAGATCATCCACGCAACTCGCGTTACAGCCATAAAGAACTCTCGAACGACGGCAGAGGCCGTCAGACCGGCTATACCGGCATGATTTGGACCGGCTTCCGTCCGTCCGATGACGCGTGCTACTACAACTTCCTCATCCCGTCGGAGATGTTCGCCGTCGTCGCGCTCGGCGATATGGCGGAGATCGAACGCGACGTGTACCACAACGTCATCAAGGCGAATGAAGCGAAATCGCTGCGTGATGAAGTACAGCGCGGCATCCAGACGTACGGGCTCGTCCTCGTTCCGAAATACGGTTATATCTACGCGTATGAAGTCGACGGTCTCGGACACGCGATTTTGACCGATGACGCAAACATTCCGAGCCTTCTCTCGGCGCCGTATATCGGCTATACCGTTTCGAACGATCGCTACTACGACAACACGCGGCGGTTCTTGCTCTCGCAAGACAATCCGTCGTTCTATCAAGGCTCGGTCGCGCGCGGCATCGGCAGCTGGCATACGCCGGATCATTGGATCTGGCCGCTCGCCCTTATCATGCAAGGCTTGACCGCGACGAGCGACAACGAGAAGCAAGACGTACTCGGACAGTTGCTTGCAAGCGATCCCGGCGATCATTTGCTGCACGAATCGTTCGATCCGAACGATCCGAAGCGATTCACGCGTCCCGACTTCGGCTGGCCGAACGCGCTCTTCTCGGAATTCGTCATGACGCAATTCCAAGGCGTAGGCGAAATCCCAATGGGCGACACATCGGACCTGGAGTTCCGCTCGGAGTAGCTGACGCACGGGGAACGGCGACCTCTGGCCCGTATCCCCACGGGGTTATGAGCAAGGCGGATATCGTCGTTGGGATTCAGTGGGGCGATGAGGGCAAGGGACGCATCGTCGATTTATTTGCGCAAGAGTATGATGTCGTTGCGCGGTTCGGCGGCGGCGATAATGCGGGGCATCAGATCAAGGTTCGCGATACCGATATCGCCTTACGTATCGTGCCGTCCGGTGTCTTAAATCCGCACGTAGAATTGTTTATCGGCGGCGGTACCGTCGTAAGTCTCAACGGACTGCTCGACGAACTGGATCGCTTAGCCGCGATCGGCATCGACATTTCGCGAGTCAAGGTTTCCGATCGCGCGCACATCGTGTTTGCGTATCACGGCGCCGCGGATCGCGCAAACGAGCGCGCGCGCGGAAGTGCGGCAATTGGAACGACCGGACGCGGCATTGGGCCGGCGTACGTCGATAAAGTTGCCCGCAGCGGCATCACGTTTGCCGATTTGCGGCGGCCGGAGGCGCTTGCGGACAAGATTCGCGCGAATCTCAGCCGTATCGCATCGGTCGACGGTGAAGCGCTCCCCGGCGAAGCCGACCTCGTTGCACAAACGCTCGATTCGGCCGCGCGCCTTGCGCCGCATGTTGTCGACGGCGTGGCGTACATTCACGAAAAGTTAGAGCGCGATAAGCGTGTGTTAATCGAAGGCGCGCAAGGGTCGTTGTTGGATGTCGGATACGGGACGTATCCGTACGTCACGAGTTCGCATACGATCGCGGGCGGCGCATGCACGGGGCTCGGCATCGGGCCGACCGCCATCGGACGCGTCGTAGGCGTCGTCAAAGCATATTGCACGCGCGTCGGCGCGGGGCCGTTTCCTTCGGAACTGCACGACGCGACGGGAGACCGCTTGCGCGCGGCGGGCGGCGAGTTCGGTACGGTAACGGGGCGTCCGCGCCGCTGCGGGTGGTTCGATGCCATCGCTGGACGGTACGCCGTGCGGCTGAACGGACTCACTGCGCTTGCGGTGACGAAGCTCGACGTGCTGAGCGGCTTCGAACGGATCGGCATCGTGACGGAATACCGCGTGAAAGGAAAGGCTGTCGGTTTCGCAGATGCCGGCGCATCCGATCTCGACGTCATCGTCGAGGAGATGGACGGATGGGCGCAGCCGATTTCCGACGTTCGTTCGATCCGCGATCTGCCGAAAGCAGCCCGGCGATATATCGCTCGGGTAGAAGAGTTACTAAGCGTGCCGGTCGAACTGGCATCGGTAGGACGGGAACGGTCGCAACTCGCTCGTTGAGGGGCAACGGTTCGTGAAACTTTGCGCAAGCTGAGCAACCATCATTAAAGCCGATGGTGTGCTGACCGATATTCCGGATAGTAGTCTGCTGGTACATCCAACGGACTTCTCCCTCGTTGGACATGGAGGTCCAGCGCTGCAGGCCAAGGTCGGCTCGGAGAATTTAAGGTAGATCTTGGATCGTTTTACTTCGATCTTGTCGGGCATCGCAGCGCGTCTGCAGCAGATTTGGCAAAGCCAAAATCGCCAGATGAGAATCATTTCGGTGCTCGGCGTTTCCGCGCTGCTCGTGGGCATTTTAGCTCTCGGGTGGCTTGAATTCGGACGTCAGCCGGCCTACGACACGCTCTTTTCAAACCTCTCGTCCGACGACGCGGCCGCGGTAACGGCGAAGCTCAAAGACGACAAGGTTCCGTATCATCTCTCGGCCGACGGCAAGACCATTACAGTCCCTGCGCAGTACGTCAGCGACGAGCGCGTTGCCATCGCCGGGTCGAACATGATCAAGGGCGGCGGTACCGGTTACGAATTGTTCGATCGGACGAACTTCGGCATGACCGACTTCCAAGAGAAGATTGCCAAGACGCGCGCGATTGAGGGCGAGCTGCAGCGCACGATCAACGGACTCGATCCGGTCGAATCGTCGCGCGTGAATATCGCGGCGCCCGACCAGTCGCTCTACACGTCGACGCAAGATCCGACGACCGCGTCGGTCGCGATCAAGACCAAGCCGGGGCAATCACTCTCGCCGGATCAAGTCAAAGGCGTTACGTCGCTCGTCGCGGGCGCCGTTGCGGGACTCAAACCGGAAAACGTCACGATTGTCAATCAAGACGGTCAGATTCTGCTTCCCGGCGCCGGACCGACCGGCAATGGCGCAGACGGAACGGGTGCCGACGCGCTGAAGCTGACGCAAGAGCAATTGCTTGCGAAAGAACGCTACGAATCGGCATTGCAGCAGAGCGTGCAGTCGATGCTCGACGACACGCTCGGCAAGAAGCGCGCCATCGCGCGCGTTTCGACGAAGATGGACTTCGATGCGCAGTCGTCGGAGAGCAAAGTCTACGCGCCGCAAGGTACGGTGCTCTCGCAACAGACGGAGCGCGAGTCGTATAACGGAACGCAGCCGGCTCGCAATCCGGCAATCGGCGTTCCCGGGACGACGTCGAACATCGGCACGTACCAAGCGCCGGCGCAACAGAGCGCAAACGGCCGTTACAATCGTTCGAAGTCCACGACGAACTACGATATCTCCGAGCAAAACATCAAACACATCAACGCTCCCGGCAAAGTGCTGCAGACCAGCGTTGCCGTGATCGTTGATTCTTCCGCACAATCTGCTACCGGAACGAACGGCACGCCGTTGCCGATCGGCGCAGCGAATGCTCAAACGTATCAGCTCACGCCCGCAAACGTCCAACAGATTCGCAACATCGTCATTGCGGCGGCCGACTTGAATCTCGCGCAAGGCGATCAAGTCTCCGTCGAAGCGATTCCGTTCAATCCGTCGGTAACCTCGAGCGGTGCTCCGTCCTCCGTAACGACGACGGTTCTCGGTATTCCGATCTGGGCATTGATCGTCGTCGGTGGTATCGCGGCACTCGCGGGAATCGGGCTCTTCGCGATGCGTTCGCGGCGCAAAGAGTTCATGCCGAGCATGGACCTGCCTTCCTTCGATACGTCGCTCGCCGAAGAACTGCCCCCGTTCGAGGAACATCCGATTCTCGAAGGCGCACCAGGTGTCGCGGCACCGATACGTTCCGCGGCCGATCTGACGCGCGAGCAGATGATCGAATACGTTACGACGGTCGCTCAAGAGAATCCGGATTCGATTGCCAAACTCGTCAAACTCTGGCTGGCGGAATAAATGAACTTCGAGATGGAATCGCCGATCGTCAACCTCTCCGACTTCGGAACGATGCCGGAGCCGCCGTTCGGCATGATGCCGGAGCAGCCGCAGCTTGAAATCTCGGGACCGGAAAAAGCGGCGATCTTGTTGATCACGCTCGGCCTCGAACTCTCCGCGACGATTTTCAAGTTCTTGCGACAGGACGAAGTCGAACGCATCGTCCTCGAAATCGCGAAGATCACGACGGTCCCGATCGAAAAGCGCGACGCCGTCATTCAAGAGGCGTATCAACGCGCAATTGCGCTCAAGTACATCAACGAAGGCGGCATCGAGTACGCTAAGGAGATTTTGGAGCGCAGCTTCGGCGCGGGCCAAGCCGACGACATGACGTCGCGGCTCTTCGCCGCGCTCAAGCACGGCAATCCGCTCGAGCTCATCAAGAAGACCGAACCGGCGCAACTGCTTCAGTTCATCCAAGACGAGCATCCGCAGACCATCGCGCTCATTCTCGTCTATATGGTCGCCGAACAAGCCGGCGCCGTGCTCTCGGCGCTCCCGCCCGATCTTCAAGCGGAAGTCGCGATGCGCATCGCGATTCTGCAGAAGACTGCGCCGGAAGTGCTCGAGCAGCTCGACGAACTGCTCGGACGCCGACTCCTCGTCAGCGGCGCGGACTTCGCGAAGGCCGGTGGCGTGCAGTCGCTCGCGAACGTAATGAACTTCGTCGATCGCGAAACCGAAAAGAACATTCTCGACGGCTTGGCCAAACGCGATCCCGAACTGGCGCAAGAAGTCAAGAACCTGCTCTTCGTCTTCGAAGACATCATCAATCTCGACGACCGCTCGATCCAGCGCATCCTCAAGGAAGTGGACGGCAAGGATCTCGCGCTCGCACTCAAAGTGGCCAACGAAGAACTGCTGCAGCGCGTCTACAAGAACATGTCGTCACGCGCTGCCGTCATGCTCAAGGAAGAGATCGAGTTGCTCGGACCGACGCGCATGCGCGACGTCGGTAAGGCGCAATCGCAGATCGTCGACGTCATTCGCACGCTCGAAGAGAACGGTCAAATCGTCATCGCGCGCGGCGCGAAAGACGAACGGCTCGTCTAAAAGCACTCGATGGGCAAGGTAGTAAAGTCGGCGAGCTTCTCGGAACTGAAGTACGTCGTCGGCGTGCCCGCTGTGGATTCGGTTGCGCCTGCGCCGCCGATCGGCGAGTTCGACGATGCGTTTGCAGCCTCGCAATTCAGTCCGCCGTCAAACGCGTCGACGAACGGTCATTCCAACGGCCACGCGGCACCGGTTGAAGTCATCGCCGAACCGGTCCCGCAGATCGATTGGGAGCGCCTTCGCGCAGATGCGGAAGCGATCGTCGACCGCGCGGCGGACGACGCCGAAACGCTCCTGAAGCAGGCCGAAACGACCTCGCTCGATTTGCTGGCGAAAACGCAAGCACGCGTTGAGCAAATCGAAGAAGAAGCGCGCTCGAACGGCTACCAGGAAGGGTACGACCAAGGCCGTCAAGCCGCGCACGACGAGCTCGATCCGGTCTTCACAACCATGCGCGAACTCGTCGAAGGCGTTCGCGCGCAACGCGATGCTGTGATCGCGAGCGCCGAACCGGAGCTCGTGCGTCTTGCAATGGCGATTGCCGAACGGATCGTTCATACCGAAGTCGCGAACAACCGGCATGTCATCGTTGAAAACGTGCGCGCCGCATTAACGCGGTTGGTGAGCCGCGAAGTCGTCACACTGCGCGTCAATCCCGCAGACCATGAAACGATCCGTCAGTATCGCGACTCGATCGTTGCGGCAAGCGACGTCGAACATCTGCGCATCGTCGAGGATCAACGCGTCGACCGGGGCGGCGTCCTGGTGGAAACCGACGCCGGAACGATCGATGCGAAAATCTCGACGCAATTGCGCGAAGCCAAGCGCGCGATTCTAACCGAAGAAGCGATCGCGCTCGATACGCCTGAAGAACGCAACTCTCTCGTGCCGCCGGAAAATTAGCATGGCGCTCGACACATACGCGTTCTCCGCCGAGCCCTACCTCGAAGTCTTGCGCGGTGCCGATCTCGTGCGCCAATACGGCAAAGTGCGCCAAGTCATCGGCGTCGTGATCGAGAGCCTCGGCCCGAACATGGCGGTCGGCGAAACGTGCGAGATTTCGTACAAGCGCACGGCCGAGCCGGTCCTCGCGGAAGTCGTAGGTTTCCGCGATAACAAGGTGCTGATCATGCCGCTCGGCGAGCTGGAAGGCATCGGCGCCGGCAGCGACGTCGTGGCGCACGGCGCGCCGCTTGAGATCGGCGTCACCGATCATTTGCTCGGCCGCGTGCTCAATGGCTTAGGCCGTCCGATCGACGGCAAAGGCACGGTCGTCGCGGACAATCGAGCCGTCATTACGGCCGCGCCGCCGCCGCCGCTCTCCCGCCGTCGCGTAACCGAGCCGCTTTCGCTTGGAATTCGCGCCATCGACGGCATGCTGACGTGCGGCAAAGGTCAGCGCGTCGGCGTCTTCGCCGGCTCCGGCGTCGGAAAGTCGACGATCCTCGGTATGATCGCGCGCAACACCGCAGCCGACGTCAACGTCATCGCGCTCGTCGGCGAGCGCGGGAAGGAAGTGCGCGACTTCATCGAGCGCGATTTAGGCGAAGAGGGCTTGCGCCGTAGCATCGTCGTGGTATCGACCAGCGATCAGCCGGCACTCGTGCGGATCAAAGCGGCCTTCGTCGCCATGACGATTGCCGAGTACTTCCGCGATCAAGGTCTCGACGTAACGTTCATGATGGATTCCGTCACGCGCTTTGCAATGGCGCAACGCGAAGTCGGTCTTGCGATCGGCGAACCGACGACCACGCGCGGCTATACGCCGTCGGTATTTGCGTTGTTGCCGAAACTCCTGGAGCGCGCAGGGACGTCAGAGCGCGGCACGATCACCGGATTGTTCTCGGTACTCGTCGACGGCGACGACATGAACGAGCCGGTCGCCGACGCAGTGCGCTCGATTCTCGACGGACACATCGTGCTCTCGCGGCAACTCGCCTCCGCGAATCACTATCCCGCGATCGATGTGTTGCAGAGCGTCAGTCGCGTGATGCCCGACGTCACGGACGAGAATCACTATTCGGCCGCCTCCGCGATTCGCGAGATTCTCGCGACGTATCGCGAAGCCGAAGACCTGATCAACATCGGCGCTTACGTCCCCGGGAGCAATCCGCGCGTCGATCACGCGCTCTCGAAGATCGAAGCCGTGCGTCACTTCCTCAAGCAAGGCATCTACGATACGAGCTCCTATGAGACGACCATGGCGCAACTGATGGGTGTCGCATGAAGAAGTTCGTCTTTACGCTGCAACCCGTGCTCGATCAGCGCCAGCGCGTCGAGGAGGAGAAGCAGCAGATCGTCGCGCAGCGCCGACGCGCGCTCGATGACGCTGAAGCGGAACTCAAACGTCTCAACCACCAGTTTCGCGATAGTTCCGAGCGGTTGCGGACTGCGCATCGCGACTTGAGCGCCGAAGATCTGCGGCTCCATTACGCGCATCTCTCGTTTCTCGATCGCACGATCGTCGCGCAGATCCAGGTCGTGGCCGAGCGGCGGCTCGCGCTCGACCGAGCGCGCACGGATCTGCTCGCCGCAAGTAAAGAGCGCAAAGTCGTCGAGAAACTCAAAAGCCGGCGGCGCGAAGGGTATGTCGCCGAAGCCGCGCGACAAGAACAGAATGCATTGGATGACAACAACGCGCGCCGGCATGCGCGCAACGCAGAGTTACCCTCAGGAGGTTCCCCGTGATCGTCACGCGTCAGAGGCGCAAGCCCTTTCCGTGGAAACGTTTGATTCTGCCGGTCATTGCGATCGCGCTCGTCATGTTTGCATTCGTCTGGGCGCCGTCGCGCAACGTGATCGTAAACGGACCGATGGCGCCCGTGTGGCGGGCCTCCGGCACGGCGTATGGCGCGGTTGCGAAGCCGTTCAATTTTGCTGCGCAGAACGAGTTGCTCACAGAGAAGAACAAGCAGCTCGTCGCGCTGCAGAAACAAGTAAGCGATCTCCAATCCCAAGTGAGCGCGAAGGACAAGAAGATCAGCGACCTCACCGGGCAAGTCCAGCAACAGCAACTGCAAGCGGCGAATGCGAAACCGGCGCCGGCCGCGGCCGCGCCCGCGCAAGCGAGCACGTCCGCGAATACCGGCGATGTATCAGCGTCGCAAAGTTCCGGCAGCGATCTCGCTGCAGGTGCTTCAGCGGACATGCGGCGCACCGCGTCGTTCTGGGGCAACATGGAGCCCGAGAACGCGGCGAAAGTGATTCAGCGACTCCCCGTGCCGTACGTCGCGCATGTGATGGCGCTCATGTCGCCCGACGGCGTTGGCGCGATCCTCGATGCGCTTCCGCCGGCGTACGCCGCGAAGCTGACGCAGGATCATCCGGAGCTGAAAAAGTAAACGCGGGCCCATTTGGGGCCCTTGATCGTTCGCACGCGCAGGCTTCCGGCTGACGTCCTCACGCCGATCGGCGCATATCTTGCGCTCGCAACGCCGGGCGCGTCGTGTCTACTCGAGAGCGTCGAGCCCGGCGGCAGACTCTCGCGCTACTCGTTTATCGGGCTCGACTATCTCGCCACGGCGAGATTCAACGCGACGCCGGATCTCTACGATCGAATCCGCGCGTTTCTCGAAGCGTATCGTCCGGAAGACGAATCGCAGCTCGGCGGGTCGCTCGTCATCTTCGCCTACGATGCTGCCCGTCCGATCGCGCATCTGCCGCATCGAGAAGCCGATGCTCCCGCAATCTCCGACGCGATCGTCGCCGTGCCGGGCACGTGGCTCATCTTTGATCACCTCACGCATTCGCTCGTGCTCTGGGGCTGCGGCGAGGCGGCCGCTGCAATCGATGCGCGCCTCGAACGCTACGTCGAAGCGATTCTCTCGAGCGCTCCGCGACTTGCCGGTCCGGTGCGCGGGTGCGGGCCCGTTGGTGCGACGATCGATCGTGCCACGTATCTCGATACGGTCGCGCGCATCAAGCGTCACATCTACGACGGCGACGTCTATCAACTGCAACTCGGCATTCGCTTCGATGCCGAACTCGAGGGAACGCCCTTCGATCTGTATCGTGCGCTGCGCCGGCGCAACCCGTCGCCGTATATGTTTTATGTCGACACCGCGTTCGGACAATTGCTCGGAGCATCCCCGGAATTTCTCGTCCGGCTCGAGGGAAAAAAGGCGCGCATTCGTCCGCTCGCGGGCACACGTTCGCGCGGGGCGACCGACGAACTCGATGCTGCGATCGCAGAAGAACTTCTCGCAAACGAAAAAGAACGCGCCGAGCATGTCATGCTCGTCGATTTAGGACGCAACGATCTCGGAATGGTCTGCGACTACGGCAGCGTCGAAATCGACGAACTGTTGCAGATCGAGCGCTACAGCCACGTGATGCACATCGTTTCCGACGTCGTCGGGCGTTTGCGCGGTGAGTGCGACGCGCTCGATCTCTTCCGCGCGGGATTTCCAGCGGGCACCGTCACGGGCACGCCGAAGGTGCGCGCGATGCAACTCATCGACGGACTCGAACCGGTCACGCGCGGCTTCTATGCCGGAAGCATCGGCCGCTGGAACTGGAACGGCGATTTTGATTCGTGCATCACCCTGCGCAGCGTGCACGTGCAGAACGGGCGAGCCTATTGGCAAGCGTCGGCGGGGATCGTCGCCGACAGTGATCCGCAGTCCGAGTACGAAGAAGTACTGCACAAGACGCGCATCGCGCGCGAAGTCCTGAACGTGGAATTCACCGGCTGATGCCAATCGTGCTCTTCATCGATAACTACGACAGCTTCACGTACAACGTGGTGCACTTGCTCGCGTCGCAGGGCATCGCGCCGGACGTGATGCTCAACGACGACGAACGGCTCGTGCCGGAGCTGCTCGATCGCTATCAAGCACTCGTGATCGGGCCCGGACCTGGAAATCCGTCGCAGCAGCCGCGCATGATGAACGTGCTGCGCGCGGCGATCGATCGCGAAATTTCCACGTTCGGTGTTTGCCTCGGGCTGCAGTCGATCGGCGAGGCGATGGGTGCGCGCGTCACGCATGCGCCGGTGCAGATGCATGGAAAGACGAGTGAAATCGAACACGATGCGAGCGGAATTTTTTCCGGACTGCCTTCGCCTTTTATCGCCACTCGCTACCACTCGCTCTGCGTCGATGAAGCGTCGCTGCCGGGCGAGCTTCGGGTGACGGCGCGCAGCAGCGACGGCGTCGTTCAAGGCATCGCACACATCTCGAAACCGGCCTCCGCGGTGCAATTTCACCCCGAGTCGGTGCTGAGCGAGCATGGCGCGCAGATCGTGAAAAATTTTCTTGACACCCTCCCGTGAGCATGCTACGCTCGCCGCACGATGACGACGACGAAATTCGTTGCATGGTGGTGGCCCCTGACCGAACGTATTTCCGGTGAGGCGTGTGTGCCATTGTCGTCGTATCGCAACTAGCGCGAGAAGTTACGGAATCGACGAGGCCGCCCGGATCACCGGGCGGCCTTTGTTTTTGTTAATGGCTTTGCGCTGAACGCGCAAACTCCAAGGGAGCAGGAAACATGTACGAGTTGGCGCGGCGTGGATCGAACGGAGAGACGATCGTGGACGTGGGTGGAGTGCGGATCGGCGACGGGTTCATCGTGATTGCCGGACCGTGCGCGATTGAAGACGACATTCAGATCGAAACCGTCGCGCGTACCGTCAGCGCGCACGGCGGCGCCCTCTTGCGCGGAGGTGCATACAAGCCGCGCACGTCGCCGTACTCGTTTCAGGGACTCGGCGAGACGGGTGTCGAGCTGATCGCGCGCGCGTCGCGCCATCATCGCCTGCCGGCGGTCGTAGAAGCGCTCGACTCGGAGCAGTTGGAAATGCTCGCACGTCACGTTTCGATGATTCAGATCGGTGCGCGGAACATGCAGAACTTCGCGCTCGTCAAAGCTGCGGCGCGCACGGGCTTGCCGCTTCTGCTAAAGCGCGGGCCCGCCGCGACCCTTGACGAGGTGCTCTACGCCGCGGAGTACGCGTTGCTCGAAGGCAATCCCAACGTCGTCCTCTGCGAACGCGGCATCCGCGGATTCGATCCCGAAACGCGCAACGTTTTCGACCTGGCCGGCGCGCTGCGCCTGAAAGAACTGACCCATCTGCCCGTCATCGTCGACCCGAGCCACGCGACGGGGCGGCGCACGCTGATTCCGCCGCTGGTGCTTGCCGCCGCGGCCGCCGGTCTCGATGGCGCCATGATCGAGATTCATCCGGAGCCGGTCCGCTCGCGCTCCGACGCCGAACAGGCGCTGGACCTCGATACTTTCGCCGACCTCATGCGGCGCCTCGACGCGCTCGTTCCGTCTAAGGTCGCCAGCTTGGCGGGCCGATGACAGAAGACGAGGGTCCAGGCAAGCCTGGGCCCCAATGGAGATTCTCCTCGAGAAAGGGGGTGAGATAAAAGAGTGACTTCTCTACATTCAATTGTTCCGTCTGCGAACGTTCAGCCAATGCGTTCCGGGACGGCGTTGAAAAGCGGCCTCGATTGGTCATCGCTCTCCGGAGCGACGGCGGTCAGCGGTTCCGCGTTTTCAAACCTTTTCGCCGGACTGACGTCCGGTGCGAACGGCGCCTCAACGGGCTCGCAAAGTCTGCTCGCGCAGCTTATGGCCATGGTGCAGAACGGAACACCCTTATCGTCGATCGTCAATCACATTTCGCAGAGCGTCGGCAACGCCGTGCAGCAACAGCTGAGCGGAAAACTGTCGCAAAGCGATCTCGATCGAATACGATCGTCGATCACCGCATCGATCGCAAACGCACTCGGTCCGCCGGGTAACGCGCCACCGGAAACCGCCGACCAACAAGTCAGCGCCCTCGCAACGCGATTACAAGGACTGATCGAATCGCTAGCGAGGGATTCAGCGGAAAGCTCTGGGCAGCAGAACGACATCGCGGGAACCATCTTGGACGCCAAATCGGCGAAAGACATCCCGGCCCAAGCACCAGCAAAAACAACGGCGGGCTCCATGCTTGACGTCTCTTCGCTCGTGCAATCGTTACTGTCAAGCGCGCTTACGGCGCTGCAGGCCGCGCAAGCATCGTCCCAACCGGCTTCTACGCCGGCGCAGAACGATAGCGCGAACCTCAATGCGCTCGTTCCGCAATCCAACGCCGACGCTTCCTCGCAAACCGCCATCGCGATGGCCAATGCACCCGATTTGCTCGCACGTATGCTCGTGCGCGCGGCGGGAGTGGATGCGAAGATCAACGGCAACGCCGCTTTTGCCAACGGTTCCAGCGGGACCGGGGCCAATGCGACGCAAACGCCTTCGGCACTAGCGGCACGATTTGCATCCGCACTTGCGAACATCGTTTCGAACGCAACGCATGCGTCTTCGAACGGATCGTTCACGAGCGGCGGCCAAACGGGGAAATCGTTCGACCAGCAATCCTCGCAAGAGCAAACGCTTTCGACCAACGATTCGTCGTTGACGAATGCGCTCGCTGCACCGGCCTTCTCTCTGACCGGAATGACGCAAACCGCGGCGCAAGCGGCCGCGGCTGCTTCGCATTCCGCCGTAGACGCAAACGCCGTCATCGAACAGTTGATCAAAGGCATGGTCATGCGCACGGACGCGCAAGGCTCTTCGGTCATTCAACTGCATTTGCAACCCGAGAACCTTGGCGACGTGACGATGAAGATCACCGTTACGGGGTCGCAGATCTCAGCGAACGTCGTCGCTGCCAACGCCGACGTCCGCAACGCGCTGATGTCCAATCACCAGCAACTCGCTCGTTCACTCGCAGACGCCGGCTTGACGCTTTCGGGCTTCTCCGTCGACGTTTCGGGCGGCAATGCGGGACGCGATCGGCAGAATAACGATCGCACGGCGGGCTTCGGCCGCCGCTACACCCTGCACGAACTGCGCGGTGCATCGGAATCCGAAACGCCGGCACTCGCTTCACTCGGTCCTTCGATTATCGACGGCTCGAGTTTGGCGTTATTCAACTATCTGGCATAAGAAAGAGGAACACATGCCATCGGCATTTGTAGCTGGAAGCACGGCGCAACCGATCGACTCACTGATCGGTGTAAATGCACCGGCCACGTCGTCGACGTCGTCGGCGAATAATTCCACCTTAGGTCCCGATGCGTTTCTTCAGTTGTTGACCACCGAGTTGCAGAACCAAGATCCGACGCAGCCGCAAGATCCGACCCAGTCGGTGACGCAGCTTGCGCAGATGTCGGCGCTGCAATATCAGGAGCAGCTCTCAACGTCGTTCCAAAACTTCCAGAGCAACTTCGGCGTCATGCAAGCCGCATCGTTGATCGGCAAACAGGCGACGGTAAGCGTCGGAAGCAGCAGCACGTCGGGCAACTCCTCGAACGTTACCGGCACGATTCAATCCGTCGAAGTGCAGAACGGACAACCGTACTTCACGATGACCGACAGCAACGGAAAAGTCTATACGGACAACAGCGGCAACGCCTTGTTGTTCTCGACGTCCGAAATCGTCGGCATCGGCGTGGGATCCGGAACCACGACGACGGGGAGCACCGGGAGCGGGTCGTAACGTCTCATGGACAACAACGAGATCAATCGCATAAACCAATCCGGGATCATTCCCGGACCGGCACCGCGTCCGGTTGGAACCCCGGTCCAGATTCCGCCCACCGGAGCACCGAGTTTCCGTTCGGTTCTCGATGCTGCGACGGCGATTCAACCGGCGACCACCACGAGCGGAACGGAGCAACTCAAGTTCTCGGCGCACGCCATGCAGCGTCTGCAATCGCGCAACATCAGCCTCACGTCAGACGACGTGACGCGCATGAACGCGATGGCGGATAAAGCCGCGGCGAAAGGAGCGAAGAATTCGCTCTTCATCGTTCGCGACGTCGCGATGGTCGTCAGCATCAAGAACCGCACGGTTATTACGGCGGTCGATTCCGATTCGATGAAGGAGAACGTTTTCACCAACATCGACTCGGCGGCGATCATTTAAAACAACTTACTATTACTACCCGAGGCGGACCGCATGCGGAGCCTCGGCCGCGGCGCGGACAGATTGAAGCGCTGCGGATCTACATGTGAGGTCAATACATGGCTTTCGATGCATTGAACATCGGGGTTACGGGCCTGGACGCATATCAGAGCTGGATCGACATGCTCTCGAACAACATTGCGAACACGGCCACGGTCGGATTCAAGGGTCAACGCATGACCTTCGCCGACCAGTTCTATCAACAAGTGCAAGGCGCGACGGGACCGTCGCAAACGCAAGGCGGCACGAATCCGCAAGACTTCGGTCTTGGCGTCAAGGTGAACACGGTGGACACACAATTCGCGCAAGGCGGATTGGAGACGACGGGCATCAACACGGATCTCGCGCTCAACGGCGACGGATTCTTCATCCTTCGCAGCCCGGACGGTTCGAACTCTCCGGTCTACACGCGTGACGGCGCGTTCTCGCTGAACTCGAGCGGGTTACTCTACGACCCGGCTTCGGGGCTCGCGGTGCAAGGCTACACGGCAAACGCGAGCGGCCAAGTCGCGCAAACCGGAACGCCGGCGGATATCAATATTCCGATTGGCCTGGCGGAGCAAGCGACGGCAACTGGTGCCGGCGTGAAAGTCGGCCCGAACACCAGCGACCAAGTCTTCGACATGTCGATGGGCGGTAATCTCGATCAGACGCAGTGGCAACAAGCGTTCCTCGACAGTGTGAACGGCACGGCGTCGGCAACAGCGAAAACGATCTCTACGACGATCTACGATTCGCTTGGAAACGCACACCAAGCGACGATTACATACACGCCCGACGCGACCGGTTCAGCGAAAGCGACTGGTACGGTTGCAACCAACAGTGCACTCGCGGGCGGTGGAAATCTTGCGAGCCTCGCACCGGTGTCAGCGGGGATGACGCTGCCGGCAGGTGCTTCCGGAAATGTGACGCTAACCGTCAACGGAACCGGCACGCAAGTTACGATCGCTGACGGAGCGAGCAGCATCACCGCGACTCCCGGTCAAACGGTATCGTTCGATGGTGCCTCGATTACGGTTGGCAACTTCGCGGCGGCGGATGCCGGTAAAACGGCGTCGTTAACCCTCACATCGGCAAACAACGGGCTTCCCTCCGGCGTCACAAACCCTGCGGGGAGCGTGGTCAAACCGGCAACGCGTTGGGCGGTTAACGTGAGTTTTAGCGACGGAACACAGTTCACGTCGCTCGCGAACGCGGCGACACAGAATGCTGGTGTGGTCACCGCCGGCCAGACGACGGTCGGCACATCAGGCACGATCGGTTATGCGTACTTCGATCAGAGCGGACAGTTCATTAACACGTCATCGATCGAAGGTGTAACGGGCGCTAACCAAGTTATCGGTACGCCGGGTTATCTTCACACGACGGGCAGTCAAGCTACACTCGCGGACGGTAACCAACTCGATATCGCGACATGGGGCACCGGTACGCAAAACAATGCCAGCACGGGCGCGCCGCCGCCGGCAACGGGGCCGATTGGGATTGATTTCTCCGGTAATGCAAGCCTCGCGGGTTCATACTCGGCGAATGTGATCTCGCAGAATGGATACGCGGCCGGAACGCTGTCGAACATCTCCGTTGGTCAAGACGGAACGGTCACCGGATCGTTCACAAACGGTCAAACGAAGACGCTCGCGCAGATCGCCGTGGCAACGTTCCAAAACGAAGAAGGTCTGCAGCGCCTCGGCGGCAACCGATTCGCGCAGACCGCGGCGTCGGGCCTTGCGCAAGTCGGTACAGCCGCCAGCGGTCGTTACGGCAGCATCGTCTCGGGTTCGCTGGAGCAATCGAACGTCGACCTCGGCGATCAGTTCACGAAGCTGATCGTGGCGCAACGCGCGTTCGAAGCGAACTCGCGCGGCATTACGACGGCCGACCAGAACCTCATCGACCTGATCAACCTGCGCGCGAGCGAGAACTAATAGCGCGGGAGTAAGCTAGTACCGGGACCACGGAGGGGAACGGACTCGGGGCGGCAGACCCAGCATCTGCCGCCCTTTTTATTTGGAGGATGCAGTGATCGCACTCACCCGGCTCAACGGCCAGCCGGTCATGGTCAACTCGGACCTGATCGAACAGATAGAAGAAACGCCGGACACCGTCGTGACCTTGACGTCCGGCAACCGCCTCGTCGTGCGCGACCGTATGGCCGAGGTGCAGGCCAAGATCGTCGAGTTCAAGCGGCGAATTTATGCGCCCGAACGGGGGGCATCCTAGCAGGCGTCGCCTTACTGAGCTTGAGTAACCTGCTGCCTCGGCCGATACCCCGATAAGACGCGAGCTACTAGCGGAGAGCGATCTTGGATTTTGCGACGATCATCGGACTGCTTATTGGGTTCGGTGCGATCTTTTTGGCGGGCTGGGTAGGCGGCATCGACCCACGTATCTTTCTTGGACGTTGGGATGCCCTCGTTTTGATCCTTGGCGGCTCGATCGGCGCGACGCTGACATCCTTCCCGATGCGAACGTTCGCCAAAGGTTTCGTCGGCGGCTTGCGTACCGCGTTCTCGGAAGTCAACTATCACGAACGTGACATCATTTCGACGCTCGTTTCGTTCGCCGAAAAAGCGCGACGTGAAGGTCTGCTCGCGCTCGAGAACGAGGCGGCCGCGCTTGACGACGACTTCATGCGCAAAGGCATTCAGCTCGTCATCGACGGCCGGGACACCGAAATTATTCGAAAAGTTTTGGAGACGGAAGTTTCCAACGCGCAAGAACAAGGCGCGAAGGCCGAACAGGTTTTCATGAACCTCGGCGGCTACTCACCGACGCTCGGCATCATCGGTACGGTCCTCGGCCTCATCGGCATGTTGAAGGGTCTCGGTGAAGCAAGTCAGGGCGTGAATATCGCCGGATCGATCGGTACCGAAACCGCCGTCGCATTCGTCGCGACATTCTACGGCATCATGTTCGCGAATTTGCTGTGGTTGCCGATCGGCACCAAAATCAAAGAACGCAACAGCCAGATGCTCTTGATGCGCGAGATCATGATCGAAGGTATCCTTGCCATTCAAGCCGGCGACAATCCGCGTCTGCTCGAAGAGAAACTGCTCGCTTTTCTCGACCCCAAAGAGCGGGAAACCGATATCGAAGAGGGCGGCGCGATGGCGGGCGAGGCCGGCTACTCGGCGTCGTCGGCATAGCGTAGGCATCCATGGCACAATCGATCAAATCGGCCGCTCGCGCAGCCGAGTCGAATCTTCGCAAGAAGAAATCGGAAGAGAAGCTCGAGACGGCCGGCATGATGCGCTGGCTCTTGACGTACGCGGACATGATCACGCTCATGCTCGCGCTCTTCATCATTCTTTTCGCGATGTCGACGATCAGCCGCGTGAAAGTGCAAGCTTTCGCAAAATCGGTATCGGGCGGGTTCAACAACGTCTGGTCGGTGAATCAGCCGCCAAACGGCGGCGCGAACGGCTCGCAGTCGTTCGAAGCGAGTTCGAGCATTCCCGCGATTCAAAAAGAACTCGAAAAGTACGTGAAGCAGAATCACTTGGAGAATCAGGTGCAAGTGCACGCGGAAGCGCGCGGGCTCGTTATTACGCTGCTTTCCGATAAGTCGTACTATGACAGCGGCAGCGCGCAATTGCGCCCGCAGACGCAGAAGATCATCGACGGGATTGCGCCGTTCCTCAGGCGAAACGGCAACGAAATCGCGATCGAAGGAAATACGGACAACGTTCCGATTTCCACGTCACAGTTTCCGACCAATTGGGAGCTTTCCGCGGCGCGTGCCGTCGGTGTCGCTCGCCGTTTGTCGGAAGAGGACGGTATAACTCCCCGACGCATAACCGCAGCCGCCTATGGAGAGAACCGGCCGCGTAACAACAACGCCACGGATGCGCAGCGCCAACAAAACCGGCGCGTTGATATCGTATTGCTTCGCGGCAACGGTAGCACAACGCCGAGTTCAAGCGAAGAGAAAGGGCCGTAGCTCCGCTGCATGTCTAGTCTTTCACAAGAAGAGATTGATGCACTTATCAATCAACTCTCCGGTACCGGAGGCGCTCCGGCAAAGGAAGCGATCGACGGACGACGCGTAAAGTCGTTCGATTTTCGCTTCAACAAGCGCCTCGATAAGTTCACCAACAATCAGTTGCAGACGCTACGAACGCTGCACGAGAACTTCACTCGTCTTCTCAATAACTCGCTCTCCGTCTACCTGCGTACGCGCGTCGAAGCGACGATCGTCTCGATCGAACAGATCAGCTACGGCGACTTCATCGCGTCGATCGGCATCCCGTCGATCCTCGCGATTTACTCGATGGATCCGCTGCCGGGCAGCGGCATCGTCCAGGTCGACCTCAATCTAGTGTTCTCGATCATCGACCGTCTGCTCGGCGGTCCCGGTTGGTTCCCGAACAAGCTTCGCGATCTAACCGATATCGAGCGCACGCTGATGCAGCGGTTCATGGCGCGCATGCTCAACAGCTATCGCGAATCGTGGAACTATCTGCTCACGCTTTCGCTCAAGATCGAAGCGCTCGATTCGAATCCGCAGTTCATCCCGCGTATCATTCCGCTCGATCAGATCGTCGCGTATGTGTCGATGGAGCTGAAGATCGGCGACATGGCGGGCGTGATGAATTTCTGCTTGCCGTACTTGGTGCTTCAGTCGATCAGCACGCAGCTCACCGACTTCCAATGGTCGCCCACGGTCATGGCCGGACGCGGCATGACGGAAGAAGATATCGCGCAATTGACGCGCAACGTCGAGCGCGCCGATGTCGAGGTCGAGGTCGAACTCGGCCAGACGATGGTTTCGCTGCGCGATCTCGTGAGTCTGCGCGAAGGCGACATCGTTGTCTTCGATAAGCCGACCAGCGAGCCGCTATCTGCACGCGTGAACGATCGCGAGAAATTCCGGGTCTTCCCCGGCATCAACAAAGACCACTTGGCGGTGCAAGTCGCACACGTCATAGCGAACGAGGACGATTAGCATATGCCCGACATACAACAACTTGCCGATGCGATGCTGGCTGCGGCCGGCTCGGTTCTCGGCCGGTTGGTGGAAGCACCGCCGTCGATTAGTGCCGCCACGCGGCACGATCACGAGGGATCGATCCGCTGCGACGGTGACGAACTTGTGACGATTGCGGAAATTCCGTCCGTCGGCGCGCAAGTCGTCGTCCGCTTTGCGACCTCCGACATGCAGCAGATCGTCGGGCTGATGCTCGGCGGCAGCGATGATATGGGCGAGATGGGACCGATGCAACTCTCGATTGCATCGGAAACCGTGTCGCAGATCGCCACGGCGATGGTCGAAGCGCTCGCAAAAAACGTCGGGACTTCGTCCGACGGCGTGCACGCCGCGTTGTGCAGCGACGCGACACTGCTTCCGCCGCCGCCGTTCGAGTCGTATGACGGCACGGTCAGCATCGGCGCAGGTCTTGCGCCGAAGATTAGCATCGACTTTGCTGCGATTACGCTCTCGAAGCTCGGTCTCGGCGCAGCACAGTCGTCGCCCGCAGCGCCGGAACGGCCCGCGACCGTTCGCAGCGAGCCGGAGCCCGTTGCCGCATCACCGGTAAAGGGGAAGCCGGCAGCACCCGTGCCGAACGCGCAGAGCGTCGAGTATACGACAATGCAGCCGACGCAGGTGCGTACCGCGCAACCCGGTCAGGCGAACCTCGATCTCGTGCACGACGTGCCGCTGCAGATCAGCGCCGTCCTCGGCAGAACCGTGATGCCGCTGCGCGAAGTCGTCTCGCTCGCGTCCGGTACGGTCTTCGAGCTCGACAAGCTCTCCGCCGAGCCGATCGATCTCTACGTCAACAACATCTTGATTGCGCGTGGTGAAGTCGTCATCGTCGACGACAAGTACGCGGTGAAGATCTCTGAACTCAATCCTCAGGTGGGGAACTAGCCCACCGCGTCCCCAGGTATAATGTCCGGAAATTTTTGGGTTAATTACATTCTTGCGCTGGTGGTCGTCGCGCTTATGCTCGGCGGCCTCTATGCGCTCGTGCGCGGACTCGCGCGTGGGCGCGTCTTGGCATCGGCAAATCGCCGTCTCGTCACCGTCCTCGAATCGACCGCACTCGCGCAACATACGGCCGTGCACGTCGTCAAAGTCGGTGGAAACTACTATCTGCTCGGAGCAGGCAACGGCCACGTGACGACGCTCGGCGAATTGGAAGCCGCCGACGTCGAGACATGGCTTGTCGAACAACGCTCGTTGATCGGCGTCCAGCGCGCATCGCTCGTCGACGCCTTCAAATTCTTGCGCGGGAAACAATAACGATGCGCGAGATGCTCAAACAACTATGGGCGCGACACAGCCCTGTTCTGTTATGCGCCGCCGTTGCGGTTTTCATGATGTGGATCGTTCCGGCGATCGCGACCGCGCAAACTGCGCCGACGTCGCCGACGGTTCCGATCCCGCAGGTGAATATCGGCGTCGGTCAGGCGAAGAGCCCGCAGCAAGTCGTCGGCGCACTGCAGATTCTCTTGCTGTTGACAGTGCTCGCGCTCGCGCCGACGTTGCTCGTGATGGTGACGTCGTTTACGCGCATCATCGTTGTGCTCTCGTTCGTCCGCACGGCTATGGGCACCCAGTCCGTGCCTCCGAATCAGGTGCTCGTCGGACTTGCGCTGCTGCTCACGTTCTTCATCATGAATCCGGTCATTCGCGACGTCAACGCGAACGCCGTACAGCCGTACCTGAAGAATCAAATCTCGCAATCGGTCGCGCTGGACCATGCGGCCAAGCCGCTGCGCGCGTTCATGTTCAAGCAGACGCGCGAGAAAGACATTCAGCTTTTTTACTCGATCTCCAAAGAGCCGCGTCCGTCGGAGCAAAAGGACGTGCCGACCTACCTGCTGGTTCCAGCGTTCGTCCTCTCGGAGCTGAAGACGTCGTTTGAGATCGGCTTTGCGATCTACATCCCGTTCATCGTCATTGACATGGTCATCGCGAGTATTTTGCTCAGCATGGGCATGATGATGATTCCGCCCGTCATCATCTCGCTGCCCTTCAAGATCCTCATCTTCATCCTGGTTGACGGATGGGACCTGACGGTCAGCGCACTCTTCCAGAGTTTTCATCCGTGAGTTTCGCTGACGCAATCGCAATCGGGCGCGAGGCAATCTTCGTCGCCTTCATGGCGGCGGGGCCCGTGCTGCTCTTGAGCATGGTCGTCGGTCTCACGGTGTCGCTGTTTCAATCCGTGACGCAGATCCAGGAGCCGACGCTCGCGTTCATTCCCAAGATCCTCGTTTCTGCGCTGGCGTTGCTGTTCTTCGGCCCATTCATTCTCGCGATGCTTACCGACTTTACGTCGCGCATCTTTTCAAGCATCCCAAACTTCGTCAGGTAGGCCCCGATGCTTGACGTCTTCGGGCTGAGCGGCGCGCAAGTCGAGACCTTCATCCTGGTCTTCTTGCGCGTGACGAGCATGCTCTACGTCTTTCCGATCTTTTCGGCGCCGCAGATTCCGACGCAAGTACGGTTCGGATTCGGCGTCGTCGTCTCGTATATGCTCTGGCGGATCGTTTCGCCGGTTCATCTGTCCAACGGGATCTACGACTTGGTCCTCGCCGGCGCGAGTCAGATCGTGCTCGGTATGATCGTCGGGTTTGTCGCATCGCTCGTCTTCACCGGGATTCAGTTCGCGGGCGAACTGATCGACTTGCAAATCGGGTTTGCGATCGCGAACGTCATCAATCCGCAGACGCAGCAGAACGTCACGATCATCGGCGAATTCCAGCTCGCGATCGCGACGCTGATCTTTCTCGCGACCGATTCACACTATTTCCTGATTCAGGGTATCGCAGGCTCGTTCAACCTCGTGCCGCTTCCCTATATCTCGCTCGATCCAAGCCTTGCCGGCAACATCACGCTCTTTTTTACGCAAGCGTTCCTGATCGTGTTCCGCATCGCAGCGCCTGTAGTCGCCGCGCTGTTCCTCACGAACGTAGCGCTCGCGTTCATGGCGCGCGTCGCACCGCAAATGAACGTTTTCGTCATCGGCCTCCCGATCCAAATCGGCGTCGGCCTCATTATGATGGCGATCAGCCTGCCGCTCCTTGCTGTTGTCGGCCCCGAACTCTTCCAAACCGTCGCGCAACAAATGGACGCCGTAATGCGAAGCCTTCACGGCTAGAGAAAAGAAGAAGGCCCGCGGTGCAGGCTCTTTTTTTTTTCGAGGATCGTTTAGAAGTAGCGGAACTGGCCGATCTTGGAGGCGGCTTGTTCGGTGAAGTAGACTTCGTTGTCTGGACCGAGCGTGACCCACCACGGAACCGAGGCATTCGTCTTCGTCTTGAACGTCGAATCTTTGCCGGTGCTCGGGATGAACTGCGCAATCGCGCTGCCTTGTGAGTCGGCGATGTAGTAATTACCGTCGATGCCCGCAGTCAGTCCGAACGGCGCCGACACGCCGGCGAGCGACGTTTCCGAAGTCAAGACGCCGGACGTCGTCATGCGTCCGATCTTGTCGCTGGCCGTCTCGGTGAACCACAATGCGTTGTCGGTGCCTTGAATGATGACGCCGCCGCTCGCGAGGCTGCCTGTCAGGCCGCCGTACTCGATAACGCCCGTTGATGCTGCTTGCTGCGGCGCAATGGTTCCGATCTTATTCGTAAAGGTATCGAGGAACCACAGCGCGCCGTTCGCGCCTGCGGTAATTGCGGTCGGCTTCGATCCGGCGGGAAGCGCGTAGAACGTCGGGACGCCCGCCGTCGTCACTTGCCAGATTCCCGGATTGGTCGCGGATTGGTCGGTGACCCAGAGCGCGCCGTTCGGTCCCGTGACGATGCCCCACGGCCGTGAATTCGGACCCAGAGGGTATTCCGTGAAGGCACCCGCGGTCGTAATGCGTCCGACTTGCCCGACCGCCGATTCCGTGAACCACAACGCGTTGTCCGGTCCCGTCGCGATGGTCAACGGCTTCGTGTTCGCCGTCGGAATCGTGTATTCGCTCACTTGCGCTTGTTGGTTGAGCTTGCCGATCTTGTTGACGGCCGTCTCCGTGAACCAAAGGCTCGAGTCGGGCCCCGTCACGATTGCGCCCGGCTGAGCTCCCGCGGTCTGCGTCGGATACTCGCTTGAAACGAAGGGCGTGATCGTGGGCGCCGGCGTCGGACTGCCGCTGGTGATGGGGGTCGCATTGCCGCAGGCCACGAGAAGCACGGCCGCGACCGCGCCGGTAAACGATACCAGCGTTTGTTTCAAAGTCATCTGTTACGGGTGTTCCTTTCGGGTCAGCCTCCCTTATTAGCACAGCGCGGCGTGGCTCCCCCTGTGACGCCCAAGCGAGCTTCTCAGGCTTACGGCGGCCCCGCCCGAAAACTCTAGGGAGCATGCTCGTTACCGTCGCCGATGGCTAAGCCGGAACAAACCGAAAAGGCCACTCCAAAGCGACGCGAAGAGGCACGCGGCAAAGGTCAAGTTCCGCGCAGTACGGAGCTGGCCGGCAGCGTTACCTTTCTCGCGGTCGTTCTTGTTTTGCATGCCTTCTTCGCGCCGATGATGGATTCACTGCAAGGCACGATGCGCGGATACTTTTCGCGCATCGGCGACATGCATCACGATCTGACGATTCATTCGGTCGGGGGACTCTTCATCCAAGCCGCCTCCGGCGTCGCGCTCGTCGTCCTCGTCGTCTTCGCGCTCGCGTTCTTCTTCGGCATCGTTGCGAACGTGGCGCAATTCGGTTTTCTCTTTTCGCTGAACTCCATCAAGCCGTCGTTCGGAAAGCTCAATCCGATCAACGGGTTTAAGAACATGTTCAGCCGGCGCATCGCCGTCAATCTCGGCAAGCAGTTGTTGAAACTCGGCGTCGTTGCGTTAATTCTTTATCTCGAGATTTCAAAGAACGTCTCGTTCTTTGCGCAAGTCGGCGGGCTGTCGCCCGCCGGCATCATCGAAGGGATGATGAATCTTATCTACGGCATCGCGTGGAAATTCGGCCTCTTGCTCGTTGTCGTCGGTCTGCTCGATTACGCGTACGAACGTTGGCAGCTCGAAGAGAACATGAAGATGACCAAACAAGAGGTGAAGGACGAGTGGCGCCAAGCCGAAGGAAACCCCGAAGCCAAGGGCGCGATGAAGAAACGCCAGCGCGAATCGTCGCGTCGCCGCATGATGCAAGCCGTGCCGCGCGCGACCGTCGTCGTGACGAACCCGACCCACTTCGCGGTGGCGCTCGAGTGGGACGAGGCGCAGATGGAGGCGCCGGTCGTGATCGCCAAGGGCGCCGACTTGATCGCGAAACGCATTCGCGACCTCGCGCGCGAACACAACATCCCGATCATGGAGAATCCGCCGCTCGCGCGGACGCTCTACGATAAAGTCGAACTCGATCGAGCGATTCCGCCAAATATGTATGCGGCGGTCGCGCAGGTCATCGCGTTCGTGTACAAGCTGAAGAGGAAGACGATAGCCTAATGGCAGCTCAAGGCGCTCCCGCCGCGCCGACGCAAGGTGGCGGAACGCTCGCACAACGGCTCGCGGGCGGTGCCCCGATGTTAGTCGCGGGCGCCTCGGTTATGCTCGTCCTCTTGATGATCGTTCCGATCCCGCCGTTCTTACTCGACGTGCTCTTGACGATCAACATCTCGCTAGCACTGATCATCATCGGTACCGCGCTCTACACGGAAAACGCCTTGCAGTTTTCCGCGTTCCCGACGTTGTTGCTGATCATCACGCTCTTCCGGCTCTCGCTCAACATCACGGCGACGCGATCGATTCTGCTGCACGGCTACGCCGGTGAAGTAATCAACTTCTTCGGACAGATCGTCATCGGCGGCAACTACGCCGTCGGCTTCGTGATCTTCCTGATCCTCATCATCATTCAATTCGTCGTCATCACCAACGGCGCGGGCCGTGTCGCCGAAGTTGCGGCACGCTTCACGTTGGACGCGATGCCCGGTAAGCAGCTTGCCATCGACGCCGACTTGAACGCCGGACTGATCACCGAAGCGGAAGCGCGTCAGCGCCGCAAAGACATTCAGCGCGCCGCCGACTTCTACGGCGCGATGGACGGTGCCAGCAAGTTCGTGCGCGGTGACGCGATCGCCGCGGTCATCATCGTCGCGATCAATACGATCGGCGGGTTCATCGTCGGTATCGTGCAGCAGCACCTCGACGTCATGACGTCGCTGCAAAAGTTCACGCTGCTGACCGTAGGCGAAGGGATCGTCACGCAAGTGCCGGCGCTCTTGATCTCGACCGCGACCGGTATCATCGTCACGCGCGCCGCGGCGGAGTCCGATTTCGGCAGCGATATTACGAAGCAACTCTCGTCGCAACCGGCGGCGATTCTCATCGCGGCAATCATGACGGGCGTCTTCGGTCTCGCGGGCCTCGCGCGTCCGCTGCTGCTCGTCGCGTCGGCCACGCTCTTTACAATCTACTTCAGTCGCCGCCGCGCCGCGCAAGCGCTTGCGGGACTGCCGCCCGGTGCAGCACCGGGGTCGCTTCCCGGCCTCGCCTCCACACCCGCAGTGGCGAAACCGGCGGAGAGCGTCGTACCGCTGCTCTCGTACGATCCGATGGAGCTCGAGATCGGTTTCGGCTTGATTCCGCTCGTCGACGTCAATCAGGGCGGTGATCTGCTCGAGCGCATTACGTTGATTCGCCGCCATGCCGCGCGCGATCTCGGCATCGTCGTGCCGCCCATCCGCGTGCGCGACAACTTGCAGCTGCGGCCGAACAATTACACCGTCAAGATCTACGGCCTCGAAGTCGCGCAAGCAGACGTCATGGTGAGCCGTTTGCTCGCGATGAATCCCGGAACGGCGACGGCGCCGATCGACGGTATTCCGACCACCGAGCCGGCGTTCGGATTACCCGCACTTTGGATTGCGGAAAATGCACGCGCGGAAGCCGAGATGGCGGGATACACCGTCATCGATCCGACGAGCGTCATCGCAACGCACCTCACCGAACTCATCAAGGGGCATGCGCCCGATCTACTCGGACGTCAAGAAACATCCGCGCTGCTCGAGAACATCAAATCGCATTTCCCGGTCGTCGTGGACGAACTCGTTCCGACGCTGTTGACGGTCGGCGAAGTGCAACGCGTGTTGCAGAATCTGCTGCGCGAGCGCATTCCCGTGCGCAATCTCGTGCTAATTCTGGAAACGCTCGCGGACGCGGGACGCGTCAGCAAAGACATCGACTTTCTTACGGAGAAGGTGCGTGCAGCGCTCGCTCGGCACATCTCGGCCGAGTACGCTGAGAACGGCTTACTCTCGGTTATTACGGTCGATCCACGCCTCGAGTCGTTGCTCTCCGAAGCGGTTCGCCGCGGCGAAGACGCGTACGCGTTGCTCGACCCGAACACGGTCTCGCGCATCTATGCCTCGCTGACGCGCCAGATCGCAACTGCGCAGAACGCCGGCCTTGCGCCGATCGTCCTCTGCTCGCCGGCGGTTCGGCTCGCGCTCAAGCGGCTTACAGAACGCGCGGCGCCGCAATTGGTCGTTCTTTCGTACTCGGAGATTGCTCCGGGCTTGCGTGTTGAGTCGATCGGTCAGATTTCGACCACCGACGACACACCGGATGCTATGGGATCGGCGACACGTTAATGCTGAAATCGCTCTTTACTAAGTCTTCCGGCATCCCGGCCTCGAAGCTCCCCCAGCTTCATTCGTTCGTCGACGTGATCGTAGGCGGCCGCCCCGTGCGTCAAGTGACGGTCGAATCGGTGGGACCGAAAGGCATCACTACGCGCGAGATCCTCGGCAAAGCCGGCGAAACGGCCGTTATTGTTTATCAAGCTCTAGCCGGACGTTTCCGCGCGCAGACGAAGATCGTCGCGGCGGGCAACGCTATGACCACCTTCGAGACGCCGCGCAAGATAAGCCTCATCGGAGCCGCAGGCGGTGTGCAGAAACGTCAGAGCGTCCGGCTCGACGCGATCGTCGCCGGAGCGTGGCGCTTCGCACCGATGGGCGTCGGCAGCGGCGAATTTTCGAAGTGCACGATCCGCGACATCAGCCGCGGCGGCTGTTCGCTCATCATTGACCGTGGTTTGAAAAATTACACAACGGTCGAGGTGAAGATGCACTTGCGGGACGCGGAGCCCCTGACGCTGCTCGCGGAAGTAATGCGTCACGAGGTCATCAAGGCGTCCGGGAAGCATTCCCATGGCCTCCGATTCAGCGGCATCCGGCCTGCCGAAGATCAGGCGATCGTGGAGTTCATCAATCGCCGCCAGGCGGATTTACGAAGCCGCGGTTTGGCTTAACAGACGTTCCATAAAGATACGCTTTCCTTTGGCCGATGGTTTTCAAAGGATAGCGTGAGGCGCGTTTGTGCCTTTCCTGATTTGCACTTCGTCTTGGGAGCTACGGATGAGCAAGAGAGTCCTCATCGTCGACGATGCCGTCGTCATGCGGATGATGATCAAAGGGATCCTTTCTAAGAACGGCTTCGATGTCGTTGGAGAGGCCCAAAACGGTGTTGAGGCGGTTGAGAAGTACAAGCAGCTCCAACCGGACCTCGTGACGATGGACATGGTCATGCCGGAGATGGACGGCATCACCGCGGTCAAGCAAATCGTCGCGGGCGACCCGAACGCGAAGATCATTATGTGTACGTCGATGGGTCAGCAGGCATTGGTCGTCGAGGCGATTCAAGCCGGCGCGAAATCGTTCATTACGAAACCGTTCCAGCCGCCGAAAATCCTGGAAACGATTCAGAAGGTGCTGTCATGAGCAGCGGTATGCAACTCAACGATCTTCAAAAAGACGCGCTGAAAGAAGTTGGTAACATCGGCGCGGGCCATGCGGCCACCGCGCTTTCGCAGCTCCTCAATACGAAGATCAATCTCAGCGAACCGCGCATCGACGTGATCAAGTTCCGCGACCTCGCGTCGCGCGTCGGTCACGAGAATCGCACCGTTGCTGCGCTGCACATGTACGTGCGCGGCGAAGCACCGGGGCAGATGGTCGTGCTCTTCGATCGCGAACAGGCCCTCGATTTCGTGAGCCAGTTCCTACATCGCGTCATCGGCGACATTCAGATTTTCGACTCCATCGCTGATTCGACGCTCAAAGAACTGGGCAATATCATCGCCGGCTCGTATCTGACGGCAATCATTCAACTTACCGGATCGAATCTGTTGCCGTCGGTGCCGACCCTATCATACGGCACGGTGCAGGCCGCGTTCCGCACGCTGATGTCGATTCTCCCGGATCAAGACGTGTTCTTGATCGAGTCGAGCTTCCTCGATAAAGAGAAAGAAGTCGCCGGTCAGTTCATTCTTATTCCCGAAACTGGATCGCTCGGACCGCTACTGTCGGTCTTCGGCGTCGAGTAGCACGACGTGGTCCCGATGGGACAAGGCTGACGACGACATGCTTTTTAGGCGCGCCCTAGGGCAGTCAATGCTAGCAAACGCGTTTACGCGCGCCATGCCTAGGGCGGAGCGCCTTCAAAATGTCTGACGAGCTTTTTAACAGAGAAGAATTTATTTCGTATTTCCGTGATGAAGCGGAAGAACTTTTACAGCAGATCGATGCCGATCTGCTTCGCCTTGAAGAAGGCGTGAATTCCGGGTCGACGGATCCGGAGATTATCAACTCCCTGTTTCGTGCGCTTCATACCGTGAAGGGATCTTCCGGTATGCTTGGCTTTGCCGACATTCAGGGGTTGGCGCACAAGCTTGAGAATTTGTGCGATTTGCTTCGGAAAGACCGGATGCCGCTCTCGGAGAGCGCGGTGGATATTCTCTTCACGGGGCGCGACTTACTGACCGGACTCGTCCAGGCGGCGATTGGAGAAGAAGAAGCGCCGCATGGGGTTGATGAGTACATCGTCAAGCTCGATAAGTTCACCTCGATCTACGAAGAGACGTCGCACGTCATCGAGGGGCGTACCGGTCAAGAACACTCGTTTGATGAAGCGGCCGCACACGAAGAGCAGGCGAGTGAAGCTGATGTTGCGGCGTTTGAAGCCGAAGTCGAGCGGTTGTTGGCGCAAGCGCAGGCCGCTAGTGCGGCGCCCGTCGCGCCCGTTGAACCGGCCGCGTTTCCCGCGTTCGATGAACCTCTTGACGCTGTGCCGGTAATGCCGGCGAGTTCGGAGATCCCGAAGGCTGCGCCCGTTCCGGCTGCGCCTATGGCCGCGCCTGTCGCGCAGAAGCCCGCGGCGAATGGCGATCAGAAACGCTCGTCGATTCATCAGACGATTCGCGTCGATATCGAACGTCTCGATGCGCTGTTGAATCTCGTCGGTGAACTCGTGATCAATCGCACGCGTATTTCGGATATTGCGAATACGCTCGAGCGGTTGATGAACGATAAGTCGCGCGCCGCCGCGAGTGGCGCGGCTCAGGGCATTATTGCGCCGCTTGCGAAAGATCTCGCGGATTCCGCAGCGCTGCTGGCGCGCACCACCAACGAAATTCAAGAGTCGATCATGAAAGTGCGCATGGTGCCGATCGGCCAGGTGTTCGACCGGTTCCCGCGCTTGGTGCGTGACGTCGCCAAAGCGCGCGGCAAAGAAGTGCAACTCGTGATCTCGGGTGCGGAAACGGATCTCGACAAGACGATCGTCGATGAAGTCGGCGAGCCGCTCATGCATCTGTTACGTAACAACGTCGACCACGGTATCGAAGCGCCCGACGAGCGGGAGCGCCTCGGGAAACCGCGCGTCGGAACGATTTCGCTCAACGCATACCACGAAGGCAATCAGATCATCATCGAAGTTGCCGACGACGGCGGCGGCATCAACCTCGAAAAAGTTCGCGCGCGCGGAATCAAGCAAGGCTTGATATCCTCGGATGACCGCTTGACGGATCGCGAGATCGTGGACTTAATCTTCACGCCGGGCTTTTCGACCGCGGAAGTCGTCTCGGACGTGAGCGGACGCGGCGTCGGCATGGATGTCGTGAAGCGGAACATCACGCGCTTGAAGGGCGTCTTCGACGTCGAAACGGCGCCGGGACAAGGCACCCGCTTCACGATCAAGCTTCCGTTGACGCTCGCCATCATTCAAGCCCTGCTCGTGCGCGTTGTCGACGAACTTTACGCGATTCCGCTCGACTCCGTCATTGAATCGCAGCGCGTCGAGATGGTCGACGTCCGCACGGTGCACGGCAATGAAGTGATCACGCTGCGCGGACAAGTCGTTCCGCTCGTGCGCATCGCGGAGTTTTTCGAACTCGGCGGCCGGCGCGATCCGGACAAGGTGATGATCGTCATCGTCGGCTTACAAGGAAAGCAAGTCGGTCTCGTGGTCGATTCATTCGAAGGCGAACAAGAGATTGTCATCAAGCCGCTTTCCGACGTGGTCGGGCGCATTCCGGGCATTTCGGGCGCGACGATCCTCGGTAACGGTTCGATCTCCCTCATTATCGACGTGCACTCGCTCGTGAGCGAAGCCCACGTGAGCGGCAAAGTCGCGCGCGTAGAATTCTCGGGAGTCTAATCAGTCATGGCAGACGTCAAAGTAGGAAACCAACAACAGCTCTCCGGCGAGGTCTTGCAAGTCGTCTCGTTCAAACTCGCGACGGAAGAGTACGGCGTCGACATTTCGCAGGTCCAAGAAATCATTCGCTTGGTGGAGATCACGCATGTCCCGCGCGCGCCGCGGTTTATGGAAGGCGTGATCAACCTGCGCGGCCAGCTGATCCCGATCATCGACTTGCGCACGCGCTTCGGGATGATGCGCATCGATGCGACCAAGAGCACGCGCATCATCGTCACGGAGATCGGCAGCAAGCGCGTCGGCATCGTCGTCGACAGCGTGAGCGAAGTTCTCAACCTCCCGATCGAAAACGTCGAGGACGCGCCCGAGATGATCGCGGGCGTCGGTACTGAGTACATTCAAGGCGTCGGCAAGATGGCCGAACGCTTGATCATCATGCTTGACCTCACAATGGTCATTTCCGGCGAAGAGAAGCAGCAACTCGAGCAGGTCGGCGACCAGGCGGCCGTCGGCGCTTAGTCTCTTAAGATATTAGTTGACAAACTAAAATACGGGTGCTATCGTTACTCTTAAAGAATTAGGAGCGAGGTAGCATACATTGGCCCGAAAGAAGAGTCCGATCCTGACGGAAGGCGAGCTGCGCATCATGGAGGCGCTGTGGCGCCTTGGGCGCGGCAGCGTCGCAGAGGTTTCCGAAGCAATGCCGCCGCCGCCGGTGGCCTACAATACCGTCCTCACGACGCTGCGAATCCTCGAACAAAAGGGCCACGTCGCCCACGAGGAAGCCGGGCGCGCCTACATCTACTACCCGCTGATTGCCCGCGAGGCGGCGGCACAATCTGCCGTCAAACAAGTCGTTTCAAAATTTTTTGGAAACAATGCGGGCGCTTTGGCGCTACGTTTAATTGAGAACGAACGGCCGTCGGACGACGAACTCGCCCGCCTGCGTTCGTTGATCGAACGGTACGACGAAGGGAAGTAAGGCATGGCTCACCTCGAGCTGCTCGGGCCTGTAGCGCGGATCGGTCTCGCGATTCTCCTCAATGGCCTCTGGCAGGGCGCGCTCATCGCGTTCCTGACGTGGGTTGCGCTCTACATTTTTCGTAGTGCGAACGCCGCCACGCGGTACGCGGTTTGGTCGCTTGCTCTCTTGGCGATCCTCATCGTCCCGGTTGTGACGAGTCTCTCGCGCGTTAGCGTAGAGACGACGCCCGCAACGACGCATGCGACGAGCGTCACATCGACGCATGTCTCTGCGCCGGCTCACGCGCAGAGCCCGGTAACGTCGGCTCCCGCAACGCGCGGTTCCGCCGTGTCGCAGGCGGCACCGGCACCGCACATCGTGCTGCCGTCGCTGCAACTGCACGTTCCCGAATTTCTTGCGCCGGTAATCTTCGCACTGTGGGTGCTCGCGGCGCTCGTTGTTCTCGTTCGGTTGATCGTCGCGTTCGTCGCGCTCGAACGGCTCAAGCACAATTCGCTGCCGCTTTCCGTCGAATATCGCGACTCGATGCCGCGCTGGATGAACGCGCTCAAGGGGTCGCGTGATGTCCGCATCTGCGTTTCCGAAGCCATCGAAGTGCCGATCGCGGTCGGGCTCTTCGACTCGATGGTGCTCTTACCATCGCATCTCGTGCACTCGCTCGAGCCCTCCGAGATCGACCAGATCAGCCTGCACGAGCTCGGGCATTTACTGCGCGGCGACGATTGGACGAATGCGATTCAGCGGATCGCGTCGGCGCTCTTGTTCTTCAATCCGGCGGTGTGGTTCATTTCCCGCCAAATGGACGTGGAGCGCGAAGTCGCTTGCGACGACTACGTCTTGCAGTTAACCGGGCAAGTCCGTCCCTACGCATTCTGCTTGACGAAAATGGCTGAAATGACGGCGTGGCCGCACCGGCCGATGCCCGCGCCCGGCGTCTTCGTCACGCGTAAGAACATTTCGATTCGCATCGAGCGCCTGTTGCGCACGGGACGCGCGATCGGGTCCAGCATTGCGCCGAACATCGCCGGCGGTTTCGTCGCCGGGCTTGTGGCTGTGTTCATCGTGCTGCGCCTAATGACGCCGAGCATCGCATTTACCGCGCCGGCCGCTCCGGAAGCGCCCGCTTCGCCCGCCCCGGCGCAGCCCATTGCGAAGGCCGCCGCGCCCCAAAAGAGCGTGAAGAACATTGAAAAGCCGCACGCTGCGCCGACGGTTGCACCGGTAATGAAAGTCGCGCAGGCGCCGGTTCCGGCTCCGACGCAGCCCCCGGCGCCGGTTCATCACGCGATTCACCCGATGCATAGCATGACGAAGATGCCCGCGCTGCCGCACATGATTGCGAGCGCAGTAAGCGGCATTCCGAACGGTGGAAGCATCGCTGCGACCGTACAAAACGCGTTGAAACACGCGGGCGTCGAAGCATCGCATGCAAAGGACGAGGATGGATGCACCGGTTGTAATTTCTCCGATGCAAATCTTTCCGGACGCGATTTCTCCAACCGTACGATGGAAGGCGCGAACTTTGCACACGCCAACCTTCAAGGCGCGCGTTTCGATCACTCACAGCTAACCGGCGCGAATTTCGACGGCGCGGATCTGCGCAACGCATCGTTCCGCGGCGCCGAGTTGGAAGGTTGCAATATGCGAGCTGCGCGTATGGACGGCGTCAACTTCGACGGCGCTCATCTGACCGGATGCAACATCGACGTCAGTAAGCTCGCACCACAACAAGCGCGTGACGTGTTGAATGCGTGTGAAGGCTGTAACTTTGCCAACGCAAACCTCAACGGAATGGATCTGCACGGGATTCACGTCACCGGCGTGAATCTCGCCGGTGCCGATCTGCGCAATACGAATCTCTCGGGCGCGGATCTCACCGGTGCGAATCTCGCCGGCGCACGACTCGCGGGCGCGAATCTCGCCCATGCCGACCTTACCGGCTGTAATCTTCACGGCGCCGATCTTCGCGGCGTCGATCTTTCGCATACATCGTTGACCGGCGCGAATATGACCGGCGCGATCTGGTAAGACCAGGAAGGGAATAATCGATGAAAGCTCTTGCCCTCGCGCTTTGCGCGCTGGCTCTGTTCTCGTATACTCTCACCGGACCGATTCAGGCAAAACCGACGAACTGCATGGGCTGCGATTTTTCGCGCGCCGATCTGCAAGGACGCGATTTTCAAAACGTCAACTACATCGGCGCGGACTTCCGGGAAGCCAATCTTCGCAACGCAAATTTCAGCGGGTCGAAACTCACCGGTGCGAATTTCCGCAATGCCGACCTGCGCGGCATCAACTTCGCGAACGTCGATTGCACCGGATGCACGTTCCGTGGCGCGCGCTTGAGCGGTGCGCAATTCAAAGGTGCTCGGATGACCGGCGCCGATCTTAGCGGTGCGCTCGAAGGACTGAGCGATGAAGAGTTGCGCGACATCCTCAACAATTGCACGGGCTGCAACCTTCGCGGCGCGCAATTACGCGGCCACGATCTTTCGAACGTCGAGGTAACGGGCGCGAACATGGAGGAGGTCGACGCGTCGTCCGCGCGCTTCACCAACGCGAAGCTCGTCGGCGCCAATTTCCGCAACGCGAACTTGCGTAACGCAGACTTTACGAATGCAGCCGTCTGCTGGCATAACACGATGGAGAACGATGGAACCGTCGTCGACCGCCGCACCGATTGCGTACAGCTCGCGGGCGCCGACGTTCACGGAGCAAAGTTTACCGGGGCGCGCCTCTGTGACAGCAATCACGGCTCGTGGTCGTGCGGGCCGGCCGACGCAGCGATGATTCGCCGGTACAGCGGTTCGTCACTAGAAGGTGCGGTTCCGCAGTAACATGCAGGCGTGGTCTTGCGTTCACGTAATAGAATGGAGACCATGCGCACGACCTTAGGAGACGGACCGGGCTTCGGCATTCCAGCCTTTGAACCGCCTTTCACTCGATTACGTTCGTTGCTCTTCGGTCACGGAGCTTAGGCTTCGCTCCCTTATCGCGCCTCGTACTCGAACGAAATGCACGTCCAAATGCTGAAACGCCCAAACCCCGTCCAACTCCTCGCAGCGGCACTTCTCGGTGCCTTCCTCGCTTGTATTGCTTCGGCTCCAGCCGCTTCGCAGTCATCCCCTTCACCGGCGCCTGCTCGTACGGCTCCCCCGGAGATCTACCATACGGTCGTACATCCCGTCTGCAGCGCGCTCGCAACGAAGATCCGTCCCGCGATTGGAATGCTACTCGAGAACGATCAGTTGATCGGCAAGAGTCCGAGCATGTTCAAAGAGTACGGCATGGCGCAATTCAATCAGAGCGATGCGCAGAAGAGCATGACGATTCTGCACATGGAAAATTTGGTCACGCCGCTTGCGAACAACGTGCTCGCGATTCAGAAGCTGCTTGAAGATCCGTCCGTTTTTCCGCCGGCCGCGCGCAATCAGGAAGACCAGCGTACGCTGGATCTGAAAAACAAATTGATGGAGTCGCTTGCGGATCAGCAAGCGGCGCTCGATATCATCAACGGGTTCGTCGAGACGCAACAATTGGCGGACATGCAGCACGAAGGGTTCGGCTACATTTATGCCATCTCCGGCGACGGTCAGAACCGGAACACCGGCGGCGTCGATCCTTTGCACAACATTGCGCCGACCGCGGATCCGATGCATCCGCAACCGTTCGACGATACGGTGATCAACGCGGGCCTACCGACGAATCCCTACGAAATCGACCTCACGCGCGTTCCCGGTCTTACGCTCGGCTATAATCCGGTGAAAAGTCTGCAAGAGGGCGTCGAATGGGCGCAGACCGACGGCCAGAAACATGAGGCGACGCTTGCCAACACCGTCGTGCAAACCGTGAAGCTATGCGGCGGCGGTCAACCGCGTGCCGGCGCTTCGCCGTCGCCCAAACCGTAACCCAATCCCGTAAATCGCATCAAGCCTTCGAACGGACCATAGGCCGCGAAGGCATCGCGCCACAACGCGTTTGCGCGTGAGAGCGCATCGTCTCGTTCCGTTCCGATTTTCCGCGCGGTGAGTTCCAGTTCGGGAACGATTGTGAGCAGCAGCTCGCGATCGTGCCAATTGCCGAGCGCGTCTTGGAGTTGCGAGAGGCGGCTTGCCGCTTCCAATAGCGACGGTTCCCTCGACGTAAAGCGTTCGAGTGCGTATCGCAATCGCGTGCATGCGATGCGAAAATCGTGCAGATCGCGCGCGCGATGCGTCTGCAATGCAGACGCAAGCGTCAGCAGTTCCGCAAACCGCACGATCGCAATCCGCCGCATTGCATCATCGACACCACAGGCAACGGTCAAATCGATGCTGCGCGCTTTCATGCGGTATACCGCAATCCCGCGAGTAAGCGCCGGACGTGTGAAAAACATTCGCGTTCGCGCACGCGGAGGTCGCGCAGCGCAGCACTTGCATCCCCCCGTTCGCGCGTATCGAGTGCGATGCGCAACGTCTTGCGTAATACGATGGCGTCGCGCGCTTGGCTCGTGACCTCAATCAAGCGGCGCAAACGTTTGGAGCGTCGCGGCCGCAAGACGTCGCGGAAGTCTTTGAAGAGCGAGCGCAAGCGCCGGGCGGCCGTGCGCAGGTCGTGAAGATGCTTGGCGGACGGCCGCTTCAAAAACCGGCGGCGCGCCCTCGTAAAGGCCCGGATCTCCGCTGCGCCGAGGGTTTTCGCCCATTCGATGACGCGATCGTCCGCCATGTTGCAGCGGTCGTTCGCTCTTTACGAACGATCCCCCGGAGCTAGTTGACATCGAACATATGTTCGATTAGGATGATCACCCATGCTTCCCGCAACCGCCTTTCCGCGCCGCCGAAACGAGCTATTCGAAGAGCTGAAAGAGCGCCTTCACGCGGCACCCGGCGCGGTTGGCATCGCGGTGGACCGCGTCATCGTAAGCGGGATCGACTCGCTCGATTGTCTCTTGGGAGGGGGCTTCCCGCTTGGATCACTCGTGACGCTCGAAGGAGCCGGAAGTGCCGGCCGATGGAGCATTGCCGCAGCACTGCTCGCCCAGGTGACCCGTCGCGGCCTCGGGGCCGTCATCGACGATGGTGAACTCTATCCGCCCTCGCTGGAAGATGCCGGCGTCCGTCTCGACCGGCTGCTCGTCATTCCCGCGAAGACCCCGGTCGGCATCGCCCGGGCCGTCGATATGATCTTGCGGTCGCGGGTTGCGCGCGTCATTGTGATGGGCGCTCCGGCGTTACGTGCTGCTGTGTGGACTCGTCTTGCGACCCTCGCCCATCGGGCGGGAGCGGTACTCGTCGTCATTGTGGGCCGCGCGAGCGCGGAGCTCGCCGGCGTCGCCGCCGTTCGTCTCGGCTGCATCTTCGAACGCGCGGTTATTCGCGGCTCGCGCGGTCTGTGGGGCTGCTTTTCCGGATTTACGTTGCGCGCGGAACTGCGCAAACACAAAGCCGCGCAACGAGCCGGCGGAACGGTTTCGCTGCGTTCATCCTTTTTTAAACCCGCCGGCGCATGAATCGCAAGAATGAGGAAGTGGCGATGCTGATCTGCTTGCGCGTTCCCGACTATCCGTTGGCAGTCGCTCTCGGCGGCCGTTGTGTATCCGAGGACGTTCCGCTCCTCGTCGCCGACCGGTTCGATCGCGGACACGTGATCGCGTTGGACGACCGCGCGCGCGAATGCGGTGCGCGCATAGGACAAACGGTAACGCAAGCCGCGGCCGTTGCTCCGAACGCGCGTGTCGCCGTTCACGATGCGGTTCACGCGCGAGCGGTGTGGACCGAGGTGCTCGATGCGCTCGATGCCGTGACGCCGCTGATCGACGACGTTCGCGAAGGCATCGCATTTCTCGACATGCGCGGCATCGCCGGAACATTTGCGAATTGGGTCGCGCAGATTCACGGCGTCCTCGAGCGTTTCGATCTGCCGATTCGCACCGGCGCCGGACCCAACCGGTTTTGCGCGTATGCGGCGAGCTGGATAGCGGATGCGACGATAATTGAACCGGGAGAAGAAGCATCGCGATTGGCACCGCTACCGCTCGACACGCTCGATCTCGACCCGCATGCGCTCGAGCGGCTGCATTTGCTCGGCGTGTCGTCCCTCGGAGAACTTGCGCGTTTGCCGCATGGTCCGTTCGTGCGCCGCTTCGGACGTGCCGCGGCGCAGTGGCACGAATGGGCGCGCGGCATCGATCGCACGCCATTCATTCCACGCAGCCATGCGGTGACGATCGAAGCGTCGATGTTCGGCGAAGGTTCGGCCGAGAGTGAAGAAGCGGTGCTCTTTGCGATGCGCGTGTTACTCTCGCGTATTTGCGACGACTTGGAACGGTGCGGCAAACGCGCGAGCTCGCTCGATCTCGAAATCGAACTCGAGAACGGTCACAACCAACGCATGGAAATCGTGCTTGCGGCGCCGACCGCGAACGACCGCGCGATGCTCGACGTGGTGCGCGCCAAAATGCAAGGCCTGACGTTCGACGCGCCGCTCTGCGGACTGCGGCTGCGCGCGCTGCGCTTGGAAGAGGGCGGCGAAGCGCTGCCGCTCGTGCGCAACGACGATATCGACGTGCAAAACGTCGCAGTCGCGCTCGCGCGCTTGGAAGCATTGCTCGGTGAACCGGTCCGCCGCGCGCGCACGCGCGCCGCGCATCCCGTCGAGGAACGCTTCACCTACGAACCCTTCACCGTACCGAAACTGCGCGAAGCGTATTCGCCGTTGGTCCTTCGACACGGTCAGGATGACACGGGCGGGAATACCGTGCCGCAGTTGCGGTTGCTGGATGTGACGGAGATCGACGTGACGATTGCGCGCGGCGAGCCGTCTGTTGTGAATGGACATTCGGTCGTCGAATGTGCGGGGCCGTGGCGGATCGACGAAGGATGGTTCGCAGCGTCGGTGACACGCGATGAATACGACGTCGTGCTCGACGACGGAAGCGTACGGCGGATCTACCGGCAAGGTACGCACTGGTATCTGCGAGGCTCGTATGATTGAAGTCGCGCAAAGCTCGTGCGAGACGTTCCAGCGCGTTGCGGCGGCGTGGCTGCGCAGCGGTGAGATCACGCGCACGAACCATTTGCTATCGCCGCTCGAAGAACTCGCCGGGTTCAATTACGGCTTCGTATACATGCTCGAATTGCGCGATGCGAAAGCGGAGAGCGTGAAGATCGGTTTTTCCGAACATCCGATGCGGCGCATCCGTGAAATCAAAGCGAACTACCGCTACGGCACGCATCTGCGCTTGCGCGCGTGCTTCGTCGGTGAGCCGCCGATGGAACGCGAGATGCACAAGCGTTTCACCCATCTTCGCATGCAGAACGAACAGTTTCTCGCCTCGCCCGCGATCGATGCCGCATTTGCGCAAGAACGCGAGCGGGTGCGAGCGCGTCTGCGCGCACTTCACCTCTGCACTCCCGAATGCACCCAGCTGGCCAAGAACCTCGACCTGCGCATGCTCTGTGCGTGGCTACGCCGGTAAGCCGCGGCAGTTATGCGGAACTGCACTCCTGGTCGAACTTCACCTTTCTCGAAGGCGCCTCGCATCCCGAAGAACTGGTCGAGCGGGCCTGCGAGCTGGGTCTCAGCGCGATCGCGCTGACCGATCGAGACGGGCTCTACGGCAGCGTGCGGTTTGCCTCCGCGGCGCGACGCGCCGGTATCGATGCAATCATCGGCGCGGAGCTGACGTTCGAAGATATGGGTTTGCGCTGCACGCGCAAACCGTCACGGGCGGTCGTTCTCGTCGAAAACGCACGCGGGTACGCTAATTGCTGCGAGTTGATCTCAACGGCGCAGATGCGCGGAAGCAAGGGCGACGCGCGTTTGCGGATCGAGGATTTCGACGGTCGCAGCGGCGGCCTCGTGCTGCTCGCACGTACGCTGGACGTCGAACGCGTGTCGAAGTTGCGCGAACTCTTCGGCGAACGCTGCTATCTGGAACTGCAGCAGCACCTTACCGTCGAGGATGCGGCGATGAACGAAGAGCTGATCGCGCTTGCGCGCCGCGTAAAAATTCCGTACGTCGCAACCAACGCCGTCGCGTACGCGCGGCGCGAAGAGGCGCCGCTGGCCGACGTGCTCGCGTGCGTGAAAGAGACGATGACGCTCGAAGAAGCACGCGCGCAGCATTGCCTGCGTCCAAACGCGGAATATCACTTGAAGTCGGCTGTAGCGATGCGCAAACTCTTTGCGGCGCATCCCAAAGCCGTCGATGCGACGCTCGCGATTGCCGAACGCTGCGCGTTCCGTCTCGAACGCCTCGTCGGACAATTTCCGCTTTTTCCGGTTGCCGACGGCTACACGCGCCAGACGTACTTGCGCGAGCTCGTCTATAAAGGCGCCGTCGAGCGCTACGGTTCGCCGGTCGCACCGAACGTCGAACGTCAGCTCGAATACGAACTCGGCATCATCGCAAAGATGGATCTGGCCGGTTACTTTCTCATCGTGTGGGATATCGTGCAAGCCGCAAACCGCTTCGGCGTGTTGTGCCAAGGACGGGGGTCGGCCGCAAACTCCGCCGTCTGTTACGCGCTCGGTATTACCGCCGTCGATCCCATCGGGATGAATCTGCTCTTCGAACGCTTCATGTCGGAAGAGCGCCAAGAGATTCCCGACATCGACATCGACTTCGCGCACCAAGACCGCGAGAAAGTCATTCAATACATCTACGACCGCTATGGCCGTAGCAATGCTGCGATGGCGGCGGAGGTCGTCACGTTCCGCACGCGTTCCGCGCTGCGTGACGTCGGCAAGGCACTGGGGTTGACGCTCGCCCAAGTCGATGCGGTCGTCCGTGAATTCGACGCGCGGGAATCGCTCGCGGGCGCGACGGGACAACCGGATCTCATCACGGCGGAGCAACCGGAATCGGTGCAAAAGCGGCGCGATCTCGACACCGGTTCGAATGCGCGCGCGTCGCGATTGGAACCCGGACAAACCGACCGGTATCTCTACGGCTTCCGCGGCAAAGATTTCGGCGTCGATCCCGATCCGAACGTCGCCTCGCCGGTCAGCGGTATTCTCGGTGAACGCTTGTACGCGTTTTGCCGCCGCATCGACGGGTTTCCGCGTCACATGGGCATTCATTCCGGCGGCATGGTGATCACCCGCGATCCGCTCGTCCGCGTCGCACCCGTCGAATGGGCGACGATGAAAGACCGCACGATCATCCAGTGGGACAAAGACGATCTCCAAGAACTCGGCCTCATCAAAATCGACTTGCTCGGCTTAGGCATGCTCTCGCTCTTACGCGAAGCGTTCATCCTGCACGAACGGTACTTCTCTTCATGCGATCCTGAGCGAAGCGTCAAAAGCGCGCAGTCGAAGGACCGCATCACCCCTTTAGCCCTCCACACCATCCCCCCAGACGACAAACCCACCTATGAGATGATTTCGCGCGCCGATACGATCGGCGTATTCCAAATTGAATCGCGGGCGCAGCAGTCAATGTTGCCTCGGATGAAGCCGGCGTGTTTTTACGACATCGTGATGCAGGTGGCGATCATTCGCCCCGGCCCGATTCAAGGACAAATGATTCATCCGTTTCTGCGTCGCCGTTCCGGAATGGAACCGGTGACATATCCGCATCCGAAGTTGAAACGGGTGCTCGAGCGCACGCTGGGCGTGCCGCTCTTCCAAGAGCAAGGTATGCGTATGGCGATCGAAGCCGCCGGTTTTTCGCCGGGCGAGGCGGATAAACTTCGACGCGCAATGGGACACAAACGCTCGCACGAGCGCATGCGTGAGATCTATCCGAAGCTCGTCGAGGGCATGGTCGCCAACGGCATCGATCGCACGGCGGCGGAGCAACTATTCCATATGCTCGAAGGCTTCGCCGACTACGGTTTCCCCGAATCGCACGCGGCGAGTTTTGCATTGCTCGCGTACGCGTCGGCGTACGTGAAGTGCCACTATCCGGCGATCTTTGCGGCGGCGATTTTGAACGTGCAGCCGATGGGATTTTATTCGACCGAAGTGCTCGTCAACGATGCGCGGCGGCACGGAGTCGTCGTCAAATCAATTGAAGTCAATGCAAGCGAGTATTGGTCGTTCGTCGAGCCCGACGGCAGTTTACGCCTCGGCTTTCATCTCGTACGCGGTCTTGGGGAAGGACAGAAGGAGCGATTGGATGCGGCATTACGAGCTGGGACATTTGAAGATTTGCTCGATTTCGCAAAACGCACGCAACTTGAAAAAGAAGCGATTGAGAATCTCGCTGTGGCCGGCGCGTTTTCGCCCTGGTACCGGTCCCGTCGCGACGCGATGTGGGCGTTACGTGCCTTAGACGAACGCGAAGCGCGCGGCGAACTCGGCCGACTGATGGACATGGACGAGCCCGACGTGCGCTTCAAAGCGCTCAAGCCCAAGCAAGAGACGGCCTTCGATTTATGGTCGACCGGCGTAACGACACGCGGTCAGGCCATCGAACATTTCCGTCCACAGTTAGACGCTGCGCGCGTCATTCCGGCGGCGCGCCTTGCGGACGGGCCGAACAATCTCGTCTGCCGCGTCGGCGGCCTGGTGATTACGCGTCAACGTCCCGGCACGGCGAAGGGCTTCGTCTTTCTAACGCTCGAGGACGAAACCGGACTCGTGAACGTCATCGTACGTCCGGATATCTATGAGAAGTTCCGCCGCGTCATCCGTACGAGCAATACGCTCATCATCGAAGGCAAACTGCAGAAAGAGGCCGGCGCGATCGATCTGCTCGCACGCGCCGTCTGGTCATTTGAAGCCGAAGGCATTCTCGACGGCGTTCGCCCGAGAAATTTTCACTGACGCCATCTGAAACGCTCTTTCAGAAGCGCGACGTCGGCACGAGTCGAACCCCTACCGTGAATGGAGGGCTTACGTCCATGAAGACTCCGCTCACGCCCTTGGAATTCATGCGCCGCTCGCGTCGCTTGTATGGCGACCGCGAAGCCGTCGTTGACGGGACGTTGCGCTTAACGTACGCGGAATTCTTCGATCGTTGTGACGCGTGGTCTGTTGCGCTGCAGCGCCTTGGCGTCCAAAAAGGCGATCGAGTCGCCTACATCGCGCCGAACACGCACGCGCTCCTCGAAGCGTTCTACGCGATTCCGCAGATCGGTGCGATCCTCGTTCCGATCAACTATCGCCTCGCGGCCAACGATTTCGCCTATATCATCGAACACAGCGGCAGCCGCATCGTCTGTGCTCATGCCGACTACATTGAAGCCCTCGAACGTATTCGCGAACGGATTCCGTCCGTGAGTCATTTCGTCGCGCTCGAGGGCGCACCGAATGATTGGCTCGACTACGAGACGGAACTGCAAAAGGAAACGTTGCGCGAGCCGGCGCGGCCGGACATCGACGAAGACGATCTCATCACGATCAACTACACGAGCGGAACGACGGCCAATCCGAAAGGCGTGATGATTACGCATCGAAATGCGTACATGAACACCATCGGTACACTGGTGCATGTACACATGACGCCGGACCACCGTTATCTTTGGACGCTGCCGATGTTCCATGCGAACGGATGGACCTTCGTATGGACGGTCACCGCGGTCGGCGCTCTTCACGTGTGTCTCCGCAAGGTCGAGCCAGCGCGGATTTTCCAGCTCATCGACAACGAGGCCGTCACGATGCTGTGCGCCGCTCCAACGGTACTCATTACGATCGCGAATGCACCGCCGGAGGTTCGCGCGGGTGCTAGAACAGGCATACGCGTGCTGACCGCAGGTGCGCCGCCCGCTGCGGCAACCATCGAACGGATCGAAGATGAGTTCGGCTGGGAGGTCACACACGTGTACGGCCTCACTGAAACCGCGCCGTTCATTACGATCTGCGAGCCGCGTGCCGGCCATGCCGCGCTGCCCAGAAGCGAGCGCGCGAAGGTCAAAGCGATGCAGGGTGTGGAGCTCGTCACATCGGGCGAACTGCTCGTGATCGACGAGCGCGGCGAGGAAGTTCTCCATGACGGGAACAGCGCCGGCGAGATCGTCGTTCGCGGTAACGTCGTGATGGCCGGATATTACAACGATCCGGATGCAACGTCGCGTGCATTTCACGGCGGATATTTCCACACCGGCGATGCGGCGGTCGTGCACCCCGACGGGTTCATCGAGATACGCGACCGGATCAAAGACGTGATCGTCAGCGGCGGAGAGAATATTTCATCCATCGAGGTCGAGGCCACGCTTCTGCGCCACCCCTCCGTTCAAGAAGTCGCAGTCGTCGGTCTGCCGGACGAAAAGTTTGGCGAAGCACCGCACGCGTTCATCGTTCGGCGAACAAATGCGCCGGCGACCGAAGAGGATTTGCGCGCGTTTGCTCGCGAGCATCTCGCGCACTTCAAAGTGCCGAAGCGCTTTTATTTTATCGACGAGTTGCCGAAGACGGCGACCGGAAAGATTCAAAAGTACGTGTTGCGCGGCCGGAAGACCGTGATCGCCGCACAGTAAGCCCGCTAGTTCGGGTTGTCGCTTTTGATCTCGCCCGAGTAGATCGCGCGCAGCAGCGGCGCGAGCGTCACATTCGGCGGCAGAACGTAGCCGGACGGCGGCGACGGAATCGGCAGCCGATGCGTCTTGTTGAGCGGAAGCATCTCGTCATGATCGACGGGATAGCAGATCGGCCACGGAATATTGCCGTCCTCGGTCCCACCCCCGCTGTACTGCGCGTAGTAATGCACGTAGTAGCACGACATTCCGCGCGAAATAAAATGCTGTCGCGGTTCGAGCAGCGCCTCGACCGATTCGCGTTGCTCCTCGCGTCCGCTCACGTCGATCGGCGATTCGTGATACGCCGATGCCGGCAACGGCGGGTTCGTCGCGAGGCTGTTCGTATGCGACGAATTCAACTGTTGCGCTTCGCGGGCAAACATCTGCTCTTGCTGCGCAAGCTGCGCGGCGAGCGAGGCGGGCTCGTGCTTGGCGCGCTCTGCCCGCGGTACAGGCGTGCCGGTCGGCGTGAAACGCGCAAGCTCTGTCGGGCGGGCTTGCGGCTCCGGCTGCGCGACGCGCTCTTTCTGCGGCATCTGCTGGTGCTTCGGCGTTGCTGCATGCTGCGGCCGGGTCTGGGGTTGCCGCTGTTGCGCACTGGGCGGCTGCGGCACGGTGCGGTGCTCGATGCGAATGCTCGACGAGGAGACAATCAGGTCCGGCTTCTCGTTCGCGGGCCGCAGGTGCAATTGAACTGCCGAACCCCAGATGACGAGCATCCATGCGAGCAGATTGATGACGATCGACGCAACGAGAGACAGGACGAGCGCGGGGCGCTCGTCCTGCCGTATATCATCGCGTACAGTAATCATGGTCCTCGGGAAGATAGGGTATCCTGGGCCACCGGAGAGCGCCCTGAGAGTCTTAACGCCCAAAGATGTTCCTCGGTGAGAAGAAGGCTCCCGCAGATGCGCGAAGGAGTACGGTGACATGGACCAGACGCCTGAAATTCAACGCGCCGAAGAGCAACGCGATAACCAGCAACTCACGCGAACCCTTATTTGGATCGGCGTCGCCGGTATCGGTGCGGCAGTGGCTTTCACCGTCGTCCGCGCGCTGTTGAACCGGCGCCCCGCGGATCCGACCAGCGAACGCATTCAGCAACTGATCGATGAGGCGAACCACTTGCTCAAGACGCTTGACGAACAAAGAAATACTGCGTAACGCCGCGCCGGCTTTAACGGCCGGTACCGAACTCGAGTTGTCCTTTACCGACCTGCTTGCAAACGGGCAAGCCGTGGGACGTACAAGCGGGTTGGTTGTTTTTTGCTTTGGACCATTGCCGCAAGAACGCGCGCGCGTTCGTATTACTTCCGTGAAGCCGAAATACGCAACCGCGACGATGCTGCGACTTATCGCGGCATCGCCGCATCGCGCAACGCCGTTTTGTCCGGTCTTCGGAAGTTGCGGCGGCTGCCAAGTGCAGCACCTCAACTATCCGGCGCAACTCGCGTGGAAGACCGATGTGGTTCGCAGTGCGCTCCAGCGTATCGGCGGCTTCGCCGACGTCAACGTTCGCAACGCCGCCGGAATGGCGAATCCGCGCGCGTACCGGAACAAGATGTCGCTCGTCGTCGATCATACGCTGCAAACTCCGACCATCGGCTTTTATCAGCAGCGTTCGCACGACATCGTGCCGATCGAAGATTGTCCGATCGTCACGCCGCAGCTCAACAACTTCATCCACGGTTTCAATCGCGCGCGGGTCACGCAAGAGACGGCGCCGATGATGCAAGTTGCGCGTCACGTCGTGTCGCGCAGCGCGCGCGCAACCGGCGAAGCGGTCGTCACCGTCACGACCTCGCAGCTCTCGGCCGAAGTCGAGCGCGGTGCAAGTGCGCTGCTGAAGTCGTTGCCCGGTGCGGTCGGGTTGACGAATTCCTATCAGCTCACCAGCCAAAACGCGATCATGGGGCGGCGACATCGCGTCGTTGCCGGATCGTCCGAAATCGAAGAGACGATCGACGGCGTGCGCTATCGCGTCTCGGCGGCGTCGTTCTTCCAAGTGAACGTCGAGATCGTCGGGCGTATCTTCGCGTTCATGAAGAACGGCCTCGAGCATCCCCGTCGCATCGTCGATCTCTACTGCGGCGCGGGCACGTTCTCGCTCTTCTTCGCGAAGAACGGCTGCCAAGTGTACGGCGTTGAAGAGAATCCGCAAGCGATTCTCGAGGCGGAGGGTAACGCGAAGCTCAACGGCCTCGAGCAGTGGGTTCGCTTTCGCGCCGGGCGCGTGGAGGACGCCGCGCGATCGCCCGAAGCCCACGATGCGATGCAGAACGCGGACATCGTCTTTCTCGATCCCCCCCGCAAGGGAAGCGACGACGTGACCCTCGGCGCAATTGCAGAGTCCAAGGTGCCGTATATTTGGTACCTCTCCTGCGATCCGGCCACCCTCGCCCGGGATTTGAAGTTCCTGGCGGCCAATGGGTACCGGCTCGGTATCGTTCAGCCGTTCGACATGTTTCCGCAGACCGGGCATGTCGAGACGTTGGTCACGCTCTATCGCGAGGCCATAGCGGACGAAGAAGTCGTGCACGACGCGTTTCTCGACGTGCCGTGGCCGACGTGGCCCGAGAGTGATGAATATGCTGCCGACGAACCGGAGTATCCCGACTTTGTCATCCGAGAAGATTGACGTTCGCTACGTTGCAAAGCTCGCGCGCATCGCGCTGACCGACGACGAGGTCGAACGCTTTGAAACGCAATTGGGCGATTTGCTCGAACACGTGAACGCGCTCGCGAAACTCGATGTATCGCAGGTCGCCGCGACGGCGCAAGTCGTCGAGTCGCGCAACGTCGAGCGTGACGATGAGGCCGCGCCGTGCCTCGATCGCGAGACGGTGCTCGCACAAGCGCCGCAACGCCAAGGCGCGTTTTTCCGCGTTCCGCGCATCATCGCCGCAGACTAGAAGGACACCATGGAGATCATCGAACGTAGCGCGGCGCAGGTCGCGCGCGACGTCAATGGCGGTACCGTTTCCGCTCGCGAAATCGCCGATGCCGTCCTCGCGCACATCGATGCGGTCGACGGCGACGTCGGCTCGTATCTCACGGTGCTTCACGAACGCGCGCGCGCTGCTGCCGCACGCGTCGACGAGCGCGTAAAAGGCGGCGAAAAACTTCCGCTGGCGGGCGTACCGCTTGCAGTCAAGGACAACATGTGTCTGACCGGCACGCGCACGACGGCGGGAAGCAAGATCCTCGAGAATTGGGAAGCGCCGTACACCTCGACGGCTGTCGAACGCATGATCGAAGCGGGTGCGATTCCGGTTGGAAAAGCCAACATGGACGAGTTCGCGATGGGCAGTTCGTGTGAGAACTCCGCGCTCGGCGTCACCAAGAACCCGTACGATCTCTCGCGCGTGCCGGGCGGCTCGAGCGGCGGTTCCGCTGCGGCGGTTGCGTCGTTTGAAGCAGCGATCGGCATGGGCAGCGATACCGGCGGTTCGATTCGTGAACCGGGCGCGTTCTGCAATCTCGTCGGGTTCAAGCCGACGTACGGGCGCGTCTCGCGGTACGGATTGATTGCATTTGCATCGAGTCTCGATCAAATCGGACCGTTGACGCGCACGGTTGAGGATGCGGCGCTTGCGTACGAGGCGATGGCGGGATGGGATCCGATGGATTCGACGTCGATCAAGCGTAACGTCGAAGCGGCGTCGAATGCGTTGCGCACCGATCTGCGCGGGTTGAAGGTAGGCATCGTCAAGGAATTCGACACGCGCAAGCTCGGCGACGATATTCACACGCTCTACGAAAAAGCGTATCGCGATTTAGCGGCGCTCGGTGCGGAACTCGTGGAAGTCTCGCTGCCCACTGCGGATTATGGGCTCGCGACGTACTACCTGATCGCGCCCGCGGAGTGCTCGTCGAATCTCGCACGCTTTGACGGCGTACGCTACGGTCTCCGCGTCGAAGGTGCGGACGTTCATGAGATGTATGAAAAGACGCGCGCCGCGGGATTCGGCCCTGAAGTGAAGCGCCGCATTCTCATCGGCACGTACGCGCTCTCGAGCGGCTACTACGACGCGTACTACGTTCGCGCGCAGAAGGCGCGGACGCTCATTGCTGATGACTTCAACAAAGCCTTTGCCGGCTGCGATCTCATCGCCGCTCCCGCGGCGAGTTCGCCGGCGTTCCAGTTCAATGCGAAGAGCGATCCCTATAGTATGTACTTGATGGATTACTATACGATTCCCATGTCGCTTGCCGGTTTGCCGGCGCTCTCCGTTCCGTGCGGCTGGGTCACGCCGCCGGGCGGCGATCGCGAGATGCCGATGGGGTTGCAGTTGACGTCGCCGCTGTTCACGGAAAAACTGTTGCTCGGCGCGGCGCATGCGTACGAACAATCGACGAAGCACGCGAGCAAACACAAACCGATGCTCCAGGTGGCCGGCCGATGAGCAAATACGAAGCCGTCATCGGCATCGAGTGTCACGTCGAACTCAAGACCGAGACGAAGATGTTCTGCGGTTGCCTAAACGAATTCGGCGGCGAGCCAAACACGAAAGTCTGTCCGGTCTGTCTCGCGCTTCCCGGCGCATTGCCGGTTGCCAATCGGGCCGCGATCGAACACATGATTTCGGCGGGGCTTGCGTTCGGCGCGGAGATTCCGGCGTTTTCGAAGTTCGACCGGAAGAACTACTTCTATCCGGACATGCCGAAAGATTATCAGATTTCGCAATACGACATGCCGCTGACCATCGGAGGTCTCGTGCGCTATTGGCTCGAGGACGGCACGGTGAAAGAGTGCCGCCTCACGCGCATCCATCTAGAAGAAGATACGGGCAAATCGACGCACGCGGGTTCCGGCGACGGACGCATTGCCGGCAGCACGTATTCGCTCGTCGACTTCAATCGCGCCGGCGTGCCGCTGATGGAGTGCGTCTCGGAGCCCGAGATTCACAGCGCAGATGAAGCCGTCGGCTATCTCGAGGCGCTGCGCCGGACGCTACAACAGATCGACGTCAGCGACGTGAAAATGGAAGAAGGCTCGCTGAGGTGCGATGCCAACGTGTCCATCCGGCCCGTTGGTTCGAAAGAACTCGGAACGAAAACCGAAATCAAGAACATGAATTCGTTCCGCTCGGTGCATCGCGCAATAGAAAGCGAGATCGAACGTCAGATTTCTCTTGTCCAAGCCGGCGAACGCATCGTCCAAGAGACGCGCGGCTGGGATGAAATCCGCGGCACCACGCACTCAATGCGCAGCAAAGAACAAGCGCACGATTATCGGTACTTCCCGGATCCCGACCTGGTGCCGCTCGAAGTCGAACGCGTCGACGTCGACCGGTTGCGCGCGGAGCTTCCCGAGCTTCCCATTGCGCGGTTCGAACGCTACGCCAACGGCTTTGGCCTCGACGTGAAGCAGGCGACGCAGCTCGTCGACAATCTTCCGCTCGCGCTGTACTTCGATGCGGTCGTAAAGGCGAGCAACAATCCGAAGCAGTCGACGAATTTCGTGCTCGGCGATCTCTCGCGTCTCGCGAACGAAACGGCGACGCCCGTTCACGAATCGCCGGTTACGCCCGGGCACGTCGCGGAACTCATCGCGCTCGTCGAAGGCAAGACGATCAATTCGAAGATCGCCAAGGAGCTCGTGGAGCGCATGTGGCGCGGCGAAGGCTCGCCGAAAGCGATCGTTGAGCGCGAAGGGCTTGCGCAAACATCGGATCCCACGGCCATCGTCACATTCATCGAGCAGGTCCTCACGGCGAACGAGAAGAGCGTTACCGACTACAAAGCCGGAAAGACCAACGTTATGGGCTTCCTCGTGGGCCAAGTGATGAAAGCATCAAAGGGCAAAGCGGACCCGCAACTCGTCAATCAATTGATGAAGCAAAAACTCGAATCGTGATCCTCGCCGACGAGCGGACGCTCGAGGCTTTAGATTTTGCGAGCGTCCGGGATCGCGTGGTCGGTGCGACGCGAACGGCGCGTGGGCGCCGTTTTGCGAGCGAACTCGCACCGTTGACCGATTTCGCCGTGGTGCGTCTGGAACAGGCGCGCACGGCAATCGTTCGTCAACTCGTCGCGGCCGCTGATTTGCATGTGTTGCCGGCCGTCGATACGGAAGCGCATACGCAAGCCGCTGCGTTGGGCCGTACGCTCGGGCCGGCCGATCTTCGCGCCGTCGGCGACGCCATTTCGGCAGCGGCTGCGGCATACAACGTCTTGCGTGAGGAGAAGGCGCCGGAACTCGGCGCGATTCTTACGCCCTACACGCCGCTTCGCGACGTGCATCGAGCGTTGACCGATGCGATCGACGAGCGCGGCACGATCGTGGATCGCGCGTCACCTGCGCTCGGGCGCATTCGGCGCAACATGCTCAATGCGCAGAACGATGCACGCGATCGCGTCTCCTCGATCGTGCGATCCGGCAAGTATGCGCGCATCATTCAAGATGCGGTCGTTACGATTCGTGAGGGCCGTTTCGTCGTTCCGATCAAAGCGGAATTTTCGGGCGAGTTTCCCGGCATCGTTCACGACTCGAGCTCGTCGGGGCAAACGCTCTTCGTCGAGCCCCTCGCCGCGCTCGAGACGAACAATCGGGTGCGCACGCTTCGGATCGAAGAAGAACGCGAGATTCAACGCATCCTCGCAGAGCTTTCGCGCACGGTCGGCGCGCACGCGAGCGAGATCGAATCGAACGTCGAGATGCTTGCAGACATCGACGTGCTCGTCGCCAAGGCGAACGTCGCGCGCTCAATGGATGCGCTCGCGCCCGATCTCGTCGACGATGCCGTCGTACACGTCGAACGCGGCCGCCATCCGCTGCTCGGCGAACGCGCGATTCCGCAGACGATTCCGCTCGACGGCGAAACGCGTCTGCTCGTAATCAGCGGGCCGAACATGGGCGGCAAGACGGTTGCGCTGAAGATGGTCGGCCTCTTTGTCGCAATGACCTATGCCGGCATGCAGATTCCCGCATCCGTCGGAACGAAGGTCGGACGTTTTTCCTGCGTTATCGCAGACATTGGCGACGAGCAATCGATTGTCGCTAATGCGTCGACGTTCTCGGCGCATCTTTCGCGCATGCGTGAAATGTTCGAACGTGCCGACGCGCACACGCTCGTGCTCGTCGACGAAATCGGCGGTGGAACCGAACCGGGCGCGGGCGCCGCGCTCGCAATTGCAATGCTCGAACGGCTCCTGGCTGTCGGCGCTTGCGGGGTCGTGACGACACACGCGACCGAGTTGAAGCTCTTCGCGAGTGGTGTGCCCGGCGTCGTCAACGCGAGCGTCCGCTTCGATCCGCAGACGTTTCGTCCGACCTATCACCTCGACGTCGGCGCGCCCGGGCAGTCGCTCGCGTTTCCGCTCGCGACGGCGCTTGGCATCGACCGGGCGATCGTCGACCGCGCACAGGCGCTGCTCGACACGCGCGAACGCGATTATGAATCGGCGCTGGCCGAGTTATCGCTGCGTTCGGCGGAGCTGCAAACAGAGCGCGAAGCGCTCTCAACGGAACGTCGTGCGGCCGAACGCGAGCGCGGAGGTCTTGCCAATGAACGTGAGCGCTTCGAAGCCGAACGCCGCGCTTTTGCCGAACGCGCCGAGGAACGCATGCAGCAGAGTTTGCGCGAATTTACGGCCGAACTGCAGCGTCGCGCCGCCTTCGCCGAAGCGAAACGCCCGCGCGTTACGGCAGCGCAAAGTGCACTGCTTTCACGTACCGCCGAAGACATGCGACGCGCTCTCGGCGTGACGAGCGAGCAGCAGCGCGAGCAGAAGCTCGACGACGGCGTCTTTCAATCGAACGATCTGGTGCATATCATGTCGTTACGACAGAACGGCACGGTGGTCGAAGACTACGGCGATACGGTACTTGTCGCAATCGGTCCGATGAAAATGGTCGTGAAGAAAGGCGACATTCGGAAGATTCCGCATCGTCAAGCTGACGCGAAGCATCACCGCAGTCCTGAGCGCGCTCGAAGAGCGCCAGTCGAAGGGTTAAAACTCGAAGCGGCAGCGCGTTCGATGCCCGAGCTCGACGTGCGTGGAAAGCGCTACATCGAAGCCGAGCCGATCGTCGATCAATGGGTCGATGAAGCCGCGCTGGCGGGCAATTCTCCGCTGCGGTTAATTCACGGCAAAGGCACCGGCATGCTGGGCCGTGGTCTCCAAGAATTCCTTCGCTCGCATCCGTCGGTGAAGAGTGTCCGCTACGGACACGAAGACGAGGGCTCGGGCGGCGTAACGATAATTGAGTTGGCATGACGAGCGTTCCCTCATCCGAGGTCGAGCATTTGCTCGACGGCTTCGAAACCGTTGAAACCGTCGAGGATTTCCACGAACGTCTGAAACTCGGCCGCCCCCTCAACGTGAAGCTGGGCATCGATCCGACGAGCGCGGATCTCCACCTCGGATTCATGGTCGTGCTGCAAAAACTCCAGCGTTTCGCCCAAGCCGGCCACAACGTCACGCTCATCATCGGCGATTTTACGGCGAGCATCGGCGACCCGAGCGGCCGCAATGCGATGCGTCCGCCGCTGACGCACGAGCAAATCGATTCCAACATGCAGACATATCGCGAGCAAGCCGGAAAAGTGCTCGACCTGGACCGCGTCAAGATTCGCTACAATTCCGAGTGGCTCGGAAAGATGAATTTCACGGACGTGGTGCGCTTGGTTTCGCACGTCACCGTCGCGCAAATGCTCGAGCGCAACGATTTCAACAACCGCTATGGAAGCGGAACGCCGATCTCGCTGCACGAGTTTTTATATCCGGTTGCGCAAGCGGCCGATTCGATTGCGATCGAGTCGGACATTGAACTCGGCGGAACGGATCAGCTTTTCAATTTGCTGCTCGGCCGTCAATTCCAACGCGAGTACGGACAACTTCCGCAAATCTGCGCGACGGTACCGTTGCTCGTCGGTCTCGACGGCGAACGGAAGATGAGCAAGTCGCTCAACAACTACGTCGGCATCGCGGAGAACGCGCAGACGCAGTTCGGCAAGCTCATGTCGATGCCCGACGAATTGATGCCGACCTACGCGCGACTGGCCGCATTCCGTTCGCAATCGGAAGCGGATGCGCTCGCCGGTCAAATTTCGAACGGGTCGTCGAACCCGATCGAGCTGAAGAAGCAACTCGCGCAAGACATCGTCGCGCGCTACCACGGGGCGGCCGAAGCGCTTGCCGCGCGCGACTATTTCGAGCGAACGGTACAGCGTAAGGAAATACCGCTTGACGCCGTCGGCGAGATGGAACAAGGTGATGCGAAGACGGTTGCCCAGCTGCTCGTAAAGGCCGGCTTCGCCGAGAGCAAGCGTGCGGCCGAGCGACTAATCTCGCAGAACGGGGTCAAGGTGGATGGTATAGTCGTGAACGATCCGCGTGCAGCGTGGACGGCAACTCAGCCGGCTGTGCTCTCCGTCGGCTCGCGAAACTTCAAACGCGTTCTCCCTCAGAGGTAATCGAGAACCATGGCGCAGTCCCCAGTTACGTATACGTCGTCGATGCAGCCGATCGAAGGCAAGAAGCTCGTCTGCAAGCGATGCAAACGCGTGTACAACTATCCCGAGGCAGGCGCGCGTCCGATCCGGTGCGAGTGCGGCTTTTGGTACTACAACGACGGCGCAGGCCTGCGCGAAGTCTACTGGCAGCGCCTCGAGGGCTACAAAATGCCCGACGACCTCCGCCGCATGTTCAAGACGGACTGAGGCGCGCCTTCCCTACGCAATACGCTCTGCGAGTTCGTTCACTTCGTCGGACGTAAACACATAGATCTTTTTGCAGAATTCGCATGTCGCTTCGGTCTCCGGGCGTTCGGAGGCCAAGCGGCGTAATTCATCTGCACCCATTCCGATCAGCGCCGATTCGACGCGTTCGCGGTTGCACAAACATGCGAATCGCAAATCCATGCTGCGATGCGAACGCAACTCGATCGGTCCCGCAAGCGCGTGCAGCAAAGCATGCGCATCGGCACCTTCATTGATCATCGTCGTGATGGGGGGCATCGCAAGCGCGCGTTCCTCCAGCGTCGCGATCGCCTTTTCATCGGCACCCGGTAATACTTGCGCGAGCACGCCGCCTGCGGCGCGCACGCCGTCGGGGTTTGCTAATACTCCGAGTGCAACGACACTCGGAATTTGCTCCGATTTTACGAGATACGCCGCCAAATCTTCCGCAATTTCACCGGAATAGAGCGGTACGACGCCCGCGTACGGCTGGCCAACTTCGTACGATTTGATGACTTGCAGCGAACCGCCACCGACGGAACCCGCGACATCGAATTTACCACGCGCGTTGAGCGGCAGATCGACATAAGGATTTTTGACGTATGCCCGCGCCCCGAGAAGATTCTCTTCGAGCAGCCACGTATCTCCGCCGACCGATCCGATCGGGCCGTCGCCGCTGATTTGAAGCGTCAAGCGCTCTCGCCCTTTCAGACCCGACCCGAACAGCACCGCGCCCGTCATGAGGCGTCCGGCAGCGGCCGTAGCGAGGGGAGAAAGATCGTGGCGCTCGCGCACTTCGGTGACTAGCTCGGTGGTGATGGCCGCGACGACGGCGATTCCCGCTTCCGGTGCGGCGGCACTGATCATGAGATCGGGCATAGTACAAGTTGCTCTGGTGCGAAGGCGCGTGCTTTTCCTTCTCAGAAGCAAGGGGCCTCATGCGCGTTCTCGTGATTCATGGTCCGAACCTCAATTTGCTCGGCGAGCGACAGCCTGAGATTTACGGCACGCAAACGCTCGGTGAAATCAATGACTTCATCCGGACGACCGCTGCCGACTTCGGCGCCGACGTCGAGTGCGCGCAGTACAATGGCGAAGGGGAGATCGTTGACGCGATTCACGCAGCACGTTCATCGTTCGATGCGATCGTCATCAACCCGGGAGCGTATTCGCACTACTCGTATGCGATCGCCGACGCGATTGCTTCGATTGCCATTCCCGTGGTTGAAGCGCATCTCTCAAACATTGCGGCCCGCGAGCCGCATCGGCGCATCAGCGTCACTGCGGCTGCCTGCGCAGGCACCGTTTCGGGTTTTGGCGCGAATTCATACGTCCTCGCCGTGCGCGCGGCCTTAAAAATCCAGGGAAAGTAACGATCCCTTTCGTATACCCCTGCCTGGCGGCCAGTCCGCTCTATAGGAGATTCCCGTTGACGAAAGCCGATTTGGTTGACACCGTGGCCTCAGAGAGCGATCTCTCGAAGCGTCAGGCCGCGCAAATCGTCGATCTCATTCTCAACGAAATCAAATCCGCACTTCAATCGGGTGACCGCGTAGCACTAACGCCGTTCGGAAGTTTCGTCGTACGGAGCCGCAAAGCGCGTGAAGGACGCAATCCGAAAACGGGCGAGAAGATCAAAATCGCCGCGCGCAAAGTTGCCGCATTCGTCGCGGGCAAGTCGCTGAAAGAGGCCGTCGGCGGACGTTCGAGCGGCGGCACGAAGAAATCATCGGCGAAGAGGAAGAGCGCAAACCGCCGCTAGTTGCGGTGCGTGCAAATCGCTGCAACACCCGTCGGCAAGAGTAACGTCACGCCGCACAGCCTGCACTCCACCCAATGCGCGACGCCGTCGCGAAACATCAGACGGCTCTCACCCTTCGTTACGTACTCAGGAGTCGTCCCTTCGTCGCGCTCATCGTCAAACATAAGAAGCCAGAATACCGTCCCCGTCGTGTGCGTCAAGCAGCGGCGGCGGAATAGGAGAACGACCGACGGCCGTCGGTATATAGGCGATGCTCAAACGCTTCGTCGTCATACTGAGCGCCGCCATCGGTAGTAGAAGCTAAGCGTATTGGCGGAAAGGTGACGAGAAGTCGATTCTACAAGGAAAAACTCGACTGCTTTACCAAACGTCATAGGACTTTCAACTCCGTTTCATCGGGCTGTAGCGCAGCTTGGTTAGCGCGCTTGACTGGGGGTCAAGAGGTCGCTGGTTCGAATCCAGTCAGCCCGACCAATTAAAAAAGAGCGAGCTTATCCGCCTCGCTCCTTTTCTTTGGAACACGTCATTTAATCGCCGGGTGCGACGACGACGCGAGTGAACTTCGTTGTGTCGATCCATCGTTGCATCGCTTGCTGCACTTGTTGCGGCGTCGTTGCAAGCACCTGTGAGAGATAGTCTTTATGTGTGTCACCGCCGTCGAGCGCGACGCGCAACAGATCGCCGGCAACACCGTCGTAACTTGCGAGCGGAACGACGTAGTCCGAGAGTACCATTGCTTTCGCCAATGTGAGCTCGTTGTCGCTCGGCGGATATTTGCGTAACCGCTCGATCGTTGCGATTGCAGCAGCTTGCGCGGCGGCGACGTTCTTCGTGTCGGATTCGTACTCTACCGAAAACGTCGAACCGTCGCGTGAGGACCTGAGCGACGAATCGATCGAATAGACGTAGCCTTTCTGTTTGCGTACGTCGTGGAAGAGCAGCGAGCCCGTACCTTCTCCGGAGAGAATCGTGTTCGCGAGACGCAAGGCAACGGTATCACGGTCATAGGATCGCATCGCGAAGGATTGTTCCAGCGTGACATCCGCTTGTTTTGCGGTTGATGACGTAACCGTCGTCGATTTCGGTTTGCCCGTGTTCTTGATGCGCGGGTAGTCGAGCATGACTGGCGGCCCTTGCACGTGCCAGCCTCCGAAGTACTTTTGGAATGTCGCCCGCACGGTTTCCGGGTCGATGTCGCCGACCACGACGATCGTCGTAAGTTGCGGACGATACGCGAATGCGTACCATTTCTTCACGTCGGCGAGCGTAATTGAAGCGATGCTCGTCGCAGTCGGATGGCGGCGATGCGGGTCGTTCGGAGGATACAGGGCGTAAAGTCGAGCGAGATTCGCTTTGGTCTCCGGCAGGTTCTCCGTCGCCTTTATCGTTTGCTCGGCGTTCTTCGAAACGAGTGCAAAGCGATCTGGAGCGAATCCAGGGTGGAGTTCCCCTTCTGCCAGCAGCTCGACAGCGCGATCGAAATTCTCTTTGCGGACGGTCGCCGTCATATGACTACCAAGGGTAACGTTCGCTGCGATCGCATCGACCTGCGCTTGATAGGCTTTGAAATCATGCGTCGTCGTGCCAAGCTGCATCAATGAGCTCGTGAAGCTTGAGACGCCGTCTTTATCCTTTGGTTCGTTCATATCGGTGTTGCCGCGGATACCGCCCGCGATAACGACGACCGGTGCTGAGGTCTCCCGGCGCACCGCAATCCTCATGCCGTTTTTCAACTTGAAAATGTCGCTCGTTTGCTGCGAGTCGGGCACGCGAAGCGGTGCCGAAAAGTACGGTTTCGTCCACGCCGGCAAGGTGGAGTCCTCGCTCGCCTTTACCGCGACGTTTTCGCCTGCGCTCTTTTCTGCGGTCGTCGTCAGCGATGCTCCGGGATTCGCTTGGAGGAGCATCGTCACGCGTTTCGATCCGGTGACGTACGTGCGGAAGACGCGATTTACATCGGCATCGCTAACGCTCGCCATTTCAGCGAAGAGCTTGTCGGGAGTGCTATTGCGCGTCGTGATTGCGTCGGTCCATAGCGCGGCTTCGCCGGGAATCGTGGCGCCGCCATACGACTGCTGAGCGTAGATGCGCTTTTTCGTGAGTTCAATGAGCGCGTCGGGGATCCCCGACTGCGCGTAGCCGTTCATCGCAATTTGGATCGCCGTTAGCGCATCCGCCGGGGGTGATCCCGGGCGCGCGATCGCGAGGAGCGATCCGACGCCACTATTCGGAAACGACGCGGGCACGCCGAGCGCAAATAAAACCTTTCCATCGAGGACCAAATCGGCAAGCGCGCCGCCGGAGGCATTGAGCGTGCCGAAGAGCACTTCCGACGCGTCGTAATCAGGATCGCTACGGCCGGGGATGACAAACGCACTCGCGGCGACCGGCAACGGGAAATCTACCTTTTGATCGATCGCGGAGTTTTCGGCGTCGTGTACGGCAAACGTCGGATGCGCCGGAAGCGACGCGCTCCGGAGCGCGTCGAAGTGCGCCTTTACGGAGGCGAGTGCTGCGCCAGGCGCGACGTCGCCGACGATCACGAGCGTCGCGTTGTTCGGGTGATACCACTTGTGATAGAAGGCCGCAATGTCGGCTGCGGTCATCTTTTCAAAACTGGGAACGGTCCCGACGGAGTCTTTGCTCCACGGTGAATCGCCCAACAATAGCGTTCGCGATTTTGCAAAGACCGGATAGAGTGGATTGCTTTCGTGTGCCTTGACTTCTTGCTCTATCGCGCCCCGTTCGTTCTTCCAGTCGGATTCCGACATCGTGGCGTGAAGCATCCGATCCGCTTCGACGTGAAGGACGACGTCGAGATACATCGCAGGCATCGTGAAGTAGTACGAGGTGGCCGTGTTCCCTGTCTGCGCGTTATAGTCCGCGCCGATTCGCGTCGCGATGTTCGCCAACTCGTCGGAACTCGTTTCCGCGGTTCCGCGGAAGAGCATGTGTTCGGTGGCATGAGCGATTCCCGGCATCGTATCATCGACGCCGCCGACGCCGTACGTTAAATAGGTCGTCACAACGGGAGCGAGGCTGTTGTGCACGATCACGACCCGCATGCCGTTCGCAAGCATCGTGTCGATCGTGTCATCCGCAGCACGCGTGGGCGCCGGCAATATGGAGACACAAAGAAGTGCGAGAAGCCCGATAAAGATGTGCTTCAAAGAAGAGACTCCCGGCCAGAGGCAGTGAATACGGCTCGCTACTGTCCTTTGCCTGAGAACCTCTTTGCGCCTTTCGCGAAGGTCATCCTTACGATGTTCTTGTAGGTTGAAATTCAATGCTTCGTTCCATCTGGGCATCCATACTTGCGGTCATGATGCTTGCGGCGACGCCGTCGCCCGCATCGAACGAAGAGCCGCTGTCCGTAGCGATCCCGGCGGGACATCTCAACGGAACGCTGATGCTGCCGTCGTCCGCCACGGGACGCGTGCCCGTTGCGTTGATCATCGCCGGTTCCGGCCCGGTGGACCGCAACGGCAATGAAAGCAGCCTTCATAGCGATGCGTACAAGAAGCTCGCCGAAGCGTTGGCCGCGCACGGCATTGCGACGCTTCGGTACGACAAGCGCGGCATCGGCGAAAGTGCAGTGACGCAGTTAGAAAGCGACTTGCGCTTCGATGACTACGTCACCGATGCGTTGGCGCTCACGGCGCACCTCGAAGCGGATCCACGATTCAGCCGCGTTTCAATCATCGGTCATAGTGAAGGATCGTTGATCGGTATGCTTGCGGCGGAGCGTGACCCGCACATCGCGGCACTCGTGTCCCTCGAGGGGGCAGGTCGTAATCTCGGAGCCGTCATTGACGAGCAAATCAAAAGCAATCCGAACAATCCGCCGAGCATCGTCAACGAAGTGCAACAGATCGACGCGTCGCTCGAAGCCGGGAAAACCGTGGCGAATCCCGATCCGCAACTGGCGGCCTTATTCCGGCCTAGCGTTCAACCGTACCTCATCTCAGAATACAAATACGATCCCGCAGGTGAGATTGCAAAGCTGAAACTGCCTGTCCTGATCGTTCGCGGCACCACCGATATTCAGGTCTCCAGCGTCGACGCTTCCCGCCTCGCCTTCGCCGATCCGCAGGCGCAAGTCGCAACAATTAGCGGGATGAATCACATACTCGTCGATGCACCTGCCGATCGCGCAGCGAATATCGCTACCTACAACGAACCGGCGTTACCGCTCGACGCGACGCTCGTTTCGACCATCGCTGCATTTTTGACGAAGCCGTGAACAAATGTGGCCTGCACGCTCGGTGGCAGTCGCGGTGTTGGCGCTCCTGTGCACGACGACTCTTTTGGGGCGCAGGGATACCATCAACGACATTTTTCGCGGGATGACGACGACATTCGCACGATGGCAGCGTACATTGAAACGGTAGCGGTGCTCGCCAGACGGGGTGCCCTCGATACGTCGATTCTTGTCGATGCAGCCGGTCTGTCGATCCGCGAACCGTATAGCGCATGGTGGAGAGACGTTCCCCGCAGTCCTCGGGACCGCAACTATCAGCCGACGTTTCGAGACGTCGTGTTTCGCGTTTAGGCGTCGTATTGAAGAATGCCGTTTTCCGTGACGCGCACGACTTCAGTTAATTTGTGCGGTATCGTCTTGCCGGTGTGCATGATATGTTGCACGTCGGCATCATGAAGGAGCATTGCTGCATCGGAGATCAAACGCCGGTGACAGCGCCACCAGACCGATTCGGAACACATGATCGCGATCCGGCTGTTGGCGGCACGCTGCGTCAAGACATCGAGCGCTTCGAGAAATTGCGGCGTTTGCATATAGTCCGCGTAGGCGCGAAATGACCCATTGCGCAGCGCGACGTTCGGACTCTGCGGGTCGGCTTTGCGAAAGCCGCCGAACTCGGGATGCCATTCATATGAAGCGCCGGAGAGCGACGGCACCCATTGCGCCATTTTCTCGGCCCAAACGTGGGGGTGCGTGCCGCTCTTCGGGATCTTCCGAACGTCGATTACCGTTTCAATGTGGTGCGCTCGGAGCAACGGAGCGAGTTCTGTTTCACTCGCGGTACCATGTCCGAGCGTCCAAAGATGCATGCCAAAGCTACAGTGATGCGGACGCTTTGCAAATGAACGCTTCGGCCGCGTCGCTGTACGGCTTCTTGAAGTCCTTCGGCCAGTGCGTTTGATCCGTCCATAGCTTCTTCAAGCCATCGCTGATATCCGGATCGCCTTTTGTGAATTGAGCGATGAGATCGCGCCAACGCTGCGCAAGCGCGCGCGCTCGTTCGCTCGATGGATCTTCGGTTTTCGCCGCTTCCTCAACTTCGGCGATGAGCTCGGCCCAGGCGCGCTCTCCCGCTTCGATGACGTCCGGTGAGGTGGTTGCGCGCTGCTCTGCGAGCTTCTTGAGCGCTTCGGGCGAGTAGTAGTTCTCGGTCCAACCAAAATCGTTTTTCACTTTAAATGCCTCGATCACGGTGCGGACCGCGCGCCAACGCTCGTCTTCGTCGTTTCCGTTCAGCGCAGCTTCGGCTTCTTCGAGCGCACCGAGCACGAGGTCGAGCCGGCGTTTTTCGTCGAGAATGATCTTTCGCTGAAGGCGCAGCGCGTCTGCGAGCGGCTGCGGCGGTCCATCAAGGAGTTTTTTGATTTGATCGAGCCCGAGACCGACATAGCGCAGCGCAAGAATTTGCTCTAAACGCTCGAGGTCGGACTCACCGTAGAGACGGTAGCCGGATTCGCTGCGCGCCGTCGGGGGTAGCAACCCAAGGCGATCGTAGAAGTGCAATGTACGAACCGTCACAGCGCACTTGTCCGCAAACTCCTTCGCGCGCAGTAATGTCCGCGGCGGCGTCTCCATCGATGCTCTCACCCTCTGAACGTACGGTATGACGTAACGTTAGGGTCAAGAGGAAGCGGCGCCTTTCGGCGCCGCTGGATGTGTTATTGTTTCCCGATACGCTCGTTCGCGTTATTCATCAGATAGATTTTGTCGGCGTGGCGTATGCCGAGCGCCTTTTGATCGTAGATCACTCCGACATACTGGCCGGCTTTGATTGCCTTCATCTGATATGTGGTCTTGCCGTCGGCGGAAAAGATCTGATCGAACTTGGGTACGAGTGCGAAGCTGAGCGTCTGCTTCGTCTTCGGATCTTGGACTTTAATGTTTGACGTCGAGACGTGAACCGTGATCCCGTAGAAGGTGTTCGCCGCCAGCGCCGTCAGCGGGGCGAACAGCGTGAGCATGAGGACTAGCGCGGTGGCGGCGCCGCGCACGATGACGTTTCGCATGGGAGATAGTATACCCGAAGGATGGCCAAGCTTTTCGATGACCTGCCTACCGAGGCAACCCTTTTCGCCGACGGCGGCTCCCGCGGTAACCCGGGGCCGGCAGCCAGCGGCGCCGTCCTAGTCGACCCGGAGGGGCAGCTCCTCGACGAGGTCGGGCGCTACCTCGGAAAAGCGACCAACAACGTCGCAGAGTGGACCGCGCTCTGCATCGGACTCGAACGCGCGAAAGAGCGCGGAATCCGCCGGCTAGCGGTTCGGCTTGATTCGGAGCTCGTCGTGAAGCAAATGCGTGGCGAATACCGCGTGAAGCACGTCGATTTGCAGCCACTGCACCGTCGCGCGCAAACCCTGGTGCGCGCCTTCGAGCACATCGACATCAAGCACGTGCCGCGAAAGCAGAATACGCTCGCAGATCGCCTGGTCAACGATATTCTCGACCAGGAAGCCTCTACGTCCGCTTCGTAGGCACGCCGGATGCGTCACCGCTCGATCGTCCCGCTGCTGATCCTCCTCTTCGCGATTTTTATGGGCGTCACCGGATACTTTATCTACTGGCGCGGCGAAACGCGGCGCGTTTCTCAAGTCGCCAAGATCCATCAGGCGAAGAGCGAGATCTACGCGCATTTGCTGATCGCCTACGATAACCCGCCGGTATATCAAGAGGAATACCGGATGCAAGATATCGAGGGCAAGTCGACGTTTACGTATCGAATTCGCTCGTACGCCGGCAAAGAAATAAACATCACCGCGCCGCCCGCTGCCATGTACGATGTCAGTTTTTTCTTCGGAAGACTCGATCAAGACGGCGTGTGGCAGATCGTCAATCAGCCACCGCGCGGGAACACGGCGGTGCATTACACCGTGTACGTCAAACAAGTCGTCGATTTCAAACAAGGCGACCGAACTGTGATGTTTACGGATCCGCACTGGTGGGCCGTGAATGCAGGCCGCCAATACAATATCGATCTCTCCAAAAACAGCCCGCAAGATCTGCTGAAGATGCAGAGCACCTCGCTCGCCGATAAGCGATATCTCACCATTGTCGACGACTTTCGGAATTTCGGGCCCGACGAGTTCCGCCGGCGCATCGCGCAAGCGCGCGCAACGATGGGACTGAAGTCGTGATTCGGTCCGGCGCGCGGCGGTTGGCATTGCGCAGCGCGCTTGCGGCGGCGGCAGCCGTCGTCATCGGATTCTCGGCCTACGAGATCACCGAGAATCCGTCGAATCAACTCTTCGGAAAAACCATCGTAAGCGGGCCGTCCGACGAGCGTGTCGTCGCGTTGACGTTCGATGACGGGCCGAATCCGCCGTATACCGACCGGATTCTCGACGTGCTCGATCGCGAGCACGTCCATGCGACGTTCTTCGTGGTCGGGCGAGCGGCTGCTGCCTATCCGTCGATCGTGCGTCGCGAGGTGCGCGACGGTGACGCCGTCGGCAATCACACGTGGAGTCACGAACATTTGATCGTGATGGACGGAGCGCAAGTGCGCGAGAGTCTCTTGCGAACGGACGCAGCAATCTACAAGGCGGCCACCATTCACACGCGTATCATGCGGCCGCCGTTCGGCGTCCGTGACTGGCTCGTGCTCGATCAGGCACGTCGCATGGGGTATACACCCGTCATGTGGTCTGTGCCGCTCGCCCACGACTGGGATAACCCGCCGCCGCAAGTCATTGCCAACCGCATCGTACGAAACGTCCATGACGGCTCGATTATCGTGCTCCACGACGGCAATCGCGGGCAGCTGTGCACGCAGCAACATCTTTCACCGCGTGTGTGTGACCGCGGCAACGACATCGAAGCAACGCGTTTGATCGTTCGCGAGCTCAAGCGCGAGGGATTTCGGTTCATCACGATTCCGGAACTCATGGCGATGCGCGGCGGCCTAGCGCGCGGCGAGAGCGCTATGCATACACCTTCCCCTGAAAGCGAATGAAGCCGTCAGGATGTCTGTGAGCGGGATCGTGATGGGTCCAGTGCAGAATCGGCGGCTTGCCGGGGTCGTGAACCATTTCTCCGCGTGCCTCGATACGATCGCCCGGCCGCACGGGCACGCGCGGTGCGATGTCCACGTTGTCGATGATTTCCACTGCCCCTTGCGCGGTGTTGAGCGTAAATTGTTCGTGTTCGCACCGGGTGTGCGTTCCGAAGAAAAAGCTCGGTGCAGTCAATACGGTTCCCGTCAGGTCGGTCATGCGCGGCACCTCCGGTTGCCCATCACGCATGACGGCGAGGAGAACAAGCGCTAGTGCGAACGATCGTCACGGAACGGATGCGCCTGGTTCCGGTTACACCGGAGAATTCAGAGGCGCTCTGGGGCGTGCTGCAACAGCCCGATTTGCGCGAATATCAAGATTTGCCCGAGGTCGACCGCACGCAATTCCGCCGGATGGTTGCAGCGCGGCCGCGCAATTTGGTCCCCGGAAGCTGGGGCCGTTTCGAGTGGCTGCTCCATCTCACAGAGACGGACGAGCCGATCGGCTGGGCATCGCTGCGCATCGCGGAACGATCGACGACGACGGGCGAAGTGGGCTACAGCATCGTGCGCGAGCAACGCGGTCGCGGTCTCGCGAGCGAAGCGCTTCGCGCGATCGTCGAAGAAGCATTCGCCAAACTGCAAATGCGAAGAGTGCGTGCGTATTGCGTACCGGACAATGCGGCGTCACGCCGCGTGCTCTCAAGCGCGGGCTTCGAAGAGGACGGTGTGCTGCCGCACGGTGCGACCGTGCACGGCAGACCGGTCGACGTTCTTGGCTTCGTTCTCGAACGTGTGCGCTGGCTCCAGCGCGAAGCCGTCTAGCCCGGCCAGCGAATCGTGATGCCTGCGTCGTGAACGCCGAAGTATTGCGTGCGATTCGTTAAATACGTGAGCAACGGTTCGCGTACGACGGCGACTTCGAGCCGCGATGCGAGCTCGCCCAACGGACACCACACCGCTTCCACGACGTGATCGCCCGCGAGCGGCGCACGTAACGTGCCCGCCGTTTCGATCTCGAACACGCTGCTCAAGAAATGCGTGTCTCCGTCGTAACTCTCGCTCAGATATGCGAGCTTGAGAATCTGCGCCGCAAGGCCCGTTTCCTCGAATACTTCGCGCGCGACCGTTTCGCGAAGAAGCTCGCCGTGCGCTTGACGTCCGCCGGGTAGATTCCACAACGGGTTCGGATGCGACGCATACGACGATGCAACGAGCAGCACCGTGCCGTCTTGAATCGCGAGACCGCTTGCAAGGTGGATTCGCGTCATCGCTTTGCCGCGTTCTCCAAAACATCGAGGGTGGCAAGCGCCGTCTTCGTCCACGTCATCTCGGCCGCGCGACGTAATCCTCGCGCGCGCAGTTCCGCCGCAAATGCGGGATCGTCGAGGATGCGCAAAATCGCGGTCGCGAGCGCGCCATCGTCATCGACCGGGATATATAGTGCTGCGTCGCCCGCGGCTTCGGGAATCGCCGTGTTCGACGTCGTTACGACCGGCGTTCCATGAATCATCGCCTCGAGCGCTGGAAGGCCGAAACCTTCATAGCGCGACGGAAAGACGAAGACGGCCGCGTCGCGATAGAGCGACGCGAGCGTCGGATCATCGATCCAACCCAATTCGCGCAGGCGGATGGATTCGTTTCCGTCGATCGCATCGCCGCGTGCGCCGGCGAGAACGAGCGATACGTCGGCACGATGCGTTTGCACGCGTTCCATTGCGCGCAGCAGCACTTCGATGCCCTTCCGCTTCTCCGACATGCCGACGAAGAGCACGTACGGTTTGAACGGTTCCGTATCGAGTCTGCTCCGTGCGCCGTCGGTGCCCCAGAATCGAACGCCGTTCGGAATCGCCGTAATGCGGTCAGGCGGAATGTGCAGGACGCGAATGAGTTCTTGCCGCGAAAACTCAGAGACCGTGATGAGGTGCTTGCAATAGCGTACTGCTGCGCGGAATATCGGCTCGGTTTCGGGCGCGTATCCGGAGATAACGAAGTTCGTCGCGTCGTGAAGCGTTGCGACCGCCGGCGATGAGAAATTCGTCCAGCTGCACCCGTTCCACGGAAACCAGAGGACATCCAATCCGGCGAAGCGGTGCATCGCTCTCGAGACGATGCGATAGGGAAGGTCATCGACTTCGCGCAGATATCGCCTTCGGACGGTCCATGTATGCCATTCGGGAACGATCAACGTCACCACGACTCGTTCGGGAATCGAGCGCCACTCGCGCAGAATCTCGCGTACGTACCGGCCGATACCGCGATGGTCTGCGGGTAAGTTCCATGCGTCGACGCCGATGGAGAGCACGAGCAAGAACTACGAGGCAGGCGGTAAAAAGCCCCTACCGTGCGATTCTTCCGGCGTCCGGCGCTGCCCCCGCGGCCGTGGAATACGGAAATGCTGGTTCTTGGCGAAAGGGACGGCGCGTTCGCGACCGTGCGCAACAGCCGGGTCTTGATCTATTGGCCGCACGGATTCGGCGATTTCGTCCATCTCTCGTATGTGATTCCGCTGCTGGAGCCGTCGAACGAGTATTTCATCACGCGCTTCGGCGACGATTTCGTCCACCTTTACGACGAAGGGGAACGTGTGACGCCGATCTACTCGGGAGACCCGTCGATTGGAAACGGCAGCTCCTTCGGTGCGCCGTCCGACTTCGGGCTTCACATGGATACGGTTGCAAATAGGATGGAGCGTGTCGAGATTCCCGAGCCGCTTCGTTCTCGCATCCACGATGCGAAGATCGACCTCATGCTCTTTAGCCGATATCCGGAGATGACGGGCCGCACGCCCTACCCGTACCACACCAAAGCACGGTTTCTCGCCTCGAATCTCGTCGATCCGGCTCGGCTCTCGCAGTTCGATCTTTCCAAGCCGTTGCAATCGTCGCTCGCCTTTCGCGCGCCCGAGGACGCCGTCCGCCGCGTCGAGGCGCGGCTGCGCGACGCCGTCGCACCGGATGAGCATCTCTATCTAATGTCCGCCGGCGGCCACACCCAACTGCGTAAGGTCTTTCCGGAGGACGACGTCGTCGCGTTTGCGCGTGAGATCCGGCGGCGCGATCCGCGCGCGCGTGTCGTCACCGTCGACGAACGCACGTCCGATGCGCTCGGCCGCGAACGCGGTCTTGCGCCGACCACGACCGATCTCTTTTCCGATCTCGGCGTCCCATTTGCGCACGTGCTTGTCACGCTCGTCCGCGCGTCACACGCGTATGCCGGAGTTGCGTCGGGACCGCTGCACGCGGCCCTCTCTATCGGGGGACGTCCGATCGTCGGCATTTGGCTCGGCCATTGGCCCGAGTACTACGATGAGCCGTGCGCCGACGCCGTCCATCTCGTTGGCCCGCTCGTGTACCGCGAAAAACTCGACCGCCGCATCGCTGCGCGCTCGAAGGCGGCCGCCGGCGTGCTTCCCTACGCGATCGTGCCGTTCCGAAAGAAACCACCAGGCGCGCTCGACGTGATCCAAGCGCTCGAAACGATTACTCTGCGGCCATAGCCATCGCGGCCGAGTTCCCTTTGCGTTTTTTGACGCTGATGAAGAACACGAGCGGTGTCGCGATGACGAAGACGATTGCCGTTACGCGGAAGAGATAGTCGTACGCGATCATCGTCGCTTGCTGCGAAACCATGCTTGTGAGCGTACTCACCGAGTATCCGTGGGTTTGCGTCACGCCCGATGCAAGGACGTTCCACGCGATCGCCGTTTGGTGCGTGAGCAGCGTCGTGAGAATCGCAATACCGAAGCTTCCGCCGAGTTGGCGAATCAGCGTGTTGACGCCGGTCGCACCCGCGAGTTCCCTGACCGGCACGTCGTTGAGCGTGACGGTCGAGAGCGGCACGAACAAAAATCCGAGACCGAACCCTTGAATGAGCCGGGGCCAAAAGACGTCCCAGTATCCGGCTTGAGTGTTGAGATTACCGAGCCACCAGCATGAGTAGGCAAAGATCAGCATGCCGAACGCGATGGAAATACGCGCATCGATGTAGTTGAGGATGCGTCCGATGATCACCATGCTGAGCGCGGTCGAAAGCGCGCCGGGGAGCAGCGCAAGTCCCGTATCGAACGCCGTAAAGTTCAAGATGGTCTGAAAGAACAGTGGCAAGATCAGCGCCGTCCCGAAGAGCCCAAAGCCCGTAATCACGCCGATCACCTGCCCGATCGTGAACGACTTCAGACGAAAGACCTTCAGATCAACGAGCGGATGTCGTTCTCGCAGCATCTTGAGGATGAAGAGCGCCAGCGTGACGACGGCAACTACGGTGAGTATCGTGATCGCGCTGGATGAATACCACTCATCATGTTCGCCGCGCTCTAACACATACTGGAGCGACGCCAAACCCGAACACAACAGTCCAAGCCCAATCCAATCGATGCCGGCTTTCGGTTTCTCGATGTACTTGGGATTCGGGATGAACATGAGCGTCATCATGAACGCGACGATGCCGATCGGAATATTGATGTAGAAAATCAACGGCCAGGTAGCATTGTCGACGATATAACCGCCGAGCGTCGGTCCAACGGCCGGTCCAACCATTGCGCCCAAACCGAAAATGGCCATCGCTGCGCCGCGTTTCTCGGGCGGATACGTTTCGAAGAGCAGCGCCTGCGCGGTCGGTTGCAATGCACCACCGCCGATACCTTGCAACACGCGATAGATGATCAGCTGCGTAATGCTCGTCGCTGTACCGCAGAGAAGCGACGCCACGGTAAAGAGCGCAAGCGAAGCGGCGTAAAAGCGTTTGCGTCCCAAGTATGCCGTCAGCCAACCGTTCAACGGCATGATACAGACGTTGGAGAGGATATATCCCGTCGCCACCCACGAGACTTCATCGACCGAGGCACCGAGGTTGCCCGCGATCGTATTCAGGGCAACATTCACGATAGTCGAATCGATGATCGCCATGATCATCCCGAGCATGACCGTAATCGTGATCAGTGCAACGGGTGGGTTTTCTTGATGAGCAAACGGATTACGCATTCGGATTATTAACCTGCTAAGCATCTACACGGTTGCAGCCGCCAAAGCCTCTTTCCCGCCGCGGCTCTTAACGCGACTTTAAATACCGTACGTTACCTTGGATCTAACGTTGAAAGGTAGGATACCGTGGAAGAAACTACGACGATTGACGTAATTGCAATGAACCTCACAATGACCGCGCTGGAACAGTGGTTGAAGAACGTCGATGCAACGCGCCGGGGTGAAGATCTCGGACGCGAAATCGGCGCGCTGTATCGGGAGATTCATAGCGCCGTCGACGAGATGGCTTCAGTTGGCGATGATGATGAAGAATATGAATTCGACAATGGCGATGAAGAGGACGAGGAAGACGAAGACGGTGACTTCGACGAGGAAGACGATGAAGACGAGGACGAGGAAGGCGATTAAGCCGTTTCTAATGCGGAGTCAACAACAGAAGGCTTGCTCCGAAGATGACGAGCGCGACGAAGAAGACCATCGCGGTAAACGCCATAACGCGACGCAAGCCGATGCCTGCGATGGCGAGGACCGGTAAGCACCAAAACGGCTGAATCATGTTTGCGACCTCTTCACCGATCGCGACGCCCATCGCCGTCGCGCCCTGCGATGCGCCGAGTTTCGCGGCTGCCGGTACGACGAACGGGCCTTGGACGGCCCAGTGTCCTCCGCCGCTCGGTACGAAGAGCGAAATGACGACGCTCGAGAGATAACTCCAGAACGGCAGCGTGGCTGCGGTCGAGAACGCGACGAACCATTGCGCGATCACGCCGGCAAGACCGGTGCCGGTCATCATTCCCATGATGCCGCCATAGAGCGGATACTGTACGAGCAACGGTCCCGTGACGCGCGCGGCTTCGTTGACGGCGCGAACGTACGCGACAGGGGTCCAATGCAACAGCAGCCCGAGCAGAAAGAAGATGAAGATCACGCTCTGAATCGGAAGCGAGAATCCGGCCGTCATCCAATTCGAGATCAAATAGTACGCGCCGGCGATAACGATCGCGAGATTGAGGATCCACGCGTTGTCCAATGCCGAGCCGAGCGTCGGAGGCGTTTTGCGTTCGACTGCGATCGTGATCTCGCTGTCTTCCGGCGGAAGTTGCGCGGCAATCACATCGTTCCCGCGCGGCTCGAACGCCAAGAAGATGAACGGGATAACGATCAAAAGTACGACGACCGGCACGAGGTTGAACGATGTGAAGATCATCTTCGAAAGCGGCAGCACGACGCCGGTCAGCGATTGAACGATATTGAGTTTACTGCCGGGGGTCGCTTGCGCAAGCGCAATGGAACTCGAAAGTCCGCTCGCCCAAATCAGGAAGCCGCAATATGCGGCGGCGACCAGCCAACCGAAATCGATCCGCATGCGTTGCGCGATCGCGCGCGCGAGTAGTCCGGCGACGACGAGTCCGAATCCCCAATTCAGCCAACATGCGATTGCAGAGACCAGAAACGTCAGCGTAACCGCATCTCGCGTCGTGGTGGGACGTGCCGCGAGCGCGAGAAGCCCACGGCGGACGGGAGCGCTGCTCGCGAGCGCATAGCCCGTCACCAAAATGAGAATCATCTGCAAGGCGAATTCGAAAATATCGAAGATGCCTTTGTACCACGCCGATGCCACCGCGATCGGTGTGTGATGCGGCGCGAACACCGTGGCCAGCAGCGCGGTCAAAAGTGTTAGCAGAACCGCCAACACATACGGGTCCGGAATCGCGAATTCGAAAACGCGGACGAAGAATCCAGAGATCGCTCGCATGGCGGTGCGTTCGCGAGAAGTGTGGTCGCACGCCTGTCGAACGTTGACGGCATGCTGGCTCTACGGTATGAAGCCTTCGGCGATCCGGTCGGCGTTGTCGACGTAGCGGATATCCCTACGCCGGAGCCTGGTCCCGGGCAGGTGCGCGTGCGCGTGGTGCGCGCGCCGATTCACAATCACGATCTTGCGACGATCCGCGGCACCTACGGCTACAAGCCGCAACTGCCGGCGTTCGGCGGAACGGAACTTGCCGGCGAGGTCGATGCGGTCGGCGATGGCGTCGAACATTTGCGCAAGGGGCAACGCGTTGCCGCAACGATTCACGCGGGAGCGTGGTCGCAATTCGCGATCGTCGTGGCATCGGGCGCGGTACCCGTACCGGATGCGATCTCCGATGACGTCGCCTCGCAATTGCTTGCGATGCCGCTCTCCGCAGTCGTGCTTTTCGACGAGTTGCACGCGGAACGCGGGATGTGGATCGCACAAAATGCCGCGGGCGGAGCCGTCGGGCGCATCGTGATGCAACTCGCGCAATCGCACGGTGTCAATATCGTTAATATCGTGCGAAGCGAACGCACCGCCGAAGAGTTACGCGGCTACGGCGCGCAGCACGTCGTTGTAGCCGGCGATGACGGCGCATGGCAGCGCGAGATTCGCGAACTGACCGGCGGCAACGGTCTCGCGCGCATCGTTGATTCCGTCGCGGGACCGCAGACGCTCGAGCTTCAGCGCGTGTTGGCGAAATTGGGAGAGATCATCATCTTCGGCGGACTCTCGGGCGCAGCGATCAAACTCGATCCGAGCTTGATGATTTCACTTGAGTGCAGCGTCCGCGGATTTTGGATGTCGTCCTGGATGATACGTGCGACGCACGAGCAGCGCGTTCGCGGAATGCAGCGCGTCTTCGAGCTGGCAACGCGCGGCGAATTACCGCTCCCGGTCGCAGGCACGTATCCGCTCACCGATGCGAAAACGGCGCTCGCCGCCGCGCAGGCGCCGGGACGCGGCGGCAAAGTGCTCTTTTCGCCCTAGCCGGCGTGGTTATTCGCCCGGGTGATAGGTGCGCTCGACGTGGCCGGACAGTTCGTCGGGGTAGAAGTAGACCGGACAGCGATTGCCGCTGACTCGACGAAGAGGCGTTCGCGAAGATCTTGATAGATCGCGCTTTCGCCCTGCGCTTCCGCAACGCGGCCGAGCGCGGTCAGATAGTTGCTCTCGACACGGTTGACCGCGTCGGCATCCGTTTTTCCGTGGACGTGTGCGATACCCCAATCATCGCGCGTAATGGTTACGCGTTGCGCTTCGGCATGAAGCGCTGCGCTCAGTGCGAGTGCAAGAATCATCAACGAGCGATTCGCTGCAGAAAACCGCTTTTCTCCACGTAAGCACAGAGAAAGTTGATCATTGTCATTTGTTGGGGCGAATTGCACGACACATCGAGCAATCGCGGGCTGCAGACTAAGACCGACATAGCGCGCGCTCGCGAGACCGCCACGTTGAAGCGGTTCTGTTCGAAGAGGAAACCCACGTCGCGCGGCACGTCGTCGCCGCTCGACGTCGCCATCGAATAGAAAACGACAGCTGCCTCTTGTCCCTGAAATTTGTCGACCGTACCAACAGCAATCTGCAACCCCGCATCACGCAGTTTGCGCTCGATCAACCGGCGCTGCGCATTGTATGGCGTGACAACGATGATGTCCTCATCCCGGATCGCTCGCTCGATGTTGTCATCGTCCGTGACGAACCCGTCCCGCAGCAAAGTGATCTCGCGCACGATCCGGTCGGCCTCTTCGACCGAACTTGCGCTATTGGCGCTATGCTCGATCGGAATGTATCGCAACCCCCCACCGGTAAGGCCCGCGCTGCGTACGGCGTGGTGCATCGTGTGGTTCCCGTGCGACAGACGGCCGTCGTACATCGCGAGCGAAATGAAGTCGCAGATCTCGGGATGCATGCGGTAGCTGACATCGAGGAAGATGCCGCGGTCGGGACCGATCGTCGGCTCATCGTTCAAGAGATGCTCGAGGACCGACCAGCCGGCGCGATACGGATGGCTGCCTTGACTCACTTGCGCGAGTTGCGCGGGATCGCCGAGCAGCACGACGTTCTTCGCGCAGGCCGCGATCGCGATCGCATCCGCGAGCGAAACTTGCCCGGCTTCGTCGATGAACAAGTAGTCGAACGCACCGCATAGCTCCGGGCGCGAAAAGAGCCACGCCGTTCCACCGGCAAGATCGAAATCGAGTCCCGAAAACGCCTTGTTGTCGTCAGTCGATTCGATGAGCGGGTCTGCAAGCGGCGAGCGGTATTGGGAATGCTGACTTGTCGGACTGTGTTTGTAGAGACCGCGGAATGACGCGCGACGTTCGTGCATGCGCGTTTCGACCTTGTGAAGCAGGTGATGAATCGCTTTGTGTCCTGTGCTCACGACGCCGACACGTGCGCCGGATTGCAGCAAATCGGCGATGACGGAGGAGCAGGTCGTCGTCTTACCGCTTCCAGGTGGTCCCTGAATGAATAGATAGCTGCGGTCGAGTGCCTGCACCACGCGCGAGACGGCATCGGCGGTAACGGTTTTGGGCTGGAGAATATCGCCGCGTTCGTAGCCGCGCACACGCGGCGGCGCTGCGGCGAGCATGTCCGCGATGGCCGGATACTCTTCGTTCAGCGTTCCCGCCGCAACCGAATCGGCGACGCGCGCAATAGAACGGCGCTGCTCGTTCGAAGGCAACGGCCCCCCGGGAATCAGCGCCGTGATGCCGCGCGCATACTCCTCGGATTTCGTCGTCTTCAGTTCGAGCAGACCCCGGTCTTCATCAATCGCGACGATTGAGCCGATCGACTTGCCGATGTACGGGTCGCAGACGCCGTCACCCGCCGCAAGTTTATAACGCTGTTCCGGGATGCGGTAGGTGTAAATCATACTGCGTTTATCGGCTCGCGGCGCGACGTTCTCGTCGAATTTCAAACCGGCAATGGCTTCCCGGTCGAATTCAAGAAGTTCGTCGGTATTGTCGCAGCGGTCGAAAAAGGCCCACCACACCGGCTTATCCTCGCGCCGATGATAACTGAGCGCGTGCCCGAGGAGATAGCGCGAACGCGTGTCGTCCGGCGCATGGGTAAACGAATGCTCGTCGACGGTGCCAAGGCCCGCGAGCAAGCGTTCTTCCAGCTCCGATGCGTAGCGCTCCAGCGCTTCATCGCGTGCGGGCGCCTCTTTCGCGCTCTTCAACTCGCGAAAGGGGTATTCGGTTTGATGTTGTTGCGCTGCCTCGTCGCGACGTTCCAGCAGCCACTGCCGCAAAAGATACGTCGAATAACAGTCGTCTCGGTTGTACGCTTCAATGTCGCGAAGAATGCCGTCGTCGCGGTCGTCCAGCCACCGCTCGAACATCACGATCGAATCGTCGCCTTTCTTCACGCTCGTCGAGCGTTTCAATGCGTAGAATTTCTCCAGACGCTTGATACTGTAGCTATTTTGCGAAATTGCAATCGCTTGCCGGACGACCGCGAACAGATCTACGAGTACCTCGCCGCGGAGTAATTCGTCGACCTCGGCTTCGCGCGTCGCGTGCTGTTGCGCCAAGCGCCGCAGCGCTGCTTTTTCATAGTTGGCATAGTGGTACACGTGGAGATCGGGAAAGCGCCCTCTCCGTTCCATGATGAAATCAACGAACGCTTCGAACGCGAGCTTTTCTTCCGGACGATCCAGTCCCCAAAACGCACGGAAGTTCGGCTCTTCAAGCGTCCACGCTCCGAAGAGATATTCGAGCGAGCGTCCCGGCTCGTACAGCGGATCGCCTTCCATATCGAAAAATACGTCGCCCTCGCTCGGAGCGGGAAGAATGCCGAATCCGGTACGTGCTTCGTGGCGCAGCAATTCGTAGTGCAGGCTGCCGTCGGCGCCGCGAACTTGGAGCGCAGCTTGACGCCGCAGCTTCACGAACGTCTCGGGATTCATGCCGTTCGGGCGTTGCGTATCGTCCGAGCGCGCCAGTTGAGCGACGGTCGCGATACCCGCATCTTCGAACTTCGCGACTTGATCGCGGCGCATCCACGCGACGATGCTCAAATGATCGTCGGCGACGCGCTTGGCTTCACAGGTGGTGTTCCAGGCACAGTAACTACAGTGATTGCGCCGGAGCGGATATTCCGACGGCGCGTCTTGCCCGGATGCGCGCTCCACGAAGGCGAGAAACTCGCGTTTCAGATGCCGATAGTACGCTTCATAGTCGTGAATGAGGAACGACTGTTCGTCGTTGTTCCCGAGAATGATGTAGCCGTGGCGCGGCGCGATGCCTTGCAAGCGCGCGAGATGCTCGCTGTAATTGCAGAGCTGAATCAAAAAATACGGCTTCGACGAAAGCGCGAGCTTCGTATCGGCTACTTCGTAGCTCCAGGCGCCGAGCTCGGACGGCCGCTCGACACGGCGCAGAAAATCGGCATGCCCGAGAAACTGTCCGTCAAACAGCGTCGCCTGATAGATCACCGGCGCGCCGGCGCGCATCGCTTCGAGCGTTTGCGCTTCAGCCGCGTGGTACGCATCGATACCGCGGCCACTCCGTTCGATCCGCACGACATCGGCAAGTTCACGTTCGAGCCGAGCGAGATAGGCGGCTTCGTGCTCATCGCCTTTGCGGCGGATGAGCTTGTTCTGCTCGTCCTCGTCGGGGGGCGCCTGCGCTGCACCACGCGCCACGAGATCTTCGAGCTCGGTCAGCCGGCGGCACTCGAGGAAATTGTTGAGATCGGTCGCGGAGAAGACGAGCCGGCCGTCCACGTACTGCATAGGGTAAGAATACGCCACGCGGATGCCAACTGCATGGCATTAGCGGAGTTTTGGTGCGTTCCTCACGGGGCAAACGCCGGCGCAGATCCCGGCAGCGGCACGACGGTGCTCTTGCAAGATGCCGACATGTCCGCGGCGCTGAAGTAACCGGTCAAGAAAAGAGCGACTCGATGTCTTCAGGCGTAAGCGCGAGCGGCGCGTGGGCGGTTTCATCGAAGAGCGTCGCGGCCAAGTCTCCTTTGCGTTCCTGAAGCTCCACGATGCGGTCCTCGACCGTTGCGTCGGCGATCAGCTTGTAGACGAACACATGCTGTTCTTGACCGATGCGGTGTGCGCGGTCCGTCGCTTGTTGCTCGACGGCGGGATTCCACCAGGGATCGTAATGGATGATCGTATCCGCGGCGGTGAGATTGAGCCCGGTACCGCCGGCTTTGAGACTGATGAGAAAGAGCGGAACTTCGCGCGCTTGGAACCGCTGCACCGGCGTTTCACGATCGCGTGTCGCCCCGCGCAACTCAACGAACGCAATGTTGCGTTTTTGGAGTTCCGGCTTGATCAAATCGAGCATCGACGTGAACTGCGAGAAGAGCAGAATCCGTCGCCCGTCTTCGATGAGGCTTTCAAGCATCTCGAGCAGCGCCTCGAGTTTCGCCGACTCCGTCACTGTTGCCGCAGCGGGAAGCTTGAGCAGACGCGGATCGCAGCAGACTTGCCGCAATTTCAGCAGCGCGTCCAATACCACGATGCGGCTGCGGTTCAGCCCGCGCCGTTCGACCTCTTCGCGAACGCGGGCGTGCATAGCGAGACGAATCGTTTCGTACAAGTCGCGTTGTTCGCCGGAAAGTTCGACGCGTTGAATGATCTCGGTCTTCTCGGGCAGATCGCGCGCGACCGATGCCTTCGTGCGACGCAAGAGGAATGGCCGCAGACGCGATGCGAGGGCGCCGCGCCTCAACGTGTCGCCGTGCTTCTCGATCGGCGTGCGGAAGAGGCGGCGGAACGACGAGAGATCCTCGAGCAATCCCGGCTCGGCAAACGCGAAGATCGACCACAGCTCCTCGAGATGATTTTCGATCGGCGTGCCGGTGAGCGCGAGACGCTGGTCGGCATGTAAGTGCCGTGCGATCGTTGCAGCGTTCGTGCGCGGATTCTTGATCGCTTGCGCTTCATCCAGCACGGCGATCGACCATCGCTGCGGCGCGAGCGCCGCGGCATCGCGAGGAAGCAATGCGTACGTCGTCAGGACGACGTCGGCATTTGCAATGTCATCGAAGCGTTCGCGGCGATCGGCACCCGTTATCGAAACTACGCGCAGCGACGGCGCGAAGCGCGCGATCTCCGCGCGCCAATTCGGAACGACGCTCGTCGGCGCAACGATCAGCACCGGCGCGTTCAAGCGGCCGGCCTCGCGTTCGATCACCAGGTGCGCGAGCAATTGCACGGTTTTTCCGAGGCCCATGTCATCGGCAAGGACACCGCCGAAACCCCGTTCGCGCAGCGCTTGCATCCACGCGACGCCGTCGCGTTGATATGGACGCAGTTCACCGACGAATGACGACGGCAGCTGCAACATGGCGCCGTCGAGCTTCGTGAGCGCATCGAAGAGTTCGCGCAACCGCGCGGAACCGATGCCGCGCGTACGCGCGACGGAAAAGACGTCATCGAGCGCGCCGGCACGCACCGCGGGAATGCGCATGCGGCCGTCATCGGTCAGCGGCGCGTCGAAGAGATCGACGAGCGTTGCAAGTAACCGCGCAACCCGTTCGCGCGGAAGCGCAACGTACGCACCGCTCGGCAAGCGCGCGTAAAACGGTTCGCTCGAATCGTTCGCGTTCAATCCGTTCACGAGCAGCGGCAGGAGCGGGATGCGTTCACCTTCCACGTCGATCCCCAAATCGATGTTGAACCATCGCGCCTCCGCGTCGGTAAGCTCCGCGTGCCATTCCTCGGCCGCCTCGACGACGGCATACGGAAAGTCGTCGGGAATTTCGATCCGCCAGCCCTCACGCCGCAGCTGCGGCGCAATGTGGCCGACGAACGACACCCACTCGCGCTCGCTCGTGTCAGGTCCAAGGTGCAACTCGCGGAATCGTTCCGCAGCCTGCGCTTCGAACGTCGTGCGTCGCGGCCAAACTGCGCTTCCGAGGCGAAACTCGCGCCGCGAATCATGTTCGCGGACTTCATCGTCGCCGTATGCGAAGCTGAACTCCGCCGCGACGCGTTCGTCGTCGACGGAAAAGCGCATCACGGGCGCGGGATCGCGGTCGACGACGTCGATCGATTCATCGAGATACGGCGGCTCGACGTTCGCCGATGCGAAGACATGGCGAAGCGCGACGTTGACGCGCCGTGCTTGATCGGGCGTGAGCGACGGCGCACCGGCTAATACCGCCGCCGTCGTCGCCGACACATGGACGTCGACGGCGCCGGCCGTATTCGCGCGCGCATCGACGTACCAGAGCGGCGCCGACGGTAGGAGCACCGTCGAGGAACGCCCACGCAGATGCAAGCGCTGCCGGCCGTCGCTGCCGCGCATCCAACCCAATGTTGCGTTCGTCGCCGGCTGCTCGGTGAGCGCGGGTGCGTCGACGGTGCGCCAGTGCAACCGGTGCGTCGCGATCAATGCTTGCAGCAGCGTGCCGAGAACGACCGGCGAGAGATTTCGCAAACCGCCCAGCATACCGCTGGATGCGACGAGTTTGCCGATCGTGCGATCCGACGCCATCGTGTACTTTGCGCTCGCCGTTGCAAGCGTCGCGAGATCGATACGGCGTCCGCTGACAAATGCGGACAGCACGAAGCGCGGCACGTAATAGTGCTCTTGAACGTCGATCGCGTACGAAATATATTCGCGCGGAAAACGAACGGAATCGGCGGTTGATGCCGCTACGGCTTCAACCCAACTGTCAACGGCACCATCGGCTGCGTCACGCATGAAGATTTATGGTACCGACAAGTCAATGGACTTTACAAGCGTGGTATGCTTTCCCGGATTATGGGGGCAATCGGCGCACATCAGGGCCATTCGTACGTCGTCCAGACGGCCGCGTTTTTGACTACGCTGCTCTTTCCCGGCGGCGTGCTTGCCTTAGTCGGCGCAGCAATCGCCGAGAAAATGCGCCGCCGCGGCGCCGTTTCAGGCGCCAAATAGTAGCCTTGACGCCCTCGCGGGCCAGTGGTAGAATCTCAGCCTATGCCCTGCGGCTTTTAAGCCACAAATAGAAGAAGGGCGAGTGCGCCCGGCGTCAAGCAGCCGGACGAGCTCGGCCTCTTTTGTGTGTCCAAACCCGAAGAGAGAGAACGAATGGCGAAAACGACGGCTCCGAAGTCCCCTGCGAAGAGCTCCGCAGGCGCGAAGGGCAAGTCGAAGCGTACCGAGCGGCCCGCGCCGAACGCCGGCGTCACGACCACTGCGGTCCATACTACGTTTCCGGCAGCGGCCGGCGCATTTACGATCGAGCAGCCGCCGGATCCCGGCCCCAAGCGCTCGCGGCACACCTTCGCAAAAATCCCGCACGTCCTCGAAATCCCCAACCTGATCGAACTTCAAAAGGCCAGCTTCGATTGGTTCAAAACCGAGGGATTGGGTGAGGCTTTCGCGTCGATCTCCCCGATCAAAGACTTCACCGGCAACCTGATTCTCGAGTTCGGCGAGCACTCGCTCGGCGAGCCGAAGTATTCTATTGAAGAATGCCGTGAACGCGACATGACGTATAGCGCGCCGTTGCGCGTCCGCGTTCGTCTTATTACCGCCGAATCGGGCGAAATCAAAGGTATCCCGGACCAAGAGATTTTCATGGGCGATTTCCCGCTTATGACCGACAAGGGCACGTTTATGATCAACGGCGCCGAGCGCGTGATTGTGAGCCAGCTTGTCCGCTCCCCGGGCGTGTACTACAGCCAAGACCTCGACACGAATTCGCGCCCGACGTACAACGCGACGATCATTCCGAATCGCGGTGCGTGGATCGAATTCGAAACGGACAACGGCACGAAGAACGACGAGACCGAGGGCACGATCGGCGTTCGCATCGACAAAAACCGTAAGATCTATGTCTCGACGTTCATCCGCGCGCTCTCGCGCCCGGACCTCGGTCTGAATTGGGAGAGCGACGAAGCGATTCTGGCGCTCTTCGGCAATTCGCCGTTGATCCAGAATTCGATCGACAAAGACAAAGACATAAAGACGCGTGAAGACGCGCTCAAAGAGATCTATAAGAAGCTGCGTCCCGGCGAACCCGAAAATGCGGAGAACGCCGAGAAGCTGCTCGAATCGTTGTTCTTCGACGAGAAGCGTTACGATCTCGCAGGCGTCGGCCGTTACAAACTGCAGGGCAAATTCCATTACCGGATCGAGAATCCGGACGTGGAAGAGCGTGCCGCCACGCCGACGATTCAGATCAACGAATACAGCGGTCTCGAAGAGCCGTCGATCGACGTCAAGTGTCTGACGCGCGCCGACATGATCGCGGTCATCCGCCGTTTGATCAAAGTCGCGACGGGTGTTATTGCCAAAGACGACATCGACCACCTCGGAAACCGCCGCGTGCGTTCGGTCGGCGAATTGCTGCAGAATCAGTTCCGCGTCGGTTTGCTGCGTCTCGAGCGCGTCGTTCGCGAACGCATGACGGTGCAGGACATCGAAACGGTCACGCCGCAGGCGCTGATCAACATTCGTCCGGTCGTTGCCGCGATCAAAGAGTTCTTCGGTTCATCGCAACTCTCGCAGTTCATGGACCAAACGAATTCGCTCGCGGAACTCACGCACAAGCGCCGTCTCTCGGCCCTCGGCCCGGGCGGTCTTTCGCGTGAACGCGCCGGCTTCGAAGTCCGCGACGTCCACCACTCGCATTACGGCCGTATCTGTCCGATCGAAACGCCGGAAGGCCCGAACATCGGTTTGATCGGTTCGCTCGCCACGTATGCGCGCGTGAACAAGTTCGGCTTCATCGAGACGCCGTACCGCGTCGTCGAGAACGGCCACGTGACGGACAACATTCAGTACCTCACGGCCGATCGCGAAGACGAATACATCATCGCGCAAGCGAACACGCCGGTCGAAGAGCGTGGCGGTAAGATCACGACCGAAACGGTCGTCTGCCGTTACGCGGAAGAGTACATCGAAGAGCCGTCCGCGCGCGTGCAGTTGATGGACGTTTCGCCGAAGCAAATCGTCTCGGTCGCAACGGCGCTCATTCCGTTCCTCGAGCACGACGACGCAAACCGCGCACTGATGGGCGCGAACATGCAACGTCAAGCCGTTCCGCTGCTTCGTCCGGATGCGCCGATCGTCGGCACCGGCATGGAGTATCGCGCGGCGAAGGACTCGGGTTCGCTCATCGTCAGCGACGTCAACGGTCAAGTGACCGCCGTCGATGCGAAGGGCATCACGATCACCCTCGAAGAGGGCACCGAGAAGATCTTCGATCTTTTAAAATTCGTGCGCAGCAACGCCGGCACGTGCATCAACCAGCGTCCGATCGTGGCGCTCGGCGAGCGCGTCGTTCCGGGTCAAGTGCTCGCGGACGGACCGTCGTCAGATGAAGCGGAGCTTGCGCTCGGCCAGAACGTGCTCGTCGCGTTCATGCCGTGGGAAGGCTACAACTACGAAGACGCAATTCTGATCTCCGAGCGGATGGTCAAAGAAGACCGCTTCACCTCGATTCACATCGAAGAATACGAGTGCGAAGCGCGCGACACGAAGCTCGGACCCGAAGAGATCACGCGCGACATTCCCAACGTCGGTGAAGACGCGCTCAAGGATCTGGACGAACGCGGCATCATCCGCATCGGTGCGGAAGTGCGTCCGGAAGACATTCTCGTCGGTAAGGTTACGCCGAAGGGCGAAACGGAACTGACGGCTGAAGAGCGTCTGCTGCGCGCGATCTTCGGCGAGAAGTCGCGTGAAGTGCGCGACACTTCGCTGAAAGTTCCGCACGGCGAAAAAGGCAAGATCATCGACGTGAAAGTGTTCTCACGCGAAAACGGCGACGAGTTGTCGCCGGGTGTGAACCACTTGGTGCGCGTCTACGTCGCGCAGAAACGTAAGATTCTGCAAGGCGACAAGATGGCCGGACGCCACGGTAACAAGGGTGTTATCGCGAAGGTGCTTCCGGAAGAAGACATGCCGTATCTGCAAGACGGTGCGCCGGTCGACATCGTGCTCAATCCGCTCGGTGTTCCCTCACGTATGAACCTCGGCCAGATCATGGAGACGCACCTCGGTTGGGCGGCGCGCATGCTCGGCATGAACGTTGCAACGCCGGTCTTCGACGGTGCGCACTCCGAAGATATTGCCGAGTGGCTCCAAGATGCCGGTATGGCGCCCGACGGTAAGACGTGGCTGCGCGACGGACGTTCCGGTGAACGTTTCTCGCGTCCGATCACGGTCGGCATGATCTACATGCTCAAGCTCGCGCACTTGGTCGACGACAAGATCCATGCTCGTTCGACGGGCCCGTACTCGATGATCACGCAACAGCCGCTCGGCGGTAAGGCGCAGTTCGGTGGCCAGCGCTTCGGCGAAATGGAAGTCTGGGCACTCGAAGCCTACGGCGCCGCGTACACGCTGCAAGAACTGTTGACGGTGAAGTCGGACGACGTCGTCGGACGTGTGAAGACGTACGAAGCGATCGTCAAGGGCGAGAACGTGATGGAACCCGGCGTTCCGGAATCGTTCAAGGTTCTCATCAAGGAACTGCAGTCGCTTGCGCTCGACGTCAAGGTGCTCACCGAGAACCGTGAAGAGATCGACGTGCGCATGCAAGACGATGACATGGGCGATCGTGAACGTCAGGAGATCGGTCTCCTGATGGGCGACGATCAACCGGTCGTGTCGCAGACGCAAGTTGCCGCTCGTGAAGCGGTGGCGGAAGCTGCAGCGGAAGGCGCGCTCGGTCCCGACGGCGTGGTGGAAGCCGGCGTCGCCGAGGGCGAGCCGGTCGAAGAGGAAGAGGAAGAAGAGGAAATCGACGACAGCAAACCGCTCGACGCGACTCCGCTTCCGGCGCCTCCCCCGTCAGCGACGCGCGAGACCGATGAAGAGATTTTCGTCGAAGAGGAAGAGCCCGAAGATACCGAGCTTGAGGAAGGCGTCCAGGGATACGAACTCGAGGAAGAAGACGAAGAGTCGTACGAAGAGGACAAGGGCTACGACGAAGAAGAGGAAGAGCCGTACAGCGAAAATCCCAACAACGAAGAAGAGTTTTAAGTAAGCAACCGAGCAAGCAAGCAGAAGCCCGGCGAGAAATCGTCGGGCTTTTGTTCATTTGCGGTCAATTCGGATCATAAAGCGGCAAAAGGCTTGCTCGATTGAGGGAAGCCTGCTTGCTGCAGATGAAGTTCCGGGTCGTGGGGCTGAATCGGCCGCGCCGCCATTGGCAAGAAACGGCAGTTACAATTGCCGTCTATTTCGTCTTGTGCCAACTGAGCGATAACGCGGCAGCTCACGCATTCGGCATCGGCAGCATGTCACCGGTGTACCCGAGCGCGGCGCTCAACGTCCTCGTGCTGGTGTTGCTCGGCTGGCGCTTCTGGCCGCTCATCCCCATCAATGCGATGCTGCTCCCGCTCATTATCGGCCCGCACATCGATCTGCTCTGGCCGACGTTGCTGATGCAAACGATCGTTGGGCTTGGATACGGCTTAAGCGTTCGATACGTCGTCGAACGGCGGCGCATCTTACTTCCGCCGCGCACATTGCGCGACGTTGCATGGTTCTGCGGCATCCTCGGCGTTGCTGCGCCGTTGATCAATGGCATCGTCTCGATTTCAGTGCTCGCGGCGGTGGGCTACGTCGCGGTCGACGACTTGCCGCAACAATTTTCGCGCTTCGTCCTCGGCGATGCGTCCGCGATCGTCGTGCTCGCGCCGGCGCTCCTCGTCTTTTTGAAATGGCGTCAGCTCATTCAACCGGCCGAACATCAAGATCCGCCGCTCATCGAAGCGGTGCTCTCGATGATCGCGACGGCATTGCTTGTTGCCGCCAGTCACGTTTTGAGCTCGGTGACGCGCGAAACGGTTCTCGATCTCTCGTTCATCGCGGTTGCGTGGCTTGCGATCCGGTTTGCCGTTCGCGGAGCTGCAGCCGGCATTGCGACGGCGTATGTCGCCACCTTCGTCGCGATTTTGGGCCTGCATGAGAACGTCAACGCGGCGGTGCAGGCGCAGATGTTTCTCTTCGCCTCCGCGCTCATGGGGTGGCTCCTTGCGGGACTCACGTTCGAACGGTGGGAGTTGCTCGCGCGCCTTTCGCGCCGCGCGTACGTCGACGATCTTACCGGATTGCCCAATCGCGAGCGCCTGATCGAGTGGATTGCGCGCCATCAAGACTCGCCGGTCGTGCTCGTGATCATGGACGTCGACGACATGCGAATGCTCAATCAAGGCGTCGGACGCATAGCCGCGGACCACGTGCTACAAGAGATGGCGATTCGCATGCGTGCAACGTTTCCGTCGTCAACATTCGTCGCGCGCGTGAGTGCCGATGAATTCGCTATCGCCGTCGTCGACGACCGCAGTCCGCACGCGATTATGGCCGAGTTGCGCCAGTTCTTCGAAGCGCCGTTTGATGCCGACGGATCGCGCGTCTACATCTCCGTTTCGATGGGTGCCGTTCGCACGATTCGAGCCGGCTCCGCCGACGAACTGTTGCGCAAGGCCGACTTGGCGCTCGATCGAGCGAAATCGTCGCCATCGCGCGCGATGGTCTACAGTCCGGATCTCCAAGCCGGCGAAGCACCGTCACTCGTCGGCGAATTGCATCGCGCTGTCGAGAATCGCGAACTGGTGCCGTTCTTCCAGCCGATCTATCGCTACGATTTGCGCACCAACTCGTGGCAAGTGGCGGGCGCCGAAGCGTTGTTGCGATGGATGCACCCCGAGCGCGGGATCGTTTCGCCCGCCCACTTCATCGATTTCCTCGAGCGCTTGACCATCGGTGACTACGTCGGGTGGGACGTTATGGAGCGGGCGCTGCTTCAAGCCCGCGAATGGCGTCGCGTGATTCCCAATTTCCGCGTATGGGTCAACTTGTTTGCGCGTCAGGCGCTCGCGCGTGACTGCCACCGCCGCATCATCGACTTACTGCAATGCACTGGGGTCTCTCCCGACGCGCTCGTTGTCGAAATCAACGAACGCGTCGTCGCAAGTGACGAACGCGATATCGCCGCACTCGTCGCGCGTCTGCGCGAAGCCGGCGTGCAGTCCGCAATCGACGACTTCGGCACCGGCGGTTCATCGCTCGGACGCGTTCGCGACGTCCCCGCGAGCGTGTTGAAGATCGACCGGTCCTTCGTGAACAAGAGCGAAGTCGACGCCAAGGCGAAAGCCGTCGCGGCAACCGTCGTGCGTCTCGCCAAAGAACTCGGAATGACCGTGGTCGCGGAGGGCGTCGAAAACACGATGCAGCTCGATGTAATGATGGAAACCGGCGCGCACTTCGTTCAAGGCTACGCGCTCGGCCATCCGCTCCCGGCGGATCTCTTCGCGCGCACGTTCCTTACGACGACCGACCGCGCCAGCTCGATGTAACTATGTCATCCTAAGCCGCTCGAAGGACCGTCGCGGTACGAATTCGACGCTCTACATGAGAGCCGGACGATCCTCATCGTGCAGCTCCAGACGGAACGTTGATACGATTGCGTTCATGTTGCGTCCGTCGATGTGGAGAAGCCGAGCGGTTTCAGCGAGCTGCGAGATCTGCGAGGCAAGTTCGGATGCGGAGGCGGAGACCTGTTCGGCGGTTGCGGCCTGCTCTTGAGCGTTTGCTGCAATCTCGGCAACCGAACGCGTGACCTCATCCGCTGAACGTGATATCTCAGCGGCATTTTCCGCAGTGCGCTGCGTAATGGAAAGCATCCCGGCCTCGGCTTCCGTCGTCTTCCGGCTCGCCTCGCGCATGACGTCGGAACGCGCGGCGAGCGTTTCTGCGATTCCATCGGTTTGTGCGATTGCTTCCTCGAGCGTTTTCAGCACTTTCGATGACGCATGGGCGCGGGCTACGCCCTCTTGCGTCGCGGTGGCGGAGGAGCGCATCGCGCTCTCGGCCTTCACGATTTCCGCGCGAATGGCGGAGAGAATCGCACCGATGTCGCGCGTCGCGGTGACTGAACGTTCGGCTAGCTTCCGAACTTCGGATGCTACGACGGCAAAGCCGCGGCCGTGTTCTCCCGCGCGTGCCGCTTCGATGGCGGCGTTAAGCGCGAGGAGGTTCGTTTGGTCCGCGATTTCGTCGATGATTGCGATGATCTCTTGTATCGCTTTCGAACGCTCGGTGAGGTTGGAAATCGCGTCGACGGCCCCTTCGGATTCGCGTTGAATCGATTCGATCGCGCGCGCCGTCTGAAGGACCGATTCATTTCCGGAGAGCGCATCGCGCCGTGAATACTGTGCCGACTCCTTCAATGACCTTGCGAGTGCGCCGATCGCATCGATTTCAGTGGAGAGCGCGTGACGATCGTCCATGCCTTCTTTCAAGGCGCGCCGCTGCTGCTCTGCGCCGTCCGTAACGGACGATATGCGGGCAGCCATCTGTTCGAGACCGATGCTTGCGGCTTGCCATTGCGCGGTCTGCCGCCCAACGGTGGTCGCGAGGTCTTCGATAGCGCTCGAGATCTCGGCTACGGCAATCCCCGACTGACTCGTTGCGGTCGAGATTTCGGCACTCATGGTTCCAAACGTGTCGGAAGCTTCCGCAACGCTGCCGACAACGGCGCGCAATCGCGACATCGTGTGTTCGAACGTGCGGGCAATGTCGTGCAAACCGGAGCACAAGGTGTTGTATGTGGCCGTGAGCGTCGTCACTTCATCGTTGCCGGTCGCTTCGAGCGCCCCGCTGCGCGCGATGTAATCAACGGTCAAATCGCCGGTCGCAAGCGATCCAAAGGCGTTTCTCAAGTGTTCGAAGTCCGCTTCGACCACATTTGCGAGCGCGATCGCAGTCGAGGTAATGCGGCGTCCAAGTGAGCGCGCAAGTACGAGCGCAAGCACGAGGGCGAGAATCGCGCTCAGAACTCCGAGCGCAATACCGATCCAGAACGCACCATTTTGAGCACGCGAGACCGCTGCTCCCGAAGCGACGAGGTGCGACTGCGCGTCCTTCTCGAATCGCAGTAGGGCATTTTCCGCCGGGCCATAGTGGCTGTTGTCGAAGGCGTCAACGGCGGCGCCATGTTTGCCGGCGACTTGCAAGTCGACGGCGTGCTGAAGGACCGCAAGATAGCCGTGCGGTCCATCCAGCACGACCCTTGCGTCACGGTATGCTTTTTGCTCCACGTCGCCGCGCGAACCGGCTGCGGTTGCGTCCGCGCGCTTTTTCAATTCCGCGACGGCCGTGTAGTACGCCGCAACGTCGGCCTTATTCGCTTTCTCCGGCAACAGGACGACGGCGGCAGCATCGTCCAGTCCCGTCAGCGCGAGGTCGAAGGCTTGTCCCGAGAAGTATGCGGGTTGCCATGTTTCGAGAGCGGCGCGGTTTTCCGTCCCGATGGACCGCACAAACCACAGCGTCACGATCAACGCAATAGAGGAAAGGGCCAATACCGAAAAGATGACCGCAATAAACTTCGCGCGCATTTATATCATTAGTCGGCACGAATGAATAAAGCACGAGAGCTATTGTGTAGTTTTTGTGTAGCTGGAGGACCTTAGACGTATCCGGGGGATGGTGCGCGTGAAAATGGCTTCCATCCCCGGCGCATTTATTGGGTTTGCGGGAAGACCCGATAGGCCGCGAGTTTGCCGTCGTTGTCGACGCGGACGACGACGTTCATCGAGCCTTTGTCGAAGTCCGCGCGATATGTGAACTCGTTCTTGGCGGCATCGTTGCTCAAATACGTCAAGCCCTTGTAGGTTCCGAGCGCGTGCATCTTATCGGAGAGCGTTCCGACGTCGCCTCGGGAGACTTGCGATTGCAGCGCCGAATCGAAGTTCGCGTTGACGCCGTCGATGTCGTCGCTATAGACCGACTTCGTCACGGAGTCCGTCGTCGATTGCACCGCACCGGTCTTCGCCTGCGCACTACATGCGGCAAGCGCCACCAGCGCGGCGAGTCCTAGATGTCGCCCCATCCGTATGAGACCATGGCCACCCGCGTGTTCGCTCTTCGATGTGCGTTCGAACGTTGCGCGACCCGCTGTCGCGTCGAACGGACGAATCCGGTGTGTGAGCCGAGTGACGCGAGCTCGTGGCGCTGCTGCTCGACGACGCGATGCTGGTAGGCGACCTCTTTCTTAAGCTCCTGATTGACTTGCACTTCCTGAGCGTACGCCTGTTGCTCTTGATGGTACGCTGCCCACGCATCGTGGTTCTCTTGCGAGAGCGCAGCCTGACGGTGGTCGTATTCCGCGTACTTCTCGTGAACTTTCCGGTTGTGCTGAATGACCAAGTAGGTAGCCGCGGCGCCGCCGAGCAGAATCAAATTCCGCGTGCTCGCTGCTCCGTCGGCGTGCGCCGGTGCTGCGGGAAGCGCGAGCGCGATCGTTCCCGTCAAAGCCAGCGACGCGAGTGCTTGCCTGATGTTCATGCGAGTTGTATTGCCCTCCATTACTGGGAAACGTAACTCGCCGCGATTCCGTCACCCTGGACAACTAGCCGGGGCCTGTTTGTTCACCGGGAGCTGTAGCCCGAGCGAAATTACCGAAGGGGGCGCAAATCGATCGATGCTCGAGAGGTATCGTGCGTCCGTCACGTTATCGCCTTGCAAGACGAGCCGCACGCCGGCCGCGACCGGAACGCTCGCAAAGAGTCCGGCGGTTACGGCTGTGCCGAGCGGTTCGAGATTAAGATCATCGGCATACGTTTGACCGATGTATGACACGTTCACTCCGACGCGCGTCGTTCCGAGGAGCGTGCTGTATCCCGCGTACGCGGACCCTTCAGGGACGTAGGGCAGCTGCTTTCCGATTGCCGCAGAGCCGCCGGTCACGCGCGAATTCTGTTGCGTTCCCCACACGCTGAGCGTCGAACAGGTTCCGATGCGTTCGGTGTAGCTTGCCGTTACGCCGTTCGTTTCCGCATGCGCGAAATTGCTGCGCATTTGGTGTGTCGGGTCGATCGTCCGAAACGAGATCGCATCGCTGACGAACGTTTGAATATAGTCGGCGGCAAATTCGGAGTGCTGGTTGGTCCAATCGAACCCGGCCGTTTGCGAATACGTTCGCTCCGGGACGAGATTCGGATTCGGCACGTACGATGTCGGTCCGATCACGTAGCCTCGCACGAGTTCGTTGAGATACGGCGCGCGAAGCCCGGAGCCGCCCGATGCGCGAAACGCAAGGTGCGGCGCCAAATCGTATCGGACGGCAATGCGCGGCGAAAGCGCGCGATCGGTGCGCGGCGCAATCGTCCTTATCGTCCCGTTGCTGGTGAGACTGGCGTTCGGCAAGAAGATCGAGGTTGCCGCAAGCCCCGCAACGGCTTCGGCGCGATTGAAGCGCCATGTGTTCTGCACGGCAATATCGGAGATTTGCTGCACGCCGCTGCCGTTTGCGGTTTGAATGTTCGCGGCGTTGAGTTGGCGGCTCACGCCGCCGACGAACCGTCCGTCGCCACGAATCTCGAAGGTCGAATTCGGACTATCGACGATCCAATCGGCAATCACGCCGCTCTCATGTGTCGGAACGTACTGCGTGTAGAGCAGCGATCCCGGTGATGACGACTTATCGGCGCGGTTCGTGACGAACGTGTTGCGCACGTACCCGGTGACCGACACCGATGCATGCGTCCACTTATGCGCGAACGCAAGGGCGTTCTGAATGAAATCGCGCCAGAAGTCATAGTTCGGACGTCCGTACTGCTGATAATCCCAGGCACCGCGGTATCCGTAGTCGATCGTCGTGCTCGCGTCGGGTGCATAGCGGAATTTCAGAGACACCATCTTGGATCGCGCGAAGGCGTTGGTGTCGATCGGCGCTTGATATCCCGGTGCAAGCGCGGAGTACGAGAGCTGCTGATCGGACGCCGAGAGCGACGTCGAAAACTTCGACGTGATGGGGGTCGTCGTTTGCAGGTGCTCGTTGAGGTATGCGTTCGTTCCCGGAAGAATCTCGAGCGTGCCGCTGGCGGGACCGTTCGGCTGCGTCGTCGGTGCGTAGGTTCCCAGCGAGAGCACCCCGCCGACCGCGCCCGATCCGTACAGCGCCGACCCGGGGCCGCGCAATAACTCCGCGCGCGTAATATCATTCGCGGGATATGCGGCCCAATCGATCTGCCCGCCGAACGCATCCTGCGCGAAGATGTTGTCGACGAGCACGAGTCCGCGATCGTTTCCCGCTCCGGAAAACGATGCGCGCAGTTGACCGTAGTTCGTGAAGGCGCTGTTGCTGCGCGTATGATCGTATCCCGGTAGTGCGCGCAACAGTTGGTCGCTCGTGATCGCGGGATTTGCTTGAATCTGTTCCGCCGTCAACAGAGATGCCGGAAGCGGCAGGCGATGCAGTGTTTCAAGCGAGCCGGTTGCGATGCTCACGCTTCCGATCAGCGGCGGCGTCGAGGGTGTCGGGCTCGGCGAAGGCGTCGGTGATGCAACGAGAGCCTGCGCGAGAACGAAAATGAACAGAAGCTCGTGCAAAGTGCTTAGGTCATTCCACGCCGGCCCGCGCGTACCGCTGCAGACCGCGCTCCGACAGTGCGTCAGCACCCGCGTCCAGCGCCGCGCCGCGCCGCTCTAGCGTCCGCGATGAATCATGCGCTAGCATCGGAAAAGGCCCAGATCGCGGGTGTGTTGCATTCGTATAAGATCACGTTCTTTCAACCAGGCGGGCAAGAATGAGTAGTCTTCCTCGAATCGGAATCGTCGGAACCGGCCGCATGGGCGGCAACATGGCGTTACGTTTGAAGGACGTCGGTTATCCGGTCACCGTCGTCTACGACACATATCGCCCCGCGGCGGAAGCAATCGCTAAAGACATCGGCGCGAAGGTGGCCTCGACGCTAAGCGAGGTCACGAGCGAAGCGGATGTCATTATCACCGTAGTCAGCGACGACGACGCGATGTACCGGATCTTCGCAGAGAACAGCGGCGATTCGCTGCTCAACGGCGCGAAGGGCAAGATTTTCGTCAACTGTGCCACGGTTTCGCCGAACGTGCACGTCGAGGTGCAAGCGCGAAGCGAACGCGCCGGCGCGCGTTCGCTTGAAGCATGTATGGCAAGTTCGATTCCTCAAGCGCGCAACGGCACGCTCTACCTGATGGTCGGCGGAAGGCCGGAGGTCTTCGCCGAGACCGAACCCATGTTGAAGAAGCTCAGTTCGTCGCTACGCTATGTCGGTGAAGCGGGTCGCGCCGCGCAAGTGAAAGCGCTTGTCAATATGGTGATGAATATCAACACGGCCGGTCTTGCGGAGGGGCTCGGTTTGGGCGATGCGCTAGGACTGGATCTTGAAATGCTGCGCGAAGTCTTTTCGCAAACGGGCGCCAATTCTCGCGTGCTCGAAACCGACGGCGCCGACATGCAAAACCGCGAACATGACGTGTACTTCTCCGCCGAGCACGCAGCGAAGGACTCGGGTATCGCGCTTTCGCTCGCGCGCGAACAGGATCTCGCTCTTCCCCTCGCCCGCGCGACCTACGAACAATATGAGGTGATGAAGTCTCTTGGTTTCGGCGGATTGGATAAGTCCGGCGTCGCTGAGCTGACGTTCCTTCCTCGCCACGCGCAACGATTACCGGAAAAAACTCACGCCTAACTCTGGAGGACAATTATGTCGACCTCGGCCACTTCAGGTCAAAAGGTTGTGCCCGCGCTTAGCTCCGATACCGCAGGTCCGCTTGGAGCGATTCACCTTCCGCGTCTGTGGCTCAAGCTCTCGCTTGCCGCCGCCGGTTTACTTCCCGAGGATTACGATGAGTGCGGTTCGGGGTTCGATCAGATGACGTTGAACGATCTCGGCCTCGATCGTCAGAAAACGATCGATTACGTACGCTCCCAGCATCCGAGATACATGCAATTTGAAGAATGGGTGATCGCGCAAAATGGCGGTTCGATTTCCTCGGATCGCATCGCGAAGCACAATGAGGCCGTGCGCGGCTACAATCATGCCGATGACAAGGCCGCGAAGATGCGCGATAAATCGGGGATAAAAAATGCCGATATCACCGACGCCGTAACGCTAAACACAATGGAAGATCTCGACGACATCTACGAACAAATCCCGAGAAAGTAGCCACTGTGACTTAGTCGTCTGCCGCTGCAAGCAATTGCGCTCGCCCTGTCGCTGCTTTGCCGCATTCGCGGCACCGTTGCCGGCGCGTCGCCGATCGGCCGCATTCAGTGCGACGGCGATTTAGAAACGGCGCGACGCCGCGGCCGCGTGCTACTCTCTACAGCGGCTGTTTGCCGGCGTGTTCCTTTTCGATCTTTGCCGCATTTGCGAGTGGTCCGGCGTCTTCGTACCGGCGTCCGCACGCTCCGATTATTTGCTCAACGGTGCTGCGCGCTTCAGGGTCGTCGCCGGCGACGAGAATCGGTTCGTGTGGATTGGTCACGTCGACGAACGCTTTGACGACGTGGCGATTGTCGAGTTTCTTCGCCAAGATCTCGGCGCCGCTGGTGCCCTCTTCGAGTTCGGGCGGGCGCGTCGCGTCAATGACGACGCCGTCCTTATAGTCGCCGAGCGAGCGAAGGCAGTCGTCGAGGTCCTCCCAATGGACGGTGAAAACCAAAGCGTCGCTCGATAACGCTTGGTCGTAGGTCGAGCAGGCTTTGGCATCGCCGCCGATCGCTTCAACCGCCTTCTCGGCTGCGTCCGGCCGGCGAGGGTCGCTAAAGCTGATCTGGTGTCCGCACCCCTGAAGCATGCGGCCGATGGTGACCGCCCGGTCATCCGCTCCGATGATCCCAATCGTCATAGCCATGCGACGTTTGTACCCGCCTGGCGGGGCGGGCTTCGCTTGAGGCGACCATGGCTCTCGTGATATACTTACTGTCTGTGCCCGAGCCGGCGCTGCCTCTGACGAGCGGCGGCCGCTAGGTTCAACCGGCGGAGCGACGGTGGGTCCCCTTACGAGAAAACGTGAGTTGCGGAAACCCTGCGTAGGCAACGCCCGGCGGCATTAAACACCGGAGTTTCCTCCAACTTGAATCTCATTGACGTCAATAACTTCGATGCCATGCGCATCGGGTTGGCTTCGCCCGAGCAGATCCGTGCATGGTCGTTCGGCGAAGTCAAAAAGCCGGAGACGATCAACTACCGCACGCTGAAGCCCGAACGCGACGGGCTGTTCTGCGAAAAGATCTTCGGCCCGACCAAAGACTGGGAATGTCATTGCGGTAAGTATAAGCGCATCCGTTTCAAGGGCATGATCTGCGACCGCTGCGGCGTCGAGATCACGCGCGCGAAGGTGCGCCGCGAGCGTATGGGCCATATCGAGCTCGCTACGCCCGTTTCACACATTTGGTATCTCAAGGGCGTGCCGTCACGCATCGGCATTCTGCTCGACATGTCGCCGCGTCAACTCGAAAAAGTTATCTACTTTGCGGCGTACGTCGTCATCGATCCGGGCAACACTCCGCTCACGAAGCGCGAAGTGCTCTCCGAGCAGAAGTATCGCGAAGCGCGTGACAAGTACGGCGCGAACTTCAAAGCCGGCATGGGCGCGGAAGCGATCCGCGAACTGCTGCGCGATTTGAACCTGAAGAAGATCCAAGACGATCTTCGTAAGGAATTCAAAGAGACGTCGGGACAGAAGCGCCTCAAGGCGATCAAGCGTCTCGAAGTCGTCGAAGCGTTCCTCGCAAGCGGCAATCGTCCGGAGTGGATGATTCTCTCCGCGGTGCCGGTCATTGCGCCCGAACTGCGTCCGATGGTGCAACTCGACGGCGGACGTTTCGCGACGTCCGACTTGAACGATCTTTATCGCCGCGTCATCAACCGCAACAATCGCTTGAAGCGCTTGTTGGAATTGAACGCTCCCGAAATTATCATCAAGAACGAAAAGCGCATGCTTCAGGAAGCGGTCGACGCGCTAATCGACAACGGCCGTCGCGGCCGTCCGGTCACCGGTCCGAACAACCGTCCGCTGAAGTCGCTCTCCGACATCCTCAAGGGTAAGCAAGGCCGCTTCCGCCAGAACCTGCTCGGTAAGCGCGTCGACTACTCGGGACGTTCGGTTATCGTCGTCGGTCCGTCACTGAAATTGCATCAGTGCGGTCTGCCGAAAGAAATGGCGCTCGAGCTCTTCAAGCCGTTCGTAATGAAGAAGCTCGTCGATCGCGCGCTCGCGCACAACATCAAGAGCGCGAAGCGTATGGTCGAGCGCGTGCGTCCGGAAGTCTGGGATGTGCTCGAAGAGGTCATCAAAGAGCATCCGGTGCTGCTCAACCGCGCACCCACCCTCCATCGTCTCGGCATTCAGGCGTTCGAACCGGTGCTGGTCGAAGGTAAAGCGATTCACCTTCACCCGCTCGTGTGTACGCCGTACAACGCCGACTTCGACGGCGACCAGATGGCGGTGCACTTGCCGCTGAGCGCCGGTGCGCAAGCGGAAGCGCGCATCCTGATGTTGTCCTCGAACAACATCCTGTTGCCCGCATACGGCAACCCGGTTTCGATTCCGACGCAAGACATGGTTTTGGGTCTGTACTACCTCACGTTCCAACGCGACGAGTACAGCGGCCCGGCCAAGGCCGAAGTCACCGAAGACTTCGATAACACCGTTCGTGCGGTGAAGAAAGATGCGCCGGCGGCGGATGCGCCGGGTGCAATTCCAACGTTCTACGATCCCAAAGAAGCAGTCATGGCGTTCGAAACAGGTAACGTCAAACTGCAAGAGTGGGTGTACGTTCGTTGGAAGGGCGAGCTGATCAAAACCACGATCGGGCGTACCATTTTCAACATGGCATTCCCGCTCTCGTGGAAGAAAGAGTTCGTCAACCGGACGATGGACAAGGGCACGCTGAAGAAGACGATTACCGATTGCTATCGCAAGTACGGTAACGCGGAAACGGCGCGCTTCCTCGACGCGATCAAGGAACTCGGTTTCCACTACGCGACGCTCTCCGGTACGACCGTGTCGATTTCCGACATCATCGTTCCGCAAGCCAAGCACGACATTCTCGAGAAGGCGCAAAACGAAGTCGACGAGTTGCACCGTCTGTTCGACCAGGGCTTCATCTCTGACGACGAACGCTACAACAAGACGATCGAAATCTGGTCAAAGGCCGGCGACGCTGTCACCGGCGCGATGCAAGCCGCGCAAAACCCGCTCAATCCCGTCTTCATGATGGCAACTTCGGGTGCTCGTGGTTCGATCGCGCAGGTCAAGCAGCTCGGCGGTATGCGCGGTCTCATGTCCGACCCCTCCGGCCGAATCCTCGAGATTCCGGTCAAGGCGTCGCTCAAAGAAGGCCTCACCGTTCTCGAGTACTTCATCTCGACGCACGGCGCGCGTAAGGGTCTCGCCGATACGGCACTCCGTACGGCCGACTCGGGTTACCTCACTCGCCGTCTCGTTGACGTCGCACAAGACGTCATCATCCGCGAAGACGATTGCGGAACGGCAAACGGCATCACCGTTTCCGACATCCGCGTGGGCAAGGAAGTCATCGAACCGCTGATCGACCGTATCATCGGTCGCCGCTCGGTCGACGACGTCCAAGGCATCGTCGCGCGCGGTGAAGAGATCGACGAAGAGAAAGCCAAGGCGATCGTCGACGCAGGCATCGGTACGGTCAAGATCCGTTCGGTGCTCGCGTGTCAATCGAAGTACGGCGTCTGCTCGACGTGTTATGGTCGCGATCTCGCAACCGGTAACCGCGCGGACATCGGTACGGCGGTCGGCATCATCGCGGCGCAATCCATCGGTGAACCCGGCACGCAGCTCACGTTGCGTACCTTCCACACCGGCGGTGTTGCAACTGAAGACATCATCACGGGTCTCCCGCGTGTCGAAGAAATCTTCGAAGCGCGCAAGCCCAAGGGTCAAGCGGTCATCACCGAAGTCGCCGGTCAGGTGAAGTTCGGTGAAGATAAGAGCCGTCGTGTCATCAACATCGTCGACGAGACGGGTGAAGAGCACGAGTACGATATCCCGCACGGCACGCATCTCGCCGTTCAAGACGGTCAGAAAGTCGAAGCGGGCGATCAGCTCAACGAAGGCTCGCTCAACCCGCACGACATCCTGCGCATCAAAGGCGAGACCGCGCTCCAGAACTACATGGTTCGGGAAGTGCAGAAGGTCTACCGTTCGCAAGGCGTCGACATCAACGATAAGCACGTTGAAGTCATCGTCCGCGCGATGATGCGTAAGGTGAAGGTCGTCGAAGGCGGCGACACGCTGATGCTTCCGGGTCAGGTCGTCGAAGCGGCGGCCTTCCACGAAGCAAACGATCGTGCGAAGTCCGAGAACCTCGAAGAGGCCACGGCAACGCCGGTGCTGCTCGGTGTGACGAAGGCGTCGCTCGCAACGGAATCGTTCCTCTCGGCGGCGTCATTCCAAGAGACCACGCGCGTCCTCACGGATGCCGCCATCAAGGGCAAGTACGATCCGTTGCTCGGTCTCAAGGAGAACGTCATCATCGGCAAACTGATCCCGGCGGGTACCGGTATGTCGCGTTATCGCAACATCGATATCCAACCCGAAGGTCAGGACGTCGACGACGAAGGACGTCCGCGTCAGCAGTTCGAGATGGCGTATGCCGGCATGACTGCAGACGAAGCCGCACTCGCTGAAGTGATGGGCGGCAACGGCGACGGCATGAGCCGTCTCGTGAGCGCGTACGAACGCAATCGCGAACCGTTGACGGTGCAGTACGAAGGCGAATACGAAGAACACGCCGCCGTGCACGCTGCACCGAAAAAGACGCAGTACGACCGGATCAAGGGCATCAACCCCGAAGATCTCTAATCGCTACCAGCGTGATGCAAGGCCCGGCAGAAATCTGCCGGGCCTTTTTCTTTTTCGAAATCTTCCGACCTGATGATTGGGTTAGAACGACTTCGACAACGCCGCGAAATCGATCATCTGCGTGCGCGTGGGACGGTCAAACAGAAAGCCTTGCATCAGATCGCAGCCGAGTTCTTGGAGAACCTGGACTTGGTTCGGATGCTCGACCCCTTCGGCGACGATCGCCATGTTACAACTCGACGCGATGGTCACGATTGCCGAGACGACGGCTCTATCGACGTCTCCGCCCGGAAGATCTTTGACGAAACAGCGGTCGATCTTCAAGGTATCCGCCGGGAACGCTTTTATACGGCCTAGCGTGCTGTAACCCGTGCCGAAGTCGTCGATCACAATCTTCACGCCCTCGCGGCGCAGCGCGACAACCATCGCGATCATTGCGTCGATATCGCGCATGATGCAGGTCTCGGTAATTTCAATCCAGAGCGACGTCGGCGGAAGGCCGCTCATGGCCAATGCGCGGTGGACGCTATCGACGAACGAGCGGCGATCGAGCTGACGTACCGAAACATTGATGGAGACCGGTATCTCGTAACCGCGATCGTGCCAGCGCCGCGCTTCCCGGCACGCGTCTTCCAGAATCAACAGTCCGATCGCGTCGATCAATCCGCTCTCTTCCGCAACGCCGATAAACGTTTCGGGCAGCATCAATCCGCGAATCGGGTCGCGCCAACGAACTAACGCCTCTAGTGCAACGGCTTGACCGCTCACGGTATCCACGATGGGCTGGTAGTGCAGTTCGAACCGTCGCCGCGCAATGGCTTTCCGAAGCTCGGATTCGAGTACGAAGCTTCGTCCGCGCGGAATATCAGCTCTGGCGAACATGGACCAAATCGTCATGCTGATCTACCTAGCCAGCTGCGGTGATACGATGCCGCGCGTCTGGCTGCGTCCGCGTCATCGGATTCAGCCTTCGTGAACGATGCAATAGCTCGTGCAGTCTTTGCTGCCCGCCACTTGAAGCCGAGCTGATCCCAGATACTCAAGGCGTCCGTCAAGTGTTGAAGACCCACTTTAAGATCGCCGTTTGCTGCGGCGACCGTACCAAACGCATCGTGTTCGTACGCTTGCCAGCGTCGAAGCATTCCGCTTGCAGCGTGCATTGGGTCCATCGGTCTACGGATGGAATTGTAGTGCGCGATCATCGCCTGCGCGCGGTGCGGATTGAACGACGCCGCAAGCTCGGCGCCCCACACTAACGCATAGCGGTCCTCGCCTTGCGTCGCGTTCCAGTCGACGAGCTTGCACAGTTGTTGTGCTTCATCGAAACGTTCGCGCGCGGATAAGACTTCACCGATCGCACCGAAGAGAAACGAGCGATCCAAAATCGCTTCGATTCGCCGCGGCAACGTCGGTGCGTGCGCTTCGGCATTGCGCAATTCCCGGAACGCGGCAATTTCGTTTCCTTCGAGCGCTTCGGTCCATCCCAACGCGCGATAGACGTTATACGCCCAGCCCGGCATTTCACCGGTCCACGGCAATGCGGATGCGCGTTCACGAACGAACTGCGTCGCGTCGGGCATGCGGACTTCGGTGATAACCGAGGCAAGATTGTTGAGTAAGGATGCTTCGGGCCAGACGTGCGCTTGCGCGCCCGATGAGAGGGCAGAAAACCCTTGCCGCAGGTATGCGACCTGCGCTTCATGCCGCTCGTTCATCGCTTCGATGAGTGAAAGAAGCTCATACGTAAACGCAATGGGTACGGCTGCGGGATATGGGCTGGGACTGCCGCATTGCGCGTTCTCTACTTCAATAAGAGAGTCACGCGCGATCCGACGCGCTTCCTGAATGTCTTTGCTCCGCCACGCGGAGAGAGCGACGTAGTAGTTGAGTTCAGCGCGAACCGCAGGCGCGGCCACGCCGCACAGATACTTCCGCGCCGAAGCCCACTCGGAGTCGGCGCCTTCCTCGTCACCTTGCCGGTCTAGAATGGCGCCCAGCAGCGTGCAGCAAACGGCGCGATCGAGCTCGTTCCGCGCACTCTCGGCCGCTCGACGAAGCGTACCTTCGGCTTCGCCCAAGCGGCGCAAACGTACGAGGGCGCGCGTGCGTAAGACGTCGGCCTCGAAACCCGTGTGAAAATGAAGCGCAGTAATGCAATCCGCGTTACGTGCGGACGCAAAATACTCTACCGCCGCAGCAAACGGCTGTTGCTTCGGGACTAGGTTGATGACGCGTTCTGGTAGCAGAGCGGCCTCCCCGAATAGCAAAACTTGACAAGCACTTGTCTAATGCTCGCCTTCCGGGTATCGGCAGACCGTCAGCTAGTCTTGAGGGGCTAGGCGCGCCCCTACTTGCCTCCGCCCGCCGAGCCGCAGTTGGAAGCCGCTACGATGATCGTCAGAAGAGCAACGAGTGTAAGCATGGCCGTCTCCTAGATGGTCAGTTTTGCAAAGGTTCTGGCGGCCACGCGGGCTGTATTACCAACCGAGTGGCTCCCCCGTGCGGCCATCATTCCTCCCCAAGTTTACAATTCCTTGGCTGTTTCAGAACGAAGTTTTGACACTACGGCCTAAAAGGCGCTCGGTCGGCTGTCGATAATGCGCTCTTTCCTTCGAGTCGCGCGGAAGGTAACAGCTCAGCGTAATAGTGGCCTCGCATAAGGAGGCACCACGATGAGCGAGAGACCAGCAGTCGTGTCGACGATGAGCCGGGCGCTGGCTGCAATGCTCGATGCGCTTACGCGGCGGTTCGGCGCGGATTATCGCATCGTTCCGCATTTGTCGGCATCTGCGGCGCTCGACGCGTTTCAGTGATGAAGAGAGACGGCGACGAAATAGGTTGCTCATTTCGGACCAGTGGATGCGCGTGAGCGCGCGTAGCCGTTATCGCTAACCGCGCCGGTCGCGCCGCGCTCCGATTTTTTTGCCGCGAATCGTCGTATTGCGAAGCCGCTTGACGATCGCGTTGATTTCGTCGCTTGGAACTTCGATCAGCGAGAAGCGGTCGGCAATGTCAATCGCGCCGATCTTTTGCGAACTAATGCCCGCCTCGTTTGCGATCGCACCGACGATGTCTGCGGGTTTGATGCCGGCGCTGCGGCCGATGCCGATGTAGATTTTTGCCACGTCCGCCGACGCGCCGGCCGTTCGCGCCTCGCGACGCGGGCTCTTTGGTTTCTCAGCCGGTGTAGATGGAATCTCGACGTCTTCCGTTTCGCCGTCGCGCCGGCGATCCGCGAGTTTGATCGCCGCGGCGGCGACATCGATGATGTCATGGTCGGCGGAGAGATGCTCGACGAGCGTACGATATGAATCGAGCTCGGCGTCGCCGATTGCGTCTTCGACCGCCGTGCGTACCAGCGCGAGCCTTCGTTCACGAAGATCGGTGACGGTGGGGACCGTTTCGAGGCGAATTTTTCGCTTCGTCTGTTGCTCGATGTTGCGCAGTAAGCGATGTTCGCGCGGCTCGGCGAGCGTAATCGCGACGCCTTCACGTCCCGCGCGCCCTGTTCTCCCGGTGCGATGCACGTATGCGTCGATCGACGACGGCACGTCATAATTGAAGACGTGCGAAACGTGTTCGATATCGAGTCCGCGTGCCGCAACGTCGGTCGCGACGAGAATATCCGATGTGCCGTCGCGAAAGCGCCGCAGAACGCGGTCGCGCTGTTCTTGCGAGAGACCGCCGTGTAACGCTTCGGCTTGATATCCGCGCGAGCCCAGCGTTTCCGTCAGCTCATCGACCTCGGTGCGCGTTCGACAGAAGACGATGGCTGATGTGGCGTTCTCCATGTCGAGCAGGCGCGCGAGGGCGGCAGATTTATACGGTCGCTGCACGACGTAGGCCACCTCGCGAACGCGCGCCTTGCTGCCGGCTGCCGTCGGCTCCGGTGCGATATGCACGTTGACCGGTTCGCGAAGGTAGCGTTTTGAGATCGCCTTTACGCGCTGCGCAAGCGTTGCAGAAAAGAGCGCAGTTTGCCGTTCGCGAGGAAGCGCGGCCGCAATCGCTTCGAGATCCTCGGCGAATCCCATATCGAGCATCTCGTCAGCTTCGTCGAGAACGAGATATTCGACGGAATCGAGCGTAAGCGTTCCGCGGCGAATGTGGTCGAGTGCGCGCCCCGGCGTCGCGACGATGACGTCGACGCCGCGTCGTAGCGCGCGCAACTGCACCGAAATCGACTGTCCGCCGTAGATCGGAAGCACGCCGACATGTAGAAGCCGCCCGTATTTGTGCACGGCTTCGGCAACTTGCATCGCGAGCTCGCGGGTTGGAACCAGAATGAGTGCGCGAACGCGTTTGCGATCGGTAGCTGCCGGTTCACTGATGCGCTGAAGAAGCGGAAGCGCAAACGCCGCCGTCTTTCCCGTACCGGTAGCCGCTTGACCGAGGACGTCGTGGCCGGCAAGTAAGTGAGGAATCGCCTCGCGTTGTATCGCCGTCGGCTCCTCGTACCCTAACGCCGTCGTAGCCGAGGCAATGAGCGGTTGTAGTCCAAGCTCGGCAAACGCGTTTTCATTCATGTCGTTCATCTCTTCCCAGTCTGTGTAGGTAGCGAACGCAATTGTTCGAGTTCCTCCAGCGTTTTTGGCCAGTCGGCGCCCAGTAGTCGCGACAACGCGCGGTCGGCGAGGAGCTTTCCGCCGGTTTGGCAGCGCGCGCAATAGTTCGTTTCGTTGTCGGCGTACCGAATGCGTTGGACCGGATCGCCGCATCGCGGACACGGTTTGCCGTAGCGGCCGTGCACGGCCATGTCTTTGCGAAATGCCGTGACCTTTTCCGGGAAGCCGTCCGCGGCTTCGGAGACGAGACGATCGATCCACATCGCAAGGACACGTCGCGTCGAAGCGTAGAGTCGTTGCCATTCGTCGTCGGTCAGTTTCTGCGTCATCGCAATAGGCGAGAGCTGCGCGTCGTGAAGAATCTCGTCGGAATATGCATTACCGATGCCGTCGATCACGCGCGGATCGGTGAGCGTTCGTTTGAGCGTATGGTTTTCGCGGGATAGTGTGCGACGAAACGTTTCAACGTCCGACGCAAAGACGTCGATTCCGCCCGGATCGATCGAGCGCAATGCATCCTCGCCTTTGAAGACGTACAACGCGGCGCGGTGCTTCGAGCCGGCTTCGGTCAGAACGAGCGATCCGTTCGGGAAGTCGAATGCGGCGAGCGTATTGCGTCCGCCGAGCGGCGCACCGCGTTCCCGCCAATGCAATCGTCCGGCAATCATCAAATGAAGTACGAGCCACAGATCGTCGTCGAATCCGATCGCGATCCGTTTCCCGACGCGCCGAAGTTGACGGACGACGTGTCCGTCGAGTGTCGAGATCGGCGGGTCGGCCGTTCGCAACAAGAATGGACTTCCGATGCGAACGCGCTCGAGCCTGGCTCCGCCTATGTGCCGTTCGAGTGCGCTGATATATGCCGTGACGTCGGGAAGCTCCGGCATCGATCATCGCTCCAGTTTGATGTCCAGGACGCCGGCCGCTTCGGCGAGCGCAGGGTGATCGATCGAGAGCGGCTCGATGCCGGTGTCGCTAATGAATCGCAGATCCCATAAGCCGGCGCTTTTCCAACGTGCGTCGTTGAACGACCACCATGCAATCCCCGCGAATTCGTCTCGTTCGTATATCCCTAACGCCCACGCTTGCGACTGCGAATAATCGCGTGTGATCACGTTCGACGGCCGGAGATCGAATTCAATTAAGCGGTGCGGATCATCCAAATCGGCGATCGGCACGTCGTCGGCAACGTCATACCACGCGAGCGAGCGTACGAGATGCGGGTAACGCCGTAACGCAAGCATCTCCGCGCTCCACTTCAGCCGGTGTGCGCCGCGATAGAAGACTTCAGCGCAAACGCCCGCGGAAGAATCGCCGACGTAGAGCACGCCGTAGTGCAGTGGATTGTCGATGCGGCCACCACCCTGTTGCGGCGGCACGTAAAGAACGCCGCCCGGTTCATCGGCTGCGGCGTTCGGATCGTGAAGAAGAACGCGATAGAGCCTCACGCGAATGCGCCGGCGGCAATCGCATCGATTGCGCCGATAACGCGAGCGGGACCGGAGATCGTCAACACGTTGATCGGAATGCTGTTGCCGAGCAGCGGCTCGGGCGACGCAAGCCACGGTCCGACATCTTCGGGATTCATGACGTGCAGCGCGCGATCGATGACATATTCGACGTCGCTGATCCTGCGCGCGAGCGCCGGGCTCACGCGCTCCTGGCCCTTGATGCAGCGATTGAGTTGCGACTTGTCGACGTCCAGGATATCGGCCGCCGCAGAGAGACCGAGGGCGTTAACGACGCGATCGAGTTTCGGCACGACCGGAAAGGCCTCGTCGGCGTTAGGCTTGAGCTCGATGACACGGTCCGAGCGAACGTTCCATGCGGTCTGCGCCGGGCGGCGGCGGGCGCTTTTCTTCGTGCGGGCAACGGCCATCGTCTTGTCTCCTAGCCCCATTGTACTCTACGGAGAGTGTGGAGACAAGACAATATCCACGAAAGTAGTGGAGAAAAAAGTTACATGCCGCCGTACGGGCCGCCGCTCCGCGTTCGGCGGGCTTGATCCCGGCCGCTGTGCGCCCGAGCTACGCTTACCAGATTAGCGGGCTAATCTGTCCGCCACCGGCGGAAGTAGCGGCGCTGAATTTCTTTCTCTGCAGTCGACAGGCGTTCGCGCATCTCGAGACTCGGTACGCGCACTTTGTCGACGAGATGCAGTGCTCGCATCAGTTTGATCGTCCACCAGGTGCAGTCGATCTCGAACCACTTCAATCCATGACGCGCCGAGAACGGAAACGCGTGATGGTTGTTATGCCAGCCTTCGCCCCACGAGATGAGCGCAACCCACCACGAATTGACGGAACGATCGGCGGTGCGATACGTGCGATAGCCGGCGAAGTGCGCAGCGCTGTTCACGAGCCATGTCGCGTGATAGGTGAACACCAAGCGCGCGAAGATGCCCCAGACGACCCACGACCATCCGCCGAGCAAAAACAACAGGCCCGCAAGCGCGATCTGCAACGGCACGTGAAGATAGCGCAACGCTTGATAGAACGGATCGTTCCAAAGATCGGGCGTGACGCGCTTTTGCTGTTCGACCGTCGGCAGATTTTCATTCGTGCGGAAGAGCCACGTCAAGTGCGCCCAGCTCAGTCCGCGGCGAATGCTGTGCGGATCTCCTCGGCGATCGGAATGCGCGTGATGCACGCGATGTGTCGCAACCCAGTCGATCGGGCTTCCTTGAAATGCGAGCGTCCCCGCAATCGCCGTCGCGTATTCGAGCGGACGCACCATGCGTAATGCACGATGAGTCAGCGCGCGGTGGTAGCACAGCGTTACTCCAAATCCGCCGGTAACCCAGGTGACGACGATCGCGGCACCAACTGCGGACCAGGAGAAGAACGCCGGAAAGAACGCAAGGACTGCGGCTAAATGAATGATGAGCAGGCCGATACCAGTGGGCCAATTCGGACGGTGTTGCATGTCCGCGCGAAGTTCAAGAACCACGATGCCATGCCCTTGGCATTTACGAACGCTAAATTATAGGCAGGTATGGATCCCTTGCTCGCCGTCTCCCGCCTTCCGAAGCTCGCCGAGGGCGCTATGCGCACCTCCGTCGCCGACGCACTGCAGCGTGGTCGCATGACGCCGCGAGGCCTCATCAATGATGCGCTCGTGCGTTTCGAACGCGACGTTCAAAGCGTGGCGCCTGACGGCGTCCGCCCGGCGCTCTTATTCTCCGAGCGCGACCGGATCGTTCGCGAACTGCGCGGCTTCATCGACGGACGTCTCGCTGCGCGCCTGGCTGCGCTGCGTCACCGCGACATCGTCGCGACCTCCGCGCATGCTGCGCCGTTCGATGCAATCGTGCGCAATCGCTTCGGTGATGCCTACGGGATCGTGCTTCGTCGTATTCCGACCGGTGGAAGCCGGCTCGAGCTGATCCGGCGCATCGCCGCCGCGGCCGAGCGTTACACGCGCGTGCGGCTCAGCGGCGCAGTGCTCTACGACTTCGCGTCCGGAAGCGCGCGTCTTCTACGCGAAACCCCGGCTCGCGCTTCCCGCCGCTCGGTAGCCTAGCGGTCTTCTAAACGATTCCGCCGCGTAGCGCGTGAACGGCGACCTGCGTGCGTGCCGTCAGTTGCATCTTCGCAAGAATGTGCGAGATATGGTTTTTCACGGTTTTGTCGGAGAGCCGCAAGCGCAGGCTGATTTCCTTGTTGGAAAGGCCCTCGGCGACGAGTCGCACGACTTGAAGTTCGCGTTCCGAGAGGAGCGCGCGCATATCGGCTCCGCTCGGGACGGGTTGCAGGTGTCGTGCTGCCGCGGTCGGTGCGGAAGCAAGCGCCTTCACCGCGGCGATGAAGTGCGCGACGGGCACGTCTTGGAGTTGCTGGAGCAACGACTCGTCGACGACGACGTCGGCGTGGCGGTCCGCGCCAGGTGCGTCGGAGGCTCCGACGACGACAATGCCGGGATCGAGTTGGAGCAGCCGCGCAATCGCGCTGCGGACAGCAGAATTCGCACCCACTACATACACTGACGTAGCGTCGGGCTGGGGCGATGCGAGGGACATGGTTGCCTTTCCGTGGCTCGGCTGGCAGGAGCATCGTACAGGAGGCGCCTTTCCCGGGACTTACGGACTAATTACAACTCCATTACAAACCGATTACAGTTTTATGGTGACGGCCGGCATAGTCGAGCGGGTTCCTTTGCGCGATCGCTTGGAGCGGTTGCGGCCGGCTCTCGTCGTGCTTACGGCGCCGGCGGGCTACGGAAAGACGGCGCTGATCCGCTCGATGTACGGGAGCGACCCCGCTACTCGGCTCTGTGACTGCGACGGCCTGCGCGACGATCTCGATCTTGCGCGCCGCCTGATTCCCGAAATCCACGACCAGCTCAGCGACGGCGGTCACAGCGTCGCCGAGCGCATTGCGCTCGCGCTCGACTATCTTGCAACGAATCCGCCGGAACGGATCGTGTTCGATCGCGCGCGCTTCATCAGCCTCCATCCGGAGGCGCTCGAACTCCTCACGCAGCTCTTGGAGCACCGCCCCGCGGGAACGACGATCGTGCTCGCCGCCCGCGAAGCGCTGCCCCTGCGCTTGACGCGCTTCGCCGCGCCACACGAAATCGTCGTGCTGCGCGCCGCCGATCTTGCCTTCGACCGCGACGAGCAGCGCACGCTCTTTGCGCCGTATGTCAGCGACGGTGCGGCGCTCGAACGAATCGCTCGGATATCTGAAGGGTGGCCCATCGCGGTGTTCCTGCTGCAGCGGTTCGCGCGCGAAGGACGGCTCGAAAAGCTTCTCCATCGATTGGACGACGTTGCGTTCGGCGAGTTGCACGATTATCTCGTCGACGAAGTGCTCTCCCTCTGCGATTCGCCGACGCTCCACGCCCTATTCGCGTGCGCCGCGATGCCGCATGCAACAGACGCCGACGTTCGCGACGCGTTTCCCGATGCGTTGAACGGAAACGCGCTGGCGGATTTTGCAAAAGAGTCGCCGTTTCTGCGTCGCGACTCCGAGGGGCGGTATCGCGTTCACCCGCTCGTTGCAGCGGCGGTGTTGGAGCATCAAGAAGAGCGGAAGCGTTTGCTCGTTGCGCAACTCGCGCTCGCGCGCGAAGCCGAAGGCGATTACGTGCGCGCGACGGAGTTGTATATCGCCAACCGCGACTGCGACGCGGCAGCGTCGGCGCTCGCGCGCTATGATATATTTTCTGGCCCGCGTCTGCCGCAGCGGTATATGCGTCTGCTCACACGTTTCGATTCTTCGCAGATCATCCGGTTTCCGCAGCTGTTCGGCATTCATGGGCTGTTGCGCATCTTTCGGGAACCGCCCCAAGCGCTATTCGACGAGGCGGAGTCGCTGTGGCGTACGATTTCGCCGAGGGCCGGCCCTAACGAACGTTATCCGCTCTTCGTGCTGCGCATGCATTTGCTCGTCTATCTCGGGGAGCATGCACGCGCGCGAGCGGAACTCCAAGAGGCGATCGGACGAGTAGCGGGTTCGAATTCCGAGATGCCGTTACTAGCAATGCGCGCGCTCGTGCGCGCGCGATCCGGTGAACTGTCTGCAGCTAGTGCCGACATCGATCGCGCGCTCCCGGGCATTATGGCCGGCGACGCGATGGCGGCCGCGTTGTACGTCACGCTCGCGGGCGAGGTTGCGCGCGTGCACGGGGATCGTATGGAACTCCAGTTTCTCGAACGGGCGCTTGCGCGCGCGCGTGAGTCGGGCGTCGACAACGCGCAAGCATTGGTCGTCGCGCACATGCTCGTTGCCGGCTGGCTCTCGGGAGACGACGCGCGAGCACGCAGCGCGGCAGAAGAACTCGATACGTATGCGACGAGCGGCATCTCCGGGTTCGCGTATCTGGCGGGTGCGATGCTTCAGCGCGACGTTGCTCCGTCGCCGACCGACCTGCCCGAATCTGTCGTCTACGCCTATTTGATCGAAGTTGCCCATTCTCTCGACGAGCGGCGGCGCCAGGAACTCGCCCGCGCGGCCTTCGAACGTGCAGCGTCGCTCGGCCACGCGTTTCTGCAGGTGCTGACGGCGGTTGCGCTTGCGCTCGTCGATGAAGCCGCATTCGAAGAGTACGCCGCCTCGGCGGCCCATTGTGCCGGGCTGATCGATTCGGAAGAACTGCGCGCCGCCGTTTCACAATTCGCCGAGCGGCGGCTGGAGTGCGGCATGCTCTCACCATTCGTCGCGCGTATGTCGCGCGGCGGAGAAGACGTCGTACCGCCGATCGAAGTCTCGCTCGCGAGCGGGCGCGTTCGCGTCGACGGTGTGCCGATTGCAATCGCCGGACGCGAATTGGAACTCTTGCTCGCTATTGCGCTGCGGCGCGAACCATCGTCTCGCGCGCGGGTCGCGTCGTTGCTCTGGCCCGATCTCGATGAGGCCGCAGCACGTAATGTTTTTAGCGTGTGCCTCCACCGGCTGCGCTCGCGTTTGCCGCGGCGCGACGCGATCGAACGCGACGGTGAGGGCTATCGCCTTCATGCGCACGCCTTCGTCGACCTTTGGGAACTCGATCGTGCGTTCGGCGCGGCGCAGAAACGAGCGTCGCTCACCGAACGCGACCGCGCGTATCTCGAACGGATGTGGCGGTTCGTCGCCGGCGACGAATCGACTCGCGTCGACGAGTGGGAATGGTTCGAACCGACGTCGCGCCATCTGCGCGAGGCGCGCACCGAGCTCGCGCACGTCCTCGGCGTTGATGCACTCGAACGGAACGATGCGGCGACCGCATTGCAATATTCGAAAGCCGCGCTCGAGACCGACGGTTGCGACGAGCGCGCGGTAGAAATTGGAATCCGCGCGCATTTGATCGGCGGCGACCGAGCCGCGGCGATGCGCCTCTTCCGGCAATACCGCATCGCGCTTGCCGCTGAGCTCGGCGCCGAACCATCACCGTCACTCTCCGCTCTGGTAAAAACGGCGTGATCCATCTGCTGCTTGCCCTCACACTCACGCACGTGGACGTGCTCATCTCGGCCGGACACGAGGGCCGTCCTGCGTCATGCGTCCGCTATCCGAAGCGCGCGTGCAATTTAGGCGCGCACGGCGAACGCGACTGGACGCCGGTCGTCGCCGATGAAGCGGCGCGCGTGTTACGCGAACACGGCGTCTCCGTCGCGCGCGAGCCTGCGGATTTCGACGGAACGTATGACGTCGATGCCGCGGTGTTCATTCATTTCGACGGCTCGACGTCGCCATGCGCGAGCGGCGCGTCGATCGGATATCACGAGCCACGCTTTGCTCCGGCGGCGCAGCAATGGCGAGCGTTGTATTCGCAGTATTTCCCGTACGGCTTCCAACCCGATGACTTTACCGTCGGCCTTCGGGATTATTATGCCTTTCGGCAAGTTGATGCGCGTAACGCCGCGCTCGTACTCGAACTCGGCGAATTGACGTGTCCGCAACAGCGCGAATGGCTCGCGCCGCGGCTTGCGTTCGAAGGGCGTTTGATCGCGTATTTCCTGAGCCGCCTCATCGGCAAAGGGGACGTGCCGTTGCCCTCGGCCAACATCGCAGGTCATGCGTCAACTGCCTTCGTTAGCATTGGCCGCGCTCGTCGCGCTCCCACTCATTCCGCTTTGCGCTCAAGCATCCGCAACTGATCCGTTCGCCGGGCTCACCTGGCGCAGCGCCGGTCCCGCAGTCTCGGGCGGCCGTCTCGGCGCCGTCGCGGGAACGGACCAGGATCCATCCTTATACTATGCGGGCGCGGCAGGCGGAGGCGTGTGGAAGTCGACCAATGCCGGCGCGACGTGGACAAGCGTCTTCGATTCGCAGGACGTGCAATCGATCGGTGCGGTGACGGTCGATCCCGTTGCGAAAGAGACGGTGTGGGTCGGGACAGGCGAGTCGAATCCGCGAAACGACGTAACGCAGGGCGACGGTATCTATAAAACAACCGACGGTGCGAAAACGTGGACGCACGTGCTGTCGCTGCACAATTCGCTCGCGAGCCGCATCGTCGTCGATCCGCGCAACCCATCGCATGTCCTCGTTGCCGTGCTTGGCGATCCGTTCGCCGACACCGAAGATCGCGGCATCTATCTGACGACCGACGGCGGCGCGACGTGGAAGAAGACGTTGTACGGGGGGCCGTCTACCGGCGCATCCGATCTCGTCGCCGATCCCAAGAATCCGAACGTGCTCTTTGCGGGCATGTGGCAGTACCGACGTACCGGATGGAGTTCCGATTCGGGCGGTCCGCAGGACGGATTGTTCAAATCGGGCGACGGCGGAGCGACATGGAAGAAGCTGCAAGGCAACGGTTTGCCCAACGAGACGATGGGCAAGATCGGTCTTGCAATTGCGCCCTCGAATCCGCAACGCATCTACGCGCTGATCGAAACGAAGCACGGATTGCTATGGCGTTCCGATGACGGCGGCGCGACCTGGCAAATGACCACCTCCGATCCGCTCATCAACGAGCGTCCATTTTATTACAGCAGAATCTTCGTCGATCCGACGAACCCGGACCGCGTGTGGACCGAGAACGTTCACATGACCGTCAGCGCGGACGGCGGCAAACATTTCGCGATTACCGGACGCGGCATTCACGGCGACCATCACGGCATGTGGATTGCGAGCGACGGCCGGCGCATCATCGAAGCGAACGACGGCGGCGTCGCATTCTCGCGCGACGGCGGCACGACGTGGCAGTGGGAGAAGAACTTGCCGGTTTCGCAGCCGTACCACATCGGCTATTCGCGCGAACTTCCATACCGCATGTGCGTCGGATTACAGGACAACGGCATGTGGTGCGCGCCGTCCAATCCGCTCAATCCCCAGGGCATTAGTTCCAGTCAATGGATCCGCACCGGCGGCGGCGACGGCACGTGGGCGCTCTTCGATCCTCGCGATCCGCGCTACGTCTGGCAAAGCGCGGGCGGACAAAACTTTGCGGGCGAGCTTTCGATTCACGACTTCACGACGTCGGAGACGCGCGAAGTCGGACCGTACGTTCGCGATCAAAACGTGATCGACCCGAAAGCGCTGCGCTATCGCTTCAATTGGGAAACACCGATCGCGTTCGATCCGTTCGATTCCAAACGCGCGTACACCGCAGCAAACGTGCTCTTTACGAGCACCGATCGCGGCATGACGTGGTCGCGCATCAGCCCCGATCTTACGCGCAACGATCGCGCGCACGAAGTCGTCACGGGCGGCATTACGCTCGACGGCACCGGTGCCGAAACGAGCGAAACGATTCTCTTCATCGAACCCTCACGCGCAGCGCGCGGCGAACTTTGGATCGGAACCGACGACGGATACGTGCAGCTCACGCGCGACGGCGGTAAACACTGGAAGAATGTGACGCCGCCGCGCATTGCGCCGTTTGGCCGCTTCGCCTCGATCTCCGCATCGCCGAATGACGCCGCGACGGCCTACACCGTTTACGATTTGCATATGACCGGCGATCGACGCCCGTACGCGTTCGTAACGCACGATTACGGCGCGCATTGGACGAGCATAGCGAACGGGCTCCCGAACGACGACGAGGCACGCTCGATTCTTGCCGATCCGCGCGCTGCGCACGTACTCTATCTCGGACTCGAGCGGTCGATCTGGGCGTCGTGGAACGACGGTGCGAGTTGGCAACGCATCTCGAGCAACCTTCCCGGCGTTTCGGTACGCGACATCCAGTTGCAGCCGGATCGCAATGATTTGCTGATCGCGACCCACGGCCGCGGCGCGTGGGTGCTCGACGATGCCGCTGCACTACAGCACTACGCGCAAGCTCGCGGCGCCGGCGTCTATCTCGTTGCGCCCCGCAATGCCATCGAGTGGCTGCCGTTCTCGTACTGGGGCACGCGAACCGACGGAGCAGCGCCCGAATACGGCGCGATTCTCACGTACTATCTGAGCGCACCGGCGACAACTGCACCGACGGCTGAAATCGTCGATGCGCGCGGCGCGATCGTTCGCCGCTTCACGACACATGAAGAAGACGGAAAGCAGGTCGCTGATTTGGGCAATGACGCCGGATTCAACCGGTTCGCATGGGATCTCACGAGCGAAGACGTGCGCCCGTGGACCTATGCGCCGGAGTGGAACCGGGGAGGCTTTGACGGCGGTGCGCCCGTAGTGCCCGGCCGCTATACGGTGCGCCTTTATGCCGGCGGCCGCACGTACACGCGCGCGCTGATCGTGCGACAAGATCCGCGCACGCACTACACGATCGCGCAATTGCAACAACGGCGCGCGCGCGTGCAGGCGCTGCTCGACGATCTTTCGCGCGTCGACGACGCGCTCAACACACTCGGCGCCGTCGCGGCGAACGGACCGGCCCGTGCTGCAGCGTTGCATGCGGCCGGTAATGCGCAGCTTGCGCAAAACATCGAGTCGCTCGTCGCGCAGACGCCGACGATGATCGGCTCGTTCACGTCGAATCCGAAGAACGATCAAGACAACGACTTCCTGCCCGATGTGCTGCGCGAACGATTACAGTCGCAAATCGACACGTACTTCGATTCGTTTGCTCCTCCCACGGCCGAGCAACGACGAGAGGATGATGCCTTGCATCGGCTAACGCAGACGCAGCTCGGCGCGTTCGCTCCATTTGCCGCAAAGATCCGTGATGCGGATTCGCAGCTGCGCGCAGCGAAGATGCAGCCTCTGAGCGGAAGCTAATCGATGATCGAGCTCTTCTACCGGTATCGCGTCCATCCGTCGCAGGCCCGTGCCTTCGAGCATGCCTACGGTTCAACCGGACCGTGGGTGACGTTGTTCGGCCGGTATCCCGGGTTTGCGCGCACGCGCCTGTTCCGGCATAAAAAGGAGAGCGGCGTCTACGTGTGTGTCGATGTCTGGGACTCGAAAGCCGACTACGATGCGTTTCGCAGCGAGGCTGCGGAGGAGTACGCTCGCTTGGGCCGGGAGCTACGCATGCTCTATCTCGAGGAGCACCTCCTCGGTTATTATGAAGGCGAGGATGAGTATCGAGCGCCCTTCGATCGCCTCGCATAGGAGCCGATGATCCGACCGGTTCGCCCCGACGGTACTATCGAGACCGGCGGGGTATTCGTGCCGATCCCACGGCGGCGCGTGCTGGACCGCATCGCGTCCGCTGCAATGCAGCGCGTCGTGCTTATCGTCGCGCCCGCGGGCTATGGCAAATCGGTCGCGCTTCGTCAGTACCTAGACCTTGTCGACGGGCCACGCGTTCGGCTCGACGTGCTGCCCGATAACGCGGGACTGCTGGGCTTTCTTCGCGGACTCTCCGACGCGCTCGCGGAGATCGCGCCCGACGCGCGTGCAACGCTCGCCGGCGCCTATGAGAAAAACGCCGCGTCCGCCTCACCTGGAGCGGATCTCGCGCTGTGGATGCACTCGCATTTGAAGTCATATCGTGGTGTGATTGCGATCGACGATCTCCACGTCGCGCAGGACGATCGCGAGGTGACGCGGTTCCTCGCGTCGCTCATCGATCGCACCAAGGGACGCGTGCAGTGGATCATCGCATCCCGCTCGACGCTCGGGCTTCCGATCGGCACGTGGTTGGCCTATGGCGATAGCGATCTCGCGATCGACGAACATGATCTCAAATTCTCGGTCGAAGAAGCGCGCGATGCCGCGCGCGCATTCCGGCTCGCGGTGCGCGACGAAGAACTCTATGAACTCTTGAATCTGACCGACGGCTGGGCGACCGCGATGACGTTTGCGTTGCGTTCGTCGACGCGCTCCGTCGAGTTGCGCAACATCTCGTCGATGACGCGCGAAATGGTCTACCGTTATCTGGCGGAGCAAGTGTACGAGACGCTCAACGACGAGGAGCGCCGATTCATCGAAGCTGCCGCGTTGCTCGGCGATATCGACGTCGACATCATGGTGAGCGCCGGATTCGATCGCTCGTCGGCGATGCTCGACAATCTACGCCAACGCGTCGCGTTCATCCACGAACGCGAACCGAATCAATACCGTCTGCACGATCTTTTTCGCGAATTTGCGCTCCATCAACTGAATCTACGCGGCAAAGAGGTCGTGCTGCACTACGCCTCGTCCATTGCGCGGTCGCTCGAGGAGAAGGGTGATTGGGCAGGCGCGATTCGTTTGTATACGCAGGCGCGTGATAGCGCCGCGCTTTCGAGGCACCTGGAGCGGCAAGGGCTCGAGCTCGTCTCGCGCGGCCACGCCGACGACGTCGAGCGTGCCCTCGCGGTCCTCGAAGAATCAGGGCATGTCTCGACGCCGGTCTTTGCGATGCTTCGCGGAACGATTGCGGTTGCGCGCGGGCGGTACGCCGAAGGCGAGTCGCTGCTGCGTTCGTCGGTTGGGCGTCTCGATGATCCGTTATTACGAGCGGACGCGGGAATCCGGCTCTCGCTCATGTTACTCAATCGCGGAGAGGACGTCTCCGAGATTCTCCGCGGCATTCTTGCAGATTCCCGCCTCGACCAAGGGCGCCGCCTCGAAGCACGAGCGACACTGGCCGCGTCGTACGCGTTCGCTCAGCGTGAATCGGAAGCGCGTAGTGAAATTACGATCGTTGAACGCGAAATCGATGCGTTGGACGATCAAGTGTCTCTTGCGCGCGTTGCGCAACGTCTCGGTTTTGCATACATGCGTCTCGGTGACGCGGTGAAAGCAACGCAAAGCCTGAAGGTCGCCGTCGAAATCGCGACGGCGCGCGGTATGTGGAGCTTGGCTGCGCGCGCCTATCAATTGCTTTCAGCCATTGCGATTTTGAACGAGAACCAGTCGACGCTGAGCCTGTGGAACGCGCAGCAAGCCGCGCTGGCTGCGAGCCGCGCAGGCGACTATCACGACTTACAGTCGTCGCTGCTAACGATTCTCAGCATCGAAACGCGCCGAGGCAACGCCGAGCGTGCGCAGCAGGTCGAACGCCAACTGGCGGAACTCGGTTCGGCCGATTCGTCGCGCGCGCATTACATTACGTCGAGCCAGGCGCATCGTCACGCATGGAACCGGCGATATGCAGACGCTCACCGGCTCTTGGGTAGCGTCCTCGGGCGTCAGGCCTATGAGGCGGACCGCATTCTCATTCATTCGGTGTACGCGTTAACGCTCGCCCTCGACGGACAAGTGCGCCAGAGCGCCGATGCCGCGAGCGCCGCGATCGAGACGATCGAACGGATGACGGAGGGCGCCGCCTATGGCGAACTTTTGATCGAAGTCTCGCGCCTGTTCGTCATCGCCGCAGAGATCACGAATGGCAGGCTCACCGTCGCGACCCGCCTGCTGAAAAAGCCCGGGCGCTCGGACCACGATATCGCGCGCTGCATGCACACGATCGTAGAAGATCTCCTTCGCGTCGCCAGGAGCGCGTCGTATGAGCCTGAAGAGTTCGCAGCGCGGCTCGAAACGGTGCGGGATTTCGGCCTTGGCGGATACGCCAAATACTTCTCGCTCGTGCGCGACCAGATCGAGTCGCGCCACGATGACCGCACCGAGACGGACGTCACACTGACGCCGTCGGAACTGCGCATTCTCCGGGCCCTGGCCTCGGGGATGTCTCCCAAAGAAATTGCCGCGGACATGGGGCGCTCGGTCTACACGATTCAGACGCATATCCAGAATTTGATCGAGAAACTAGGCTGTCACGGTAGAGCAGAAGCGATTGCGGCGGCCCGCAGACGAGGGTTTCTAGCAATCGGTAGTAACGGCTCTACTTAAAATTCAGTAGGGCGCTAGGGCGCCGTGACCCCGTATCTTGTGGATAGTTCAATTGTCCAAAAGGGGTTTGCTTTGATCACCGCTGCTGTTATCGTTGTTGCGCTCGTCACCGCCGCTGCTTTTGCGCAGTGCGAACTTCCCCCGGGCTCGGTCGGCGCATAAAGCACCCCGTCCGCCACGGAAAACCCGCTCATGCCAGCCATTCGTACGCTGACGGCCCTCGGGGCCTCGCTTGGTCAAGAGGTTCCTGCGCTCGCCGCTAGTGCAGTGAGGCAGTTAACGCTGGCTGCGACTGCCGACGAGGCAGATATCGAACAGTCCCTGGAAGTTTTGCTGGACCGTCTGTGTCTCTCACTGACGCTTGCAAAGCCCGTCGGGCTCGTTGCTTGGGCGGAGCGCGAGATGCCCAAGTACGGCCGGGCGGGCGTGATGGATCTGACGATCGCTGCCACGCATACCGTCTCGACCGCGGCCTTGACGTACGACGCCGATCACCGGCGTCTGCTGGCATTCCTTGACGTGCTCTCCGGCGAGATCGAGCGCACCACGCTCGGCGTCGATACGGAAGATGAACAACCGCCGACGCTCGAGACGACCGACGCGTTGCTGGCAATGCTGGCCGAGCGCGATTACGGCACATGCTGTCATTCGAAGGCGACGGCCGAATGGGCGCGGCGGCTCGCTACGGCGATGAGCTGCGATGCCGAGACGACGGAGTTCGTCGAACTGTGCGCCCTGCTCCATGACATCGGAAAGATCTCGACGCCCGATGACATCTTGTTGAAAACCGGGCCGCTCACCGCGGCAGAGTGGGACGTCATGCGCGACCACGCCGCGGGCGGCTCACGCATTCTCAACCAGATTCCGTCGCTCCAGCGCTGCTCGATCGTGGTGCGCGCCCATCACGAGCGGTACGACGGCGGCGGATATCCGGACGGCCTCGCGGGTGCCAGCATTCCATTCGAAGCGCGCATCGTTGCGGTGGCCGACGCATTTCACGCGATGATCAGCGAGCGTCCCTACCGGCGCCCGATTGCTCCTCGCCAAGCGCTCCAGATTTTGCAAGAGGGCCGCGGTTCTCAATGGGATCCCGAGGTGGTTGACGCGATGATCGGCATGTTCAGCCGGCGCACGTCCTCCGTCTCCCAAGAACACGTGCACCTTTCCTCGGCGTAGCGTCCACGTCGAGGAAAGCCCCGCTATCGGGTGGTGGGCAGAGGCGTCGTTCTTTACGGCGCCTCTTTAATTTTATGCCATGCAGTTGGCACTCGCGCGTGCGAGACTGCCTTCATGAACGACTACGTCATCGGTGCCGGCGCCGTCCTTACCGCAGGTCCCTCGGCGACGATCGCAGGAGCCACGCTCCACATGCAGGTCGATCCGCTTCTCGCACCCGCCGTTCACGCGGCGCTGGTCGACTTCGAATCCTCGGGCAAGGGCGAATTGACGAAAGTTGTGGTCGTCGCTGCCGGATGGAATGCGCGGCGCGTGCAGCATGACCTCGTCGCGCCGCTGCTCGCGCGGGGCGAATGCACGCTGGCCGATCTGCTCGTCGCGCTCGCTCAGGCCGCCGGAACGAACGAGGTTCACGTGTTCGCGCAGTGGCTCATCGACGACGTCGTGAGCATCGCAGCCTCGAAGTCCGGCATTACGCTAATCTCGCACCCGCTCGATTCCGTCCGGCAAGCGGCACTGATCTCCGGGCAAACATTTTCGCGGTGGCCGTCACCGCTGCGGGCTGCGTAGGGTATAGAGGAACGCACCGCCTCAGCGGCCTCCAAGGGGAGGCCGCATAGTATCGGTGTAGATGTTCATCATGGTAAATTCCCGCGTGGCCGTCATCGATGACGACCGCATGGTTCGTGAAATGCTCGAGCTCGGGCTCTCTCGTGAAGGGTACGACGTTCAGACCGCGGCCGATGGGGTCGCGGCCCTCGATCTGGTGCGCCGCTTTGATCCCGAAGTGATCGTGCTCGATATCATGATGCCGAAGATCGACGGCATCACGCTCCTGCCGAAACTGCGTGAGATCACACAGGCGCCGATCCTCATGTTGACCGCCAAGGGCGGAACCGAAGACAAGGTGCTGAGTTTGAGCTCCGGCGCGGACGACTACCTCGTCAAGCCGTTCGTCTTCGAGGAACTGATCGCGCGAATTCAAGCCAAGTTGCGGCGTCCGCAGCTCATCGAAGAGCACGTGCTGCGTTGGCGTGACGTTGCGATGAATCCACAGACCCGCGAGGTATGGCGCGGCAAAGACGCGGTCGAATTGACGCAACGGGAATTCGACCTGCTGCAAGTCTTTATGCGAGAACCCCGTCGCGTTTTCAGCAAGGATCATTTGCTCGAGATCGTCTGGGGACACGACTTCGAGGGCGGCCCGAACATCGTCGAAACGTATATTTCATATCTGCGCGCGAAAATCGACCGTCCGGGCGAGCGCGGCTCGTTCCTTCGAACCGTTCGAGGAGTCGGCTACGGACTCTCTCAACAGTCCTAACGTTAGATGAAGCAATCCCTCGCGTCGCGGCTCTCCGCGATGTACACGACGCTGCTCGGTATCACGATTCTTTTGGTGCTCGTTGCTTCGGGCGTTGCGCTCGTTCTCGAGATGACGCGTTTCACAGGCGATATCGTCATCGCCAAACACGAGGAAGCGCGTATTATCACCGAGCAGAAGCGCATGGAAGGCCAATCACTCCAGCAGACGGCACCGGAACTCGTTCAAGATCTTAGCGGTATCGGTCTGCGCGTTGCAGTCTTTGACAATGAGGGCCGCTTTCTCGCCGGCGACAAAGCGCTGCGTCCCAAGTTGCTCGATCGCGTCGTCGCGATGAATCAAGGGCGTATCCGGTTGATCTTTCCAGGACCGCCGCCCGGCGCGCCGATCGAAGGACATCGCCCCGAGCCGCTCGATCTCACGGAAGTTGACGGCGGCTACGTCGCGTTCGAACCGTCGATCGCGTTGCTACTCGTGTCGCTGCTTCCGTATTGGCGCGTCGTAATCACGATCGCGATTGCTGCCGTGCTCGTCTCATGGTTTTTGGGGCGGATTGTTGCGCGTCAGGCGCTGCGGCCCGTCACGGAGATCACCGATTCACTGCGCGCGCTCGCCGCAGGCGACTTCACGCAGCGTCGTTTCATGGCGCCCGGCGGCGACGAGATCGGCGAGTTGACGATGGCGTACAACGACGCTGCCGCGAGTGTCGCCGCGGCCATGGACGAACGCCGGCAGACCGAAGAACGCATGCGGCAGTTCGTCGCCGACGCCGGACACGAATTGCGCACGCCCTTGACCGTCATCGGCGGATATATCGACGTGCTCCGTCGCGGTGCGGTTGCCGAGCCGACGATCGCGCGCCAGATTCTCGGGACGATGTCTATCGAGAAGGAACACATGCGCGGTCTCATCGATCGCTTGATGCGCCTGGCCCGTTTGGATTCGGAGACGCCACCGAATAAAGAGACGATCGACGTCGCGCAACTTCTGCGCGATCAGTGCGATGCCGCCCGACGCCTCGACGATAGCCGCCAGATCGACTACAGCGTGGACGGTGCAAGCACCGTCGAAGCCGACCGCGCAGAGCTCGGCGAAGCGATTTGGAATGTTGTCGAAAACGCGCTGAAGTACGCACCTGAGGCGCCGATCCATCTGCGCGCCAGCCGCCTGAACGGTCAGACGGCCATCATGGTGAGTGACGAAGGTCCCGGCATGACCGAATCCGAGCGCATTCACGCCTTCGAGCGGTTCTACCGCGGCGATCAGCGCGGGGAGATCAGCGGAACGGGCCTCGGTCTCGCGATCGCGAAGCGCGCGGTCGAGCGAGCCGGAGGATCGATCGAATTGCAAAGCGCGCCAAACCGTGGCACAACGGTCGTGATCACACTTTAATCAAGGTACGTCGTTTCCTCAGTCTGTTATCAGCCGTGTTCGTAAAAATCAGCGCGATGGTCCGTCGTTTGCTCTCTGCATGGAGCGCCCTTGCTCTGCTCTTCGTTTTGCTACCCGGCTCGGTGTTGGCTCAGGACGATTCCGGCTCGATCCGCATCGTCGTTAACGATGAGAGCGGGAAAACACCGCTCGGTCTCGCGCGCGTCGTGCTCGACGGCCCGGTCGTCACGAGTGAACTCACCGGCAAGAACGGCCAGGTCTACTTCACGGACGTGCCCGACGGTATATATCGCGCACGCATCGCGCACGGCGGCTATCAGACGATCACGTCGCAACCGTTTGAAGTCGTCAACGGTCGCAACATCACCGTCGACGTGACGCTCGCGCTTGCGACAAATCTCAAGATCATCGGGTCGGTCACCGCGAAATCCACGACATCGGTTTCTACCTCGACGATCAACGAAAACTCGCCGCAGCGTAAACTTTCCACCGATCTTTCCGACGCGCTCAACAAGCTTTCCGGCGTTACGGTCTCCACGTCGGGTGACGACAGCGACGCGACGCAAACGGTCTCACTCGAAGGCCACGATCCGAGCCAAACGCAGCTGACCCTCGACGGCATTCCGCTCAACGCTCCGGGCCAAGCCGGAAATCTTGGCGGATTCGCGACCGACCTTTTCGGCGGCGCGTCGGTACATCAAGGGCCCGGCATCGGCGGTTTGGGCGGCAGCGTCGGCTTCTCGACATTGCAGCCGACGTTGTCGTGGCGTTCGGCGCTCCAGCTCGGTGTCGGCAGCAACGGCCGCTACAACTATTCGATGGGCGAGACGGGATCGTTCGGAAAACTCGGTACCGCGCTCCAAGCGACGTATCGTCAATATCCGAGCCTCGTCGACGGCATGACGTATCTGGACGCGAGCGGCCTGGACTATTCGCACAACGGCGACTCCGGGATCGCGGGCGAGCTCGCGCGGTTCCGCTATCAGTTCAGCGATTCGCAGACGCTCACGGGAACGTTCCTCGGCTCGAGCCGTTCGACGAACCTCGTCTGCCTGCGCATAACGCAAGAAGTTCCGTGCGGTTACGGTCCCGACAATACGTCGAAGAGCAACGTGCAAATGTATTCGCTTCAGGATAACGCGCTCGTCGGACAAACCAGCATCGTCGCTTCCGTCTATTCGACGGCGTTTTTCAACGTGAACGATCAGCTTAACCGTTTTGTCGATGGCGTCGCTCAGCCGATCGGTTATGCGACGAACACGGATAGCCACGGCTACACCGTGACCGCGACGTTGCCCGAACGCGAGCGGCACACGATCTCGTTTCAGGCATATGGTACGTGGACCGGTCAGACGACGTCGCCGCTGGTCGTGCAAGCGGACCCGTATTACAACAGCCTTCAGTATTCGAACTACAACGCGTTTCAGCTGACCGACACAATCTACTCCAACGATAAGTTGACGCTTTCCGAATCGATCGGTGGAAATCGTTCTAACGGGGGGCTTTCGAGTGGTCTGGGAACCATTGGCGCGACATGGAAACCGACCACGCGCGATACGTGGAGCGGTTATGTATCGCTCGGCGGTATTGCGCCGTCGCTGTCGCGCTCGACGGTGCTGACCGATCCGGCGTCGCTGCGGTTCGACTGTAACGGAAATGTGATCTACGGCAACGCGCCCGGCGATCAGCCGACGGCGAGTTCGTCGTCTTCGGAGCGCTTGAGCTATACGCGTTCATTCCACGGTACATCGCTGACGTTCCAACTCTACAATCAGCGACAAAACGGCACCGTTTTGCCGGTCGAGGTCAACGGCTCCGTGTTGCTCGCGGACGGCACGATCTCACAGCAGTATCTCGGCGCGGTTCAACAGGTCTATCGATCGAGCGCGGGATGCTCGGCGAAGACACCGCTCAGTGCGACACAACTCTATTTCACCTCGCCGGTCGGTGGTGTGCAGCGCGTCTATCAGGGCGGTTCGGCCAGCGGGTTCCTCTCGCTCGGCAATCTCGTCGTTCAACCGTTCTGGAACGTCAACGTCTCGAAGATCGAGTCGAACGATCCCCGCATCAATAACCCCTATTCGATTACGATCTCCGGGGATCAAGTGCCGAATGTGCCGTTGCAACGCGGCGGCATCGTGCTCGACTATAAGTCGCCCGGCTCTTCGATCGAGTGGCTTGCAGACGCGATGTACACCGGTAAGAACAATCCGAATAATCTTCCGGCGTACACGACGTACGATCTCGGCGCAAGCACCGCGTTCGATCGTGGAACGCTGACCTTTGCGGTGAGCAACATCACCAATACCTACGCCGGTACGTTCGCGAGCCCCCAGTATGCCGTTCCGTACATTACGCAAAACGGCACGTCGATTCCGACGATTGCGCGTCCGCTCACCCCGCGCACGTATTCGGTGACATACAACCTGAAGTTCGGCACCGGCGGATCGAATTTCGGTTCGTCGCCCATCTCGGTGGGACGCGCAAGTATTCCGGGCGTGGGCCGCGGCGGGCCGGGCGGCGGCCGCCAAGGCGGCGGCGGATTGCGCCAATTCTTCAGTCCGCTTCCCACGTCGCCGCCGGCGAATCCGCTCGACGTGCAAACGGCATCGTGCACGGGCGATGCGCTTGCGACGTCGCAAAAACTTTCTGGCGCACTGAAGGCGTACGTCGCACAAATCGAAGCAGCAAAAACGGCACGAGGATATCCCGCCTCGATGCCGCCGCCCGCGATTGACGGAGCGACGGTCACGTATCACGGCATGGGATCGACCTATGCGCTGATCATCGTTCCGCGATTGCAAGCGCAAGCGGGGACCGTGCAACTCGCGTCGGAGGTCGTCGCAGATGCGGGGAAGTCGCCGAACGCGCAAGACCGGCAACGCGGCGGTCCGGGCGGGGGATTCCGCGCGTTCCTCGGATGTTTCGCGCTGCACATCGCAACGGCTGACGACGTGACGAACCGTCATCTCTACACGCAGACAGGCACGTTCCGCGGCTTGCAGTTGACGTTCATGCCCGAGGTCGGATTGTATTTCAACCCGCGTCCGCAGCAGGCGGGGCAAGAAACGTTCCGCGTCTACGCGTTGCCGCAGAAGGCGCCGCCGAATCCCTTCGAAGTCCGTTCGGCCGATTCGTGTACGGGTGACGTGCGCAGTTCGGCAACGGAAGCGCTCGGCGAACTCAAAGCGTATTTCGCAAAGCCCTCAAGCGCAAAGACCACGCTGTGGACGATTACGCCGCATACGGCGAAGAGCGGCACCTGGTACGATCTCACACCGGGCGATCCCGCAATCATCGGTGCGCTCTTGCGTTGCGGACGGATCGCGAATGCGTCGCCGGAAGATATCGTCGCGAAGGGATGGGACGGCGCGATGCCACCGCACGTCAACTACGCGGCGCCCTACGGACTCTACATCATTCGGCCGCGGCCGAATCCGAATCAGTCTCCTCGGCCGAGCGGCCCGTAGCGCGCGCACGTTCGACCATCTCGCGCATGCGCGGATGGTCGCCGGGAATCGTCGTCACCCACGATTCGAAGCGCGGTACCCGCTCGCCGAGGCGGAAGAGGAGATACCATACATTCATTTCACCCATGAACGAGAAGCGCTTTTTCACGTCCTTCACTAGTGCGCTGTAGTCCGAAAACGACGCGACGTAGCCCTGGAAATCGCCGTACTTCGCGATCAGATCGCGAAGCGCGACTGCGTTTGCGATCGTCGCGACGACTTTGCGCCGCATGCGCAAAATACCGGGCTCGGCGAGAACGCGTTCGATATCCGCTTCGCCGAACTGCGCGACACGATTCGGATCGAATCCGTCGAACGCGCGACGGTATGCATCCCAATGCTTCGCGATCTGCGCCCAACTGACGCCCGCCTGAAACACCGCGCGCGTCATGACCTCGAAGACGTCGGAGAGTTGCGGATTCTCGACGACTTCCGGAACGAACTCCGGCTTGAGGGTTTGCGCGTTCAGCGCGAACCCATTACGGGGCGTTGCGCGGGGCATCGAGCGCAAGCGCCGTCATCATTGCGACGCCGTTCGGTAATGCGGCTTCATCGATATCGAAGAGACTTGAATGATGCGGATGGCTCGTCTCGGGTGAGCTGCTTGCACCGAGCGTATAGAAACACGCCGGCACGCGCTGTGCGAAGAACGAGAAGTCTTCGGCGCCCATGAGTTGCGCTGCATCGACGATCATGCCGTCGCCGGCGATCTCCGTCGCGAGCGCTCGCGCGTACTGGGTCTGTGCGGCATCGTTAGCCGTGACGGGATAGCGCCACAAATAGGTGTAGTCGTACGTCGCACCTGATGCTTCGCAGCATGCTTTGAGCACGCGTTCGATACGCTGCGGCATCGCTTGGCGCACATCGTCGGAAAACGCGCGAACGGTTCCGAGCATGCGGCATTGCCGCGGAATCACGTTGTGCGTGGTGCCGGCGTGAATCGATCCGATGGTGACGACGGCGGGCTCGAGCGGATCGACTTGCCGTGAAACAATCTGCTGCACCGACGTGATGAACGTTGCGGCGGCGTAGATCGGATCGATCGCATCGTGCGGCGCCGAGCCGTGTCCGCCGACGCCGGTGACGTCGATTTCAATGGAATCGCTCGACGCGTACATCGGGCCCTCTCGAAATCCGAGGACGCCGGTGGGATATTTCGTCGACAGATGAAGACCGTAGGCGCGTTCAATCTTGAATCGTTCGAACAGGCCATCCTCGATCATGACCTTCGCTCCGCCGAGCCCCTCCTCGGCAGGCTGGAAAACGAGGCAGACGGTTCCGGCAACTTCATCGCGCCGATCCGAAATGAGTGCTGCTGCGCCGAGCAGTACGGCAACGTGGCCGTCGTGGCCGCACGCGTGCATACGTCCTTCGGCCTGCGAGCGGTACGAATGCGTGCGTTCCTCCGCGATCGGCAACGCGTCCATATCGGCGCGCAGCATGATCGTTCGTCCGGGGTGCACACCGCGAATCACACCTACGACACCGGTACCACCGATGTGCTCGTGCACCTCGAAGCCGAGCGCGCGCAGCCGGTCCGCAACGACGGCCGCGGTGCGGTGCTCTTGAAACCCGAGTTCCGGATGCATGTGCAAATCACGTCTAATCGAGATGACGTCATCGCACAAGCGGTCGGGAACAGTGATTGCCGGTGCCATTCGTGGTCGTTCTTCGTAGATGCACGGGGTTCCGTGTGATGGGCCTTTTGGGCCATCTGTGATATCCGAATCCAGAAGGGACTTTAGTCGCAAGAGTCGGAAAAGGCCGCACACGATCTATATGGGTGTGCGCTGGACGTGCAAATTCGGGAGACCTGGGTTCATGACAAAAGTGGAATTGTTTCGGGAGTATGGTTCGTACCACGCGGACCGACGCAACCGCATTTGTCACGCCGCCGGTATTCCGTTGATCCTGCTGGGGATTATGGGCCTTGGGCACCTCGTTGCCTTCGGTCCGGTCGATCTCGCGGTCTTGGCCGCGATTGCCGTCCTCATCTACTACGCCGCTATCGATCTCCGCGGTGCGCTGCTCTCGACAATCATCTTCGCGATTCTCTATGTGATCGCGATTCGTTTGTCCTGGCAAATCAGTTTGGGAGCCTTCGTCTTCGGATGGGTCTTTCAACTCGTCGGCCATCGCTTCGAAGGAACGAAACCGAAATTTTTGGAGAACCTCGTGTATCTCCTCATCGGTCCGCTCTACATCTTCGAAGAGACGTTCGACGCCGTGACGGGATCGAAGCGCCTGACTTAACTTTGCTGACAATAGCGTGGTAGCCATCCATTTTCACCGGTTGGGGTCACAAGGTAACGTTTTCAACGTACCAGGCGAGTCGAACCAGTCGTTGACCACCACGTCATACTTTGAGGAGTTTCTCGTTTCGTGTACGTAGATGAAATGTTGAACTGTGTGGACTGTGGCCGTCAGTTCGTATTTAGCTCCGGTGAGCAGAAGTTCTACGAGCAAAAAGGCTTCCAGAACAAGCCGAATCGTTGTCCCGACTGCCGCTCCGCCCGCAAGGCGATGCGCGCACAAAACGGCGGTGGCAACGGCGGCATGGGAATGGGAGAACGCGGGGGCGGCCGTCCTCGTGAAATGTTCCAAGCAACGTGCAGCAACTGCGGTAACGTAGCTGAAGTCCCATTCAATCCTCGCGGCGATAAGCCGGTGTACTGTCGCGACTGCTTCCAATCTCGACCTTCGTACCGATAATTTCAGACGAAAGTTCTCGGTCCGAGAATTATTAGAGTCCGCTTAAACGGCGGGCTCTTTTATTTCTGTTGCGAGCGAGATGGTGACGGCTAGTGCGACGTTGACGATCAGCGCGATGAAGCCCGGGTTGATGCCGAATGGCGCAATCTGGCGCCATGCGAGGAAGAGCGCGAGGATGATGCCGGCGATCAAGCCGGTTGCAACGCCGGCAACGGTAACGCGGCGCCAGAAAAACCCGAAGAAGAAGGCCGGCGCGAATTGCGTGATACCGTTGTAGTAGAGCAACAGCATCGACACGAGCGTGGTTTTCAATGCGATCCACAACACGAGGGCTCCGAGTCCGAGGGCAACGACGAGCGCACGCGTGAGAATCACGCGGGCACGGTCGGACAACGCGATGGAGAACAGATCTCCCGCGATATTCTTGGCGAGAATGCTCGCCGCGCTAAGCAGCAGCGCCGTTGACGGAATCAACGAGCAGAGCGCGCCCGCGGCGCAGACGAATCCGAGCACCCACGGCGGGTAGAAGCGTTGCACGACGACGAGAAACGATTGGTCGACCGCCGTGCCTGTCAATCCCGGCGCAATCAATAACGCGCTGAAGCCGGCAAAGAACACGAGCAACATGATGAGCTGATAGACCGGCAAAAGCATTGCGTTGCGCCGCAAGACCGACGCATCTTTCGCACTGTATGCGGCGGCGACAGATTGCGGTCCCATGAAGAACCCAATGCCGGTCAGCAAGACCGTCGAGACGTACCATAACGTCCCTTTGGGTGCCGTTGCGCTGCCGAGCACGAGTGACGAGGGATGCGCGTGAAGCATCTGATCGAAGATCGTCGCGGGCGATCCGAAGAACTGCAGCGGAATCGCGATGCCGACGAAGACCAGTGCGCCGATCACAAGCGCGTCTTTTATGATGCTTGCCCACGCGGTACCGCGCAGGCCGGTCGCAAACACGAAGAGCACGATCGCAAGAAAACTAGTGATCGCACCCAGCTGAGCGTCGATATGCCCGTAGCCTGCATACGTCAGGAAGATCTGCAGCCCTGAGAGCTGGAGCGTGACGTAGGGCAGAATTGAGATCGCGTATATGAGTGCGGCGAACGTGGCGAGCGCCTTATTGCCGTAGCGCGCGGTGAAGAAATCCGGCGCGGTTAAGAGTCCGCGTTCCTTACCGATTTCCCAAATGCGCGGCAGCAGAAAATATCCGAGGATGTAGCCGACGGTTCCGTACGCCATGATATAGAACGCCGGCGCGCCGAAGCCGTACGTCCACCCCGCCGCACCGAGGAACGTGAAGCTCGTGTAGATTTCGCCCGCGAGCAGCACCCAGAGAAACACGGCGCCGAATCCGCGTCCGCCGACGATATATTCTTGAGGCGACATCGAGATGCGTCGAAGGCTGAAAAGTGCGAAGAGAATCGTTCCGACGACGATCGTGAAGAGGATGCCGAGGGAACTGACCGCGTTTACCATCGGCGATCCACGCGTCCGAGTCCCCAGACGAAGAGCGGTGTCAGGAGTACCCAGCACGCAATCCACACGAGGAGAAACGGCAAGCCGAGAATACGCGGCTCCACGCGATTCACGAAAGGGACGGCAATCGTCAATGCAACGATTGGAATGCCTGCCAAGAGGAATCGCATCCGTGCTTGCATCAGTCTATCTCTCATTATGACGGCGAGAAGCGCGTTCCTCGACGAGCGTGTCCAAGAGTATATCGTCGAAGCAACCGTCGACGAACACCCCGTGCTCGCGCGCCTTCGCGCGGAGACTGCTCCGATGCCGAACGCCGGCATGCAGATTGGCGCCGATCAAGGGCGCTTCATGCAGTTTCTCGCGCAGACGATCGGCGCGCGCCGGTACGTTGAAGTCGGCGTCTTTACCGGCTATAGTGCGCTCGCGGTCGCACTTGCGCTTCCGGCCGACGGCAAGATTCTTGCCTGCGACATCAACGAAAACTACACGGCGATCGCGCGCCGCTATTGGCGCGAAGCAGGCATCGAAGAGAAGATCGACTTGCGTCTCGCGCCCGCAATGGAGACGCTCGATGCCGCACTCCAAACGGAGCCTGAGAGTTTCGATTTGGCCTTTATCGACGCGGACAAGGAAAACGTCGATTCGTACTACGAGCGCTCTCTGGGGTTGCTGCGCACCGGCGGCATCATCATGGTTGACAACGTGCTGTGGGGTGGGCGCGTTGCGGACCCATCTGAAAACGACGAGGATACCGTAGCATTGCGCGCACTCAATGCGAAGGCATCGCACGACCCGCGTGTCGATGCCGTGCTGCTTTCGGTCGGCGACGGGCTGCTGCTCGCGCGCAAGCGATAAGGCTGCCGAAGATTCGCATCGTCACGCTCAATTGCAACGGAATCCGTTCGGCCGCGCGGAAGGGACTTTACGCGTGGCTCGCGCGGATCGACCCGGACATCGTTGCGCTGCAAGAAACGAAATCGCAGGAATATCAGTTGCCCTTCGATGCCGAGCATCTCTCGCAATACTTTAGTATCTATGCGGATGCGACGGTACGCAGAGGCTATAGCGGAGTCGCGCTCTATGCGAGGCGTCCGCCGGACGCGACCCGCGTCGGCTTCGGCTGGCCGCAGTTCGACGCGGAAGGCCGTTACGTCGAAATCGATTACGGCAATCTTGCGATCGGCTCGGTCTACGTTCCGAGCGGAACGATGGGGATCGAACGGCAGCGTTGGAAAGAAGAGTTTCTCGATCACTTCGAAGCCTGGCTCAAGCGCACGATCCGCAGCGGTCGCAGCTACATTCTCTGCGGCGACTACAATATCGCGCATCGCCCGATCGACGTGAACAATCCGAGAACGGCGGTGCGCGTGACCGGGTTTCTGCCGCGGGAACGCGCGTGGATGGATCGCGTTATCGAAAGCGGGTGGGTCGACGCGCTGCGTGCCGTGCGCCCCGACCAGCCGAAGATCTACACGTGGTGGTCGAATTTTGCCAAGGCGTTCGAGCGGAACTTGGGCTGGCGCATCGACTACCAGCTGCTCACGCCGGACCTGAGGACGCGCGTTCGCTCCGCAGAAGTTTACACGGCGGAGCGATTTTCGGATCACGCGCCGGTCATCGTCGAGTACGATTTGGCGCTTTAACGACTCTTGAAGGGGCACATTTAACAGCAATGCACATCGACGTGGTGGGCGGCGGCCCGGGTGGGCTGTATTTCTCGATTCTGGCGAAAAGCCGCTTCCCGCAGTGGAACGTGCGCGTCTTCGAACGGAACAAACCCGACGACACGTTCGGATGGGGCGTGGTCTTTTCCGACGCCACGCTCGAGAACATGCGAGCGGCGGACGAGGCGACGCATCGGGCGATCACGCAGTCGTTTGCCCACTGGGATGATATCGATATCCACTTCAAAGGGCGTATCATCCGCTCGGGCGGCCACGGGTTTTCCGGGATAGCGCGCAAACATCTGCTCCACATTCTGCAAGACCGCGCGCGCGAGTTGCGCGTCGACCTGCGCTTCGAGAGCAATGTGGAAAACGTTGCAGCGCTTCGTGCAGACGCGGATCTGCTCGTCGCCGCCGACGGCATCAACAGCCGCGTGCGCACGGTCTATGCCGACGCGTTCGAGCCGGACTTGGACCGGCGCCTCTGCCGGTTCGTGTGGCTCGGGACGACGCTACCGCTCGATGCGTTCACGTTCATCTTCGAACAAACCGAATTCGGATGGTTCACCGTACATGCGTACCGGTTCGACGAATCCGGCAGCACCTTCATCGTCGAGTGCCGGGAAGAAACATGGCTCGCTCATGGGCTCGACCGCGCGGATACGGATCAGACGATTGCGTTTTGCGAACGGCTCTTCGCGAAGTGTCTCAACGGCCATCGGTTAATGGCGAACAGCGCGCATCTGCGCGGCCGCGATTGGATCAATTTCGTCCGCGTCAACAACGAGCGCTGGATCGACGGCAACGTTGTGCTGCTCGGCGATGCTGCGCATACCGCGCACTTTTCGGTCGGATCGGGGACGAAACTCGCGCTCGAAGATGCCATCGCGCTCGCGGATATGTTGAATGCAGACGGGGCCTCGCCGGCTTCGCTCGGGCGCTACGAGGACCTGCGCCGCGTCGAGGTGCTGAAGCTTCAGAATGCGGCACGTAATTCGACGGAATGGTTCGAGAACGTCGCCCGCTATGCTGTGCTGCCTCCCGAGCAGTTTGCCTACAGCCTCCTGACTCGCAGCCAGCGTATCGGTCACGAGAACCTTCGCTTACGCGATAAGACCTATGTCGAGCGGATGGAGGGATGGTTCGCGGAACGGTCCATAACCGCGCTCCGAACCAACGGCGAGATGACGCCCGCAGCGCCGGTCCCGCCAATGTTCACTTCATTCCGTTTGCGTAACCTGGTGTTGCGCAACCGCGTTGTTGTCTCGCCCATGGACATGTACAGCGCGGTCGACGGTTTGCCCGGCGATTTCCACCTCGTTCATTTAGGCGCGCGCGCACTTGGGGGCGCGGGTCTCGTCTTTACCGAGATGACGTGCGTCTCGCGCGACGGGCGCATATCGCCCGGCTGCTGCGGCATGTATGAGCCGAAGCACGTCGAGGCATGGAAGCGCATCGTTTCATTCATTCATGAATCCAGCGGCGCGAAGATTGCGCTGCAATTAGGTCATTCCGGTCCTAAAGGCTCGACAAAGCTGATGTGGGAAGGCATGGACGAGCCGCTCGATGCGGGCAACTGGGACGTCTGCGGGCCCTCGCCGCGCGCGTATTCGCCGCGCAATCAAACACCGCGCGAACTCGATCGCGACGAGATGACGCTAATCCGTGACGAATTCGTCCACGCGACGCGCATGGGAATCCAAGCCGGTTTCGATATGCTGGAGCTCCACTGCGCGCACGGCTACCTACTCTCGAGCTTCATCACGCCGTTGCAGAATCAGCGAACCGACGAGTACGGCGGATCGCTCGAAAATCGCCTGCGCTATCCGCTGGAAGTTTTCACCGCAATGCGGGCCGTATGGCCGCACGAGCGTCCGATGTCGGTGCGCATTTCGGCGACAGATTGGTTCGAAGGCGGAATCACCGGCGATGACGCCGTCACAATCGCGCGCGCGTTCAAAGCAGCCGGAGCCGACCTGATCGACGTGTCGACGGGACAGACGCATCCCGATGCAAAACCGGTGTACGGACGCATGTTCCAAACACCGTACGCGGATAAAATCCGCAATGAAGTCGGTATTGCGACTATGGCCGTCGGCAACATCACGGACGCCGATCACGTCAATGCGATCGTTGCTGCGGGTCGTGCCGATCTCGTGGCACTCGGTCGTCCGCATCTCGCGGATCCGGCGTGGACCCTGCATGCCTCGGCGCAGTTGCACTACGCGGACGCTGCCTGGCCTGTGCAATATCTGCCCGGGAAATCGCAGTTGGAACGGCTGATCTCGCGCGCAGAGGCCGCGGCGAATGTCCTCTGACTGCTTGCTGGTCCTCAGCGGCAAACATGCGCTCGTGACGGGCGGCGCGCGCGGTATCGGGCGCGCTGTTGCGCAGGCACTGCACGAAAACGGTGCGCGCGTGAGCATCGTGAGCCGTAATCCCGTGAATGCTCACGGTGAATTCACGACCGCACAAGCCGACGTCAGCGATGAAGATCAAGTAAAGCGCGCGTTCGCCGTCTGCCGCAGAGCCAACGGTCCGATTGAGATTCTCGTCAATAATTCCGGTATCTCGGATTCCGCGCCGCTGACGCGCACGAGCAAGGCGCTCTTCGATCGTGTCGTTGCGACGAACCTCACCGGCTCGTTTTTATGCAGCCGTGAAGCCGCGCAGGACATGCTAATCAATAAATGGGGACGTATCCTCAACGTGGCGAGCATCGCAGGCCTCTACGGCGCTCCGTACATCTCTGCGTATTGCGCCAGCAAACACGGTGTCATCGGACTGACGCGAGCAATCGCGGCCGAATTCAGCGAAACCGGTATTACCGCGAACGCAATTTGCCCTGGATACACTGAAACGGCCATGATGCAGCAGGCGATATCAAAGATCGTTCGACACACCGGCGCCACGGAGCATGCCGCACGGGAAACGCTAGCAACGATGAATCCCGAGGGGCGCATTGCGACCGTAGAAGAAGTCGCGCAAGCTTCGCTCACGCTCTTATGCGGGGAATACAACGGCGTATCGCTCGTCGTTCCGGGAGGATTCGAAGCGTGATCCGCCTGCTTAATACCGAAATCGTGGGGCCGCGTACGTCGGCCGGAATCTTGTTGCTTCGGATTATCGTCGGACTCGCGTACATGGTGCACGGCTGGCCGAAAATTCAGCATCCCGCCTCGTGGATGGGGGCGCACGCGTTCGCGCCTGCATGGCTGCAAGCGATCGTTGCCGTCGTGGAATTTTGCGGCGGCTTCGGACTGATCGTCGGATTTCTCACGCCGCTCGTTGCGCTTGGAATCATCGCCGACATGGCCGTTGCGATTCTGCGCGTTCATCTGCCGATGGGTGGTCACTGGATCGGGGGTCCGGGATCGTTTGAGGTTCCGCTGTTTTATCTCGTCGCCATGATTGCGTTCTTGGTCATGGGTCCGGGGCGGTTTTCAATCGACGCAATACTTACGCAGTCCGCGATGCGTCGCGCCCATTCGCCATAGCTATCCGTTTTACGCGCCGTACCAGCGAATATGTTGCCAGATCTGATCGAACGGTTCTTTCGCCCCTGCGCAAAAGTAGATCGGTGAGGGGCCTTCAACAACCCACTTCAATGGTTCCGTCGACGTCGCGACGCGATCGCATCGCTCGTAGTACTGCTTCAAAAGGTCGATCCGCGTTGCCCCGATCGCGATGAGCGTCTGTCCGTCGTAGCCGTGGTTGCCCCAGAGCCAGTACGTGTTTTGGCTGCTGATCGCTTTCGGTAATCCGTACCGCCCTCCGAAGAAGTCGATTGCGCCCGCATCTGCGTACGTGTCCGTATAGATCGCGGTAAGGTTGCGGGTGCCGAGCGGCATCGCGTTATAGATGCGTGCGACGTCGCGCGCAAGCCGGTCCCAGCCGAATTCCTCCGCATAGAGCGGTTGAATCAGTCGTACGCGTTCGCCGTCGCGGCCCGTGAGTCCGAGCGCTTTCGTGTAGGAGAGGAATCCGCGCAGCGGCAAGAGCGGAATCGACATCGGCATCGATACGATGCCGACGAACGCAATACACACAATTGCCGTTGTGCGAAGCCACGGCGCGGCTTGTTCGACGAGGACCGAACCGATTGCAAAGAGGCCTGCATAGATTCCCGTCGTGTAATAACCTTTCGCCTCAAGTGCGATCGCAACCACGACCAACAGCACCCACGCGACCGGAACGAAGCGAACGTGGCGCAAGCGCGGTACGAGGAACGGGGCGATGATCCCCGCGAGCCACACCGGGACCGCGACCGGATTGGTATAAAGAATCTGCTCGCCGATGTACGCGATCGTATTCGATGCGAGATTGCGCGATTCTAAAACGAGGCCGTTGTTGAACGGATGCCGGTGGGCGGCATCGCCCTGGAGCACTTCTATAAACGGAAACCCGTGCTGCCACTGCCAGATGAAGTTCGGCAGGACCAGCACGAACGCGAGGACGATGGCAACGGGAAACCACGGCGTGGCGAGCACTCGCCGCTGATCGGTGAACAGCAGTCCCGCGAGAAAACACGCGGCGGCGAGACCCATCGAATATTTCCCATAAAGGCCGAAGGCAACGGCGAGCGCAATCGCGGCCCATACGCGCGGCGATCTCGACGCGTCTTCGTCGCGCGCGAGTTTAATCGCAAGCCACACGACGAGCGTCCATGACAGTCCTTCGAACGACGTCGTAGTGAGCACGTTTCCAAGCGCGAGGTATGCCGGCATCAATCCGACGGTTACTGCCGTGAGGATCCGAGCGAAACGTCCTCCGCCAAGGTCGCGCGCAATTGCGATCGCCACGACCGTGGTGAGCGCCGCTGCAATGACGGGAAGCGCCCGCAACGCGATGAGTGAATCGTGTGCCGGAAGCGCGAGCAACGCCGCGAATGCGACGAGCGGCGGCTGATCGACGTATCCCCATGCGAGGTGATGCGCGCATGCAATGAAATACAATTCGTCGCGAAAGTAGCCGTAGCGCCACGCCGTTGCCGCGTGCGCGATCAACGTGAGCAGTGCGGCGAAGAACGCAATCATTGCGCGGTGCGCCGCGCGGTTCCAATGAGGCTGAGCGCGAAGCCGGTAACACCGCACCAGATCCACGCGCCGAGCGCTTCATTCCAATCCCACCACAAACGGTCGAATGCGAACGTCACGATGAGATAGGTACCCATGTATGCAAGGGGCACGCTGACGGCGAAAACGCGGTATGCAATGGGATCATCCGGCTGCGGATCACGTCGAAACACGATGATGTCGGCAACGAGTCCTGCAACAAGCGACTGCAAAAGCGTGGTTATGAGGAGCGGGCTTGCGTTCGTAAATGCTGCGGCAGCCGCAGAATTTCCTAACACGTAGAAGATGGTGAAGCTGCCGAAGGCCAAGCGGATGCGTGAAACGGCGTAGAGCGCGAAACCGGTCATCGCCATTGCTTGGAAGATCATGATCAGTACGCCGATCGAGATTTTGTAATATCCAATTGCGAGCGCCGTGAAATAGTCCGGCATCGCGCCGTTTTGCAGCGGCGGTGCGTTCGTGCTTCCTGCGGCGGGATCGAACGCATACGCTGTCCCGAAGTGGAAGAGCGTCAGCCATGCAACCAGACTCAGGACGAGCGGCAGTTGCGTTCGTAGCGACGTAGAGTTGACGCGGTCGGCAAAAACGGCACGAATCGGCCCGCTCGCGAGAAAAAAGATGCCGAGGCCCAAGCACTGATGCGTCGGACTCAACAGCGCATCGACGCCTTCTTCGATTCCCATGAGTGCATGCCAGACCAAATCCCCGATACCGGCCAGGATGAAAATTGGAATGCCGAGGACCGCGAGCCGATATCCGCGGGGAAATCCGCGGTGGCGCAACCAGTATGCGGCGAGCACCACGATCATGGCGAGCATGCCGGAGTAGAAGACGCCGTGATACGGGGTGAAGAACGTCTCGACCGGCACGTGACCGTGCGCCCATGCATCGAGAAAGAAGCCGCTCGAAATCCACACGCTGCAAAGCGCGACGGCATAGTCGAACGTCAAACTGCGCGGCGTCACCGTCATGCGGCAGGATTTACGCATCCTGCGAGCCGACCCTTGTAACGATGTCGCGCACCACCATTTCAGGCGTGGCGCTTATCGCGCTAACGGCTTGTGCGTCGCCGTCGCCGGCGATGCCGAATAACGTCACCGCCTCGCTGCCACGCGCAGAGCGCACGTATGCCGTGCCGATGAGTGCGCTCGGTGCGCCGCCCGCGATCGTGCATGTCGACTACACCCCGGCGGTATCGCGTGGCCCCGACGCCCATTTCGCGGGACGCATTTGGGCGAGCAGCAACGTTGCGAGTGTCGAGGTACGTACGAATCTGTTTTCGATCGATGCGCCGAAACGGGGCGTAGGCCGGTTCGCGTTCGAGGTCGCGGTATACGATTTGCCGCCGATCTTCGTTCGCGCCTATCGGTTGCGGGTAATCGCGCGGACGACCGCGGGAGTGGAGGCGGAAGAAGACCTTCCGTTTCGAATCCGATAGACGATGACGAAGGCGCACTACGAGATCGCGAACCGCATTGCAACGGTCACGCTGGACCGGCCGGAACGCAAGAATCCGCTCACATTCGAATTGTACGCCGAGCTTCGCGACTGGTTTCGCGATCTGCGGGCGCGGGACGATATCAAGACCATCGTGCTGACCGGCGCCGGAGAGAATTTTTGCTCGGGTGGGGACGTCCGCGAAATCATCGGACCGTTGACCGAACGCAGTCCCGATGAGCTGTTGCAATTCACGCAAATGACCGGCGATCTCGTGAAAGCGATGCGCGCAGCGCCGCAACCGATCGTGGCTGCAATCGACGGCGTATGCGCGGGCGCCGGCGCGATCCTTGCGATGGCAAGCGATCTGCGGTACGGAACTTCGCGTGCAAAGGTCGCGTTTCTCTTCGTCCGCGTCGGTCTCGCCGGCAGCGATATGGGCGCGTGCGCGATGCTTCCGCGAATTATCGGCTTGGGGCGCGCATCGGAATTGTTGTACACGGGTCGCTCCCTCTCGGGGGCGGAAGCGCACAGCTGGGGCTTTTTTAACGCGGTGTACGAGCCGATGGATGTGCTTCGCGAAGCCCAAGCAGTTGCTGCGAAACTCGCCAACGGACCGACGTTCGCGCACGCGATGACGAAACGCATGCTGCACGAGGAGTGGGCGATGCCGCTGGACGACGCGATCGATGCCGAAGCACAAGCGCAAGCGCAATGCATGCAGACGCGTGATTTTCGCCGCGCGTACGAGGCGTTCGTTGCGAAATGCGAACCGGTCTTCGAGGGTAACTGAGATGGACGCGCGCGAACTCGCGTGGCCGTTCTTCGATGACGAACATCGCGCGCTCGCCCGCGATCTGGACGCATGGCTTGCCGGCATGGCGATTGCTGATGACGAACGCGATCCCGACGCCGCGGTCCGCGAATGGGTTCGCGCGCTCGGGAAAGGCGGCTGGTTGTCAGCGTGCACGAAACTCGATGTGCGTACGCTCTGTTTGATTCGCGAGCGCCTTGCATATCGGTCCGCCCTCGCCGATTTCGCGTTCGCGATGCAAGGTCTGGGCAGCGGAACGATTTCGCTTTTCGGCGACGAGCCTCTGCGGCAACGCTTCTTGCCGCGAGTAGAAGCGGGAACATGCATCGCCGCATTTGCGCTCTCCGAGCGGGAAGCCGGTTCCGACGTAGCAGCGATCGCGACGCGTGCCGAGCGTGCCGGCGACCGCTACGTCATCGACGGCGAAAAAACATGGATCTCGAACGGCGGGATTGCCGATCTGTACGTCGTGTTTGCGCGAACGAGCGATACCGGTTCCAAAGGGCTGACCGCATTCGCGGTGGACGGCGACACGCCCGGCTTGGACGTCGCCGAACGCATCGAGACCATTTCGCCGCATCCGCTCGGTACGATCGCATTCTCGCGCATGGAGGTTCCCGCCGAACGCCGGATCGGCGCCGAAGGTGAGGGATTCAAAATCGCAATGGCGACACTGGACGTGTTTCGCAGCACGGTCGGCGCGGCTGCGCTCGGGTTTGCGCGTCGCGCGTTTGACGAGACGCGCGCTCACGTGCGCTCGCGCCGGCTCTTCGGCGCGCCGCTCTCGGCGTTACAGCTGACACAGGGAGCGATCGCCGATATGGCACTCGATATCGATGCCTCAGCGTTGTTGGTATATCGCGCAGCATGGACGAAGGATGACGGCTCGCCGCGCGTGACGCGCGAAGCCGCCATGGCGAAACTCTTTGCAACCGAAGCCGCGGGACGCGTATGCGATCGGGCGGTGCAGCTCTTTGGCGGGCGCGGCGTCACACGAGGCGAACTGGTCGAACGGCTGTATCGCGACGTGCGCGCGTTACGGATTTACGAAGGCGCAAGCGAGATCCAGAAGGTCGTGATCGCGCGCGCCAGCATGGAGGAGTAGATGCGTTTCACCGGCCACGTCGACCGCTTCGCCGAAGAGCATTTGCCTGCGCCGGGTCAATTGCCGGACGTCGTGCTCGATCTCGCCGGTCTCGATTATCCGGACACCTTGAATGCGGCAGAGTATTTCGTCGACCGGCACGTGAACGAACGGCGCGGAGAACGCCGCGCGATCGTCGTACCGGGCGGAATCGATTGGACGTACCACGATTTGCAACGCGCGGCCAATCGCATTGCAAACGTGCTGGCTGACGATTTCGGCATTGTTCCCGGCGATCGCGTGCTCTTGCGTGCGCCCAATTGCGCGATGCTTGCCGCGTGCTGGCTCGCGGTGCTCAAAGCCGGAGCGATCGCGGTCACGACGATGCCGCTCTATCGCTCCACCGAACTGCGCTACATGATCGACAAAGCCGCCGTCACGCTTGCATTGTGTGACGCGGCTCTCTCCGGCGAATTGGAGTTGGCGTGCGCGGGACGTGACGACGTTCGTCTCTGCTTGCTGCACACGGACGCGGCGGACGGATTGGAAGCGCGCATGGATCGCAAGTCGGGTACATTTGCCAACGTACCGACGGGCGCGCGAAGAAATTGCGATCGTCGCATTTACGTCCGGGACGACCGGAACGCCGAAAGCTGCGATGCACTATCATCGCGATCTCGTCGCGACGTGCGACACGTACGGCGCACGGGTGCTGGAGGCCAAGCCCGACGATTTGTTCTGCGGAAGCCCGCCGCTCGCGTTCACGTTCGGCCTCGGCGGATTGCTGCTCTTTCCGCTCTACGCCGGCGCCGCGACGCTGTTCCTTGAAAAGGCGCCGCCGGAAGAATTGTTGCGGGCGATCGACCGTTTCGGCGTGACGACGATCTTTACGGCGCCGATCGCGTACCGCACGATGTTGGGCCTCATGGACACGTACGACGTGTCGACGCTACATACGTGTGTCTCGGCCGGAGAGACGTTACCGAAAGCCGTGTTCGACGCGTGGCATGAGCGAACGGGCTTGAAGATCCTCGACGGCATCGGCAGCACGGAGATGCTGCATATTTTTGTCGGCAGCCCGAAGAACCGTGCGCGTTCTGGTTCGACCGGTCAAGCCGTGCCGGGATACATCGCCGAGATTCACGACGAGAACGGTGCGGCGTTGCCACGCGGGGAGGTCGGACGGCTCGCGGTTAAAGGCCCGACCGGCTGTAAATACCTCGATGACGAGCGCCAGTCGACGTACGTGCAGGGCGGCTGGAATTACCCGGGCGATGCGTACCGGATGGATGAGGACGGCTACTTCTATTACGTCGCGCGCACGGACGACATGATCGTATCCGCCGGGTACAACATTTCTGGACCGGAAGTGGAGCAGGCATTGCTCACGCACGAGCACGTGCGCGAAGTTGCGGTCGTGGCGAAACCCGACCCGCGACACGACACGCACATCGTGAAGGCCTATGTCGTGCTGGTGGACGTCGAAGAGCACACCGCGCAAAAGGTCGAGGAACTGCGCGAACACGTCAAGCGAGTCATCGCGCCGTTCAAAGCGCCGCGCGAGATCGAATTCGTGACCGAACTTCCGCGAACGGAAACGGGCAAAGTTCAACGGTACAAGTTGAGGCAGCGTGCGTCTGCCGAATAGTCGCGCGCTGCTCGTTCTTTTGATTGCAGCGTTCGGCTTTTGGTGGATTTGGTCTCCGCGCATCGGCGAAATCGGCTTCTTCGTTTCCTGTGCGGCACTCGCCGGCGTTGTTGTCTACGATCGCTTGAACCACGGTGCCGTCGCGAAACGGTGGCTGGAGCGCGCGTCGCAGAATCCGATCATTCTGCAGCCGCCATTCGAGGATCGCTGGCGTGTCGCTGCGGGCGGTCCGGATCCTCGTCACAACCATCATTTGTCGGTAAGCGACCAGTACTTCGCGTACGATTTTTTCCGCGACGAGGGCGAATCTTGGGATCAACCAATCCTCGCTCCGTGCGATGGGATGATCGTGCACGTCGAGAATCGGCGAGAAGACGCGGCGCCAAGCGAAACGCGACGCGAACGGACCTTTCCGTTCGGAAACTACGTGTCGATCCAGACGAAGCGAGGTTACGTCATTCTCGCGCATTTGAAAAAGGACTCGATCGACGTTCGCGTCGGCGACAACGTTCGCGCAGGCGCGCAGATTGCGCGTTGCGGCAACTCCGGGAGCACGCGAGGGGCGCATCTGCAGGTGCATGCGCAAGATCAGCCCAGTCAAAACATCGATATCGCAAACGGTATTCCGGTCGCGTTCAAGGACCGGTTACGCAGTGAACCGCTGCTCCTGGAATATGGAGATCGCCTAGGTTAACGGACGCATCAGTGCGCTATGATGATGAAGCTAATCGTCGCCCGCACCGTGTTCTTTGGAGCGTTCAGGACGTTCGCATAGACGACCGTCGCTTCATCGGTTACTGAGAGCAGGCACGGCATAGTCGAAATCGAACAGGCACGGGGATTCCGGCGTCTTGAGAAACCACCCGTGCTTGAGATACATCGTCGCAAAGGGCAAGAAGCTGATCGCGCTTTGTCCCGGTGCGCTCCGCGGGCCCGCGACGGAGAATGCGGTTTGAAAAAGAACGCCGATCAGTCGCGCCGTACGCCGGAACATTACAGCACCGCGGTAGCCTCGATCTCAACGCGGGCGCGGTCCTCGAGCAGCGCGGAGACTTGCACGAGCGACATCGCCGGATAATGCGATTCGAGAATCTCTTTATACGCGCCACCCAATGCACGCGCAGCTGCCAGATACTCATGTTTATCGACGACATACCACGTCAGCCGGATGATGTCGCTCGGTACGCCACCGGCGGCGCGCACCACCGCGACGACGTTTCGCAATGCCTGAACGGCCTGCTCGAGAAACTCGTCCGAGACGAACTCGTTGCGTTCGTTCCAGCCGATCTGACCCGCGACGGCAAGAGTGCGCCCCTCGCGGAGAACGCCGTTGTTGTAGCCTTTGGGCCGTGGCCACGTTTCCGGATTGATCGTGCTCATGCGTGATCCGCGACGGTCGTCATGTCGGTACCTCGGGTCCATCGAAGACGGTTAAAAACCGGTGTGAGTGCAGCCGAAACGGCGATGTTGATTGCCAGCGCGTAGAGCGCGAGAAACCCGGTGATCGGTGTTCCGCTGACGGCAAACGTGATATTCGGCGAAAATTTCGTCGCAATTCCCATCGCCGTTGCCGCAATGAACCCGCATGCCCATCCGCTGAGCAGCGCTTTGGGATGAAACCAGCGCGTGTACATACCAAACACGAACGCCGGGAAGATTTGAAGCATCCACGCGCCGCCGAGCAACTGAAAGTAGATTGCATACTGCACCGGAACGGTGAGCACCAAGATCAGGCCGGTCGCGCAGAATGCGAGCGTCAACCATTTCGCCGTTTGGGCTTCTCCGCCGACTCGCGTCGGAGAAAACTCGTTGAACACGTTGCTCGCGAAGAGGTTCGCCGATCCGATGGCCATGATCGCCGCCGGTACCAGAGCGCCGATCACAATCGCCGCTTGCGCGACGCCCGCGAACCAGTCGGGAAAGAATTGTTTGATCAACATCGGAACGACGCTGCTATTGTTCGCCGTCGTGTAGCCCGCCGCAAGCGCGCAAAATCCGAGTAACGCCAAGAAGCCGAGCAACAGTGAATAGACGGGTAAAAGCGCCGCGTTGCGGCGGATCACGCCGCGGCTCTTCGCAGCGAGAACGCTCGTAATCGAATGCGGATAAATGAAGAGCGCGAGCGACGAACCGAACGCCCACGTCGCGTATGCGAAATATTGTGACGGGGCAAGAAGGATTGCTCCGGGCTTTGGCTTTGCTGCAAGTGCGGTTTGCGATGCGGCAAAGATGTGCGCCCATCCGCCGAGCTTTGCCGGAATGATGATGATCGCGGCGATAACGGTAACGTAGATCAACGTGTCCTTGACGAATGCGATCATCGCGGGCGCGCGCAGACCGCTCGTGTACGTGTAGGCGGCGAGTAGTACGAACGCGATTGCGAGCGAAACGAATCCGCCCTGCGCTGCGAAGATGCCGCCGCGTTGCGCGAAGACCGCTTCCATGCCGTCGAGTTGGAGCGCGATGTACGGAAGCGCCGCAAGCACGCCCGTAATCGCAATGACAACCTCCAAGGTGCGATCGCCGAACCGGTCGCGAACAAAATCCGCCGAGGTGACATACCCGCGCCGCCGCGCGATCGTCCAAAAGCGGCTGAGAATGACGAAGGCGATCGGATACGCGATCGTCGCGTACGGCACCGCAAAGAACCCGAGCGCGCCCACGCCGTAGACGAGCGCGGGGACTGCGATAAACGTGTACGCCGTATAGAGATCGCCGCCGAGCAGAAACCACGAAATGATCGTGCCGAAGCTGCGTCCTCCGAGCGCCCATTCGTCGAGTGAATTCAGCTGCGCTCCGCCCCAGCGCGATGCGAGAAATCCGAGCGCCGTCACGCCTAGGACGAGGACGACGAGAATGATCGTGCCGCTAGACATCCTCGGGACTCCTCGTCGCAATGACGACGATTCCCAGCAGAATCGACGTCACGATCACCCAGAGCAGCTGATACCAGTAGAAGAACGGAAGGCCGAAGAGCGCCGGCTGCAGACGGTTATAGAGTTGCGGAATCAACTCCCCGATAAACGGCAGCAGCAAGATCAGGTACCACGCGCGTTTCATCGCGACGGCCTTTATCGTTCAAAGGGCAACGTCCTTTGCGCCCAAATTGCGGTTAGCGAGATGCGTCCCAGAACGTACGAAACGATCATGCCCGTCAGACAGATTGCCGCGCCGGTCAGTTCGTAACGAGTAAACGACGCGTGCACGATAAAGACGCTCAATATCCCAGTGAGAACGGGCACGAGGAAGCTGAAGATGGATGCCGGACCCGCGCCGAGGGTGCTTATTCCATAACTCCACACCGGGTAGGTCAGCAGAATCGGAAAGAGCGTCGCGTAGATGAGACGCCACCATACATCCCAGCTGACCGTCGCGAAGTTCGTGTGCAGCAATGCGGGAATACCGCCGGGCGCAATCATGACCGTGCCGATTGCCATCGTAACGGCCAGCAATTCCAGTGGCGTATACCGGTCCAGCAGTCGCGAGCTGACGACGTTGTAGATGGCGAAGACGATGGCGGCTCCAAGCGTCAGCAAATCGCCGATGCGGAAGGTCGTTGCTCCGGAGAAGGCGCCTTCAAAAACGGCGATGCCGAAGAGCGCGACGATCGCTCCGAGCCAACGGCCGCTGCGAACGCGTTCGTGTCCGAGCGCGGCAACGATCGCGAGCGTCAAGATCGGAGAGGTCGCACCGAGCAGCGACGATGCGAAGGGCGTCGTGTATTTCAACCCCACGATCCAGAAATACTGATAGATGCCGTACCCGCATGCACCGCAGGCAATCAACGCTCCGATGTCGCGGCGATCGACGTGGATGCGATTACCGGCAAGACGCACGAGAAGAAACGCAAGCGGCGTCATCGCGATGAAGCGTAAAAACGTAAACGCAAGCGGATCGATCTGCGCGACCGCCTGCTTCGCAAGCACGGTATTGAGCGCCCAGGCGAGGACGACATACAACAGACTGAGATAAAGAAGAAGGCGGCGGGGCACGATTCGCCGCAGTTTCGAGCGCCGATGGAAGAGTCCATGCCCACCTTTATGCGTACCGGCGACGTTTCGCTCTGTATCGAACGCTGCGGATCCGGAAGGCGATCGATCCTCTTCGCGCACGGATGGATTTCGTCGCGGCGGATGTGGTACGACGTCGTGCAGCGTTTGGATACCCGCGAATTCACGATGCATCTGCTCGACTTTCGCGGCTGCGGCTTATCGGATCGTCCAGCCGAAGGTCACGACCTCGACGGGTATGCCGGCGATTTGCGCGCGGCGCTCGCGTCGATCGACACGCCGGTGACACTCGTTGCCCATTCGATGGGTGCGAAACTCGCGCAATATATCGCCGCAGAGCATCCGCCGAATCTCGAGCGGCTGATTCTCGTTGCGCCGGGCATCGCGAAAGCCACGCGGTTCCCGGAAAAACATCGTGCGTTGACGCTTGCAGCCTACGGTTCGCGCGAACGCATAGAGCGTTTTCAGCGCGCCGCGATGGCGCGTGAACCGGAACCGGCGAGCACGATACGCATCATCGATGACGCGCTGATCGCGCAGTACGAACACTGGATCGGCTGGTACGACCGCGGCCGCGGAATTGACTTCATGGAGCGGCTTGCCGCCATTAACGTCCCGGCGCTCGTCATCGCAGGGGGCAAGGACACGCTTGCTCTCCCGCAGCGGGTGCGCCGTGAGTGCGCGGGCGCAATAGCGGGAGCGCTGTTCGCTCTGTTGCGCGACGCCGGCCATAATCTGCCCATTGAAGCGCCTGACGATGTCGCAAGCGCTATACGTCAATTCCAGTAGTACATATTGACCTAAGTAGCAGGAATCAGGGCTACCCGCGCGTGAGATGCGACTACACTGCCCAACGTTTTGCTACGTACGTCAATGAAAGGGGCATCATGGTCGGCCAACCTCCCAAGGACACGCCGTTCGGTTTAGAACCGAATGTAGCGGCGGGTCTCGCGTATTTGCTCGGGATCATCGGCGGTATTATCATGCTCGTCGGTGGAGGTACTAACCGATTCGTCAAGTGGGCTGCATGTCAGTCCATTACGCTCGGAGCATCGTACATCGCGCTTTGGATCATCTTTGATATTCTAGCGATGATGCACCTCGGTTTCTTGTTTCTGCTCTTCCCGATCATCGGAATTCTATACTTCGTTGCTTGGCTTTGGACGTGGATCACCGCGTTTCAAGGAAAAGAAGTGCGCGTGCCGCTTATCGCCGATCTGACGGAGCGGTTCTTCGGCTCGCAACTCGCAAGCGCGTAGCGTCTACTCATCCCACGATGGCGCGGCGGCGGCGGGATGCTCGTCGAGCGACCGCCACACGTCGCCCGGAATTCGCGTCGCGGGACTGCCTTGCTGTTGATAGTCGACGTGAATGAGCGTCGCGTTCGTTTGCGATGCGCTTCCCGCGTCATCGCCGACATCACCGTTTGCTAATCCATCGAGCGTAGCATCGAGAGAACCGACGAGCGTTGCATATGGCGCCGTCGCAAAGGTGCGAAAGGCGACCACCCCGCGCCGGGTCATCATCACGTCGCCGTTGCTTGCCGTTACTTGCGCCGTAATTGCATAGCTCGCCCGGGATTCGGCAACATGCGAGTTGCTCTGCATGTAGATCGTGCAGGCGGCGTCCGCGCAGCTTTGCGGCGTGGCGCCCGGATTCGGCGACGGAACGGAGATCGTCGTTCGCACGGTCATCGCACATCCAAGATTCGTAGCATACGCGCAGATTGCGCTCGGTTGCGGGATCGGCGCGCCGGCGGCCGCCGTTTGCGCTTGACGGATCGCATCGGAAAAAGCCGCGCGAACGGCGGCGTGCTCCCGCGCGTGAAAGCTCATGCGTGCCAGTGCGGCAGCACCGTACACGATCGTTTCACCGAGGACGGCGACGAACGCCGTTAACACCATTACGCGAACGAGCATGGGGGTCTCACATCGGCGCCGCCGCGTTTTGCGGCGCGACGACTTGTGCCGACGGCATTGGCGCAGGTTGAGGTAGCGTCGTGGTGACGCTTGCGCTCTCGCTGCGTCGGTCGGCGCTTGCATCGATCGTCACGGTGTAGCCGCCAGTCGCGATGGCACTCGTCGAAATCGATAGGTGAATCGGAAGCGGCGATCCGCCGGGAAGCGGCGCCGTCGTTGCAATCGTTGCCGGCGCAATCGAGCCGCCTTGATATTTGAGTACATCGGCCGCAACGCGAAGCTCTCGCTGTACTGTTGCACGCAGTGTTTCGTCAACCGCCGCTGCACCGAAGCGATGCGTCGCTGTGACGAGCGCCGTGACGACCGCTGCCACCGCGATGCTTGCAACGGCCGCCGAAACGACGACGTCGACCAGGCCTTCTCCCCGTTCGTTCGCGCGCACGTCATGCCGAGTGCCCCGCGACGTGCCGAACCGGACCCGGTTCCGGTAAGCGGAGCAGCGGGCGTTCGAAGAGATACGTGACGATCGTCGCTTCAACGATGGTCGTCCCAAAGGCAAGGATCGTGTACGTCACTTGCCACGACGCATCGAAATGCGGATCGCCATGATAGGGCGGAACGTGCAATGCGACCAGTTCGCGGGCGATCATCTGATGGTAGAGATACAAATTGTATGAAATGAGCGCCAGAAAGCGCAGCGGCGCATTCGCCAATAGGCGCTGCCACCAGCCGGGCGCGCACAGCGAGCCGAACGCAATGGCGGCAAACGAGGCGCCGTAAAGCGCGCGCGTGTATAGCTGGCCTGCGACTTCCCACTGCGGCTCCATTCGAAAATTGTAGATGCCGATCAGGAGCCACACGAGGCCGATCCAACCTGCGAGCGCGACGAGTGTCATCGCCGGTGCACCGCGCGATTCACGGATGCGGTGACCGAAACGCACGAAGAGCAGTGCGCAAATCATCCCCGCGGAAAAAATGTCGAGATATCCAGGCAGATTTTCGGCGAGCACCGGAAACGTCGTCGCAAAGCAACAATGCGCAGTCCACGACCGCCATGCGATCGCGATCATTGCCATGGCGACTGCCGTGATCCACGGCAAGCGACGGAAGCAGAACCAAACGACCGGGAAAATGATATAGAACTCGACTTCAACCGCGAGGGTCCACAGCACGCCGTTGATCGAGCCGTACGTCTCTTGCCACCACGTATGAATGAAGAGCAGATGCGTGACCACCTCGCGCACCGGCGACGTATTTCCCCACCGAACCGTAACGGCATAGCCGATTGCGTACGCGACGATGATCGAAAGGACGTAGGACGGCACAATTTTGACGAAGCGGCGGTATGCGAAATGACGCCAGGCCGGCTGCGGCTGCTGCGCGGACTGCGCGCGCAAAAACGGATACGAGATGACGAATCCGCTCAAAAAGAAAAAGAGATGGACGCCGATGAAGCCGGTTTCCGGAATGAATTGCAGCCACGGCAGCGGTGCCGGCAACCACGAAATCTCCCACACGTGGTACCAGAGGACGAGCAGTACTGCGACCCCGCGCAACCCGTCCAAAACGCCCAGCCGATCCTTCATCTCTGCCGCGTTTGTTCTAACCGCTTGACACAAAACCTGTCTTTGTATTAGCCTTGTAATACAAACACAGGAGGCACATCGTGCACTGGTACGTTGATTTCGAACGTTGGTATGTCGGCGGGTTTCTCACGCTCTTCGGCCTCTTCGTCGCGTGGAAGGGAGCCGAGTTGGGTTCTTGCTCCCGTTTGTTCTATCGCGAACTGCGCGACCCGAAGCTGAAAGAGCGATTTGTTCCCGTCGTCGACCGACGCAAAGAACTTGAAGGCGACAACGCGTGGGCGCGGCGGATTACCGGCCTTTCGGCGACCCTGTTCGGCGTGCTCGTCCTACTGCGAGCAATCAATCCGGTGATCGGATATGCACTTATCTGCGCCGTCCTTGCAATCGTGACGTCGCAAATCTACTTGAAAATGCGCAATCGCAGCGAGCGCCGTGCCGCCTCTCTTCAACCACGCACCACGACGTCCGCCGTGCCGGCGGTCTGGTATGTGGGCGCTGTACTCAGTGCGATCTTGCCCGTTACATTGGTCGGATATCCAAATTTACGGATCTCGGCCGCCATCGTAGCCGTCGCGTGCGCCGCGATCGTGGCCGTTGCCGCACGAACCGCGAAGATGGCCGCATTGCTTGCCGGCGATGATCCGGACGTCGAACTCTACGTCGACAACCGGTTGCGCTGGACGCGCGTTACCGGACAGCTCGAGCTTGCGTATGCTGCAAGCTACGTGTTCATTGCAATGAGCAAGCCGGCATTGCCCGCTGGTTCGCCCGCGATAACGACGTTGTACACCGCGTCGTGGGTGTTATTCTTCGGATTTGCGATCTGGGCGCTTGCACGATTTTTCTTCGGACGTATCCGAGTTAACGCAGCCGCGCGTCGATGACCAGCGGCTCGCTCATTGCCGTCGATCCAACCCTCGAGACGGCACCGTATCAGCAGATCTTTGAACAGATCCGGGCGGCGATCGAACGGCGTGATCTGCCGCCTGATGCGGTCCTTCCCACCGTCCGTCAACTCGCCGGCGATTTAGGTGTTGCGCCAAATACCGTCGCGCGGGCATACGCGGATTTGCAGCAAGCAGGATGGCTCATCAGCGAGGGCCGCCGTGGTACGCGCGTCGCTGCGAAAACGCCCGCAGCCGACCGGCGCGCGCGATTGCACGCGCTCACCGAAGCGGTGTCGCACTTTATCGAAACAATGCGCCATCGCGGCTACACGAAAGAAGAGATCGCTGCGAAACTCGACGACGCGCGGTCGCAGTTGCGCTAGCGCTTAGGTGAAGTCGTCCATCGCGGCGATGAGCGTCTCGCGCAATTCCGGCGAGTCCTTGTGCCCGTGCGAGGACACCGCGTGCTCTACCGCAGCTTTGATAACCTCGTCTTTCGTTCCCGATATAAGGAGCGTGCAATTCGTTTCACTTGGAAACTTGCTGCAGTCAATAGATTTCCGTCCTGAGGCCGTCTCCATCGGATTCCTCCCGCTATACGTGCGAGGATTGTAGTGTAGCGCAGAAAACGGGACGGCAGGAGGTCTCGAGCATGTACAACGTTGCCGTGGAACGCTCAGCCGGGTGGTCGGGAATAGCGTTCATTATCATCGTCATCGTCGCCGCATTTCTTCCAGGTGCTTCGCCGCCGCCTGATGCGTCCGCCGCCGACATCGGTGCATTTATCGACGCGCACCGCACCATGTTGACGCTCTCGGCGTGGCTCACGTTTCCGGCTGTCGCCTTCTTCTTATGGTGGCTCGTTCAGCTGCGCGCGTATTTGCGTCTTGTGCCGCAAATTGATGACGGCTTGCCGACGTACATGCTTGCCGGTGGCGTTGTAGCTTCGGCGATCGTCATCGTCACCGCAACGGTGCAAGTCGTGCTCGGAATGCGTCCCTCGACCGAGCGCACTCCGCAAATTGTCTCGATGCTCTACGACACGTTCAATGCATTCGGCGGAACGATCTTCATCCCGTCGGCCATCGTGCTGCTCGCCGGTTCGCATAGCGGACGTCGTCACGGGAGTTTGCCGGCACCACTCGCATACTTCGGGTATCTCGCAACGATCGGTTCCGCGATTGCAACGCTGTCGGTGTTTTCGACAAGCGGATTCATGGCGGTCGGCGGAATCGGCACGCTCGTTATCGGGCTGCTGCCGTTTGGGATTTGGGTGATCGCCGTGAGCGTTGTGCTGATCCGCGCGCCGCGAGGCAGCGAGACTTAAGGCCCAAGGGAGCGGGCGCTATGCCGCATAAGCGGGAGCATCATGAACGTCGCCTATCCCATTCTTACATTGCTCCTCGCCGGTTCGGCGGTCGTCGCACGCGCGGACGTGCCGGTGCGGACTGTCGTCTACCACTTCGCGATAGACTCGCGCGGTTTTGGAAGCGCGCCGTCGATGGGCGGCGGTTCTCTGGGCGGCATGGTAATGGAAAATTCGACCTTCGGTACGAGCGGCCGTACCGGAACGATCAAGATGGATGTTATCCGCGCGACCGGCGATGGCGGCATGGTTGTCGACGTGACCGAGCATGTCGACCGCGAGCTACGCGATATGCAGACCGTCCGCTGTGCGGTGTACGGGAAGTCCCAGAGTGTAATCTGCGACCAGAGCCTCTCGGCAACGCCGGAAGAGACGGTGCTGCTTCAGTACGTCGGTCGCTACTTTTATCCGGAGAGCCCGGATGGCGGACACTGGCACGTCCAGGTGCCCTCGGACAACGCCAAGATCGACAATGACTACACCGTGACAAAGAACGACGGAAAGGTATTGACGATCGCGGTCGACCGGACCATGAAAGCGCTTAGTTCCACGTCGCATACGACCGGAACGATACGCTATGACGCGGCGCTCGAGATCCCCGATTACGTGAAGACCGCAACCAGCTTGCAACGCGATTCCAACCAGGGCGATACAAACGTAGAACTGCGGATTCTCTCTGATTCTATGGCTCCGCAGACCAGCCAAACCTCGCATTGACGCGCCCCATCCTCCCTGCTATACTGCCGTAGTTCAGGCCCACCCGTCGGTGCGGCCGACTTTGTGTGTGTTAATAAGCAGAGATTTGGGAGCACAGTTTGCCTACCATCAACCAGCTGGTCCGTAGGGGCCGAGCGAAGACGGAGAAGAAGGTCAAGACCCGCGCGTTCCGCGTGATCCTCACTGGACCGAAGCCGGGCCACCCGGATCTTCCGACGCGGTCGTTTGAAGTCAAGGGCAACCCGCAGCGTCGCGGCGTTTGCACGCAAGTCAAGACCGTCACGCCGAAGAAGCCGAACTCGGCCCTCCGTAAAGTCGCTCGTGTCCGTTTGACCAATGGTGAAGAGGTCACGGCGTACATCCCCGGCATCGGCCACAACCTCCAAGAGCACTCTGTCGTGCTCGTGCGCGGCGGCCGCGTCAAAGATCTCCCCGGCGTTCGTTACCATATCATCCGTGGCACGCTCGATACCGCCGGTACGGCGAACCGCAAGCAAGGCCGCTCGAAATACGGCGCCAAGCGCGTAACGAAGAAGTAAGAAGAAGTAAAAGGAACACTGAACAGCAATGCCTCGTAAAGGTCCCGCTCCCAAGCGGCAGATTCTGCCCGATTCGAAGTACAATTCGAAGATTCTGTCGCGCTTCATCAACAAAGTGATGCTCGACGGCAAGAAGTCGACGGCCGAACAGGTCACGTACGGCGCGCTCGACATTATCGCCGAGAAGACCGGTCGGGATCCGTACGAAGTGTTCCAGCAAGCGCTTTCGAATGCGATGCCGCTCGTCGAAGTGCGTCCGCGCCGCGTCGGCGGTGCGACGTACCAGGTGCCGATGGAAGTCCGTCCGGACCGCCGTCAGGCAATGGCGATGCGGTGGCTGATTGGCTACGCGCGTTCGCGCGGCGGCCGTTCGTTCGAAGAGAAGCTCGCCGGCGAACTGATGGACGCGTCGAACAACACCGGCGCGACGATCAAAAAGCGCGAAGACACGCACAAGATGGCTGAAGCCAATAAGGCTTTCGCCCACTACCGTTGGTAATCCAAACCCCTAGAGATTTTTAAGTTGGCAACCAGAGAATTTTCCCTCGAGAAGACGCGTAATATCGGCATCGCTGCACACATCGATGCCGGTAAGACGACGTGCACCGAACGCATCCTGTTCTACACCGGACGCGTGCATAAGATCGGTGAAGTGCATGACGGCGCGGCGACCATGGACTGGATGGTCCAGGAGCAAGAGCGCGGCATCACGATCACCTCTGCCGCGACCGCCGCTACGTGGCGTGAGAACCGGATCAATATTATCGATACGCCTGGCCACGTGGACTTCACGGTCGAGGTCGAGCGTTCGCTTCGCGTGCTCGACGGCCTCGTCGCGCTCTTCGACTCGGTCGCCGCTGTGCAGCCGCAGTCCGAGACCGTGTGGCGCCAGGCCAACAAGTACAAAGTCCCGCGCATCATCTTCGTCAACAAGATGGACCGCATGGGCGCCGACTTCTTCAACGTCGTGGAGAAGATCCGCGAGCGTTTGGGCGCGCGCGCCGTTCCGATCCAAGTGCCGATCGGCGCTGAGGACAACTTCAAGGGCGTCGTCGACCTCTTCACGATGAAGAAGACGATCTACACCGACGACCTCGGCTCGACCATGGAACAAGTTCCGGTTACCGATGCCGACGGCGATTTGAAGGTGCTTTCCGACAAGTGGCGTCAAGAACTCGTCGAGGCAATTGCCGAGCAAGACGACGAACTGCTCGAGATGTTCTTCGAAGGCAAAGATCTGCCGGTCGAACGCATGAAGACGGCGCTGCGCAAAGCGACGATCGCGGGCACGGTACTTCCGATGCTCTGCGGTTCTGCGTTCAAGAACAAAGGCGTTCAGCCGTTGCTCGACGCGATCGTTGAGTATCTGCCGTCACCGCTCGACGCGAAGCCGATCATCGGCACCGACGAAGACGGCGGAGAACTCATTCGTAAGCCGGACGACAGCGAACCGTTCAGCGCACTTGCGTTCAAGATTGCGACGGATCCGTACGGAAACCTGACGTACTTCCGCGTCTATTCCGGCACGCTCAACAAAGGTTCGTACGTGTACAACTCGCGTTCGGGTAAGAAAGAGCGAATCGGCCGCATCCTTCGTATGCACGCGAACCATCGCGAGGACATCGATTCGATCGGCGCAGGCGATATCGCGGCGGCGGTCGGCTTGACCGACACGCGGACCGGGGACACGCTCTGCGAAGAAAAGAATCCGATCGTGCTCGAATCGATCACGTTCCCGGAACCCGTCATCTTCCAGGCGATCGAGCCGAAGTCAAAGGCGGACCAGGATCAGCTCGGTAAGGGCCTTGCGCGTCTCGCGCAGGAAGATCCGACGTTTCGAATGCGCACCGACGATGAGACGCAACAGACGATCATCGGCGGCATGGGCGAACTTCACCTCGAGATCATCGTCGATCGTCTTCGTCGCGAATTCAAAGTCGAAGCGAACGTCGGTAAGCCGCAGGTCGCATACAAAGAAGCGATCACCAAGACCGTTGAGAAGCAGGGCAAATTTGTCCGCCAATCGGGCGGTAAAGGTCAGTACGGCGATGTTTGGTTGAAGGTCGAGCCGGGCGAACCGGGATCGGGATTCGTTTTCGAATGGAAGATCGTCGGCGGCGCGGTTCCAAAAGAATACGCGAAGGCCGTGCAGCAAGGCATCGAAGAGTCTGCGGCAAACGGCGTGCTCGCCGGCTTCCCGGTTCTCGATTTCAAAGCGACCGCATTCGACGGTTCGTACCATGACGTCGACTCGTCGGAAATGGCGTTTAAGATCGCTGCATCGATGGGCTGGAAAGAAGCCAATCGCGCTGCGGGTCCGATTCTGCTCGAGCCGATCATGAAGGTCGAAGTGACGACGCCCAAAGATTATATGGGCGCGATCACCGGCGACTTGAATCGCCGTCGCGGCATGATTCAAGCAACGGAAGAAGCACCGGGCGGTGCGCAGGTAATCACTGCGAACGTGCCGCTTTCGGAAATGTTCGGGTACGCAACCGATATGCGTTCAGCTACGCAAGGTCGCGCGACGTACACGATGGAGTTCTCTCACTACGAGAAAGCTCCGAAGATGGTCGAAGAGGAAATCATCGCCAAATCGGCCGGTAAAAAGGGCGCACCAGCGTAACTGCGTCACAGTTACAAAAACCACTCGGCGGCAATAAGCTGAGTTCTTCAAACAACATAGGCTACAGCCGTCGAGATTTCATCGACGGATATTAGACGAGGAAAGCAATAAACAAAAATGGCTAAGGCGAAATTTGAACGCACCAAGCCGCACGTGAACATCGGTACGACCGGTCACGTCGACCACGGTAAGACCACGTTGACGGCGGCAATCACGCACTGCCTCTCGACGGAAGGTCTCGCGAAGGCTCGCAACGTCGATGAGATCGATAACGCTCCGGAAGAAAAAGAGCGCGGCATTACGATTGCGATCTCGCACCAAGAGTACGAGACGCCGAAGCGCCATTACGCGCACGTCGACTGTCCGGGACACGCCGACTACATCAAGAACATGATCACCGGCGCGGCGCAGATGGACGGCGCGATCCTCGTCGTCGCTGCGACCGACGGTCCGATGCCGCAAACGCGCGAGCACATTCTGCTCATGCGCCAAGTCGGCGTTCCGAAGATCGTCGTCTTCTTGAACAAAGTCGACCTTGTCGATGACGAAGAGCTCCTCGAGCTCGTCGAGATGGAAGTTCGTGAACTGCTCGATCAGTATGAGTTCCCGGGCGACGACACGCCGATCATTCGTGGTTCAGCGCTCAAGGCGCTCAACTCGAGCGGCAAACGCGGCGATCCGGATGCCGAGCCCATCTTCAAGTTGATGGACACGGTTGATGCGTACATCCCCGATCCGCAACGCGAAGTTGACAAGCCGTTCCTCATGCCGATCGAAGACGTGTTCACGATCACGGGTCGTGGTACCGTCGGCACGGGCCGCGTCGAACGCGGTCAGGTCAAAGTCGGTGAAGAAGTCGAGATCGTCGGTCTCCAAGAAGCGACGCGCAAGACGGTCGTGACGGGCATCGAGATGTTCCGCAAGCTCCTCGACGTCGGCATCGCAGGCGACAACGTGGGCGTGCTGCTGCGCGGCGTCGAGCGCAACGACATCGAGCGCGGACAAGTGCTCGCGAAGCCGGGCTCGATCAAACCGCACAGGAAGTTCCAAGCGGAAGTGTACGTCCTTTCGAAGGAAGAGGGCGGACGCCACACGCCGTTCTTCGCGAACTATCGTCCCCAGTTCTACTTCCGTACGACGGACGTGACGGGCACGATCAAGCTTCCCGAAGGTGTCGAGATGGTTATGCCGGGCGACAACATCAAGATGGATGTTGAGCTCATCACGCCGGTCGCATGCGAACCGGGCCTCCGCTTCGCCATCCGCGAAGGCGGCCGCACCGTTGGTGCAGGCGTCGTCACCGCGGTTAGCGAGTAACATAGACAACGACGGGGCAGTCATGATAGACTGCCCCTCGACTGTCCCCGTGCGGGACATTTTTGAGTTCGTTCTTTGAAAATTTAGGATAGAGAGAGATGGCTAAGCAAAAGATTCGCATTCGGTTGAAGGCGTTTGATCACAAGGTGCTCGACCAAAGCGCCGAGCGTATCGTCGAGACGGCGAAGCGCACGGGCGCATTTGTGAGCGGCCCCGTTCCGTTGCCGACCGAAATCAACCGGTTCTGCGTGCAGCGTTCGACGAATAACGACAAGAAATCGCGCGAGCACTTCGAGATGCGCACGCACAAGCGTCTCATCGATATCCTCCAGGCGTCGCCGAAGACGATGGATGCGCTGATGCATCTCGATCTGCCGGCCGGCGTCGACATCGAACTCAAAGCCTAAAGAAAACGGTTGAGTGGATGAGCCCGAAGCACGTGCTTCGGGCTTTTCTTTTTCGTTCGAGATGCAGTTCTAGGATAGCACCGAGCTGGTCATTCTGGCAGGCTGTCGCTAAGGGAGGATGCTTGAATGAACCATGCCCTCGTGCGTTTGTTCGCAACGGTAGTCCTATGCTGCGGCGCCTCGCTCTTTGCGTTTGCGCGGCCCGGCATCGCTGCTCCATCGTTGAGCCCGTCGATCCAAGCTGCCATAGTCAATGCGGTTGAAAAGGAACGCAAAATCTACGGCGGCGTTACGCCGGTGCCCGCCGTGCTCGTCGGCGTGTGGGATCACGACCGGTCGTACGTGCGCGCGTTCGGATACGCGAACCTCGCGAGGCGCACGGCACTTTCACCGGACGATCATTTTCGCATCGGCAGTAACACCAAGACCTTCGTGATCAGCGTCCTCTTGCAGCTCGTCGACGAAGGTAAGCTGCGTCTCGACGATCCGCTCAGCCGGTTCAATCTCGGCGTTGCGATCCCGAATGCGAAGAACATTACCGTTCGCGAAGTGTGTCAAATGCGCAGCGGGCTCTTCGAGGCGTACGACACGCCCGAAATCAACCGCATCGATCCGCTCCCGCCGACGATGACGTTCAATCCGCGCACGCTCGTCGCATGGGCTGCGAAGCAGAAGCCGTACTTCGCGCCCGGTACGTCGTACCGGTACACGAATACGAATTATTTGATTCTCGGGCTCATCATTGAGGTCCTCACGAAACACACCGTCTCGGACGAGATTCGAACGCGCCTACTCGTGCCGTTCCGATTGACGCAAACGAGTTACCCGTCGACGCAAGCGATGCCCGATCCGTGGGCGCACGGATACGGTCTCAACAAACGCAATGAGTGGAAAGACGTCAGCAACACGATTCCCGTGTCGCTGATGGGGTCGGCCGGCGAGATGATCTCCGACATGGCGGATATAAAACGCTGGACGAAACTCTGGGTCACCGGAAAGACGAACGGCGTCGCAACACAGCGTGCACGTATGGATTGCATACCGACGGGTGAATCCGACATGTCGTTCGGTCTCGGCGCAGGATGCAGCGCCGGCTGGTACGGATATACCGGTGGCCTTCCCGGTTACAACACCGCTAACTACTACTTCCCGTCGAAAGATCTCACGATCGTAGCCTGGGTGCCGCTGCAACGCGATAAGCCGTTTCCCGGTGTGGCGAATGCCATCTTTCGCGACATCGCGCGCATCTTCACGCCTTCGAACATTCCGTTCGCGCCATGACAATCGTTATCGTTGCGAATAATGCAAATGCACGTGCCGATACAGTGCGCCGCGCCAGCCGGCAAATTGTCGACAGGTGGCAGGCGTTGGCGGCCTAACGCAGCGTAACGGAAATCGGAAGACGAGCCCGAAGGGAATCCTTCGGGCTCTTTTTATTTGCCGCCAAGCGTCACGAGGAGCTGTGAATGGAAGTCAAGCCGTCCTATCTTGGCACGATGATCTCGCTCGCAACGGTCGCCTTCGGTCTCATTGCGGCGGGTGCGTGGAATAAGTTTATCTCGGATTGCATTGCAATTTTTTTGAAACCGGGAAGCGGCGTCTGGGCCGAATTGATCTACGCCGTGATCATCACGGTCATTGCGATTCTCGTCGTCCAGAATCTCGCAAAACTTGCGGAACGAGACTTCGGACCGAAAGTGTGAAAAGAGAGGCGGAGTTTACCTCCGCCTCTCGAGCGTTGCGTCCTAGTGGAGCGGACCGAATTCGTTACCCGCGGGCGCGTTCAGCGTCGTCTTCGTGCCGACAATGAACACGTCCGGAACAATCGGTCCGGTCTTTAGCTGCGCCGGGCCGTACATCGGCACGCCGAACGGTGAAAGCGAACTGACCGCAGCGAGATCGCCGACGTTATCGAAGGCGAGCCCATTCGGCGATACGAGCGTTATAAACCCGCCGTCGAGTACCCGCGAGATGATGACGGCGGGATTTGGCTTACCGCTTGCACCTAAGCTCGCGCTCGCGAATTCAGCGATTGTGTTCGGAGCGTTGGCATTGCTGGACCAGAGGTTGCCTGCGGTGTCGAAGACGAGAGCCCATGGTCCCTGGATCGATCCGTGCCCGTTGTCGGAGAGGATGACGTGCGGCGTGAGCGTATGCGTTCCGCTGGAGGGCAGTTGCGTCGGATCGAAGCCGTAGATCGTCGTGGCCGCGTTGTTTGCAATCCACAGATGGCCGGTTCGGCCGAACGCGATTCCGAGCGGCCCGTTAAACGCCGGAGAGGAAACAATCGTCGTATGCGGCGTGATGTTCGCGCCTCCGGTAGCCAATTGCGCAGGCGTGAACTCGTAGAGCGCGTTGCTGCCGTTGTCGGTGACCCACAAATCGTTACGTTGGTCGAATACCGCTTGCTGAATGAAGGTGAACGAGTGGGAGCGCAGCGTTACTGCCGGCGATTGATTCGGACTCGTATGGAGCGCGCTGAGTTGCGCCGGCGTGAACATATAAAGTGAAGGCGGCGTCGAGCCAGCACCGCCGTCGATAACCCATAGATCGCCGGCAACATCGAACTGTACGCCTTGCGGTGCGCCGAAGACCGTGCTGTTCAGCGTGAGTGCAGGCGCGATGTCATTGAAGCCGAGCGGTAATTGAGATTGGACGAACTCGAGAACGTTGGTGCCGTTGGCGACCCAAAGCCCCTGTGCTGCATGCACCGGCGTGATCGAATAGAGTAAAACCTGGAAAACCGTTCCGGCATTTATCGTAAGCGGATTTAGTGAGGCCGGAATCTTAAGCGTATGTCCACTAACTATTGCGGGACCTTCGGTTCGGAATGTCTCAAAGGTTCCCGGGTTTGCCTGCGGTTTTTGGATAGCAACGAAGAACTGCTGACCGGCGGTGTTTACGTTGCTCGGAAGGGTCACGGTGACGCCGGGAAAGCCGCTGAGAATAACGTTTTTGCTCACGGATATCGTAGCGATGAAGTAGATATTCAGTTGGCCGGTCGATTGCGCGCGAAGCGTTTGAACCGAAAGCGCGTTCGAGGCGTTCGGCAATGAGCTCGTAAGCGTGAGCGTAGTATTAGGTTGCACTTGCGAAGCCGGAAACGCGAATGATCCCGTATAACCGCCGACGGTGGGGATCGCGTACGAAGCCGCAGCGCTGCTCAACGTGTAGGAAGCCGAAGACGCATTCGGCGGATTGGTCGGGTTGGACGGGCCTTGCGGTAGCGGTCCAGATGATGTGCCTCCACCCCCGCTGCACGCGCTGAGCCCGAGCGCAAACACAATCCCGAGCGTCGCGATACTGTTGCGAAACCGCATGGAGTGCCTTTCTCCGAAACGCCTAACGGCGCAGTCGAACGGCCGTTCAAACGGCGTCCCGGACGAACAGGGTAGTAGGCAGTATTCCGGAGTTGCAACAAACGCGCAGTTCGTTGCTCTTTCTGCAAAAGACCGGCTTTGTCAAACGAAATCGCAGTGCGTTTTCTATTACCCTGAGACGCTGGTTAGCCCGGGCCTGTCTCCTTTGAAAATCGCATCAATGCGGTGATCGACGGAACCACATAATACGCGCCCGAAATTGGCGTGGTGTAGCGCGTGAGCGCGTCGCGAATGCCGCCTTCGATTCCGGCCATTCGCACGAGCATGCGGTCAAGTCGTGATTGCTGCGCGCTGAAACCGACGAACACCGTTCCGAATTCACGCACGTTGCCGTACGGCGTGTTGCGGCGAAAGATTTTGCGCTCCTCGCCGTCGACGACGTCTTTCGCGCGTGATACGTGCGAATCGTCGGGCATTTGGTCTTCAGGGAATTCGATGCTCTCGGCTTTGGTGCGTCCCATCGCGAGCTCTTGTTGTTTCGTGCTCAACGCTTCCCACGTTGATTCATGTCGCCACTTTTGAAAAAGAAGAATGCTTGCGCCTTCGCCCGGTTCGCCGGCCGGAACCAGCGCGACTTCGGGCGCCTGCATCAAGCTCGGGTTTTCCGTGCCGTCTTCGAATCCAGTGAGATCGCGACTGTGTTTGTAGGACCAGCCGTCGATGTCTCTTGCGAGCGCAGCGATGGCGCGAAGTGCCTCAATCGCGCCGCGCGCGCTCTGCCACACGATATCGTATGATGCGCCGCTCAAATACAACCAGAGATCGCACTGCGTTGCCGGCATCGTAAAGCCGTCAGGACCGACATACGGACGATCGAAATCGCGCGCATCGCTCGGCGTGGCATCTGGTGAGAGCGGGCGCCACAACGACGGGCGAATGCCGACAGCGAAGTTGACGCCGCCGACCGTGGTGCGCGGCTCGTGGATGTTTGCCGCCGCTTCAACGAGCTTGCGCGGCTCGATACCGGGCAGCATCGCGAACTCGAGATAGATATAGGAGGCGTCGCCGAGAGCGAAGATCGCCGTTTGTGGGTTCATCGCCGCTACAGACCCGACACGCCGCTCTTTACGGGCGGTTTCCCGGAGCGGATTTCGAATGCGAGTTGCGGCCGGTGTTGCAGCGGCGGCATCACTTTCATCCGCACTTCGAAACCTTTGACGTTGAGTCCCAAGCGGAGTGCGACTTGCTGGATGCCGTGCAGCATCGCAGCGTTCACGTGATGATCGGCCTGACCGAGATGCAGAAGACTCGGAATCTGCCATTTGCTCAGCACCAGCACGCGGATTTCACCGGGCACCTGTGGCGACTCGGCCGGGTCGGGCTCGCGTTCGTGAAACGCGACGACGTCGTCATCTTCGTACACGATCTCGGCATCGCCGATTGCGTCTTTCCAGGGCTGCGCTTTCTTCGGCCACGCAATTGGGCCGCCGAGCATCACGTCAACCAGCGCGACTTCATGTTTGCTCATCGAATGTGCTCCGCAAAAAAAGGACGGCGCTGTCTTTCCAGAAGTCCCTCCAAACTCATTTTCCGCCCGGGAGGTTCGCGTTGTCGTTTCAGCCTCTCTCTCGCCTCATACGCGGCGATGGAAAACTCACCTACGACAAACCGGATCCGGATCACACGTTCCGCGGGCGTCTTGACGGCACGCGCTCGAACGCCGATGAAGTGGTCTATGAAGATGACGAAGTGTTCGCATTCCGGCACCGCATCGACGAAACTGCCGAATCGTGGTGGGAAGTCCACGTCGTCATCATTCCCAAGAAGTGGTTTCCGACGCTGCTCGACATCAACCTCGGCGATGCGCACATTTGGCACCATTTGATGGGCGGCATTCAGAAAGTCGCGCTCTCACTCGGACTGCACGAAAAAGGCTTCATCATCCGCATGGGCGTCTTACCGCCCTATCAGCATACGGAACACGTTCACATCCACATTCTGTCCGGCAAACACCATAATGAGCACGTCGATTCCCCTCTCCCCGACGTCGAATAAAAACGTTTCGCTCTTTGAAATCGCGTCGACGTTCGCGCAGATTTCGAGCACTTCGTTCGGCGGCGGACAGAAGGCGAGCGTGCGCCGCCAAGTCGTCGCGCAAGGCTGGATGACGAACGACGAGTTCATCGACGGCCTCGAGCTCGCGCAAGTGATGCCTGGTCCGAACATCCTCAATCTCGCGATCTTTTGCGGGCAACGCGCGCGCGGAACCGCGGGAGCCATCGTCGCTGCGGTCGCGGCGTCCGCGCCGCCGTTTTTCATCGTGCTGATTGCCGGCGCGCTCTACTTTGCGTTCATAGGCAACCACGTCGTACGCGCGGCGCTGATGGGATGCGCAGCCGGCGCCGTTGGGTTGACGCTCGCAAACGCGCTCGAGCTATCCCTCGATTACCGTAAGGATTGGGTCCGCATCGCGCTCATTGCGCTCACGGCGGTTGCCGTTTCTCGTTTTCGCTTGCCGCTCGTGCTCGTACTGCTTATCTTCGGCGGACTTGGGATTGTGCGCGAGCGCCTCTCACCGAGAACCGACACATGAGCGCGACGTATCTTCGGTTGCTCTGGGTCTTTTCGATGCTCTCCGTCCTCGGGTTCGGCGGCGGGAAAGGCATCATTCCCGAAATGCACACGTATGCGGTTTCGACGTTTCATTGGACGACGGCGTCGCAGTTCACCGAATTCTATACGATCGGAAAGCTCGTTCCCGGTCCGACCACGATCTTCTCCGCGCTCGTCGGATACGGCGCCGCCGGATTCGCGGGCGCGGCCATTGCAACCACTGCAATGTTCTTGCCGTCGAGCATTCTGATGATCGGCGCGGCATCGCTCTTTGCACGCTTCGCCGCCTCGCCGTTGCGCGCGCTCATCACGCACGGGCTTGCGCCGGCGATCATCGGTCTCGTCTGGTCGAGCATCCTCTCGATCAGCAAAGGTATTCCGCTTACGATTGCAATCGTTGCTATCGCGCTCGTCGTCGCCGCATTGTCGCTGCGGACGAAGGTCAGCGCGCCGGGCTTGATCGCACTCTCGGGCGTTGCGGGGATCATCCTGTTACGATGAAGGTCGATTCGAAACAGCGCTTTACCAATCGCGTCGACGACTACGCGCGCTACCGTCCGACGTATCCGCCCGAGATCATGGCCGCGATTTTGGACGGGTATGCATCGCCTGTCGTGGCCGACCTCGGCGCGGGAACGGGAATCTCCGCGCATCTCTTGCGCGAGGCCGGCGCGACGGTCTATGCGATCGAGCCGAACGCCGCGATGCGCACCGCCATCGTGCCGGCCGAGGGAATCGTGGCGATCGATGCGAGTGCCGAACATACATCACTCGATGGCGCGAGCGTCGACGTCATCACGGCGTTTCAGGCATATCATTGGTTCGATCCCGACGTGGTGCTCGGCGAAGCGCGCCGAATCACGCGCGCCGGCGGGCGATTCGCAGCGGTCTGGAACCATCGCGATCGTTCCGATCCGCTCACCCGCGCGTACGAAGCGATCGTCGACCGCTATGACCAGAGCGGAGGCGACATCGATCGAACTCGGCGCGGCGGCACCGTACTCGACGACTTGCGCCGGCACGGCTGGGTGGATCCGCGTGTCGTCGCGGCGAGGCACCGCCGCGTCCTGGACTGGGAGACGATGATCGGCCTTGCGCGCTCCGCCTCATATCTGCCGAAATCCGGGGCGCAGTACGACGCGATGGCGCGCGAGCTGCACGATCTCTTCGATATGTGGCAGTCGGAAAGAGCCTTTATGTACGTCACCGACGCCTATCTCGCAGAGCGGCCATCCGGCGAATGAGGTAGCGAACGGGGCCTCGAAGGCGAACCCATGCCAATCGAGCTTAGAGAATCGCGCAAACGCACGTTCCACGGTACCAAGCGCCGGATCTTCCACTTGCTCGAAGAGATGGGCACGTCGGGAGATCAGATCTGGCCGTTCGCTTCACAGCCGTTTATGCGTTCGCCCGGGCCGTTGACGCCGGAGAAAACGGAAGAATGGCACCTCGGCATCCATGCGGTCTTGGCCGACGTCGTCCCCGAAGAGCGCGTCGTTTGGCGTATTTTGAACGACGGCGTAGAAGGCACCCACGGTTTTTATCTTTCGAGCGAAGGCAAAGAGACCGTCGTCGAATATCGCGTGGAAGCGAGGCTGAGCGACACCGATGGACGCTTACTCTGGCGTCGCTGGGAAGATTCCTTCGACCGTTCGACGGACGCGCTCTTTGACAAACTCGCTCGCGTTCTGAAAAGGTAATTCCATGGAACAGCGGCTTTTGGGTCGCAACGGTCCAAGGGTCTCCGCACTCGGGCTCGGGTGCATGGGCATGTCCGAATTTTACGGTGCCGGTGATGAAGCGCATTCGATTCGCACGATTCACCGCGCGCTCGAACTCGGCATCACGATGCTCGACACCGCCGACATGTACGGCGCCGGACACAACGAGCAGCTCGTCGGCAAAGCGATTGCACGCCGGCGAGAGCGCGTTTTTCTCGCAACGAAGTTCGGCGTCGTCCGCGACCCGAGCGATCGCTCGCGCCGCGGAATCAGCGGAAAACCGGACTACGTCCGGCAAGCGTGCGATGCATCGTTGAAACGGCTCGCCGTCGATCACATCGATCTGTATTATCAACACCGCGTCGATCCGGAGACACCGATCGAAGAAACAGTCGGCGCAATGGCGGAGCTGGTACGAGCTGGGAAGGTTCGTTATCTGAGCCTCTCGGAAGCGAGTGCGAAGAACATCGAACGTGCATCCGGCGTGCATCAGATTACGGCACTGCAGCAAGAATGGTCGCTCTGGTCGCGCGATCTCGAAGAGAACGGACAACTGGAGGCGGCGCGCAAAGCGGGCCTCGGCATCGTTGCATATTCACCGCTCGGTCGCGGATTCTTGACGGGCCGGTACAAGGATCTGAACGATTTTGCAGCCGACGATTTCCGCCGGACGAATCCCCGCTTCCAAGGTGAGAACTTCCAAAAGAATCTTCGGCTCGTCGAGCGCATTGAAGCGCTTGCGCTCGAAAAGCGCTGCACGGTTTCCCAATTGGCGTTAGCCTGGGTGCTTGCGCAAGGCAACGACGTCGTGCCGATTCCCGGCACAAAACAGGTCAAGTATCTCGAACACAACGTGGACGCGCTCGACGTTACGCTCAGCGACGCCGACCTGCGTTCGATCGAAGAAGTCTTCCCGCCCAATGTGGCAAGCGGCGACCGCTATGCCGACATGAGCGCCGTCAACCGATAAGGACACCATGACCACGATTTCACACGCGAAGCCCGCTGCGCCGCCCGATGCCGTCGATTTTCTCGGTATCGATGCGCTGCTTTCAGACGAAGAGCGGCTCATTCGCGATACGGTGCGTTCCTTCGTACGCGATCGCGTGCTGCCGAGTATCGGCGAGTGGTTCGAAGAAGGGTATTTGCCGCGCGAACTCGCGCGCGAACTCGGCCGGCTCGGATTGCTCGGCATGCATTTGCAAGGCTACGATTGTCCCGGTGCAAGCGCCGTAGCATACGGCATCGCGTGCATGGAATTGGAAGCCGGCGACGCCGGCGTACGCAGTTTCGCTTCCGTGCAAGGATCGCTTGCAATGTATGCGATCTACCGATGGGGCAGCGAGGAGCAGAAGCAACAGTTTCTTCCGCGCATGGCCCGCGGAGAGCTTATCGGCTGCTTCGGCCTGACGGAGCCGGACTTCGGCAGCAATCCCGCCGGCATGCGGACTTTCGGCCGGCGTGACGGCGACGACTGGATTCTCAACGGCACGAAGCTTTGGATTACGAACGGTTCGATCGCCGACATCGCAGTCGTATGGGCGAGCACCGACGACGGCATTCGCGGCTTCATCGTGCCGAGGGACGCAAAAGGCTTCAGCAGTTCGGACATCCATCGCAAGATTTCGCTGCGCGCGTCGATCACGAGCGAACTCGCCCTCCAAGACGTTCGCCTTCCGGCAAACGCGCAGTTGCCGCTCGCCAAAGGCCTCGGCGGCCCGCTTGCATGTTTGAATGAAGCGCGTTACGGAATCATCTGGGGCTCGATGGGCGCGGCGCGCACATGTTACGAAACGGCGCTCGACTATGCGAAGACGCGCGTGCAATTCGATCGTCCCATCGGTGGATTTCAAATCACCCAAGAAAAGCTTGCAAATATGCTGCTCGAGTTGGGCAAAGGCTCGTTGCTCGCGCTGCACCTCGGCCGTAAGAAGGACGAAGGCACGCTCCACGCTTCACAGGTGAGCTTCGGAAAACTCAACAACGTGCGCGAAGCGCTCGCCATTTGCCGCGAAGCGCGGACGGTTCTGGGTGCGAACGGTGTGACGCTCGAATATCCCGTTATCCGCCACATGAACAACCTCGAGTCCGTATTGACGTACGAGGGGACGAGCGAAGTGCACACGCTCGTCATCGGTCAGCAGATTACGGGTATTGCGGCTTTTTCGTAGCGCTCAGTGATGCGCCGGCAGACCGGCGTGAAAGCGTCAGGAAGTTCGGCTGATCGCCGTACTCTTTCTTGGCCCATGCCTTCGCTGCGTTATACAGAAACTCGTAATTCATCCAGAAGTTCGTGCCGAACGCACGGCGATGCGCCGCGACGACCTCACGCAAGCCTTCCCAGCAGCCGACGATTTCCGGGAAGTTGCAGTCATAGATGATATTACCGTCGATCAGGCCGTAGCGAACATAGCCGCCGACATTCTCCATCGTTCGCAACACGACGAGTTCCTTATGGCGATCGTCCGTCACGCCGAAGTCGATTAGTTCTCTACGAAACGTTTCGTCTTGTAGCGCCGTCGGTAGCTCGTTAATGACGAAGTGGTAGGCATCGACAAAACGCGGATCTTCGAATTTCGCGAAAATCGACATTGCGCCGAGTAGGTCGTTCGACTTCCGCGAATGTTCGAGCTGAACCAGCGTGAGCTTGAGCTGGCGCGCGGCAACGACGACCGTGCCGGCGATAACGAGCGCGGATATGAGCGTTCCAATCGCGGTGAGCGACTCCCAGCCCATACGAGAGCGTTCCGGATACGATGGGGCCCTGACCTAGCTGCCAACCGAGCGTACGCGATCCGCTCGACGACTTTTCCTCCTGCACGCACCGCGGGTGCAGGCGTAGGATAGTCGGCGATGCTTGCGCCCGTACGACTAGCCGATTTTTCTATTGATCCCAGGCGGTTGGGCCTCTTGTCCATATACGCCGCGACAATCGGCGTATGCGCCGGGTTGCTCGCAAAGCTGCTGCTTGTGATGATCGGGTTGATCACACACGCCGCATACTTTCACACGCTTGGTTTCACGTTGACCCAGCCCGATCCACATGCGCTTGGACCGATCGCGATCGTGTTGCCGGTCCTCGCCGGCATCATCGTCGGCCTGATCGCGCAGTTCGGCACGGACAAGATTCGCGGGCACGGAATTCCCGAAGCAATCGCATCGATTCTAGATCGCGACAGCATCATTCGCGCGCGCGTCGCCTTCTGGAAACCGATCGCCTCGGCCGTTACGATCGGTAGCGGCGGACCGTTCGGCGCGGAAGGACCCATCATCATGACGGGCGGCGCGTTCGGCTCGCTCTTCGCGCAGTACTTGCGGTTGTCGTCGCTCGAACGCCGGACGTTGCTCGTCTGCGGCGCTTCAGCGGGAATGTCCGCGACGTTCGGTGCTCCAATCGCCTCAGTGTTGATTGCCGTCGAACTCTTGCTCTTTGAATGGCGGCCGCGCAGTTTTATTCCCGTCGCTATCTCGTCGTTCGTCGCGCTCGGTATACGGCAACTGGTGATCGGCACCGCCCCGCCGTTTGCAGCGACGGCCGTGCATGCGATCTCGTCTTCAGCGCTTCCCTGGGCGCTCGTGCTCGGTATCGCCGCCGGCATCGTTTCGATGCTGATGACACGACTCGTCTACGTAACGGAAGATCTCTATTCGCGCCTTCCGTTGCACTGGATGTGGTGGCCGGCAATCGGTGGCGCGGTCGTCGGTATCGGCGGCTGGTTCGTTCCGCAAGCGCTCGGCGTCGGTTATCCGACGATCGGTGCGCTCGTGAACGGAAAACTCGCGTTGGGCGTCATCGCGTCGATCATCGTCGTCAAAATCGTGATTTGGATTGCGAGTCTCTCATCAGGTACGTCGGGCGGTGTCCTCGCACCGTTGCTGATGATCGGTGCCGCGCTCGGCAGTCTCGCCGCGACAGTGATTCCCGGGCACGATTCGGTGCTCTGGGCGATCGTTGGTATGGCGGCAGTGATGGGCGGAACGATGCGCGCACCGTTTATGGGCACGCTCTTCGCGTTGGAAACGACGCATGCGTGGATGCTCGCGCCGGCCGTTTTCGTGGGCTGCGTCGCCGCGACCGCGTTCACGGTGATCTTCGTTCCGCGGTCGATTCTCACGGAAAAGTTGGCGCGACGCGGACTTCACGTGGCTCGCGAATATTCCGTTCATCCGCTCGAACTGATCGCCGTGCGCGAAGTTATGCGGCCGGTGATTCCAACGGCCGCGATGCCGCCGCACGCGATTTCGCAGAATGCGCGCGTTCGTTCGGCCGCAGACATGATGGCGGCGAACAACGTGCGTGAAGTCAGTGTCGTGAACGAAGACGGTTCAACGATCGGAACGCTGCACGCCGATGACTTGCTGCGCGCATGGAGCCAAGGCATGCGAGCCGAGACGAACCGGCGCGCGATCCGCCGCATCAAAAACTCCAATCTGCGACATTCCAAAACGGCGTTGTAACCGCCGCATGCTCGTTCTGTAGTTCCGCCGGGAAGGTGTTGATCGAGACCGCTTGATAGAGCGACGCCATCGGAAGATCGCTCGCGAGCACATGCTCCAGCTTTCGGTAGACCGCCGTTCGGCTCGCGCGATCGTACGGCACGACCGCCTGCGCCATCAGCCCATCGAGTTGCGGATTGCAGTACCTCGATTTGTTGAAACCGTGCGGCGGAATACGATTGCATCCGAATTGATCGCGAACGTCGGGATCGAATCCATTGACGAACGGAAAGAGCGCAAGCTGAAAGCGGCCGCCATAGAGTGGTCCGTCCGGCGCTACGAACTCGCCGATCGCGAGTTCATGAACGTCGACCGAAATGCCGGCGGCCTTCGCGTCCGCTTGCATCTGCATCGCCATAATGAGCGCACTCGGCTTATCCGCGCGAACGAGTAAATCGAGCGCGAGCATCACGCCGCCTCGCCGGCGAGTACCGTCGGGTCCGCGATGCCAGCCTGAAGCATCAAGCTCGCGTTGGGCGCCGGCGAGATCGAAGCGTGGCATCGCATATGCCTGTGGATCGTACGCCCACTGAAAGAGTCCACGCCCCGGATCGCGGTCGCGCTTGGGCCCGAGCAGCGACTTCGTCACGATGCTCGGGATGTTGAGCGATGCCACAATTGCGCGACGCACACGAGCGTCGGACAGCCGCGGATCGGTGGTGTTGAAAATGAGCGCCCCGGTGCCGTCGATCGGAACCATCTCTGTTCGCGAGTCCGCCAACGACCGCAGATCGTCGTATTGCGCATCATCGGCGTTGACGTACGCGTCCGCTTCATGCGAGCGAAGCATCTGCATCGCGGTCGTTGCGCTTTGAACGATGCGAATGGTTAGCGACGAAATGTGCGCCGGGCCAGCGTAATAATACGGATTCGCCGTTAGCTCCAAGCGATCGCCGCGCTGCCAGCGGTGCACCATGTACGGACCGGATCCGAGCGGAGCGCCGTCCAGCGGCGTGCCGCGCAAGTGAGCGCGTCCATGAAGAAGCCGCCACGGCAAAATCGGCGTCGCGTTTCCCGGGCCGCAGAGGTAGAGAACGATCGGAGCATATGGCTCGCGCAACAACACCTTGACGGTCCGGGAGTCGGGCGTCGTTACCGCCGCGACATCATCATAGGCGACGCGGCTTGGGACGTCACTGCCCGGAAACGCGATCCGGCCGATCGTCTCGGCCACGTCGAACGACGTAACGCGGGATCCATCCGAGAAGCGAGCGTCGGATCGCAAGTGGTACGTAATCGTCCGGCCATCCGGGCTGATGCCGCCGTTTTCGCGCGTCGGAACCATCTCGGCAGCGTCCGGCACGAGCTGCCCGCGCTCGTCGATCTTCACTAGATAGGAGTAGAGCAGCGCCGCGAGTTCCTGGCCGCCGACACCGCTCACGAAGATCGGGTCGAGCGTGGGGAAATCCTGGGTTTGGACGATGCGTAAGCGGTCGTGGGGCAGGCGTGCCGGGCGTAACGAACAGCTCGCCAGCAGCATAAGCGCTGCCAGCAGCATCGGAATCCGCATGAAACCCTCATTCACCGCCTACGGCCTGAGGCCTTGACTCGGTGCGGCACTCTTGATAGACTGCCGAGGTTGTGGTCCACACCGGTCCGCGGGTTTTTCCGCGCGCCGGTGAAAGAATCAAGCAGTACGCCAGGACCCGTGTGCTGCCAACCTGTTTTTTAAGGACGAGGATTTAAGTGAAAAACATCCTTGGCCGCAAGGTTGGGATGACGAGCGTGTTCACCGAGGACGGCCGGTACGTGCCGGTTACGGTGATCGAAGCCGGTCCCTGCACGGTCGTGGAGCGTCGCACGAAAGAGAAGCATGGCTATGAAGCCGTTGCTCTCGGTTTCGGCGCGATCAAAAAAGCTCGCGTGACCAAAGCCCTTGCTGGACATTTCAAAAAAGCAAACGTCGAAGCGGTGCGCCACGTGCGCGAATTCCGCAACGATATTGACGGCATCGAAGCCGGACAGACGATCACCGTCTCCGGATTCGAACCGGGCGATCGCGTTGACGTCATCGGCATTTCGAAAGGCCACGGTTTCGCCGGCGGCATCAAGCGCCACAACTTCTCGGGCGGTGGCGCGAGCCACGGTTCGATGATTCACCGTCAACCCGCATCGAACGGCGACACGAACGCAGGACGTACCGTTAAAGGCAGCCGCCGTCCGGGACACTTCGGTGTCGACCGCACGACGATGCAAAATCTCGAAGTGATCCGCGCAGACGCAGAGCGCAATTTGCTGCTCGTTCGCGGCCCGATTCCGGGGCCAAAGAACGCGCTCGTTGTCGTGAAGAAGAGCGTGAAACCCGTGAAAGCCAAGGCGGGTGCATAATGGCGAACGTTATTGATACCACGGGTAAGGTCTTGCGCGACGTGCAAACGCCGGCCGTTCTCGATAAAGACTATTCTGAAAAAGCGCACACGATTTTCCGCGCGGTCTATCGCGAACTCGCGAACCCGCGTGCCGGCACGGCGTCAACGAAGAAGCGCGACGAAGTTTCCGGCGGCGGCCGCAAGCCGTGGAAGCAAAAGGGAACCGGCCGCGCCCGTCAGGGTTCGATCCGTTCGCCGCAGTGGAAGCACGGTGGTGTCGTCTTCGGACCGCAGCCGCGCAGCTTCGTCACCGATCTGAACAAGAAAGAGCGCAAGCTCGCGTTCATCGCGGCGCTCTCCGACCGTTTCCGTAACGGCGCCGTCACCGTGCTCGATGCGTCGAGCTTCACGATGACGAAGACGGCCGATTTCGCGAAGCTCGTGTTCGGTACGGCAAAAGACGCGAAGAGCGGCCCCTCGACGCTCGTCGTCCTCAGCCACAACGAAAACAGCGGCGATGCGATCCATCGCGTCGCGCGCAACCTGCGCAAGGTCGGCGTCACCGACACCGGCGCGCTCGACGTCAAAGACGTCCTGCGCTACGAGCGCATCATCTTCACGACGGCGGCATTCGATGCGTTGAATGCGTCGCTCGAGAACGGGAGCAAGAAGTAATGGACGCACGCGATGTGATTCTGTCGCCCCGTATCACCGAGAAATCAATGGCGAACGCCATTGGCACGCAGTATACGTTCGTGGTGCATCCGGAAGCCACCAAGACGCAGATCCGTCACGCGATCGAAGAGATCTTCGGCGTGAACGTGCTCAACGTCAACACGGTCAACGTGCGCGGTAAAGTGCGCAACTTCGCCCGTCGCGGCAACCGCACCAGCGGCAAGCAGAGCGACTTCAAAAAGGCGATCGTCACCCTCAAGCCGGGTCAGAAAATCGAGCTCGGCGGCGTCAATTATTTCGAGCAATAAACATGCCGGTTAAGAAGTATCGTCCGACCAGCCCGGGCCGTCGCTTCGTGACGACGATGGATTTCTCGGATCTCTCGAAAGTGGATCCCGAGAAGTCGCTCGTAGAAGTTCGCAAGAAGCATTCGGGCCGTAACAATAACGGGCACATCACCGTCCGCCACAAAGGCGGCGGCACGCGCAAGCAATATCGCATTATCGACTTCAAGCGTTCCAAAGACGGCATCCCCGCCAAGGTCGCAACGGTCGAGTACGACCCGAATCGCTCGGCGCGCATCGCACTGTTGCACTATCGCGACGGTGAGAAGCGCTATATCCTTGCGCCGCTCGGCCTCAAGGTTGGTGACGTCGTGGAATCGGGCAGCGGCGCGGACATCAAGCCCGGCAACTGCCTGCCGATCAAGAACATTCCGGTCGGTACCGTGATCCACAACATCGAGCTGCGTCCCGGTCAGGGCGGCAAGCTCGTTCGCTCGGCCGGCGTTAGCGCGCAGCTGATGGCGAAGGAAAACGAGTACTCGCAGGTGCGCATGCCGTCGGGCGAAGTGCGCATGATTCACATCGAGTGCCGCGCGACCATCGGCCAGCTCGGTAACATCGAGCACGAAAACCAAGTCATCGGTAAAGCCGGACGCTCGCGTCACCTGGGTAAGCGCCCCGCGGTTCGCGGTATCGCTATGAACCCGGTCGATCACCCGCACGGTGGTGGTGAAGCGCGTTCGACCTCGGGCCGTCCGCCGACGACGCCGTGGGGCCAGATGACGATGGGTAAGAAGACGCGCCGTAACAAGCGCACCGGCAAGTTCATCGTTCGTAAGCGAGGTTCCAAGTAATGGGTCGTAGTCTCAAAAAGGGTCCGTTCGTTGCGGACCACCTTCTGAAGAAGGTTGAGAAGCTGAATGAAACGCGCGAAAAGCGCGTGATCAAAACGTGGAGCCGCGCTTCGGTAATCGTTCCGCAGATGGTCGGTCACACGATCGGCGTGCACAACGGTAAAGCGCACGTGCCCGTGTACGTCACGGAAAACATGGTTGGCCACAAGCTCGGTGAGTTCGCGCCCACGCGCCACTTCCGCGGCCACGGTGGCGATAAGGCGGGTGTGAAGTAATGCCACAACACGGAACTGCCGCACCGAATCAAGCGGTCGCGCATCTGAAGTTCGTCCGCATGGGCCCGCGCAAGCTGCGCCGCGTTGCGGATGCCATTCGCGGCAAAAGCGTGCGCGAAGCGCTCGTGATGCTGCAGTTCGCGGGCGTCTATGCGTCGGAGCCGATCGAGAAGCTCGTGCGCAGCGCCGTTGCGAACGCCGGCAACAACCACGACATGAACACCGACGATCTGTACATTACGCGGATCACGGTTGACGGCGGCCCCGGTGGTCGCTTTACCAAACGCCTGGATCCGCGTGCTCAAGGCCGCGCGTACTTCAAACGCAAGCGTCTCTCGCACGTGACGGTCGTCGTCAGCGAAACGCCGCCGGAGAAGAAACGCAAGGTTCGCGCAGGCGCAAGCGTTTCAACGAAGCGCGCAACCGCATCTGCGGCGCGTCGCGCAAACAGCAAACGGGCTACTGCAGCGGCGGGGGCCGCGGAGTAAAGTATGGGTCAGAAAATTCATCCGGTCGGCCTTCGCCTGGGCATAACGCGCACGTGGGACAGCCGCTGGTTCGAGAAAAAACACTACATCGATTGGCTGCATGAAGACGTCAAGATTCGCAACTTCTTCAATAAGTGGATGCGTTCGGCGGCAATCAGCAAGATCGAAATCGAACGTCGCGCGAATCAAGCCCGCGTAATCGTCAACACGGCGAAGCCGGGCATCATCATCGGCAAGCGCGGCGTCGGCATCGAAGACATCCGCAAGAATCTCGAAAAGCTGACCGGCAAGAACGTCGCGGTCAACGTGATGGAAATCAAGCATCCGGAATTGGATGCGCGTCTCGTTGCGCAAAACATCGTCGACCAGCTCGAAAAGCGTATTGCGTTCCGCCGCGCGATGAAGCAGGCGATCATGCGTACGATGAAAGCCGGCGCACGCGGCGTCAAAGTGCAAGTGTCGGGGCGTCTCGGCGGCGCGGAAATCGCGCGTACCGAGCGCAACAGCGACGGCAAGGTGCCGCTACACACGCTGCGCGCCGACATCGACTACGCGCACGTTGAAGCGTTCACTACGTTCGGACGCATCGGCGTCAAAGTGTGGATCTACCGCGGCGAAGTGCTGCCGGATCAACCGCGTCAGACGAACACCGTCGATCGCAGCGAGCGTCAGGGCGGATTCCGTGGACGCGGCGATCGTGGCGGACGCGGACGCGGCCCGCGCAGTGGCGGCGGCGGTGGTGGTGGACAACAACGTCCGCCGCAGCAAACGCAGCAAGCGACGAGCGAAGTGACGCCCGACGCTGAAGCAGTGGTAAATGAAGCGGCCAATGCGCCTGTTGAGAATGCGGCGCCGGTCGAAGGGAGCAACGAGTAGCAATGTTGACGCCAAAGCGAGTTAAATGGCGCAAAGTGCAGCGCGGTCGCATGACCGGACGCGCGCTTCGCGGCAGCACGCTCACGTTCGGCGAGTTCGGTCTGCAGGCGCTCGAGCCGTGCTGGATGACGAACCGTCAGATCGAAGCGGCGCGTATTGCAATGACGCGTCACATCAAACGCGGTGGTAAGGTGTGGATCAAGGTGTTCCCGGACAAGCCGGTCACCAAGAAGCCCGCTGAAGTCCGCATGGGTGCCGGTAAAGGTAATCCCGAGTTCTGGGTCGCGGTCGTGCGTCCGGGACGCGTGCTCTTCGAGCTTTCCGGTGTCGCACCGGACGTTGCGAAAGAAGCGTTGCGTCTTGCGGCTGCAAAACTGCCGATCGGAACGAAGATCGTTACGCGCGAGGAGGTCAGCGCATGAAGCAGGGTCAGCTGAACGAACTGCGCGGCTTCACGGTGGCCGAGCTGCAACAAAAAGCCCGCGACACGAAGTCGGAACTCTTCAATCTGCGTTTCGCGCTCCGCACGGGTCATCTCACGGATTTCAGCAAGATCAAAGAGATGCGCCGCGCGTACGCGCAAATTCAGACCGTCATTTCCGAGAAGAAGATCGCCGAGGATAAGCATGGAGCAGCCTAACGAAACCCGCGTCGTCAACCGTCGCGTAAAACAGGGGCGTGTCGCCTCGAACAAGATGGACAAGACGATCGTCGTGGTCACCGAAACGCGCGTTCCGCATCCGACCTACGGCAAGATCGTCCGCAAGTCGACGCGTTTTAAAGCGCACGACGAGCAAAATGAAGCCAATATCGGCGATATCGTCCGCATCATGGAATGCCGGCCGCTTAGCCGCGACAAACGCTGGCGGCTGGTCGAGATCGTCGAGCGAGCGAAGTAATTAAACGATGATTCAGCAAGAAACACGGCTCAAAGTGGCCGACAACTCGGGCGCCCGCGAACTGCTGGTGATCCACATCAGCGGCGGAAGCCGTCATAACTACGCGCACGTCGGTGACATCGTCGTGGGCACGGTGAAGAGCGCCATTCCCGGTGCGGCCGTCAAGAAGGGCCAAGTCGTGAAGGCTGTGATCGTGCGCACGTCCGCGCCGATTCGCCGCGCGGACGGTTCGGTCGTCCGTTGCGACGACAACGCCTGCGTCATCATCAAGGGCGACAAGGACAATCTCGATCCGCGCGGCACGCGCGTGTTCGGACCGGTCATGCGCGAACTGCGCGACCGCGGTTTCCTGAAGATCGCCTCGCTCGCACCGGAGGTCCTCTAACATGGCGAAAGCGACCATCGTTAAAGGCGACACCGTGATGATTCGTCGCGGTAAAGAAAAAGGCAAGCGCGGCACGGTCAAGGCCGTGTTCCCGGATGCCGGCATGGCAACGGTCGAAGGGCTGAACATCGTCAAGCGTCACACGAAGCAGGGTCAACAGGGCGGCAACATGGGTGCGGCTCAAAGCGGCGGCATCATCGAGAAAGAGAATCCGCTGCCGATCTCGGCGCTGCAGTACGTGTGCGAGAAGTGCAAAACGCCCACGCGTTTGCGTCACGGGCGTACGCCGGACGGCATCGCGCACCGCGTGTGCGTGAAGTGCAACGAGCCGGCGCGCGAATCGGCAAAGGGAGCATAGTCACGTGGCAACGCGTTTGAAAGAAAAATATCAGAGCGACGTCCGCAAGCGACTGCAGGATAAGTTCGGTTATAGGAACGTCAACCAGATCCCGAAGTTGGAGAAGGTCGTCATCAACATGTCCGTTGGTGATGCGATCGTCAACGCAAAGGCGCTGGATGCGGCGGTTGCCGAACTGGCGACGATCAGCGGTCAGAAGCCGGTCGTGACGAAAGCGAAGAAGTCGATCGCGGCGTTCAAGCTGCGCGAAGGCATGAACATCGGTGCCAAGGTCACGCTCCGCGGCGACCGCATGTACATCTTCCTCGACAAGCTCTTCAACATCGTGCTTCCGCGTATCCGCGACTTCCGTGGTCTTCCGCCGAAATCGTTCGACGGACGCGGCAACTACAACATGGGCTTGCGCGAACAGCTCGTCTTTCCGGAGATCAACTTCGATAAGGTCGACAAGACGCGCGGCATGGACATTACGATCGTCACGACCGCGAAGTCGGATGAAGAAGCGAGCGAGTTCCTCACCGCGATGGGACTGCCGCTGCGAAAGGGTAACGCATAATGGCAAAAACCAGCATGATCGTCAAAGCGAACCGTTCGCCGAAATTCGGCGTGCGTGCACACAACCGTTGCAAGTTGTGCGGACGTCCGCGCGGATATCTGCGCAAGTTTGCCATGTGCCGCATCTGCTTCCGCGAGAACGCGCACAAGGGCGTCGTTCCCGGCGTGACTAAGGCGAGCTGGTAAGGAGCGAGACGAGAAATGGCAGCAATCACCGATCCCGTCGCGGACCTCCTGACGCGCATTCGCAATGCGAACACGGCCAACCACAAGACGGTCGACGTTCCGGCGTCGCGCATGAAAGCGGCAATCTCGCAAATCCTCAAAGATGAAGGCTTCATCGAGGATTTCGAGCGCGTGCAAGAAGGTCCGCAAGGTACGATCCGGATCAAACTCAAGTACGGTCCGGAAAAAGAGAAGATCATCACCGGCCTGCGCCGCATTTCGCGTCCCGGCTTGCGCGTCTACACGGGCAAGACGGAGATCCCGCGCGTGCTCGGCGGTCTTGGTCTCGTCATCATGTCAACTCCGCAGGGCATCATGTCCGGCAAGCGAGCTAAGAAGCTCGGTGTCGGCGGTGAAGTCCTCGCGTACGTGTGGTAATCGAACATGTCACGCATTGGTAAATTGCCGATCGCCGTTCCGAACGGCGTCAACATCACGCTCAACGACGGTGAAGTCGTCGTCAAAGGTCCGAAGGGCGAGCTGCGCAGCCACATCCTCAAACAAGTCGTCGACGTCAAACTTGAAGACGGCAAAGTGGTCGTGGAGCGCAAGGGCGATGCGAAGCCGCATCGGTCCGCCCACGGTTTGACGCGCACGCTCATCAACAACATGGTCGAAGGCGTGAGCAAAGGCTTCCGCAAGAGCCTCGAGATTCAGGGCGTCGGTTTTCGTGCCGCTAAGACGGGCGAGAAACTGAACCTGAGCCTCGGCTACTCGCATCCGGTCGTGTTCGATCCGCCGCAGGGCATCACGCTCTCGGTTGAAGGCACGAACAAAATTCACGTCGACGGCATCGACAAGCAACAAGTCGGTCAAGTCGCCGCGGAGATTCGCTCGCTGCGTCCGCCCGAGCCGTACAAAGGCAAAGGCGTTCGTTATGCAGGCGAAGTCATTCGCAAGAAACTCGGTAAGGCCGGAAAGGCAGGTAAGAAGTAATGGCGCGCCTCTCCAAGGAGACCCAGCGTCAAGCGCGTCATCAACGCCTGCGCAAGAAGGTCACCGGAACGCCGGAGTGTCCGCGGTTGATGGTGCGGCGTACGCTGCACCACATCTACGCGACGCTCGTCGACGATGCGAAGGGTCACACGATCCTCGCAGCTTCGACGCGCGACAAATCGGTGTCCGATTCGCTCGGTTCGAACACCAATACCGATGCGGCGAAAGCCGTCGGCGCAGCGATCGCTGCGAAGGCGAAGGCCGCCGGCATCAGCGACGTCGTGTTCGATCGCGGCGGATACAAATATCACGGACGCGTGCAAGCACTCGCCGATGCGGCGCGTGAAGCGGGGCTGAACTTCTAATGCAATATCGTGGTGGTGGTCGCGAACGCGACAACAGTGGATTCGAAGAAACCGTCGTGCGCGTGAACCGCGTTGCGAAGGTCGTCAAGGGCGGTAAGCGCTTTAGCTTCAGTGCGCTCGTCGTCGTCGGCGATCGCAAGGGCAAAGTCGGTTTTGCCATCGGCAAAGCCGGCGAAGTGCCCGAAGCGATCCGCAAGGCGGTCGAACAGGCGAAGAAGAGTCTCGTGACCGTGCCGATGGTCGAGAAGACCATTCCGCATCAAGTCAACATGACGGTCGGATCGGCGAAGGTTCTGCTCAAGCCCGCTGCGCCTGGTACCGGCGTTATCGCCGGCGGCTCGATGCGCGCGGTGCTGGAACTCGCCGGCATTCACGACATTCTGACGAAGTCGCTCGGAACGAACAATCCGATCAACGTCGTGCTCGCAACGATCGAAGCGCTGCGTTCACTCAAGACGGCCGAACAAGTCGCGACGCTGCGCGGTAAGACCGTCAAAGACATCTTCGCAGCGTAGGTACTTACTCAGTACTTTAACCAGAGAAAGAATCATGGCAGAGAAGAAGACGACGAAGAAGGCGGCTAGCGCAAAGTCCAGCGCGAAGGCAGCTGCGAGCACGGGCGGATTGACGCTCGGTGCACTCAAACCCGCGAAAGGCTCGTGGCCGAAGCGTCAACGCATCGGTCGCGGCCACGGTTCGGGCATGGTCAAGACCGGCGGCGAAGGCGGCAAAGGTCAGACCGTCCGTTCCGGCGGCGGTAAAGGTCCGGCATTCGAAGGCGGACAGACGCCCTGGGCGCGTCGTCTTCCGCATCGTCGCGGCTATTCGCAAAAGGCGCGCGACATCGGTCACTTCCGCTCGCGCTATGCGGTCGTGAATCTCCACCAACTCGACGGTTGGGATGCTTCGGTCGAAGTCTCGCCCGAATCGCTGATTGCGCGCGGCATCCTGAAGAATTCCGAGGACGGTGTGAAAATTCTCGGCGGCGCGAAGAACGGCAAGACGATTCCACAGGGACTCAAGTTCCGCGACATCGTGTTCTCAGCGAGCGCGCGCGAAGCGCTTACTGCTTCCGGCGCGCAGCTGCCCGCACAATCGACGCAAGGCGAAGCCTAGTGTTTGACAATCTAAGAGCAGCGCTCTTAGTTCCGGAGATCCGCAAACGCGTCGGTTTCGTGCTCTTCGCGTTTGCCTGGTTCGTGTTCATGATTCACGTCCAGCTTCCGAACGTGAACGAGCAAGCCTGGCAGCAAGTGCTCAAAGGCGGCGCATTTTACAACCTGCTCGGCTTCCTCTCCGGCGGCGCACTCCAAAAGCTCTCGATCATCTCAATGGGGATCACGCCGTACATCAACGCATCGATCATCATGCAGTTGATGACCGTCGTCTTACCACAGCTCGAAGAGATGGCGAAAAAAGGCGGCGAGGAAGGCCGTAAGAAGATCAGCCAGTACACCCGCTGGCTGACGATCGTGCTTGCGATTCTGCAAGGCACGTTCATGACGAACGCCATGCGAGTGTCGGGCGTGTTCTACGACACGTCGTTCTTATTCCAGCTCTTCGCGATCGTCGCACTCGTTGCGGGCACGCTCTTCCTGATGTGGCTCGGCGAGCAGATCACCGACAAGGGCATCGGCAACGGCGTTTCACTGATCATCTTTATCGGTATCGTGTTGCGTTACCCGACGTACGTCGCGCAGACGTACTCGAGCGCGGCGCAGGGCGGCGAGTCGCTGCTCAACTTGGTGCTCTACATCTTGGTCGCAATCGCGGTCATTATCGGCATCATCTTCATGTATCAAGGGCAGCGGCGCGTTCCGGTGCAACAGGCGCGTCGCGTCGTCGGCCGCAAGATGTTTGCCGGCCGTTCGACCTACATTCCATTGCGCTTGAACAACGCGGGCGTAATCTCGATCATCTTTGCAATCTCGATTCTGTTGCTGCCCCAGCAGGCGCTCTCGTGGTTCTCGGGCCACCAAGGCGTGCAGTCGACCTGGCTACATCTCGTCGGCCCGATCGAGTTCCCGACGAACATCGCGGCGCTTTCCGAATCGCTCAACGTGTGGTTCGCGCCGAGCGGCGTCGTCTACAACCTTGCGTATTTCTTCTTGGTCGTGATCTTCACGTTCTTCTACAGCTCGATCGTAATCAATACGCGCGACGTTGCGGATAACCTGAAGAAGACGGGCGCGTTCATTCCGGGCATTCGTCCGGGACAACCGACGGTCGACTACTTGAACAAGATTCTGATGCGTCTCACGACCGCAGCCGCGATCTTCCTCGGTTTGCTCGCCGTGCTTCCGGGCGCATTGCAACGCGGCCTCTCCGTGACGACGTTCTATCTCGGATCGACGTCGTTGCTGATCGTCGTGGGCGTCGCGCTCGACACAATCACGCAGATCGAAGCGCGTCTTGCAATGCGCGATTATCGCGGGTTCATCAAGCGCTGATGCTTCGCGACATCGTGTTGCTCGGCGGTCCCGGCGCAGGCAAAGGGACGCAGGCGCAGATTCTGGTGAAGCGTTTCGGCTATCGCCAGATCTCGACGGGCGACTTGTTGCGCGAACATCGCAATGAGGGCACAGAGTTGGGCAAGGCCGCCGAAGGCTTCATGAAGCGCGGCGAGCTCGTTCCCGACGAGTTGATCATCAAGATGGTCGAAGGCGAACTGCGCGATGACGCGGGCCTGCTCTTCGACGGTTTTCCGCGTACCGTCGCGCAAGCGGAAGCGCTCGATGCGCTCCTGCAATCGCGCGGCCGCGGATTGCCCAGCGCGGTGTACTTCGAAATTTCGCGGTCGCTGCTCGAAGAGCGAATGCTCGGCCGCTGGACTAATCCGCGCACGGGACGCGTCTATCACGACAAGTTCAATCCGCCGAAAGTCGCCGGCATCGACGACGAAGACGGCGGACCATTGGTTCAGCGTGAAGATGATAAGCCGGAGACGATTCGCAAGCGCCTTGATGTGTTCGAAGCGCAGACGATGCCGCTTGTCGCGTATTACAAGAACGGCGGCCGCCTCGTCGCAATCGACGCGACCCAGATCGTCGAAGACGTGACGCATGAACTGCTTCACGCTATCGGGGTAGAGCACGCGCACTAATGGTTACCTTGAAATCTCCGCGCGAGATCGAAACGATGCGCCGCAGTGGAAAGATCACCTCGAAGGTGCTGACCGGCTTGATGAAAGCGGCGCGCCCTGGAATCACCACGGCGTATCTCGATGAAATGGCCGAAAAGGGCATTCGCGAACTCGGCGGCATTCCGACGTTCAAGGGTTATCACGGCTACACGGCGTCGATTTGCGCGTCGGTAAACGACGAAGTCGTGCACGGCATTCCGAACGACCGCGTGTTAAAAGAGGGCGATCTGCTCTCGATCGATATCGGTACGACGTTCGAGGGCTACGTCAGCGACAGCGCCGTGACCGTGCCGATCGGCAATATCTCGCGCGAGGCAGCGCGCCTGCTCGAGGTTACTCAGGAGTGCCTCATGGTGGGGATTGCGCAAATGCAGCGCGGCAACCACGTCGGCGATATTGGGGCCGCGGTGCAGAAGCATGCTGAGAGCCAGGGCTACGGCGTCGTGCGCGAACTGGTCGGCCACGGCGTGGGGACTGAGATGCATGAAGAGCCGCAGGTACCGAACTACGGCAAGCCGGGAACCGGTGTGTTGCTGCGTCCGGGCCTGGTTTTGGCGATCGAACCGATGATTACTGAAGGCGACTATCAGGTCGAGATCCTCAAGGACGGCTGGACAGTCGTCACGGCAGATGGTAAACTCGCAGCGCACTTCGAGCATACGATCGCCGTAACTGATGACGGTCCGAAGATCCTGACGCTCCGGGGCTTCGGTGAGCACCGGGACGTCGAAAGGTACCGGCCGAAAGAGGAAGCTGTTGCTTGATTGAGCTTGGAGTCACAAAATAGTGGCACGCCGAGGAGGACGCCGCCCGCAACGGGCGCGGAAGAACTCGGACAAAGCTGCAAAGGCCGCGACGCTTAAGGAAGAGGCGATCGAGGTCGAAGGGACGATTGTCGAGCCGCTGCCGAACGCAATGTTCCGCGTCGAGCTCGCCAACGGCCATCGAGTGCTGGCCCACGTTTCGGGCAAAATCCGGATGAACTACATCCGTATTCTCCCCGGGGACCGCGTGCTGGTCGAGCTCTCGCCGTATGATTTATCACACGGCAGAATCACATACCGGTATAAGTAAGGCTAGAAGAAAAATGAAAGTTCGTCCGTCGGTTAAGAAAATTTGTGAGGCCTGCAAGGTCATTCGCCGCGAAGGCAAAGTGCGCGTGATCTGCAACGTCAATCCCAAACATAAACAGGTGCAAGGATAATCATGGCCCGTATTGCTGGTATCGATCTGCCGCGCGAGAAGCGCATCGAAATCGGTCTGACCTATATTTACGGTATTGGTCCGACGACCGCCAAGAACATGCTCGCGCAGACGGGCATCAACCCCGACACGCGCGTCAAAGACCTCACGGAAGATGACGAGAAGCGTCTGCGCGACGCGATCGACACGCTTCAGCTGCGCGTCGAAGGCGATCTGCGCCGTGAAGTCCAGGGCAACATCAAGCGCCTGATGGACATCGGCTGCTACCGCGGCCTCCGTCACCGCCGCGGCCTCCCGGTTCGCGGTCAGCGTACGAAAACCAACGCTCGCACGCGTAAGGGTCCCAAACGCACCGTGGCCGGCAAGAAGAAGGTTACCAAGAAGTAGGCAAACTCAAAGTAGCCCGAAGGCCACTTTGAAGTAAGTTAAACGAGGCCCGGCAAATGCCGGGCCTCGTGATATTTGTTGGGACGTGCGGCTATTCATATAAAGACTGGGTTGGGCCGTTCTACCCGCCTGCGACCAAGCCGGCCGAGATGCTGCGCTACTATACGTCGCGCTTCACGGCTGTCGAAATCGATTCGAGCTACTATGGGATTCCGTCGCTGAATACGATTGCTTCGCTCAACAAACGCACCCCGCCGAAGTTCCGCTTTAGCTTCAAGGCGCCGCAAACCGTCACGCACGCCCCCGACACAAACGCGAACATTCATGACGATGCGCGATTACTCGCCGACGTCATTCAACCAATTCGTGAGAGCGGCAAACTCGCATGCGTCTTGCTTCAGTTCCCCAACGGCTTCAAACGTACGCCGACGAACGAGCATTATCTGCTCCGTGCAATCGGAGCGTTCGAGTCGTTGCCGGTCGTCGTCGAATTTCGAAACACCGAATGGCAGAACGATGAGACGGAGCAGCTTCTGAGCGAGAACGGCGTTTCGCTGTGCAATGTCGATCTGCCGCATCTCGAGGGACTTCCGCATGCGTCCTCCGACGCGACCGGGCCGATCGGCTACGTACGGTTTCACGGACGAAACACTAAAACGTGGTGGACCGGCACGAACGTAACGCGTTATCAATACCTCTATAGACCCGAAGAGCTCGTGCCGTGGACCGACCGTCTCGCGGAGATCGATGCGCAGGTTAAAGAGAGTTATGCGTTCTTTAACAACCACGCGCGCGGCAACGCGCCGCGCAACGCCGAGATGTTGGAAGAACTTCTTCGCGAACGGTTCGGCATGATCTGGGAAGAAGCGCTCGCGCAGCCGCCGCAAGTCGAACCGATGCCCCAAGCGCTCTCGCTCTTCGACCAGACCGAATGAAGGCGGTTATTACTGCGGGCGGCCCTATCGACCGAGAATACGCGGCACTCGCAGGAACTCGCGTAAAAGCACTCGCTCACGTGCGCGGCTGGACGATGCTGGATCGCACGATTGCCTCGTTGCGCGATGCCGGCTTCGAGCGCATAGCCGTCGTCGGAAACGGCGACGTGCGGCGTTCCGTCGACGGGCGGGTTGAGAAGGTCCTTGACGACGCAGGCACCGGCGCAAAGAACGTCATCAGCGCGCTCGCCGCATGGCCGGTCGACGGCGAGCCGCTGCTCTACCTCACGTGCGACATGCCGTATATCACGGCGACCGCGATAACGTCGTTCCTCGAACGCGTCCCACGCGACACGCTTGCGATGCCGCTCACGGAGATCGATGCATTCGCGCGGCGTTTTCCCGGCGCGCCGCCGTTCGGGATCACGCTCGCGGGTAAGTGCGTCGTGAACGGCGGCGTGTTTCATATCCCAGCCGGTGGAACGGCGCGCATTCGATCGTTCGCAACAACGTTGTTCGATGCGCGAAAAGCGCCGTGGCGCATGGCGACGATTGCCGGTCCGATGCTATTGCTGAGATTCGCCTTGAAACAATTGTCGATCGGAGAGCTCGAGGCACGCGCTCGAAAGGTCCTCGACATGGATGTTATCGCGGTGCAGAATAGCGCTCCTGAGCTCGCCTTTGACGCGGATACCGTCGATGAGTATCGCTACGCAATCAACCACGAGTAAGGTCCGTGCGGTCCACCCGGCACTGCTGACCGCGCTGTGGTTCGGCATTCAACTTGCGTGGGGTGCGGTGCTCGGGATTTCGTTGCAAGCGCGTTCGTTGCAGTTGGGCGGCGCATCGGCGCTTGCGCTCTACGGCGGTGTTTCCACGGCCGGCGCAATCGCGGCCGCCATCGTTCAGCTTGCCGTCGGCCCGTTTTCCGACCGGCTACGTCGCGCGGGCGATAAGCGAATCGCATTTTACGCCATCGGAGCAATCGTCGCGGCCGCCGCACTAATTGGCTTTTATGCCGCGCCGTCGCCGCTAACGTTTGCGCTCGCCTTCATCGTGCTGCAAGCCGCAATGAACTGCGCGATCGGCCCGTATCAAGCGATTCTTCCGGATGTCGTTCCCGCATCGCGGATCGGCGTCGCGTCGGGATGGATGGCGGCGATGCAAAGCGGCGGCAACGCGGCGGGTGCGATTCTTGCGACACTCCTCGGCAATACGATTCCACTCGCCGTAACGATCGCGGCGCTACTGCTCGTGTCGTGCGCCGTCACCGTCGCTCTTTTGCGCCGCGTTGCGTTGCAACCGCTGCCCGCACACGAGCCGCTGCGCGTGACGCGACCGCTGATCGACCTCTTCATTTCGCGCGCGCTGGTCTACGTCGGCTTTTACACGCTACTCGGCTATTTTTTCTTCTACGTGAAGAATGCGCTGCCGGCGCACTTCGCGTTCGACGCAACGACCGCCAGCGGTATTTGCGTGCTGCTCTTCACGCTTGTCGGTGCGATCGGCGCATCGATTGCTGCAAAGCCGGCGGATCGAATCGACGAGCGGATCGTCGTCACCGTAGGCGGCGGAATTCTCGCACTCAGTATTGCGGCGCTCGCGCTCGTTACGGGTCTCACACCGATACCGGTCGCTATTGCAATCGCCGGCATCGGCTGGGGAATTTTTCTCTGCGCGGACTGGGCGTTTGCATGCCGGCTGTTGCCGCCCGGTGCGCTTGCGACAACGATGGCGATTTGGAACGTCGCAGTCGTCGGGCCGCAAATCATAGCACCCGCACTAACAACATTTGTCTTAGCACGCATGGGGATCTTAACGAGCGCTGTGGGGCCGCGTGGTGCTTTCGGCCTAGCGTGTATCGAAATCTTAATCGGTTCAGTGTGGATCTGGCGTTTACCGCGCCAAGCACCCGGGAAATAAAGTTCACGTTCTCTTATTGCATGGGAACCAAGTAACCGGCTCCGACGTTATAAGAGTTGGTAGCGAATTGCGCTACCACATGAACCAAAAACCTAAGGAGGTTTTTTAGTGAAACGACTGAGCACCGGGGTCCTGGCAGCACTCGTTGCGGCCAGCTGTGGGCTCACCGCGGTGGCAGCGCCGACGACGCAACTGCAGAGAAACATTGGACAAGCTGTAGTTGCTCAAGCCGGCAATGCGCCCGCGGCGAACTTCGGAACCCCGCCGTCAGGTCAAATCCCGATTCTCTTCAACGATCACCACGTATACAGCAAGCCTGACGTTCTCAAACAGGGACGCGTGCTCGCTGCACTCGTGCGTGGTGGCACCGTTCTCATTCCGTTGCGCTCGATGTTCGAGCAAATGGGTGCGACGGTTTCCTATAATTCCGGTTCGAAGACCGTCACGGTCAGCAAACCCGGTTCGGAAGTTCGCGTAACGGTTGGCAAGCCCGAAGTTATCATCAACGGCGAAACACGTCCGCTCGACGTGCCGCCGATGATTTATCAGGGCAGTGTCCTCGTTCCGGTTCGCGTGATTTCCGAAGGCATGGGCGCCTACGTGCAATGGGTTCCCGACAAACAAGTCGTTGTCGTGCGCTATCTGCCGCCGACGCCGCCGCCGTCCGCACCTCCGACCGAGGCTCCGACGACTGCGCCGACGGTTGCACCAACGCCCACACCGGCACCGGTAGCAACGCCGTATAAGGACATCTTCATCGCGGGCGACTACATCTTCTCGCCGAAGGTCTACAACGAATTCAGCCCGGGCAACACCGGTAAGAGTTCGTATGCAGTCCGCGGCGCGATCGAATTCGACGCGTTGAATCTCCCGTGGATGCTCGAGGGCACGTTCGAGCAATACCAATATCCGCACAATTGCAGCACGTACGCGCCGCCTGTTTCGTCGACCGACTGTAACGTCACGACGATCGGACAAACCGGACAAGTGCAAGTGCCGGCGTTCACTGCGCGCGACAGCGATTTCGACGTCCGTCTCGGATTGAAGGTCGCTGACCCGCGCATCTACATCGGCGTCGGATACATCTGGCGTTCGAACAACTACGGCTATCCGCGTGAAACCGGTTTTGGTTTCGGTGCTGAAAAGCTGCCGGACCTCAACCAGCCGTTCTCGCTCTACGGCAGCGTGTATTACTTCCCGAACATGAAGGGCAGCTACACGGACCCGGGAACGGGCATCGGCTACTCGCTCGCTTACAACCTGTTGAAGTATCAGATCGGCGGCACTGTTGCCTTCGGCAAGAGCCCCGTCTTCCTGGATCTCGGCTGGATGGGCAATAGCGGAAAGAACAAGACCAACGCGCCATCCGATTTCACGATGAATGGACCGTACGTGGGTCTCGGTATCAAGTTCTAAAACAAGAACTGATATCTCGGATAAGGAGCCTGGCTGCGGCCGGGCTCTTTCTCTTTGGAAACCTCAAAGTGTATTTTGTATTTTGAAGACGGAGCAACTTGAATTGCTCGAACGGACAATAAAGCCTTAGGAGGGTCTGTAGTGAAACGACTGAGCACCGGAGCTCTGGCGGCACTGGTTGCGGCATGCTGCGGGCTCACCGCGGTGGCGGCTCCGACGACGCCGCAAGTGCAGCGGAACACTGGACCAGCTGCAATTGCGCAAGCCGACAATGCGCCCGCGGCGAACTTCGGAAGTCCACCCTCAGGTCAGATCCCGATTCTCTTCAACGACCACCACGTATACAGCAAGCCGGACGTCTTACGGCGAGGACGCGTTCTTGCTGCACTGGTGCGCGGCGGCACCATACTCATTCCATTACGCTCGATGTTCGAGCAGATGGGTGCGACCGTGTCGTTTAATTCCGCAACGAAAACGGTAACCGTCACCAAACCCGGATCGGAAGTTCGCGTAACGGTCGGACGTCCCGAAGTCGTGATTAACGGTGAAACGCGTCCACTCGACGTGCCGCCGACGATCTATCAGGGAACGCTCCTCGTTCCGGTTCGCGTGATTTCCGAAGGCATGGGCGCCTACGTGCAGTGGGTTCCCGACAAACAAGTCGTCGTCGTGCGGTACCTTCCGCCGACGCCGCCGCCGACTGCGCCGCCGACCGAAGCTCCAACGACTGCGCCGACGATCGTACCGACACCGACACCCGTGCCGACGCGCTACAACGAAGTCTGGCTCGCGGGCGACTACATTTTCTCGCCGAAGGTCTACAACGAATTCAGTCCCGGCAACACCGGTACCGGGTCGTGGGCGGCTCGCGGCGGCTTCGAATTCAACGCGTTCAAACTTCCGTGGATGGTCGAAGGCTCGTGGGAGCAATACGCTTATCCGCACAATTGCAGCAGGTTTGCGCCTCCCGTTTCGTCGACTGATTGCAACGTGACGACGGTCGGTCAGACGGGGCAAACACAAGTGCCGGCGTTCACGGTTCGGGACAACGATTTCGACTGGCGTTTAGGGATACGCGTCGCCGAACCGCGCATCTACGTCGGCGTCGGCTACCTGTTCCGCACCGGAAACTACGGTTACCCGCAGCAGCAAGCCGTTGGCTTCGGTGCCGAAAAGCTCCCCGATCTCGACCGCCCGGTCTCAATCTACGGGAGCGCTTGGTATTATCCGAACGCCAAAGGCGGATACACAGATCCGGGCACCGGTCTGGGCTACACGCTTGCGTACAACGTCTTGAAGTACCAGATCGGCGGTACGCTCTTGCTGCGGCCCAGCCCGATCTTCATCGACTTCGGCTACATGGGCATCAGCGGCAAGAACAAGACGAACGCGCCGAGCGACTACAGCATGAACGGCGCCTTCGTAGGGTTCGGCATTAGGTTTTAGCCGCAACGGGTACCTTGTTTGCTAAGGAGTCCGGCTACGGCCGGACTCTTTGTTTTAGCGCCTGCCGGAGAAGTTATTGTCAAGCCCCCGGGCCTCCGGGGTAGTGTAGGTTTTGACTATGTCCGAACAACGCACCGACCTCGTTCTCGTGGGCGCCGGAATCATGAGCGCAACGCTTGCCGCAATGATGAAGGAAGTGTCGCCCGAAACCAGTCTCGAGATCCTCGAGACGCTGCCGGAGCCTGCCGAGGAGAGCTCCAACGCCTGGAATAATGCCGGCACCGGCCACGCCGCGCTCTGCGAACTAAACTACACGCCGCAGAAATCCGACGGCAGCGTCACGATCGATCGCGCGCTCAAGGTCAACACGCAGTTCGATCTCTCGCGTCAGTTCTGGGCGCACATGGTGCGTAAAGGCTCGATGGGCACGCCCGAGTCGTTCATTCACGACGTGCCACACATCAGTTTCGTTTGGGGCGACGATAACGTTGCGTTTCTGCGTAAGCGTTACGAAGCGATGAGCGCCCACCATTGTTTCGCAGGCATGGAATACAGCGAAGATCCGGCCATGCTCGAGCAATGGATGCCGTTGATCATGGAAGGCCGCGATCCGAACCAGCGTGTGGCGGGAACGCGCATGCTTACCGGAACCGACGTCGACTACGGCGCCGTCACACGCGGATTGCTCAAGCATCTCTCGACGCAGCCGGATGTTGCGATCTCGTATTCACACCGTGTTACCGATTTGAAACGCCGTTGGGATGGCTGGCTCGTCAGCGTTAAAGCCGAGAAAACCGGTCAAACGCGCGACATCATCGCGAAGACCGTGTTTCTCGGCGCGGGCGGAGGCGCATTACCGCTGCTGCAAAAATCCGGCATCGACGAAGGCAAGGGTTTCGGTGGATTTCCCGTCAGCGGTATTTTTTTGCGTTGCGACGATCAATCGGTCGTCGATCGTCATCTCGCAAAAGTGTACGGAAAAGCTTCGGTCGGCGCCCCGCCGATGTCGGTGCCGCACCTCGATACGCGTTACGTTGACGGAAAACGTTCGATGCTGTTCGGACCGTACGCCGGATTTTCGACGAAGTTCCTCAAGCACGGTTCGCTCGCCGATCTCTTTACGTCGGTGAAGACGGACAACGTCGGCCCGCTGCTCGCAGTCGGACGTGACAACTTCGATTTGACGAAATACCTGATCGGTCAAGTGCTCGAATCGAAGGAAGCCAAATACGAAGCGTTGCGCGATTATTTTCCGAACGCGAATCCCGACGACTGGCAGTTCATCGTCGCCGGGCAGCGCGTGCAGGTCATCATGCCGGACGAGAAGTCGGGTGGCAAGCTCCAGTTCGGAACCGAAGTCGTCTCGGCAGCGGATGGATCGATCGCAGCGGTCCTCGGTGCTTCACCGGGCGCATCCGTTGCGGTGGCCGTCATGCTTGACGTCATGGGGCGATTGTACAAGAACGAATTTGCGGGCTGGGCCGGCAAACTCAAAGAGATGATTCCGTCGTATGGTCAGTCAATCGCGGAAGATGCAGCGCTGTGCGCGCAAGTTCGCAGCAACACTTCGGACGTGCTTCATCTCGCGAAGCAGCCCGCGCCCGCTACCGCCTAACCGCTAGACCGCAGCCGGTATTCCGAACCACGTCGCCAGCGCCTGAGTGAGTTTGACGGCGTGGTTGGGCTCGTCGACCCATGCGACGTGCCCGTCGGGACGGATTAACACCGCCTTTGGCGCCGGAACAGTACCGAGCACCGGAAGCTCCCATGTTCCGTCGTACTTCGCGTCGACCACGTCAACGCGGTCATGCGACGCTCGGATGTCGAAGCGGTTCGCATCGCCGAGATTCAGTAACACCGGCTTCGCCCGGTGCAACAGCGCAAAAACGCGCTGGATGCCGTTCACCGTCCTTATGTCCAGGTCGGGCATCCGGCGCCCGAGTAACGGGTGTCCCTCGCCGAGATCGTAGCGGATATCCAGACCTAACATCATTGCGCCGAATCGCCGGCGAGGCTCATCCATGTTCAGGAGCTGGGAGAGCGTGTCGCGCAACGCATCGAGCTGCTCGTCCGCGCGGCGCAATGCGGCACTTTGCGCCATCGCGTTGCGTAAAACGCGCGCGCCAACCGGATGGCGCTCTGCATGGTACGTGTCGAGAAGGCGATCGGGTGAGGTCTGCTTTACGACTTGCGCTAGTTTCCAGCCGAGATTTACTGCATCTTGCACCCCCAAGTGAGCCCCTGGCCGCCGACCGGCGGATGCACGTGCGCCGCATCGCCGGCCAATAGCACTCGCCTTTCGCGGTAGGATGCCGCCTGCCGGCACATATCGTTGAATCTGGAGATCGAGGTTGCACGGTGCACGCCGTGGTCGGTCCCGCGTACCGCGATGAGCGCCTCGCGAAGATCGTGAAGGGTTGGTTCCCGTGCCGATCCGAGATGCTGTTCGGTCACCATGACGCGCACTGGGCCGCCATGCTCGGGCTTTCCAAAACCGTGAATGCCGAAGGCATCGTGATGGGTGCCCCATTCCGGCTCGTCGTTTAGTTGGACTTCGGCAATCAGGATGCTGGATGTCGGCCCCCAACCGGGGAAGTCGAAACCGGCGGCGTTCCGCACTAAACTGCGGCCCCCGTCGCACCCGACGTCATACTGCGCACGCAGCGCCTGACCGTCGGCCAGCTTGACGTCGACCCCGGCTGCGTCCTGAGCAAGACCGGTCACGTCGCGCCCGCGATAGATCGGCACCGCCAGCTCGTCGATCCAGCCTGCCAATATGCGCTCGACGTGCTTCTGCCACAGCCCGAGTACATAGTTGTGCCGCGTGAGCGCGTCGCTGATGTTCAAATGGATCCAGGCGAAGCCGGTCTTTTAATGGACTTGTCCTTCAGCGAGGAATCGCTCGGCGATTCCGCGCTGATCGAACACCTCGATGGTGCGCGCGTTCAGGCCGCCGGCGCGCTGGCCCGTGAGATCCTGGCTGGTGCGACGCTCGACGATGGCAACGTCGACGCCCGCCAATGCTAGTCCGCCCGCCAGCATGAGCCCGGTTGGGCCTGCGCCGGCGATGGCTACTTCGTGCTCTGTCATAGGTTGGGCGATTATCGGATGGCCCGGTGGGCTTGCCGCAAGCCCGCCACCGGCCGGTATAATGGAAGTGGAGGGGTCTTGCGTTCCGCCTATCGGTGTTGACCCGGCCCCCTACCGTGCGGTAAGATACCGGCTTGGCGCCGTCCTCTCTCTTCAACGGCGCACGCGGTTCCGCGCTCCGGTGAGCGCCTTCAGCCCGTCGCCGAGGCTGTCGTATGGAAATCGGGCCTTTCGCGCGAGCGAGACTGCACCGGTCGAGGCGACGACAGCTTCATCGTTTGGAGTTTAGGAAAAAGGTTCGGAGTTATTTTGGCTGCCAAGAAGCAAACGAAGACGCGCAAGAAGCGTGAAGTTAAGAACGTCCAATCGGGCGTTGCTCACGTGCACGCGTCGTTCAACAATACGATCGTCACGATCACCGATCCGCACGGAAACGTCATTTCATGGGCCTCAGCCGGCAATCTCGGCTTCAAAGGTTCGAAGAAGTCGACGCCGTTCGCTGCGCAGATGGCTGCAGAATCTGCCGCGCGGAAAGCGATGGATCATGGCATGAAGAGCACCGAAGTGCTCGTCAAAGGCCCTGGCGCCGGACGCGAAGCCGCGATTCGTTCGCTGCAAGCCGCCGGCCTCGAGATCACGATGATCAAAGACGTTACGCCCATTCCGCATAACGGTTGCCGCCCGCCGAAGCGGCGCCGCGTGTAATCTGAAGAGAGACTAGATGTCGCGATATATTGGACCTGTCTGCCGTCTGTGCCGTCGTGAAACGGCTGCGAGTAAGACCGGTGAAAAGATCAAACTGTTCCTCAAGGGCGACCGCTGCCTGAGCAAAAAGTGCGCGGTCGAACGCCGCGGTACCGCGCCGGGTCAAAAGACCGCCGGTAAAACGCGCCAGAAGATTTCTGAGTACGGCCGTCAGCTTCGTGAGAAGCAGAAGATGCGCCGCTACTACGGCGTGCACGAGACGCAATTCGAGAACTATTTCCGCGAGGCAGCGCGCGTTCCCGGACAAACCGGCCGCACGTTCTTGCAACTGCTGGAACGCCGTCTCGACAACGTCATCTATCGCCTGAACCTTGCGACGAGCCGCGCGCAAGCGCGTCAGCTCGTGACGCACCGCCACTTCCGCTTGAACGGCAAGATCGTCAACGTTCCGTCGATCATCGTGAAGCCCGGCGATGTGATCTCGATCGGTGAGCGCAGCCTGAAGGCGCCGGTTTTCGAGGCGAACCTCGAAGTCGCGCGTTCACGCCGTCCTCCGGAGTGGCTCGAATGGAACGATGCCGACAACAGCGGCAAAGTTCTGCAGCTTCCGTCGCGCGAACAAATCGACACCCCGGTCGACGAACAATTGATCGTCGAATTCTACAGCCGCTAGTAGCTCGTAGATAAAAACACCAGCCCGCTGCTGGGAGTATGATCGCCGGGCCTGCGGGGCAGGTCCGACGGATAACTTGAGCAGCAACAAAGGACCAGAAACGTACAGATGAACACGTTGGAAACGCCAACCGGCGCAGCGATTGAAGTTCGCGAGCGTCGTGAGAACTACGCGAAATTCGTAATTGAGCCGCTCGAGCGCGGGTTCGGTATCACGCTCGGCAACGCGCTGCGTCGCATTCTGCTGAGCTCGATTCCGGGCGCAGCCGTCACGTACATGAAGATCGACGGTGTGCTGCACGAGTTCTCGACGATCCCCGGGATGGTCGAAGACACGATCGCATTGATGCTCAACCTCAAGGGTTTGCCGGTCAAGCTGAACAGCGACGAACCGCGCGTGCTGAATCTTTCGGTCACCGGACCGAAGGACGTCACCGCCGCGGACATCGCGCCGGATGCCGATGTCGAAATTCTCGATCCGAACTACCACCTTGCGACGCTTTCGTCGAAAGACGCGAAGCTGTCAATGGAGATCGGCGTCGAGAAGGGCCGCGGCTACGTCATGGCCGACAAGCAGCGGAACATCGAGCACATGATCGGACTCATTCCGCTCGACTCGATCTTCTCGCCGATTCGCAAAGTCAACTTCAGCGTTGACGACACGCGCGTCGGTCAGAGCGTCGATTTCGACCGTCTCACGATCGAAATCGAAACGAACGGCTCGATCACGCCGGATGATGCGCTCGCGACTGCGGCGACGATCATGCAAGAGCAGCTCGATCTCTTCGTCGGATTCACGAATCGTGAAGAGCCGCTGCCCGAAGCGCCGCCGAACGAATGGGACATCCCGGTCGAGACGCTCAATCTCTCGGTGCGTTCGTTCAACTGCCTCAAGCGCGCAGGCATTTCGAAGGTGTCGGAACTTCTCGATCTCACGGAAGACGAGATCATGAAGATGCGCAACTTCGGACGCAAGTCGCTCGATGAAATCAAACAAGTTCTCGAAGAGAGGGGGCTCTCGCTGCGCCAGTCATAGGCGTATCGGGAAATGGAGTAATGCCGCACCAAATCGCGTATAAACGTCTCTCGCGCACGGATGGGCACCGTAAGGCTCTGCTGCGCAATCTCGCGACGTCGTTCTTCAAGCACGAGAAGATCGAAACGACCTCGACCAAGGCGAAAGAAATCAGCAAGGTCGTCGAGCGTTTGATCACGACCGCAATGACGGGCGATCTTCACTCGCGCCGTCAGGTCGCCGAGTTCATCACGGAACCGGCGGTCGCGAAGAAACTTGTCGAGCAGATCGCGCCGGCGCTCAAAGGCCGCTCGGGTGGCTACACGCGCGTCACGAAGACGCGCGTCCGTCACGGCGATGCGGCGGAACTCTCCCTCATCGAACTCGTTCGATAATTGCGCAGTAGTAGTTTAAAAGAACCTCCGTCTACACACGGCGACCCGAAACGCCTTCGGGTCGCCGTGTGTTTTTGATAGCCCATGCATTACGGCACGCTTCTGCGGCGGCTCATCGCCGGAGAGCATTTAACGCAAAGCGAGAGCGCCGAACTGATCGGTGCGATCATGGACGGTTCATTCACGACGATTCAAGGGGCGGGTCTGCTCGTCGCACTCGCCGCGAAGGGTGAAGACGTCGACGAAATCGTCGGCGCGGCGCGCGCGATGCGCGAGCGCAGCGAGCACGTCGACCACGGATTGGAAACGGTCGTCGATGTCGTCGGCACCGGCGGCGACGGCGCGAACACGATCAACATCTCGACGATGGCGGCGCTCGTCGTTGCAGCAGCCGGTGTCCCGGTCGCCAAGCACGGTAATCGAGCTGCATCGAGCGCATGCGGCAGCGCCGACGTTCTCGAGGCGACGGGGCTACCGCTCGATCTTGCGCCGGATCGCGCCGCGCGAATGTTGCGCGGCACCAATTTTACGTTCATGTTTGCGCCGCGTTATCACCCGGCGATGAAGAACGTCGCACCGATTCGACGCGAACTCGGCGTTCGCACCGTCTTCAACGTCCTCGGCCCCCTTACGAACCCCGCTTCGGCTACCGTGCAGGTGGTCGGCGTTGCCCGTGCACAACTGCTCGATATCATGGGAAACGTCTTGCGCGGGCTCGGAGTCGAGCGCGGCGCAATCGTGCATGGTGAGAACGGGATCGACGAAGTTGCCGGCGACGCGCGAACGCTCGTCTATTCGTTCGATGAGACCGGCGGCCGTTCGTGGACGATCGATCCGAGCGACTTCGGTATCAATACGTCACTCGAAACGATGACCGGCGGAAGCGTTGACGCCTGTCGCGATGCGTTTCTTTCGATTCTCGGCGGCGAACGTTCGCCGCGCGCAGACGTCGTCGCGCTCAACGCGGCGCTCGTCTTTCACACTCTCCAGATCGACAAAACCCTACATCAGGCGCTGAAACGCGCGCGTGAGGTGCTTGCATCAGGCGCACCGTTACGCACGTACGAACGCGCCAAGGAGCTTGCGGTACATGGCTGAAAACGACGTCCTCAAAAAGATCTATGCGGCGAAAGCGCTGCATCTCGAAGAAGAGATGGCACGCGAGCCGTACGGATTGATCCGCGAGCGAGCGTTGGCGAGCGTCGCGGGACGGCGGCGCTTTCTCGACGCGCTGAAGGCCGAGCGTGGAAGCGCGCTCATTGCCGAAATCAAGCGCGCGTCGCCGTCGGCGGGACTCATTGCGCGCGACTTCGATGCCGTCGCGATTGCCGAGCGTTACGAGCGCGCCGGCGCGGACGCGATCAGCATTCTCACCGAGAGCGATCACTTCTTGGGTGACATCAACTATCTGCCGAAGGTGCGCGCGCATTCGAAGCTGCCGCTCCTGCGCAAAGATTTCATCACCCATCCCTACCAAGTAGCGCAGTCGGCCGCCTACGGCGCGGACTGCGTTTTGCTCATCGTCGGCGGTCTGCGCGACGAGCAGATCGGCACGTGTCTCGAGGAAGCGCACCTATACGAACTCGACGTGCTCGTCGAAGTGCACGACGTGAAGAATCTCAATCGCGCGCTCGAGTTCGACGTGAAGTTCATCGGCGTCAACAACCGCAATCTTCGCACGATGATCACGGATCTCGCCGTCGGCGAACACATTCTGCCGCAAGTGCCCAAGCACGTCTTTGCAATCAGCGAAAGCGGCGTCACGTCACACAACGATATGGAACGCTTGCGAAAGGCGGGCGCAAAAGGATTCCTCATCGGCGAAGCGTTGATGCGCGCTGACGATCCGGAGGAGTTGATCGCTTCGTTCAAACGTGTCTACGCGCATTAAGTTCTGCGGTGCGACCAGCTGGGCCGACGTCGAGCTTGCACTAGAGACGGGCGCAGATGCCGTCGGCTTGATTTTTGCGCAATCGCCGAACCGCATCACATGGGAGGCCGCGCGCGAAATCGCAGGCCGCATTCCGTTGCAAATCACGCCGGTCGCGGTCCTTGTGAACCCGACGCGCGACGACGTCGGGCGCGTCCGCGATCTCTTTCCGCAGGCGCTCGTGCAACTCTCGGGTGATGAGACGCCGGCGTTTGCGAAATCTATCGGCGGCCACGTCATCAAGGCGATCCACGTCGGCGACGAGTCGCCGCAACGGATGGAGCGAATATGCGACCGTTATGCACCTTCGCTCATGCTCTTCGACACGCGCGTTGCGGGAAAGTACGGCGGCACAGGCTTGACGTTCGATTGGACGAACATCGCGAAACTTGCGCGGTGGCGGCCGGTCATGGTGGCCGGCGGATTGACACCCGACAATGTGGCCGCGTGCGTGCGCGCCGTTCGCCCGTTCGGTGTCGACGTCCGCAGTGGAATTGAATCGGACGGACGCAAGGATGTAGCCAAGATGCGTGCGTTCGTGCGTGCGGTGCGGGAGACTGATGCAGCAGCCTGATCCACGGGGATACTTCGGCGACTTCGGCGGACGCTTTGTTCCCGAAGTGCTCGTCGGAGCGATCGAGGCGCTCGACGACGCAATGAGAAAGGCATTTGCGGATGCAGCCTTTTGGCGCGAGTATGAACTCGCGCTGCGCGATTTCGTGGGACGGCCGTCTCCGCTGTATGAAACGGAACGTTTCGGCAAACCGTCCGCATCCACGCTGCTCGTCAAACGCGAAGACACGAACCACACCGGCGCGCACAAGATCAACAATACTGTCGGTCAAGCAATGCTCGCCCGGCGCATGGAGAAGAAGCGGCTGATCGCGGAGACCGGTGCGGGGCAACACGGCGTTGCGACGGCGACGGTTGGTGCGAAATTCGGGTTTCCCGTCGACGTCTACATGGGCGCAGTCGACGTGGAACGTCAAGCCCTCAACGTCTACATCATGAAATTGCTCGGCGCAACGGTGCACGCCGTCGGCAGCGGCACGCGCACGCTCAAGGACGCGACCAACGAAGCGTTTCGGGTGTGGGCGGCGCAAGTCGAGGATACGTTTTACGTCATCGGAAGCGTCGTCGGCGCGCATCCGTATCCGTACATGGTGCGCGAGTTCCAGAAGGTCATCGGAATCGAAGCGCGCGCGCAATGTTTGGAGCGTTACGGCCGCCTTCCGACGGACGTCGTCGCCTGCGTCGGCGGGGGCAGCAACGCCATGGGGATCTTTGCGGGATTCCTCGGCGACACCCATGTGCGTTTATGGGGCGTCGAAGCCGCGGGCGAAGGACTGACGAGCGGTAAGACCGCGGCGGCGCTCAATGCCGGTAGCGTTGGTGTGCTCCACGGCTCACGTTCGTATCTGTTGCAGACGCCGGGCGGGCAAGTCATCGACACGCATTCCATCAGCGCGGGCCTCGATTATCCCGGTGTCGGTCCCGAACATGCCTATCTCAAAGACTCGGGCAAAGCCTCATATGTGAGCGTCACCGATGCCGAGGCGCTCGATGCGTTCTTCGAGTTCTCGCGCAACGAAGGCATCATTCCCGCGCTCGAAAGCGCGCATGCGCTCGCGTTTGCGCGCAAACTCATGGCGGAGGCAAAGCCGGACGATCTGATAGTCGTGAACTTATCGGGCCGCGGCGACAAAGATATCGCGCAAGTGCGTGGCATGACGGAGAACGCACCGTGATCGAAGCGTTGTTCGACCGCGCGAAAAGCGATCATCGCGCGGCGTTCATTCCGTATGCGATGGCGGGAGATCCGAACCTAGACACGACGTTGTCGATTCTGAGTGTCCTCAGCGATGCGGGAGTCGATGCAATCGAGCTCGGCATTCCGTACGGGGATCCGCTTGCCGACGGACCGACGGTAGCCGCGGCAGCGCAACGCGCGTTGCACGGCGGCGTGCAGATGAGCGACGTCTTGGAACTCGTCAAACGTCATAAATCGACGGGCGGTGCGCCGGTCATTCTTTTTACGTATTTCAATCCGGTGTATCAATTCGGCATCGAGCGCTTCGCGCGGGAAGCCGCAAACGCGGGCGCCTCGGGCGTAATCGTCCCGGATATCCCGCTCGAGGAGGGAGCCGAACTCGCGCGCACGCTTGCGAATGAAGGCCTCGACATGCCGTTACTGGTCGCTCCATCGACGAGCCGCGAGCGCGCGGGGAAGATCGCAGCGCAAAGCAGCGGATTTATCTACGTCGTCTCGCGTCTGGGAGTTACCGGCGCCGGCATGCAATCGTCGTACGACGTGCTGCGCGCGCAGATTGCGACGCTGCGCGGTATCACGGAAAAGCCGCTCGCCGTCGGCTTCGGCGTCAGTTCACCCGATCACGTTCGCGAACTCGCGACGGTTGCGGACGGTATCATCGTCGGCAGCGCATTGATCGATGCGTACGCGTCGTATCCGCAGGAAGAGGCAGCGCAGCGCGTGTCGGCGTTTGTACGGCCGCTCGTTGCGGCCGCAACGTTCGAAGCGGTTTAGCGGACGAACAGGAAGGCGAGTCCCACAACGACGGAGATCGCCATGATCGCCGTGCTCGCGTATTGTCGCCGGTAAAGAAAGTGCGCGAGGACGCCGAGCAGCGCGGCGGCGATGAGTGACGTCAGGCGGAAGGTATTGTGTTGCAAATAGCTGCACGCAATGACGGCGAGCATTGCGAGCGAGCCGACGAATTTCCCAGAGCGCCATACCGCGAGACAGAGCAACGCCGCGATGGCGATCCGAAGCGGCTGCAGCGGCACGCCTGCCGTTCCAATCGCGAGAAAAAACGCGGCGATTGCGATCTCCAGTTGCGGCGTCATGCGAGCGTCTTTCGCATCAAAATCGTATCCCACAACTCGCCGGACTTCCGCCGCACGTCCTCGGCGTAGCGTTCCACTTCGGTGAATCCCGTCGACCGATAGAGACGCAGCGCGCGCTCGTTATGCGGAAAGACGAGCAACGACAGTTCCGCGATCCCGCGACCATTTGCCCAAGTGAAGAGACGTTCCATCATCGCGCGACCGATCCCGAGCCCGCGACGCGATTCGTCGACCAGCATGCCGATCGTCCATCCGTAGTCGACGTGCTCGTACGTCGTCAGCAGTCCGACGATAGCACCCCCGTCCTCGGAGACGAACATTGCGTTGCCGAGGCCGATCGCGCGCCCGAAAACGTCACGGTAGTGCCGGCGGTCAAAGCCGGGCTCCGTTCCCAGCCACAGCCTCTCCGCGGCGACGCGGTCGAAGAGACGAAGCGCGGTGTCGATATCGCCGAGCTTCATGTCCCGGATCGTAAACGGCATACCTCGCGGATTCTCGCACCCCGGGCGCCCGCCCGCTATGCTCGTAGTAGCTCGCCTGCTTCGGTGCTCGATAGAATGGAACCGAATTGACCGTCCATAAGTCATAGATGTGGGGCGTGTCGCGCTGCCCATACGCTGCCGAAGAGGACGAGGCTCAGGACCTTGAGAGGAAGTTTAAAGTAAGTGACGACCACACTGGATCGTATCGCGCCGTTTAAGAACGAAGTCATCAAGAATTTCACCGACCCCGCCGACGCCGCGCAAATGCAAGCGGCGATCGCCGCCGTCCGGAACCGCTTCAACGAGCACTACCCACTGGTGATCGACGGTCAAAAGATTGAGACCGAAAAGAAGATACGCTCGATCAATCCGGCTAATCCGGATGAGGTCGTCGGCCTCACCAGTTCGGCGAGCAAGGAGCAGGCGCAAGAAGCGATTGCCGCCGCCGCGCGCGCCTTCGAGTCGTGGAAACGAACCACGCCGGAAGAACGCGCATCGTACTTGTTCAAAGCCGCAGAACTGATTCGCCAGCGCCGTTTCCATTACGACGCACTGCTCGTGCTCGAAGTCGGCAAGACGTGGCCCGAAGCGGACGGCGACGTTGCTGAAGCGATCGACTTCCTCGAATATTACGGTCGCGAAATGCTGCGCTACGCGCGGCCGCATCCGGTGGTTCCCATCGACGGCGAGCAAAACGAGATGGTCTACATCCCGCTCGGTGTCGGTGCCGTTATTCCACCGTGGAACTTTGCCGCGGCCATCATGATGGGCATGACGGCTGCAGCAATCGTGACCGGCAACACCGTCGTTCTTAAGCCGTCGAGTGACTCTGCGATCGTCGCCGCGTGGTTCGTCGATCTGTTGCATGAAATCGGACTGCCGAAGGGCGTCGTCAATTTCGTACCGGGCTCGGGTAGTGTCATTGGCGACTTGATCGTCTCATCGCCGCAGATTCGCTTCGTCTCGTTCACGGGTTCGAAAGAAGTCGGCTTGCACATCAACGAGCTGGCCGCGAAACCGCAACCGGGGCAGAAGTGGATCAAGCGCGTCGTCGCAGAGATGGGCGGCAAAGACTCGATCGTCGTTGCAGCCGACGCTGACGTCGACGCAGCCGTGGAGGGCGTCGCCGTTTCGGCGTTCGGATTCCAGGGTCAGAAGTGTTCGGCGTGTTCGCGCGCGATCGTCGAAGAGAAGATCTATGACGAATTCCTCGACAAACTGAAGGCGCGTGTGGCAAAGATCTCCGTCGGTGATCCGACCGATCCCAGGAACTACATGGGTCCGGTCGTCAACGAGGGCGCGCTCAAGTCCATCAGCGAGTACATCGAAGTAGGCAAAAAGGAGGGGCGCCTCATCACCGGCGGCAAGCGCGTTGGTGAAAAGGGCTATTTCCTCGAACCAACCGTGATCGCCGACGTCGATCCCCAAGCTCGCATCTCACAGGAAGAGATCTTCGGCCCGGTCGTCGCGATCATCAAAGCGAAAGACTTCGATGACGCGATGGAAATCGCGAACAACACCGAGTTCGGCTTGACCGGTTCGCTCTATACGAGCGACGAGCAGAAGATCAAGCGCGCGAAGGAAGACTTCTTCGTCGGCAATCTGTACTTCAATCGCAAGAGCACAGGCGCCATGGTCGGTGCGCATCCGTTCGGCGGATTCAACATGTCGGGCACGGACAGCAAGGCCGGCGGTCCGGACTACTTACTGCTCTTCATGCAGGCCAAGTCGATCTCTCGCAAAGTCTAACTCTTGCGCGAGCTGCGTTTAATTGCCAAGGCGGACCGTCGGGTCCGCCTTGGTCATAATTGGATCTTTTCCAACGAAATCGACACGTCGCTAACGCCGCTTTCGGCGTTCACACCCGGCGAGATTGCGCGCGTCGTCGACGTGGGACGCAATCCCGTCGGCCTCGCCTACGTTAATCCCAACGCATTGATCGCGGGCCGTCTGCTCACACGTGACGTGCGCGCGACGATCGATGCAAAATGGATCGCGCAACGTTTGCGGCGCGCGCTTGATTTGCGCGATCGAATCTACGCCGCGCCCTACTATCGCATGGTCTACGGCGAATCCGACGGCTTACCGGGCATCGTGGTCGATCGCTACGGTGACGTGTGCGTCGCGCAGTTGAACACTGCCGGCAGCGTCGCGCTTCGCGAAGCGTTCGTTACCGCACTGACGGAAGTCATCGCACCGAAAGGCCTGCTGCTGCGGAACGCCGGCTCGACGCGGGCGCTCGAGGGCATCGATCCGCTCGATCTCGCGCTCGGTGATGTTCCCGATCGGATCGAGGTCATCGAAGGCGACATGCGCATCTCCGTGCCGCTGCGGGCCGGACAAAAGACCGGATACTTCTACGACCAGCGTGACAATCGCATGCGGTTACGCCGCTATGTGAAGCCCGGAGACCGCGTCTTAGATGTCTTTTCCTACGTCGGTGCCTGGGCGGTGTCGGCATTTATCGCCGGCGCAAACGAGGTAACGTGTGTCGATACCTCCGAACTCGCGCTCGAATATGCGGACGATAATGCGCAGACCGTCGGCAAGGAAGTCGACGGACTCGCCGGTGATGCGTTAGATGTCATGCGCGGACTGCACGATGAGCGGCGCCGTTACGATGTCGTCGTCCTCGATCCACCCGCATTGATCAAACGTCGAAAAGACGCCGCCGCGGGCGAGCGTCATTACGAGCGTCTGCACGAAGCGGCGTTTAAGCTGCTCAAAGAAGATGCGTTTCTCATAAGCGCATCGTGTTCGCATCATCTTCCGGCCGAACGCCTGCAGCGCGTCGCACTCGGCGCAGCTCAGACCACCGGCCGCCGTTTGCAACTCCTCGAGCGGCACGGGCACGCCCCCGACCACCCGGTTCATCCGGCGATGGCCGAGACCGAATATTTGAAGGCGTTATTCTTGCGCGCCTAGCTCGATACGCCCCATCCGCGAACGCCGCTTTCCCGTTGAAACGTCAGAAATCACTCACAGTTTTGAATTACAAGCGCATCGCGTTGGACTCATTGCCGGTGGCGTGCTCGTGATGATGGGTGCAGTCCTACCCTGGCTCATGCTGTTCGCTGGACTTCAGCAGTATAGCGGGATGATCGGAACCTACGGACGGATTGCATTCGCGGTCGGCTTGGTCGCGTGGTTGCGGGTGCTATCGCGCCGCGCAAGTGGCGGCCGTTGCTGGTTCCGGCAAGCGCCGCAAACGGATCATTAAAGAGGAGAAGAGAAAACGGACGGCGCGGTATTACCCGGACGACGGCGTGTCCGCGCCGCCGTTATTATTGAAGATCACTCCCGCTCGCGTTTAACACAAGCGCGTGCATTTTTGGATTACTCAGTGACGACGTAGTGATCCACGCGTTCGGGAAAATCCAATAAAAACCGCTCGTCTTCGCGGTAATAACGCGCTCGCATGATATCGCCGCCGGCAAAAGCCGCGATCGATTCTTCTCGATCCCACAGCGACAACGTGATCACTTCACCGTACCCGTCGCGTTCGCGCGTGAACATCCATGCGCCTTGATTTCCGGGTGTTGCACGGTAATCGGGGAGGCCCGTTTGCGCGATATACGCGCGATACTCATCAAGCATGCCCGCGCGTACGCGGCCGCGCCAAACGCGCGCAATCACGCGCGGTTATACCGTCGCATCGCGGACGATCTCGAACTTATTTCCGTCGAAATCTTCGAAAAACACCGCATAGTAGTCATCGCCGTATTCCGGGTGTATGCCCGGGCCCTCGACGTTGCGCGCACCGGCTCCAATCGCGGCGCGCGCCGCCGCATCGACGTCTTCCGTTTGCTCGGCGGCAAATGCAAGGCGCATTGGACTGTTGCCGACCGGCGTGCCGTCTTCGATAAAGCCGATCGCCGGCCGCTTCCCGTCACGCCAGTACGAAACGAAATCGGTTTCATCGTAGCGCACGCTGTAGCCGAT
>CAWFTN010000001.1:0-1405000 GCA_963818925.1 Vulcanimicrobiota bacterium | reverse complement strand
GCCTCTAATAAGGATCATAGGTGCCCGTACCGTACACCGACACTGGTAGACTGGCAGAGCATGCTAAGGCGACGAGAGAATCCCTGTTAAGGAACTCGGCAAATTGACCCCGTAACTTTGGGAGAAGGGGTGCCACCTTTGGTGAAGGCTTTACGCCGTAAGCTTTGGGTGGTCGCAGAGAATAGGTCCAAGCGACTGTTTAACAAAAACACAGGTCTCTGCGAATGCGAAAGCAGACGTATAGGGGCTGACTCCTGCCCGGTGCTGGAAGGTTAAAAGGAGTGGTTAGCGCAAGCGAAGCTGCGAATTGAAGCCCCAGTAAACGGCGGCGGTAACTATAACCGTCCTAAGGTAGCGAAATTCCTTGTCGGGTAAGTTCCGACCTGCACGAATGGAGTAACGACTTGGACACTGTCTCAATGGGGAACTCGGCGAAATTGCAGTACCAGTGAAGATGCTGGTTACCCGCAGCAGGACGGAAAGACCCCGTGAAGCTTTACTGTATCCTGATTTTGGGTTTTGAGACTGTCTGTACAGGATAGGTGGGAGTCGATGATCCAGCGGCGCTAGTCGTTGGGGAGACAACGTTGGGATACCACCCTGATAGTCTTGGGATTCTAACTAGCGGCCGTGATCCGGTCGTAGGACAGAGTCAGGTGGGCAGTTTGACTGGGGCGGTCGCCTCCCAAAGAGTAACGGAGGCGCCCAAAGGTTCCCTCAGAACGGTCAGAAACCGTTCGTACAGAGTGCATAGGCATAAGGGAGCTTGACTGCGAGACGGACAGGTCGAGCAGGTGCGAAAGCAGGGCTAAGTGATCCGGCGGTTCCGAATGGAAGGGCCGTCGCTTATCGGATAAAAGCTACTCCGGGGATAACAGGCTTATCTCCCCCAAGAGTTCACATCGACGGGGAGGTTTGGCACCTCGATGTCGGATCGTCGCATCCTGGGGCTGTAGTAGGTCCCAAGGGTTGGGCTGTTCGCCCATTAAAGCGGTACGCGATCTGGGTTCAGAACGTCGTGAGACAGTTCGGTCCCTATCCGCTGTGGGCGTTGGAAGTTTGAGGGGCGTGGACTCTAGTACGAGAGGACCGAGTCGAACGAACCGCTGGTGAACCGGTTGTCCCGCCAGGGGCATAGCCGGGTAGCTATGTTCGGATCAGATAAGTGCTGAAAGCATATAAGCACGAAACTGACCCCAAGATGAGACTTCAATCTCGAAAGAGTGAAGAGTCGTAGTAGACCACTACGTTGATAGGCCGGGGGTGGAAGCATCGCAAGATGTGGAGCTGACCGGTACTAATCGCTCGGAAATTTTGACAACGCTTAAATCGCCAAGTGTCTGGCACTTGGAAGTTCTTCTCTGTACAGCTTTCCCACCGTGATCGGCTGGAGCTCAGGCTCGTCATCACGGTTGGGGATCAAGTTTCTGGCGTCCATAGCGGCGGGGTTCCACCCGTTCCCATCCCGAACACGGCAGTTAAGCCCGCCAGCGCCAATGATAGTCGGACCGCAGGGTCCCTCGAAAGTAGGTCGGCGCCAGATTTATAGAAGCAAAAGCCCGCGCAGTAATGCAGCGGGCTTTTGTATTTTCTTCTGCGGGCATGTAAAGTCCATGTGAAAAACGCCCGATGCCTAACACTACATTCCGCCTCACTAGGAACGGTGTTTTAAGCTCCGCGTGCGTTTGCTATTTCCGGCAATTATGTTGGCTGCAATCGCTCTTGCCGCGGGATGCGGCGGCGGAGCGTCACCATTCGTTAGCCCGGCTCCGACAATGACGCCAAGTCCGCACATCGGTGCGACGACCGTTTCGGTCGGCGGATCTCCGCAAACGGTCTTTATCGGCGATGGCAATCGCGAGACGGCATCGTTCACCATGCCGCAAACGGCCACGGGTGGATCTGCGCACATGACGATCGCATTGAGCACTTCATTGCCGGCCGGCGCTCCGGTTCCGAGCGCGCGACGCAGCGCCGTGCGCAGCGCAATCGCGGCAGCTATTTCAAAACCGGATATTGCCGGAATAAATGTAGCAGCGGTCAGCTATGTAAGCGTCGTGATGGACGGTGGAGTTGACCCGCTTTCGCGGAGGATTGCGATTTGGACATCAGGCGGCTTGACTCATCCGCCGCTCGTAGTTGTTTGGTGAGAGATAGCCGAGGGCTGAATGCCGGCGATGCGGATTGTACCAGCCTTCGATGAAGTCGAAGATCGCGAGTGAAGCTTCTCGTTGCGTCTTGAAGCTATGCTGCACGAGAAGCTCGCATTCGAGTGTTGCATTGAAGCTTTCGCACATCGCATTGTCGTAGGCATCGCCAACCGAACCCATCGACGGCTTCACGTTTGCCTCGCGGCAGCGGGAGCCGAATGCAATCGATGTGTACTGACAACCCTGATCGGAATGATGTATGACATCCTTGGGCTTGCGCCGATAGAGCGCCATATTGAGCGCTTCGAGCACGAGTTCGGTACGCAGATGATTGGCCATCGCCCAACCGACGATTTTACGGCTGCATGCGTCGAGCACAACCGCAAGATACAAGAATCCGGCCCACGTCGGGATATAGGTGATGTCGGCAACCCAGAGTTGATCTTGCCGTTCGGCGCGGAAGTTGCGGTCGACGAGATCTGGTGCCGGTCGCGCGTCGCGATCGCGCACAGTGGTGATCGTTCCCTTGCGTCGAGAAGCTCCAAAAAGGCCGCGTTCTCGCATCAATCGAGGATGCGTTTACCTGAGACAGCAATACCATCGTCGCGAAGCTCAGCGTGAATGCGTGGGCGCCCGTAAGTCGATCGCGATTGACGATAAATTGCCTCGATGCGATCCGCAAGCAGCAGATCATGCTGACGACTCGACGACATCGGACGCTTACACCATGCATAGTAGCCGCTCGGCGAAACGGAAAGAACGCGACAAAGCAACGTGATCGAATGCATCGCCTGGTTCGCCCTTATGAATCCGAAGAGCGCTCCGGGATCGTATGCGTTTCCCGAGCAAACCAGGCTGCGGCTTTTTTTAAGATGGCCTTTTCTTCTTCGAGTTCACGCACGCGCTTGCGCAGTTGCGCGAGTTCTTTGCGTTCCTCGGTCGTCAGCCCATCGGTGCGACGGCCAGCGTCAAGGTCGTCTTGCTTCACCCAATTCACAATCGATTGGCGAGCGACGTCGAACTCTTTCGCGAGCGACGCAAGGCTGCGGCCCGATCTGGCAAGGTCAACGATTCTACGCCGAAACTCCGGCGGATACGAGGGGCGCTTTGCCATGGGGAGACCTTTCTCTGTAAGATTGAAAGTCTCCACGAGACCGGATCAACTCCAGGATCGTTCTTTTGGGGCCGGCAACGATAAACAATACGCGAACGCTTGTAACCTTCAATGGCGTGCCGACCGGGCAAACGTACAGCGCGAACGCGCAGTATGTGTATGCGCTCGTGACCGCGCCAAAAGCAATTCCCACCGCAACCCCTGCACCGACACCGGCTACGTCGCCGGCGTCGAGTCCGCTTCCCGCGTATTGCAGCACGTACAATTACAAGAGTGCACCCGGCGCGAGCGTTAAGTTGAACATCACAGATGATTCCGGATTGACTGCGGATGCTGCTCTCGTCTTATACGTCACCAACGGCGAGCATTTCATGGACAATACCGGGAGCTTCACGCAAGGAAACCCGTATCCGTTGCCCGCCGCTTGTTTCGGCTCACGTTCAAAGGCGCAATTGCTGCTTCCCGGCAACATCAACGGTGGGCGCATCTACCTTGCCTACGGCACGCCTGCGCCGAGCAACGGCACGCCGAATCCAATGGCCACCGCTTCCATGAGCGGGCCGGTGCAAGGATGGACCGCGGGTTATCCATGGGACTTCATTGAGTATGGCACCGTGCCGAGCGCCGTCATTGACACAACACAGGTGAGCGAGCTCGGCATGCCGCTCGAGCTTAGTGTATTGGGTGGTGCGTTACCCCAAGAGCGTGCGCGTCAGGCGAATGGGCTCGCGAGCCCATGCCCAACAAGTGGGCCGAATATCGTCGGCGTGACGTCGCGCAATTTCGGGAAGATTTTTTCGGCAATGAGCGCGGACCCGCTCTATACGCAGTTGGTCGTCGCGCAAAAGTTTGCCGGCATCGGACCCATCGACATGCAGATCGTCGCACCTCAGGCGGCGGTCGGCAATAGTGGATTCCAGTGGAACGTGCTCGCAAGCCCGGCGCCATGCCCGACGACTAACGCCAACGGGTATCTCGGCTGCGTGCTGAGTGCATACGACACAACGCTCGCGAAAGGGCGCTTGTTCGTCACCAAGGGCTACGGTGTCGCAAACGTTAGCGGTGACCACTACTGTGCAACATCCGACGGCACGACGAGCTTCAAATTTACGGACGTGGGCAACGCCGCGGAATCGTGCGGCAACGCGACAGCGAATCCAAGCCCAACAAATGGGGCAATCGCCAGCTTCACGATCAACGTCCAGAACTTCACGTACGGCGTGCCGCCCGCCAAGCAGGAAAACGGTAACCCCGACATTTGCGTACCAAATCTGTTGTTCTCGCAGCCGTGGGGCGAAACAGCGGTCGACAATCAATCGATTACTCAACCGGACGGAACGATAATTAACACCGGTACGGGCAATCTCTTCGAATATCCCGATGCGTTTGCAATGTGGAAAGCAATTAGTGCGGATCTCAACCGCGGCGCTATGCTCACGACGGCCGTGACCCATCCCGTCGGTATCAAGAGTCCGACGATGAGCGCCTTTTTCCAAGATCCACAGTACAACAAATACGCATACTTGATTCATTATTACTTCGATGCGAATAAAGCGTACGCGCTCGCGTACGACGATCTCGGCGGATTTGAATCAGGCCTCACGTGGAGCACCGGAGATTCGATCAATATTCGTATTAATCTCATTCCTGGAGCTGCTGGGGCGACGAGGCAAGGTACGACGCCGGGACAGCCGGTTCCATGTCCGACCTTGACGCCCGGTGTCGGCAGCTTCTAGCAGGGACGGGAGTGCACGTTTGCATCGGCGACGTCGTAGAGATTGCGGTTCTCACCGTCTGGTTGTTTTGCGGTGACTTCTGGTCAGGAATTAACTAGGTCCATAATGCGCTTATGGCAGCTGCCATCGCAAATTTGTGATCCTTCGTCCATGGGGGGCCGATTTTTCGTCGCAGTTCCAAGAAATGTTCGTCGAGATTTTCGACGTGTAGTGCCTGACTCGCTGAAGCGAAGACCGTCTTAGTATCGTACCAATGCACGGCCCAACCGCGCGCGGCCGCCGCGGAAGCGAGAGCTTTACGGTACATCACCCAGTCGGCGACGTTTCGCGCGCGATAGTCTTTGATGCGTTCGGCAATCGTCGCCGGGAGCGCAGGACAATTGCGCAGTGAAATGCCGCAGATGTTTTGTACCGCGCTCGCTACGGCGTCCATCGCGAGTACGGCATGCTTCTCCGCCGAGACGCGAACGCGCTCGATAAGTGCCACCGCATCATCCACTGGGAGCAGCTGCGCTTCGTGGTGATGAGGAATACTCGGCAGCGTTTCGTCGACAAGTTCGACACGGCGGCGATCGAGCAGCGACGCATCTCGCCCCACCGTCACGAAGATCGCCCAGCCACCGTGATCGGAAATGCCGATGATACCGCCATCATTCGACATGGTGTTGCCTCCTACCAAAATCTTCTACGGAGTTAACCTCAGTAAAAGCAGAAAGCCCGCGCAAAGATGCAGCGGGCTTTTTTTTGGTCTAATGCCGTGCTAGAGGTGGTCGGCGAACCAGCGCTCCCATTGTCGGAACACGTCTTCGGAACGAACCGGGTCGGTTGGGAAGTGCCCCACGACCGGCCACACGACAAGCTTGACCGGCGTTCCGGTTGCGCGGATCGTATGATAGAACTCGTACGATAGCGGCGTCGGAACACGAAAATCGCTCGCATCGGTGAGAATCAGCGTCGGCGTTTTGACGCGATCGGCACATGTTGCCGGAGACTCTTCGCGATAGATCGACATCCGTGACGCGTTCGGCCAGGGATTTGCGCCCATTAGCGACTGCAAGTATCCCTTGGAATCGCTCAAATAGAATAACCCCACTCAGAGAGCGTCTAAGCCGCATGGGCAGCTTCTCATCCAAAAAAGCGATTGAAAAGCCCTTCGCGGTTACTTCGGTCGAATCCGGTAGATGGCGCCGGTTTGGTCGTCGGCGATAAAGAGCGAACCGTCGGGGCCGACGGCGATTCCCGTTGGCCGGCCGATACGCTCGATCGTTCCGCCGTTTTGATAGCCGCCGACGAACTCGCTCCACTGCGTGTTCGGATCCTTCCAGTTGACGTCGTGTTCAGGTCGATCGCCATGCATCGCAACGAACACCACGCGCGGTGGAACGTATCCCGGCAATCCGTTCCCCGGTCCATGCCAAGAGCCGTGCAGCGTGACGAATGCGCCGCCGCGATAGCGTGCGGGGAAGGCATAGCGCCCATGTCCGTCCGTCGGATAGAACGTCGCGCCGATGGGCGTTTCGTACGCGGGGAAGATGACGCGTGGAATCGGTGCATGCGAGCAGTCCGCGGGCCAACTTGGATGGACGCGGCGATTGTCGTAGCAACTAGGCCAGCCGTAATCAACGGGCAACGCGTGCGCGGTTACATCATCGAAGATCTCATATGGCTGTCCCGGCGCAAGGTCGTCGACGCCCGCTACGCCGGCCCAAAGCGCGTGCGTTTGCGGATCGATGGTAAGCGCGATCGCATTACGAATATGCGTGGCAACCGGAGAGATGCTGTGATTTGCGATATCGACGCGTTGAATTGTCGCGCGCGTCGCGTCGAGGTCCTTACACGCATTGCACGATGATCCGACGCTTGCGTAGAGCGTAGTGCCGTTCCATGCGACGGTCGTCGTCTGATGATCGCGCGCGATCCCGGACGGACGAAGGGCGGCCAATTTCTCCGGAGAGGAGCGCGCATGCGTGTCGCCGGCGCGATACGGAATGCGGTAGACGGCGAATTGGGTGCCGACAAAGAGTGCGTCGCTTGAAAGTGCGACACCCGCGGCCGGTTCGTTATCGAAATGCGCGAACGTCTGCGGTGATCCCGGACTCGATGACTCAGCATGTTGCACGATGTCGACGTCGTTGCTGCTGGTGCCGACGAAAAGATCGCCGTTCGGGGCAACGGCCAATTCACGTGCGCCGTCCACGCTTGCGATTCGTTCGATCGCAAAGCCTGCAGTCACGTGCGGTTCGCTGCCGGTGGCGGCGATCGTGACGGAAGGGGCGAGCATAAGTGCTAAGGCGAGAAGGCTACGGACGTACACGATAGATCGCACCCGCAGTATCATCGGCGATGAATAGGCTGCCTTGAGAACCGACGGCGAGTCCCGTCGGCCGTCCGATCCGCGTCGTTCCGTTAGATAATTGGAATCCATGAACGAAGGACGTCCATTGCTTTGTCGGATCGCTCCAATTTACCGGCGTCCGCGGTTTATCACCGGCCATTGCAACAAAGACGACTTGTGGCGCCGAAACGTATCGGCCATCGCTGTAGGTGTGCCAGGAACCGTGGGCGGAGACGAATGCGCCGCCGCGATACATCGTAGGCAATGCGTATCTGCCCGAATCCGTCACCGGGTAAAATACCGCAGCCTCGTTCGTCGAATACGCCGGAAGCTCTACAGCGGGCTCGACCGTGGCGGTGCAGTTTGCGCCCTTGGTGTATGCACGGTGATCCTCTTCGCACTGCGGCCAGCCGTAGTTCGCAAATCCCGCGTGAGCGGTCACATCATCGAAGAATTCGTATGGATGAAGTTCGGAAAGTGTGTCTTGCCCGGCATCACCCGCCCACAGGTGTCCAGTTTGTGGATTCAGGGTGAGCGCCAGTGCATTTCGAATCCGAATCGCGCGACGGGTCATGTCTGTCCCGTTCAGGTGCATCTGTTCGATCGTCGCGAGTGTTGGGTCGCGTTCCGTACAGGCATTACACGAGGAACCGATGCTTGCGTAGAGCGTGCCGGCGGATACGGCGACGTTCGTCGTCAAATGATCGCTTGCGACCTGTGTGCGCAGGCTCGCAATCTTTGTGATGCTTCGCGCAGTAGTATCGCGGTCGCGGTACGGAATCGAATAGATGCCGTGCGTTGTGCCGACAAAGATCGTGCACGAGGACCGGTCGAATGCGACACCCCCTGGTTCGGTATCGCGGATCGAAGCGAAAACGATCGGCGCGCCGGCCGCTCCGGCACCGTCCGCGTTCGGAACGATGTAGACGTACGACGCTCTCGTTCCGACGAGAAGATCGCCGTTTGGAAGTTCGGCAAGGCCGCGGGCCAGCGGGACACGCGCGAATCGTTGTATTTGCAAACCCGCGGGGACGGTAAGACCCGTCGCGACAACGGGCGCGGGCCCCAGTCGCGCGTTCGTGATTCCGGCTCCGCTGCATAGTGACGTAGTCGTGCTTTGTGCAAGGCGTTCGCCGGCGGTACTGCTCGGCGCTTCGCCGGCGCCTCCGCACGCGGCTACAAAAAGGACGGCAGCGAGTGCCACGAGTGGTTTACGGACGTACACGATAGATTACCCCCGCGTCGTCATCCGCAATAAAGAGACTCCCCTGTGCGCCGACAGCGAGTCCGGTCGGCCGTCCGATGCGCGTCGTGCCGCCGGACGATTGAAATCCCGTGACGAACCCGGACCACTGTTTGGTCGGATCGTTCCAATTTACCGGCGTCTGCGGCGTATCGCCGTTCATAGGAACGAATGCGACTTGTGGAACGGCGTAGTACCGTCCATTGACTTGATGCCAGGAACCGTGCGCCGCGACGAACGCGCCACCGCGATACGATGCCGGCAGTGTATAGGTTCCGGTAGTGGCGGACGGATAGAAAGTTGCGCCGATGATCGTCGAATACGCGGGCAGCTCGACGAGCGGTACGGCCTCATTCGCACAATTTGCGCCGCTACCGTACGATTGATGGTTTTCCTCGCACTCCGGCCAGCCGTAGTCCGCGACGCCGGCGTGCGAACTGACGTCATCGAAAAACTCGTATGGATGACCGGTTGGAAGATCGTCTTGTCCCGCATCGCCGGCCCAAAGGTGTCCGCTTTGAGGATCGACGGTGAGCGCGATCGCATTGCGAATGTGCGTCGCGCGTGTCGTCATCGATGAGCCGTTGAGCTCCATCTGCTGAATCGTTGCGCGCGTCGGATCGGTTTCCGTACATGCGTTACATGAAGACCCGACGCTTGCGTACACCATCCCCTTCGAAACAGCAACGCTCGTCGTCACATGGCCGCCGCTGACGCTCGTGCGGACGCTTCCAATCTTTGTCATTTTTTCCGCCGATGTGTCGCCGTCGCGATACGGAATTGCGTACACACCGCTTGTCGTACCGACGAAGACGGTGCACGAACTGCGATCGAATGCGACGCCGTCAGCATCGGCGTCGGGCATGGTTGCGAACGCGATCGGCGCACCTGCGCTCGACGCGCTTTCCGCATTCGGGACGAGATACACCCTCGACGAGCCGGTGCCGACGAGCAGATCACCGTTAGGCAATGCCGCGAGCTCTCGGGCACTGGCAATCGACGCAATCTTTTGGATATGTAAGCCGCCGGCTACTGAAAGGCCGACGGGCGTAACGGGCGCAGATCCCGGCGCTGCAGACGTTGCCGTCTTCCCGGTGCATTGCGCAGCACTAACGGGCTGCGTCGACGTTGGCAGCGGCGCGGGCGATGAAGCGGACCCGACGGAGCCGCCACCGCCGCCACCGCAACCGGTGACCAGAGCAAGCGCAAACACGAGGCCCAACGCGCGAGTCATGAGCGGGCTTTCCGTGCCGGATTCTCCCACACCAAGCAACCGGTTAGGAGGTCGACGCCGGTCCGGGATCGAGGAGGAGAACGGGCTAGCGCTCATTGACGGAGTCGCCGCCGGCTGCACGGTGGGAGACGGTGTTGCACGCGCCAAGTGCGGCGACGCCCAGCGCACAAAAACGCGAGAAGAAGTTTCTGCTTCACGTATGGGGAGTGTGCCCTGCTAGACTCCGATGTTTGCTGCGCGTTCGAAAGCTGAGCGGAATGAATCCGAGGAGAGATTCGTTTGTTCGGCGAGACGCGCGACATTTGGCTGCTCGAGATCTTCCGGATTCAAGCGAACCATATAGTCGCGTGCCACGGCATACGCTTCGGCGTGGACGTCGACGAGACGCGTGCGAATGCGACCCGTTGAAGAATCGAGCAGTTCGTCGAGGCGTACGGGGTGTAGGCGTCCGCCGGATAATGCAATCAACGAGCCGCTACTTCCGGAAAGCAAGTAACGAACGGCACCATAACCGAGCGTTCGCGTGTAATCGAGATCGAACGCGACGGGGCGCGCGCAGCGCAGTTCGTACCCGATATCTTTCGTCAATACGGTTGTCGTAAGACCGATGTCCTGAAGCCGGCTCCGAACGCCGTCACGCAGCAGTGGCCCAATCGGAACATCCGCGAGGCGAACGTGGCCATAAGCGTCGCGTTCAACGTTTTCAAGCGCGTCCAGCGCATCGGCGGACACACGTTCGATGATGCCTTCTGCGACGACCGCTACGCCGTAGTCGCGTCCCTGCGCTCGTCGTTTCACGATCGCTCCAACGAGCGTGTCGATGACCAAGTCGATATCAAGCTCGTGCTCGGGAAATTCTTCAGGAATAACGGCGAGCGTGGCGCCGGCGGATTTACACATCCCGAGCGCGAGCGCACCCGACTTGCGCCCCATGCTCACGACGATGTACCAGCGAACCGTTGTGCGCGCGTCTTCAATCAGACTTTCGATGATCTGCGCGCCGACCGAACGCGCCGTTTCGAAGCCAAAAGTCGGCGCATTTTCCGGAAGCGGAAGATCGTTATCGATGGTCTTCGGAACGGTACAGACGCCAATCTGCCCTTGCGTGCGTTCTGCAATCCGCGTTGCGCCGAAGGTTGTGTCGTCGCCGCCGATGCACACCAAATAGCGTATATCGAGCGCATTCAAGGACCGCACGCAACGCTCGAGCGTCGCGTCGTCTTTCGCCGGATTCGTGCGCGAGGTTCGAAGAATGGAACCGCCGCGTGTGTTGTTTTGTGCGACGTAGTCGATGGTTAGCTCGATCGTCTTCGGCGGCGTGCCGGCCGCGAGGTCGCGGTAGCCGTCGTAGATGCCGATGACGCGCAAGCCGCAATTGATCGCTTCGATCGTGGCGGAGGCGATGACGCCGTTGATCCCGGGCGCGGGGCCTCCGCCGACGAGTATTGCGAGAGTATCGCTCATGCGCGGAGAAATGCACTCCACCGATGGAGCTTTCCTACGCTGCGGTCTGCTTCGATCTCTTCGGCACGCTCGTCGACCCCGCGGGCAATGCCGTCGACGGCGCGCGCGATGCATTGCGCCTGCTTCCCGGCGATCGTTGGGCTGTGGTCACGTCGTGCGGCAGCGCGTACGCGCGTATACTCATTGCATCGGCCTGTTTACCCGAACCGCGGGTGCTTGTCGCTTCTGACGACGTGCACCGCGGAAAGCCGGCCCCCGATCCGTACACGACCGGCGCAGCGAGTTTGCGCGTCGAGGCCGCTGACGTTCTCGTCGTAGAAGATAGTCGTGACGGAATCGTCGCGGGGCGTGCCGCCGGCATGGATGTGCTTGCGATTCTACGTGGACGCGGCCTTGCTTTCGCGCGCGATGCAAGCTTTCAAGTCGAGAGATTTCGTGACATCGAGTGGGCTGTTCACGGAAACGGCTCGATTCGCGTTCGAATCGAGCCGTAGAAAAGAAGCGTTACGGTGCGGGTGTCGGTGACGGAGGCGGAGCGCCGTTGTCGCCGCGTTCTTGATACTGCGCGCGCATCTTTTCCATGTTGTTTTGAACTTGCGTGCGCTGATCGGGCGTCAATACGTTCATGACTTGGTCGCGCAGTTGCTTACGCGCCTGCGGATCGGGCTGGCTTCCTTGCGGATGAGCCTGACGGTATTGCTGCATGAGGGTCTGGATTTGCTGTTTTTGCTGGTCCGAGAGGTTCACGCCCTGTAACCAGCGCATGCCGCCGTGGTGGTGGCCGTACGCGCCCTGCGACGCACCCGGCTGGGACTGAGCCGGAGCTTGCTGCGCACAACCAACGATGGGAAGACCGATCGCTACGGCGAGAGCCCCGGAAAGGAGAAACGGGGATAATTTCATGGGCTCATCCTAGTTGGGCCGCTTGAAGCTTGCCTGAAACCCGGATTAGAGAAAGGAGAGAGGATGGAGACCGGCACCATCGTCTGCTACACCGAGCATGTGACCGTCAAAACGGAGCGGCGCTACGAGATCCGCGACATCACCGACGAGGTGGAACGCGTTCGCAAAGTTGCAGCGCTGCAAGACGGCTACATTCTCGTAAGCACGATGCACATTACATCGAGCATCTTCGTCAACGATCACGAATCCGGATTGTGGCAAGACATCATGCAATGGCTCGAGGAACTCGCGCCGCGGAAGCCCGAGTACAAACATCATCTCACCGGTGAAGACAACGCGGACGCGCATCTGAAACGCATGCTGCTCGGTCATCAAGTGCTCGTGCCCGTGACAAAAGGCGCGCTCGATTTAGGCCCCTGGGAACGCGTGCACTATGGCGAATTCGACGGCCTGCGCCCGAAGCGAATTCTGTTCAAGGCGATGGGGATCGGCGGTTAGACGCGGCCGATGAATTCGAGCTTTGTGCCGAGCGGATCTTCGAAGAAGATCGCACGATAATTCGGGTCTTCGCTGGTTTCAATGTTCTGCGCGCCGACGCGGCGCAAGAGCGTCTGGAGTGACGAAAGATCGTCGACCTTGACGCGAAACGCGATGCGCGTGTCGTTGAGGCGATGCAGCGGGTTTTCAACGATGCCGAAGAAGCGGCGCGGCTTCGTCGGATGTTCAGCCTCGTAATATTCGACGGTATTGTAACTTTCGAATTCGTCGTGCCACTCGCCGCCGGGATCGACGTACGCGTAGCGTTTCTCGGTAAGCCCCAATGCGGGCATCAAATCGTCATAAAATGCTTCGACTGCCGGGAGCAAACGCACCCGGCAGTCGATATGATCGAATCCTTGAAAGTCGACGGACACTTAGTCCTTCGGTTTGATTGCGACTGCTTTGACGGCGTCGCTTGCGTGCGCTTCGAAGCGTTTGAAGTTGTCGAAGAAGAGTTGCGCAAGTTTGCACGCCTGAGCGTCGTAGGCGTTCTTGTCCGCCCACACATTACGCGGATTGAGCACCTCGCTCGGAACGTCGGGAACGCTCTTCGGAACGGCGAGCCCGAAGAACGGTTCTTGCTCGAACTCGTACGGAATGCGACCTTCGATCGCCGCATTGACCATTGCGCGCGTATGCGCAATCGACATACGCTTACCGACACCGTAGCGGCCGCCGCTCCAACCCGTGTTGACGAGCCAGCACTCAACGTCGTGTTCGTTGATCTTGTGGCCCAGCAGTTTCGAATACGTCGTCGGGTGATGAACCATGAACGGTGCACCGAAGCACGTCGAGAACGTCGCTTGCGGTTCCGTAACCCCGCGTTCCGTGCCGGCAACTTTTGCGGTGTAGCCGGAGAGGAAGTGATACATCGCCTGTTCGCGCGTTAGCTTCGAGATCGGCGGCAACACGCCGAATGCATCGGCGGTGAGCATGATGATCGTATTCGGATGGCCGCCCTTGCTGCCCGGAACGATATTCGGGATGAATGAGAGCGGATACGCCGAGCGCGTGTTTTCGGTCTTTGCGTCGGAATCGACGTCCAGTTCCCGCGTGCGCTCCTCGTACACGACGTTTTCGATGACCGTCGAAAAATGATTCGTCGCCGCCCAGATTTCCGGTTCGGCGCTCGGCGAGAGGCGAATGACTTTCGCGTAGCAGCCGCCTTCGAAATTGAACACGCCGTCGCTCGACCAGCCGTGCTCGTCGTCGCCGATGAGCGGACGGTGCGGATCGGACGAGAGCGTCGTTTTGCCCGTCCCGGAAAGACCGAAGAAAATCGCGACGTCGCCGTCGTTGCCCATGTTGGCAGAGCAATGCATCGGCAGTGTATCGCGCAGCGGAAGAAGATAGTTCATCACCGTGAAGACCGACTTCTTGATCTCACCGGCATACTTCGTGCCGCCGATGAGAATCATGCGCTTCTCAAAATTGACCAGAATGAAGGTTGAGCTCGGTGTTCCGTCGCGCGCGGGATCCGCTTCGAAGAGCGCTGCGTCCACAACGGTGAATTCCGGGACGAATCCCGGCACCGGCTTCTCGGGTGTGATGAAGAGATGATGCGCAAAGAGATTGTGCCACGCGAATTCCGTGTACACGCGAATCGGCACGCGGTAGCGTTCATCGGCGCCGACATACGCATCGAGTGCATACACGTCACGCTCCGAAAGATACGCTTGAACCTTTTCCCACAGCCGCTCGAAGACCGATGCATCGACCGGACGGTTCGTATCGCCCCAATCGATGTATTGTTCGCTGGACGGTTCTTTGACGAACGCTTTGTCTTTCGGCGAGCGACCCGTGTGCGGCCGGGTATCAACGATGAACTGCCCGTCTTTTCCAAGCACACCCTCCCCACGCCGAAGCGCATGTTCGATGAGCTCGGGCGGCGTGAGATTCTGCCACAAGGTAGCGGCTTTTAATTTTTCCGGAACGGTAAGAATGATCTGGTCCCTCGTGACATGTGCCTTGGAAAGTATCACAGTTTTTCACCCCCGCAGGCCTTGCCTGCTGCAATTTCCAATGCAACGGCCCATGCCCAAGCGATTGCAGTACGGCCTTGCGCTCGTAGCGGCGCTATTTCTAGCGGCCGCAGGCCACGCGCAAGCCGTGCTCCCGTTCCACTTCGGACTCTATCCTACCGGACCGCTCGACGGCATTACCGACATCCCCGGCGTTCGCGTTGGCCATGTGACATTAGTCGAAGGCAACGATGTTCGGACCGGGGCTACGGCTATTCTTCCCACAAGCGACCCCTGGAACAACAAGGTTTCGGCGGCCGCGATCGCCTTCAACGGCAACGGCGAAATGACGGGAACGCACTGGATCAATACATCCGGTTATTTGGAAGAGCCTATTGTCCTAACGAATACGCTAAACGTCGGACTTGCGGATGACGGTGTCGTCGATTGGATGATCCGGCTCCATCCTGACGTGGGTCGCACCGACGACGTTCCCCTTCCCGTCGTTGCTGAATGCGACGATCAGTTGCTCAATAACATTCAGTTGCGCAGCGTCAAGCAAGCAAACGTTGTCGCTATGCTCGAAAACGCAAAGGAAGGCCAATTCGCCCGGGGCAGCGTCGGCGCGGGCACCGGAATGCGGGCGTTCGGATTCAAGGCCGGCATAGGATCGGCGTCGCGCGTATTGCCCGCGAATCTTGGCGGTTATCGCGTCGGCGTTCTGGTCAACGACAACACCGGAAGTTCGCGCGATGCATTGACGATCGTCGGCGTTCCCGTCGGTGAGAAACTCAAGAACGAATATCGCACCGTCTTTCCGCAACATCTGTCCGAAGCGACGTTGCACGGGCGCATGGAGAGCGGCAGTATCATCATCGTGATCGCAACAAATGCTCCGCTCGATAGCCGCCAGCTGCATGCAATCGCAATGCGCGCGGCGCTTGGAATGGGACGTACGGGATTGACGTCGGATGTCGGAAGCGGCGATCTCTTCCTCGCATTCTCGACCGGATACGTCTTCAAACGAACGGCAGAATGGAGAATCGTTGCTCCATCGACGCCGATCGTCGAAGACAACGGCACGCTCAATGCGCTCTACCGCGCGACGGCGGAAGCAACGCAAGCCGCAATCTATGACGCCTTGTTCGAAGCGAGAACGATGACCGGAAACGGTTCGACAGTATTCGGGTTGCCGGACGATCGTGTGCTGCAGATGCTGCGGACGGCGGGCGCAATTCAATAACGCTACGATGGCATTCATCGAAACGGAACGGCTGATTCTTCGCACGTGGATGCCGAGCGATGCGGCTGCATTACTCGAGATGTCGTCCGATCTGGAAGTGACGCGCTTCTTGCCGATGTCTCGGCCGCCGACGCTGCAGTCGATGCAAGGCTGGATCGAACGCCAAATGGACGAACAAGAGCGCGAAGGCTTTTCCGTGTGGCCGGTGATCCGGAAAGAAGATGGCCGGCTCATCGGACGTTGCGGTCTGCATCGCCTTCCCGAGGGATATGTCGAAATTGCGTGGATCTTCGAGCGCGACGCCTGGGGGCAGGGATACGCGACCGAGGCGGCTCGCGCTGCAGCAGCATACGGACGGGAGGCGCTGCGACTGCCCGGACTGTACGCCTTGATCAGTCCTGACAACTCCGCCTCCATCGCGGTCGCATACCGGCTCGGGATGCGTTTCGATCGCCTCGTGCGCGCCTATAAACGTGACCTACTGAGGTACGTGCTATGAAGATTGCGCTTGGCGTGGTTGGACATTTCGGTCTTTCGGTTCGCGACCCGGAAGAGAGCGCGAAGTGGTGGCGGTCGCATTTTGACCTGCTCGAGATTTTTCACGGCGAGGATTACGTCGGGCTCTCGAACGACAACGTGACGATCGTGCTTCACGAGGGCGTGCCGCATCCCGGCGTGCTCGGCCATATGTCGTTTCACGTCGCCGACATGCGCCATCTGAACGCAGCGTTGAAGACCTTGCGTGACACGGGCGTGAATCTCGAAGATCCGGGCGATGAAATCGGTCCCGAAGCGCCTGGGTCGCCCCATCTCGGCCTGTGGTTTCACGATCCCGACGGCTACCGCTGGGAACTCTCCGTCCAAAACGGCGCGCGCGAAGCCTAGCCGCTTGACCTACAATGGCGTTGTTTGTTATGCTGCCAGTGTCCTAGTGTATTAGGACACAGATACAGAAGATGAATGTTGCGTCGCTTTTCGTCGACGACGCGTCCGCGCTTCCGGTATACGCGCAACTGCAGCAGCAATTCATCGCCGCAATCGGACGCGGCGAGTTGCGGCGCGGCGAGCAATTACCGAGCGTGCGTGACGTCGCCGCTACGCTCGGTATCAACCCGAATACGGTCAATCGCGCGTATGCGGAACTCGAACGCGACGGAATGGTCGCAACGAAACGTGGGCGCGGAACATTCGTCGCGAGCGTGAGAAGCGCTAGCGATATGAAGCGCCTTCTCGAGGTCGCAGAGCGATTCGTCGCTCACGCGCGATCGTTAGGATACGAGGGAACGCAAATCGTGGCGTCGGTGCGTGATGCCGTCGCGCGATCGAAAGAACAAAGGAGTAGAGCATGAACGCATTCGTCGTCCTTGGAATTATCGGCTTTGCCATTTGGTGGGTGCACCGTTTGACCGAACGGCGCCAACGCCCGTCACGCCGCAGCGACGATGCGTTCTCTCATGCGCTCCTGCCCTCGAAGGATTGGCGTTAGCCGCGCATCGCGAGCATCGCAACTCGCGTTGCAGCCATCGGCGTCTTGTGCATTTCAAAATCGACGAGCGCACGTGCCGTGCGATCGGCGGTTTTGTGCGTGATGAACCACGGCGGCTTGGGAAGCAGCGTCGAGCCGTAGCCTAGGACGCTGCGGGGGAATTCGGCGAAGGGCGCGTAGACAACACTCTTTTCTGCGCGATCGAAAAGATATGAATTGTGAACGACGCCGATCCCGCTACGCACGTCGTTGAGCGTGTGGCCGGGATACGCGCCCCACGTGGTTTCCGCTAGGAGAAATCCTACGCCGGTCCACGCGTTCACACCGACGCATCCGAAGCGCATGCCGCCAATCGCCGCGTCCACATCGTCCGCATAGTCGTGCATCGTCTTGGGGTGCACGACGATGTTTCCGCCGAGCGTACCCCACAAGCGGTCGTTGGCAAAGGCGACCGCGGTTTTCAGAAACTGTCGCGTGTCGCCCGGCAAGGTCGTAACAACGAGAAGGCTTGAGAACGCCTCGGTTTCGAACGCGCTTGCGGAAGAAGAGGCATTCACGTTGACGATCGTGCGATGCGTGTATCCATCGCCGTTCTTACCGAAGAGCGATACATCGGCGTGTCCGTCGCTGAGCATTGCCGTGCGGTGGACGGCGCCGGGGTAATACGCAGGCCGGTCGGTAATCCCCCGCATTACCGCTTCGATCTGCGCGAGCAGTTTCGGTGTGCCGTCCCATGATTCGGGAAGGACCAATACCTGGCTCGCAATGCAGTTGAAGCCGCCGTTGTGCATCTTTTGCGTAGCTATTTGTTCCGCTTGGAAGCGGAAATCGGCATCGCTCCACGGACCGGGAACCACGATCGTCGGTGACACGTTGCCGAGTTCGGATGTAATCGGTTTTTGCAAAATCGGATCGTTGCGCTGCTTGCGTTCCGTTGCATCGGCACCGTCGCCGAAAACGATGCGATCGTGCGTTTTATCGCTACCGGTTATGTGAATCTCATCAACCAGCTCGTGGGCGCAGAGCAGTTTGCCGACCTCCGGGCCGCCGTACGCGAAACGGAGATAGCCTTCGTTAACGAGCGGCTTCAACGCATCTTCGAGAATCGGCCCGAGATACTCGTTGACGGGATTCATCTTCAAGATGCACACCGCGCCGTCGGCGATCAATTTATAGAAGACATCGAGCGGCGGAATTGCGGCGATATTTCCCGCACCGAGCACGAGCGCGATGCGCGGACGGCGTTCGCGGCGCTTGTACCACACGGCCATCGTTTCCGAGAGCGTTGCCGGCGTGACACCGGACTGCATCCACACCTCTGCGCGAATGCCGTTGAGCAGCAGCGAATCGTATGGGCCATTTGGAAAGAGGTCGACGGCGACTTGTCCGTTTGCGCGCGTGCGCACGCGCTTATGCGAAATCTGCGGCGTTCCGAACCGGTCGATGTCGCGCAGCGTGCGGATATAGCGATTGAGCGCGTATAACACGGCCCACGGTCCGCTGATCCACTCCTCGCCTGCGAGTGCCGTGCCGGTCAATCCTTTCGCCTGCGCCGCTGCGCTCGCCCAACGTTCCGCTTGCGCGTACGTTGCCTCGCGGACGCGTTCGAAAAGACACGCTTTCGCGCCCGGCGTAAGTGCGGTCCAGCGCTTTGCGCCGGCGCGCAGTTCGTCTAAGGAATGGTCGATTTCGACCGGCGTAGCAACGGCAGTCATGTGCAGTGATTCGACAGGCCGTGGTAGACTGCTGTCGGAGGTGCATCATGGCCAAGAGAAAACGGCGCAAGCCGAGCCTCGTGCCTCGTCTCGGACCGGCGACAAATCTTCGACCGGCCGGCGCGCACGAATCGCTCAAACGCTACAATCGCAAACGTATGAAAGCCGCTTTCCGGCAAGAAGCCGAGAGCGGCTTTCCGTTTTGAAACGCCCTAGCTGCCGCCGTGCCCGCCGCTAACCATCCATCTCATCCCGAAGCGGTCCGTCAGCATGCCGAAGTTACCTCCCCAAAACGTCGGGCCGTAGGGCACGGTCACATCACCGCCGGCCGAGAGACGATCGAAGAGCCCCTTCGCCTGGTCTACATCTTCGGTCGCGATCGAGAGCGAAACGCCGTCGGCGCGGCCGCCGTTATCACGGCTATCGGAGGCCATGAAGCTGAAGCCGTCGCCCTTGAACGTGGCGTGCATGATTTTCTGCGCCCACTCAGGAGCGACTTCGCTTTCCATGGGCGAACCGGCGAACCGGTTGAGCTCGTAGCTGCCGCCGAGCGCTTGTTTATAGAAGTCAAGCGCTTCCTCGCAACGGCCGTTGAAGAAGAGATAAGCTTCTAGTTGCATGCCCGTATCGTACGCTTCCGTTATAAAACCGTCGTTAAGAATTCATCTTTGGATGGGTATATGAGTGTCCTCGGAGGGTTTGCATGAGCGAGTTAGCTACCGAACTGTGGGTTTACTTACGTGACGGCCGCCGCGTATGCGAGCGCTACAATCAGCCTGAAATGGCGGAGTTCGTTCGCGAAAACATGCTGGAGCGCATGACGCACCACATGCCGCTCGTATGTTTCGATGGTGAACAGATTCAGATTCCCTCAGACGCTGTCGAACGAATCGAAATCGTTCAACCTTATTTAACGGCGCACTAAAAGAATAAGGAGTCGCGTTACCAACGCGACTCCTCGAGAACCCTACATCGGCGAGCGTTGATCAGCTGATCAGTTCGCGTTCCACCATAATGGTGCGCGGGTCGATCAGGTGCTTGTTCAAGCCCAGTTTCTCGGGTGCAACGCCGAGCGCGAACGCAACGAGTTGCGGGAGATGGAACGTCGGCAGATCCGTGCGTCCCCAACGCGACGCAGAATCTTGCTGATAGCCGTCGAGCGCGAGGTGGCAGAGCGGGCACGGCGTGATGACGGCTTCAGCGCCGTGATCTTTCGCCATGCGCATGTTCTGACCGACCATGTTGGCCGCCACGCCGTCTTTTTCCAACTGAATGTGAAAGCCGCAGCACCGCGTCTTTCCGGCGTAATCGACGGCTTCACCGCCGATTGCTTCAATGACGTCTTCGAGCGAGTGCGGATTGCGCGCGGATTCCCAGCCGTTCACGTTCTCGGGACGGATGATGTGGCAGCCGTAGAACGGCGCAACCTTCAGTCCGTTGAGCGGACGCACGACCATGCTGCGCAGGTTGTCGAGACCGATGTCGTCGATCAGCAGCCACAGCAAGTGACGTACCATCACGTTGCCGTTGTATTTCGCGCCGAACTTGCCGAGAATCGAGTTCGCCTGATTCATGCGCTCTTCGCTCTCGAGCAGTTCTTTGTTCGCCGCGCGCATGTGGCCGGTGCAGGTCGAGCAGATCGTGATGACGTCGTCCAGCCCGAGCGCTTCCGCTTGAGCGTAGGTGCGAGCGTTGAGCACGCGCGCTACGTCGCGGTTGATGTCGTTGACGACCGACGCGCCGCAGCACGATGCCGCAGTGAGTTCGATGAGTTCGATGCCGAGTTTGTCTGCGAGGAGCATCGTCGAGTTGAAGAGCTCCTTGCACGACTCTTTTGCAACGCAGCCCGGGAAGAAGCCGTACCGCTTCATCTCGCGCGAACGCGACGACTTGTGAGAGTCGATCGCGCGATCTTCGGGAAGCAGAGTGGTGGACATTAGCTGACCGGGACCTCCAGGGATTCGAAAATGGTGCGAACTTCGTCGACCTTCGGAATCGGCTTGACGAAGGGCGGCGGCATCTTACCCTTGAGCGCCATGCGCGCGCCGAGCGCGGCGCCGAAGAACGTGAGTTTGATAAGACCCTTGATGTTGAAGCGGCCGATGGTGCCTTGGATAACTTCGGTTTCCGCGAGCATACCGGTTTGCTTGATCGTCTTTGACACGACGAGTGCGTGACGCGGTCCGCGCTCGTCCATCATGACGCGATCCTTGATGGCCGCGCGTTTGACGTCGACGATGCGCCAGTTCGGGTCGACATGCTTCGGACAGTACGAACACGCGTAGCAGTGCGCGCAAAGCCAGAGATAATCTTCCGAAATCTGCGCGATGCGTTCGTCTCGCTTGCCGTCCCGCACGTCTTCGATGAAGCGGTACGCGTACGCGATCGCGGCCGGCCCGGCGAACGCGGGATCCACGCTGACGACCGGGCAGAGCGCGTAGCACGTCGCGCACATGATGCAGTTCGCCACGTCGACGAGTTTCTTCATGTCGTCGGGCGAGACGCGGCGTTCGCGTTCGTGATCCGAATCTTTGTCCTTGGGCTGCAGGTACGGCTTGAGGCGCGCGTACTTGTCCCAGAACGGATCCATATGCACGACCAGGTCTTTCATCGGCTGGAAGTTCGGCATGGGATCGACTTGGATCGCGCCGTCTTCGTCCATGACGTCTTTGCAGTTCGTCTTACAGGCGAGCGACGTCACGCCGTTGATGTTCATCGAACATGAGCCGCAGATGGCCGAACGGCACGAACGGCGGAAGCTGATCGAACCATCGACTTCGGCTTTCGCGTGCTCGAGCGCATCGAGAACGGTGATCGTTTCCGGAATGTCTACTTCGACGACGTCGCGATGCGGAATCGTGTCGGTCGCTTCGTCGAACCGGAAGATATCGAGTTTGATGTTGGCCATAATTTAGTAGGTTCTCACCTGCGGCGGGAACTTGGTAATAGTGACTTTACGTGAGTAGTCGAGGCGCGGTGAACCATCCGCATCGCGGAACGCGAGCGTATGGACCATCCACTTCTCGTCATCGCGCTCCGGGTAGTCCGTGCGCGATTGCGCGCCGCGCGATTCTGTGCGATGGAGGGCTCCCTTCGCGAGCGCATATGCGGCGTCAATCAGGAAGTCGGTTTCAAACGTATTCACGAGATCCGTGTTGAACGTCGAGGACTTGTCCATGACATACGCGTTCGCGTCGAACTCCTTGCGAACGCGATCCAGCTCGCGCACCGCTTCGGTCAATCCCGCTTTGTCGCGGAAGATGAACGTGTTCTCACTCATCGTTTCGTTCATTGCATGGCGCAGTTTCGGTGCGCGCGTGCCTTCGTTGCGCGAAAGTAGGTGATTGACGCGATCCTGTTCTTGCTTGAGCGTACGTTCCGACGGACGAACGTTGCCGATGGACTTGATGTAGTCGACCGCGTGCGATGCGGCGCGAGCACCGAAGACGATCGTTTCGAGCAGCGAGTTTCCGCCCAGGCGGTTTGCACCGTGAACGCTGACGCATGCGCATTCGCCCGCCGCGTACACGCCCGGAACGCGCGTCGCGCCCCACTTGTCGGTTTCGATGCCGCCCATCGTGTAGTGTGCACCCGGGAGAATCGGAATCGGTTCCAGCACGGCGTCCTTACCGGTCGCGTCGAGCGCGAGTTCGCGAATCTGCGGGAGACGTTCGAGAATCTTTTCGCGGCCGAGATGGCGCAGGTCGAGCAACACGCAGCCGTCGACGCCGCGGCCTTCCAGAATCTCCGTCCATTCCGCACGTGAGACGACGTCGCGCGATGCAAGTTCGCCCTTGTTCGGCGCGTACTTGAACATAAAGCGTTCGCCTGCTGCGTTGAGCAGATAGCCACCTTCGCCGCGCGCGCCTTCGGTCATGAGCACGCCGTTTTCTTTGAGCGTCGTCGGGTGGAACTGCATGAACTCCATGTCCATCAGCGGGATGCCCGCTTTATAGGCGATGCCCATGCCGTCCGCGGTCGACGCGTAGCCGTTGGTCGTTTTGAGGTACATGCGGCCGGCGCCGCCCGTCGCGAAGATCGTGGCCTTCGCCGTGATCAATTCGAGCTGTCCGTTGCGCATGTTGTAGGCGACGACGCCCGTGCCGATGCCGTCCTCGATCGCTAGTGCCGTGCAGAAGTACTCTTCATACACCTTGACCCCGAAGCGCTCGAGCTGCTCCCAAAGGGTGTGAAGAATCACGAGGCCCGTGACGTCCGCCGAGTAGCACGTGCGAGGCGCGCCGGCGCCGCCGAAGGGGCGCTGCGCGATACGGCCGTCGGGCATGCGGGAGAAGATGCAACCCCGGTGTTCGAGCCAGATGATCTGTTTCGGGGCGTCTTCGCACATGGCTTCCGACGCATCTTGGTCTGCCAGATAATCCGAGCCCTTGACTGTATCAAAGGTATGAGCTTCCGGGGTGTCCTCTTCTCGGTTGCTAAGTGCGGCGTTGATACCGCCCTGCGCTGCGCCCGAGTGGCTCCGAACCGGATGCATTTTCGAGACGATGGCGACGTCGGCTCCGCGCTCGGCAGCTTCCACCGCGGCGCGCATGCCGGCGAGACCGCCGCCTATGACGACTACGTCGTGTTTGATCACGTTGGCCTTTCCGGGTAATACTTCGTCTCTCTTTATACTATCCGCTTGAACGGGCGCCCCACGACTGTTGTCAGGATGATGCCGGTCTCCGACGCTATACGGTCAGGTTCTCGGCTGCAGGTTCGCCCTCGTTCTTGGTGCTGCGCGTGTAAAAGCGGAATTGGTTCTTGCCGGCTTGTTTGGCTTGATAGAGCGCCTCGTCGGCAGAAAAGAAGAGCGTTTGTCCGTCAATTCCGTCGTTGGGGAACATCGCTACGCCGATGGAACTCGCGAGTCCGTTACGGCGAAGCGCCGACATAATACGTTCGATGCCGCGTTCGGTTTGCTCGCGATCGCTCTGCGCCATGATCAGCACGAACTCATCCCCCGCGTAGCGCGCGAGGATATCGCCTTTACGCGCATTCTTCTTCAAGACTTGCGCGAAGCGTTTGAGTGCGAGATCGCCGAGGCTGTGGCCGCCGGTGTCGTTGATTTTCTTCAGATCGTCGAGATCGAGAATCACGAACGCGAACGGCGTGTCGTAGCGTTCCGACGTGTGCAGCTCGCGTTCCAGCAAGTCGTTCAGCGCGCGGCGGTTCGGAATGCCGGTGAGGCTATCCGTGTTGGCAAGACGCTGCGTCTCTTCGAGAAGACGGCGCGCTTCTTCATACAGCCGCGCGTTTTCCACCGCAATGGCTGCCTGAGACGCAAAGTCGAGGAGCACGCGCAATTGGTTTTCGGTGACGTCGTGTTCGGGCGGATCGTCGGCATAGAGCATGCCGCGAACCACGTCGCGTGCAATGAGCGGGGCGATGCAGTACGAGCCGCGGCTGTCCTCGAGCGGCACATCAGGATCGCCTGCGCCGCCGTACGCGAGCTGAAGGTCGCCGTGCGCGACGTCGACGAGCGTGGACCCCTGGCGGTATTCCCGCGGGTCGAGCGCGTGGTTTACCGTTCCGTTGCTATCGCATTCGAGGCGGCGTACGATGGTTTGCCCCTCGATCACATCGAAGAGGATGACGCGCTTGAACTTCAACGCTTCAACGACACCGCGCAACACCATCGACAGAATATCGTTGATCTCGAGCGTCGAGTTGATGGTGGAAAAAACTTGCTGGAGAACGAAGAGTTCGGCATTCTGTTGGGCATACTCGTCCCGCTCGGCCTCTAAAACGGCAATACGGCCTTTGAGCCGCTCGATCTCTTCTAAGAGTTCGGCGGCGTCATGCGGGCTGGCGGACAGGTTCGTGCCCATCGTTTAAGGTAACGTCTACCTGCTTTGTTTTCTTTAGGCCGGGCTACGTAGTTGTCGCAATTCGTTCATCTCCACGTCCACTCCGAGTACTCCCTTTTAGACGGCGCATGCCGTGTCGACCGGCTCTGCCGCCGGACCGCCGAAGACGGCGCACCCGCTGTCGCGCTTACCGACCACGGCGTGATGTACGGCGCGATGGAGTTTTACTACGCCGCCCGCGACACGCGTCTCACGCCGATTATCGGCTGTGAAGCATATATTGCCCCCCGCGGCCGATTTGATCGCACGGTTCGCGATGAAGCCCACGTGACGCTGCTCGCCGCCGACCTGGTCGGATACCGCAATCTCACCGCCCTGATCTCGAAAGGCTTCCTCGAAGGATACTATTACAAGCCTCGCATCGACCTCGATCTGCTCGAGAAGCATAACGATGGATTGATCGTTCTATCAGGCTGCATGTCGGGGATGGTCGCCGCGCCACTGCTGAAAAACGACTACGAGACGTCGGTCAAGAATGCGAAGACGTTCGTCGACATTTTCGGCGACCGCTTCTATATCGAAGTGATGCGCCACGGCATGCCCGAGGAGGACGTCATCAACGACGGCCTCGTGAAAGTCGCGCGCCAGCTGAATCTGCCGATCGTCGCAACCAACGACTCGCACTACCTGGAGCAGCGCGACGCTCCGGCGCATGACGTGCTGCTGTGCATCGGTACGGGTAAGACCGTCTCTGACACGAGCCGGATGAAGTTCTATTCCGACCAATTTTACGTGAAGTCGGCGGAAGAGATGTACGCGCTCTGGAGCGATCTTCCGGAAGCGTGCGAAAATACCGTCAAGATCGCCGAACGCATCGACATCAAGATTCCGGAGAAGATTCATCATCTTCCCGCGTATCCGGTGCCGCAGCCCGAGAACGCAATTGAAGAAAAGACGCCCGAGCAATTTCTGCGCGAGCTGTGCGAAGCCGGACTGATCGAACGCTACGGCGAGGAGCGCGCGGCGCACGATGCGGCGCTGCGCGAACGGCTCGACTACGAACTCAACATCATCAACACGATGGGCTTTGCCGCATACTTTCTCATCGTATGGGATTTCATCAAATACGCCCGCGATAACGAGATTCCGGTTGGGCCGGGACGCGGATCCGCCGTCGGTTCGGTCGTTTCATACTGTCTCCACATCACAGATCTCGATCCGCTAAAATTCAGCCTGTTCTTCGAGCGCTTTTTGAACCCCGATCGCATCTCCATGCCCGATATCGATACCGATTTCTGCGTCGAACGGCGCGACGAAGTGATCAATTACGTCACGGAAAAATACGGGAAAGAGCGCGTCGCTCAGATCGTGACGTTCGGGACGATGGCAGCGCGCGCGGCGGTCCGTGACGCGGGGCGCGCGCTCGGAGTCGCTCTAGCGGACGTCGACAAGGTTGCAAAAATGATTCCGTCCGGTCCCGGTGGATTGTCGATCGGAGCGGCTCTCGAACAAATCGCGGACCTCAAGCTCGCATATTCGACGAACCCGCAAATTCGCAAACTCCTCGATACAGCAAAAGACATCGAAGGGCTCGCGCGTAACGCGGGTACGCACGCTGCCGGCGTCGTTATCTCGGCTGGTCCGCTCATTGACTATGCACCGCTCGTTAAGTTCAACGACGGCGGCGTCAACACGCAGTTCGACATGGTGTGGGTCGAAAAAATCGGTCTGCTCAAGATGGACTTCTTGGGCTTGCGCAACTTGACGGTCATGAACGATGCCGTCAAAGAAATTCGACGCACGACCGACCCGGATTTCGATATTGCGACGGTTCGCGATGACGACAAGGCCGTGTTCGACATGCTCAGCCGCGGTGAGACGATGGGTGCGTTCCAGCTCGAATCCGACGGCATGAAGCGCGTTTGCCTGGAACTGAAGCCGTCGCGCTTTGAAGACATCATCGCGCTCGTTGCCTTGTACCGCCCGGGACCGATGGACTGGATTCCCGAGTACATCAGCAATAAACACGGGCGTACAAAGCCGAAGTATCTGCATCCGAAACTCGAACCGATTCTCGCCGAAACGTACGGTATTGCGGTGTACCAAGAGCAAGTCATGCAAATGGCACGCGATATTTCGGGCTTCACGATGGGCCAAGCGGACGAACTCCGCAAGGTCATGGGAAAGAAGCAGAAGGACAAGATTCCGGTTTACCGAGAGAAGTTCATCGAGGGCGCTAAGGCCACATCCAATATCGACCGCGAGCTTGCCGAGCTGATCTTTGCATTTATCGAGCCCTTTGCCGGGTACGGATTTAACAAGGCACATGCAGCGGCATATGGCTGGATTGCATACCAGACTGCGTACTTAAAAGCGAATCATCCTCTGCCGTATCTGGCGGCGCTGATGACGTCGGTGAAAGATAAGACCGACAAACTCGTCGAGTACATCGATGATGCAAAGAAAATTGGCATCGAGGTATTGCCGCCCGACATCAACGAGTCGCTGGTGAACTTCGCTGTTGTCGGCGAACGCATCCGGTTCGGGTTGGCGGCTATCAAAGGCGTCGGCGAAGGTGCCGTGCAGACCATCATCGACTCGCGGGAACGCGATGGAAAATTCACCGACCTTTTCGATTTGGCAAAACGTGTCGACGGGAAACAAGTGAATCGCCGCGTCTTCGAAGCGTTGATCAAGTGCGGTGCATTGGATACCCTACCCGGAAACCGCGCACAGAAACTCGCGGCGCTCGACGTCGCGATCGATCTTGCCGCGCATGCGACGCGAGAGCAAGAAATGGGACAATTCTCCCTCTTCGGTGATTTGACGGAGCATGCGCCCGCGCTCGTTCCGACGCTTCCGAACGTTCCGCCGCCCCACACGCGTGAGACGCTGGCGTGGGAGAAAGAAACACTCGGCATTTTCGTTTCCGGACACCCGCTCTCCGACATCCAAGACGTGCTCATCCGGCAGGGCGCGACGCTGATCAAAGATCTGCGTAATGTCGAAGATGAATCGGCGGTGACGATCGCCGGCATGGTTACGAGTGTGCGGCGTACGCTCACGAAAGCCGGCCAACAAATTCTCATCGCATCGCTCGAAGACACCAGCGGCAGCAGCGACGTCGTCGTCTTCGCAAAGCTCTATCCAATGGTGCAGCAGTACTTCGTCGACGACGCGATCCTCGTCGTGAAGGGACGGTTACGCTGGCGCGAACGGCCGGGAGCGACACCGGGTGAGGAACCGCCGATCGAACTCTCGGTCAGCGCGAATGACGTCGCCCCGTTCGAGCCGCCGAAGGGTAACGGCGTACGGCCCGTAACGCCGCCGGTGCTCGGCTGGCACGTGGACGTGCATTCACGCGATCAAATCGATCGTCTCGCCGTGCTCGTGGAAGAGTGGCCGGGCGATGTTCCACTCGTGATGCACGCGCGCGGAAAGACTCAAAAGCTTTCGCGCACCGTTGCGCCGGACTATCGCCTACGCAGCGAACTGGAGCGGATTTTCGGAGCCGGGAATGTTCGCGAGGCACTCGATGCTTAGCGTGATCGACGCCAGCGATCGATTGAAGCTTGCCGGCATTGCGCGCACCGGCTTGAAGCCGTCACCCGAGATGGTAAAGTCGGTGGCAGCGATTCTCGAAGACGTGCGTTTGCGCGGAGATGATGCGGTCGTTGAATACATGCGCTCGGTCTCCGACGGACAATACGACTCCTCGAAGCTGCGCATTCCCATTCCGATGTCCGATCAGGCGCGCGCGCTGGTGCCGGTCGAAATAGCCGATGCATTTCGTCTTGCCAAAGCGCGCATTACGAAGGTCCACGAACGCGAACGGCACGCCGATGTCAACTGGGTCGACGAAGATGGAACGCGGTACGGGATGCGCTATCGTCCGCTGGATTCTGTTGCGATCTACGTTCCCGGGGGATCGAACGCATCCGCCGTTTTCATGAGCGCGATCCCCGCGAAAATTGCCGGTGTTTCGCGCGTCGTCGTGCTGGCGCATCCGGACGCGACGGGCGCCGTCCACCCAGCCGTCGTCTTTGCTGCAAGTCTTTGCGACGTCAACGAACTCTATGCCGTCGGCGGTCCGCACGCAATCGCGGCAGCTGCGTACGGAACGCAATCGATCGCGCCGGTCGATAAAGTGGTCGGCGGCGCGCCGCCAATCGTGACCGAAGCAAAGCGACAAATTTTCGGTATGTGCGGCATCGATTCGCTCTCGGGACCGCCCGAAGTGCTCGTCATCGCCGATGACGCCGCGAATACGGAACTCGTGACGGGCGAGTTACTCGCGCAAGCCGAACGCGACCGGTCCGCTCGCATTGCCGTCGTCTCCGAATCGCGCCCACTGCTCGACGCAGTGGCGCAACTCATCGACACGCTCGACGTCAAGACGCTGTCGCGCGGCGACGTCATCGATGAGGTCGTCAATGGATCGTGCTATTTGATTCATGCGAAGAATCGCGACGAGCTGTTCGATGCGGCAAACGGTTTTGCGCCCGAACGCGTCGCGCTGCACGTCCGCGACGGCGAGCCGTATTTGGCGCGATTGCGCCGTGCCGGAGCCGTGTTCGTCGGCGATATGACGCCCATTGCGTGCGGCGATTATCTCGCCGGAACGAACAACGTGCAGCCGTCGTGCGGCGCAGCGCGATTCGCGTCGGGACTCTCGCTCGCCGATTTCACGCGCAATTTCAGCGTCGTCGAGAATTCGCACGAGCGCATGCAGCGCGATGCGCAACCGTTGGCGGCACTTTCGGACTACGAGGGCCTTCCGCAACATGCGCAAACCGCGAGGATGCGCAGCGGCGCATGAAGCTCGTTGCCTTCGATCTCGACGGGACGCTCATCGGACGCGATCTCGCTCTTCGGCCACGCGTACGCGAAGCGATCGAGCGTATGCAAAATGCCGGCATCGCCGGGTGCATCGTAACGGGCCGTATGTATCGCGCCGCCGTAACATATGCGCGTGAACTGCGTTTTGACGCGCCGATCGTCTGCTACCAAGGCGCGGCGATCGTCGATCCGCAAAGCGACAGCGTGCTGCGCGACGTGCCGCTCGACGTCGAAACGGTCGGCGACATCGTCGACGTCGTCCACCGCGACCGCATGCATCTGCAGCTTTATCGCAACGATGAGTACTATTGCGAGCAGAAGAACCGGTTCTCGGATCTCTACGCGTCGCTTTCAGGGGCCGAGCCCGTAATCGTTCCGTCGTTGCGTGAGTCGTTCGCATACAGTGCCGCGACCAAGGCAGTCGTCATTGATGATCCGGAGCGTGCGGCGGCATACGTGCAGCACGTCCGCGAGACGCTCGGCGATAGAGTGTACGCGACTCGAAGCTATCCGGAGTTCGTCGAGATTCTCAATCCTGCGGTGGACAAGGGCGATGCCGTCCGGTTTGTCGCGCGCCATCTCGGCATCGACATGAAAGACGTTGTCGCGATCGGCGATTCGTGGAATGATGCGCCGTTGCTCGAGGCCGCGGGAGTCGGCATCGCGATGGGGTCGGCGCCGAAGGAGCTGCTCGACATTGCGCACGGCGTCGTCGGTGACGTTGCGTCGGACGGAGTCGCCGAGGCGATCGACCGGTACGTGCTCGCATGAACCGGCCTATTCCACGGCGCCGGAAAAAGACGGCCGCTGCGCGATTACGACCGTTTTGGTTTCTGGTGCTGCTGCTCTTCGTGCTCGCTGCGTGCGGTGCGTATCTTTTTGTCACCTGGCCAGCGCTTCGTCCACACTCAGTCGCTGTCGAAGGCAACCACGTCGTCCCGAAAGCCGCGATCTTGGAGGCAGCGCGGATCGATCTCCGCACGAATATGTGGCTGCAAAATACGCGCGTAATGGGTCAACGGATCGATGCGATCCCCTACGTCGATACAGCGTCGGTCCATCGTTTGCCGCCGGCAACATTCACGATCCGGGTGACGGAGCGGGTGCCGTTCGCGCGCCTGGTCACGTCAGGCGGCACCGTGATCGTGGATCGCACGCTGCGCGCGCTTCAGGAGGCAGAACCGACGTTCGACGCTCTCCCGGCGTTCATCGCGAAAACGGCGCCGCGGCCCCGCGTCGGCACCACCGTCACCGAACCGCAGACGGTCGCGCTACGGAATGATGAAGAGGCGCTTGCCGGAGCGAGCCTCGTCACATCGACACTCGAGCACGACAAGTTCGGCGACTTGGTTGTAACGCTCCACAACGGCGTACGCGTACTCTTCGGAGACGAGATCGACCTCGCGCAAAAGATCCCGCTCGTCGAGCCGATTCTCACGCAGGTGGGAAAGCAAGGGCGGCCGATCGCCGCAATCGATCTGCGCGCGCCGAAAACGCCGGTCGTCGTTTACAAGAAATAAAAAAGCGACGCGACCGCGCATTCGCGGCCGCTGCTGGAACATCTGTGTTGTCTCGCGCTGCTTAGTGGCTGCTCAGGTCGAGATAGACCATGACTTGGCCCTTAATCAAGGAGAGTTTCACCTGATCGCCGGGCTTGATCTTCGCGAAGTCGACGGAGTCGCGGCCGGTGGAGAGCGTGGTTTCAGAGCCGTTGTCCATGGACACGTCGATGTGCTTGTTATCGATGATTTTGTTGACCTTGACCGTGTACGTGCCGTCGGGAATCAGCGAGCTGTCGATCGTCGCGGCAAGTACCGCTGAAGGGGCCGCAAGGGCGGCGATGAGCGCGAGGGCCGATAAAGTCTTGTGCACGGAGTTCTCCACTACTAAAGTCCTCAAATTTCCATCAATTCTTACGATGATAGCGCAAGGGCCCCGGCATCTTCTAGTGCCGTTTTTGTGCCACTTGGACTATCTTCTAGGGCCTTTTGGCCTGTTCGGAACTGTCCGACCATTTCTTTAAGCTGCGTGGCTTCCGATTGCACGTCGTCCGCGCTGTTCGCCATGCTGGCTATAGCCGCCGAATTCTTTGTGCCTAGCTCGGTCGATTGTTCAATTCGAGTACCGAGTGCTTGGATTGCCGTTTGTTGCTCGGTCGAGGCGCGTGCCACCTGCGCCGTCCGGTCTTCGATCTCCGAGACGCTCTCGAGGATTTGGTTGGACGTAATGGCTTGCTCGCGCATCGTCGCCGCTGCTTCGTGGGTCATCGCGCCCATTTGCTCGCTCGCTCGCGCCAGCTCTTCAGAGGCGCGTGCTTGCTCGGTCGTTGCGATGGAGATTTCCGAAACGAGCTGTGCCACTTCGGTGACGCGGGTGCTGATCGTCTCGATCATCTGCGTGACGTTTCGGGCCGACTCGGCATTGTTCTGGACTAACGAGTTGGCGCGTGCCGTCCGTTCCAAAACGGCGGACGTGCGGCGCTGGATGTCGGCAACGAGCTGGCCGATCTGCTTGGTCGAGCTTGCGGAGTTCTCGGCAAGTTTACGGACCTCGTCGGCGACGACCGCGAAGCCGCGCCCGTGCTCGCCCGCGCGTGCCGCTTCGATGGCGGCGTTGAGCGCGAGCAGGTTCGTTTGGTCGGCGATCTCTTCGATCAGACCGAGAATCTCGCCGATCTGGCGCGACGCTCCGTCAAGGCTCTGCATTTCGGTGACGACGTCTTTGACGGTATCACTGATGGAGCCCATGCCCTTCGAGAGCGCGAGCACTTCGTTGCGTCCTTCGCGGACCTGCTGATCGGTAACATTGGATTCGGAACGCACGCGGTCGGCGTTGCCGGCGACTTGCACGATCGAGGCCGACATTTCTTGGGTGTTCGTAACGGCTTGCTCGACGACGGTCGCAAGATTGAGCAGGTTCTGATCCATCTCTTGGATCGAGGCCGTCATTTGCGCGACGGCGCTCGAGATGTCCGAGACGCGGCGCGCGACCGCTTCGGCGTTATCCGCGACGGTGCCCGAGTTGTTCGCGAGATCGCTCGAGTAGTTCAGCGCTTGCGAGAGCGCAGCCAATTCTTCTTTGACGCGGTCGTCGACTTCGATCGCGAGGCGATTGCTTTGATCGGACGATTGTTGCACCGTCATCGTGGCGCGTTGAATGCGAGCGATGACGCCGGAAATGCGGTCGCCGAAATCGTCGATCGCATTACCGAGCCGTCCGAGAAGATCGCGGCCGTGCCAGTTGATGCGTTGCGAGAGATCGCCGTTGCCCATCGCTTCGAAGATCTCGACGCACTGCCCGATGCTTCGCAACACGATCGAACGAAGCCAGCTCATGGCGAGAAGGACGATGATAATTGCGGCTAGGAGGCCTGCGCCGAGCGAGACCAACGCGAGATTACGCGCTTGCAGGAGGCGATTGTAGCGGTCCGACGCGAGCGTCGTGAGCGCATTGAGCATCGCCTCACCGTCTTTGCTTTGCTTTTGGTAAGCAAGACTCGACGGGCCGTTGATCTGCGCGAGGGCGTCTTTAGTTTTGCCTTGCTGCAGCAGACTCACGGCGGAGAGTGCTTGGAAATCATACGCGCTCGCGCTGGTGCCGAAGGTGTCGACCAGAGAGCCGATCTGCTTCGCGATCTCGTCTTTTGCCTTCGTGCACTGCGTCGCCGTCAGGTCCGAATCTTTCGCGTTCTTATCCGCGGGGCAGAAGATATCGGTCATCGTGCGCGCGTCGTCGGGAAATTGCTTGACAAGCGTTTTTGCTTGCGCGAGCTGTGCTTCTGCGACGGACTTGTCGTTCGCCGTGGCGGCTTGCAGCGTCGCAGCCCGGAGGGTATCGGCGTCGCCCGCAACCTTTGCGTACGCGAGTTGCCCCGCGATGACGCGCTTATCGAGGACTTCGGCTTGGGTCGTGATGCCGTTCATCACCCAGATCATCACCGGGATGATCAACAACATCACTGCGATCACGAGGCTAAAAGCAATCGTGAGCGCACGTTCTAGACTCGTGCGGCGGGCTTCCATACAAATGGTTATTTCGGCCCGGGCCTATGCGGATTTAAGGCGAGTTAAGATCGGGTATCAGAAAGTCGACGTGGACATCACCGGTTTGCACTCGCCCCGGGAGCTGATCGCATTGGTCGACAGTCTCCCGATTCCGACGATCGTCGCGCTCGACCCGGAAGCCACGTTGGCGTACGTCAACGTTGCGATGAGGAATTTGCTTGGCATACCGAGCGACGGGTCAATTTTCTCGGAGAATGACCCGCCCTACCGGCTCGAGATCCACGGCCGTAAGCTATCTAAAGAGGAAACACCGTTACACCAGGCGGTGCGCGGCGAGGTCGTGAACGGCGAGACGATCGAGTTCGAGTGCAGCAACGGGGAACGTTTCGAGTTGCTCACGTTTGCGCAGCCGATTCGGAACGCCGACGCGCAGATTGTCGGCGCTGTCGGAAACTTTACGGACGTTACCAGCGTCCGGCGTGCCGAGCGGCGCAGTACCGAGCGCTTATCGTTTCTGACCACGCTCGGATCGCGGTTAGGCGATGCCCTTTCGGTCGAGAGCGTCTTTAACGAGTTGGACCGCGCGCTCGTCCCGCGCTATGCGACGCAACTCGTGATGGTACTCGAGGACGACGACGGCCGCGTCGTCGACCTGCGCGGCGCCGACGAGGCGGAGTCGTGGTCGGGCGACGCCTACCTCCATCTCCCGATGACTAGTCGTGCGCGGACCATCGGGACGATGATCGTGCGCAAGCGCGAGGGCTTCAACGCCGAGGACGGGCAGTTGCTGCACGAAGTCGCTCGACGCGCGGCAACGGCCGTGCAAAACGCTCAGCTCTTCGAACACAATCAAACCGCGTCGAAGGTGTTTCAAGAGGCGTTGCTTCCCGCGAAACTGCCGAAGGTCCACGAGGTGCTTTTCGACGCCGTCTACGCGGCTGGCGACGACCGCGCGCTGATCGGCGGCGACTGGTACGATGCCTTCGAGCTTCCCGATGGCCGCATCGCCGTGTCGATCGGTGACGTTACGGGACGCGGAGTCATCGCTGCGGCTTTAATGGGAAAAGTGCGCCAAACGATTTCGGGTCTCTCGTTTTATGAGACGGATCCGGTCAAGTTGCTCGACGTAGCCGAACTCGCTCTCATTCGCCGGTATCCAGACTCCATCGTCACCGCCGTCGTCGGCGTTCTCGATCCGGCGAGCGGCGAATTCATCTACGCGACGGCAGGCCATCCGCCGCCATTTTTGCGACGCGCCGACGGAATCGTCTTGCGGTTGCCGTGCCATGGATTACCGCTCGGATTGCGCGCGAGCGATGAAGACCGATCGTCGGTGACGTTCCGTATTCTCCCGGGCGACACGCTGTTGCTGTATACCGACGGCGTCACCGAAGTCGAGCACGACCCGGTGCAAGGCGAAATGCGCGTCGCCGAAGCGTTGGCCGCGATGCCTGCATCGTACTCGCATCCCGCGCGTTTTCTACAGCGAACGCTGTTGCCGCATGGCTCGCCCGATGACGTCGCGTTGCTTTCGCTCACCTATATGCCCATGCACGCGCACGTTCCACGCCGCAGCGAAGTGCTCGAAATAAAATTTGATTCGCGCGACGTGCGCATGGCGCGGGATCTGCGCGTGTTTATCGCGCGCTACTTACGCGCTTACGGCGCGCAAACCGCCGACTATAATTCCGCCGAGCTGGTCATCGGCGAACTACTGGGCAATGCCGCACGCCATGCGCGCGGACCGATCGAGATTCACATTTCGTGGAACGGTGAGTATCCCGTACTTTCGATGCTCGACCAGGGACCGGCGTACGACCCTGCGCTCGCAGCGCCGATGGACGTTTACAACGAAGGCGGCCGCGGCCTCTTCCTCGTCGGATTGCTGACGCGTGCGTTCACGGTTACGCGTCTTTTCGGCGGTGTTAATGAAACGCGCGTGGAGTTGGACGTACCGCAGCGGCTTTCGGGAGTGCCTGCCTAACTAATCGCCGGTTAGTTTGACCGGAAGTTCTGCCGAGACGCGGTTTCCGTCGTTTTCGCGTTCGATGCTCAGGTTGCGCGCGAGCGCGCTGACGAGAAACAGGCCGCGGCCGCTCTCCGCAAATGCATCTACGGGTTCGGTGAGTTTGGGAATCGGTGCTCCGCGATCGTCGACGTGAAGGATCGCGCGGTCGCGTTCCAGCTTGAGCGTCACGGTCGCGTGTCCTGCGGTATGGCGCGCAACGTTTCCGAGGAGTTCGCCCAGGATCAACTCAACCGACCCGAGATCGGAATCGCCGTTCGTATATTGCCCCAAGTGCCACAGAAACGCGCGTTTCACGCGGCGCGCTTCCGATACGGCTTTCGCGTCGATCTGCCACGAGCGTTCGAGGTTCGCTCCCTGCACGCCGAGTTCAGTGACACCGATGAACAGAATTGCCGAGTCGTCGTGCGGTTCGACCGCTGAAAAGACACGGCTCTGAATCGCGTGCGCGATGTTCTCGGAACTGTTGTAATACTCAGCGTTGATGGCGTCGATCAGCACCGACATGCCGCGCGAGAAGTCGCCGCGATATGTTTCGACGAGGCCGTCTGTGTACACGACGAGCGCGGAGCCGCTCTCGAGCTGCGTCTCGAACCGTTCGTATCGCGCGTTGCGTTCGACGCCGAGCAGCAGTCCCGAGCCGGCGAGCATCCCGACCGTGCCGGATGAGCGCACGGTGATCGGCGGCGGATGACCTGCGATCGCATATTGCATTTGTCCGGTGCGCGTGTTGAGAATTGCGAAGAACGCAGTGACGATACCGCTTTCTTGATCGACAATGTTCCGGTTTACAAGATCGAACACGGCAGCTGCGTCTTGCGTGTAGCGCGCCGCGGTTTGAATCGATTGACGAACGGTCGCCATCGTCGAGGCGGCAACCAGACCGTGCCCCGTCACGTCGCCCATGCTGATGCCGATCGTTTCGTCGGTCAAGACGAAGACGTCGTACCAATCGCCACCGATGTCGGTATTCTTCGCGGCGGTTTGATACGAGGCGTCGATGCGAATGCCGGCGATATCGGGAAGTTGTTGCGGAAGAAGGGCGCGTTGCAGTTGCGTCGAGATCGCCTCTTCGCGACGCATGCGCACCGTCGTGGAACGATACAGCGCGTCGAGGTCGGAGATTTCGTCGTTGCCTTCCATCGGCACTGCATCTCCACCGGCAGCGAGGCGCACGGCATTGTCAGCGAGGCGGTGTAGGCGCGTGACGATTCGGCCGCCGAATACAAACATCACCAGCGCCGTGACGCCGATCCCGATGACGAGCACGGCAATCAACGTTTGGATGAAGAGTGCGCTTTGCGCGCTCAGCGTTTTGAAGCGGCTGATCGCAAGTTGCCGCTCCGCGCGTTCCAGATCGGTTTGCGTCCGGCGAAAATCGCGCGCGCCGTTCTGGACGGCTTTCGATTGTTCGATCGCGCGTTGTTTGCGCGGGTCTCCCGCCGCGTTCGCGACGCTTTGAAAGATCGGTCCGAATTCCTCGAGCAGTTGTCCAAGATGCTGCGCGCGCGCCTCTTGCTTGGGATTGTCGGCGACGAGGCGTTCGAGTTTCTCGGCGTTCGCGCTCACCGACGTCAGTGCACCCTTGAGCTGGTCGAGTCCGGCGGGGCGTGGATGCGCTACGTACTGTGCGAGCGCAGTGTCGGCTTCGTCGACGCTCGTGTTAATTGCTTGATTTGCTGCGAGGACATCTTGCGAGTGCTGCCCCCAGTACGCGGTCATCTGGGCGTTGCGGACGCTTAGACTCGCAAAAATGAGAACGACCAGCAATACCGTAAGTGGTACCGCACTCAACAAGACGGCTTGGATTCGAATCGATAGACGCATGGACAGCTTTGGATAGTTTCGGCATCGGCGGCGGATATCCACACCGCGTCCACACCTATCCTCAAGGAGAGGCGCCTGCGGTCGCCAACCCCTCACGATCCCTTGTAGCCGCGCCCTGTATGTAGTAGGGTTTCCTTAGTGTGGCCCCAATATATAGCGGTTAATTCTAGGGACTGCAGGTTTGCGGCGCGCAAACCCGAGAGATAGGTGACCATCGCATGAAGCACGAGACCGTTTGCGGGCTCGATATCGGCACGACCAAGACCTGTGCGGTCGTTGCCGTCGAAGGCCCGAACGGCCTCGAGATCGTCGGCGTGGGTGAAGCCCCCTCGCTCGGGATGCGTAAGGGGGTTGTGGTCGACCTCGAGGAGACGATCAAGTCCATCGAAGCCGCAACCGAGAAGGCGGAGCGCATGTCGGGCCTTCACGTCGGCGACGTTTACGTCGGCATCACCGGTGACCACATCCGCAGCACCAACAACCGTGCCGTCGTCGCGACGTCGAATGAGGATCGGGAAGTCTCGCACGTCGACGTCCGCCGCGTGATCGACGCGAGCAAGATCATCAATCTTCCGGCAGACCGGCAGATCATCCACGCGCTGCCGCGCTATTTCACCGTCGACGGACAAGAGGGCGTGGACGATCCCGTCGGTATGGCCGGCGGCCGCCTGGAAGTCGACACGCACATCATCACCGGCGGGACGACCTTCATTACTAACGTCCTGAAATGCGTCCATCGCGCGGGCCTGGAAGCCGCGGGTCTCGTCTTCGAACCGCTTGCGAGTTCGGCGTCGACGCTGATGACGGAAGAGAAACAGGTCGGCGTCGTGCTGCTGGATATCGGTGGCGGGACGACCGACATCGCGGTGTATTCGCTCGGGAGCGCCATCTTCACGGCGACGGTTCCCGTCGGCGGCAACATTCTCACGAACGACATTTCGCTCGGCTTGAAAACATCGCTCGCCGAAGCGGAAGACGTGAAGAAGCAATACGGCGCCGGCATTGCGGAGAACGGCGAGCAAACGTTTACCGTGCGCGGCTTGGACGGCCGTACGACGAAGGAAGTGACGACGCAACAACTGCGTCAGATCGTCGTGCCGCGCGTCTTGGAAACGCTGCGCATGTCCAAGCAGAAAATCGTCGAAAACGTTCCGCGAGATTTAGTGCTCGGCGAAGTCGTCATCACCGGCGGCGGTTCGCTCTTACCGGGATTGAACCCCATCGCGGAAGACGTCTTCGGTTTACCGACACGCATCGGCGTTCCGTCGACGATCAGCGGACTCACCGACTCGATCAGCCAGCCGCAATATTCCACGGCGATCGGCTTGGTGCTCTTCGGCGCCAACGGCGAGATGGAACAAAGTAACGGCCACCGTCGGGGCGGCGGCACGATTGTGACGAAGGTCCGAAATTGGTTCGCGGACCTTTGGAATTAAAGTGGAACCGGCACAACTCACATTGTTTGAGGAGCAGATAACGCACATGGCAGACGCACGACGCTTTCAACCGGAACATGCCGCGGCGATCAAAGTGATCGGTGTCGGCGGCGGCGGCTGCAACGCCGTCAATCGCATGATCGATGCCGGACTCAACGGTGTCGACTTCTTTGCCGTGAACAGCGATGTGCAGGCGCTGCGCAATTCGCTTACCGAGAGCACGGTGCACATCGGCAACGGCATGACGCGCGGCCTTGGTGCCGGCGCGAATCCGACGCTCGGACGTGAAGCCGCTGAAGAATCACGCGAAGATCTTGCGATGGTGCTCGACGGCGCAGACCTCGTATTCATCACGGCGGGCATGGGCGGCGGTACCGGCAGCGGCGCGGCTCCCGTGATCGCAGAGATCGCACGCGAATCGGGCGCGCTCACGATTGCGGTCGTAACGAAGCCGTTCGCCTTCGAAGGCCGCAAGCGCATGCAAACCGCCGAGCACGCGATCGCGGAACTCGAAGCCAAGGTCGATACACTGATCACGATTCCGAACGAACGCATTCTGCAAGTCATCGAAAAACGCACCCCGCTCAATGAGGCGTTTGCATATGCCGACGACGTGCTGCGCCAAGGCATTCAAGGCATCAGCGATCTCATCACGCAACCCGGCCTGATCAATCTCGACTTCGCCGACGTGAAAACGATCATGACGGACGCGGGTTCGGCGATGATGGGCATCGGCGAAGGTTCGGGCGAACATCGCGCGGCCGACGCAGCGCAAAAGGCGATTGCATCGCCGTTGCTCGAGACGACGATCGAAGGCGCGCGCGGCGTGATCTTCAACATCACCGGCGGCCCCGACATGGCGATGTACGAAGTGAACGAAGCGGCAGAAATGATCGCGCGCAGCGTTGATTCCGACGCGCAAATCATCTTCGGCGCATCGATCGATCCGAACATGGCGGGCAAAGTCCGCGTGACGGTGCTCGCAGCCGGCTTCGGCGCACCGCGCACGTATCGCCCGACGATGACGGCGAGCAACGCATTCGATAACGGCAAAATCGACACAGTGTCGCCCGTGAACATGGACGACATCGAAGTCCCGGCATTCCTTCGCTACCGCGGATAGGTCATTGGACAACGGGTTCAGCGCGCGGGTGCTTACCGATTCGGTAAGCCCCGCCGGCATTCGTCTCACAACGATGGAAGTTCGCTTCCCTCGTTTTGTTTTGAGCGAATTTAACACGCATCGCACGTTCTGCCTCGATGGCGAAACCGAGCTCTATTTCGACTTGCCAAGCGGCAAGAAGTCGAAGCAGGGCACGCGTCGTTTCACGATGACGCTTCATGAGTTATACGAGAAGTGGCACGAAGGTGCGAAGCCGCGCCGAAACCGCACGCGAAAAGTAACGATTGATCGTCTCTGCCTCAGCGCTACGTACTCGGCCCGTGAACTCGCGCCGCTCATGGGATATCACGACTATACTGGCGTCGATCTCCTGACGCGGCGCGCCGATATCCCGCGCGTGAACATTCCTAAGCAGGCATACCGCGTCCGCGGCCTCGACGTTGATCATTGGTTTTTCGACGAAGAGCGGAACGTCAATCGCCAGCCGATTCGCGATCGCCTGAAGACTATGATGCTTCGCTCGTGCGATGAGCGCAGCGGCGAGATCTATCACACGCGCATGCGTGATATTTGCTACTCGGGGCGAAAGGACGTCTTTAAGGTCATCCTTCAGGACGGTCGCGCGATAATGTCTTCCAAAGACCATCTGTTTCTCACAGATAGTGGATGGCAGCGCTTAGAGGACGCGGTGGGCCTTGCGCTCTCGCGCAACGGCATCGCGACATGGTCGAAAGCCGCAAAGTTTGCAGTAAATGGCGAAGAGGCATATCGCGATCCCGAGTGGCTTCGTGCGCGTCGTGCGGAGGGGTACTCGGCTAAAGCGATCGCGGAGCTCGCCGGCGTTACTCTGGACCAGATTAGATATCAGTTCCGCAAACACAAGATTCCGGTCTCAAATCTGAACCTTGTTTGGAAGCGAGCCCACACCAAGGCGCCTTGGAACAAAGGGCGTCGCTATAGCAACATCAAGACTCGCGGCGTGCCCAACAAAGTTCCTGTTCGTCGAGGCGAGGAATCGCATCTCTGGCGCGGCGGCATCACGCCCGAACGGCGCCTGATCGGCCAATGGACGCAGCACCAAGCATTCCGCGTGCATCGCGCGAACGGTTTTAGATGCGTTCTTTGTGGTGAAGCGCGAAAGCTTCACGCTCATCACGTCGATCCCGTTGCCCATAATCCGGTTCGTGCCCGCGATCCGAAGAATCTCACAAGCGTGTGTGAAGAGTGCCACGGTGAGCTGCACCAGCGGAACATCGAGCTCGTGTTGCTAGAGTTCGTTGAAGCCGGCGGGTCGTTTGCCGAATTTTGGCAGCACGTAGGCGGCATGCGGCTACGCAAACCGTATCACCCGAAGAAAAAGCGCGCGATGGTTCGACACTTCTTAGGCCTGCAAAGCGTTGAGTATGTTGGCGTTCGCGACACCTACGACATCGAAGTCGAGGGTCCGTACCACAATTTTGTCGCGGATGGCTTTATCGTCCACAATTCGCGGAACAGTGCAAGTAGCCGCGCCGTCCCGACCAACAAAATGATCGAGCGCGTACTTGAAAATCCGGCGATGCCAGTTGAATGGGGTGTCAATAAGGCCGGAATGTCCGCGAGTGAAGCGCTCAGCGATGAGCAGGCGGAAGAAGCGAGAGTTCAGTGGCTCCGCGCGCGTGATAGCGCAGTGGAGTCCGTCCGCGAACTGCAAAAGTTCAATGTTCACAAGCAAGTCATCAACCGAATCCTCGAACCGTTCATGTGGCATACGGTGATCGTCACAGCCACGGAATGGGATAACTTTTATAGCCTTCGCTGTGCGTCGAATGCGCAGCCCGAGATCCGCGTTGCTGCGGAACTTATGCGTGATGCGATGAGTGCATCGCAGCCGCGCATCGTTGGTTTAGGTGCGTGGCATCTTCCGCTCGTTCAAGATGATGAACGCAGCCTTCCGATCGAGCAATTGAAGATGGTCAGTGCGGCACGCTGTGCGCGAGTTTCGTATCTGACTCATGATGGAACGCGTGACATAGCGAAGGATATTGAGCTGTGTGAGCGACTTCTCACGGATCGGCACCTGTCGCCGTTTGAACACGTAGCGACGCCGGCCGACGATGCAGATTTCCACGCAAACTTTCGAGCCTGGATCCAGATGCGTAAATCTATCGAAGAAGAATTGAACACCCGGACGCACGCGTCTACTATCTAAAGTTTCGTGCAATAGGCGCGACCGAAACTGCAGTACCTATTTGATCGGCTCGTCGCAGAAGACGACGGACCGGTTGAAGCGCAGTATGGTAAATTGCGATATGTGTTTGCCGACATTGGAGTACCGAATCCCGAAGAAGCGTTGGCGAAAGCGAAGCTAATGCGACTTATAAAACGCGCAATTGAACGCGAAGGACTGACACAGCTAGAGGCCGCAGATCGCGCGGGCGTAGCTCGCTCAGATATCTCGAAGATCATTCGCAGCCGGGGACGTAGGTACAGGATGGACCGCCTATTTAGCATCATGCACGGTCTCGGGGGCAACGTCACGATCGAAGCCAGGCTTGGTGCAGCGAAGGAGCGCATCGCGGTCTTCGCCCGCTGATCCTTCGGAAGTTTTTCACCGCAAGGACGTGGTCGCGTCGGACCGGCGTCCTTGCTTTTTTCTTTTAACGTGAGTGCGTTTTTCTTCGGCGCTGTGCAGTTCCCACGGAGTTGAAAAGGCGGACATTAAGACCCGTTTTGTGACGATATTATTGCCAAGCGGTTTCTGTTTGTGATAAGTATCGCGACAAGCAAGCGCCTCCTTTGGTGCCTGCCAAGACGGTACCTAACGACTTACGGGTGGGGCGTTTGGCTACAAAGATCTCTGATCATCCATTGCTTTTGGACGATTCGCTTCCGGGCATTTCCAGCGACGCGCTGAGCCGCATTCCATATGCGTTGGCGCAACGATACAGCGTTCTCGCATATCGCGCGGATGGCAACGATTTACACGTTTTGGTTCCCGACGCGACTGACGAGGAGACGCTCGATCGTGTTCGCAACGCTTCGGGATTGCACGTTGTGCCGCGTGAAGCATCCCTAAAAGCATTGCGCGCTCGAATCGCGAGCGCGTACGGAGTGGACGACTTCGTCGTCGCGGACCTCGCTGACGCGCCTCCCGCGATCCGGGCAGTCGATGAAGTGCACGAAGCTGCGGTTCGCGCACGCGCCTCGGACATTCACATCGAGCCGTCGCAAGACGGCGGCCGCGTTCGGCACCGCGTAGATGGAATATTATTCGATACGCGGAGAGTGCCGCCGGAGCTCTTCGCGCAAGTCGTCTCGCGCATCAAACTGCTTGCGGCAATGGACATCGCGGATCGCCGTCAGCCACAGGACGGCCGTTATAACGTCACCGTTGACGGGCTATCGATCGACGCGCGAGTCTCCTCGATGCCGACGATAAACGGCGAGAAACTGGTTGTGCGTCTCCTCGATCTGCACGCGCGCATTCCAACCCTCGAAGAATTAGGGATGTCAGCGGCATTGCTTGCGCACTACCGCGGGCTCGTTCATTCGCCATATGGACTCATCGTTGTCTGTGGCCCTACTGGAAGCGGGAAGACGACCACGCTATATGCGTCCCTCTCGGAACGTAACGTGGTCGCGCAACATCTTTGCACGGTCGAGGATCCGGTGGAAGTTCGAATAGCGGGCGTTGCGCAAGTTCAAGTCAACGAACGCGCGGGCATGACGTTTGCTGCGGCGCTGCGCTCGTTCTTACGACAAGATCCCAACGTCTTGATGGTAGGCGAAATGCGCGACGGCGAGACGGCGAAGGTTGCGTTATCTGCCGCTCTTTCGGGGCAGCTCGTCATGACGACGCTCCATGCGAGCGATGCGCCGCGGGTCATCGAACGGCTCAATGAGCTCGGCGCGGAACGCTATGCCATCGCAGCGGGCTTATCGGCGATTCTAGCGCAGCGTCTCGTCCGCCGGTTATGTCGCGCATGCCGCCAACGAAGCGAACTGACGCCGGCACAGGCGAACGCGCTCGGGATACCCGCGGCCACGTTCGCGTATAAGCCTCGCGGATGCAAGGACTGCGACGGAAAAGGCTATCGCGGACGCATCGGAATTTTTGAGTTTCTTCCCGTTACGCATGACATCCGGAATGCGATTGCTTCCGGAGCATCGTCGGTCACCGTTGCCGAGCTCGGCCGCAGGGTCGGATACCGGCCGATGCTGACGGACGGTATCAATCATTTGCTTTCGGGCGAGACCAGCCTTGATGAATTACAACGCGTGCTCGCGGTCGAGGCCGGCCCGTGAACGACAGCTTTTCGGAGATTCGTTTCAACGATCTCTTGTACGTCGCGCGCGCGCGTTCTGCTTCGGACATCCACCTCATCGCCGGCGTACGCGCGTCAGTTCGCGTTGACGGGTCACTCCAATACGTCGAAGGTCCTGCAGTGAGCGCCGAAGAGACATTTGCACTCGTGCGCAGGCTGCTGGACGAGCGCGCGCTCACGACACTAAACGACAAAGGCGATGTTACATCCACGTGGAGCGACGCTCAAAGCGGAGTGATACGCGTGCACGCATTCCGCGCAGAAGGGCACATTGCGCTTTCCATTCGCTTGTTGCCGCGGGCCGTTCCACGGCTGGAAGCGCTCCATTTACCGCCCGTCGTTCAAGGACTCGTGCATAAGCAGCGAGGTCTCATTATTTTCGCAGGTCCGACCGGAAGCGGCAAATCGACGTCGATGGCTGCTTTTATTGACGAGATGAATCGAACCGTTGCGCGACGTGTCGTGACGATTGAGGATCCTATCGAGTATCGTCACGTGAGCGACCGCTGCATTTTGGTGCAGCGCGAAGTTGGCGGCGATGTTTCTAGCTTTTCCGACGCGGTGATCGGCGCATTACGGGCGGATCCGGACGTCCTCATGATCGGCGAGATGCGCGATACCGCGACAATACGGTCGGCGATGACGGCAGCAGAAACCGGCCATCTTGTATTGACCACCCTCCATACCGGCGACGCTGTCCAGACGGTCGATCGTATCGTTGATGCTTTCAGCGGTAATGAGCAGGGGCAGATACGTGCGCAATTGTCGGGTTCACTTGTTGCAATCATATGTCAGCGATTGGTGCCACGCGCGTCGGGAAGCGGCAGACGAGTCGCAGCAGAGGTGTTGATCGCCACGGACGCCGTTCGGGCAACGATCCGCGAAGGGCGCACGCATCAACTTCGCAACGTCATGTTGACCGGTCGGCAGGCGGGGATGCAGACGCTCGAACATCATCTTAGCGCATTGCTGGCGGATCGAATCATCGACAATACGGTCGCAGCTGTCGTTTCGAATCGCCCGAACGAGTTACCGGAAAACATAGCGGTTCACTAGAATGTCGGTCGTCTACTGTTACACTGCACGAAGTGCAGAGGGTCGATTCGTTGCGGGCTCTATGCAGGCTGAGTCGGCGGATCACGCGCTCGCGCATTTGCGCACGCGTTCCCTCTTCGTCACGTCCTTGGCGCAGAGAGGCGCGGCGAAGGCCACGGCCGCCGCACTCTTCACGATGCTTCCAATCAGTGCGCGAGCTCGCCTAGGCTTCTTTCGATCGCTCGCGACGCTCGTACGTGCCGGCGTTCCCCTTCGCCGTGCACTCGACGTCTCGATCGAACAGTGTGCGGACAGCCGCCTTGCGGAAGCCCTACGATCGGTTGCAAGCGATATCGAAGGCGGAGCGGCGTTATCGACGGCAATGTCGAGACGTCCCGGCGAATTTGCCCGTCTGTTCATCGCAATGATCAAAGCCGGCGAACTGGGCGGAGTACTGGATGATGTGCTGGAGCAGCTCGCAACGATGCTTGAACTCGATCGTTCGATGCGAAAACGTCTTTCCGCTGCTCTTGCCTATCCGGCCGTCGTTGCATGCGCCGCAGTTGCGCTTGTACTCCTTCTCGTCGTAAATATTGTGCCGGCGTTTGCGGGGCTATTCACAGAAATGCACGTGAAGCTTCCGTTCACTACGAGGATATTGATCGCGGTTGGAACGACGCTGGCGTCGCCGGTCGATGATGCCGCGATCGTCCTCGCGATCGCGGCGGCGATGTTCGGGATTCGAGCCGCCTGGGCGCAACCTCGATTGGCGCCCTCGTTCGACGGAGTTCTGCTGAGAATTCCTATCGCCGGCGCCATCGCCCGCAAGGCTACCATCGCCCAGCTATCCCGAACTCTCGGCACGCTTTTGCGATCGGGAGTACCGGTTCTCGATGCGCTTGATTCATGCAAAGACGTCGTCGGAAATGCGCTCTATGCGCGAGCCGTCGAGGCGGTAGGCGCGGAGCTGCGCGAGGGTCATCCAATGACCGTCCCGCTCGAGAAGAGCTGCCTCTTCGATCCGATCGTTCTCCAACTTGTTCGGGTCGGCGAAGAGACCGGAACGCTCGATGCGATGCTGCTACGCGTCGCTGAATACTTCGAAGTCGACGTCGAGAGCGCCATAGCTGCGCTCGGAAGCGTCGTCGAGCCCGTGCTGATTTTGATCTTAGGCACGGTCGTGGGAACAATTGTTGCTTCTGTCCTCATTCCACTCTATTCCATTATAGGGAGCATAAAGTGATCGCCCTGAAAGCGAGCCGGGACGAAATGATCGAAGGTCACCATTATCTCTGTGCGCGGGCGGCGCGAAAATTCTTTCGCGACGGCGTGGAGCGCGCCGATCTCGAGCAAATTGCGGCGATCGGACTGATCAAGGCGGCGGATAGATACGATGAATGCCAAGGAACGCCGTTCGAGGCGTATGCCTGGGTGCTAATTCTTGGCGAGCTGATGCACTATGTTCGCGATACCGAACGCCTCCTGCGCGCGCCGCGGCGCGTCCGCGATCTGGAACGTCGTTGGGTCAACGCGGAACGGCAGTTATGGGGCGAACTCGCACGCGAGCCGAACGCGTCGGAAGTTGCTGCGTACTTAGGGTTGACGCCGAACGAAGAAGAAGAGGTTCAAAGGTATCGGCAAGCGCGCACGGTGATGTCGATGGACGCGTTGCTTCCCTACCAGCATGGCGCGCTTTCCTATACCATCGATCAGCAGCTCGATCGATTGACGATCGAATCTGGTATGGAAGCGCTCTCGTCGGTGGAACGCCAGATTCTCATCGAAATCTATCAGCGCGATACGCCGGTTCAACAGATCGCCGAGCTCTTAGGATATTCCCGCCGGCACATCGCGCGATTGCACCGTGAGGCATTGAAGAAACTCTCTACGTTAACCGGTCCGATTCCAGCTTGATAGGGGCACTGTTCTGTTTGTACGTGAGCTTGTAGAGGCGGAACAGTATGGAGCGAAACGGGGAACGAGGGTTTACGCTAATCGAGATGATGATCGTTGTAGCGATCATCGCGATTCTCGTAGCGATTCTCGTGCCGAATTTCATGAGAGCGCGCGCACAGGCGCAAACCGCTGCTTGCGAGGCGAATCTGAAGGAAATTGCGACGGCGTTAGAACTTTATCAAACCGATCATCAACAATATCCGAACGTCACGGCGGCAACGAACGTTACGAGCTCCGAGCCGAATATCGGCTCGTATCTGCGTCAGACGCCGATCGATCCGGTAGCGCCGGCAGGAAACTATACGTATCAGGTTACGAATCCGGACACGGGTACTGCTTCGTATACGATTACGTGTCCTGGAAGTCACGATCCGGCAACGTTGACTTCCATCGGCGGAACCGGTTCGAAGACCGGCATTCAATACACCTCGGCTAACGGTTTTGCGGCGCAGTGAGGCAGTATGGATATCGTCGATACAGCTTTGAAGTTCGCCGCTAACGGTAATCCCGCATCCTATGCGTTTGCGCTTGCTGCTGGAATCGCAACAAGTGTCGGTCCGTGCGTTGCGCCGCGATACGTTGCGGTTGCGGCTATATCAACCGCGTCAGGCGGTCGACGAGTCCTTCAACTGGCCGCATTCATCTGTGGAACCGTTGTTATGTGCGGGGCGATCGCCTCCATCGGTTCGCTCCTTTTGCAGCTAGCGCGGATCTCGTCGATCGTCTACGTGGTGCTTGCGATTGCGCTGCTGCTTTCCGGCTTTCGTGCGCTGTGGCGTGGCGGCGAACACACCTGCCATGCGGACGAACGATCGATTAGAAACCTTGGCAGCGCATTTCTGTTTGGGGCAGGAACGTCGATGGCAATATCGCCGTGCTGCACGCCCGTCCTCATCGGCTTTGGAGCATTGAGTGGTGTGTCGTTAAGCGCGGCCGGCGTTGCCGGGCTCGTAGCAGCGTATACTGCAGGGCACGTTGCGCCCGTCCTGCTCGCGTATGCCGGCGCGCACAGCATACAAAGCACAGTTTTCCAGTATCGAGATGCGACTGCAACGATCGCCGCGGCCGTGACGATCGCGCTCGGCCTCTACTATGCGGTGCTCGCATGAGCGTATCGACCGTTAGCGGACGCATACTGCTGACAACGGTTGCCATTCTATTCGCGGCCCTGCTCCTGCGTGGCCAGCTCTCTTCGGCCCTCGTGACGCGAGGTGACGCGCTCGCCTATTGGGGCGCGCACAACGATGCGCGAGTCATGTACGCGCGTGCGCTCGCCTTTGATGAGACGAATCGGATCGCCGCAGACCGCTACGCGTTTGCCGCAGCGATTTCAAATAATTCCGACGCCATCCGCGGTGGTATTGAGGTAGCGAGCCGCTATCTGACTCGTTTTCCGGACGATGGAGTCGTCCTTATGGACCGAGCTCTCTGTTATCAACACCAAGGGAAGCTCGCCGCCGCGATTGCCGACTTTCAACGCTCGGGACGCATCGAGAGAGACCCGAGAGCGTTCATGTTCGCGGCTTTAGACGAGCGGGCATTGCATCACGCGTCGCGAGCACGCGCGTTCTTTAGAACTGCGATCGTCGTGGATCCACAGTTCACACCCGCCCGCTTCCGGGCGGCGAGAACGTAGCGTGGCCGTATTCTGCTTTATGGCTCTCGCAGTGGCGTTCGGCGGAGTCGCTTGCATGCAAGCGAAACGCGCGGGAGACGCGTTCAACGTCGTCTTTTTGATCCTCTTCGCGTTAGCGGCAACAGCAGTCATAGCATTGTCCGGCGGCCGAACAACGTTTTCGCAATGTCTGGTATTTGCATGTGTCTGCACGTGCGCCGCGACCGATTTGTCGTCGGGTTATATCTATGACGTTGTCACATATCCAAGCATGGTGATGATGGTGCTTGCGTCGCTGCACGCCGGAACGCTCAATTCGACCGCGGCGTGGACGTGTTTGTCGTTCGCCTGCGTCGCGCTTCTCGTTGTGGTAACTCGTGGACGAGGGCTTGGCTTTGGAGACGTGAAGCTGTTCGCCGTAGTCGGCGCTGGCCTGGGCGGATCGGTTATCGGAGTGCTCGGCGGATCCTTTGTCGTCGGCGCGTGTCTTGTGGTGGTGGGACTCTTGCGAGGACGGATCCGTTTTGGACAGACCGTTCCGTTCGCGCCGTTCATTGCAATCGCTACGATTCTTTCGGTTCCGTTTGAAAGGCTTTTTGCGTGAGCGCATACCGCACGCTGCCCCTCGGTGTCGATCTCGGCTCATCGCGCGTTCGCATAGCGTTAGCGGAAGCAGCGTCTTCGGACGACGTTCGGGTAAAAGCGGTCTCGGCTAGAGATATCCCGGATGAGCTGCGAAACGATCGAGGACTCGTCGCGGCCCTCATCGAGGAAATGATCTCGGAGCTTGGCGCCCGAATGCGCGTGTGCGTAACGGCTTTGGGCAGCCCCGATGCCACGCTACGTGTCATACACTTTCCGCGAATGGGCTGGCACGAACGTCTGCGTGCCGCGCGTTATGAGGCGCAAAGGTTCACGAGCGCGGATGCAGACGATTCGTCGACTGTGCGCGTGCATCGCGCCGAACATCGAGAGAGCACCTTCGCAGTTGGAGTCACTCGCCAATCGGTTGTCGAAGGTCGTGTCGCCGTGCTGAAGCAGGCACGCTTGCGCGTCGCCGCCATCGATCACGACACGCTCGCGCTTCAACGGGCGCTTCCGTTCGCCGACGCGATCCTCGACATCGGAGCCGACCGTTCCACCCTGCATCAGTATTCCGCCGCTGCACCGTTCTCGCACTCGATCTCGATCGGAGGCACCGACGTTACGCGCGGCATCGCGCGCGAACTGTCAATTGACTTGGTCAACGCCGAGCGAAGAAAGCGGATATTGGGGTCAGCCGGCGCCGGAGTGGTTGTCCGCAATGCGTTGACCTCGGAGTTCGCCGCTGTTATCGAGCGAGCTCGCGCGCGTGCGCCGATCACACGAATCGTGCTGGTGGGCAATGGCGCACGTTTACCGGGTCTTGCGTTCGACATCGAACAAGCAACCGGAGCAATGACCGAGTTGCTTATTCCGCCACTCTTGCAGACGGATGCATATCCCGAGGATGTCATTCGCTCTGCCGCTCCGGACTGGATGCTTTGCGCCGCTCTAACGACGTGGGGTCTGGCTGCGTAGTGCGCTTCAACTACCTGCGTGATGCGCCACCCGATCTCGTCGAGCAGATTTGTGCGATTCGCGTGCCGCGGGAGATGCGGTTCCCACTCTCCGCGCTCCTCACGGCAATCGTCGTCGTGATGGCTTGGTCGTTCCTCGAACACCACTGGGTGTTGGAAGCGACGAGAGAAGAAGCTCTCGCGTCCGTTCGTTTGGAAGGGAGTCGCCAAGCATTTAATGCGACGAAGCTGGTTCGTTCGGACGTCGACGAGCTCTTAGCTCTGGACGCCAGGCTGCGCGGTATTCGATTGTCGGGATCAGTGCTTTCTCACCGATTGGCGGACATCGGCAATCACGTGCCGGCTCAAGCGTGGCTAACGTCGATCGCACGAACCGACGATGGCGTCGAGTTGCGCGGCCGAGCGCAAGGACTGCATGTTTTGAGCGAAACGGTTGCCGGCCTCATGTCGAGCGATGCGGCCTCTTCGCCGACATTGGTTCGCGCCGCGCGAGAAGAACGAGCAACCACCATCATCAGCTTCACGATTCGCGCAGAGGAACGTCATTAATGAAGGCGTCGGTGGACCTGCGCCGCTGGGTACGCATGACATGGCTTCTCATTACGTTCATCGTCCTCGGCATTGGCGTCGGCTGCATTTGGTGGCCGCAGTCGCGGGTAATTTCAGAGCAACACAGCCGTGCGCTGGAGTTGTATGACGAAGCCAATAGTATCGATGCTGCGACGAGGCGCGCTTCTCAACTTCGAGCCGCCCAGCTACGAATCACTTCGGATCTGTCCGAACTAGGCGGTATCCGCTCCCCCGGCGCGATTACGGTGGCCGTTCTTCAGTTACTTCATGAAGAGTCGAAACGTCAGGGCGTTGAGATCCGCGAGGTTGCGCCGGATACAAGCGTTCACGGTACTCCATCGCGCGTTGCGGACGGCGATTTTGCCAAGCGCAAAAGCGATGCGTTCGCACCGTCCGACGTGTCGATCTCTGTTCGTGGCCCATTCCGAAATATCGTCTCTCTCGTCGCGGATCTTCCCCGTCACGATGTCCTTATTGATGTTCGCGACATTCAGCTGAGCTCGACGGAATCGGTCCACAAGCCGCCGTTTCTAGATGTAACGCTTCATACGACGATTTATCGCCTTGAATCACTTCCGTCAGCGGAGAGTTTTCGTGTTCGCACTGTCCGATGAGCACCGTCAGCATTTGATGCACATTTCCATCATGATCGTTTGCGGGGGCATGGCGATTCTGCCGTTTACGGTGCCGCCTACATCGGCGACCGCTCGCGCTCAGGCTGCAACGCGGACATCGAGCATTACGGTGCCGGCCGTCCCGGGACGATTGAAATTTCCGGAGATACGCGTTGATCGCGATCCGTTTGTCGCGAACGATCCCGTCGCCGCTTCCCACTTGTCGACGGATGCGGTGAGGAGCGGTTACGGAGGAACGGATGACATCGGGATCGTCTTACCGCCGAACGTTGGCGCACGAGGAGCACCGCCCGACGGTTCCAGCGGCGGCGTCCCAATCGTTCGCGGCATTGTCCTCGGCGATGCGCCTCAAGCGCTGGTAGAAGCCGGTAACGACGTGAAAGTCTATAGTGTCGGCGATTCTATCGGGAGCGATACGATAACGTCGATCGACGCCGAGGGAATCACTCTCTCGAGCGGCGTTCGCCTCGCAATCGTACATCAGCCGCAATGAAGTCGATTGTTTCTACCGTCCTGTTTTTGGCTTTGTTAAGCGCGTCGACCGCCGCTGCCGAAAAAGTGCTCACCCTCGACGTTCAAGACGTCTATCTATCTGACGCACTCGCATTACTCGGCGCGGAGGCCGGCGTCAATATCGTCACGGATTCAACGGTGAAGCCCGAACGAGTAACGATTCGTCTCAAGAACGTGTCGTTCGAAAATGCACTCTCGGTCATGACAAACTCTTACGGCCTTCAGGTGCGCCGCGAGGGCAGTGTGTTGATTGTGGGTGAGAGCGAAGCGATGAACCGAAAATACGACGGTGCGAACACACCACTCGGACCCCAGACCTACCTATTACCGCTCGTTCATGCCAAACCTGACGACGTCGCAAAAGAGCTGACCGATGCGCTTCCGTTAGGGACTGTGATCGTCCCCGACAAACGAACGCGATCCGTTGTCGTAACGGGTCCGAGTGAGACGATCGCGCGTGCAAAATATCTGGTTTCCGGTCTCGATGCACCGACGAACGTCGAATCGAGCAGCCTTCCGACAAAAATATTCCGGCTACGCTACATCCGGACCGATGAAGCCATTAAGGAACTAAAACTGCTCTCTCCCGACGGCGTCTACGTGCCCGACGATGAGCACAATAGCGTGTTGGTGAGCGGCAATGACGACGTACAAAGCGCGGCTTCGCATCTCGTTGAATCGATGGACCGGCCAAGCCCTCAGGTTATGTTCGAGGTGAAGGTCGCCGACGTTACGCCTCAGACGAAGGATAGCGACGTCGGTCTGGAATGGGGCGGATCGGATCTGCAAGGTCATCCAACGCGAGGATCGACGACGTACGCGTTTGCCGGTGGTTCGGTGCCCGTCAACGTGACGCTCAATGCCCTTATAACTGAAGGACGCGCGCAAATTCTCGCGACGCCAAAGCTCGTCACGATTAATAACAAAGAGGCGGATTTGTTGATCGGGCAGACGTATCCAGTGATTTACAACACGTCCGTACTTGGTGGCCAAAACGTCCAGTTCGTGGACATTGGTGTGAAGCTGCGCCTCACACCAACGATTGGTCCCGACGGCGTCGTTACCGCGGAGCTGCATCCCGAATACAGCGAATTGTTAGGGTTGACGGCCACCGGTTACCCGATTATCGCAAACAGAAAAATCGACAGCACGCTCCGTGTTGCCGATTCTCAGACCATCGTTCTTGGTGGTCTCCTACGCGACGTCGACAATGAAACACTCGAGCGCGTACCGGGTCTTTCTAGCATACCGATTCTCGGAGAATTCTTCAAGAATCGAATTACGCACCATGAAAGAGACGAGATCGTGTTTCTCATCACGCCGCACGTAATTTATCCCGACCGCGACACGTCTCCCCAGAAATGAACGAAGGCGGACCGATGGCCCGCCTTCACAATTAATTCGTGCAGCCGTGTATCTTGTTCGAGTATTCTTCTTGAAGCTCGTATTTATGGCTGTAGATCTGATCGACGTCATCGTACGAGGCGCACTCGTCCGCCATTTCGTCGAGGAAGTTCATGTTGAACCACCCGCTGTCCGGGTCCGGATCGCTGATGGTTTCAAACGTTTCGTGGGAGAGCGTGGAGTCCGTCGAATCCTCGAGCGCGGAATTCGGACCGCTGATGACGGAACAGCCGAAGACATTCTGGTACGGCTCTACCGTGAAAAGCACGTGTCCGGCTTTGTCGCTGAAGTCAACGCTGCTGTGGTACGCGCAGAACGTCCAGTTCGCTTGATTGTCCGGCGAATAGCACTCGTCGGTGCCGTCGATACACGTATCGAGACCGGCCGGTATAAAGACATTATAAATGTTGCCATAGCCGCCGCCGAAGCGCAATGCGGCGGCGTGAACGATATTGACGATCTGCGTCTGCGTTAGCATATTCGTCTGGAAGTTCACGGTGCTCGCGTAGTTCGCGCCGAAGCGGTAACGGTAGTTGGCGGTGGAATGCACGTACTGATCCACGACGTGAATCATCGAGCTGTTGTTGAGGTTATCTAGAAACTCTTGCGGGTTTCCCCAGCAGCTCGCGGCGCAATCGATATACACGTTGTGGAAGAGCGCCGATGTTACCACGCGACCGCCATAATATTGGAGGTCCGCCGGGTAGTTCACCGCTTGCGCCTTGACCGCGAGACTGCGTTCGTGGGTCGGATAAAGGTGATACTTGAAACTCGAGACTGCCGCGGTCGTCGCGTTCGTGTTTTGTTGAATTGGGCTAGTTGCATTCTGGCTTTGCTGCGACGTGGGCAGGTTCTGTATACCGCTGCCACCCGAACATGCGCTTAGCACAACGCCTATAAGCGTTGCGCCGAAGAGCGATGCAAAGCAAGAACGCGCGGTTCTTGCAAAGGTCATATCCACTCCTGAGGTAAGATGCCGATGTTCCTTTTTACCCGGAGCGAACATAAGTCCGCCGGGACATTGGTCGGAATAATTTAGGGCGAACGCCCTATTGTGTAAAAGCGAGCCGGTGCTGGGAACACTCGCAGCATGAAACATGAGAGTGCAATGCATGATGCCGCTCTATTGCTAGCTCGTGGCGTTCTTGGCGCGAGCATCGCCGCTCACGGCGCGCAAAAAATGTTCGGCTGGTTCGGTGGACCCGGGCCGGAGAACGCAGCGAAAATGTTCGAAAGCCTTGGCTTTCAACCACCGGGCGAAATGGCACGGATGGCGTCGCTGACCGAGATCGCGGCGGGACTTCTGATTGCAACGGGCGCCGGCGGTCCGCTCGGGCCAATGCTATTGACGTCGGTGATGGCCACAGCCGTCGGGAGCGTGCATCTAAAGAACGGATACTGGGCGCAGAACCAAGGCTTTGAATTGAACACGATGTACGCGTTGGTTGCGCTATTACTGGCCGTTGAAGATCACGGGCGTTTTAGTCTCGACGAGCTTCTCGGCATTCGGCCGAAAACGCATCCGGCGTTTGGCTGGCTTGCGCTGATGGGCGGAGTAGGCGCGGCGGCATTCATTCTTTCACGGCGCGAGACGGAAGCGCCGCAACAACACGCCGCGTCACAAACGGAAGTCGGAACCCTGGGCGAACCCGCCGAAAATATCACCCCCGCAACACAGTAACGCGCGATATGGAGCAACGTCCGGTCGTAACGCCTGACGCGGTCAAAAAGGACCGATAAGGTATCTACTAAAACTTTAGTTGACAACAGCGCCCGCCCGGTGTAGGCTTCTACTAAGTCTTTAGTAGAAGCTCGGGAGGGGCCAGTGCCGCGTTCCAAGTCAAACTCGCTCACCAAAGGCGAGCTCCGGATCATGCAAGTGCTCTGGAAGCTCCGCAATGGAACGGTCGCGGATGTCGCGGCAGCGATGCCGCCGCCGCCGCTTGCATACACGACGGTTCTCACGATGCTGCGCATCCTCGAACAAAAGGGTGCAGTAAAACGCAAACTCGAGGGACGCGCACACGTATACTATCCAGCGTTTGCGCAAGAAGACGCGGCGCGTAACGCGATCGGCGATGTCGTGCAGGCGTTCTTCAAAAATAGCAAGACGGCGCTCGCAATGCGCCTCATCGCTGAAGAAAAGCCCGAAAGGGACGAACTCGCGCGTATGAAGGCCCTGATCGCAAAGTACGAGGAAGAGCAAGCATGATCGCACTCGTTACCGCGCTCGTAAACGCGATCTGGCAGCCCGCACTGATTGCAGGCATTACCTGGTTCGCGCTGCGCATTTCTCGCTGCAGCAATGCGACGACACGCCACGCGGTGTGGATGCTCGCGCTTATCGCAAGCATTTGCGTTCCGATTCTTAGCGCAACGTCACTCGTATTACCACAAGCGCCCGTTCAAGTGGCGGCGACGTCGCGGACGGCGTCTCAGTCGTCGACACAGGCTCACGTCATCAAACCGGTTTCGATTCCGATCTCCGCGCCGTCGCTTCCCGTCGTGCATCGTCCGAAGATCACGCTGCACCCGACGGTCGCTCAAGTCGTCGCGGAGATTTGGGCGGTTATCGCGGCGCTCATTCTCGCGCGCCTCGCATTCAGTTTCTTCTATCTCGAACGGCTGAAGCGCGACGCGCTGCCGCTATCCGTGGACCGGCGTCATGCGCTATCGCGCTGGGACCGCGCGGATAAGGGCCAGCGGGACGTCCGCATCTGCGTCAGCGACGAGATTCGCGTGCCAGTCGCGGTCGGTATCTTCGATGCAATGATTCTGCTGCCGCAAGACCTCGTCGAGGAGCTCGACTCAACGGATTTAGATCGCGTGTTGCTTCACGAGCTCGCTCACGTGCGCCGCTCCGATGATTGGGTGAACCTCCTCGAACGCGTCGCGATGGCGCTGCTGTTTTTCAGTCCCGGTCTGTATTTCATTGCGCGGCAGATGGATCTCGAGCGCGAAGTCGCCTGCGACGATTGGGTGCTCGCGCAAGCGTCGGAAAATGCCTCGTACGCGCGATGCTTAGCTCGCATTGTCGAAATGACACAGTGGCCGTACCGGCCCCTCGCAGCACCGGGCGTATTCGTGACGCGCCGCAGCATGTCGATTCGTATCGAACGACTGCTCGCGCGCGGCCGAGACATTCGCGTTCGTCTCGCGGTCGTGCCGTCGCTCATCTCCCTGATTGCAATCATCGCGATCGTCGTTGCGGGCGGCTTCGTTTCGCCGACGATCGCGTACACCATGAGCTCCGATGTCATGGCTAGCCGGGCGAAAGTGAAGCCGCTCGTCTTTGCCGCGAGGCCCTCGGCGCGTCCGGCACCCAAAGAAAAGGCCCCTCCGCCGAAGCCGGCGCCCACGGCCACGTCCACGCCGTTGATCGCGGCGTACGTTCCCGCCAAACCGGTAGCGACCCACGCGACCGTTCATACGCATGTCGAGGTGCATCAGCATGCAGCTTTGCGCGAACACGCGAACGTCTCGGCGACGACCCAGATCGCGGAAGCCTTCCCGGCGGCGAAGGCACCCGGTCAGACGCCGTCTCTCGATAACTCCGTCGCGGATACGGGATATCTCGACGAATTACGCGATGCCGGTTTAACGAATCTCGACGCCGATACGATCATTGCGCTTAAATCGGTGGGCGTCACGGGTGACTACATCAGGCAGATGCGAGCGGCCGGCCTTGGGCAATTGACTGCGCGTGAGCTGGTAGAACTGAAGTCCGTCGGTGTCACTCCCGACTACATCAAAATGATGCGTTCCGCGGGCTTGGGCGCAACCGACGCACGCGGATGGACGGAGATCAAGTCGATCGGGCTCACTCCGGACTACGTTTCGCAGATGCGCGCGGCCGGATTGAGCGTGAACGATCCGCGCCGGTGGGCCGAACTGAAATCAGTCGGTGTTACACCGGATTATGTGAACATGATGCGCGGCGCCGGACTCGGCGCGAGCGACGGACGCGGATGGATGGAGCTAAAATCTGTCGGAGTTACCCCGGACTATGCGAGTCAACTGCAACGCGCGGGCATCACCGGCCTCGATACGCGAACGCTCGTCGAATTGAAATCCGTGGGCGTCTCGCCGGCTTACATTCAGGACCTTGCCAATGCCGGCTACGCGCATCTGTCAGCGCGTGAATACGAGGAATTGAGGTCCGTCGGTGTAGATAGCGCATTCATCCAGCGCCTCGCGCAACACGGATTCACGAAGCTACCCGTTCAGAAATTGATCGAATTCAAATCGATGGGAATCGACCCGAAGTGAAACGTGCACTCGGCTCGTTCGCGGCAGGCGCGATCGCCGTACTGCTGTGCTTCGTCGCGGTCAACGCTCGTGCGGACCCGCACAGCGACGACGGACACAGTAGCGAAAATCGAGATATGTCGATCGATGCGCGCACACTCGGCATTGATTCGGCACTGGCATCGCGGGGTCAGCGGGGCTCCTTCACGACCCATCGCGAAGCCTCCGGTTCGTACACGTTCACCGCAAATGAGGCGTTCTTCGAGCACGGCTTCAAAGATCCGCCGGCACGCAAAGTGATCCGATTCAAAGCTACGGGAATTGACTGACGATGCGAAAAATCGGCGCGACGTTCTTCGCTACATTTCTTGCAATGGTTGCGTTTGCCGCGGCGGCTCTTGCTGATGTCACTCACGGCACATGGAATGTCGTAACCGACCGCGGGAACGTCCGGCTGGAAATGCATTGGCACACTGCCGACGGAGGGCACGATAGCGACCACTCCTCGTCGGTCAACGCCCAGGCGCTGGGGATTGCGAACGCGCTCGCGTCGAAAGGTCAACACACAACGTTTAGTTTGCATCGTGAAGCGGGCGATTATACATTCGACGGTTGGCTCGGCAACGGCGAAGGCGCGGGCAACTACACGTTCACCGCAAATGACGTGTTTTTCGCGGCATTGCGCAATCGTGGATACGATGTGCGAACGCTCGGCTATGAAATGACATTTGCAAATCTTGACATCACGACCGAGTACGTCGATGAGATGGAAGCGCTCGGATATAAAGGCGACGTCAATCAGCTTGTCGCGATGAAAGCGCTCGGCGTTACGGCGCAGTACGTCCGTGATTTACAAGCCGCCGGTGTCACGGATCTCACGCAATCACAAGTGGTTTCAATGCGCGCACTTCGCGTAGATCGTGCGTATGTCGACGAGATCGCACAAGCCGGTTTTTCGCATCTTTCGGCCGATCAATACGTGACGCTCAAGGCGATGCGCGTGGACGGTGCCTATATCAGGTACCTCCGCAGTCACGGCTTCAAAAATCTGACCGTCAACCAGGTCGTCACCATGAAGGCAGAGCGAATTTAGCCTTATTCCACAAGGAAAATCGAGCCATTTAGAAAATCGTCCGGTCAATTAGCTGCCCCCCTCGAAAGGACAGTATGACCAAGAACGAGTTAGCTCGTGAGCTCGCCGAGGAACTGGATATGCCGCGCCGTCAGGTGGTTGAAATCATCGAGGCGCTGCTGGACAAATTCACCGACGTGCTCAAGTCGGGCGATAAAGTCCAGTTGACCCCCTTCGGCCAGTTCAAGGTTCGGGACCGCGCCGCTCGCATCGCGCGTAACCCGAAGACGGGCGAACCGATCAAAGTCCCCGCAAAGCGGGTTCTGAAGTTCATCGCCGGACGTACGCTCAAGGAAGCCGTCGGCACGACCAAGCGCGGCGGTAGTGCTGCAGCGAAGTCGTCGGCGAAGAAATCGCCGGCCAAGAAATCGCCGGCCAAGAAGTCACCCGCGAAGAAGACCGCGGCAAAAAAGGCTCCCGCGCGTAAGGCTGCGCCGGCCCGTAAAACGGCCGCGAAGAAGACCGCAGGCCGCAAAAAGGGCCGGTAATTTCCGGTAAAAACACGAGTCGCCCGGTCGCCCGGGCGGCTCTTTTTCCGTTTTCACGGGCGCGTCTACGAGGTCGGTGCCTGCGCGCGGTTTTGCTGAACGCTCCCGATTTCGGCCCGCGATTCCTTGCCGGCGATATTTGCGAAGAGCCGGATCATTGCGGGATTAAATGTTGGGATGTCGTCCGGTTTGCGACTCGTGACCATGCCCGGCGACTCTACCATCACCTCGTCGACCCATTGGCCGCCGGCATTGCGAATGTCGGTGTGCAGTGACGGCCACGACGTCATCTTGCGACCGTTGACCAAGCCCGCCTCGATCAGAATCCATGGGGCATGACAAATCGCGGCGATCGGCTTTCCGGCCTGCGCCATCCGTTTGACGAACTGCACGGCTTTTTGTTCTGTCCGCAGTTTGTCGGCGTTGACAACTCCGCCCGGCAGCACCAATGCGTCGAAATCCTCGGGATTCGCCTCTTCGAGCGACATATCGACCTGGAACGTCTCCGCCGGCGTGTGATGATTCCAGCCCTGCACTTGCGGCGTGTGTTTGGAGATCAGAACCGTCTTTGCACCCGCGCTATCAAGGGCTTTTCTCGGTTCGACCATTTCTGCTTGTTCGAATGCATCGTCGAGTAAGATCGCAACGCGCATGCCTTGTAACTCTTGTGCCATAGTACAACGGTCGTACCCAGGGCGCAGGCGGCATCAAAGTAGGCAGCCAAGGTAATTCGGGTGTTCCGGTATCTCACCGCGGGCGAATCTCACGGACCTGCACTCGTCGGCATCCTCGATGGATTGCCCGCGCACATTCGGCTGAACGTTGAAGAAATTAACGACACGCTTGCACGCCGTCAAGGCGGATACGGACGCGGCGGCCGCATGAAGATCGAACGTGACGAGATTGAATTTCTCGCGGGCGTTCGTGGCAGCGAAACGTTGGGATCGCCGATCGCCGTCATCGTACGTAACCGCGACTTCGAAAACGTTCGCGCATTGATGGATCCGCTAACCGGAAGCGGCAAACCGCTGACGAACCCGCGTCCCGGCCACGCCGACTATGCCGGCGCGTTGAAATACCGGCATCGCGACCTGCGCAACGTTCTCGAGCGGGCTAGCGCGCGGGAAACGACGATGCGCGTTGCGCTTGGCGCCGTTTGCGCGCAGTTTCTTGCCGCGCTCGGCGTCACGACCCGCAGCTATGTTTACCGCATTGGCGACGTTGCGGCGCCCGATCTCGATGATTGGTCGCAAGAGGATGTCGAAGCAAGCGATGTTCGCTGTCCCGATTCCGCGGCGGCAAGCGCAATGATCGCAGCAATCGACGCGGCAAAAGCAGCAGGTGACACGCTCGGCGGCCAATTCATCATTCGTGTTGATGGTCTTCCGGCCGGTGTGGGCAGCAATCGTCAACCCGATACGCGTCTTGACGGCGTACTCGCCGGTGCGCTCATGGGGACACAAACCGTGAAAGCGGTCGAGGTCGGGCTCGGCGCCGACGTTGCGTCGAAGCCGGGTTCGGAAGCGCACGACGTCTTTGCGCTGCGCGACGGAAACGTCGAACGCGGCAGCAACCGCGCAGGTGGAATCGAAGGCGGCATGAGCAACGGCCAGTCCGTCACGCTGCGCGTTTCGGTGAAACCAATTCCGACGTTGATGAAGGCCTTGCCGTCCGTCAATCTGCACGAAGGACGAGATGCGCCGGCGACGATCGTACGCAGCGATGTCTGCGTCGTACCCGCGGCGGCAATCGTCGGCGAAGCGATGGTGCGCCTCGCACTCGCCGGTCCCGTACTGGATAAGTACGGCGGCGATTCCATCGAAGAAACCCTCGATAACATACAGCGCGCGAACGCCGCCGCTGCGGCGCTTTTCGCGACGCATCAGGAGGGCGTATGAAACAACACGTTGCGCTCGTCGGCTTCATGGCCGCGGGTAAATCCACGATCGGCAAAAAGCTGGCTCGAAAGCTGAAGTGCGCATTCTTTGATACCGACGAACTGGTCGTGCGAGAGCACGGCGACGTCTCGGACATCTTTTACAACGAAGGCGAAAAGGCGTTTCGCGCGTACGAGCTGGATGCCGTGTCGCAGGTCTTGGCGGACGGAGATCCGGGCGTCGTTGCACTCGGCGGTGGCGCGCTCACGCATGAGCCGACGTCAAAACTGCTGAAGAAGCGCGCGTATCGGGTCTTCGTCAAAATCTCTCCGGAGCAAGTTTCGGAGCGTCTGCACAAGAGCAAACGCGTGCGGCCGCTGCTCGGCCCGGCTCCGGCCCTCTCGAAGATCAAGGAACTCTACACGAAGCGCATGCCGGAATATGCACAGGCTGATTTCGTCGTCGAAGCGGACGGCATGAGCACTACCCAAATCGTTGATACGATCGTCGAGTGGCTGCACAAGAAGAAGATCGCGATTTAATCGTCAACACCGATCTCGCCTATCCCCTCTGTATCGGTGACGACACGCTTCCGGCGATCGCGACGTTCTTGCAACATCGCGCTCAGCCGTTCATCGTTCTTGCGGATTCAAATCCGGACGTCGTGAAACTGGCGCGGGAAATTGCTGGACAGAAGGGCGCGACGGGCGTCTGCGCGTTTCCGCTCGGCGAGCCGCGCAAACGTCTTTCGACGGTCGAACGGGTGCATGAGGCGCTGCTGGAGGCGCGTGCTGATCGAGGCACGCTCGTCATCGGCGTCGGCGGTGGCGTTGCGAGCGATCTGTTCGGTTTCGCTGCCGCAACATATATGCGCGGCGTTCCGTACATGCACGTTGCGACGACCCTCGTAGCGATGGTCGACGCGTCGATCGGTGGCAAGACCGGTGTCGATCTGCGTCGCGGCAAGAATATTGCGGGCCTCTTTCGCGATCCCGTCGCCGTCTTCGCGCACATCAATGCGCTGCAAACGCTGCCGTATCGTCAAATTCGAGAAGGCCTCGCCGAGATTTTGAAAGCGGCCGTTATCGAGGGCGACGACTTCTATGAATCGATCGAGGCGCTCGCGCCGCATCCGTTCTGGCGCTGGCCGTGGCTCGATATCGTCGCAGAGGCAATCAAGGTGAAGACGATGATCGTCGCGGACGATCGCGAGGAATCCGGAATCCGCGCGCTGCTCAATCTCGGCCACACGTTCGGTCATGCGCTCGAAGCGGCAAGCGAGTATCGCGTCTCGCACGGCGTCGGCGTTGCGCTCGGGCTGCGGGCAGCAGGCTTGCTGGCAATGCGAACCGGACGATATTCGGAAGAAGAACATCTGCGCGTGCTCGCGACGATGGCGCTCCTCGGAATGCCCCTCTCGACCTCGGTCGACGCCGACGAGGCGTTCGCCGCGATGCAGAGCGACAAGAAGAAGCGCGACGGCAAGCTGCGCTTCGTGTTGCCGCGTGCCATCGGCGACGTCGAATACGGCATTGAGGTGCCGGACCGGGCCGTGAAAGCAGTTCTCACGCGGCTGCAGCGCTCGCCCGAATCGTTCGGCTAACGGTGATCGCGCGTGCGCGCCGTTGATGCGCTCGCGGCGATTCGCTCGTCGCGTTTCGATCTGCCGTTGACCTACGATGCAGGCGAGCTTGAATTGCGTATCGGCGATGTGATTCGCGTTCCGCTCGGCAATCGCGAAGTCGTTGCCTTTGTCGTTTCGGAGATACGAGAGGCGCCGGGCGACGCCAAGCTCAAGACCGTTATCGAAAAGCTCGACGTGCCGCGCGCGTTCGACGAAACGGGGCTGCATCTCGCGCGCTTCATTGCTGACTATTATCTCTGCACGCTCGGCGACGCACTCTCTGCCGTTGTGTTGTCGGCGGCCGTGCCGCGGATGGTGGACTCGTTTGCGCGTACGGTTACGCAAGCGAATCCACAACGCTATCCCTCGGTACCCGCCCGGCTGGTGCGGCTCATTTGGGATGATATGACGGAGGCCTTCGGTCTCGAGACGCTGCTTCGCCATCCCGAAGCGCGGCGCACCGGCGATCGCGCTGCGCTGCTGCGCCACATGCAAACGCTCGTTAAAAGCGGTGAATTGCGGCGCGAGCGTCGCCTCGTCGATCCCAAGACGCAAGTGTACCGCATTCGCGTGCTCTATCCGCGCGACGGCACGCTGCGCGGAACGAAGGCTCGGGCGCTGCTCGCATTTGTGAATGATGCGCCCGGCGTGCCACGCGCCGATGCGCTTCTGGCCGGATTCTCGAACGCCGTCATTGCGCGCGCGGTCAAAGCGGGCGCTCTCGAAGAGCGCGAAGTTTCGCCGGCGCACGAACGTACGCGATCGCTGATTCCCGAGGCGCCATTTGCGCCGACGAGCGAACAAGCCGGTGCGCTCGAGCGAATCGCCGGTTGGCTCGATGCCCGTGCCTTTGCCGAAGCGTTGATTCACGGCGTGACGGGAAGCGGGAAGACCTACGTGTACGTCGAGGCGATCAAGCGCGTCGTGCGCGACGGCGGACGCGCGATCGTATTGGTGCCGGAGATTTCGCTCACGCCGCAGACGGCTCGGCGGTTCGAAGATGCGTTCGGCGACCGCGTTGCGGTCTTGCATTCGGCACTCTCCGAACGCGAGCGGTTTGAAGCGTGGCAAGCGTGTATGCGAGACGAAATCGACGTCGTCGTCGGCGCGCGGAGCGCGGTCTTTGCGCCGCTGCGCGACGTCCGGCTGCTCGTCATCGACGAAGCGCACGAGACGTCGTACAAGCAAGATACGGTTCCGCGATATCACGCCGTCGCGGTCGCGCGCGAGCGCATGCGCGCCGCCGGCGGACTGTTGCTATTGGGAAGCGCCACACCGTCGCTCGAGAGTTACGAAGCGGCGCGTCGCCAGCGCATTGCGCTGATCACCCTGAGCGAACGCGCAACGGCGCAGCCGATGCCGGACGTCACGATCGTCGATCTGGCCAAGGAATTCGAAGCCGGCAATAAACGCATTTTTAGTACCGCGCTTACCGAAGCGCTTTCGGACCGGCTGGAACGCAACGAGAAGACGGTCCTGTTCGTCAACCGTCGGGGGAGCGCCGGCTTTGTGCTGTGCCGCACGTGTGGCTTCGTACCCGAGTGTCCGCGCTGCGACGTTTCTCTCGCGGCGCACCGAAGCGAAGGGCTGTTGCGGTGCCACTATTGCGATCACCAGCAGCCCATTCCCGCGAATTGTCCGACGTGCGGCATGCCGACCATTCGAGAATTCGGCGTCGGGACGGAACGCGTTGCGGAAGAAGTGCTGAGGCTTTATCCGTCGGCGCGCGTGCTTCGCATGGATTCCGACACGACGACACGTGTCGGTGATCACGCCCGCATTCTTTCTGAATTCGAAGAATCGGGCGACGTGCTCGTCGGGACTCAGATGGTTGCCAAAGGGCTCGACTTTCCGACCGTGACCCTCGTCGGTGTGGTCGCTGCGGACGTTGGTTTGCATGTTCCGGATTTCCGCGCCGCGGAACGGAGCTTCGGGCTCATAGCGCAAGTTTGTGGACGCAGCGGCCGGGCACGACCCGGGGAAGCGATCGTGCAAACGTACTCGCCGGCGCATCCTGCGATCGTTTTCTCCGCCGCCCACGATTACGAAGGGTTCGCCGAAACCGAACTCGGCGAACGGCGGGCGTTGCGCTATCCGCCGTTCGTGCGCCTCGTGTATCTGGGCGTCATTTCGCGAAGCAAGCAAAAAGCGACCGCGCACGCAGAGCGGTATGCCGGCATTCTGCTCTCGTCCGGCGGCGCGGAAGTCCTCGGCCCGGCGCCGTATCCGATTGCGCGGCTAAACAATGAATGGCGTATGCGCATCGTGCTCAAGACGCTGAAACCAAAAGCGTTGCGTGAGGTTCTTCGAAGGCATATTCTGCCGCTCGCGCGCAATGACCGCGACACCCGCTTGAGTGTCAACGTCGATCCGTAGGGAGAGATATCGTGAAGGCTACGTTGTTCGTCGACGTCGTCAGCCATTGGTGCTTAGTCGCAATGCCGGCCGCGTACGCTCTGGTCGATCTCGGCGTCGATTTGGAGCTGGTGTACGCACCGCTGAAAGACGGTGCGCCGCTTGGATTTACGTACGAGATGGAACATTGGTTCTATCAGCGCGGCAGCCGCGCGTACAACATGCAACTGACGGCCGATTGGTGCGAAGGGCCGTTGGTAGGTAGCTGGACCGCAAACGCGGCCGCATTCGTGGCGGGCGAGATTACGGGCAATCAACTCAAGGCGGCACATGCAATGATGTCAGCGGCAATGGAGCAAGCCGCTCTCGTCGGCCGCGCGCCGGAAGCGTATGCGCGCGCCGCGTCGTTCGCCGGCGTTAGCGCGGAAGAGATCGATCGCCATGCGTCGCAGCCACGCGTACGCAAAATTCTCCTCGACGGAAATAAGCGACTCGCGGCGACCGGCGCCGACGAACGTCCAACGTGGCATCTGCAAAACGATAACGGCGACTTCGCCACGCTCAAAGGCATCTGGCAGAAAGACGCCGTCACAGCCGTCGCGCTGGCGATGCTCCACGACGAGCGCGCCTATGCCGCCGCGGGTCAGCCGCCCGCGTTCGCCTAACAGACGCGCGTTTGCGCGGCCAACGTTCCCAGCAGATCGTAGCGATGGTCGATACCGATCGAGGGCGACGTCCGGCTGAACCACGACAGAAACGCCACATCTTGCACGGTAAAGCCGTTCACCGTGAAATGCACGGTAACGAGCGGATCGCCGACCTCCAACTGATTGTTGACACACGCTTTTGTGACGGGATGAACCCAGATCGGCACACGATTGAATTGCGCCGCCGTGGATCCCAGTTGCGCCGGCGGCGAGTAGAACGGATCATCCAGCCACTCCGCGACTTCGTGTGAAACGTGCGAAAGGTCCGTCGGCGTTGAAGCGGAGACGTTTCCCCAGATCGTCGTGAACGTCGACGTGCCGGTCGACGTGGGAACGGTGTACGACGTGTGGTAGCCGTTATAACAACATGTGCCTTTTTCTTCCAACACGCGCATATCGGTCACTGCGAAAAACGTGAGCGTCTTGGGCGAAACGTGATATGAGGACAGGAGCTGCTGCTCGATACCGCTCGGATCGAGGAAATATTGCGATTTCAGGAAGGCGGTTCGCACGCCGGATGTCGTTCCAACGGAGCCGTCTGTAGCCGGAACGTTAAGAACCATCACCCGTTCTACGACCGGCGTACCGAGAATCACGTGATAAGACTTGGCGTGGACGAAGTTCCAGAATTCGGAACGCATCAGCGCGTCGCCGAACTGCAGCGTTCCGGCGGTATACACACCGGTCTTAAAGATCGGCGACTGTTGTATCGAATGCACCGCCGTTGTAGGATCGAACGTTGCGCCGTTTGCAAAGTGCAGTTCGACCGGGATGATCTCCGTCGGAATCGTAACGGATGCCGGAGCGGTGAACGGATTGCTTCCGACCATCTTGAACGTGAACGTTTTTCCCTGAAAGGCAAACGACGACTGGAAAATCGGTATCGTAGTGTTGACACCGGCCGTCGGGATCACTTCCGTCCGAGCGTCGGTGGCAAGCGGCGGCGGAGGAATCGCGTCCGGCGCGCTAGTGCACGCGGAAAACACGATGCATGCGGCTAGACTGATACGTAAACTGGTAAAGCTGCGCATGGACCGGCTCCAATTTTTTTTTCGAGCGTACCATGCGCCGCGTCATAAATCATGAAGCGCGACCGGCTTTCCGTAAAAGAATCCCTGCAACTCGTGACAACCTGCCTCGCGCAGGAAGGCATCTTGGCCCGCCGTTTCGATGCCTTCGCCGATCACCATGAGATTGAGAGCGGTCGCAAGCGCGGTAAGCGAGCGGCAAATGGCGCGGCTATAGTCGTCGACCTCGCAATCGCGCACGAACATCCGGTCGATCTTCAAACATGAAACGGGATATGACTTCAAATAACTGAGCGTATTGTATCCCGTTCCGAAATCATCGATCGCGATGGAGAAGCCATCGTTACGCAATCGCGTCAGCACTTTGGCTGCAAGTTCCACATCATTGATGAGGGATTGTTCCGTCACTTCGATCTGAATCTGCGACGGATTGATGCCGGCGCGGGCGGCGATATCGAAGGCGCGTTCGTTGAAGTGCGGCGTCTGCAGCTGCTCCGCGGAGACATTGACGTTGACGCGAATAGGACGCCCGAAGCGCTGCGAAAGCGCGACGCTCGTACGACATGCCTCTTCGAATACCCATTCACCGATGAGCGGCAGCTGGCCGCTCTGCACCGCAACGTCGAGAAACGACGCGGGTGCAATCATGCCGAGTTCCGGATGCTGCCAGCGAAGCAGTGCTTCGACCGCAGAAAGCTCGCCGGTTTTCGCATGATAGATCGGCTGGTAATGAACGGCGAGCTCATTGCGATCGAGCGAGGCGGTCAAGTCGCGCTCGATGCGATGACGCATCGTCATCAGGCGTTCGAGATCGGGCGTGTACCACATGACGCGCGAGCGGCCGGCGGCCTTTGCGCCGAGCATGGCCATGTGCGCGTGCGTGAGCAGCGCCGGTTCGGTCTGGTGCACGTTGAACATCGCGACACCGATGCTCGCCGTCAGAGTGTATTCAACGCCGCCGACGAGTACGGGCGGCCGGAGCACATTGCGCACTTCCGCGACGCGCGCCTCGGCCTCGCGATGATCGTGGACGTCCATCAACAGCAATGCAAACTCGTCGCCGCCCATGCGTGCCACCGTGTCGTCGACGGCCCGCAGCGAACGAAGACGCTCGGCGATCGCGCGAAGAATTTGATCGCCGGTGCTGTGTCCGGCGACGTCGTTAACCTCGCTGAACCCGTCGAGATCCATGAAGAGCAGCGCGACGCCGCGGCGGCTTGCCTCGGATTCCGCAATAACGGCTCGGGCCTCCCCCTCGAAACCGGCGCGGTTCAGTACGCCGGTAACCGCGTCGTGTAGCGCGATATATTCCAGGCCCTCCTGCGCTTCGACCGCTTGCGTTTCGTCGAGGACGACACCGACGCCGCGTATCGCGACGCCGGCATCGTTGAGGAAGTACGACGTGTGTGAACGGACGTGACGTACCTCGCCCGCCGGACGAACGACCCGGTATTCAAAATCCAATTCGTGCGCGCGCGAGATCGCTTTGGCGTGCGCGCGTGTGAAGCGCAAGCGGTCTTCCGGATGAATCCGTGCCACCATCTCGCCGAAATGGATACGGCGTGTTTCCGCCGGAAAGCCGAAGAGGGCAGCAAATCCGGGCGTGATATCGCAGGCTTCCGTTTCGAGATCGACGGTATACGAGGCAAAACTCGAGATCGCTTCGGCATGCTGGAGAGTCCGCTGCGCGACGGCGAGTTCGGCGCTCGAATGCGAATTCGTCTGCGTCGCGACGCCGATGATCGCGATGGTCGATCCCTGATCGACGACCGGATGGAGATGGGCCGTGTACTCGACGTTCCGATGGCTGAAGGTGAACCCGGCGTCCTGCCCGCGGCACGCAGCGTGAAACGCCCGCGCTACGCCGGCTGCAGGCTTGCGCCGCTCGAAGAAATGCGTCGCATCACGTCCGAGGACCAGACGCGGGTCGATATGCAGCGCAGCCACTTGGGCTCCGGCGACGGCGCGGAATTTGAATTCGCGATCCGTGCTGAAGAACAACAGTGGCGCGTGCGCCAACAACCCTTGTACTTGCGCTATGCTCAGCGCATCGACCATTCACCACACCCCCGGTGAACCTATTCGTGCCACAAGGAACCGATCTTCTAACGCATGTGTCCCATCCCCGGGCGAACGTGAAGTGCGCTCGTGGGAAAGATCAGCTGCGACAAAAGCAAGCCTGCGACGAGCTGAACTGCAGCAAACGCGGCATTCGCCGCAAACGTGAGCGCGCTCGAAATATTTGACTGGAACGCGAAGAGTACACTTTCGTAACTAAGACTTCCGGGCACCAACACAAGGAGTGCCGGCGCGAGCATGACGGCTTGCGGCAAACGCAGAAAGCGCGCTCCCATATTCGCGATGATTCCGCAGAGAAACGCAGATGCAAACGCCGAGACGGTGTGTACCGGCGTTCCGGCTAGCACGTGCGAGATCAAGAGCGCCACGAAGCAGGCAGCAAAGACCCATATGAAGTCGCGTGCGCGTGAATCGAGATCGATCCAGAGCCCAACCGAAATCAGCACGGCCGCAACCATCCACCAACGCCCCGCGACCGCGTGCGTATGCACGTCGCCCGTCTGCAGCAACTTCGGGCCCAGGAGAGCGAAGCCGAGCAGTGCACCGCACGCGAGCGCGAGTAACACCGAGAGCACTTTGCCCAACCGCGCGACACCCGCGACCAGCGCATTATTCGCCAATTCGTGAAGTGCCAGCGTGAGCGAATAGCCGGGAAGAAGAACGACGACGCCGGCGACGATCGAGATGTAAATGTTCGTAGGTCCGAACATCTTCGCGAACGCGGCGACGATCAAGGTTCCGACGAACGCAGCGATCACTTCGAAGAGGCGCGCGACGACGGCGTTGCGCGTCGCGATGACGGCGATCACGCCGGTCGCGAGCCCGATGCATCCCGCAACCGTGAGTTCGCGCGGGCCCGCGCCCAACAGGATGCCGACTGCAATGGCGACGAACGCGAGTGCCGGAATCTGCCAAAAGATGTTCAGTCCCGGCCACCGCCGGTCGATGTTGCTGACCGCAACGCTCGCCTCGCGATAGTCCGTTTTGCCGGCGCGCAGATCATCGTAGATCGCGTTGAGCAGCGAGATGCGGCGCAGGTTGACCGATCCCGGCTCGAGACGCATGAGGACCGTTTTTTGATTCCAGCGTGGGCCGATGGCGATCGTGATCTGCGTCGGCAGTGCAAAGATCTGGAGCGGCACGTCGATCGACTCCGCAATATCGGTCATCGTTTCTTCAAGCGCGTCGGTCGCCACGCCGGCTTCGTGCAGCGCGCGCGCCATCGTCGCGATGAAGACGGCCTTCGGATCGTCGGCGATTGCGGAGATCGGTTGCGTTGACGTCTCGCTCACGCCGCAGACTATACGCGCAAAGAAAAGAACCCGCCTTGGCGGCGGGTTCTTTCTATCGATCGGTTCCGGGCGCTACTTCTTGCGCGAGTTGCGCGAGGCTTTTCCGCCGCCCGACGTCTTTTTCGCGGGAGCGGCAGGCGCTGCAGCGGCGCGAGCCATCGCCTTCGCGAGGCGCGATTTCTTGCGCGCGGCTTTGTTCGGATGAATGACGCCGGACTTCGCGGCTTTGTCGAACTGGCTCTCGACGCTCTTCGCGAACTCCGTGTCCTGCGTGGAAACAGCCTTCTTGAAGACGGTCTTCAAGCGGGTTTTCACGTCTTTGTTTTGCGTCGTCCGCTTCTCGGTCTGCCGCATCCACTTTTCGGCGGCTTTGATGTTCGGCAAAGGAAACTCCTGAATAACAACTGCGCCTGTCCTGAGCGAAGCGCCGAGGCGCGCAGTCGAAGGACGGGCAACGGGGCGTAGTATACCAGGTTAGGCGGGCTCGAGCAAGATCTTTCGATAGCTGGCGTAGCGGCTCTCCGAAATGCCCCCCTCCGCGACCGCCGCCTGAACGCCGCAGTCCGGCTCGCGCAAATGGGTGCAGTCGGTAAAGCGGCAATGGGTCGCCGGCTCGCGCATCTCCGGGAAGGCCGCGACCAGCTCCGACGGCTCGATCTTGCCGAGGCCGAACTCATTGACGCCGGGACTATCTATAAGGAAACCTTCGGGCATTCTATACAAGCGCGCAGCCGAAGTCGTCTGCCGCCCCAAGCCGTAACGCGAGACTTCGCCGACGCTCGCATCTCCGCCGAGTGCCTTGAAGATCGAGCTCTTCCCGACGCCCGAGATCCCCGAGAGCAAGGCGTGGCGCCCGCTGATCGCTGCGCGCAGCCCATCGACGTTCGCGCCGGCTTTCGGATTGAGCGACGATCGTCTGGTAGCCCAGCGCTTTGTAGAGCGAAACGAGCTCGTCGCGGACGCGTTCCTTGGCCAGGTCGGGTTTCGTGAAGACCACCAGCGTGCCGATGCTTTCCAACTCGGCGAAGGCTAAGAGCTGGTCGAGCGTGACGAGACGCGGCGGCGGATCGGCGAGTGCCGTCACGGTCACAAGCGTGTCGACGTTTGCCGCGATGATTTTCGAGCGCCCTTCGATGGTTCTGCGTTCGAGGGTAAACGCGCGCGGCTCGATCCGATCGACGAGCGTTTTCGCATCTTCGAGAATGCGGACGAAGACCACGTCACCGGGCACCGGCATAAAGCGCTTACCGCTCTGGCGGCGCAGCTGCGCCAATCGTGGTACGTTTTCGCCGTCTAATGAAACCCAGGCGGCATTCTTGCCTGTAGAGACCACTAGGGCGCGGCGCGTTTCGCTCATTACAAAGAATGGGCGGCGTTCGCGTGTAACGATGTGAGGAGGATCGTGCCGGCTTTCACCGTTCGCTACACCCCAACCCCGCGCGATGATGTCCGTTCATCGCTCGCTGACTTTGCGCGCCGCAGCGGCGCCGTGCTGAGCTGGCAGGACAACGCGGCGTTCAATCGCTCGTATGCGCTCGTCGAAGGCGCGGATGCGCAATCGCTCGACACGCGCGACGGGGCAACGGTTCTTGAAACGCCGGTCATCGCTCTTGCCATACGCCCGAACGTCGCCGAAGCCTTGCCGCCTTTGCTCGAAGCGCTTGGCGGGCCGGGCCGTCCCGACGGCGTGCGTTCGTGCGAAGCGATCGACGGCGCAGCCGTCGTCGAGTGGAACTTGGATCGTACCCCGGCGGAGGTCGTGCTTGCGGTGATCGATATCGAACTCGCGCGATTCGGCGCTGCTCGCGTCACCGAACTACTGACGCCGTTGCCGCTAGCGTGGTGGACGTCGATCGCGAGCGCGGGATTGCAAGCGCCCGAGATTGCGCCCGATCGTGTGCTCGAAGCGTTGATCGAGGAGCACCATGTCGCTCCTTAATTTGATCCGTCCGTATGTCGGGATCACGGACGTTCTCGACGTTGCTGCGACGAGCGTCCTGATTTACTACGTGTTGCTGTTGATTCGCGGAACGCGCGCCGTGCAGATCCTCACCGGCGTACTCGTTCTCGTCGGTCTCCTCGGTCTCGCGAAATTGCTGCAGCTGTATTTGCTCGGTACGATTTTGAATCTACTCGTCATCGGAGCGGCGGTTACCCTACCGATCGTTTTCCAGCCGGAGTTGCGTCGCGCGCTCGAACAGATCGGTCGCGGCGGTTTGCTGCACATCGGCGAGGAGACGTCGCACTGGACACGCGCAGAAGATAAAGGCATCGCGATGCTAGCGCGCGCCGCGTTCTTACTCTCGCGCAACAAGCTCGGCGCGCTCATCGTCATCGAGCAACAGAGTGGGCTCAAGGAATTCATCGAGAGCGGAACGGCCATCGGCGGACAACTCTCCGCCGAACTGTTGCTCGCGATTTTCAATCCGCGCTCGCCGTTGCACGACGGGGCGGTGATCGTGCGCGAGAACGTCCTCGAAGCGGCCGCGTGTTTTCTGCCGCTCGCCGAGCAAGTGCTCTCGGAGCGCCGCATCGGTACGCGCCATCGCGCTGCCGTTGGTTTGACTGAACAAACGGACGCGGTCGTAATCGTGGTTTCAGAAGAAACGGGCGCGATTTCGATCGCGCGTGAAGGCAAGCTCACCCGCCCGGTTGAGGAAGAAGGACGTTTGGTGAAGATGCTGCTCGCCGTAACGCGAGCGCCGCGCGATCGTCGCCGCTTCGTCAACAACGATTTGGTTTCACACTTCCGCGCGCGTCTGGCTCCCGCGCGCGAATCCGAGGGCAACGTCCGTGGTGATCATCCGAAAGAACTTCGGACTTAAAATTCTCTCGCTCGCGCTGGCAATCGTCGGCTGGGCGTATTTCCGTTTTGAAGCGAATCCCGCGATCGCATCGCGCTTCGATCAGCAAATATCCGTGCCGATTGCGGCGGAGAATCTGCCGATCGGCTACATCGCGCACTTCACGGAAAAAGACGCGGTCGTTACCGTCGCGCTCAAACGCGGCGAGCCCGCGATCAATCCGAACGAAGTGAAAGCCGTCCTCGATCTGTCAAGCAAAGGCGCCGGCGTGTATAACGTTCCGGTCCAACTCGTGGCGCCGAACATGGTCGTGCAGAGTTTGAGCCCCGCTTCGGTGAGCTTGTCGATCGAGCGGATCGAGCAGCGGGACTTCCCGCTCGCGATGCACTACACGGGAAATGCAAGCAACGACATCGTGGTGAACGACGTGCAGCAACAGCCCTCGTCCGTGACGGTGCACGGGCCCACGAGCCTGCTTTCGGACGTCAGTGCGGTGGTGCTCGAGGTTCCCCTCGCGCAGAGTCCCTCGGCGCTGGATGCGATGGTCCGTCCGGTGGCGGTGAACTCGCTTGGGCAGGAAGTGGCGGGTCTCGAGGTCGCACCGGATCTCGTACGCGTGCGCGTGCATTTTGTCAAAGGAATGGGAGCAGGAACAAAACCGTGAGCCGACTTTTCGGAACCGACGGCGTGCGAGGTGTCGCCAACACCGAGCTGACGCCTGAACTCGCTTTTCGCATCGGACGCGCGGGAGCAACCGTTCTGGGGCACTCGAGCGATCGTCACCGCGCCGTGATCGTCGGCCGCGATACGCGACTTTCGGGCACGATGCTGGAGGCCGCAATTACCGCGGGCATCACGTCGGTCGGACGCGACGTCGTTTCCATTGGGATCGTTCCGACGCCGGCGGTTGCGCGCATTACGGTCGCGGAAGGCGCTGCGGCGGGCGTCATGATCAGCGCGTCGCACAATCCGATCGCGGACAACGGCATCAAGTTTTTCGGCCCCGATGGATTCAAGCTCTCGGACGAAAGCGAAGATGAAATCGAGCAACTCGTCATCAGCGAGACGTTGCCGCGTCCAATCGGCGCTGACATCGGCGTCGCCCGCTTGTCACAGAACCTCGGCAAACGCTATTACGAAGAACTGTACAGCGTCGGCGTGCCGCTCGACGGGTTGCACATCGTCGTCGACGGCGGATTCGGCGCCGCATACGCGATCGCACCGTATGCGTTTCGCAAAATGGGCGCGATCGTCACGGAAATCAATTGCGAGAACGACGGCGCGCGCATCAACGTCCAGTGCGGCGCGACGCACATGCACGGCTTGCAAGCGAAAGTCCGCGAGTTGGTCGCGACGGGCAAGAAGCACGTCATCGGCGTCGCGTTCGACGGCGACGCGGACCGCGCGCTCTTCGTCGACGAAGAGGGCGAACTCGTTTCCGGCGATCACGTAATGTTTGCAATCGGCTGCGACCTACATGGGCGCGGTGAACTGGCCGGCGATGCGATCGTCGGGACGGTCATGAGCAACATCGGCTTCGAACGCGCGCTTGAAAAACACGGCATGCATCTGCTGCGCGCGGCCGTCGGCGACCGCTACGTTCTCGAACAGATGCGCGCGGGCGGGTTCGTACTCGGCGGCGAGCAGTCCGGCCACGTTATCGATCTGCGCCGTAACACGACCGGAGACGGACCGATGGCGGCCATGACCTTGTTCGGCATCGTCGCGGCATCGAAGACGCGATTGCGCGATCTGGTGGCTGACGTCGTCGTCGCGCCGCAGATTCTGGTGAACGTGCGCACCCCGAATAAAGACGTGCTCAAAGAACATGACGTACGCGCGGCGATTTCAGCCGCAGAGCTTGCTCTCCAGGGGTGCGGGCGACTATTGATTCGTCCGTCGGGAACCGAACCTCTTATAAGGGTCATGGCGGAAGGCGACGATCGGAGTCAGATTGAGGCCGTCGCCAATCAGATTGCAAACCAAATCGAGCAAGCGGCTGAACGTTTGTAACAAAAACGTAAGAGGGTTGAAGGAGATGGGAAGATTCCGATAAACCTTATGGCCCATAACAAATGGCTTTGTTCAGAAAAGCTTTATACTTTTTCTGTACAAGGGCCGTAACTACGCCTGCACAAGGTCACTGAATCCGGCTTAGCGTGCCGGAGCGGGGGATTCCGCGGTAGGGGTGAGTGGACCGGTCGGTCCTAGGGCGATCTTTCCGCCCGAACCCGTCAACTAACCTCGTAAGTGTTGTGAAAGAGGAGCATTTCTTGCGTCAAGCGTTAGCTGCAGGACTTTTTAGCCTTTTGCTAGCCGGTTCAAACCTCGCGATCGCGCGAGCCGATATAGCACCGGCCGCTGTCCATGACACGCAGACTACCGTTAATGAAGCCGCTGTTCAAAGCCCGGATGTGGCTGAGTGGACGGCTCACCTGATCGTCACCGGCAGAAGCGAACACTCCGCGAAGAGCGGTCAGATTCGTTCGTTTGCAGGCGGCGTTCTTGCGCGTACTTCGAAGCTGGCTCGACAGCTGACGAAGAGCGCGTTGAGGTTCATCGGCGTTCCGTACGTCTTCGGCGGCACGAGCACGAGCGGATTCGACTGCTCGGGTTACGTTCAGCACGTCTTTGCGCTGCTCGGCATTTCGCTTCCGCGCACGGCCGACGCCCAATACGATGCGGGCCACCGGATCGTCGGCGGCATGAAGCCCGGCGACCTGGTATTCTTCCAGACGTATGCACCGGGGCCGTCGCATGTCGGCATCTACCTCGGACACAATAAGTTTGTTAGTGCGAGCTCGAGCCAAGGAGTGTCGGTCTCGAGCCTCAACGATCCCTACTGGCACGCGCGCTACATCGGCGCGAAGCGCCTCATCGCTGCACGATAGAAACGCAAGCGTCCCGCGTCGCCGCGGAATCGCAGGTCGTCGCGGCCTCCTACCTCGTGTGGCCGCTCGCGATCTACGCACGCATCGCCCCCCGGCCCGACGCCTCGAGCTGGTATCACTATCACCTTCGCCAAGCGCTGTGGTTCGGCAATTTGTCCGCACTCACGGCGCTTGTCGCATTGGTGTGGCCGCTCGTTATCAGCCTTGCGGTTACCAATGTCGTCGCAACGATTTGGATCTACGTTCTCGCGATGCTCGCCGACATTGCGCTCTTCGTCTTATGGCTCGTTCTTGCGATACGATATAGCCAGCAAGCTGTCCGCGGCGAGCTCTTCGAAATCCCCGTCGTCTCCAGAATTACCGGAGGTCTTCACGGCAGAATGCCGTGACTGGTCAAAGCGCAGGATGCGCGTCCGATTGAAAATCGGTGGGCCATGTGACAGGGACCCGAACCTAGGCGTAGTATCGTAGGCGGCTGTGCCGTCATCTACGGCGGCACATGGGATCACCGCAGAAAGCGGTGACACCAATGGAGCGACACGATGTCGCGATTTTGGGCGCAGCCCAAAACTGATGGGGTGTAGCCAAGCGGTAAGGCAGCGGACTTTGACTCCGCCATGCGTTGGTTCGAATCCAGCCACCCCAGGAAAACCTCGAGATTTGACGTGTCTCTACGTCGCCTCCGGCCTCACGGACTGTAGTCCGCTTCGGCGCGTCGGCTCCTTGATTCACGTCAAATCTCGAGGTTTTTCTTTTTGTGGGCGTTTTTATTGTTTGTTTGATGTCGGGCCGGGGCTGGAGGCGATGGCCCAGCCTACGGGTTCCTTTAGTTGGGGGCGGCCGGTTATCGGGATTGCGTGGACGGCTGTGCCGTTAATGATAAGGAGCCGGTTGCCGGCGATGATGGGTGGGCTGGTGGTAAAAGGTTCTTTGAATTCGCGCATCTCTAATAGTTTGCCGGAACGCGCGTCGAGCGTGTAGAGCAGACCTGCGGTGTCGCCGATGAGAACGCGGCCGTCTTTCACTACTGGACTCATTTTCGCGGGACCGGATGTGTGGAACGACCACCGTACGCGGCCGCTCGATGCGTCGAACGCGACAACTTCATCGGTGAACGGCAGCGACTGAAAGAACGTGCCGTTTGCGTACGTACCGGCAACGGCCGCTTCATCTGAACCGACGATACTCCACAGACCTTGCGCTGCCGACACATACGCCCAGAACGGTTTGCCGGTTTTCGGGTCTAGCGCCGCAACCGTCGGCCTACCTTGTAAATCGGTGTCGCCCGGTAGAACGTCCGAGACGAACACTTTGCCGTCGGCGTAGGCGGGCGTCGCATCGCAGTGGCCGTAATCCGATTTCCAAAGGATCTTGCCGGTCGATGCGTCGAGTCCGATCGACGTACTGTCGCGCATTCCATCGGCGCACACGCCAATGACGATCGTTCTGCCGGTGGATACTGCAGAGGACATCGTCGAGATGGCGTGCACATCGGTCGACCAAACGAGTTGTCCCGTATCGGCGTTTAACGCGTATGTGTGTCCGTCGCCGTTTGCAAAAATCAAACGGCCGGCATCGTACACCGGCGACGGCATGTCTTCGCCGACGGTGTGATACGACCAGCGCTTGGCCCCGGTGCGCAGGTCGAACGCGTCCATTTCGTCGCCGGCCGGGACGCCCCAGATTCTCGTGCGCCAATAGCGAAGCTTCACCGGAAGCGTGCGCGGAAGCATGCCGCTCTTTCCTGTCCCGATGTAAACGAGGTTTCCGGCGACGATCGGTGTGGACATCGCGATGTTGGGCACCGTCGCGCGCCACAATTGGTGGCCGTCGCGTACGTCGAGTGCGACCAGGTTGTGCGCGAACGTCGTGAAGAGCAGCGTGTTGCCGACGAGAGCCATGCCGCTGTTGACCTTGGCTTTTACGTTGTACGTCCAATCGCGCGGGATCGCGTAGTTATCGAAAACGGCGTTGCGATCGGCCGAATGCTGGTACGTTCCCCAGGTCGCATTTTGCGCATGAAACGGCGCCGGCCGCGGTGCAGAAGCGCACGCGGGCAACAACGAAATCGCAACAAAAGCAACAAAAGCACGAACGGGCACAGGTCTTCCTCCGCCTCTTGCTCGTTTTGAGCATCGTACGCCCAATGGCTTCCGGGTGAAAGAGCATACGCCCTTAGGCGCATAGGCCTTTCTGACCCGGGCTCTCGGGACGAAAGAGATGTTTGTTTTATATGGCGCGCTCGCCTTGAAGCGACGCCCGAAAGCGAACGAGGCGCGTGATGAGATCTTCCGGGATCGGATCGGCATAGCGGAAGCGGATGGTGCTGCCGTCGACGTCCTGATGAGCGAGTTCGGCCTTGAATGCCGCCCGGACGGCTTCGTTCATGCCATAGAGCGCGTAGTGCTGCTTCCATGCTGCGAAGTGCACGAATCGCTTGCCGCCGACGCGATAGGTCGGCATGTCGTAAGCGATCATTTCTTCGGCCGCGGGAACGGCGTCGCGGATGAGCGCGCGCACGCGTGCCAGCGTTGAGCGAACGGAATCCGGTTGGGCAGCGATGTATGCATCGACCGACTGAAACGCCATGCGCAATCGTTCGAGCAGGTAAAGAAAAACCCGCCGCAAGCGGCGGGCATCGGCCTTTCGTGACTTTACTCGATTTCGCGAATCGTCCAAAAGTCGTACGACAGCTTGTCGTTCATCAGATATGCATACGGAATCGTGAAGTACCCTTGCGCGCCCCATGTTGCGCCGAGCGAATTCAACACCGTGAAGTGTTGCAATTCGTCGTCGTAGGCCACGGCAAGAACGGCGTGTCCGCCCATCAGTGTGTCGTTTGCTGCGGGCAAATTCAACTGGCCGCTTTTTGTTGCGGCTCCGAAACTCAATTGATAGACATTCACGCCGAAGACGAACGGATATCCCTCGGCGATGCACGATTTCAATGCGCGGAGATCGCGCTCGATGCGGTAGTAGGAAACCGCGCGCGTGCTGATGCCGTCGTACGCCGTTTGCGGCGGCTTCGTTGCAAACTGTGCCGGATCGTACGGCCATAAGGTCTCGGGACAAACCCCCGGCTTCGCCGCCGCTTTGATTGCGGTGCGAAGCGTGACGCCGTCGTCGGTTGCCGTCTCGCCTTCGAGGGCGCGTGAGTTGTAGTAAAGGAACAGCCGTGACGGGGCGACGATCGGATGTCCGGCTTTCCGTCCTAAGAGCGAAAGTGCTGAAGAAATCGCGTTCGCGCTGCAGCTCTTTAGCGGAAGCTGGTTATACACTCCGTCGCAATACGCGCGCAGATCGGCCGACGCCGATGGCGCGGTCTGCGGCGTGAAGCGAAAATCACGTTCGTCAGGAGGGTCGCGCTTGCTTATGAGATGATTTGGACCCGTCGTGCTCACGCCAAGAACTTGTTTGGCGGCGTTTAGCCCGCCTGCTTTTGAGGAACGAGGCGACTACAGATGAGGGATCTCCATGAGCCTTCATAGTTCCGGCACGTTGACTTCGCTCGAAACCGACGCGTGGTTTGCTATTGCCGACGCCTACCCGGCGATGCTCTTCATGGCTTCCGCAGACGGAACGATGGAGTGGATCAATCGCCGGTGTTATGACGTTACCGGTGTTGCGCGAAGCCTTGAGACGTCGCAATTTTGGCTGAGCATCGTGCACCCGACGCACGTGCCCGAGATTCTGTCGTCGTGGCAGCGGGCGATCCAAACCGCGCAGCCGTTTTCGGAAGAATTGCTCTGCCGGTTTGCGGACGGCGAGTACCACTGGGTCGTCGCGAAGGCCGAACCGTTGCGTGATGACGCCAAAGGCGTCCGGCGATGGTTCGGAACGATTCTCGAAATCGACGACCGTAAAGAGATCGAACGCGCCCTGCTCAAATCGGAGCTGCGCTTCCGCGCGCTCACCGACAATATCGAGCAGATCGTTTGGGTCGCCGACGCCGATTGGAACGTGACGTATTTGAACCGTCGCTACGCCGAGTACACGGGCATCCCGCTCGCGCAAGCGCTCGGCTCTGGCTGGCGGCGCGCGATCCCCGAAGGCGAGTTGGAATTCCTCGAAGGGTCGCTCACGCACGCGGGAACGACCGGACAGCTCTCACACGAATATCAACTCTATCACAGCCCGAGCGGTGCGTATCGTTGGAATTGGGTGCGCGCGCACCGCGTCACCGATCTCTCGGGCGCGAACGCGCAATGGTTCGGAACGATTACCGACGTTCACGATCAACGCGTCGTCATAGAGAAGAAGAATGAGGCGCTCGACGCGTTTCAGCTCGCGCTGCTGCCGCGTCAAATTGCGGCCGTACCGGAATGTGGAGTCAGCACGCTCTACGTTTCCGCGTCGGAAGAAGCGAGGATCGGCGGCGACTGGTACGATTGCTTCGATCTCGGTGGCGGCCGTTACGGCGTATCGATCGGCGACGTCGTCGGACACGGACTCGAAGCGTCGGCGGCAATGTCGCGGATCCGGCAATACATGTCGGCAGCGGCAGAAGAAGAGAACGATCCCGTAACCGTCATTCGCCGTACGAACGCGTTCATTCATCGACGCAATTTGCCCGTCGCAACGGCGATTTTCGGCATCTTCGATACGACGCGGCGGATATTCGAGTTTTGTTCGGCCGGACATCCGGCGCCGATTGTGGTGCGAGGCGAACGCGCCGAACTCGCCGGCTGCGACGGCGTGCCGCTCGGCGTGATCAACGACGCGTCGTTTGCCGCATGTACCGTGAACTTGAGCGATGCTTCTCAGCTCGTGCTCTACACGGACGGTGTACTCGAATATTCACGCGACATCCTCACCGCGGAACGCTACTTGCTCGTCGCTGCCGCCGTCACCGCGCGACTGCGCAATCCCGCGAGCCGCGCGGCGGAAATCATGAAGCGGACGATGGGCGCGCATCCACCCGCGGACGATATCGCGATGCTCGTCTTTTCATTCGATGACGGCGGCGGCAGCACGGTATCGCATCGCGTGCAGACGTTGATGTCGTGGCAGTTCGATTCGCGCGACTCGCGTGCCGCGTATCACGTCCGCGAGCAAGTGCTGCAGTTTCTGCGCGAGCTGGCTCACCCGGATCAAGAACTCTTCGAAGTCAAGGCTGTGATCGGCGAGTTGATTGCCAATGCCGTCGAACACGCTCCCGGAGACGTCCACCTGGAGGTCGACTGGAGCGGCGACCGCGCCGTGTTACGGATGCGCGATCGCGGTCCGGGCTTTACCGCGTATGCTTCGCTGCCGCGGGACGTCATGAGCGAGGATGGGCGCGGTCTCTATCTGATCTCGGTGCTTGCCGACGACCTGCGCGCGAGCTCCCATTTCGAAGGCGGCGCAGAGGTAAGCGTGCGTCTGCGGTTGCACAAGCATCATGGAGCATGACTTCGCGGACCGTAGCATCACTTCACATTACCAACGGCGATTCGGTCGTCTATACGTTCAAAAAGGCCGGTATTCTCGGAACGCATCTTCCGTGGCGTGACGCGCTCGAGGAAGGCCCCGTTCCGGGAAGTTTGCCGTTGGAAGAATGCAGCCGCATTCGCGGCGCGTATCTCGCTTCGCGCGGAGGCGGAAAGCCGATCCGCGTTCTCCACGATCTTCAAGCGCGTGACGCGGTAATTCGACGCGCCCCCGAATTCGACGAAGTCGTGTTGTGGTTCGAGCACGACCTCTACGACCAATTGCAGATGCTGCAAGTCCTCGATGTGTTGCGCGCGATGGAACTCGAGCCGGGACGCGTTTCAATCGTGCAAAGCGATAGCTATCTCGGAAGCATGACCGCGGAAGAGATCGTCATGCTGCATCCGAAACGCCGCACGGTTACGCGTGCCATGTTCGACCGGGCATCAGTGCTGTGGAACGATTTCTGCTCGGCCAATCCGCCGGCGCTCCTTGCCGCCAGTGCGAACGAGCACGCCGGATTTCCGTTTCTGCGAACGGGTTTGCGGCGTTTGTGCGAAGAGTATCCGTGGATCGACGACGGGCTTTCGCGCTCGCAACGTCAAGCGTTGCAATCCGTCGCGCAGGGAGCGGCGCGAAACGACGAACTGTTCCGCCGCGCGCAAGCACGCGAAGAAGCGCCGTTTCTCGGCGATACGATGTTCTACGCAATCCTCAACGATCTACGCGGCGGTGCCGCGCCGCTGATCGAAGACGAGGACGGCCTCTTTGTGCCGACAGCACTTGGGCGTCGCGCGCTCGCGGGCGACGCGGATTGGCTCGAAGCGGCGCCGGCGGATCGCTGGATCGGCGGCGTGCATCTTTTCGGGTCGAATCCTCCGCGATGGGACGACGTGCGCCAAACGTTTAGACTCGCCGAGGAGGCGGTAGATTGAATTTGACGGAGCTCATCGACGAGCTCGTCTCGGCATGGCACGCGAGCGATGCACTGCGCGCGAGTGCGTTCTTTGCAGAGGACGGGATCTATCACGAATCGGGACGTGAACCGATTCGCGGACGTGAAGCGATCGCCGCCTATTTCACGCGTTTCTTTCGCGACGGTCCACCGTGGCGATTTGAAATAACGGACGTTTTGATTGACGGAGATCGAGCCGCAGTGGCGTACAGGTTCGGAACGCAGCATGACGGCGCTTGGCGCATGCGCGAAGGATGTGCACTCGTTCGGCGGCAAGGCGGTTCGATCGCCGAATGGCGTGAGTATCATGGATAAGGAGCGAAACGATGTCGCATGACGTGTTGAGCATCGATATCAAGAACGAAGGCAATGCAGTGATCTACCGGCTGCGGGGCAGCTTGGATGTGGCTACGTCTCCGTCGGTACGCGCTGCATTGATGGAAACAGCCGGTGAAGGCAATCACGAAATCGTCGTCGATTTGACGAAGCTCGAATTTCTCGATTCCACCGGACTCGGGGCGCTTATCGGAGCGCACCGCCGCGCGCTTGAAAACGGCGGGAAAGTGCGTTTGGCCGTCGGTGAGGGACCGATTCAACGCCTGCTCAATATCACCGGACTCATTCGGGTCTTTCCGGTGTACACGACGCTTGACGATGCGATCAACGAAAACGATCGCATGACCGCGACGATCTAGCGATACGCTTCGTCCAGCAGCTCAACGATGTGCGCGACGCGCGCATCGTTGCCTGCGTTTCGCAAGCCCGATGCGACTTGCATAGCGCAGCCGGGATTGGCGGTTGCAACGACTGCGACCGACGTCGCTTGAATGTTTCCGATTTTCCGTTGAAGCAGCCGCTGCGCCATATCCGGCTCGGTCAGATTGTAGATACCGGCGCTTCCGCAACACACCGCGCTTTCGTTCATCTCGACGAGGCGCAGTCCCGGAATGCGCGCGAGCAGCCGGCGCGGCGCGCCGCTGACGCGCTGCGCGTGCACCAGATGGCACGGTTCCTGGTACGTTACGGTCAAATCGAGCGAGCGCGGCGCTTTGCGGAACTCCATAGCGTCGAGTACTTCGGTGATGTCGCGGACGCGCGAGGCAAATGCAGCCGCGCGCTTACGCCACGAGGGATCGTCTTCAAAAAGATGTGCGTACTCTTTGAGCGCAGATCCGCAGCCTGCCGCGTTGACGACGTATACGTCGGCGCCGCTGCGTTCGAACGCAACGATGTTGCGCTGCGCCATGACGCGCGCGACAGCCGGCTCGCCGGCATGCACGGCGATTGCTCCGCAGCAACCTTGTCCCTGCGGAACGACGATGCAGAGTCCAGCGAGATTCAACATGCGCACGCTCGCATCGTGAACCTGCGGAAATGCAACGTGCATAATGCAACCAACATGAAGAAACGCCGTACCGGCCGGACGATCGATGTCGAAACGGCGACCGTCGGCCACAAAATAACGGTCCGCAATACGCGGCGCAAGCGCGGCTTCGTCGCGAAGGCCGACAACGGCCGCGAGCGCATCGAGATGCGCGCGTTGCGCGAATCGAACGAGCGACGCGGCGACGCGCATCCAATTGAGATGGAGGAAGAGCCCTTCGAGCAAGAACCGTCGCAAGAAGCGTGCTGCAGGTTTGCGCGACGGGCCCGCCTCCGCTTCGATGCGGGCGCGCATCGTTTCGACGAGTACGCCGTACTGCACGCCGGACGGGCATGTCGCCTCACACGCACGGCAATCCAAGCATTGCGTCATCTGCTCGACGAAGCCCGGGCTCAAGAGATCGATCCGTCCCTCATCGACAGCTTTGATGAGACTAATCCGACCGCGTGGGCCCGACGTTTCTGTCATAGTCTCGAGATACGTCGGGCATGCCGGCAGACAAAGCCCGCACCGGACGCAACTGTTATAGACCTCCTCCAACATGCGGTGGCGAGCTTTCGCCTTCCGGTATGAAAAGACCGGGTCGGCAAGGAAACTGTGAGTGTGACCGATTTGGATCTCGTGCACGTTAACGTCGCTTCACCGGCGGGTGCCTACACCGTCGGCGATCCGTCGTTCTTTCGCTACATCGTGCGCCTGTCTGAACTTGGGCTCGCACTGCCGAAGGACGACCGGGAGGCACTCGACATCTTGGCCGCCATTCCGCACGCCTTCGATCCCGACGATGAGCTGCCGCCCCTCTCGGGCGCGGGCTGGCGAGTGGTTCCGGCGCAGACGGAGCTCGATTGGCCCGTGCTCGAAGCGACGCCGAGGCGATTGCGCACGGCGCTCGAGCGCGCGCACGCGATTCTATGGAGCAATGCGGCGCGGTGCGCGGTTTCCGCGCGCGAGATCACGTCGATCGAACACGAACTCGACGCCGTCTACGGCGTGCTGATGCGTGCCGAAGCTGCGGGCTTCGCCGTCAACGTCTCGTACGTCGCGTAAAGCGACGGGTTCACCGATCGCGCTACCGCTGCGAGGCGCGGGCGGCGAGCCGGTCTCTTTTCCGTTCACGATCAATTCCCACGGCCTCGCCGCGCTGCCGCCCGGTCGCGTCGACGAAGAGACGCCGGCGTACGAATTGACCGTCGGGCTCAACGGTGCGATCGTGACGCTGCGCTTTACCGAACGCGACGGAATACTGGAAATCGCGAGTGATCGCCGGTTCTCGAAACGCGACGAGCATGAGGTTCGCTCGATTGCGACGCGCATGTTTCGGCTCGACGATGACCTCGCGCCGTTCTATGACATGATCGACGGCGATTTGGATTTGAGTTGGGCGCGCGCCGGAGCGGGACGAATGCTCGCAAGTCCGGCCGTGTTCGACGATGTGATTCGTACGATCTGCACCACGAATTGCGCGTGGTCCGCGACGACGCGCATGATTACGGCGCTCGTCGAACTCGGCGGCGGAGCGTTTCCCGATGCGCCGCTTCTAGCGCGAACGCCCGATCGATGGTTCACCGATGTTGCGCGCATGGGGTATCGCGGTCCATACGTACGCAAAATCGCATCCGACGTCGTCGAGAACACGTTGAACCTGGAAATCCTTTTGCCACAGTACGGGCTCGGCGAAGACGAAGTCGAGAAACGGCTCTTGGCGTTGCCGGGGGTCGGACCGTATGCCGCTGCGCATATGATGCAGCTACTGGGCTATCATCACCAGCTGATTCTCGACTCATGGACGCGCCCGACGTACGTGCGCGTGGCGAAGAAAAAGCGTGCATCGGACAAGACGATTCGCCGGCATTTCGCGCGCTACGGGCGATTCGCCGGTTTGGCGTTTTGGCTCTACCTGACGCGGCGGTGGCACGAATAAAAAGCAAGGAAACGGCGACTTGAGTTAATAAACTCTTATAATGCTACGCAACGCAACCAGAGCTCTCGCACTCGTGACGCTCGGGATCATTTTCGGAGCGTTCATCTGTTTCCAGCCCGCTCGCGCGGGCACGACGGGCGGCCTCACGGGGCGCGTCGTCGACAGCCAAACACAAGCGCCGCTCGCAGACGTCACCATCACGGTGAGCGCGGCGACACAAAGCGCGACTTCGATAACGGATGCTTCTGGAAGCTTCCGCTTTTTGTCTCTCAACCCCGATACGTTCACCGTTCAATTGAAGAAGAACGGTTATGACGACGTGTCGTATCCCGGTGTCACCATTTTTGCCGATCAGGTTCTGAATCTGCGCTTCGCGATGGTGAAATCATTGAAGACCATTGCACGCGTCGCTTCGACGACAGCCGGTAATCTCGTGAAGGCCGGTAGCGGCAGCGACGTCTATTCCATAAATTCTACCGTCGCAAATGCTGCGAGCGGCCTTACAGGTGCGGGATCGCTTTCAAACGCCTACGGCGCGATTGCATCGGTGCCGGGCGTAAGTATCGATCCCGGTGAACAAGGCTGGTTTCAAACGGTGCACATCCGGGGCGGCGACATCGACCAAGTCGGTTACGAACTCGACGGCATTCCGGTCAATCGCGTGTACGACAACGCGCCGATGACGATGCTCTCGAGCCTCGGGCAACAAGAGTTGCAAGTGTACACCGGCGGCACGCCTGCGGGTGCCGATGCACAAGGCATTTCCGGCTACATCAATCAGGTCGTAAAGACGGGAACGTATCCGGGCTACGCGAGCGGAAGCGTTGCGGTCGGCGGACCGACGTTCTATCACAATGCATCGGTCGAGGCGGGCGGCTCGACGCCGGATCGGCGGTTCTCCTACTACGTCGGCATCGGCGGTTCGAATCAGGACTACCGCTACATCGATAACTACAACGGTGCATCGATTCCGGACAACTTTTTCTATCCGGTTAATAATGTCGATCCCAACTCATTTCTTCCCGGCCCCAACGGCTATGTCTACGTCGGAAACGAACCGCCGGGCACGCCACTCTTTACCACCGGAGCGCTCTTCGGTATCGCGAATACCGCGCAACGCGACTCGATCGTGAATCTGCACTTCGCGCTGCCGCATAAGAGCAGCGGTCTGAGGGATGACATTCAAGCGCTCTATGTGAACAGCGAAGTCTTTGCGAACTACTACAGCTCGCAGAACGACGTCGGTCCCTCGACGGCAAACGCGCTTGGGCAATTGTCTTGGGACGACAGTTATGTGTATACGGGTGCGCTGGGCGCGCCACCCGATCCGTCAAAAGTGTCGACGTATTTCTTCCCGAACAGCCCGCCGCATAACTTCGGCGATCCATTGCCGGCGGCGCTGCGCGATGCCAACGACAACGGTGTGTCGGTCGAGAAGCTGCAATATCAGCATGCATTCAGCGAGAACGCGTTCCTGCGGGTCTACGGATACATGCTGTATTCGAATTGGTTTATCTACGGTCCCAATACCGCAGCGCAGCCCTATTACGGTGCGGAGCTGGCACAGTATGAGATTCCCGACCATACGTCAGGCGTCAACCTCAGCTTCACCGATCAGCTCACCGATAAGCATCTACTCACGGCGTCGTACGGCTATACCGCCTCGAACCTGCAGCGGTACGATATCGGGTATATTCGTCCGCATTACAGTATCGCGAGTTACCTCAACGGCTCCCAGTGTTACGACCCGCAGACGGGCAATGCCGTCGGCTGCGTCTGGTTCGAACAAAACGCCGTCGACGCGAACGGTCATCCGGAAGGCGATATTCAAAACGTCCTCAATGGAACGCTTCCGACACCGAGCGCAGGATGTCTCGCGACCGCCGGCTGCGCCGGCGCGTCGTGGCTGACCACCAACAACTATTTCTATAGCGGCAGCGGTGCCGCGCTGAATCAAGTGCACACGCGCTTTTCGGGTTTCTCGATCGGCGATCAATGGCGCCCGGACGATCGCTGGAACGTGAACATCGGCGTACGCGTCGAGAACTTTCGATATATCTACGGTCAGACGGGATCGGGAGACCCGACGCGTCTCTTCTGGTTCAACTCGTACAACAACGAATATTGCACCGCCGGTATTGGTACCGCTCCGGTCTCTCGCGCAAATCCGTCGACCGGCGTGCTCGGAGCATGTCCGGCGGGAACGACGCTCCTCGCCGGATCGCCGAATGCGCTCACGAATCCGGGTGACGTACCGGATTACGTCGTCGCGCGTTGGCAGCCGCGCATCAGTTTCACCTACACCGTGAATCCGAATTCGGTCATCCGAGGATCCGCCGGCGTCTATGCGCGTCCGCCGAACTCGTCGTGGGTGCAGTACAACGTCGTGCAAGAAGATCTGCCGCTCTATCTCGGCAACCACTTCGCGGCGTACGGCTATACCACGCCCGAACACACGATTCGTCCGGATACATCCTATAATTACGACCTCTCTTGGGAGCAGCGCATCAAGGGGACGGACATGAGCTTCAAGCTCACGCCGTTCTATCGCGCGACGCGCGACCAGTTGCAAAACTTCTTTATCGATCCCGCCGGCGGACTCGAATCGGGAACGAACGTCGGCAACCAAGTCTCCTCAGGCGTGGAACTGGCGTTCACGAAGGGCGATTTCAGCCGCAACGGCATTGCCGGACAACTGTCCTACACGTATACGCACAGCCGCATCCGGTACCAAAACTTCCAAGGGCAAAACGTTAACGTCATCGACCAGCTCAACAACTACGTCAACCAGTACAATGCGTTCACAAAAGCCGGCGGCGGATCGCCATGCTATTTCTTCGCAACGGCTGCCGGCTCAGGCGCCGGTACGGCAAATTGTGCGCAGCCGGGAATTGTTGCAAATCCGTATTACAACAGCGCACCGCAAGCGCTGCTCGACCCGAACGCCTGGTATACCACGTATGATGTTATTCCCGGTCCGTTTGCCGGATTGAACGGCTATGCGACACCCGACGTCGTGTCGTTATTGCTCAACTACAAACACGACCGCTTCACGGCGACCGTCGGCATGAACTACAGCAGCGGCGCGACATATGGTGCGCCGACGACCGTTCCGGGATACGACCCGTCCACGTGCGGCGCGAATCTCGTCGGCACCGGCGCCGATCCGGCGAGCTGCACGGGATTGATCTTTACGCCGAACCCGTTCAGCGGCACGTTCGACACGCTCGGACAATACAAACAGCCGTGGACGTTTACGCTTGGGTTGAATTTGCAGTACGCGTTTACGCAAAGAATCACCGCCCAACTTGGGTTGGTAAACTTGGTGAACACCTGCGGTCAGCGCGGCTATCCGTGGGATAACCCCAACATCTGCACGTACGGCGCACTCGGCGCAAGCCTCATGGCGAGCGCCGGCAATTTCTACCCGAATAGCTTCGCACCGGCACCGCCGGCGGAAATGCGCTACCCGTACGGCGCCTTCATCAATAACACCAACACCGGCTTCGTCGGCGTACGTCAGCCGATCCAACTCACCGGAAGCGTGCAGATCAGAATCTGAGCACTATGGAGCGTATTGCACGTCCGCTTCGGCGGCGGCAGTACGTTTGTCGGGCGGCACGAGCGAATAGGAAATCGTCATCGTCTCGTGCTGCCAGGCCGGCTGATACGACGCGTGTTGGCCGGCGCGAAAACTCCAGGAGCCGTCTCTATTCGGCGTGCCGTTTCCGAAAACGATGCCGGTTTGTTGCAGTGTGACCGCATCGATGTACTTCAGTCCGCTTCCGCGCAGTACGAGCACTCCTTTGGGCAAATAGGCAACCGCGCTCGTAACCGTCGGAAGCGACGGAAGAAGTGAGAGCGCGATCTGTCCGCTTGCGATGTTCCCGCTTTGATTCACAGTCGCCGTCGCGGTCGCTCCCTGCGCCTTAGAGGCGTCGACCGTCGCCGTGACGGTATCTTTCGTCGTATCGATATTTGTGACCGGAATCGTATGTCCGAGGCCGTCCGTGACGGTAACGCTCTGCACGCAGCGCGCCACTCCGGAACCGTTGTCGTTGAGCGCGAGCGTCTCCGATTTCGATCCGGAGACGAGCGACGCTGCGGGATCTTGCAACTGCCACGTCACCTGACGTGACGTAACGAGCGCGATCGGCGACGACTCGTACGTATCGAATCCCCAGGTGCTTTCGACGCGCGCCGTGGCGCCATTTGCGAGCGCCGCATATTGACCGGGTGCGAGCGGCGCCGAGTATCCATCGAGCGGATCGTAATTCGCGGAGAGATCGTAGTGTGACGAACCGGCGTCGACGACGACATGATGCGAACGGAAGTAACTCGGCGAGCCCGTGAAGAGCACCCCGAGATCGATGCTGTCCTGCGCGACGCAGACGGGAAGCGACGGCGTCGAACCGTAGCCCGGATTCCGCGGCGAGCCCGACCGCGACGCGACCTCGAAATAGACGATTGTCGACGGTTTTGCGCCGCTTGCGTCATACTGCGGCTGCTCGTTGACGTAGACGTCCGTTGCGCTCTGGCCGGGCTTGATTGCACCGGGAACAAAGGTGTAGTTTGCTTCGACGCGGCGCTTCATCAACAGCTGATAGATCGCGCCGACGAGCATTCCGTACGTCGCGCTGTTGACGGAGAGTTGGCTAGCTGCAGCACCTGCGACGTCGATCTTCGGTGTGCTGTCGTAGCCCTGTGCGACGGCGCTCGCGACGCAGGCGTACTGCGTGCTTTGCGCAGCCGACGCATCGAAGCATGCTTGATCGGCGAGATCGTAGCCGAACATTCCCTGCGTAGCGGCCGCGACGCGCGAGCGCGCATCGGAAATCTCGCCCGGCTGCATATTCGCGAGCGAATGAAGGAACGATTGCATTGCCGATTTCTTCTCTTCCGCCGTCGCCGAGAGCGACGCCGTCTTGAGAAGAAGCGCGCGGTTGCGCAGGTTGTCGATGGCGGCGCGCGCATCGGGAATGCCGTGTCCTCGACGCGTCCCGTCTTCCGGAATCAAGAAGAAGATCGGCGTCGCATCTGCGACGACGCGCACCGTCCACACGTATCCCGCCTTTTCAAGACTTAGATCGGCATCGGGGATCGGGAACGACGGCGGGTGCTGCAAGTAGTCGTCGTACATGTTCGCGACGACTAAGTGCCAACGCGGCGACTTGCTGAACTGCACGCCCTTGGGAAATGAAATGCGAATAACGTCGCCCGGCTTCAGCGACGGTACGAAGCTGGCTGAAAGAAGCGTGGCGTTGCGTTCCACTTCGACGCGCACGCTCGCGCCGAGAATTTCGAATGTCGACGGCGTCTTCGGCGGCGCTTGCGCGACGCCGAGCAGAACGGCACAGGATAAGACGATTGCGGCAAAACGCAGCAGACGATGCATCATAAGTAGCGAGCTAGCGGACGAAGAGAAGAGCGGCGATGAGCGCCGGGAGCAATACGATGACTCCGACTTTCAAAAACTGCCACGCCGTCACGGTGATCCCTTCACGGCGCAGCACCACGAGCCATAGCAGCGTGGCAAGCGAACCCGACACGGAGAGATTGGGTCCGAGGTCGACGGCGACAAGCGTCGCATCGGCAATCCGCGGCGCAGCGTGCGCCGACTGCACGGCAGCTCCGGAGGCAAGCGCAACGGGCAGGTTGTTGAAGAAATTGCAAGCGAGCGTCATGACCGCTCCGAGGGAAAACACCCCAGCGAGCGCCGGCGAATCGCTTCGATACAACAGCCCACGGACGAGGTCGATCGCGCCTATGCGATCGAGCGCCGCGACGATGACGAAGAGTCCGGCGACGAGCGGGACGATCGACCATGTCGTGTGACGCAACGCCGCCGCCGCACTCGCTCGCGCGCGGAGCGCAATAGCTACTAGCGATACGCCGGCGGCGCCAAGCGCCGTGTATCCGATGTTGACGCCGAAGGCGCTTGCGGCGACGAGTGCAACGGCCGAACCGACCAGCAGCGCGGCCGTCAGGGCCGCCGTTTCTCGTGGGGGCGGACCGGCATCGCGGTAGGTATACGGTTCACGAAGTTCGCGCCGGTAGAGCAGGCGCAACACGGCGTACGTGAGTCCGATCGCCGCCGCGGCTGCAATGCCGAAGCCGCGCAGCCACGGAACCAGCGGCGGCAGCTCGTGCCCGAACAGGACGAGATTCGCGGGGTTCGAGACGGGCAACAGAAACGACGCCGCATTCGCCACGAACGCGCAGATATAGAGATACGGTAGCGGCGTGCACCCCGTCCGCGCGAGCGCCGCCAGGACGGCGGGGGTCAGCACGACGACCGTCGTGTCGTTGGAGAGCAGCCCGGTCACGATCGTCCCGGCGCCGTAGATCAACGCAAAAAGACGCGCCTGCGAACCGTTCGCCGCTCGCAATAGATGGAGCGCTACGACATCGAACACGTGTTCGGAGCGCGCCAATTCCGCCAAACTCAGAATTCCGATCAGGAACGCGTAGACGTCCGCGCCTCGCCAGACTGCGCGCGCAACGTCGCCGGCATTCATGGCGCTTGCCACCGCCGCAAGCGCGCCGCCGCCGACCGCCCAGATCCATTCCGGCGTCCGCCGCGGCCGCACCAAAACGCCGCCGACGGCGCACGCGCTCACGGCCCACACCGCTGCCGTTTGAACGGAAGACATCGCAGCGGTTCGTACCCTGTGGAGAGGCAGCGTCCTTTTTCCACATAAAGCTAATATCCACAAACACTAATTTGGTGTGGTTAGCGAGACTGTGGAAGGTGCATCTGGGGGCGACTTTCGCCGAAACTTACATCAGGTATGGGGACGACGACCGAGCGCGCGGCGCATGACTATCGGTGGCCGTGGTATTGGCTTGTCGTGCTCGGCGCGCTCGCCATCGCCGGAACGGCCGCGATCATTTTTGGGTCGCAGTCGCGTTTGCGGGCGATCGACGAAAGCTTCGCCGCAAGCCAAACGGTCCGGCTGCAGCAAGTCGTACACCGGATCGACGACTATTTCGCCTGCGCCAATCAGTTAACGATGAGCACGGGGAACCTCGCGGCCAAGACCGTGGGCGACATGCGGCGCGTGCGGTGGTTCGTCGCGCAGCTCTTCGAGTCGCGCCGGGACGCAAACGTGTACGGCCTCGGCGTTTTCTACGCGCCCGATGTCTGGCCGGGCGGCCGGCTCGCAAACGTGTACGACCATCAGTCGGGACGGCTGTGGACCCGGTACACGCATCGGCGCGTCGGGTTCGACGAGGTCCTCTACGTGGGGCCCGGACGTGGCACCGACGACTACGTAAGCACGGATTGGTTCCGCAGCGCCGTTCGCCGCCATGGCGTCGTTACGTACTACGGACCATACACCGAGGATGGGCGAAGCTTCATTAGCGTCGTGCGCGCCTTTTACGGCGGCGGCCGCCTCGAAGGGGTCGCAAGCGTCGATATTCTGACCGCGCAGTTCCGGGCGATGCTTTCGAAAGACACGCGCAAGGGCGATGTTGCGTGGGCCCAGGCGCCCGACAAACGGTCGTTTGTGTCCACCGGCCCGCTTACGAAGAACCGTTCCGATTATCGGGATGCGTCGATGGGACTTGCCTATTCGCGCGGCGTGGTGCATTTGACGAGAGACGCGGCTCCATTGCTTGCCGCGCATCGCGAAACGGTTACGAGCGCGATCGTTGCGGTTGCCGCCCTGTGGCTTCTCGCTCTCTGTACGGCGGTGGGTTTATTTGGGCGGTGGCGCGCGACGTCTGCAGCGTCCGTACTTCGCGCCGACATCGCCGTCGCCAAGCGCGTCGAGGCCGAGCTGCGAAAGGCGGCCTTTACCGACGACCTCACCGGACTACCGAATCGCGCGGCGTTTCTCGAAACCGGCGCGCGCCTTCTCGAAGACCGCCGCAGCGATCACGCCGTGCTCCTCGTCGACCTGGACCGGTTCAACATTACGAACGAAACGCTCGGGCATCCGGCCGGCGACGAACTATTGCGCATTCTTGCAGCGCGCCTGCGCGCATCGCTTCCTTCCGGCGCGTTCGTCGGCCGCTTAGGCGGCGATGAGTTCGCGATGCTCGTGCCGTGCGGTGCAAGCGAAGTCTACGGGCTGGGCGAGATGATCTTGCGCGTGATCGCCAAGCCCGCCGTTTTGTACGGACGCACCATTTATCCGCAAGCCTCGATCGGCATTGCGATAGTTGACGATTCGTATGACGCGGCGCAAGAATTGCTCCGCGACGCCGATATCGCGATGTATGCCGCGAAGAATCGCGGCCGCGCGCGCTGCTCCGTGTTCGATACGGAAATGCGCCTACAAGTAGCGCTCGACGCCGAACTGGAACTCGATCTGCGTCGCGCCATCGAACACGGAGATATCGTCCCGCACTATCAGCCGATCGTCGAGCTCTCAACCGGTGCGGTTCGTTCCTTCGAAGCACTCGCGCGTTGGCAGCGCGGCGGCGAAGCACTCTTGGGCGCCGCATTCGTCCCGTTTGCGGAATCGCGCGGATTCGTTCATCAGATCGATGCCGCCGTTCAACGCGCTGCGCTCGCTCAAGCCGCGAGCATTCTCGCCCTGTTTCCCGGCTGCAATATTGCGTTCAACGTCTCCGCAACCGAACTGACCTCGCCGCTTTTCGCCGAGCAGTTTCGCGAACTGCTCAACGAATACAGCGTCGAGCCGAGGTCCGTGCGTCTGGAGATCACCGAAACGGCGATGATGACGCGCGCCGACGAGGCGCACAAAATGCTCAAAGCGCTCGTGGCAACCGGCGTTTCCGTCGTGCTCGACGACTTCGGCACCGGGTATTCATCCCTTTCGTATCTCCAGCGTCTGCCGATCTCCGGCGTCAAAATCGATCGCTCCTTCGTCGAAGAGATCGACAGCGACGAGCGTTCGCGCGAGATTGTCCGCAGTATCGTTGCGTTGGCGGACGTGTTGGATCTAACGACGACGGCCGAGGGCGTCGAGCGCATCGCGCAGGTCGAGGCGCTGCGGACGCTCGATGTCACGTACGGACAGGGCTTCTTCTTCTCGCCGGCGATCGCGATGAGCCACCTTTCCGATCTCGCAATCGTCGACGATCGCCGCGCCGCACAGTAGAATAGCGGTATGAGTTCGTATATCCCGGCCGACCCGACGATTGCCGAGTTCGCCGCATACCTGCGGCTCGAACGCGGACAGTCGCCGCGAACCTCCGAGGAGTATGCGCGCGACATCGAGCTCTTCGGCGAATTTCTCGAGCCGGGACATCCGAAGACGGCGCCCTTCTTCAAACTCACATCGACGACGACGTCCGACGTGCGGCGCTTCGTCATGGAGTTGATGGGTCCGCGAAAATATACCGCAACGTCCGTGCGCAGAAAAATCGCGGCGCTGCGTTCCTATTTCGCGCTGCAAAAACGCGAGGGCCGGCGTTTGGACAATCCGGCGCAGGACGTGCCGCCGCCGAAGGCCGCCAAACGTTTGCCGCATGTGATGTCCGAACCGGAAGTGGCGAAGTTGCTGCGCACCCGTGTGGCGGGCAAGAGCGATTTCCAGCGCTTGCGAGACATTGCAATGATGGAACTGCTCTATGCGAGCGGAATCCGGCGCGCGGAATTAGTCGGATTGAATCTCAGCGATGTCGATCTCGATCGCCGCGTGATGCGCGTCATCGGCAAAGGCAACAAGCAGCGTACGGTTTTCATCAACCAAGCGTCGGCCGATGCAATTCGCGCCTATCTCGGCATGCGGCCGCGCACGCCTGACGACGCGCTCTTTTTGTCGAAGCGGAAAACGCGACTGTCGCATCGTCAAGCATGGGTCGTCTTCCGAGAATTCGCTCAACTCTCCGGACTGACCAAACACGTCACGCCGCACGTGATGCGGCATTCGTTCGCGACGCATTTGCTGGAGAACGGTGCCGACCTGATGACGATCAAAGAGCTGCTCGGTCACGAAAGCCTTTCGACGACCCAGATTTATACAAACGTCTCACTCGAACACATGCGCCGGAGTTACGAGGAAGCGCACCCGCGCGACCGATCGGAGAGGTGAAACGGGCGAGCGCCGGAAACGCAAATGACGATATGTTGCGTCGGTCGTTTTTTGCTTTGCTCGTTGTTGCTTTTGTCGGGTGTTCGAGTCATGACACGCCGTATTCGACGCGTGTTGGATTGTTGGACCCTGGATCGACGTTGACGGTCGTCGTCTCGAACGCGAATGTAAACGTCTACAAACCGGCTCAAGGTCAGGCTTCCGACCAGTACACGGTGTCCGCGACGGCCCTTCAGGGCACGAATCCGCCGGCGCCGGCAATCGCGCACGCCGGAAACGGCGTCGTCGTTCGCTCGACGGATCCACTCTATGGCATGCTCGTGCGTCTGCCGGAGCGCGTCAATCTCGTCGTTCAGTCGGCCAAAGGAAACATCAACGTCACGGACGTCGACGGCGGTGTCGACGTTCGCAGCGGCCAAGGTAACGTGCGCATCATGGTTGCCGGCGTTGCGCAAGCGCAAACGAACAGTGGAAACATCGATGTGACGATCGGCGCGACGCAATGGAGCGGCACGTTGAAGTTCGCCGCGAATGCAGGCGACGTTACCGTCTACGTTCCGGAAATCGCCAAATTTCACGTGCGCCTGCATACCGACAACGGCACGATCTTCACCGATTTCGGGCTGCGCGGGACGTCCGTCGGGAACAATGAAACGATCGACGCGCCGGTCAACGGCGGCGGCAACTACGGCGTCGACATCGAGTCGCGTCACGGCACCGTGCGTCTACTTCGCTTGACGCCGCAAGCATAACTTAATCGCCGAGAATCGCGCCCGGGTTCATCACGCCGTCCGGATCGACCGCCCGTTTTACCGTTCGCATGAGATCCATTTCGACGATACTGCGATGCGCGCGCAGTTCGTCGCGCCGGGAGCGCCCGATTCCGTGCTCGGCAGTGATACTGCCGCGAAAATCGGCGATCACTTCGTAGACGTCCGCGCTGACGGCATCCGGATGCGAAGGATTTCCGACCGGGAGCAGGACGTTGAAGTGAATGTTGCCGTCGCCGAAGTGGCCGAAAGCGAGCACGGATGCTCCCGAATGATCGCGTTCGATGCGCTCCGTCGCTCTTGAAATAAACTCCGGAATCGCCGAGATCGGCACGGAAACGTCGTGCTTTACACTGCGTCCGTTTCGCTTCTCGGTTTCGGTGATCGTCTCGCGCCACTCCCAAAGCGCGCGTGCTTTCGCCGGAGTTTCCGCAATCACGATCGCACCCGCTACGCCCGCGTCGTCGAGGGCGAGCAAGGCCTCTTCGGCTGCCGCGCGAAGCGTCGAGAGCGATGAGCTCGCTTCGACGAGCAAATACCACGCGTGTTCTGCCATCGGCCGCCGCAGTGACGGTTCGTGCACGAGGCGCATCGCGAGCGCCCGATCCGGCAAGAGTTCACAGGCGGTCAATGACTCGCCGAGCATCGCTTGAAGCATCGAAAAGGCGCGCAGTGCCGTTTCGCAGGAAGCGATCCCGACGAGCGCCGTCACGCGTTCGCGCGGGAGCGGAAAAAGCCGCAACACGGCGCGCGTGATGATACCGAGCGTGCCTTCCGCACCGATGAAGAGCTGCTTCCAATCGTAGCCGGCATTGTCTTTATAGAGCGCGCGCAATCCCTCGACGATGCGTCCGTCGGGAAGCACCGCTTCGAGGCCTAAGACGAGCGCGCGCATCGTTCCGTACCGAAGCACCGCCGTTCCGCCGGCGTTCGTCGAAATCAAACCGCCGATCTGCGCACTTCCTTCCGCTGCAAGTGAGAGCGGAAAGAGACGCTGCACGCGCTGTGCGGCCTGCCGGACGTCGGCGAGCACGCATCCGGCTTCGACCGTCATCGCGTAAGCATCCGCATCGATGGAGACGATGCGACGCATTCGCGACAGATTCACCACGACGGCGTCGCGTAAATCGAGCGGCGTTGCGGCCGCGGCAAGTCCGGTATTGCCGCCTTGCGGCACGATCGGCATGCGAGCGCCCGAACAAATGCGTACGACCTCGCTCACTTGTTCGGTCGATGCGGGGCGCACGACGGCGCCGGCGCGTCCGATGTACGTGCCGCGCCAATCCGTCACATACGGTTCGATGAGTGCGAGATCGGTCAGTACGGCCGCATCGCCGCATGCATCGCGTAGCGCGTCGAGAAGCTCGGTCCTCACGTTCGCGTGCGCGCGAGAAGCTGCTCTTTCGCTTTGATCAGCCGCACCATCGCGTCGTTATACGGCGTCGGCGTTCCGGTGCGGCGGCCGAAAGCGACGATTGCGCCGTTGATATGATCGATTTCGCTCGGGTGTCCCGATTCCAAATCGAACGCCATCGAACTCTTCGAATCGGCGCCTAACTCGATGACTTGCGTGACGTATTGCCACGGGTTGACGAACGGAAGGTTGATTTTGAGCGTGGCGGCTACCGCCGCTGCTTCTTCCGCCAGCGATTCAGAGAGATGCGCGGCATTCGGATCTTTGAGAATCTCACCGCTCTCGCAGTCAAGCAGCGCCGAAACCGCGTTGATCGCCGCATTCGCAACGAGCTTGCCCCACAGATGCGGACGGATGTCATACACGACGGAGGCGCGCAATCCGGAGCGCGTGAGCAGATCCGCCACCATGCGCGCCGTCGCAGGAGCGGCCGAAGCCGAGCCGATGATCGTATTCCCTTGCTCGGAACTGCGAACGCGACCGGCGCCGGTCGTAAACGACGATTCCGTGGTGATGCCGAGTACGACGGGAACTGCGCCGCCAAGCGCGGTCTTGATTGCATCGTCGTTTCCGACGCCGTTTTGCAGCGACACGACCGGCGTCGCCGGATTCAGCTCCCCTGCGAACGGGCGCAACGCGCGCAGCGTGTCGACCGCTTTCACGAACAAAAAGAGTATACCGGAGCCGAAGAGTTCGCGCGGCGACGATGCTATCGTCACGCGACGCGGAGAACCGTCATTGACCGCGAGGCCTTCGCGGGCGACCGCGCGAGCCGTGTCGACGTTGGTTTCTAAGATCGTAACGTCGCACGTGCCCGTCAAGTGGTAACCGAAGAGCGTTCCCATTGAACCGGCGCCGATAATGCCCACTTTTAGTTTGGCATCGCTCATTGCGCGGCCATTCTCTCATTCGTTCGTTTCGACCTAGCGCATCACGGGTAGGCGCTATGTGACACGAGTGCCGATTCGTGGAGGAACGATCTTGTTAAGGGATACACCATTCGTTACCGTACCTGACGGCGAACGAACGATAACGCTGTCGGGAGATTTGGATCTCGCCATGCGCGAGCAGCTGGTGGAACAGTTCACCGAAGCAGCGCGCAACAGTCGACACGTGACGGTCGACCTGACCGAGGTCACATACATGGACTCTTCAGCGATCGGAGCCTTGATCTCACTCTACCGTGGCGTAAGGGAACGCGCCGGCACGTTCCGTGTGCGTTTGCGCCGCAATGCGGCGTATCGTCTGCTCGAAATCGCCGGATTAACCGGCGTCCTCACGCTTGAGGTCGTGGACTAAGGAAATTGCGTTTGGAATCCGTACGTGAACCGGCGTGCGGGTTGGTTTAGCGCACGCTCGCCGATAAAGAGCTGCAATCCCTTCGCCACGTTGATATTGCCGTAGAGATCGAGCTGCGGCCACTGCGGATTGATGAGACGCGCTTCTAACCCAAAGAGGCGAGAGTTGTATTGTCCGAGCAGTCCCACTTGCGAATAGAGCACGCCTCCGCCGACACGGAAGTTCGGAGAAAGTGACTCGATGAGCGCGGCGTTCGCCGTGGTTCCGTGACCGATATTGTTCGCACCGACCAGCAAGCTGGTCTTTCCGCGCGGAAGCACGAGCAGATTGAGATCCGACTCCGGCCCCTGGTTTGACGTAAATAACGGATTCGGGCAGCAGACGGTCTGCGGGTTCAATTCGCTCATGCGGAATTGAATCGACACGAGATGCTTTGCGATGTCCGTAAGGCGGCTCTTCAGCTTCATCTCTTGCAGTGTCGGGCCGCCGGCCTTACTCATCGGATACGGCGTCGCACCGGCCGGCGGCGTCGCCGTCGGATAGGGAATCGTGCCCGGTACGCTCATCGGCTGAGTCGTCGCCGTCGGAAGGGGATACGGTGTTGCGCCTTGGTCGATGCCGTAGACACTGCTCGTGCCGCCGAGCTCACCCAACAGCGAGTTGGCGCGCTGCATCGTCGCATCGAGATTCGCGAGGGTATTCTTCAGTTGCGCTTGCGTCTGCGGATCGCCGGTGACGTTTTGTAAATCGCGCGTCAGGTCGGCGATATTTTGCGTCGTGTCCTTGATGTTCTGAGCCGTGGCAAGGAGGTTGCCCTTGAGTTGCGGATTCGTGGCGAGCGATTCGAGCTGCGACATCGAGACATTGAGCGCGCGCGACGTCGCATCGAACTGTGCCAGCATGTCGTTGAGGCGGCCCGAGTTCAACTTGGCAGTGTCGTTCAGCGTGCCGGTCAGCGACACGATATTCGCGCTCGCTTGGCTCAAACTCGATTGCAGTTGCGCCGTCATCGTCGTAACGGAGCTCTTCATCGTGAGCGTCAGATCGTTAGCGTTCGTGAGCGCAGCCTGCAGCGTATCGAGCAGCTTCGGTTCGCGTTTCTCGAGATCGGCCATCATTGTATCGAGGCGCTTGATTTCGCCTTGACCTTGCTCGAGCAAATCGGCGATCGTCGCCGTGTTCGTTCCTTCGGGCTGCCGGTCGACGGGCAGCACCCGGCGTTCGAGCAACGCCACGGCGGGCGGTGCCGGCGTCGGACCGGTAATACCGGACGGGCGCGGGCGCGGTACCGGGGGAACGATCAACAGATTCGGATCGCCGGTCAGCGGCGCTTGAATCAAAAAGCGCGATGCGCTCGGGATATCGACATCCCGGTTGATGGCAAGAATGACGTCGACGGTATTGTCGGGCAGCAGCGTGATCGAATCGACCGTTCCGACCGTGACGCCGCTGAAATAGACCAGCGCGCCGGAATGTAAGCCTGCGGCGGATTCAAAGTGCACGCCGATGCGATATCCGGTGTGGCGCGTTCCGAAATCGGTGATCACGTAGAACACCCCGAAAAGCAGCAGCAACGCCAAAATCGCAAACGCCCCGACCTGAGCCTGCTTCGTCATTGTTGCCTACTTACGCCCGCGCACTTCGAGTTGCCTGGTTTACCAAGTTGGTAACGAGATTGGGGGGACCCCACGCGCTTTGCGTGTGGGGGGCGCGGAGCGGCGCAGCTGCGCAGCGCCGGTTAAAACCATAGGGCTCGCATTTGAAGGAAGTTCAAATGGGAATCGGGCCAACTTCGGATCCTTGGATGAATTGTTGGACGATTGGGTTGGGGGAGCGTTTGATTTCATCGACGGTTCCGTAGGCGATGATCGCGCCTTCGAAGAGCATAGCCACGTAGTCGGCCATCATGTAAATCGATTGCAGATCGTGCGAAATCACGATCGCCGTACCGTTGAGCTTTTGGCGCAGGCGCACGATGGTATCGGTGATCAAATGGGTTACAATCGGATCCAACCCCGTCGTCGGTTCGTCGTAGAGAATCAACTCTGGACGCGTGACAATCGCGCGCGCGAAACCGGCGCGTTTGAGCATGCCGCCCGAAAGCTCACTCGGCATACTATCGTACGTGTGCGCGAGGCCGACCGAATCGAGCGCGTCGACGACGATCTTGTGAATTTCGCTATCCGAAAGCTGCGTGTGTTCGCGCAGCGGGAGCGCCACGTTGTCGCCGACCGTCAGGCTGTCGAGAAGCGCCGCAAACTGAAACGACAGGCTGAGCGTGCGGCGCACTTCGTTCAGATGCGCTTCGGAGATGTGGCAGATGTCCACGTCGCGGATGTGAACGTGACCGGCGTCCGGCTTTCGCAGCCCGTCGAGCAGCCGCAGAATCGTCGACTTGCCCGCGCCGGAGAGACCGATGATGCACGTGATCGCGCCTTCCACGACATCGAGACTGCAATTTTTGAGGATGACGCGATCGCCGTAGTACAGTGAAACATCGTCGAGTCTGGCGAGTACGTCGCGCACCTCTAGTGCGCTCCGAACAACACGAACGAGAGAATGAAGTTCGAGATAAAGATCATGATGATCGAAATGACGACCGCGCCGGTCGTGGACGCGCCCACACCGGCGGCGCCTCCGCGCGTGCGCAAGCCTTGAAACGCGCCGACGAGCGCAATGATCGCCGCGAAAACGAGCGACTTGACGAGTCCTTTCAACACATCTTCGAAACCGACCGATTGGCGTGCAGAAGCAAGAAACGTATCGCTCGAAATGTGCGCGTAGGTCTGCGCGATCCACATACCGCCGCCGATCGAGATGACATCGCCGAACACCGTGAGCAGCGGCAGCATCAGCAACATCGCGAGCAGCCGCGGCACCACGAGGAAACGTGGGATCTCCAGACCCATCGAGGTCAGTGCCTCGATTTGTTCCGTCACGACCATCGATCCGATCTCGGCCGCAATCGCAGCGCCGACGCGTCCCGCCACGACGACGGCCGTGAGCATCGGTCCCAATTCGCGCACCGATGCAAAGGCGACGGCGCCGCCGACGAGGCTGCCGACGCCAAATTGCACCGCCTGCACGGCCGACTCGAGCGAGATGACCATGCCGGTGAAGAGCGACGTCAGAATGACGATCGAGACCGATTGGACGCCCAGGAAATAGCACTGGTTGATCGTCTCGACGAACCGGATGCGTAGACGCATCATGAAACTCGTCGAGTCGCCGGCGAGGATCACGATGCCGCCCGCGTATTCGAAGAAATTGATCGTCGCCCGTCCGAAGCGATCGAGGGCCTTCACACCCTATTCTCCAGCGCCGCGACGTCCGCGATGACGCCTTGCGTCGCCTCGATACGCTTGACTGCAACGCCGCGCTCGGCGGCCAGATTGAACACGACTTGATTGGCGTGCTCCAAACGGCGGTCGACGTCACGTAAGTGTCCGCGTGCCTCGCGCTCGAAGGGTGTGAAGTAGCGGCGAACGGCCTCGAGGTAGTCGGCGCGCGCCTTGTCGTCAATCGTTCCGTTACGCACCGCTTCTTCTACTTTGCTTTGCGCGTTTTTCATGGCGCGGTCGGTGACGTGAAAGGCTCCGACGCGCGCCACGAGTGCCGCAAACGCGTCCTCAGGCATGCGCCCCCGCCGTCATGGGAACGCCCGCGGCTGAGAGCACGCTTCGTTGAACGTCGAACAGCGAGCGAATACCCCGTTCGGCGAGCGCAAGCATCGTATCGAGTTCTTGCCGGTCGAACGGCGCGGCTTCCGCCGTGCCTTGGATTTCGACGAACTTTCCGGCATCGGTCATAAACACGTTCATGTCGGTGTGCGCTTGACTGTCTTCATCGTAGGCGAGATCCAGCATCGGCGTGCCACGGACGATGCCGACGCTCGTCGCGGCGATCATGCCGGTCAACGGCCATTTCGATGGGCTAAACGCTTCGATCCCGCGCAGGGCGAGCGCCAATGCGACATATGCACCGGTAACGGATGCGGTACGCGTGCCGCCGTCGGCTTGCAGAACGTCGCAATCTATCCAGACGGTTCGCTCGCCGAGTTTCGACGTATCGGTTACCGCACGCAGCGCGCGTCCGATGATCCGCTGAATTTCATGCGTCCGGCCGCCGACGCGCCCCTTCGCAGACTCGCGCTGCGTCCGCTCTTGCGTCGCGCGCGGCAGCATCGAGTATTCCGCCGTGACCCAGCCGAGCCCCCGCCCTTTCATCCACTGCGGCACTTTGTCGTCGACGCTCGCCGCGCAGAGCACACGCGTATTGCCGACGGTGATCAGCGCGCTGCCTTCGGCGTATTTGAGAAAACCCGGTTCGATAGAAACCGGGCGCAGTTCATCGGGCCTCCGCCCGTCGGACCGAATCATATCGGGCAAAGTGTTCGCTTATACACAACGCTCCGCCTCGTCGTGTAAGGCAAGTAGCGCGCGGCCGGAGCGCCGAAACAGCGGGCATGCCGAGCCCGACGACCTGCGTCTTTTACGACGGCGACAAGAACGCCCACGCCGTCACCGATCTCTCGACGATTAGCGAGGTGCTTAAAAATCCGTGGGCGTTCGTCTGGTTCGATATCGTCGCACCGCAAGAGCACGATATGGAGCTCCTCCAGGAAGAGTTCAATCTGCATCCTTTGGCGATCGAAGATGCCGTGCAATCTCATCAGCGTTCGAAGATCGAGAGCTACGAGGACTACTGGTTTCTCGTCGTGCACGGCGTGCTTGAGGAAAAGCGCAGCATTTCGGTGCATGAGATTGCGATCTTTGCCGGGCGGCGGTTCTTAATCACCGTTCGTTCCGAACCGCCGTATCCGCTCGACGAAATAGAACGCCGCTGGGATCACCAACCGGAGACGCTCGAACGAAATTCGGGCGCGTTACTCTACGCGATTCTCGATACGCTCGTCGACGGCTATTGGCCGGCCGCGGAAATGCTCGAAGAGCGCGTGAACGCGCTCGAGACGACGCTCTTCGAAGAAGGCGTCCGGACGCGTAAGGCGTTGATCGAAATCTTCGCCGTGAAGAAAACGATTCAGCAATTTCGCCGCGCGGTGCTTCCCATGCGCGAAATTCTGATCGCGGTGCAACGCAACGATCTGAACGTCATCCAGCCGGCGGAGCTGCCGTATTTCCGCGACATCTACGACCACGCGACGCGCGTGAACGAAGAAATCGATTCCGCGCGCGATTTAACGAACAGCGCCCTCGAGATCCATCTCGGACTCACGGCGAACCAGCAGAACGAAGTCGCGAAGCAGCTGACGATCATCGCGACGATCTTTCTGCCGCTCACGTACCTCACCGGGTTCTTCGGGCAGAACTTCGGATTTCTCGTCAACCGCATCGGGACGCGCACCGACTTTATCGTCTACGGCCTCGCATTGGAAGCCTTCGCGCTCGCGGTACTTCTCCTGTATTTCAAGCGCCGGCACTGGTTCTGAGGTTGCCGATTCGAGAAGACGCCTATTCGGAGCGTGCCGACTCGTCCTCAGTCAGCCGATCGTAGATGTGGCGCGCATACCACTGCGGCCAATCCGGATCGGCATGGCCCAAACGGTGTTCGTAGACGGCGTGCGCGCGTTCAGCTTCGCGGAGCATATCCGCTAAACGCGCGACCGGATTTTCGCCGAGGTCCAGTTGCATGGACCTATTGTTGCCCCTATGCTTCGGGCTCGCAATACCCCGCCCACGACGAAATGGTTTGCCCGTTACGCACGGGTACGGCGACGCCTTCGAACGCACGGAATATTCCGTCTTGTCCAAGCAAGCGAAATCGAACCGCATAGTTGTCGCTTTCGAGCGTGCGTGCCGAGCACATTGCGCGCACGACTTGCTGATCGTCGGGATGAACGCACGCAATCCATGCATCGGCGCTGCCGCAGACTTCTCCGTCGGGGACGCCGGTATAGCGCGCCCAATCGCGGTTAAAAAACGTGATGCGTCCGCTCGCATCGGCCGTCCAACGGATCGCAATGGAATCGACGGGCCTAGACATCATCATCGTCGAGACACCTCCACTCACAAACCTTGTGCCCGCATGCTACCTTGCCCAAACGAGTCGCAGCTAGCTTGTCCTCCAGCGAGCGCAGCGAGTGGAAGGGCTACTCGACGGTGACGGTTTTGGCTAAATTGCGCGGCTGATCGACGTCCTTACCCTCGATATCGGCGATGTGGTACGCCAATAATTGTAACGGTATGACGTTGACGATGGGAGAGAGCAGTTCGTCGACTTTCGGAACCCAGAAAACGTAATCGGCAACCGAACGCGCTTCCTCATCTCCATGGTTTGCGACCACGATGATCGGTGCTTCGCGCGCTTTGGACTCCATCAGGTTCGAGAGAATCTTATCGCGCACGCGTCCGTCGGTCATGATGCCGATGACCGGCGTTTCCGTATCGAGCAGCGCGATCGGCCCGTGCTTCATTTCGCCGGCAGCATAGCCCTCGGCGTGAATGTAGCTGATCTCTTTGAGCTTAAGCGCGCCTTCAAGCGCGGTCGGAAAGTTGATGTACCGCCCGATGAAGAGACAGCTGCGCATCTTGCGAATCTTCCGCGCAACGTCTCGGATGTAGTCGGACGTGTTGAGAATCACGTCGACCGAGGCGGGCAGCAGCTTCGTATTCTCGCCGATCTCTTTGAGGCGCTGCGGATCAACCGTGCCGCGAACTTTCGCCATGTAGAGCGAGAAGAGCGTCATCGCCGTAACCTGCGAAACGTACGTCTTCGTTGCGGCAACGCCGATTTCCGGACCGCCGCGCGTGTAGAGCGTGCCGTCGGCAATACGCGTCAAGTGCGAACCGAGCACGTTGCAAATACCGAGGATCGACGTTCCGGCATCCTTCGCGATGCGCACGGCTTCGATCGTGTCGGCGGTTTCGCCCGATTGCGACATCGCGACGACGAGCGCCGTCGGATCGATGACCGGATCGCCGTAACGGAATTCGCTTGCGAGTTCCATTTCGACGGGCAGCTTGACCAGCGAGCGGAGCAGATACATGCCGACCATGCCTGCGTGGTACGCCGTGCCGCAGCCCGTGATCGCGATCTTCGAAATCTGGCGCAAGCGATTGTCGTCGATCGAGATCTCCGCGCCGAGATGCACGTGTCCATCTTCGTCGATGCGTCCGGCGAGCGTCTCTTTGATGACGTTGGGCTGCTCGAAGATCTCCTTGAGCATGAAATGCTTGTAGCCGCTCTTCTCGGCCGATGTCGCATCCCACGTCACGTTCATGACGTCGCGCGCGATCGGTGTGCCGTCGTAGCGCATCAAGCGGTAGCCGTTGCGTCCGACGACGACCATCTCACCCTCTTGGAGAATGATTTCGCGCCGTGTGTAGGGCAGAATCGCCGGCGTGTCGGAGGCGACATACATTTCGCCTTCACCGATACCGACGACGAGCGGGCTTGCGCCGTTGCGCGCAAAAACTAACTCATCGGGATTGTCGCTGGAAATCACGCCGAGCGCGTAGGCGCCCTTGACCTCAGCGAGCGTCTTGCGCACCGCGACCTCGAGGTCGCCGTCATAATGCAGCTCGATCAAGTGCGCGAGGACTTCGGTATCCGTCTCGCTCTTGAAGACGTGGCCGAGCTCGATCAGCTTCGTGCGCAGCGGCGCGTAGTTCTCGATGATGCCGTTATGCACCACGGCGAGATTGCCGGTGCAATCCATGTGCGGGTGGGCGTTAGCGTCATTGGGACGGCCGTGCGTCGCCCACCGCGTGTGGCCGACGCCGACGCAGCCGGAGATGCGGCCGCCGTTATTCAAACGCTCCGCGAGGCGGGAGAGCTTACCCTCCGCCTTGGTACCCGTGAGGGCACCGCGTTCGTCGATCACGGCGATCCCCGCGCTGTCGTACCCGCGGTACTCGAGCCGCGCGAGCGAATCCAAAATAATTGGAACGCTGTCACGCTCCCCGATATAGCCTACGATCCCGCACATCAGGATTCACCTCCGGTGAATCCGTGACGTTTGCCCCTCCGGGGCAAGCCGCACGAATCCAACGCCATCAAAACATGAAGCAAAAGAAAGTCAGAGTGCCGATTGGCGGCTACTTGATACCCTCTTTAGTCCTATGGTATGCAATCGCTCCCTCGGCAATTTCGTCGAGCGCAATCGACACCGGCTTGTTCGGATTGATGTCGTCTTTATCAACCAACGGCTCGCTTGCAAAATATTCGCGGCGATCGGACGGCGGCAGCTGCTGCACGCGAATCCAATTATTCAACTGGCGCGCACGCTTGGTGACGATATTGACGAGACTGAATTTCGAATCGGCGTGCTTCAAAAGCGCGTCGAGATCTCCAAAAACCGTTTTTGACATTATTTCCCCAAAGTCGTAGACGACTTCGGGGACCCTTCTGTTCGAAAGGCGCTCCGTACTTCGTACTGCGCGCGCCTCCCGTCGGCTAAGCCGCCGGGCCCCCAAATTCGCTTGTAGTTATCTGTTAAGTACGTTCGACGTTCTGCAACGAATCGTCGCCGTAGCGGTGGATGCGGAACCGTTCCGCTTGCAATATCGCCTGCAAGTCGCGTATAGCATCGTCCGAGCGTCCCTGCTCGTTAATGACGATGTAATCGAAGTCACGAATGAACTTCATTTCCTGATGCGCGATTTCCAAGCGCCGCGCAATCTCTTCGTTTGTTTCCGTTTTTCGCGCCAGCAGTCGGTCGCGAAGGTGCGAAAATTTGTCCGGGACCAGAAAAATCAAGACGGCGTCCGGATACGCGGCCTTGATTCTCATCGCGCCGTTGACTTCGGGCTTCATGATAACGTCGTAGCCGTCGGTCAGTACCTTCTGCACGTAATCGCGCGGCGTACCGTATAGGTTGCCGTTGTACTCGCGCGTTTCGATGAAGCCGCTGGTCTTCGCCCGCTCTTCGAACGCCGCACGATCTAGGAAGAAGTAGTGTTCTCCTTCAACCTCCCCCGGACGCGGACCGCGGGTCGTGGCCGAGACGGAGTACCGCAACCGCGGCATCCGTTCGATGAGAGCTTCCACTAAAGTATCTTTTCCGGCCCCGGAAGGACCTGACACGACGAAAAGTAGCCCGGGCCCGGTGATCAAACCTACTCCTAATAGCCGAACGCGCAGAAAGCAGCATGTTTTCCAACCCTATGGAGAGGAAACCTCGTCATGCCTCTATCGCTTGCCGCCGTACTCGCTGAGTCCGCGCTTCGGCACCCGGACCGAAGCGCCGTGGAGTTGGGGCCACAAAGCACGTCCTACGCAAGGCTCTGGGAGCAGGCGTGCCGGTATGCGGCCTTCTTCCGCCGCAGGGACGTCCAGCCGGGCGAGCGCATCGCGATTCTACTTTTAAACACCCCCGACTTCCCGGCCGCCTACTACGGCATACTCGCGGCCGGGGCCGTCGTGGTGCCGGTTCATGCGCTGCTGACCGCCGGCGAGATAGCCTACATCCTCACCGACTCCGGTGCAAAACTGCTGGTGTGCGCGCCGCAGCTCGCGACGCAGGGCCGCGCCGCATGTGAAAGTACCGGGACGCTTTTCGTCGAGGCCGATGTGCCCCAGGACGAGCCGCTCGAACAGATGGTGCTGCGCGAACCCGAAGACGATGCGGTGGTGCTGTATACCAGCGGCACGACCGGACGCCCGAAAGGCGCCGTTCTGACGCACAACAACCTCGTCTTTAACTGCTCGGTGACCGCGCACGATCTCTTCCAAGTAGAGCCCGAGGACGTGCTGCTCGGCGCGCTTCCGTTCTTTCACGCGTTCGGGCAGACGTGCGTCATGAACACCGCGTTTCGCGTCGGCGCGACGGTGGTATTGATGCCGCGCTTTGACGGCGAAGCGGCGCTCCAACTGATGGTCGATCGCGGGGTGACGCTTTTCTCAGGCGTCCCGACGATGTACATCGCGATTCTCGATGCTGCGAAAAAGAACGCCGCGCGTCCACCGCTGCGCACGTGCGCATCGGGCGGTTCGGCAATTCCCCTTGCGGTGCTCGAACGCTTCGAAGAAGTGTTCGATGCGCCGATTTACGAGGGCTATGGACTTTCGGAAACCTCTCCCGTCGCGAGTTTCAATCAGCGTGAATTCGGCCGGAAGCCGGGTACCGTCGGCTGCGGAATCTGGGGTGTCGAGCTTGCGATTGCACATGCGGAGCGCGAAGACCGCATCGAGCTTCTTCCGCCGAACGAACTCGGCGAAATCGTCATTCGCGGACATTGCGTCTTCAAGGGCTATCTCAACAATCCGGAGGCCACCCGCGCCGCAATCGTGGACGGCTGGTTTCGCAGCGGCGATCTCGGCACGGTAGACGAAGATGGCTTCATCACGATCGTCGATCGCAAGAAAGACTTGATTATTCGCGGCGGCTTCAACGTCTATCCGCGCGAAGTCGAGGAAGTCATGATGCGCCATCCCGCGGTCAAACAGGTTGCGGTGATCGGCGTGCCGCATGACACGCACGGCGAAGAAATCGTGGCGGTCGTGCTGCGAGACGAGACGCACGACATCACGGCCGAAGCATTGATTGCGTGGTCGCAGGAACATCTGGCTCGTCATAAATATCCGCGTCACGTGCATTTCATCGAAGCAATGCCGCTCGGCCCGAGCGGAAAAGTGTTGAAACGCGTTCTGCGTGAGCGCGTCTATGCGCACTGACTGGCAACTGGTCCGGCGCGCCGCAGAGGAGATTCAGTCACGCTTCAGCGGTGCGCGCGTCCGTGACGTCGGCCTCTTGCCCGACGGACGCATCGCAATCCAGCTCAATCGCCGCGCTTCGACTTCGCTCAGGACAGGCTCCAACGATCTGCTGCTTGCATTCGATCCGTTCGGAACCCCGCCGCTCGTGACCGTCGAAGATGAGGCGTTGCCGATTGCCGCCGAACCGGGATTCGTGCGCGCGCTCGGGGCCGCATTGCGCGGAACGACGCTGCAAGGCGCGCAATCGCGCACCGGCGATCGTCTGATGCGCCTTCGCTTCGGAGCGCGCTCGCGATTCGGTGTGGGAGACGAGGTGACGGTATATGTCGAGCTCGTCCCGCGCTTCGGGAATCTCGTCCTCGTCAAACGCGACGTCGTCGTCGCAGCGCTCAAAGAATTCTCGCTTGCCGAAAACGGGACGCGTTCCGTGCAGGCCGGCATGGCGTACGAACCGCCGCCGCTGGTGGCCCGCGAATCGAATGGCACCGACGTTCCGGAAGACGGCTCCGTCCTCGATGCATTCAAAGCATCTCGCGATGAAAAGATCGGATCCGGCGAGCGCGCGCGTACGGTGCAGCGTCGAGCGCAATTGCGCAAACGGCTCGATGCGCGCGAACGAAAACTGCTCGACGAACGGCGCAAACTCGACGAGAAACGAACGAAAGCGATGGCGCGCGAATCGCTGCGTGAGGAGGGCGACTCGCTGTTCGCAACACTGCACGAGCTCAACGAAGCGGCGCGCGATGAAGCGAAGGAGCGCGCGGCGAAGGTCTTCGCGCAGTACAAGAAACTGGGCGCGTCGCTCCCGCATATCGACACGCGTGCGGAGTCGATCGATGCAGCGTTGCGCGCGGTCGAACAACTGCGCTGGGAAGCCGAGCGCGCTGACGACGCGGATCTCGCGGATGTCGAGCGCGCCGTCGCGCACCTCGAAGGCCGGCCGGGCGAAACGTTGCGCGTGCAATCGAAGAATCGCAAGCGCGCACCGCTGGAGGTGCGCACGCTGGGCGGTTCGCGCATTTTGATCGGACGTTCGCCAAGTGAAAACGCGGAATTGACGTTTCGTGTCGCGCGGCCGAACGATCTATGGTTTCACGCGCAAAACATTCCGGGCGCGCACGTCATCTTACAGCGCGACGACCGCGCGGATCCGCCGCCCGACGATCTTCGCCGCGCTGCTTCACTCGCAGCCTACTATTCGAAAGCGAAAGCGAGCACGAAAGTCCCGATCGATTACACCGAACGCAAACACGTTCGCGCGCAGCGCGACGCACCGCCCGGCTTGGTCTGGTACACCCATCCTCGCACCCTCGTCGTCGAGCCGGAAGCATAGGGTAAGGACATGAATCGAGGCGGCTCATTAAGACCCGCCTCGAGTTCTTCTCGCGGTTCGTTCGGACGTACACCTGTTATTCCGTAGTTGCCGCTGGGTCCACATCGTCCGGCGTTTGGGATGCCATCGATGATGGCGGATCGCTTGCGGGGAACGAATCAGCGTCCGTCTTATCGTATCCGTGCAACCGCTCGTTCGAATCGGCTGCACGCTCCTGTTGACGGAACATCTCGGCGTCTTTCGTGTTGAGCTCTTTGCGAATGTCTCGATCGCTCATGGGACGTCCGTTCCCGCTTACGGAAGACGCGACTCGCAGGCGCCCCAGTTGATGTTTGCGATGAAGGCCTCGATGTACTTGCCTTTGTCTGCCGGCTTGTAGTCGCGGAACCAGGCGTGCTCCCACAGATCCATCACGATAATCGGTTCGCAGCCCGCAAAATTGTTCACGTTGTGGTCGCCGACCCAGACGTTCACGATTTGGCTTGCTTTCGGGTCAAAGTAGGCGATCGCCCAGCCGATACCGCGCATCCCGCCGACCGCCGCGAACTCTTTCTTCCAGCCGTCGAATCCGCCGTACGGCCCGCTGAGAAGATCGTACAACCGTCCCGACTTGGGTTCCGTCGGATTCTTCGTCATGTTATCGAAGTAATATTCGTGCAGCCGCATGCCGTCGAATTCCCATCCGAGGCGGCGCACAAGTTCCGCAAACGCCGGATCCGCGCCGCTGACTTTACCGGCTGCGCGCAACTCCGAAATGCGCTCGTTGAGCGTATTCGTATTTTTCACATAGCCTTCGTAAAGGCCGAAGTGAATTTGCAGCGTCTCGTCGGAAATGCCTTGCAGGCCCGACAGATCCCATTTCTTCGGCGTATACGATTGAATTGCAGTATTTACACTCATCAACATCAACCATTCTATTAACAGAGGCCTAGGGAGTTCGCTCTCACAATCCGGTTCCTTCCCTGCTTCTTAGGGAGCGGCGGGCGCGTCGGGCACGAGCACGATTTTGCCGATGTGTTCGGGCGATTCCAGCCGCTCGTGCGCTTGCGCGGCTTGCGAGAACGTAAAGAGCGAATCGATGACCGGAGATATCGGATCTCTCGCCGGCAACAGCGGCCACATCTTGGCCCGCAAACCGCGCGCGATCTCCGCCTTCTCGTCCGAACTGCGCGGACGCAGGCTCGAACCCAAGATCGTCGCCCGGCGTTGCAGCAGATAGCGTAGATCGATCGTTGCGATTGCGCCGCCGCCCGTCGCAAGACACGCAATGCGGCCTTCGAGGGCAACCGCGCGCAGATCGCGATCGATGTAGTCGCCGCCGACGATATCGAGAACGACGTCGACGCCGCGTCCGCGTGTGATTTCGTGCACGCGCTCGACAAAATCACTCGTGCGATAGTTGATTGCCGCCGACGCGCCGAGCGTTAGCGCGGCCGCGCACTTTTCGTCGGACCCTGCCGTTGCTATAGCGGTCGCGCCGACCGCTTGCGCCATCTGAATCGCGATCGTGCCGATGCCGCTCGTTCCTCCGTGCACGAGCGCGACGTCGCCGGCACGCAATCGCGCGCGCACGATGAGGTTGTCGAACACAGTGAACGCGTTTTCCGGAAGGGTCGCGCCTTCGACGAACGACCATTGCGACGGCAACGGAAGCACTTGTCCCGCCGGCACCGACACGAATTCCGCGTAGCCGCCGCCGTTACACAGAGCGACAACGGAGTCGCCGGTGTGAAAACCGACGACGTCCTTCGCAATATCAGCGATGACGCCGGAGACTTCCAATCCGAGATTCGGCGACGCGCCGGACGGAGGCGGGTAAGCGCCGGCACGCTGCAGCGCGTCCGGTCGCGAAACGCCCGCCGCTTCGACTTCGATCAACACTTCGCCGGCTGCAGGCTGCGGCTTCGGCGCTTCCGCAACGTACAAGACGTCGGGACCGCCGTGGTCGCGCATCGCTACGTAACGCATTTATTGACGCGTTCTCGGCAGGGGTTCGAGAAACATCGCGTCGCCGAATGAGAAAAACCGGTACGAATGCGAGACGGCTTCGCGATAGGCATGCAAGATGCGCTCGCGACCCGCGAATGCACTCACGAGCACGAGCAGCGTCGATTGCGGCAGATGAAAGTTCGTAATCATTGCGTCGACGACGCGAAAGACAAAGCCGGGTCTAATGAAAATCGACGTCGATCCTTCTCCCGCAGTGAGCGCGCCGTTCGACTGAGCGCGGCCTTCAAGTGCTCGCACGACCGTCGTTCCCGCTGCCACGACGCGCCGTCCCTCGCGTTTCGCGCGCGCAATCGTTTCGGCAGTCGCCGGCGGGATCACATACGTTTCGGCATGCATCGTATGCTCGTCCAAGCGCTCGCCTTTCATCGGACGAAATGTCCCGAGCCCCACGTCGAGCGTCAACCGGACGATCTCGACGCCCCGGTCGCGAATCTCTTCGAGCAGCTCCGGCGTAAAGTGCAGCGATGCGGTCGGCGCCGCGACACTTCCCGGCTCGCGTGCAAAGACGGTTTGATAGCGTATCTGCGCTTCGTCGGAATCATTGCGAATATATGGTGGCAGCGGTAGTCGCCCGGCGCGTTCGAGGAACGATTCGAACGGTATTGGAACCTCGAAGTGCAGCGTGCGGATACCTTCTTCCAGTTTGCCGGTGACGTGCGCGACACCGAGATCGCCGAATGCAATCGTCGCGCCGCGACGCAGGCGTTTCGCCGGACGCACGAGCGCCGTCCACACATTCGCATTCGCATTCGGATCGTAGCGAGCCCCATCGGCGGGATGCAGTAAGAGCACTTCGACCGCACCGCCGGTTCCCGCGCGCGTTCCGAAGAGCCGCGCAGCGATCACGCGCGTTTCGTTGAGAACGAGCACGTCGCCCGACCGCAGCACCGACGGCAGATCGCGAAAGATTTTGTGTTCGATGCCGGACGGAAGCACCACCATCAACCGGCTCGCATCCCGGACGGGCGCCGGATGCTGCGCTATTAACTCCTCGGGCAGATCGAACGAATACGCCGAAGCTAAATCCTCGGGCTTCATTTACGAAGCCGTGAGGCGCTGACGTTCCAGTTCGAGGAAGTTTGTAAGGCGTTTGCGCTCGTCTTCACTTGCGTCGACGATCAGCACGCCGACTTGATACGTCTCACCTTGAAACGCGCGGATCCAGCGCACTTGGCCGCGCAGCTTCAGAAACGGCGCGCGTTTCATCGTGAACGTGTACTTCGTTCCGACGGGGAGATATTGATCGGCGATGACGCGCATGCCGGTCGGAGAAATGTCGGCAACGGCACCCCGAAGGAGCATCGAGGACAACGGATCTTCAACGACGACGTCGATGTACTTGCGCAATCGCAACCCGTAGCGCTTGTCGCTCGACTCGCCGTCCACGGGCGGCGTCTGCTGACCGTCAGTCATGTCCGATCGTCGTTCCCGGAAAATAGAAGTTCAAGATGTCACTTGACGATGCGCCCTCGAGCGCCATGCCGCGTGCACCCCACTGACAGAGCCCTACCCCATGCCCGAGCCCGCCACCTTCAATCGTGATGCGATCCGGCTCATCAGGCGACGTATCGAACTTTGTGATGAGTAAGCTCGGCACGATGCGCGCACCGATGCGCAACCGGAACACACTGCCCTTGACTGACGCGGATCCGCGCTGACACGTAAGCGCCACCGTGCGAACGCGTCCGCTTCCGTCAACGGCCACCGACTGGATACCGGTAAGGGCGCCGAAGGGCGCGACCTCCTGCGCAAATGCGGCGCCGATTTGCGCGAGTGTGAGATCGCGCGTCCAGCGATAGTTCGGCGAGTCGCTGCAATGCGTACAGATGACGCCCGAAAGGTAGGGAAAAAATGCGCCGCCCCATGCGTCGGACGACGCTTCAGTGTGACCGCCGCAACACGACGAATACATGATCTGTGCGAAGCCGTCCCCGAAGCGGAGCACTTGCGCGGCGGTCGCATCGACGGCCGCGCGCGCGGCCGGCGTTTCGCTCTGGATTCCGCCGTATACTTGGTCCGCTTCCGACGGTACGAGATCGTAGGTGCGGCGCGGGGAGCTGCGCTGCAGCACGTACGTGCGCGCGCAGACCGCTTGCGCTTGCAGCGCCCCGGCCGGCCACGACGGCGGCATTTCACGCGGCACGACGCTGTACAAGTACTCCTCGAGCCCGACGGTCGTTACGATGGAGCCGTCCTGCTCGCGCACGAACGTTCCGCGATACGGCTTTCCCGCGAACGTGAACCCGCCGCCCGGCAGCGCTTGCGCGTCGCCGCGGCCGAGCAATACGCGCAACGCCTGCGCGTTCGACGATGACGCCGGATCGAATTCGTTATCTTCTTGCGCGCACGCAAATGCCGGAGTCACGGTCGCGGCGGCCACTCCGGCGAGAAATGCGAGACGCCGCATCAGAATAAACGATCCTGTTGCGCGTGGTTCGGAATCGAGCCGAGATGGCGGTATGCGTCGGGCGTGGCTTTGCGTCCGCTCGCGGTGCGCACGACGAATCCGGCTTTGAGCAAATACGGTTCGACGACGTCTTCCAGCGTCTCGGCGTCTTCCGTCAGCGTTGCCGCAATTGCAGAAATACCGACGGGGCCGCCGCCGTACTGTTCGACGATCGTGCGCAAAAATGCGCGATCCAAACGGTCGAGGCCGCGCGCATCCACGCCTTCGCGTTGCAGCGCCTCGTCGGCGACGCGGTCGGTGATCGTGCCGCCGGCGCGGACTTCGGCGTAATCGCGCACGCGACGCAAGAGGCGGTTGGCGATACGCGGCGTGCCGCGACTGCGTGAGGCGATCGTGACCGCGCCGTCCCGTTCGATCGGAACGCCGAGGACCGACGCCGAGCGCGTGACGATGCGCTCCAATTCGTCGTCAGAATAGTAATCGAGGTGGTGCACGATGCCGAAACGTTCGCGCAGCGGCGCCGTCAGCATTCCCGCACGCGTCGTCGCGCCGATCAGGGTAAAGCGCTTCAGCGGCAATTTGATCGTCTTTGCGTACGCGCCGCGATCGACCACAAAATCGATTTGAAAGTCTTCCATCGCGGGATATAAGAACTCTTCGACGACACGCCCTAACCGGTGGATCTCGTCGATAAAGAGCACGTCGCCGGCTTCGAGCGACGTCAAGATGCCGACCAAGTCTTTCGGTTTCTCGAGCGTGGGTCCGCTCGTTGGCCGGAAGTTCGCGTTCATCTCACGCGCGATGAGCGCGGCGAGCGTCGTCTTTCCCAGGCCCGGCGGTCCGTAAAATAGGACGTGCTCGAGCGTCTCGTTGCGACGCTTTGCCGCGTCGATCGCGATACGCAAATTTTCGACAACGCGTTCTTGGCCGACATAGTCCGCGAAGGTTCGCGGACGAAGACTCGCACCGTAGACTTCGTCTTCGAGGGTATCGTCGGGCGAGACGAGACGGTCGGCTTCGTCGTATTCTTCGCCGGCGATGAGCTTTTTGCGCGCGGATTCGTCGCTCACGCTCGTGTCTTCTCCGCTTTGCGCCGGTATATCTGCGCGAGCAGTGTTTCCGAATCTTTGATGCTCGGTACCGCGTCGAGCGTTTCGCGGATCATTGCTTCCGCTTCCGCGCGCTTGTATTCGAGTTGGAGCAGCACCGCCATCGCTTCATCCGCAAAATCGGGCATCGGCGCTGCCGGCGCCGGCTGCGCGTCCTGAATGAGCAGAAACTTCGCAACTTTGCCCTGCAGTTTCGCGACGATGTCGCGTGCCTTTTGCTGACCGATTCCCGGCAGCGTCTTGAGATAGACGTGATCGCCGCGATCGATGGCGCCCGCAATATGAGACATAGGCTGCGAGAACGCGCGTGCTGCCGAACGCGGGCCGATCGATGCAACGCTCAGCAGAGCTTCGAAAAACGCGCGCTCGATCGCATTTGTGAACCCATAGAACGTGAAGTGCCCGCTGTTGCCGTCCATGTTGAGCACGGAGAAGATTTCGAGCGTGACGCGGTCGCCCGCCGGGGCGGCGACTTTTTCCGCCACGCACGGCGGCAAGACGACGTCGTAGCCGAGGCCGTTGACGTCGAGCACGATGCTCTCGCCGTTGCGATCGATGAGCGTTCCGCTAATACGCGAGAACATGATCCGAGATATTCAGATAGGCGAGCGCAATCGCGAGCGCGTCGGAGACGTCGTTCGGCTTCGGCGCCGCGTGAAGGCGTAACAAGCGCGTCACCATCGCGTTGACTTGATCCTTGCGCGCGGCCCCCGATCCGACGAGCGCGCGTTTGACGTGCGCGTGCCCGAGGGTGTGAACGGGCACACCGGCCTGCGCGCTGGCAAGGCACATGACGCCGCGCGCATGACCCATCAGAATCGCCGTCATGGGATTCTTATACGTCGTGTAGAGTTCTTCGATGACAACCACGTCGGGTTCGGTTTCCGCAAGAATCGCGCGAACTCCGTCGTGCAGCTCGGCCAGCCGCTCCTCCAACGCCCGATCGGTGCGCGGGCTCACGACGCCCGCTTCAATCAATTTCACGCCCGAACGCGTGCGTTCGATGACCCCGTATCCGGTAACGCGCAGCGCCGGGTCGATGCCCAAGATGCGCACCTAATGGTTGACTCCATTAACGACGAGCGTGAGTGCGGATCCCGGCGCCAGATTCGTTCCGGCGGACGGAAGGGTTCGCACGGCTTTTCCATCGGCTCCTTCAGAGGTCGTGTACTGGATTTGCGTCACGCGATAGCCGTAACTCAGGAGCAGTGCTTGTGCGTCTTGAACCGCCATGCCGTCAGTGTCCGGAACCTCACCGTTGGTTGAAAGCGTGATCGTTACCGTCGAATTTGACGGCGCTTGCGCCCCCGGCGCAGGCTGCTGATCGACGATGTTGCCATTGCGGTCTAGCTGCGTGCTGTACTTGACGACCGGCGTGAACCCGGCACTCGTAATTGCGTCTATCGCTTGTTGATACCCGGCATTGACGACGTTCGGCACCGAGGCGGTTTGACCGGCGTTAGTGACATCGGCGCCGTTGCTGATCGCGGCATGGACGGTTGAGCCGCGATCCACCGACGTTCCCGGTGCGAGATCTTGCGTTGCGACCACGCCGTTCGGCGTGCTTGCAGATGCCGTGCGCTGGGATGTGTCGAGATTGATGCCGTTTTTCTTTGCGAGCGCCGTGGCTTCGTCGGCGGTAAGGCCGATGAACTGCGGCACTTTGATCGATTCCGGTCCTTGCGAAACGATCAGTGTCACGGCACTCGCTTTACGCAACCGTGACCCAGCCTTTGGATCCTGATCGACGACCGTATCGACGGGCGTATTGTCGTACTTCTTCGCAACCTTGACTTTGAAGCCGTCGTCTTGCAGAATCCGCTGCGCATCTGCGGCATTGAAGTCGCGGACGTCGCGCAATCCGACGGTCGGCAGGCCGTTGCTCACGACGAGTTCGATCGTCGCGTTTTTCTGCACGGTCGATCCGGCGGGCGGATTCTGGCGGATGATGTGATTGGCCGGAACGCGATCGTCGGACGTCTTGATAAAGCGCGCGACGAGCCCGGCATTGACGACTGCAGCCTGCGCTTGGCTGTCGGTCATGTTCGTGTAATCCGCAACTTTGATCGTCGCAACGCCGACCGGCAGCGAAATCGTGTTGCGTCCGAAGACGAAGTAGCCGACGCCCGTCGCAAGCACCGCAAGAATTACGAGAATGATGATCGCGCTGCCGCCCAGGCGCGAACGGCGTTCTTCTTCTTCGCTGATCGACGTAAAGGAGCGGTCCGGCATCGGCGAATGACGCGGCGGAGGCACCGTACGGAACATTTGCGTCGGCGCATCGTCGCTGATCGAATAGGCGGCGACGCTCGGCCGTTCCCGCGCCTCACGCAACGCGGTCGCAACTTCGCTTGCCGATGCGAATCGATTCTCGGGACGTTTCTGAAGCAGTTTGTTGACGATCGATGCAAGCGCCGGTGATACGCCGAGATTCTTCGTATCGAGCGACGGCACCGGATCGCCGATGTGTTTGAGCGCGACGGTCACGGGCGACTCACCGTTATACGGCAACTGACCCGTCAACATTTGATAGAGCACGATGCCGACGCTGTAAAGATCCGACGCTTCGTTCAGCTCGTGTCCCTGCGCTTGCTCCGGTGAAATATAAAACACGCTGCCCATCACGAGGCCCGGCTTCGTAAGCGCCATCGTATGTTGAGACACGGCGCGCGCGATGCCGAAGTCGGAAAGCTTCACGACGTCGTCTTTGGTGACGAGCACGTTCGCCGGCTTGATGTCGCGATGGAGCAATCCTTGACGGTGCGCGAAGGCGAGTCCGTTACAGATCTGTGCCGCGTAATCGATCGCTACCGGTTCGGGAAGTTTGCCGTCGGCGGCGATGATCTCGGCGAGCGAGGGACCGTCCACGAGCTCCATGACGATGTAATAGGTATCGCCTTCGCGTCCGACATCGTACGTATTGACGATATTCGGGTGCGACAGGCGTGCTGCCGATTCGGCTTCTTGATAGAAGCGGCGGACGAATTCGGCATCGGCGGCGTATTGCGCGCGCAGCACTTTGATCGCGACGCGCCGGCGCAGCAGCGTATCGGTGCCGCTGTACACGGTGGCCATACCGCCTTCGCCCAACTTGCGATCGAGTCGATACCGGTTGTTAAAGGTCTGTTGCTCGATCAAAGTGAGGACGACTCCGTAGCTAGTCCTTGACGACGGTAAGCGCTTCGCGCAGTACGTTGCGTGCGATTGGGGCCGCAACGTCTGCCCCGTACCCGCCGTTCTCCACGATCACGGCGACGGCGATGCGTGGCCGGTCCGCCGGTGCAAAGCAGACGAACCACGAGTGCGCGGCACCGTGCGGATTCGTCGCCGTGCCGGTCTTTCCGGCAACTTGCACGTTGGGGAGCTGAGCAACCATTCCCGTTCCGCGCGTAACCACAGCGACCATCATCTTCTTCACGTTCGCGGCGGTGTCCGCCGACACGGGGCTTGCAAGGTTGCCGCTAGGCGTCATACTCGCGGCCGTCCCGTCACGCACGATTTGGCGGACGATGTAGGGCCGCGGCATATTCCCGCTATTAGCGATGGTCGAGGCAATGAGCGCCATTTGCAGCGGGGTCATGAGGAGGGCGCCTTGTCCAAAGCCCATTTGCGCCAGCTCTCCCGGCACGACGGACGCTTTGCCGGGCACCCGGTCCGTCTGGGCCGGAATCTGGAAATCGAGCGACGATCCGATGCCCCACTTATCGAGGTATTGATAGAAGAGATCGGTGCCCATTTTCAGCGCGATCTGCGCGAAGTCGACGTTGCTCGAAAGGGCGAAGGCGTTGGTGATGTCTTGGTAGCCGGTCGCTTCGCCCTCGTTGTCGTGCAGCGTGAAGTCTCCGATGACATAGTAGCCGGGGTCATCGAAATGCGAGTCCATCGAGACCGTGCCTGCGTCGAGGGCCGAAGCGGCGGTGAAGATTTTGAACGTCGAACCGGGCGGGTAGAGCCCGTCGATCGCGCGGTTGAGGAGCGGACTGTCGGAATCCGCATTGAGCGACGCAAAGCTGCGGTCAAGCCCGTTCGGATCGAAGCTCGGAACGCTCGCGAGCGCGAGCACTGCTCCCGATCGCGGATCGAGCACGACGACCGCGCCGCGCTCGTGCTGCGAGAGCTCTTGCCATGCTTCCGACTGAATCGCGGGAACGATCGTGGTCACGACGTCCGCGCCATGCGACTGTGTCGTCTTTCCCTGAATCGACGCGACCAATTCGTCGAATTGCGCGGCCGGGTCGCCGGTCGTGTCCGGCGGCGTCAATGCGCGGTCGTACGCGTCCTCGATGCCGCTCGTGCCGTAGCGCGCGGAGACATAGCCAAGCGTTTGCGCGAGCGATTCGCCGTACGGATAAACACGCTGTTTCCCGGCCGTTTTCGCGAGGACCGTACCGTCCGTCGCCAGGATGCGTCCGCGCGATGAGTCGAGCAGCGCGTGCCGCGGATTATACGGCTTCGCCGCGATATCCGGGCCTTTGATGACCATGACGTAGGTTTGCCGCGCAGCGAGCAACACGAAAAGCGCGACGAAGAGTGTCGCGAGCGCGGAGATCGCGCGGTTGGTCACAGCTCGCGTAAGACCGTGAAGCCGTCGCCGGTGCGCACCGCCATGTGCGGACGTTGTGGTTCGGATTCGAGCAACAAGTTGATAATTTTTGCCGCCGTCTCTTCCACGATTGCGTTCGTAGCGAGCACGACTTCGACGTTCATCTCGGCGAGCAGCTGCGGCGCGACGTACGCGCACGTCGGCAGCGTGTCGAAATGACGCTCTTCGTACGGGCCGTCACGCCATGGACCACGCCGGCCGAAGACCTGCGAATGGTAATCCCATGCGCAGAGTTGCTTCTCTTTCCAGACAAATTCGTCTTTCACGCACAGGCGCCGGCACGCCGCGCATTGCACGATCGCCGCCGGCGGATGACTCAACCCTTCCGCAATTTCTTCGGGCACATCTTCAATGTTGAGCACAGACTCATCGGTCAGCTTCTCAGGCAGCTCCGCGTGCCATTGCACGCGGGCGAGCAATTCGATGTCCCGCATCGGCGCCACGAACGCGCGCTCGTCTTCGGGCGGAAACGAACGATCGACCCATTCGAGCAGACCGTGTAGCGCAATGCCGACGTTCTGCCAGGTGTTTCCGATGACCACGCCGAGCGGCGTCCACGCCACCGGCACGACGCGCGCGGTAATCGCTGCGTTCTCGGTACGAAAGCTATTCGTGAACCCCAGATTACTGCCCGAGCCGCCCAAGACGAACACACGCGGTTCGTCTTTGAGATCGAGCACGCGCTCGAGCGGCGTCGTGAGTTTCCGCATTAGACGCGAACGCCTGCGGCGGTACGGTACTCCTGGAGCGAGCGAGGCGGACCGGGAACCGTTTCAAGCGCGGTCACGAGCGCTTTTGCCGTGTCGAGCGACGTGAGACACGCGATGCCGCTCTCAACCGCCGCACGGCGGATGCGATAGCCGTCGGAGATTTCGCGCGGCCCCTTTGCATCGTTGATCACGAGGTCGACTTTGCGTTGATGGATCACGTCGAGCACGTGCGGTGAACCGTCGGAGATCTTATTGATCGGTTCGCACGGAACGCCGGCGTCTTCAAGCACCGCGCGTGTGCCGGGTGTGGCGACGAGCGTGTGTCCTAAATCCGCGTAACGGCGAAGAATCGGCAACGATGCATGCTTCTCTTCGTCGGCGATCGTAACGAGAATACGTCCGCCGCTCCCCGGCAGACGCACACCCGCGCCGATGAATCCCTTGCGCAACGCTCCGGCAAACGTATCGTCGATGCCGAGCACTTCACCGGTCGACTTCATTTCCGGGCCGAGAATCGTTTCGACGCCGCGCATCTTCGAGAACGAAAAGACCGGTACTTTGACGACGACGTACGGCGTGCGCGGATGCAGCCCAGTGCCGTACTCCATGTCGCGAAGCTTCTCGCCGAGTGCGATGCGTGTTGCGGCAGCGACCATGTTTACGCCGGTCGCTTTCTGGATGATCGGCACCGTGCGGCTCGCGCGCGGATTCGCTTCGATGATGTACAGATCGCCTTCGTGCACGACGAACTGGATGTTGATCAATCCGCGAATGCGCAGTTCCGACGCGATCGCGGTCGTCACGTCGACGATGCGTTGCGTCATCGCTCCGTCGATCGTCTGCGTAGGGTAGACGCTGATCGAATCGCCGGAGTGAATTCCCGCGCGTTCGATGTGCTCGAAAATACCTGGAATCAGAATATCGTCGCCGTCGAAGACGGCATCGACTTCAACCTCGAGACCGCGAAGATATTTATCGACGAGCAGCGGCGCACCGGGAAGAATCGGGGGCGCCGATTCCGCGTACGACGCGAGTTGGCCTTCGTTATAGATGATCTCCATCGCGCGTCCGCCGAGCACGAAACTTGGACGCACGAGGACCGGAAACCCCAGTTCGCGCGCAAACACACGCGCTTCGCGGAAACTCGTTGCGGCGCGGCCTAGCGGACGCGCGACGCCTAAGCGCTGCAATGCAGCGTCGAACTGCGCACGGTCTTCCGCCATGTCGAGGCTCGCGCGGTCGCTGCCGATGATGCGTACGTCGCGGCGCGACAATTCCGCGGCAAGGTTGATCGCGGTTTGTCCGCCGAACGTCAGCATGACGCCGCTCGCATTGGTGCCGCGATACGTCGCTTCGACCTCGTCGGGCCCCGGCGGCTCGAAGACGAGCACGTCGGAGATATCGAAGTCGGTTGAAACCGTCTCCGGATTGTTGTTGATGACTACCGGTGATTTACCGGCGTCGCGGAGCGCCCACGCGGCGTGCACGCAGCTGTAATCGAATTCGATCCCTTGACCGATGCGAATCGGTCCGCTGCCGACGACGACGACCGCCTCGTTCGGACTGGGCCGGATCTCATCCATCTCGCCGTGCGAGAGATAGTAGTACGGCGAGCGCGCGGGAAACTCGGCAGCGGCGGTGTCCACCATGCGGAACGACGGCTCGCCGGGCTCAACCGGCTCACCCGCTTCTTCCGCTTCGACGATCGCGATGATTTCGTAGAGCCAAAAACGATCGATCGCGGAGAGCGCGTGAATGCGCTCGACCGCGGCATCGCGTGCCTCACCTTGCGCGCGACGCAAAAGTTCAGCCACGGCGAAAAGCCGTTCGTCCGTCGGTTTTACGACGATCTCTTCGAGTTCGGCGATACTCCACTCGGTATACTCGCCGCCCGTGAGCCGGTCGCGTTTGAGATCGAGCCCGCGTACCGCTTTCATCAGTGCGGAGCGGAACGTGCGGCCAATGCCCATCGCTTCGCCCGTTGACTTCATCTGCGTGCCGAGCAGCGTATCCGCGAGCGGAAACTTATCGAACGGCCAGCGCGGAATTTTGACGACGCAATAGTCCAACGTCGGTTCGTATGCCGCTTTGGTCACGCCCGTTACCGGGTTCGGAATCTCGTCGAGCGTTTGCCCGAGCGCGATGCGGGTGGAAATCTTTGCGATGGGATATCCGGTCGCTTTGGATGCGAGGGCGGAACTGCGTGAAACGCGCGGATTCACCTCGATGATCGCGTACTGCATGCTGGTCGGATGCAGCGCGAATTGAATGTTGCATCCGCCTTGCACGTTCAGCGCCCGAATCACGTTAAGCGACGCGCTGCGCAGCATTTGGTATTCGACGTCGGAGAGCGTCTGCGAAGGTGCGACGACGATCGAGTCGCCCGTGTGGACCCCGACGGGATCGATGTTCTCCATGTTGCAGACGATGATGCAATTGTCCGCACCGTCGCGCAGCACTTCGTACTCGATCTCTTTCCATCCCAAAAGCGACGTTTCGAGCAGCGCTTGATGGATGAGCGAGGCGTTCAGCCCGGCATCGAGGCGCTCGCGCAGTTCGTCTTCGTTGTAGACGACGCCGCCGCCGGTACCGCCGAGCGTGTATGCCGGACGGACGACCAGCGGATAACCGGAGTGTTGCGCAAACGCAACACCCTGATCGATGGATGTAACGATCTCGCTCTCGGCGACGGGCTCGCCGATCTCGAGCATTTTGTCTTTGAAGCGTTCGCGGTCTTCTGCGAGTTTTATCGTATCGACCGGCGTACCGAGCAATTCAACGCCGTGGCGTGTCAACACGCCGGCGTCATCGAGCTCCACCGCCAGATTTAATCCTGTTTGTCCGCCGAGCGTCGGCAAGAGGGCGTCGGGGCGCTCGCGCGCGATGATCTGCTCAACCGATGCAACCGTGAGCGGCTCGAGATAAACGGCGTCGGCTACCTCGGGGTCCGTCATGATCGTTGCGGGGTTGGAGTTGACGAGGACGACGCGGTGGCCTTCCTCACGAAGTGCGCGGCACGCCTGAACGCCCGCGTAGTCAAATTCGGCGGCCTGACCGATAATGATCGGTCCCGATCCGATGACCATGATATTACGGCGGGGCATGCTGGGGAGGGTGGATTGGCTACGTTACGTGAGCGTGCCTCCCGACTTCGAAAACAGCGCTCACGCAGGTGCCGTGTCCTTCCAGATTATGGACGTTCACGCGCTCCGCAAAACGGCTCACGAGAAACAGGCCTCGGCCGCTCTCTTGGAGCGGTGCTTGCGGCAAGGATGTGTTGAGCACGAAGCCGTCTCCGCGATCGAAGACATGCAGCAGCGCTTTTCCGTCGACGCAGCGCAACTGGATATCGACCGGCCCGCGCGCGTGGCGCATGACGTTGCCGATTAACTCGGTGTAGATTAGTTGCGCCGCGAAGCGATCGAAGTCGGAGGTGCCGCTCTCAGTGGCTAGCGCAGCGAGGAATCGAGCGCGTTCCCGCAACGCATCTTCGGGTTTGTCTGCGTGGAGATGCCACATGTACTCCGGGATACCCGCCGTTGGAGAGCGGCAATCGAATTAGTGCAGAAGCGTTGCGACTGCGCTTAGGCCCATGAGTCTGCGTGCGCGCTCGTTGCCGCCGTAATAGATTGCCGTACTTCCGCCTAAGCTCATCGATCGATGCTTGAACTCGGCGAAGACGCGCAGTGTAGATGAGTCCAGATGAGTGATGCCGGCGAGGTCGAAGAGCACGTGTTCTGCCGCGTTGATTCCGTCCAGCGCTTCGCGTAATTGCGGCGCCTCGCAGAGATCCCATTCACCGGCGAGCAGTACGCTCGTTGCCCCGTCCTGGCGTTCGATCGTCAAGCTCGGTCCGGTTTGACCGATGCTTTCCATGTCTCGGGCGTACCCCACGCAAGCGTCCCGTAAACACCGCGCTCAGTGGCCTGACGGGTGCCCGCTTTTCTTGAGCTCTTCAGCGAAGTCCGGATTCTTCGCATCCGCCTCTTGGGAATCGATGCCGCCGTCCGGCCGCAAGTGGTGGGATGCTTGCTCGCGTGCCGGCGGATGCGCGCCCTCGTTGTCGGTTGTGTCGTTCTGAAAGATCTCGCCGTCGCGGTCGCGTTTATGTTCGCCCATGAGAAAAGCGTTCCGCATTTGCTACGGCTGCAAACGCACGATCTTCCATGTCCGTCCTTCGCGAAGATATTCCAAGCGGTCGTGCATGCGGTTTTCTCGTCCTTGCCAGAATTCGAAACGATCCGGCGCGATCAGGTAGCCGCCCCATGAATGCGGACGCGGCACGTCCTCGCCTTCGAAGCGTTCGGCAAAATGACCGAGTCGCTCGTCGAGCACCTCGCGCTCTTCAACGGGTTCGTCTTGTTCAGATGCCCAAGCGGAAAGCTGGTGGCCGCGCGGACGCGACGCAAAATACGAATCCGACTCGTCCTCGGGCACTTGCGACACCGCGCCTTCGACACGCACTTGACGATGAATCGGGGGCCAGTAAAACGTCACCGCGGCGCGAGGATTCTCCGCAATCTGCCGGCCTTTGCGACTTCCGTACGAGGTAAAGAACACGAGTCCGCGTTCGTCGAGCCCGCGTAAGAGCACCATGCGCGCGGAGACCGTCCCGTCTCGGGCCGCCGTCGCAACGCACATCGCGTTTGCTTCTTGAATCGCAGGCGTCGCATATGCAAGTTCGAGCCATTCGCGAAGCTGTTCGATCGGGTTGTGTAATGCCGCCGATTCGAGCAGGTCGACGCCGCCTGCATAAGCCGCGCGGCTTGATTCCAAGTTCACGGTACTCTCCCCGTTGCAAAACCGGTGATCATCGCGAGCACCAACAGTCCTCCGGCGATGGCCGCGAAGGGCAACGCCATTGCCACGTCGCGCTGTTGCAGCATCGTGACGCCGCCAAGATGTGCGAGTGCCGATCGCAGTTGCGAGGCGTTCTCGGCGCGCGCGTATGCGCCTCCGCTTGCATCCGCGTACGACCGCAATGCATCTTCGTCGATCGTGGACTGCTCGCCGCCGATGATGTCGCCGTTCGGAGTTCCGATGCCGATCGTGTACACCGGAATGTGATGCGCACCGAGGTATGCCGCCATCTCTTGCGGATCGCTTCCCGCGTTGTTCACGCCGTCGGTGATGAGAATAACGACGCGATGCCCGGCCGGCGGAAGATTTCGCGCCGCGAGTTGCAACGCGTCGCCGATTGCCGTCGCGCCGTTCGGAGTCGGAATCTCATCGAGCGCAGACTTCACGGTTGCGCGATCGGCGGATAGCGGTTGGATCACCGCGGCGCCGCTCGAAAAGGCGATGATGCCGACACGAGTACCGCGAGGCGACGCATCAATGAACGCGTCGGCTGCCGACTTTGCCGCGCCCGCGCGCGTCGGCGTCACATCCGTTGACTCCATCGACCCCGACGTGTCGATGCAAACAAACACCGAACCGTCGCGCGCGGGCACCGGCATGCGAACGTGCGGTCCCGCGACGGCAAATGCGCCAAGCGTCAGCGCAACGATCCATGTTGCGTTGAACGCCCGGCCGATCCATGGACGCGGCGTCACGGCATCGGTAAAAAATGCTACGTTCGAATAAACGAGGTCGCGCGCGGTCATCCGGCGCTGCGCCGCAAATAGCAGCGCGCACACAGCCACGGCGAGAATCACCGCGGGAATCAGATAAGCAGGATGATCGAAACTCAACGCACTCGCGCCTCTGACTTCAAACCGAATGCCTCCAGCAGTCCCGCTGCACCGTCGTGCTCTTCGAGAATACCGGTACGCCACCCAAGCGACGCGAGCATCTCACGCAACTTCGCTTCACGCGCTCGCACGGCAGACGCAAACGCGCGCCTCTCGCGCGTGCCCACCCAGGTACGAACGTGTCCGGATTCCGCACCGCGGATGCGTACGAACCCGGAAAGTGGAAGGCCGCCGTACCATGGATCGCGCGCGATGAGCGCGGTACAGTCGCAGCGCACCGCGAGCGAGGCCAAGAGATCGCTGTGACGATCGTCGAGGTCAAACCAATCACCGATCGCGACCAGCGCGGCGCCGCGCGGCAAAACGGCGCGAGCCGTTACGAGGGTCCGCTCGAGATCGAACGGCACGTCGACCGGCACTGATGGATGAGTGACACGTTCCGGTCCAATGCGCAGCGTCCGGTCGCCGCCGAGCGCGCTGCCGTACCAAAGGTCGAGTGCCTCGCTTGCTGCTTCGAGCAACGGCCGTTTGCGGCCGACCCGCATCGAAGCGGAGTCGTCGACGAATGCCGCGAGCGTCAGTGCAACGTCTTCGAGGACGACGCGCGTTTGCAAGTCGCCGGCTCGCGCCGTTGCCGCCCAGTCGATGCGCCGTACGTCGTCGCCGGGAACGTACGCGCGCAGTTCGACGAATTCGTAGCCGTCACCGCGATACGTCGTCGGGGATCCCGCTCCGAAACGGCGCGGCCGGCGTTTGCCGCGTAAGAGCGCATCACGCAGCGTGAGCGACGCCATTAGGGCACCGGCACGCTCGCGATGAGGCGATCGAGCAGCCGCGATGACCCGAGATTCTCTGTAGTAACCCGAAAGTTGAAGCCCACGCGATGACGCAGTGCGAGCGGCGCGACGGCGCGAACGTCGTCGGGCAGCACGAAATCGCGTTCGTCCAGCAGCGCTCGTGCGCGCGCGAGATGTGCGATTGCAAGTGTCGCGCGCGGACTCGCACCATAATCGACATACTGCGTCTCACGTTCACGCGTCGCGGTGACGAGTTCGACGATATACCGTTTCACTTTCTCGTCCAAGTGGATCGCATGCGCGGCTTCACGCCACGCGCGCACGTCGGCAAGGCTCGCTACGGCATGCACCGGCTGCGTTTCGGCAACCGCGAACCGCTCGAGAATCTCGAGCTCTTCGTCGCGGCTGGGATACGAGACGTCGACCTTGATCAGGAACCGGTCCATCTGCGCTGCGGGAAGCGCGTAGGTGCCTTCGGCATCGAGCGGATTCATCGTCGCCATAACGAGGAACGGATCGGGCAGTGCGTGCGTCTGTGGACCGATTGTAACTTGACGTTCCTGCATTGCTTCGAGCAGCGCAGATTGCACTTTCGCCGGTGCGCGATTGATCTCGTCCGCAAGGACCACATTGGCAAAGACGGGTCCCAAAACGGTCGAGAAACGGCTCTCGTGCTGATCGAAAATGCGCGTGCCGACGATGTCGCTCGGCAATAAATCCGGCGTGAATTGAATGCGTTTGAATTCACCGTCGAGCGCGGCTGCAAGCGCGCGGCATGCGAGCGTTTTTGCTAGTCCGGGCGGTCCTTCAAGCAAGACATGTCCGTTTGCCAGAAGTCCCAGGATCAGCGCTTCGACGACGGCCTTCTGGCCGACGATCGTGCGATGCAGCGCATCGGAAAGCGCGCGCGGAGAAGAACTCACGCTGTACCGACCATGTCGTCGAGTTGGCCGATCACGCGATCGATCGCATGACCGAGATCGCCGTCGTGCGTGAACGCCGCGCGTTCCAACGCGAAGAGCAATGCGCGCATCGGACGCTCTTCCGGGTCGATTCGACGTAGGACATCAGCGAGCGTTTCGGCATCGCTTGCGCCGACCATTTCACGTACCATCGTTCGAACGCGCACCACCGCCGGACGCGTTCGCTCGGCCCCAAGGACGGTTCGAGCGTCGCGTAAGCGCGCTTCGAACGTCGGAAGCGGCGCCGGCGGCGGCGCAGGCTCGGGTTGGGGCGCAAGCTGCGGTGGAGAACGCGATGGACGCCGTCGCAGAAATAAAAATGCCAGCAACACGAGCAGCGCAATCCAGATCGCCCACACGATGACGCTGCGAGCGGACTCGGCAAACCCTTGTGTCCGTGAAAAGCCGGGCGGCGCCAGTCCGCCGCCTACGGCAAGCGAGAGCGAAGTCGACGAATACCGTTTCGCCTTACCGTCGCGCGCATCGATTGCATCGAGCGTAACCGGCGCGATCGTGATAATGCCGCTATGATGCGCGACAACGCGAATGCGTTCGGTGTACGTCGTTCCACCCGCATCGCTCACGACCGAATGTTCGTCGCCGAGTAATTCAACTTCGGCGAGAAGCGGCAGATCGATGTTGCGCAGTTCGCTAACGCGCTCGCGAACGCGTGCCGTCACGATGAGATCGAACGGAACTTCTACCTTCGGTGTGTTCGTGCCGGTAGAAAGCGTCAACTGCGAAACCGTCAGACGCTGCAGATCTTGCGCAAACGCCGGCGCGCAGCACGTTGCTGCAACCAGCAGCAGCGCAACTAGCGCACGGACGAAAGCCACTCGGCAAAGAGCCGGCGCGCGTCGAACGGGCCGGGCGATGCTTCGGGGTGAAACTGCACGGCTGCGACGGGGAGCGAGCGGTGACGAAATCCCTCGTTCGTTCCGTCGTTGAGGTTCGTCATCGTCTCTTCCAAGTCGGACGGCAGCGTGCGACTGTCCACGGCATAGCCGTGATTGTGCGCGGTAATCAGCACGCTCTCGTGCGTGAGGTCCTTCACCGGCTGATTTCCGCCGCGGTGTCCGTAGGGCAGCTTATATGTTTTTGCACCGCACGCGAGCGCGAGGAGTTGATGGCCCAAACACACGCCGAAGAGCGGTTTGCGGCCGAGTAACCCGCGCAGCGTTTCGATCGTTTCCGGCAAATCGGTGGGATCGCCGGGACCGGGCGAGATGAAAATCGCGTCGGGATCGCCTTGCAGCAATTCTTCTTCCGTCGCGTTGTAGGGCACGACGGTCACTTCGCTGCCGAGCGCGGTCAACTCGCGCAGAATCGCTTTCTTCACGCCGCAGTCGATCAACGTGACGCGCTTGCCGCCGGGCGAACCTTCTACGTGACGTTCGCGCACTGCAACACTCGGCACGAGCTCTTTCGTCGTCGCTTGGCGCACGAACTCGGCGAGTTCGCGTTCAGCACGCTCCATGGCATCTTCACCGACAGCGAGTGCGGACCAAATCGTCCCGTGTTCGCGTAACGCGATCGTGATCGCGCGTGTATCGGCGCCGACGAGCGTGGGGATACGCTGCTGATCCAGCCACGACGGCAGATTTGTTTTCGCAAGATAGTGCGACGGGCGATGGGCGATCTGTTTGATCACTGTTCCCGTAACGCACGCGCGCGGATATTGCGCGGCGTTTCCCGAGATGCCGTAATTTCCGATTAGCGGATAGGTGAACGTGAGAATCTGTCCGGCGTACGACGGATCGGTCAAGGCTTCTTCATAGCCCGTCATTCCGGTGTAAAAAACGGCTTCGCCGAAAGCGAGGCCGTGAAAGCCGAGTCCGTGGCCGTCGAATCGCGAACCGTCGGCGAGAAAGAGCGCTGCAGGCGTAGTGGTCATCCTGAGGGCTTCCAGGTTGGCCGAAGGGGCCGCGCAGACCTGGAAATAACGCGAGCGATATGGACTGGCACTTCGGAGCCACCGCCTTTGCGACGGCGGTGACGATCATCGACCCGATCGGAATGATTCCTTTGACGGTGACGTCGACGTCGAACTGCCCGCCGAATAAACGCGGCCGAATCGTCGATCAGGCTGTGCTGGTCGCCGCGGTAGTCATGCTCGTCATGGGAATCGTCGGTCCGGCAGTGCTCGAGTATCTCGGCATCACGCTGCCGGCCTTCGGCATCGCGGGCGGCATCTTGCTCTTCCTCATCGCGATCGACATGCTCTTCGCGCGTCCCGCCGGCACGCGTGCCACAAGCGATGAGGAACGCGAAGCGCAGACCGGCGACAACCCGGCCGTCTTTCCGTTGGCGATTCCGATGATCGCCGGCCCCGGAACGCTGGCCTCAGTGTTCCTTCTGGTCAACCTGGCTCGCGGAAGCGTCTCTCGGTACGCCATGCTCCTCGCCGCCTATATTGTGGCCCTCGCGATCACTTGGCTCTGCATGCGCGGCGCCACCCGGTACATGCATCGCATCGGCACCACGGGCATCCACGTCGTCTCGCGCGTTCTCGGCATCATCCTAGCAGCACTCGCGGTACAGTTCGTCATCAACGGCTTGTTGCAGACGCCGCTTGTCCATCGATGAAAAGGCCAACCGCTTTCCTCGTTGGATTAGGCTTGCGGAGCGAGGGGTAGCATTTTTCCGTGAGTCTTCCCCTCATAGACGTTTTGAATTGGGACACCGGTAATTGGGCGTCCGCACTCGACTTTTGGGAGCGCCATGGGGGCCTGCTCGGCGGCGGTTCGCTCGATTGTCTCGAAATCGGCGCGAACCAAGGCGGCCTTTCCGTGTGGCTTGCTTCGCACGGTCATCGCGTGCTCTGTTCGGATCTGTCCGGCACGGAACAGTTAGCGCACACGCTCGTCGAGCGCCACGCCATGAGCCACCGTGTGACCTATGAAGACATCAATGCCACGGCAATTCCGTACGAGAACCGCTTCGACGTCATCATCTTCAAGTCGGTCCTCGGCGGCATCGGACACGGCGATGCGATCGATCGTCAACGGCAGGCTATAAACGCGATGTATCGCGCGCTGCGTCCCGGCGGCCGTTTGCTCTTCGCCGAAAACCTCGTGGGCTCGGGCATGCACAAATACTTTCGCGCGAAGTTCACCGAGTGGGGAAGCCGCTGGCGCTACGTGACGATCGCCGAAATGCTCGCCTTTCTGCGCGACTTCTCCGACGTCAAATGGTCGACGGCCGGCGTGTTGGGAACGTTCGGCCGCTCGGAGAAACAGCGCCAACTGCTCGCCGCAATCGATCATGCGGGCCTCAACACGCTCACGCCGCCCGCGTGGCGCTACATCATCTACGGCGTCGCTACCAAATAGAACATGAACGCAAGGATCATCGCGGGGGTGTGCGCTGTTCCTTGGCTTTTGCGCGTATGGCTCGATAGGAGCGGAGCCTTCACCTCTTCCCTCGAGTTTCGAGAATCAGTTTGCGGAAGCCGTCTTCGAAGTGAACAGCGAGGGCGATTGGCACAATGCTCCGCTTCCTACCATCACAATTTATGATTCGTCGGGAAAATGCAACTACGACGAAGCGAGTTCTCTCAGTCGAAGCGTTCGACGAGCCGTACGTGCAGGGCGAAGGAACTTCGCGTTCTACCTCAACACCGACAAGCGAGGTAGATCGCGCGCGTGGGATCGCGTTCTTCATGGCGGAATGATGCATTTGCGTGTACGTGTAGCGCTCGCGACTCAACGCTACCTTTCGCGGGCACCGGGAAGACGCCGCATCGATTTTGGTAATCAGCATCTCGACGGCAACATCGACGGTGTATGGCCGACCATGTGAGCCGGGATCCAACGCTACCCGCCGCTGAGATTCGCGATGAGACGCCCGCCGACGATCGTCGCGATGGCACGTCGCGGCAGCTCCCATCCGGCAAAAGGCGTCGTCTTCCCCTTTGATGCGAATTGCGAGGCATCGACGAGCCACGCGCGGTCGGCGAAGATCGTGACGTCGGCCGGCGCACCGATTGCGAGCGTTCCGCCCGGCACCCCGAGAATGCGCGCGGGATTTGTCGAGAGCAATTCGACGAACCGCAACATCGAGAGATCAGGTAACGCGCGCGCGTACGCGCCGACTGCAACTTCGAGGCCCGTGAATCCGACAGCCGCATGTTGCAATCCGGACGATTTTTCTGCCGCCGTGTGCGGCGCATGATCGGTTGCAAAAACCTCGATCGCCCCTTCGCGCACCGCATCGCGTAAGGCCCGGGCATCATCCTCGGTACGCAGCGGCGGATTCACTTTCCCTTCGCCGCCCAATTCACGCACCGTTTCATCCGTCAATAACAAGTGGTGCGGGGCAACTTCCGCGGTCGCCCGGCCGCCGTGCGCGCGCGCGTGCAGCAGCGCCTCGACGGCACCACGCGTCGACAGATGCGCGATATGCCAACTCTTGCCGGTCTCCGCACCGATCAGAAGATCGCGCGCAACAATAACGTCTTCAGCAACCGCCGGACTTCCGGCGACGCCGAGCGCACGCGAAACGGCGCCCTCGTTCATCACCGCATTGCCCTTGAGATGTTCGTCCTCGGCATGCGAAATAAAAACGCCCGGAATCTCAACGGCAGCAAGCGCCGCATCACGAAGCACCCGCGCATTCATCACCGTATTGCCGTCATCGGAAAATGCAACGGCTCCGGCGCGCGCAAGCGCAGCAAAATCGACGTGCGCTTCTCCCTTTCGCCCGCGTGTAATCGCGCCGATCGGATACACACGAACGACGGCATGTTCCGTAATGCGCCGCGCCAGATCGCTCAACACACCCGGATCGTCAAGCGCCGGATTCGTATTCGGCATACACGCGAGAGCCGTAAACCCGCCTCCAGCCGCCGCAAGCGTTCCCGTAGCAATGGTCTCTTTCTCGGGAAACCCCGGCTCGCGCAAATGCACGTGCATATCGATAAACCCCGGCGCAACAACCGCGCCGGTCGCATCAACAATCTCTTCACCATCCCGCGCAACGAGATGATCTCCGATCTCTACGATGACACCGTGATCGATCCGCACATCGCGCACCGCATCCAACGGTCCCGACGGATCAACAACCCGCCCGCCTTTGATCAGCATCTAACCAACGCTGCCGCGATTGGAATCCGGTGTGAGTCGTTCGTCGTGGGGGCTCTGAGGCGCGTACGGAGCCAGGATGGCGGGAGTACGCGCGAAGGCAGTAGCGATTTTCCATAGATGGAAAATCGCGCGCGTCCCCGCGACGAAGGACTCACGCCGGATCCCAATCGCGTCACGCCACCACACTCGCGCCGTTCACGAGAAAATCCAACACCGCCATGCGAATATAGACGCCGTGATGCACTTGCATTGCGTAGCGCCATCCCGTAAAGGCAAGGACGCTATCGTCGAGTTCCATTCCACGATTGTACGGGCCGGGATGCATGACGATCGTGCGCTCGGGCACGCGTTTGAGGCGATCGGCGTTCAGCTGGAATTTCGCGATGTACTCCGCGTCGCTCATCGGCATCGCAACGAACCGCTCGCGCTGGATACGCAGCAGCATGATCGCGTCGACCTTGGTGAGAACGTCATCGAGATTGCGCGAGATCGTCACGCCGTCTTGCGCGTAGTTGCCGGGAAGGAAGAACTCCGGCCCGACGAGCACGACGTTTGCGCCGAGCGACCGCAGTCCCGCGATCGTCGAGTGCGCGACGCGTGAATGCAGGATGTCGCCGACGATTGCGATCGTCAACGCTCGGATATCACCGAACTCTTCGCGCAGCGTGAAGATGTCGAGTAACGCTTGCGTCGGATGAGCGTGCGCACCGTCGCCCGCGTTCACGACGTGGCCGTCGAAGCAGCTCGCGATGCGCGCGGGAAACCCCGGTTCCGGATGCCGTATGACGATGACGCCGATGCCCATTGCCGCGAGCGTCACGACCGTGTCTTCGACGGTTTCACCTTTGGTTGCAAGGCTGAGCTCGCTCGGGGAGAGATTGACCACGTGCGCGCCCAGACGCATCTGCGCCAAATTGAACGACGTGAACGTGCGTGTGCTCTGTTCGAAGAACAGATTCACGACCGCCGTGCTGTTGAGCAGCGGCCCCGGGCTCCGCGTCTCGAATACACGCGTTCTATCGAAGATGTAATCTAGTTCGCCGCCGCTGAGATCGTTTAGATCGATGAGGCTACGGCGCAGCCGCAAGGATCGCTACCTCGTCGGTATCTGCCGGATTTCCGGAGAGCGATACTTTGATTCGCTCGCGCCGGCTCGTCGGAATCATCCGTCCGATGTAATCAGCCTGAACCGGCAATTCGCGCAAGCCCCGATCGATGAAGACGCACAGACGAATAGCGGCGGGCCGGCCAAGATCCGTCACCGCATCGAGCGCCGCGCGGATCGTGCGTCCGGTGAAGAGCACGTCGTCGACGACGACGACGAGCCGGCCGTTGATGTCGACGGGAATCTGCGATTCCGGCATCTCATGCGTCACGCGGTCGTCGCGATAGAGATTGATATTGAGAAACCCAAGCGCGGGCGCTTTACCGCTAATGCGTTCGATCTCGCTTGCGAGGCGCTGCGCGAGCGCTTCCCCGCCGCGCCGCACGCCGATCAAGACGACACCCGTTTGCGCATCGTCCGGTTCGAGAATCTGATGCGCGAGCCGCGCGATCACGCGCGCGATCTCGCTGCTTTCAATGAGAACGCGCCCATCCTGCGCCGTCGTCATGCCGTCTCTCCCATTGCGGCGAGCGCCGCTTCCACACGCTGCAACTCGGAACGATATGCTTCGAGCTTCTCCCGCTCCTTCGCAACGACTTCCGCGGCCGCCTTGGCCGCGAATTGGACGTTGCCGAGTTTCTTCTCACCGCGTTCGACCTCGGAACGCAAGCGTGCAACGTCTTTGCGATACCGTTCGACTAACACGCCCTTCGGCGCGCGTCCTTCCACGGCCGCAAGTGCGCCGTGCACGTCGTCGCCTGCAGCGTCTACCCATTCGACATCACCGGCCGTGAGCAGCGCCAGCAAACCGGCGAGCTCTTCGCCGGCGTTGCGTGGAACCGCGAGCGTGAGCGGTGCGCGCGGTGCAAGGCCGATTTCCGAACGCAAATTGCGAATGCGTTCGACCGTTTCTTGCAGCGACGCGAAGCGGCGTGCCGCGTCGGTATCGAGCGGGACTTCGAGCCGGTCGGGCCACGTCGCGGTCATGATGCTCGCACCGTCATGCGGAAGCGCAAGCCAGACTTCTTCACTGATAAAGGGCGCGATCGGGTGGAGCAAGCGCATCGCATTGTTCCATACGAACGACAGCACGGATGCGCGCGTCGCGGCGTTTTCCGGCGCTTTGGTCGCCTCGAGGTACCAGTCGCAGAATTCGTACCAGACGAAACGCCAAATCGTTTCGGCTGCGCCGCCGAAATCGAAGCGGTCGAACGCGTCGCTGATCGCGGCGATCGTTTCATGCAGACGCGTCAGAATCCAGCGGTCGCCCAGCGTCAGCGCGTCGCTCTTAGGAAGCGTCATCGCGGACGGCAGACCTTCGGGAAGTGAGAGCATGTAGCGTGTCGCGTTCCAAATCTTGTTGTTGAAGTTGCGGGCCTCTTCACACCGTGACTCTTGGAAGCGAATCTCCTGACCTTCCAAGCGCATCTGACGCAAGACGCCCATGCGGAACGCATCGGCGCCGTAGCGCTCGACGAGATTCATCGGATCGATCGCATTACCGAGCGATTTCGACATCTTCCGGCCGTGCGCGTCGAAGACGAGCGGCGCGATGAACACGGTCGGGAACGGAACCTCGCCGAGGAAATGAAGACCGAGCATCACCATGCGCGCGACCCACAGAAAGATGATCTCCCATCCCGTGACCAACACTTGCGCGGGATACCAGTGCTCGAGTTCCGGCGTTTTCTCCGGCCAGCCGAGAATCGAGAACGGCCACAAGCCGCTCGAAAACCACGTATCGAGCGTATCGGGATCGCGCGTCAGCTCCGCCGTGCCGAAGCGCTCTTGTGCCATCCGAAGCGCTTCCGCTTCCGTTTCGGCAACGACGACGTCGCCGCTCGGCGTATACCAAACCGGTAACTGATGACCCCACCAGAGTTGGCGCGAAATATTCCAATCGCGAATGTTCTCGAGCCACTGTTCGTACGTGCGGCCGTAGCGTTCGGGAACGAACTTCAACCGGCCGTCGCGATATGCAGCAAGCGCAGGTTCCGCAAGCGGCTTCATCTTTACGAACCATTGCAGTGAAAGCAGCGGCTCGATGACGTCTTTCGTTCGTTCGCTTACGGAAACCGCGTGCCGATGGGCCTCCACTTTGACGAGCAACCCGCTCGCGTGAAGCGACTCGACAATACGTTCTCGCGCAACGTAACGATTGAGGCCGGCATACTCGCCGACGTCGATCTCGTCTCCGGTGATCTTCGCGTCGAAATCCATGATCGTCGGCATCGGAAGATGGTGGCGCAGACCAATCTCGTAGTCCGTCGCGTCGTGCGCCGGCGTGACTTTGACGGCGCCCGTACCGAACGACATATCAACGGCATCATCGACGATGACCGGAATTTCGCGCTGCAACAACGGCGGCGCAAGCACCGTCTTACCGACGAGCGACGTGTAGCGCTCGTCATCCGGATGGACGGCAATCGCAACGTCGGCAAGCATTGTCTCCGGACGCGTCGTCGCAATCTCGATCGCGTACGAGCCGTCCTTCGCGGGATACCGGACGTGCCAGAGATGCGAATCTCTTTCAACATGGTCGACCTCGGCATCCGAGACCGTCGTTTTGCCTTTCGGATCCCAATTGATGAGCCGCTTCCCGCGATAGACGAGTCCCTCGCGGTAGAGCGCGACGAACACTTTGCGGACGGCCGCCGAGAGCTGCTCGTCCATCGTGAATCGCTCGCGCTGCCAATCTGGCCCGAACCCGAGTTTGCGAAACTGATCGTTGATCGTGCCGCCGTACTCTCGCGACCAGTCCCATGCACGTTCGACGAACCGTTCGCGGCCGAGCGCGTCGCGCGACGTGCCTTCCTTCGATAACTCGCGAACAAGCACAGCCTCGGTCGCAATCGCCGCGTGATCGAGGCCCGGCAGCCAGTCGGCGTTGTCGCCGAGCATGCGGTGATACCGGGTCAGCACGTCTTGCGGCGTGTACGTCGAGCCATGGCCTAGGTGCGCTCGCCCGGTGACGTTCGGCGGGGGCATCGGGATGATGAACGGCGGACGCGCCGGGTCAGGATCCTCATGAAAGAGGCCGCTACGCTCCCAGAAGTCATAGAGGCGCGGTTCAATACTGGCCGGGTCGTACGTCTTCGGCAATTCGGTGACGGGGTTTCGCATGCGAACGCGAGGGTTTCAGCACGCCGCCCGGCGACGCCTCGCGGCTTCGATTACTCTTGGTGGGAGTGCCGTTGCCGGCGGCGCCGGTCGACCTCGCGCAATCCTTGAACGATTGAGCGACGGTCCGCCGACTTTTCGAGTACGACGTCGGCGCCGGCGGAGGTGAACGCCGAGACGATTGCATCGGTCGCGGCGGACGAGTAGACATAGATCTGTGCGGTTGGAACGAGCACGTGGGAAACGCGCACGGACTCAAGCGGCTCGCTCAAGTAATCCGTATCGATGAAGATGAGGTCAGGCTGATCGTCCAGCAAGCGCCTGGGGTCGAGCTCGGCGCCGACATAGTCGACGAAGAGCCCGGCTTCCGAGAACACATCAATGAGTGCAGGAACGAACAGGTGCTGCGGCTCGATCAGATGGACCACCGTACGTCCCCCAGCGTCGAACATTGCGCTGCTGCCTGCAAACACGCTTATTGCGGCGTCGCGACGATAGGAGCGTCATCTGAGTAGAGTTGCGGTGCGTCGTTTCCATACGGCGAGTAATCCGCGCGGCGCGCCTCGACACGATTGAGGACAAAGCCGAGCACATTGCGTACACCCATCCGCGAGAGCCTGCGCATTGCAACGCTCGCCTCGCGAAGATCTGTCGATCCCTGCGAAACGACGAGCACGGTCCCCGTCACGCGACGGGCGAGTACTGCCGAATCGACATTGCCGACCAGCGCGGCCGCATCGAACACGATCGTTTCGTACTGCTCGTACAGTTTTTCGAGAAGTCGATCGAAGTTCTGCGATTCGAGCAGTTTGATCGGATTCGGTGCCGCGGTCCCGCTCGTCATCACCGCAAGACGGCTCTTCTCGTCGAGTTGAATCGCCGATTCGATCGTCGCGCGTCCGACGAGCACGTCCGAGAGCCCGCGGTCGTTCGACAAGCGCAACTTCGCGTGGAGTGACGGACGGCGCAGGTCCGCATCGATCAGCAGCACCTTGCCTTCCATCTCATTGAGCGCAAGCGCGATATTGAGCGCGGTCGTGGACTTTCCGTCGCCCTGCATTGGACTCAACACGGCAAGCGACCGCAGCGGCTGGTCCGTCGCGTACTTGATGTTCGTGACAAGTTGCAGGAACGATTCGAGTGCGAGCGCTTTCACCCAGGGCACGATCGGCTCGCCGTTGCGAAGTTGTACGAGCGGAATTGTTCCGAGTTGCGGCAGCGCGAGTTCTTCTTCTACTTCCCGTTCGTCGCGAATCGAGTTATCGAAGTAGTCGAGCAGGAGCGCACCGGTCACGCCGAGCACGGCGCCCAGCACGATCGCGATCAGCATGTTGAGCATAAGGCTTGGACGTACTTGCGCGTCCGCCGCCGACGCCGGCTGCGTGATCGTCACGTCGGAAAGAGCTGTTTCCGATGCGACTTGCGCGTTGACGTATTTCTGCTGCAACGCGCTGTAGACGTCTTCCGCTGCCTTTGCATCGCGTTGAAGATTCGCAAGCTGCGCCGTTTGCTGCGGAAGTGCCGCGAGCGCAGGTTCCATCGCTTTCCGCTGACTCTGAAGCTCGGTCACTTGAGCCGCATCGGACGCCATTTGCGAGCGATAACTTGCGGCCGACTGCGCAAGCTGCTGATAAATCGGATTCGGGATCTTGCTTTCGCCCGACACCACCGTCTGCTGTTGTTTCGTGATAGCAGCTTCGAGTTGCGCCTTCTGTTGTTTGAGTGCAATCACCGTCGGGTGCTGATCGGTAAACTGTTGCTCGGCCTGCTGCAGCTGCACTTCGACTTGGGTCAGTTGCTGTTGCATCTGCGCTACTACCGGATTTTCCGAAACGGTGGTGTTGCCCGTGATCGTCGGGGCGATGCCGGCGAGCTGGGACTGCGCCGAGGCGAGCTGCGCCGCGGCTTGACGTTGGTCGGCTTGCACCTGGCCGATCTTCGAGTCGAGAGCGGCCATCGACGTGATCGTGTTCTGCGTCTGCTCGTCAATGTTCGCAATGCGATGCTGCGCCTCGAACGACGCAAGCTTGTTCTGCGCGCTGTTCATGCGCGCTTGCGCTTCGGGCAGCTGTTGCTTCAACGACGTGATCGCCGCGTTCGCCTGGCTAGAGACCAGTTCGCGCTGACGGTCGACGATCGCTTGACCGAATGCATTTGCAATCGCTGCGGATTTATCGCGATCCGGCCACGTCACGGCCACGGTCAGAATATTCGTGTTCGTGACCGGCTGCACGTTGACGTGGGTCAGCAGCGTCGAAGGACCGGTCTTCAAATCAAGTTGTTGGATCACTTTGCCGGCGACGGGGTTTTCCTTAAATAACTCCGCATACGTCTCCGACGTTTGCGTTCCACTCGCGATGAGCATCGCGTTAAGGACCGGAAGGTCCGTGCCCTGCGCGGTCGCGCTTCCAGGACCGTTCGAATTACCGGCGATCACCTTAATCGTCGACGTGTATTGCTTCGGCCATAACAGTGTGCCGATCGCGACGAGAACCACGAAGCCGACGAAGATCTTGAGCACCGTCATGCGACGGCGCACGAGCATCCGCCAGAACGACGCGAGTTCCGTTTGCCGCTCGTTCATGACCGCGGAGGGTTCCACTCCGCCGGGGAGCGCGACTTGCGGCGGGCTGTATAACGAGTTCATTGCTCTCCTATGGGATCAGACGGCTCAGGACGTAGAGAATTCCGCTTCCCGCAGATGACCATACATTTCCCTTGCGGGACTGCGGAACGTAAACCTCATCGCCTTTTTGCAAGACGATGTCGGCGCTCGAATCTCCCTTTTCCAACGCTTGATAGAGATTGACCGTGTACTCTTGCGGCTTGCCGTCCGGGCCAGTGCGCAACACGCGAATATTATTCAAATCCGCGTTCGATGACGAACTGTTGCCGGCTTTCGCGACTGCCATGGAGAGTCGATCGCCTTGCGAGACTTGAATCTCGCCCGGATGATCGACCGCACCGGTAACGACGACGTTCATCAACGTCGGACCGGGAACGTACACGACCGAACCTTCGCCCACTGGACGGTCCAGTGAGGTATCGCCGTCATGTAGTAACTTCTGAAGCGACACGTTTTCGATCTGTCCTTGCGCGTCGGACACGCGTGCGTCCGGCAAGGCACCATTTTGATCCGCAATACCGCCGGCTGCAGCGATAGCATCCGTTACTTTGGCATCTGCGCGGAGTTGGTATTTTCCGGGCGTCTTTACGTCACCGAGGACCAGCACTTCGGGCTGACCCAATTGCGAGATCGCAACGGTCACGTAGGGATGCCGGACGTATTTTCCCAGCCTGGTGGAGATGGATTTCGTCGCGTCGTCGACGGATTGGCCGCCGACTTGTACGCGGCCGATCAGCGGATACTCGATCGAACCGTCGGGCAGCACGGTAACGTTCTGCGAGAGCGTCTGCTGGCCGTAAACGGTCACACTGAGCTGATCGCCGGGGTGAATCATTTCTTGTGGCGGCGTCGCGCATACAGTCGCGAAGAACAGGGCGATCGCCACGAATAGGCGGGCGTGGTGCTTCATGTCTCCTATCCTATCGAAGTCGCCTGGGTGCATGTGTGACCCAGGCGACTCAATCTTCAGTGCTCGGGTGGCCTAAGGCGTGGGAGCGCCGGTGCAACTGCCAGCACTCGGGCAAGGCGTCGGTAGAGTGCCATCTGCACTGATGCCACCGCTCGCGACTGCGCTCAGATCGTTTGTAACCGTCGAATTGAGGCCGTCGGTCGAGACTGCGTTCCAAGTCGGCAGCTTGCTGCCCGGGAAGAGACTCTTACCGGCCGTCTGCTGCGCCGTGATATCGTTGAGCAGCTTGGTCTCGGCGGCGGTCAAGCCTTGGCCGGCACGAAGGTGCTGTGCGAACTGCGCGATCGTGTTGAAGTTGAACCAGTTGAACGTGCGGTCGGTAACGCTTGCCTTCAATTGGGTCGCCGCCGCGTAGTACACGTAGAGCGCAGCTGCCGTGCTTGCGGTGTCCGAAACGTTCGCCGACGCATTATTCGGCGTCGAGGACAAATTGAGATCGTGCGACGGCGTCGAGCCGAGGAACATCATGGTCCATGTTTGCGTCTGCGACGACGGCGCATAGCCGACGATCATCAGGTTGCCAAGCGTCGGCGAGTACTTCTGACCGGGGTTCGCGACCGATGGTGCGCTGAATCCGACGCTGTACTGCCCGCTGGCGTTCGTGGTGATCTTGCCGCCGTCACCGGTGCATCCGCACGTGAACACAACCGTCGCGTTTGCGAGCGCTTTGCCGGAAATCGTGACCGTTCCAGTGCCGCCCGGCGATGCCGTAGGCGTGGGCGTCGGCGTGCTGCCGGGACCCGGTGTGCTACCGGGCGGTGTGGGCGTCGTGTTCGGAGGAGCCGGGGTGGACCCGCCACCGCCGCCGCCGTTGGTGGGGGGCGTCGTGCCACCGCCACCGCCACCGCCGCATGCGGCTAAGAGAGCTGTGAGCATGAGCGTCGACGCAGCGGCGAGCGACGCGCGAGTGTTTATTTTCATGAGTCTAGCTAACGACGTTTACACTATTCCGAACACGGCCGTAGGGGGCGCTTGGTCGGGGATTTTGGGGCAGATCTCATTGAGACCAACGGCCTTCCGCCTGCCCCCAGGCTCGTTACAATAGACCCAGTTTAATCGCGTGAACCGCCGCCTGCGTGCGCGCGTAGATGTTCAGCTTCGAGAAGATTCGGCTGATGTGGTTTTTGATCGTCTTTTCCGAGAGATTGAGACGCGCGCTGATTTCCTTGTTCGAGAGGCCTTCAGCGATCAGTCTGATGACTTCAGTTTCGCGAACCGAGAGTTCATTGAGATCGCTGCGCCGCGACGTCATCGATCGGCGCCGCAACCAGCCGCCCGCAACGCGCGGGTCGACGTAGGTCTCGCCGGCGGCCACGAGGCGCACCGCACGGATCAGCTCGGCAGGCGTCACATCCTTGATGATGTAGCCTTCGGCGCCGGCGGATAGGCAGCGATTCATGATTTCCGGTGCAGGCCGCATGCTGAGGGCACAAATCTTCGCGTCGGGAACGGCGCGGCGGCACATCTCCAACGACTCGACCACGCCCGGCAGACCACCGTCGAGATCGAGGATAACCACATCGGGACGCGCCTTCGCAATCGCTTGCTCGTTTATTGTTTGCGAATCGCCGACAATTTCGAGATTGCGCTCGGATGCAAAGACTTGGCATAGGGCTTTCGCAAAGAGCACTTGGCCTTCAACGACGTATAGTCGAATAGAGTCAACCGCAGTGAGCACGTGGATGATCCTTTCGCGTAGCAAACCAAAAACTTCCGACGTTGGCGACTGTACCCGCTTATTGGCAAAACATACCTTCCCCATCTGGGGTAGTTCCGGGTTTTTCCTCGAATTTCGCCAAGCCGTTACTGCAAAAAGACTAACACAGCGCTAGGCGTTGGGGTGTAGGCGAGCAACCTCTTCGGCATAATTGGATTGTGCACTAGGACCGGGCACAAGAAAAAGACGCGCAGTTCCTACGACTACGCGCCTTTGTGCTCAGGTGGCCTGGGACTAAAGGGTCAAATGGTGCGGATTACACGGCTCGCCCGGTAGCGAACACTTTGGGGGAGACGGCTGTCTCGAGGGCATTGAGGACGTCATCCGCGTCTTCATCCGTCATCGCAGGGAAGAGCGGCAACGAGACGAGCTGCTGCCACACACGTTCAGTTTCAGGTAGCGGCGATCGTTGCAACGACCGGTAGGCCGTGAAGAGATGCGTCGGAACGTAGTGCACGGCGGTCCCGACGTTCTGCTCGGTCATGAGTTCGATCGCTCGCTCGCGGCTAACGCCCGTCTTCGCCTCGTCAACCATGATGGCGAACATGCACCAGCTATGCACGTCGCCGCTGCGTTCCGGCAGCGCTTGCATCGACACGCCCGGCATGGAGGCAATGCCGGCGTGGAAACGCGCCGCAAGCTCGTGCCGACGCAGCTGCATCTCATCCAGGCGGCCAAGCTGCGTTCGTCCCAGTGCGGCCAACGGATCGGCCAAGTTGTACTTGAATCCCGGGGCGAGAACGTCGTAGCGCCATGAACCCGCGGCGGTGTAGCGCTTCCATGCATCTTTACTCATCCCGTGCAGACCGAGGATTCGTGCGCGTTCGGCGAGCGACGCGTCGTTCGTCACCAGCATGCCGCCTTCAGCGCTCGTCAAATTCTTTGTAGCATAAAAACTGTACGCGGCCGCGTGGCTTCGCGTTCCGGCCCATTCGCCTTCATCGAGCATGCCCGCCGCGTGCGCTGCATCTTCGATCAACGCGATGCCGCGCTCACGCGCGAATTCCGCGATCGCTTTGATGCCGAGCGGACGTCCCCCGTAGGGCATGCTGATGATGGCCTTCGTGCGCTCCGTTACGACCGCCTCGATCGTTTCCCGTGTGACCGAAAGCGTCTGCGGATCGATGTCGGCGAAGACCGGCGTCGCGCCGAGTTCCAGCGTGGATTGCGCGCCCGCGACGAACGTCAGCGAGGGCGTAATGACTTCGTCGCCCGGCCCGACGCCCAGCGCCGCCAGGACAACGTGGAGTGCTGCAGTGCAGCTGTTGAGCGCGATTGCATGCTCGACGCCGCAACGCTCGGCGAACTCGCGTTCAAACTCTTTGACGTTCGGACCGCTCGTCAACCAGCCGTTTCGGAACGACGTGGCGATCGAGTCGATCTCAAATTCGCCGAGTTGCGGTTTGCAATAGGGGAGAAACGACGCCCTCACGCGGGGGACCTCCTTTGTCAAGCTCGGCATTTCGCACGAGCATTGTCAGCATGAATGTGAGCCACAGGTATTTGTAGGTAAGCGTGCCGAGGAAAAGCCCGGCGACGAATTGACCGATCACGGCAGCCTCGAGCGCGATCCGCAGCGGATAGAGATCCGATGTCTCGCCGACCGCTCGCATCGAACGGTATTGCATCCACCACCCGTACAAGAGCGCGATCAAGCCGAGCGCACCCAGTTCCACCATCACGAGTATCACGTTGCTATGCGGTGCGATGCTCCAATGCGCACCTTCGACGACGCGCATCGACGCGAACGCCGGCACGCTGAGGAACGCGTCATTGTACGCATTCGTGAAGTTTCCAGCGCCCGAACCAAGGATCGGATGACGCGAGAACGCCGCGACTCCGACTTTCCAAATGCCCAACCGCCCGGCACCGCCCGTGTCGGCAATCTGGTTGAATCGATTGACGATGTGTTGACCGAATGCCGCGAGACCGATCGCTCCGCCGCCGATCGTCAAAGCGAGCAGCGCGATGCGTTTGCGCGAACGAATCGTCATGTAGACGATCATGATGGCCGCTGAGAGCAAGCCGCCGCGTGAGCCGGCAACAAGCAGCCCTAACCCAATGAATGCAAGAGCACCGATGGCGAACGTGCGCGTTAGGAAGCGCCGTGCTTCCACGAACGCGACGAGCGCCAGCGAGAGTGGCAATAGGAGCGCGGCTGCGAAGTGATTGGGATCGATTGAGGCATTCTGCGTCTGAACGATCAAACGCGAGTCGACCGATACGTCCACGCCCTTGTGAAACAGGTACGCGCCGTAAGCGCCCGCCAAAATGCCACCGACAATCACCGTGAGAATCACAATTCCCAGTGTTTTTCGGTCGACCGGGAGAAACGACAGCAGCGCGTAGAGCGCAAAGAGTTCGAAGAGCGAAAGGACGCCTGTGACGCCGTTCATCGGATCGATCGCCCACACGAGCGACGAAATCGCGAGCAACAAGAACGGCAGCCATGCGAGCACCGCTTTGTCGGGGATGACGTAGCGCCGTGTGAGGACTAGCCGCACCGCAATCGCGGCAGCGCAGCAGATCGCGAGCAGCTTCGTGACGGTTCCGAATGCGTGAATCGAAAGCAGATTGTCGAACGGAACCATGATCGCGAACAGGCCGAACGGAAAGATCAGCGGCGCCGTCATCGCAAGGTAGATAGCGACGGGTCCGATTGCAACGAGCAGCGCGAGCGCGATCCCGATCTTCGTTCCGGCGAGCGCAACGGCACCGAATGCCGCTAGCACGCAGAGTACGACGAGAATCGCCGAGACGACGACACCGGGCGAAGCGATCGTCGCCCGCATACGCCGTGCGCTGGAGAGCATGTTGACCCGGCGCGCGCTAGACAGCACGATGGCGCAGCACCTCGAAGACGGTCTTGATCAAACAGAACAGATAGAGCGAGACGGAGTAGTTACCGACGTAGAACAGATCGTACGGAAGCACGTTCTCGAACTCAGCCGGCGCGAAGTTGCGGTCGTATTCGACCTGTGCCCATCCAGTGATCCCGGGCGGAACGGCTTGGCGGTCTTCGTAGAACGGCACGGTGCGGACGAAGTGATCGGCGTACTCGCTCATTTCGGGACGTGGACCGACGAGAGACATTTCGCCGCGCAACACGTTCCAGAGCTGCGGCAATTCGTCGAGCGACGTGCGGCGCAGGAAGCGTCCGACGCGCGTCACGCGATCGTCATGCTCGGCGTTCGCCCACTCGTTGCCTGAACCGACACGCATCGTCCGGAACTTGAACATCCGAAATTCGCGACCATCGACGCCCACGCGATTTTGCAGAAAGAGCACCGGCCCGTCGCGGTCTACCGCCACCGCGATCGCGCAGATCACGAGCAGCGGCGAGAGTACGATCGTTGCGCACGCGGCGAACACGAAGTCCATCGCGGCGATCGTCGTTCGCACGAGCGGATTTCGCGGGCGCCGGCGGTTGATGGCAGTGAGGAAGCTCGCCGTCGCAATTGCGGGCTCCTTGCCGCGCCGGTGCAGCGTCAGCGCGGCCGCAGCAGCGCCGCCGACGACCGACCATGCGACGAGGACTGCCCCGCAGATCCACCATGGAACGACGAAAAGCGGCACGAGAACGACCGATACGACCGCTGCAACGAACGTCACGGAAATGGTCGAGTACCACTCATCGTGCGGCGTCGGGGCGATGGATTTCCGGTAGCGTCCGAGCAGCGCGCCGCAGACGAAAATTGTGAAGACGGTGAGCCATGCGCCGCGTATTGCGCCGAAGGGAACCGAGAGACCGACGAGCGCGAGCAAGACGATGCCGTCGGCAATCATCAGGCGCACGCCTTCGGCGCCGAGTTGTTCGGGCAACGTTGCCCGCGACGCGTTTTCGTCGTATTCCCCGTGATGAGCGCCGGTATAGATCATGATGCGTGCCTCATTCTAAGAACATTTCGTAATGCGAGGTAGGCGCGGAACGCTGGTGTGCGCGCGGTAATGCGGCGATAGGGGATCGACGTTGCACCGAGATCGGACTTGAACCGTTCGACGCCGCTTAGCCCCTCGCTCGCACCTAGGTTATACCAACGAACGCTACGTTCACACGCACGCTCGATTAATCTCGCGTTCAGGGCATTGCTTGGACGGAAGCGAGAAAACTCGCGTCGCATCGCGGCCGACCAGAAGAACAACTCGTCGCGGCCGAACAGAATCACGCCGCCGCCAATCGGCTCGCCGTCGAGCATCGCAAACCATAACTCGACGTCATCGCCGCCGCGTCGCGCGACAGCGTCGAGCAGCGCGCGCGGAATGGTCGGCTCTGCGAGACCCCAACCGATACTCGCTTCCTGCAGCATCGCGTAGTACGTATCGAGTCCGGCTTGATCCGGTGCATGGCGCTCGCACTGCACGCCGCGCCGGATCGCCTGTCCGACCATTCGCCGCGTTACACCGCGCATGCCTGAGAGCGCCGACTCGAGCCCTCCCGAACAATCGATCGCCGCCGTTTCATATTCGGTCGACTCGAACCCACCCGGTTGCGGCTGTTCGGCGAGCGGCCAGGATACAAAGGAAAACTTACCGGCGCGCGGTGCGACCGAACGCAATACGGCCGAGGCGATCGCCGCATCCGCGGGCTTGCCTTCGGCATCGAGTACGCAGCTATAGCCGCCGAACGGAAATGCTTCGACGCCTCGCGGCTTGTGACGCGTTCGAACGGCGGGGACCAGATAGCGCGCGCCGCGATGCTGCGCGAAAATCGGCGCCGCTTCCAAATGCGGAAACGTGTCCATGAGCGCTCGCGTGAACGCGGGACGCGCGAAGAACGTCGGTGCCGGGAAAGAACGGTCGAACGCCTCCCATTCAACGAGTGTCGCGATGGTCATCCACGTGCTCCTACGGTGCTGAAAGGACGGATATCATTCGGAACCGAGGGTTCCCAATATGCTGCAATGCGCTCGACGCACCGGCGCACGTCGTACGCCTCGCGAACGTATTCCGCCGCTTGCGTTTGCGGATGCAACTCGCCGCGCTCGTGACGTTCGAGCAAGTCTTCCACGGCGCGTTCGCAGTCGTCGTATGTGCGCGCGCACGCTCCGAACGGAAAATTGTGCGACCAGATGAGGTGACGTCCGTACGCGAGTGCCTCGAGCGCCATCAGCGAAAGTCCATCGTGACGCGTAAACCGCAGGAGCGCCGACGTTCGATCGTAGATCTCGCGCAAATCGGACTTCCAGCCGGCGATCTCGACGTCCGCACCCGGCGGGACGAAGACCGATCCGCCGCCGACGATGATGAACTTGATCGGGCGTCCGAGGAAATGCCGGAAGAGGCGTTCGTATTCGCGCCTGCCATAAAAATCTGCGCGCGAGCGCGGAACGTACATCAACAACGTGAAGCGTTCCGGCATCGGCGGAATGCGCTCCGGAACGCGAACTTGCGGCGGTAACGGCGCGACCGACGCGCGAATTCCGTATGCGGCGAGTTCATCGACCATCCAGTCGGCCTCCGCAAGGTGGCGAATCTGCTCGCCCGCGCAAAACTTGCGGATCGCCCGCTGTGATTTGAGCATCTCGACGTCGGATCCGACCCAGTGAATGACGCGCCGCTTGCCCGTCAACTGCGCAACCAAATGCAACCAACGGTCGGGAATCGGCGAACCGATGCAATACCACGTGTCCGCCTTCATTAATTGTATGCCGGCGAAGACGCGCGCGAGCCGCGAGCCGCCGCGAAAAACGCGCGGCTGCCATTGCGGCGTCGCCCAACGGGCTGCGCGCGCAACTTTCGCACCGAATAGCGTGAAGCCTGAAATGACGACCTTCTGCCGCGGCGCATCGATGGCCGGCAGTTGCTCGCGAACGACGCGATCGAGGAGCGATTCGAAATTTGCGGCGATCTTTGCACGCGAAAACCGGTCGCGCACGAACTCATAGCCCTGCCGGTTCACGTCGAGCATTCCGCGCCGGTGCTCGTCGCGTAAGCGTTGCATTATGTGAATCGCGTCCGTCAGCGACGCGGCATGATGGATGTTCGGAAAGTCGTACGACCAAATGACGTGACGGCCGCGAGCAAGCGCCTCGAGCACCAGCATTGACTTTCCATCGTGCTCGGGAAGGCGTAACAGGACCGTCGACGTGTCGAGCACGTGCGCCATGTTGTCGACATAGCCGAGAAACCTCACGTTCGGCGGCGCCGCTGGATTGGCGTGTCCCGCGCCCACCACGTTAAAAATCACATCCGGGCATGCGCGCGCAACCGCATACACGCTCTTCTCACCGTAAAACGCGCGACGCGGTTCCGGCAAATATGTGACGACGCGAAAATCGCGAGGAAGCGGTGCGATCGCCGGCGGCGCGACGACGGCCGTTACCGGATCGTAGACCGCCTCAATGCCGAGCTCGCGAAGCTCGTCGACGAGCCACTCGCCGTCCGCGACGTTAACATACTCTTCGTCTTTGATGACCTCGAGTACGCCGGGATCCGCGGCGGCGGTCAACACGTCGCTGCCGGCCCAAATCACGACGACGGGAACGTTGTAATGACGCGCCGCATCAGCAATCGCCGGGTCGGGTGCTGGGCCGCCAAACGAAATCAGGACGTCGCAACGCTTCATCTCAAAGAGACTGCGAAGGCGCGCGAGATACGACTCGCCGCGATATTCGAGCTTCCAGTTCTCCGAACGTTCGTTGACCAGTTGCGCGAGATAACGGCCATAATAAGGAAAGCCGATGATTACTCCGCGCTTTTTGCGACGATCGGTCATACGTCTTGAACCGCTTGGGTGAGTTCGCTCGCTGTCGTAGGACCGACGATGACCTTCTTCACCGTACCGTCACGCACGATGAGCGTCTCGGGAATGACCCGCGCGCCGAGGAGCGTCGTGGTAGAACTCGACGAATCCAAGAGCACGGGGTAACCGATGCCTCGAGCGGCAACGAATGCCGCAACGCGCTGCGACGATTCTCCTCGATCGATGCCGATGAAGCGCACGCCGCGTCTCTTCAGCTCTTTCTGCGCCAGCAGCAGGTCGGGGAGCTCGGCATTGCATGGCGGACACCATGATGCGAAAACATTATAGACGACCGTTCCTTGTTGTTGAAGATCAGCGGGCGTCCCATCCAGATTTACGAGCTGGAGTTCGGGCATCGGAGCCCCCGGGCGTGCCGGCTCGACCCCCGGGCGGAGCCCAAGTGCGTGCGCGATATGCGAAACGAACGGGCGCCCCGGGCCGAGCGCGAGGGCACCAGCGAACAGCACCACAGCCAAGAGTGCAGCGAACGGTCTACGTCCCATTGCACATTCCTAACACGCGGGGGTGGCACGCTTGCCTGCCCCCATTTTCCCGTCGCCGGTGGGCTTTTCGCCATTGCCGCTTACTGGCTTGCCCCGGCTACAGTGAGAACGTCTCATGAGGCGTGTTCGAAAATAAATGTCGCTACGGAATAAGCTCTTCGCCGACGGTCTGTACTGGTTCGTCTTCCGCATCGCCAATATGGCGGTCGCTGCGTTGCTCGGGATTCTTACCGCGCGCATTCTCGGCCCCGAAGGGCGAGGAATCTACTCGCTTCCGATCGTCGCCTTCGCCGTGGCCACCGCCGCGTTCCCGGGGCTGAACAACGCCGTCACCTACTATTTACTGCGAAAGAAAGCCGGGCGCGGCGCGCTGTTTGCAGCGCTCAAGTGCGCGGCGCTCTTCGTCGTGGCAGCCATTCCGGTCGTGGTCGCGATCGCGTACGGGATGCACGCCCCATGGGCCGCAATTCCGGCGATCCTCGCGCTGCCGGCACCCGCGCTCATCGGGATCGTCAACGGCTATCAAGTCGGCATCGACCGCGTGCGCATGGTCACGACGGTCGCCGTTTTCAATACGCTGTTTCTCTTGGGGTTGATGATCGCAGCGTTCGCGCTACTCGGTCACCGGCCGCAAGCGGCCATTACGTCGTGGGTGTGCGGTCAAGATCTTTTCGCATTCGGCGCACTCGTGTGGATGCTGCGAAGATCGCGCTCGATGCCTGCGGCTCCGGTTGCAACGCGCGAGTTCCTGAGTTATGCCCTGCGTGTAGGCGCCGTGTCGCTGATCTCGTTGCTCAATTACCGCGCGGACGTCTTTATCGTCGCCGCGCTCGCCGGTCCGACGCTCCTCGGCATGTACACGCTCGCGGTGACGGCCGCGGAGATGCTGCTCGCCGTCACTCAGGTGACCGCCAACGTCAGCTCGCCACAGATCGGCGGGATGGAATCATCGAACGCCGCCGCAGAATTCACGGCGAGACTCGTGCGCAACAACGTCATCATCGCGTCGATCACTTGCGCCGCCCTCTGGGTCATCGCGCCGATTGCTGTCGGCTTGCTCTACGGCCACGCATTTTTGCCGATGATTCCGGCGTTTCGCGTATTGCTCGTCGGCGTCTTCGCAATGTCGCTCGGCAGTCCGATGTCAACCTTCTTCACCATCCGGCTTGGCCGGCCGCAAGTTCCGATGATGCTCGCGGGATTATCCGCCCTTATCTGCGTCGTCGTCAGTTATCTGCTCGTCGGGCGCCTCGGCCTGGTCGGCGCAGCGCTCGGATCGACACTGGGCTATGTCACGGGACAAACGATTGCGATCGTGTACTTCACGCGCGTCGCACGCTTGAGACTCTCCGTGCTGCTTATGCCTCGCTGGAGCGATATAACGGCGTACGTGCTCGCGAGCGGCTCGATTCTTCGCCGGCTCAAACGCGCCGCATGAAACTCTTGCTCGTTACGTCACGCTTTCCGTTCGGACCGAAGGAAGCGTTTTTGGTCGAAGAGATTGCGCAGCTCTCCAAGCAGTTCGACGTCGTCGTGTTGCCGGCGTTGCCTACACGCGAACCGCTTGCCGTTGCGCAGTTGGAACCGAACGCGATTCGCATGCGTCTGCTTTCACCATCAGTGTTGCGCTCGGCGCTCGGGGAGTTTCTTCACCATCCCGTCGCAGCGGCTCGGGCATTTGCAACGGTCGTCAGAGCGCCTTGCTCGCTCCATGCAAAGGTCAAGAATGCACTTATCTTTCCGACAGCACTCGCGGCGGCGCGCATTGCGCGCGCCGAGCGCGTCGACCACGTTCACGGCTACTGGCTGACCACGCCGTCAACGATCGCCTACGTCGTCGCGCAGCTGCGCGGGATTCCGTGGAGCGCAACGGGACATCGGTACGATCTCGTCGACTTCAATTTGAAAAGCATCGGAACGCCAAACGCCGGGTTCATGCGTGACGCGCGGTTCATTCGGTGCATCTCGCGACAGGGCGCGCAGCGCGTCATGTCTGCACTCGGCGCGACATCGCCGGTGCGCGTTATTCATTTAGGCGTGATGGTTCCACCGGCGCCGCGCGTGCTACCGCCCCGTACCGAATTGCATCTGCTTTGCGCGGCGAATCTCGAGCCGGTCAAAGGGCATGACATTCTTTTGCAGGCACTTTCTCGCGCGATCGGGCGCGCTCGCGTTCGCGTCACCTTTGCGGGCGACGGAACCTTGCGCCGCGCGCTCGAAACGCGCGCAGCCGACCTCGGTTTATGCGAATCGGCGCGGTTCGAGGGTGTCGTTGCGCACGATCGACTGCTCGAGCGAATGGCCTCAGGTGAATTCGACGGGGCGATTCTGACGAGCCTCGACGAAGGACCGTCGCAGCGCGAAGGCATTCCCGTCTTTTTGATGGAGGCGATGGCCAACGGCTTGCCGGTGATCGCAACGCGTTCGGGCGCGGTGACCGAGCTCGCCGACGACGGCAATGCCCTCCTCTGTGAACCGGGCGACGTCGACGCGCTTTCCGGCGCGATCGTCTCACTCGCGCAAGACGGCGCCCTGCGGCAACGCCTCGCGACCTCGGCGCGTGCGCGCATCGAAACCGATTTCGAGGCAGCGTCGTGCGCGCAGGCCTTGGCGGCACAGATCGTCGCGGAACGGGCGGATCGTTTAGTTACGTTGAGAGGAATGGAGATACCGGCATGAGGCTACTACACGTCATCACCGGGCTAACCGGCGGAGGCGCCGAACGTTTTGTCGCGCAACTCGTCCCGCGCATTGCACAGGAAGGCGTGGAATGCGCCGTGATGGCCGTGTACCCGTCCGCGATTCCGCACGAAATTGCATCGGCGAAGGTTGAGGTTCTTCAGGTCTCACGCAAAGGCCGGTACGATGCCGGATTCTTTCCGCGCATGATCTCGACGATGAAATCGTGGCGCCCGGATATCGTGCACACGCACATGCACAACGGCAATTATTGGGGACGCGCGGCAGCGATCGCAGCTGGGGTGCCGACAATCACGCGAACGGAACACTCACCCTGCGACCCGAGCATGCGCGTTCCGGGCTCGGGCATCGCCGATCGCGTGCTGAACCGCGCGAGCGCGGCAATCGTCACCTTCATGGAAGAACAGGGCCGGTTTTTAGCGCGCTACGAAGGGCTCGATCCGCGCAAAGTTGCGATCATCCCGAACGGAATAACGCACGGTCCGATTCCAACGGCGACGGCCGTTATCGACGGCCGGAAGCGCCTCGGTGCGGAGCCGGGCATCTTTGCGATCGTGCAACTCGGCAACTTGCACAAAGTCAAGAACCAGCGCCTCGCCATCGAAACGCTCGCGCGCCTCGATCCCGCGCTGCGCCGGCGCGTGCGTCTGTTCTTCCTCGGCGAAGGCAACGACCGTCCCGCGCTCACGCAATTGGTACGCGAGCGCGGCCTCAACGATTACGTCAGATTTTTCGGATATCGCAACGATGTTGCACGTCTCTTGCCGGGAGCGAATCTCGTGATCATGCCGTCGCACACCGAAGGCATGCCGCTGGCGCTGTTGGAGGCAATGAGCGCCGGCGTTCCGGTCCTGACGACACCGTGGATCGGTTCTCGCGACATGCTGCGCGACGGCACGTGCGGCTCGATCAGTGCGGATTGGCGTCCGGAAACCCTCGCCGGTTGCGTGGAATCAATCGCCGGCGACTATGAATCCGCGCGCGATGTCGCGGATCGCGCCCAAGCGATGGTTCGCCGCGAATACGATATTTCGAACACGGTGCGGCTCCATGTGGATCTCTACGAACGCCTTCGCGCGCGGCGTGCGGCATGAAGCGCGTCGGCCTCCTTCTGCTCGCACTCGCGATCGTTGCGACCGGCTCTTGCGCGAACGCTTCGGACAAGAGTGCAGCGAAAACCGTCGCGCAAAGCAACGCGAGCGTGCCGGCGCGTGTTCCTCCGCACATTCCCACCTATGCCTACGATCAGCGATACGCGCAGGGCTCAAACGCTTCGCCTGACCAAGTTCGCCGCTACCTGACGTATGCGCAAAGCGGACTCGGCAACAACAAAGCACAGTTGGACTGCGCCGGATCTGGTGGCTGCTCGTCGGTCTTTTACTTCAATCCGGCGTTCGTCTACGACAGCTCGGTGTGCCCGTTCTCCGCGTCCAAGGATTTTCTCGCGGCGGCACGTGAGAGCTGGTTCGTGCATCTGCCGGGAACGCAAGATAAAGCGCACCGCGTGCACGGAACGTACACACAAAATTGCAAAGGCACGCCGCTGCAAGTTCCCGTGTATGTGGTCAATCAAAGCAATCCGGAGGTGGCGGCGTTCTTCCGCGACTACCTGCGTCGCAATGCCGATTCGTGGGACTTCTACAACATGGACGATACCAGCACGACGATGGACCGGCAGTTTTACGGACCGGGCGGCGGGTTCTGCAAGGAAGCAATCGGCATGCCCAACGGTATTTGTACGTCCACTGCGGAGATCGCGGATGACCGCTCCTTGCAGCAGGCGCATGAAACGTTTGTCAACGCATTGCGCAAGACGAACGGATCGCAGATGAAATTCTTCTACAACGGTGTCGGTTTTGGACCGGAAGGGCCGCGCATCGCGCTTCTCAGCAACTCGCAGTTCGTCGGCGCGATTTGTGAAGGGTGCGTCGTGGCAACCGGAACGCTGCGCACCGCGATGTACGCGAAAGTGCTCGATGCCATGGCCGCGGTCAACAAGATGCCGCGCGTATCGTTCGTCGAGTTGAACACGGGTGCATCGCCGGAGGGCAGCGACGACCAAATTGCGCAGCGGCTGGTAACGACGGCGATGGCGTGGCTCGGATTCAAGCCCGGACAGACGATCGTGTGGCCGAACTTGGAGTACAACACCCGTAATCTCGCTGTGTGGCCCGAAGACAATATCTATCCGGCTGGACCGCTGCAAACGATGAACGACAGCTCGCGCGAACTCCAAGTTGCACCGCTCGTTTGGCGCCGCGAGTTCAACGCGTGCTTCAACAATAGCCGGCCCATCGGTCCGTGCGCCGCGGTAGTGAACGGTTCTGCTGCGCCGGTGACGGTGAGTTCCAGTTGGTTTCGCAATCGTTTCGACCATGCATTGCAACTCCGCGGCGGCGATAGTCTAAACGGAGGATCGCTGGATTTCACGAGCGCGCCGAGCGCGGTAACGCTCGCCCCGGGCCACGCCATTCTGCTCATCCGTTAACGCATGGCAACAAGAACGATTGCGCAAGTAATCGATTACGGTGGAGCGACGGGCGGCAGTTTCATTCCCGCCCTGGCGCATCTCGCCAATGCCGTTTCGGCCGCCGGCGATCGTTTCGTCGTGATCGCGCGCGCGCAACCGGGCGCCACGTGGCCCGCGGAGATGCGCGCTCGCGGCATCGATCTTCGCATCGTCGACAATAAATGGAACGTCGCGTCGGAATTACGCGCGCTGCGACCCGACGTCATCCACTCGCACTTTACGACGTTCGACATCACGGCTGCGACCGCGACTCGCTCGCGCGTCCTATGGCACGTTCATTCCGTTCGCGAAGACGTCTCGCTCAAGGCCGAATTGCGCGCGCGAATCAAGTACCAGATCGTAGGCATGAACGTGAGCGAATGGTTGTGCGTCTCCGAAGGCGTGCGCCAAGAAGTTCTCGATCGCGGTGCTCCCGCGCGTCGCGTTCGCGTCGTCGCAAACGGTACGGACACCGAGCGCTTCCGTCCCGCGACCGCGGCGATGCGAGAGGAAGCACGACGCATGCTCGGCGTACCGGCCGACGCGCGCGTGTTGCTCTTCTTCGATCGTACGCCGATCAAAGGCGGCAGCGTCTTACGTGAAGCGATGCGTTCGGTGCAAAACGTAACGCTGCTGCTCAACGGCGGCAACGATGACGACTGGGCTGAATTTAGGCGCGAGCACAATGTCGTGCGCGTGCCGCGCGTGGCCGATACGCGGCCCCTCTATTGGGCGGCCGACGCACTCGCATTTCCAAGTTTCGGCGAAGGTTCAGGGTTCGTGCTGTCGGAGGCCGCATCGTGCGGGCTGCCGGTCGCGGCGAGCGACATTCCACCGGTGGTCGAAATGCTCGGCGGATGCGCCGACGCGCATATCTTTCCGCGCGCTAACGCGTCGTCGCTTGCTGCTGCGATCGAGGCTGCGCTTAGCTACAATGGGCTAAGTGAGGGCCGCGATCGCATCCTCGAGCGTTTCAGCTTAGAGCGGTGGACGCGCGATCTCGTGCAGACGTACACACGTTGAGCAGGTCGGCGAATCGCTGCGCCATCGTCATCGCATCGTAGCAGCGCAGCGATTCGGCATCGAGAATGCGAGTCGCCGCGGAGCGATGTTCGCGAACCGTGCGAAGCACTTCAGCCTCGAGCACCGCATAATCGCGCGTTCGGACACCAGCGTTCGTTCTCGTGAGAATTTCGTCGACCGCACTTTGCGGCGGACCGCCGATTGCGAGAATTTCGCGCCGAGCGCCCAGGTACTCGAAGATTTTTCCGGTCGCGATCCCACCCGCGTTTGCCGCGTCCCAAAGAAGGACGATCAAACGGTCCGCGCGCCGCTCCGCGGCGAGAACGTCATCGCGAGGAACCGTCCCGTGCACGCGCACGATACCGGCGAGGCCGGCTTCCGCGATTGCTGCATCGAGCCACGGTTCGCGCGGAGAATAGAAATCGAGCCAAAGATCCTCGGCCGCCAGCTCACCGCGATCGAGTAACGCGCGTACGGCGCGAAAGAGCGGACGCGGATCCCGTTTCCCGCCAAAGAGCTGCCCCGCGTAGAGGAACGTTGCGCGGTTCTCGCGTTCAAACGGAACCCGTTCCCACTCCGCCGGATCGAACGCGTTCGGAATCGTTTCGACGATCGTTCCCGGCCGGTGCTTACGAACGACGTCCGCCATCTTCGGCGTAATCGTCGTCACTGCGGAAGCATGCCCGAGTGTCCAGCGTTCCAGCACGCTATCGAGCGCATTGCGGAATGCGGAGCGGCTATAGTCGCCGTCCGCCCAGAGGTCGCGAAAATCAGCGATCCACGGGATATCGAGTTTGAGCGACGCGAGAATCAAATTCGTGGTGAACGGAGGCGCCGATGAGATGACGGCATCGTAGTGCTCGCGCGCCAAGAGTTCGCGCACCGCTCGTCGTCCGTGCGCAAACCAGCCGACTTGCGCGTCGGGATACGTTACTATCGCATAGCCGAGCGAAATCGCGCGTTGGCGCAGCGTTTTCCGGCTGCCGTCAGCGGCCGGCGCCGTGCCGAGCGCTTCGTGCGTGCTGCGATCTCCGATGCCGACAAGCCGCTTCATCGAGCCGACGACGTCAAAGTAGTTCGTTTGCACTACACTGCGATCGGCGCCGTCGAGCCGCGGAGTCACGGCCGTAACGTCCCATCCGGCTCGCGGCAGATAGCGCAACAGCTGCCGCGTCCGCGTCGTCGCTACGCCCGGGCGCGGCGGCGTGTAATAGGAAAGCAGCAAGGCACGATGAGTACGCATCTCATCGTGCCTTTACCCAATCTTCCGCTAGATTACTGCGCGAGTAATAGCGCTTGACCGGCTGCGATGCGATCGCATGGCCGTAGGTTTGCTGCAGCCACGCGCTCGAGACCGTGACCACCGCGTGCGACGCGTTGACGATCGCCGCGCACGGCCCGATCGCAACGCGATTGTTGAAGCACGAGGTGAAACTTGCGACGGTAGACGCCGCTCGCGACGGAGATGTCCGATGCGCCCGTCGCCATCGACTGCAGCGCACCGCCGGGGTAGATCATGTCTTCCGGCCACACCGCGAGATTTTGCGTCGTGTGCTCGAAGTCTGGAAAGACGATCGTATGTCCGTCCGGAGCTCGCGTTGCGCAGTTGCACGTTTTTCGTCGTCGTTCCGGCTCACGCCGATGCCGTTGAAGAAAAACTCCATCGGAGATCCGTTCATATACTTGAGCGCCGACGCAAATGACGCATGCGCTTGAAGGACCGAAGCACCTGACGGATATGCCGTTACAGCTTTCGTTGTACGTTCCGTCTATTGGCATAGTTTGGATTATGCGCTTGGCGAGCAGAGAGCCGCATGCTTGCTAGTCCGTTGCGGACTAAGACGATAAAACAACGAAGAAATCGTTATGTGTGTGTAAAGAGACTATTATGCACGCCTGAATTCACGATGACTTTACGGAGACTGCCGACAGCCCGGCTGCCGCCGAGGAGGGGAATCGTGTTGAAGGGATCATTTTCGAAACCATGGGCGGGCCATTACCGATCGCTCGTCTCGCTTGCAGCGCTCGCGTCGATGATTACCGCGTGCGGCGGAGGCGGCGGATCATCGGTCATCCCGAATGGAAACGCGTCGCAATTCAGCGCGACTGCGCCGGGCGCGCAGCCGACTGTTCCAGGGCAGAGCACGGCGCAGGACAGCCCCGTTCCGTCGCCCTCGCCCGCGGCCGTGACGATCACCGGCACTGTCGCGACAGCCGACGTCAAGAAGTTTACGGTCAGCACTAAAACCGCAGGCTGCTCGACGGTCTACGTGTACTACAACGGCAGCACGACCGCGTTCTATCCGTACTTCGGTTACCCGGTTACGAAGGGGATGCCGATCCAGGCCACGGGGTCGGGCTCCTGCGCAGCCGGCATCCAGGCAACGTCGGTGACCTACACCGCCGCCGCGACGCCGCCGCCGCAGCCGACCGCCGCTCCGACCGCAACGCCGTTTGCGACCGCTCCTCCAACGCCGGCAGGCACCGCGCCTCCCGCGCACATTCCGACGTGGGTGTATGACGAGTATTGGGCGCAAGGCGCGAAGGCCAGTTCAGCGCAAGTGCGTCAGTACGCCAACTACGCGCAAGGCGGTCTCGGAAATACAAAAGCGGTCGCCGATTGCAGCGGCTCAGGCATCTGTAAGTCCGTCTTCTACTTCGACCCCAACATGATCTATGATTCCTCGTCGTGCGCGACGCCGACGGGCGAACTCGCGTCGCTTCTCAGCCAAGACAATGAGAGCTGGTACGTTCATGAATCCGGCTACAGCGACTTGGCGCATCGCGTTCGCGGAAGCTATACGAAGACGTGCAACGGTGCCGGCAAAACGATTCCCGTCTACGAACTGGATTCACTAAATCCGAGCGTTCAGGCGTTCTTCCAGTCGTACATGCACGCAAACGCCGGCAACTTCGATGACTTCTTCATGGACGACACGAGCGGCCAAGTCCTCACGCAGTTCTACGGTCCCGGCGGCGGCTTCTGTCAGCACGCGGTAAACCATTATTGCCTAAGCACGCAAGAGATGGCGAATGATGCTGCGGTTGTTTCGGGCCACGGTGCGATCGCGACGGCATTGACGCATCCCGACGGATCGGCGATGCAGGGTGTTTACAACGGCTACAATTTCACCAAAGGCTACGCAAACGATATCGACGTCATGCAGTCGAGCTCGCACTTTATCGGCGGTGTGTGCGAGAACTGCCTCGTGAGCGGCGGCGCGCTCAAACCGACGATGTACGCGTCGGTGCTCAATGCAATGGCGCAAACGAATGCGGTTCCCAACGAGTCCTTCGTGGAATACAGCAGCGGTGCATCGGCACCGGGCAGCACCGCACAAATCGCGCAAAGGCTCGTAACGTACGCTGTCGCGTGGCTCGGCTTCAAGGATGGACAGACCATCGTTTGGCCGGATCTCGAATCGAACGGGCAAAATCTCGAAGTCTTCCCCGAGGAAGCAATCTATCCGACGCAGGCGCTGCAAACGATGACGAGCGGGGCGGCCAACTTGCAAGTCGTCGCCGGCGTCTATCGCCGCGAGTTCGCCAACTGCTATAACGCGAGCGCCGCGATCGGCCCCTGCGCGGCCATCGTCAACAGCACGGGGAGCACGATTACCGTCAGCTCCGCATGGCTCCAGCAGACGTACGGACATACCGTGCAGCTGATGGGTGGCGATATCCCGAGCGGGGGAACGATGACGCTGACAGGGCAAACGTTCAGCCCGAACGTCACCACAATCGGGCCTTCCCAGGCGATCCTCCTCGTGCGCTAGGCGAACGCTTGCAGCACGCAACGAGACCGCCGTTGCCTCCACGCGACGGCGGTCTTCACTTTCGTAAAGCGGATGCAAAGATTATTCGTGCGTCCGGTTGCTTTTTAATGAATTTCTCGCATGCGGGGTGCCCGCCCGCCCGGCGTGCAGCCGTGCCACAGGCAGTTGACGCTATCTATCCCGAATCCGTAACCTCGCGAAGGGCGCCGCACCCGCCATCCTTCCCACCCGGTGCTCGCGACAAACCCCCTACGCCATTGATGAGGAGGCTTTTTTGAGCCGCACCCGTCTATTGCTGCTCTCCGCCACGTTCGCAATGCTTGCGGCGTGTAGCGGAGGCCAACAATCGCAGTTTACCCCCTCCGCCGCCAATCCGGCGGCCGTCGACTCGGGAGCTCAGGCTTCCGGCCTGCCGCAACCGCAAGATCAGACGCAAGCGACATCGGCAGCGACCTCGAGCGACCCAACAGCCCAAACGGCCCCGACGAACGGATCTATGAATGGATCCGCGATTAACGCGCAAGCTCTGACGGCCGCACCAGCCGTGACCGCCGGAATTCCCGCTCACATGCCCGTTTGGGCGTTCGATGAGTACTGGGGATCTGGCGCGAGAGGCACAGCAGCGCAAGTTCGTGCGTATGTCAACTACGCACAAGGCGGCCTCGGAAATGCGAAAGCCGTCGCCGATTGCGCCGGCAGCACGTGTAAATCAGTCTTTTACTTTGACCCGCACTTCTTCTACGATACGGCCGCGTGCGGTCTCTCGGGCGACGCGAAGAGCATCGCTGCAGAGGCCAGCGAATCGTGGTTCGTTCACTTGAAGGGGTACGCTGACTCGGCGCACCGCGCGCACGGAACGTACTCGAAGACGTGTAACGGCCGCAGCACGACCTCGCCCGTCTATGCGATGAACACGCTCAGTACCGGTGTGAAGAACTTCTACTCGGCATATATGAAAGCGAATGCCGGATCGTTCAATTACTTCTTCATGGACGACACGAGCGGCAAAGTCATGACGCAGTTCTATGGACCGGGCGGCGGCTTCTGCGCCGGCAAGATCTGCTCGATCACGCAAGAGATGCAGACCGACGCGTCCGTTGCCGAAGAGCACGCGGCGCTCGCGAACGCCCTAAAACATCCGAACGGCACCGCGATGCAGGGTGTGTTCAACGGGCTGAACTTTACGTCAGGACAGCCCAACGACTTATCGATCCTCCGTGACAGCACGAACTTCTTCGGCGCCGTCTGTGAAGGCTGTGTCGTGAGCAACGGCACACTGCGTCCGACGATGTATGCGTCGACGCTGAACGCGATCGCGCAAGTGAACGCCATTCCCAACGATTCTACGGTTCTTCTGAGCACGAGTGAAGCGGCTCCCGGCAGCGCCGCGCAGATCGAAGAGCGCAAAGTCGGCCTCGGTATTACATGGCTCGGCTATACGGCTGGTCACTTCGTGGCATGGCCGGCGTTCGAAGCGACGTCGCAAAGCCTGAACGTCTTCCCCGAGTATTCGCTCTATCCGACAGCTCCGATTCAAACAATGACCGCCGCGGGTGCAACCTCCATTCAAGTTGCATCGGGCGTATACCGTCGTGAATTCCGCACCTGTTACAATGCCGGCGTCGCAATCGGCCCGTGCGCGGCGATCGTGAACTCGACCGGCGGAAACGTCGTCGTGAAGTCCACGTGGCTGCATCAGACGTACCTGCACAGCCTAGCAATGACCGGCGGCGACATTCCGAGCGGCGGCAAGATCGCGCTCACCAGCACCGCCTTCCGAGTCAACTCAACGTACGTTGGCCCGGCCCAGGCAATACTGCTCGTTCGCTAAACCGCACAACAGTAGTATTAAGAGGGTGCAAACATTGTGCGACGCTCGCACCGTGTTTGCACCCTTTTACGCATGAAAGCGCCCGTGTACGGGCGAACGAGCGGCCTCCCGTTCGTTGACGCGTTCTAATCGAGCCCTTACCCTGCGCGAAGGCGTCCGCGGACAATACTCCCATCGCGGCGCCTCACCATGCTACGCCAAAAGATGAGGAGGCCACGTGAGCCGCACCCGTCTGTTTCAGCATGCTCTTCCACTCGTCGCTCTACTCACGGCTTGTAGTGGAGGGCAACAGACCACTCTCCCGCCTGATACAGCCACCCAATCTCAAGACTCAGGCGCCCAACCCCAAAACGTAGTAAGTAGTCCCCTCGATTCTCAGGCCGCAACCGCGGCCGGCACACCACTCTCCACCGGCGAATCGCCGGACTCCATCACCGAAGCAACCACCATTCCGGCTCACATTCCAGTGTGGGCCTATGACGAATACGCCTCAACCGGTGCGCACGCGACCGCCGCGCAAATCCGGGCATACGTCAGCTTTGCGCAAGGCGGACTTGGCAATACAAAAGCCGTCGCAGACTGCGCGGGCTCGAGTACATGCAAGTCGGTCTTTTATTTCAATCCGCACTTCTTCTACGACACCTCGTCGTGCGGATCGTCGACTGCTCGCAAACTTAAAGCGTCGGCGCAAGAGAGCTGGTACGTCCACTTGCTGGGATATTCGACCAGCTCGCATCGCATCCACGGCACATACAATGCCAGGTGTTCCTCTGGAACCGTAACTGTTCCGGTGTATGCAATGAACACGTTGAATGCAGGCGTGCGTTCGTACTACGCCTCGTACCTGCACACGTACGCGGCCGGCTTTGATGAATTCTTCCTCGACGATACGAGCGGGAAGGTTTCATCACAATTCTATGGACCTGGCGGCGGTTTCTGCGCGGGCCGAATTTGCACGGCTACGCAAGAAATACGAAACGACGCCGCTGTGATTGCAGAACACGGTGCGCTTGCAACATCGCTGACCCATCCAAACGGCACCGCGATGCTTGGCGTATTCAATGGCGTCAACTTTAGCGATGGACGCGCGAACGACCTCAACATCATTCCCTCGAGCCCTCACTTCAATGGCGCCGTATGCGAAGGCTGCATCGTTAGTGCGGGGAAAGCGCGACCGACGATGTTCGCGTCGGTCCTCAATGCGATGGCGCAAGCCAACGCAATTCCGAACGCGTCGTTTGTTTTACTGAGCGACGGCGGCCTCGCCGGAAACATCCCTGCACTGATCGCGGCACGCACGCTCACGACCGGGGTTATATGGCTCGGCTATAGCAACGGACACACCATCGTATGGCCGAATCTCGAAGAATACACCGAGAATCTCCCGGTCTATCCGGAGGACTCGATCTATCCGAGTTCGCCGATTCAGACGATGACCACTGCCGGTGCAACCTCCGTTCAAGTTGCATCGAACGTGTATCGTCGCGAGTTCCGTTCCTGCTATTACAACCGCTCGGCGATCGGCCCGTGCGCCGCAATCGTCAACGGAACCGGCGGAAACGTAGTCGTTCGTTCCACATGGCTGCATCAAACGTACACGCATCGCGTGGAGTTGATCGGTACGAATATTCCGAACCGTGGAACCCTCTCGCTAACGGCCGTGCGATTCATCCCGAATAGCACGTACGTCGCGCCCGCTTCAGCGCTGCTGATCGTGCGCTGATGATGCAACGAGGCGCCGGCCGAACCCCGGCGCCTCTTGCTCAGCGGAATGCGGCGATGGTGTTCCGTCGCCGTCGTCCGTGCGGTGCACCGTCGATGGAGCGCAGCCACTCTTCGACGATGGAACCCCACGCGAAGCGTTCGACGGCGAGCCGTCGTGCGTTCTGCGACATCGTGGCGCGCCGAACGGGATCGCGGACGATCGCGCGCATCGCCGCGGCGATTGCTTCCGAATTTTCCGGCGGCGCCACGACGCCGGCGCCGGCGTCGCTTATCAGCGCGGCGCTTTCACCTTCGCCGCAGTAGAGAATCGGTACGCCGCATGCAAGCGACGGGAACATCTTCGACGGCCGCGCGCCGCGCATCAGCGGATTATTGACGAGCGGTACGATCGACGCGGTCGCAATCGAGAAGTATTCCGGCATCGCTGAAAGTGGCACGGGGTCGACGAAGCGGACGTTGGTGATGTTTTCAGCGCGCGCGCGCTGCACGAGCGACGGTTTCAGGGGCCCGGATCCGACGAAGACGATGTCTGCTTCTTCCTGCATGAGCTTTGCCGCACTCAACACGGAGTCGAGTCCTTGCGCGATGCCGTGCGTGCCGGCATAGATGAACACGGGACGGCCGCGCAGTTGAAGTTCGCGCGCAAGCGCGGCGCTTCCGACCTGCGGAACGAACGTATCGATGTCGATCCCGTTTGGAAAGAACCGCACCTTTTCCGCGGGAACGCGTTTGCGATCGCGCAGCGCTGTCGCGATCCCCTCGGTCACGGCATTGACGACGCTCGCGCGGCGGTACGACCACGCTTCGAGCATCTCAGCGATGCGCATCACGATACCGTCGTTCATGACGCCGAGCTCCCGCACCGAGTCGGGCCATAAATCCGAGACGTTGAAGATCATTGCAGCTCGCCGCACCCGCGCCGCAATCCATCCTGGAATGCTCAAAAACAGCGGGGGCGACTCCACGAATACGATGTCGGCGGGTCCTGCTTTCGCAAGGCCGATCAGAGAGCTGCATGTGAACGAGAGATAATTGAGGATCCGCTTGATGCCCGTTCCCGTCGCGGCGTAGACCCACGTGCGATGAACGCGGACGTCGTCAATGGTCTCCGACATGTAGACGTGCCCGCGATACTCCTTGTGAACGCGTCCGGTCAAATGATTCGGCATCGCAGTCACGACCTCGACGTCATGGCCGCGAATACGAAGCTCGCGCGCAAACGCTGCGAGGCGCATCTGCGGCGCGCCGATTTCCGGCGGATAGTATTGCGTGAGGATTAGGACACGCACGGTTCCGTCCGGTCTGCGACGGCGATATGCGCCAGCATCGCGTCGACGATGCGGCGCGCACTGTCGCCGGCGCCGAACGGGAAGATGCGCTCGGAGGGCGTCGCTCGCTGCGCCGCGCGCGCGATCGCGGCGGGATCGCTTCCCGCGATCACGTTCCAATCGTCCGTGAGCGTTTCGACCCATTCCGTACGATCGCGCAACGTTACACACGGAGTCCCGAGGGTGATGCACTCCTTTTGCATCCCGCCGGAATCCGTGAGTACCATACGCGCGTGCTGTTGCAACGCAAGCATTTCCAAGTAGGAGAGCGGTTCACACGTGGTGATGCCGTCGCCGGCGCCGACGCGGAACGCTTCGACGAGCGGACGCGTGCGCGGATGAACGGGAAAGACGATCGGCATGCCGGCTTTACGTAAGCCCGCGATCAGGCGCGCGAAAACAGCCGTATTGTCGGTATTTCCCGCGCGGTGAATCGTCGCGACGCCGAAAGCCTTATGTTGCAAGTCGAACCGGTCCAGAATCGCGGGATGCGCCGGCAGACGATCCGCCGCAAGCAGCGCGAGATCGACCATGAGATCGCCAACGACTTCGACCGGTGCGGTGATGCCTTCGCTCTCGAGCTGCCGCGCCGATGACGCGCTCGGCGCCATCAACAGATCGGCGACGCGATCGGCGACGAGTCGATTCACCTCTTCCGGCATCGATTTATCGAACGAACGGAGTCCGGCCTCCACGTGAACGAGCGGAACGCCGAGCTTCGCGGCCACGAGCGCACCCGCGAGCGTGCTGTTCGTGTCGCCGTAGACGAGCACGCAATCGGGATCGCATTCGAGCACGATCGGCTCGAGCCGCGTCATCATCTGTGCCGTTTGCTCCGCGTGGGAGCCGGATCCGACGCCGAGATTCCAATGCGGGGGCGGTAGTTGCAACTCGGTGAAAAAAACGTCGCTCATGCGCTCGTCGTAATGCTGCCCCGTGTGCGCGAGTCGTTCGTCGATTCCGCGCGCACGAAACTCGCGCGAGAGGAGCGCGGCCTTCACGAATTGAGGCCGCGCGCCGACGACGCTTAAGACTCGCATGACTTAGGCGACGACCTCCGCTGCTAACGCTTCGCGTAATGCTTTGCGTACCGTTTCGCGCTGCTCCGCGCTCAGCTCCGGGAACATCGGCAGAGAGAGCACTTCACGCGCTGCCTGCTCCGAGTGCGGAAACGTCCCCTCGCCCTGTCCTAGCGCCTGGTGAACTTCTTGCAGATGCAGCGGCACCGGATAATACACCATCGTCTGGACGCCCGCGTCTTTCAGCTGCTGCTGCACGCGGTCGCGGTCGCGCACGCGGATCGTGTACTGATGATAGACGTGAAGCGAGTCTTCCGTTTCGCCCGGAACGTTTGCAAAGTCTCGAAGATTCTCACCATACCATTGCGCGTTCGCGCGGCGCCGTTCGATCCAGCGATCGAGATGCGGCAGCTTGACGCGCAAAATTGCGGCTTGCACCTCATCGAGGCGGCTGTTGACGCCCAGTTCCTCGTGGTGGTACTTCACGCGTCCGCCGTGCGCGCGCAGGCTGCGCATGCGATCCCCGAGATCTTTTCGGTTGGTCGTCACCATGCCGCCATCGCCGTATGCCCCTAAGTTCTTCGACGGGAAGAAACTGAAGCAACCGACGTCGCCGAACGAGCCCGTTTTCTTGCCCTCGATCGTCGATCCGATCGACTGCGCGCAGTCCTCGACGACGGCAAGATTGTGCTTCTTCGCAATCGCCATGATCTCGCGCATCGGCGCGGGACGGCCGTAGAGATGCACGGGTAAAATCGCCTTCGTGCGGGGCGTAATCGCCGCTTCGATGAGTGCCGGATCCATGTTGAACGTTGCCGGGTCGATGTCGACGAACAGTGGCGTTGCGCCGACGATCCCGATCGCTTCCGTCGTCGCGACGAACGTAAAGGGCGTCGTGATCACTTCGTCGCCGGGTCCGATATCGAGCGCGCGCAGCGCCAAATGCAGCGCATCCGTGCCTGAGTTCAAGCCGACCGCGTACTCCGTGCCGATGTACTGCGCGATTTCCTTTTCCAGCGCTTGCACGTTCGGCCCGTTGATGAAATGGCCACCTTCGAAAACCTCTTCGACCGCGCGCGCGATCTCGCTTTTGAGTTCGTGATACTGCTCGCGTAGATCAAGGATGGGGATCATTTGCTTCTCCGTACGGTTTCGTCCGACTTCTCGTACGCACGTCCGCATTCGCAGGCGGCACGATCGGCGGCAAAGGTGAGTTTGATTCCGCATTCGCAGGCATAGCCACGGACGCGAGCCGGGTTTCCATAAACCATCGCATACGCCGGCACGTCTTTCGTCACGACCGACCCCGCACCAACAAAGGCGAATTCGCCGAGCGTGTTTCCGCAAACGATCGTGGCGTTCGCGCCAATCGACGCACCGCGTTTGACGACCGTTGGCGCATAATCGGCCGCCGTGTTGCGCGGCGTTCCGGAACGCGGCGTGGTGACGTTCGTGAAGACCATGCTCGGGCCGCAGAACACGTCATCTTCCAGGACGACGCCTTCGTACACCGAGACGTTGTTTTGGATCTTCACGTTGTTTCCGATCGTAACGTTCGGCGAGATGACGACGTTCTGTCCGATCGAGCATTTTTCGCCGATGCGCGAATTGGCCATGACATGGCTAAAATGCCAGATTTTTGTACCCTCGCCGATCTGCGACGGTTCGTCGACGTACGACGATTCGTGCACGAAATACGGCTTGGTGCGATCTATGACGGTCAACTAACGGCCTCCAATGACGGGTGAACGAATTCGTTGTTTGCGGCGAGCATCGAGAGCACTTGAACGACGCGCAAGCCTTCCTCGCCGTCGGTCATAGGACGCGTTCCCGCAGTAACGGCATCGATAAACGCCTGCATCTCCGCGGACAGGGGCTCGGATGCGGCGAACGGAATATCGCGCGTTTCTTCGCGCCAGAGCTCGATGTGATCGCGCTCGCCGTGGCGGTCACCGCAAGGGGTGAGCGTGAGCTGAGCGCCGTCGCGCGAATCGGTCAGGCGTAGCACGCCCTTCGATCCGAACACGTCGAACCGCGACGCCTTGTCCGGGTCGAGCCAGCTCACCTCAATGTGAGCGGAACGTCCGCCGGTGAAAATCAAATCCGCGTGGGCGAAGTCTGCGATCTGCGGGCGCACGAATGCCGACATCGTTCCTCTGACGCTTTCCGGCGCGCCGCCGAAGATCTCCAGCGTCACCGCGATATCGTGCGGAGCGAAACTCCACCACACGTTTTCTTGCGCGCGCAGACGGCCCCAGGAGAGCCGGCGCGAACGCACGTGGCGCACGTTTCCGATTGCGCCTTCCGCAATGAGCCCGAGCATGCGGCGCACGGCGGGATGATAGAGCAGCAGGTGCCCGACGAAGAGCGTCCGGCCGCCGGCGCGCGCGGCGCGCACGACGGTTGCCGCATCGTCGGCACTCATGGCGAGCGGCTTCTCGACGAACACGTGCTTCCCGGAGGCGATCGCTTCGAGCGCGAGTTCCGCGTGGAGCGGCGCAGGCGCAGCGATCACGACCGCATCGATGTCGCGTTCGAGCAGCGACGGTAGATCGAATTCCAGACCGACTTCCGGGTACTGCTCGGCCACTTTTGCGATCGCCGCTTCATTGGCGTCGCAAACGCTCTCCAAGATACCGAGTTCGGCGCAGACGCGGACCAGGTTGGCGCCCCAATAACCGGCGCCGATGACACCAACTTTCACAGCATCACCACGTTGGTGCGCCCTTCGCGCACGTCTTTGGTTGCGTTACGCGTATCGATGACCAGCTTGGCGCTGTCGACGATGCGCGCGTAGTCGAGAGAGGAGTGATCGGTCAGAATAATGACGGCATCGGCGCGTTCGAGCATTTCCTTCGAGAGCGGGATCGAGTGCCACATTTCGCCGTGTTCGTCGGTGAAGCTCGGGACGTGCGGATCGTAATAGTCGATGCGCGCGCCGTCCTTGCGCAGGATGTCCATGACTTTGAGCGCCGGCGATTCGCGCCAGTCCTCGATGTCTTTTTTGTACGCGACCCCGAGCACGAAGATCTCGGCATTCTTCATCGCCTTGCTTTGCGCATTGAGCGCGCGAATGACTTTCTCGCGCACGAAGTACGGCATCGTCCAGTTGATCTCGCCCGCGAGTTCGATGAATCGAACGTTCATGTCGTACTCACGCGCTTTCCACGCGAGATAGAACGGGTCGAGCGGGATGCAGTGTCCGCCGACGCCGGGACCCGGATCGAAACGCATGATGCCGAACGGTTTGGTCGCTGCTGCATCGAGCACGTCCCAAACGCTGATGCCGAGACGATCGCAGAGCAATGTCATCTCGTTGACGAGCGCGATGTTGACCGCGCGGAACGTGTTCTCGAACACTTTCGTCATCTCGGCGACTCTCGGCGAGGAAACCGGCACGACGTTGAGTATCGTCTGTTGGTAGAACGTCGTGGCCACGTCGAGACACGCGGACGTGACGCCGCCTACGACCTTATTTGTGTTCTTCGTCGTGTAGCGCGCGTTGCCGGGATCGACGCGTTCGGGCGAAAACGAGAGGAAGAAATCCTCGCCGACTTTCAATCCCGATTGCGAAAGAATCTTCAGCAGCACTTCTTCCGTTGTTCCCGGATACGTCGTGCTCTCGAGACTGATCAGTTGTCCCGGACGCAGATATTTGGCAATTTCGTTCGCAACGTTTTTAATATACGAGATATCCGGCTCTTTGTTTGCCGTGAGCGGCGTCGGCACGCAGATGACGATGCAGTCGCAACGTCCGAGCGAGCTGAAGTCCGTCGAAGCGCTCAATTTGCCGCTCTCGACCATCTCGGCGAGTTCGCGATCGTCGACGTCGCGAATGTAGTTCAAGCCTTGTTTGAGCTGATCGACGCGAATCGGATTACGGTCGTATCCGTGCACGTCGAAGCCGACTTTTGCTTTTTCGACCGCAAGTGGAAGCCCGACGTAGCCGATGCCGACGACGCCGACGACCGCTGTGCGATCGACGATCTTCTTCTTTAGTGCGGACGCGCGTATCGATGACGCTTCGAGGAGTTTCACGATCTAGTAGCCTCTGCAGGTGTCAGTATGAAGTCAGTAATGGTAGAGCGCTCGACGCTGACGGTTTCTTGTGTCTGCGTCTCGGGCTGTGGCGGAGCACCGTTAAGATGCAAGCCGGGAGTAAATTCAGGGACGAACTCTTTGAGGATGCGTACGGCGCCTTGCGCATCGCTGCGCCGGACGACGGCGCGCAAACGGTCGATGCCGTCGTTTAGTCGGGCATAATCCAGCCGTTGCTGCTTCGCAATGAAGAGGCGCTCGTGGCTGGTGCGCGTGAACCCTTCGCCGTCGGTCAGAATCTCTTCGAAGAGCTTCTCGCCCGGACGAATACCCTTCTCGAGGATCTCGATGTCTCTATATGGCTCGAGTCCCGAAAGGCGAATGACTTGCTCCGCGAGGTCAAGGATTTTTACCGGAGCACCCATGTCGAGTACGAAGACCTCGCCGTCGATGCCCATGGACATCGCTTGCAACACGAGTGAAACTGCTTCCGGAATCGTCATGAAGTAGCGAACCATGTCGCGATGCGTGATCGTGACGGGGCCGCCCTTTTGCACTTGTTGTTTGAAGATCGGAACGACGCTTCCGCGGCTTCCAAGTACATTTCCGAATCGCACCGAGACGAACTCGGTTGCCGAGCCGCCCGCGAACGACTGACAGACGAGCTCCGCCATTCGTTTCGTTGCGCCCATCACGCTCGTCGGATTAACGGCTTTGTCGGTCGAGAGCAACACGAATTTTGCGCATCCCGCCGCAGCTGCCGCAAGGGCGACCACTTTCGTGCCGATCACGTTGTTGCGCACCGCTTCGCAGATGTTGCCTTCGACGATCGGTACGTGCTTGTGCGCTGCGGCGTGCAGCACGACGCGCGGGCGATACGTGGTAAAGACGTTCCGGACGGCGCTCGGATCGGCGACGTCGGCGAGAATCATTTTCGTGCGATCGAAGTTGTACCGCTCGCGCAGCTCTCGCTCGATGAGGAACAGGCTGTTCTCGCCGTGACCGAGCAGCAGCATTTGTTGCGGCTCGAAGCCGGCGATTTGTCGGCAGATTTCACTCCCGATCGAACCACCCGCGCCCGTCACGAGCACGACCTGACCTTCGAGGTGCGGCCGGATCCCGGCCGTGTCGATGACGACCGGATCGCGTCTCAGGACGTCTTCCAAGCGAATGTCGCGGATACGCGAGACCGTCACGCGTTCGGTCAACAACTCGGCTGCGTCGGGCACGACGGTGACGCCCGGGCGGCTCTCCTCCGGCATCTGCGCCGCGAGTTCGCGAACGTGATTAATGATGTTGAGCGGCGAACCGGTGATTGCGACCAGCACCGTATCAATAGAATGCTTGCGCACGACCTCCGGCAGATCGGGGATCTTTCCGAGGATGCGGACGCCGTCGATCCGTTTATCGGAAACGCCGTCCTCAAGACAGCCGACGACCGTCATCGGCATCGTTCGATCTTCCAGAATGGCTTTTGCCGTTTGATGTCCGGCGATGCCGTGACCGACGATCAATACGCGCTTCGCCTCGGGCCGGCGCAAATACCACCATGTGCGTCCCATCACGAGGGCGATGCGCACGAACATTCGCAGCACGAAAGCCAGCATAGCGGCGATAACCACCAGGCGCCCCGATGCGGCGGAAAGCGGCGTGGGAAGTTGCTCGAACGCGAGCGCCAGTAACGCGCCGGCGATCGCTCCTACGAGCAGCCGGACGACGTCATGGAAGTCGAACGTACGAGCGCTTTCGTACCGGAATTGGACGTAAGCACCGAAAAGCAACAGCATCGCACCGACGATTCCGAGCTGCAGGTGCGACGCGGTGTGGATGTCACCGACGATCGGAGCAATAGCAAGGGCAACGGCGACGGTGATGCAATCTGCAAGGAAGAGACCTGCTCGCAGCAGCGGGCGAATCCCGCGGTGCCCATTGACGGAGATGCGCACGGTTTCTAGTCTCTTCAGCGCGTTCGTTCCGGACGCGGCCGGGGAGCAGGTCGAAACGACGGGCGATGCACCTTCATGCACGCATCGTATCGTTGATGCTTGCTAATCTAAAGATTCAGGTCCCCCAATGGGGCTTGGGACGCTCGGCCCTTGTTGCTAGGCCAACTCGATGTAGCCGCGCCCACGCGTGCGGGATGATTATAGTGAGGTGAAGGGTCCACGCACGCTTGCCCGCTCGCTACGGGCGGTCTACTCTCTGTTGCGCGAATCCATGAGCGAGGCCGAGCTGCGCGCCGCCTACCCGGAAGTGATTTTCGGAGCGAAAGTCACGGTCCGCGGGATGGAACGGGTGCGGATGGGACGCGGCACGTTCTTGGATCATGGCGCCTACCTTAATCCGAGCACGGTTAACAACAGCCGCGGCTTCATTCATATCGGCGACAACGTTGAAATCGGGCCATATACCGTCTTATGGGGCGGCGGCGGGTTGATGATTGGAAACAACGTCCATATGGGAGCGCACGTCCACATCACGACGCAACAGGGGCGTCCGATTCCGCTTTCTCAAACGGAGACGCTGCCGCTACCGGTCGACGTGGCACCGGTGACGATCGAAGATCATGTCCTCATATACTCGGGCGCGATCATCGTGCCCGGCGTGCGGATTGGGCACCACGCCGTCATCGCAGCAGGTGCGGTCGTCGTCAACGACGTCGAACCGGGAGCACTGGTGGGCGGCGTACCGGCGCGGCCGCTATACCGGTCTACGGAAGATCGTCAAGCGACTTCAGCACGGTAAAGTGCTGATCGAGACTCGTAATTTCAAAGATTTTCCGGAGCGGCGGCCGCGTAACGATCAAGTAGACGTCCTTGCCGCTATCGAGGACACGGCGTCCGTATTGCGCGATAGTGTTGAGCCCCGTCGAATCGATGAAGGCTAAGTGTGTCATGTCGATTGCGACGGCTTGTGCCGGATTTAAGCGCTCGAGCGCGTCGCGCAGTTGACTTGCATTCGAGAGATCGATGTCGCCGGCGATGGAAACCACCGGCGTTCCCTGGTGTTGTTGAACGTCGATCCGCGCAAGTTGTTCCGACATATCCGGTGACCTATTCCGCATCGCGATTCGAAAGAATGCCTTCGAGAATCTCAACCAGTACGTCGCGCTTCGCAGTTGACGTCGCGCGAGCGTAGCGTTCGTACTCACTTCCAAGTGTAAGGCGCAAGCCATCGATGACGAGCGCTTGCGACTCTTGCGACGCGGGTGAACCCCCGCCCTTCGGCCGCAGCTCGCCGTCGATCCGGTCACGAGCCAACAATCGAACGATCGTCGCTTCGCATGGCGGACGCCGGTAGACGTTGCGCTTAGCGCGAACGCCTGGAAATGATTGCCGTTCTCGCGAGATGAAGGCCAAATCTTCGAGTACCGCAAGCGCTTCGAACACCATCGACGGAGAGTAGAGTCCGAGATCTTCGCGTATCTGCTCGATCGTAGGACTGCACTCGCCTTTGTCGCTCAACATCGCAAGATAGAGGTACATGCAGACCTGGCGCGGATTGAGCACGTGGAACATAAACGCACTCCACCACGCCGGGATTAATGCTGTCGGCTCGCATTCGCTGTCCGACCGATTACCCAGGTAAGATTTCACGTTATCGGCTCGTTACTAATCGTCTGGTGCCCATGCCTTTCGCGCAATTGGTCCAGATTTTTGGGGGTTTTCTTCCCACCGGCCGGTAAATGAAAGGACGCTCGCGAGAGCGCCAGGGTCCTTCCCCGGATTTACTGCGTGATTTATCCTGGCACGTTCAACCGGTCAACGCTGCGTTAGGCGGGTTCTTTCTTCTGCTCTTGGTAGATCAGCGTCGGGGGATCTTTCTTCTCGATGACGTCTTTGTTGATGATGCACTTCTTCACGCCTTGCAACGACGGAAGATCGTACATCACGTCGAGCATCGTCTCTTCGAGAATCGAACGCAATCCGCGCGCGCCGGTCTTACGGGTTTGTGCTTTCGTTGCAATCGCAACGAGCGCGTCTTTCGTGAACTGCAGATCGACGCCGTCCATGTTCATAATTTTCTGGAACTGACGGACGAGCGCGTTGCGCGGTTCGGTGAGGATACGCCGGAGCGCAAGTTCGTCGAGCGCGTCGAGCGTCACGACGATCGGGAGACGCCCGATGAATTCGGGAATCAAACCGAACTTCAGCAGATCCTCGGGCATCAGCGATTGCAGCAGTTTGCCGGTCCGCGTGTCTTTCTTTCCTTCCGGTGTCGCCCGGAAGCCCATGTTGTTCGCGGAAACACGAGATTCAATGATCCGCTCCAGCCCATCGAACGCGCCGCCGCAGATGAACAACACGTTGGTCGTGTCGATCTGGATGAACTCCTGATGCGGATGCTTGCGTCCGCCCTGCGGAGGAACGTTTGCCGTCGTCCCTTCGAGAATCTTGAGTAGCGCTTGTTGCACGCCTTCGCCCGAGACATCGCGCGTGATCGACGGATTCTCGCTCTTACGCGCGATCTTGTCGATCTCGTCGATGTAGACGATGCCCTTCTCCGCGCGCTTGACGTCGTAATCTGCCGCCTGAATCAGCTTGAGCAGAATGTTCTCGACGTCTTCGCCGACGTAGCCCGCTTCGGTGAGCGACGTCGCGTCCGCCATGGCGAGCGGAACGTCGAGAATCTTCGCGAGCGTTTGCGCGAGATAGGTCTTGCCCGAGCCGGTCGGACCGACGAGCAAGATGTTCGACTTCTGCAACTCGACGTCGTCGGCCGTGCCGCCGGCGTTGATGCGCTTATAGTGGTTGTACACCGCAACTGCGAGCGATTTCTTTGCGCGCTCCTGGCCGATCACATACTGATTGAGAATGTGATTGATCTCTTTGGGCTTCGGAATGTTGCGCAGCCGCAGATTCTCGTCGACGTTCTTATAGAGCTCTTCTTCGATGATCTCGTTGCAGAGCTCGATACATTCGTCGCAAATGTAAACGCCCGGACCTGCGATCAACTTGCGCACTTGTTCCTGCGACTTCCCACAGAAACTGCACTTGAGTTGACCCTTCTCGTCTCCGAAACGGAACATGAGTTACGGGCGTCCTCCTCGGCTAAGCCGGCGTCGACAAGGCTCCACGGTCTTCGATAACGTGATCGATAATCCCGTAGTCCTTGGCTTCATCGGAAGTCATGTAGTAATCCCGGTCGATGTCCTTCAGGATCTGCTCGAGCGGCTTTTGCGTCGTCTTTTCGTAAATGCGGGCAATGGTCTGACGCGTTGCAATGAGGTCGCGCGCGGCAATCTCTACGTCCGTGGCCTGGCCGCCGATCTGCGAGACCCACGGCTGGTGGATCAGAATCTTCGAATGGGGCAGGGAGTAACGCTTCCCGGCCGCACCACCGGTTAACAGCACTGAGCCCATCGACGCGGCCATACCCATACAGATCGTCGCGACGTCCGGTTTAATGAACCGCATCGCGTCGTAGATCGCGAGACCGGCCGTGACGCTGCCCCCCGGCGAGTTCACGTACATATCGATGTCTTTGTCCGGATCTTCTTTTTCAAGAAACAGCAACTGCGCGATCACGAGGTTCGCCAGGTGATCGTCGATCGGACCGCCGACGAAGACGATCCGGTCTTTGAGTAGCCGCGAGTAGATGTCATACGCGCGTTCACCACGCGCGCTCTGCTCGACGACCATCGGTACTAAATGACCCACTTAATTCTCCCTAACCTATTTTCCGTTGCTGCTCTTTGAACTACGGCACCCGCTACGAAGTTGCTTTGCCGCGGTCCTACTTCTCTTTGTCGACGACATTCGCGTTGTCGATGAGGAAGTCGAGGGTCTTATTCCTGACAATACCGTCCATCAACGATAATACGTTGTTTCCGAGGGCTTTGCGAATACGGTCTACGGGCTGGCCGTACTGCCGCGCAAGTGCAGCGAGTTCTTCCGCGACGTCAGCCGGCGTGGCATTGATATTCTCGGTTTTTGCGATCGCTTCGATCAAAAGCGTCCCTTTGACGCGCGTCTGCGCGTCCGCTCGGTATTCCGAGCGAAGTTCATCCTCGCTCTTACCCGCTTCCTTGAGGTAGTCCTCAAAGCTGACGCCGGCGCGCGCGGACGATCCGGCCGCATCGTTGATCATATGGTCGATCTCGCGGTCCACAAGAACTTCCGGCAAGGGGAAATCGCGTGTCTCGAGCAGCTTCTCCATCACCGTGTTTCCGACGGCGCGGCGCGCGCGGGACTCGGCAATCGTTTCCAACCGCTTGCGCACATCGGCGCGAAGTGCGTCGAGCGACTCATTTTCTGAAATCGATTTCGCGAATTCGTCATCGATCGCCGGCATTTCGAGTGCTTTGACGTCATGCACGGTCACCGTGAATACAGCCGTCTTTCCCGCCAGATCTCCCTGTGGATATTCCTGTGGAAAAATCGCTTCGACGTCTTTGGTCTCGCCGGCGCTCATGCCGGCAATGCCGCTCGCGAAACCGGGGATGAACCGGTTCTCGTCAAGCTCGGTCATCTGCCCCTGGGCGCTGCCGCCTTCGAAGGCGACGGTATCGATCTTTCCTTCATAGTCCATTGTCACGACGTCGCCGAGCTGTGCCGGACGCTCGACCGGCACGAGGGTGGCGCGTTCCTTGGCGAGGGACTGAATGCTGCGCTCGACATCCTCGTCGGTGATCTCGACCGGCTCGCGCTCGACTTCGATGCCTTTGTACTCGCCGAGGTCGATCTCGGGACGGACGTCGACGAGGGCCTTCAGCTTCGGTGGCTGACCATCTTCGACCGGGACCAACTCCATCTTCGGGCGGTCGACCGGATCGAGGTCATGCTCGCGAACCGCCTTCGCGTAGACCTCGGGGACGATGTCTTCCATCGCCTGGCTCGTAATAGCGTTCGAGCCGTAGGTCTGTTCGAAAATCTTGCGCGGCACCTTACCGGCGCGGAAGCCGGGCAGCTTGACGTTCTTAGCAAGCTTGCGGAAGGCGCGCTCTTCGGCGGCGGCGAGCTCTTCGGCGGTGATTGGGATCTCGAGCTCCACCTGCGTGGGAGCGAGACGATTGAGGGTCGAGCTACTCAACGGGCGACTGCTTTCTCTGCGTCTTAAACGTAAAGGAGCGCTTCGGCGCCCCAGCGCCAGCGCCCCTTACAAACTCATGGAGCGGAAGACGAGATTCGAACTCGCGACCCTCGCCTTGGCAAGGCGATGCTCTACCACTGAGCTACTTCCGCATACTCAACAAAAGAATCTTAGCGCGTGCTAAAACTACCTTTGTCTGCCGTCGCTTTGGCTTGGCTGATGGTGGGCAAGCAGAGACTCGAACTCTGACGGGTTGCCCCACTGGAACCTAAATCCAGCGCGTCTGCCAGTTCCGCCACTTGCCCCCGTCGGGCCCCGGCGGGCGCGGCGACCACCATAAATAGAACGCGGCCTTTGGTTTTCCTTCTACTTCGACTCAGGCTCTTCGAGCGTCGCGCGGCTGCCGCCGGGGAGTTCGATATGCGGTGGTTTCGACGCTGCGGCGACAGATTCGAAGCGAACCGCGGTGCGCGTGTAAATCTCACCTTGCGATGACACCGGGGCATCAGCGTCTTCTTCGCTGATATAGTGTGCGCCGGCGATGTCTTTAAACTGGATTGTCCACGGAACCGACGTTGCATCACCGGCAACGAAGTTCGTCGAGTCTTTTAATCGCCACGGCGCAAACGTCGTTTGGTCGATCCATGCTTCGCGAATGCGATAGCGTCCGGGATCTTTGACCGGTTTGAGACCGAGATGGTAGCATGCGTGCCCATCGATCGTATCGGTTCCGAGCAACGTGATCGTATATTCGCGGTTCTGCGCGTACACGGTCGCAATTTCAGGTATTGACGCCGCCGGCGAAGGAGGCGGCTTTGGCTTGCGCGGGTTTGGATCGTGAAACTCTTTGCGAATTTCGTTGACCAACGCCATGGAGTTGAACGGCGTTGGAGCGGGCGCCGGAACGAACGGCGCCATTCCGAACGAATAGTTCGGACGCAATTTTGGAACACCGAGAAAATCGTCGGTCGGCAACGGTTTGTTCACTTTGACTCCAAAGAAGCCAAAATTTACGCCGCTCGGTTTCACCGGGTGGTCGCGTTCGTAGTCGCTTTCGGGATCCACATCGATCATGTTATTGACTGCGTCGTAGGACGCATCATAATGCTCGACGCGTTCCTTTCCGCCTTCCGTGATGTCGACAGCAACCTGATATTGCAATTGCTGCGGATACCGCTGCTGCATCCAGTATTGCCGCGCGTTTGCAAAGATCTGATACGGATCGAGTTGCGCAGGCGCCGGCGCTGCGAGCACGCTTACGCTCGCCGCCGTCAACGCTATCCACGAAAACGCCTTTCGCATCCTCACGTTACCCATTACACCTTACCGCAGCATAATGTTTCCTGAACGCTTCCCCGGCAGGAGCGGAAACTCACCGCGCACGACTCTCCGAGTGCCAAGCGACGGAGGTGTCCATGCCCAGATACATGGTTGAACGCACGTTCCCTCAGGGGCTTCACGTTCCTAGCAACGCGAACGGAGTCGCAGCCTGTCTGAACGTCGTCGGAAACAACGCGAAGAACGGCGTGACCTGGGTTCACTCGTACGTCTCGGCCGACAAGACCAAGACGTATTGCGTTTACGACGGACCGAATGAAGACGCGATTCGCGAAGCCGCAACCATCAACGGCCTACCCGTCGATAGCGTGCAGCAGGTGAGCGTTCTCGATCCGTACTTCTATCATGAGGAACAGCTCGTCACGACGTGACCTTCGTCGGCTCTTCGATCACAAGATCGACGGGCACGCCGGCGCGCAGTGTTTTCTGCACCTCTGCAACCCTATCGGTGTTGCGCAATAGTTCGCGCACCTGCTGCCAGGGCGCGCTGGATTTTATGCGTGGCTTGTATCGTACCGCGTACGCGGTCTCGCCTTCCGCTCCAAATGATCCCGTCACTTCTACTTCGATTTCGCGGATTTCGATGTTGCACTTTTTCGCTTCTCGGTAGACGTCGTTGCAATAACACGTGGCAAGCGCAAGAAAGAGCAATTCACCTCCGGAAACCGCGGAGCCGAATCCCTCGGCTTTCGCCGGAATCGGTACGTGTTTGGCCTCTCCACTGCTCGTTACGACGGCCGAGTGGACGCCTTTGCTGTTGCGGACGCGCGCTGAAATAACCATTTGAAGTCCTCCGTATTGTAGCGCGTCAAATACACGGCTTCAAACGATAGGACCGAGGATCGCCCCGGCGCCGAGACCGATTGGGCAATAGACTGCGCAATAGCCCGGAAAACTGCAAAAGGGCTCGATTACTCGAAAAACGACGAACGCCGAAAAACCTTGGGCTTTCGGTACCATCGCTTGGGAGATGAGCCGGAAATTAGTCGCGAATCTCTGGAGGCGACGATATCGGTCCCAATAGCTTTTTACGTCAGTTTCGTTGCCATGGTTGTCGGCGAAAAACAGCCAATCGCCACCATCTTGTCGACATGCGGAGCAACGTTGTCGATCTTAATGGTTGCCTCCGAATAGAAAGAAGCGGGCCGACGCGGACCCGCTTCCTAAATTTGGTGCACCGCCAGGGACTCGAACCCCGAACCAATTGATTAAGAGTCAACTGCTCTACCATTGAGCTAGCGGTGCCTAGTTTTGCGCCCTCCGGGACTCGAACCCGGGACCAATAGATTAAAAGTCTACTGCTCTACCGACTGAGCTAAAGGCGCACGTTCGCCCGCTTCGCTTTATGGACCCGACGTATTGTAGCTTCGCGTGCTCCCTTTGGCAAGCCGGATTTCAGGCACCGCTTGATACGATATTGCGCCAGGTGCTCCTGCAGCTCACGCCGACGCGCTGCGCGATGCTCGACCGAGGACCTCGGGATACAAGCCGACCATTTCCGCAGCGGAGAGCGAGCGCGAATAAAAGTACCCCTGCGCGTGACGGCATCCCGCGTTGCGCAATGCTTCGCGCTGGCGCGCCGTTTCGACGCCCTCGGCGACGACGCGGACGTTGAAGGCTTCGGCGAGCGTCATGAGTGTTCGAACGATCGGCTCGCTTGCGAGATCGCCGTCAGCGCCGGCAACGAATGACTTGTCGATTTTGATCGCATCGACTTTGAATTGCTGCAAATAGCGCATCGACGAGTAGCCGGTGCCGAAGTCATCGATACAGATCTTGAATCCGCGATCGCGGATCCGTTCAAGCGTGATGTTTGCACGCGTACCGGCGTCGAGCACCAAATTCTCCGTGATCTCCAGTATGAAGTCAGAGGGCCGGAGGCCATGGTGTTCGATGAGCCCGACCAGCATACGTTCGAAGTCGGGATCGCTCAGTTCGCTCGCCGAGATGTTCACGTGCATTGTGAAGTCGATCGGCCCGCCGCGATTGCGGCGCCATGCCGCAAGTTGCGCGGCCGCCGTTCCGAGTACGAACCGCCCGACCGCCGACGCCAATCCCGTTTGCTCAGCGAGTGGAATGAATTCGCTCGGCATGATGACGCCCTCGGTCGGGTGATCCCAGCGGATCAACGCCTCGCAGCCGATTACGGCGCCGTCGCCGAGATTGACGATCGGTTGATAGAGCAGGCGGAATTCGTTGCGTTCGAGGGCCTGACGCATGTCGCTAATCAGTTGCAAGCGCTGCAGCGCGCGTGCATGCATCTTCGAATCGAAAACCGCATAGCGCGGCGCGCCCATGCCTTTCGCATGCTGCATCGCGATTTCAGCGTCGCGCATGACGTCTTCAGCGTGTTCGTAGCTCGCGGAGCCGATCGCAATGCCGACGCTGGCGCCAAGATAGACGGCCTTCGTCCCAATGGTGATCGGCTTCGAAAGATTGCTTAAAATTCGCCGCGCAACGGACTCGACGTGGAGAATGTCGCCCAGCGACTGAATGAGGATGGCAAACTCGTCGCCTCCGAGGCGCGCGACAACGTCTCGTGTGTCGACCGACGAGCGCAGCCGCCCGGCGATTTGCGTCAAGACGAGGTCGCCGGCGCCGTGGCCCATCGACTCGTTGACGTCTTTGAAGTGTTCGAGGTCAACGAAGAGCACGGCAAAAAACGAGTCGAGTAACGCGTTTGCTTCATCGAAGCGGTTTTGCAGCGCTTCTTCGAAGAGCTGACGGTTCGGCAGCCCGGTCAAGCTGTCGTGCATTTTGTCGTGCTGCATCCGGCGTTCGCTGTGCTTCAGTGCCGTCTTATCGCGGAACATACAGATCGCGAAGAGCGGCTCATCGCCGTCGTCGTTAACTATCGAAACGGTAACGTCGGTCCAAATCTCTTGACCGCTGGGTGAACGCGATGTCTGTTCGAATTCAAATGTCTCACGTTCGCCGGCCAACAATTGCGCGAGTTCGCCCTCGTGGCCCTCGAGCGCGTGCGTGATGGACTCGCCGAACATCGTGCGGAACACGTCGTTCGCATCGACCAGCGCTCCGGTGCGATTCACCACTGCGATGCCGACGGCGGCGCCGTCGAAGACCGCGCGGAATTGCGCTTCGGACAAACGTAGCGCTTCTTCTGCCTGCTGACGCGCGAGCTCGGCTTGGAACCGGGCCGACTCTTGTTGCGCTTCACGTAGTGCGATGCGATCCCGCCGCGCGATCAGCTGCGCGATTGTCAGCATGATGCCCACCATCATCATTGCGCCGATGAGAAACGACAGATAAAAGTAGCGGTTCCGTCGTTCTTGGATCACGCCCCGAATCTTTAAGTTTGCATCGAGCGCCGCGCCTTCCGCCGTATGCATTGCGAGCGCCGCCCGCTGCATCCTCCACATGTGATCCGCGATCTGAGCGTTCGCGACGTTTGGTACGTCGGTCAGCATCGCGTTCGTCGCGGCCCAGTCCGCGAATTCCGTTCCGCGCTCGGCAAGCTGTTGTTCGAGGACGGGCAGTTGCTTCCACTCCGCTGCGCGCTCGGGAATCATCGTTGTGAGCTGCTGAGCGACTTGCGAAAGGTTATCGCCGCTGAGATCGCTGCCGGTACGTACCGCGCTGATCGTATTCGCGAGGAACATGCGTTCCTTGAGATTCAACCCGTGTTGCTTCACGCCGAGCTCAACGAGCGTCGCGAGACGCTCTGCCGACGAGAACGCATACGGCGTTTCGTACACGAATCCAAGCCCGAGATTCTGCGCGCTTTGACTCGTATCGTACGTAAGATTAGATGAATCCTGAACCGCACTGAACACGTCGGCGATCGGCCGCGCGAACTGCGTAAGCTTATCGAGTGACGACGGACCGGGCGCGAGTTTCCGAACTTCGTCCCAACCCGCTTCGAGTGTTTCCCACCGCGTCGTCACGCCGAGTTGCGCGGCGTCGCCACGATGGAACTCCGTACTCAGTGAGGCGACCCTCGCATCGGCGGCACGTCGACGTGGTGTAAGGTCGGGACGGTCGAGGATGAGCGCATCGCGATAATCGTCGACGTTTTGCAGCAATGGCAACAAGCGCTCGGTTTCGGATACGCCGAGACGCTCGCGCGCCAACATCGCACGATCAAGACCTGCTTCCGCACCGAGCCGGCTCGTTTGCCAAAACACAACGGCCAAGAGAATAGCGGTTATAACGGTCACCGCGATTCCCAAAGACTCGCGCCAATATGCCGCGGCGGCGGCTTTGCGCTTCATGGACGAAACGGGACTTCTCGGCTATCCCGTCTTCTACTTCCAAGCAGGCAGGTAAAAAAGAAACCGGCGCCCGCTTTTCTTAGCAGACTCCGGTGAATTCTGGGGTGGCTGAGGGGGCTCGAACCCCCGGCCTTCGGATCCACAGACCGACGCTCTAACCAACTGAGCTACAGCCACCACATCGATGCCGGGCGGGTCTTTTCGCGCCCGGAGGGACTCGAACCCCCATCTTCGAGTTTAGAAGACTCGTGCCTTATCCTGTTAGACCACGGGCGCTCGAAGAGGGCGAGGCACCAGGCTAGGATACCACGCCCCTGCAAGTGGTCGGAGTGACTGGGCTCGAACCAGCGGCCTCAACGTCCCAAACGTCGCGCTCTACCAACTGAGCTACACCCCGACATTTCCGTGAACGCGTGCAAACTACTTATTCGTTTTTCGACGGCGACAGTTCGCACAGCGCACTTCACATTTCGCTAGCTGCGCTTCTATCCTTGCCAATGTGTGGCAATCTAGAACGCGAGCGCGTGGAACCCGACGTAGCGAGAGAGATCGATTTGTGGCTGATCTGTTGCGAAGATGCGGACTTGATCGAGCGTCAATCCCATGCGCACTGCTGCGCGCATAATGCGCACGTTACTGCCGGGAACGAGAGCTAGGCACCACGATGCGCCGTACGTGCGGCGAAGCGACATCAATGCAAATCCGAGGAACTGCATCAAATACGCGCCTGACGCGGCGACAAGCGGTCCGATGCGTCCGTCCGGCCACACGTACGTATATCCGACGATTTCGTCGTTCAAGACGAACGCAGTGCCCGTCGCGAGCTGCGCGAAGGCGACGTGATCTTGCGGCCGCGCAGTGCCGCGTACTTCGCGGTCGAGCGCGTCGATTGCGAACTTGTGCGCGTGCGGATCGATCGGCACGGTTGCAAACCGATAATCGCCGGCTGCCATCTGCACGAGTTCCTCTTCTCGCGGAATCTCGCCGCTGACGCGCAGTACCGGAACGTGCAATCCCATGCCGCGCCGCAGAAAGAACGCTAGTGAGCCCACATTATCGGCTTCGATCATTCCCGCGAGGGACGCATCCCCGGACTCAGCAGTCGCCTGACGCATGAGCTTCCAGCCGAGACCCGCATTACGGAACGACGGTTCGACGAAGAGATCCGAAACGAACCACTCGGTTTCCAGTTCGTGCGCGAACGCAATGCCGACGGGGTCGGCGACGTCACGCGCTACCCAGCATCCCGCCGGCGCCGATTGCGCGAGATTGATGTAGAGTTGGCGGCTCTGTTCATCCGGCCAGCGGCGCGCGGCGAGCGTGCGGATCTCCGCCTCTTTTGCTGCGACGATTTGCGTCGAATCGATCATGCCGCAAGCGCCTCCAGTAGCGCACGCGCGGCTCGTCCGCGATGACTCAATTGGTTCTTCTCCGCTTCAGGAATTTCGCCGAACGTCTTCCCGATCGGCGGATAATAAAAGATCGGATCGTAACCGAAGCCGTTCGAACCGCGCAAACCCGTCGTTATTTGTCCGCGCACGTCGCCTTCGACGACGATCTCGCGGCCGTCGGGAAGAATCAGCGCCATCACACAAACGAACCGCGCGCCGCGACGCTCTTCGGGAACGTGACGAACTTCGTTCATCATGGTTTCTAACCGTTGCGGCCACGGAGTGGTTTCTCCCGCGTAGCGGGCCGAAAGGACTCCCGGTCGGCCGCCGAGCGCATCGAGCTCAATACCGCTGTCATCCGCAAGCACGGCCTCCTGAATACCCGCTTGCGACAATTGATCGCGAAGCGCGCGCGCCTTCAGAAGCGCATTTGCAACGTAACTCGTGTCGCCTTCAACCGGATCGGCATAGCCGTCGTACGTGTGAAGATCGATTGTCGAGCCGGCAAACATATTGCGAATTTCCCCCAGCTTGCCGGCGTTCTTCGTCGCGAGGTACGTCTTCACGCGAATCTTCTTTTCCAGTTCGCCATCAAGACTCTTCTATCGTATAATCTGCGCCATGCAAGCGATGCAATTGGACCGCGTAGCAAAGATTGAAACGCACCCGCTGCACTTGCGCGAAGTTAACAAGCCGAAGCCCGGTCCACGGCAGTTGCTCATGAAGGTTGCGGCGTGCGGCGTATGCCGATCCAACCTGCACACGATCGAAGGCGATTGGGTTGCAAACGGCGTCCCGGCGAAGTCACCGATCGTTGCCGGACATGAAGTCGTCGGAACGGTCGCGGAACTCGGCGAGGACGTGCCGGAGTTCAAGGTCGGCGACCGCATCGGCGTTCAACCGCTGTGGTGGACCGACTTGACGTGTGAATATTGCCTCACCGGACGCGAACATCTTTGCCCGCGCAAAGAAATTACCGGCGAAACCGTGGACGGCGGCTACGCCGAGTACATGCTCGCCCATGCGAATCACACGTATCATCTCCCGGGCAATCTGGACTTCGCCGAAGCCGCGCCGCTGTTTTGTCCCGGCCTTACCGCTTACCATGCCGTTCGACGCGCGGAACTTGCGCCGGGAAAAACCGCGGCACTTTTCGGGATGGGCGGTGTCGGTCATATGGTGATTCAATTCGCGCGTCTTGCGGGCGCCGATATCATCGCGGTTGCGCGCGGCGAGCGCCATCGTAAGCTTGCAATGAAACTCGGTAGCATTCGCGCAATCGAACCGAAGGATGCCGCGGACCTTGCGACAACCGGCGGCGTCGACGCGGCGATTGTGTTCGCGCCTTCCGACGAGATGTTTGCGCAGGCATGTGCGGTCGTAAAGCCGGGCGGCATCATCGTCAACGGCGCGGCCAGCAATCCCGGCGTTCTTGCTTTCGGCGAAGAAAAGGAGGTGCGCGGCTCGGTGATCGGCCCACGCCATCACATGAACGAAGTGCTTCGCATTGCATCCGAAGGCAAACTCAAAGTCGTCGTCGAGACGTTCCCTTTGAAAGACGCCGAAGCCGCGCTAACGCGCCTCAAACACGGCGACATCGAAGCCCGCGCCGTGCTCGTTATGTAGTGGCGCTAGTCTTCGAGCTTTAGGACCGCCATGAAGGCTTCTTGCGGAAGCTCGACGCGGCCGACGCGTTTCATGCGTTCTTTACCGGCCTTCTGCTTCTCGAGAAGCTTGCGCTTGCGCGTGATGTCGCCGCCGTAGCACTTCGCGAGCACGTTCTTTCGCTGCGCACTGACGGTTTCGCGCGCGACGATCTTGCCGCCGATTGAGGCTTGAATCGGCACTTCGAACATTTGACGCGGGATGAGCTCCTTGAGCTTCTCCGCTAATGCCCGTCCGCGCGACGGTGCTTTCTCGCGCGCCACGATGAATGACAGTGCATCGACTGCCTCGCCGTTGAGCAGGATCTCGAGCTTCACCAAGTCGCCTTCGCGATAGCCGATGATCTCGTAATCGAGCGATGCGTAACCCTTCGTACGCGATTTCAACTGATCGAAGTAGTCGACGATCACTTCGATGAGCGGCATCTCGAACGTGAGAATCACGCGGCCGTCGTGCAGGTACTCCATATTCGCGAGTGTGCCGCGTCGCTGAATCGTGATATCCATGATCGCACCGACGTAATCGGGCGGCGTGATGATCGTCGCCTTGACGAACGGCTCTTCGACCGTCTCGATGATGTTGTTCGCGGGCAGCTTCGAGGGGTTGTCGATCATCTCGACGTCACCGTCCGTTTTCGTCACTCGGAAAACGACCGATGGCGATGTCGCGATCAAGTCGAGGTTGAAATTGCGTTCGAGACGTTCTTGCACGATTTCCATGTGCAAGAGCCCCAAGAACCCGCAGCGGAATCCGAAGCCGAGCGCAACCGAGGTTTCCGGTTCGTACGAGAGCGCGGCGTCGTTGAGCTTCATCTTGTCGAGCGCGTCACGCAGCTCGTCGTACTCGGCACCTTCGTTCGGGTAGAGACCGCAGAAGACCATCGGCACGGCCTTGCGATATCCGGCAAGCGGAATGTGCGCCGGATTATTCGCTTCCGTCAACGTGTCGCCGACGTCGATATCGCCCAGTGATTTGATATTTGCGATGACGTAGCCGACGCTGCCCATCTCGAGCTTGTTCGTCGGCCGCATCTGCGGACTGAACAGACCGACCTCGGTGCACTCGTAGACTTTTTGATGCGCCATCGACATGAAGCGGCTGCCGGCTTTGAGTTCGCCATCCACGACACGGACGTACGACACGACGCCGCGGTACGGATCGAATTGCGCGTTGAAGACGAGCGCGCGCAGATGATCGCGATGGCCCTTCGGCGCCGGAATGCGAGTGACGATCGCTTCGAGGATGTCTTCGACGCCGATGCCGTTTTTAGCGCTTGCGAGAATGCACTCGCTGCGCTCGATGATGAGCAGCTCTTCGACTTCGCCCATCACGCGTTCCGGATCGGCGGCCGGCAAGTCGATCTTGTTGATCACCGGGATGATCGTCAGACCGTGTTCCATTGCGAGATGGTAGTTGGCGAGCGTCTGCGCCTCGATGCCCTGCGCAGCATCGATGATCAAGAGCGCGCCTTCGCACGCTGCGAGCGAACGCGAGACTTCATACGAGAAGTCGACGTGCCCGGGCGTGTCGATTAGATTCAATTCATAGACTTGCCCGTCGCGCGCTTTATGGCGCAGCGTGACGGGGTGCATGCGAATCGTGATGCCGCGTTCACGTTCCAGGTCCATCGCATCGAGCGCCTGCTCTTCCAGATCGCGCGCTTCGACGGTTCTCGTGAGCTCCAACAGACGATCCGAAAGGGTCGTCTTGCCGTGATCGATGTGCGCGATGATACAAAAATTGCGGACATTGTTCGCAACTTCGGTGCGACGGGGATTCTCGGCTTTAACGGTCACGGTAGTTCTAGTACAGACCGGCGCACGCGCCTTCGGCTGCGCGGCCAAGTAACGGAACGATCAGGTAATTCAAAACGAGCAACACGACGAGGAATGCCAAATCGAGGCCGCCCACCGGCGGAATGATCCGGCGCACCGGCGCAAGCACGGGCTCGACGAGCATCGCCAAATAGCGTACCCACGCTCCGCGAATGTCGGGGATCCATGAGATCACCGCATAGACGAGCAATATGAGTGAATACAGGCGAGCAAGCCAAATGACGACCTGATCGAGTTCGCAGAGGAGACCGTTCACGGGGACTGTCTGTTCTACGGAAGCTTGGCGATGACATTCGACGGCACGCCGTCGAGATATGGCGTCGGATCGACCGCAACGCCGTTCTTCATGATCTGATAATGCAGGTGCGGTCCGGTAGAGAACCCGGTACTGCCCACTTCGCCGATCAATTGTCCTTTATAGACGTGCGCGCCGACTTCAACATCGGCTTTCGAAAGGTGCGCGTACCAGGTGTGATAGCCGTTGCCGTGATCGATGTCGATCTTGATGCCGTAACCGCCGTCCCACGAGTTTGCAACGACCGTGCCTGCCGCCGAGGCATGAACGGCATCGCCGTAATCCGCGCCGAGGTCGACGCCGGGGTGGAACTCGACGTCCGGAGACGTGCGGTAGCAGAAACATCCGATGACTTGCGCGCCGGCGACCGGATCGATCGAGGGAATCGCAGCAATGACTTGCGCGCGCGCGAGATCGCGCAAATGATGCAAGTTCAGGACGTGCATCGTGAGCCGCTTCATCGAATCCGAGTCTTGCTGCATCGCGGTGCTCTGCGCGCTGAGTGCCGCCAGGCCCGCTTGCGCCGCAGTTAATGAATGCGGCCGCACCCACGACGTCTGTGCTCCTGAATGCGCCGGCGCCTTGGGCGGCGGTGCACCGATGAGTTGGCGGATCTCCTGGTTCTGTTTCTGCACGCTCTGCAATTGCTTGCGCAATGCGTCGGCTTGGCTATCGATTTGCTTGAGCGTTGCTTGTTGCTGCACGGCCTGCGTTTGCATCGCCGCGACTTCGGCGCGCGTGTGAATCAATTCGAAGCCGGCGAATAGAACGACCAGCACGAGCGCAGCGATGACGCCTGCGATGTGGCGCCTGCGCACGTGAAACCGATGTACGGTCTCGCCCTTGTGCGGGACGATTTTCACGTAATAGCGATTGTTGATCATTCGTTCGTCGTACGCGCCTGTTCGATCGCACGAACTTCTTCGTCGGACGCGTTGACCACAGGCTTGAAGCCTTGGACGGCTTTTCCGAACGTTCGCGTATCTGCGCGGGAGTAGATACTCGAGATAACCACACCGTCGCCATTCCGATTGAGAAGCGCCAGTGCATAGGACAGTTCGGCCCCGGACTCGTCAAAAGCGTCGTATCGCACGAATCCCACACGTGAGACATCGGTACGCGACAGCGCTTCGAGTTCGCTTACCCGACCCTCGGCGCTGCCAAGCGTCGAGCCCACCTCGGCTACCCTAGCGTCCAGGCGATCGAGCCGTTGCGACGCGTTCGCTCCGCCGCCGATGAGCTGGTCGTGTGTTTCGAGAAGCGCTTGGACGCGTGCCAAAGCGGGCTTCACGGCTACTCTATGGTAGACGACAAGCGCGATCAGCGCGGCAATAAATACTGCGAGCGCAGTAATAATTAAGGATGTCTGCATAAGGAATTGCGTTAACCACGACGAGGGCCAGGGAGTCCACGGCACCCGTAAGTGCTCGCTTACCGTTGCTACCTTCCGGTCCTGGCGGGGTTCACGAGTTTACGCCGCGTGAAGCCCAACCCCCGTCATGGCCACGCCATGATACCACACGGTTCACGCCGTGCCTGCCGTTGATGTCAGGAGGTCGTAATGCCGCTTTTGTCGCTTCTTCTCGCACTTCAGTTGGCCAGTTCGACGTTCGAACCGAACGCAACCGTGCCAACCACGATGGTCGCCAAGGACTGCGGCGGACAGAATATCTCGCCACAACTGCATTGGAAGGACGCACCGAAAGGCACGAAAAGCTTTGCATTGATCGTCCACGATCCGGACGCGCCGCATCCCGGCGGCTTCTATCATTGGGTGGTGCAAGCGATCCCGGCGACCGTCGATACGCTCGACGCCGGAACGGCAAAGTTCTCCGGCTACTACGGGCCCTGTCCGCCGCCCGGAAAAGTACATCACTACCACTTCACGCTCTACGCGCTCGACGCGACGATGGAGGGCGAAACCGCGCCCGACACGCAGGCGTCCGCGCAGGCGCTTCAACAGAAAATCAAGGGCCATATTCTCGCGCAAACGACGCTCACGGGACTCTACGAAATTTCGCCGTAAAACTAACGGTATGCACGACGTTTCAATCAAGGTTCGCGAGAACGGCCCGTATCTGGTCAAAGGGTTGGTCACGCTGATCGACGCTGACGGAAACCCATACACGGTGGAGCAAAATTTCGTGTTGTGCCGCTGCGGCGGATCGCAGACGAAACCGTTCTGCGATGGTAGCCATAAATCAAACGGCTTCACTGCAACCGAGCGCGCCGCATTGGCCGACGCGCAAGATGAGACCCCGCAGGAGTAACGCATGCCCTCATACGTCCGCGCCGGTTCGCTTCCTCACAAGCGGCACATCCAATTCCGCCGTCCGGACGGCGGTCTCTACGCAGAAGAGCTCTTTTCCACCAAAGGCTTCGAAAGCGTGTACTCGCTGCTCTATCATCTGCGTCCCCCGACGGCGACGCTCGACGTGCGCGAGTGGAATCGTCCCGCGGTACGTCTGCTCGCGAACGAACCGCTGCGCAACCGGCATTTCAAAACCGCGCAGATCGAAAAGAGCGGCGATGCGATCGAATCGCGCACGCCGGTGCTCGGAAATTCCGATCTGTTGGTTTCCATTGCGAATGCCGACCGTCCGATGGAGTACTGGTATCGCAACACCGGCGGCGACGAGTTGTTCTTCATTCATCACGGCGCCGGCGTCATTGAAACAAACTTCGGTGAGCTTGCCTATCGCGAGAACGACTACATCATCATTCCTACCGGCACAACGTATCGCGTGATTCCGTCCGCGCCGACGCGTATGCTCGTGCACGAATCGACCGGCATGGTGAAGATTCCACGCAAATACCGCAACGAGTACGGGCAACTCGAAGAGCACGCGCCCTATTACGAACGCGACTTCCGCGTGCCGGTGCTAAAGGCGCCGGTCGATGCGCAGGGCGAGTACGAAGTGCGCGTCAGCAGCGCAGCACGCTACGCAACCTACCTCGTCCAGAATCATCCGTGCGACGTGGTCGGCTGGGATGGATACTGTTACCCGTATGCGTTCAACCTCGAAGAGTTCGCACCGATCACCGGCAAACTGCACCAGCCGCCGCCTGCGCACGCCACGTTCGAAGCACCCGGCGCGGCGTTCTGCGCGTTCGTACCGCGGCTATTCGATTATCATCCGCTCGCTATTCCGGTCCCGTACAATCACTCGAGCGTCGACTGCGACGAAGTGCTGTACTATGTGAGCGGAAACTTCATGAGCCGGCGCGGCGTCGAAGAAGGTTCGATCACGCTTCACGCGGCCGGCGCACCGCACGGGCCGCAGCCGGGCGCCGTCGAGGCGAGTCTTGGCAAAACGTCCACCGACGAGATTGCGGTGATGGTGGACACGTTCCAGCCGTTGCAACTGGCGGAAGCTGCGCTCGAAGTCGAAGATAAACAATACTATCGGTCATGGGTGGAGCAGCAGCCCTCGTATTCACCGTAGCCGCCGTCGGCGTTCTACACACCATGGTCCCCGATCACTGGGGGCCAGTCGTCATCGTCGCGCGCGAGCGCGGATGGAATGCAGCGCAAACGGCGCGCGCCGCGGCGACGGCCGGGGTCGGCCACGTCACCACGACGTTACTTCTCGGCGCGATCGTTTGGTACGCCGGTTCGCTCGCGGCCGCTCAGTACGCGCGCGAAGTCACGCTCATTTCGGCAATTGCGCTCATCACGTTCGGACTCTGGATCGCGTATGGCGGCTGGCGTGAAGCGCACGGCGACGCCCACCACCATCACGATCACGCGCATTTCGAACATGGGCATCTGCACCAGCACGCCGATGGAACCGAACACGTCCATTGGCACGAGCATCACGAGCGTGATGTACACGAGCACGGCGACATTGCCGTGTTGCACGAGCACAATCACGCGGCGTCGGGACGTACGGCGCTGCTGTTGATTCTCGGCTCGTCACCGATGGTCGAAGGCATTCCCGCGTTTCTTGCCGCGTCGACGTATCGTCCGCAGCTGTTGCCCGTTATGGCGATCGTCTTTGCCGTGGCGACGATTGGGACGTATGTCGCGCTGTCCTTAGCGGGCCTGCGCGGCATTCAGCGACGCGGATTCGGCGCCCTCGAGAAATACGGCGAGATGCTGAGCGGCGTAATCGTCGCGCTCGCCGGCGTATATCAGTTGCTCGGCGGCTGAGCGTCGACGAGCGAGCGAACGATATAGCGCACGCTCTTGCCGCGATCGTCCAAATATGCACGGCCGACTTCGATGAATCCCATCGACTCGTGGAAGGCATCGGAGACAGGATTGGGCGGATCGTAATAGATCTCGGCGCAAACGACTGGATAACCGTCGATGCGCGCTTGCTCGATCAATCGTTCGTAGAGCGATCGCGCGATACCACGGCCGCGCGCCGATTGCGCAACCACGACGCGATCGACGTAGACAAACCGTTCGTAGCGCTCCGCAAACCAGTGAAAGTTCGGACTCGAGTAGATCGAGCGCTCGTTGAGCGCGATGAGCATTGCGTCGTGGTTGGGCGTAAGCCACGCGCAATATGCGGTCGCAATCAACGCCTGCATGCTCGCGGCATCGAGGGGAGAGAGCAACGCTTCCGATTCCCGATTCAGCTCGAGAAAGGCCTCGACGTCGGTCATGCTCGTCATGAGATGGTAGTTAGACGAACGGGTTTCCACTCCCATGGGTCGCCGCATTCACCGAGGACGTCGAGCGCATCAGCCATGGATATCAGAGGGAGTGCTTTCGCGCGGCTGCGTGACCATCGCTCGACCTCATCCCATCGAACCGGCATCGATACGGGTGCGCCGTCGCATGCGCGAATCGAGAACGGCGGCACAATCGTCATGCCTCGACCGACCTGTCGCGCGTCGATATAAATCGTTCCGTTCGGACGCTCCACAACGGCTCGTTCCAGCGTGAAGCGGCTCGGATCGCGCTTCGCTGCCGCGCGCGAGATCGTCTCGACGAACGCGCGTACGCCGGCGTAGTCCAACTCCGGAACCAGCGGGACGACTACGTGCAAACCGCCTCGTCCCGAGAGCTTTACGAGCCCGGACGTAACACCGGCGTCTTTCAACGTGTCGCGAACCTGAAGCGCAGCGGCGGCGAGCGTCTTCGGCTGAACGTCGCCGACCGGATCCAGATCGAAGAGCGCAAAATCGGGCTGTTCGATGCGGCGGCGCGTCGACATCCACATGTGTAAGGTAATCATCCGCAACTTCACGAGATACACGAGCGTCGCCGGCGAGTCGGCGATTACATACGTAACAACGCGCTCGCGCCCGGCTATATGCGCACGTTTCACCCACCGCGGCGTTCTGGGCGGCGGGTCTTGCTCGAATGTGTTCGGGCTGGAAATCGTCGTGAAGAACGTTTCATAGACGATCGGACGGTCACGAAGGTACGGCTCAATCCACGGCCACACCGCAACGTAATACTGCAACACGTCTTTGACGCGCAGACCATCGTGCGGAAAGACCAGACGTTCATCGTCTTCGACGTCGATCGTATGTCCACATAGCCCGTAGCGCATCAGCGCGCCGGCAGAATCATTCCGCTCGCCTTGCCGAACCCGATGCGAAACTCGCCCGCTTCGCACCAGCCGCGCAGCGTCACTTCATCGCCGTTCTCGAGAAACGTCCGCGTCTCGTCGCCGACGCGCAACGGCTTCGTGCCGTTCCACGTCATCTCGATGAAGCTGCCGAACGCGTCGGGCGTCGTGCCGCTGATCGTTCCCGATGCATACAGATCGCCCGGCCGAACCGCCGTTCCGTTGATCGTGACGTGCGCGAGCTGCTGCGCCATGTTCCAGTACATCTCTTTAAACGTTGTCCGCGACACCGTCTTCGCCGTTAAACCTTGCGCGCGCATCCGCTGCGTTCGAAGATCGACCGCAAGTGAAATATCGTACGCCCACTCGTCCTCCGAACGCAGATACGGCAACGGGCGAGGCTCTTGTTCCGGACCCTTCGTGCGGAACGGCTCGAGCGCATCCAACGTCACGATCCACGGTGAAATCGTCGTTGCGAACGACTTCCCGAGGAACGGTCCGAGCGGCTGATACTCCCAAGCTTGAATGTCGCGCGCGCTCCAATCGTTGACGAGTACGAGACCGAAGATGTGATCGCGCGCATTGTCAACCGAAATCGGCTCGCCGAGGTTGTTGCCGGGTCCCGTTACAAATCCGACTTCGAGTTCGATATCGAGCTTCGTGCTCGGACCGAACGCGGGCGCATCGCTTCCCGGCGGCTTGCGTTGCCCCGACGGTCGGACGATCGGTGTACCGTCCACGACGATTGTGCTCGAACGGCCGTGATACCCGATCGGCAAATGGCGCCAATTCGGCATCAGCGCCTCGCCGTCGGGGCGAAAGATTTTTCCTAAGTTCGTCGCGTGTTCGATCGAGGAATAAAAGTCGACGTAATCGCCGACGTCCATCGGTACGGCCATCTTCGCGGTCGCCTGGTCGACGAACACCCGCGATAAATTCAGCGCACGCAGTCGCGCGTCGGCAGCTTGATCCGTGCGAAGAAACGCTGCGATCCGTAAGCGCAGCGCCTTCCACGTTTCACGTCCTAATGCGAGAAACGAATTGAGGCGTTCGGCTTGCAGGACGCGGCGGTCGCAAATGTCGTCGAGCAGACTCGTATCCGCGAGGGCGTGCAGATCGAGAATTTTTGAGCCGATCGCGATGCCGAGGTGCATGCGGCCATCGCTCGCGCGAAACGCTCCGTACGGTAAGTTGTAAATCGTGAAGTCACTGCCGGCGGGAATCTCCAGCCAGGATTCGACGTGAGGCACGGATCGACTACGCTTTCGGAAGGACAGAGAGTGCGATGAGATCCTCGACGGGTTCGCTGAAGCTACAGCTGCCGTAGGCAATAAACGCCCGGCGCGCTCTCGAGAGCGTTTCCACATCGAGTGCATTGAAATCACGCGCGTCTTCACGCGAGAGAATCTCGACGAGCGTAGCCTTCGAAGCGTCGCGCTGCGCCGCCGCGGCGAGGATATTGAGGAAGCCGTGCATCGTGAACCCGGCGCCTTCATTAAAATGACGGAGCGCATGATGGAGTCCGGCCGTGGCTTTGAATGAGACACCCGCATCGCCCGACGCCGCGAGGAACGTCGCGATTTCTTCAACAGAGGGAACCGCGGATGCGACGACGCCGCCGCAACGCGCTTTTGCTCCGACACCGTACCGCGCAAACGAGGCCATCGTTGGGACAATAAGCTCACCGAAGCGCGCGTCACGCGGGATTTCGACATAGGTCGGAAGCTCGCGCAAGCCGTGCCGGTCTGCGAGCATGACGAACTGCCCGGTCGTCGCTTCATAGGTCTCGCGTTGGAAGAGCAGCGGCGGCAGCGGAACTTCGAGCGCTTCGATCGAGATGCGGCGTTCGTTCTCGCGATAGAAGTCGAGTTGTTCGAGCAGGCGGCTCGCGTTGCCGAACCATGCACGAGCATCGGTTCCCGCGTCGACGATGACCGAAAGCGGAAGCTGCGACGGCCCCGCATGGCTCAACAATTCTTCGATGCGCGAGGCAGGAATGATGAAACGCCCCAGCATCCACGCGTACGGGCCATTGCGGCTCACGTCGTACTCGGCCAGCGCGGCGTTCATATCGAGTTTCGCGGGCGGGAAGAGCCCCGCGTAATCGATGAAGCGCTCGAACGCGGTGCGGGCCTTCGGCTGGAGCGGCGTGGACGTGCTCATGAACGGCTCTTTCGACAGGGCCCCTCTCGACGCTTCGCTAAGCGAACGGCATGAGCACGATGACGGAAGCGCGCAGCAACCCGCTGGCGCGCATCGATTGGGACTACGTTGAATTTTACGTGGGCAATGCAAAGCAGGCAGCCCACTACTACATGTCGGCGTTCGGCTTCGATCAAGTCGCATATGCCGGGCCCGAAACCGGCGTGAAGAACCGGTGCAGTTACGTTCTCGAGCAGAACAAGATGCGCTTCGTGCTCACCGCTAGCCTCGTTCCGGACGACGCGATCGCCCAGCACGTGCTGCTGCACGGCGACGGCGTGAAAGACATTGCGATTCTCGTCGATGACGTACGTGCCGCATACGACAAGGCGATCGCAGGCGGCGCGAAATCCGTGGCCGCGCCGGCTGAATTTAGCGACGAACGTGGCCGGATCATCAGAGCGACGATCGCTACGTACGGCGATACAGTCCACACATTCGTGCAACGCGACGGCTATCACGGCATCTTCATGCCCGGCTTCGTCGAAGAGCGGCGTTCGATTCCGGGTAGTAAGAAACCGCAGTTGCAGTTCATCGATCACTGCGTCGGCAACGTCGGCTGGGGCGAGATGGACGCGTGGGGCGATTTCTACGCAAAAGTGTTCGGCTTCTCGCAGTTGGTCTCGTTCGACGACAAAGACATCTCGACCGAGTACACGGCGCTCAAGTCGAAGGTAATGACCGATCCTCGCCACCAAGTGAAGTTCCCGATCAACGAGCCGGCCGAAGGCAAAAAGAAATCGCAGATCGAGGAGTATCTCGATTTCTACCGCGGCTCGGGCGTTCAGCACATCGCGATCCGTACGGATGACATCGTTGCAACCATCGATGCGCTCACATACAACGGCGTCGAATTCCTCGACACGCCGGAGACGTATTACGAGATGCTCGAGGAGCGCGTGGGCAAGATCGACGAAGCGCTCGACGTGCTGCGCCAGCGGCGCATCCTCGTCGACCGCGATGACCAAGGTTACATGTTGCAGATTTTCACGAAGCCGCTGCAAGACCGCCCGACGGTGTTTTTCGAGATCATCCAGCGCAAGGGCAGCCTCTCGTTCGGTAAAGGCAACTTCAAAGCGCTCTTCGTTTCCATCGAAAAGGAACAAGAACGGCGCGGAACGCTGTAGCGAACCAAGTCTGATGATCGAAGCGGCCGGGGATTTCTCCCCGGCCGCTGAATTGTAGCGGGCGGTATGGCTCTGCTCGCTCCGTCCGTCTCAGTCGACGCCGTTATGCTGGAGGCGCGCGCCGCTGCGCTTGGAAAGCGGTCGATCAAAACTTCGGCGAAACTCGAAGGCATCACGCTCGCAATTCGCTGCACCGATCTTACGACGCTCGAAGGCAAAGACTCTGAAGGGCGCGTTCGTTCGCTATGCGCGAAGGCGCTTCGTCCGCGTCCCGGTTGGCCGAATGTCCCGAGCGTCGCGGCCGTCTGCGTGTATCCGAACCTCGTACCAGCCGCCAAAAATGCACTGCGCGGCAGCAACGTCAACATTGCTTCGGTCGCAACCGCATTTCCGAGTGGTCTCTCCAATCTTGAAGTAAAGCTGGCCGACACCGCGGCCGCAATTGCAGCCGGTGCCGATGAAATCGATATGGTGATCGATCGCGGCGCATTTCTTGCCGGACGCGAGCAAGCCGTCTTCGACGAGATCGTTCAAGTGAAGCATTTGTGCCGGAACGTTCACCTCAAAGTAATTCTCGAGACGGGCGAACTCGGCACCTACGACAATATCCGCCGTGCCAGCGACCTTGCTATGGAAGCCGGCGCGGATTTTATCAAGACATCGACGGGAAAAGTCGGCACGAACGCAACGCCGCCGACGGCGCTCGTCATGTGTGAAGCACTACGTGACTTCGCGCGCCGAACCGGGGAGCGGCGCGGACTCAAGGTTGCGGGCGGCGTTCGTACCACGAAAGACGCGCTCGCATATCTCGTGATCGTCAAAGAAACGCTCGGCGATGGGTGGCTCGATCCGAAGTACTTTCGCATCGGTGCAAGTTCACTGCTCGACGATCTGCTGATGCAATTGGAAAAGGAACAAACGGGGCATTACGCGGGAAGCGATTACATCCCAAAGGATTGATGCCGAGCTCTAGGATGAGGAACGATGGCGATATTTGAGTATGCACCGGCTCCCGAGAGTCTGCGCCCAGCGATCCGCGAGCGCTACGGACTCTTCATCGAGGGCAAGTGGGTGTCGCCCGCGGGCGCAGGCTACTTCGACACGATCAACCCGGCAAATGAAGCTCGACTAGCCGAAATCGCGTACGCGACGCCGACCGACGTCGACCGCGCGGTCCGTGCTGCGCGAAAGGCGTACGAAAAATATTGGCGCCGTCTCAAGCCGCCGGATCGAGCGAAATACATCTACCGCATCGCGCGGGCGCTCACCGAACGCGGACGCGAACTTGCGGTGCTCGAAACGCTCGACGGCGGCAAACCCATCAAAGAATCGCGAGACTTCGATATCCCCTTGGCCGCCGCGCACTTCTTCTACTATGCGGGCTGGGCGGACAAGCTCGAATATGCGCTTCGCGCCGGACGTGAGCCGTCGCCTGTCGGTGTCTGCGGCCAGATCGTCCCATGGAATTTCCCGCTCCTCATGGCGGCGTGGAAAATTGCGCCTGCGCTCGCCTGCGGCAACACCGTCGTGCTGAAGCCTGCCGAAACGACGCCGCTCACCGCGCTCGCGCTCGCGCAGATCGTCGAAGAGTGCGATCTTCCACCCGGCGTCGTGAACGTCGTGACGGGAGACGGTGCGACCGGCGCTGCGCTCGTCGAAAACGAGGACGTCGACAAGATCGCCTTCACCGGGTCGACGGAAGTCGGGAAATCGATTGCACGACGTCTCGCTACGACCGACAAACGGATCACGCTCGAACTCGGCGGTAAGGCGGCGCATATCGTTTTTGCCGATGCGCCGATGGATCAAGCGATCGAGGGCGTCGTCAACGGCATCTACTTCAATCAAGGTCACGTCTGCTGTGCCGGTTCGCGGCTGCTCGTCGAGGAGCGCGTGCACGACGAAGTCGTCGTCCGTCTCACGGAACGGCTGCAGACGCTGCGCTTGGGTGATCCCCTGGACAAAAACACCGACATCGGCGCGATCAATTCCCGGGCCCAACTCGAGAAGATTCAGGAGCTCGTCACCAGCGGTATCGAACAGGGTGCAACGCTCGTGCAGCAGCGAGGTGAAATGCCCGCGCGCGGCTTCTTCTTCCCCGCGTCGTTCTTTACGAACGTCCACCCCTCGCACCGCATCGCGAGGGAAGAGATCTTCGGACCGGTCCTCTCGATCCTGACATTCCGGACTCCCGACGAAGCGGTCGATAAAGCAAATAACACGCCCTATGGGCTGTCGGCCGGGATTTGGACGGACAAGGGGAGCAAGAACATGTGGATTGCGCAGCAGTTACGCGCTGGTGTCGTCTGGTGCAATACGTTCAATCAATTCGATCCGAGCTCGCCGTTCGGCGGCTACCGGGAATCGGGTTTCGGTCGCGAAGGCGGTGTCCAAGGGCTCTACGAGTACCTTGCGCACTAACGGCGTCGACGAAACGGCGCTAACGGAACTCGACCAACTTCTTACCCGCTCACCGTTAGCGATCGTCGCCTGGAGCCGGGACCACCGCATCAGTTATTGGTCGAAGAGCGCCGAAGATATGTTCGGCTTCAAGGCAGCCGATGTTCTCGGAAAGAGCATCGACGAGTTCGGCTTTGAGTGCCGCATCGACAAACTCGAGCGCGCGCGCGCCGTTGTGAACGTCACGCGCAACCATCGCAAAGACGGTGCGATTCGTGCGTGCCGTTGGACCACGTTTGCTATCCAGGAGGATGAGGCGCAGTATCGCGTTCTCTCCTACGTCGAGGACGTCACAGAGACCGTCGACGCGCAAGCGATGCTCGCCGAGAGCGAAGAACGCTTCCGCTCGCTCTTCGAGCACAATCCGGACGTCATCATGGTCGTCTCGCCTGACGGCCGCATCGTCGATATCAACCATGCCGTTACGCGCTTCGGCCCGCGCCGCGAAGACATCATCGGCATGCACTACAGCGTGTTTTTAGATCCGGAAGACGTACCGGAGCACGAAGAGCATTTAAACCGTGCGCTCACGGGAGAGACACTGTACTATCGCGCTCGCGCGCGCACGCTCGAGGGGCAGCGCCTCGAGGTCACGATTACGACCGTGCCGACGTATAGGGACGGCGCGATCGACGGCGTCTTTTCCATCGTACGTGATGAAACCGAGGCGCGTGCGGCGCAAGCGCACATCGAACGGCAAGAACGCGAGTTGCACGAAAGTGAAGCACGGCTGCACTCGCTCTTCGAACACAATCCTGACGGCGTCATCGCCGTATCACCCGACGGCATCATCACCGACGTCAACGAAGCGTGTTTGCGTATCGGATCGTTCCCGAGAGAAGCGGTGGTCGGCGCGCATTTTAACGCATTTATGCCGCCCGAGCAGCACGAGCCCAGCGCGGAAGCGTTTGCGCGCGCACTCAAGGGTGAGCCGGGAACGATCACGTGCAAAGCGTTTCGGATCGACGGTTCATCCGTTGAACTCGATGCGACGCTCGTTCCGCAATTCTCCCACGGCGAAGTCGTCGGCGTTTACACGATTCTGCAAGACGTCACCGAGCGCCGCAGCGCCGAGCGAACCGCCGAGATGCAAGCGGACCGTATCCGCAATCTCTACTTCATTGCGGCAAGCGGCGATTATCCCGACGTGCGCTTGCGTGCATCGCTCGAGATGGGTTCGCAAGCGTTCGATCTAAGCGCCGGCGCCGTTGTCGATAATACGAGCGGCGTCGCGAAGATCGAAGCGATCTTCCGCGATCCGAATGTTGAGACGATCACGGATGCGACGGTGCTCGACATGGCGGCGCGCGTCGTCGGGTTGCCGGGGCCCGCGATTCCGATGTCGTTCGATAACGGTATCGCCGTGCGTCTCGACGTAGCGGGTGAACCGTACGGCGCCCTCGTCTTCGGAAGTGCGACGCCGCTCGAGCGCGACATACGGTCGACCGATGCCGACTTGCTTGGACTCATTGCGACGCTCATCGCCGGCACGATCGACCGCAGCCGGCAACGCGCGCGCTTACGCGCGATGGCCTATTATGACTCGCTGAGCGGACTGCCGAATCGGGCGTTTCTCGCGGAGAAGTTGCGCGACGCAATCGAGGTCGCGCAATCGCGGCTCGGACGTGTGGCCGTGCTCTTCCTCGATCTCGACCGCTTCAAAGACGTCAACGACACGCTCGGTCACGCGCGCGGCGACCGTCTACTGCAATTGGCGGCAAAACGCCTCTCCGATCAGCTCGGTGACCGCGCAACGATCGCGCGCATGGGCGGTGACGAGTTCGTCGTGCTGCTCACCGATTGCCGTGACGCCGAAGAGGTGCGCGACATTGCGGATCAGATCATCGCAGCGATCTCAGAACCGTTCGGCCTCGATGAGTACGAACAGTTTATTTCGACGAGCATCGGCATTGCGATCTATCCTGAGGATGGACGCGACGATCAAACGCTGATCAAGAATGCCGATATCGCCATGTACCGCGCGAAAGATCGCGGTCGCAACGGCTATTACTTCTACAACGCAACACTGGAAGCGCCGATCCACATGCGGCTTTCGCAAGAAAAACTGCTGCGCCGCGCGCTCGAGCTCAATGAGTTCGTCGTCTATTATCAACCGCAAATCGACTTGCGCACGGGCGATGTGGTCAGCGTCGAAGCGCTCGTGCGTTGGAATCATCCGAAGAGCGGATTGATCGAACCGGGGCATTTCATTCCGAGCGCAGAGATTTCAGGACTGATCGTTCCGCTCGGCGATTGGGTGCTTGCGACGGCAGCGAAACAAGTGCGCCGCTGGCACGCCTCGCTGGGTCCGCTCCGTTTAGCAGTCAATCTCTCGGGGCGGCAATTTCACGCGCGCGACTTGCGCCGTCGCGTGATCGCCGCCGTCGAAGGCGCTTCGCTCGATACTTCATTTTTGGAAGTCGAAATCACCGAAAGCGTCGCGATGTCGGATGCTGCGCAGACCGTTGGTATCGTGCGTGATCTCAAAGCCGCAGGCATTCGCACCGCCGTCGACGACTTCGGAACGGGATATTCGTCGCTTGCCTATTTGCGCCGCTTCGCGCTCGATGTCTTAAAAATCGACGGTTCCTTCGTCGTCGGCCTAGGACACGAAGCGTTTGACGAGACAATCGTGCGAACGGTGATCGGTATGGCGCACAGCCTGGGTCTGGAAGTCGTTGCCGAAGGCGTTGAAACCGAAATCCAAATAGCGTTTCTTAAAGAGAACGGGTGCGATATCGTTCAAGGGTACGCCATCGCCCCGCCGCTCCCGGCGAACGAATTCGAGACCTTCTTCTTACGCCGACGGGAGGCTGCCGCAGCTTCAGGGTAGGAGGTACCCGATGACGACCGCGACCGTAGGACTCGACCGCGCGTATCTGTTGGATTGGTACCGGCGCAACCGCGAACGCTCCGCGAATATCTTCGCGCTAATCGATGAATCCGCGATGCACGATCGCCCGATTCCGCTTCGGCATCCGTTCATTTTTTATGAAGGGCATCTGCCGGTTTTCAGCTACCTGACGCTCAACGAACGCGCGCTCGGGGAGCCGCCGATCGATCCGAAGCTGGAGAAACTCTTTGAACGCGGTATCGATCCCTCGTCGCTCGACGCAGCGCGCGCACAAGGTCGCAGCGATTGGCCGTCGCGCGAACGCGTGGAAGAATTAGGACGCCTCATCGACGATCGCGTCGAACGCGCGCTTGCATCGGCGAAGATCGTCGACGGCAGCGTCCCGCGTCTTGCTCGCGGACAGTCGGCGTACAACATTCTCGAGCACGAGCAGATGCATCATGAGACGCTGCTCTACATCATCCATCAAGTAGACGCGACCAAAAAAGGACGCATCGCGCAAGTTCACGTGGATCACGGCCAGATCCAAAATAAAATGCGAGACGTCGACGCCGGCACAGCAACGGTGGGCGCCGACCCCGATGAGATCACGTTCGGATGGGACAATGAATTCGGCCGCATGGAAGTCGATGTTCCCGCGTTCAGTATGCAACAGTATCCGGTAACGAACGGCGATTGGTTGAAGTTCGTCGAGGACGGCGGTCCGAAGCCGGTCTTCTGGAACGAACGCGACGGCGAAATCTTCTTACGCGGCGTCTTCGAAGAGTTGCCCTTGCCGCTTTCGTGGCCCGTTTGGGTCACCAATCAACAGGCGCGCGCATACGCGCGTTGGGCGGGAAAACGTCTGCCGACCGAGGCCGAGTATCATCGGGCGGCATTCGGTGCGCCGGGCGGCATCGAGCGTCCGTATCCGTGGGGCGCGAACACGCCGCATCCGATGTATGGGAACTTCGATTTCGAACGGTTCGACGCGGAACCGGTCGACGCGCACCCCGCGGGCGCGAGCGCCTGGGAGATCCAAGATCTCATCGGCAACGGCTGGGAGTGGACGGGGACCCCGTTCGCCCCGCTGCCCGGCTTCGAACCGATGGCATCATATCCGCAGTATTCAGCCGACTTCTTTGATGGACGTCACTACGTGATGAAAGGCGCCTCACCGGTAACTGCGCGCGAACTGATTCGCCGTTCCTTCCGTAACTGGTTCTACGACGACTACCCGTATATGTACGCCAAATTCCGGCTCGTGGAGTAAGGCAAAGGGGCACATCGGCCGACTGCGAAGCGACGGGCAATGAGAAGTTGGATCCCGTCGCTTCTTCTTTGCGCGGCATTGCTATGCGCGCCGGCTTGTACGAAACAAGGGGGCGGTCAGAGCGGTCCAACCGGCGTCCTGCGCATCGCCATTCCGATCAACCCGACGCAACTCAACGCGATTCTCGAGCAAAACTCGAACGAGAATTTCATCGACGGGTTGATCTTCAGCGAACTCGTGACGATCGACGATCGAGGCCGCGAAGTTCCGGATCTTGCCGAAACCGTCCCCACGCAAGCGAACGGCGGAATCAGCAGAGACGGGTTGACCATCACCTACTACTTGCGAAAGAACGCGAAATGGCACGATGGCGCGGCAGTGACGAGCCGCGATGTAAAATTCACGTGGCAAGCGATCATGAACCGGAACAACAACGTGCTATCGCATCACGGCTACGATCAAATCGCGTCGATCGACACACCCGACGATCACACGGTCGTAATGCACATGAAGCGCATCTTTCCGCCGGCGATCGATACGATTTTCGGCGAGAGCGATCAGCCGTATCGCATCCTTCCAGAACATCTGCTCAGGAAGTATCCGAATCTCAACAACGTTCCGTTCAACGCGGCACCGGTCGGGAGCGGTCCGTTCAAGTTTGCGCGTTGGGAACGTAACGATCGCATCGTGCTCGACGCGAATCCCGGCTATTTCCTGGGCGCTCCGAGGCTCAAAGAGGTTATCATCCGCATCGTTCCCGATTCGAACACGCAGGAATCTCTGCTGCGAACCGGAGACGTCGACGTCGCACTGGAAGCGACGGCGTCGCTCTACAATAACGTCAAGGACGATTCAAAGCTCGTGCGGCAGTTGGTGAAGGCGCCGGTATGGGTCGGTGTCATGTTCAATTTGCACCGTGCGGTCCTCAACGATCCGGCTGTTCGACGCGCCGTCGCGCTTGCGATCGACAAAGACGCGATCGTCCGGAAGTCCACCTATGGAACCGGCGTCGTTGCGATCGCCGATCAAACGGATTTCTCGTGGGCATATCCGGCCGCACTGTCGCCGATTCCATACGATGTCGCGCAAGCCAAGGAGATTCTCTCCAGAGACGGCTGGCAGCCCGGGCCGAACGGTGTCTTCGCGAAGAACGGCCAGCCGCTCTCCGTGCAAATTGCGTTCGGGCTCGGTAGTTCGTCAGTCCAAGCGATCGTCGCGCAGACACAGCAGATGCTTCGCGAAGCGGGAATCGACGTGCAATTGAAAGGCTACGATTACCAATTGCTCTATGGGTCGTCGCAGACCGGCGGCATCTATAACTCGGGCAAGTTCGATATGGCGTACTACTCGTGGGTTTCGGGCGCCGATCCCGACGATTCATCTCAGTTTCTCTGCTCGATGACACCCCCGACCGGCAGTAACATCATGCACTACTGCAGCAGCGAGATGGAAGCATTGCAGCGTGAGGCCCTTTCGACGTTCGATCGCGTGCGCCGCAAGGCGGCCTACCAGAAAATTCAGGAACTTATGCTGCACGACGTGCCCGGCGTCTTCATCTACGACCAACGTCAGCGGTACGTGCGCAGGCCCGCCGTCGAAAACTTTACCCCCAATGGCATCAGCGAAGGCTGGAACGCCTATCAATGGAACAGATAACGACGTATGACTAGCACAGTGGCGACAGAAAAGAAGGTTCCGGTTACCGTAGCCTATGGCGACGGCATTGGTCCGGAAATTATGGATGCGACGCTTCGCATCATCACCGAGGCGGGTGCCGCCCTCGAGTTGGAACGGATCGACATCGGCGAGGCGATTTACAATCGCGGCTTACAAAGCGGCATCGAGTCCGAGTCGTGGGACTCGTTGCGACGCACGAAGGTCTTCCTTAAAGCACCCATCACGACGCCCCAGGGCGGGGGCTTCAAAAGTCTCAACGTCACGGTTCGCAAAACGCTCGGCATGTACGCAAACGTGCGACCGTGCACGTCGCTTGCGCCGTACGTTGCGACCAAACATCCCAAGATGGATGTCGTCATCGTTCGCGAGAACGAGGAAGACGTTTACGGCGGTATCGAGCACCGTCAGACCAATCAAGTCGCGCAGTGTCTCAAGCTGATCTCGCGGCCGGGCAGCAAGCGCATCATCCGCTACGCCTTCGAATATGCGCGCGCGAACAACCGAAAAAAAGTCACGTGCTTCACCAAAGACAATATCATGAAGATCACGGACGGCTTGTTCCATCGCACCTTCGATGAGATCGCGAGAGAGTATCCCGAGATCGAGAACGAGCACTGGATCGTCGACATCGGCGCAGCAAAGATGGCCGATACGCCCGAAGCCTTCGACGTTATCGTGATGCCGAATCTCTATGGCGACGTGCTCTCCGACGTCGCAGCGCAGATCACCGGTTCGGTGGGTCTCGCAGGCTCGGCGAACATCGGCGATCACTGCTCGATGTTCGAAGCAATTCACGGCTCGGCACCACGGCGCGCCGGCCAGAATATGGCCAACCCGTCCGGTTTGCTGCACGGCGCGATCCTGATGCTCCTACACATCGGCCAGGGCGAAATCGCTGAACGAGTGCACAACGCGTGGCTCAAGACGATCGAAGACGGCATTCACACCTACGACATCTATAAGGAAGGCATCTCGAAAGAAAAGGTCGGGACGCGCGAATTTGCCGATGCAGTAATCGCTCGCCTCGGCCAGCGCCCGTCGGAACTCAAGCCGATCGAGTACAGCCCCGACGCCCATATGGATCTCTCGATTCGCGGCGCCGGGCCGCGTCCGGAGAAGAAACGCGTCGGCGTCGACGTGTACATCGATCAACCCGGCGGCAATCCGGATCGTATCGCGGCCGCGATGCAACGCATCGCCGTGGACGGTGCCAAGCTCACCGTTATTGCAAATCGCGGCACGAAGGTGTGGCCGAATGGCAATCCCGACACGTATTGGAGCGATCATTGGGGTTGCCGCTTCGAAGCGGACAATGGCCACTTCAGCCAAGGGCATGTTGTGCAACTGTTGAGCGACCTGGAGAAAGCCGGGTTCGATGTGATCAAGACCGAGGGTCTATTCACGTTCAACGGAGAGCGCGGATACTCGCTCGCGCAAGGACAGTAGCACACACACTGTAGCTAGACAAACAAAGCGAGCGTACCCATAATGCTAAGTAAAGGAGCATTAGCATGGTACGCTCGCTCGCTTCCGTGGGTGCCGCAGTCATTGCGTTTGCTTGCTCGTCCGTTGCTTTAGCGGATATTCACGACTCCGCACCCGCGGACGAATATTTCGGCCCGTTCAAAGAGAGCATTTTGGGCATCCGAAATCGCCTGGTGGATTTCGAACGAAAAGCGGACAGTGAGTTGCTCGTTACCGGGACGATCACCGGTATCGATAACGTCGAACGCGCAATCGAAGACTGGGACCGGCACTATCCGCGCGACCCGTGGCTCGCGGGATTCATGGATCGTACCCTTCACCTGTACGGGCGCGCACATGCCCTGGGAACGGATGGTGCGCATCGTTGTCTCTCGCTACTCGAACGCGGGTTTCCGCACACGACGCAGGCGAAGGACGCGCTGGTGTACGTCGGCCGCATAAACGGCCCGCACTGATAACGGTGGGTATGCTTCCCGCATGCGAGGCAAGCTACTACGGGGTTTCTGTTCGGAACACGGGCTGACGATTGCGACGTGCGCGATCCTCTTGTTGTGGATCGTCCTGTATATGGGTTCGAATCAGAACACGCACTGGGGCGCGTTCTTCGGTAACGCTATTGCCGATTGGAGCGGCGTCGTGCTCATGGTGCTCGGCACGAAAATCTTCATGGAGCGCGGCTCCAAAGAAACGAAACGCCAATATGACTTAAAAGACAAAGGCATTGTGCGTTTCCTACGCGAGCACTCGTTTTCGATTTTTGTAATCGTCACATTGGCGGTCTGGATCGTCGTCTTCGATCATCAAGATCCGAATGCGAAATGGGGCCAAGTCGTCGGAAACGTCGTCTCTGAATGGACGCAAGCACTGGGCCTCATTTTCTTGACGAAGCGTTTGAAAGAACGCGGTTCCGAGGAGAGCAAAGAATAGACGCGTCAATGCCCGCACAACGTCTTACGGCGCGTAATCTCACACCGCTGCTCCTCGGCCTCACCCTAAACCCGATCAATTCATCTTATTGCGACGGCGCTCGTGCCGATCGGCGATGCTTTTCGTGCAAATGCGGCTGAGGCGGCGTGGCTGATCGCGGCGCTTTATCTTGCAACGTCCGTCGGTCAACCGTTGATGGGCCGCCTCGCCGATATTCACGGCGCCGTGCCGGTCTTTTATGCCGGGTTGATTCTGACCGCACTTTCCGGAATGGGCGGATCGTTTGCAGGGTCGCTCGACGTCCTCATCGGATGGCGCGTCGTGCTCGGACTCGGCACATCTGCTGCATATCCGGCTGCCATGATTCTCTTACGCCGCTTCGCAGCCGACGATCGCGGACGGCTGCACGGTTCGGCACTGAGCGCCGTGACCATCGCGGGACAAGTGAGTATCGTCATCGGTCCGACGCTCGGCGGATTACTGGTACTCGCCGGTGGATGGCGCGCGACCATCGTTGCCGCCGTCCCGGTCGCATTCGCCGCAGGAATCCTCGGCGCGTTTTGGCTGCCGCGCGGAACGACGCCGCGCGAACGCCGAGCGTCGATTCGCGACGTCGATTTTGCGGGTATCGCAACCTTCGCAGCCGGCTTGACGCTCATGCTCGTCGCATTGCTGCATCTGCACTCCGCCTCCGTCGCGGTCATCGCGGGCGCCATCCTTTGTTTCGCGCTGTGGTTCGCGGTCGAATCGCGAAGCGCTGCACCATTCATCGACGTTCGCATGCTCGCACGTAACCTGCGCCTCGTGGCCGTCTACGGGCGATACGTGGTCATCTATACGATTTTCTATGCGATCTTCTACGGATTACCGCAGTGGCTCGAGCAGTCGCATCGATCGTCTCCTGCGCAAGCGGGCCTGCTGATGCTGCCGACATCGATCGTTGCGATCGCCTGCGCGATGATCGCGCCGCGATTTCGTCCGAAACGTTCGCTTCTTGTCGGCTGCGCCGGAGCGCTCATCGGAGCATTGTTCCTTCGCGGATTACATGCCGCATCGAGCGCGTTCGCGATCCTCGGCGTCAACGCGATCTTCGGCATTCCGAACGGAATGAATCCCGTCTCCGAACAAGCGACGCTCGCAATACATGCGGAGGTGCGTCACATGGGCGTTGCGTCGGGTCTGCTGCGAACGGCCGGCTACATCGGGGCTATGCTTGCCTCGAGTCTCATCGCGCTGACGTTCAGCGCGAGCGCCAACGACCGGTCGTTGCAGCATCTCGCCACGATTCTCGTCGGGCTCGCCGCCGCGCTGGTCCTGATCTCGGGCGCGCGCACTCCAGCCCTCGGGCGAATAGTCGACACAATTTTGCAAATGCGGCTTGGGCACCCAAATCGAAACGCCTAAGCGATGAACGTACCGGCTCTTCTCCTGGCAACGCTGCTCGCGCTCCCCGCGCCGCACGCGACGTTCGACTCGGGCTTCTCGCAAGTCGAGCGGTTCGGCAATCCACACGGACAGCCCATCATCCTCATCCCGGGCTTAGCCTGCGGCCCATGGGTCTGGGGCAATCAAGTCGCGGCGCTCGCTCCGCGATACGATCTCTACGTACTTTCGCTGCCCGGATTCGATGGACGCCCGATGGTGGCGAACGGCGAGCTGATGAAACGCGCGGTCGACGCGATTCACGATCTCATCGCGTCTCGTCACCTCCAACACGCCATTGTCCTCGGGCATAGCTTGGGAGGCACGATCGCGGTGATGTTCGCGGAGACCGATCCGCGCGATGCCGCAAAGATCATTAGCGTCGAAGGCGGTTATCCCGAAGCGCCGACGCACGCCGGGCGCGACAAAGCGGTCGCGGCCTCGATACAACCATACGAGGAGATCGCGCCCTCAAAGCTCGGCGGCGCCCTGCGCGCGAACATGCTGCAGTACACCATCACCGCACCGTCCGATGTCGACCACGTAACGGCGCTCGCCGGCCGCAGCGATCCGGCGGCGATCGTCGACTGGATGAAAGCCGCACTGGTGCTCGATCTGACGCCACAGTTGCATGCGATTGCCGTGCCGTTTACGGAAATCATTCCGTTCGACGCGCGCATCGACCCGTATCGCGGTTTCAAAACCCAAAACGATAAACTGCAAGCGTACCGCCAATGGGTCGCGCACGCGCCGCACGGCAACGTCGTTTTAATTCCTCATGCACGTCATTTCGTGATGATCGATCAGCCGTCCGCGTTCGAAACGGCCCTAGAAGACGTCATTGCGCGATAAGCGGACGGCGCGCAGCCGACGATTGCGCGAAAGGTGTGAGAAAAATGCGCGATGCTTCCGAACCCATTCGCTAGTCCCACCTCTTCTATCGAACGGCACGTTCGCGACAAGCCGTCCTTCGCGCGTTCGATACGCATCGCGGTTAAAAACTGATGCGGCGTCATGCCGGCAGCCGCTCGAAATCGTCGGGTAAACGTGAACCGCGAGAGGTCCAACTCACGCGCCAGTTCCGCGATCGAGACGCGCGACGAGCAGCGATCGCGAATGAGCTTGCGCGCATAGCTCATCCGAATGTCGGCCGCAGGCACTCTCGTCGCTTTTGTGCTCGCGCGTGACACAATATCGTAGAGCGAGAACGCAAGACTTTCGATCCGTTCGGGGTCGTCGTTTTCGCAAACCGCACGCACGATCGCGCGACGGTGCGCCTGCATCTCCGGCGTGACGCGAACTTCTGGCGCCGAGAACAGATCCGCGCCGTCATCCTCAAATGCCGCATCGCAAAGGGCGACGATGAAGCACTCATTCGCGAAGCCGTCTGGATGGGCGCACGCATACTGGCGTCGTCCGATGCCGAGCACGAGCACATCTTGCGTGATCGTCGCCGGCTTCGCCGTGCCGTGGTACTGCCATTCCCCGACGTCGGTGAAGACCAATGAATGTGACGGATACGCATGCTCCACGCGGCTATGCGGGTGGGCCACGTCGCGACGATAATAATGCACGGATGCAAATCCCGCCGATGCGACGGTGTGCAAGTCGCCGCACCCGAAATCGCGCACGCGAACGCCGGCTGTTTCGTTCACCTCATGCGACGTATTACACGATGCGCTCGTGCGTGCCTACGCCCTCGTTCTTACCGGTGATTGCCTTACGCGCAAAGCCGGCCAGCAGCGCGAGTGCGTTCTGGGTGACGTCCCAGTACTCGGCACGCTCCACTTCTACGCGCAGCAGGCGCAGGTCGGGATCGTCCAATCCCTTCGGAAACCACGCCGAGAGTTGCGGATCCCATAACTGTGCCATCTTGTCGCGATCGTCGCTCAGACTCGCTGCTCCCGAGATTGAAATGAAGACGGAACGCTTTGCGTCGACATAACTGACGTTGACGCGGCAGTTCTCTTCCGATTCGTATGCAGCGCTCGCTCCGCGGCTGGTAAAGAACCAGACCGTTCCGTCCTCTTGCACGGCTTGGACCGACATCGGCCGGCTGTGCAGCGTACCGTCTTCGCCGACCGATGTCAGCATCGCGATCTCGACGGAATCGATCATGGCATTGAGACGCTCGACATGGTCGGTGTTCATGTCGACTTCGTACCCACGTCCCAGAGGCGAAAAAACGGCCGCTCGTCGAAGGCCGCCTTCATGCGAATCGTAAGCCTGCTTCCGAGCGCAACCGAGATACTGTTCGCGATCGGGGCCGGACCCGACATCGTCGGCGTGACCCACGAATGCGATTATCCACAAGAAGCTCGCGCGTTGCCCCAGGTCACCTCGTCGGCGTTGTCGCACGGGGGTTCGTCCGCTGAGATTGACCGCCACGTGCGCCGGAATCTGCACGCGGGTTCCAGCCTTTATCATCTCGACGCGGAGCAACTGGAACGCCTTGGTCCCGATATCATCGTCACGCAAGAACTGTGCAAGGTCTGTGCGGTCTCGTACGACATCGTCGACCGTGCCGCGAAACGCTTGCGGTCCGACCCGCGAATCATCTCGCTCGAACCGTCGTCACTCGGCGACGTTTTTACCACGATCCAAACGTTGGGCGATCTTACGGGCCGCCGCGCACAAGCGGATGACACCGTGCGCGCTCTCGAGCGACGCGTCGAAACGCTGCGAAGCGCGCATCATGCATCGCGTCCGCGCGTGCTCGTTCTCGAATGGACCGATCCGCCGATGAGTGCGGGACACTGGACGCCGGGACTCTTAGAACTCGCGGGCGGCGAAGCGGTGCTCGGTAATCCGGGCGCGAACTCGCGCACGCTTTCGTGGAATGAAATCGTGCAGAGCGATCCGGACGACATCGTCGTCGGACCCTGCGGTTACGGTATCGAACAAACGCGTGGCGCCGTCGCGGAACTCGAACGCAACGCCGCATGGCGATCGCTACGCGCGGTTCAAACGGGGCATGTGCACGCGATCGACGGCAACGCCTATCTGAATCGTCCTGGACCGCGTCTCGTCGACACCGCGGAGCTTATTTCGGAAGCGCTCCACTCCACGGCAGTGCAATAAGCAGCGCGACTTCCGTGACGGTAATGATCGCGCCGTAGGTGTCGCCGGTGAGGCCACCGCCGAGACGCCGGCTCGCAACGACCGCGAGGACTTGCGCGAAGAGAAATGCGGCCACGACGATCACGAGCGACTGCCACGCGCGCGTCACCGCAAATGCCGTAACGAGCAGAACCACAAACCAGGCTGCACCGTACAGCCGGCATTCATCGAATCGCGCGTTGTTGCGCGCGTGCCCGTACTGACCAGCGAGCGAAACGATTGAGGCGCGCGCGGTCGCCGCGACAAAGGCCAGCGCGAATAGAAGCTGCCCAGGTGCGATGCCGGCTAGCGCAGCGAGCCACACAATTGTAAGCAGCGCCATGCCGACGAGCGCATACGTGCCGTGGCGCGGATCGCGCAATACTTCGAGACGACGGCTCGCGGAGGCGGTCATCACCAATGCATCACAGCAATCCAGGTAGCCGTCGATATGAATCGCACCACTGAGCACGACGCTCACAACGAGGGCAACGGCGGTCGCCCACGTCGTTGCATCGGTGTATTGAAACGCGGCAGCCGCGAGTGCACCCGAAATTGCACCGATGGCGAGGCCGACGAGCGGGAGCCACCCGATGGCAGCGCCGTTGGGCGCGCTCGCAAACGAACGAACGGGGAGAATTGAAAAGTACGAGAACGCTGCTGCGATCGCGCGCAGAATTCTCACGCGTTGAGCGGTTCGTTCGCCGTTGCGACGCCCGCTTCAGCGAACGTCTTCATTTCGCGCACCATCCGCGCCGCGGCTTCGCATAACGGAAACGCGAGCGCGGCGCCGCTGCCTTCACCCAAGCGTAAATCGAGGTCGAAGAGTGGTACTAGTCCGAGGTGACGCAACGCGACCGAATGTCCTACTTCGCGCGAGCGATGCGCAGCAATGCAATACCCGGTGCTCTCGCTTGCAATCTGCCACGCGAGGAGCGCCGCTGCGGATACGATGAATCCGTCGAGAATGACCGGAACGCGTGCCTGCGCTGCGCCGAGCAGCGCGCCCGCGAGACCGACGATCTCGTAGCCGCCGACTTCACGCGCAATCACGCGCCAGTCGTGACCGCGAACGCGCGCTGCAGCCTCGTGCACGATCGTGACCTTACGGCGGAGCGTTTCGTCGTCGATGCCGGTGCCGCGCCCGACGACGTCTTGGGCATCCGCATTAGTGAACGCCGCGACCATTGCGGCCGCACTCGTCGAGTTGCCGATCCCCATTTCGCCGAGCGCGATGATTTCCGGCCTGACGCGCTCGCGAACCTGCGAAAATGCTTCCATGCCCGCGCGTAACGCGCGATCGAGTTCCGCATCGGTCATCGCCGCTTCGCGCGCAAAATTCCGCGTGCCGCGTCCGACGTTGAGATCGATCAGGCGCTCGTGTTTCGGTAATTCGGCGGCGACGCCGAAATCTGCGACGAAGACTTCTGCATTGGAAACGCGCGCGAACGCGTTGATCGCGGCGAACTCGGCGAGAAACGCGCCCACCATCTGCGGCGTAACTTCAGCCGGATAGGCGCTCACGCCCTCGACGCACACGCCGTGATCGCCGGCTCCTAAGAGAATCGCGCGGCGCTCGTAGATCGGCGGCAACCCGCCGTGAATCGCGGCGAGACGTTCGGCGAGTTCCTCGATGCGCCCGAGGCTGCCGACGGGTTTAGTTAGCTGATCGATTCGCTCGCGTGCCGCGCGCGCCGCTGCACCATCAAGGGGCGGGACTGAGATGACTGACATCGTTGAGGGTGATTAGCCGCACTTGCTCGGGAGTCATGGCGATTCTCGTCACGGACGCTTGCGAGAAGCTGACGCTCAGGCCGTCGCCAGGCAGGTCCTGGATCGCCGAGCCCAGCACGTCGAGCACCGCGTGAAGCACGCCGGCGTGCGTCACGACCAGCACGTGCTCGTACGACGTGCGACCCAAGTCGTCAAGAAACGACTGCACACGCGCGCACACGTCTTCAAAACGTTCGCCGCCTTCTGGGTGATAGAGCTTCGCCGCGGTCGCTCCCTGTTCGGCGAATTGCGGCCACCGTTCGATGATCTCCGCCCACGTCAAGCCTTCCCATTCGCCGAAGTCAAACTCGCGAATCCGCGGATCGGTCTGCACATCGAGGCCGTGCGCCTCCGCGATCACACGTGAGGTTTCAATCGCGCGGCGGAGATCGCTCGCGTACACCGCGTCAAATTGATGGTCGCGCAGCGCCGTGGAAAGGGCCTGCGCTTGCGCGCGGCCCTCTCGCGAGAGTGGGATATCACTGCGGCCTTGATAGCGTCGCGTCGCATTCCATTCGGTTTCGCCATGGCGCACGAAGACGATTTCGATGTCGGGTTCCTCTCGGTCGTTATAGTGCCTGTTGCGCAGAATCGACGAGCAGTTCGCCGAGATGATCGTCGATACACTCGTCGAGCACTCGCCATTCACCGCGATCTATCGCGAATCGCGCATACGCGCCGTTGCGGACTTGCGGTTCCCACAATTGTGAAAGTGGACGCCGGCGCGCATCGAGCAACGCAAGGCGCACGAGCACGTCGTGCGTCACGACCGCGATATCACTTTTCCCTTCGATGCTGCGAGCAAACGCGCGCCATCTACGCATTACGTCATCCAACGATTCGCCGCCCTCGAACCGCACGCGCTCGGGCGCTTCACGCCACGCGCGCATGCGCAAGGGATCGTCGCGCTCGATCTCTTCGCGCAACCGGCCCTCCCACGTCCCGTGCGAGATCTCGATCAAGCGCCGATCGACCTCGAGATCCACGCCCAAACGCGCAGCGAGCGGCGCAGCCGTGTCCAGACAGCGCGCGAGCGGGCTCGAGATCACGCGCGCAATCGATGCATCGGACAACGCCTTGGCGAGCGCCTGCGCTTGCGCGCGTCCTATTGTGGTTAATCGCGATTCGCGTTGTCCTTGATAGCGGCCGTCGCGATTCCAATCGGTTTCCCCGTGTCGCGCGAGAAACAGCATCATACGGATGCTAGCCGCACAGATGTGATGCCGTCGACGCGAGCGATTGCATCCAGCACGCCGCGGTCGACGTCGCGATCGACTTCCAGCACCATCATCGCTTCGCCGCCGCGTTCGTCGCGCGCAACCTGCATCGTCGAAATGTTCACGTCCGCGTTGCCCAAAATCGTTCCGATACGTCCTACCATGCCGGGAACGTCACGATGACGCGTAACGAGCATTGCGCCGGAGGGAACGGCATCCACTTCAAATCCGTCGATCTCCACGATGCGCGGGCCGTGCGGAAGAACCGTCCCGACCAAGCGGTGATCGCCCGCGGCGACGACCAGCGAGGCAAGGAACGGCGAACGGCTGCCCTCGTGCGAGACACTCGCGCGCAAGCCGATATCGCGCGCGACAACGTTCGCATTCACGAGGGTTACGCGTTGATCCGTCATGAACGGCAATACGCCGGCAAGCAACGCGGCGACGAACGGATCGGCATCGACATCTTCGAGTTCGCCCTGCAATACGATCGCAAGTTCATCGCGCATCGATTCGTTGAAGAGTTGCGGAAGCAGCACGCCCAAACGGTAGGCGAGGTCGACGAACGCACCGGCGCGCTCGGCATCGGCGCCCGTCAAACTCGGCGCGTTTACGGCGCCGTTTGCGGGACGGCCACCAAGCACGTGCACGACGTCGCGCGCCAGTTCGAGCGCAATGCGTTCCAGCGCTTCATACGTTGAACCGCCGAGATGCGGCGTCGCAACGACGCACTCGTGCATCATCAACTTCCGCGACGGCGAACCTTCGGGCGGCGGCTCCTCCGGAAACACGTCAATAGCAACGGCGCGAAGCCGGCGCTCTTCAAGCGACGAAAGCAGCGCCGCAGCGTCGACCACTGCACCGCGCGCACAGTTGATAAGGACCGCATCCGAACGCATCAGCGTGAGTGCGCGCGCATCGATCATTCCGCGCGTCTGCGGCGTCAGCGGAACGTGCAACGTTACGATATCAGCTCGCGCGAGCAGATCATCGAACTCGGTCAGCTCGACGCCGAGCGCGTTTGCACGTGATGCCGGAATGTACGGATCGAAGGCGATGAGATTCATCCCGAACGCCGCGGCGCGCGTAGCAATGTTACTGCCGATGCGTCCGAGGCCGACGATCCCAAGCGTTTTTCCATACAGCTCGTAGCCGATGAACGGTTTACGATCCCACGTACCGCCGTGCACGCTCGCATGCGCTTGCGCAACGTTGCGCATTGCCGCAAGCATCAATGCAAACGTTTGCTCCGTTGCAGCGAGCGTATTTGCCGCGGGCGTATTCACGACGACGATCCCGGCGGCCGTCGCCGCATCGACGTCGATCGCGTCAACGCCGACACCGGCTCGCGCGACGACTTCGAGGCGCGGTGCGGATCGGAGCAGTGCCGCATCGACGCGCGTCTCGGAGCGGACGATCAGCCCGCGCGCATCGCGCAGCGCCATATAGAGTTCCTGCGGCGGCTTGCCGACCACGGAAACGACTTCCGCACCGGCATTGCGCAGCAGTGCGAGTCCGCGTTCGTCGAACGGTTCCGCGACGACCACGCGCCCGAGCGGTGTTTCAACCATGGACGCAGGTTCGCCCGAGGGCCGGTCCTCTCTTGCGTCAAAGCAATCCGCTATGTCCAAGAACGGTGATGTGCGCCTTGCCGTGCGCAAGATGTACAAACTTTACATCAACGGCGCTTTCGTGCGCTCTGAATCGGGACGCAGCGATCCGCTCTGGGACGGCAAAGAATTCGGTGCGAATATTGCGCGCGCATCGCGGAAAGATTCACGCGATGCCGTCGTCGCGGCGCGCGGCGCGCAAGCGAAATGGTGGAAAACGGCGCCCGGAACGCGCGGTTTGATTCTCTACCGCCTTGCAGAGATGATGGAAGCGCGCCGCGCGGAACTTGTCGAGCGCGTGCGTGAAGGCTTAGATCTCTCGGCAGATCAAGCCCAACGCGAAGTGACGGCGTCGATCGACCGCACCGTGTGGTACGCGGGCTGGTGCGATAAATACAACGCGCTGCTCTCGACGCGTAACCCCGTCGGCGGTCCGCACTTCAACTTCTCCACGGCAGAACCGATGGGCGTCGTCGCGGTCCTTGCACCCGACCGTCCCGCATTGCTCGGGCTCGTCTCCGCAGTTCTTCCGCCGATCGTCGCGGGGAACACCGTCGTGGTCGTCGCCTCCGAGCTCGATCCGCGCACCGCCGTTGTCTTTGCTGAAGCGGTTGCAACCTGCGATCTACCCGCCGGCGTCGCGAACCTCTTGACCGGATATCGCAACGAAATCGCACCCGTGCTCGCCAAACACATGGACGTGAATGCCATCGCGTTCGAAAGCGGCGATCCGGTGTTGCGTGAATCGATCGAACGCGAGTCCGCGGAGAACATCAAGCGCGTACGTCCGTATCCGATGCGCGTGCGCGAAGAGTGGTACAACGCGTCGGTGCAAAGCCTCGACGAAGTCGCGGCCTACTGCGAAATCAAAACGATCTGGCACCCCGCCGGGGTATGATCGAGGAACTTCTTCTCTGGTGCCGGCGTCTGTGGGACCGGCGCCTCGTTATGGGCACCTCCGGAAACGTCAGCGTGCGTCTGGATGACGGCGATCTGCTCGTTACGCCCTCGGCCCGCGGTCTCGGCTATTTGAACGCCGAGGATATCGTGCGCGTCGACGCCGAGGGGCGTCCGCGCGATCCGTCCCAGCGAGCGACGAGCGAATTGCCGCTGCATCTCGCCGCATACCGCGTCCGTCCCGACGTTCGCGCCATCGTCCACACGCATCCCTCCATGTCGGTGGTTTGGTCGAAGACCGGCGCGTTGTTTCCGCGCGACACCGTGGGCGCCAGCGAATCGCTCGGAACGTGCGCGTGGACCCCGTACCGTAAAAACGGCACGCCAGAACTCGCCGATCTCTGCGCCGCGGAGTTCGCGCGCGGTATCAACCTCGTCGTGATGGAGCGCCACGGCGTCACGGCCGTTGCCGCAACGCTAGAGGAAGCGTTCATGCAAACTGAACTCGCGGAAGAAGCCGCGCGGATTGCGTACTACACAAAAACCTAACGGACGATCGTTTCTTAGGCTAAGGAACCGTTCCCCCGCTGCCGAACGGCAGATTAAAGTGAGCTACAGGACGCCGATGCATCAGCGCCTGGCAAACGCGCTGAGCTACAACGAGTTCAGGATCTTTTATCAACCCGTCGTCGATCTGCCGACGGGCTCGATTGTCGGCGCCGAAGCGCTGTGCCGGTGGCCGACTCGCGAAGGCAACTTCACCCCGCCCGAAACGTTCATCACGCAAGCGGAAACCTCCGGATTCATCGTGCAGCTTGGCGATTGGGTCTTGAAAACCGCCGTCGAGCAAGTTCGCGCGTGGCAAGACCGGTTCGCGATCGACGTCCATCTGGCGGTGAATCTCTCCGGGCGTCAGTTCTTGCACTACAATTTGATGAAGTCGATCGAAGAGGCGATTCAAAAGCATCGTTATCAGACCCGCCTGCTCGAGTTCGAGATCACCGAGAGCGTTGCGATGCATAACGCGGAAGACTCGATCGGCATCATGCGTCAGCTCAAAACGCGCGGCATGTCGCTCGCCCTGGACGACTTCGGCACCGGATACTCGTCGCTCGCCTACCTCAAGCGCTTTCCGATCGATAAACTAAAGATCGATAAAACGTTCGTGCGCGACATTCCCGAGGACAGCAACGATCTCGCGATCGTCTCCGCGATTATTGCGATGGCGCACGCGCTTGGACTCAAAGTGCAGGCCGAAGGCGTCGAGACGCAGGCGCAAGCCGACTTTCTGCGCGACTGCGGCTGCGAATTTGCGCAAGGTTATCTCTTCGGGCGTCCGCTTCCCCAAGATGAATTCGAAGCGCTGCTCGCGCAATCGGCGCATGGCGCAAAGCTCGCCTCCTCGTAGGACTTCGGACGCCGCTGCGCCAACCGGGGTGTGCCGCGGAGAGGTGGTCGAGCGGTTGAAGGCACTCGCTTGGAAAGCGAGCAGACGTGATAAGCGTCTCGAGGGTTCGAATCCCTCCCTCTCCGGATTTACACCATCTGCACTATGCGAATACCGATCTTAGACCGCTACGTGGTCTCGGCGATGCTCCCGCCGTTTTTCTTTGCAATTGCCGCGTTCCTGATCTTCTGGGCGCTGAACATCTTCTTCATTGCGTCCGACTTCGTGATCAACCAGCACGCGCCGGTGTGGCTTGTGCTGAAGTTCGTGCTTTATCGGATGCCGCAGTGTACGCCGATGGCGTTTCCGTTCGCGACCCTTTTCGCGGGGCTACTTGCGATGGGAACATTAATGGGAAACAACGAGGTCACCGCGATGCGCGCCGCCGGCATCTCGGTCTGGCGCATCGCGCTCGGCCCGTTGCTCTTCGGTGTGATCGCCGCGGGGGCGTGCTATTACATCAACGAGACGATTGCGCCGTCGGCGGTCGACGTCTCGACGCGCAGTTTCTATCAAATCGTCTATCACGCCGATACGTTGCCCGCGGAACAGCAGATCTTCCGCAAAGACACGGCGACGGAAACCGTGTACTATGTTACGCAAGTGCTGCCGGATAACACGACGCTCGACGGCGTCCAGATTTTCCAAGCCGCGCGCATGCAGCCGTGGAGCGAGACGATGCAAGCGAAGTCGGCAACGCTTCAAGACGGCTTCATGATTCTGCACGCACCCGTCATCTCGAAATACGACGCCAACGGCAACGTCACGAAACAAAAGACGGGCAAGGACGTGAACGTTCCATTGCCTGCGGGAGAAACGGCGAAGGAGTTCCTAAGCAGCGTCAACTCCGACTCGTGGACGATGTCGAGCGCGCGCTTGCGGCAGCAGATCTACGCTCTTGAATCGCAGGGCATCGGCGGCACGGCGCTCGGCGTACTGCGAGTGAACCTTGCGAACAAGACGGCGTGGCCGTTTGCGTGCATCGTCGGCGTGCTGCTCGCCGTGCCGCTTGCGATCCGCTTCGGCAATAAGGGCCGTTCGATGGGCGCTGCGATGGCCGTTCTTGCCTTCTTTATTTACTACTTGCTCGTGACCGCCGCGTCGGCGTTCGGACGGACCGGATTCATGGATGCGACGCTCGCGTGCTGGCTGCCGAACATCCTCATGTGCGTCGCCGGAGTCGCGATGCTCTGGCTCGAGGACCCGCTCATCGCGCTGCGTCCGCGGCTAATTCCGCTCCGCAGGCCGCCGCGTCCCATCGAGCAGTAACCACCGACGTGCTGCGCGTGCACGAGCATCATGTCGTGGCCGATCCGGCGTACTGCGGACGTTCACTCTAAAATCGCGGATTCGGCTTCGGCCGTGTGGGCCAGCCAGAAATCGAACGAGGCGCGCGCTTGCGCTTCTAGCATGGCATCGCCGGGAACGATTTCGCGTTCGAGCTGGTGATGCAACGTTGAGCGCGTGCCGTAGTTCGTGTCCATGACGATATCCGCGCGCATCAGCGACTCGAGCATCGGCGGTTCGAATCGCACCTTCGGCGGCAACGTACTGATTACGATCTCCGGCGGATTATCGTAGGGCCATTCCTTCGCATCGTAGCGTTTGCAGGCGGCGGCAACTTTTTTCGAATCTCGTCCCCAAATAAACAGGTACGCGTCGTTCTCTTGAAACTGCGCGAGAATCGCGCCCGCGGTTGCGCCGTATCCCAAGACGCCGATACGTTTCAACGAGATCGGCTCGTCGAGCAGCCCCTCGAGCGCGTCGCGGGCGCCGATGCCGTCGGTATTGTGCCCGAGAATCTCGCGGCCGAAGAAAATTGTGTTGACCGCCTGCGCACGTTCCGCTTCTTCCGTGAGCGCGTCGCACGCTTTGAGCACTTCTTCTTTCAACGGATACGTAACATTGCAGCCCGTATATGAATCGAGCCGCATGCGGCGTACGACCGAGATCGCGTTCATCTTCGGAACGCGAATCGCTACGTAACTTCCATCGATCTCGGCGTCGCGCAAGAAGCGGCGGTGAATTTCGGGGCTTCTGCTATGTTCGACCGGATCGCCGATGAGCGCCAGCTTCACGGCGTCGGACGCTCCGGCAACATCAGTTTCTCGAAGAACCGAAAGATTTTGGTGATCGGAAAATCTTTCGCTTCGATCGGCTCGGTCAAAATCGTGTACAACCCGCAGAATTTACCGGAGAGCACATCGGTAAACAATTGATCGCCGACGACCGCGATCTGCGAACGCGGCATTTCAAGCATTTTGGCCGCGCGCATGACGCCGAACGGCAATGGTTTGAGCGCATTTGGAATGCACGGAATACGCAGTTGCTTCGCAATGCCGGTGACGCGCGCGGTGAAATTGTTCGATACCATCACCATTTTGAAACCGCGATCGTGCGCGCGTTCGCACCATGCGAGATGGTCGGCGCAGAGTTCCGTTTGGCGGAAGCCCATGAGCGTATTGTCGAGGTCGACGATCAATCCGCGGAAGCCGAGCTCTTCAAGGTGCTCGTGAGGTACGTCGGCGAGGCGCGTAACGTAGCGATCGGGGCCTAACATGCGCTCAGGGTTCCCAGCTTATCCCCGGTATCCTCGGATCGCTCCACAGGCCGCTCGCAAGGACCGCCCCTCATTCGCAGCGGCTCCCCGATTTTTCACATCGATCCACAGGCCAACCACAAGGAGTCGGATCCCCACCCCCAATATCTTGTGTTTACTATCCCGGTATGCCACAATAGGTATCCCACCGGGCCTTCTCTGACGTTCGCGTTCGAGTCTAATCGAATAGCGAACAGGTGTTCGATAAAGGCTGCGCCGAAGGAGCAATGCATGAAGTTTCGCCGCCTCTATTCCGCCCCGGGCGATCCATACGCTGGGCTGACATTCGAGCCCCGCACCTCACGGATCGTCAATCCCGACGGATCGGTGATTTTCGAAGCAAAAGACGTGATGGTTCCCGAGGGTTGGAGTCAGGTCGCGGTCGATGTGCTCGCCCAGAAGTACTGCCGCAAGGCCGGCGTTCCTACGGCGACCACGCGCGTTATGGAACAGGACGTGCCCGAGTGGCTGTGGCGCTCGGAAGCCGCGTCTGATTCGTCGTTCGGTGCCGAGCGTGATTCGCGTCAGGTCTTCAACCGTCTCGCAGGCTGCTGGACGTATTGGGGTTGGAAGTACGGCTACTTCGATACCGAGGAAGACGCGCGCGTCTACTTCGATGAAATGGCCGCGATGCTCGCGCGCCAAATCGGCGCCCCGAACTCGCCGCAGTGGTTCAACACCGGTTTACATTGGGCGTACGGAATTTCGGGCCCGGCGCAAGGCCATTACTTCGTCGATCCGCACACCAATGAAGTCGTGAAATCCGCGAATGCGTTCGAACATCCGCAGGTTTCGGCATGCTTTATTCTTTCGATCGAAGACGATCTCGTCAACGAAGGCGGCATCTTCGACGGCATCGTGCGCGAGGCGCGCATCTTCAAAGGCGGCTCCGGTTCCGGTGCCAACTTCTCGAAGATTCGAAGCGCCGGCGAAAAGCTTACCGGCGGCGGTACGTCGAGCGGCTTGATGTCGTTCCTCAAAGTCTTCGATCGCGCGGCAGGCGCGATCAAGTCCGGTGGCACGACGCGCCGCGCGGCCAAGATGGTCGTGCTCAACGCCGATCACCCCGATATCGAAGAATTCGTCACGTGGAAAGTGCGCGAGGAACGCAAAGTCGCCGACCTCGTCATTGGTTCGCGCATTCTCGAAGAGCAGCTCAACGCGATTCTCTCCGCTGCGCACGACACGCGCATCCCGGAAGCCGCGCGTCTCGACGTCGCACTCAATCCGCATCTACGCACAGCGGTGCGTAAGGCGCTCTCGCTGGGCGTGCCGAGCGGCGCCACCCAACAGGCGCTGGACTACGCGCGTCAAGGCTACACGCATCTCAATATCGACCAGTACGACACCGGCTGGGATTCGGAAGCCTACGGCACGGTTTCCGGCCAAAATTCGAACAACTCGGTTCGTCTGCAGAACTCGTTCTTCAACGCGCTCGACAAGAATGAAGATTGGCATCTGATCGCGCGTACGACCGGTGATACGGTCAAGACGATCAAGGCCATGGATCTGTGGGAACAGATTGGCCTTGCCGCATGGCAGTGCGCCGATCCCGGTTTACAGTTCGACGACACGATCCAAGAGTGGCATACGTGCGCGAACGACGATCGCATCAATGCGACGAACCCGTGCAGCGAGTACGTCTTCATCGACGACACCGCGTGCAATCTCGCATCGATGAACCTCGTGAAGTTCGAAACGCCGCAGGGCGGATTCGATGCGACGCGCTTCGCCGAAGCCTCGCGCATTTGGACGACGACGCTCGAAATCTCGGTGACGATGGGGCAGATGCCGTCGAAAGCGATCGCGGAGAAGAATCACGGCTATCGTACGCTCGGCCTCGGCTATGCGAACCTCGGCACGCTGCTCATGCGCATGGGATTACCGTACGATTCGGAAGAGGCGTACGGCTGGTGCGCAGCGATCAACGCGCTGATGACCGGCACGGCATATCGGACATCGGCCGAAATGGCGCAACAGCAAGGTCCGTTCGCGCGCTTCGAAGCGAATCGTGAACCGATGCTGCGCGTGATCCGCAACCATCGCAACGCCGCCTATGACGGTACGCTCGGAGACTACGAAGCGTTGAGCGTCAAGCCGGTAACGTACGCGCCGACGCTCTTCACGCAAGAGACGTGGGCACTCGCGCGCCGCATGTGGGACGATGCGCTCTCGATCGGCGAAGTCGCTGGTTTCCGCAACGCGCAGACGGTGGTCATCGCGCCGACCGGTACGATCGGTCTCGTCATGGATTGCGATACGACGGGCATCGAACCGGACTTCGCATTGGTTAAGTTCAAGAAACTCGCCGGCGGCGGCTATTTCAAGATCGTCAATCAGTCGGTCGACACCGCGCTGCACCGGCTAGGCTATTCACAAGATCAAATCGATGCGATTGAAGCGTACGCAAAGGGCACCGGTACGCTAAACGAAGCGCCGCACATCAACCGCGCGACGTTGAAGGCAAAGGGCTTCGACGATGAGGCGATTGCACGCGTGGAGGCTGCGCTCCCGGGTGCGTTCGAACTGCCCTTTGTCTTTAATAAATTCGTCCTCGGCGAGCAGCTTTGCAAAGAGAAACTCGGCTTCACTGAAGAGCAGCTCAACGATTGGAACTTCTCGATGCTTCGCGACGGCCTTGGCTTTAGCGCAACGCAAATCGAAGAAGCCTCGGCACACATCTGCGGCCGCATGACGCTCGAAGGTGCGCCGTATCTCAAAGACGAGCATCTGCCCGTCTTCGATTGCGCTACGCCCTGCGGCAAGCACGGCACGCGTTACATCCGTCCGATCGCGCACATCGAAATGATGGCCGCGGCGCAGCCGTTCGTCTCAGGCGCGATCTCGAAGACGATCAATCTTCCGCAAACAGCCTCGATCGCCGAAGTCAAGGAAGCGTATCGCTACAGCTGGGAGCGCATGATCAAGGCAGTAGCGCTCTATCGCGACGGTTCGAAACTCTCGCAACCGCTTGCAGCAAGCTACGATCTCGGCGGCGACGTTGTAGCCGAGGAAGCAACGGCCGCACCCGAGGCGTTCCAGCAGCCGCTGCAAGTCGCAGAGAAGATCGTCTACCGCTACATTGCGAAACGTCGCCGCATGCCGGAACGCCGCAGCGGTTACACGCAAAAGGCGATCATCGGCGGACACAAAGTCTACCTGCGCACCGGCGAATACGAAAACGGGCAGCTCGGTGAGATCTTCATCGACATGCACAAAGAAGGCGCCGCGTTCCGTTCGTTGATGAACAACTTTGCGATCGCGGTTTCGCTCGGTCTGCAGCACGGTGTGCCGCTCGAAGAGTACGTCGAAGCGTTCACGTTCACGCGTTTCGAGCCGAACGGTCCGGTCGTCGGCCATCAGAACATCAAGATGGCGACGTCGCTCCTCGACTACATCTTCCGCGAACTCGCCGTGAGCTATCTCGGCCGCTACGACCTCGCGCACGTGCAACCGTCGATGGAGATGGACGCAATGGGCGTCGAGGAGAGCGAAGACTACATCGCCGAGGAACCTGGCCCGACGCAAGTCCGTCCCGCCGGCGTCGCCGAGCAATTCCATCCGGTCTCGACACACTTGCGTCCGGGTTCGGAACAAAAGGCAAGTGCCGCAACGGCTGAGCCGCCGATACATGCGCCGGCGATGCACGACACGTCAACTCCACAACCGCACGCAGTAACAGCAACGGCGGTGATGTCGAAAACGCAAGCAGTGAACGCGGCGAAAGCTAAGGGCTACACCGGTAACGCGTGTGGCGAATGCGGACAGTTAACGATGGTCCGCAACGGCGCATGTGAAAAGTGCGATAACTGCGGCGCCACGAGCGGATGTAGCTAAAACTGCCGGTGTAACAAACGGTAAAACGAAGCGGGGCCTTCACGCGGAGGTCCCGCTTTTATTGCGCCTCTCGCGATGTTGCAGGAAACGCCGCCGGCCCTTCATCGAGAACGCACCGCTTCGACCTCATCGCCGGCAGCGAGGTAAACACGCTCGTCCTTCCACGACGTGCGCGCTTCGTGGAAAGACCGGCCTCGTTGAGCTGGCTCATTGAAAAGCTCTTTGGCTGGCGGGCGGCGATATTCGAAACCCAAAAGTCCGCTCCGACAACTCGGTGCGCGCTTTTACTTGTAGCCCGAAGACCAGAAGCTGAAGCGCGGTCACAATAAGCGCCCGCACCTCGTTCGCTTCGCATATCGAGAGAGAATACCGTGAGGTCCCCGCGTGAAGTCTAGATTGGTGTTTCTTACTGCCCTGATAGCGTTCGCAATGACAGCATCGTGCACTCGTGACAACGCTTTTGCTGCCGGGAGCGGCTTCGACGCTTCCATGCCTCGCGCGCGGCAAATCGAAATTGCGATGAGCGCTGCGCCACTCGATGTCTCGAGTCGTGCGACGATCTATGTGCTCGGTCCGCATGGTTTCGAGAAAGCCCGCACTGGAACAAACGGCGTCAGCTGTTTGATCGATCGCAGCTTTAAGGGCACGATGTCGATGTCGATCGAGCCAAAGTGCTTCGATGTTGAAGGCACGCGCGCGTTTTTGCCGATTAGTCTGCGCATCGAAGAGTTGCGCGCGAAGGGCATGACCGAGGCCGCAATTAATGCCGACATCGTGCGCGGCTACAAAGACGGCCGCTTTCATGCGCCTAGTAAGCCCGGATTGATCTATATGCTCTCGAAAGTGAACGTCGTCCCGATGGACCCGAAAAATACGCGCTTTGCTCACGTGCCCGGACACTTGATGTTCTACGCCCCGTATCTCACGGTCAGGGATTTGGGTTACTTGCCCTCATCGCACAAGATGGTACCGTACCTGGTTGATCCGGGAACCCCGTATGCGATGATGATCGTCGTGCCGAAGTGACGCAAGCCGTAGCGACGGGAATACGTACCAGGTGTTAGTCCGCCGCGCGAAATGAACGATCTTGCACTCGTAGACGAAGAACGGCGGGTTGCAACGCCAGGATCGCGATGAGAACGGCTGCAGCAACGCATATCCAGGCAAACACGTCACCAATCGTGTCATAAAGGGTCATTCCTGGTCCAGGGGATACGTCCGCAAGGTACGATTCGAGCGATGTAAAGCTGGATGGCTGTGATGCAATCACGCGACCTTGGGCGTCGGTGACCGTCATCAGTCCGTGTCGCGCAGATCTCACGAGGGCGAACCCGTTTTCAACTCCCCGCATAATTGCCATGTTCGCGTGCGCGCGTCCGTCGGTAACAAAATCCCATGCCGGAACGTACATAATCGCTATTCCATTGCGCGAATCGTTGCGGATCGTCGCTTGGAAATCCATGTCTTTGCAAATCGCAACGGAGCGATTTTGCCCGAGCCATCCCGCATCGTGGCCCGGGACGAGCGCCTCAAGTCCAGGAATCAAATGACGCTTCGCATAGCGCGATACCGTACCGTCGGGATGGAATGTTAGTGCGACGTTTTGCGCCGTTGCGGCGTGCTCTTCGAACCCAGAAACGATCGTCGTGCCGGTTGCCTTGGCCTCTCGTTTGAACTCGTCCGTGACATCAGTCCACCGGGGATCAAGTGCGGCGATCTTCTCGGGGGTCACGATCGTCTTCGCGCCGTGTCGCGCGAGGTTAGTCGCGGCAATTGAAAAAATGCGCGCAACAGCGCGTGCCGATGGTTCCGTCGCACCGAAACGTAACGCGTCGTCGCTCACTACACCAACACGAACGGGTGAAGCTGATGGGGCAGCGAGACGCGCATAGCCGAAGCCAACATTTATAACGAGAAGGGCGGCAACGCCGATGACCACAGGAACAGCCTCGCGCCCCTTACGTAACCAGAGTGCGACCGCGTTCGATACGAGACACAGCAAGAACGTAACGATCCAGAGTCCAAAAAGCGAGGCACTCTGGATGAGAAGCGGTGCGGGGACCTGGCTATACGCAAATGCACCATAGGTTCCGTTCGTCGAGACGTTCGAGTTGATAAACTCAACCGCAGTCCACGCAACAGGAAATGCGATCGCGGCAGCGCCGAGGGGAAGCCGTTGATAGGCATAGCGCGCAAGCACGACGCACCCCGCAAATGCAATTGCAATAATCGGTAGCAGCGGTGCGAGTGCGAAGATAATGGTGCCATAAGCTACGAGGAGATTTAGGAGCCCGATCGCATACGCGCAAAAGGCAGCGATGGCAACTTGCCACGTCGGGCGCTTGCCATACGCAAGCAAAAGAACCGGAATCGTAGCAAGCCACGCGAGCGGCCACTGACCGCCGACGCCCGTCGAGAGAAACAACAATACGCCACTCGCGAGGGCGCAAATCAGCACGGTCATTTGGTATTCTTCTCCTTGAATGAGTCCAGGTAGTGCAGGACCGCCTTGTCATAGACGCGGCGGAACTCGTCGATGGTTCCGGCAAAGCGATTGGCGCGATGGAGCGTTACTAGGCCTTGCGCCAGCGCCCAGATCGCCATTGCAATCTCGGCGGCGGACATTCTGCTCATCAATGCACCGCTGTGTTGGGCTTCTTCAATGTGCGCGATAATGAGGTTGAGCGCCGGAGAACGTCCGGCTTCAATATCTTGCGGAAACTGCCGCGCGTTTGGCGCCGGCAACAAGAACGCTGCGTCAAACCGTCGCGGCGCCTCGATTGAAAAATCGAGAAACGCGCGCGACATACGTTCAATCCACTCTATTGCGTTGCGCGCCTCAATTGCTTCGAGGCGCGATCGCCACTCATCGAGTGCATCGGCACTAATCGCATCCATCAATGCGCTCTTATCTGCAAAGTGGCGGTACAAAGCCATTGGGGTCAGTTTGACGTCTTTTGCCAGCTCGCGAATTGAAAACTCGCCACTATCGCCCCGTTCAAACCGCCGCTTCGCAGCCTGAAGGATGCGCTGCTTCGTGCTTATCGTGCGGCTCATGTATACACTGTATACACGATTAGCGCTGCGTTTGCAAGGCCCTGTCCGAGGCGCCATGCGATTCTTGGTGATGGTCAAACCGAATAAAGACGAATCCGCCCGCTACGAAAGCGGCGGCTTCCCGGAAGACTTCAGCGACTCAATAGCAAAAATGGGCGCGTTCAACCAATCGCTTATCGACGACCGCATGGTCGTGGACATGGGCGGGCTGAAGCCGACGTCCAAGGGCCTCCGCATCGATTACTCGGGCGCGAAGCCACTGATCACCGACGGACCGTTCGCGGAAACGAAGGAGTTAGTGGCCGGCTTCTGGCTGCTCGAAGCGCGCTCGACGGAAGAGCTCGCCGATCGCTTTTCACACTGCCCGTTTCAGTACGGCGAATCGATCGAAATCCGTCCATTATTTTCGGACGAGGATATCGAGGCGCTCATCTAACACGGAAACCTATCTGCAGACGACGCCACAACACACAGCTAAAGGGTTCTTTCCATTCGCACGACCTTGATGCTGCGTCCATTTTTGAGATGCACATCAAGGCTTTCACGCTGCGCATAGCCGCGCGCCTCGTAGAACTTCACACCAGTAAGTGTCGCAGCCATCTCGAGCCGCTGAAACCCTGCGGCGATCGCACCGCGTTCGCATGCCTCAAGAATCAGCGTTCCGATGCCGCGTCGCGCCCATGACGGATGTACAAAGAACGCACGGATCTTCGCCGGCTCGCGTGCTGGATCAAGAAGCAACTCTTCACGTTCGTGCCACTGATCGCCGCCGAAAAGCGTCCTTCGGCGGCTCCAGCCGCCGCAACCGACGATATTCGCCTGCTGCTTCCCCTCCGCCGGAACTTCCGCCGCGAAATAGGTGCCGTCCTCAATCAACGATGTGTCGACGCCATACACGTCCGCGATGGCGGCTTCAATGTCGTCGGCGGAATAATCTCCCGCTTGCAGCGCACGAACAGATGACTCGATGAGGCGCTGCAGCTCTACGACGTCTGCTTGTTTCGCTAGACGAATACGCGCCTGCGGCCCCACGAAATGGCTCTACGCGGAACGCTTGGCGAGCACCTCGACGCGAACGATTTTACGAACGATATTCGTATATCTCGACTTCCCACGGTCGTACGGCCCGTGATACACCCTTAGCATCTCCGCCGTGCAAAGCACCCGGAAGTCTTATGATGCGACACACGAGCGCACGAATGGTGCGTAATTCCAGTGGCGTGCTCGTTGCGTTGCCGTTGATCGCTGCTTTCAACGACCCGCTTTCTTCCATCAGCAACGGCCGGTCCGGCCAATAATTCGGACGTCGACTACGTTGCGAACCCACCGAATGTCCCGGCGGGCGTTACTCCCAACATACTTCGCCCATTTCCGCCTCCGTTGGTTTGTGCAGAACCGATTGGCACGACTCCTGTCAGTCGCGGTCTCGCATGTTACACGCCGGCGCTGATTCGAAGCGCGTACAACGTGCCAAATGGCCTCGACGGGTCGGGTCAGACGATCGTCATCGTCGACGCATATGGAAGTCCAACCGTTCAAAGCGATCTGCATACGTTCGATCAAACCTTCGGACTCCCCGATCCAAAGCTCACCATTTACCATCCAACCGGAAAGCGAACGAGCCGTTCACTCGCGAGCAATTGGCGCAAGCGATTCAGGCGGGCGTGCATTTGTCGTCGAGCGCCGTGTCAAAGACACTCGAAGGCATTCCGGCGAGCGGACCGATAACGGAAGCCAATCTAGCAGCCGGCATTCTCGCGCGCGGGCGTGACGACGACTCTACCAAAATCGAATAATTCTTTGACGCGCGCAGAAGCGGCGCGTTGGATCTTCGAGCCGCTGAAGGATCGCTAGCGGTTTTGCTCATCGCAATTCGACGTACGTAAAACGCGGCGATTTGGCTTGCGATGATGCTCTTCGACGTCCGGTGCAAATGTTTGCCGATAATTGTCACGCTCCGACCTTTTTCTCTGGACCGTATCACAGGGGCTTTGGTGGATTCGTACGGGAGACGATGATGTACTTGACCTCGACCGGGGCGAGTGTTGGCAAATAAGAGATTTGTGTAGCGGCCGGAGCACAGAAAGTAAACGAAAGAACACCAGCAAGGTAATCAAAACGGACGCCAAATATGCCGAAGAGTTGCAAGCCTGCCTCGACAATCAGCTGACTCGCGCCAGGGGGTCTCGGCCCAGCCGTGGACACGATCTGCGACGTGTTCTGGGCGAAGGCGAACTCGCGAAACGGCTCGCCGCCGTTCTCCACCGCCCAGCTTGCGATCTCGCGATTGTTGCTGTGCTCGGATAAAATCGCGCCGTTTCCGACGAAGCGCATCGTGATCTCTAAGAATGCACTGATTCCAACGAAGCCATAAAGCCCCTCGCCGAGACCGGGCCCCACCGCAGCAATCGCATCGAAAGAGTTCTCTTCCGGCGACGGGGGAAGCCATACAAAATTGGCACTGGAGAGAAGCCATCCGGTGAATCGTTCATCGTCAGGGAGATCAATCGTTTGCGAGAGTGATACAAAACTTTCGATGAGCGGGCCCCCTAGCCAACTATCCGGTAGAGTGGGGGTTGTCGCTTGAGGATCTTCTGGCGGACCAAGCTGTAACTGGGCCGACAGCAGTCCGTTCAGATAATCGGATTTCGCTTCGATATTTGGCCCGTTTGTATTATTCGGAAGTGTGACGACGAGTTCAGGATTGGGCTCCCCCGTTGTGTAGGGTGCCTTCGCAAGAAAAAGCCGCTCAAGTTTGAGCGCCGGCGGCCATGTGGCTGGGGTGCTCCGCGTCGAATGCGTCGCTTCCGCGACTTCGCTTGGCACTAACAATCCGTGGCTGAAAAGGTGGTTCGCAACACTAGCGGTCAACCGGTCGCGCTTGAGCGCCGCCCGGGCAGATCGTGCCTGTGCAGCGTCTGGCAAAACTATCTTCGACATAAGGCATTACTCCAAAGTGGCTTCCCAGTGCTCCACCACCAGCCGCGTATTGCCCCCGCCTGGCGGCACGAGCTGTCATCGCATGAATGAACGCCTGCGGTGCAACTGCCCAAAGCCGCGATCAGTGTCGCGGCGAACGGAGTAAGAAGTGCACGCATACACCCTCCATCAGCGCTTCACTAGACGCTCAGTATAACGCATGCTTGTGTGATACTTCGTTCAATATCCCAAGAGCGCATGTTGCTGTTCCCGACTTTGCATGGTCGACGGCAGATTAGGATCGGATTCGCTACAATGACGCATTTGCTATAGGCGTAGATTAGAAGGCCAGCTTCCCGACTTTCGCAACGTTGCTTTGGCCGACCCAGAGTGTTCCATGTGCCGCGTGGGGACAGTTACCGACATACGGGCCCATAATAGCATTTGGCTCGCTGTTCGCGATCGGAACGGCGTACTCGGTGATCGCTTCAGAGGGAGTGATGCGCCCGATTTTGTTTCCCGTTTTTTCGGTGAACCACATGTTACGATCCGCGCCGAGAGCAATCGATGATGGTTGAGATCCGGGTGTTGGAACGTGGAATTGCGTAATGACGCCGGTTATGGACAGCCGCGCGATCTCGTTCCTCGCGGTTTCCACTACCCACAGATTGTGGTCGCAGCCGCTCGCGATACCGTTCGGCCGGCTTCCAGCCGGGAGGGGATAACGTTCGAGAACCGCGCCATTTATCGCGATGCGCGCGACGTCCGCGCCGCTGCTTCCAAAAGTTTCCGTCATGTACAGTTTGCCGTCGGGACCCGATGCGATGATGACACCCGTGTGCGAGCCTGTGCCGTACGCAACGGAATTGTTGCTCGTACTCGCGATAACGTAACAGGGCGTTGGGGCGGCACACTCGGGATACCACCGCTTACCGCCTTCCGCACCGACAACGCTTGCGCCCGGCCGGGTCGCGGGGAATGCCAAAGAGACCGGCTGCTCAATATAATTCTCCACGGAACCAGTCGTGGCGTTGACCTGTTCGAGCAACGAGTTTGAGACCGTGCCTGTCATGTACGAAGCAAGAAACCAAATCGAATTGTCATGTGCGGTTGCCGCGATGGGTATTTCGCACTGCAGCGACGTGGGCGAGCAATCTCCCGGGGATAAGCGCGAGGCTGATCGCGCTCGCTGATCCGTTTGAGAGCACCTTCACCGCGTAAGGGGAAGCCGCGGGCCGCACAGTGTCCCGCCCGCCACCACGCCTTCGCCGGAAATAGCTCCGGCCGACGACGGGAGCGGATACTCGGTGATCGTCACTAGATCGGATGTATGCAAACGCCGCGCTTCGCGGCGAGACATCACTGGAATTTGGCACGAACGACGTCGTTTGGTGCGCTTCGCACCCGGCCATTCCAACGACAAACAGAAGCGCCCCAGTACGGCACCCGGTGACAGGGTCGAATCTCATCTGCTCACCCTCGCTCCAGATGGAAGCTCGTCAGAATAGTGTAACAACGACGTCGGCTTTGCAGATGGACGGGCAGCGTGCCGCTATTTCCCGGAACGGGACTTCAGGGGAGTTAGCAGATACGCGCGTCCAGAGGACTTTGCTAAAATGTCGCCGCGGTCGTCGATGCCGACAGCGGACTTCAAACCGAGAGAAGGACCTGTTAAAAGTGAGTTGAGGTCGTATCCCTGACTCCCAGACCACAGGTAGGGCAAACCGTTGCAGCCATCGAGCACGACCTGTTCCGAATCGTTGATGCCGGTAGCTGCGCTGCAATTGTTCGCGACGTTCGTCACGAAGATCTGGCCCGATTTGATGACGTACGCCTTTGTCGTGAACGTCCCGACGGGCGTTGTACTGCCGACGATATCGCCGTACTCATTCAGCCACGCGGCGGAGTTTGGAAGCAACATGCCGTTCGCGTCGTACCGGGCGGCAAATAGATTCTTAGAAGCCCCTCCACCGAAGGTCCTGAGAGCGGGGTACTGCCAGAAAATCCCAATACCATTGTATAAGTCGTATGTTGGAGCGTATTGCCCATGATTGGTTATATTGCTGACGAAATCAACCCCACCAATGTCTTGAGCGCTTGCGTTCAAGTGGTATTCGCAGCCGTCGGGAGTGTCGCCCATGTTCGCCGCGATGTAGTTCATACAGGTTCCAACGATCTGGTCGTTGTCGTTGATGCTGTCTGCGGCATTGATTGTTTCTGGAGGGTAATAGTTCGAAGGACCGTTCAACACGGTGATATGGCCATGGCTGAAATACAGCGCCTGCGATGGGCTACCCAAGTTGTTTGGATTTGAGCTCGCGTAACCGACTGCGTTTCCGTAGTCGTTAACACTGGTCGCAACCGTGTTATTGGGGAAACCCGCATAGTGTCCAAGCAGCGTAATGTGTCCGCTGCGATATACGGCAGCCTCGTCCCCCACGGAGCCAGGGATTGTACCGTCGCGCATGATCGCAGAGGCCGCAAACGTTGAGGGAAGCCTGAGTGCTGTATAGCGGGGAGCGGAAGCTCCGGCGGGAGATTTGCTTTCCGCGGAGATGGATTCGCTCGTTGAGGGAGCCAAGGGCACGAGACCGTTGGCGCCATGTGAACCGCTGCAGGAGACGCACATCAATGTCACACTGGCACACACAGCGCTAACAATTACCGAGTGACGCTCAGATATTTTCACGACACACCCCAGCGTGAACGGAGCACTCAAATAATGTTACGGCGAAAACCTGCTCGCTACAATAGCTGGTGTTTAGAGAAGAAACCGAAGTTACGGGCTAATTCCTCCGACGCTACGCGCAGAGTTTGTCTGCGGCCCTATCGTGGGCACTGAATCCGCAGTGCTCCAAAACCGACAACCATAATCCTTAGTGCGGATCTGTGGGTTCTTGCGTCTCTGGCTTCAGGGGAACAGAGGGCCAAGTGTCCGGTTGCGGGGGCTGCGGCCCTCCTGGACGTTTCGTGTCGTCGTTCATGTCGCTCTCCAATTGCTTAGCTAAAACTCGTTGGAACAGATGCATCCATGAGCTCTTGGTTCAATTGCGCGCTGAGTGACGAAGAAATTCGTCACCTGTGCGACACACTCGTAGTAGGCACGCGAACGGAATAAACGAACGACGATCGGCTTGGAGTTCAATATGCAAAAAGCTCTTTCAAAGGCCTTTTTTCGGATGCAGTGCGAGCTCGATAGAGTTCCGGCTCTGACTAAGAACGTCTCCCTGGGCGAGTCGCGGCGTTAAATACCCATAAGTCCTCGCAGACTATTGCCGGCATTGCCAATGGTTGCGCGAACATTCGGACCGTGTGCCCCGCTCGCTGACAGAAACGCGCGTAGAGCGTGAAAGTTTTTGGCGGCCGAAACTGCGATCGTCGTTGAAACCCATGCGTTTGTCGTTAGCGAGTTGATCACTTCAACCGTGAAAGAATATTTTAAACCAGGTACGAGAGGGTTATCCGTCGTCCAATGTCCGCTATACGTCGTGCTGTCCGGTTTAATCGAGTGGCTGTAGAGTGTCGGCTCCCCCACGGGACCCCACTTGATGTTTCCGTCGTTATAGTCATCCGGCTGCCAATGCAACGCAATACTGTTTGGCGCGTGCAACAACTGGGCCGAAACCTTCGTGATGGTAACGATCGGTTTCGGGGGCGACGTCGTAGTACCGGTGCCTGGGCTTGCGGTAAACACTTTCACCGGCGCCGATTTTTGGTCCGTCGGGTCTTCATTCCAGATGAAGACAACGTCGATGATGAAGTCCGTGTCTTTGTACGGCGCCAATACCGCCGCTGGAATATCGATGGATCGGCCGGAAGGGCCAAGATCCTTGTACTTCACCCCTTCGAAATCGACATAACAATCGTCCGGCGCCTCCGAATCGGGATAAAACGTATCGACTACCCAGTTGATCGTCAATGAGCCGCGCGCATGCGAGTACGCCCGTCGACGGCACAGCCACCACAACCGAACGGGAAGAGAGCCTATCGCAAGCGACGCACTCAGGCTGCGTTATGGCGAGCAACATTCGACGGCCACGCTGTGATCCGTAAAAACCATCGAGAAACGGCCTAGGACGCACGATAAGCAGTCCTTGAGTATCGAATACAGTGGTGTCCGGCTGTGCGTTGCTCGGCATAGTCGTGTATGATGACGCCAATGGGGAAGTTCACAAGCGTGCCGCTTCAGACTCTGAGCGATCGACTCGGGCGGCCGTGCGGCACTCGCAGGTCCGGTGGGACGGATCATGCTATGTTTTGGGACTGCAAAGCGCCGAACGCTCCGGGCTGTTTCGCGAAGGCCGGACCGTAGTCAGTCCTATCGGTCTGGCAGCGACAATCGCAACCCCGCCGCGATCCCAGAGGGCATGGCGGGCTCATTTACACGACCGACCCATTGCGATACGCCCGCAGTGCGCGCACCGCCTTTTTCGCGCAATGCTTGGCTTGAATCCGGGCAACAATATGAGGAAACTACGCCGGACGTTTCGGCGGACGTGCGATGAGTAGCAGCGATGGCAAACAACAATGGCGCGAATGCGCCGAGCAGCGGTCCTGCGGCGCTATGGAAGCGCCTGAAGCAAATCGCGGAGCGGTACGCGCGCTCGGATAATGACGAGGGGGCAGTGCACGCCCTCGATGAGGCGATCGGATACACTCTACCGCATATTCCCGACGAAGTACGCCGCTTCTACCACCGTGAATTGCTCGAGCAAATTTCGGCGCGGCGACACGACTTATAAGTTCGCCGGCGCCGATTCCAAACGTAGATGAGGTGGGTAATTGTCTGAACACTTGATCTTGCGCGAACAAGGCAAGACCGTGGTCGGTCGAGTTATCGTGGATGGTTCTCACATGCGAGTCGAACGGCGCAATCCGATTGACGGATCATTTGTCGGCATTGGACGATACGAGGACTTGAAACATCCCGACGACGTGAAACCACGCGATCGCAAAGTTCAAGAGATCGACAGTATTTTTGAGGATTGGTCTCGCGCCGCAAGACGAAGGGAAATTCCGGACGTTGGGTTCCGTCATGATCGACGCCAAAACAGAGTTCGACCTTCAGCGTCTGCTCATCGCCGAGATCCAACAGCGCGGTTATCATGCGCGTTTGACGGGCGGAAGCGGCGATACGGACGTCGAGCTTTTCGATCTTTCTTCGAACAAGACGATCGGTTTCATTGAAGTCAAGCTGCAACCGTTCGGAACGTCGAAATTCTACGAAGCTCTCGGGCAGGTGATATACCACCGAATCCGCCGCAACCCGGTACCTCCACTGGCCATTTGCGGCGGCGCCGGCGAAGGTTCGCTCAATCTCGCGGCTGATATGCGTCTAGCGAAGCTCGGCGTCTCCGCATCTTCACCGGCAAAGGTTGGCCCGGACTGCACGACTTTCTTGAACGCGTCGATGGGTTCAATCCGCTCGTATCGGTATGAGATGACGTAACTCGCTTCGAGTATTTCCTCGACGGGAGCGATATGATAAACGCCGCCAACAAACATCAACTCCGCGTCGCTTTGTATGCGACGGACTTCCACGATGTAACCGTCGGAGACAACGGGTTCTTCAGCGCTGGCTTCCCCGCGCGACCCGGCTACGATATTCCTACCCGCTTCGGCACGCCGAACGCAACGAATCTTATCCAAAACCTCGCTACACCCTAACATCTATTAACGTTGCCAAGAGAGAGCGCCCTAGAAATCGGGCGTTCTCGCTAGCCCGCCACGTCCTGCAGGCAGCGAGCCTTCTCGAAGGAAATTGTGGACGTATGAGCGCGGGAGCACTGGCTGCCCGTAAACCGGGCATTTTGGCCGCATTTCTCCGTCGTAATTTCTACTTCACGATGGCGCTCGTTATCAGCGCCTCCGTCATCTACGGATTTGCTCAAACCTTTGCGGCCGGCATCATCCATCCGCCGTATCCGCGACCGCGAATTCTCCATGTCCATGCAGCCGTCTTCGTCGGCTGGTTGGCACTCTTTATCACGCAAACCGCGTTGATTCGCAGCCGCAACGTCCGTCTGCACCGAACGATCGGCACATTCGGCCTTGCCCTCGGAGTACTAATCCCCATCCTCGCGCTGGTAGTGTCGCTGACGATCGATCGAATGGACATCCAGCACAACATCTTACACCGTCCGCAGTTTCTCACGGTGCAGCTCAACGACATCATCGGCTTTTCCGTGCTCTTCCCACTGGCAGCGTGGCTGCGCAGGAAGCCGGAGTATCATCGCCGTCTCATGTTCCTAGCGACGTGTTATCTGACGGACGCCGGATTCGACAGATGGCCGATGCTGAACCCCGTTTTCGCGCAGTCGCCGGCGTTGGGTTACGCTACCGCCTATCTGATGGTCGATACGCTCGTCGTCGCCGGTATCGCACGCGACTGGATCGTTGACCGGAAAGTCGGCGTTGTCTATCGTTACGCGCTGCCGTTCTTCTTATTGACGCAGGCAACCACACTCGCGCTGTACACCACAGCGCCGGTATGGTGGATTTCGTTGTGCCATCGAATGATCGGCGCATAACCGCGCCAAGAAAAAGTCGTCAAGAACTTATAGCGCATTCCAGGCAAAACGATCGCTGCGCGCGACGTATCCGTAGTATCCAATGCCGCGATCGGCGAGGTTCGCGAGATCGCGTACTCTTCGACTGTCTATATCGAATTCGCGCAGCCGATTGTGTGAAATGAATAGCAGACGATTCGCACTGATCCATGTTGGCCAAGAGATATCGCTACCGGCTTCGTTAACCGTTACCGGAGTTTTTTCCGGATCCGCTGACGCCAGAACGAGGCGACGCGTGTCGTTCCAATCGCGCCATGCGGCAGCCGTCGTAGGCGCATGCGCTCTGTGAAGTTCGACCCCACGTACAAACGCTATATATTCAGCGCTTGGTGACCATGCCGGATCCACCTCGACGAAACCCGGCTTGTGATTCCACTGCTGACATTCCATTTGACGAACCGTGCAGCGCACCAGATGCTCGGTATTGAAGATTTCCCGCGTCTCACCGGCGATAGCAGCAAATGCACCCCCGTAAGGCGCAAACGAAATCCAGTCGCGCAACGGATAGCCGATCACCGGGAAGAGCGCAACGATCGGCGGTGCAGTTGCCGGCAACTGAACCGAGACGTTGTGGCGGACAGCGGACAACGCAATCATGCCAAGAGGCACGGTATCGGACATCAACGACGCTGAATGCTGCGGATCGATCCAGAAGAGCGCAGTCTCTCCATCAGGCGCAATTCCCGCGAGATCCAAATCATCGCCGTCGCGAGCGTGCACCTGAACGCGAAGCGCTCCGTTACGCGCAAGAAGTGTGGTTGACCCGGGCATACCGTCGCGCAACTTGGTTTCCTTCGCTTGGAGTAACCATCGTCCGTCGGGTGACCTCTGACTTCGGCTGCATATGGGAAGCGGCGCGGGACAGTGAGGCGCATCGTCCCGCACGATCTGATTCTTATGCGTAGCAATATCGTAAATGTGTAAAGCACCGCCTGAGCGGAATTCTAGCTGCCCTGCATCATGCAAGAATGCGAGGGCAGTCGCGTCGGTGCGTTGCGTAACGATGACCGGGGGCCGCCCAGAACGGCAGAGAATCAGACCATTTGTGCCCGCAAACGCAATACTGCCAGGAAGACTCGACGGACACGCTACCGGCGCCGCATGGGCGATCTTGTGAGGCGTGCAAAAGAACGCCGCAACAATCCCAGCGATCGCAATAAGCCAGGCCGTCCTGCGTATTCCCACACGCTCTGACATTCGCGAAGAGCCGTTTTGTCCATCTGAGGGGGACATGATCGTTTTTAAAGGGAGCGGCGGGGTTCGGTCCGGCTGGCGTTATGCCGGGTTCATGGTGCTGGCAATAGCGCTCGTCTTTCTCTTGCAAGGGTTTCTCGGCGCAGCGCTTGCGTCGATTCTGCGCCTCAAGCCGGATACGCTTGACGCACAGCACATGCTGCTCGGTGAGATCTTGATTTTTATCGGGGCTTTTCTAGCAACCGCGATCGCGGCTCGCCTCGAAGGCCGAAGCATCCTCAGTTACGGCCTCCCTGCCGCCGATGCGTTTCGCGGAAAGTTTTGGGAGGGTATCGCAATCGGCGTTATCACCGCCGGGCTCGTCGCCGTTGCCATGTACGCGACGGGCGGTTTCGTCATCTCAGGATTTGCGTTGCGTGGAAGCGACTGGATCGCGATTCCGCTCTTGTGGGCGGCCGCAATGTTGCTCGTCGGCCTCGCGGAAGAGTCACTGTTTCGCGGATATCCGCTGCAAGCACTCTCGCGCGGCATAGGGTTTTGGCCCGCAGCCGTGATTTCGTCGCTGATTTTCGGAGCGTTGCATCTGACAAAAGCCGACGAGAACTTCATCGACATCTTCAACATCATCGCGCTCGGGCTGATCTTGTGCTTCGCGCTGCAGCGCACGGGCAATTTGTGGCTTCCCGTTGGGTTCCACGCAGCGTTTGACTTCATGCAGTTCTTCGTGATCGGTACACCTAACGGTGGGGCGCGTCCAGAGGGAACGCTGCTGCAAGCGTCATTTCCCGGTGCCGCCTGGATAAACGGAGGTCCGCTCGGTACCGAAGCCAGCTACTTCATGCTACCGGTAATGGTCTTGATGGTCGTCTACATTCACTATCGCTATCCGGCCGCACAACTGCGAACGGTAGCATCTCCGGGAGTCTAACTACGCGACGTCTCGACGATGCGGCTCTTGCCGTTGTTGCATTAGCCTCGACGCTGGCTGAGAAAGAGCGCTGCATTTCCCTGCAGCCACGGCATCTTCTGGCAGCGCTCGCCGTCGACGCAAGCAATGGTGTCGGGTTAATCCTCAGGCGTCATGGCTACAGCGCGAACTTGACATACCTCGAGCAAGTCGCAACTACGGAAGACCGTCCGACTCCCTCGCCTCGTTTTTCCGCGCGGGCTGAATCCATTGTCACGGTGGCACGCACCATCGCTTCGTCGCGAGGCCGGGATGCGTCACCGCAGGACATCGCTCTAGCGATCTTGCAGTCGAGGGATCAACGAGTCGATGCAGCTCTTTCCGAACAAAGCATCGACGTTAGTTCGATTGTACGCGCATTATTGATCGACGTCGCTGGTCCGCAAATCGACCCCAATCTGTTCGATAGCTTGTATCAGCCGGAAAAATGGTCTCAGGAAGGTGATCTGATCGTCCGCGGTGCTCATTTCGAACGTTCGATTTTTCGCAATGACTACGTAGGTACTGAGCATATACTGCTCTCGCTGCTACGTGATTCGAAAAACCTGGCAGCGCAATTCCTCGAGAGGTTCTACCCGGTACCGATCACCGTCATCGGCGTCGCTGCCGCCCTGAAAACCGTCGCAGGTAGCGGAGGCTGCATCGATGACGCAAGCTGCGTAACGATCAATCGACTGCGCCTCACAAACAACGCGAACCAGCTTCTCATCACGTCGCAGTTGGTAGCGCGCCGCATGGGCCGCAGCTTCGTAGGGTCCGAACATATTCTTTTCGGCGTGCTCACCGATCGAGGCTCGACCGCCGCACGCGCGCTATCGAAGCGCGTAAACCTTGACCGGCTACAAAGGGACCTCGACACGGCCTTCGGCAAGCGATGAATCGATGCGTACGTTAGCGTTTTTCTTGACCCTCATCTCAGCGACGCCGGCACTGGTGTCAACCCCTGACAGAAGTCCAACCATGCGGCTCCCCCGATGATTCCAATACCTTGCGCGCCATTTTTCAAAGCGCCAATCTGAGTCCGGCGCACCTTTCGCGGATCGAAACAGTCCTTCAGAAAAAACCTCCGGCGGGACACGCGCTACGCCTCATCGATGAAGACCCTCATCTAGCGGCGTCTGACTGCAGCTAGTCAGACATTCACGTTGGTGTTCCCGGCGTTTCGAGCGTTCGACGTACTTCTTCTAGACGCGCAGAGAGAATCGCGACTTGCGAGCGCAGCTGATTGGCATCATCCCGAAGGCGCTCTGTATTCAAGTCCGCGTATGCTGCAGCGGCGGTCTTCGCGAAATCGACGAGCCATTGGAGCGCTTCAGGATCGAGTTGTTCGCCGTGCGGTTTGAGGCTGCACAAGAGCACGCCATCGAGCGCATTTCCGGAACGAAGCGGAACCGACAAGACCGGGCGGAGCAATCCGCGTGGGGCGCAATCGCACACCCATGGGATGTCGGCAAGATGCAACACACCCTCGTTTGCTAGATGCTCACGGATCAGGCGATCATCGTGCGCGAGATACTCGGCGTCCGGTTCACTCCATCCAATGCTGGAGACGCGCCGGTACCGGGTTCCCTCGTTTCGGAACAGCGCGACGGTGACAATACCTAACGCATCGTGCGCCTCGTGGATCATCGCCTCGTCGACGGTCGCGCTCGCTTGGACGAAACGGAGTGCATGCGCGGCGCGCTCCAAACGATCTTGTGCGAGCCGGCGATCGCGAAAGATGACGCGGTCGATCGTTTCCTCGAGAAACTCCCTGGAGCGATCGAAGATCAAGGCCGCGCCAATTGAGATTCCGGCATCGACAAAGAGCGAAAACCGGAAATCTTGTAAAATGTGACCGAAGACCCAGTCGCTCGCGCCGAATAGAATCACGAGTGCGGTCGTGAATACCGCATAGACAAATGCGCGGCTCAGGAAGAAATCCACGTCGATGACGCGGTGGCGAACGACACCGTAGCCCACGCTAAGTGGTAACGTGACGGTCATTGCCACCAACGTTGCATCGAGCCACGCAGGCAGCGTTACATTTCCGGTGTAGATCAGCAGGTTCCCGATGTAATTGCATCCCAGACCCACGTAAAAGCCCACGAGAATCCAGCGCATCCGCGGACGCATTTCGATCGGCCCGATGAGATAGGTTTCCGTCAGAATGTAGATGCACAACACGTCGACGGCCCCGAACGCAATTTGCAGCCCGACGTTGAGCTCATGTACGGGAATCGCAAAGACGCAGACGGCTAGATCGATCCATGCCGTCACACCCGCAAGCACGATGAACATCGGCCAGAGCAGCCGGCTCAACACCTCTCGCCATGGACGCTTCTGCGGAGCGGGAAAGTTCAACGCAAAGACGAGCAGCCCAATGATTCCGACGTTTTGAACGACGTCGTAAATCAAGACGTAAACGAGATGCGCGGTGGCTGACGGAAAGCGCGATAGCGCCGGAACGACGGGATTGGTAAAGAGGCAGAACAGCCCGAAACCCCACGTGACGACGCTCGGCCGCAACATGATCAGTCCGGCGCCGACGATCACGAATATTGCCGTACTTGCGAGTGTTAGCAAATACGACATGCGGTTTAGGCTGCTCGGGGGCGTGTCCGCGGCGGTAAGCGTGACGTTCCTCACGCCGCCCCCGTGCGCGATCGCGACGGGGACGGTCGCACTCGGCGCAACGGGCGTCGTGAAGCCGACCACCTTCGGGCGCGATTCAAATGGTGTGCGATCCAGAACCACGGCGTCGCCGGGCACGATACCGGCGCGCGCCGCAGGCGACTCGGGCTCTATGCGCGACACGGCGCCGCCGTAATTGGTCGTGATGCCTACCGTGCCTTGGGCTGTCCAGAGGAACGACGCGGAAATGCAGAAACTGCCCACGGCCCATGCCAGCAGCACGGCGAGAATTAGGCGTTGCAGCGTCCTCTGAGCCGCGGGTTCCGCGTTCATGCGCGGCTCTTCTTCAGCGCCAGTGGTACATTCCCATCGCGCCGAAGAACGCAGCGTGGAGCCTGAACACGACGAAAAAGCGGAGCGAGCCGAACGCGCAAAACTTCGCCGCGAAGTAGAACATCTCGGATGGAAGTGGGTCAACCGCGAAACCGTCATGGTGCCGTGCGAGCGGACGTTGCACATTGGGCCACGGCGCGTAACCGTACGTGGCGGCGTCTCGATCACGATGCCCGTCGAGCTGACAGCGGAGGCCGGCGAAGCGGCCGTGAACGGGATCGTCGATCCGACGAGCGATCTGTTCCTTCACACGATGGAACACGTCGGCAAGCAAATCCTCAGCCAGCCTGACGACGTCGAACGCTCGCATCTCTTCGAACGCGCCTCATTCTACAAGGCGCTCGAAGATGCACGTCGCTCGCTCACGCAAACCTATCAGCTCCTCGAAAACCGCCGCTTAGACGATCGAGTCGAAGCCGAACTCGGCCTTAGCTTCTACCTTGCCGGATTCACAACCGCAAAGCGGTCGTTCGAGTATTTCGTCGGCCCGACGAATTCCGGCAAGACACATGCAGCGGTCGAGATTCTTCGCGAGGCGCAAAGCGGCGTATACCTTGCACCGCTACGATTACTCGCACTCGAGATCTACGAACGGTTGAACGAACTGGGTGTTCCGGCGTCGCTCGTAACCGGCGAAGAACGCATCATCGATCCGCTCGCGCAGCACACGAGTTCGACGGTCGAGATGGTCGATCTCGCAAAATCGTACGACGTCGCGGTTGTCGATGAAACGCAATTGCTCGAAGATCCGCAGCGCGGCTGGGCCTGGACGCTCGCGATCGCGGCCGTTCGCGCGGATCGCGTGGTCATGTGTGGTTCCGAGGAAGGTTTACGTGCAGCGAAGCGATTGATGGAACGTCTCGGCGCAACGCTAAGCATTCGATGGTTCGAGCGCAAGGGACCGTTGCGTGTCGTGCAAGCGATTCCAATGAGCGAGCTTCGCCGCGGCGACGCCGTGGTCGCTTTTTCGCGTAACGACGTCATCGAGCTGCAAGGCGAAATCGGCCGGCGCGGCTTTTCGTCGGCGGCGATCTATGGATCGCTTTCGCCGCTCGTACGCCGCCGGGAAGCCGAGCGCTTCCGCTCCGGTGACGCCCAGGTCTTGGTCGCGACTGATGCCATCGGGTTGGGATTGAATTTGCCGATTCGCCGGATCGTGTTCGCAACGGTCGAGAAGTTCGACGGCGTCGAAGAACGGCGCTTGACACCGCAGGAAGTTCGTCAAATTGCCGGGCGGGCCGGCCGCTACGGCATTCACGAAGAAGGCATCGTAACGTCGTTTGAACCGCGCGCCATCGGCTTACTGCGTCGAAGCGTGGAGCGCCACGAGATCGTCGAAAGCGAAGGACCAATTTGGATCTCTCCGACGGACGATCATCTACGCAGGCTCTCTTCGATCATCAGCACGACGCGTGTCGGCCGGCTACTGCAATTCTTCCAAGAACGCGTGCTGCGCGAAGGCGAATATGGTATGCGTATCGCGGATCTCTCCGACACGATTGAGATTGCCAACACACTGGAACTTGCCGAAGGCTTTTTGGACCTTCCGTTCACCGTCCGCTCTACCTACAGCCGCGCACCCGTTAACACGCGCGGTCCAGCGCTCAACATCCTCGCCCACTGGGGCACGCAGCATGCGTCCGAGGGAATCGTCGACGGCAGTGAGCTGATGTTCGACGGACGCGGTCGCGACCGGCTGCTGCAGTACGAGGATCGCTCGCGCATCGCCACGCTATACTTGTGGCTCGCGCAGCGCTTCCCTGACGTTTATACCAATCACAGCGAAATCACGCAGATTCGCGACAGCATCGACGACGAGATTCATGCAGCGCTGCTCGCACGAGGAGCTCACCGCAAGCGCGCGCGTAAGCCCGCACCGGGGCCGCATCGCCGCCACCCCGCGCCCCGCGCTCGGAACCGACGCTGATGGAGCCGAAAGTTGCGGCGGATCTTCGTAAGGCCCTTGCCGCTGCGCCGGCAGCAAAGGCACAATGGGATGACCTTACGCCGATCGCGCGGAGAGATTTTATTCGTTGGATAGACGGCGCTAAACGAGCGCAGACGCGCCAACGCCGGATCGAGAAAGCATGCGATATGATTGCGAGCGGGAAGCGCCGCCCGTGCTGTTATTCGGTCGTGCCGTTAGATCTTTACACCGGCCTCAATGCGAACTCGAAGGCCAAATCGCTGTGGAGCGTGCTTACGCCCACTGGTAAGCGAGATTTCATTGACTGGATAGAGTCGGCCGAAGAACGTGAGAGCCGCAAACGCCGCATCGAGAAAGCATGCGCGATGCTCGCTTCCGGAAAGCGGCGCCCGAGCCGCTAGAACCGATGCCGACACGCGCACGAGCACTCGCCCTTATCGCCTCCAGCGTGCTCCTGCCATCGTGTGGACGGACACCGGTTACGAATGCGCTACGGATTGGTTCGAGCGATTCGGATGAAAACAAAATGATCGCCGAGATTTATGCGATTGCATTGGAACGCGCCCACATCCCGGTTGAGCGCCACCTGCGACTCGGCGAAGAGCAGAACGTCAAGGACGCCATTGCTCGCGGCGCGATCGATCTCTATCCGGGACTACTCTTTGCACACGTTCCGACAGCCGTTGATCCGCCTTACGACGGCGACGCCACGACCGCGCTTTCTGCCGCTCCCGCCAACGACTCCCCGTGTCTCGTCACCTCGCAGGTTGCGGCCGAGCAATTCTGGCTCCTGAGGCTAACAAAGTGCGCGGCGCTTGCGCCACAACTGCGTCTAGCAGCTTCTGCAGGATTCTTAGAGCCCGGCGGCACGCTCGATCGACTCAGGCACGTTTACGGCGGCTTCCATTTCAAAACCACCACAGCGTGCGATCCCGGTACGCAGTATTACATGCTCAATCGTGGTGAAGCGGATATCGCAAACGGCGTAACAACCGACTCAAATATTGCGGAAACGCAGCTGATCGTTTTGAGCGACGACAAACACTTTTGGCACGAACGTCATCCCACACCGGTCGTTCGCGTTGCCTCGCTTCGCGCTCATCCCAATATGCGCAGCGTGCTCGACCGGATGTCGCGGCACATTACGCTCTACGCGTTACAGCAAATGAATACACGGCGGTCGGTTCTCGGAATGGATCCACGCGACGCCGCTGAGGACTTCGTCGCACGCCACAGTTGATGCACCTTGATGTAAGGTGCGCAGCGCGTTAACGACGAATGCATGATGGTGGCCACGCTAACGCTTGACGAAGCGCTCAATCATCATTTTGGCTTTGACACGTTTCGTCCGTTGCAGCAGGAAATCGTCGAAGCGACGCTTTCCGGCAACGATGTTCTCGCGCTTCTTCCAACCGGCGGCGGAAAGTCGCTCTGTTATCAGTTACCGGCGGTGCTGTCCGGCGGCCTCACGCTCGTCGTCTCGCCGTTGATCGCGCTCATGAAGGACCAAGTCGATGCCCTGAGCGCGAACGGCATTGCGGCAACATTCCTCAATAGCTCGCTCGATGCAACGGAAGCGCGGCGCCGTATCGCCGGTCTCGATCGCGGCGACTATCGCGTTCTTTACGCGGCGCCGGAACGGATCGTGTTACCCGGTTTCCTCGCCGGACTCGCACGCTGGAATCTCGAGCGCATCGCGATCGATGAGGCGCACTGCGTCAGCGAGTGGGGCCACGATTTCCGCCCGGAATACCGGCAAATCGCTTCGCTGCGAGCGCGGTATCCCGACGTACCGGTCATTGCGTTGACGGCGACCGCAACCGATCGCGTGCGAAACGATATCGAGCGATTTCTCGAGATGCGTTCGCCGCAACGATTCGTCGGAAGCTTCAACCGCGCGAACCTGCGCTATCACGTCTTCGATAAAACCGACGCCACGAAGCAGTTGCTGACCTGGTGCGAGCAGCGCAAGACGGAAAGCGGAATCATCTATGCCCAGAGCCGGCGCGCAACCGAGGAGATCGCGGAGCGCTTGAGCGCAGCCGGCATCGCGGCACTGCCGTATCACGCCGGCTTGGCGGCAGGCGAGCGAGCGTGTAATCAAGAGCTTTTCATCCGCGACGAGATTCGCGTCATTTGCGCAACGATTGCGTTCGGGATGGGGATCGATAAGCCGAACGTACGTTACGTCGTGCACTACGACATGCCGAAGTCGCTAGAAGGCTACTATCAGGAGACCGGCCGCGCGGGTCGCGACGGACTCGATAGCGAGTGCATGATGCTTTTCTCCGGCGGCGACGCCGCGAAGCAGCGGCACTTCATCCGCCAAATTCCCGATGAGAACGAACGCGAGCAGGCGGGACGGCTGCTCACGCAGATGCTGGACTACGCGGCGGCGACATCGTGCAGGCGCCGGCACTTGCTCGACTATTTCGGGGAAGACGGCTCGCCCGAGCGATGCGGAAATTGCGACAACTGCATTTCACCGCCGGAAACATCCGATGCCACGGAGGCCGCGCGCAAACTGCTTTCGTGCGTCTACCGCATCCGCGCGCAAGGCGGATTCGCAACCGGTGTGCATCATGTCGCGGATGTGCTCGTCGGCAAACGGACCGAAAAGGTGACATCGTGGAGTCACGACCGGCTTTCGACGTTCGGTATCGGTACCGAATACGACCGCCGGGATTGGATCGCCATCGCGTCGGAACTGATTCGGCTCGGATGGATCGAGCAAGACGTCGAACGCAAGACGCTAACGCTGACGCAAGACGGCGTTACAGCGTTGCGCGAATCGCATCCCTTCTTTTTCGCCAAACGCGCGCGCGTTAAGGCGAAGAAAGCGCGCGATCCGCGGCATGCAATGACGAAAACCGTTGATGATTCACTCTTCGAAGAACTGCGCCGCTTGCGCAAGTCGATTGCCGATGACTCCGGCGTCCCTCCGTACGTCGTCTTCTCCGATGCGACGCTGCGCGAACTGTCTATGCATAAGCCGTCAACGCTCGCGGCGTTTCGCACGATCAGCGGCGTGGGCGATGTTAAGCTCGAGCGCTATGGCGAACAATTCGTCGAAGCAATCAAGGGGTTCGACGGCGATCGCTTGCCGCAGAGCTAGTTTTAAGGTATCCGGGCGACAATCGAGGGATGAGAACCTCCGTCTTTTTCACGAGCCTCGCGCTTGCGGCGGCCACGGCAGCGCCGGTCTTTGCTCAAACGCCGCCGGATCGCCCGACGCCTAACCCCCAGATGCGGCAGCAATTCCAAGCAATGCGCCAGCAGATGGAGCAGATTCACACTCAAGAGCGAGCACAGATTCTTGGTGCTCTGACGCCGGCGCATCGGCAGTTGCTCGCCACGGTTGCCGGCGAACTCGCGACGGCGACAACGCCCGATTATAAGAGTGCGGCAGCGCGACTCGATTCTGCCCTCTCGTCATCTGAAAAGCAGGCCATCTTGACCGCATCGCAATCCGCCCGCGACAAGATGCGCGCGCAGATGCAAACTATGCGGCAGCAGATGTCGCAGAACGGCGGACCGCCGGATCGCGGTGGACCGATGATGAGGATGGGACCGCCGGGCGCACCACCAGAAGCGCGTCGTGCGCCGAGCGCGGGCGAGATTCTTCTTCGCACAGCGATGAGCGGCGGTGAAATGGAAATGCATATGCGCCGCTCGATGCGACCGTAACATCCGTGGTACACTCGCCGCATGAGTGTATCGGTCGATCGTTCAGCGGCGGCCGCCATTGACAATGTCTGGGAGATGGCGCAACGCCAGCTAGATGAAGTCGCGCAGCTCATTGGCTTGAGCGACGCAATCCATCGCTATCTGCGAGTTCCGAAACGCGTCTTGGAAGTCTCCGTTCCCGTCAAGATGGACAACGGAGACTTCCGCATGTACGCCGGGTATCGCGTGCAACACAACATGTCGCGTGGTCCAAGTAAAGGCGGCATTCGTTTTCATCCCGACGTGACGCTCGACGAAGTGAAGGCGCTCGCGATGTGGATGACATGGAAGTGCGCGCTCGTGAACATTCCCTTCGGCGGCGCGAAGGGCGGCGTTATTTGCGATCCCAAGTCGATGTCGACGCAAGAACTCGAAAACCTCACGCGCCGCTTCACGAGCGAAATCTCGATCATTATTGGCCCCGAGAAAGACATTCCGGCACCCGACGTTTACACGACGCCCCAAATTATGGCGTGGATTATGGACACGTTCTCGATGCAGCACGGATACTCGATCCCCGGCGTGGTGACGGGAAAGCCGCTTGCGATCGGAGGATCGCTAGGACGCGACAAAGCCACGGCGCGCGGCTGCATGTATGTGGTCGACGAAGCGATCAAAGTTCAAGGCGGCGCGGTCGAAGGCACGCGCGTCGCGATTCAAGGGTTCGGTAACGCGGGCTTACATGCAGCGGACTTGATGAGTAAACGCGGCTATGTGATTGTCGCCGCGTCGGACTCGCGCGGTGGCGTAACGAATCCCAAAGGACTCGACGTTGCGGGACTGATCGCGCACAAAGCAGAGACGGGATCCGTTGCCGGTTTCTCAGGCGCAGAACGGCTGACGAACGCCGAGGTGCTCGAATGCGACTGTGACGTGCTCGTTCCGGCTGCATTGGAAAAGGTCATCACGCCCACGAATGCGCCGCGGATTCGAGCGAAGATCATCGCTGAAGCGGCGAATGGTCCAACGCTTCCCGAAGCCGACGCCATTCTCTTCGATCGCGGTATCATGGTGCTGCCGGACATTCTTGCCAATGCCGGCGGTGTGACGGTTTCGTATTTCGAGTGGGTGCAAGATCTCCAAGAAAACTTCTGGGAGGAAGACGAGATCAACGACCGGCTCAAACGCAAGATGACGCGTGCGTTCAAAGAAGCATACGAACAATCACAGCGGCACGGCGTCAACATGCGCAAAGGAGCATACGCGGTCGCGGTCGACCGCGTTGCGGAAGCGACGAAGTTGCGCGGAGTGTATCCCTAAGTCACGAGCTCTTCGGTGTGACGGACGTGAGCGTCAGCGTTTGCTCGTTGACGCCGTACGTTCCGGCCGCAACGAGATTGTTCGGCTTCGCGCAGATCACGCTGTTGTTGGAACCTAAGATGACGACGAGGTTCGGTGTACCGCACGGCACCTGGGTCAACTTATAGCTCTGCAAGAGCTTCGATCCGGGTGTCGACGGTTGAACTTCATAAGACGTCAGCGTTTGGTTCGTGGCCGTCGTGAACGTGCCGAAAGCAACTGCAGTGGCTGCGCCCCAGGCAAAGGGTCCCCAGAACCCGCCGCCCCAGTAATACGGCACGGGATCCCACGCGTAGCCGGCGTTCCATCCCCACGCCGGATATGCGTAGTAAACGGGATTGTTCACCACCGCGCCATGGTACACGTAGCCGTTGTTCCGGTATGTCGCGCTGCTGTACGACTGCCCGTACACGTTCGATCCGCTAGTATACGTGCTTCCGGTGTGGTTGTACGTATTTCCGCTGCTGCTCGTGTTGTACGAACCGTTGCCGTTGCTTCCGCTCGCGTTGCGGTTGTAATTCCCGGTTTGCGAGTTGTACGTTCCATTCGAGCTATGCGTACCGTACGCGGTGTTCGACGTACCGTTGTGGCTGTACGTGCCGTTGTTCACCGTGCCGGTGCCCGTGTGGTTATAATCGCCATTGTTCGACGTCGTCGTCCGGCTGTAGTCGCCGGGTGAACCATTGGCGTTCGTCGTGCGGTTCGTGCCGGCCGGCCCCGTGCTCGAATGACTATACGATCCGGGGTTACTACGTGTAGCGGGCGCTTCACTGTGCATATCGAAGCCGCCGCGTGAGAAAGCGCCGCCGCCGCGCGCCGCAGCCGCTCCGCCGCCGGCAAATCCTCTCGCATCGATCGGCGTGGGCGCAAGGGTCGCGCAGAGCGCGCCCACGATCATGAAAATCTTGCCATTCATTTCTTCAACACATCCACCACACCGGTAAGCGAAACGTAACTCCCGCGCTTCGTTCGAAACGACATCATGAGCCCGTGCGGGTCGAGCTGGGTCGTGGAGTTCGGCAGGTGCGCCTTCGTGGTGCCGGGATTGAGCCATGCCGTACCGTCCACAATCGTAATCGGCAACGTCATTCCGCGCTGCTTCAACACCGCGTCGTACGGATAGCAGCGCACGAGTTTATCGACCGCTGCGCACGCCGCCCGCGAAATAACGAACGTTCCGACACCATCGGCGGACGTAAGGAGCATCTGTTTATGTTCGATCGCAATGTGTACGTTCTTGTAGACCTTCACATTGCCGTCAGCCTGTTGAATGCGAGCCGTGCCCGTCGCCGATGCAACGGCCGGGATAGTGAGAAAGACAGCGAAAGCGACATTCGCTATAGTGCGTGCGTTTTTCCAATGCATAGCCTCACGATACTCCACCGCGTTCCTCCGCCGTATCCTCAAACCGCATTCCGGCAAGCGGCCGCGTGCGTTCCCATACCGCTTCCGCCTCGGCCTTGACCTGTTGCAGCAGCAGGCGGCGGATGATGATCATTCCCGGTGAAAGCAACGCCCAGTACCGGCGAAACCGCGCGCGGCTGACCGGATCGGTCGTTTGCACGCGCGTCTCCGTGCGCGCCTCGCTGTGCTCGGACGATACTTCGTCGACCCGGATCGCGAGCGCAATTTTTGCATACCCGGGATCGGCGAACGTCGCAAACTCTTGAGCATCGAGCGGACGAAACCGCACGGTCGATTGCCATGGCTTCGTCACGGTTCCAAGCACGATCTCCCGTCCCGGATCGATCGCGAGCACGCCCCAACCGATTGTCGTCAGTTGTTCGAACGGCAGGCTCTCCGGCGCGTCTTCATCGTGCCTGGTCCACATGCCCAGGTCGCGCAGTCCGAAGAGTGCGCGCACGACCGGCGAACGTTCGAAGTCGGTCAAACGAATCGCCGCAAACGTTAGACTTGGCGGCGCGTGAACGACCGTCGCGTGACGGAGTGCGACTTCATAGTTCGGCATGTACCGGTCGAGCAGCCAATCATTTGCAATGCCGCGCGGCGTCGTTCCGTACCGTGCCCAAGACATGAGCGCCGAACCAACATATGCGGCGCCTGCGATGCCGGCTGCGGTCGCCAGCACCCGCGCGGCCAGCGCAATTCGATGCGGACGCCGAGCTCCGTCGTGCACCGCGAGCGCGTCCATCTTCGCAAACCAGCGATCTCGTGCGGCATCGGATGCGTTCTCCACGTTGCCGATGACCGTACTGCTCACCGGAGCGACGCCGACAAACGTCAGGAGACGCGAAAACATCTTCAACATGTGCGCGCCCATCGGTCCATAGTAGAAAATAGCGGGGACCCCCGTAGTGATGACGACGCGCGCCGATTTACCCCGCAAGAGCGGCTTGGGCAACCTGAACGGACCGGCTCCATATGCGAGCGCAAATCCCGGCCGCAGCGTTTGCTCGAGAAACGCCTTCAGGAGCGACGGCATATCGGAGGTCCACAACGGAAAAAAGAACGCGATGTGATCGGCCCATGCAATATCTTGCTGCGCGCGACTGACGTCTTCGCACGGATCGTCTTCGGTAGACTCTTTTGGATCTCGCATCATCGGGAAATCCAACGCCGAGACCTTGATACGCCGGATCTCATGACCCGCTGCTTCCGCAGCAAGCGCATACCGTTCAGCGAGTGCGTGATTCAAATGCCCTTCCCACGGATCGGGATGCCCGTCAATGATGGTGATCTTCATGCCGCAATGCTACGCGTGCGGTATGAACGCAACAGGAAGGTTTCGTTACAGCGGAGCCGACTGAAATCGGGGCTGCCTTCTAGGCTGTACGCGCGAAGATTCGGTCGCTCGCAGCCAACGGCGTGACGCTGAATTCGCGCAAATGCTTGCCGTGCAGCCGCTTTGGACTACCGGCGACATGCCAGCCGGTTGCTTTACGACGACAAACAGAAACGTTTAGCGCTCTGTGCCGTTTGGAATAATGAATGCGTCAAGTAAAAGTCAAAGGTTAGTCCAATGGCGTAGCAAGACGACGGAGCCGGTCTTTATCGGCTCCGTTTCTTTGCCGGTCCTTGCTGCGCGTTTCTTATCCGCCGGTTCGGGTACGCAGCACGCATGGCAGAAGTATTTGGTCACCAAGGGCAATCAATTCCCGAGTCCGGACAATATGAGTGCGCTGAGTGCGGACATCGTGAGCACTTCAATGCAAATGACATCTTTCCAAGCGATCATCACCCGGAACGGCCGTGGACGCTTTACGTCCGCGATAGCGAGCCCAGCCGAAAGTGACGGCTATTCCGGAGCTTCGCTGACGTGCTGCGCGTAGTCGCGCGGGTTGAAGTACCAAGCCGGAAGCTGCAACGGAAACACGAGTTCCTTGAAATCGTAGTCGACGACCTGCCCGTCGCCGTCGTAACCGCCGTATACGACACCGTGAATGTGCGTGATGACCGGAACCGAGTGAAACATCTCAAAATTCACGGTGAATAAAACGGGATAAATCGGTCCGTTTTCAACGAAGAGCTTGTCGGTCGCGACGAGTTTGCGAAGATCGAGCGTCTTCGCATCGACCCACAACTCGCGCAAACGATTGCGGTCCGGTTCGCGCCGCGGTTGCAGTTTTAAGTGAATCTCATCGCCTTCGCGATTGACCTCGGTTACGCGATAATCGAATTCACCGCGCGCACGCACCGTCGCGATGACGGGCGGGAGCGATGCTTCGGGAGTCGGGACGAAATCGGGAGCCAGCGTATGCAACGGGGCGGGCTCGAAAACGTCGGCCGTAGGGGGTCCCGGGTCCGTCGCCTGATTGAACAACGGGCGTTCAAATCGCATCTGACCGACGTCGCCGAGTTCCGTTTCACGCCGCTCGAGCGCCGCGTGGTCGTACGAGCGATACCAGACGTGGTCGGTATAGCTGTTCGCGTAGTCCGGATACCCGTAGTTCGTTTCTTGTTTGCGAACGATGACGTACGTTTCGAATGGCGGCGGGGGACGATGCGAGCGGAAGCGATTTCGAACCGCCGCAAGCAGATCGTCGGGCGACATCGAAGGCGCCGGCGCCGCGGCGACCGCATGGGTGGTCTGAGCACCGGCATTGGCAAACGCAACGAAAAATGACACGCCGAGCAATAGCGCAACGAGCCACGGCATCACTCTAGGGCGCGAGTTCATCCCATAAGACATACTTCGCTCTACCTAACGATTCCTGAGGGTCAAGCGTTACTTCTCATCCGGAACATCTTCGGCGGCGTTATGGAAGTACCATGAAACGTGTAATCAGCGGAATTGCCCTCGCGCTTGCACTGCTCGTTCCGGCCTCGCCGGCCTTGGCGGCGAGCGACCACGTCGTCTTCGCCGGCGGCTGCTTTTGGGGTATGCAGGCCGTCTTCGAATCGGTCAAGGGCGTTCAACGGGTCGTGGCGGGATTCTCCGGCGGATCGGCCGCGACCGCGCACTACGATATCGTCAGCACGGGTGACACCGGCCATGCGGAGTCCGTCGACATAACGTACGACCCGTCGCAGATCTCCTTCGAGAAATTGCTCGACGTCTATTTCCTGGTCGCGCACGATCCGACGCAACTGAACTACCAAGGCCCCGATCAGGGAACGCAGTACCGCTCGGAAATCTTCTACACGTCGGACGCACAGCACGCGCAAGCGGCAGCCTATATCGCTTCACTGCAGCGCCGCCACGTTTTTCATGCGCCGGTCGTCACGAAGCTCGAACCGCTCCACAAATTCTATGCCGCCGAAGCGTACCATCAAGATTATCTCGTGCATAATCCCGACAGCCCGTACATCGTCTTCAACGACATGCCGAAGCTGCGCACGCTCAAAGCGAAGTATCCTGCGCTCGTGAAAAACGATGCGGCACCGATGAAGGTTCTAGCGGGGCGCTAAGCGGATTGCGCCGTCGAGCCGGATCACTTCGCCGTTGAGCATGCGGTTTTCGACGATATGGCGCATGAGCGACGCGTATTCGGCCGGCTGTCCGAGACGGGCCGGATACGGCGTCTGCTTTCCGAGCGATTCACGCGCGGCTTCCGGCAATCCGGCGAGCATCGGCGTGTCGAAAATGCCCGGTGCGATCGAACAGACACGGATTTGGCTCTGCGCGAATTCACGCGCGAGCGGCAGCGTCATACCGACGACACCGCCTTTTGACGCGGAGTAGGCGACTTGTCCGATTTGTCCGTCGAAGGCCGCGACGGACGCCGTGCAGACGATCACGCCTCGGTCTTCTTCCGGTTGCGCAGGCTGTTTCATCATTTGCGCGGCCGCGAGACGGATCACATTGAACGTGCCGATCAAATTGACGCCGATGACTTTTGAGAAATGCGCGAGCGGCTGTGGCCCTTCTTTGCGGACCGCGCGTTCCGCAGTGGCGATTCCCGCGCAATTGATCGCGCCGTCCACGCCGCCGAACGCATCGACGGCGGTATCGATCGCCGCCGAGACCTGCGCCTCATCCGTCACATCCGTCTTGCAGAAGCGCACGCCGTCACCGAGCTCGCTCGCAAGTTTCGCACCGTGCTCGCCGATATCGAGAATGACAACGCGGCCACCCGCACGATGCAGCTCGCGTACGCACGCAGCTCCTAAACCAGAGCTTCCACCCGTAACGAGAAACGTTTTCCCCGCGATGTCCACGCCGCAATTCCCCTTCGTTAAACGATGCGTTCGATGATGGTCGCGTTTGCCATACCACCACCTTCGCACATTACCTGCAGGCCATAGCGTCCGCCGCGCACTTCCAATTCGTTGAGAAGAATCGTCATAAGGCGCGCTCCTGTTGCGCCGAGCGGATGACCGAGAGCGATGGCGCCGCCGTTGACGTTTGTTTTCGCGAGATCGGCGCCCGTTTCGCGTTGCCATGCAAGCACCACGCTCGCAAAGGCTTCGTTGATCTCGATGAGCTCGACGTTATCGAGCGTCAGCTGCGTGCGATCGAGAATCTTCGCCGTCGCCGGAATCGGCGCGGTCAGCATCAACTCAGGATCGTCGCCGACCACGACGGAGTCAACGATGCGCGCTCGCGCGCGCAATCCGTGACGTTGCGCGAATGGTGTGGAACACACGAGGACCGCTGCGGCGCCGTCGCTGATTTGCGACGAATTCCCCGCCGTGATAACGCCATCCGCACTGAACGCCGGTTTCAACGACGCGAGTTTTGCGAGCGACGTATCGCTGCGAATGCCCTCATCGCGCATCTGACCGTCGACCGGCAACATTTGCGACGTGAATGCGCCGCGATCCGTCGCAGCTGCGGCGCGCTGATGCGACTCGAGCGCGTAGCGGTCCAGTTCCTCACGCGAAAGCGACCACCGTTGCGCGACCATCTCTGCACTGCGACCCTGCGCAGTTTGCAACAACGGAACGCGCGACATCGATTCGACCCCGCACGCAATCACGCACTCGTAGGCACCGGCAAGCACGCCTTGCGCCGCAAACGCTACCGCTTGTTGACTGGAGCCGCACTGACGGTCGATCGTCGTCCCGGGAACGTGATGAGGAAATCCGGCTGCAAGCAAGGCTTTACGCGCGACGTTGAACGATTGCTCGCCCGATTGGCTAACGCATCCCGCAATAACGTCGTCGACCGCCGCCGCTTCGATACCGCTGCGTTGTACGATCGCACCGATGGCCATTGCGAGCAGTTCAACGGGATGAATCGCGCTCAGCATCCCGTTGCGCCGGCCCGAGGGCGTACGTAGGGCGTCGACGATGACCGCTTCGCTCATCGCACTGAGGCGAGCGGCACGTCATGTTGTTCGGCGAGCCGTTCCCATTCGCGTGCGCTGCGCTTCACGAGCGCATCGCGTAACGCTTCACGAGTGAGGTGCGTGATGCCCAGCAGCGACTGCAGACGTTCGACGAAATGTGGCTCGAGTGCGGCAACTGCGACCCAGCCGTCTTCCGCAGGATACACGCCGTATTCCGGCAAGCCTCCGCCGAGTGAACCGTCTTCACGAGTGAGCCCGTACGTATACGGTTCCGCAAACGCGCGAGCGCAATCGACGATGCTCACATTCGCAAAGGTTCCTTCACCCGTACGCGCACGTTTGACGAGCGCGACAAGCGCGACCGAGACGACGCGCTCTGCAGCCGCCATGTCTCCGACGAGTGCACGCGGCATTGTGGGCGGCGCAATGGTTCCGGCGCGCGCTTGATACGTAAGATCGTGACCCGCGCGATCGTCATGCGGCGGCGCTTCTCCGGTAAGCGCGATCATCGAGAGCGCCGGGTACTGCGCATGAATGTGCTCCCACTGCAGTCCGATGCGCTCGAGCGAGCGGGCGCGCATCGCGGTCAGCACAAGGTCGGCGAGTTGAAGATGCGCATCGAGCACCATGCGCGCTCCGCGTTCGCGAAAGTCCAGCTGAACGATCTCGATTCCCGTCGATAGGCGCGCGTACCAGTTCGGCGCCGCTTGTGCGAGCGGATCGCCGCGCGTCGGTTCGATTTTCGTCACGCGCGCGCCGAGTGCGCGCAGTCGCGCGGCAGCAACCGGTCCGGGAATATTCGTCGTTAGCGCAACGACGTGAACGCCTTGGAGAGCGCCGGCGAGATCATCGATCATGCCCTCGCCGATTCGACGGAACTGACGCGCGCCCAGTTCTTACACCCACACCGGCGAACTGTGCGTCGCAGGCGCTCGGGTTGAAAAAGCGAACAACCGTTCGTCGTGTCCAAGCGTAAACCACCGCGCAAAAAGCGTACATCGAGCTCCGGGCTGCCGGTTCTTTTCTTCCTCGTGATCGTGGCCGGTGCGGCCGGCTGGTTTCTGCTCCGGCCTGCCGCCCATCGCACGCACCATACCGTCGTGAGCGAAGAAACGGCCGCGCCGGCGGAAGCACCAACCGAAACACCGCAAGCCGTCGAAACCACGCAACCAACGGAGACGGTCTCGCCGACGCTCACGCCGAGCGAAACGCCGAGCACCGTGCCGACCGCCGTTGCATCCGTTGTGCCGCGCGCCGCAAACCCCAATGGACCGAAACTCGCGCTGATCATCGACGACTGCGGCCAATGGCTAACGACCGAGCGGAGCTTCATCGCGCTGCCGGTTCCGGTGACGCTTTCCGTGCTACCACACGTACATGGCTCGACGGTCATCGCACAAGAAGCAAAGGACGCCGGCAAAGGCGTGATGTTGCACTTGCCGATGGAGACGCTCTCGGGCATGAATCCGGGACCGGGCAAAGTGACGACGGAGATGAGCGACGCAGAAATCACCTCGCAGGTTGAAGACGATCTCGCCCAAGTTCCGCTTGCGGCCGGCGTCAACAATCATGAAGGCAGTAAGGCGAGTGCGGACAAGCGCGTGATGGACGACGTCATCGACGTGCTGAAAAAACACGGCGATCTCTTCTTCATCGATTCGCGTACGAATTCGGCGTCGGTCGGGGAGCAAGTGGCGTCAGCCGACGGCGTTCCGACCGCTGCGCGCGACGTGTTTCTCGATAACAAAGAAGACGTCGCGTATTCCGAAGAACAGCTACGCGACGCGGAAGAAATTGCGAAGCGAACGGGAAGCGCGATCGCGATCGGTCATCCGAAAACGACGACGCTCGAAGCCGTCAAAGCAATGATCCCGCAGTTTGAAGCCGACGGCGTTCAATTCGTGCTCGCGCAGGATCTCACGCGCTAAGCCTTAGGAAGCGGCGGTTTCGTTTCCAACGTTGATCCAGCGTTCTGCCCAACGGCCGAGCGCATCCATGGGCTCTTGCAATTCGGCGCCCGCGCACGTCAATTCATAGACCACTTTGACAGGTGAACCGGACTCGACGTGACGCGAAATGAGGCCTTCACTTTCAAGCTCGCGCAGGCGTTCCGTCAGCAAGCGATCGGAAATGCCTGGAATTGAGCCGAGAAGTTCGTTGAAGCGGTGTGGTCCGGTGAGCAGCACGCGAATGATCGCGCCCGTCCAACGGCGTCCGACCAACTCGACCGCGCGGTGGAAGCGCGGGCACAACGCACCGTCCGTGTCTACATGTTCGTTTGAGCTCGTCGCTCGGCTGGTTGCCATCGTTCCGGTCTCCCGATACCTCCTAGCAGTTAGCTTACCAAAAGTGGCCTGCGACTTCAATGTAAGCGAGAATAACAGAGGTATCTCTTCTTCGTTTCGACGCGTTCGGGGCTCTGCCATAGCAGGATCGCTTATTGATCGTGACGCGCGAGATCGGCGCGGAGCGCCTTGACCTCGCTCAGCACGTCGGCAAGCGAGGGCTGCTCCGACCCCTGCTTGATGCCCTCGTCTTGGCGGACGAAGAAACTCGCGATTGCCGCCGTGATGTATCCGAAGATCGAAAAAGCGAAGACGGAAAGCAAAAAGCACAAGACTCGGCCGCCCCACGTCTGCGGAAAATAGGCCGATCCCATCGTCGTCATGACCATGCCCGTCCACCACAAGGCGTAGCCGTAGCTCGGAATTGCATCTCGCGAATGCGGCTCAACCGCGTAGATTCCGGCGGCACCCGCAAACGTCACAACGGTTGCGAGCAGCAAGACGTACGCCATGCCGCGCCGCCGCATCGTCGTTCCGAGCACGCTGATCGTTCGATTGAGTCCGGTTAGCAATCGAAAGATCAGTACTTGCCACGACGGTAGCATTGCGAGGACGCGTGTGAGGCGCAGAATGCTGAGGGCGGGCAGCATCAGGCTGAGCGCCACGAGCCAATGGCGTTTTAGAAATGAAATCTTCTTCGGCGCAAGGATAAACCGGAGAGCGAAATCGATGACGAAGATGGCCCAAATCGCAACCGCAAGATCGTTGCTCCAGGAACTCGAGCCGTAGATCAATTGAACGACGAGTAACACGAGCCAGATGACGCCGAGGATCAGCATCGGCCGGTCCAGCATCCGGTCGATCTTTCGGAGCAGATGCCACCGTTCTTTCGCGACGGTTCGCGGATGCGGTTGCGGGGAGGAAGCGGCGCTCGCCATGCATCCTATATTCCCGACCGCTACACGCCCGGCGTCGGATACGGAATCGGCGTGCGCCGAGGAAGCGGTGAACCGGTCCAAACCGGGCGCGGTGTTTGAACGGGAGCCGGCGTGAAGACGGCGCTCGGAGCCGCCGACGGCACCGAGGGGTTAAAGGGCGTCGCGGTCGCGACGACCGCCGGGATGGGCGAATGGACAACGACGCGCCCGAAGGGCTCGTATTGCACGATCTCCCCGAGCGAGCGCAGAATCGGCGCGAGCGGCACGTAGGCGTGATCGAGGGCGTCGGGCTCTCGTGAGGGAATGCGCACGACGACGGAACGCCCGTCGCGCATGATGATGAGGCTGTCGCCCTCAAACCACATCGCGTCGGCAATACCCGTGACGAACGGGCGTAGCGGAGCATAGACGCGGCCGGCGCTTTCGAACGCGCCTGTATAGGAGCGCACCGTTTTTCCGTCGAGTACTACGGTCACCGGTGCAGCGGGTGGGAATACAGCCAAGGCACAGCGATATTAGCGCATCGATGGGACGAGTCATCTCCGCCCTACGGGAGGCGGGCCTGCGGTTTTCACGCGACGGGTGCGCATTTTTAGCACAAGCGGTCGCCTTCAACGCCCTCTTTGCGCTTTTTCCGCTCGTCGTCCTCATTCTGACCGTCGCCTCGTTCATTTATCCGATGGCGGAGACGCGTGTGTTGACGTTCTTCGACGCGTTTAGTCCGACGCTCCACGAATTCGTCGCGGCCAATCTGCAATCGTATATCTACGGTCGTGGGATCTCGAGCTTGATCGCACTCGGCGTACTCGTGTGGTCCGGCAAGAATCTCTTTATGGGCCTTGCCTATGCACTCGATCGCGCCCTCGGCGTGCCGAAAGGGCGTCCGCTCATTCACAACATCGCACTTTCGATCGTCATGCTACCGGTAATGGCGCTGTTCTTGATGATCGCCATGGTGCTGCCGGTTATTCTTTCCATCGCCATGTTTGTCGCCGACGTCCCCGATCAGCAAAATCTCACGCACATCGGAGCCTACGTCATCTCGATTGCGCTTGTCTTTACGGCGACGATGATTCTCTACCGGTTTCTGCCCAATCGCAGTGGAATGACGTGGGCGTTCTCGCTGCCCGGCGCGACGGTCGTTGCAGCGTTGTGGCCCATCGTGCAGTTTGCGTTTTCGGAGTACACGATCCACGTCAATTTCGCCGGAATCTACGGCGCGCTCTCGGTTCCGCTCGTACTGTTGCTCTGGTTTTACGTGATCGGCTCGACGTTTTTCTTTGGTGCGGAATTTTCAGCCGCGTGGCACGCGCATTCCGGGAAAGCGCGCATTCCGCTCGTCGTCGATGCAATCGATCCGATCCGCGATACGACGACAACGACGACCGCGTAATGGCGCAACTCGTCTTCATCCACGGCGCAGGGTGCACGCCGTCGGCCTTCACGCATCAGCTTGCGGCGTTTCCGGGATCGATCGCACCACCGTTACCGGGACATGATGTCCCCGGTGAAGCGTCATCGATTGCGGAATTTGCCGACGCGATCGCATCTATGCTTGAACGCAACGATCTGCACGACGTCGTTCTCGCGGGCAGTTCGATGGGCGGCGCGATTGCACTCGAACTCGCGCTTCGCCACAATCCGCGCGTTCGTGGTATCGTGCTCCTCGGCTCGTCCGGGAAGTTGCGCGTCGCTCCGGCGATTTTTGAAGCAATCGACCGCGACTTTCCGCACGCCGCGCGCATGCTCGCCGGTTACTTCTATGCCGAGCCGACCGAGGAGCGGGTCGACCGATCGGTCGCGCAAATGCTTGCCGTCGGACAAGCGCAGACCCGGCGCGATTTCGAAGCATGCAACGCGTTCGACGTCCTGGAGCGGCTGGAGGAAATCGAGCTACCCCTTCTCGTGCTGGCGGGCGAGCGGGACGCGATGGTGCCTGCAAAATTCGCACTTGCGGCTGCCGACCGGGTACCGGGTGCCCAAGCGCGAATACTCGCCGCAACGGGACACCTGCTCTTCATCGAGCGGCCCGACGATACGAACGAAGCGCTTCGCACGTTCGTTAGCAGTATTGACTCGTTGTCCTCAAAGTAAAGGAGTGCCGTGCGTCGCACCTTCGGTATCATTTTGTTGTGCTCGAGCCTTGCGTTGATCGCGGCTGCGCCGCCGTCGCCAAAGCCCGCGCCGGTTCCGAAGGCGTCGCCGTCGTTCGCCCCGGTTTCGGCGCCTACACCTGCATCGCTCACGCCGACCGTCGTGGTCTACCCGTTCCAAACGCCGGCCGACGTCGACGCGCGCACCGGCCAAGCCATCGCGCAGATCTACTCGCAAGTCATGTCGCAGGCCGGCGGCCTCAACGTGCTTCCGATTCCGGAAAAGATCAAGCAAGAAGATTGGGCAAAGTACGCGCACGCGCAGCGCGCGGACTACTACGTCAGTGGATACGTGCAGCCCATCGGTACCGGCGCCGCCATCGTCGCGCGTGTCGTTGATTCGAATACCGACATCGCCGTCTATTCCGCGACGACCCAAATTCAAAGCGTGCCCGACATTGCTTCGCAAGCGCTCACCGCGCGCACCGTCGTTTTGCAAGCCGCCGGCGTCGATCGCCCGGATGTCGTTAGCGAAGGAAAAGCAACGCCCACCCCGGCTGCAACGGGACAAGGCGCGTCGTACAACGTGACCAACGTGCTAAGCCAACTCGGCAGTGTTTTCAAACACGGCAGCAAGGTCGCTGCGGGGCCGACGCCTGCGCCGACCACGAAACCCGGAATGGCCGTGATCGTCGCCCGACTCGCGGGTACTGCCGCCACCGGCGATATCAGTCAGGCGACGGACGATCTGTTCCGCTCCATGGATGCATTCTATAAGACGTCGATGACGCGCGCAAATTCGTCGAACCTTGCGAAGGAAGCCGACTCGATCTGCGGGACGAACCGGCACAACACGATCGCTTCCGGCGTGCTCAACGCAACCCACATCGGCGGACTTCACGCGCATAATTCGTACACGTTCACGCTCAACGTCTACACTTGTTTCGGTGCCGTCCTCTTCACGAACACGCAAACGAGCGACGACAAACGCAAAGCCGTTCAAGACGCAGTAGCCGCCTACGCAAAGGATCACCCCGACAACACGTAACACCGTGTCATCCTGAGCTTGTCGAAGGAGGCCTCATGCGATATCTTCTGCTCGTCACGTCGATACTCGCGTCCCTCCTCGTCACGGCGTCGCGCGCATCGAGCGCGACGGATATCTCCGGAACGTGGCAAGGCATCATTCAGGGTCCGACGGGACCTGTGCGCCGCATCATGGAGATCAGCAAGGCGAACGGGCGCTGGAACGTCGTCGTTCATGCGATCGATGAAAGTGATGTCCCGCTTGTCACCCACGATGTAACGGTTCGAGGATCAGACATTCGGATGCGGTTCAACATGAATACCGAGCCGTGGTTTGATTATCACCGCCTCTACTTAGCAACACTCGCGCATCAGGGGACCGCGATGGTTGGCGCTTGGGGCATTGCGCATGGCTCCGCGGACGAGATGACGTTTCTCAAAGTCGCGCGTCCCACATGGAAGATCATTCGGCCGAAGTTGCACATGGTCTCCGTCGATGGGAATGTCAAAGACGAAGTTCTCGACTGGGGCGGCAGCGGTAGACCTGTGCTGCTGCTCGCCGGGCTTGGAAACACGGCTCACGTGTGGTATAGCCTCATCCCTTCGCTCACTGCAAAGTATCATGTGTATTCGATGACGCGGCGCGGTTTCGGGAATTCGAGCAAACCGGATGCGAGCGCCGTCAACTATTCTGCGGATCGCCTTGGCGATGATGTTATTGCTGTAATGAATGCTCTCAACATTCAGAAGCCGGTGATCATCGGTCATTCAATGGCGGGCGAGGAATTGAGCGACATCGGAACTCGCTATGCGCAGAAAGTCTCCGCGCTGATCTACCTGGAAGCGGGATACTGGTACGCCCTGCGCACACCCGTAAGCTCGCCCGAGCCGCTCCCAACACCGCCGGCCGGTGCGCCGCCCATGGCGCCCGTCGGGAAGGCGATCATCGAAAATCCAGGCAGAACGTTCACCGGGCCGATCAACGTTCCGATCCTCGCCATTTTCGCCGACCCTCATGACATGCACGGGCGCGTTCCAGTATCGCAAGTCGCATGGGCCGAAAGTACCGACAAGAAAGAGATGGACGCAATTTCAGACGCATTCGGGCATGGGTTACCAAACGCAAAAGTGATCAGGGTCGCTAACGCAAACCACTTCATCTTCATTTCGAACCCGGACGACGTGTTGCACGACGTGAACGCGTTCATTGCAACGTTACCAAAATAACATTTCGAACAACGCGGAACGCGTGATACACGGCCCGAATACGATGCTGTGGACATGCGGCGTGATGCTCACGTTCCATTCGTCGGCCGGCGCGAAGAAGTAGCCGCGCTTGAGCGCGCGCGTCGCGATTCACATCGCTATGGCCATTTTGTTATCGTCGCCGGCGAACCGGGCATCGGTAAGTCGCGCCTGATCAAAGAATTTCTCAGCAAGATACCCGGTTCGCGCGCCCTCATCGGTGTCGGCCGCGCAATCGACCACGTGCGTTCACCGTTTGCGCCCTGGATCACCGCACTCCAAACGATATCGCCGCCGGCCGTACATGCGATGCGAACGGGCGAAGCGACGGGCGACCAACCCGCCCTTCACGCATCGGTGATCGAGTCGCTGCGCTCCGTCGCGGAGTCGCGCGCGACCATCGTCGTTCTCGAAGACATTCACTGGGCGGACGCAGGGTCGCTCGAATTACTCCATGCGCTTCTCGCGCGAATGCCGCAGATCCGCCGGTTGCTCGTTATCGCAACGGTTCGCGCGTCGGAAGCAACGGACCCGGTCCGCCAATTGTTTACCAACGCCGCTGTCCGCGTGTCGGACTTGCGTCCGCTGCAGCAGCGCGAAACGCTTGAACTCGCCCAATCGGTTCTGCCCGAAGATGAAGCGCAATCAGTGCGGGCCCGGCGCATCGTTGCGTTATCCGGCGGCAATCCGTTCTTCACGATCGAGCTTGCGAAGAATCGCGACTCGCGCGAGATTCCACTTACGTTACGCACGGCGATCGACGCTCGTATCGCACAATTGAATCCATCGGAGATCAGCGTCTTGGAGTCGGCGGCGATCGTCGGCGAAGAATTCGACCTTCAACTGATTGCAGATATCACCAAGTCGACGCCGGCCGCCGTGGCCCGACGGCTCGAAAAGGCACAGCTTCATGGGATCGTTACCGAGGAGCTCGAGCATTCGTTCCGTTTTGCGCATGCGTTTACGCGCGCGGTGCTCGCAGCGCGATTGACGTCAGCCCAACGCATCGAGCTTCACGAACGGGCGGCTCAAGCGTTAGAGCGCTCTGAGCGTTTCGACGCCCTCGGCTTCGCGCAGCTCGCATACCATTACGCCGGCGCGCTCGATCGCGTAAAAGCGTACGGGTACCGCATGCGCGCCGGCGCCCTTGCCTATGCCGTTCATGCATATACGGACGCCGCGCGATTCTATGCCGAAGCCGCGGAATGCGCGGAGCGCGGTTCGCTCGAACGTGCGCGTGCGCTTGCGCGCGCTGGCGACGCGCTGCACCGCGTGCCGTTGTTGCGTGACGCGGACCAGGCCTATGTCGAAGCGATCGGTATTTACCGGGCCGCGGACGCAGTTGAGGATGCTGCGCGCTTGTATCAAAGCCTCGCGCGCAGCCTCTACAATCAAGACCGCTTTCGTGAAGCGATGGCCCTCGTGGAGCACGCAATTGCAGAGCTTGCGCCGCTGCCCGTCGATTTGGCGGACGAACTCGCGTTGCAAGTCGCGATGCAGGCGGCTGAATTCGAGCCGGCGCTGGCGATGGAATGGCTCAACCGCATCGACGAACAACGTGTGAGCGCGACGCTTACCGGCGGATCGTACTTCGCCTTACGCGCCGCCATCGCGGCTACACAAGGCAACGTCGATGTATTCTCGCGCAACGTTGAAGCGTTTCGGCGGAACGCCGGAATCGTGCATACAAATGCGACGTACACGGGACACTTCGGCAATCTCGCAGCGAACGCGCTGTTTCTCGGGTTACCGGCAATGCCGCTCTACGAACAGTGCTTCGCCGTCGCACGCGTTCATAAGTTGGAGGTGTACGAGGCTGCGTATGCGTCGCACGCCGCATTCGAGCGGTGGCTGCACGGCGACGACGCGGCGTTCGTGCGCTTCGCGGACTTCGCCGCCGCGCATGACGCACCGATTCCCGCGTTGCACGCATACGTGCTGCTCGCGGCGCTTTTGCGCGATATCGCCGTTCCCGACGTAGGTGAGGTCGCACGGTTCATCGCGGGCGGCCACAACGAGTTTTTCGGTCCGCTCGCCGGCACGTTGGCACGTAAACTGGTGCGTTCCGGAGATGCGCGCGCCGCGCAGAAACTTTTGGACGTCGCGGCGGAGCATCTGACCATCCCGTATGCCGCATGGGAAACACTGACGGCAATGGCTGAATTCGGCAGCGAAGCCGCGCGTTCGAAAGCCAAGGCTTTGACCGAACCGCACTATGATGCGACGGCGCCCGCCTTTGCAGCAACTGCGGCGATGGTCCGCGCGCTGTCGGCGGAGCGAGACAACGACCTTGCAACACGCGATTCGGCTGCCGCGCGCGCCGCGCAGCTGTACGCTTCAATGGGCTGGGTCCGACATGAGCGCCGTGCTCGCGAATTCGGCGAGCCGCCGGTTCGCGAAGGGGTGCTCTCCGAGCGGGAACTGCAGATCGCGCAGCTTCTTCAACAAGGAAAGAGCAATCGCGCGATGGCCGAGCACTTGTTCATCAGCGAGAAAACCGTCGAAAAACACCTCGCGCGGCTCTACGAGAAGCTGCAGGTAAACAATCGCACCGCCGCGGTGCGCGCGCTCTCGCAACTCCAACCGAAGTAGGGATTCTCCCCATGGGCGTCCTCGTAGCGGAGGCGTACGCTTTCCGCCATGACCGCTTTGGATTTGCGACGGCAACCGCCGCGAAGCCCGTACGAGCGTCTTGACGGCCTGATGCTCATGCCTCGCACGATCGACAAGGTTCGTGCGACGCTACCGGGCGGCGATTTGGGCCCGTACCTGCTCGATGTGGGATTGAGCAGCATGCTCCTGACGGCGATCGGCATATCGCTAAACGCGCTGCGCGCGGTCGTGATCGTCTCGCTGGACGAAGGCCAGATTGCCGTCTGGCTGCGCGACCATGCGGACCGAGCGCAATACGCGCACGCAAACGCGATGCTCTCCTCGTTCCGCAATTACGACGTTCCCTTCGATGAGCGCGCCTTATTCGACTCGCTCTATCCCGAGTATCTGCGCGCACAATATCCCGTTCTTTTCGACTTGCTCGTCGCTGACGATCACGATCTTTATCCAGAGGTGCAATGATGTTCAATCGATATTTTCTACTCACATCGCTCGCCGCCGTGATGCTTACCGCGTGCGGAGGCGGAACGGTCAGTACGCCGCCGTCACCCGCGCCCGGTCCGCAGGCCCATGCGTGGTTGATTCAAGCCGGCGCATCGAGCGGCGATGAAGCGTATCAAGGCTTGCAGTTTTATCCCAACGCTGTGACGGTCGATGTAGGCGACCCGGTGACATGGACGTTTCCGGCCGGCGAACCGCACACGGTTACGCTGCTCGGACCACGTTCCTTGCCTCCGCCGCCCAATGACCCCAGCGTTCAACAACCCGCAGGCGGCGCAACCTATGACGGCAGCACGTATACGAGCTCGGGCTTTCTTCTCGCCGGCAAGAGCTACACGCTAACGTTTACGAAACCCGGCGTCTATAAAGTTTACTGTCTGATCCACGGAGAGATGACACAGACCATTACCGTGCAGCAAGCCGGTGCAAAGTACCCCGCAACGCAAACGGATCTCACCGCGCAGGCAACGTCAGCGGAACAGAGCGATTTGCAAGTCGCGACGAGTTCGGTGACCGAATTTCCCTACGCAGCCGGCGGCACACATCTCGCTGCCGGGATTTCGCACGGACTCAATACCGCGAATCCACCGCCGAATTCGAGCGTCGTGCGCTTCGTCGACGGCAAGTCACTAAGCCCGACAACCACCGTGCCGGTTGGAGGCACGGTGACGTGGACGAATTTGTCGAGCAACTTGCCGCACACCGTTACGTTCCCCGTCGCAGGAGCGGCGGCGCCCGAAATGCCGCCGTTCTCGCCGCCGACCGGAACGACAACGTATGACGGCAGTCAACTCGCGAATTCAGGCGTGATGATGCCCGGTCAATCATTTAGCCTAACGTTCACGAAGGCTGGAACCTATAAGTACTACTGTCTCTTCCACGATGACCTCGAAAAGATGATCGGTACAATCGTGGTTCAGTGACCCACCCTGTCATCCTGAGCGAAGATGCGAAGCACGGCAGTCGAAGGACCAAATCGTGCAATTAAATCGAGGCGATCCTTCGACTCCGCTTCGCTCCGCTCAGGATGACAAGATCGGCATGACCGTGGTTCAGTAACCCACCCTGTCATCCTGAGCGAAGGTGCGAAGCACGGCAGTCGAAGGACCAAATCGTGCAATTTAATCGAGGCGATTCTTCGACTCCGCTTCGCTCCGCTCAGGATGACAAGATCGGCATGATCGTGGTTCAGTAACCAACCCTGTCATCCTGAGCGAAGGTGCGAAGCACCGCAGTCGAAGGACCGCATCGTGCAATTCAATCGAGGCGATCCTTCGACTCCGCTTCGCTCCGCTCAGGATGACAAGATCGGCATGACCGTGGTTCAGTAACCAACCCTGTCATCCTGAGCGATGGTGCGAAGCACCGCAGTCGAAGGACCGCATCGTGCAATTCAATCGAGGCGATCCTTCGACTCCGCTTCGCTCCGCTCAGGATGACAAGATCGGCATGACCGTGGTTCAGTAACCAACCCTATCATCCTGAGCGAAGGTGCGAAGCACCGCAGTCGAAGGACCGCATCGTGCAATTCAATCGAGGCGATCCTTCGACTCCGCTTCGCTCCGCTCAGGATGACAAGATCGGCATGACCGTGGTTCAGTAACCAACCCTGTCATCCTGAGCGAAGGTGCGAAGCACCGCAGTCGAAGGACCGCATCGTGCAATTCAATCGAGGCGATCCTTCGACTCCGCTTCGCTCCGCTCAGGATGACAAGATCGGCATGACCGTGGTTCAGTAACCAACCCTGTCATCCTGAGCGAAGGTGCGAAGCACCGCAGTCGAAGGAACGCATCGTGCAATTGAATAGAGACGACCTTTGACTCCGCTTCGCTCCGCTCAGGATGACATGGTGGAGTCGTCGTCGAGTAGGCCGGGTGGGACGTCGACGGTGATTCTTTTGTTTGCGATGTCGATGGTTTTGATGAAAGCGGCGACCATCGGCAGCATGTACTTGCCGACGATGAGCATCTCGTTCGCGGGGTAATGGTCGACGCGGGAAACGGTGCCGTATTGCTTTCCGCTTTCGTTTACGACGCTGCAGCCTACGAGATCGACGTCTAAATATTCGCCTTGGGCGACGTCGAGTGCTTCGCGGGGTGCGTAAAACGTTGCGCCGATGTATTTTTCGGCGCTCGTTGCATCGGGCGCTTCATCGAGCGCAATTAAGAAGCGGCCTTTATGTTCGCGGACGCTTTCGAGGTGGACGGTTTCACGTCGCCCGTTGACGTCGCATTGCAGTTCGGCGCCCGTGGAAAAGAGAGCGCGACCCGAACTAGTCGGGTCGCACTTGAGCTCTCCTCGAATTCCGAACGTGCCGGCGATCCGGCCGATCGGGAACTCGTTATTCTTCAGGGTTGGCCTCGTCGGCGGCAGCGGCTTCTTCCGTGTCGAGAATATCGACCGAGATGCGGCCTTCTGCCGTTGCGCGCACGATCGTGCGAAGCGCTTGCGCTACGCGACCGCTGCGGCCGATCACTTTCCCTAAGTCTTCCGGATCAACGACGAGTTCGATGACCGGTTTGCCTTCTTCATCGGTGAACAACTCGACGCTCGCGTCCTCAGGCTTTTGCACGAGCTTCTTTGCAATGAAATCGAGCAGTTCGCTGGCGCGCCGTTGCGACGCCCAGGGATCCGAAGGTTGACGATCGCGACGTTCGTGCGCACCGCGGCGTCCGCCGCCTCCGCCACCGTAATCGCGGCGTGGCTTGCCGCCGCCCGAACGCGGCGGACGTTCCGCGCGCGCCGGACGCTCTTCTTCCGGTTCTACGTCGTCGATGATCGTTTCGTTCGACGCGATTTTGCGCGCGCCGAGCGTGGGACGACGCTCGGTCTCGTCCGACTCTTCGCCGAAGAGACCGAATTCGTCATCAAACGAGGACATTACTCAGCGCCTTTGCGCGGAGCGCGTTTGGTCGTCGGAATCGGACCGCGCTCCATGATGCCCTTCTCTGCGAAGAGGCGGCGAACGGTCTCGGTCGGCTGAGCACCCTTGGCCAGCCATTCCTTCGCCTTATCCGCGTTGACTTCGAGCGTCTTCGGCTCAGTGCGCGGGTTGTAGTGCCCGAGGATCTCGATGAAACGACCGTCACGCGGTGCGCGCGAATCGGCGACCACGAAGCGGTACGTCGGTTGTTTCTTTGCGCCCATGCGGCGCAGTCTGATCTTCACCATGGTGTTTTTCTTACGTATCTTTCTTCTTTTGCGAAAAGACGCGATTAAAGCACGCGACCGGCTAGAGAGCTACGGCATCCGAGCTTTTCCGCGGTGCCCGGGCCGAATATTTATATGCTAACGAAGCATCCCCGCGGGCAACTTCGGGCGTTTGCCGCCCTTCATGCCGCCGAGTTGTTTCATCATTTTTTGCGCGCCTTCGAAGTTTTTGATCAACTTGTTGACGTCGCTGACTTGTGTTCCCGATCCGATCGCGATGCGCTTGCGGCGCGATCCGTTCAGGATGTGCGGATTCCGACGCTCGGCGCGCGTCATCGATGAGATGATCGCTTCAACGCGTTTGACTTCCGCCTCGGGAATATCGAAATCTTTCGGCAGCGCGCGAGAAAGGCCCGGAATCATTTTCATGATGTCCGTCATCGAGCCGATCTTTTTCATCTGGCGCATCTGCTCGAGAAAATCGTCGAGCGTGAAGGCGTTTTTCTGCAGCTTCTGCTCGAGTTTTTTCGCTTGCTCTTCGGTGTAGACGCTTTGCGTTTTCTCGATAAGGGTCAGCACGTCGCCCATGCCGAGAATACGCTGCGCTAGACGATCGGGATAGAACGGCTCGAGCGCTGCCAGCTTCTCGCCCACACCGACGAACTTGATCGGCGCGCCGGTTTCTTTGAAGATCGAGAGCGCCGCACCACCGCGCGTATCTCCGTCCATCTTCGTAAGAATGACGCCCGTGATTCCGAGACGGTCGTTGAAGCCTTTGGCAACGGCCGTTGCGGCTTGTCCCGTCATCGCATCGGCAACGAAGAGAATCTCTTTGGGATTAACGGCGGACTTGATTTTCTCGAGTTCGACCATGAGGTTTTCGTCGATCTCGAGTCGGCCCGCGGTATCGATGATCACCGTCGACAAACTTAGGCGCTTGGCTTCGTTGACGCCGTCGCGCGCGATCTTCACCGGATCGCCGGCGCCTTCATCAAAGACCGGCAGATCGATCTGCCTTCCGAGCGTTTTGAGCTGATCGATTGCAGCGGGACGATACACGTCGGCCGCAACGAGCAGCGTACGCCGGCCTTGTTCTTTCAAACGCAGCGCGAGCTTACCGGCCGTCGTCGTTTTACCGGAACCTTGAAGTCCGACCATCATGATGATCGACGGCGGCGCGTCGGAGAACGTCAGGCGCGCTTGCGCGCCGCCGAGCAGCTCGACGAGATCGTCGTGAACGATCTTGACGATTGTCTGCGCAGGCGTGAGCGACTCGAGCACGTTTTGCCCGATTGCTTTTTCTTTGACGCCGTTGACGAATTGTTTGGCGGCGGCAAGCGAAACGTCAGCCTCAAGAAGCGCTACGCGAACTTCGCGCAGCGCCTCGTTGACGTCGCTTTCACTGAGTTTCCCGCGTCCGGTCAGACGCGAAAAGATCGCGTTGAGCCGGTCGCTGAGTTGGTCGAACACGGTGAGTTAGATTATGCCCCTGCGGTTGCTTGATCGATACGGTTCACCGCATCGCCGACGGTCTTGATTTTTTCCGCTTCCTCGTCCGGAATGTCGATGTTGAACTCCGTCTCGAACGCCATGACCAACTCGACCTGGTCGAGTGAGTCGGCACCGAGATCATCCGTGATCGAGGCTTCCGGCGTGACTTCCGATTCGTCGACGCCGAGCTGCTCGACGATGATCTTCTTGACTTTGTCGAACGTGGACATTACAGCTCCTTATCAGTAGTACGTATAGATCACATCAATACGCCGCCGTCAACAACGATCGTTTGACCGGTGACGTAGGCGCTTGAATCTGAACAGAGGAAGGCGACCACTCCGCCGACATCCTCAGGCCTCCCCGGGCGGCCGAGTGCGGCCTGTTTAATCAGGGCCTCCTTGGCGGCGTCGGGTATTTTTTCGGTCATCGCCGTCTCAATGAGACCCGGCGCAACGGCGTTGACTCTTATGTTCCTTGAACCCAACTCCTTTGCAAGCGACTTGGCAAGCGCGAGGAGTCCGGCCTTCGAGGCAGCGTACGCCGCCTGACCGGCGTTGCCGCTTAGGCCGACGATGCTGGAAACGAGAACGATCGAGCCGGCGCGCTGCCTCATCATCGGCTTCGCAACGGCATGACAGAGATAGAACGCCGATTTCAAGTTGACGTTGAGCATCTGGTCGATTACGTCGGGTTTAAGGCGCAGCAGCAGCGCGTCGATCGACTGTCCCGCATTTGCAACGGCGTAGTCGATCCGGCCGAAGCGTTCGAGCGCTTCGTTGGCGACGGCTTCCATCGCCGGCTGATCCGCGACGTCGGCAATAATGACGTGCGCGTCAGCACCTGGGCGCTCGCCCGCGCAACGCTGCGCGGTTTCATCGAGTGCGGCGCGATCGCGCCCGACGAGCACGACATCCGCGCCGTGTTTGCACAATTCTGTTGCAATCGCGCGCCCAATGCCGCGGCTCGCGCCCGTAATCAGCGCGAGTTTGCCGTCAAAATTCATGCCGTCACTCCGGCGAGCGTTGCACGCAACTTTTCAACACCGGCGTAGTCGCTCACGATCGATGCCTTCGGCGCATTCTCCATACGGCGCATCAACGGCGCAAGCACGCCGCTCGCTCCGAATTCGACGACGAGTTCGACGCCGTAGCCGGCGATCGCGACCGCGGTGTCGTGCCAACGCACTTCGTTGCTGATCGATAGTACGAGATTCTTCTTGATCGTTTCGATGTCGCGATACGGTTTCGCGTCGACGTTTGAGATCACATCGAAGCGCGGCATCGAGAAGTACGCGGCGTTCACCGCATTCGCAAACCGTTCGATCGCGGGATCCATCAATGCCGAATGCCACGCGCCGGAAACATTGAGCGGCACAACGCGCTTTGCGCCGGCGGCGAGCATTGCATCGCCTGCAGCTTGCACGCCGCTCAAATCACCGCTGATCACGATCTGCGTCGGCGAGTTGAAATTCGCAAGTTGGATGCGTTGCCCGGTTGAGACGCGCGCCTCATCGACGACGCGGCGAATCACATCGGCATTTAGTCCAAGAACGGCCGACATGCCGCCGGGCGCGAGTTCGGCCGCATGCTGCATCGCTTTGCCGCGCTCGTCGACGATGCGCAGCGCATCTTCGAACGAGAGCGAGCCGGCAATGTAGAGACTGCAGAATTCACCGAACGAGTGGCCTGCGCTCACCACCGGGGCGAAGTCCTCGCCGACGGCGGCGTACAGCGCGACGTTCGTTACGAAGATCGACGGTTGACTGTATTGCGTTTCGCGCAACTTCTCTTCCGGACCGCTCTTCTGCAACTGCAGCAAATCGTAGCCGAGAATGGCGTTCGCGCGTTCGAAGAGATCGCGGGCCTCGCTCGACCGCGCTGCGACGTCGACGCCCATCCCGAGCGTCTGCGAGCCTTGTCCCGGAAATACCGCTGCTGTCTTCACTGCCATTTCCATACCACAGCGCCCCACGACAGACCGCCGCCGAATCCAACGAAAACAATTGTGTCGCCGGCCTTCACGCGTCCCGTGGCGACTGCTTCGGAGAGGGCAATCGGAATTGACGCCGCCGATGTGTTGCCGTACTCCTGAATGTTGATGACGCACTTCTCCGGCGGCATCTCGAGATATTTCATTGCGGCATCGATGATGCGTTTGTTCGCCTGATGCGGAATCAAGACGTCGACATCGGCTTTGGTCAAATTCGCTTTTGCGAGCGCCGCATCGGTCGCTTCGATCATCTTGGTGACGGCGAATTTGAAAACTTCGCGGCCTTCCATGTGAATGCGATCGCTCTTTGCTTCAATCGCATTCTCATCGATCGGATGACGCGATCCGCCGGCTTCAACGAGCAGCAGCTCGGGTTTACTTCCGTCCGCACCAAGCTCGGAGCCGAGAAACGAATCGCGTTCGGATGCTTCGAGGATTACCGCGCCGGCGCCATCGCCGAAGAGAATCGCGGTGCCGCGGTCTTCGCGATTGACGAGCTTCGAGAGCGTCTCCGCACCGATCAAGAGGACGCGTTTATAGACGCCCGACCGGATCAGCGACGAAGCAACGGTAAGACCGTAAATAAAACCGCTGCACGCGATCTCCATGTCGAATGCAGCTTTGTTTGCTGCGCCGAGTTTCGAAGCAATGATGCACGCCGTCGCCGGAAAGAGATAGTCCGGGTAGACGGTGCAGAGAATGAAGGCGTCGATATCCTTCGCTTCGAGTTTTGAATCGGCGAGCGCCTTACGTGCCGCCGCCAATGCCAAGTCACTGGTTGCCTCGTTTTCCGAAGCCCAGTGCCGGCGTTTCATTCCGGTGCGGGTCGTGATCCACTCGTCGGACGTATCGAACCACTTCTCGAGTTCGAAGTTGTCGATGACACGCTCGGGCACATAATGCCCGACGCCGGCGATCTTTACCCCGGTCAAGGGTTAGTTGTGATCGTGACCGGCGTGTTCGTCGTGGATTTCGACGACCTGACGGCCATCATACGTGCCGCAATGTCCGCACACGAAATGCGGACGCTTCGGCTGGTGACACTGGGGGCATTCGACGGTCGTGACCGCGTTGAGCTTCCAGTTCGCCGCACGACGGCTGCGCGTTTTACTGCGCGGCGTCTTCCACTTTAGGTTCGCCATGATTCTCCGTATCGTTATCACACGAGCACCCGCCCGCGTTCTTGTTCGCTCCACAGATGCCGCACAGGCCCTGGCAGTCGTCGCTGCAGCGGAAGCCCATCGGCATCACGCTCAGCACCAGCTGCTGCGCCAGGTCGGCGAGGTCCAGGCGGTTGCCCACCAGGACATTGCTCTCGCCGAAGGGATCGTTCTCACGATCGCTATGCGGGTCGAGCCGCTCGTCAACGTCGACGCGTATGTGCCGTTCGACGTCTTCCAAGCACGAGTCGCAGACGCCCTTGGCGTCCGCATCGACAGTCCCTTCAATATGAAGGAGGCGATCGACGTAGCGCAACTCCATATGTACCGCCGCCGGCGACGGGAATTCGATTCCTTCGAACTCCTCGATCGGCACCTGGTCGTCGACCAGCATGACCTGCCGGCCTCCGCCAAGGAGCCCGCTGATATCAACCTTATGCGAACGGTTCATAAACGTATGCAAGTCGCAGGATGGGGGCCCCACCGGGAACGGCGGGACCCCCACACGACTGAAAGATTGTAGAACCCGCCCCCGGTCTTGTCAAACGCCTTCGGCCGAGGGATGGTCGAGCACCATGAATGTAAGCTTCGGCCCTCAGATCGAGGCGGCCGCCAAACGGCATGGCCTCGACCCACGCCTGCTCGCAGCCGTTGCGGCTCAGGAGACCGGAGGCCCCGGCACCAACAGCGGCCGGAACGTCGTCGGCGATGGCGGCCACGGCCACGGCCTCTTTCAAATCGACGACCGCTATCACAGCTTCGCCCGAACGCCGGCCGCGATGGATCCTGCGGCAAACGCCGAGTATGCCGCCGGCATGATCGCCGACAACCTCAAGCGCTACGGCGGCAACGTCCGCCAGGCGCTTTCCGCTTATAATGCCGGCTCGCCGAACGCGACGGGTACCACGACGGATTGGGGTAGCGGCAAGGTCCTCGGGTACGCCGATTCGGTCATGCGCCACTACGCGCAAATCTGCGGCGACGATGCCCGTGCCGGCCAGCCGGACGCTTCTGCGAATACGAACGGCTTGCTGAACGCGCTACTTTCAATGACATCCTCCAGCAGCGCGTGCCGGCTTCCCTCAATGGCGGCTCCTCCACTCGCGTCGTGGGCGCAACAGCGCAGTCTAGATTCGACCGGACACGCGCGTGATAAGGCGAGTGACTTCAGCATTATCGGAGGAGACGACAACTAATGGCATTCCTTGCACCGATTCTCGAGGCGGCGGCGCCCTCCATTATCGGCGGTCTCGTCAGCGGCGGCGCGAACGCGATTCTTGGCGGATCGAACGGCGTGTTGACCGGAGCGCTCGGCGCGAACAATACCTTCAACACCGGCCTTGAAATTCAATCGATGGTCGCCCAAGACCAACTCAACTTGCAGTCTACCGTCTTCGACGAAGCCATGAATCAGCAAGCTGAAAACATGCGTGAGATTAATACGCTCAGCGACGTTGCGATGCAGCAACGTAAAGCGGACGACGGGATCACGAAGAAGTTCATCGAGAGCATCACGCAATGATTGCCCCGCTTACCCCTGCTGCGCCGCGTCCTAAGGCGCCGCAGAGCAAAGCCGCCGACGATCCCGAGGTCAAGGCGCGCCAAGACGCGCTCGATCGGCAGCAAGCCCTCTTCAATGTACAAATGGCCGAGCAAGCAGAATTCGAACGCGAGCGCGAGGCCCTCGAAGCGCTGACGATGCAGCAGCTCAAGAACGAAGACGCGATCATGAAAAAGTGGATCGAAATGATATAAAGCAAAGGAGCGACCTTCGCCGCCAGGACCTCTTGCGCTGCGTGCTATACTCTGTACTTGTCTGGACTCACCGCGGTCCATGCGGGCCATTAGCTCAGCTGGTTAGAGCGCATGCTTGATAAGCATGAGGTCCCTGGTTCGATCCCAGGATGGCCCACCATCGTTAATTACAAGGAAAGCCCCGATTTTGTCGGGGTTTTCTTCGTTTATCGCGTCGGCGCGCGTTGCGCAACATCTTTCCTTTTCCCCAATCGATACCGTGGCGCCGCTGACGTTCGAGCAAATCGTCCTGATCACATACGACTTAGTTGCGCAAGCGCGAAAAGCGCTTATCTCAAGAGCCACATCGAGCTCGCTGCAGCGACGAAATTGCGTTCTTCCCCATCTTGGGAGACCGCTTAAATATCGTTCGCAGACGAGACACGCCGAAAGCGGCGTCACGCCCTATTTGAGACGTTGAATCGCCATGATTGCGACGTCGTCGCCGACGTTGCCCGGACGAAGCTCGGCGAATGCGCGCTCGCAGAATGCATCCATCGTATCGCCTTGGTGCGATGCGACGTCTGCCAACCGTGCCAAGCCGTCTTCAATCGACTCACGCCGGCGCTCGACCAAACCGTCGGTATAAAAAACGAGACGGTCGCCGGGATTCAACATCAATTCTTGTGACGTGCCCGTGCGTAGTGGAAACCCGAGCAGCGTTCCGCCGATCGAAACGAATTGCGGAACGCCGTCCCGTACGAGCAACGGCGGCACGTGGCCGGCATTTGCGAGCACGCATTCTCCGGTTTGCGGGTCGAGCCACCCGCAACACACGGTTGCCGTCGTATCGAGATGGAAGCGCATGAGCAGCTCGTTGAGGCGGTCGAGAATCGCAACAGGACCATGTCCCTCGAGCGCATACGATCGAAATCCCGTACGCAGTTGCGCCATAATCGTCGCTGCTTCCAACGAATGCCCCGCAACGTCGCCGATCGCAAGAAATAATCGCCCGTCAGCGCCTTCGAAAACGTCGTAGAAATCACCACCGACTTCCGCATGTACCGCACTAGCTTCGTAGCGCACTGCGATGTCGAACCCTTGCACCGGGGGAATCGTCTCCGGCAACAGCCCACGCTGAAGCGTTACGGCAATTCGCCGCTCGACGTCATGCATGCGGCTGTTGTGAAGGGCGGCACCAGCGACGCGCGCAAGCTGCGCGAGCACGACTACTTGCTCTTCATCGAGCGGCGGCGGCGCCGAACCGATCAAGATGCGCCCCATCTGATCGAAACGTCTGCCGAGGTCCGCAATGAGATAGTTTTCGGGCAACGGCAGTGCGTCGAGCGGCAAAATCGACCGAAGGTCGTTCAGTGCAGCGCGGCCGGTCTTCGGGAGCGCCTCGATGTCGCGACCCGCTGCGCGATTGAGACGATAGAGCGAGGCCTCTTCGTCACGCCCACACGTCGACGCAAACGCAGCATCTTCCGTATTGAGCAGCACGATAGCCGGCTCCGCGAAGAGCTTCGACGCTTCGCACGCGATCGTCCCGACAAGCGTCTCGAGGTCCTGCATCTCGTTAATTGCGAGCGTCGCATCGTGCAATCGGCGCAACCGGTCGGCGAGGCGCAGCGACATTTTGTGCGCGTTGGCGGCTCGTAGGAGTGCCTCCACCGTCGCCAGCAACTCTTCGCGCTCGACCGGCTCGACGAGATAGCCTTCAGCGCCGCGCCGCAACCCTTCCGAACGATCCGTCGTGTTCGTTGCCGTTGCCGACATGTGCAGCACGGGCGTGGCGGAAGTTGCCGGATGTTGCTTGATGTACTCGCAGATTGCATAGCCGGTCATATCGGGGAGATTCACGTCGAGCACGGCAAGATCGAACGGCTGAGCATCGATCTTTTGTAAGGCTTCTTCTCCCGTACGCGCTTCAACCACGTGATAACCGGCGCGACGCAACCACGTCCCGACGACATAGCGATTGCTCTCGATGTCGTCGACGATGAGTACGCGATTTCCAAGGTGGTTCATGGTGAAACTTTCTCGGGAAGCGCCTTTCCGATGGCTTTTACGACGACGTCTCTGCTCAGTGTCGACTTCGCGACAAACGGCATCGTGCCGAAGCGGTCATCTAAACCGAGCTCTTCGGAACTCACGATGATGACGGGAATCTCGCGCAAGGCCGGATCGCGCTTCATTTCACTCAACACCGCGGCGCCGTCCATATCGGGCATGCGAAGATCAAGAAACACGACCTCCGGCTTATCGGTCCGCATCATTTCAAGCCCTTCGATTCCGCCTTCTGCCTCGTACACCTGAGTGGCTACGCCCTGCAGCATACCCCGGAGAACTGAACGCAAACCCGCATCATCATCAACGATCAAAGCGACGCCGAGCGTTATCGCAACCAACGATTCTTCAACGGCTGCGGCGCGCGACGTGAATACCCGCCACGCGCGTGGAAGACGAAATGTGAACGTGCTGCCTTCGCCCGGTTCACTGTCGAGCTCCAGCATGCCGCCGAGCGTTTCGCTGACGCGTTTCGCGTAAGGCAACCCGAGCCCGGTCCCTTTGGAACGGGCCTGAAGCGGCCCCCGAACTTGGTAGAACTCTTCGAAAATCCGAGGTTGATCTTCGAGCGCGATACCGATGCCCGTATCGCGTATAGAGACCTCGACTGCATAACCGCTGATGTCTTTACAGGTCAACGTCACACTGCCGCGTTCGGTAAACTTGAGCGCATTCACTAAGAGGTTACGCAATACTTGACCCACGAGCGTTCGATCACTCTCGACCAAGCCGCCATTCGAAACATCAACGATCAGTTCCACGCCCGGCTGCACGAGCGGACGTAGCGAGCCGCGCAATTCCGAGAGGAGCGCGGCCAGATCGAATGTGGTAACGTCGGGCTCGAGCCGTCCCGATTCCGCCTTCGAGAGATCGAGAAGATCGTTGACGAGTTGCAACAATTCCCGCGACGACGTCTCGATGTAACGGAGTTGCATCCGTTGCTCCTCGGACAGCGAGGTCTCGTCGATGGGATCGAGTAAGAGCTTCACCAGGCCGGCGATCGAGCTTACCGGACTGCGCAACTCATGACTCACGCTCGCAAGAAAGCGCGTTTTCGCCTCGTTCGCAGTGTTGAGTTGTAGGGTTTTATCGTCGAGCTCCGCGTAGAGCGCCACAACGCCGCGGTTCGTCTCTTCCAGCTCGTCGGAGAGTTGCGCGTACATTGCGACCACGCCGCGGTTGGTCTCTTCCAGTTCTGCGTTGAGCTGAATCAACTGGTCTTGTTTCTCGCGAAGTTCCTCCAACGTCGCGATGAGATCGCGGTTTTCTAGACGGAGCTCATCCAATGGGCGAGGCGTTGCCGCGGCGGCGATCGCGTTACGCAGATCGGCACTCGACGTGCCGCGCGCCGGCAGACGAAGCGATAACATCACCCCATGCGGCGAATCGGCGATCTCAACACAATCGATGAGGCGCTTCGCCGACTCGACGGCACTGTAGTCGTGCGGCTCGAGTGCCGCACGCGGGACGCCATGAATGCGGACTTCCAGCCAGCCGTCCTCGCCGAGCGAAAACTCAGCAACGGCCGACGAATTGAACGACACGATCTCGCGACCGAGTTCGCTCAACGCCGTTGCGAGGCGAACTTGACCGGAACCTTGGACGCCCGCAGCAGCAGCGGCAACACGACCCGCTTGCCGCAACGCGTAGACGTCTTCGGCGGTCTCGACCATGAGTTGATGCCGATTGCGCCGCGTCACGACGTTCGCATTACCACGACGGACGCATCATCATGGTGGATGCCGGCATCGCGTAAGAGCGTTGCGGCGACGAGGAGCGAGTCGCGCCCGCGTAGCCCTGGATAATCGGAAAGATTCCACTTCGACGTCAAACCGTCAGAATGCATAACGATCGTCGTATGCGGGTTGAGCTCAAGCGTAAGCTCTCGCGGCTGCTTTGCGTACGCGCCCGCGATGCCGGGGACGGAACCGAGACCCTTACGTCCGTCGATCCCGTCAAGCCATACGCTCACGTTTCCAATTCCGCAAAACGTCGTGGACAAAGTCGACTTTTCGATGACGATAACGGCCGCGGCTGCACCGCGGGTCCCACGCAGAGCGGTGTTGATTGTCTGCATGATTGCGGCGGCCGAACGGCTCGCCGTCGCACGAAAAGCGTATACGGCTGCGGTTGATGCAATCGCCGCAAGTTCGCCATGCCCAAGACCGTCTGCGAGCAGGATGCGCGTGATTTTGCCGTCCGTATCGTACGCCCACGCATCGCCGCATCGGTTTTCGCCGTTCATACTGCGCGTAAGTCCATGAACGGTTTGAGCCGGCGCGCTTGTTCCCGCATCCCAAAACGTCGCCGCCGTGACGGTTCCTTTGCCGGGCATCGAATAGCACTCATACGACGACGCCAACCGCATCGCTGCACCGATCCCGACGCCGAGCGTGCCGCGCGACGAGTGCCCATCGCGAGACACGGCTTCGAGATCTGCAATTCCCGGACCGGAATCCACGAATACGGTTTCCACCGCCGCGGCATCGCCTTGGCGGCGTATACGCAACAACGCCGTGCCGGCGATAGCGTGCCTATACGCATTTGTTGCGAGTTCGCTCGTGGCAACCGCAACCTCTCCGCAACGGTGTTCTTCGAAGCCGAGCCGCCGCGCTAGCTCCGAGGCGGCGCGCCGGACGCGCCCGGCCGCGCTTTCATGCTCGATATTGATCCATTGCACATCCTCGACGCTCGCCGCTACCGCGTCCATTTCACGACCGTGACGCGCGTCCCGCGGTCAGGAGCGGTGTCGAGATCGAAGACATCGACGAGCCGCCTGCTTCCCGATAGCCCCAACCCCAAGCCGCCCGAGGTGCTGTTTCCGCCGCTCAGCGCGTGAGCCACATCGGCAATGCCCGGCCCGCTGTCCGAAAACTCGGCGCGGACGCCGTTGCGTATGCCGTCTTTGACCAACTCCATTTCGGCGATGCCTCCGCCACCGTGAATGAGCGTGTTGCGAGCCAACTCGCTCACCGCCGTAACGAGTTTCGTTTGATCGACGATTGAAAGCTTCGCGTTTTGAGCGAGGGCGCGAGCAGCTTGCCGCACGCGTACCACGTCAGCGTCGCTGCGGATATCAAAGCGTTCCATGCGCGGCTATTCTGAAGCGAATTCCGACGTGGAGATTGCTTCTTTCGTTGCGTTCGCCGGTTCATCGTCGAACTCACCGGTATCCATGCGCTGTCCAAGCATCTCGAACGCGCGCTCCGCATTGAGCGCCGTGCGGATTCCTTTGAGCGATAGGCCGAGTTCGGTGAGCGTGATCGCGACAGCCGGGCGCATACCGACGACGACGGTATCGGCGTCAAGAACGCGCGATATCGCAGCAATCGATCCCAGCATTCTCCCGATGAAGCTGTCGACGATCTCCAGCGCCGAAATGTCAATCACCACGGCGTGAGCCGATCGATCGACGATCATGCGCGAAAGATCGTCTTGCAAGGCGATCGTCGTATCGTCGCTGAGATCAACTTGAATGGAGGCCAGCAGAACTTTCCCAATCTGAATGATTGGTACGCGGTCGCTCACGTCCTAACGCACCTTCTTGACATCGAAACCGGCGCGCGAAAGCACGAGCCGTAATGCGTCGGCGAGCGTCGCCTTCGTTACGATATCGCCGAACTCGACGCCGAGCGCGACAACCGTTTGCGCGATTTGCGGACGAATACCGGAAATGACGCACTCCGCGCCCATTAAGCGGGCCGCGGAAACCGTCTTGAGCAGATGCTGCGCAACTTGCGTGTCGACGGCCGGTACGCCGGTGATGTCGATAATGGCATAGCTGCTGCCCGTACTCACCAGCATCTCGAGCAGCGACTCCATCACGACCTGGGTTCGGGCCGAATCCAAGGTGCCGACAAGCGGCACTGCAAGAACGCCTTCCCACAGCTTGGTGACCGGCGTGGAGAGCTCGAGAAGCTGCTCCGCCTGCGTGGTGATAACGGCTTCGCGCGTGAGAGCGTGCGTCTCGAACGTCACCAGACCCAAGCCGTCGATCAATTTGGAGAGCGCAAAGAGATTCTCGAAATCAAAATCCGACCGCTGTCCTAAAGACGTAAGAATCGCATCACGCAACGCGAAGACTGCGACCGCCGTCTCGGACGGGCTAAAGCCCTGCCGCGCACGTGTCCGTGCATATTGCTCGAGCAGCGCGCGCGTCTCACCATATGCCGGGGCGGTGGGGTCGATCTCGCCGGTCTCGAGCGCCGAGAAAAATGCGTCTGCGATCGGTTTCAGATCGTGAGTCGTCTCCGCCGCGCTCGTACGCCCGCGCGAAGTCGAAGTAACGATTTTCAGCCAATCAGCAACGATTGCGTCGCGTTGCGAGCCAAGCATCGAAATGAGCCGCTGTGATTTTTCAGCAGTGTTCGCCATGTCGAGCCGAGCTTTACACCCATTTTACGTCGTCACCTCTGCGTCGCACTGCTCAGTACGTCCCATAAGTCTGGACCGTTAGGGTGGGCTAACTCGGATGCCTCAGACCCTAACCGAGAACGTCCACTGCCCGTACTCTTCTTGCGGATACTTTCCGTAAATGTCGTAGGCGCGCCACAGACACGTGAATGTTTGCACGCCCGGCTTAATGCTGAACTGAAAACGATTGACTTCGGCTGCGATATCGTTCGGAAACAAAATGTGATTGTATTGTGCACCTATGACACGGTAATAGACACCGTTGACCGTGCGTCCCTCGGGATGACCGGGACGTAGGGCGTTGTACGCGGAGTCTTGTGGTACGAGTAGTTCGAACAATAACGCTTGAGTGAGCTTATCGCCTTCGTTCGCGAGGCTAACGACGACCATCGCGTTGATCCAGTCGCGGCGATCGGAGGGATATTTGAATTCCGACCACTGCGTTGCTCTGAACCTCGGAATGCGAAGCGCGTCGTCGATCATGCGCCGGTTGTTGTTCAAGTCTCGCTTGATCAACCCGAGCGATCGGCGCGCTAGGAATATTTGATAAGCGACCGCGATAAGGGTAAGTACGGCAATAGCGATGGCCCACGTCGCAAGATTAACGGCCGTATGTTCGATCGGGTCGTGGCTGACGATACTGACCGGAACGGGCTGTTGCGTTCGATCCAGGATAACGTGCTGCACGACCGGTGAATGATGAACGGCCGCGTGCGTTGGATGCACCGCGACATGCGTGGTTCGAGGCTTCATTGCTTAAGCGCGTCCATTGGCGTCCTCGTTCACCAGGGCAGCCGGTCCGCCTCCTTCCAGAGTTACCGTAAAGATTGCGCCGTCACGATGAGGTTGTCCGGCGCGACCCGGATCAGCCCTTGATGCGTGCTGTCTAAATCGGCAATCAGAAAAAACGAGATAGCGATCAAGACCGGCAGCACGAGATGGCCACTGACGTGGCCGCTCAGCCCCGTGTCGAAACCAATGAGCGCGCAGCAGCACAGCGCAATTGCGAACATGAGCGCCCATGCTTCCATGGGAATCCGGTTCTCCCAAGCGGCCCCTGCGTAGCCTTCCGAATCGATGACGTCGTTCATGCCTTGCGCGACGAGCGCGGTTACACTGTTCGGCCGCGCCGAAGCCGCACGCTGAACGACTCCCCACATTTCCTCTTGAAGCGTCTCACTGGTGGAGTGATGCTCGTAGAGAACCGACTCGTCGCCCGCTGCGTACGTGGCAATGCGTTCATTGATATACCGGCGCAACAGGTTGCGCAGCTGCGTTGCGTCAGCCGCAGGCAACATGCCTACGCGAAGATATGCAGACCCGATTGCGTTCGCTTCGGTCGCTTCGTCGCGTTTGCGATCGTCGTAGCGTCCAACCGCCATCGAAAAGCTGAACCCGATAATGAGCGCAAGCAGCGTGAGCGAACTGGTCAGCACGAGATTCAACTCGTCGCGCTCGTCGTCGCTCATGGCGCCGCGCCGTTTGCGAAAATAGAGCCCGGCGTATGATGCGAGCAACATCAACGCAAGCGCCAATATAAAAAACAGAAATGGTTGGTCGAGCGGACGCACAGTCATGGCACGATCTTTGCACCACGACGGCGTGGGAACTATCCCGTTCGTGCAAACTTATTCGTTCGTCGCGAATAACGTTCCAATGGGCGGCTTCGTATCGAAATGGAATCCGTTGAAAACATACTCGGCTTCGATCGTCGAGTATTGGCTGAACACGCGGTACGTGTATTCCCAATTGACTTGATGGATGACGCTATATCCGCTGATGTCTGCGACGGCGATCGTATAGTTCACGAGTTGCTGCGACCGTTTTCCCGAATAATCATACAGGAACGTTAGCCACTGGCTCACGATCGCTCGCCGCATCGCGAGCGTCTTGCGATCGATCCAAATCGCTTTGAGCGCGGGTTCATCGCTTGGTGCATCTGCGATCACCAGATGCGCGGTCGGCTTTCCGTCGACCACCTCGTCACCTTGATCGATGCATTCACGACGATAATTTCGCGTCTCGGCGATCACGGGAAGTCCGGTCGCAGAATCCGTGTCCTCGAATGAAAGCCAGGTCGCGCGATTTCGACCGTAGGGACCAAGTACGGGCGGTCCCGGTTCGAGTACGCGGCTAACGAACGGATGCACCCATCGGTCGTCGTCCACATACGCTAGGCCGTCGTCGCGATACGTAACGTTCGCATTGGCCATTTCATACCGGTGACCGTCTTGCGTAATATGGATCAACTCGTCGTAACTGATATACGGCGCGTGCGGAGCGGCTGCGCTGTGTTCGAGCGCTTGATAGAGGAGTTGCCAGCATGGGTCCACGTTAGCCGCTCGTGCTACGGCGGTGCAGCCGAGAAAGAGAAGTGCGGCGGCGAGGCCGCCGATGGACCGTGTCGTCATCGGAAGTACCTCTGTGGGCTCCTATCGTCTCGCATCGCGAAGCATGTGACAATAGTCTGAATCAGGAATGAAAAGGGTCCAATCGGCCCGGCACGAATTCCGGGTCGGCTCTTTCTTCGGGGACGTAGCTCAATTGGTAGAGCACCGCGTTTGCAACGCGGGGGTTAGGGGTTCGAGTCCCCTCGTCTCCAGAATTTAGAAGAGCTTTGCGAACGCAAGGCTTTTCTTTATGTGCCGCAAATATGGGCGGGTCGTTCAGGTTCTAAACCTTTGAGCGGTGAGATTTCGGGGGCATAGCTCAGCTGGTAGAGCATCACGCTGGCAGCGTGAGGGTCAGGAGTTCGAGTCTCCTTGCCTCCACCATTATTTTGAAAATTTTGAAAGCCCGAAAGCAATCGGGCTTTTCGTTTTCCTGCCCCCAGGCAAACGCATCTAATCTCGTCGGCACACGCGGTCCGCGCGGTAAACGCTACATCTCACGTAACGTAGATAAGACGAGGCGTTTGCCCGGCGTGCTATACTCCGTGAGCGAAGTACGCCGGGCGATCGCGCTCGTTCCGCGGTTGCGGAAATGGTGAGGAAAGTCCGGGCTTCACAGGGCAGGGTGCAGGATAACGTCCTGTCGGCGCAAGTCGAAGGAAAGTGCCACAGAAACATACCGCCCGTCGCGCTTTGTCGTGGCGAGCAAGGGTGAAATCGTGAGGTAAGAGCTCACGGAGTTCCGCGGTGACGTGGGCTCGGGTAAACCCCACCTGAAGCAAGATCGCTCGATGTGCACCTTATGGTGCCGGACTGCCCGTCCGCACGAGCCAAATCGCATCGAGGTGCGCGGTGACGCGCATCCCAGAGAGATGGTCGCCGCCGGTGGCAACACCGGTACAGAATCCGGCTTATAGGCGTACTTCGCCGTTATCGCCAATCAGACGCTATGCGTGCGCTCTGGCAAGCATGTATCGTGCTGTTCGCACTGATCGGGCTTGCGAACATGACCGGCGACCTTTTCGATATTCACGACGGCGGCACGTTCGGATTCGATCAGCCGCCCGCGATACATTCGAACAGCTTCGTCGTGCACGCAGTAACGCCGCATTCACCGGCCGCCGCAGCCGATGTGCGCGCCGGAGACACACTTACGCGAGCACCCGGATTGAAAAATCGTATCATCATGTTCGCGACGGTGCCCGGAGATACGGCGACGTTCAACGACGAAGCGCGTAGCGTTACACTCACTGCGGTCCGCGACGAAAGCGCTGTTCCATGGGCGCTCATCGCGATCATCGATATCGCGAAACTCGCGTTTATTACGATCGCTCTCGTGATCGTGTGGCGCCGGCCGGATGATTCTGCGGCCCGCGCTCTCGCGGTCTTCCTCGTTTGCTTCGGCGTTGCGATCAACTTCGATCTGGTACTGGTTTCCAGCTATCGCTGCGCGCTTCTTCGCCTTGATGTTGGAGCAATTGTCATTTCTCACGGGTGCGCTCGGCGCGCTCACCTTTGCCTGCCGCTTTCCGGCGCCACCGACGGTCGGATTGCGCCGTGCCGTATCGCGCGCGATTGTGCCGCTCGCCGTCGCAGGGTACGCAGTTACGGGACTTTCATATCTAACGATATTCGCTCCGGCAAATGAAGCGCAGTCGCGGACGCTTTCGTTGTTCTATGTCGGCGTGTACGTCGGCCTGGCACAACCCGGTCGATCTCAACGGTCAAAGCGCCGTTCCGGGTGCTGCGGCCTTTCCTATGATCGTTCGCGGTCAACTCGCCGGGTTTTTGAGCTGCGGCGAAAAGACGACGCATGAAGCACTCGCGCCGGGGTCGCCCTGGACTCCCTGCGTATCGCCCGGATCAAGCAAGAGCTCGTATACCTGACCGACGACAGAGAGCTCTCGGCCGACGTCCGCAGGCGGCTCGCGGCGCTACTCGATGGGGACGCGCCGGCGCAACCTGCGGGGCTCGACGTGCGTTCTATCCAATTGATTCAGGAATCAAAATCCCAGGAGTTACTGTGAGCAACCAACGTTTTACCCCGGACATGACCGTAGACCAAGCCTTCGCGCTGCACGCCGGTGCACGCCGCGTGTTCGCGCGCTTCCATCTCGGCGGCTGTTCAAACTGCGCGATCAGCGAAACGCACACGATCGCGGGAATCAGTGAAGACTACGGGATTCCCCTCCCGATGTTGCTCGACGGTTTGAATGCGCTCTTCGACGGCGGCACACTCACCGTCGGAGACAAGGTGCGCATTCCGGAAGAGATCCGCTCGAAGATTCCCCAACTCGCGAGCGTGCCGGAGATCGGCGAAATCACGAGCGTCGAGAGCGGCGCGTATATGGCGGAGTTCGGCGAGGTTCGCCTTCAGGGCTTGGCCGAGGACTTCGTTCCGGTTGAAGCCACCGCGACCAAAGCGTCCTAGGACGTTAGTCGAGGAGCTTGCGGTTCGAAAAGTTCTCCTCGATCCCGTGCCAGTGCGCGATCGACGGCTCGCCTGCTTTCCAGCATAAGTAGATAGGTTGGCCTTCGCGCGTCGAGGGGAAATCGATCGTGCCTAGGTCGATATCTTTAACGATGCATCCGAACGACTCGATCCGGTGGATCAGCCGCACGATTTCGCTTTTGAGTTCGCCGAAGCGCGGCGGCGGGAACGGGGAGCGCAGGCCGGCCAGGCGGGAGACGCGCGGCGGCGTGTTGCTACGCAGCGCAGGGTCGTTCTCGAGCAACTTGATCGCGAGATCGCGGCGCTTTTCCAGCAACTCATCGACGAGCGGTGCAACTTTCGGAATGAGGGCGTTGGCCCGCTCAGGCGAAAAGAACTTCATGCTCGTCCAACGCTCCCTCTGCCAACCATGACGGCGGCGCGCATTATCTTCGTAGCCGGACTATCAGGTGCCGGTAAAAGCTCAGCGATGAAGACGTTTGAGGACTTGGGCTTTTACTGTGTAGAACACCTTCCTCCGGCAGCACTCGATCAAACCTTGAACGTGTTGGACGCGGCGCGCGTTTCGGATGTTGCCGTTACGTTGGACGCGCACGGCGATGCGATGCTAGGAGACGCTATAACGGCGATCGAGCGAGCGCGCGCGCAACGCGAAGTTTCGGTCCTCTACATGGAAGCGCGGAACGACGCGCTCGTTCGTCGTTTTAGCGAAACCCGGCGGCGACATCCGTATGCTGCACGCGGCTCGCTGCGCGAAGCCATCGCGGCCGAACGCGAAGCCTTGCTTCCCTTGCGGGAGCGAGCAACGATGACGATCGATACGACGGCGTTGACGCATGGTGAGCTCAAAGAACGCCTCGCCGCAACGTTTGCCCCCGAGCAACGCGCGCAACTCGCCGTGACACTCGTGCCGTTCGGTTTCAAATACGGACTGCCGCTCGATTTAGATCTCCTCTTCGACGTGCGATTTCTGCGAAACCCGAACTATGACGACATCCTGCGGCCGCTTACCGGCGAAGATCCGGCAGTCGCAGCATTTATTGAAGCGGACGCAGCATGCAAGCCGTTCGTGGCGAAACTCATCGATGTCATGGATTTCCTTTTGCCGCGCTACATCGCGGAAGGTAAGGCGCAACTAACGGTCGGCATCGGCTGCACCGGCGGCCGTCATCGTTCGGTGTACATCGCGCGCCGCTTGTACGATCATTTGACGACCAACGACCGTCTGGCAATAGCGCTCGATCCCCGGGATATCCGTTGATGCGTCACCGCTTGATGAAGCCGTTGCAATGGCTAATCCCGGGACTCGGCATCAAACGTTGGCTGCTTCTTGCAATTTTTGGCCTGCTGATTCTGCTCGACGGCATCGATCGCTGGCTCGTTGCCGAGGGCGTGGCGCTTCCCCTCAACGAGCTCATCGACAACATCGTCGACGATTATTTCTCGCCGTCATACCTGACATATATCTTCGTCGGCCTCGGCATCATCCTCATGGTTGCGGGCGCCGGTCAGTGGCTACGTTCGATCGTTCGCGCGGCATCGTCCGGCGCCGGCATCCTCGACACGCTTCGCGCTCGCCGACTGGAACAAGGCTACAATATCGTCGCAATCGGCGGCGGCACGGGACTCTCGACGCTGCTGCGCGGCCTCAAACGCCGCACGTGCAATTTGACGGCAATCGTGACGGTCAGCGATGACGGCGGTTCGTCCGGGAGACTGCAAAAAGAACTCGGTGTCTTGCCGCCCGGTGACATTCGCAACTGCCTGGTCGCGCTCGCCGACGACGAAGCGCTCGTGACGGATCTCTTCCGCTACCGCTTCGAGGAAGGCGAAGGGTTAATGGGACACTCGTTCGGCAATCTCTTCCTCGCAGCAATGACCGGCATCACCGGCAATTTCGATAAAGCCGTCAAAGAATCGAGCCGGGTGCTCAACATCGTGGGTCGCGTTCTTCCGGCGACGCTCGCCATCGTTCGGCTGTGCGCGGAACTCGACGACGGCACGATCGTCGAAGGTGAATCGAACATCCCGAAGGCAAACCGCCCGATCCGGCGCGTGTTCTTCGATTCCAATTTGGTCGCGCCGCTCGACGAAGCGCTCGAAGCAATCCGCAATGCCGATGCGATCGTGCTCGGACCGGGATCGCTTTTCACCTCGATTCTGCCGAACTTTTTGATCGACCGCATTACCCAAGAAGTCGCGCATGCACGAGGCGTGAAGATTTATGTTTGCAACGTGATGACGCAGCCCGGTGAAACCGACAATATGACGGCCGCGGATCACGTGGAAGCACTCTTCGGAAATGCAGGCGCCCGCGTCTGCGATTACGTCGTCGTAAACGATGAGCCGCCGTCGAAATTACGTCAAACCTACGCGGAAGAGCATCAGATTCCGGTCGCGCCGGACGTCGAACGGATCGAAGCGATGGGACTGACGGCGATCAAAGCCGACATGATCAGCGAAATCGAGAAAGTCCGGCACGATCCTGACCTGCTCGGCGACGTGGTGTTGGGCGTGATCGACCGCGCCGTGGCAGAGCGTGCGACGTTCGTGCGGCCGGCGAGCTCCTACGCTAAGGCGGCGGTTGCTGCAGGGCGACGTTAAGCTGGAACGGTTGCCCCGGCTCCGCGTTGGAGCTTGAGTTCACGTCTTTGTACCCTTGCGCGCGCACCACGTAGTCGATGATGCCGCTCGGCACTTTGTCGATCGTGAAGTTTCCGCTCGTGTCGGTCGTGGCCGTGAGCACCGTATCGATGATCACGGTCGCGTTTGCCACCGGTGCGTGGGTCGTAGCGTCGGTAACGGTACCTTTAACGCTCGCAAATTTCGTTGCGGGTGGAAGATCGCCGTTGTCGCAAGCAGATAGCGAAAGCGCCAGAATGCCGGCGGCGAAGAGCGACCGTGCGACGTTTCTCATAGTCATTGAACGTTCTATCGCGTAGGTTCGTCCCCTCGTTACATTGAAGCGCTCGGCCATGTCGACGACAGCTCCCTCGGACCGGGCAGCCGGTCCCACGTACTGCGAAAACGCCCTCGAAGCAATTGGTAACACGCCGCTGGTCAAGCTGAACAAGGTGACCGACGGCGCTGAATGTCTTGTGCTCGCGAAAATCGAGTACATGAATCCGGGCGGCAGCGTGAAAGACCGGCCGGCGATTGCGATGCTCGACCAAGCGGAGCGCGCGGGACTGCTCAAACCGGGCGGAACGATCGTCGAACCGACGAGCGGGAATACCGGTTCCGGTCTCGCGATGGCGGCGGCGATTCGCGGCTACCGTTGCATTCTGGTCATGCCCGATAAAATGTCGAAAGAGAAAATCGATCTTCTCAAGGCATACGGAGCGGAAGTCGTTGTCACGCCGAGCAACGTGCCGGCCGATTCGGCCGAATCGTACTACGGCGTCGCCAATCGTCTCGCGTCGGAAATCCCCGGCGCCTTTCAACCGAATCAATTTCATAACCATCACAATCCTGAAGCGCACTACCACACGACCGGTCCCGAAATCTGGCGTCAGACGAACGGTGCGATCACGCACTTCGTTGCCGGCATCGGAACGGGCGGCACGATCTCCGGAACCGCGCGCTATTTAAAGGATCAGAATCCGAAAATCCACGTGATCGGTGCCGACCCGGAAGGCTCGATCTATTCAGGCGATACGCCGCGTTCGTACGCCGTCGAGGGCATCGGCATGAATTATCTGCCCGAGACCGTCGACTTAAAAGTGATCGATGAAGTCGTCCGTGTCACGGATCGCGAGTCGTTCCTGATGGCACGGCGCATTACGCGTGAGGAAGGCCTCCTGGTCGGCGGATCCTCGGGAACCGCTGCGGTGGCTGCCGTGAAGCTTGCGAAAACGTTGCCGAAAGACGCGACTGTCGTCGTGATCTTCCCTGATTCAGGCCGCGGTTACATGTCGAAGATTTTCAACGATGACTGGATGATCGCGAACGGCTTCCTTTCAGAAGGCAAACGCAAATCCACGGTCGGTGACGTGTTGCGCAACAAACATCCACTTCCGCCGATGATCACCGTGAAACCGGACGACACCGTGAAAACCGCGCTCGATCTGCTTCGCGAATACGAAATCTCGCAGATTCCGGTTGTTGCAGGTCACGAAATGGTCGGCAGCATCAACGACGTCGGCGTCATGCAGGCCGTGTTCGATCAATCAGATATCCTCCACAAACCGGTTAGCGACGTGATGGGCCGCCCGTTCCCAATGCTCGAGCAATACTCGGAAATCGAGAAGGCATACAAATTGCTCACACTCGCAAATCCGGCCGTCGTCATTACCGACGACAACGAGCCCATCGGCGTCCTGACGCGTCAAGACATTATCAGTTTCTTGTCGAGCTCATCCGACACCGGAAAGCCGCAGTGACGTCGGAACATTCCCGTGAGATCGAACGGCTTCGTGCTGATGCCGATTACATGCACTTCTTGGTCGAAGCGGGCGAACTGCTCAGTTCGTCGCTCGATTATCGCAGCACGTTGCGCAACGTTTGCGCCGCGGCAGTCAAAACGATCGCCGACATCTGCATTCTCGACATCGGCGGTTCAGCCGCCGACGTCGAGGCCGTCGCCATGTCGCATCGTGACAAGAATCTGATCAAAGATCTTGCCTGCATCGAACGTCAACTGCAGAGCGATCCGAATCGCCCGGCGCATCCCGTCTGCCGCGTGCTCGATTGCGGTCAAACGTTCTTTGTGCCGCAGATCGACGATCAATGGATTGAAACGCATGCGGCAAACTCGCTACATGAAAAGTTCATGCATCGAATGGATTACCGTTCGATGATCGTCGTGCCCGTACGCTCGCAAATTTGGGGCGTTACGGGCGCGCTCACGCTCGTTCGCGTCGGTAAGTCACGACCCTACGATCGAGACGCAGTCGCATTCGCGGAAGACCTCGGACGGCGCTGCGGAGTCGCCATCGGAAAAGCGCGACTCTATTCGCAGACGGCCGACATTGCGGAACGCTTGCAAAAGGCGGCGCTGCCGCAGTCGCTGCCCGAGGTGCCGGGCTTGACCTTCGACGTCCTCTACGAGCCGGCCGATGCGGCGCTCCTCGTCGGCGGCGATTGGTACGACGTCTTCGAACTTCGGGATGATAAAATCGGCGTGTCGATCGGTGACGTCTCCGGTCACGGAATCGAATCCGCGGCGCAAATGTCGTCGATTCGAAACGCGATTCGCATGGCGCTGGTGATGGAAAACGACCTCATGAGAGTGTTGGACAGCGCGGACTTTCTCTTCAAACATGAGGTTTCGGAGGGAACGTTCTGCACGGCGCTCGTCGGCATCATCGATCCCGTCGAACGAACGTTGCGGTGCGCGTCTGCCGGACACCCGAGTCCGCTGGTTTGCAGCGACAAGGGCGTCGAGGCGCCGCTCGAAGATTTGACTGGCGCACCGCTCGCCGTCATGCAGTTGGCGAATCGCGCACCACAAGAGACCGTTATCGCGCTCGAACCGGGCACGATGGTCGTTTTGTTCACCGATGGTTTGCTCGAGTCGCAGCGATCGCCGCTATCGGGCGAAGCACTGCTTCGGGCGATTGTCGCCGATCCTGCGATCCGCACATCAACAACGCCCGCTCGCGACATCCGCGACCGGTGCGTGAGCGGTTGGCACGGCGACGATATTGCGGTGCTCGCCATCCAGTGCGAGTGAGGGCACAACGGGCTCGCTGACGAAGGCACCGGCATGAAGTTCAGCACCAAGGCGATTCACGTTGGCCAAGAAGCCGATCCCGCAACCGGCGCCACGATCGTTCCTGTTTACCAAACCTCGACGTACACGCAAGATGCGGTAGGCGAGCACAAAGGCTTCGATTATAGCCGTACGATCAATCCGACGCGTCTCGCGCTCGAGAAGCAACTCGCGTCGCTCGAAGGCGCGGAATACGGGTATGCGTTCGCAAGTGGCATGGCAGCAACGGCGGCCGTGCTGAATCTTCTCTCCGCCGGCGATCATGCGGTCGTCACCGACGATCTTTATGGCGGCACGTACCGACTCTTCTCGCGTGTGCTCGAACGGTACGGGCTCGAATTCACCTACGTCGACATGAGCGATCTCGATGCGGTGCGCGCGGCGATCAAGCCGAACACGAAACTCTTCTGGATCGAGACACCGACGAATCCGTTACTGAAGCTTATCGACATCAAAGGCGTCGCCGGACTTCGTAAGCCGGAACAAATCGTGGTTGTCGACAACACGTTCGCGTCGCCATACTTCCAACAGCCGCTCGCGCTCGGCGCCGACGTCGTCGTTCATTCGACGACGAAGTACATCGGCGGGCACTCCGACGTCGTCGGCGGCGTCGCGATCACGAACAACAAAGAGATCGCGGACACAATCAAGTTCCACCAGAATGCGGTCGGCGGCGTGCCGGGACCACACGACGCGTGGCTTACGATGCGCGGCGCAAAGACGCTTGCGCTGCGTATGCGCCAGCACGCGGAGAACGCGCAAATGGTTGCCGAGTATCTCGAAGCGCATCCGGAAATCGACCGCGTCTACTACCCGGGACTTCCTTCACATCCGCAGCATCAGCTCGCGCGCGCGCAGATGAGCGGTTTCGGCGGCATGGTGTCGTTCCTGCTCAAAGGGGAACAATCGCGCGCGCTGGATTTTGCGCATCGCCTGAAATACTTTAGCCTCGCCGAGAGTCTTGGCGGTGTCGAATCGTTGATCTGTCATCCCGCCCGCATGACGCACGGATCGATTCCGAAAGCAGATCGGGAGCGGCGCGGCGTGACCGACGGTCTGCTGCGCCTCTCGGTCGGCATCGAAGACGTCGAGGATCTGCTCGACGACTTACGCTCGGCGTTAGCCGCGGTCCCGCGGGTACTGCACGGCACTAGCGTTTGAGAGAAGCTGCTTCGCGTTCGCGCTGCTCAGTTCGCCGACTTGCGCGCTGACTGAGAGCGCAACGCCGCGCGAGCCATCGGCCCAACAATAGACGTACATCGTCGACGCCTGGAACCCGGTTCCTGACGTCACCTCGAAGTAGGCCGCCGGCATGCCGTTCTTCAGCGTCGTGCGCTCTTTGCTTTTCACTAACGCGTCACCGAACGCGTTGCGTAGCGTCTGTTCGTACGTGGCTTCCCAGCCGTCGAGACCGCCTGAGTAGGCCGCGACCTGGATCAGCATCTTTCTCGGCCGCGCCGCGTCACCGCTGATCCAAGCGGCCACGACTTGCGGATCGTCGCCCAAATCGTCGAGGGAAATTCTGCGCTGCCCGATCGGATGGTAGGAGGCCGGCGCGACAAAATGCATCGCAGGATCATTGTACTCTTGCAAGTTGGGCGTCGGCGTCGGGGCCGCTTCTTGTGCAAATGCGCCCAGCGGCACCAAAAGCAGCGCCGCGCAGAGCAGTAGACTACGTCGCGTCATCATTCCTCGTCCAGCACGCCGGCAAGCGCCGGCATAGAGATTTCGTATCGGTATCCCACGTTGCGGTGATCGTCTTCGAACTCCTCGTGGCGCACCTCGAGCCCCAGCTCGCGAATGCGTTCGGCGATGAGTCGCGCACCGATGTCAAGCGCATACTCGTCACGCCGCCCGCAATCTAAGTAACGCAAGCGCAGCCGTCGCAGTTCCTCATCATGGTGAGGAGCCTGTTCGACCGGATCGAACGAGAGCCACTTTTCGAACACGTCGCCACGAATCTCGCCGGTGTGCAGATCGAACGGAAGGTCGAGATCGAATGCTTTGGCAGAACGCGGCGAGTACGCAGCGGTGTACCCGAGGATCTCCATCGTCACGTACTCGTTTTGCGAGCGCTTGTGCTTCTTCTCGAAATATTCGACGAACGATGCGACATCGAACTTATGATTCTCCAGCGTTCGCTGCACCTCGGGAAACGCGTGCGTCTGCGCGTACTGAAAGTACGAGTCGCCGCTGTGCGACGCAAAGGCAGCGAAGATGCCGGGATATTCCATCACAAGATGCAGCGAGCCAAAGCCGCCTGACGACTTTCCAAGTACGGCGCGACCACCTTCGCGCGCAACCGTTCGATAGTGCGCATCGATATGGCCGATGACATCGCGCGTGACGTACGTCGCATAGTCGCCGTTGTGAATAGAATTCACGTACTGCGAGCCGCCGAGTCGTGTCCAGCCGTCGACGATAACCAGCATCACCGGCGGCATGCGCCGCTCGTGAATGAGGCGATCGATCCACTGCACGGCGTTCGTCTCCCACGCGCGTCCCGCGATGATACCGAGCGCATTGCCGGTATAGCCGTGCAGCAGATAGAGCACCGGGTAGCGCCGCGAAGCTTGCGCGTCGTATCCGGGCGGCGTGTACACGATGACGGGCCGAGCCGGCGGATCGCCGAGCGCATTGCCGCGCAACGCGTCGCTCTCGATCCGATCGATGTGCAACTCGCCGTGCAATCCGAGGAGTTGCCCGTAGGTCATCTTCATAACGTGCGGTAATTGGTTGGACCAATGCATGCCTGCCTCATGCTCCTGGCGCTGCTGTGGAGCTCGTGGAAGACATCGGCGATCGCGCACGACAACGGCACGCCGGTCTTTACGGTCGACGGCCGCCCGTTTTACGTCTACGGAGCCTCCTTCTTCTACGAACGGACGCCGCGCGACCAGTGGCGCGCTGACCTCGAGTCGTATCGTGCGCTCGGTATCAATACGGTCGATCTCTACCTGATTTGGAATTGGCACGAACCCGACGCGCATACGACCGACTTCGACGGACATACCAATCCACGACGCGATCTGCACGCGCTGTTTTCGATCATTCACGAACTCGGCTTTAAGGTGATCGTTCGTCCGGGACCGGTGATTCGTAACGAGTGGCGCAACGGCGGCTACCCCGACTGGCTGTTGCAGCGTCCCGAATACAACATGCCGCTGCACGACGTCCTTGAAGGGCGTTATCCTGCAACCGCGACGTTGCAGAACGCGAACGCTGATGCCGCCGCGGACGAGTGGATGCACAATTCTACGCATCTGCGCTACGCCTCCACGTGGCTGCATGACGTTCTTCACGAGATCGAGCCATGGTCGAGCGACGTAATCGCGATCGCACTCGACGACGATCAGGGCGCGTATCTCGATAACGACACATGGCCTGCGCCGCACTGGCACGCATATATCGGCTGGCTGAAGTCAACCGTACAATCCGTCGTCGGAACACGTGTGCCGCTCTTCATCAATACGTATCAGATGAAAGTAACGGCCTCGGCACCGGTGTGGGCGTGGGGAAACTGGTATCAAAGCGATGCCTATCGGATCGGGGATCACGACATCGCGCAACTCGCCTTCTCAACTGCGCTCTTGCAGACGCAACTCGACGTGCCGGTGATGACGAGCGAATTTCAAGCGGGCTGGCTGCAAGGCGCAAGTGAGATCGCGCCGCGCGCCGCCGCGCCCGAAAACACGACGCTCGCGCTCCACGAGATGCTGCAATTCGGCGCGCACGGTGTCGTAAATTTTCCGGTTCAAGACACGCTAAATCCGGCCGGGTACGAAGCACCGTGGGCCAACTGGTTCTACGCGTGGGACGCCGCGCTGATGTTGCAAGGTTCGCCATCGCCGCGCTTCGCCCCAACCGCGGCATTTGGCCAACTGGTCGAACGATACGGCACGCTGTTGGCAACATTGCAGCCGAAAACCGATCTTGCAATCGCGTGGCTGGGCAGCGCTTACGATCCCTCCGTGATGACGAACGAGCGCTTCGCCGCACTTGCGGATGCGACCGTCGCGCAACAGCAACGGTGCCGCGCTCTCGCACTCACGTGCCGGTTCGTCGATCTCCACTATGCGTCGCCGGAACAACTGCGTGGGATTCACGCGCTCGTTCTTCCAAACATCGGACCGTTATCGTTTGAGCCACATACGGCCGCGGTATTGAAGGCTCTCGATCGTACGATTGCGATTAACTCCAGCGTTGATGCTATTCGGCGATATGTGCGATCGAGCACAGGCGGTATACGCGATGCGGCTCTGCTCGTAACGCCCGATGGCCGCCACGGTGTACTCGACGTCTTCAATGCAGGCACATCGCCGCGATCGATATCGAAGATGACGCTGTCGATCGGCGGCCGGCGATTAGCCGTTCCGGCGCTCACCATTCGACCCGGCGATGCCGCCGATATTCCATTCGGTCCGGCTCCATTTGCATCCGCGATCCTACGGGTGCAATCAAACGACGTTCCGATCACGGACAAAGCGTTTCTGCAAAACACGCGCGGTTTTGAACCCGTTTCACCGGGAACTACGCGCGCGTATGCCGATGACGTCTACAGCGACGGCAGCAACACATTCGTGCTCGACAACGGCCGTGTGCGTATCATCGTGTCGGCCGATGCGGGGGCACGCGCATTTGTGTTCGAGGACCTGGCCACCGGACAGAACCGATTCACGACGATAGGCGCGCTGCGTGATGACGTTGCAACACCGCTTCTCGCATCGTCGCGCGATTACATCGGCAAATATACGCACCCGTTTCCAACCGGAACGTTCAACCGGAGCTACCATTGCACCGTGGAACAGCGTGCGCCGCTTGCCCCGCTGCTCTGCACGTACGACGCGCCGGATTTAGCCACGACGCCGGTGCATTTCGAAAAAGAATATACACTCGCACCGAATGCGACATCGTTCACCGTTCGGCTTCGCGCGAGCGCTGACGCAGCATCGATCTCAGCCGTGCTGCCTGCGACATCGCAAAGCACACCATACGACCTCTTCCGCTTCACCTATCCTGCCGGTCAGACGCGCTGGGTCACGTTCTCGCTACAAGGACCCCCGGCGGCCAGCGCGAATCCGGGCGGGTCACCCTAGATACCGTGTGGGGAAGTGGCGGAACGGCAGACGCAGCCGCCTCAAAAGCGGCCGGGGCAACTCGTGTGGGTTCAAATCCCACCTTCCCCACCAAGAACTTGCCCGTATTTACGGGCTTTTTCGTTATGCTAACTCAGACGGGAACCGTCGCGCAGTCGTAAGCGAGATCGTTGTCTGACTCTGCACTCGGCGCTGCTGACAGAACGCGAGAAACAATATCGCCGGCGATCAGGTCCTGAACCGTATGTATCAAAACCGCCGGCACCAACGATCCGGTCGCGACAACGACGACGGTCAGGAAAGCTCCGAAGGCGCCCGTTCGAATGATGCCGCCGCGTCCTTGATAGGCGTGAGCCAATCCGAAGATGACGACGTTGACAAGGCCGCCGATCCACAGTCCAAACATGCTTGCGAAGAGCGAGAACACAAATCCGCGCAATAACACCTCTTCTCCGATGCCCGCGGTAACGGCAACGACAGCGAAGAGGCGCCGTTCTCGTGGCGTCCGCGGCGCCACCAGTGAAACGCTATTAAGCAGCTCCCTATAGCGCGGGAAGTTGTCCACGTTTGCCAGCATCCGATTGCGGCTGCGCAGGATGTACCAAAGGTGCGCTGCGGCAACGAGCAGACCGGCTATCAGCAGCCACCCGTTGGGTACGCCTAACCATAGCGCGCTCCATGGACGCCGAAATGCAAACCACACGGCGAAAACAATGAGCGTAAAGCTCCATGTGGTGCCGATCTTGAACCAGTACAACTGCAGTCTTGCGTTCGGATGCCTTCGGGATTCGATCGCTGCTTTAATGCGACCGGCGACAACAGGGTTAACGGCGAACGATACAAGGAGCACAGTGAGAACCGCGAAGTCCCAGACCGTCGGCGAGTACGTCATAATGAAGAAGCCTGCGGAAGTGCGACGACGTAGAACGAGCGACGCGTGGTTGGAGAACCCGCGGAGCGCTTCTTCGCAGCGGAAATGGCATCAGCAATCGCGCGGATAACGTTAACATACTCGTCGTCCGACAGATCGGCGGCCGCGAGGAGCGAGCGCAGCTGCGTGCGATCCTTTGCAAATGCACGGCTGTCGACGAACGAGAAAACGTTTGCGGTGAGATTTGCAACGAAGTTGCGAATCGCCGCGCGAACTTGTGCGATCGGTGCGCTTTCGACATCTTCTCTTTGCAGTTGCCTATTCGCTGGGACGGCAGCATAGGTGCGTTCGATCGTTCCTCTTGCCGGCCGCTCTTCGATCACGTGGATGAGCCCGACCTCGCGCAGCCGGCTCAATTGCCGATACAGCGTGGACATCGGGACGCCCGTGAGCGCCGCGCCAATCTGCTCGGTCGTAAGATGGCCACGGGCTCCTAGGGTAGAGATTATTCGAAAAGCAATCGGATTCGCCAGGAGCCGAATGGTGTCAGCAGCCGGACCTTTTGTTCTCACTCGATGAGAATAGTCGGACGAAACGCCGCTGTCAAACTACGGCCGCCGTTTTTGAATCTCGCTCTGATAATAGTCGAACAGGGCGTTCATTGCGTGAGCTTGGAGGTTCACTGAGCCGGCGCCGATTCCGCGCGCGTAGTCGCGATAACCCGTTGCATCGAGCCACTGCTCGAACGTCGGAACGAGGGTCTCGGATTTCGTAATTTCTCGCAACTGCTGCTTCCAGTCCATTAAGGCGAATGTCCCCTCCTTCGCCTTGTATCGGCGTTCGCTGTCAGAGAGATGACGCGCACGTCCGGGATAGGGTGATCATAGCCAGGATAGTTATACTGGAACCGGCCGCTCAGTGGCGCACGTAATCAGGAGACTCTGATGCAACGCGAAGTTCTTCCCATACCGGACCAGACGTACAGCGGGTTCATCGCTTACGATGCGAAGGACCCCGACTCAAAATTCGCCCCAATCGAGGCTATTCGTCCGCCGAAAGGCGCGCCGAATGTCTTGATCGTTTTGATCGACGACGTAGGGTTCGGAGCGTCGAGCGTATTCGGGGGACCGTGCAATGCGCCGACCGCCGAACGGCTCGCGAAAGACGGTTTGCGGTACACGCGATTCCATACGACCGCGTTGTGTTCGCCAAGCCGCGCAGCGCTTTTATCCGGGCGCAATCACCACGTCGTCGGAATGGGCGGGATCACGGAAATCGCGACGTCGGCTCCCGGCTACAACTCTATCCGGCCGAATTCGATGGCGCCTCTACCCGAAATCATGCGGTTGAACGGCTATTCGACCGCGCAGTTTGGCAAGTGTCACGAAGTGCCGGTATGGGAAGCGAGTCCCGTCGGACCATTCGACCGGTGGCCGACCGGATCGGGCTTCGAATATTTCTACGGGTTCGTGGCCGGTGAAACGAATCAGTGGTATCCGTCAATTCATGAAGGCACGAAGATCGTCGATCCGCCGAAAACGCCCGAAGAAGGCTATCACTTCATGATCGACATGACGGATCACGCGATCGACTGGGTGCGTCAACAACGATTGCTCGCGGCCGACAAACCCTTCTTTATATACTTCGCACCCGGTGCTACGCACGCTCCGCATCACGTTCCAAAAGAATGGGCCGATAAATACAACGGTAAGTTCGATCAAGGTTGGGACAAGCTTCGGGACGAGACGTTCGCACGTCAAAAGACGCTCGGCGTCATTCCGCAAGGTTGCGATCTGACCGCGCGTCCAACAGAAATTCCTGCGTGGGATTCCGAAACGCCCGAGTTCAAACGCGTTCTCGCGCGCGAGATGGAAGTCTATGCGGGCTGGTATGAATTCGCCGATTATCACATCGGCCGCCTCATCGACGCGCTCGACCAACTCCAAGTACTCGACGACACGTTGATCTATTTCATCATCGGGGACAACGGCGCATCCGCAGAAGGTACGCCCGAAGGTACGTTCAACGAGATTATCCCGTTCAACGGCTTAAAATCGATGGAAACCGCCCAATTCCTGACGGAGCGGATCGATAAGCTGGGTGGCCCAGAATCGTACAATCACTACGCGGTCGGCTGGGCGCATGCGATGGACACTCCATATCAATGGACGAAACAAGTTGCGTCGCATTGGGGCGGCACGCGTAACGGTTTGATCGTGCGTTGGCCGAACGGCATGAAAGCAAAAGGCGAAATCCGCCATCAATTCCATCATCTTATCGACGTTGCCCCGACGGTCTTAGAAGCGGCGCAGTTACCGCAACCGACGATCGTGCACGGGGTGGGCCAAGTTCCAATTCAGGGCGTGAGCATGACGTATAGCTTCGATGATGGCGACGCCGCGGAACATCGCGAAACGCAATACTTTGAAATGTTCGGAAATCGCGGAATTTACCACAAGGGCTGGACGGCCGTGACGCGCCATCGCACGCCATGGCTGATGACCGAAGCGGCGCCCCCGTTTGATGATGACATTTGGGAGTTATACGACACCACCAAAGATTGGTCCCAAGCGCACGACCTCTCCAGAGCGATGCCTGATAAACTTCACGAGTTGCAACAGTTGTGGCTCATCGAGGCGACGCGTAACAACGTGTTGCCGATGGACGACAGGACTGCGGAGCGGTTCAACTCCGACCTCGCCGGACGTCCTGTCCTCGTTCGCGGTACTTCCCAAGTGCTTGCTCACGGTATGGGAGGTCTCAACGAGAACGGCCTGATCAACGTCAAAAACAAGAGCCATACCATCACGGCCGAGTTGACTGTGCCGCAAGGACAGACCGCAAACGGTGTAATCTTATCGCAAGGTGGAATCGGCGGCGGATGGATGTTCTACGTGAAGGACGGCAAGCCGACGTATCTCTACAACTTCGTCGGGTTGCAAATGACCGTGATCACGTCTAGCGCGTCCCTGTCGCCCGGAAAACATCAAGTGCGGGTGGAGTTTGGCTATGACGGCGGCGGTCTCGCGAAAGGTGCGACCGTAACGCTCTATGTCGACGGACAAGCTGCGGGAGCGGGACGACTAGAACATACGGTTCCAATGGTATTCTCGGCTGACGAAACGTCTGACGTTGGTTTGAAGCGCGGTTCTCCCATGACCCCCGACGTGCCCACGCACGACAACGCATTTAACGGAGCCGTCGAGGTCGTCGTCGTTGAAACGGGCAGCGAAACGACAGACCACCTCTTAGACCGCGAAGAGGTGTTGAACATGATCATGGCGCGACAGTAGCGATGGGGATTCCGCGAATCACCCTCGTGGCGGTGCTGCTCTTCGCGATTACCGCGGTTCCCAGTCTAGCGCAGGCAAGCAAAATCTTCGGATTATATGTCTATCCGGCGAACGGGCAGACCGAGGAACAACAAGCGAGCGACGAATCCATCTGTTACAAATGGGCGAAAGGGCAGACCAGCGTAGATCCGGCGACGCTTGCTGCCGCCACGCCGGCGCCGACACAGAAGAGTCAAGGCGGCGCCGCAAAAGGCGCGGCTAGGGGCGCCGCCGCGGGAGCCGTATTCGGCGCGATTTGGGGAAACGCCGGCGCCGGCGCGGCGAGCGGCGCGCTAGCCGGCGGCATTAGTGGCCATCGAAATGAACAGGCAGTAAACAACGCTGCTGAACATTACGCGCAGGCAACTGCGAACGAACAACGCTCGCAACAGACCAACAACTTCAAGCGCGCGTTTTCTGCATGCCTCGAATCGAAGAACTATACGGTAAAGTAAGTCGCACATGAACGATCCTTTCCGAATCTCGCGCCGCAAATTTGCCGCCGGTGTAGGCACCGCGGCTGCGATGAGCGCCATCCCCGGCTTCGTCGCGGCCCAAAATGCGCGGCCGGTCGCCGACAAAGAGAAGGCGCTGGATCATCTGGTCGTGCTGATGTTCGAGAATCGCTCGTTCGACAACATCTTGGGACACCTATACAACCCGGGCGAAGTGGCTGCGTTCGAGGGCGTCTTGGGAAAGACGCTCAGGAATAGCATTCCGGATTGGGCCCAGCACGGAGCGGACCGAAAGTTCGTCGAGTACGGTGCTGCGACGAATATGAACACGCCCAACCCCGATCCGGGTGAAGAGTACCCGCACGTCAACACCGCGCTCTACGGCATGCTCGATCCCAAGAACCGCTTCATGCCGCTTTCGAAGATCGTCGCGCCGTACAACGCGCCCGCAAACGGTCAGTTGCCGACAATGAACGGATTCGTTACCGATTACATCAGCATGTTCACATCCGAGATGGGACGCCAGCCCACGTACGAAGAGTACGCGCAAATCATGACCGGGTACACGCCACAGCAAATGCCAGTGACGTCCACGCTAGCGCGCGGCTTTGCGGTTTTCGACCACTGGTTCTGCGAAGTTCCGTCTCAGACGTTTACGAACCGCTCCTTCTTCCACGCTGCGACTGCCTCGGGCTTCGTACTCAACTATCCGCCCGCGGCTGCGTTCCCGGTTCACAACACGGCCGAAACGATTTTCGAACGGCTCGAGTCCAAGCGCTTGACATGGCGCGTCTACTGCGACGCGCCGAGTGTGGCCTCGTTCACTGGAATCATTCATGCGTCTCGGCTGCGCGAACGCTTCGCAACAAATTTTCGGACCGTCGCTGATTTCTTGGAGGACGCGAAGAACGGCAACTTGCCGAATTATTCGTTCATCGAGCCGGACATGTGGGCCGGCCACAACGACATGCATCCGCCAATCTCGGCGCTCGTACATGGCATCCAGTTCGACGCGCCCTCTTCGCTCTTGGGCGGAGAGGCGCTGCTCGCGCGAATTTACGATGCGATACGATCGTCGGATTCGCCGACCGGATCGAACTACCTGAATACGCTGCTACTCGTCACCTTCGACGAAGCCGGCGGAACGTACGATCACGTCGTGCCACCGTCCGCCCCGCCGCCCACGCCGGGCGCGCCACCAGGACAGATGGGGTTCACCTTCGATCGCTCGGGGGTGCGCGTCCCAGCTATAGCAATCTCAGCATGGATTCCGCAGCGCCGCGTCGTGACGGAAGAGTATCGGCACACATCAGTAATTCGCACGCTTCGCGAACGATGGTCGCTCGGTTCGCCGTTAACCGCGCGCGATGCGATCGCGCCGGATATTTCGCCGGTCCTATCGCTCGAAAAGCCGCGAGCTCCTGAAGATTGGCCTGACGTCACGCCGTTACCCGTTCCGCCGTACAACGTCGCGCAGTTTGCGCCCGATCGTCCGCTCACCGTGCTCGGCAAACATGTCTTCCACGCGATCCTTGCGTTCGAGAAAGCCTTCGGTGGAACGGTACCAGACGTGCCCAACCCGGATGCGATCACTGCCGCACAAGCTGACGAGATTGTGCGCAACGCGTCGGTGAGCATCTTCCCCGGCCTCCGCGCGAACGCAGCCCCTACTTAGGGGCATTACTCTGTCGCTCTGAAGTCTTCTGCGAGGCCGCCATGTCCGCCGAGGAAATGATCTGCCACTCGCCGTTGCGTAGCATCCACGTGTCGATGAAGGCGCCGCGACTCTTCCGGCCGTTCTTGTAGATCGATACGTTCCTGCCGGTTGCGATCGCCGTATCGCCGTAGAAACGAACATTCAAAGAATCGATGCGTTCTGAGGCTACGTCGCCCGGTCCGGCCGCGGCATCTTTCATCGCTGCGGCTTTGTCTAGGAGCTTTCCGTGGTCAACCCAGACGAAATCGTCAGCGACGATCCGCTTCACTAGGGCGAGTTCCGCAGGATTCGTCGCGATCCACTGCCGTTCAGACTGCAAAATATACGCGCGTGCGTATGAGAGTGAATGCGTCGACGTGGCGCTATACGCCGTCGCGGGCACGAAAGCGGTAACGCAAAGTCCAAGCGCGGCTATAAGTCGCATTCAGCGCAGCTCGCTTTCCCACCACGAGAGCTCGCGCGAATAGAGATCGCGTTGCGATGCGACTCCGCGGACACCGTGGCGCGCTTCGGGATATAAGAACATGTCGATATGCTTGCCATTCGTGATAAAGGCTTGCGCGAGCGAGAATGTGTTGATGATGTGCACGTTGTCGTCGCCGCTGCCCGCAAGCAGCAAGAGATCGCCCTGAAGATCACCTGCTTTCGGCAGAACCGAAGTGCGGTCGTAATCGCTCGCGTTGGCCTTCGGCATTCCCATGTACCGCTCGGTGTAGGCACTGTCGTAGAAATGCCAATCCGCCGGTGGACCACCCGCGATTCCCGCGTGGAAAACGCCCGGCGCGTGCGTCATCGTAAAGGCGGTGAGGTAGCCGCCGTAACTCCATCCGTAGAGTCCGAGGCGCGAAGCGTCGACATACGGCTGCCCTTTGAGCCAAGTTGTGCCGGCGAGTTGTCCTTGCATCGCGATTACACCCATGCTGCGATAAAAGAGCCGTTCACTGCTTGCGCGATCGTCGTTCGCTGCGGGTCCGTCGATGGTGAACACGAGAATGCCGTGCTGGGCGAGCAGCTGCGGAAAGAGCCCGAGCCAACGATTGTTCGTGCTCGATCCACCGACGCCAAGCGGGCCGCCGTAGGCCATAACGAGAACCGGATAACGTTTGCTTTGATCGAAATCGCGCGGTACGGTGATCTGCGCGTCGAGCGGCCCCCACTTCGATGGGACCAACAACGCGCGCGTTTCACCGAGATTGAAGCGCGAGAGATCCTTTGTGCGAAAGATCGTCGCGACGGCGCCCATTCGCGAGTCGTGGCGCGTGATGACGGGCGGCGATGAAAATGACGATGCGGTTTCGATGTACGCGTTGGCGTCCTTTGCCATTACGATGTCGTGCGTTCCCGGCATGGGCGTGACGTTGTGCACTCCGCTTCCGTCGAGCGACACGCGCAGCAAGGAACGATCGCGCCGGGTAGGGTATTCCGCGATGACGTACGCTGCATGCGCGCGAGCATCGAGCCGTACGAGTGACACGACCGCATACCCGCCGGTCAACCGTTTTGCCGCGCGGGATTTAGCGTTCACACGATAGAGCGCCTGAACGCCGCCGCGTTGTGAAAGCCACAGAAAGCTCTTTCCATCGGGTAAGAACGCCGGCGCCTGTTCCACGTCGACGAACTTCGCATCGCGTTCTTGGACGAGCGTTCGCGACGCGGAACCGTTTGTCGGAAATGCGACGACGCGAAGATGCTGCTGCGCTCGATCGAGAATCTCGTCGACGACGGCTGAGCTATCCGGCGTCCATGCGAACGAAACGAGATACTCATCGCGCGGCGCACCATCGTAAAGCGTGCGTGGCGAACCTCCGTGAACTGAGACGACGTGAAGGCTAACGCGTGGATTCTTTGCGCCCGCCAGCGGATAACGCTGCTCCTCGGACGTCGAAGCCGGCGGCAGATAATGCTCGATCGGATACGGCGCGACGCTCGAATCGTCAAACGTCAAATACGCAATCGAATTGCCGTCCGGAGAGAAGGCATAAGCGTGCTCGACATCCATCTCTTCGCTGTATAGCCAATCGGGATCGCCATTCAGACGCGTGTCCGAACCATCGGACGTCAAACGCACGGCCTTCTGCGAGCGCACATCGCTAATAGAGAGGTCGCCGTCGTGAACGTATGCGACGTGCGTACCATCGGGCGACCACTGCGGGTCGTCCGCGCCCTTCGAGAGCACTTTGCGTTTGCTGCCGTCCCATGCCGCAACGTCGAGCTCTTCTCCGTTGACGAAGGCCAACGTTGAGCCGTCCGCACTCCACGCAACCTGCGAGACGGGACGCGAGCGGGAACCTCGCGTCTCGGACCGCGCCGCAAGCAACGGCCGATCGCTGTTGGTCCGCATATCGTGCACGTAAAGAACCGGCGCCTCTTTCTCGAGCGCAGCCGGCATCGAGTAGACGTAGCGCAGTCCGTTCGGCGCCCACGAGAAGTTCGAAGGAGCGTCGCCCGTCACCGGATGTTGAGCGATGATCTCGTCGATCGTCAGTTGCTGCGCGACATCGGCCGTAGCCGGCACACCGCAGAGCACAAAAGAGAGCGCCGCCACGATAAGAAGAGGCTTCATGTCGACGCGATTCTCGCGTTCGTTAATGACGCCTCTTCGCAGGCCGCGGGATTGCCCTAAGCCAACGTCCTACCCGTGAGCACCGCGGGCTTCGCTGCCGGCCGTCGTGCGCGCGCCGTCGCATTTACGCTAGTAACGACGGCGATCGTGCTGGTGCTTGCGCTTGCCGAATGGGGAACGGAACGTCTCGTTTCGACGCATTCGCGCGAAGCGAGTACTGCGATTGAGATTGCACTCGTGCTCGTCGGCACGCTCGTCTTTCGCCCGATTCACCGCAAACTGGAAGAACTTACCGAAGCGGCGTTCTATTACCGAAAACGGCAGGCGCTTGCCTACATCGAGCGCTTGCGGCGCGAACTGTCGTCGTACAACGACATGCAACAATTGCTGCGCCGCGTAATTGAGGCAGTAGATCATCATCTCGAAGCGCGCGCATGCGCCGTGTATCTTCGCCGCGACGAGTTCCGCGCCGAAGGCACATCGTTCGATGTACCTGCTGAGAACGTCGCGCTCGATGATCCGCTCGCGACGCGATTTCAATCGACAGCACTCCCGGCGCACCCGTCGCTGCTGAAATCGTCCGCACCGGGGACCGACGCATTCGCGATGACAGCGGCCGGAGATCTGGTCGGGTTTATTTGTGTCGAGCATCCGCAGGACCCATACGATCCGGACGAACTCCTGATGCTAGCGGGGCTTGCGCAAGATCTCGCAGTGGCGCTCGTCGCCCTCGACCCTACGCTGCGAATCGTAAAAGACTCAGCGACGAATATTCGCGCCGACTTACCGTCGTTGGTTGGACGCGAGCGTGAAGCCCGCGAAATGAACGATGCGCTGGCCCATTACCGGCTCGTCACCCTGACCGGTCCCGGCGGCGTCGGAAAGACGGCGCTCGCTCTGCAATGCGCTCGCAACGCACTCTCACAGTACACGCACGGAGCATGGTTCGTCGATCTGGCGCCGCTCGCCGATCCGCATTTAATCGCAGCGACGATTGCCAATGCGGTCGGTGCACCCGGCGGCGAAGACGGCGATGACGAGCTCGCCCGGCTTCTCGCTCATCTTCAAGCGCGCACCATGTTGATCGTGGTCGACAACTGCGAGCATCTCATTCCCGGTATTGCCTCGATCATCGCTCGCATTCGTGCCGTTTGCGCGAATGTCACGATCCTCGCGACGAGTCGCGAATTGCTCCATCTCGAAGGCGAACACGTCTACCGGTTGGGTCCGCTCCCCGGCGAGTCGGCCGCGGACCTTTTCGCCGAGCGCGCGACGGCGCTCGTGCCGGACTTCGATGCCCCGGCAAACGACGCGGCCATTCGAAAGATTTGCCAACATCTCGACGGTATTCCGCTCGCGATTGAACTTGCAGCCGCGCGGGTGCGAGCTCTGGGAGTAGACGAGCTCTGCGATCTTCTGACCGAACGTTTTCGCCTTTTGACGAGCAGCACGCGCACGGCGCTTCCGCGACAGCAAACCTTAGCCGCAACGCTCGAGTGGAGCTACGACCTCTTACCGCAGGAAGAACAATCGCTCTTCCGCAGTCTCTCAGTTTTTCGCGGAAGTTTCTCATTGCAAGCCGCGGCGGCGGTGTGCGGCGATCGCATGCGCCGCGATGAATTTCATGTCTTGGACCTCGTTACGTCGCTAGCGGATAAGTCGCTGTTGACCGTTACGCTCGCTCTCAACACGCGCTATCGCCTACTCGAAACGATCCGCGAGTTTGCCACGCAAAAAGCGATCGAGTCTCGCGCAGCCGATCTCGCGCGACAAGCGCACGCGGGATATTTTGCCGCCGTCGCGCACGCCGCATACCGCGAATTCGACTCGCAGATGCCCGAAGGCTGGGCAGAACGGCTGATTCCAGACCTGGATAACTTTCGAGCTGCAATGCAATGGGCGCTGGCGGAGGGCGGCGACCGCCAACAGGGCGCGCAACTTGCCGCAGATTGTGGTCCGCTTTTCTTACGCCTCGAATTGCTCGGCGAAGGTCTGCAGTGGTGCGAGAAGGCGCTCGATATTCCTTCGCTAGCGCCGGCCACCGAAGGTCGCCTTGAGTACGTTGCATCAATGTTGTATAACAACCAGCGCGCGTATCCGAAGGCTCTCGCTTCAGTCGAGCGCGCAGTGCCGCACTTTCGCGAATCCGCCGATCAGCGCGGGTTGGTACGCGCGCTCTCGCAGCTTGCGCATCAATACGCGCGAACGCAGCGCTTCGACGAGGCCAAAGCGGCTGCCACGGAAGCGATCGAACGCGCAAGAGCGCTCGAGGAGCCGCGCGTTCTCGTCGCGGTCCTTCGGAGATGCGCCTACTCGATGGAGCCCGAAGAGATCGAAGAAGCACGCCGGCTTTTTCACGAAGCACTCAAAGCGGCGCGCAGCGTGAACGATACTGATGAGGCGTGTAAGCTTCTCCAGTGGTGGGCCGGCAGTGAAGCTGCCGCGGGCGCCTTTGACCGTGCGATCGAACTCGGGATCGAAGGGCTTGCCTGCGCTGACACCGACGCCCAGCTCTACATTGAAAGTGACATCAGTGGTTACGCGGTTGCATCGGGCGCATGGGATGTTGCCGAGGTGCATGCCGACCGCGCTCTGGCGCTCGCAATTTCGGCGCAACACGAGATCCTCGTTACCCTCGCAATCGCCTATTCCGCGCCGTTACGAACGACTGAAGATCCGATGGTTGCCGCGGCTGCCTTCGGATACGCAATAGCTCGTCTGCACGAACTCGAGTTTGACGGCGACAGCGCCGAGCAGCTTGCATTGCAAACGGCGCGTGAACGCATCGCTCAAGCGCTCGATGACGCCGCATTCGACAAAACGCTCGAAGGGGGCGCCGTTCTCACGCAACAGGACGTCCTGGATCGCCTTAGATCAACATCTCGGGGTGGTCATGCGGCGACGGTCACCGGGCGTGACGGTGTCGCTGCACTCCTGCGTTAACGAATACGTTCCCGATTGGCCGGAACAGTTCGTAACGGCGGAGTAGCTTCCGGTGATGATGTTCGTGCTTGAATTATACGATCCGCTCGTACTAAACGTGCATGTCGTCCCGCTCGGATAATCGATCACGATTGCACCGCTCAATGAGTTGCTCGACGCAATCGCAAGCGACAGCGCGGCGGTAACGGTCGTGCTTGACGAAGTAATCGTCAACGGCCCCCCGGCGTTCGACCCTTGCTGCGCCAACGTTCCGGTAACGGTACCCGATCCGTTCTGACTGTCTTGGATCGTGCCCGTGTAATCGCCGGAGAGATTCGCCGGAGACGGTGCGGGCGACGGTGACGGCGTCGGCGTCGGACTGATAAACGGACCGTTATTCGACGAACTGCACGCGGAAAGCACGAGTATGGAAAGAATTGCGAGGGTGCGAGTATGTGAAATGAGCATCGTTTTCACCCCATCGTTACGTGCGAATCTACGACGTACGACTCGGTGTGCCTAAACGCCTCGCATAAAGAAAGAAGCCGGACATCGCTGTCCGGCTTCTTGCCGTTTACTACGGTCAGACTTCTTGGAGAAGTCTCGCTAGCCCGGCTTTTCCCGCAGCCTTCCGCCTGCGTATCCGCCGACCAACGAACAGTCTGAGGAGGTCGCGATCTCCACCGCCATCATCGTCATCGTCGTCATCGTAACTCTCTTCGCCGCGGGTCTTTACGAGCTCGGCGAGCAACAGCTTCCGCATCTTCCTTCCGCGCAGCATGCGGCGCGCTACGATGGCGCGTGCTAACCGTGCCGGATCGAAGCCTTCATCGTCATCGTCGTCCTCGTCCTCGTCACTCTCTTCGGCTTGCGACTTCAGGATTTCGGCGAGGAACAGCCTGTGATGTTTGCGAGCGCGGAAAATCTTCCCCGCAATGACCGCGCGAATCAATTTGCGTTCCGGCGTACCACCGTCCGAATCGTCGTCATCGTCTTCGGCTTCGCTGCGGCTGCGCACCAGTTCCGCGAGCAACGCGCGGCGCAGTCTGCGGCGGCGCGCTATCCCATGGCCAATGATTGCGCGAATGATTGCGCGGCCGCCGCCAGCTTCTGCTCCTTCATCATTGTCATCGGTGTCGTCACCTTCATCGTCGTCTTCTTCACCACGTCCACCGAGCAACTTCGCTAACAATGCGCGGCGCAGCATACGACGGCGCATCATCCGTCTCCCGACGAGCGCGCGCACGATCATGTCCGTCGTATCGTCGCTGTCGCTATCATTTTCATCATCGCTATCGTCGTCGCTCTCTTCACCGCGGCCACTGACCAATGCAGCCAGCAATGCGCGGCGCAGTTTCGCTTTTCGGACGAGACGGCGTCCTACTAAGAACCCAATCAGTTTGCGCTCGTCGTCGCCGCCCTCATCGGTATCGTCGTCGGAATCTTCGCTCTCACTCTCTCCCGAGCCGCGAAGTAGGTCCGTAAGCAGTAGCGCGCGTAAGCGCCTACGGCGCCTGCGTCCGCCGAGCAAAATTGCCGTCAACTGCCGGCGCTGGTCGTCACTCAGCTTCTCCTCGGTTCCGTTCAAGGTATCGGGGTCATATGTCGTCGTCATGTCAACACTAACTCTCCTCGCACATTGCGATGGAATACACTACCTAACAGCGTACGGACATCGTAATGAGTTGAGGTGCGCGAGTCCACCTGTATTTGCTGAGAAGCACGCAATCATTGGATAGCCGTTACAATGTTTAATATGACATCAACGGAATTGCCGATAACGGGATCGAGGTGGGTCGTTTCCATTCCGAATGCGTGGCGATCGATTTCACAGGTTGCGCGATAGTGCGGATGGTCGGCGGTTCCCAGGGACGTTACAGCAAGCGTTTCGTTTTGCGCTACGCCGTGAATCGTCAATGTACCGGTCATCGTGAATCCACCGGTCGCCGGTACGATCTTCGTGCTTTCAAACGTCCATGTCGGATACGTCTTGGTGTCAAACCACTCGCTGCCGCTAAGCGACGCGTCACGATCCGGATCATCGGTGTGCAAGTGCGTGGCATCGAGCTGCGCACTGACATGTGAGGGAACAAACGAACCGGGCGGCAGATCGATGGTCCCGCGCACAATCGGCACCGTACCGGTAACGCGTTCCACAAAAACGTGTTGGACGGAGAATTGCGCTCTCGAGTGCACGGGATCGATCGCTAACAGAACGCAGAGGATGAACGCGAACATTAATACCCTATCGTGAACTGGACGTTCATCGTATTATTCGTCTGACGCGTGTGGCTAATGACATCTTCAATCGTGATGCGCGCGTTACGCATCGGCGCGTAGCCCAGAAGCAGCACGCCGTCGCGGCTGAATGTTCCCGGCAGCGTTTCACTCGTGCCTTCGTATCGCGCAAGCGCAAATAACCGGCGGTCGATGGTGAACCGTAGTTGTGTGAATCCGCCGCTCGACGCTACGCCGTACCCCGTGCCCGGATCGGTATCCCATCCTGTTTGCATTAGGGATTCGCTCGTCCAGCGGCCGCTCTGAACAACGACGCTGAATCCGGTACGCGTAAAATGATCGAGGGATCCCGGAATGAGCGGCCGCTCACCGGCATAATGATAAAGTCCCAGCGTCACGGAACCCATTGCGTCGGTAATAAACTCCATCGCATCGGTTCCGGTTTTTGGCAAGCCGCTCACGCGATCGTATCCGGGTCCAGCAAAGAGCTGGGCGTTGATTCCATGTAACGTATCGCCGACGGTGAGTTTCAGGCCCACTTTCGGGTCGAAGAAATCGAACGGGTTGCTGCCGACGGTTTGATCGTAGATCGTGTAGTGCTGATACGTTTCGCGAAACGTTTCCGGATCGACCGGAAGTGGAAGTGTGTACGATCCGGCTTGCGCGTACAGCGGAATTTTTGCATTCCACGGATTCAACCGGTCGTTGATCCAGAGATCGCGGAGCAGCCCCGGCTCACCGCCGTCCACGACGTACTGCTCGAGAAAGAAACTCGCGCGCGAGCCGATCGTGCCTGCCGTGAACAGTTCGATTTCGTCAACGATCGCGTTCGGGAGGCCCTCGCCGTTCGGACCTTCGCCTTGATTCTCGCTCGAGTAGACGACATTCACTTTGGTCGCGAGCGGGAGGGCAGGTCCGGCGTTTACGCCGGGGATCCGATCGCCGCTTGCCAAAAAGTGCACGCCGAATTCGTTGAGATGCGGGATAACGGTGTGGCACTTCTGACACGTCACTCCGTATTGATGAGCAAACAATGCAATGGCGATCGCCGATGAGATTAGGCCCACCGCATGATAGTATTAGGTACACCTAATTAATGTCAATAAGTGCAGGCAAGGTTTGAGGCGAGGCGACGCTCAACTGGCACTCACTCATGCCCGAAACCCAGGCGCGCCAGCGCACGTTCATCCGCGGCCCTCTGCGGGGCTCCATCAACCTCCCCGGCGACAAGTCAATCTCCCACCGAGCGCTGATCACCGCCGCGGCATCTGCGCAACCCATCGAAATCCGAAATCTCAATCCGGGCCGCGACGTGCGGGCAACGCTCGAGGCGCTCGTCGCACTGGGCGCACGCGCCGACGGGGGCGGAACGTCGCTGAGCATGAGCGGCGGGGACCTTCGCGAACCGATGGGTGAGCTCGACTGTATGAACTCCGGTTCCACGGCGCGCATGGTGCTCGGGGTATGCGCCGGTGCGGACGTTTCCGCGCGATTCGACGGCGACGCGTCGCTGCGCAAACGCCCGATGGAGCCGGTCGCCGCGCAACTTCGCGCATTCGGCGCGCGCATTGAAACGACGAATGGGCTGTTGCCGCTCACGATCGCGGGAACGCCGCAGATCGAAACGCGGCGTTTCATTCTCGTGACACCATCCGCTCAAATCAAATCGTCGCTTCTCTTCGCCGCGCTTTTTGCGAACGCGAGCATCGAGATCCTCAGTGACCGTTCGTCGCGCGATCACACCGAACGTTTGCTGCGCTACGAAGGCGCCGATATTGTATGGGACGGACGCACGATCGCATTGCGCAGCGGCATCACGCGTGCCGAGCCGATCGACGTCGCGGGCGATTTCTCGGCAGCCGCGTTTTTCATCGTTGCGGCGACCGTGACGCCGGGCAGCGAACTGACGATCCGGCATGCCGGCGTCAACGCGACGCGTACCGGACTCCTCGATGCGCTGCTCGATATGGGCGCAGACATCGAGTTGCGCAATACGCGCGACGTATGCGGCGAGCCGGTCGCGGATCTCGTCGTGCGCCACGCGGAATTGCAAGGAACGACGATCGATGCCGACCGCGCGTTGCGCGCGATCGACGAGATTCCGATTCTCGCCGTCGCCGCGGCATTCGCGCGCGGCAACACGAAGATCACCGGTATTCGCGAGTTGCGCACGAAAGAATCGGATCGTGTCGCGGCCATCGAACGGCTTCTCGGTGCGGCCGGAACCGCGGTCGACGTGGCGGCAAACGGACTGGTGATCGAAGGCGGAACGCCGAAAGGCACGGGTGCAGTGGTCGACACGCATGGCGACCATCGCATTGCCATGGCAACGGCGGCGTTAGCCGCGGGCGCGGGACCCGTCGCCGTCGACAGCGATGCAAGTGTCGACGTCAGTTTTCCGGGCTTCATCGAAACACTACGGAGCGTGCAAGTCGCGTGAACCAGCAACCGGTCTACACCGCGGATGAATTTGAATCCGAAGCTCGCTACATCGACACGCTAATTTGGGAAGCGCTTGCGATCGAGCCCGGCAGCAAGCTGTTGCTATGCGGATATGGACCCAGCGGCGCATATGCCCGTCGTGCAATCGGCACCGGCGCGAAGGTCACGGTCATCGAGCATCGCAACGATGAGATCAATCAACACGCCAAACTCGATGCGAAGCTTCTACGCGGCAGCACGTCGGTAATTCCCGCAAAAGATAATTCGTTCGATCTCGCGATTGCGTTTCATTATCTGCACGAGATCGATCCGTTCTTTCACGCGCAAGTGCTCGCAGAGCTTGCACGGGTCGCACGGCGCGTCGCGGTCGTCGAGCCCGCACCCCCGGCGGATCCGCTCGGCAAACGCATTGCGCTCTTATACTCGCAAGCAAAACGCGAACTCGGACAGTTCGAGTACTATCAACCGCTCGAGTACTGGAAGAAATTACTGCAATCGGTGAAGGCCGACGTATCGCAGCACGTCTTCGCATTTGCGAAGGTGCCGCCGCGCGAGTATCTCTACGATACGGTCGAGTTGATGTTACACACGATCGAACTCGAGGATGCGCCGCCGGAATATGTCGAGGAGTTGCATCAGATCGCCAAGCGTTCCGACGCGCAATTGTTGCCGCCGCCGCGCTACGTACTCGCCGGCGCAGCCGCAGGCGAACTCGTGCTGCCGAAATTTACCCAACGTCCGGCGACAACCGTGACCGCCAAACCGTCGAAGGCGATTCCCGCGGCGAAACAACGAGCCGAAGTTTCTGAGGAATCGGGCTACGAGTTCCCACCGGTGCCCGCGCCGTCCGGGAACCTCACTCCGCCCCAGACAATCACGCCGCCGTCCGTTTCGCCGGCGGCCGCGGCGCCGGCTCCGCAGCCCGCACCGGCCGCAACGGGATTTGGCCCGTCAACCGACACGCCTGCACCGGGATTCGGCGTCCCCGGCCTGCCGTTCGGAACACCGACACCGTCTGTCCCCGCTCCGGAAACGCCGCCGGCAGCCTCGCCGTTCGGCGTGCCGTTTGCGGTGCCGGGTTCGACGGAAACGCAAAGCGGCTTCGGACTCCCGCCCGAAGGCGTGCCGCCGTCGTCGACGTGGCAGTGGGAGCCGCCGGAAAATCCGGACGAGCCGAAGCCGTGATTAGGAGTGGTTGACGAGTAAGCGGATTGCCGCGCCCGCCGTGCGAACGGCGGCGACGGCTTCCGGAACGCGCATCACGGCGATGCTGTCGTTGATCGTGCCGATCGCACTGTTTGCGCGAACGAGTAGTGCTTCAATCGCCGCCATATCTTCATTGATGCGTTGCGAGTAGCGTTGCGCTTTCGCAACATCGGCAAGCAGCGGTTGCGCTTTGATGCTGTCGACGTGTTTCTTCACGACGCCCGCGGCGCCGATAGCGCGCAGGGCGCCGTACGCGGTGAATCCGAGCGCGACGACGACGCAGACCACAAGGACCCAAGCCGGCCACGCCATCGTTGTGCTAGGCCGCGGACTCGCCGGAAGACGACGAGCCGGAGTCGCTGGACGAACTCGACGAGCCGGAGTCGCTGGACGAACTCGACGAGCGCGAATCGGTGACGTAGAAACCCGAGCCCTTGAAAACGATCGGCGCCGGATTGAAGACGCGGCCCATCTGCCCGCCGCAGTGGGGGCACGGCTCGGAGTGAGTGTCGTTAAAACCGTGGCGGACTTCGGTGTCCTTACCACAGGCAGCGCAGCGATAATCGTAGAGCGGCATACGGAATTGTTTATACCAGAGCTAGCAGTCCCGGTCAACGACTGCCAATGCAGCTTAGAAGTACGGAAGTGCGCTCTCGTGGTGTTCGACGAGGCCCTTGAAATGAATCAGCGCGTCGCAGAGCACGCGTTCGAATTTCCGGCCGTTCTTCCACGAATCCATTATCGCGCCGACCGCTCCGCCGTATGCTGGATAGGTGAGCTTGACGTGGACTTTCGCGCGCGACGTCTTGCGTTCGATCCGGAACTCGATCCGGCGGCGCACGGAAAATGCACCGACTAGCGACACGTGATAGTTCGCAATGAATTGGTCGACTTCGTACAGCTGTTCTTCTTCGCCCGGAATCATGGAACGGACGATAACTTCGGAGCCTAGAGCGAGCGGAGCGGACGGCTCCGTCGCAGATGCGCTGCGAATGCAAGAGAGCCAGACAGGCCACTTCTCGACGGCGCAAAGAAGCGAGAACGCGTCTTCAACCGGAGAGTCAATGTCCAGGCTTGCGCTGTACGACCGCAGCCCGGGGCGGGCAAGGGCATCGGTCACAATAGCCATGGACCAACAGCTTCGTCAACACTACTGCTAGTGCCTGCAAAAGTCGCAGACACTATTAGTAGCGGTTCAGGCGCCTACTTCCTTCTTTCCGCTGCCGACGAATCGCGCGAATGCCACGAGCGTCTCAACCCCGACGGGCAACGCCGCTTCATCAATGCGGAATTCGGCGCTGTGTCCCGGGTAGATCGACTGCGCGGATTCGCTGCGAATGCCGAGGCGCACATGCACGCCCGGAACGCGTTGCGCGAAGTATGCGAAATCTTCGCCGCCCATTGTCGGTGCCAAGCGCTCGACGCGAATGTCTCTGCGCGCGCGCATGTGCGCCGCAAATGCTTCGGCGAGCTGCTGGTCGTTCACGACCGGCGGATAACCGCGCACGATGCGAATCTCCGCGCTTGCGCCGTATGCTGCCGCAACGTTGTTCACGATGCGGCGAACGCGCTCGTCGAGTCCATCGCGAATCGCCGGATCGTGTGCGCGTAGCGTACCGGACATCTGTACTTCATCGGCGATCACGTTGTTGCGATAACCGCCGTTGATCGTTCCAATCGTGACGACAACACTCTTGAGCGGATCCGTTTCGCGTGCCGCGATATTTTGCAGCGCGAGAACGATCGCGCTTGCTGCCGGAATTGCATCGACCGCCGTGTGCGGATATGCGCCGTGTCCGCCTTTGCCGCGCACGGTGATGTGCAGTTCGTCCGCTGAAGCGTTCACCGGTCCAGGCGTAATGCCGATCTGTCCCGGTGCAATACGCGGATCGACGTGAAGCATTGCAACTGCTTCCACCTTCGGGTCGTCGAGCGCGCCCTCGGCGATCATCAGCTCTGCGCCGCCAGGCCCTTCTTCTGCGGGTTGAAAAAGCAGCACGGCGGTTCCCGCAAAACGATCGCGCGTCGATTGCAATAGATGCGCCGCACCGAGAAGCATTGCGGTGTGCGCGTCGTGTCCGCAGGCGTGCATCTTGCCTTCGACTTCCGATGCGTATGCAAGGCCGGTTCGTTCGGTGATCGGTAATGCATCCATATCGGCACGCAAACCGACGACGCGTCCCGGAAGCGCGCCGCGAACGATGCCGACGACGCCGGTCTTCGCGACGCGGCGATGCGGTATGCCGAGCGCGTCGAGTTCCGCCTCGACGAGCGCGCTCGTGCGAACCTCTTCGAAGCCCAGTTCCGGATGGCGATGGATTGCGCGACGGAGCTCGACGACGCGATCGGCAATTTTTGCGGGAAGGTCCTGGATCATTGGGCAACTCGTTCGGCAATGACCGGAGCCGACCTCGCACTCGCAGCGCTCATCAATCGCGCCGGAAGCACGTATGTTTCCAGCGCGCCGGCATACATCACGTACAAAGAGCATACACACGTCGAGGGAAGCGGCCGCTCTGAAGATCTGGACCGCTCGGTTAGCGTGCGCGTCGCCGACAATTTTGCGGTCATGCAAGATCTGCCGAACGGAGCGGTCCGCACCGGCCCGGCGTTTCCCGTCATTCCGTTCTTCGATCCGTTTTCAAGCTTCCAGTTCAGCTACTTCGCGAACCTGAAGAAAATCGACATTACGTTCGATCCGGGGAAACCATACTATTTCAAGCTGCCCGATCCCGATAGCAGCGTCGATCTCGTCGTCCCGTACATCAGCGAATTCGCTCCGCGCTATGCGCCTGACTCAACGCCCGATGCGCTGCACTTTTTAATCGACCCGACGTCGCGTACCGGTAGCTCGTTTTATCCGACGGAAGTGCGCGAAGATCCGGCGACGCAGTTACCGTCGTTCGTCGCGATGCAAGTCAACGGCAGCGACATGACGATCGCACTCGAGTATTCGATGGTCGACGGTCACTGGGTCATTACGCGCGGCACGTGGAGCGCGACGCAGCACGTTTTCGTCAGCACGTTCAAAGTAACGGCTACGACGACGTTTTCCGATTTTACGTTTCCGGCGAGCGCGCCGGATCCGCGGTTAGCGGGTTCGCCTACTCCTCGTCCGACCGCGACAGCATCGCCATGATCGAGAGCTTGGAGTCCTGCATGAGACGTGCAAGCTTCAGCGCGCAGTAGCCGCAGAACACGAACGACGGGACGGCGATCATGAGCAACGTCGCCACCATGAAGTTTGATTGGTCGGCGCTCAGGAAATTGCTCGACGCAGCGATTGCCCAGCGGGCGGCAAAGACGCACACCACTCCCACAATAGGCGCGCCGATCGTCCAAATGAGAAGCCGGGGCGCAGCTTTACGCGCCCGTTCTTTTTTGTACCAGTCGCTTAGCATCGTAATCTCTAAAAATATCGACGGAGAAACGTAAAGTCGCTACTTGCCTGGATAACAGACGAGCCGACAAAAAGTACGCTGCTCTTCTTCGCGTTCATGGGCGCGAATCTTTGTAAAGCGTCCGGTCAAGCAAGCAATTTTTAGCACCCGGTTTTTGCGTTAAACGCGGGGTGCGGCGGGCACGAAGGGGTCATGCAAAGCCAACAAACGATTGCGCCCGCGCAAGGCGCGACAGCCGTTGACATTCTGGTCAACGATCACCGCACGATCAAAAACCTTCTCGCTCGGCTTGTCGATTCTCGTTCGCGCGACGAACGAATGCAGTGCTTGAACGAATTGCAAGGTATTCTGACCGTTCACAACGCGACCGAAGAGAATCTCGTGTATCCCGCGCTCAATAAAATCGGGAAGAAAATGTTCGAGTCGCTGCATCTGTATTACGAAACGGCGAACGCCGACATCGTCGCGTTCGAAATCGACACGATGCTGAAAGACGGCACGGACGACGCGAAGATCCAAGCCAAAGTCGAGAAATTCCGCGATGCCGTCTTGGAACACATTGACGACGAAGAGTCGAAAGCATTCCCGCACCTGCAAGACGCGGCAGACGCGACGGAAACGCAGCAACTGAATCAAGCCGTACAAACGTTCCGCGGCTCAATCAGCTTCGAACCCGTCGGCCAAGAGCGCATCAGTAGAACGGACAGCAGCGTCTAAAGCAAAGAGCCCGGCAGTGCCGGGCTCTTTTCACATGGCGGAGAGGGTGAGATTCGAACTCACGGTACCCTCATCAGGTACGCCCGCTTTCGAGGCGGGTGCCTTCAACCGCTCGACCACCTCTCCCGAAGTGCCATGTGGAGCGTCGGTTACTACCCCGTTTCTGACGGGATACCTTCAACCGGCGCTTTTTGACGTTTTTGTCGGAAGTAGCGCTGAAGCTGTGCGGCCGCCTCCTCTTCCAGCACGCCGGCTGTTACGTCCAACCGGTGATTTGTTTTCGGTGAGCGCAGAATATCGAACGCTCCACCGTCCGCGCCGCCTTTCGGATCGCGCGCGCCGTACACGACGCGTTTGATTCGTGCAGCGATCATCGCGCCGGCGCACATCACGCACGGTTCTTTCGTGACGTAGAGTGTTGCATCTGAGAGACGCCACACGCCGAGCCGTTCCGCCGCTTCGTGCAGCAGAATCATCTCTGCATGCGCCGTTGCGTCAGGACGCGATTCTTTTTCGTTTTTTGCTTCGAGGACGAGATCGCCGGAGACAAGCACCGCGCCGATGGGCACGTCACCCGCGTCCGCAGCTTTATCGGCAAGCTGCATCGCGCGGCGTATGTACTCTTCGTCCGTCATTGCGGTTGAGAAAATCGCGCCCGAGATGACTCGAACATCCAACCTTCGCCTTCGGAGGGCGACGCTCTATCCATTGAGCTACGGGCGCGCGATTCGCTCCGTTATTCCGGAGCGCTTCCCGATGCGGGAAGATGTTTGAACAAATCGAGTTTATGATCGACCAACGAGCGATAGAACTTTCGCACGCAGTCGGGGTGACCGAAGAAATACGTGCGGGCATACGCGAGGTCGTCGCCCGAGCTATCCGGCACGTAGTGCGAAATCTCGATCTCCTCCATCTGGTTCCGATCGACCGGATGGGGACAGAAATCGCACGGGATCGTGGACATTGAAACACCTCTAAAACGGGAACGGCCGCCACTCGGGACGGCCGCATCCCAAACTGGTGACTCGGGTGTGATTTGAACACACGACCAAGGGCTTATGAGTCCCCTGCTCTACCACTGAGCTACCGAGCCATGGCGCGGATTTGGGTTTTCGACACCTGACTCTACCAGAACCCTTTATGAGGCGCAACGTTTGATGGTGCATCCAAATACCCATGTTGCGACCGCCTGCTTGAGACGATGACCTTGGTATGGCTCGCCTTACCGGCGGCCTCTTCACGCTTCTCTCTGGAACGGGGCACATGGACGTCCGACATCTTACTCTACTTGCAGCAGGCGCTCTCACGATGCTCTGCAGTGCCGCAGCGCCGGCCGCGGACGACGCGACGACGCTGCTGCAAAAACACCGCGCATTCGTCGGCTGGCAGTTCGGCGACGGCGCGGTAAAGGCGCTCGCGCTGGAGCGTCAATACGTAAGCCCGAAAGGGACCGTTTCGAAAGCCACCGAGCAACGTTTGGGGCTTGCGTACCGTCGCGACTATGTCGCGACGAGTCCCAACGACTACAGCGGCGCGGTCGGCTTCACCGGCCGTATTTTTTGGAGCACAAACCAGAACGGCTTCACCGTTCCCTCCGTCGGCGACGCAGCAAAAGCAAGCCTTATTACCGACGCACTGTTTATGGAAGGCACGAGTGAGTTGCCCGGTGAGGTGCGGGGTCAATCCACAATCGATGGAAAACCGGTCTCGATCATTCGGGTCACCATGTCCGGCGCGACTCCTGTTGACGTATACGAGGACGATACCGGCGCGTACTTGCGCGCTGTAGTCGATCCGGGCGGAAGTGAAGAAACGAGTTACGACATTCGTTCGTACATCGACATTGCACCGGGAAAGAAAATGATCGGCTCGTGGTCGATCGATGGCTCGAAGGGCGTATATTCGTACACGAAAACAACGCTCAACGGCGACGTTTCCGAATCGGAGCTCCACCCGCCGGCGGCACAAGCAACGTGGACATTCCGCAACGACAAACCGCAAAAGATCAAGGTGACGGTGGGACGCATTTACGTGGATGCGGTTGTCAATGGAGTTCCCGGCCGGTTTATTCTCGATACCGGCGCATCGTCGATCGTTTTGACGGATGAGTTCGCAAATCGCGCGCACGTGAAGACCGTCACACACTCAAGGGCGATCGGCATCGGCGGAGAGACGAAAACGCTCGTTCGGACTGCCGATACGATCGACTTCGGCGGAAATACGCTCTCCAACGTCACGGTTGATACGATCAATCAGAGCTTCGACGACGATAAGTTCGACGAACGCCCGGTCGGCCTCATCGGATTCGATCTCTTTGCCGACGCGCTTGTGCATTTGGATACATCCAACCAGACAATAACGATCCAAGACCCATCGACAACCTTGACTCCGCCGCCGAACAGCGTTCCGGTCACCGTTGACTTATCCGCACGCGTTCCGACGGTCCCAATGATGATTAACGGCAAGGCCGACGTCAACGCGGAGCTCGATACCGGAAATACGTTTTACGTCCTTGTTTCGAAACAGCTTCGCGATCGCGGCGTTGCGATGGCGATCGACAACTCGCAAGTCGGATATCTCGCCTCGCATATCATCATCGGCGGCATCGGCGGCGACGAGGAGGTGGAGTGCGGTCATCTCGATCAGATCACGCTTGGGCCAATCGTCTATCAACAAGCTTCAGCGTGCGAGAGCAATTCATACGGGCCGCATGAGGCGCTCATCGGTTTGGACTTCTTGCAGCACTTCGACTACATCTTCGACTATCAGCACAGCCAAATCGTTATGATTCCGCATAAAGACTAACGGCGTTTCTTTCGCGTAGCGAGAAATTCGTCGGCAAGTTTATCCGGCGCAATTGCAAGCCACGCATCGATCATAGCGTCTTTGAGTTCGGTGGTGTTGATGCGATCCAGTTGCACCAGCACCGCCGGATAGCCGTCGAAGTGTGGGGTTGTAAAAAATACGCCGCCGTCGTGAGCGAGCATTGCTTCTTTCATCTCGAGCCCGTCCGTGCGCAGTCCTAAAATCGCGCCGGACGGCGCCGCATCGCCAAGTGCCTTGAGGTCGGCTTTTCGGAGCGGACGCTCCCAGGCGAACGCCTTCTTCTTCACCTTCCACGCGCCGTTGCCGTAAGACGTCTCCTCGGTCACTTCCGGGAGTGTTCGCGCAATGCGCCGCACGTCGTTCCACGTCGCCATAGCGCATTTCACTTCGGCATAACAAAAGAAAAAAACCCGGCAACACCGTGTTTTTTTCGAATGGCGCGGTCGGAGGGACTCGAACCCCCAACCTACAAGTTCGTAGCCTGTTGCTCTATCCAATTGAGCTACGACCGCACACTTCGCGCGAGGCGACCGCCATAAATACGGGGTCGTTTTTTCTTTCCCTGCTTCGCTCGGGACGCGCGACCTGCCCGTCAGACCGGTCGATTCGGAGAGAGAGGGATTCGAACCCTCGATACGACTTTACATCGTATAACGGTTTAGCAAACCGCCGCCTTCAGCCGCTCGGCCATCTCTCCAGGCACCGCTACCGGTACAGCGCACGACTATACCACAGAACCGCCCCCTGTACCTATACGACTAACGGGGATCAGCGCTATGAGCTTGGTGCGGTCGGTCCGCTCATCGGCGGTTCGTCGACGAACACGGCTTGCTGCGCGTTTGACGCCGCGGGGCGACGCGTACGGGCGAGCAGCCCGTCGACGCCGAGAAAACGCCCCGTCGGCAAGAAGATATTGATTGCGCTAAGCGCGAGCGCCGCTGCGTCGAGTCCTGACCATCCTGTCGTGTGGCCGAGTCCGCCTTTCGCCGTTAGATAATCCAACGCGAGGACAACGCCGATTAAGCCGCCGAGCCGTGTGAAGAATCCCAGTAGCAGTAAACAGCCTGTGACGACTTCGCCCAACCGCACGAGTTCTGCGAACAGCGAGATGTGCGGCACGACGGTCCCCGTGAGGAATTGCTGATACGGCCCGCTCGTATGCGCAACGGCGTCGTTGAGGAACTGGACGATTGCGCCGTTCGGCGGCATGAACTGATCGGCTTGCGTGAACTTCGGAACGCCGTGCATCAACCAAAACGCGCCCGTGTAAATGCGCAGCAGCGCAAGCCAAAATCCATAAGTTGTCGAGGACGGGAGTCTCATGCCACAACCTCCTTTGTTGCCGGTGCGAGACGCGCGATCAGCGTCGCCGCGTCCCAGGCGGCGTTTGGTCGTCCGTAGTGCCGGGCAGCTTGAATCATTCGCCTGCGTCGCGCGGAATCCGTCAGCACGTTCATCAGCACCGCGGGCAGTTCGCGCATCGTACGCGCGCGCACGGCAGCGCCCCATTCCGTTAGCACTTTGACGTTGCGTTCTTCTTGGCCGGGCAGCGGCTTGCACAGAACGAGCGGCACTTCAGCGGCGAGCGCTTCCGCCGTACTGAGGCCGCCCGGCTTGCTCACGAATGCGTCGGCCGCGCGCATGTAATCATAGACGTTGTCAACGAAACGCAACACCCGCACCGGATACTCCATGCTCTCGGCAACACTTAATACGCGCGTCTCCACGCGTTTATTTCGTCCCGCGATGACGACGGCGGCGATAGGTGCCCCCACGTCTTTCATCGCGCGCAGCATGTTCTCGAGCGGTGCGAATCCGAGTCCACCGCCCATCATTAATGCGATCTGACGATCGGTCGGGAGACCAAGCCGTTCGCGCAACGATCCGACCGTTTCGTCCGTTCGCGCAAATCGCGGATTGACGGGAATGCCGCTCGTCATAATGCGTTCGGGACGGACGCCGCGTGCGATCATCGTGTCGCGGATCGCGTCCGTACTCACGCAATACGCGTCGAGGTTGTCGTGAATCCAAAACGTGTGCACCGCAAAGTCGGTGACGATTCCAACGACCGGCGGCGCGTCGGCAAACATCCGCTTGTACTCGGCCATTGCGCCGGCAGGAAAGGCGTGCGTGCACACGACGACGTCGGGACGTTCTCGCTCGAAGAGCGCGCGCAGATTACCGGCGGTGAATTGATGCGCCCACGTCCGGAACGGACCCACTTCGGTAGCGCGCTCGGCGCGATTGTAGATGTAACCGTACATCTGCGGTATCGTCTTGACCATCTGCAGATAGCCTTCCGATACCACGCGCGACACGACCAGTGCAGCGTATTTGTACGAATCGACGATGGTCGTGCGCGCGGATGGATCTATTTCACGCAACGCGGCGCAGACGGCATTTGCTGCTGAAAGGTGGCCCGCTCCGACGTTTGCGGAGAGAAAGAGGACGCGGATTACGTCTCGCCTCCGCCGCCTTCGTCTCCGGCCTCTTCGGCGAAGACGAGAAATTCGTCGAGGATCTCTTGCGCGAGGTCGTCGTCTTCGAGGAGCTTTCCCTCGAGATCGGTGACGATGAATTCGCTTTCACCCTCTTCTTCTTTGGGCTCGTGCATCAGCACCGCGTACGATGACCCGTCATCGGGATCTTCAAGGATGCCGACGACTTCGAACGGCAGCTCGCCACCGTCCTTGGTTTCGATGTAGAGCACTTCGCTCAGTTCGAGCGGGCCACTCTTAGCTTCACCGTTGTTGGACGTCATGACTAGCTCCTATATCGTTAGTGCAAGCACCGCGCCACGTTGGCTTGATGCTCAGCAAGCGTCTTCGCAAAGACATGGTGCCCGTTCCCGCAATAAACGTAATAAAGTGCGTCGGTGGGAGCCGGGTGGAAGGCGGCTTCGAGGGACGAATGTCCCGGATTCGCAATCGGCGTGGGTGGAAGTCCGGGATGAAGATAGCTGTTATACGGCGACTGGATCTTCAGATCACCGAATGAGAGCTCGCTCTTATGCTGTGGCAGCGCATACTCGATCGTGGCATCGACTTGCAGCGGCATGTTGAGCCGCAACCGGTTATAAATGACACCGGCGATCACGGGCCGGTCGCTATCGATCTTCGCTTCGCGCTCCACGAGGGATGCGACGGTCACGCCTTGTGGAACCGTCACGTGCAGCGCTTGCGCGCGCGCGGCTGCATCGGCCGGCAATTGTTTGAAAAATTCATCCGTGAACTGCTTCTCGATCTGCGGCCCGGTCGCATCGAGCGGCACCAAATAGGTGCTCGGGAAGAGAAACCCCTCGAGATTGCGCGTTTTCGCTCCGTCTACTTCGAGGGGCGTGCTGAGAAAATACCGGTCGAAATTCGTCCCGGTACTGACGCCCGCAGACTGTAAACGTTCCGCGATTTGCGAGGCCGTAAAGCCTTCAGGAATCGTCACCCACGTCGCGATCTGCGCGCCTCCCGTCAAGAGCGCTCGCAGCACTTCCCACGGCGTCTGATGCGGCTCGAACCGGAACGCGCCGGCGTGCGCTTCCGCATCGGCGTGCTGGATGCGCGCGAGCAGACGAAACGACTCCGCATTTGAAATCACGCCCGCATCCGCGAGCTGTTGCGCAATGTCGCCGAGCGTCGAACCGCGCGGTACGATTACTTGCGTCGGCGCCACGGGGTGCGACCGGTCGCCATACAGGCTATAAAAAAACCACGCAACAGCCGCGGCAACGATCAGCACGACGGCAACGACGATGCCGCCGGTTACGCGCACAGTACGCGTCATCGCGCCTCGTTCCGCCGTCGCGCAAGGAACGTTTCTAAGATCAAGGCAGCCGCCATTTTGTCGACCACCTCTTTGCGCCTCTTGCGCGAAACATCCGCGGCGATCAGCGTCTTGGTCGCCTGCGCTGTCGTCATCCGTTCGTCCACTCGGTGGATGGTACCCGAAAATATCGCGCGGAGTTGCTCGACGAATCCGTCCATCTTTTGCGCGGCGATCCCGCGTTCGCCGCCGAGCGAGACCGGATCACCGACCACGAGTTCCCGCACCATATATGATTCGAAATACTCTTCGAGCTTCGCTAGATCCGCGCGCAGATTCGAACGTTCCACCGTACCTACCGGCAAGGCGAACGTGCCGGTCGGATCGGCGACGGCGACGCCGATTCGCTTGCTGCCTACGTCGAGCGCCATGATGCTCATTACTGTAGCGCTGCCTTCGGCCGGCGGCCGAGATGATGCACGATAAGCGCGTCGACGGCTTGCGCGACGCGCGGGCGCGCAGCGAGGCCGGCACCGCGTTGTCCGCGCGGCGTCGCGAGTTCCGCGAGATTGCGCAGATCATCGGCGTCGAGTTCGACCAGATCTCGCCAGCGCTCGCGGCAACGCGAGCAGATGAATCCGCCGGCCTCACCGTCAACCCACGCACGCGTGTCTTCAAACGCGAGTCCGCAGCGCACGCACGCGTCGACGGGCGGTTCGAGTCCGAGTGCCGAGAGCAGCCGAAAGGAGAACCGCGGCACGAGCGTGCGCGGTGCACTGCTCGCAGCGATCGCGCCCAGCATTCCGGAGAGCAACGCATAGACGTCGGGAAGTGCGAGTGCCGGCTCGCAGAATGCATCGATCAGTTCCGCGACGAGTTGCGCGACGGCAAACCGTTCGGGTTCCACGAGCGACTGCCACGGTGCATTGACGATGTCCGCGTGGACGATGATGTCGAGCGAACGCCCGCGATGCATTTGGAGTTCGCATTCGTTGCCGAATTCCAAACGCCCGGCGAGATGACTCTTCGCACGGCGCACGCCTTTCGCAACGGCATCCAACTTGCCGCTTTCGGTGGAAAACAACGTGACGATCCGATCCGCTTCTCCCAATGGCCGGGCGCGCAACACGATGCCGCGAGTTTTATACGAACGGCTGGAAGTAATGCGGTAAGAGCTCCGCGACGGTCGTCTCGGTCGTGCCGTTGGGCGTAGTAAAGACGATCGTCATCTTGGGATTGAATTCGGCGAGCACTTGACGGCACGCGCCGCACGGGCTCGTCAGTTCGCCGTCCGGTCCCGCGACGGCGATCGCCGTGAAGTCGCGAAATCCCGCGGATACGGCGGCAAAGACAGCTGCGCGCTCCGCGCACATCGAAAGTCCGTAACTCGCATTCTCGGCGTTCGAGCCGAGAATCACATTGCCGTCGCCCGCGTCAAGGGCTGCGCCGACATGGAAGTTCGAATACGGTGCATAAGCGCGTTCGCGCGCGTCGCGCGCCGCGGAAAGCAGTTCGTCGAGATCAGGGGACAACGTCGTGCTCCGCTCCGGCACTTTCGCCTTCTTCCTCCGGTGTTGGGCCGCTGGTATAGACGCGTACGGTCAAGATGCGCCGTCCGCGTGTGCGCTCCACTTTGAAGCGCGTCCGCGAATCGGCTTCGATCTCTTCGCCTTCCTTCGGCAGCCTGCCGAAGAGTCCGACGATATAGCCGCCGACAGTTTCGAAATCTTCGGTCGGAATGTGCGTCCCGAGCACGTCGTTCACGTCGTCGATGTTCGTGCCGGCTTCTACGATTGCTTCGTTCTCGGAGATGATGTGGATGGGTTCCTGTTCGTCGATGTCGTGCTCGTCGCGAATCTCACCGACGATCTCTTCGAGCAGATCTTCCATCGTCACGAGACCGGCGGTGCCGCCGTATTCATCCATCACGATCGCCATTGAGAACTTCTCGCGCTGCATGTCGCGCAACAGTTCGGCGATCTTCTTCGTCTCGGGCACGTGCTGCACCGGACGCATCAACGCGCGAAGGCTCGTCTGCGCAAGCGTGCCGTTTGCGAGGGCGATCAGCAGTTCGCGGTCGTGGACGACGCCGATGATGTCGTCCTTCGATTCTTGGTAGACCGGCAGCTTCGAGTACCCCTCCGCAATGACCACGTCGAGCGCGCGGCGCGGTGAGTCGTCGATTGAGACGGCAACCATTTCGGGACGAGGGGTCATTACCTCGCGCGCAATCGTATCGCCGAACTCGATGACCGAATGAATCATCTCGCGCTCTTCCTCTTCGATCACGCGCTGTTCGGCGCCGACGTTCACGAGCGCGCGAATATCTTCTTCCGTCACGTACATATGCTGGCTGTGCTTAACGCCGACGATCCGCAGCAAGATGTTCGCGACGAAGATGAAGACGTTCGTGATCGGAGTGAGGATCGCGTTTGCGAAGCGCATCGGCTTGCCGAGAAAGAGCAAAAAGCGTTCCCCGGCGGAGCTCGCAACCGTCTTCGGGATGATCTCGCCGAAGAGCAGCAATACGATCGACATGAGGACCGTCGACCAGACGGCCGGATCGGGAAGCTTGAGATCGATCATGATCGCGGTGGCGATCGAATCCGCCGCCAGCAGCGCGATAGTGTTGCCGATGAGGATCGAGCTGAGCATGTGGCTCTTGTCGTCGACGAGCTTCAATACGTCGTTCGCACCGCGAACCTTCCGCTCGATCAACGCCCGAGCGCGCAAGCGAGAGACCGCGACAAGGGCCGTTTCCGACGCCGAAAAGAAGGCGGAGAAGAATACGAGGACGACGAGGGCGGCTATTTCGAGCGAGTTCACGTGGGCCGTCGTCATCGATGCAGGCCTCGAATGAGGTCGCCCGAGCGCGGCCCGTAGCTTCGGTAGGGGTCTTTCTTCAAATCGCGGCCATTATAACACAAAGTGAGGTCGCGCCAAGAGGTAGATTGCCAGTGCAGCAACCGTACCGAGCACAGCCCCTGCCACTACTTCTGCGGTCGAATGGATCTGCGCTTCCACGCGTGCCTGGGCGACGAGGAAGGCGATGAAGTACGCGAGAAGCGCCGGCAGCGGGCGCTGGTACAAAAACGCCAGGAGTGTGGCGGCAGCAAACGAGAGCGCTGCGTGGCCGGAAACCGCTCCACCTTGGAGTGCCGACCCGCGGCCGACCCAAGCTTTCGCGAAAATCGTGACGATCGCGACCGCGAAGAGGACGACGAACGCCAGGTTGCTTGGCACGGTTGCGACCGCGGCAAAGACGCGCTGGCCGCCGTTGATAATGCCTTGGTAAAATACCAAGTATCCGACGACGATCGCCGCGATCGAGGCGACGAGGACCGCGCCAGCGGCGGCGTCCTTCGCCGTTTTCGCGAGCGGATGGTGCGTGACGGTGAGGAGATCAACGATCGCTTCGACCGCCGTGTTGAGCAATTCCAGCGCCAGTACGACGGCGATGATGATGACGAGCTCGACGACGTAGTAGCGGTCGAGCCGCAAAAAGAGCGACGCGAGAACGACCAGCAACGCAATGATAAAGTGAACGCGCATGTTCTGCTGCGTGCGCGCCGCGTACATGATGCCTTCGAATGCGTGATTGAACGAACGCCAGAACTTCATTGCTACGTCTCGTACGGCCAGGGCATGCCGATACTATCGGCGAGGCGCCGCTCTTCGCGCTCCATCACGTCGCGCTCTTGCGGTTCCACGTGATCGTGGCCGAGCACGTGCAATAAGCCGTGAATCAGTAGACGATAGATTTCTCGCTGGACCGGCGCGTCGTAGTCGGCGGCCTGACGGCGGGCAGTGTCAATGCTGATGACGATGTCGCCAAGCAATCGTTCTTGCGAAAACGGTTCCGGCTCGAGCGGGAAGCTCAGGACGTCGGTCGGCTTGTCTTTGCCGCGATGTTCGCGATTGATCTCGCGAATCGCCCCGTCGTCGACGATCGTCACTGATATTGCGGACTCGGGTTCACCAACCGCCTTCAACAACGTGCATATGGTCGCTTTGAGCGCGCGCGCGTCCACGCCGCTGCCGCGAACCTCATTCCGATAATGAACGAGCATACGCGCGAATGATGTGCGCAACGAGCGGATGGCGGACGACATCCGTCTCGGTGAGTTCCACGACGCCGATGTCCTCCAGACGTTCGAGACGTGCCGCCGCGTCGCGCAAACCGCTGCGCGCGCCGGACGGCAGATCGATCTGCGTTACGTCACCGTTGACGACCATCTTCGAACCGGTTCCCAAGCGCGTAAGAAACATCTTCAACTGATCGGGTGTCGCGTTCTGCGCTTCGTCGAGAATGATGAACGCATCGTTGAGCGTCCGTCCGCGCATGTATGCGAGCGGCGCGACTTCGATCGTGCCGCGTTCGAGATATTTTGCGACGACCGTACCGTCGAGCAGGTCCTCGAGCGCATCGTAGAGCGGGCGCAAATACGGATCGACTTTTTCGCGCAGATCGCCGGGCAGAAATCCGAGTTTTTCTCCCGCTTCGACGGCAGGACGCGAGAGAATGACGCGCGAGACTTCGCGGTTCTTCAACGCGCGAACGGCCATGACGACGGCAAGAAACGTTTTACCCGTTCCCGCCGGACCGATGCCAATCGTCAACGTGTTGCGATCGATCGAATGCACGAGCGCGCGCTGACCCGGCGTCTTCGGACGGATCTCTTTTCCGCGATGATTCCGCAGCAGCGTTCCCGGCAGCGCTTTTCCGCCGGGCGCTTCGCGCACGTCCGATACGGCGAGCGCGACGTCGTCAGGCGTGATTTGGGCGCCTTCCACCGCCGCGTCGAGCATGCGGCGCACCGCGTGTTCCGCGCGATCGACGTTCTGTTGTTCGCCCGCGAGCAGCAGCCGGTTTCCGTCGGCGCGCACTCTCACGTCGAGGCGGTCCTCGAGCGCCGAGAGGTTTTGATCGAGCTGTCCGAAGAGCCGGACGTGGTCGGTTAGGTCACTTAGATCGACGGTTCGCTGTGCCGTGGACTCCAGATTGATTGCTCCTGCAAAGCTTTGGGCGGACCGAGCACCTCAGCGGCGACGACCGCGCGCACAAGGCTCCCTCGTTCGAAGATACCACGAAAGCGCGTGGTTCCATGCGGCGGGGGGTCAACCGGCAACATCGCCGGCGACGCCGCTGCGGCGACCGGCTGCGGTTTCCGGACGATCACCGGCGGTACGACGACGGGAGGCGCGGGTGCGGCCACCTGTGCGGGTGGAGGTAACGGTTCGAACCACCGGGGCGTCGCAACGGGTCGCTGTGGCGCAACCTGACTCGCCGCCGCAGGCGCGGCTGCGCGACGCGCCTGCACTTTCTCTACGGCGCGACGCGCCTTTCGCACGTTCGATATGATGCTGCCGATGGCGCCGATGAGAAGCAAAACAATCCAAATGAGCGTCTCGGGGTGAAGAACTGCCAGGGCGGGCGTCATCGATTACCCGGCGATTGTGGCGGCGGATTGTCCGGCGGTCGCTCACCGTCAGCGGTTCCCCCAATTGCATCGCGCATCGTCGTATCGGCTTGAATGTTCTTTAACCGATAGTAATCCATCACGCCGAGGTTCCCGTTTTTGAACGCATCCGCGATTGCCATCGGAATCGCGGCTTCGGCTTCGACGACTCTCGCTCGCATCGCTTGCGTTTGCGCCTTCTGCTCTTGCTCCGACGCCATTGCCGCGTATTGACGTTCCGAGGCCTTCGCCTGCGCGATGCGGCGGTCGGCTTCAGCTTGCGACGTCTGCAATTCCGCGCCGATGTTCTTGCCGACGTCGACGTCGGCGATATCGATCGAGACAATTTCGAAGGCCGTTCCGGCATCGAGACCTTTGGTCAATACCGTCTTCGAAATGCGATCCGGGTACTCGAGCACCTCCTTGTGATCGATCGCCGCACCGACGGCCGAGACGACGCCTTCGCCGACGCGCGCGATGATCGTTTGCTCGCCGGCGCCGCCGACGTAGCGGTCCAAATTGCTGCGCACGGTGACGCGCGCTTTGACGTTCAACTGAATGCCGTTCTGCGCGACGCCTTGGAAGACCGGTGTTTCGATCACTTTCGGAACGACCGACGTCTGAAGTGCTTCGACGACGTTGCGGCCGGCAAGATCGATTGCCGCGGCGCGCTGCCATTCGAGCGGAATCTGCGCGCGCTGTGCGGCGATCATCGCAAGCGTCACGTTCTCGACGTTACCGCCTGCGAGATAGTGCGACTGCATTTGATCGACGGTCAGGTTCAAGCCGGCCTTGCGCGCGCGCACGTAATTCGTAACGATGACGCCCGGTGGAATGCGAATTAGGCGCATGCGCAACAACGATATGATGCTCAGCGGTACGCCGGCCGCGATCGTACTGATCCACAGCCCGATCGGGAAGTAGTAGAGGAACGTAAAGAATAGAATTACTGCGACGAAGAAGATCACCGCCGCGCTCACTGCAACCACTTTGCTTTCAAACCTTCCTTCTTAGTCCTGAGCGAAGTCGAAGGGTCCTCATTTATAACTCGGGAGCGTTACGGGCTCCACAAAGATGCGCGCGCCTTCTACGCGCGTGACGCGAACCGGCGTCCCTGCCGGAATGAATTCGCCTTCGGTCAATACGTCGACACGCCGCCCGTCGATCGACGCAATGCCCGCCGGCCGGAGATATGATGACGCGGTACCTACCGCGCCACGCAACGCGGTAAAGTCGGCGCTCGTCACATAATCCGGGCCTTGCGCCGCAACGAGCGTCAGTTTGTGCATCCACGCATTCTCGGGGAAGAGTCGCGTGAAGAACGCGAATGCAATGACCGTCAGGATAATTGAGGTCGACACGCTTTCGATTGCGATGAAGAAAAACGGCACACCGAATGCGAGCAGCACTGCCGCGAGCAGCGCGAGTGCGCCGAGTATGCCCGGCGCGCCGTGTCCCGGCACGACGTGCAACTCCCACAGAATACCGATCAACCCGAGGATCGCAAGCGCGATAACTAGACCGTTTGAGAATCCTGCATACACGTGCGTTCCAAAGAACAGCGCGAGCGCCGCGACGCCGATCGTACCGGCGATACCGTGCAACGTCTGCATTTCGAGAATGAGCCCGAGCATGCCGAGGGTGAGCAAAATGCTGCTGATTGCGGGCGAGGTCGCGAAGCGCGCGAGGTCTTCCGCCCACGTATACTGCGGATTCACGCGCGGCGCGCCGGCGAGTCCCTGCGATGCAATCGCGGCATCAAGCGACGGCGCTTGTCCCTGCGCAATACCGGAACGCAACGCATCGGATGTATTGAGCGTCAGATATGTATTCGACGGTTTGTATTCGGGAACGGAAACGCTGGGATCGACCATCGCAGCGGCGAGGACGGGATTGCGATGATTGCGCTGCGCGGTCGATTGAAACTCTGCTTTCAGCGCCGAAACGATTTCCGCGGTCGTCGGATGGGGCTGCGCCGCCCCGATCGATGCACCCGGCGCCATGACGATCGTATTCGACGCCATCGAAATCAACGCGGCCGATGAATACGCCCGGCGGGAAATGTACGCGATCACCGGTTCTTTCGCAGTGTAGATGGCGTCTTTGATGCGAAACGCATCTTCCAACAAGCCGCCGGTGCTGTTGACGTCGAGCACGAGCGCGCGTGCGTGATCGTCATTCGCCGTCGCGACGGCTCGTTCGACCAAATGCGCCATACCGTCGTCGACCGTGCCGTCGATCGGCACGACCACGATCGGAGCCCCCGTCTCGGCGGCACGCGCAAACGCGCCCACCGCATAGCCCGCCAAGCCGAAGGCGACGAGCGAGAGCGCGACCCAAGCGCGAAGAGTCCTCATGCCGAATGCTACCTGTGCGATTGCTGAAGGTTGCAGTGAAGGGAGACGTTGTGAGCAATCCTTTTCTCGAACCCACGCAGGTGTACATGTATACGCTGCGGCCGCGGCGCTTGGAAATCCTGACCGCCGGCCCTTCGCCCGAGGAAGCCGCCATCGCGGGGCGCGCGTGTCGACGGCGATCTAGTCTAATCGCAAGGAAAAAGAGCCCGGCTTAGCCGAGCTCTCCTTTTACGATCTCGCTGATCAGTTTTCCATCCGCTTTCCCGCGGAGTTGCGCCATCGCCGCTTTCATGACAGCGCCTTGGTTAACGGCGCCGTCGGGCAGTTCGGTGATGATCGCCTTGACCGCTTCGCGGACTTCCTCCGGCGGCATCTGCGCCGGCATATAGGCCGTCAGAATGTCGCGCTCGGCACGTTCCTTGTCGGCCAGATCCTGGCGACCCGCTTTTTCGAACTCGCCGAGCGAGTCGTTGCGCTGCTTGACCAGCTTCTGAACCACGGCAAGCTCGTCGGCGTCCGAAAGGTCGCTGCCGGCTTCCGTACGCTTATACGTAAAGCCGGAGAGCGCTGAACGCAGCGTATCGAGCCGAATTTGGTCGCGCGCCCTCATCGCCTCCTTGAGATCGGAGGAGATGCGGTCTTTCAGTGCACCCATGAACTAAGCGCGGCGTTTACGAGCGGCGGCCGACTTCTTCTTGCGGCGAACGCTGGGCTTCTCGTAGTGCTCGTGCTTGCGAGCCTCAGCGAGAATACCCGCCTTCTGGGTGGCCTTCTTGAAACGTCGCAGCGCGCTCTCGATCGATTCACCTGGAGCTACGCGTACTTCCATCGTTAATATGACCCCCCTTTCGCATCGCGCCACACAGGCACGGTAAAATTCAGCAGGGGCCTGGAACGGCCCCGACTGCCGTACTTTAGCTTATCCGGGCGGCCATGTCAAATGACGGCCGGCAAGGACGTGCACGTGCGTGTGATCGACGGTCTGTCCGCCGTCGACGCCTGTGTTGACGACGAGGCGAAAGCCGTTCGCTCCGCCTTCGCTTCCTAGTCGCGCCGCGGTCGCAACGAGTTTCCCTATCAATGCAGCGTCGGTTTGCGGCGAGAGTTCGCCGACATTCGGCACGTGACGAACCGGCATAACGAGCAGATGCGTGGGCGCCTGCGGATTGACATCGGCGATTGCGACAACATCATCGTCGCGATGCACGAACTCTGCCGGAATCTCACCCGCGATAATCTTGCAAAAGACGCAGTCCAAACGCTGCCTCCTACTTGATGACGAAGGTCCAGGATTTTGTGGTGGTATTTCCGGCGCGATCGGCGACGCGTACGGTCACATGCACTTGTCCCGCGGGATACGTATACTGCGGCATGTATTGCACGTACCGTTCGGTGCGCACCGTATTCGCGGTGACGTCGCGGCCGTTGACCCAAAGAATGATACTCGAGGGATTGACCGGCACCGCTTCGGTCGCGAACGTCGCGAAGATTGCCGGGCGATTCGTGTTGACGACGGCGTTTTGATCGGGCGCAAAATCATTGATCCCCGGCGGGCTGCCCGCGACCGAAAGCGTGCGCGACGCCGACGCATCCGGAGCATCGGCGCCGCCGACGCGTAGATGCGCGATAATCGGCACGTCGCTGAAGTTTGCGGCGCGCGGCAAGCTGTACGTGCCGACATAAACGCCCGGATCGCGCTCGGCCATCGACACGTTCGTTACATACGGACCGATGTCGAACGTCGCTGCGCCATGCGGCGTGCCGTGCGCCGTCACCGTGATCGAGTCACCCGCTTTGAGCGGATGATCCGCGTCCAGATCGACGCTCGAGATCGACGGACCTAGCGACGAGGCTCCCGTCGTGTCGACTTTGCGGCTGAGCAAAATCGAACGCACTTCGTTGGTTTCGATATTGTAGCGGACGCTCGCGACATCCCCGACTTTCACGTCGGACATCTGTGCGGGCTTCCCGTTGAGCGAGAGCTGCGTCGTGCGCGACGGGGCGACGACGTGACCGTCGGTCAATACGAACCGGTCGGCCGTCGCCGCCGCGACGGCGCCGTAATACGAGCCGAACGCGTCTTCCACGCGCTTGACGTGGCCCTTCTTATCGATGTAGAGCCGCGCGAAGTCACCGGGCCGCACGTCTCCCAGTTCACCGGGATCCGTCACGTTCGCATTAACGTCGTGCATTTCGACGACGGCGTTACGCGTGATCGGGATCGTCTTCACCGTTGCGTTGGTCGTCAACGTAACGGTGGGCGGATCGGAGTTGACGTCGATTGCCGCCACCGTTCCGAACCGCTCGATCTGATTGCCGCGCTGCACGACACCCGCGTTGCTGCGCCCCACGAGCTCGGCATCGATCGACACCGTATTCGTGCGGCGATCGTAGGTCGCTTGAGCACCGAGGGCGTCGGTAAAGAAGCGAAGCGGAGCGTAGAGGACGTATTTGATCTCGACCGGCGCTGCATCGAGCACGAACGCCGCAGTACCGTTATGTGCGATCGTGCTGCCGAGCGTCAGTGAAACGACGTTTGCACCGACTTCGGTCCAGATGAGTTTGCCGGAACGATTGAACTGAAGGCCGAGCGCCTCAATCGTTCGGCGTACGGGCACGAACAGATGCCCCTTGATGAATTTCGGCGGGGGCTCGAGCGGCAACCGCGTGTTGTTGATGACGATCGAAATGCCCGGCGGAGGCGTGGGCGTTGCCTTGGGCCCCGGCTTCGCGTGCGACGCCGCGGCGGTCAGCGCAATTACTAAGACGAGCGCAAGCGCGCGGGTCGACCTCACTTCTCCTCCAACGCCTCGGCGTACACATTCGCTGTTTCGCGCGTCGTGCGTTCCCACGTGAGCGTTCGCACGACGTTTCTGCCGCGTTCGACAAGATCGCGGCGCAGGCTTTCATCATCGAGTATCTGCCGCATCAATTCCCGGGCTGCTTCCGCATCGCCGACGCGGAATTGCAGTGCGACATCGGAAATGGGCTCCGGTATAGATTCATCCGTTGCAATCACGGGACATCCGCTGGCCATTGCCTCGACAAGCGGCAAGCCGAATCCCTCCAGCATGGCGGGATGCACAAGCGCGACCGCGCCCGCATAATAGGACGCGAGTTCGTCGTCGCTGATGTCGCCCAGGGCAATTGCTTTGCGCCGGGGCGTCGAGAGGCGCTGCAACTCGCCCTCGAGGTCGTCCTTACCCGTCAAGTACAGATCGATTTCATAGTCGGCGGGCAGCGACGACCACGCGCGCAGCAACGTGGGGATATCTTTGTGCGACCGGTGATTGCCGACGTTCAGAAAATACGGACGCTCTCCACAAAGCGTCGCCGCGGTCTCAAAGAACCGTTCGCGCGGTGCGAGCGGCACGATGCGAACCTTCGCCGGATCGACATTGAAATAGTGCACGAGGTCGTCGATGGTGCGCCGGTCCGACGTAATAATGCGCTTGGCCTTCAAACATGCCCGTTTCACCACCGTGTTGTAGTACGGCGAGATATAAAAGCGGAAGAACTGCGGAAACCGCAAGTGGATCAGGTCGTGGATCGTGAAGACGAAGCGGCCTTCGGCAAACGCCGGCACGTAGTGCGCCATATAATGAGCGAGCGCAATGCGATCGCGCCACATCTCGAGCGGCAAGACGATCTGCTCCGTCAGCCCCAGATTCTCGCCCTTCGTATATTCGATGTAGTCGTACTGCGGCGCGACCTGTGGAAGGCGCGAGACCACTTCATGGATGTACGTGCGCATGCCGACGGAGATGCGCCGTCCGCAGCGCGCGTCCAAGCCGATGCGTTGTCTCACACGCGCAACGCTTTCCACGAAACAACCGCCGGATACAAGGCGGAGTACCATGCGACGTACCAACCCCGCGGTCCGTCGAGCAACGCGCCTTTTGCAAGCAAGTTGTTCACCAGTCGCAACGGGACGAGCAGCATCTGCGTGAGGAAGCGACCGGGATCGCGGCTCAAGCCTTTAGCTTCGATCGACGTGTACGCATTGAATTTTTCACGGTACTCGGTACCGTCGGCGTACGAATAGTGCAACAACGTACCGGGCAGTTCCGCGACGCTCCCGTCGCAGACGAAGCGCTCGTGCAAGGCCGCCGATCCGCCCGTAGCGGGCAGCGGTTCGACATGCACACGTTCGCGTCGCGCAAGTCGCAGCAACGGTTCGTTACTCCACATCCGCATCGGTTTACCGCGAAAGTACGTCGTTCGCCGGACGACGTACGCATCGGCATCGCCGGCGGCGGTTTTTATTCCCTCGCACAGGACGTCGTCGAGTGCTTCATCAGCGTCGATCAGCAACACCCACGGCGTCGTAATGCGCGAGAGCGCATAACGCCGGGCATCGACGAAGTTGGTCCACTCGCGCGACTCCACGTCAGCACCCGCCGAACGCGCGAACTCGACGGTGTGATCGTCGGAATACGCGTCGAGCACGAACGCACGCATACCGTGCGGCAAGCTCGTCATGGCGCGCGGCAAATTGCGTTCTTCGTCGCGAGTGAGGATAAGGGCCGTTACTTGATTTGGGTCCACGTCTGCGCAGCTGGTTCGGCAGCGCGGCCGTTCCGGGAAGCTTCGTGCGCGAGTGACGCGCCGACGAAATCCCGGTACAGCGGTGACGGATTGTTCGGACGCGACTTGAATTCGGGGTGCGCTTGCGTTCCGACAAACCACGGATGCATGTCGCTCGGAAGCTCGACGATCTCCACGAGCGTCGTCTTACCGACGACATGGTGGCCGGTGAAACGCATGCCCCGTTCCTCGAACGCCGGCCGGTATTTGTTGTTGAATTCATACCGGTGACGGTGACGCTCCGTCACTTCGTCGCTACCGTACGCGCGCTGCGCGTGCGAATCGGGATCGACGCGGCATGTGTACGAGCCGAGGCGCATCGTGCCGCCGTAGATTTCGAGATCCCGTTGATCGGGCATGAAATCGATCACCGGATCGGGGGTCGTCTCGTCGACCTCGATCGACATCGCTTTGGGCAGGCCGCACACGTTGCGTCCGAATTCGACGCACGCAAGCTGCATTCCGAAGCAGATGCCAAGAAACGGAATCGTCCTTCTCGCGCGCATACTGAATTGCGCGAAGTTTGCCATTTACGCCGCGCGCACCGAAGCCGGGAGCGACCAGGATGCCGTCGGCGCCTTCGAGCACTTCGACGCCGTCGGTTTCAACCGTGACCGAATCGATGCGCCGGATTTCCACTTCGGCGTGATGGTAGATGCCCGAGTGATACAGCGCTTCGTTGATCGAGATGTAGGCATCTTTGAGCTCGACGTACTTGCCGACGAGCGCGATCTTCACTTTCCGCTTGGGATGCGTGATGCGTTCGACGATGCCCGCCCACTCGTCGAGCTTCGGCGAATTCGTCGGAAGCCCGAGCTTGCGCACGACCGCGTCAGCCAGCCCCTCGGCTTCAAGGTTAAGCGGTACTTGATAGATCGTCTTTGCGTCGCCGTTCTGCACGACCGCACCTGGCGGTACGTCGCAAAAGAGCGCGATTTTCTCTTTCAGTTCGATCGGCATCGGCAGGGCGGATTGCGTACGACAAACGATGGCGTCGGGCGCAATACCGATACCGCGCAGTTCTCGCACCGAGTGCTGCGTGGGCTTCGTTTTGAGTTCATCCGCGGCGCCGAGGTGCGGAACCAGCGTGAGATGCGCGTACATGACGTTCTCTTCGCCGGCGTCGTAGCGCATTTGGCGAATCGCTTCGAGGAACGGCAGGGACTCTATGTCGCCGACGGTGCCGCCGACTTCCACAATGCACACGTCCGCGCGGCTTGCTTCCGCCACGCGCTTGATGTGCGCCTTGATCTCGTTCGTGATGTGCGGGATGACTTGAACGGTCGCGCCGAGATACTCGCCGCGCCGCTCTTTCTCGATGACGGAGTTGTAGATCTGGCCCGTGGTGACGTTGTTCGCGCGCTGAAGATTCTCGTCGATGAACCGCTCGTAGTGGCCCAAGTCGAGGTCGGTTTCTGCGCCGTCCTCGGTCACGAAGACCTCACCGTGTTGATACGGGTTCATGGTACCGGCATCGACGTTAATGTAGGGATCCAGTTTCTGGATCGACACGCTGATGCCGCGCGCTTTGAGCAGCCGCCCGAGCGAGGCTGCGGTGATGCCTTTACCGAGCGAACTGACAACGCCGCCGGTAAAGAAAATATACTTCGCCATCTCGGGAGGTTGCTATTCGCCTTACTCCCGGGTCCGTACCTTGACGTAGCGCGCCCTATTGCCGTAATCCTTACCGATCGTGACCTCGGCTTCAGGGAAAGCGGTACGGGCGAGCGCGTCCAGCTCCGCGATAATCGGGGGCGCCGCTTCCATTAATATGATGCCGTCGAGCGCAAGCAGGCGAGAAGCGTGCTTGAGGAAACGGCGGTACAGATCGAGGCCGTCCGGCCCGCCGTCGAGCGCGAGGCGCGGTTCGAAGCTGACGGGGTCGGGCGCGGGCGCGATGTCCTTCGTCGGCACATACGGCAAGTTCGCGACGATGACGTCGAAAAATGGTCGCAACTCCGGCGTTGATACGTCGCCAAGGAAAAACGACAGACGGGGTTCGACACCGAGACGATGCGCATTTGCCATCGCAACGAGAAGCGCGTCGGCCGATACATCGATTGCGTCAGCGGTAACATGGTTTTCGGTCTCCGCGAGAATCGAGCACGCGATTGCGCCGCTTCCCGTACCCACATCGAGAACGCGCGGATGGTTTTTATCTCTGATGAATTCGAGGGCGTCATCGACTAGATGCTCGGTTTCCGGCCGTGGAACCAAAACGCGGTTATCCACGAGAAACGAATGACGATGGAATCCGGCCGTGCCGAGAACATACGCCAAAGGTTCGCCGGAAGATCGACGCGCCGCGAATTCGCGCGCTTGCCGCTCCATCTTCGCCGTCACATCATGTTCGCCGTACGCTCTCAGCCACGCTTCGGAACGTCCGGTGACATATGCGACGATTCGCATAACGTCCCGCGGCTGGGCAGCGGTTTGCGATGTCAACTCGGCGAGCAGCTCCTCAACCGTCACGCGAAATGGAACTCCATCGTCGCTTCTTTGTGCGCGCACGACTCGTGTGCCTTCGTTATAGAAACGCCTGCAAATGTCATCAGGAGTGTACGCCTCTAATGTATACTGAGAGGATTCACTGAAGCGTACGGTGTGTGCGCTTGAGACCGTTTCTCTTTTGACGATCTCCCCCGAAACCGTCCGCTGCGCTTCTATACAGAGAGCGAGGGCGCCATGGATGTCCGTGGTCCTATTGTTTCGGGTGTTGCAGGCGAGGCGGTGGCGCAAGCGCTGCGCGTCGTCACCGGTCTCGTTACCGATCAAAACGGCGAGCCGTATCTGCGCGCGACGGTCGTGTGCATCGACCGGGATTTGCGCAGTTCGAAAGAACTCGGCCGCAGTATCACGGATGCAAGCGGTGCGTATAAGATTACGTACGGCGCAAGCGCGCTCTTGGCAGGCCAAACCGCGGCCGACATTCAGCTGGAAGTTTTGAACGATGCGGGCCAGGTGCAACTGACCTTCCCGATTCTCTTTAATGCTCCAGACACGCTCGTCGTCAATCTTGCGCTCGGCGGACCCGCGCATGCAGCGCCTTCGGAACACTCGTCGGTAACGGCCCGCATTGCACCAATGCTCGGCAGCCTACAAGCGTTCCAACTCGAAGAGAACAATCAATATCAGGACGTTTCCTTCGTATCGGGCCAAACGGGAATCCAAAAACCGCATGTTGCGTATTGGACGATCGCAGCTAGAATGGCGGCTAGCACGCAGCTCTCAGCGGAACTCTTTTACGGATTGCTGCGTCGCAACATTCCGACCGACGCGCAAACGCTAGCGCTCGCGAGTTCGGCGCAAGGAGTCGATCTCGATGGTAACGCGCAGCGGCTGCTGAATGCGATATTCACAACACGCCCGGACGTCATCGAAAAGTCCGTGCAGCGTGCGATCGATAGCAACGTCATTCCGCCTTCATACAGTGCGACGGCCAAAGCGGAACTTCCGCGTCTGCAAGTGCTTGCACAGAACGAGCATCTCAATTCCGTTCAAGGAATGGGCAAGACGTCGATCGGCAGCGTGCTGACCGCAGTGGGAATCGACGCGCCCGCGCAACTGCAGTTCGTCCAACTGTATACCGAGGCCGCCGGCCAGCAAGCACGCACGTTTTGGAACGATCTCATAAAGAACAAAACCTTTACCACTGCGCAGGTCGCCGACATGAAGTTCGGAGTCACCGTGGGGCGTTTGACGCGCGGCCATCTGCCGCTCATCACCCAACTTACGGCAATGCGGCGCGCCGGAACGATCGTACACGCGCGTGACCTAGCGAGGTATACCGCCGCTCAGTGGCAGTCGCTGCTCAATCAACAAGTGAACGGCAGACCGATCGGCGCACCAACGAACTTTACCAGTGGCACCGCGGCCGCGGCGGTCACGGCATACGCGACGTTTCTCGAGGGCGAATTTACGCGAACCTATCCGACGCCCGCATTTTCGGCTCGCATCGCCGCCGATCAGAAATCCCCGTTTGCGGCGGGGGCAAGCATCGCGAAATTCATCGACGCGAATCCCGCCTTTGATCTGACCATCAGCAACATCGACGTCATCGCCAAGAAGACGAAGATGGCGGATCCCGTTCGGCAATCACTATGCGTGGCGCAACGTCTGACAAAACTTCATCCGAGCTACGCCGTCACCTCGATCCTTCTTTCCGACGGCATTCATTCAGCCCGCCAAGTGTATTTCATGGGCAAAGCACGGTTCACCGCAACCTACGGCAAAAATGCGACGATCGGGCCGACGCAGGCCGCGCGTATTTTTGGAAAAGCGGAGCAAACGTACGGCGTCGCGCTCGCCATGATGGCGCAATACAACCTCTCCCTTACAGCGGGATCGCCCACGGCGATCGCGATTCCCAATCAAGTCGAGGTCGCGGCGCAGCTCGACGGATACCCGAACCTGCAGACGCTCTTCGGTTCGGACTCCTACTGCGCTTGCGAGGAATGCCAGTCGGTGCTCGGTGCGGCCGCGTATCTGGTCGACCTGCTCGAGTTTCTAAAGAACCGTACGGCGAACGACGGAACTCCCGTGCGCGACGCGCTCCTTTCGCGGCGTATCGATCTCGCGCAAATCGAACTGACTTGCGCCAATACGAATACCGCACTGCCGTACATCGATCTCGTCAACGAGTTGCTCGAGGACGCCGTTGCACCCCCGGCCGATCCTGTGGCCGCAGCACGAGGACGCCAAACGACACTCAGCACGCCCGAACTCAACGCAAATCCGCAATGGGTCAATCCGAACGCCTACCCGACGGTCCAAGGTGCGGTGTATCCGTGGATACTACCCTTCGATCTCTCACTCGACGAGTCGCGCACGTACCTCGGGCAACTTGGCGTCACTCGCACGCAACTGCTCCACCTCTTCTCCAAACCGTGGCCCGACACGTCGCCGCTGGCGCGGCTGGCCGCGGTCGAGACGCTCGGCTTTACGGCACTTGCCGCAGATGTGATTACTGCCGGCACACTCGCCTCAGGGTTCAAGTCGTGGGACTACTGGGGCCTCGCGCAATCTGCAAACACAATCGTCGATCCGTACGATCCAACGAAGTCCGTAACCGGAACGTGGATCGACGTCCTTTCGCCGGCCAGGGTACTGCTCAATCGCGCCGGCCTGAGCTATCAAGAACTCGCGCGTCTGCTCAACACGTTCTTTATCAATTTTGACGGCACGGTCACGATCCAGTGCAATCCGCCGGATTCGTGCGACATTGCAACGATGACGATCAGTGGCTTGACGCAAGACGTTCTGGATCGCCTACACCGGTTCGTGCGCCTCTGGCGCCGGCTCGGATGGAACGTGTACGACCTCGACGACGCGATTTGGACGCTGCAAAGCGCGCAGCCGAATGGGTTGGGGCGGCTCAACGATCAACTGTTGCGCCAATTGGCAGTCGTAACGACCGTTGCAAGCCGTTACGACATCGAGGTGCGCCAAGCCGTCGCGTTGCTCGCGACGATTCCGACGCGTGATATCCCCACGCTCCCGGGTGACGATCCGCAGTATTCGCTCTATCACGACCTCTTCGAGAATCTCACGATTCTCAATCCGACCGACTCCATGTTCCAGCTCAACCCTGATGGAACGGAGATCGCCGGCATCGCAAGTAATCCCCAACTTTCCGACCACACCGCGACCCTTGTCGCGGCGCTGCAGATCTCGAACAACGATCTTGCTACGGCAATCGCGGCTTTCACCAATGGAAAACTCACGCTCGCGAACCTGTGCACGCTCTATAAAAACGTACAGCTCGCGCAGTTGCTCAGTGTAAGCATCGATGAATTCATCACGCTGCTTGCCGTCGCCGAGCAGACGCAGGACACGTCACCGTACTACGCTGCCATCAACCCCTTTGGTGCGCAGCCGGAAGCCCTGACCGATTTTATAGACGCTGCGGGACTCGTCGTAGGTAGCGCCTTCAGCATCCAGCAACTCGACTTTATCCTGCGCAACGTCAGCACTCCGGGAACGGGCGTCGCGCCCGATCCAGTCGCGGTGGGCACGATGCTCCTCGCACTTTGGAACGGCCTCGTAAAAATTGCCACGCAAACCGCCTTCAAACCCGACCCGACCGGGACCGCGACGCGCAAAGAGCTCGCGAAGTTTCTCACGAACGCCGGCGTCAACACCGCGATGGCGATCATGGCGGGGACGAGCACGCTTACGACTGTGCAAATCGACGCGTTCATCACGTCTGCGCTCGGTCCATACATGAACGCTGCAACAACGCAAAGCAAACTTGCCGGCGGCACCGCGCTCGCGGCCGGAGAAGCGCGTTACGAATATGTGCTGCAGAGCATGCTGCAATATGATGCGCGCTCGCTCGGCACCGGACTTATTATTCAGACGCTCTCGGGCGCACTCGGCATCCCTCCGGCCGTAACCTCGCAGCTTGTCGTCGGCTGGTTCCCTTCCGCGAAAATCGCGGGAAAATCCATCATCGAAGATTTCCTCGCGATCGGCATGCTGACGGTCAGCGATCCGACGGTCCCGATTCCGCCGACAGATCCGAATTTCGCACCATATTTCGCCGCGTACGCCGCCCTTGCGAAAACGGCGCTGCTGATTACGTCGTTCAAACTCTCGGCAGCCGACGTCGCATGGTGGCAACAGCATGGTGTCGCCGCGCATTGGATCGACCCAACCACACTCCCGGCAACCGCCGCAAGTACCGCAGCAGGGCGCTTCGCAGCATGGGCGCGCCTTGGAACAGCAGTGAACGTCACGCAAGCACTTGTGCCTGCTGCCGGCGGCTTCACCGGCGCATTCAGCATCGCGGGCGGCGCAATAACGAAAAGCGCATGCTTCAACGCCCTCGCTACGATGGCGCAGTGGCCGGGCCCGGCGTTGGCAACGCTCGCGGGCGATCCGGCGAACGTGTCGAACCTCGGACTGCTCGGCCTGGTATACCCGGACGATTTCGCCTGCGAGCGCGCCATCGCGCGTCTTGCGCCATGTTTCAAGCTCTTGCAGCAGTACGGTTTCCCTGCTGACGTCACGTCATGGATCGGCTCAACCGTCGCATCGGCAGCAGCAGACGCGATAAAGCAGGCCGTGAAGGCGAACTATCCGCTCGAACAATGGCTCACGCTTGCCAAGCAGCTTCGCGATCCTCTCCGTGAAGCGCAGCGCGACGCACTTGTCGGCTACCTGCTCGCGCATCCGCCCGCCGGCGTCGCCCGCTGGCTCGATCCTGAGGATGTATTCGGACATTTCCTCATCGATGTCGAAATGTGTTCGTGCCAGGCAACGTCGCGCATCGTTCAAGCGAACAATACGGTGCAGCTTTTCGTGCAACGGTGTTTCTTGAATCTGGAGCACAACGTCACGGTCGATCTCTCGAAGGACGACGATTGGTCTCAATGGGTCTGGATGAACCAGTACCGGCTCTGGGAAGCCAACCGAGAAGTCTTTTTATTCCCTGAGAATTACTACGATCCGACACTGCGCAAAAGCCCCTCATCGTTCTTCACCGACATGATGAACGATTTGAAACAAGGCGACCTGACCGACGACCTCGCTTCCACAGCGCTCTCGAATTATTTGGAGAAACTGGAAGCGGTTGCGCGCCTGGACGTGTGCGGAACGTTCCAAGACTTCCCCACCAACACATTTTATGTAGTCGCGCGCAGCCAGGGTGTTCCGCCGATCTATTACATCCGGCAGTGGATCGATTCATCGCACTGGACGCCCTGGTCGAAGATCGACCTCGACATCGCGAGCGATCACATTCTGCCCGTCATGTGGAACGGCAGACTCTACTTGTTCTGGGCGATCGTTACGACGAAAGCGGACTCCAATAACCAGCCTATTCCTAATGCTCAATCGTCAGCCTCCGCGCCGCCCGGACCGAACTTGCACGCCGAGGTACAACTCGCGTGGAGTCAATTCAAACAAAACAAGTGGCAAGCGAAACAAACGGCGCCCCAGACGCTCGTCTTTAGCGCGGCCCAGGTCTCTGCGGACGTCACACTCCGGTCGCTCTTCGTCGGCGAGACACTCGAGATCGATATCTACATCGACTCGGACCCGGGAGTACGTATGATCGCCGGGGCTTACGTACTGGGCGGTGCCGGTAACGGCGTGCAAGCATTCACCGAAGTCCTAAGCGACGCAACGAATGCGGGCGGTCCCGGCGTCGCCGAAATCGGCATACTGCCGTCGTCGATGGAGAAACCCGATATCGCCCTTCCGACAGACGGCCGCTACGACGGCGACTGGATCATGCCCGATCCGAATTTTGAAGGTTTCACCTCGAGTACGCGTCCGCGTACGGGGCCGCTGTACACGACATACAATCTCTATGGTTCCACGATATCGGAGCTCGTGCTCAACACCGCCGATTATTACCGGCTCGTCGTCCCGCATCAAATTGCGCAATTCGATTCGAGCTTGCCGTTCTTCTACCGCGATCCCGCGCGTGAGTATTTCTGCGTTCCGACGATCTACTTCCAAAACGGCAACTATTTCACCACCAATGCGCCGGCGTACGTGTACCATCCGTTCTTCAAGGCTGAATACACGTGGTGGCCCTTCTACCACGCGTTCGTTCCGCTTCTCGTCTCGCGCTTGAACATGATCGGTCTCTCGGGTCTCTTCGATCGCAACCTACAACTCTATCCCGCCACGGTGGAAGGCGTCACGCCCTTTAATTTCGGCACATACTATAACCCGACCGCAAACGTACTCAAATTCCCCGATGGCACATATCCGGCCGAAGGGATCGACTTCGATCCGGACGCCGGCTATTCGATCTACAACTGGGAGCTGTTCTTCCACGCGCCGCTCATGATCGCGAACGCGCTCTCGCTCAATCAGCACTTCGATGACGCGAAGCGCTGGTATGAGTACATTTTCAATCCGTCGGCGGGTTCGACGGACAGCGTTCCCCAGCGGTTTTGGATCACGGCACCCTTCTATCTAACGTCCGCCGCAAGCTACAGCAGCGAACAAATCAACAACCTGATGCAGTCGATCAACTCGCACGATCCCGCCCTCGAACACCAAGTTGCGCAGTGGCGGAGCGATCCGTTCGATCCCGATATGATCGCGCAGATGCGGACCGTCGCGTACCAGCGCGCGACCGTAATGAAGTACATCAACAATCTCATGCTCGGCGGCGACATGTACTTCCGCATGAGCACGCTGGAGTCGATCAATATCGCGACGCAGTTGTACGTGCTCGCCGAAGAAATGCTCGGGCCGGCTCGGGAAGTGGTGCAGCCGCGCGTCGCGCCCGCCGTCAAGACGTACGCCGACCTCGAAGGTCAGCTCGATTCGTTTTCGAACGCGGCGGTGGCAGCTGAAAACGTGATTCCACCTGTCCGTGTCAACGTCCCGACCCCGAGCGGCAGCTCGAAGTTGCCAAACATCAACACGCTGTATTTCCGGATTCCGCCCAACCAACAGCTGCTCGATATGTGGACGACGGTCAATAACCGGCTCGACAATATTCGTCACTGCCGCAATATCGAAGGTCTCGCCCAACAGTTGCCGCTCTTTGCGCCCCCGATCAACCCGGCGTTGCTCGTGGCAGCGACTGCGGCCGGATTGGACCTGAGCAGCGTCTTGAGTGATATCGATGCCCCGCTGCCTCCGTATCGCTTCGCGACCATGATCCGGCAAGCCAAAGAGTTGTGCGCCTCGGTGCAGTCTCTCGGTACGCAATTGCTTTCGGCACTCGAAAAGAGCGACGCCGAGCAGCTCGCTCGCATCCGTTCTTCCGCCGATATCACGCTGCAGAACGCAATCGAAGATATCCGAAACAGCGAGATCGACGCTGCAAACCAACAAATCGATGCACTCGACAAAGCTAAGCAAAGCTACAGCGACCGCTACGCCTTCTACAACAACCGCGCGCTCATGAACGACTGGGAAGCTACAGCCCTGATTCTCCAAGCGGCGAGCTTGATTCCGCAAGCCATCGCAATCGCGCTGGATACTGCGGCGACGGTTTCCTATGTTATTCCGGACCTCCAGTTCGGCGCATCGGGCTTCGGTGGAACGCCGATGATGACGGTCAAAATCGGTGGCCAGAACGTCGGACAATCTTCGTCGTCCGGCGCAACGGTTGCCAAGATCATCGCCGCAACGATTCAAACGATGGCGCAGACGGCGACGGCACTCGGTCAGTACACGCAGCGCCAGGACGCATGGGGCCTCGAGGCACAGACCGCTACCGACGAACTCGCGCGCCTCGATTCCGAGATCAAGATGGCGAACTATCGCCTCGACGCCGCGAAAAAATCGCTAAAAGCCCAAGTCGATACCGTCAATCAGTCGACCGATGTCGATGCGTTCCTTCACAGCAAGTTCACCAATCAGGAACTTTACGACTGGATGACGGGCGAGACGAGTGCTACCTACTTCCAAACCTATCAGCTTGCGTACGCAAGCGCGAAAGCCGCCGAGCAGTGCTTCCGGCGCGAGCTCGCCATCACCGATAGCAGCTACATTCAATTCGGATATTGGGATAGCTTGCGCCAAGGGCTGACCGCAGGCGATAAGCTGGAAGCGGACCTGCAGCGGCTCGACTCCGCGTATTACACACTCAACACGCGCGAGCTGGAAATTACGAAACACGTTTCGCTGGCGCAGGTCGATCCATATGCGCTCCTCGAGCTGATCAACAACCACAAAACGACGGTTGCCCTTCCCGAACTGCTCTTTTCGCTCGATAATCCGCAACTCTATATGCTGCGCCTAAAGACGCTCTCCGTCTCGGTTCCGGCCGTTATTTCTTCCAACGGCAGCGTCTCGATGAGCGTCTCCGTCTTAAATAACAGCTATCGGGCAACATCCGATATTTCCGGCGGATACGATCGCACAGGCCCGAACGACACGCGGTTCGTCGACGACCCGGGCGGATCCGCGGAAATCGTCACGAGCAGTGGACAGAATGATAGCGGCATGTTCGAGTTTCGTCTCGAGGACGAACGCTATTTGCCCTTCGAGGGCATGGGCGCGATCTGCAGCGTGCTGCTCGAGCTCAACAACGTGCTACCGCAGTTCGATTACACGTCGATCACCGACGTCATCCTTCATCTGAAATTCACGGCGCGCGATGGCGGACAGGCGTACGCCACTGCCGCGTCAACGTCGGTTCGCAGCAAAGTCAACGCTGCGGTGTTGGCGGAAAGCCGTAAGGGCCTCTATCGCATGTTCAGCTCGCGCCACGACTACAGTTCGGCGTGGGCGCGCTTCTTCAATCCGGGAACCGGCAACGATCAAGTGCTCTCGCTCGACATGGCGCCGGAACGCTTCCCGTTCTATACAAGCGGCATGGACATCAAAGTTGCAAGTCTCGACGTGCTCGCGACAATTGCAGACGCCGGCGACTACACCCTTGTCATCACACCGCCGGGCGGAACTCCCCAAACGGTGACGTTGCCCGCGGACGCAACGCTGAACGGCTTGCATCACTGGGCGACGACGTTCAGTACGAAGATCGATCTTGGACACACACCCACGCCGGTTGGCGCAAAGCTGCCCACGTGGAGCGTGAAGCTGCAAAAGAGAGGAGCATCGGACTTCCGCTCGCTGACGCCCGCGGACATTGAAGATCTCGTGTTGATTGCCGGTTATCAAATCTCATGATCGCGTCACAAGCCGATTTCAAGTGGATCGTGCAACGAATACTTGCCACCCATACCGCAGAGTCGATCTATCTATTCGGTTCGTATGCGAAGGGGACCGCACACGCGGGCAGCGACATCGATCTGCTCATCGTAGGACGCAGTAGCACGCCGCGCCCGCACCGCGGCCGAAATACGATCGGGGTGCTGCGGTCGTTTCCGGCGGACTTCGACTTGCTGTTTTACACCCCCGAAGAGCTCGAAGATGAGCTTCGCGATCCAAACTCCTTTGCATCGCAGATCATGGTATCGGCACGCTCGCTCTATCGAGAGGGGACGGGCTAATGCTCAAGACGCCCCCGGTCACGACGCCGTCCGATAATTTCTTCGTTCACGCGCCTACCGTCGATTTGCCGAAGGGCGGCGGGGCTATCCGCGGCATCGGCGAGGTCTTCAACACGAATCCCGTAACCGGCACAGCGTCCTTTTCCGTTCCGGTCGCCGTGAGCGCCGGACGTTCGGGGGTTACGCCGCAAGTTTCTTTGGCATATGATTCCGGCGCTGGAAACGGACCGTTCGGTTTGGGGTGGACTCTCTCGCAACAATCGATCTCGCGCCGTACCGACCGCGGTCTTCCGCGCTATATTGACGACGCAGAATCGGATACGTTTCTGCTGCAGGGCAGCGAGGACCTCGTTCCGGTGCTCGTGCAGCAAGGCGACGGGTCGTGGCAGCGCGACCGGTTTACGAGCGGCGGCTACGCGGTTGCACGATATCGCCCCCGCATCGAAGGACTATTTTCGCGCATCGAACGCTGGACGCGCATCTCCGACGGAGACACGTACTGGCGAACGATTTCGAAGGACAACGTCACGACGTACTTCGGCGAGTCAGCGACGAGCCGCATCGCCGATCCGGCCGATCCGTCGCGCATCTACACTTGGCTCATCTCGCGAAGCAACGACGACCGCGGCAACGCCATTCTGTACGACTACATCGGCGAGGACGACCGCGGCGTCGATCTCGGTCTCGCAAGCGAGCGAAATCGGACGACGCAGACGCGCGGTGTGAACCGCTATCTCAAACGCGTGCGCTATGGCAATCAACCGTCAATGCTCGTGCAGCCGGATATCACGAAACTCACGTGGCTCTTTGAACTCGTCGTCGACTACGGCGAAGGCCACTATAGCGCCGCGGCCCCCGATGGTCAAGGCGACGTCTACGTGACCGCCTCGACGACCCCGTCTCAACCATGGCCGGTACGCCCCGATCCGTTCTCGACGTTTCGTTCGACCTTCGAGGTTCGCACGTACCGCCTTTGCATGCGCTTCCTGATGTTCCATCATTTCGCCGAACTTGGGCAGCCCGGCGCACTCGTTCGTTCGACGGAAATTGCGTATGCCGAAAATCCCGTCGCTACATATGCAACGTCCGTCACGCATTGCGGATACGTCCGCCGAGCAAACGGCACGTATTTGCGGCGTTCGATGCCTGCACTCGAGTTTGAGTACACACCGGTCGCGTTCGACACGACGATTCACGATCTGGATTCAGAAAGTGTAGAGAATCTTCTAATCGCTGGAACGCGCCGGCAATGGATCGACCTCGACAGTGAGGGCGCGAGCGGCTTGCTCGGCGGGAGCGATGGCGCATGGTATTACAAACGCAACTCGAGCCCGCTTTCATTCTTGTCCGACGGTGCGCCGCCCGTACCGAACGCATCGTTTGAATCGCTCTCCGAAGTCGCGACGATTCCCGCGGCAGGCGCGCAAAGCGCGGGAAGCGTTCGGTTCATGGATCTTTCAGGCGGCGGACGACCCGACTGCGCGTTTCTCAATGCGCCTGCGCCGGGATTCTATAAACGCAAAGGCGATGGAACGTGGGCGCCGTTCCGCGCGATCGACGCGATGCCGGCTATCGACTGGAACGAGCCGAATCTTCGCATGTTCGACATCGACGGCGACGGCATCGCGGACGTACTGATTGCCGCGGACCGCGTGTTCACATGGTTTGAATCGCTCGGCGAATCGGGCTTTGCAAATGCGCTCGACGTCGAGAAAGCGGACGACGAGGAGCGCGGAGCGGCAGTCGTTTTTGCCGACGGAACGCAGACGATATTGATCGGCGACATGTCGGGGGACGGCCTCCACGACATCGTGCGTATCAATGAAGCCGAGATCTGTTATTGGCCAAACCTGGGTTACGGCCGCTTCGGTGCAAAGGTGACGATGGACAACGCGCCGATGCTCGATGCCCCGGATCTTTTCGATCCCCTCCGTTGCCGCCTCGCGGACATCGACGGCTCGGGAACGCTGGATCTCATCTATGTAACGTCGCACGGCGCATACGTCTACGCCAACCAGTCGGGCAACGCGTGGAGCGCCGCGCAGATCGTCGACGCGATGCCGCGTTATGACGACATCTGCGACGTTGAAACCGTCGACTTGCTGGGGAACGGCACATCGTGCCTGGTGTGGTCCACGCCGGCGCCAATCGATGAGCGGCAACCGATGCGCTACATCGATTTTATGAGCGGGACCAAGCCGCATCTCCTCGTGAGCATGCGCAATAATCTCGGCGCGCAGACCCGAGTGACGTACACGCCGTCGACGGCCTTTTATTTGGCCGATCGCGAAGCGGGACAGCCGTGGGTGACACGGCTGCCGTTCCCGGTTCAGGTTGTCTCACGTGTTGAAATCGACGATGCGGTGAGTCGCACGCGCTTCACGAGCCGGTATGCGTACCATCACGGCTATTTCGATCCGGTCGACCGCGAGTTTCGCGGGTTCGGAATGATCGAACGACGTGATACCGACGAGCTCGGCGTTCTGCAGCAAGCCAACTTCCCGAACTCGACCAATATCGATGTCGCTTCCTATGTGCCGCCGGTTGTAGTGAAGACCTGGTTCCATACCGGTGTGTTCGCCCTGGAAGGCCGTGTAACGCGCGTTTTTCAACACGAATATTTCCACGAAACAGGCGGACCGGAGTTACTGCCCGATACGGTGATCGACCCGGCGTGGATCGCGGATGAGGTGCGGGAGGCGATGCGAGCGCTCAAAGGTGCGATGCTCCGTCAAGAGGTCTACGCGGATGACGGCACGGCCGCCGCCTCGTTGCCCTATCAAATTACCGAACATAACTTTACGGTGACGCGCCTGCAGCCGTTTGGGATGAATCGATATCCCGTCTTCTTCCGCCACGACCGCGAAACGCTTGAGTGGAATTACGACCGGACACTCTATTCAGAGAGCGGGCAAACAGCATTCGATCCGCGCGTGGCGCATCATCTCGTGCTCGACGTCGACGACTACGGTAACGAGCTGCAATCTGCAAGCATCACCTATCCGCGCCGGTTCACCGAGTCCGATCCCTACTTTACCGCGGATGACAACGCCGTCCAATCCCGTGCAATGGTTACATACACTGCCGCCTCGTTTACAAACGCCGTGCTCGGCGCGGACGCTTACCACGCGCCTGCACCGGCGCAACTGCAGACGTTCGAACTCATTCATATCGTTCCTGATGCGAATCAACCGGGCACGACGAACCTCTTCGGCTTTGACGAACTCGCGCAAAAGATTGCGCTCGCGGCCGACGGGGCGCACGATCTTCCATTCGAAGACGTCGACGCAACCGGCGCGGTAACCGCTGCACCCTACCGCCGTACCACGAAGCTGAGCCGCACAATATATCGAGCGGACGATTTGAGCGCGACACTTGCGCTTGGGACACTGCAATCGCGCGCCATTGTCTTTGAACGGTACAACGCGATCTACACTCCCGGACTCCTTGGCGTCTTCAAGAACGGTGCGGCGAACCTGCTGCCCGATTCGACGATCTTACAAACCGAAGGCGGCTTCGTACAGATGGACGGGTATTGGTGGATGCCCTCCGGCAGGCAGTTCTATTCGCCGGGTCCCTCGGACTTGCCGGCAACGGAGCTCGCCAGCGCTTCCACGCACTTTTTCATTCCGCTACGCTTTGAGGACTCGTTCGGAAACGATGCGGTCGTCACATATGACGCATACGATCTGCTGGTAGCGACGTCGACGGATGCCGTCCAAAATGTCCTCTCCTTCCAGTATGACTATCGCGCGTTGCAACCCAAGATGGTCACGGACGCGAACCAGAACCGCTCTGCGGCCGCGTACGACGCGCTCTGCATGCTCGTCGCGACCGCGGTCATGGGTAAAACGACCGAAACGCTCGGCGATGTACTCTCGAACTTCGTCGCCGATCCACCGCAAGCAGACATCGACACATTCTTCAACGATCCCACCGGGCACGCCGCCGCGATGCTGGGGAATTCTACGACGCGTGTCGTCTACGATGTCGGGCGCTTTTCGCGTTCACCCGCTGCCGCGCCCCCGATTTTCGCGGCGTCGATTCTTCGTGAGACTCACGTGAGCGATCTGCACGGTGTCGCTTCAAAGCTGCAACTCGTGTTTGCTTTCTCCGACGGATTCGCGCGCGTCATTCAAAACAAGGTGCAGGCGGAGCCCGGGCCGCTCGTCGACGGCGGTCCGACGGTCGAACCTCGCTGGGTCGGTACGGGTTGGAAGATCTTCGACAATAAGGGAAATATCGTCCGCGAATACGAGCCGTTCTTCGATTCTTCGCACGACTTTGCATTCGGTGCAGCAATCGGTGTGACGTCCACGGCGTTTTACGACCCGATCGGCCGCTGCGCCGCGATGCTGCACGCGGACCAATCATGGTCGAAAGTCATCACGCAACCATGGCGCATGACGACATGGGATTTAAACGACACTGCCTTGATAGCGGATCCGACGACCGACGGCGACGTTGGTACGTATCTCTCGCGCCTGCCGTCGACAGACGTTCTGCCGACGTGGTACGGCCAACGGAGTTCGAGCACCGATGCTGCGCAAAAAGACGCAGCGAAAAAGACGTCAGCGCATGCAGGAACCCCAACAGTTGTCGGGCTCGATACGCTCGGACGGCCGTTCGTCACGTTTGCATGGAATCGAACGACGACGGGTGCTTCGACCACGGAGAGTCACGATCGTACTTTCGTAAACCAGGACGTGCAAAGCTACACGCGCTCAATCACAGACGCACTCGATCGTACGGCGATGACGTATGCCGTTGACATGCTTGGCCGTCGAATTCGAAGCGTAAACATCGACGAAGGCACGCGCTGGACGCTCCTCAATGCCTGCGGCGCGATGATGCGTCAATGGGACAGCAACGGAAACCAAATCCGGCGCACGTACGATGCGTTGAAGCGCGAAGTCAAACTCTTTGCGACGCTGCCGACCTCGCCGGAGCGGCTCGCCGAATCCGCAATCTATGGCGAAGGACAGCCGAACGATACGCAACATAATCTACGCGGAAGGCTCTACACCCAATCCGATGACGCCGGCGTCGTCAAGAACTCCGACTTCGACTTCAAAGGCAATCCGCTGACAACCACGCGCCAGTTCCTGGTTGACTATGCGACGTCGCCGGACTGGTCCGTCTCGCCGGCCGTGGATGCACTCGTTCTCACGACGTCCACGACCTATGACGCCCTCAATCGGCCGACGCAAGTAACCGCGCCCGATGCAAGCGTTATCGTGCCTGCGTACAACGAAGCGAAACTGCTCAATCACCTCAACGTCGCTCTGCGCGGTGCGAAATCCACGACGTCCTTCGTTAGCGACATCGAATACGATGCGAAGGGACGCCGCACGCTCGTGGTACTCGGGGCCGGAAACCTTGCAAGCGAGGCGTACGGTTACGATCCGCAGACGCTTCGCTTGACTGCGATCACCGCCACTAGAACATCCGATTCATCGCGACTGCAGCAGTTGAGTTACTCTTACGACCCAATGGGAAACGTGACGTCGCTCGCGGATGGTGCGCAGCAGACGCTATACTTCAACAATCAGCCGGCAACGCCGGGTGGAAGCTACATCTACGATGCCCTATACCGGCTCTCGCAGGCATCCGGTCGCGAGCTGATCGGACTCGTATCGCAAACGCAAGCCACGTATGACGATTCGCCCCGCATGGGGCAGCCGTTGCCGACCGACGAAGCGGCGATGCGGCCATATACGGAGACGTACCAATACGACGCAGCCGGCAACCTCCAACAGGCCGCCCACGCAGCGACCGGCGGCGCTTGGACCCGCGCCTACAGCTACGATCAGCCGAACGTACCTGCGAAGAACAACCGTTTGACGCAAGCCTCAGTCGGCACGTTCGTTGAAACGTTCACGTACGACTCCAACGGCAATATGCGCACGATGCAACATCTTCCGCTGATGACGTGGGATTTCAAGGATCAACTGCAGTCCAGCAGCCGTCAGGTTTCGAACGGAAACCGAGTAATCACGTTCTACGTGTACGATGCGTTCGGAAATCGCGTTCGTAAAGTCACCGAGTCCGCGCCTGGGAAGAAAGTCAAGGAGCGTTTCTACGTTGACGGCCTCGTAGAAATCTATCGCGAGTACGATTCAAAAGGGAATACGTCGCTCGAGCGATGGTCGCTGTGTGTGATGGACGATAAACGGCGTATCGCGCTCGTCGAGACAAAGACGGTCGATACGTCTGAGGGTGCCGTCGTACCGAGCACGACGATCCGCTACCAATTCACGAACAACATCGAATCGTCGAGTCTAGAAACGGACGATTCAGGCAATCTCATCAGCTACGAAGAGTACTATCCTTTCGGCAGCACGTCGTTGCAATCCGGGCCGAACGCGGCGGAAGTAAGTCTGAAACGCTATCGGTACATCGGCAAAGAGCGCGACGACGAAAACGCTCTGTACTACTGCGGTGCGCGCTATTACGCGCCGTGGCTTGGACGCTGGACGCGCGGCGATCCGGCAGGCTTTACCGACTCGACGAACCTCTACGCGTACGCCAGCAACAACCCGATCTGTTTCCGCGATCCCACCGGCCGGAATAACTTTTTCACGCCGGAGGAAGTCGACCAGCTCGTCAAGAGCTTCGAGGATGCGGTCACGCATTCTCGCCCCTGGCGCACGAGGTTACGCATCGACATCGATGAGCCGAACGCTGTCTCGCAGGGCGGCCGCTGGGACGATGCGGGCAACAAGCAATTCTTGGAAAAGTACACGAACCGCAATACCAAGAACGACCTCGTCGATCAGAACCCTTCGCCCGCTAAGCCGCAGATATCGCTTCAGGATGCGAAGAATCAGGGCCTCGAGGCATTTCGCAAAGCGGCAGGCGAAATGCTGACGCGGCGTTTCTCAGAAGTAAAAGAACTCGAAGCCATCACGCGAGACGCGCGCAATGCGATGCGAAACACAACCGGGAATCCCCGTGACCTCGCAAACCGCCTGAACCAAGCGATTCGCGATGCTATTCGTGAAGGAAAATCACCCGAAGCGAAACTGGTCAAGGACGCGCTGACCGGCATCGGTATGGACCCAAGTGACGTGTTTGTTCAAAGCCCGCAAATACAACCGAACGCGACACCACGCATGGCCGTTCCGCAAGATCATAAACCGCTGATTCATCCGATCGCCAATCCGCTGCCGGTCGGGCCACCGCCGTTGATGCCGACACCGCAGGACAATAAACCGCTCGTACACCCGATCGTCGATCCGCTGCCGGTCGGGCCACCGCCATTGATGCCGACACCGCAGGACACCAAACCCCTCATACAACCCATTCCCGAACACCACGACGCACCGTCGATATGGACGATGACAAAACTCGCCGCCCGCATCACGTGGGAGACGCAGACCATCGGGCTGCGGTCGATACATTTCTCGGCCCCGGCGCCGCTCACACCGCAACAGCAGTCACAGGCTGCGACCAACACTGCAACGGCCGGAACGGGAATGATGCTGTTGGGAGCCGCCGCCTTGATCTTCGCGTTGTAACGACCATGGTCTCGACGCGCGACGGCGTGACTTGCGTCCACTCAAAACAACGCTCGCTGTTGAACCATCCGATGTTGTAGCAGCCGTTCGTTGGTTCAACGTAAGGCGACGACCCGGAAGCGCCGTAAATTCGCGAGCACTGCTCGTTCGCGCTACGGTTACGAGCGAGGCTTTCGCCGTGTTGACCTGTGAGATCACGGACGAACCGTTAGCTAATGAAATGCGCGTCCTTCGACAAGCTCAGGATGACACTGGGGTGGCTCAGGATGACACTGAGCCGTTTGGACTATCGCGTTACGCGCTGCGCTGGTCGTCTTCGCCCGCGAGCAGTCGCGCTTGTTCGTCTTTAAGCAAATCGTCGATGATCGGATTGATGGAGCCGTCCATGATTCCGCGGATGTTGCCGTAGTTTTGGTTGATACGGTGATCGCTTACGCGGTCTTGCGGGAAGTTGTACGTGCGAATCTTCTCGGAGCGGTCGCCGGTACCGACTTGGCTGCGGCGTAACGATCCCATCGCTTCTTCTTTTTCCCGTTGCTGGCGTTCGTAAAGCATCGCGCGCAGCATCGTGCATCGCCTTTTCGCGGTTCTGCGTTTGCGAACGCTCTTGCTGTGAAGCCACGATGATCCCAGACGGAACGTGGGTGATGCGAATAGCGGATTCCGTCTTGTTGACGTACTGACCGCCGGCGCCGGACGCCTTATACGTGTCGATTTGCAAGTCTGTCGACTTGATGTCGATGTCGACGTCTTCGTCGACTTCCGGTAACACCGCAACCGTCGCGGTCGACGTGTGAACCCGGCCCTGCGCCTCCGTCGCCGGGACGCGCTGAACGCGATGCACGCCGGATTCATGTTTGAAGTACCGATACGGTGAGTCACCACGCACGCCGAAGACGATTTCCTTATAGCCGCCCGCGTCGCTCTCATTTTCCGACACGAGCTCCACACGCATGCTATGCGACTCTGCATAGCGCATGTACATGCGCGCGAGGTCGCCCGCAAAAATCGCGGCTTCGTCGCCACCGGCACCCGCCCGGATTTCGATGAAGACGTCTTTGTTGTCGTTGGGATCCTTCGGGATCATCAATACTTGTAGTTCGTCTTCGAGCTGGTGGCGGCGCGCGCGCAGCTCCTTCGCTTCTTCTTCCGCGAGTTCGCGCAACTCGGGATCGTTGCTCGTCTCGCGCAGCAACGCGTCGTTGGCGCGCAGATCGTCGAGCGTCTTGCGATAGCCTCGATACGCGTTGACCGTGTCTTCGAGTTGCGATCGCTCTTTCACGAGCGCGGTGTAACGCGCCTGATCGAAGCCGCCGGCGGGATTAGCCAAGCTCGCCTCGATTTCGTCGAAGCGTCGTACGGTCGAATCCAGTCGTGCAAGTACGGTCGGTGTTAATTCAGCCATGTGCGTTTACGTGCGAGGGCAAAGAAAAGACGAGCCGCAGAACGGCTCGTCTCAAAGATGTAGCGGCGGAGCTAAGCTTCTGCGGCGGCCTTCTTCGCCTCTTTGGCGGCCTGACGCGATGCAGCTTCCTGCTTCTTCTTCTCAGCCGCCGCGGCGCGCTGGTTGAACTTGTCAACGCGTCCGGCGGTGTCGACGAGCTTCTGTTGGCCCGTGAAGAGCGGATGGCACGCCGAACAGATCTCGACGCCGATCTCTTTCATCGTCGAGCCGGTCGTGAACGTGTTGCCGCACGCGCAGTGAACGCGCGCCTCGGGGTACCAGTTGGGGTGAGTCTTCTGTTTCACAGCCCCATGATTATAGCAGGGGTGTCAAAGCGACTTTTGTAGGCATGGAAAATGAGGGATTCGTGAGGCACCGAACGGGTGGAGCTGAGCAAGCGTTATTGAGGTAGGCATCCACGCGGAGGTATGAATGAAGAAACTTTTCCTTGTCGGACTCGCGATCGGCGCCGTCGCGGCAGTAGCCTTGGTGGCGACAGCAGCAGCCCAGCCGGACGGCGCGGTCATTCGCAACTCGGGATCGACCAATACGGCTGCCTATAGCATCAAGGTCTGGTCCGACGGACACGGCGAGGTCGTGATGGGCCGTATGGACGGTCCCGGCAAGAGCTTCGCAGTTGACCCGTCCGTGGCGAAAAGCTTTTTCACGAACGTGCGAGCTGCACGGCAGGATCCCGGTAGGCCCAGCCGCTGTATGAAGAGCGCTTCCTTTGGTACAACGACGACCGTGCAGTGGCACGGCTGGAATTCGTTCGACTTGCAATGCCCGCCATGGTCGGCGCCCGTACAAGCGCTTTCGGCTGACGTTCGCACAATCCAAGCGGCCGCGAATATCGACACGGGTCTTCACCGCATACCATTACCTCGCGAACCTCGGATGATTCCGTCCGCGGCTCCCGAAGTTTCGCCGACGTGAAATACCCGGTTCTCGTTCTCACAGCGGCGCTCGCGCTTCTCGCAGTTGCGCCTCCTCCTCCTCCGCCCCCGCCGCCTCCCGGTGGGTCGACGACGAATACAACATCGCCCGGAACGGCAGCATCTACACCACCGCCGGGCTCGCAATCGCCCGCCACTGCACCGACGGATGATCCGAACGGTTCGCTCAACGGTCTTTTCGGACCGAAGCCGTCGTCGAGTGCATCACCCGGTGCAAACCCAAGTGCGACACCGTCGCCGCCGCCTGACGATCGTAAAGGTCTCGACGGCGTGTGGGAATTGCAAATTCAACGCGGCGCGAACACCGAATACGAGCACTTCAACTTGAAGCAGACGGGAGCGGCCATCAGCGGCACGTATCTCACGCAAGATAAAAGGAAGTATCCACTCGCGGGTTCGATCGACGGACGTAACGTACGTCTCGTCGTTTCGCTCGCCAACGGCTCGACGATTCTTCTCGAAGGCCGCGTCGACGGAACGACCGATATGCTCGGCATGTTGACCGACGCGCAAGAACAAGTGCCGTTCACCGCTGCATATCGTCCGAAAGAAAAGTGGAGCGACAATATCAACGCGCAGCCCGGCGGTCTCGGATCACCGAGCAACGGGTATCCGCCGCGATAATCCTTCGACAAGCTCAGGATGACAAATAAAGAAGCGCTCGCGGATCGCGAGCGCTTCTTCTTTTTCTCGTTCGAACGAGGTGGCCTGCGAATGGAGCGCCGAGGCGTTTTTACGTGCTCAGGACTTCGAAGCTAGCCGCCGTTCGACATACGGAACGAGACCACCGGAGTCAATCAATTCGCGCATGAACGGCGGGAACTCCGCGGATTTATATTCCGTGCCTTTGGTGGTGTTGCGAATAATGCCCGACGCCGGCTCGACTTCGATCACGTCGCCGTCGTCGATGCCTTCCACCGCTTCGGCGGATTCGAAAATCGGCAACCCGATGTTCAGCGCATTCCGATAGAAAATGCGCGCGAAGCTTTTCGCGATGACCGCGGACGTGCCGGAGCCTTTGATCGCAATCGGTGCGACTTCGCGGCTCGATCCGCAGCCGAAGTTCGTGTCGGCAACGATGATATCGCCGGACTTCATCTTCGCTGTGTATTCCGGATCGAGTCCCTCGAGTGCGTGCTTGCCGAGCTCGACCGGATCGATGATGTTGCAGTACTTGCCGGGGATGATGACGTCGGTGTCGACGTTCTTGCCGTATTTGTGAGCGGTTCCGTTGAGTTTGCTTTCCATTTATACTCCGGCGAGCTCGAGGACGCGAGGATCGGTGATTTTACCGGTGAGCGCTGACGCGGCGCAGGTTGCCGGCGACGCGAGATAGACTTCCGACTTCGGTGAGCCCATGCGGCCGACGTAGTTGCGATTCGTCGTCGAGATCGCGCGTTCGCCGTCGCCGAGCGTGCCCATGTGACCTCCGAAGCACGCGCCGCATCCGGGCGTGTTCACCGCGCAGCCTGCCGCGGCAAGCGTCGTCAGAACGCCTTCCGTTGCCGCCTGCATCCACACTTCTTGCGAACCCGGGTTCACAATCACGCGCAGGGTCGACGCGATCTTCTTTCCGTCGAGAATCTTCGCGACGATGCGCAGATCGTCGATGTAGCCGTTCGTGCACGAACCGATGAAGACTTGATCGACCGTGATGTCGTCACGCGTGACGTCCGAAATCGGATGTACGTTGTCGGGAGTGTGCGGACACGCGACTTGCGGTTCCAATTCGTCCACGTCAATGGTGATGACACGTTCGTACGTTGCGTCCGCGTCGGCGCGCTCGAGGAGGAACGGACGATCGGTGCGCTCTTTCACGAACGCAATCGCTTTTTCATCGGCGTGGAAGATCCCGTTCTTCGCGCCGGCTTCGATCGCCATGTTCGCCATCGTGAAGCGGCCCGTGATCGAGAGATTGTCGATCGTCGTACCGTGATATTCGATCGCACGATACGTCGCGCCGTCGATACCGAGCTCCCCGACGGTACGCAACATCACGTCCTTTGCGTACACCATGCGGCCGAGCTCGCCGTTGTACACGATCTTGATCGTGCCCGGAACTTTGAGCCAAACTTCGCCGAGCACGAACGCCGCCGCGATGTCGGTCGAGCCCATGCCGGTTGCGAACGCGCCGAGAGCGCCGTAGGTACACGTGTGCGAGTCGCCGCCGACGATGACCTCACCGGGCGCTACCAATCCTTCTTGCGGAAGCACGACGTGTTCGATTCCGCCGCGTCCAACGTCGAAGAAATGCGTAATCTTCTGCTCGGCGGCAAAGTCTTTCATCAGCTTTGCAAGCTTCGCGGATTGCGCGTCTTTTGCCGGAACGAAATGATCCTCGACGAGTGCTATCTTGTCCCGATCGAAGACGTTCGACGCGCCTTTCATGCCCCGCATGACGCCGATTGCGACGGCGGCGGAGAGTTCGTTCGCGAGCACCAGGTCGACGTTCGCGTTGATGATCTGACCCGGTTCGACGCGATCGAGACCGGCGTGGCGGGCCAGAATTTTTTCGGTGAGTGTCATCCCCATAGGCAAGCGGTTCTTGGCGCATGACGAAGAATCCCGGCCTCATGATTCTTACCTCGGCGGCCGAGCGCAAGGCGCTCCTGGAGCGCAGTTCAACGGTCGCGGTCGTCGGCGCGTCCGCAAAACCGGACCGGCCGAGCCACGAAGTCTTCGCATACCTGCGCGCGCACGGTTATGACGCCACACCGGTCGCGCCGGCGCTCACGGACCTTGACGGCGTCAAGGCGTATCCAAGTCTCACCGCCTATGCCGCGGAACGCGGCGCTCCCGATGTCGTCGACGTCTTTCGTAGACCGTCGGAGGTCTTGCCGCTCGTCGACGAGGCTGTTGCAGTCGGCGCGAAGGCTATTTGGTTTCAGCTCGGCGTTATCAACGAGGAGGCAATCGGCCGCGCAGATAAGGCCGGTTTAGACGTCGTTGTCGACAAATGCATGAAGGTGGACGACCGTGATCTCGTATCCGGATGAATCGCGGCAGCTCGATGAAACGCTCCTGCGGTATATCGAGCGCTGGCGCACCACGGGAGATCTGATGACCGACGGCGAGTTCAACGATCTCGCCTTGAACATCTTTCGATATCAGCTACATCACAATACGCCGTACGCGCACTATTGCGCCTCGCTGGGCTTCACGCGCGAGAAGCTTCCGGCGTCGTGGGAAGAGATTCCGCCGCTGCCGAGCACCGCGTTCAAAGAAGCGACGCTTGCAACGTTCAATCCGCATACTGCGGCCGTCGTATTCGAAACGAGCGGTACCACGCGCGGCGAAGGCGGTCGCCATTACATGGAAACGACGGCGCTCTACGACGCCTCGCTCCTCGCGAGTTTCGCTGCATTCATGCTGCCGGACCACACGCCGCTGCGTTACTTGAACCTCGTGCCGGATCCCGCGGAGATTCCGCATTCGTCGCTCGGGTACATGATGGCCAAGGTCTCGGAGGAGTTCGGCGACGGGCACACCGGCTGGTTCATCAACAACGGTGTGCTCGACATCGAGGCGCTTATCGCGGAACTCGAAGCCGCCGTGGATCACGACCGTCCCCTGTGCATCGCAACGACGTCATTCGCGCTCGTGCATCTGCTCGATGCGCTCGACGATCGCTCGCGATACTTCGCGCTTCCGTCGGGTTCGCGCATTATGGAGACCGGCGGGTTTAAAGGGCGCTCGCGCTACGTCGACCGATTCGAATTGTACCGGACGACGGCCGAACGATTCGGTGCAACGCTCGGCACGATCATTTCGGAGTACGGCATGACGGAACTGAGTTCGCAGTACTACGACGACGTGTTCGTGCGCCGGGCGCTCGAACACGATACCGAACCGCGCTATAAGACACCGCCGCCGTGGTTGCGCGCCCGCGTAGTCGGCGCGAACGGAAACTCGTTGCCATACGGAACGGTCGGCGCGCTGGTGCACGTAGATCTCGCTAACCGTTCGTCGTGCATGGCTATCCAAACCGAAGATCTCGGCGTCGAGTTCGAGCCGTCGACCTACGGGCAACGGATCGTCTTGATGGGACGCGACGCCGACGCATCGTTACGCGGGTGTTCGTTAACGGCCGAAGACCTCGTGTTGAGATGATGGGATGACCGCACTTGCCGCCGTGCCCGCACGGCGGATTATTGCGGCGGTTTCCGACGCGGCAGCGCGTTGGGCCGACGCCGATTTCCCGCCACGCGTGCGCCTTCTCGACCCGATCGCTGCTCGCACCGGATACTCAATTCCGGTGATCGAGTACGCACTCGATCAACTATTCCAGTCGATCGACGCGCCCGATCTTGGAGCGACGATCGAGAATGAGCTCGGCGCGATCGAGATTCTCGACGGCTTCGTCGAACGCAAGTCGCGAAGCAAGGCGTCGGCGCGTCCCGTTGGATCGGTGTGCGTCATTTCGAGCCGTACGACGGTGGGCGTCGCGATTCTTCCGGCGGTTTTTGCGCTTTGCGCGAAATGCGACGTTCTGGTGAAAGATCGCGAAGACGGGCTCGTGCGCGCCTTCTTCTCCACGTTGTGCGATGAACTCGATGAGTTCCGCTCGGCGGCGCGCGCGCAAACGTGGAGCGGCGACGACGATGCCGTCGACCTCGCGCAATTTAACGTCGTCGTTGCGTTCGGTAACGATACGACGCTGACGCGCATCGCGCAAACGGCAGTGCCGAGCACGTTTATCGCCTACGGATCGAAGGCGACGATCGGCTATGCGGGCCGGGATGCGCTGAGCGATGAGGCAAACGCGAAAGCGATTGCCGACGGCGCGGCGCGCGATCTCGTGCTCTACGAGAGCGAAGGCTGCCTGTCGTTGCATGCGCTCTTCGTCGAAGAGGGCGGAGCGGTCACACCGCAACGCTTCTGCGGACTACTCGCCGAAGCAGTCGAACGCGCCGCAATCGAGTTTCCACCTGGCGCCCGTGACGCGCGGGCAAACGCTCGAATTGCCAGCGCGCGCAACCTCGCGGCGTTCCGTTCCGCGATCGGCCGCGGCGCAGTGTTTTCGGACGAAGGCGCGAGTTATCTCGCGGTTCTCGATCCGCCGCACAGCGAACCGCCGGCATTTCTCCCGCGTGCCCTCGCCGTACATACCGTCACTTCGCCCGACGATGCCGTAGCATACGTTCGCCGTCATGAGCTTCCGCTGGAAGCGATCGCCGTCGCGGGCGTTCGAGACGACATCGTCGATGCAGCGCTTGCACTCGGCGCCAATCGGGTCACGACATTCGGTGAACTGCAGCGCCCGCCGGCAAGCGGAAATCACGGCGGACGCGCGCGCATCGCAGACTTTGTCCGTTGGGTAAGCCTGGAAACGTGAAGAATGAGTTCGAAGCCGTCCGTGGTGCGATTCCCGGACCGCGCACTGCTGCATTGCAGGCGCAACTTGCGCAGTACGAATCGCAGAACGTCACGTACTTGAGCGAAGAGTTTCCCGTCTTCTGGGAATCGGCGTCCGGTTCCACGGTGACGGACGTCGATGGTAACCGTTTCATCGATCTGACGTCGGCGTTCGGGGTCGCAAGTGTCGGTCATTCGAATCCCACCGTGACCGCCGCGATCACACTCCAAGCCAATACGCTGATGCACGGGATGGGCGACGTGCATCCGACGGAAGTGCGATCGCGTTTACTGGAACGCCTTGCGCGCTTGCTGCCGACGGGTTTGAGCAAAACGTTTCTTGCTACGACGGGATCCGAAGCCGTCGAAGCAGCCTTGAAAACGGCGGTCATGGCGACCGCAAAGCACCGGTTTCTCGCGTACCACGGCGCGTATCACGGACTGTCGCTCGGCGCGCTTATGGTGTCGGGCATCGGCAAATTCGCCGAGCCGTTTCGCGGCGTCGTTCCGAACGTCACGAAGTTGCTCGACTATCCCGATGCGCAAACGGCATCGCTCGCCGATGCAACCGCGAAGCTCGAACGCCAAGCCGGTGACTGCAGCGACGTGGCGGCACTGATCGTCGAACCGCTGCAAGGCCGCGGCGGCTGCATTCTGCCGCCGAAAGGTTATCTCGCGCACGTTCGCCGGTTCTGCGATGAACGCGGCATTCTAATGATCGTCGACGAGATCTATACCGGCTTCGGCCGCACGGGCTACTGGTTCGCGTGCGAAGCCGAAGCGATCGTGCCGGACATTATCTGCATCGGCAAAGCGATGGGCAGCGGATTTCCGATCAGCGCGGCGGTTGCGCGGCCTGCAATTATGGACATGTGGCCGCGTTCGACCGGCGAAGCGTTGCACACTTCGACGTACTTGGGAAATCCGATGGGCTGCGCTGCCGCGCTGGCAACGATTGAGGAACTCGAACGCGGCCATCTTCCCCTACGCGCGCACGAGCTCGGCGAACTGCTTGGCTCACGGCTCGAGCGTCTGCTCGCGCATGATAACGTGGTTGCCGTACGCGGCCGCGGCATGATGTGGGGCCTGCAGCTTCGCAGCGCCGCGGACGCGGATCGTGTCGTCAAACGGGTTTTGGCGCGCGGCGTTATTCTTCTTCAGGCGGGAGCGGCCGGCGACGTGCTCTCGATCACACCGCCGCTTGTCATCGATGAACCCGTGCTCATTCGCGCTCTCGACATTATCAGAGAGGAACTGTGAAAACCTATCGCGTTGGCATCAGCGGCGCCGGCTTCGGCGTGAAAGCTCATCTTCCGGCTCTGCTCGCGCATCCGCGCTTCGAGGTCGTCGCACTCGCATCGCCGTCCTCCGCGCAGGCGGTCGCTAAGGAGCGAAATATTCCGCATGCGTTTTCGAGCGCCGCCGAGATGGTCGAGGGCTGCGAACTCGATTGCGTCGTCGTCGCGTCACCGCCGTTCGCGCATCGCGATGACGTGCTCGCCGGGCTCGACGCACGCAAGCACGTGCTCTGCGAAAAGCCCTTCGCGCTCAACGTCGAGGAAGCCGAAGAGATGCTCGCAGCCTCACTCGATGCGCAAACTGCATGCGGCATCGCGCACGAATTCCGCTTCGTCCCGCAGCGTATGGCGATCAAGCAATTGGTCGAGAACGGCCACCTCGCGCCGATGCGCGAGATCGAAGTCACGCAACTCGGGACGTTCCTACGGCGCGGAGGCACGCGGGCACGCGGATGGTGGTTCGAACGCGAACGCGGCGGCGGCATTGCCGGTGCGCTGCTGTCGCATGTGATCGACAGCGCAAACTGGACCGTCGGTCGCGCCCCTAAATCGGTCACCGGTTTTCTGCGAACGGCCAACGCGCAGCGCAAGGATGCAAACGGCGCCTTCACGAGCACCGCCGACGACGGCGCATTCGCGCTGCTCGATTACGGCGACGGATTGATCGGCCGGTTGACGGTCGAGGGCACCGCGGCAGTCGATTCCTTTACGCTTGCCGTGCACGCGGAAAACCGCACCGCGGTCGCGAGCGGAAAGACGATCGCGGATATGACGCTCTTCACGGTCGACGATGAAGAAACCAACGAACTCGAATGCAAGCCGTCGCCGTATGCGAAATTCGTCAGCATCAACGCGAACGTTCCGCTGCTCATGGAACTCTACGACGAATGGATCAAGCAGATCGAAACAGGCACGAGCGCCCTCCCCACGTTTGAGGAGGGCCTCGAAACCCAGCGCGTGCTGGCCGCGATCGGATACACGACCGCGTCTTAGAACGGAGGCGGATTCGGATCGCCGGAGGCGATCGCCATCGCGCGATACACGTTGAGTCGTCCGCATCCCTGATGTGCGTCTCCGATGTCGTCCGCGGTCGAGCACAGCAATTGCTTCATCGCTGTGGGTGAACCATACGCCGGCGCGTTGACCGAGAGAATCAATGCGGCCGCGCCGGCAACGTGCGGCGTCGACATCGACGTACCGGCAATGAGGATGCGGCAATCGTTGGCGCCCCCGAATGAGTCCGTCCCGCAGGTTCCGGCGAAATTGGGAGTCGCCGGCGTTGACGTCCAGATGTTCTCGATCCAGTGTAGGTAGTCGATCGACGCATTGTTGTCTCCGTCGCCGCCCGGCGCAACGATGCCCCATGACGATGCGCTATGCAATGCATTCGTCGAGCCGAAGTTGGAATAGCTCGTCACGTACTCCGTACGCTTGCCGGTGAAGCCGCTCGAATTCGCCACGCCGTCGTTGTACGCGCTCGCGCCGACCGCGATGACGCCGGTGTCGCAGCCCGGCGGTGTGACGGATGCGCCGTTATCGTTTCCGCTCGCCGCAACGACGATCACCTTATGTGCGATCGCGTTCGCGATAGCATTGCCTTCGAGCGAATCGGGATCGGCGCCGTTGGTACAGGTCGTACCGTCTGCTCCGAGGCTCAAACTGATGACGTTTACGCCGTGCGAAACGGCATCGTTGATCGCGCTTGCAATATCGAGCGTCGACGAACCGCACTGCGTCTCGCTGCTGCCCGGATTCGCGCACGAGTCGTCGGGCGTCGGGAACACGCGATACAGCATCAGTCCGACATGCCCCGCGTCGCCCGCAAAGCCGTAGCCGTTGCCGATTGCGGCCGCCGCGATGCCGGTCACATCGGTACCGTGGCCATCGGGGTCGGTAACGAATGAACCCGTGCTTTGGACCGAGCCGTTCGCGTTCGAGATGAAGCATTGCGTGCGAACGATGTTGGCCGCCGCCAAATCCGGATGCGTGATATCTTCACCCGTGTCGACGATCGCCAGCTTCACGCTGGTCGACCCCTCGCCGTATGAAAATGCGTGCTCGAGCTGCTCGACGTGCATATCCCACTGTCCGCCGGTAGACGACGTCTGATAGAGCGGCGCCGACGTACCGGTGGAACCGGCGAAGTACGGATCGTTTGTAAGCGTGGCGCCCTTCGTATGCGGATAGACGCGATGCACGTCGCTAACGGCGATGACGCCTGGAAGGCTTCGTAACTGTGATTTGACGGACTCGGCATTTCCGTTCTCGACACGCACGACGCGCACGACCCGGCCGATGCGATCGAAGTTCAATCCGGCCACCATTCGCGCGCCGGCGCTTGCGGCTCGGCTGCGAAGCGCCGAGTCAGGATTTGCTGATTGCGATGCATAGGTGACCGCCAGGAGGCCGCTCGCACTCTGCGCGGGACGGCGTCCGCCGAACATGCGCCGCATCGCCATCGTTGTGGCGGGGGGCGCGGGCGCGACTGCGGCGGCGCTTGTCAGTGAAGTCGGACATGTAAACGCGGTGGGCGACGGTGACGATGAGGGGTTCGTCGACGGCTGCGACGTCGGGCCGATCGTCGGCGGTGCCTGGGTCGGCGGCGTTCCGCCGCCACCGCCGCCGCACGCGGACAGAAGCAACGAGAACGTCGCAATAAGAGCCATCGGTTGTAAGGATCGCACGTTAGACCAGCCTCCGAGCTTGTAGCCTACCCCGAGAACGTTGATATTACATGAGGCGTTCGTTAGTGGGAGTACGAAGTTCGCGCCATAAGACACCGAGCGCCATAACGGTTGCGCGCCGCTGGACCGCATCGCGGTCGCCTGAGAACGTGAACGAGCGCGCTGTCGTGCGTTCTGCATCAGCCAGGGAGAACCACACGAGTCCGACCGGCTTCTCGGGCGTCCCGCCCGTCGGACCCGCGATTCCAGTCGTCGAGATGCCGTAGGTGGTATGCAGCCGGCGCCGAACGCCTTCGGCCATCTCGCGGGCTGTTTGTTCGCTTACCGCACCAAAGCGAGCGAGCGTCTGCTGGGAGACGCTAAGCTCTCCGATCTTCACCGAATTGTCGTACGCGATCACGGAGCCCCAAAACGTTTCGGACGAACCGGAGAGGCGCGTCAGCCGCGACGCAATGCGGCCGCCGGTGCACGACTCCGCGGTGGCGATCGTCGCACCTTGCTTGCGCAGCAAATCCGCGATGGCCGATTCAATCGTCGCCTCATCGGCACCGAAGATAAATCCCTCGAGACGTTCTTCGATTTGCTGCTGGAGCGGCGCGATCATCGCATCGGCTTCTTCCCGCGACGATGCCTTTGCCATGATCTTGACGTCGCACATGCCTTCATGCGCGAGCACGGCGATCTTCGGATTCTCGCCGGCGCGGAAGAGATCGGCGATTCGGTGATCGATCTCCGATTCGCCGACGTTGATCGTGTGTAAGACGCGCGTAAAAATTGTGTTGCGCAGATCGTATCGCTCGCGCAGAAACGGGACGAGCAGGTCGGTCAACATCGGTTTCATCTCGCGCGGCACGCCGGGCATCGATGCGATGAACTTCCCCGACGGCGCGAACGCGACGAAGCCTGGAGCCGTGCCTCGAGGATTTTCCAGCACGAAACTCCCGCGAGGCACCTCCGCTTGTTTGCGATTGTTCTCGCGCATTTCCCGCCCGATCTTTGCAAAGAATTCTTGCATCTGCTGCAGCGAACGTTCGTGCAATTCGGTGTCGAGGCCGAGCGCGTCGCAGACCGCTTCTTTCGTCAAGTCGTCGACGGTCGGCCCAAGTCCGCCGGTTGTTATGACGCCGTCCACGCGTTCGAGCGCTGCGCGCAACGTATTTGCAATACGTACTCGATTGTCGCCGATCGTGTGCGTCCCAAGCACGTCGATCCCCGCGCCCGCGCATTGTTGCGCGATAAAGGCGGTGTTCGTGTCGGTCAGTTGCCCGAGGAGCAACTCCGTACCAACAGCGACGAGTTCAACGGCGAGCGACACGCGGACGCATTCCTTCTACTTCATCCTCGAACCATTGCGGGTACGAGAACCTGACGTCGACGTCGAAGCCGTCCGCGGCATCGATCATTGCCTTGCGGCGAATCGCGCTCTCTTCTGCGGCGGGATGCGCAACTTTGATTCTGGTCCTTTGCGTCGCCAAACAGTCGATGAAGCGCGCGAAAGTCGCGTCCATTGCTTCTTGCAGACGGATCTTCAATCGTTTGCCGACGCGCGGCGCAAGCCCCGTCGTCGAAATGGCGATGCGTACGAATCCCGCTTTCGCGATCGCGGCCATCGCGACGAAGCCGTACCGCGGCTGATCGATGCAGCACAACAGAAACCGGTGACGATCGGCTAGCGCGCGCAACCGCGCCGAAAGCTGCGCATCTTGCGGCGTCGAGATGACGAAGAATGCGTCGACGACGTCGTCATCACGCAGCGTCGCCGGCTCCGTGATCCAGAAAACGTCGGCACCCGACTCGCGCAATGCCGCTTCTTTTTCAATCGCTTCGCGGTCGTCGCGCTCGCCGATCACGACGCAGCGCCGGCCCATCAGATTCAGGCTTACCGGAAAAAACACGGCTTGATCGAGCGTCGGCATCTTTAGAAATCCACGGGACGCAAGTAGAACTCGTTGATTGCGGTATTCGTCAGCATGGCCGTCGTCGGCAAGTGACGTTTCCAGTGCGTCGAGTCAACGCGGCGGCGCACGGTTGCAACGTCGCGCTCGTTAAAACCGCGCTCCACGAGTTGCGCATCGCTATAGCCGAGCAGCATCTGCGCGAGGATTGCATCCGCTTGGGCGTACGTGATGCCCAGATCACCTTCGTCCGTTTGATTCGCTTCCAGGTCTGCGCTCGGGGCCTTTTCGATCAGCGCTTCCGGAACACCAAGATAGCGCGCGAGATCCCAGACTTGCGTTTTGAAGAGATCGCCGAGCGGATTGACCGGCGGCGTATCGTCGGCGTGCCAGGTAAAGTATCCCAGCAGACGTTCCGTTTTGTTGCCCGTTCCAATCGGTAACGCGTCGAGCTTCGCCGACTGATCGAAGAGCACGAGCATTCGCGTACGCGCCATGACGTTGCCGCGCCGGCGTGCGTCGGCGTCGGGTTCGAACTGCAGATACCCGTCCACCGCGCCGGTGATTTCGATCGTACGCGAATGGATGCGGAGCGCATCGACGACCAGCTGCGCGTCGGAGACGCTTGCGGAACTCGATGTGCGGTACGGCATGCGAAACGCATAGACGTTTTCGGGCCCCAGCGCGCGCGCACACAGAAATGCGGTAACCGCGGAATCGATTCCCCCGGAGAGGCCGACGACCGCGCGCTCAATCTTGCGGCGCGCGATTAACTCGTCGTGGAGAAACGCAACGAGCCATCGCGTCGCAAGTTCACCATTGATGCGCGGCCCGCGAAGCACGCCGTCCAGCGATGCCGTCACTTCTTTGAACTGTTTCATTGGCGGCCTTTCGGCAGCGGCAGTTCTTCATCGAGAATCAAATCCGGCAACACGGCGCTCAAATCGCCGAGCAGCGGTAAACTCGCACGAGCGAGATCGCCTTCGCGCGGATCGATGAAGCCACGCACGACGCACTCTCCGATATCGGGGCCTTCGACTTGCACGCGTCCCCAGGGATCGATGACCGATGACGATCCCGTCATTCCTTTCCCGCCTTCGAACCCGGTGAGGCCCGCGTAGAGAACGTACACGCCGTGCTCCGCTGCAATTGCGCGTAATAGTTCGCGCCAGCGAGTGATGGACGTCAGTTCGCCGTCGCCTTCGATGCCGCGACCGGGAGATGCCGACGGCACGATGATGATCCGCGCGCCTTTCACGGCCGCAATCGTCGGCATGATCGCGTGCCACGAGTCTTCGCAGATCAACATGGCCGCGCGGCCGAGCCGCGTTTCGAACACCGAGAGCCGCCGTCCACGCGAAAGAAAGCGTTCTTCGTCGAAAACACCGTAGGTCGGCAAGAACATCTTGCGGTGCACGTGCACGATCTCGTGCTTTCCGCCGCCGACGTGCAAGTACATCGCGCTGTTGTAGTACGTTCCGCCGTCATTTTCATAGAATCCGCAGCAGAGCTCAACCGGCGTTTCTCCCGCGCCGCCTTCCCACGCGCGCGCGAGATCCGCCGCAAAACGGGGAGCAGGAAGCGCGAGATCGTACACGGCGCCCTCGAGGAAATATCCCGTTGTGGCCGCTTCCGGCAATACGACGATATCGGGAGCCGCCGAGTCGCGCACGAGTTGTGAAAACGTTTCGGAGATGCTCTCGAGGTTTTCGGTGTACCGCCCCTTCGCGGGCTGCACCTGAACGATGCAGACGTCTCCGACGCGCGGGGTCTCGGTGACCTTAACCGGCGGTTCCACTCGTCGCGACCTCGATCATCTGATCGACGGGGCCTTTGAGGCCGAGTTGCGCCGCACACTCTTCCGCCGGATACGTCCAAATCTCCGCAAGCGTCGGATGAAGGTGCGGAATGCGCATGAACTGCTCGACCGTTGCGTGGTAGTTCATCGCGACGATTACCTCATGAATCAGCTCGGATGCCTGCGGACCGATGATTGCGGCGCCGAGAATCTCGCCGGTAAACGGCTCGGCCATCATCTTCACGAAGCCATCGGTCTTGTTCAGACACATCGCTTTCCCGTGCTCGGCGAAATCGTAGCGTCCGCGAACGTACGGCGTGCCGGCGCGCACGAGCGATTTTTCGGTTGCACCGACGATCGCGACTTGCGGATCGCTAAAGACGGTATGCGCGGTGATGATGCGGTAGTCGGCTTCTTCTTTCGTCCCGTCGACGGCATTGCGCGCTGCAACCTCACCCTGGTAGATCGCGACGTGGACGAGCGCGAAATCACCGGTCACATCGCCGACGGCAAAGATGTCCGGATTACTCGTACGAAGTTCCAAATCCACATCGATTCCCGAAACCGCATGGAAATTGACGCCCGCGGCGTCGAGGGCCAATCCCTCGACGTTCGGCACGCGCCCGAGCGCGTAGAAGATTTCTTCGGCGGCAAACTCAAGCTCTTGGCCGTCAACGCTCGCAATCACGACCTTCAAACCGTTGCGAACTTCGACGCGCTGCAGCAGCGCGTGCGTAACGACGTCGATCCCCTCGCGACGGAAGCAGTTCGTCAATTCATCGCCAATGTCGTCGTCGGTTTCGGTCAGTAGATGTCCGCTGCGAATGATGACGGTCGTCTTTGCGCCGACGCGCGCGAGGAATTGTCCGAGTTCGCACGCGGTGTACCCGCCGCCGAGCACAACGACCGACTTCGGAATACGTTCGAGCTCGAGCAATGAATCACTATCGAGGTAGCCCGCTTCGGCAAGACCCGGCAGCACGCTCGGCGAGATCGAACTTCCCGTCGCAACGATGAACTTCGGCGCGCGAAGCAGCGTGTTGTCGCCGACTTGCACTTCGCTGCGCGACGTGAATTTCGCGCGGCCCATGTAGGTCGGAAAACCGTTGATGCCTTCGATGCGATAATCCGCGAAGTCTTTGACCAGGAAGCGTTTGCGCCGCGTGATGTAGGGCATGTCTGCGGTAATCGCGCCGCCGATCCGAATGCCGAGATCACCCGCATGCTGCGCGTCGTGCATCGCATCGCTCGATGCGAGGAAGGCTTTGCTCGGCATACAGCCCCGCAAAATACAAAGGCCGCCGAGCGGCCCTTGATCGACCAATGCAACCGAGGCGCCGCAGTCGCGCGCGGTTCGCGCGGCGGCGTAGCCGCCCGAACCCGCGCCGACGATAACTAGATCGTATTCCTGAATCTCCATCCGACCCTCGTAACGCCGCAACGCGGCGAAAGGTTGACCGCTAGCGCCCGCTCGGACGCGCGCCGAGACGATGCACCGACTCGATCATGCGGACGGTGCCGCCGGCGTGCACGAGAATCGAATGCGTGCGCGCGTGATTTCCGAAGAAGCGGACGCCCTGCATCAAGTCGCCATCAGTGATACCCGTGGCGCAGAAGATCACGTCGTCGCTCTTGACGAGGTCGTCGATCTCGAGAACGCGGTCGATCTCTCCGAAGCCCATAGCGATTGCCCGGTCGGCTTCTTCCTGATTGCGTGGCTGCAGGCGGCCCATAAAGTTGCCGCCGAGACACTTGATCGCCGCGGCCGCGAGCACGCCTTCAGGCGCGCCGCCGGTTCCCATCGCAACGTGAATGCCGGTCGTGTCGATTGCGGTCGCGATGCACGCGTCCACGTCGCCGTCGGAAATCAGCTTAATGCGGGCGCCGGACGCTCGGACTTCGCTAATCAACTCGGCGTGCCGCGGACGGTCCAGGATCACGACGCAGATATCGTTGAGGGGCTTTTCAAGCGCATTCGCGACCGCTTCGAGGTTTTCACGGACGGGGGCGTCGATGTGGACGTAGGGCGCGGCCTTCACGCCGACCGCCAGTTTCTTCATATATGAGTCGGGCGCGTGGAGCAGGCCGCCGCGCTCGGCGATCGCCATCACAGCTATGGAATTAGGCAAGCCGTTCGCGACGAGATTCGTTCCCTCGACCGGGTCGACCGCGATGTCGACCGCGACGCCGCCGCGACCGAGCTCCTCACCGATGAAGAGCATCGGGGCCTCGTCGCGCTCGCCTTCGCCGATGACGATGCGGCCGGCGATATCCATCTTGCCGAGCGCTTCGCGCATCTTTTCGACGGCCGCGCCGTCGGCCGCGTCCCGCTCACCACGCCCCATCCAGCGGGAAGCGGCAAGCGCAGCGCTCTCCGTAACCTTTACGAAATCGAGGGAGTTGACCATGCCCCCGGCTCTACAAGGCAAGCTGCGCTTTTCCTGTGTGTAGGTACGGTGCCCGGTCCCCCGGAAAATGGTGCGCCGTGTCAGCCCGTATTCAAGCCTCACGCGCGCCGGTTCACCTCGGAATTCTTGCGGAATTAACGAGCGCGGGAACGCTTCCGCTCGCGGTCGTCGCGGCCGCCGGAGTCACGCTCGGATTTTTCGCGTGGCTCTTGCTCATCGTGCCGCGGCACGATGCGATGCTCTCAAATGTCGGGCTGCTCGCATCGCTCGTAGTGACCACGGGCATCGTGCTCTTCGCGTGGGACGTCTATGCAAAGTACTTCTCGCGCCGCGCGGGTATCACGTTTGCCCGATCGCTGCAGTACGACGCAATAACGTGGGCGCCGTTCACCTTGCTCTGGCTAACGTTCGTCCTTTCGCCGTACGTCACGCGAGGCGGATCGACGGTGTTCGCCGTCGCGCTCGGGCTCTTCGCGATAGCGAAAGTCTTCATCGCGGCGCGCTTCAATCAAACGGTACGCGAAGTGTCGATCGACTTCATCGCCACGCGCGCGGCCGTGATCGTGATCGCGGAACTTGCCGCCGTCATTATCGGACAGCGCGCGGGGACTCACGTGCAAGAGTCCTCAAACCTGTTGCTCAACGTGTGGGGCCGTTGGGACGCCGTTCATTACCTGGACATCGCGATGCAAGGTTATCAGGGAACGGACATGGCGTTCTTCCCGCTCTTTCCACTGATGATCCGCATCCTCGGCGGACTGATGGGAAATCATCTCGTCGCCGGTATCCTGATCGCGAACGCGTGCTTCTTCTTTGCGCTGCTCTATCTCTATAAGCTGCTGGAGCACGAGTACGACCGCTCCGTAGCGCGCCGCGCGATCTTCTACGTCTCGATCTTCCCGACGGCGCTCTTCTTCTCGGCCGTGTACACCGAGTCGCTGTTCTTCATGCTGACGGTCGCCTCGTTCTATTACATGCGCGCGCACCGCTGGTGGCTCGCCGGAATCATCGGACTCCTGGCGTCGTTGTCGCGCGTGGAAGGGGTGTTGCTCGTCGTCCCGTTCGCGATCGAATGGTACGCGCAGCACCGGAACAATCTGAGTGACCGGCGCGGTTGGATCGATCTGCTTCCGGCAGCGCTGATTCCGGTCGGCCTCGCACTCTATATGGCGTATCTCTGGGTGTTGCGTGCCGATCCGCTGTATTTCTCGCACGTGCAGATTCACTGGAATCGGCACTTCGCGCCGCCGTGGGTTAGCGTCATCAACGCGTTCGGCAAGATCGCCCACGCGACGCAAGCGCAAACGATTGCGAATCAGTCGCTCGAAATCGTCTTCACGGCGCTCATGATTGCCGTGCTGCTCGGCGGCTGGAGACAGTTGCGGCCGTCCTATATCGCCTACATGGCGCTTTCGATTCTCATTCCAATGTCGACGTCGAGCTTGATGAGCATGCCGCGGTTTGCGCTCGTGCTCTTCCCAATGTTCGCCATCCTCGCGCGTTGGGGAGAACGCCCCGCGGTCAACAACTTGATCGTCGCGCTTTCGCTCCCGCTCCTCGGTCTCTTCACCGTCCTCTATGCAGATTGGTATTGGGTTGCATAATAGTCTCACGTCGTTTACGGGGCGCCGCGGTGTCCGTCAATTCGTCAAATTCGGCATCGTCGGCGCTTCGGGATTCCTCGTCAACTTTATCGTTTTCACGCTGCTGCAGCGCGTGGATCCGCAACACGATCAAGCGTTGCATTATTATGTGCTCTACTCGATCGCGTTTCTCTCGGGCGGCGTTTCGAACTACTGGCTCAATCGCATCTGGACATTCCGTTCGACGGGCCATGCAGTGCACGAGGGCGCAAAGTTCCTCACCGTATCCGTCATCGCCATGGTCGTGGGCTGGATCGCCTCCGCAGCCGTCGCGCCGTGGTTCGGCCACGGGCATCGCACCTGGTTCATCGGTACGCTCGCCGGTATTTTCGTGAACTTTTTCGTCAACAAGTATTGGACGTTCAAACATAATGGCGGTTCGGACGCCTAGCGCCCCCGAAGGAACCTCGCAACCATCGCCAGCACTCCACGGGAAGGTCTTCGACAAGTATTTTTTATGGATACTTGGCGCCGTCGTGCTGCTTGCGGCGGTGTTGCGATATAAGGGAATCCACAGCCCGATTCTCGATCATCCGGGTTGGCGTCAAGGCGATACGGCCAGTATCGCGCGCAACTTTGCGCTGCTGCAGTACAACATTCTCTTTCCGCAGACGAACTACAACGGACCGCCTCCGAACTACGTCGAGCTGGAACTCCAGATCGTGCCGTTCCTCGCCGCATCGCTCTACAAGATCTTCGGCGTTCACGAAGTCTTCGGACGGCTGATCTCCATCGTGTTCTCGCTCGGAACGGTTGCCGTTACGGGACTCTTCGCGCGTTGGCTCTTTACGAGCAGCGTTGCGGGCATCATCGCAGCATTCTTCTTCGCGACCTTTCCCGGCAGTTTGTATTACGGTCGCACGTTCACGCCCGATACGACGATGGTCTTCTTCCTGACGGCGGCGCTCTACGTGACGACGCGCCTGATCGTCGAAGACGAAATCTTTTCGCAGCGCTCGCTCGCGCGCGCAACGGCACTGTTGACGTTTGCATACCTTGCAAAGCCGGTTGCAGTCGCCGGCATCGTGCCTGTGATCGCGGCGTTGTGGGAGCGCTTGCGCGGCGGCCGCACGATGCGTCCAACCGCGATCGCCGTCATGCTCATAGTGCCGCTCGTGATTCTCTATCTCTACGACGTGCGCGTCGCCGAACACGCCGAATGGCATTGGGCAAGCGGCATTACGAGGCTGCATGTGATCCCGTCCCTGATCGCGGCGTTCACGAGCCCAGCGGCGTTCGCCGCGAAGATCGGCGCGTTCTTCAACGTGCTCGGCATGCTGCGGAAAACGATGCTCGGCAATGTCGGCTTCTTCCTCTCGCTCATATCCTTTGTTGCGCTGGCCTGGGTCCAGGCTCGCAGCCACGCGATGCTGTGGGGCTGGCTCATCGGCGGGCTCGCGTACACCTACGTCGTGGTTACCGTCGAGCGCGTCGACTATTACATGTACCTGCTGCTTCCGCTCTGCGCGCTCGCGATCGGCGGCCAACTCGCGAACGGCCTCGACCGCATCCTTCGCTCCGACGCTGCGCCGGCGGCCCGTTACGCACTCGCATCGCTCGTGCCGATCGTCGCGCTCGCCTCGGCGGTTGACGCTCACGAAGCGGTACGTCCGTACTACGCTTACAACAAACAGGCGTATCGCAATGCCGTGGCCCTCGACCAGACGTTGCCGAAGAATGCGATCGTCGTAATCGGTCACTATGGACCCGACGTGCAGTACTACATCAATCGCTACGGCTGGGAAGAGGATCCGTACCTCTGGACGCCGTTCGACGAACAGAGCGCGATCCGGAAAGGCGCGCGCTATTTCATCTCCATCGAGGAGAACCGCTTTCGCCGCAACCTCGAACTGTGCGCGTGGATGTCACGTTTCCCGGTACGAAACGCAAACGCACCGGGTTCCCGCGTTGCGCGGGAACCCATATGGCCGGTTTATGAAACCGACCCTACGCGTGTGCTTCCCGGGGCCGGCACATTCTGGCGCGCGTTCCGCACGGCAGAACGCGCCGGAAAGGGGCGTTCGTTCCTAGACGCTCACGGCGTATGCGTACTCCGCTTGAGTATCCGCCACGGTGGCATTGGGACGTAAGAAGCTCTTCACGAACGCGTCGCGATGGCGCGCCATCTCCTTGTAATAACGCGGCGCGTCATCGAGCGATCCGCGATGCGTGATCACAAACGACGGGTCGATTTCCCCGCGCATGATGCGTTGCAGCAAGGGCTTCATGTAGCGCTGAACGTGCGTCTGGCCCGTGCGTAACTGGAGACCTTTGCCGAACACCGTGCCCATCGGCATCATATCGATGAACCCGGTGTAAACGCCGGGAATCGAAACGGTCCCGCCCTTCGCGCAGGCCGTGATTGCTTCTCGCAACACGTGCGGGCGATCCAGCTCTAGGCGCAGTTCTTGCTTCATTTTGTCGACGACTGCGTCGGGCGTAACGGCGTGTGCTTCCATACCCACGCAATCGATGCACGCATCCGGTCCACGGCCGCCCGTGCACTGATAGAGCGCTTCGAGCACGTTGTTGTCGTCGTGATTGACCGTTTCCGCACCCGCGTCACGCGCGAGGTCGAGACGCTCGTTGAAACGGTCGATCGCAATCACACGTGAAGCGCCGAGTAAGAAGGCGCTGCGGATCGCGAATTGACCGACGGGTCCGCATCCCCACACTGCGACAATATCTCCCGGCTTGATGTTCGCGTTCTCGGCAGCCATGTAGCCTGTCGGCAAAATGTCGGAGAGATAGAGCACCTGCTCGTCTTCGAGTTCATCGGGAACTTTTAGCGGGCCGGAATCCGCGAATGGTACGCGCACGTATTCCGCTTGACCACCCGAGTAGCCGCCGAAGAGATGCGAATATCCGTACAATCCCGCCGCCGAATAGCCGTAGAGTTTTTCCACCATTTCCGCGTTCGGATTGCTGTTGTCACAGAGTGAGTAGAGTTCGCGGTGACACGGTTCGCAATGACCGCATGAAATCGTAAACGGGACGACGACGCGGTCGCCGCGTTTGAGATGTCTTACCGCAGGGCCGACTTCTTCCACGATCCCCATGAACTCGTGGCCCAGAATGTCGCCCGGTTTCATCATCAGGACAAATCCGTTGTACAAATGGAGATCCGAGCCGCAAATCGCCGTGGACGTCACCCGCACGATTGCATCGTGCGGATTGATGATTGCCGGATCTTCAACGTTCTCGACACGCACGTCATGTGTACCGTGCCAAACAACTGCTTTCATTGACGCGCCCCCGTCGCTATCTCGCCCGTTTCGAGCAGCATCTTCATGCGTCGCACGAGGTCTTTGACGTGGTACTTCTCGCCGTGCATTGCTACATGGAGTTCCGTACCGCGATTACCTGGGGCTGCGATGAGGGCGAGCCGGCCACTTTCCTCCGGATGCGGCGCGCACGTCCACTCGATCAGCCGATTATCGACCGCGTCGCGCAGAACGGCGATCTCTTCGCAGCCGACGGACGCCTGAATCATTGCATCGGTTAGGCGATCGATCACCATCTCACGATCGAGCGACACCGTCATCGTTTGCGCCATCATCGGGCGCTTTCCGCTCGCATAGGAACGGATGATTCGCGCAGCTACCGCCACGGCAAGCGCACCGCCTGCAGCTATAGCCACATTTCGATACGTGGAGTTCATTGGCACCCTTTTCCCCGGGTACAACTCGCCCATGCGTAATCGGCTCATTTCCTTGACCGCACTATTGGCAGGAACCTATCTCGCCGCTACGGCGTTCAGACGCTTGCGTGCAAAGCGGTTTGACGGGCACGTGGTCCTTATCACGGGCGGCTCCCGCGGTTTAGGGCTGGCTCTCGCAACCGAATTCGCGCGCCGGAATGCGCGAGTCGCATTGCTTGCTCGCGATGCGAATGAGCTCGCTCGCGCGCAAGAACAGCTTGCCGCAATGGGCGCTAACGTTATCGCAGTGCAAGCAGACGTTCGGAACGCTGACGACGCTCAGCGTGCGGTGTCACTGACCTTAGAATCGTTTGGGAAGATCGACGTGCTCGTGAACGATGCCGGCACGATAGCCGTCGGTCCAATCGAAACGATGACGCGGGAAGATTATGCCGATGCTCTCGACACGCACTTCTGGGGCACGTACAACATGGTCGAGGCAGCGTGGAACGAACTGCGCCGCACCGGCGGATCGATCGTCAACATTGCTTCGATCGGCGGACGCATCAGCGTGCCGCATCTTCTCCCATATAGCGTGAGCAAATTCGCGCAAGTCGGATACTCCGAAGGACTCGCGGCGGAAGCAACGCGCTTCGGCATTTCCGTCACGACGGTCACGCCGGGATTGATGCGTACGGGAAGTCCGCGCAACGCATGGTTCAAGGGCAACAATCGCGCGGAATACGCATGGTTCCATTTGTCGGATGCGATGCCGGTTCTTTCCGTCTCCGCATCGTATGCAGCGCGGCGAATCGTGGATGCCTGCGCGCGAGGAGAAAAAAGCGTTACCATCGGGCCGTCCGCGTTTTACGCCACGCGCATGCACGGGCTTTCTCCCGGACTCACCACGCGAACGATGCAAATTGCCGCTATGCTGCTGCCTAAATCGCGTGTGGATGGAACGGCACGCCATCGCGGCAGAGAGAGCGAATCCGGAGTAACAGCGTCTCCGCTCACCGCGCTGAGCAGAAAAGCCGAGCGCGATTACAATCAGTTGTCTTAGTGCTGTGCGTCGATTGTATCGAACGTCTTGAGCGCTCGTTCAAGTGCATCCGGCGCCACGTGAATGCTACCGCGGAACGGATAGTCGAGACTCATCGTCAAAAAGATCACGAGCCCGATTAAGAACGCGAGCGTTCCGACGATCGCCGCCTGCATGAACGACTCTTTGAAACCGAAGAGATATGTGAACCCGACGGTGATGAAACCGCCGAGAATGACGGTCACCCACATCAGGCCATTGAGGCCGGTTGCGTCCTCCGTCACGCGCTGATCTCGCGCGGCAAGCGACGCCGCCATCGCCGCGATCATTTGCTGGTGAAGATTCGCTTCGCGCGCATTATGCGGGTCGAATGCGTTCACGTCGCGCGACACGCGCTCCGCTTCATCTTCGGTGACGTCGCTCACATTGCCCGAACTCATAGCTTTCCATCCGCGAGTCGTAACGTCATGTGCGTACAGTCGTAGATCGCGTCGTAGCGGCGCGCCTTGCGGCAACGAAGCCGCATCGCGATAAACGATCGTGAGATTGCTCGCTTCACGGTACGTCGTTGCTTCGGCATCGGTGAATCGCTCCCACACGCCGATTGCGATGAATCCCAAAATTACCGCATAGATCACGCTGATCGCCGCGAAGACGAAGCCGGTAAGCTCGTTGTGTTCGCGCAGCATGTCGGGCGGCGCGACTCGGCGCGAAACGCGCGCCAAGAGAATTGAAACCAGCATAAAGCCGCCCACGACGAACACCGCTCCGGCCACGAGGGGAAGCCGTTCGAAGAAGGCGACCAAGCCGGTCATGGCAACGGCAACAGCGACGCGGCGCCGGCGGACGTGGGCGTATGAGCCGATTCGGGAATTCCCGCGCTGACCAGCTCGCGGTAGCCGATTAACCGGTTTGTATTGCGCGCGACATCGAGTTCGAGCGAATAACTGCGCTTGATCGCGCTCGTGAGGTCGACGGTGTCGTACGTGTACGAGAAGCGCTTGAGGCCTAAGAGAATGCCTTTGTTCGTCGTCTCCAGTTGCTCGTACGCTTTTTGAATCGTCGCGCCGGCCTCTTTGTAGGTCGGATAGTTCGAGATGACGATTTCACGTTTGAGCCTCGCATCCTCGATCGTCGACTTCAGGCCCGCAAGTCGTACGCTGCCCGGATCGACCTTCAGCCCTTCGTCGAGCGTGGTCAGCGCGTCATCGAAATCACCGTTTGTATAGAGCTCTTGCGCGAGCGCTCCGGACGCCTGAACCAGTCCCGCGCGCGCGCGCTCATCTTTTGGATCGACCTTGAGTGCAAGCCGGTACGAAAGCTCCGCGTCGCGCACGTTGCCGCGGTCCATCGCCACGTCGCCTTGATGCACGCGCGTGTTGACGACCCAATGCTCGACACCGCCCGCGCAGCCGGTAAGGGCTAGTGCTGCGAAGCACATGGCGAGAAGTTTAGAAGTGAACCACATTTGCGAACCGTGCGACATATTCGATCACCAGGGCGGCTTGGACGAAGATAACTTGAGAAAGAAGCGAGCCGACGATTGCCGTCAAGCTTAAATAGAACACCATCGTGCGGACTTCCTCGACCGTACGCCGGCCATGAATCGCCTGATCCGTAATCATCGACGACGTCGGATCGACGAAGAGCGTGAACAGGATCGTTCCGATCCCGTTGATGACACCCGAGAGATTGCTCGCCGTACGCGCGACATTCGGATCGAGCACCGAGGCGAGGAACGCCGCCTGAACGCCGATGGAGTAAACGGCAGTCACCAAGATGTTCGCGATCAACAAGCGCCGCGGGACGAGACGCCAGTCGAAGGACCGCAACTCGTGAAATGACGGCAGGTGTTCCGAACGAAACACCTCGGCGATGTTTTTCGGTTTGAGCAATTGCGCGATCGCGTGCGGAATTGAGCCGCGTAGTTCGAACGATCGCACACCACGCCGGAAGAGATACGTGAACATCGGCAATAGCACCGCGCATACGATCATCCCGAGGGTTCCACCGAATACGATCAAGCGCAGTTGCCACTCGAAGACGTGTTGCCAGACGGCAAGAGCAGCCTGATTTCCAACGAGCTGCGAGGATGCGTTGCCGGCTGCGTCGGAGAGCGGGCCGATGAAAAACACGGAGAAGAGCGTTGCAAGGCGCCCGACCGTCATGAACAGATTGTAGAGCGAAATCGACGTAGCGATGCGGTGCGTCTGCACGCCGGCGAGGCGCGCGGCGTACGCGCCGATCGTGACGCCCTGTGTCACGAACGTGATGAGCATTGCGCCGATGAGACGGCCCGACCACAAATGGGGAGTGATGTCGACGACCGTCTTGACGGTCTTCGTGATGGTAATGTAGTGGTCGGCGGTCACGTAGCGTTACGCTGCGTCTCGATTAAAGGCGATTGCCGCCTCGTCGACCGGTCCGAGAATGCATAAGCCGAGCTGATCTTCGGTGAAGAGTTCCGCTGCGATCTCCGTGATCTGGGGCGACGTGACGGCGTCGACCCGTTCCTCGATCTCTTCCGCCGTCATCTGACGTCCCAGAATAAACTCGTTGCGCCCGAGACGGATCATGCGGCTCGACGTCGACTCGAGCGCGAGCGTCAAGCTGCCCTTGATGTGTTCCTTCGCAAGTTGAAGTTCCGCATCGGAGATGCGCACGTTACGCAATGCCGCTAACTGCTCGACGATCACATCGATACACGGCTGCACATTTTCCGGCGACGTTCCCGCGTAGATGCCGAACAATCCGGCTTCGCGATACGCCGCTTGGAACGAGTAAACGGTATAGACGAGTCCGCGCTTTTCGCGAATTTCTTGGAATAGACGACTCGACATTCCGCCGCCGAGCACCGTGTCGAGCACGGAAAGCGCGAAGCGGCGGTCGTCGCGCGCGGAAAGTCCGCGCGATCCAACGATCACGTATGCTTGTTCGCTATCTTTGTGACGAATCAATGTACCGGGCGTCGTTGAAGGCGCATCGGGTTCGAACGCATCACTCGTACCGCGGAAGTTCGCAAAACACTCGGCAACGAGCTCGACGAAATGATCGTGATCGACGTTGCCCGCAGCCGCGACGACCACGGAATTCGGCGCGTAGTGGCGCTTCATATGCGTGCGCAGATCCGCCGGCGTGATGCGCGTCACCGTATCGACGAAACCGATCGTCGGATCGCCGAGGTTCGACCCGCTCCACATGGTCTGCAAGAAGAGATCGTGAATCAGCTCGTCCGGCGAGTCTTCGTACATCTTGATCTCTTCGAGGACGACTTTTTGCTCTTTCGCGAGCTCGCCCGGGTCGAACGCCGAATGGAGAAACATATCGGCGAGCACGTCGAGCGCGAGCGGAACGTGCCGGTCGATGACCTTGGCGTAGTAGCACGTCGTCTCTTTATCGGTGAACGCGTTCAAATTGCCGCCGACACCGTCCATCGTCTCCGCGATATCGCGGGCGCTGCGGCGGCCCGTTCCTTTGAACAGCATGTGCTCGACGAGATGCGAAATGCCGCGATCAACGCGCGTCTCGAGCGACGAGCCGACCTCGGCCCAGATACCGATGGTCGCGGAGCGCACGGCGGGCATCGTTTCGGTCAACACCCGCAGGCCGTTGGGGAGCGTCGTCTTTTTATACACTACGTGCTACTTTTGAAAGCGGTACGCGCCCATTCCTCGTCCACGAAGATGTCTTCGCCGCCGCGCAGGCGCTCCTCGAGCGCCGCAGGCGCCTCACCCCGTCGCGCGCTGAGCGTGAAGACGGTACGCGAGGTCGGTTTGGCGAGGTCGCCCGCCACGATCACACCCTTGCCCACGTTGAGGGGAACGGTCGTCCAAACGTCGATCTCTTCTGCCTGCGGGGCAGCCGCGAAACACTCGCCCACGAGCGACGCGATTTGCTCGTAGAACTGTTCGCGCGTGAGCGGACGGTGGAAATGCACGCCGTTGACGCGCAGCCCAAGCACCAGATGCGTGCCCATCTGGTTGGCAGCAACCTGCATCACTTGCGCGGGCCACTGTTGCCGGAAGACTTGATCTCCGACCGCCACCGCAATATCTTTGCGATTTCCCGTCGCGCGCGCATGCGCGTCAAGATCAGCGACGCTCGGCGTCGTCGCAAAGGACGAAGCCGTCGTTAGAGCCACTAACATCACTGTCAATATAGCACGCGACTTTAGCCGGCAAAGGTTTAGCGTTGATGGATAAAACCTAATAACTTTGCGCAAAGTACGCTCTCACGGTGGCCGGTTCGCCGCACGCGACGCAACGCGCGCCGGGCTCATCGAGCGGGCGCGTGTTGCGCGTCGTCGCGCCGGTTTCGGCTTTCACGTGCGCTTCGCACTCGGGGCGGCCGCACCACGCAATGTCGATCATGCCGGCGCGCGATTTCGCCTTGGTATAGAATTCATCACGCTCACGTACCGCAAACGTATGGTCGTCGAGAAATTGTTTCGCTTGCGCGTAGAGCGACGCTTGAATCTCTTCGAGCAGCGGGCGAAGACGTTGCGCCAGTTGATCCAGCGGCACCGTCTGCTTCTGTTCGGGATCGCCCTTCGCGCGGTCCCGGCGAACGAGTACGGCGCTTCCGCTTTCAACGTCGCGCGGACCGATTTCGATTCGCACCGGCACGCCCCGGACGTCCCACTCCGCATACTTCCATCCGGGTTGCTGCTCGCGATCGTCGACTTTCACGCGGAAACCGCCCTTGCGTAGCGCCGCGGCCGCTTCATGCGAGGCTCGTACGGCACGATCGTCACCGGAGCGGACGATCGGGACGAACACCGCTTCGATCGGGGCCATCTTCGGGGGAATGCGCAAACCGCGATCGTCGCCGTGCGTCATGATCATCCCGCCGAGCATGCGCCACGACATACCCCACGACGTCGTGTACGCGTATTTGATCTGCTGATCCGCGTCGAGGAACTTGATATCGTAGGCTTTCGCAAAGTTCTGGCCGAGGTCGTGCGAAGTCGCCGACTGCAGCGCTTTTCCGTCGGGCATCAGCGCTTCGATCGAAAACGTTTCGACGGCGCCCGGGAACCGCTCGTTCGCGCTCTTGACGCCCTTATAGACGGGAACCGCAGCGACGTCCTCCGCGAATTCGCGATAGACCTCGAGCATGCGAAGCGTCTCTTCACGCGCCTCCTGCGCGTGCGCGTGCGCCGTGTGCCCCTCTTGCCAGAGGAACTCCATCGTGCGCAAGAACGGGCGCGTCGCCTTTTCCCAGCGCAAGACGTTCGCCCATTGATTGATGAGAATCGGAAGGTCGCGGTACGACTCGACCCACTGCGCGTACATCACGCCGATGATGACTTCCGACGTCGGGCGGATCGCAAGCGGCTCGGTCAATTCTTCTCCTCCGCCGCGCGTCACCCACGCAACTTCCGGCGCGAAGCCTTCGACATGTTCCGCTTCCTTGAGCAGCAGCGATTCCGGAATGAGCAGTGGGAAGTACGCGTTTTCGTGTCCGGTTTCCTTAAATGCGGCGTCGAGATGCTTCTGAAGATTCTCCCAGAGACCGTAGCCGTACGGACGCAGGACCACGCAGCCGCGCACCGGAGAGTAGGACGTAAGTTCCGCTTTCAGGCAAACCGCGGTATACCACGCGGAAAGGTCGGCGGCTTTGCGCGGGATCTCCTTGACGTCTTTGGACAGGGTGAGGGTCTCGCCAGCGTCGGACATGACCGGCCCCGCTTCGGCCCTTATGGCGGCGGGGCCTGTTGTGGCGGGAGCAACGCAGCGAGGCGCGTAAGCCGCAGTCGACATGCCCAAACTCACTCGTATCTATACGCGCACCGGCGATCAAGGCACGACGGGCCTCGTCGGCGGCCAGCGCGTAAAAAAGAACGCCTTACGTATCGAGGGCTACGGCACGATTGACGAGACGTCGAGCGCGATCGGTCTTGCGCGCAGCGCGATGCGGCCGATTCTCGAAACGAACCCGCGCGCGGCGCGTTTGGATGCGTGGCTGGCATGGACGCAAGACGCGCTCTTCAACCTCGGAAGCGATCTTGCAACGCTTGCCAAGGATCGCTGGGAAGGCATGCCGTTGATCGCGCAGAGCGACGTCGACGCGCTTGAACGGGCCATCGATGAAGCCCAGCGCGATCTTCCCGCGCTCGACAACTTCATTCATCCCGGCGGGTCGATGGCCGGCGCGTTTTTGCATCTCGCGCGAACGGTCTGCCGCCGCGCGGAGCGCCTGCTCGTAACGCTGCGCGAAGAAGACGGTGGCATTTCGCCCGAGGCGCTACGCTACGTCAATCGTTTGTCCGATGCGCTCTTCGTGTGGTCGCGCTGGATTAATGCGGGTCTAAACGAGACCGAGTATCTTTGGAATCCAGGCACAAAGCCGCCCGAGTAAACGTATGCGCATTTGGTTAGCCGTCATGCTCGCGTGCGCATTTGCGCTCGCGCCGAACTCGCCCGCTCGCGCGGCGATCGAAGTTTCCGGAATCGTTATTGACGGTTCATCTGGAATCGGGATACCGGCCGCGCGCGTGGAGATCGCAGAGACGCGTGGCTGGACGGTGACCGATGCATCGGGCGGCTTCGCGCTCGACGTACCACATGCGGGTTCATATCACATCGCCATGATGCGCGCGGGGTATCAGCCCGCGCTCTCCGTCGCACTCACCGTCGAGGGCGCATCGCCAAGATCCGTAACGCTCGTGATGCATCGCGCGACCGACAATCTTCGAACGATTGCAGTAACGGCGACGTCGCGCTCGCAGAGTTTGGTTCAACCGAGCACATACACGGTGACGCTCAATGGGGAGCAACTGACGCGCACCGGACTCGTGCGCGCGGCAGACTCCTTGCGTGAAGTTCCCGGCGTCAATAACGGCATCACCGGCGATACCGGTGCGCTGGGCGACGATGTGAATTTGAGCATTCGCGGCATCGGCACGGGCGAAACCGTTGCAGCAATCGACGGACACCCAATCGGATACGGCATCAAGGGTGGATATAACTATCAACTCTCACCGGTATATCCATACCGCAACATCTCCGTGCTTTTCGGTTCCGGCGGGAGCGATATTCTCGGCGTAAACGCGATCGGCGGCGTGGTGAATTTTTCGACGCTCGATCCCACTCTCGATCGGCGCATTTCAGCGACGCAAGGATACGGAACGTTTCAACGCCTGGAGACCAGCGCCGGCGCAACCGGCAGCGTGGGAAAGACCGGCTATGCGTTTTCGTACGGCACGTCCGGACTAGACGGACCGTTTCGCAACGCAAGCTTCTATCAGCCCGCAGCATCGTCGGATGTTTCCGCTCCGCCGGGAACACTGCCGTACAATCGCGCGATTTACTCCGACGACTCGTCCGTGACATCGAAGGCCGGCCTCGTTAAGCTTCGTTTCAATCCGAGCGCCGCAACCTCTGTCACGTTTACCGGTGTGACGCAATCGTATTGGGAGAATAAAACCGGAAACGGCGACGGCGACTATTTGCCCTTCGATACGGCACTCGCTCGTGGCAACGCGTTGCTGGCAACGAACGGCTCGGGGAGCTGCGCACCCGGAGAGCTTCAGACGAGCAACACGTATCCGGTCGACGGTCAGGCGCCCGGATGTCAAACGCCCTCACAATTCGCGTCGCTCAATGCCGGTTGGCAAGGCGCCGGACCCGCATGGCATTCATTCAACCTATGGTATGACGACGGCGAGTTGCGTCAACGCATCGGTGCAGGCACGTTGCGACTCGATGGGTTCACGACGCGCTACGAAGACACCCAGTGGCGCGATAATTTGCCCTTCAAAACTGAACCCGGTGACACGCAAAAGACCACCTTCGAAAGCGTCACTAGCACCGGCAGTCTGCTTTCATACGACGTCGAAACTTCAAACAACGATCTCGAGGGCGGCCTCGACTACCTCAACAACGCGTACCGGTACGCAACGATCAAGGTTAGTAACTCCTCGGAATCCGACCCGTTCGCAGCCGAGTCGTCATATTTGCTGCGCGACGTCTATCACCACGGAAGCTCCCCATTGACGCTTCTCGGAAACCTGTGGTTCAAGCACGCAACGTTGACCGATTCGTCGTACACCGATGCGCGTTTTTCGGCGCTCGAGCGGCTCGGCGCGCACGACGTCGTCCGCGTCGCGTACGGCGCAACGACGACGGAGCCCACGGCGGACGAACTCAAGCAACCCTTCAGCGCCGGCGCGCTCGCCGACGGGACGCTGCAAGGCGCGGGCGGCGGACAATCGTATGTGTGCGGAGGCCTGAACTCGCTTGGAACCGGTGCGCGGCAATTACAATCCTCGCTCGCGCCCGAGCGTGGCGTCGATTACGAAGCGGCGTACGCGCACGGCTGGAATAACGGGTCGACGTTCACGGCGCAGTTGTACAACGTAAACGTCTTCGACAAGCTTTTCCCGACGATCGTACCGCTCTCGCAAACTGGAACGGCGTTTCTTCCTGCGAACGCGGTCGGCAATGCAACCGCCGCGCTGAACTCCGTTTGCGGCGCCGGTAACTATCAACTCGGCGTGACGCAGACGCTCAATGTCGGAACGATGCGCGCGCAAGGCGCCGACCTGTCGGGGCGCTGGCGCTTTACGCGGAAACTCTTCGCAGACTACGACTGGGCGGTCACGTCGACGACGCTCGTCGACGCGCCGCCGGGTTTGCTTGCGTCAAACCTCATGTACGTTCCGGGAAGCCAACTGCCGCGCGTGCCGCTTCACACGTTCGACGGGTCGCTCGACGCAACCATCGGCACAGGTTTCGACATTCGCTATACGCTCCACACCGTTTCCGCGAATAACACCAAAGCGCTGCCGGCATACAATTACAGCGATTTGCTCCTCACGTACACGCCGCCCGGTCACGGCGCGTTCACGTGCTTCATTTCGAACATCTTCAATCAGTACTCGAATATCGCGGGATTGCTCGGCATCGGCACGCCCCTTGCGTTGAACAATTACGCGAACGGCGCAAGCTACACGCCGATGATCGGAACCGCCGCGACCGAACGATACGGACTACCCTACCGCCTCATCTATTTCAGCTACCAGTTTCATTTGTAACCACATCGCCGTGTAGGCGATACCGGAGCATTGCGGCGAGCGTTACGGCATCGTCGATGCTGCCGTTGAGCGCTGCTCCGTAGGCGTCGTCGATCGGCATGCGGACGAGTTTGACATCTTCGACCGCCTCTTGGTCGGAGGCCACGTGCGTCAATCCTGATGCTAGGAACAGCTCTACGGGCGCATCCACGATCGACGGGATTTCATAGGTTTGGCCCAGCGGCGTCCAGTCGGTTGCCTCGAGTCCGAGTTCTTCGCGTAGCTCGCGCTTCGCGCAATCGAATGCCGTTTCGCTTTCATCGGCACCACCCTTCACGATCTCGACATACTGGCGCTGCGCGCCGAAGCGCGGTTGTGACGCAAAAATGAACGTGTTGCCGTCGACTACGAGCACACCGCTTGCACGTCCGCTCAAAATGAGCACGTGTTCACCGTGAGCGCCCGTCGGATGGACGATTTCGTGAACCTCAACCGCGAGCCACGGATTGCGGTACACTTCGCGTTTCGAGATGCGTTGGTAGAGATCGCTCACAGGACAAACCTTTCCGGCGGGACGTGCGACCCCTGCTTGCGAACCTGCGCGGAATGTCCTTTGTGTCCCAGCTCTTCGCGACGACCAACGTCGATAAACTTCGTGCGCTCGGAGCGCAGAAAATCCTTAAACGCGCGCTTACTGCAAAGGATCTCGTTGCGATCGGCCTTGGGACGATGATCGGCGGCGGCATCTTCACCACCATCGGTACCGGAGTCAAAGGAGCGGGACCGGCCGTCATCGTTTCGTACCTGCTGGCCGGATTGACGTCGTTCTTTGCGGCGCTGTGTTACGCGGAGCTTGGATCGATGGTCCCGGTCGCCGGCAGCGCCTACACGTACGCGTACGCGACGCTCGGCAAACTGTTCGCATGGATCATCGGATTCGCGTTGATATTCGAATACGGTATTAGCGCGGCACCGGTCGCACAACAGTTCTCCGCCGCCATGCAAGACGTGCTCAAGACGATCGGCATCGTGCTGCCGAGCTGGGCGCAGCAATCGAATCTAATCATGCACGGTCCATGGTGGCAGATCTGGACGTGGGATTTCGCCCACTCGTCCTACGATATCGTAGGCGCGTTGTTCGTGATCGGTCTATCCCTTATTCTCTCGGTCGGTATTCGTGAATCTGCGACGACGAACAACGTCTTCGTCGTTCTGAAGATCGGTGCGCTCATTGTGTTCGTCCTCGCCGGCGTTTCCTTGTTCCACGCGAATCACTTTGCGCAGTTTTCTCCCTACGGATGGGGCGCGCTCAAGCCGTTCGGCGGGATGGCTGATTACGAGTCGTCGGCGCAGCCGTACGGCGTCATCGCAATCGCCGCGTACGTTTTCTTCAGCTATATCGGCTTCGATACGGCAACGACGACCGCCGAAGAAACAAAGAATCCGCAGCGCGACGTGCCGATGGGCGTGCTCGGAGCGCTTGCGATCGGCACGTTGATCTATTGCGCGACGGCGATCGTCCTGATCGGTGCGGTTCCGTGGAACCAAGTGCCGGTCAAGAATCCGCTGGTGTACGCGCTAGCGCCGCTGCATCAAGCGTGGCTAACGTGGATCATCACCATCGGTGTTCTCGCCGGAACGACTAGCGTTGCGCTCAGCTCATTGCTGGGACAAACGCGAATCTTCTACGTCATGGCGCGCGACAAGATGCTTCCCCCGGCCGTCGCGTACGTGAATCCGCGCTTCAAAACGCCGGTACGCACCACGATGTTGACGGGAGTCGCAGTCGCGCTCCTAACGCTCATCGTACCGCTCAACCAGTTGTTGAATCTCGTGAACATCGGCACACTGATCGCTTTTACCGTCGTGTGCGGCGGCGTGATCTATTTGCGCAATCGCCGTCCGGATCTTCCACGATCGTTCAAGGTGCCGTTCGTACCGGTCTTCCCGATTCTGGGCATCGTCTGTTCGCTGTTTCTCGCGATCTTCGGCCTCTCGCGCACGACGTGGGAATGGTTTGCCGGCGCGTTGGTCGTCGGACTGATCTTCTTCTTCAGCTACGGCTTCCACAAATCGAATCCGGAGGACGTCAAACCGGTCGAAGAACCCGAAGGCCTCGCCGAATACGCGTAACGTGTCCTTCGACAAGCTGTTCTGTTATTGCGTGTCGGGTGGGGGCGGGGTTGCGGCGGTGCCGAGGCCTGAGAGAATTTCTACGCGGGCGGTTCTCGCGTCGTAGCTTGCGGCGACGCCGAAGGCGTCGGAGATGGGTTTGAGGCCGATCATGACGCGGCCGCGTACGCGGAACGGGGCGTGATGCATCGTGAACGTCATGCCGTTGATCGTGGCCTTGTCGCTGCCGAGTTGGACGCGCAGCGACTGCGTGCCGCGCACGACGAACACCTTGTCGCCGTCGACGATCGTTTGCGCGCCGAGCGCATCGGCGATCGAGCGTAGGGGAACGTAGACGTGTTGCGCCGACGTCGTGACCGGCGGCACATCACTTTGCACCGGCTGTCCGTCGACGAGCATCTCCACCGGGCGCGAGAACGTGAGAATCGCGCTGCAAATGGTTGCAAGTACAACGGTTATCACGAACGTTTGTGGGCGCGGCCAGCGGTATTCCATTAGACGTGTTCCGGGTATTTCTCCGCGATGACTTTCTCGATCTCTAGGCGCAGCATACCAAGAAGCTGATCTTCAGGATACGTGCCGACGAGCTCCCCTGCGCGATAGATCGCGCCTTTGCCTTTGCCGCCGGCAACGCCGACGTCGGCCATCTTCGACTCACCGGGGCCGTTGACGACGCAGCCCATGACCGCCACTTTCACCGGCGCGGTATATTCTTTCGCGATCGCCTCGACCGCGCGGCCGAGTTCGAGCACGGAAATCTCCGCGCGTCCGCACGACGGACATGCGGTGATTTCGAAGCCTTTTTCGCGCAAGCCGAGCGATTTCAGAATCGACCAGCACACCGGCACTTCTTCGATCGGATCGGCTGCGAGCGAGACGCGAATCGTATCGCCGATGCCGTCGAAGAGCAGAATGCCCAAGCCAATCGACGATTTGATCGTTCCGTCGCGCAGCAGTCCCGCTTCCGTAATGCCGAGATGCAACGGGTAGGGAGTATTGCGCTCGCGCAGGCGCTTGTCCATCAAGCGATACGCCGAAACGGTCGTCATCACGTCGTGCGCTTTGAGCGAGATCGCGATGTCGCGATGATCGTGTTCTTCGATCAGTTCGACGTGGCGCATCGCCGACTCGACCATCGCTTCGGCCGTATGACCCAGCGTCTTCTCGAGATCGGGCGCAAGCGAACCCATGTTAACGCCGACGCGAATAGGGATGCCCTTGGCTTTCGCGGCCGTGACGACTTCGGCGACCTTCTTTGGATCGCGAATGTTGCCCGGATTGAGGCGCAGCTTCGCCACGCCCGCTTCAATTGCCGCGAGCGCCATTTTGTGGTCGAAATGAATGTCGGCGACAATCGGAACCGGCGAACGATGGACGATTGCGGGAAGGCCGGCCGCATCGGGCGGATCCTTCACGGTAACGCGAACGACTTCGCACCCTTCCATCGCGAGACCGTAGATCTGTTCGAGCGTTTTCTCGGCGTCCGCGGTATCCGTCGTGGTCATCGACTGCACGACGACCGGATGGTCGCCACCGATCCAGACGCTCTTCGCGTCGGTTTTGCCGGTCTTGTTTTGGAGGAAGATCGGATTCGACTTACGGCGCAACCGCAACACGAGTTAGAACACTCCTTTGCCCGCAACGATGCGAGCGATATCGTGGAAAGCAACGAGCACCATCAACGCCATGAGCGCCGCGAAACCGGTGATATGAACGAGTGCTTCCTTTTCCGGATCCACCGGTTTTCCGCGCAACAACTCGGCGATGATGAAGACCCCGCGACCGCCGTCAAGCGCGGGGAAGGGCAGCAGGTTAAAGAGTCCGAGCGCAAACGAAATCGTTGCTGCGAGCGCAAAGTACGGACCCCAGCCGAAGTCTTGAATGACACCGGCGGCTTGCCCCATGCCGACGACGCCGGAGACTTGTCCCGCGTACTTCGTGAAGTGCGTGACCAGCAGGCCGAGCTGCGCAACGGTTTGATCCGCCACGTTTGCGTACTCGATGGCGCTGTACTGAATCGACTGCACGAAGCCGACGCGTTCGAACGCGGGCTGCGGAACGAATCCGATGCAGCCTTGCTTCGCATTTTGCGGGCATGGCGCGGGGACGACGTGAATCGTCGTCTGCGCGCCGTCGCGCGCGTACGTGACGTTCATCGGTTTGCCGAGCGATCCGTGAATCGTGTCGATGAGCTTCGATGCGTCGGCAACACTGGTGCCGGTGATATTCACCGCGACGATGCGATCACCAGGTTGCAAGCCCGCCTTCGCCGCAGGCGTATTCGGGACGACTTCGGTGACGACGGCGCGGTCGATGCGATCGCTCGGAACGCCGAACGCAAGCGCACCGATGAGCAGAATGATGTATGCGAGGATAAAGTTCGCCACCGGTCCGGCCACGATGATTGCGAGACGCCGCCATGCCGACTTCGATTGGAAGTTTCCGGCCGCAGCTTTTCGATCGGCCACGAACTGCTGCGCGAAATCGCGCTGCTGCTCGGCCTCGCTGGTCTTATTGTCTTCGCCTTCCATCGCACAGTAGCCGCCGATCGGCAATGCGCGCAGCGAATAGAGCGTGCCGCTGCGCGGACTTCTCCAACCTGCGAGCTTCGGACCCATGCCGACCGCAAATTCGTTCACCTTGACGCCGTTGCGGCGGGCGACGATGAAATGGCCGAACTCGTGAAGCACGATGAGGATCGAGAGCATCACGAGGAAGGTGACGATCTTGTCGATCGACGCTAGGCTGACGATGGCTAAGACACTGAACACTTGGTTTTGATTTCCTCGATATAGCGGGCTGCGCGCCGGCGCGCTTCCCGGTCTGCTTCCCTAATACCGTCGAGCGACGCCGGGCGTTGCGACACGCCGGCCATCGTCGATTCGACGATCTCGGCGATCCGCGTGAACCCGATGCCACCTTCGACAAACGCGGCCACGGCGACTTCGTTCGCCGCCGAGAGCACCGCCGGTGCCACGCCCCCTCGCTCGAGCGCCTCATAGGCAAGGCGGATACAAGGGAAGCGGTCTATATCCGGCCGCTCGAAGTCATACCGTAACGGCCCGTTCTGAGATTTAGCCCCAAGCGCAGCGAGGACGTCCGGTTGCGAGGGCGCGGTAATACGCTCCGGGTAGCCAAGCGCATATCCGATCGGCACGCGCATGTCGGGGGCACAGAGCTGGCCCTTGACGCTGCCGTCGCTGAAGACGACGAAGCCATGGGCGATCGATTGCGGATGGACGGCGATTTGAAGCCGCTCGGCCGGAGCCGAGAACAAGCGGCTTGCTTCGATGATCTCCAGACCTTTGTTCATCATCGTGGCCGAATCGATGGTGTTCTTTGTCCCCATGCGCCAGGTAGGGTGCGCCAGCGCCTGCGTTACGGTGGCCCGTTCTAATTCGTCGGCCGAGAAGCGCCAGAACGGACCTCCCGACGCGGTGAGAATGATTGCGGCGATCGACGACGGATCCTCACCGACGAGACACTGGAAAATCGCGCTGTGTTCGCTATCGACCGGCACAATGCGCGCACCGCTTTCGCGCGCGCTCGCCACCAGCAACTCACCGGCTGCGACGATCAACTCTTTATTCGCAACCGCGACGTCGGTGCCGCGGCGCACGGCTTCGAAGACCGCATCGAATGCAACTGCGCCGTCGGTTGCGGCGAGCACGATATCCGGCTCGCTCTCGACGGCAACGCGCATCAATCCGTTCGGACCATCTGCGGCGGTCGTCACGATGTCGGGATGGAATTGTTCGGCCTGCCGGCTCAATAATTCGACGTTGCGGCCTGCAGCGAGCCCGACGACGCGAAAGCGCTCCGGATAGCGCGCGATCACGTCGAGCGCTTGCGTTCCGATGGAACCGGTACTGCCCAGAATCGCGATCCGCTTCACATCTGCACCTGCATCACACCGAGCAAATGGAGCGTTCCGAAGAACGCCATTCCGCCGAACAGATACGAGTCGAACCGGTCGAGGACGCCGCCGTGACCTTGAATCATCGTACCGGTATCTTTGACGCCCGCGTCACGTTTCAATGCAGATTCGGCGAGATCGCCGGCCTGCGCGGCGATACACGTCAGAAAGCCGACCATCGCGCCCTGCCACCACTCGAGGCGCAACTGCGGTAACCACAACGCCGCAAGCGCCGCCACGGCCGTCACGATGACGACCGCGCCGAGTGAGCCTTCGACGGTTTTACGCGGCGAGATCTTCGTGAGCTGATGGCGCCCGATGATGGTGCCGATCAGCATACCGAAGATGTCGGTTAGCGCGATCAGGACGATCACAAGGAGCGTCCAATACATCCCCACGCCCGGCACGCTTCGAATAAAGACGAAATACGTCAGCAGCTTGCCGATATAGAGCACCGCGAGCAACGTGTAAGCGGTGCGCGCAAAATACCCTTGCTGTTCGCCGTACATGCCGATGGAGAAACTTGCAATCGTGACGCATGCGAGTAAGACGCCTTCCCACGTGTGCAACCGGCCGATGGCCGCGAGAATCACGTACGCTGCAACGCCGAACACCGCGACGGGGTATTCCAGCGGCTGGCCTTTGATTTCGCAGAGCGCGTTTAGCTCGTAGAGCGACGTGAGTCCGATGATGAGCACGAGTAAAGAAAACAGCCACGGCACGAAAACGGTCGCGAGCCCGACGGCGGCAACGATCAGTCCGACGACGACGCGGCGAACGGTGATCGGATGGGCCCCCGCTCCCGCGACGCCGGCGCTCACGAACCGCCGTACCGCCGCTGACGCGAGGCGAATTCCCGCACCGCCTCTTCAAAATCCGCGCGCGAGAAGTCGGGCCAGAAGACGTCCGTCATCACGAGTTCAGTATACGCCGCCTGATACAACAAGAAATTTGAGAGCCGGTGTTCGCCGCCTGGACGAATCAGCAAGTCCGGATCCGGAATCCCTGCCGTAAAGAGGCGCGAGGCGATCAACGCGTCATCGACGTCATCGACCGCGAGTGTTCCGTTCGCGACGTCCGTCGCGATGCCGCGCACGGCGCGTTCGAGCTCGCTGCGCGAGCTGTAATTCACGGCCAGATTCAGGATTAGGCCGGTATTCTGCGCGGTCTTTGCCTGCAGATCGGCCAGCGAATCGCGCGAGCCCTGCGGCAATGCTTGCCAATCGCCGATCACACGCACACGCACGTTGTTGCGATTGAGTTCGGCGAGTTCGGTGCGCGCGAAATAGACGCAGAGATCGAAAAGAAACGCGATCTCGCGCGCGTCGCGCCGCCAATTCTCGGTTGAGAATCCATAGACGGTAACGATCTCGACGCCGAGATCGCTCGCCGCCCGCGTCACCTCACGCAAGGCGAGGATTCCGCGGCGATGCCCCTCCATGCCGGGAAGGCCGCGACGGCGCGCCCAACGGCGGTTGCCATCCATGATAATTGCGACGTGCCGCGGTACTGCGGCCACAACGGGGGCGATCATAAGATCCTTACTGCCGTTTCTCGTACGATTCGTAACCGCACTCTAGATGCATCATACCCATGTGCTCGGCCGCTCGAAGCACGCGTAAGCGACCGACTCCTAGCCATGCGCCGACCGGGGCCAGTACGGAGATACGGATCGGGCGGCCCGAGAGAGCCGCCCGCGCTTGAACTTCCGTCATGAGGGTGAGGTCGCCGGGATGGGCCGACATCACACCTCCATGATGTCTTTTTCTTTGGCGACGACGAGATTCTCGATCTCTTTCACAAACTTGTCGGTCATCTTTTGGAGCTGATCCTGCATGCGTTTGTTGTCGTCTTCGGTGATCTGGTGATTCTTGAGCTGCGTCTTGAGATCGTCGTGCGCTTTGTGGCGTACGTTCCGCACCGCCACTTTGCCGTCTTCCGCTTTCTTCTTCATCACTTTGACGAGATCGCGGCGGCGTTCTTCGTTGAGCGGCGGAATGACGAGACGGATCGCGGTGCCGTCGATATTGGGCGTCAGGCCCAAGTCGCTCTTCTCGATCGCCTTGCGGATGTCGCCGACGACGCCTTTGTCCCAGGCGGTGATGAGCAGCGTGCGCGCATCGGGCGTCGAAACGCCGGCGACTTGTTTGAGCGGCACGGGGTTGCCGTAGGCTTCGACGTGAAGGCGGTCGAGCAACGCCGGAGTGGCGCGGCCCGTACGAATCGACGCAAATTCCGAACGTGTCGAATCGATGCACTTGTTCATCTTCGATTCGACGTCTTTGAAGAAGTCTGCCATGTTAGAGAACGCCTCCCGTCGTGAGTTGCGGTTCTTTGCACACGATCGTGCCGATCGGTTCGCCTTCGACGACGCGGCGGATATTGCCCGGAACCGCCATGTCGAACACGACGATCGGCAAACTGTTGTCCATGCACAACGCCATCGCGGTCGAATCCATCACTTCGAGGCCGCGCTGGAGCACTTCCATATACGCGAGCTTCTCGAAGCGCGTGGCCGACGGATCTTTTTTGGGATCCGCGGTATAGATTCCATCGACCTTGGTGGCCTTGAGAATCGCTTCCGCGCCGATTTCGACGGCGCGCAGCGCGGCGGTCGTGTCGGTCGTGAAGTACGGATTGCCGGTACCGGCCGCGAAGATCACGATGCGCCCTTTTTCCAAATGACGCATTGCGCGCCGGCGAATGTACGGCTCGGCGATTTGATGCATCGCGATCGCGGTTTGAACGCGCGACGGTACGCCCATGCGTTCAAGAGAATCTTGAAGCGCCAGCGCGTTGATCACCGTCGCGAGCATGCCCATATAGTCCGCGGTTGCGCGGTCCATACCGGCGTCTTCATGCGGCTTGCCGCGCCAAATATTTCCGCCGCCGACAACAACGGCAACGGAAACGCCGGCGCGGCTCACGTCCGCAATTTGTTCGGCCATCGCCTGCGTCGTATTGACGTCGACCCCGGCCTCGTTACCGGCGAATGCTTCGCCGGAGATCTTTAACAGTACGCGTTTATATTTAGGACTCACCTAGTGCAAACTTTGCGAACCGGCGGACCTTGATGTTCTCGCCGAGCGACCCGACCGCCGCGTTGATTAAATCATTCACGGAGAGCGCGTCATCCTTCACAAACGGCTGATCGAGCAGTACGTGCTCCTCGTACCACTTGTTCAGTTTGCCGTCGACGATCTTCTCGGCGATGTCGGCCGGCTTGCCGGCAGGAACCGCGGCCTTGAATTCCTCTTTGACCTTTGCAACGACGTCGTCGGGGACGCTCACGCGATCGAGGTATTGCGGCGACATCGCCGCGATGTGCATTGCAATGTCGCGCGTGAGGTCGGCGAACTTCGGATTGCGCGCAACGAAGTCGGTTTCGCAGTTGACTTCGACGAGCACGCCGATCTTGCCGCCGGAGTGAATGTAGCTCGAGACGAGCCCTTCATTCGCCGAGCGCTCGGCTTTCTTTTCCGCTTGCGCGGCGCCGCGCTCGAGCAAGAACGCCTTGGCTTTCGCCATGTCGCCGTTCGATTCGATGAGGGCCTTGCGGCAGTCCATCATCGGCGCGCTGGTCTCTTCGCGCAGCGCTTTCACTTCGTCAGCTTTCGGAGAGTACGACGTTGAGGTAGACACGTTTTTTCCTTATTGAACTACAGCGCGGCTTCGGCTTCGGCCAGGGTCGTCGGGGCTTCTTCTTCGTACGAATCGCCCGCTTCCGCATAGGCGGTCTCGGAATCGTACGCGCTTTCGCCTTCCGTCTTGCCCTCGATGATTGCGTCGGCGATCTTGCTGACCATTAGCTTGACCGCACGGATCGCGTCATCGTTGCCCGGGATCGGATAATTGATTTCGTCGGGATCGCAATTCGTGTCGATCACGGCGATGATCGGAATGTTGAGCTTACGCGCTTCGAGTACCGCGATGCGCTCTTTCTTCGGATCGACGATGAAGATCGCGTCGGGCAGACGGTGCATGTCTTTGATGCCGCCGAGGAAGCGCTCGAGCTTATTCATCTCGTCCTGCAACTTCGCGACTTCTTTCTTGGGAAGACGGTCGAAGTCGCCTTGCGTCTTCATGCCTTCGAGCTCGCGCAGACGCGCGATGCGCTTTTGAATCGTCGAGAAGTTCGTGAGCGTGCCGCCCAGCCAGCGCTGGTTGATGAAGAACGTACCGGCGCGTTCGGCTTCTTCGCGCACGACGTCTTGCGCTTGCTTCTTGGTGCCGACGAAGAGAATGGTTTTCTTCTCGCGGGCCATCTGCTTGACGGCCTCGTAGGTCTCGCGCAGCTTCTGCACGGTGAGCGCGAGATCTATGATGTAGATGCCGTTGCGCTCCTGGAAGATGTACGGTTTCATCTTCGGGTTCCACCGCCGAGTTTGGTGACCGAAGTGGACGCCCGCCTCGAGGAGCTCACGCATGGTAATGACAGACACAGAGGTTCTCCCTTCTGGTCCCGGCCCGCGTGCCCTCATAGCGTGCGATCCGTGTCTTGGGACCATATGGATTCCCGCGAGCGCGGGAACCCTCGCCCCGCTTTCCATGCCGGGCGTAGTGAAAAATCCGCCCTTCTCAAGGGCAGCCGCAAGAGTATATCACGCGGCTCAAGGGCGGGTCCAGGACCGATCGGAACTGCTGCACGCTCCCTTGGTCTTAAGGTAGGGCGTCGCGAGGCCGAACACCGGAGAGATGCGTTGGTTGGTCACCGGCGGCCTGGGGTTTATCGGGTCAAATTTCATTCGTTTGGCGCTGCGCGAGCGCGCTTCGCTCGAGATCGTCAACCTCGATGCGATGACGTATGCGGGTAACCCCGCTAATCTCCGTGATATCGAGGGCGATCCGCGCTACCGCTTCATTCAAGGCGACATCTGCAATGCCGCTGCGGTCGCGCACGCACTTGGTGACGGCGTCGACGCCATCGTGAACTTCGCAGCGGAGACGCATGTCGACCGCTCGATCCTCGATCCGGAAGCGTTCTTGCGTACCGACATTCTCGGCACGCACGTGTTGCTCGAGGCCGTGCGCGCGCGTTCGATTCCGCGGTATCTGCAGGTGTCGACAGACGAAGTGTACGGCGACGTCAGCGAAGGCGAGTCGACAGAGGACGATCCGCTCCGCCCCCGCAGCCCGTATTCCGCATCGAAAGCCGGCGGCGACCTTCAAGTACTTGCATATCGCACGACATACGGTACCCCGGTGATGATCACGCGCGGCAGCAATACGTACGGGCCGTATCAGTATCCCGAGAAACTCATTCCGTTGTTCGTTTCCAATCTGCTCGACGATCAGCAAGTGCCGGTGTACGGCGACGGTTTGCAGATCCGCGATTGGCTACACGTCGAGGATCATGCGCGCGGCATTATGCACGTGCTCGAACACGGCGAATTCGGCAACATCTACAACATCGGCGGCGGTAATCCGCGCACCAACATCGAGATTACGCGGTTACTGGTCGAGAACTGCGGACGCTCGATAGATACGCACGTGCGCTACGTCGTCGATCGCCCGGGACACGACCGGCGTTATGCGGTCGACACGAGCAAAGCGCGCGCGCTCGGTTGGACTCCGCGTGTCGATTTCGCTCGAGGCCTCCTCGATACGATCGAATGGTACCGGACGAACGATTCGTGGTGGCGTCCGTTAAAGTCGGGCGAGTTTTTGAATTACTACAAACGTCAGTACGCACATCGGTAGAGGATTATGAAAGGCGTTATTCTCGCAGGCGGTCTGGGTTCGCGGCTTCGTCCGTTGACGAAGGTGACGAACAAGCACCTTCTTCCCATTTACGACAAGCCGATGATCTACTATCCGATCGAGACGCTTGTGCGAGCGGGCATCAAAGACATCATGATCGTCACCGGCGGAAACTCTGCCGGGGACTTCTTGCGTCTGTTGGGTAACGGCAAAGAGTTTGGTCTCAAAGATATTTACTACACCTATCAAGAGGGCGAAGGCGGGATCGCGGACGCACTCAAGCTGTGCGAACACTTCGCGGAAGGCCAGCGGATCGCGGTCATTCTGGGTGACAACATTATCAAAGACGACATCACGCCGTACATACGCAAGTTCGAAGAGCAAGACTCCGGTGCGCGTATTTTGTTGAAGGAAGTCGAGGATCCCGAACGTTTCGGCTGTCCGGAACTCGACGGTGACCGCATCGTTCGAATTGAGGAAAAACCGCTTGCGCCCAAGAGCCGTTACGCCGTGACCGGCATCTACATGTACGATCGCCGCGTCTTCGATTTCTGCAAGCGTTTGAAGCAATCAGCGCGCGGCGAGCTCGAAATCACCGACGTCAACAACGCGTACATCAAAGAAGGCGACCTGTACTATGACATCCTCGACGGCTGGTGGACGGATGCGGGGCAATTCGAGTCGCTCTACCGCGCAACGCAGTTGGTAGCGGAGAGCAAACAAGCCGCGTGCTAAGCATGGACACGGATCTGCATAAGGTCCTGAAGGACGCTGTAACGACGGCGGCAATCGACCAAATTTGGGCGAAAGTCTCGGCTGATTTTGAATCTGCAAACGCCGTGATGCCTGTCCGTTTCATGGCACGAACCGAGTTGTCGTTTCATCCGTACGTCAAACTGCTCGGATTTATCTGTCTTCTTCTTCGGGATACGCCTGGAGACGTCGTGGAAATAGGCGTTTGGAAGGGAAAATCGCTCGCGTTCATGGACCGGCTCACGGGAAGCACCTCAAAGATCATTGGGATCGATCCCTGCGAGTTGCCGGGTCAAAGCCAGGAGCTTGCGTATTTCCGTCAGCAGCTGTTTCCAAAATGCGCGATTATTCAGCGCTACTCGCAAGATGCGATCGAAGACACGCTGCAGCTCTCGCCCGCATTCAAGCTGCTTCATATCGACGGCGGCCACAAACGCGAGCACGTCTGGGCCGACTTTCTGTTGTATGAGCGGTTCATCGTGCCCGGTGGATACGTCGTATTCGATGACTATGCCGATCATCAGTACAGCCCTGAGGTCGGACCGGCAGTAGACCGCCTCCGGCAACGCAACCTTTTCGCGGGATACGAAGTCATCGGTCAGCCTCCGAGTTACGAGAACAGCTTCGTGTTGAGAAAACTCCCGACGTGATGACGATCACTGACCTGATCCCGGTGATGCACCCGCAACTTCCGACCGCGGACCAACTGGTTCCGTATCTCAATCGGATCGACGACGCTCGTTGGTACTCGAACTACGGTCAGCTCCACCGCGAGCTTCGCGAGCGCTTTGCCGAGCATTTCCGAGTGCAACCAGAGCAGGCTGCACTTGCTGCGAACGGTACCGTCGCTTTGAGCGCGGCGCTTATCGCTGTCCGCGCGCGTCCGGGAACAAAGTGCCTGTTGCCATCGTGGACGTTCGTCGGCACCGCAGCAGCTGCATGGGCAGCGAACTTACGCCCACACTTTGTCGACGTGGACGAGCAGACGTGGATGGCTCGATCCCGCGGCTTTGCGCAAACGCGGCGATCTTGCGGATGTAGGTGCAGTCATCGTCGTCTCCGCATTCGGAGCGCCCGTCGTCACGTCGGATTGGGACGCGTTTACGGAAGAAACCGGCATCCCCGTTATCATCGACTGCGCGGCGTCTTTCGATACCGTGGCCTCGGTTCCGCAGGCACGCCCGGGACGCTCACCGATCATGATCAGCCTGCACGCGACGAAAGTTTTCGGCACCGGCGAAGGCGGCTTGCTCCTCTCGACCGATGCTCCGTTGGTGGAGCGCTTCAATCAAGTTTGCAATTTCGGCGTTTGGGGATCGCCCGCCGGGCAGATTCTCGGCTACAACGGTAAGTTGAACGAATTCAACGCCGCCGTCGGTCTTGCCGCGTTCGAGAACTGGTCACCGCGGCGCGAGCTCATGCAAGACTTGACCGCACGATACATCGAGCTGCTCGAGCCGCTCGGCGTTGAAACGCTTCCCGGCTATGGGAACGGCTGGGTGTCGTGCTATTGCAACGTCCGCACGCACGTGCCGTCGGATGCGATCGTTGACGAATTGCGCGAACGCGGCGTCGAAACGCGCCGCTGGTGGCAGCGCGGCGTGCACGTGCAGCGGGCCTACCAAGATTTTTCGCGCGACGCGCTGCCGGTGACGGAGCGCCTTGCCTCAACCGTTTTTGGGTTGCCGTTCTTTCACGATCTTGACGATCGTCGGTTGCGTCGGGTAATCGATGCGCTCTCCGCAACATTGCAATGAAGGTCCTCGTCCTACCGTCCGGAACGGAAATCGGCCTCGAAATTCATGATGCACTCGTACGGCGGCGAGATATCGGTCTCTTCGGCGCCGAATCGACTCCGAACAGCCATGCCGATTGGGTCTTCCGATGCAACGCGCGCGTCCCTCATTGCGATTCGCCGGACTTTGTTAGCGCGGTCAACGCATTGGTCGATGCGCAGGGCATCGACTATATTTTTCCCGCGCACGATGACGTTCAACTGGCGCTGGTCGCGGCGGCCGGCCAACTTCACTGCACCGTTCTCTCTTCGCCGCTCGAAACCGTCGCCGTTACACGCTTCAAGAAGGCCACGTACGAAGCATTAGCTGCTACAGTTCCGGTACCGCGGCTCTTTTCGGCATCCGATCTCGCACCCGCCGACTTTCCGGTTTTCGTCAAGCCGGATCGCGGCCAGGGGTCGCAGCGCGCCCAGATATGTCGCGATGAGCGCGAACTCTTCGCTGCCATCGGATCTGATGAATCGTCAATGGTCATCAGCGAATACTTGCCGGGCGAGGAAGTAACAGTGGACTGTTTCTCAGATCGCGACTCCGGCGTACTGTTCGTGCAATCGCGACGACGCGCGCGAACCCGCGCCGGCATCTCCGTACGCGCCGAACGCCACGAAGTGCCGAGCGCAGTCGACTTCGCGAACGCAATCTCCGCGCGCTTTGCATTGTACGGCGCCTGGTTCTTTCAGCTCAAGGAGCGCGCGCCGGGAGATTGGGTACTGCTCGAGGTCGGTGCCCGCATTCCCGGCGGTGCCACCTTCGCGCGGATGCAAGGAGTCAATCTTCCACTTCTAACGATTTTTGAAAGCCAGCGAATCCCGGTACACATACGACCGAACGAACTCGAATTCGTGATGGATCGCGCCTTCATCTCGCGGTTTCGAGCTAAGCTCGATTTCAAAGAGCTCTACGTCGACTTCGACGACACGCTCAGCCTCAACGGCGCGCCGAACTTCGATCTCATTCCGTTGCTCTTCGCTGCCAAGCACCGAAATATACCTGTCATGCTGCTCTCCCGAAATGAACGCGGTGCGGAAGAATGGCTTGACCGGTATGCCCTCCGTGCGGCTTTCGACCGGCTCGTATTAATCGACAAGACGACCCCGAAGACGGAGTTCATGGGCCCGGGCGCTTTGCTCATCGACGATAGCTTTGCCGAGCGCCAAGCATGCGCCGATGCCGGCTTCACGAGCCTTGACGTTGACACTGCGTCTATGCTCCTCGACCACCTGCGCCGAAAGTAGAATGATGGATAGAGAGATACTGGACAGCCTAGTCGATACGTATGCAATCGATACTGTAGGCGAACAGTACAAACGGCTCGAGTTTATAGCGAAGCTCGCGCAACGCGTTGAGCTGCGAACGCTTTCCGTCATCGAGCTCGGATCGGCGACAGGCGGCCTCACCGCTCTGCTCGCCGAGAACTGCACGTCGGTCGTCGCCGTAGACGGCTCGGCGCGATTCCTCGATATCGCCCGCTCTCGCCTGGCGAAGACGAATGTCACGTACGAACATTCCATGTTCGAGTGTTTCAGCCCGATGTCAAAGGCGGATCTCGTCGTGATGCATCACGTCTTAGAGCACGTGGATGACGCGGTGAAACTTCTTCGGCACGTTCGTTCTTTTCTCGCGCCGGGCGGTATGGTCGCGTGTTCGGTTCCCAATGCTCGAGCGCTCTCGCGGCAACTCGCCGTCGAGATGGGCCTCCTCGAATCCGCGTACGCGCTGACTGCAAACGATCACAAACACGGACACCAGCGTGTCTACGACTGGAACACGCTTCGCGCGGACGTTCGCGATGCAGGATACGCGATCGCCGGCGAACACGGCCTTGCGCTGAAGCTCTTCGCCGATTTCCAGAACGAGCAGATTATCAGTGCCGATATCATCGGAGATGCGCAACTTCGCGGCCTCTGGCCGCTGGCGGATCGCTATCGCGATGTCGCGGGAGCGTTGATGATGGTTCTGGCCGCGGGCTAATCGCGTAATGAAATCATAGGATGACGATGCAACATCGTAATGAGCCGCCTCCCGGTTGGGAAGCGACTCGCGCAGTTATCAGAGAGCACCTCCAGACCGCATTTCACAACGCCTCCCAACGTCCACCGCTTTCAGGGACTTCGCTCAAGAAGTACTTGCTCGTCAGCACGCCGCGGACGGGATCGACAGCGCTCTCCCACGCACTCGAAAGCGCCGGACTCGGCTCGCCCTTCGAATGGTTCAATCCCGCATATATGAACGAAGCGGTCTCGGTATACGGCGAAGGGCAAATGGACATCGGCAAATATTGTCAGTTGCTCTTTGCCGGCACGTGTAGCATTGATTCGTTGGTCTTTGGAGCGAAGGTTCACGCCGGCCAGTATCAGCAGTTGCTCGCACGCGGCTTCGATCTGCTCTCACTTGGATTCGACCGTGTCTACTACGTCGAACGCGCGGATAAGATCAAACAAGCGTATAGTCTTGCCAAAGGTACGAAGAGCGGCTTCTGGAGCAAGGAGACCGAACTTCGCGCCAAGTTCGATCCAAGTACGATTGCTCCGATAACCGCAACCGAATTCACGAGTGCCCTCGCACAGATCGTGGCGGAATGCGAATATGCCGCTGCAACGTTTCCGGCGGCCCTTTCGCGCACATTTTCCTACGAAGAAATTACCGGGCCGGGTCTACCCGCTGTCGTGAAGAGTATTGCGAGCGATCTTTCGGTGGGCGAAACGTTCGAAGGCGTGTTGAATACCGCAAGACAGTCGGGCGAACGGGATGATGAAAACCTTCGCTCCATTCTTAGCTATCTGACACCGGATTGGCCCGCTTTTCGGACCGCTGCCGCACGTAACGCATGAGCAGTTCGATCGTCCCGCATGGCCCGTTGGCGCAACGCCTCGCTCGCGGCATGGCTTGGGACGAACCCACGATCATCTTCGATAGATTCGGACTCACGTTTGCCGTCGCCGATGCCATGCGCCGAAGGGCTCGCAACGAGCGGTTCTTCGTTCGCGCGCTTCTGCAGACGGAAACCGCGCTGCGTCTCGATGCGGTGGCAGCTCAAATCGTTTCACCGGACCGTACGCTCGATGAGAGCCGCGAGATGTGGGCGGTGGCCGCTTACGGCAACCTATTAGTAAATAACGATCGGCCGCTGCGCGACCTCGCGGTATATAGCGATACGGAGCGCAGGCTCGTGTCGGCGATGCTGAGGCTCGGTGACGGATATGTGGCTGCGACAGAAAGCGAACGCCATCGCATCGCGGCCTTAAGCGGTACGCAGCACCCATACTTTACGAAGGTAGCCTCGCGCGACGAACTTGTCCCCGCCCCGCTGCACGCATCGTCGGACATGGGCGACTCCATCGTCGTGTGGGCGCCGGATCTCTCCGGCGACTGCGCGCAAGCCTTCATCCTTCCACTCTTAGATTTCAAGACGCATATACTGGTCATCAGCGCGACCGATCCCGGCCGCCCCGGCATCGCCGAGTTCTCACGAATCGGTCGCGCTCGCCACGCGCTCGAACGCGCGAAAGTGATCGTCGATACGTCGAGCTATGGTGCCGATACGGCGCTCTCGCTGTCCCGTTGGGGCAAAGCGCTCGTCTGCGATCTCGCGAGCGGCGCAACCGAATGTCTTCACGGCGTGCAGACCTACGATCGCCGCTACGCAGCTTCACTAGCCGACGCAGTACTATCCGCCCTGGGCAGTACGCCGTCGGTATATTCGCAGAGAACCGTCGCGCCGGCACCTCGCGTCGAGTTCCGCTCTTCAGAACCGCTCGTCTCTGTACTGATCCCAACGTTCGACCGAAAGGATCTACTCGTTCACGCGCTCGAGAGCGTACGGCGCCAAGAGTACAAGAACATCGAAACGATCGTCGCTGTTGACGGCGGCCCGCGCGTCGACGATCTGGCGGATTCGTACAGCGATGTTCGTTTCATGTACAACGAGACGAACGACATCTACGCGACCGCCAAAATGGCTTTCGCGGCGACGCACGGCATATACGTCAATTTTCTGAACGACGACGACCTGTTCTTTCCGAACCACATCTCTTCGTTGGTCGCGGCGCTCGAGCGAGGAACGTCGGCGGTCGCGCATGCGGACGTCATTACGGCGTATCTTCGCGGAAACGCCGAGTCCGGATGGGAGCTCTACGGTGTCGACAGCAGCTTGAGCAGCAGCGCCGATCCAACCGAACTCCTCATTACCAATCGAATCGACATGATTAGCTGTATGTTCCGGCGAGAACTCATCGCCGACGGCACGCCATTCGATCCGGCGATTCCCTATTTCGGCGATTATTCGATGTGGCTGACGTTTCTGCGCGCACACGACTTCATTCACGTTCCGAAGATTACGTCGTGCTATACGGTCCGCAACGGCGGCGTTCATCAGCAGTCGATCACCTGGTCCGACAAGCGCGTAGCAGGCTTTGAAGCCCTCTACGCTCGTGAACCGGTCAACAATCGGCCGATACTTCAGCACCGCCGCGGTCAACATCTCAACGCAGTGAAAACCGGCGCCATCGGTCTCCCTCAAGCGCCGCCGGCCACGGTTCCGTTGTCGTGTTGGCCTCCGTGGGCTTAGAAGAACAGCCGCACGCCGACCACGACGAGAATCAGCGAAAGGACGATTCGAAACGGCACTTCGGGCAGGCGAACGGCGAGCGGCGTCCCGACGAGAACGCCGGGAATCGAACCGGCAAGCAGTAATCCGGCGAGTTTAAAGTTTATATCGCCGAGCTTCCAATGACCAAGAATTGCGGGGATCAAGAGCACCACGGCAAATGCGACGTCGGTTCCGATGAGCCGGCGAAGTTGCGCCGTCGAAAGGACGAGCAGCAACAACGGAAGTGTGAGCGATCCGCTTCCGATCGATGTGATCGCGACCAGCGTACCCACGACGAATCCGATGAGGATCAGCGGGGCTTGTGGCACCGGCGGGGCGGGATCGTCGCCGTTGGGTTTAATCGTGCGGGAAAAAACAACCGCCGCGGCGGCCGCAATCAACGCGATGCCCAGCGCGATTCGCAACGCGTGATTGACGGTGTCGAGCGGAATGTGCGCGTGCAAGTAGCCGGTGATTGCAACACCAACGACCGCGCCGGGTACGCCGCCGAGCGATAAAAACAGGAGCGCCCGATAGTCGATTGTCCGCGCCCGCACGTGCGTAAGGAACGCGACGATCTTCGTACCGAGGCTAAAGAGGAGATCCGAACCGATCGCCGTGCTCGCGTCGTACCCCAGCAACAACACGATTAAAGGTGTCGTAAGTGAACCGGCACCGACACCGGAATACGAAATGCAAAGGCCGACGATAAAGCCGACCAGGACGATCGTCACGCGCGGAGCGTCGTTGGTTCGAGAACCCGTGTTTCGATGAACTCGAGCAAGCCCGCTGCCGATTCCTCGACGCGTTGCCCTGCGGTGTCGACCACATAATCCGGTGCCTCCGGAGTTTCGTATGGCGACGAAATCCCGGTAAAATGCGCGAGCTCCCCGCGCCGAGCGCGTTGATAGTGGCCCTTCACGTCACGACGCTCTGCCGTTGCGAGATCGCACGAGACGTAGATTTCATAAAAGCCGTTCGGATAGGCGGCGCGCGCAAGTTCGCGATCTGCGGCAAACGGCGAAATCAACGCGCAGATGACAACGAAGCCGGCGTCGGCAAACACGCCGGCAACGGCAGCGGTGCGGCGGACGTTCTCAGCGCGATCCTCGTCGGTGAATCCGAGGTCAACGTTAAGCGTCGTGCGCAACGTGTCGCCGTCAAGGACATAGACGTTGCGCCCGCGTTCGAAAAGCATGCGCTGCACGGTCATCGCGACGGTCGATTTACCCGCGCTCGGTAATCCCGTGAGCCAGAAGACGCCGCCGCTGTGCCCGTTTCGTTCCGCGCGCTCGCGCGCCATGACCGACGACGTCATCGCAACGACGTTCGTTGCGCCCTCTCCGCGCGTTTGTCCGACGACGGCATCGACGCGGCCGCCCGCGACGATCGTACCGTTTCGCACGAGAATGAATCGTGTAATGCTCGAGCCGTCGAGTCCGACGTCCGCGGCGATGAGTTCGCGCGAAACGAGCGTTACCACGGCGACGTCGCCGCTGCGCAACTCGTCGCCGGCTTTCGGCTCGATGGTTTCCGGATCGATCACTTCGTCGATGCGCTGCATCGTCACCGGAATCTCCCGTGTGCCGAGGCGCAAGCGCAAGGTTTCGCCCGCCTTTACGGGGTCTGCGCCTAGCCAGACGACACGCGCTTGAATAACGTGACCAAGGTCGGGGGCATCCGATGCGCGGCTGCCGACGGCACCGCGATCGACGAAAACGCGCGAATCGAGTTCGACGGCAACCGGCGAGCCGGCGTAGACGCGCTCGACGTCGCGCGGCCATTGAATGATCCGCGTAACCTGCGCACCGGTTTGCAGCGGCCAAAACGTCAAATAGTCGCCTCGGCGTAACTCGCCGCTCTCCACGCGACCGGCAATGAATCGAGAACCGTCGCGACGATAAACATCTTGAACGAGCAAGCGCAATGGTCCGCCCGCGGCTTGTTCCCGCCGCTCCAGCGAGTTCAGCGCTTCGAGCAACGTCGGGCCACTCCACCACGACGTCAGCGGTCCGTTTTTGACCACGTTGTCGCCGCCGCGTGCCGCGACCGGAACGATCGCGTGCGGCACGATCTCGAGCTGCGCGAGAAACTCCGCAACTTCGTGCTTACGCCGCTCGAACTCCGCGCGCGCATCTTTCGCCAGATCGAGCTTGTTGATCGCGACCAAAATATCGCGGAATCCCAACCACTGCAAAAACAGCGCCTGCTTGCGCGTTTGCGGCGTGATGCCTTCGTCGGCCGCAACGACCATCACCGGCGCATCGACTTCCGATGCACCGCTGAGCAGGTTACGGATGAGTTCCCGGTGTCCCGGTGCATCGACGAACACGAACTCCGCGTCGTTGGTCCGCACCCACACGCGCGAAACGTCGAGGGTAATCGCTTGATCGCGTTCGACTTGGAATGCGTCCAGCAGAAACGAATACTCGATTGGAACACCGCGTTTAGCGCTCGACGATTCGAGCTCGCGCAGTTTCTCTTCCGTGACTTGCCCCACGTCGACGAGCAAACGGCCGAGAATTGTAGACTTGCCGGCGTCGACGTCGCCGACCATGACGATGCGGAGCTGTTTCACATGTATCCTGACGTACGCAGACGTTCGAACGCGTCTTCGCTCTCGCTATCCATCGCGCGCCCGGCGCGCTCGGGTTGACGCGTTACTTCCAACTCGGCGATGACGCGCTCGACCGTATCGGCGTCGCTGTCGATCGGGAACGTGATGTTGCTCTCCCCGAGCGAACGGTAACGCTTACCGTTCTTCGCGAGATACAGCGGAACGTAGGGAATCTTCTCGCGTAGCGTATAGCGCCAAATATCGAGTTCCGTCCAGTGTAAGAGCGGATGAATGCGCACGTGCGCGCCGTCGGGAATGTCGTACGGGAAGTACTCCCACAGTTCCGGCGGCTGCATTCGCGGATCCCATGACCCGTCGGCGTTGCGCGGCGAGAAGATGCGCTCTTTGGCGCGAATCGCTTGTTCGTCGCGACGGATGCCTAAAATAATGCCGCGATACTTCTCGCGTTCGATCAACGCGCGCAGTCCGGCCGTCTTTCGCGCCGCATGACGGGAAGCGGGCGGCAGCGTCGGATCGACGGTGCTCTCCGGCGGGCACTTCTCGGCTTCGACCGGTAAATTCCACTCGTCGACGAGCCAATCGCGAAATTGATAGACTTCCGGGAATTCCATCCCGGTATCGAGCAGGACGAGCGGAAACGGGACGTCACCGAGGAAGGCTTTGCGAACCATCCAGAGCAGTGCGGTTGAGTCTTTGCCGATCGACCACAGCATCGCAAGCGGATTGACGCACGAATACGCCTCGCGCAGGATGAAGATCGTCCGGGCTTCGAGTTCGTCGAGGTAGACGTCGAGGGAGCTGGGCATGCCGTTTAATGAATCGGCACTGCGGTCCGATAGCTTAGAAGTGACCGAGCGCATTTGCGTCCTTCATATTGGAACGCATAAGACGGCGACCACGCTCTTGCAGAACTTCTTACAATGGAACGCGGCGACGTTGGCCGAGGCTGGACTTCATTTTCCAAGCGTCGGCTGGTATGGCGTCGTTCCCGGACAACATGCGGTCGCTTGGGAGCTGCTCGATAACGCCTCTCACGCCGAGACGCATCGCCTTCTCGGTGACTTAGCCTCGAACGACGCACCGAACGCGATTCTTTCGTCCGAAGAGTTCTCGTTGCTGTTCGAGCGGCCCAGCGCCCTGCAGGCGCTCGTTAACGGCATTCAAGCGCGGGGCTACCTTGTAAAGGTGCTGGTCTATCTGCGGGCCCAGCCGGCCTTCGCTGAATCGATGTATGCGGAACGCGTCAAGCACGGGAATGTTCGTTTGTTCTCCGAGTTTATCGACGGAATTCTTCAGAACGGCAGCTTTGATGCCAGCGGCCGGCGCGTCACATTGCAAGCGACCGAACTGCTCGCACCGTTTGCGGACGCAGTGGGCACCGAACACGTCCATGTACGGCAGTATCTGCCGGGCAACGATTCGCTTGCAGTTATTCATAACTTTTTAGATGCGGTCTCGTCCCTCGTACCGCACTTCGCTCCCGCCGACCTCCGTCTCGACGTGCACCGGACGCGAATGAACGAGAGTTTGAGTTTCGGGCATCTACTCGGCACGGCGTTCGTTCAACTGTTTCCGGAGGTTGGTTTGCCGGACAATCCCGACGACTTTATCGCCCAGCACGTTCCCGCCGTCCCGCGCGAGTTGTTCGATCGGCGGTTTTCTCTGTTACAGCGCGATGATTACGAGCGGTTCTTGGAGCGCTTCGCCGATGACAATCGCCGCGTAGAACTGCAGTACGGCACGACTGCGCCGTTCTCGAGCGATGCGGATATTCCGGACCCAAGCGATGCACGATGGACGATTTCGTCAATTGAGCGACCGCTTCTCGAGGCGTCTCTCACGCAATGGCTCGAACGCGCACATCACACGGTAGGACAGAGATCGTGAACGCAAGTACACTCATAGATCTTCATTTGCACACACGCTGCTCCGACGGCGTGTGGAACGTCGAACGCCTTCTAGACGAAATTCGCGCGCGCGCGCTCGATCTGTTCTGCATCTCCGACCACGATACGCTCGACGCGTATCCGTTGCCCGAAGATCTCGCAGCGCGGTCGATTCCCGGCCTTGAAGTCGATTCGCATCATGACGGTCATACGGTGCATCTGCTTGCGTACGGCGTTGCCGATAAAGCGTCGCCGCTGCTCGAATCGCTCCGCCGCCAACGGCTTGCACGTGAGGACCGCATGTCGTGCATGGTGGATGCGGTGCGGCGTCACGGAATCGATGTTTCACTTGACGACGTGCGCGCACACGCGCCGGGAACCGCAAGCCTCGGGCGACCGCATCTTGCACGCGCACTCGTCGCATGCGGCGCCGTTGCGACGGTGCAAGATGCATTCGACCGCTACTTGGCTGATGATGCGAATGCGTACGTACCGCTGGAACGCTTGACGTCCGCGGCCGCCATCGATTTGATCCGCGCGTCATGCGGGGTTGCAATCGCCGCGCATCCGAAGCGCCTGCATAATGCATCCGACCTGGGAGAATTGATCGATCTCGGGATAGACGGCATCGAAATCGTGCATCCCACGGCCGACGCGCAAATGCAAGCACATCTGCTCGAAAAGGCGCACAGCCACGGCCTGCTTGCGACGGCGGGGACGGACTTCCATGCGCCGGTCGATGGGCGTCCGATCGGCGTGCCGTTTCCAAACGCGGAGATCGAACGGCTCCGCGAAGCGCTCAACCGTCGGGCGCGACAATGAGCTTATGCGCCTGAAGTCAAATGAAGGTTCACCCAATGTCGAGGTATTTTAGCTTCTTCGGACTCGAGCGCGATCCGTTCTTAGATACGGCTGATCCGTATTTTTATTGTGAACTTGGCGCATTGCGCAAGGCCAAGGAGCGCCTCTACGACTCCGTCGATGCGTCGCGCGGATTGACCGTCGTTCTCGGCGATCCCGGGACCGGAAAGACGAGCTTGAGCGGCGCGCTCGAGCAAGAGCTCCTCACCGATGACCGTATCGTCCTCGGGAAGATCCTCGATCCCTCGTTCGCAACCGAGACGGAATTTTTGATCGCAGTCGGCCGCGTGTTCGGACTCGCGCTGCCCCCACGTTCGAGTGCCGCACTGAAAAATGCGCTCAAGAACTTCTTCTTCGAAACGGCCGTTCTCGAGAAACGCACGCTCGTGCTGATCATCGATGAAGCGCAGAATCTAAGCGACGAGAATCTCGAAGCGCTGCGCATGCTGCTCAACTATCACGTGCCGCAGCGCAAATTACTGAACATTCTGCTCTTCGGACAAGCGGAGCTCGAAACGCGAATCAATGCGAGGGGCAACCTCGCAGATCGCGTCGACTCCTGGATCCGGCTCATGCCGCTGGACGAACCAACGTCGCTCGCCGTGCTCGATTATCGTCTCTCGCGCGCCGGAATAGCGCCTGGGACACAGCTCTTCACTCCGGAAGCACGTATGCTGCTCACCGAGGCAGCATCCGGCGTTCCCCGCCGCATAACGATGATCGCACATCTGGCGATGCAAGAGGCGGCGGACCGCGCGAGCACGCTCGTGATCGAAGATCACGTTCGAACCTCGCTCGTCGCCCGCGGTATCACGATGAATCCGAAGTCCGTCCCCGCATCGCCCGCGGTCGAGCTGTCATCCGCGAACGGAGCGGCTTCGGTTCCGGAGCCACCTCGTCCGCAGAGCTTCTTCGCGCGGCTCTTCGCCCGTAGAGCCTAGTGAGCGTCGATCCGGACTTCGAGCTAAGTGCCGACATGCGGCTGATCGAGCTTCAGCGCGCCGCGCTTGGGCTCGCAACGCCGACACCCACGGCATGGCAGACGCGCGAACTAACCGACGGCGCAATGCTCGTCGAAGAGCAGCCCACGCCGCAGCCGAAGACGGCCGTTCTGACTGCATCGCTGACCGCGAACCCTCGGACAGGCGTGATTCCCGGCGCCGTCGTCACGGCTTCGCTGAGCGTCGCGAGCGAAGGCGCGCAAACGGCACGTAACGTCGTCATCGGTGTTCCTGTGCCGGGCGGCGCAGGCTATCGTCCCGGCTCGTTCGTCATGGACGGACGGCCCGCCAGTGAAGACGACGCCGAACGTTTTCTCGGGGCCGGAATCGACGTCGGCGAGATGCCGGCCGGGACGCGCCGCACGTTCGTCTGGAAACTGGGCGTCCGTCTCGGCGGAACACCGTTGGTTTTCTCCCCTTCGGTTCGCACAACCGGCGCGGCCGTCGTCGGCGCGCGCACCTTTCAAGTCGAGCGCAAGAACCGTGCGTCGATCGCTTTTAGCGCGGAACTCGAACGGGCCGATCCGACGCTCTTTGTCCCTAAGCCCTTAGTCCCCGTCGATATTCCAGCCGACGAGTTGCCGTTCTATGAACTCGATGTCGAAGAAACGCTGATTCATGAGGCGGCGGAAGCGGCGCTTTCGTCCGCCGCGCCGCCGATCGCGCGCGAAGCCGCTCCGGAACCCGAGCCTGTCATCGAACCGGAACCGCGACCTGCGCCAGAGCCTGAACCGGGACCGCCGCGCGAAGCCGTCGTTCTGTACGCGAAGTTCGATCGCGCCACCGTCGCGTTTTTCGAGCGGACATTCAGCGGGTCGAAGTCGCCGACGATTCTGAGCCATTGTATCTTTGCAAGCGCCCTCGCGTGCGCGACCGATGCAAACGGCGTCGATACGCTCGGCTTGCGAAAGCATCTCGATGCGCAATCACAAGTGCTGCATCGCATCCAATTGCACGAACGCCTAGGCAAAAAGGAACCGATCTCGGAGTACGCGGGACAACTTCTCTCCGCACTTCAGGATATAAAACCGGTACCCATCGGCGAGATAAACGCACCGAAAGACGCGTTATTTCTCGAAACGGAATTGACGGAACCGACGCTCGTCGTCATTGCGAAAATCAACGAAGAACGCGAGCGATGGGACTTTGTGAAAGCGCGCCAATTGACGCTCGCACTGCAAGCGCAGCGCCTCGCCGGGCTGGATCCGAACGATTCTTCGAGCGCCGCATTGGAAAACGCGCTTCGCGTCTACGCGCAAACCGCGATGACGACGCTGCAGAAGCTGTTTGTCCGCTTGCGCATCGATCGCACGACGGGCGTGTTATTCCAAACGGAGCCGCAGCTCGACACGGCCGCGCGCGCGCTCGTCGCCGCATTTAAGAACGCACTCGCCGAGTGAAGCTTTTTATCGGCATCCCGACCAGCGGTTCTCCCACGAAGCCGTTCGTCGAGAGTTTGAGCGCACTCGAGACACCCGCGACCGTCACGTCGATGGATCGCACAGTCGTCACCGGGAACTACGTTCCGGCGCAACGCGAATTGATCGTGCGTCGCGCGCTCGCACGCGGCGCGGACCGCCTGTTGATGTGCGACGATGACATGGTGCTGCCGAAAGACGCGTTGGCAAAGCTTTCCGCCGTCCTCGACGAGGACCCGGCGTGCGCCCTCGCTGGTGCGCTCTACTATTCCCGTGACGGTTTTCGTCCTATGGCGGTCGACAAATGGAATCCCGACGACACCACGAGCGCAAACGTTCCGGGCTTCGGCGAAGCGCCGGTAGCCGTCGACGGCGTCGGCTTCGGATGCGTGCTCCTGCGTCTCGATGCGTTGCCTTCGATGCAGCCGCCGTACTTTAGCGCGCACATTTTCATCGAGCCGACCGCGTCCCGCGTGCGCGTCTGCAATGAAGACTATCTCTTCTGCGCGCGCCTTCGCGCGGACAGCTTCAAGGTTGTTCTTCATCCCGGCGTTCGCTGCGGTCACTTCGATCGCACGAGCGGCGCAGTCCAGCCGGAAGCCTGGGAAAATGCGCGTGTTACGTCCGAACCGCGAATGGCCGTGCTTAAAGACGGCATACAGCAGCTCGTACCGCTGGCTCAGTCGGCATCGGGTACCGAGCGGCACGAATCGGCCGCAATTTCGTACGTCTGGCCGGGCGCTTAACGCCGGCTGTCTAGTCCCGCGGAACGGCGCGTGCCTTCGCCGATCGTGACGCCGCGCGCATACGTCTTCCAACGCGAGAGCTGACGCAAGCGTTGGCCGATATCGTCATGAATCTCTTGCAGCGCATTCATGCGCTCCTGGCGATATGCATAGATTTCTTGGAGGCGCGTAAACACCGCTTTATCGAACTCGGCCGTGCGATACGCAACCGCGTCGCCCATTCCGTTCTGCACGGCATGCGTCACGCGCCGCGAATCGACGAGCGCTGCGCCTAGGCGTTTCCAATTCCGTTCATTGATCGATGCGTCGATCTCTATACAAAGACGTTCGAGTTCGTTGACGTCGCGCGCGACGGCCTCGAGTAAGGTCTGACCGGAATCAACCGACGGCTGCAAACGAGGAGCCCCCTTCGCCCGCGTGCGCGACGCGTTGCGCGTTCTTCATGGCCTTGAACTGAGCGACCGCCGTATTCCACGTGTCGCGATAATCGCGGAAGTAGGGCAGCAGGCGCTCCACCCGCGTTGCGTCCTTCTGCATGTTCGCCATCACGAGCTCGTGATGCCAGAACTCGTAGACGCGAAACAGATTTTTCGAGAGCTCGCCGCCGATCTCCATGTCGAGCGAACCCATGAGAAGGCTGCACGCGCGTTGCGCGCGGAGCAGCGCCTTGTGAATGCCGGTGATATCGTCGCGGTCGCTCGTCAGCTTCTCGTAGGCTTGTTGCGCTGCGATGATCAGCACATCGAAGATTTTTACGATCAAATCTTCTTTCGATGCCGTCGCGATCGAAGTCTCGAGATACTTTTGTTCGGCCGATGCCTTCATCACGAATTAGCCGCCGTTCCCACTGAAAAAGCCTGATAGTTGTTGCTGGAGCGATTGGTACACCGCTAGCTGACCTTCGGTCGCCGTAAACTCGGTACGAAGCTGGTCGGCTTGCGAATTCGCGTTATCGGTGATCTGCTGAATCTGACTGCTTAGCGTCGCGATACGATCGGTGTTCGTATTCTCGAACCCTTGGATGATCGCGACGCCGGCGTTGGGCAGTGAACCGACGATGCCGCTGTTGAGCAGCGTCGGCAGACCGGTCACGTTACCGAGATAGCTGCCGAGGTTGTTGCTGATGCTATTCGCACCTTGGAAGATCGCCTGCACCTGGCTCGCATTTGCGGCCAGCGCGGCGGTTAATTTCGACACGTCGAGACCCTGGAACGTGCCGTCGGTTCCCTGAAGCTGTTGCGTCGACACCGGCGCATTGGGATTCGTCGAACTGGTCTGGCCGCTCGTCGACGCTGTCGCGAGCGTCGTGAACGAATCGGTGAGTTGCAGGCCGATCGACGATAGCGAATTGTATCCGCCGCTCGAGTTGCCGAAGAATCCGGTGACGAGGCTCGTTAGTTCATTCTTAACGTTCTGAATGTCGCTGTTCCACAGCACGCCGCCGCCGACCGATGCCGATTGGGCTGTCGTCGAGGATCCCTTCTGCGGCGTAATGACGGCGGGCGCGATCGTCGCGTTGTTGATTTCCGTGATCGCCGTATTGTATGCCGAGACAAACGTGTTCAGCGCGCTGACGAGCTTCGACGAGTCGGAACCGACGGATACGGTATACGGCGTCGAAAAGCTGTTGACGGTCAGCTGCACGCCGGGAATCGCATTTGTGACCTGATTCGAGTTGCTGTAGACCGTGTTCGTCACGCCGGACGGCCCTTGAACCGTTACGGACGCCTGCGTACCGACAACCTTCGTCGCACCGCTCGCGCTCGTGAGGCCCGCCGCACTCAGAAAATTGCTCGAATCTCCTGCCGCGCCTAGGACGATGCTCTGCGGCCCCGTCGCGGTCGCGGTGAGCGTGATCTTGTTCGTCGTCGCGTCGTACGACGCCAGGACGCCCGCATTGCTCGAATTGATACGTGCTATGACCGACGCCGTGTTATCGCCCGATGCCGATACGTTAATGTGGACGCCGTTAATCGTGAAGTATCCGGAGGTGACCGGCGTTGCATACCCGGCGTTCGTCGAACTGTTGAACGCCGCGGCTTGATTGATGCCGCCGATGTTTGACGTGCCGGTGATGCTTCCGCTCGTCGCAGTATTGTTGACCTGCGCCGTCGACAGCTTCAACACTTGAAGGATATTGCCGGAATCGCTCGGCGAGCCGAGCGTAATCGGTTGTTGCGACGACGACATGACGACTTCTCCGGCGGCATTGAGCGACGCCGTGAAGGTGTGATCGCCGGCGTTGAATACCGCCTGTTGAATCTTCGTCAAAATGCTATCGACTGAATCGACATTGACGTTGTACGAAATCGTTTGTCCGCAAACCGTCACGCTGCCGTTCCCGGAAGCGCCGCTGCCGTTCGACGGCGTTACCGCCGCATACGACTTCGCGAGAACGATGGAATCCGACGGAGGAGCGCCGTCGGTGATCGAGTGACCGGCGGCGGCGTTGTTCGTAATCGTCGTTGCCGTCGCTTGCGTTTGATTGAGAATCGTGTACGTGCCGGCGACTGGCGTTTGCCCGTTCATTGAGCTCGCGGTGCCTTCCGTCGCGTTGCTCGACGTCGCAAGCCATGAATTGAACAGGAGCGGGTCCGAGAGATTGCCGAGAGCGCTTTGGACGCAATTCAGCATGTTGTTGATCTTGATCAGCTCGGTGTTCGCATTATTAAGCGTCGTGATCTGCGCATTGAGCGAGACGTTCTGCGACAGCGTTAGCGATGTCAACTTCGAGATGATCGCGTTGTAGTCGATACCCGACGCAATGCCCGGGAATGAAACGGGTGGGACGTTAGTTCCTTGGACTCCTGAGGACACGATGCTCCTTGCTCCTATGCGTTCTTGTCGAACGTGACGCCGGATTGCTGATCGAAGAATTTTGCGAGGCCGAGCAGCAGTTCAGGCGGGAACTGCGCGACCTCTTTGCCTGTCTTCGGGTCGGTAAAGACCGTCACGACGTCTTCGCCTTCGACGCGATAGGAAACGTTTAACTTACTCGGCTGCGAAATGGCGCCGCCGAACAGTTTTGCGATAGCGGGAGCAATGCCGGCATGCGAATCATCGTTCGTCGGCAATTGCGGCTGCGATACTGGAACAACGCCCTCCGCGGCGGCGGGCGTTTGCGCTGCAGACTGTCCGGCCGCGACTGCGGCCTGTCCGTCAACGGCTGGAGCCGCTTGAACTTCCATGTGCGCTCGATCTCCTTCGAATCCGTCTCGTATTAAAATCGGTCCGATTTCGGCGGTAGTTTAGTCGCGCCCACGATTAGTAGCCGAAGTTAATGAACCGCGACGCCGGCTGCGGTCGCGTAGGCGCTTACCGCCGCCAACAGCGCGCCTTGCGCAGAAACCGTCTTTGCGGCGCTCGAACGCAAACGTTGCGCATCCGCCGGCTGGCGATTCCAGGCGTTTACGAGCGCCGCTTCGATCGAATAGATGTCCATCACATCGGCCTGCACGACGACGTCGCCCCACATGTCGCCCGCGTAACTCGCCTTGCCGGCGACGACGGACGCGCCATGCGCCATGCCTCGGGCGAGTCGTTCCAAGCCCCGGGACGTTGCGCCGACATCGACGACCACCCTCGCGCGGGCGTAGACCGCCTCCATTTCTGCGTCGCTGAGTCCCGCGTCGCGCAAAAGGACGCAGCCGGGGCCGGCCGCTTCCGTAATGTACCGGAAATACTCGCCGTGTTGAACGGGCCCGAGAAGGACGAGCGGAAGACTCGTGCGCTGCGCCGCGCGCAGGACGAAAAGTTGATTTGCGACGGGATCGAGGGGAGCATGAAGCAGCACGTAATCGCTGGGACCGATGAAGGCACCGACGTTCGCATCAGGCTCAACGTTCGCAACAGCAGGCGGACAAACGACAGTCGCATGTTGATACGCGAAACGTTCGCGCAGGAACGACTCTTCGGCCGCGCACGAAACGAGAGCAACACCCGCTCGACGCATGATGGTATCTGCGACCTCATCGTACAGCGACCCGGCCGTCAGGTTCGCTATCTTCCGGCGCGCTAATGCGGACAAATACTCTTCGGTCGTTTCCGGGTCTGCGGCGCCGCCGCGAGGTATCGCGAGGGCGCCGTGCGTCATCGTCAGCGCCTCTTGACGCCGGTCATCGGCATAGGCAGTAACAACGACGGGAACGGCCGCCGCTTCGGCATCGCGCAGGAGTGCTACCAATCCCGCGCCGTGGCGCAGACCGAACACGTGTACGACATCCATCGACGACACGTCAACGCGTTCCGGAGTGCAAACCGTTGCGTCGAAGCCTTCGCCGTGAAGCGCCGCTGCAAGTGCGTGCGCCGCATCGGTATCTGCGTCGGAGAACTTTTCGCCGTCCTCGCGAAGGATCAATGCAATCCGCCCCGACGAACCGCCCACCGCATGCGACAGTGCGACGGATGACGGCGAAACGACGATTTCGCGTTGCGGAACCGAAAACGTTCGCGCCACGGGCGCGTCTTCGGGATCGAATGACACGATCACGTCCGTTGGAACCGGCTCGGCAACGATCACCGGCAGTTCGCCCTCAACCGGCTGCGATTCGAATACACTAAATGCGGACGATTGCGCCACCTCCCGCGGCCCAACGTAGCAGTCATACTCCCGCGAGCGATCGAGCGCGATTGACGCGATTCCGCCGAACCACCGCGCGGAAAGATCGTTCTGCTCGACCGCGCATTCGCGCGCGACGCTCGACAACACGGCAAGATGATTGCCGGCATTCGGACCTGCAATCGCAACTGTGCGATCGCGAGCGAAGCGTTGTGCGTACACACCGGGCGCTAGCGCTTTGAAGACGTCGCGGTACGGCGACGCACCGAAGAATGTCGCTTCGCGCGCGTCTTGAAACACTACAGCAACGCGATCGCTTTGAGAGAAGAAACGGATCGCCTCATGATTGAAATAGCGCCCTGTCGTAATGCTTCGAAGCCACGGCAACAGCCGCTCTTCGATTTTACGTAACCGCCGCGCTCCGAACTCACGGAACGCGATCGGCCAAGTGACCGGCGGCGTCTCGCGCGTGAGCAACGTCAAACCTTCGACGCGCAACATCGGCACGGCCGTCCACTCGCCGTTGAGCTCGAAGGCGAGATCGAGCAGCGCATCGCGCCGTGGGGAAAACACCGGTTCGATACGTGCTACCGCAAGCATATCGGGGTTGACCAGCGCGTCGACGCGCTCGGGGTCGAGCCGCGGCCACACGATGCTGTACATGTCGTAGAAACTCATGACCGTACGCCCTCGAGTAAGCGACGTAATCCGCTCGGGCTGCGATCCTCGATGTCGTGCGCATCGAGAAGGACGCGCGCGGAGATCCCGGCGCGCCACATGTCCAAGTCGTCTTCATCGCTGACGACAATGTCGGCGCTTCGCGCTTCCGGAATACTCAGTTTTTCCAACAATCGAAGCACGCGCGTTCCGATCGTCTCCGCCGGAGGCTCGCCCTGCGTGCCAATCATCAGCGTGACCGGCGAATCGGCATTGAACGCCTGCAAGAAACGGCGGACGAACTCCGCCGTCTTGCTCCATCCTTCTTCATCGCGGATCCCGGCGAGAAATACGACGTCGGTCGATTGCTGCACCGATGTAGACGGCTCTTCGTCTGGCGGAACCTGTGTGGTAGCGCTGGGAAGCGGTGCATAGTGACGTTTGCGGTCGAAGCCGCGAGAATAGCCGTGTCGTGGATCATAGCCATTGGTCGGGTACGCCGGGGCATATCCCCACTTCTGGGCAAACTTCGACCAATTGGCGTGCATCGTCATCATATAGTCGACGTTATTTGCCACAAACGATTGACTACCGAAGTGATGGACGAAGCTGTTATCGCAGATGTAGATTTGATAACCCGCGGCGCGAACGCGCATGCAGAGGTCGTCGTCTTCAAAATTTCCGACGGCAAAGCGTTCGTCAAACCCGCCGATCTCGTCGATAACCGTGCGTGACATGCACAAGCAGAATCCGATCGCGCGGTCAGCGAGGTACCCGCGTCCTGCGAGACGCTCGCTCCTGCGCGCCGCATACGCGTCGAGACCGTCAAGCGATGTGTATTCGGCGTCGTTAACTTGTTGATCCCCGACGATCTTGTTGCTACGAGGCGCGGTCACCCCGAGATTCGGAATGCGTTCGAAGGGCTCCAGCAGCGCATCCAGCCAGCCTTCGGTAACGATCACGTCGTTGTTGAGGATCACGATGTGCTGGCCCTTAGCGTGTACGATGCCCTCGTTGTTCCCACCGCCGAATCCGCGGTTCGTGCTGTTATAGATCACGCGAACGTGGGGATCGCGGATTTCGCGCAGCATCGCGAGCGTCTCCGGGCCTGACCCGTTGTCGACGACGATCACTTCGTACGGCTCGCTCGTGTGCTGCGCGATCGACGCCAACGCGAGTTTGGTAAACTGTGGCGCGTTCCAACTCAGCGTTACGATTGAAACGAGATCGCGCGCAGGCCGCTTCGGAGTGAAGTACGGTTCCAGCGCTTCGGGGCTCGGGTCGGCAAGACTTGCGAGGCTTCGTCGATGTACCGCTTCAAACGACGCATCTACGGTTACCGGACCCAGTTTAGCGATTGTCCGTCCCACACCGCGCGTACCAAAGCCTTCGGGAAGCACGCGCAGCAGCAAATCAGCGAGCGATCCATCTATGCTATCGAATACTTCGAGTTGAAGATGCGCCGGTAACGCATGGAGCGCAAGGATCACGCAACGGCCGTCGGCCGACACGGTGCCCACATTCTCGCCAATCGGAAGATCGGGAGAATACGTTGCGGCTACGGCCGTGGGCGCCGACGCAACGTGCCGGTACAATTCATCTAGCCAGCGTGGCTGGAGTTCGGAGTCGCCACGGACGAATGCAACGTGACGTAAACCTCGGACACGCATCGCTTCGCGCGCAACATCGAGCGCCTCATTTCCGGTCGCCCAGAGTACGTCGTGGACGCGTAACTCCGTCCGCCGAACTTGCGCTTCGAACGCGTCACGTCCGCACGGCGGCTCGACCGAGTGGACGATCACGTCTACCGGCGGCATGTGCGTGACGAGCGGTACGCTCTGCGTGCGCAACGTTTGGTACGGATGACGTAGGAGCCGGCGCGGGATGTTCTTCTCGACGCCATCGAAATAGAATGTGCCGCCCCATCGCCGCTGCAACAGTTCCGTGTTCCAAGCGGTGCGGCGAAAGCGCTGAATACCCGACTGTGACTCGAAGTGGTACAGGACGGCATCGCCCGCATAGACGACGCGCATGCCTTCGCGACGGACTTTCAAGCAATAGTCGACGTCTTCGTAGCCGTTCCAATAGCCTTCGTCAAGGCCGCCCAAACGTTCGTACAGCGCACGAGGCGTCACCAAACACGCGCCCGTCACGACCTGCATGTCTTGCGAGCGCGTGACGTCTTGATCGCCGAATGGCACGAGGTAATTGTGATGGTACGGCATGCCCTCCAGCAACCCAAATGCCATGGCGCCGATAACGACACCGCCGTGCTGGCATGACTTGTCCGGATAGAGCAGGCGTGCGCCGACCGCGCCGACGTTCGGCTGACGTGCATGCGCGAGCATCGCGGACAGCCACCCCTTCCACGGCTCCGTATCGTTGTTGAGGAGAACCAGAAACTCGCCCTTCGCGACGCGGGCGGCCTGGTTGTTTGCCCCGGAGAATCCGAGATTCTTCTCGTTGCGGATCAATCTGATCCAGGGAAACTCGGCTAAAACGCTAGCGGTGTGATCGGTCGACGCATTGTCGATGACAATGACTTCGCCGGCGCCTGCGCCTTCGATCGATGCGGGAAGCGTCTCGAGACAACGCTTCGTCAGGTCGGCCTTGTTGAAGACCGGAATGATAATCGAATAATCCATGTGCCGCCTACCGTCGCAACGCAACGTCCGCGACGCTCGCCGCTTCTTCGAAGCGCCCTTGTCGTAAGAAAAACGCGGCGAGATCGACGGCGCCGCGCTGGGCGTCGACGTGCGCCAGTTGCTCGAAGGCGGCTTGCGCACGGGTCAAATCCGAGCGCTCCTCCGCGAGTTGCCCTTTGATTCGGAGCGCTTCCGCGTTCAAGCCGTCAATGGCAAGCGCTGCTTCTACGGCCGAGGCGGCTTCGTCGCTGCGCGACAGCGAACGCAAAACGTTCGCGCGCAGAACGAACGCGGGCACGTAGACGGTCGAGGCGTGCGTTGTGATATGCATCAGATGCTCTAAGGCAACGTCAAGACGCCATAACGCCGCACCGGCAACCGCGGCATTGTAATGAAGATGTTCGTTCGCCACGTCCAGCGCAAGACCGGCTTGCGCCAGTTTAAGCGCTGCCTCGTGATGTTGGGAGACGTTTTCCTGATACGAGCGGCGCACGAAGTCTTCGGGAGTCCTCGGGTCCGTCGAGGATTCTCGTTCGCGCATCCGGCGAAGCGCCTCATCGTCGCCTCGCTCGCGATAGATCGACTCGAGCCAATTGAGCACTTCTGCGTTACCGGGAGCGCGCTCTGCAGCGAGTTCGAGATAGCGCACCGCTTCGTCCGCAGCGCCCTTCTGCCACGAGACTTGCGCGGCGGCATGAAGCAGCCGGACGGAAACGTCGCCTTCCAATTTCTCGTAAATCGCGTCGATCGCACGAAGAGCGGATTCTCCGTCCTTACGCCGTAGCAGATAGTTGACGTAATCCAGCGTGCCGTATGCGTCTTGAAACTCTTCGTATACGCGCCGAAACAGCGCGTGCGCTTCGTCGTATTGTGCAAGCCGTTCGAGTGCACGTGCAAGGTTCAGCATGAGTGGCTGCACGCCCGGCGCGTTTTCCAGACCTTTTCGAAACCACGTTACTGCGGAACGGTCGTCGCCTTCGACAACATAACTGGAACCGATCTCGGAGTGCGCTTTCCAAATCGATACCTGATCGTCGACGACGAATTGGAGGTGAGAATACTTGCCGTCTTCGATCGCCTCGCGAAATGCAGCGCGCGCATCTTCGAACCGCCGTTGCGCGACGAACGCCTTGCCGAGCTGAAAATGCGCATTCGCATAGTGCGGGGAGAATCGCAAAGCCGCACGCGAAATTTCTTCGCCTTTTTGGGGATCGCCAAGCTTATCGCAATAGGTCTCGGCGAGAATCGCATGGCCGTTTGCAATGAATCCGCGCTGACTGTTCCCATTGAGCTCGCGCATCTTCTCGAGCGCATCGCGTGCGGTTTCATAGTTTTGCATCATGAAGGCGGTCGAACCGACGTTGAACCAATTGAACGGATCGGACGGGTCGGCTTGCGCGGCAGCCATAACGATCTCGAAATTCCGCTTTGCTTTATCGCGGCTCTCGACCACTTCTTTCAAATATCCATGGTGCACGATCGAGATCGGCGCGTTGACCGCGGGGAGTCCGTTGTTGTTCCCGTCGAGCGTCACGAATTCATGAATCATGCCGCGGAAACGCACGCGTTCATTGTTGGGAAAGATACGAACGAGGGCATGAGACATGTCGCCGGTGCCCTGGTAGTCGTCCGACTTGTTGTAGCAACGAATCCAGACGCCTGTCGTTTCGGCCGCCGTGGATTTGAGCGCTTCGAGCGCCGGACGCGAGTCCGGTTTGAGTTCCTCATCGGCGTCGAGCATGACGATCCACCGGAACGTCGCCATACCGATCGCTTCATTGCGCGCCCATGCAAAGTCATTACGCCACTCGCGCGCCTCGACGCGTGCTCCAAATGCGCGCGCGATCTCGATCGTCTTATCGGTGGAGCCCGTGTCGACGATGCAGATCTCGTCGACGATGCCTTGCACGCTGCGCAAACACTGTTCGAGGAAGCGCTCTTCGTTTTTGACGATCATGCACAAGCTCAACCCGGCCGGCTTTTGTACCAGATCGGGTGGCGGCGCGGGAAGTTGCAGTGGTGCGGCGTGCTGCGCCGATGCCGCGGCGCGCTTTGACGAGACCCGAATAGGCATCGTTCATGTTTTCGGCCCGCACGACCAAAAAAGAAGAGAGCCCGCCGGAGCGGGCTCTCCACTGTGCGATTGCTCGCTTGGTTCGACTATCGGAAGAGTCCGAGAACCGTTTGCGCGTTCGAGTTCGATTGCGCCAAGACCGAGGTGCCGACTTGGACCAGGATCTGAAGCTTCGTGAACTCGGTCGTCGCCGCACCCACGTTGAGGTCGCGGATCGACGATTCCGACGCTTGCAGGTTCACCGCCGCGACGTTGTCGTTGCTCGCATCTTCATTGAGGCGAACGATGACTGCGCCGAGTTGCGCCTGCTGGTTGAGGATCGTCTGGAGCGCGTTGTCGATCTGACCGATCGCATCTTCTGCACCGAGCGACGGAGCGTTCGAGGCCGAGAGCGCCAGGTTGATGTTCGAAATACGCAGCGTTTGCGTATTCGTTGCCTGGATACCGATCTGGATGACGTCGCCTTCATCAGCTGCTGACTGGAAGCTGAGGGCCGGATTGTTCGGGTTCGTCAGAGCAGCAACGTTCTGGCTGATCTTGATGTACGAGGTCGTGCCGACGTCGGCCGTCGTGAACGAGCCGAGCGTGACGCTGACGTTGTCGAACGCCTTCGCAACCGAACCGCCCGCGCCGGGAGTTTGCTGGCTGCCGTAGAGCGTGCCCGCAACGCAGACCTTGCCGGTCGCGCTATCGACGAACGTCTCTTGCACGGCAATCGAAACGCCGGTGTTGATGACTTGCAGTTCGATCGTACCGTCTGAGGTGCCGCCGACACCAGCTGCTGCCGTCATGCCTGCGACGCCTTTAACGGTCGTTTGGAAGTTCGCGCTGTTCGCGGCAACCGTTGCGGCGAGGAAGCCGTAGTTGATGCCGTTCGTCGTCGCGATATTGCCGTTCGTCGAGAGCGCCGTGTTCGACGTGACGTTCAGGGACGCTTGTTGACGCGCCTGGAAGCCGGCGTGGCTGCCGTCGAGGAGGGCTTGACCGTTGAAGTTCGTGTTCTGCGCGATGCGGTTGACTTCGAGCAACAGCTGCGAAACTTCGACCTGCAGGTTCTGACGGTCGCTGTTCGAGTTGATGTCCGACGCCGCTTCGACCGCGAGGTTACGGATGCGTTGCAGAATGTCGGTCGTCGTTTGCAGAGCGCCCGACGCGACTTGCGCAGCGTTGTTGGCGTTCTGAACGTTCTGAACGGCTTGGTTGAAGCCGTCGACCTGCGTTTGCAGGTTCGTCGCAATGGCGAGACCCGACGGGTCATCTGCGGCGGTGTTGATGCGCAGACCCGACGAGAGCTGAGTGACGACGTTCTTGAGGGAGTTCTGGTTGTTGTTCAGATTGAGCTGAACGTTGTTGGCCAACAGGTTGTTGGCAATGCTGAGTCCTTGACCCATTTTTTCCTCCATGAGACGCGCAACGCGCGTGTTGTTACAAGACTAGTCTGTAGGGGAACGTCCTGTCCCCTCCGTTGGAATATCGGAATCTGCGAGTATGGACTTTAGTGGTAGTGCAGCTATTTTTTGCGCGGCTGAAGGCGCGCGCGCGAGGCCGTGCCGATCGGGGCCGGCGTCGCGCCGGTCGCGCTCGGACCATCCGCAGCCGGAACGCCCGCGGCCTCGGCGGCAACGCGGTTCGAACGCTGAATCTCTTCGTAGATTTCGGAGCGGTGGACGGGCACTTCGCGCGGCGCCTCAATGCCGAGTTTGACCTGATCGCGGTCAACGGCAACAACGACAATGCGAACATTATCGCCGATCATAATCGACTGGTTGATCTTGCGGCTCAGAACGAGCATGGGGCCGGCCCTCCTTGGCGATTCGCTAGGTACGGCCTTCTCGTTGGAGGGTCCGCGGACCCCCTTCTTCTTATGACGCCGCTTCGGTCTCCACGGCGGGCGAAATTGGCTTTCGCGGCAGCGCTTGACGAACCGAGAAGCCCGAGTTTTCGAGGACGACCTGACGGCCCATGTGCGTGCGCAGGTTGATGACGATCGGCGCGAAGAGATTCATCGTCATCTCCTCGGCGTTCTCGGTGACGACGACCACGCAGAGTATCGAGAAATCCGACGGACTCTCAATTTCGAGAGCGGCGACGGCGTAGCTCGGCAGCTTCGGATCGTAGTCTTCGAAGACGTAGTATGGATCCATCGTCGGCAGCGCGACATTGGCGTCGTCGAGCGATTGCAACCATACGAATGTGCTGTTGTCTTCGACGTTGAGTGCAAGCCAACGGCGCAGATTCGGGAATCCCGGAATTCCCCACGGAAAACGAATGACGTCCGCTTCGGAGAACGTGCAGCTTCCGAAGCGCGGGAACTCCATCGTTTGCGTATCGCTTACGTTCATATCCGATTCCATCGACAGGCTCATGTGATCTGCGAGGGCTCCTAGAGGTAGTCGAAAAGGGTTTTGCCTTCGAGACGCGAGGTCGTCGCATAGGCTGCTTGAAGGACCGTCTGGGTTTGCGAGAACTCGGAGGTCACCTTAGCTATATCGGTATCTTCCAAGCCCGTCTGCACGGCCGTATCGTTATTTACCTGTGAACTTGTAACGCTTTGCAGGTTCTGCGAGCTTTGAATTTCCGAGCCGACGATCGCGCGCGCATTGAGCGCCGTGCTGATCACCGTATCGATGTCGCCGAGTTGCGTCGAGAGGTAGCTCGTGTTCGACGCCTGCGTCGTCAAGCCGAACGCCGCGACGAAGTTTCCGGTCGTCGTGCCCGAACCCGCGCTCGCAACGTCGGTGACGGTGAACGGAACTGGCGGATTTGCGGTACTCGTGAACGAGAATCGTTGCGTCGTCGGATCGAACTTCGCCGTGATTCCCATGTTCGCGGCGGTAAGCTGCGCGTTGATTTGACCGACGACGCTTCCCACTGTCACGCCGGGTCCCGGCGTTATGACGACGTTCGTACCATTAGGACTCGTTCCGTTTGCGATGTTGATCTCGATGTTGCCGCTCGAATCGAGCTGCAGCGGCGTCGCCATCAGTTGAGGGCTGGCGCCCGTCGTCAACGACGAGATCGGCGTAGTGTTCGCAATCGCCGTTCCCGGAAGATTCACTGAGGCCTGGCTCTCGTCGATGACCGAGCCGTTCTGCAGCGCGTTGCGAAGATTGATCAACACCTGAAAGACGCTCGGCGAACCGTTGGGAGGATTGACATTGAAGGCTTGCTGTAGGGTTACGCCGGTGCCGATCGCCGTGCCGTTCGGCGCTTCTTGCGTCTGCTGCACGACGTTGCCTTGCGTCGTGACGCTCGTGATCGGACTTCCCTGGCCTTGCACGAGCGCCGTCGACGTCGGGACATTCGTGCCGGCGAAGACGTACTTGCCGTTGTACTGCGTGTTCGCGAAGCCGATCACTTCGTTGAGAATTTGATCGACTTGCGTCGCGATATCGGCGCGCTGCGAGGCATTCGTCGTGTCGCTAGCCGCTTCAACTGAGAGATTGCGCGCGCTTTGCAGCGCGCTCGTTACATTCGAGAGCGCACCGTCCACGGTCGTCAGCTGATTCGCCAAGTCCGTGTAGTTCTTCCCGAGCTGCGTCTGCACCGTGTTGTCTGCGCGCACATTGAGGTCTTGCGCGATGACGGTCGGATCGTCGGACGGCACGTTGAGCGACTTGCCCGTTGAAAGTTGCTGCCCTTGATTTTGGTACGTCGCGTACAGATTGTCGATCGAAGACGACTGTTCGTTATAGAGCGTCGACGTTGCAATGCGCATCGGTTAGCCTCCTTACTGTCCGACACCAAGCCCGGTGATGATTGTATTGAGCAGCGAGTTGAGCGTCGAGATCGTCTTCGCCGCCGCTTGATAAGCGTTCTGATACTTGATCAGGTTCTGCGTCTCTTCGTCGAGGTTGATCCCGTCGATGCTTTGGCGCTGCGCGTCGATCGAGCTCGCAAGATTCGTCTGCGTCGTCGTTCCGGTGATCGCGGTTTGCGTGTCGATGCCGACCTGCGTGATGATCGACCCGTAGAACTGCTGCAGCGTCTGCGTCTGCGCGCTTTGCACGGTGAATCCGGCGGCACGGTTGCCGGCAGGGGTGAACGTGACCGATTCGGCGCCCGTCGTCGGACTGAAACTGATCGCGCTGACCGTCACGTTCTCCGGAGAGCTCGGAGCGGGCGGCGGATTATCGATCGTCAGCACCTGCCCGACTTGGACGTTCGTCACGCCGTTTGGCAGCGCGACGGTGATCGGCACGCCGGCCGTCGCCGGAGCGGCCGACGTCGTCGTAAGCGCCGGAATACCGACGTTGGACGAGAACACTTTGACGAGGGCGTTTGCCGCGCCGTTATCGCTTGCCGCAAATGCGTTCGACGCGTTTTGGACGACGCCGCCGCCTGCCGTCTGCAGATTCTGTGCGCCCAGCACGCCGAGCAGCGACGACGCCGGCGTCCCTGCCGCCCAATTCGAATCGCTGATCGAGAACGCCGGAGTCGTCGGATTGCTTTGCTGCGCCCCGCGAAGCGCGAGACTTTCGTTCGAAGGATCGCGCGCGAAGACGATGCGCTGCGAGGCGGAATCGAATGATGCCGTCACGCCGAGCTCGGCGCTGTTGAAGTTGCTGATGAAATCGTCGATCGAATCCGAGTTTCCACCGGCAGCCACGTTGTAATTGAACTGCTCGGAGATGCCGTCGACGTTGATGCTCAGCGTGCCGGTCGTCAGCCCGGCCGCCGGCGCATTCGCAAGCGAGCCGTTTCCGACGAGCGGCTGTGACGTATCGACGGTATTGTTCGCCGAGTTCAAGTTCGTTACGAGCGTGCCCGCATTCGTGTTCGCGAGCGCAACCGGGAGCTGCTTGGGATCCGTGATTCCGCACTTGATATTGCCGGCCGAGATCGGAAGAGACGCGACGACCGGCTGGAACAGCGCCGTTCCGGCGTTGCCGTTCTGATCGTACGAGGCTTGCGTCAGGCGATTGACTTCGTTCGCCATCGAACTTGCGAATTGATCGAGTTGCGTGCCGTACGACGCGAGCTTGTTGTTGTAGACGTCTTGCAGCGCTGCGAGTTGTCCCGAACCGAGCGGAATACCGGGCGCGCTTGCTGCGGCGGGCGGCGTCGTGGCGAAATCGATTTTGAACGTCGGTGCGCCGTTCGCGCCTTGTCCGACGACGGGCGCCGCAAGATGATAGACTTGCGTGTCGTTCACGAGCGCCTGACCGTTGACGGTGACGAGTGTTGAGCCGTCGCTTTGGATCGATGTCTGCGTCCCAAGATACTGCGAGAGCTGGTCGATCAAGTAGTCGCGCTGATCGGAAAACGTGTTCGGGCTATCGCCGACCGCCGTCGATGCGCGAATTTGACCGTTGAGCGCCGCGATCTGATCCAGAATGCCGTTGACTTTGGTGACGAGCGACGAACCTTGCTGCAACACGGACTGCTCTTGCGTCGCGATTGCGTTCGATGCGCTGCCGAGCGAACTCGCAAGCGACTGCGCCGCCTGTAAGACGTTCTGACGCGTTGCCGAAGGATTGCCGCTGCCCGCTTGCGAGACGAGCTGGGCGATCGCCGACTGGAAGTTGGCGTACTGCGCGCCGATGCCGGATGTCGGATCGCCGAGTTGCGATTGAATGCCCTGCAGCACGGTCTGCTGGGTGGAATAGTAGTTCTGCGACGATGACGCGCCGCGGAACATCGCATCGTACGAATTGTCGTGGATGCGCTGGATCTCCGAGACGATGGCGCCCTGTCCGGCCGTTCCAGGCACATGGGTAGCCATGAACGGCGAACCGACGAGCGGAACTTGCTCGGTGAGATCGGCCTGCTGGCGCGATGCGCCCGGCGTATTGACGTTCGAGATGTTGTCGCTCGTCACGTTCTCCGCGATCGAGAACGATTGAAGCGACGTCGACATCAGGTCGAGGCCGAAGAACGTGCCTTGCGGGAAATAGCTGCTCATACTTTGCTACTCAAGAGGACGCTGTTGCTCGGCGGCGGCACGAATCCGCGCCGCTTGTACGTTCCCGGTCCGTCGTTATGCGCTTTTTGTAACGCGGCCGTAACCTTCATCAAGCGCTCCATCCCGCCGACAATGAGCGACTTGTTATTGTTCGTGGTGATCCCGAGTCCGATCGACGTCGTCGTCAACTCTTGAATACGCTGCCCGAGCACCGGCCATATGGTCCGCGGCGCATATGCACAAACCTGACGAAGCGTGAGCGAACCGAAGCCGCGCACCTGCATCCCGCGCCGCTTTCCCGAGGCCGACTGATAGGCCTTACGAGCCGCATCCAATTCACGTTCGGCGGTCGAGATCTGCGCGAGATCGTTTGCAATGAGTGACTTGGTGAGGCGCTGTGCTGTATCGTGCACGCGCATCAACAATGTCGACTCTTCCTGCAGCGCTGCTGCAAACGCGTCCCAGGAATCGGTCACGGTTCCATCCTCCGATCGACATCCACATGGGCTTCATGGTGAGCATCCGATAAAACTTGATTGCGCATCTGCTCTTCCAGCACGCGTCCGATGCCGAGACCGCCGCTCTGCGCGATCGCTTGTGCGCGCTGATCGTTGAGCATCGATTGCCACGTCGACTCCGACGCAGACTCCTTGCCGAAAACCGTGTTTTCCGGCACCGTGTCTTGCATCGCATTCATGACCATCTGCATGAAGACGCCTTCGAATTGCGTCGCCGCTTCGTGCAGTTGCTTGAGCGCTTGCTGCTGCTCGGGCGTCAGTTGTTGCGACGCCCCGCTCTTGCCGACGCCGTTGATATCGCTCGCCATCACAGAATCTCCACGTCGGCTTGTAACGAGCCGGCCGAACGCAGCGCTTGAACGATCGAGATCAGATCGCGCGGCGACACGCCGAGCGTATTGAGCGCGCGGACGACCGACGCGAGCGTCGCTGCTCCGGCGATGAACGTCAGTTGCTTGCCGTGTTGCGTCGCGGAGACTTGCGAGTTCGCTTGGCGCGCCGTGACGCCGTTACTGAACGGCTGCGGCTGTACGACTTGGTTGTCGGTCGTGATCGTGATGGTGAGATCGCCGTGCGCGATCGCGCACGGTGCGAGCTTGATGTCGCCGCCGAAGACGACCGTTCCGGTGCGCTCGTTCATCACGACCTTCGCCGGCTCGTCTTGCGAGAACGACAGATCGGACGCATCGGCGAGAAACTGCACCGGATTGCCGATGTAGCCCGGCGGCAGGGTGACACGAACCGTCTCTGCATCGAGCGCTTGCGCGAAGCGGCCGCCGAAGTGGCCATTGAGGAGCGCCGCGAGATTCGCCGCCGTTTTATAGTCCGGCGTGGTCAACACGTAGTTGAATCCGGTCGGATCGTTCTGCAGCGGGGTAACCATGTCGCGCGCGATGACCGCGCCGTTCGGAATGCGTCCGGCACCGGTGAAATTTGAAGCAACGCCCGAGGAATTGGCGCCGGCGACGAAGCCGCCGACTGAAACCGGCCCTTGCGCCGTCGCATAGACGAGATTGTTCGCCGCATGCAGCTCGGTGAGCACGAGCGTTCCGCCCTGGAGACTCGTGGCGTCGCCCATTTCGGAAACCGTAACGTCGACGTTGTCGCCCGAGTGGGCGAACGGCGGAAGCGTTGCGGTAACGATCACGGCTGCGACGTCGCGCGTACGGACACCCTGTTGACTTACCGACAGGCCGAAGCTCTGGAGAATGTTCTGAATCGTCTGGCTCGTGAAGATGACGGAGGTCGAATCGCCCGTGCCTTGCAGACCGACGACGACGCCGTAGCCCACCAATTGATTCCCTGTCACGCCTTGCACTTTCGCGATGTCGCGCACGCGAACCGGACGGCTCACGTTTTGCGCAAACGCGGGAACGCCCGCCGCGGACGCGGCGAGCATGAAGGCAAAGAACGCACAGATTACTTTTCGCATCAGAACAACCAACTCAAGATCCGCGAGAGCAGACCCTTATCCTTAAGATCGTTACCTTTGAATTCGGCGTGCACGTCCGCGACGTGGGACGCCAGCACCGCATCAGCCGACGTGATATCTTCCGGTCGGACCACGCCGGTAATATGAAGCGTTTGCTTGCGGCCGTTGATATTTACGTCCTGATCGCCCGCAATCTCCATCGCGCCGCTCGGCAACACGTTTGTCACCGTCGTCATCATCGTCGAGACGAATGAATCGGCACCGCTCGCGCTCTGCGCCGTCGAGGTCGCCGCTGACCCGCCGATCGACGAGACGTTGCGCAACAGCGAGATCGCGAAATTTCCGGTGCCGCCGGCGTAGTTCGTGTTGAACGACTTATTGCTCGCGTAGTTGTTCGTGTGCGAGTTCGCATCGTTGAAATCGAATTGCACGTACACGAGATCGCCGATTTGCTGCGCGCGGTGATCCGGGCCCAAACGCAGCGGGTGTCCGGGACCGGCAGGCGCAGGCGCCGCCTGATAGAGCGTGTCCGCTACTGCGGTGAGCGGCGCTAGCGCGAGAATCGTAATGAGCGCAATCGCACGTCGCAATTTACAGTGCTCCTCCGGTGATATCGAGTTCAACGCGATCCGGACCGACGACCGTTCCCGAGAGCGCTTTCTGCGTTTGCGGATTCCACAATTGAATCTCGTCGCCGAGTCCGCCGCCCGTGCGCGCTACGACGTCCGCCGCAACGGCGACGCCGCCGTCGTGCACGATCAAGACGACCGTGCTGCCCGGCTTGACGATTTGATTCGTCTGCGTGCTCTCCATCGCGATCGGCTCTCCCGCTCGCGTTGCGCTGACGACCTTGCGTCCGACTAATGCGTCGGCGCCGTTGATGCGCTCGCCGTGGAACGGCACGCGGGCGACCGTGACATCGTCCGGTGCGATCACGGTTCCCGGAACCAAATCTCGCGCGGCGACCGCCGTGCGCACGTATTGTTGAATGCGATAGCCGACGAAGACCTGACGCAAAAACTTCCCGTCGACGTCGATTGCCACCGGGACGTTGATGTAGGACGGATTGTAAATGGCCGCTCCGGCCGATAGCGTGACGATTCCGGCCGGCACGATTTGATCGGGCACCGGGTAGGCTTGCACCAATTCCTCGTCGCCGGTCACGTGCATCGACTGCGTCGCCGGTTTCGCGAGCTGCTCGATCCGTTTGCCGGCAATGCGCACCGTCGGCTGCGCGCACGCAATCGACGGCACGCATCCGAAGAATGCGAGCGCGGCGACGGCGGCGGCAGCGACGATGTTGCGCATGGTCATCTAGTTTATTGGAACGGCGACATCTGAACGGCGGTCTGCAGCATCTGATCCGCAGCGCCGATCGACTTGGAGTTTGCTTCGTACGCGCGCTGCGCCACGATCATGTTCACGATTTCGTTGACGACTTGCACGTTCGATTGCTCGAGGTATCCGCCTTGGAGTTGGCCGGCGCCGTTGAGTCCCGGTTGCGAGACGACCGGCGGACCGCTCGCGGCGGTTTCGGTGTAGTAGTTGTTGCCGGTGATCGGCGAGAGACCCGCCGGATTCACGAAGCGCGCGAGTTGCAGTTGTCCGAGCGTCTGCGGCTGCGCGCTACCCGGAACTTGCGCCGTCACGGTGCCGTCGGGGCCGATGCTCACGCCGACCGCGTTCTGCGGAATCGTGATCTGCGGCTGCACGAAGTACCCTTCGGCGGTAACGATCGAACCGTTCGCATCTTCTTTGAACGAACCGTCGCGCGTGTATCCCGTGGTGCCGTCCGGCAGCGTAATTTGGAAGAACCCGTCGCCTTCGACCGCAACGTCGAGCGGATTGCCCGTCTGTTGCAGCGAGCCTTGCGTGAAGATCTTTTCGGATGAACCGACCTTCACACCGAGACCGACTTGCTGGCCGACCGGAACGACCGATGCACCGGCCGGTGAGCCCGGGGCTTGAATTTGCTGGTACACGAGGTCTTGAAAGCGCGCCATGTTGCCTTTGAAGCCCGTCGTGTTCACGTTCGCCAAATTGTTGGAGATCGTGTCCATGTTGTATTGCTGGGCGATCATGCCGCTTGCCGCGCTGTAGAGGGCTCGCATCATATCGGTATCGTGCTCCTACTCGTTATTATTGTGGTTTAGCGACTTGTGTGATCGCCGATTGGACTGCATCGTCTTGCGCCTTGATCGATTTTTCGTTCGCGTCGAACCAGCGTTCGGCGGTGATGAGATCGACCATCGAGCGGACGACATTGCCGTTGCTCTTCTCGAGGAATCCTTGTTGAATGCTGTAGTTGCCGGCGGCCACAGGCTGCGCGTTACCGCTCGGCACGTAGTCGTTTGTGCCCTCGGGACGCAGGTTCAGCAGGCTGTTGAATTGCGTGATCCGGAGCTGCCCGACGTTCACGTTCGCGTTGTTGACGCGCTGCGTGATCGTTCCGTCGTTGGCGATGCTGATCTCGCCTTGATCGCGCAATTGAATCGCTTGGCCGTTGCTGCCGAGGACCGCGTTTCCGTCTTGCGTGCGCAGCGTGCCGGCGGCATCGCGCACGAATTCGCCGTTGCGCGTGTAGCGCGTGCCATTTGGCGTCTGGACGGTGAAGAACGCGGCGTTATTTCCGCTGATCGAAAGATCGAGCGCGTTGCCCGTCGACTGCAGTGCGCCTTCTTCAAAATCGGTGGGCGTGTCGTGCACTTGCGAACCCGTTCCAAGCGCACCGACGTACTGCGCGACGGAGACGCCGGGCAGCGGCGATTGCGGCGTTTGCCCGGGATCCGTTTGAATGCGGAAGATGTTGAACGACGGCGCGGACTGCACCTGAAGCAGCGTCTGTTTGAAGCCGCTCGTGTTCACGTTCGCGAGATTGTTCGCGATGTTGTCGACCTGCGCTTGGGCTACAAGCGCACCGCTGGCCGACGTGTAGAGTCCACGTACCAAAAGAAAAACCTCCGCACGAAACGGTCTGTCCCTTATGGAATTGCGCTGCACGCGCAAATCCGGGGAGACAATGCGGAACCGTCAATCAGTCGGGTCCCGCCGCGGCCCCCACCCTTCGTGCGTAGGTAGTCCAGCCGCGTCATCGCACAGCATCCTGCTATGCGCTCCTCTTCTTCTTCGGCAAGAGACCCCGGGGAGTTTAATGCCCGGGGTCTCGGCCTATCCGCCTAAGCGAAAACTTTTGACTAGAACTGCATTCGTTCGACTTCGGTGTAGGCGTCCATGATTTTGTTGCGGACGGCCATCGTGAACTGCATCGAGAGGGCGGCTTCTTCTACGGACTTCACCGTGCCGGCTTCGTCGTTGCTCTTGCCCGTCGCGAGGTCCGTCGACTTCTGCTGCGCCGTAACGAGCTGATCGTTTACGTTTCCGAGCATTTGGTTGAGCGTGTCTTTGAACGACGAGGACGCGCTCTGATCGGCCTCATCCGTGAGCGGTTCCGACTTCGGGCCGCCGGGCGCGATATCGGGAACGAACGTTCCCGGCGCGACCGAACCGATCGCCTTGCCGTAGCTATTGATCTCCATCTTCCTCTAATACCGGGCCATGCTAGCTCTTGAGTATTGAAATGTCGGCCGTGCTCATCGACTGCGTTTCTTGGATCGCCGCGACGTTGGCCTGATAGGCGCGCGACGCGGCCATCAGATCGACCATCTCTTTAACGACCTGGACGTTCGGATAGTGCACGTAGCCGCGCGGGTCGGCTTCGGGATTGCCCGGATCGAAGACGAGACGATCGGGGCTGTTGTCGTTCTGGATGCCGAGCACTTGGACACCCTCGACGCTGGCCTGTTCCGGCTGCGTTGGGTCGAACGGATCGCCGTTCTGATCGGTTGCTCCCGGCTTCTGAGCGAATACCACCAGCTGCCGTTTGAAGGCACCACCCTGCGGCGTGCGCGTCGTGTTGGCATTGGCGATGTTGTTCGCGATGACGTCCATTGCAAGGCGCTCGGCCGAAAGACCGGATGCGCTGACCTCGACGGAATCGTAATAGCCCATCAGTTCGTCTGCTCCGTAATCGCTTCGCGTAAGAATTTATACTGCTCTTGCAAGAGCTGCGACATCGTCTGCGAGTACCCGGTGTTCTCCGAAAGCTTTGCCATCTCTTGATCGACGTCGACGTTGCTGCCGTCGACGCGCATCTGGATCGTCGAGTCGACCGTCGCCTGCGGATCGAACGGCACCGGCATCTCAGCCCCGTCAAGCGCGAACTGCCGGTCGTTATCGGTCGCCAGCGTCAACTCGTCCGTCGACGCGGGGTTGCCGAGCGACGCCTGGAGCGCGTCCTTGAAATCCGTCGTCGAGCGCCGGTAGTTCGGCGTGTTCACGTTGGCCAGATTATTGCTGATCTGCGCGTTCTCGAGGGTGGCGCCTTTGATGGCGTTGCCCAGCAGATCGGTGGTTTGACCAAACGAAATAGGATTGATGTCGGCCATCCCTGTTCGTATCGGCTTCCTTGGCGCAGGTCTTGAGGCTGTTGTTGGTTTTGGGCCTTCGCCTCCGGCGGCGAGCCAAAATCAACAACAGCCTCAAGACCCGCGAACCGGGAAGTCCATACTTCGTTCACAGAAATTTGCGTGGCGAATTCGTTTGGACTTCTTCGTGTGCTCGTAGCATTGTAGGGCTACTTTTTTGGGTGGTTTGCGATGAATATAAAACGAAAATTGTTGTTTGCCACACTCTTGTTTGTGTTGGCAGCGTGTTCCGCGCGCGAGCAGAATGGCGCGCTTCCGCAGATGGCTTCACGTGATCGGAATGCCGGATCTGTGGTGAACAGTGCATCGGCCGCGGCTTGCAAGCTCGTGCCCGGCACGGTACTTGTGGGGTTTGATGCGTTCGCTACTCAGGTTGCCGGTGCTTCGGCAACGGATGCGTGGGCTGTTGGTTCAAATCTGGCGTTTCGTCACTTCAATGGATCGACTTGGCAAAGCGTTCCGCCGCCGACCATTCCTAATCAACCCTTCACGAACGTTGTCATCAATTTCGTTACGCCGATCGCTTCGAACGATGTCTGGGTTGGTGCTTTGGGTTTGGCGGGCACGAGCTCTGCCGCTTTTTTCTTTCATTGGAACGGGTCCGCATGGACGTATGTACCGGGCGATCCAACGCTGACACAAAATTATCAGATCGACGCGATGGCGGGCGATGCCTCAAATAATGTGTGGGCGGCCGTTCATAATTCAGGGGTTTCGACGAGCTTCGAACGCTGGAATGGAACGCAGTGGACGCGCGTGTTTTCGGGACCAAACAGTTTTTTTTCTAGTGAGGACAAGATGGTGGTACACGGCCCGAACGATGTGACTGCCGCGCTGGACTGTCCCTCTAATTGCGGGATCCAGATTCTTCATTGGAACGGAGCGAGCGTTGGCTCAACGCTCTTGCAGGGAGCCAATGGTGTCGGTCTGTCTCCCGGGAATTTTGGCGGCACTTCCAACAACGATCTGTGGCTCGACGCGAACCTTAGGAATACGGCGAAGTCGCCGTACATCCAGCACCACTCGAGTTCATGGGCTGCGTACAATACTTCGCTCGTTAATGGATATTTGTTGCACGGCGTCGTCGATTTTCGGCCGGGATACGCGTTGATCATTGCGACCGCAACCACCGACGGCGAGCAGGCAGCGTTGATGGTTTATAACGGCTACGTCCGTTGGCGGCCGACTACTAGTCCTTGGCCTACGGGAGCGTTTGCCGTAACGACGGGCCAAATCGTCAAAGGAACGACATCGTTTTGGGCCACGTTCGCCGTTGGAATGACGAGCGAACTTGGTCTAGTCCAGTGTCCTTCGACACCGCCGGCCGCGTTATGATTTAGACCGCAAATTGAGCGGCGTGCAGTCTCGCGTAATGTCCTTGGCGTGACATCAGTTCTTCGTGCGTGCCGAATTCCAGGACGCGGCCGCTTTCGATGTAGAGGATTTTGTGCGCGCGACGGATGGTCGATAAACGATGCGCGATAATGAAGGTCGTGCGCCCCGGCAAGAGACGGTCCAAGGCTTGTTCGATCAGGGCTTCCGAATGCGAGTCGAGCGCGCTCGTTGCTTCGTCGAGAATCAGGATGCGCGGATTGCGCACGATCGCACGGGCAATCGCAATTCGTTGACGTTGGCCGCCCGAGAGGCGCACGCCGCGCTCCCCGACTTCGGTGCCGTAGCGCTCGGGAAGTTGGCTCACGAATTCGTCGGCGTTTGCTTCAATTGCCGCTTGCCGAACTTCTTCGTCGGTGGCGTCTAGACGGCCGTAGCGGATGTTTTGCGCGATCGATGCGCGGAAGAGTTGCGGGTCTTGCGGGACGATCGCGATTTGCGAGCGCAGATCGGCGAGACGCACCGTCATAACGTCCGTGCCGTCGATGCAGACGCGGCCTTCTTGCGCAACGTAGAAACGCGGAATCATGTTGACGAACGTCGTTTTGCCGGCACCGGAGGGCCCGACGAGCGCGACGATTTCGCCCGCTTCGATCGTCGCATCGACGCGCGAAAGCGCGGGCGCTTCTTCGCGGCTGTACCAGAACGTCACGTCCTCGAACGTTACGCGGCCGAGGACGGCCGGAAGCGGTTGGGGCGATGCCGTGCGTTCTTCTTCCATCGGAAGATCGAGCAGTTCGTACGCGCGACTGGTCGCCACCATTGCTTTACTGATGTCGCCCACGAACGCCGCCATGCGATTCATCGGGTTGATCAAGTTCACGACGAGCAGCCAGTAATTAAAGAGTGAACCGCTCGTCAACCGTCCGGCTAAGACTTCGCGGGCGGAGAACCAGATGATCGCGACGACGGCAAGCGAGATGATCGCCGAGATCACCGCCGGCTGCATGTAGACGAATTGGTTCAGTTTCATGAACGCGCCGAAGTAGTCTTCATTGCGGTTCATAAAGCGCTTGGACTCGTACTGCTCCCGGCCGAATGCTTTGACGATACGCTGCGCCTGCAAGATTTCGGTGAGCGCCGAGTAGAGATCGGCGATACGCGACTGCGAACGGGACATGCTCGTCGAGATCTGTTTCTGGAAGAACGACACGGCGATCGAGATCAACGGCGCAAGCACGATCAATCCGAGCGTCAGCAGCCAATCGAGATAGACCATCACGATGAACGACGAAACAAATGTCGCAATTGCGGTGATCAACTGCGGAAGCGAAACGCTCACCGCATCGCTCATCACTTGTAAGTCGCTCGAAAAGCGAGAGATCAATTCGCCGGGACGCCAACGGTCGAAGACTTGGATCGGTGCGCGGAGCAGTCGCTCGTAGAGCTGCTGCCGCAGGTTCGCGAGGAACCGCTGTCCGCACCACGTCGTGATGTAGTTAGTTCCGTAGGTCGCGAAATTCGCCGCCACGAGCGCGATGTACGTCGCCCCGAGGGCCATATAGAGGACGCCGAGTTGCGGCTCACCGGTATGCTTGCTTGCCGGTTCGATCACCGCCGTGATGATACGATTGAGTGCCCACGGTGGTACGACCATGAGCAACCCGGTCATCACACCGAGAACGATGGCAACGAATAAACGAGGGTAATAGGGCCGAGCTTGTGCCGCCAACCGGCGCAGCGTTTCTCCGCGGGTCATTCCGGTCGCGGACTCCTCGGCAAAGCCTGGTGAAACCTCCCCGCGCGTTTTCGGTACGTGACCATGGAGGCCAAAATGCAAGACTGCTACTTTCATTCGAACGTTCCCGCCGTCGCGCCGTGCGCCGATTGCGGAAAGGCGATCTGTGCGACGTGCCGCGACGATCGCGGCAGCTGCCCGAGCTGCAGGCTCGCGCAGAAAATCGATGCGACGGTCGGAACGCGTCAGCCGTTAGGCGGTCAAGTGCCGCCGCGCGCAAGCGCACCGCCTCCGCCGCCCCCGCCGCCGCCGCAAGCGGCGCCACGCGCAACGGTTACCGTTGCCGAACCAGAAGATCCGATCGAATCGCGCGCGCTCGTGTCGCTCGGATATCCGCTATGGCCTCTCGCATTGCTTGGACTCTTCGATCGCAAGCAGTCACGGTATCTGAAGAAGCAAGCACTTCAAGCCCTCGGATTTAACGTCGGGTTCGCCGCGTTTTGGGGAGTGCTCGAACTCGCGAGCAACGTGCCGTTCCTCGGGTGGTCCGCCGCAATTATCTTGCCGTTTTTACTTCCGGTCTTTCTCGTCGCAAGCGTGTTCTTCGGCATCAAAGTCTGGCATGGCGACGACGTTCATGTGCCGGTCATCAGCGACTGGATAGACGAGCGGCTTCCCGCGGCATAAACGCTCACGTCGAACGCATTTCAACGTACGCGCGGTATCGCGAGAGAAATTCGCGGGCCGCGCGTTCGTGATCGACGACCGGACGCGGATACGCTTCGTCCGAAAAAAGCGGGAGCAGTATTTGGCCGTCACTCGATTCGCTCGATGCGCGCAGGGCCGCGGCCGGCACGTGCGCGAGTTCCTTCACCCAACGTTTGATGTAAGCGCCGGTCGGATCGTACCGGCGCCGTTGTTTTTCCGGATTATAAATGCGCGGAAACTGAACGAGGTCCGCGCCGACGCCCGCGATCCATTGCCAGTTTCCCGATGCGATCGCGAGATCGTCTTCGATGAGCCAGCGATCCCAATCGTCGCGCCCGACTCGCCAGTCAACGCCGAGATCGAAGCAGAGAAAAGATGCGACGACGGGACGCACGTGCGGATGCATCCATCCCGTTTCGTGCAGTTGACGGATGCCGGCATCAACGAGCGGATAGCCGGTTGCACCGGCGCGCCATGCATCGAGTGCGGCGTGCGAGCGCGCAAACGTGAACGCGTGCATGCGCTCTTGTAACGGCTTCTCGTCGATCTCCGGATGAAAGTAGCCGAGTTGCAGAAAGAAATCTCGCATCGCGATCGAGCGTAAAAACAGCCGCAGGGAAGCGCGTTCTTCGGCCAGGAGAAATGGATCGTCCATTCGCATGCGCGTTGCACGCACGACGGTGCGCGCCGAGATCGTTCCGAATGAGAGATGCGCGGAGAGATGCGACGTGCGATCGTCGCTCGGGACGTTCACGGCGACGGCGTATTGCAGCGCCGATTCTGCGAGAAATCGATCGAGCGTTTCGCGCGCGGCGATACTGCCGCTTTCGACCGTGCATTCCGTTCCACCGAAGTCGTGCGGCTGCGGCAGGGGTTCGCTTTGTAAGTCTGTTGCAGCGAAGCGCAGCAACAGCGGCGCTTCGTACGAGGAGAGTTCGCACGCACGCCAGACGTCAAAATACGGTACGAACGCGCGATAGCCGGTACCACCGCTCGCGCGTACGGCCGCAGTCTCTTCCGGCGGAACGGCGGCCGCGTCGTGCACGATGATTGCGCGCAACCCAGCCTCCTCGAGACCGGATTGCAGACGCTCGCTGCTATGCGCACGCTCGCCGTCGTAAGCGGCAGACCACGCAACACCGGTTGCGCCGCACGCGCGCGCGAGATTCTTCAAGGCGCTCAAAGGCGCGCCGCGACGCACCAGCAGCCGCGCCCCGCGCTCTCGCAACGCCTCGTCGAGCGAGGCAACCGCCGCGCAGAAAAACGCGGCGCGTCGCGGCGACCGGCTCAGCCGCGCTTCCAATGAACGGTCGATCACGATGACCGGCACGATCTCGCCGACCGATGCAGCTTGCGCGAGACCGGCGTGATCTTCGAGTCGCAGATCGCGCGTGAACCGGTACAAGACGCGGACGTTCACAACGTCTCCACGTAAGCGGTCAGATCGTCGATGTCTTGCACGGTGAGCTGCGCCGGGTAAAGTTTTGGCATGGGCGGATCGGGATCTACGATGACCGCCCGGACCGCTTGCGCAGATTTGCGCTTACGTTCGTCATGCAGCGACGGTCCGATCCGGCCCCCGGCACCGCGCGCTCCGTGACACGACGCGCATTGTGTTGCAAAAAGCGAGGCTCCGCGTGAGGCGCTCGCGGTCGTCGGCGTCGCGTTTGCGGTGGAATGGCCGTCCGCAGCGTGCGAGCACGCCGTCGCAAGAATCAAGATGCTGAGTGCGGCGGTCAACGTGAGGCGTGAGGTCGGCATGCTGAGCGCCGTTTCGGTTTAGAGGTCTCCTTCTCCCCATTTGGGGAATTGACGGCTCCGTGGCCCGAAAAATCTTCCTGCGCTTTGCACAGGCTGGCGATATTGAACGTCTTCAACGTGACGGTGTTCTCACCGGCACTCCTTCCGCACGCGAAACCTGGAGCCAGCGTATGACGCTCTGCCTCTCCGAACAAAAGTCGGGACGCCGCGTCATCCTCGTTGCCGAAGATCAAAGCGGATTGCTCGGCATGGTGCAGCTCGTCTTTAAGCTCCCCGCCGGATACGATGATCCGGAAGCCGCGAACGGCATGGACGTCGCGATGATGGAAAGCTTGCGCCTCCGTCCGAGCGTGCCCGCCGAAGTCGGAACCGAACTCGTCGGTGAAGTGCAACGTTTAGCGATGAAACGAAACATCAAAACGTTGACATTCCTGATTTCGATGCACAACTCGCGCGGCATCAATCAAGCAAAGAGCTGGGGCTTCGAAGAATTCCGCATCATGCCCGAAGCCGACAAAATGCTAGCCTTCTTCCGCAAATCCGTAGACTAAAAAGCAGACACAAACCTTTCACGGCTCAAGAGTCGCCCGCCTAAAACGGTTGTTGGTCGGTGCTTTGCGGTTGTAGTGCGCGGAAGGTGAATGCGTCGCGGTAGATGCCGGTTGTTGTGTGGCCGTTGACCATGCGTGGCGAGTAGCGCGCTTTCATTGCAGCTTTGCAGACCGCATCATCGAGCGAAAGATATCCCGACGATTTCGTGATCGTGCACTTGACCGGGCTGCCGCGTTCGTCGACGCTCACTTCGAATGCCGTCGTTCCTTCGGCACCCTGCGCGTAGGCAATTGGCGCCGGACGCGGATTGATCGCCGTGTCCCCGCCGATCGGCGTCACTTCGCGCACCATGTAGCTCGGCGCGACCGCGATCGATTCCGCATGACCGGCGAGCACCGGCGTTGTATCTGCGCGCGCAGCGTTTACTGCCGACTGATCCGCATGCGGCATCGCTTCATTCCGGCGCCATACCGGTACGTTTGACGCCGCCCGCTTTGGCTGCGGAGCAGCGACTGTAACGCCGGCGCCTTCCGCGGCGACGGTCGTCTCCGTCGTGCGAACCGGCGCTTTCGTTTCCGGGCGATCCGTTTGCTTGAGCGTAATAACGTTGTGAACGACGACGATCTTCGGCTGCGGTTGCACCGGCGGCACAGGCTTCGCTTTCGCGACGGAGTGCTCGGGTGCGCGACGTTCGAGGGCGACATGCAACGGCGATACGCGCGTCGGCTCCGCTTGACGTGCAGCGACCATAACCGGTGCGGAAACATTTGCCGCGAGCAATGTGTGAATGCCGAGCGATGCGACGATGGCCAGAACGGCAGTAGAAACGCCGACGCTCCACGCGCGGCGCACCGTGCGCATGCGGCGCTCGCCGGCGCGCAGCGGAACGGGTTCCCACACTTCGCTTTGCGCGGCGTGCTTGACCGTCGCCATTACGCGTTCGATTTCGCGCTCGCCGCCGAGCGCGCGCAAACACGACGGACACGCCGAGATATGGCGCCGATAGTCGTCGCGTTCCGTTTCGCTCGCCTCGCCGAGTGCGATTGCACCGGCGAGAATTTCTACGCGAGCGCAGTCCTTGTTCATTCCTTCTCCGTCATCACCGCTCGAAGGGTCTTCATCGCGCGGCAGACGCGTTGTCGAACCGCATCGGACGAGGTCCCGAGCATTGTAGCCGCCTCTTGCGACGAATACCCGGCGTAACTCGTGAGTAACACCGCGGACGCCTGATCCGACGGCAAGCGCGCAAGTGCCGCCTGCAGGTCGACCGACGCCGCACTCTGCTCGTCGATACGCCAGGAGCGTACGTCGTGATCGCGGTCGAGCGGCAGCATCCGAATGATCTTCTTCCGTCGCAAGAACGAGATCGCGCTGTTGGTCGCAGTTTTGTACAACCAGCCGGCCGTGAGCGGTCGATCCGGGTCTGCTTGCAGCGTGCGATACGCCGCAAAGAAGACGTCTTGCGTGAGGTCGAGCGCAACTTCACTATCGCCGACCATCCGCCGGAGATAGCGCGCGAGCTTTGTTTGATACTCCCGTACGAGCGTCTCGACACGAACTTGGGCGCCCGCCGCTGAGCTGGTTGCGAGGTAGACCTCATCCATTGATTCGTCCCCCCTTTTCGACCCCAACGCCGAAGGAGTGAAATTCGTGACAGAGGCGGCGGGACCCGCGGCCCCGCGCCTAGGCGGCGAGCGCCTGCGGTGCCGCCGCGGCCGTCCTCGGCAGAATCCCGGCGAGGCGGCCGTACAGGGAGATCGTCTCCCTGCGATGGCCGGTGATCCGCTCCACTTCGCGCAAGCTCTTCCCCTCTTCCAAAAGGCGGACGATGCGTTCTTGCTGCTGCGGCGTCAACGTATTCATGCTCGATACTCCTGCGCGCCGGGAGACAACCCTGCGCTGCCGTGGCCGCTTTTGCCTGTCAATATCTTACGCGCCGATGTCGCGCGATGCTATAAGCGAAACATGGGACATCTCGTACCGACCGTTCTCGAAAACACCGGCAATTACGAGCGCGCATTTGATATTTACTCGCGATTGCTCAAAGATCGCATCATCTTCGTCGGCGGACAGATCGACGACGCGCTCGCGAATCTCGTCATGGCGCAACTGCTCTTTCTCGAGAAGGAAGATCCCGACCGAGATATCGACGTCTACATCAACAGTCCGGGCGGCAGCGTTACCGCTGCGCTTGCAATGTATGACACGATGCAATGCGTCAAGCCGCAGGTCGCCACGATTTGCGCCGGTTTCGCTGCATCCGCGGCAACGATCGTCCTCGTCGGTGGTGCACCCGGTAAGCGTATGGCGCTTCCGCGCAGCAAAATGCTCATCCATCAACCCTGGATCGGCCAAATCGGCGGTCAAGCGACGGATATCGAGATTCATGCGCGCGATCTCATCGCGACGCGTGAATTACTTGCCGGCATCTATGCGGAGCGTACGGGACAAGCGCGCGAAAAGATCTTGGCCGATTTAGAGCGCGATTATCATATGTCGGCGCAAGAGGCGCTCGAGTACGGACTGATCGACGAAATCCTGATGCGCTAGCGCTATACTGAGGTCGATGCCATTTGCGTCGGGTGAGCTCTTCAAGAGCGGGTGGACTGCCACCGTCCTCTTCCTCTCCGTGCTCGTCGTCGCTGCAGCATTGGAGGCAATTCGCGAATCGGCTCACCCGCCCGCGGCGCGGGCGGGACTGTTCAGTTTCCATGCCGCCTGGGGGCCGCCGATACGGACCATCTCGCGGCGGGTCCTCATCATAGCGGCGGTCGTGCTCCTCGCAGCGTCGATGTTTGAACTCGGCATTCATTTCAAGGACCGCTCGACCGGCAAGCATCTCGAGGTGGCGACATCGTTCCGTCTTCCACCGCACGGGATCGCTGCACGCGTGGCCCTCTCATCGCAAGCGCCGCTGGAAAAAGAACACAGCGACGCCGTGATCGCAACCATCAGCACCCAGACGTGCACGTGGAAGCCGGAAAGCTACGATCTAACACTTGCGACGCAGGCTCTTGAAACGACGCCGTTTACGTTGGTTTCCTCACAGAAATGTCGCGGCCGCTGGAGTGCAGTCGCGACGCCGAAGTTGAGCGGCTCGCAAGTAGCAAGCGTCGTCGTCACGTATTCCGGCGGCCCGAAGAGCATCGCTGCGGCAACAGTGTCGCTCGGACACATCGCCTCCGCGCCGTACTCGATCGATACATGGCTCTCGATAACCGGAATCATCGTTAGCAATGCGGTAACCATCTGCATCGCGGTGTTCTTACCGGGTTCGAAAGGCTGAATTGCCCTTGACCGTGCCGAGTCGATCGTCTATTTTGCAGCTATCACGCGACCTAGGACGATGCTTGCAGAAAACACATTCGCGGCCATCACGCAAGAAACGATCGATCCCCGCGCGCTCGAGTCGGTGGTGTCGGCACGAGCACGCGGCGGAGTGGTTACGTTTTTGGGTATCGTCCGCGAACGCGCCGATGACGGGCGTGCCGTACGCGGACTCTCCTACGAAGCCCATGAAGAAATGGCCGTTGCAGAATTCAAGCTCATTGCTGCCGAAGCACGCAGCAAGTTCGGCAACGTCTCCCTTGCGATCGTCCATCGCGTCGGTGACCTGCGCATCGGAGAAATTGCAGTCGCCGTCGTCGCCTCGTCGGTACACCGCGCCGGGGCCTTCGACGCCTGTGAGTACGCCATCGACGAGCTTAAAAAGCGAGCACCGGTTTGGAAGAAAGAACACTATCTCCACGGCAACGCAACCTGGATCCAGAATGAATGAACGCAACTAACGGGCGCACCCTCGCTATCCCTTCAGTCATCAACGACGCGCAGCCCGTCGTCGATACGCGTCGGCGCCGGCTGCGCGATCTTCGCATTTCCGTCACGGACCGCTGCAACTTCAGATGCATCTACTGCATGCCTAAGGACGTGTTCGGGCCCGACTACCAATTTTTGCCGCAGCCCGAACTCCTGAGCTTCGAAGAGATCGTTCGTCTCGCGAAGATCTTTCACGAACACGGCGTCGAGAAGATTCGCCTGACCGGCGGCGAGCCGCTGTTGCGTAACGGGATCGAAACACTCATCGAGATGCTGGCAAAGCAATTACCCGACGTCGTGCTTACGCTAACGACGAACGGCTCGACGTTGAAGCGGAAAGCCAAAGCGCTCAAGTCAGCCGGCCTCACGCGCATCACCGTCAGCCTCGATTCGCTTGATGATGCGACGTTCAAAGCGATGAACGACGTGGGTTTCCCAGTTGCGAAGGTCCTCGAAGGAATCGACGCGGCCGCGCAGGCCGGGCTCGCGCCGGTCAAGATCAATATGGTCGTCAAGCGCGGCATCAACGACGCGCATGTCGTCGATATGGCTCGCCATTTCAAAGGGTCGGGCAATATCTTGCGATTCATCGAGTTCATGGACGTGGGTACGACAAACGGATGGAAAATGGATCACGTCGTTCCCAGCGCCGAAATCGTGCGCAGAATCAACGAACTGCTTCCGTGCGAACCGGCTCATCCGAACTATGTCGGCGAAGTGGCGAAGCGGTGGCGTTATCAAGACGGGTCGGGCGAGTTCGGCGTTATCTCGAGTGTTACCGAAGCATTTTGCGGTTCGTGCACGCGCGCGCGGCTTTCGAGCGACGGGATGATGTACACGTGCCTCTTCGCGAGCAAAGGCTACGACTTCAAGTCACTCCTACGCTGCGGCAAGAGCGATGATGAGATCCGGCGCGCGATCGCAGCCATTTGGCACGAGCGCGACGATCGGTACTCGGAGATTCGCACCAGCGAAACGGCAAACGACCGCAGAGTGGAGATGAGCTTCATCGGCGGCTAAGACGCCGAAGCGCGCGCTTCATGCACATTGCACGCTACGTGATGCAACGCGAACACGCACCGCCGGGCTTCTGGCGATGGCCCGACGCGTGCAAGACCCTCGAAGGGGTGGAACTCGAAAGCGCTATTCCCACGCGATTCTTTCAGACCGTCGATCAATATCCGCGCGCTTGGGGACGCTTGAGTTGGCGCGTTCAACTCAACAAGCTCGTTGAGGATCGCGCTGAGTTGCCGTTGTTTCGCACGTTCTATCCCGGCGTCGAGTGGAAGCTCAATTCGACCGATGCCCGCTGGTTTTTAACCGCATGGTTCCTATGGGAACTGCCTGGCGACAAGCGCAGCGAACCGCAGCCGGCGGCCGTCGCCGGTCTTGACGACGGCGTCGTGTCGTTTGCGATTTCGCGTGCAGATCCGGATAGTGGGGAGCGCCTGTATCTGCGCTCTCGAATTGACGCTCGCGATCGGCACAGCGTAGCGGAAACGGTCCAACAGCAGCGCGAGGGCGATGCGCCGGCGCAGACGAGTGTCATTCTCATCGACGACCTGCTCGATCTTTACAAAACAAAATAACCTTCATTTCAATTGTGCGCACTATGACATCGCGTGACGGCACTCGATCCTCTATAATGCGATGTATGTTGCGTAGATAAGTTCTTTCAACGCGCAACTAGGGGTGCGGATCTTGTGTCACTCTTAAAAGCCGACCTTGTACAGTTGCCGGACGAGCGTTCGCCGCAGCCAATTGACGGCGAATTGCGTGCCTGGGCCCTGCGCGACGTGCTCGACGCTGCATTGAGCACCACCGGCGCCGAAATCGCGGAAATCTTTCTTCGCGAAAGCGATTCCGACGACGTATCTCTCGCCGGTTTTCGCGGGCCATTCGCTGAAGCGTTCCACCAAATTACGCGCTTCGATCAAGGGCAAGGCTATCCGGGTCTTGTCGTGCTGCATGCGCGCCCGCTGGAAGCGGCCGACACGGCCGGCGACACGCGGTTCTTACGGACACTCGTAAAAAGCGCAGGCTTTCGGCACTTTCTGTGCGTCCCGGTTCCCGGACGCAAGCGTCCCATCGGAAGTTTGGATGTCGCGTGGCGCGAAACGGGTGAGGGGACTGCGTCGCGTTGCATACCACTCTCGCGTGAAGCCGAGCGACTCGCCTTGCTCCTCGATCGCGACGCGAACGATGCGTCGAAAACCTCTGACGATGCATTGGCCGGTGAACGGACGCTCGTATTGCGGCTATTCGGCGGATTCGAGGCGTGCTTCGGCGGCGTGTGGCTCGGCATGGATCACTTTGCGCGCCGGCGATCGCTTACGTTACTCAAAATTCTGGTCACGAATTACGGCAGAGTGCTTGGCCGAGACGAATTAATCGATCAAATTTGGCCCACCAATCCCCCGGAAGATGCGCCGCAACTGCTCAAATCCGCGGCGCACTATCTGCGGCGTGCCTTCGGAGAAGCGCACGACGAAAAGTCGAATTCCCGATTCATTTTGACGACCGCGAACGGGTATTCGTTCAATACTGCGTCGCCGCATCGCATCGATGCCGTTGAATTCAAACGGTTTGCCGATGAAGGGTTGCGTCTGGAACGGCAAGGCCGGTGGAGAGAAGCGCTGAGCTCACTCGAAGCCGCGGCAGAACTGTACCGCGGTGCGTATCTCGACGACGAGCCGTATAGCGAATGGGCGATGGTACCGCGCAGACAGCTGCGAGATCTGCTCTTCGACGTTCTTCAAGCGTTAGCTCGGCTGTTCCGCATCGCCGGCGACTTTGAAGCGGCAATTCGTACCGATCGCCGCATGCTCGAATTCGATCCATGTCTTGAAGACGTGCATTGCGACTTGATGGACCTGCTGTTCCGCTCGGGAAAACGCATTCAGGCGCTGCGCCAATTCGAGGCGTGCCGAAGAGCGCTCAAGGAAGAGTTCGATTCCTCACCGCTGCTCGAAACGGAGTCTTTATACCGCAGCATTCTGAGCGGGTCCGCGCACTAACGCGCCGGAACCCGAGCGGAACCTGTCGAAGCTACTTTTATCGGAAGTGAGCTTCGCGTTGCTCCTAGACATTTGACGGTCGGGGAGAGGCACATGATCCGTCTTATCGCAGCCGCATCGTTCGCCCTAATTTTCGGATACGTAACCGCAATCGCGTTGGCGGATGAGGGCAGCACTGTCTTTCAATCCAAATGCGCAGCCTGCCATACGATCGGAAAAGGTAAACTCGTCGGTCCCGATTTGAAAGGGATAACAAAGACGCAGAGCCCGGACTGGCTTGCGAAATGGGTCTCATCGCCGAGCGCGTTGATCAAAGCCGGCGATCCGACCGCGACAAATCTCGTCAAACAATATCCGATGCAAATGCCCGACCTCGGTCTTTCGCAAACCGACGTCACCGCGGTACTTGCATACATCTCGCAGCAGTCCGGCGGCGGAGCCGCGGCAAATGCTGCGCCGGCTGTGCAATTTCCGGCGGGCGATGCGGAAGCCGGTCGAGAGCTCTTCGTCGGCAACAAACGTCTTCAGAACGGCGGGCCGCCGTGCATGTCGTGTCACAGTATTTCCGGGATTGGGGCGCTCGGCGGCGGCACGCTCGGGCCCGACTTGACGAACGTGTTCACGACGCTCGGCGGTGAGAACGGCGTTGAATCATTCTTGAGCAGCGTTCCGACGCCGACGATGAACGCGGTTTGGACAAAGCATCCGCTCACGCCGCAAGAGATTGCGAACCTCGCTGCCTTCATTAAAGAAGGCGAGGTTGCGCAGCGTTCTCCCGGCATTCTGGCACAGCTCATCGTGCTGGCGATTATCGCTGCACTGATACTGATCATCATCTTCGCAGCGTACTGGCGCCGGCGGCTGCGCGGCGTTCGTATCCCGCTCGTCGCGCGCGCGAACGCGACGTTCCTTCATAAAGAACCACGGAGAATGTAACGATGGGTTGGATTCAAGATCTCGTCGACCCGAAGTCTCGCCGTTGGGAAGAGTTTTACCGTAATCGATGGATGCACGACCAAGTCGTGCGCAGCACGCACGGTGTGAATTGCACGGGCGGGTGCTCCTGGGCCGTCTACGTGAAGGACGGCATCATTACGTGGGAGATGCAGCAGACGGATTATCCGTTGCTGGAAAAAGGGCTTCCGCCATACGAGCCGCGCGGATGCCAGCGCGGGATATCCGCGTCGTGGTACGTTTACAGTCCCATACGCGTCAAATATCCCTACATCCGCGGCGCGCTCCTCGACTTTTGGCGTAAAGCCAAAACGCAGTTCGCCAATCCGATTGAAGCGTGGGGATCGATCGTCCAAGACGACCAAAAGCGGAAACGCTATCAACGCGCACGCGGTAAAGGCGGATACCGGCGGACGAGCTGGGACGAAGTCCTCGAGCTAATCGCAGCGTCGTGTCTGTATACTGCGAAGAAGTGGGGCCCCGACCGGATCTTCGGTTTTGCGCCGATTCCCGCGTTTTCGTTTGCGTCCTATGCCGGTGGCGCGCGCTTCCTGCAACTCATCGGCGGCGTAAACATGAGCTTCTACGATTGGTACGCCGACCTGCCGAACGCGTTTCCTGAAGTGTGGGGCGATCAAACCGACGTATGCGAAAGTGCCGACTGGTATAACTCGACCTACATCGTCTCGATTGCGGCCAATCTGAACATGACGCGCACGCCCGACGTGCACTTCATTTCCGAAGCGCGGACGAACGGCAGCAAATTCGTCGTCGTCTCGCCGGATTTCAATCAGGTTGCGAAATATGCCGACAACTGGATTCCGATCAAGGCGGGTCAAGACACGGCGTTCTGGATGGCCGTCAATCACGTGATTCTCAAAGAGTATCACCAGGATCGGACCGTGCCGTACTTCGATCGCTACGTCAAGCAGTACACGGATGCGCCGTTCCTCGTCGAAGTCACGGGCGATGCGGCATCGGGCTACAAGCCCGGTCAGCTCCTGCGCGCCAATCGCGTTGCGAAATATGCCGACGTCGAGAATGGCGACTGGAAGATGCTCATGATGGACCGGCAAACCGACGGTCCCAAGATGCCGATGGGTACCGCCGGTTTCCGGTGGCAAAAGCAAAAGGGCCAGTGGAATCTGAAGCTCCAGGACGGCATCGACGGCAGCCCCATCGATCCGGTCTTGACGTTCATCGATAAGCACGACGACGTGCTGGACGTCGACTACTACGAATTCGCTTCAAAAACGACGTCGCGTCGCGGCGTTCCCGTACGGTATATCGAAACCGCGAATGGACGCGTACCCGTAGCGACGGTCTTCGACCTCTACATGGCGCACTATGGAGTCAACCGCGGCTTATCGGGCGACTACGCGCAAAGCTATGATGAAGTCGGACCGTACACGCCGGCATGGCAAGAACAGTACACCGGTATTGGACGGGAGACGGTGATTCGTTTCGCCCGTGAGTTTGCGACGAACGCCGAACTCACGAACGGTCGCTCGATGTGTATTACGGGAGCGAGCCTCAACCACTGGTACAACAACGGCCTTGCGTATCGAGGCCCGATCAACGCAATGCTCTTCACCGGCTGTTGCGGCGTGAACGGCGGCGGGATGAACCACTACGTCGGTCAGGAGAAACTTGCACCGGCTGCACCGTGGGCCACGATCACGTTTGCACTCGACTGGCAGAAACCGCCGAGGCGGACCCAATCGCCTGTCTGGCATTACGTCATGAGCGATCAATGGCACTACGAAGCGGACTTCACCGAGTACGCGGCCGTTCCGCCGAACGCGAAGTACGCCAAAGGCCATTGCATGGACATCGAACGCGACGCGGTCATGCGCGGCTGGATGCCGCACTATCCGCAACTCGAGGGCAACCCGCTCGATATCGCGCGCGAAGCGCAGGCGGCCGGCGCCGCCGATGATGAGGCGATCATCAAGAATGTCGTCGAGCAACTCAAATCGCAGAAGCTGAAATGGTCGATCGAAGATCCGGACGCCGAGCAAAACTGGCCACGCGTTTGGCTCATCTGGCGCGGTAACGCGATCATGGCGAGCGCGAAAGGACACGAGTTCTTCCTGCGACACTACCTCGGCACGCATGACAATGCGATTGCCGAAGAGCGCGCCAAAGATCACGTCAAGAAGGTGACGTTCCGCGAGCCGGCGCCGCGCGGTAAGTTCGATTTGGTCGTCGACATCAACTTCCGCATGGACACTTCGGCGTTGTACTCCGACATCGTTCTGCCGACCGCTATGTGGTATGAGAAGAACGACCTGAATACCACGGACCTTCACTCGTTCGTCCATGTGCTCGGCGCGGCAGTCCCGCCGGTTTGGGAATCGAAGACCGATTGGGACATCTTCAAAGCGTTTGCGAAGAAATTCAGTGAACTCGCGCCGCTCGTGTTCCCGGAACCGGTCAAGGATGTCGTGATGCAGCCGCTCATGCACGACACGCCGGATGAGATATCGCAGCCGCAAGTGCTGGATTGGACGGCGGGTGACTGCGAACCGATCCCCGGCAAGACGATGCCGCATATGCGGGTCGTGACGCGCGATTACTCGCAGATTTACAACAAATATATCGCGCTAGGGCCGAACGTTCCGAAGGAAGGAATGTCGTTCAACGGCGTGCACGTGCCGGCTGAGAAGTTCTACAATCAGCTACTTCAGAATCCGGTCACGCTTTCACCCGATTCGCGCCACATGCGTTGCGTGCAGTGGAACGGCCAAAAATATCCGAGCCTGGAAGACCCGCTCGACGTCTGCAATACCATCCTTCATCTTGCGCCAGAAACGAACGGCGATGTTTCGTACGAGACGTTCGAGCACGAAGAGCACGTTACGGGCGTCCCGCTCAAAGATTTGGCTGAGGGTATCCGTGGAGTTCGCATGAACTTCGGTGACATCACGAGGCAAATCAAACGTTTGCTGATCAGTCCATGTTGGACCGGTATGATCAACGACGGTCGAGCATATTCGGCGTGGTGTCTCAACGTTGAACGGCTCATACCGTGGCGCACGGTCACCGGGCGCTCGCAGTTCTACATGGATCATCCGTGGTACATCGACTTCGGCGAGCACTTTGCAACCTACAAGCCGAAGCTCGATCCGCATCTCACGGGAGACATCGTCCTGAGCCCGGTCGACGACAAGTGCCTCATTCTGAACTACATCACGCCTCACGGCAAATGGCACATTCACTCGACATACTACGACAATCTCCGCATGCTGACGCTTTCCCGCGGAATGGAACCGTGCTGGATCAATGACAAAGACGCGGCACGCATAGGGATCGTCGACAACCAATGGGTCGAGGTCTACAACGACAACGGCGTCATGGTAACGCGTGCTGCGGTCAGTGCGCGCGTGCAACCGGGAACGTGCATGATCTATCACGCACCCGATCGCACCATTTCCATGCCGAAATCACAGGTTCGCGGCGGACGGCGCGCCGGCGGACACAACAGCCTCACGCGCACCCGTATGAATCCGCTTCAGATTGCCGGCGGGTACGGGCAATTCAGCTACGGCTTCAACTACTGGGGGCCGATCGGCATCATGACCCGAGACACGCACGCCGTCGTGCGTGCACTCAGCAAATTAGAATGGTAAACGGCGATCGTACGATCGTTGGGAGTTCGTAAATAATGGATATACGCGCACAAGTATCAATGGTTTTCCACCTCGACAAGTGCATCGGTTGCCACACGTGCAGTATCGCCTGCAAGAACATTTGGACAGACCGTAAGGGCACCGAGTACATGTGGTGGAACAACGTCGAAACCAAGCCCGGAACGGGTTATCCGACCACATGGGAAGATCAGGGTAAATATAAAGGTGGCTGGGTCAAAGACGGCGACCGGCTGCGGCTTAAATTACAAGGGCGCGCCGAAGGATTGGGAAACATCTTCTTCAATCCGAATTTGCCGACGATCGACGACTATTACGAGCCGTGGACGTATCAATACGACGAACTCTTCAACGCGCCCGAAGGCGACGATCAGCCCACCGCCCGTCCTATCTCGCTCATCACCGGAAAACCGATGGACATCGAAGCCGGACCGAACTGGGACGACGACCTCGGCGGCTCGCCGGTCTATGCCAGCAACGATGTCAATCTCGACAAGCTGACGGATAAGGAACGCGAGCAACTCAACGAAGTCGAACGTCTCGTCTTCTTCTATCTGCCGCGCATTTGCAATCACTGCCTCAATCCGGCGTGCGTCGGCGCATGCCCCTCGGGCGCGATTTATAAGCGCGGCGAGGACGGCATCGTCCTGATCAGTCAAGAAAAATGCCGCGCGTGGCGCATGTGCATCTCGGGCTGTCCGTATAAGAAGACTTATTACAACTGGTCGACTGGAAAATCCGAGAAATGCATCCTGTGCTATCCGCGTCTCGAAACGGGTCAGGCACCGGCGTGCTTCCATTCATGCGTCGGCCGCATCCGGTATCTCGGATTGCTCCTCTACGATGCAGATCGCATCACCGAGGCGGCGCTCCACGAGGACGCCGATCTGGTCTACTCGCAGCGCGACATCATCCAAGATCCGTTCGATCCGATGGTGATCGCGGCGGCAAAAGCAAACGGCGTCACCGATCTTCAGATCGCCGCGGCGCAAAACTCGCCGGTGTACAAGTTCGTGAAGCGCTGGGGCCTTGCATTGCCGCTGCATCCGGAATTCCGGACGATGCCGATGTTGTTCTACGTACCGCCGATGTTGCCGGTACTCGGCAGAATGAACGAAAGCGGCGTCTACGATAACTCCGGCATCGAAGGTCTCGGACAGATGCTCAGCTCGCTCGAGCAAGCACGCGTTCCGATCAAATACATGGCGAGCTTATTTACCGCAGGAAATACGCAAATCGTGGAAGAGGTCTATCGCAAACAGATCGCAGTCCGATTGTACAAACGCTCGCAGCGTGTGAAAGACATCACGCCGGCAGAAGCGCAAGAAGCGATGCGCATCGGAAAAACGACGCCTGAAGAGTGCGAGGCGATCTTCAATCTGACGTCGCTTCCCACGTTCGAAGAGCGCTTCGTCATCCCGGCGATGGCTCGCGAAGAAGCCGTGGAGCAATTCCTCGATCCGTATACGCACAAACCCGCGGCAGGCTTCGGCTTCCGCGAGACGCCTGCACGCAGATGGTAAGTGTATGAGCATGACGACGCAAGCGCGGATACTTCAACTGTTCGCTGACCTCCTCGAGTATCCGCGCCCGGATCTGGATCTCGTCGAAACGGCACGCGAGTGCCGCGCGCTCGCTGCGGAAGAAAGTGGAGCAGCGGCCGCGCTGCTCGACGAATTCGTGGCGTTCGCGGAGCGAACGCCACGGGACATGATCGAAGAGATATTCTCTGCGACGTTCGATTTGAATGCATCGTGTCATCCGTACGTCGGGTACCATCTCTTCGGCGAATCGTATCCTCGCAGCTTGTTCATGCTGGAACTCAAGGAACGTTTTCGCAGTCACAATTTCGACCACGGAATCGAGCTCCCGGATCACATCGGACTAATGTTGCGATTCATATCGATCTGCAACGATGACCAGATACGGGATGAAATTGCGCGCGATGCGCTACTTCCGACGCTCGCACCCATGACGATGGCGCCGGAAAGCGCTCCCATGCTCGATGAAGGCGAAGGCGCGGCGCCCGAAGTCTTCGACGTCGGGACCGATTACCGCCACATTTTGCAAGCCCTACAATTCGTATTACAAGCACGCTACGGAGCACCGACGCAAAAGGTGCCGTTGCCCGTTCCCGAGTCCGAGCGTCTGGTTTCATAACGTTCAGCAGAACGAGCGGAGGAACTCATGTCTGATACGTTTCTCTGGGAAGTATGGCCCTACGTCGCGTTCGCCATCTTCATCTTTGGCGGGCTGTACCGCTACTTGAGAGATCGCTTCTCCTTCTCAAGTCAGTCCTCGCAGTTCTTGGAGAATCGCTTTCTGTTTTGGGGATCGACGATGTGGCACTATGCCATCATCCTCATCTTGATTCCCCACACGCTCGGGTTCTTGTTCCCGCAAGCGTGGGCGGCCCTCATCGAGAACCAAACGCGGCTTTACATCCTCGAGGTCACGGGACTTGCGCTCGCGGTCATGGCGATCATCGGTCTCGGAACGCTCATTCTGCGACGCCTGACCAATCCGCGCGTTCAATTCGTCACGACGGGAATGGATTGGGTCTTGCTCGCCTCTTTGGCGCTTCAAGTCGTCATGGGATTCTGGATCGCGTTCTTCTACCGTTGGGGATCGGAGTGGTATCTGCATACTTCGGTGCCGTGGCTACGGTCACTAGCGGCGTTCAATCCGCAAACACAGTACGTAACCGCAATGCCGCTGCCCGTCAAGATTCATATGTTCAACGCGTTCGTACTGCTTGCGCTCTTCCCGTTCACCCGTTTAGCGCATGTCGTAACGGCGCCGCTTTTCTATCTCATCAGACCGTATCAAGTCGTGATCTGGTATCGCCAGCGTAATCTTCCCTACGGAGCACCCGCGGGAAGCGAGCGCATCGGTCCGGATGTACCGTATCTGCGACACGGCTGAGGTTAACGAGTCCGACGGAGCATGGCACGTGGTAGCCGCCGCGTCATGCCTGCCGCGGACGATCGATTGGAGCGGTTGTGTCAGATAAGCTCGATCGTCGCTGTTCCGGCGTTAATGGCGATCTTGACCCAGTCGCAGCATCAGCTACTGGAGGGTGCCACCGAGTTTTTGGTGCTCCCTCCGTTCGCTGTTATTATTTATCTGATTTTTCGCGATCCGTACGGCAAATGGGCGAATCTGCGATCGATCGTCGTCTTGCCGTGTTTGGGCGCAATCATCGGTCAGTTGAGCTTCCGTTTCTTCGGTCTCACGCCACTCGGCGTAGCGATCGACACGCTGTGCGTGCTGGGAGGGCAGGCGCTTTTGCGAGCGCGAATGCCGCCGGCGCTGGCGCTCTCGGTTCTCGCGATGCTGCTGCACGTTCAAAGGTTCACGTATACCCTCGGCGTGGCGGAGGCATCAACCTCGATCGCGATCGTCTTTTTCGTGTGGCGCCGGATATTGATCGCGCCGCTTCTTCCCATGTCCTCGTATAGGATGGAACAACCTCAACCCGATGTTTTGCCGGAGGTTCGCCAATGAGCACGAGCACAGAAACCAGCACGACCGTAATAACCGCAACGCCGATGCCGGATTCGGGAAAAGACGCCGGCACCTATGACGGAACCGCAGCGTTAGACTACGTCCGCCCGCCGCAACTCTTGAAAACTATCATCGAAACCGGCGCATCGAAAGGCGATCTTCCCATCATCAAGATTCTCGTCCGCGGTATGTTCGGCGGCATGTTTCTTGCGTACGGGACGGCGATGGCGTTCTTCGGTGTCGCGCAAGGGTTGCCGCCTATCGTCGCTGACGCGCTCTTTCCGCTAGGATTCATTTGCATTAATTTGTTGCAGGTGGACTTGGCGACGGGCTATTTCGCCTTCGTCCCGGTGGCGTACATGCACGGACGTATCACGTTCCCAAAGATGGTGAGTTGCATCTTTTGGGTGTACGTTGCGAACCTCATTGGAAGTTTGGTTGTCATGGGGCTGCTGTGGCTTGCGCTCACGATGTCGGGAAAGGCGCCGGATACAACAGGGATTTCAGCGATTCTCCTCAAGGTTGGAGCGGCAAAAACGCTTCACTACGAGCAGTTCGGCGCAGCCGGCGCTTTCACCGCGTTCATCAAGGGCATCCTGTGCAACTGGTTCGTGACGCTCGGCGTCGTACTTCCGTATACGGCGCGTTCAGTCATCGGTAAAGCGATCGCGACGTTCGTACCGATCTACATGTTCTTCGGGATGGGTTGGGAACATTTAGTCGTGAACATGTTCATTATCCCGTCGGCGATGTTATACGGCGCGCATATCACGTACGGCGATTGGTGGATCGGAAACGAACTCCCCGTGACGATCGGGAACTTTGTCGGCGGCTTCCTGTTGACCGGAGCGGCGATCAGCTTCATCTATGGGGTGCGCGATAAATCGGCAACCTCGACCACGCGAGGAGTGACGCCTGCCGCCGCTCGATGAGCGAGAGTGCCGGCGAAGGCGTCTCGGATCCGTCGGTCGGCGATGAGGAAGCGTATCGACTCAGTACGGATTTGGTTTCGCTCGGTGAATTGAGAGCTGCAATCGACTACATGCGGCGCAAGGTAAACCGCGCCCGCAAAACGATGCCCGCGGATTCCCGGATGCATCTCCGGTTGCTCTCTCAATACGCCGCCATATTAGAACTGACGGAAACGTACGGCGAAGCCGAATTTCTTCGCGCGAAGGCCGTTGAGATCGTGGAAACGGGAAGCGTCTCTCCCGAGGATGCCGTCGATGCCTATCTCAAATACGGACTGCTCCTTACGCGCAACCGCAACTACAGCGCGGCGATCCGGCCGCTGAAAGAAGCGGTGCGCCGGGCCGAAGCTCTCCAAGACGCTGTGCCGGTCGAGCAACAGATCACACTCGCGAAGGCGTGGAGAGGTTTGCAACAAGCGAATGAAGGCCTTGGCGAACTCTCGCAAGCCTCTGATGCGTTGGACGTGCTTGACAACATCAAACGGCTCATTCGATATCTAGTCTTCTCCATGTCGCGGTGAGGTAACAATGCACATCGTCAACGGCAAACCGGCCTGTCTCTTTATTGCGGAAAACCTCGGGCGCCCGCATCCCGACGGCGAACGGCATTTCTACCCGGCGGTCGTCAAAGCGTTCGAGCCGGGCTACGAGTCGACGGAGTGGGATTATGGTGCCGACTACGAAGAGGCGCAGCGACGCGTCGAATCGTTCAATACAGAACATGGCGTAAACAAGGACGCCGCGCTGCTCATTATCACGTCGTCGATGTTTCCGTCTGCTCCCATCTCAACCGCCGACATCTATCGTGCAAACCTCGAAGAGTACGTGGAGGAAGCGGTTCAAAAGGCGCCGGGATAATTGGATCGCAACGATTGCTTGAGCTCCATGTCTGCGAGCGTCTCGAGCGCATCGAGAATGGTGGGCGTTGCGGTCTCGGCACCGTGTTCGCCCAACCACTTCAACGCGCTGTTGATGCCGGAGGCAGCGGCACGATCCGCGGCGATGTCGTCGACGAGTTCATTCGCGCGCGCCTTGACGGCGTCGGACCAGCGTTCGACTTCGGCCTGTTCGGAGAGCGTGCGTTTGATGCGCGCTACATCGTCAGCTCGCCATGGGTACGCGTTTCCGCAATGAAAGCAGTACGCGTGGTACGGTACCCACTTGAGCATTTCGCCGTCGGCCGGCAGCGGAGTGCGGCAGCGCGGACACGCAATAATGACGCCGGCCCCGCACTTCGCGCAATGGTTTGGAGCGAGCGGCGCTTCGGTCTCCCATGCATACACATGACCGTTCACGCACACGGCCGCGCATGGCCCATGCCGCTCGGCCGATAGCGACGGCAGTTCGATCGGTTCGTTCGGTGTATCGTCGGACATGGAAAAGTATTCGATAAAAGCGAGCCGTCTGCTTTCAGAACAGGCATGGCTCGCACTTTCAACGATCGATGAAGACGGATCTCCGATGGTGAGCTACACGCCGTTTGCGATCGTCGCAGGTACGCTCGCAATCGTCGTAAGCAAGCTCGCATCGCACAGCGCTCCGTTGCGTTCGCAGCGGCCTGCGTCGGTGCTCGTCGTCGATACCGAGTCGAAGATCAACGACGCGTATATGCGGGCTCGATTTTCCATTAACGTTGCCGTCTGGTTCCTCGCGCAGGGGTCCGCAGCGGCCGATGCCGTTTGGTCGGCCCTCGAGCAACGGCAAGGCGACACGGTACGGACGCTGCGCACGCTTCCGGACTTCGATGCGATCCGGCTGCAACCAATCGATGGACGGCTGGTCCTCGGATTTGCTTCCGCGCACGACGTGAGCGGCGTTGAGATAGCCGCGCTCCTAGAAAACGCGGGCTCACCGCCAGGAAAGGTATAAAAGGTATAATGTAGGCATGGGACGGCGCCTCTCGGACCGATTAAGCCCCAATGTTGCACGACGGCCGTGGACGCGCGCCGAGCGGCGCGTGGTGGTGCGCGGATTCTTGGGCCGGTTTACGATCGCCATCGAGCCGCTCGTTGTCGCTATATTCTTCGCGTTACTGCCCATCGGTATGCTTTTGCGAAAACAAGAAGCGGCATTGCTGCTCGCTCCGATTTTCGGACTTGCTTCGATTGCATTTTTCATTTACGCGATCGTTTTCATCGCGCCGTCGGCGCGCGCCCTATTCGAAACGTTCAGACCGATCTACACGGTTGACGGCTACATTCGGTATAGGATCAAGGACGGCGAACCGGTCTACTATGTCGCGGCGCTCGACGCCGAACAGATGATCCTCGGTGAGTGGCCGCTGGGTGAGTGGCCATCGGACATGAGAAACCGGCAATTATGGCCTGTCGTCGTCGAATTCAGTCCATACGGCGGCATTCACAAAATTGACGGTCACCCGACCGGCGTGCTTCCGTCCGAAATCACGCCGTTCGGCATCGGCGTCGCAGACGACGACAAACGACGGCGCAAGTTCGGCTAACGCCGCAACGTCTCGCCCTCCACTAGCGCTTGGCCGCATAGATCGCAATATACAAACCGAGCGCGTGGCGCCGGCTCGATTCTGGGGCTTGATATTTCGAAGCGAGCCTGCTGCGGTTGTGCGCCTTCGTTCTCCGACTCGAGAGCGGCAACGATCTTCGCAGCCTGATCGTTTGTGAGCGATCCATCGACGCGTCCATACGATGCGGGATAGTACCATCCATCGACGAGCAGTCTGAGACGTTCCTCGCCGCGGCGCGCGACGTGCACGGCTAACTCGCGCGGCGTGAGTCCCGCTCGGCTCATCGGAAGCAGTCCGCGCACGTCGAGGGCACGCAATGCGCGCGACCACAGCGCCTCATTCATTGTCGCCATATTCGCAGCGCCACTATAAAGCCCAGTACGGCGATCGCATCAACGGCGAGTGCCCAGGGCGCGAGCAGTCCCCATAATATCGCAGGATGGTTACGCTCAGGCGTTTCCCGCGCGCGCGTCGTCGCTGCCGCTTCGGATTGCGTCGCGGACGCTGCGTTCGCAGCCTCTCGCGCCGCCTGCGCCTGTTGCTGCCGTAGCTGCTGCGCGTGCGCGATCGAACGCGGGATCGTGACGGATGCAAATGCCAGACCCAATGACAAGATCACCGCCGCAACGGCGATGGCGGTGAGCGCGAGCCGCAAACGAAGCGGCGGACTATACAAGCCAGCAGATGATGGCATGGTCGTGCGAACGTTCGAGCAATGGAACGATGCTTTGAGGAAGAGAGAGCACGCCCTCAGGACGCGCGAGCAGCTCCGCCCGGCGAAGCCGTCCGGCGATGATACAAACGCATAAATATGCGACCGCGATAGTCGCGATCTCAACCGGCAAATGCATCTCGACGACCGGCGCACTGAACAGGATCGCGAACGCGCATACGAGGAGCAGCGCGGCAAAGGCCGCCCACGTCACGACCTGCGGTCTTGCGCGCCACTCGCGTTCGACGACGATGCTGCCGACGAGGCTCACGCCCGCTGCGAGCATGCCAACGAGCGGAGCAACGGAAATCGGCTGCGTGTGAAGGGCAAAGAGAAGCCCAATGGCTAGCGCGGCGAGCGTACCTCGAAGACGCCCGCGCACGCGAAAGAGCAGCACCGTAACGATCGCGCTAACGCCGAGCACTGCCGCATCGAAACGAGTCCACACGGCCGGGATCGCGATCAACGCGTATGCGGCCACGCCGACGATCGCTGTGGCGACGCGCAGCAGCCAATCGGTGCGCAGCACTTCGAGGCGCACTTCGACTTGCGCGTCCTCCGCGTACCGCGGAATCTCCGCGTGAGTCCGGAGCACGTACGGTTCTTTTTGATAGAATGCCGGGTCCGTTCCGCGAATCCAACGCATCAGTGTTGAACCACCTCGCGAGTAAATACCGGTACGTGATCGGGCGTCAACGTTACCATCGGAAGACGCTGCTGGTCCGCGTGCTCGCGTTGCCGTAGACTGATGAAGATCACAGCCGATCCATGACGCTGCACCTCGTCGACGAGAATGCGCGCGATGGTCGTGCGGTCGCCGCGAAGGTCGATCGTCGCGAGTTCCATCTGAAGGCGATCGAGATCCGTGTCGCGCGGACGCAAGCGCAACGTGACGACTTCATGCGCGTTGCGCTGACAGACGAATCGAACGGTCAGCTTTAGCGCCGCAAACGTCCGGCACAGTGCGTACACGAAGCAGATCGCTTTCTCGAGACGGTAACGGCGAAGTTCCTCGTCACCGTCAAGCGGCGGTGCCGTATCGAGTACGAGGCTGAGATCGTCCCCCGTCGGATCCTCGAGTTCGCGCACGTAGTAGCGATTCGGATCGCGCGTGCGCAGCGAGAGCACGCGATGAATGAGTTTCGGAGAATCGCCGGGACGATATTCCCGCACGCCGACGTACTCTTCGATGGCCGTCGGAAGTTTTTCGAACCGCCCCGACGCCGCGTGACGACCTGCAAGCAACGAGTCGACGAACGGCTGTAATTGGTAGATCGCCGGCAAAACCGTAACGGCATGGACCGTGTCAAACACTGCCGTGACGCGCACGGCGCTTCCCGGCAACGCGACGGCGGCGCGGAACGGTCCAACGAGCAGCATTCCTCGCCGGTTCGTCGTCACATCCCACTGTGATGCGCCCGCGCGACGGGTCGACAGAATTGGAATCTCCGACCACGGACCCGCTTCCATCACGGAACCCGCAAGCGAAAATCGCGCCGTCGCCTGCACGCCGATCGCCGGAAACGTTCGTGCGCCGAGTGAGAGCGTGAGACGTAACCGAAAGGTCGTCAACGCTCGCGTTCTCGACGGCACGTCGACGCGCCGAATTCGAAGCGCGCTTGCTGCAATCAACGTCGCAATCGTCGAGAGAGCGATCCAGACGAGCGGAAATGCGATCGCGAAGACGGTGAATTCGCGAATCGAAGGGCGAAAGGCGCCCGCGACCCCGGCGATCACGATCGATCCTGCGAACATGGCGATGCCGGCCGGCGGTGCGATCGTAAATTCGAAGTGCGCCGGCCGTCTCATGCGGGAACGGCGTCGGGAACCGGAATTGAGTCGATGAGACGCCGCACGAGCTGCTTCTTCCATTCCGTCATGCTCATCAGCGACTCGGGCATGACTTTGGGAATGAGCCGGTGCGGAAGCGCGTGAACGAACAGCGCCTTGACGTCATCCGGCGTTACGTAGACGCGTCCTTGCACGAGTGCATAGGCGCGAGAAAGCTGCATGAGTTGGACGGCTGCGCGCGGACTAGCGCCGAGCACGAGCTCGTCAGACAGGCGTGTTTGCCGCACGGCGGCGATGATATAGCGCAACAGACGTTCGTCGATCACGACGTTCTTTACAAGTGCCATCAGTTCGCGCACGCGATCGATCGTGAGCACCGCCGGGACGCTCGCGAGCGGATCGTCGACCATGCGATCGCGCAGAATCTCGATCTCTTCGTCTTCGCTCGGATATCCCGGCGAGAGCAACAATTGGAAGCGGTCGAGTTGCGCCTCCGGCAGATCGTTGACGCCCGAGTGTTCGATTGGATTCTGTGTAGCGATTACGATAAAGGGATTGGGCAGCGAATGGGTGGTTCCGTCGACGGTGACCTGGCCCTCGCCCATAGCTTCCAAGAGCGCGCTTTGCGTGCGCGGCATCGCGCGGTTGAGTTCGTCCGCGAGCACGATGTTCGCGAACACCGGGCCGGAAATGAAGACGTCGTTTCGCGGATCGACATACCCCGTGATATCGACCGGCAAGAGATCGGGCGTGCATTGGATGCGTTTGAATTCGCACGAGATCGAACGCGCCAGCGTGCGCGCAAGCATCGTTTTTCCGACGCCGGGCCGATCTTCGAGCAAGACGTGCCCGCGCGAGAGCAATGCTGCAACGACGAGATCGACGACCTCGCGCTTACCGATAATCACACGTTCGATATTGGAGATCAGACGCTCGACGTCGCCGCGCGCAGCATCCAACGACGTTGCGCTGTTCACGTCGAGCGCCCGTGCGGCTCGTGTTGCGCCGCAAGCGTCATCGGTAAGCTGTTGAGCGCGAACGGAATCAGCCACCGCGCGGCAAGCGCAACGATTTCCGAAAGCAATAGGATCGCCGCGGCGACATAAATCGCCGACGCGGAGGAAAGGTCCGCGGCGAGTTCCGCTCCGACGCCGCCGAACAATCCGGCAAGCCCGCGGCCGGGGAGATCGGGGCGTTGAAACAGATAGAGGGCGAGGATAACGCCGAACCAGCGCGCGCCGCCGCCGATGATCCTCTGGGGCCGTGCATTCCAGGTAAACTGTCGAAATATACGCGCAGCCACGGTCCGTGCGAAAAAGTCGACCTCGGCTGCGACGGCGAGAACCGCGACGACGGCTGACACCGCTAGCAGGACGCGAAGAGGCGTGAATCCGCTCTCGTAGCAGGCTGCGACGAACGGAAGCGCCACGAGGAATGCAAGAGCGCCGACGGCGAGCGCGTCCGCAACGCTCGCAACTCGCTCAGCGCGGGAGTGCAACCGCACACAGCGAGCGCAAAGCAGCAATGCCGCTGAAAGATCCGCGTGTCGACGCATGACGGTCATGATCCATGCCACGACGGCGACCGCTTCGAGCGCGACGAGAAGCGCGAACGGCACATAACCGGGTACCACCGGCGCCATCGTCACACCACCGGAGTGCTGCTACGGCGACAGGTGCGAGGGCGGCAGCGTAACGGTCGTCGAGTTGGTGGACGGCCAGCTATGCCCCCACGGCGAAGAAGCAACGACGAACGATCCTTGCATGATCGCAAGGATGATCGAGAACAGAACGAACAGCAACGCGCCGTTTGGGATCCCAAAGCCGAGTTTATCGAGCATATGCGCCGGCGGAACGCCGCCGTTCGATGCTCCGTGCGCGTCATGGCTCATGATGTGTGTACTCCTAAGATGTGAAGCGCCGCCAACAGCGCGAAGATGCAACCGAGCGCCATCAAGCCGAGCAAGACCTTGGTGACGACGGCATCGAGTCCGCGTGCGTCCCAATCATTACGGAGTTGGACGAAGGCTGTTATGCCGACGACGATTGCGCCAGCCAGCGCAATCCATTTCTCAATTGTAGCTGCGTCCATCACTCACCATAAATAGAACAGGAAGAAGAGTGCAACCCAAATCACGTCGACGAAATGCCAGTAGAGCGTTCCGCACGTGAGCCCGAGATATCTCGATCCGGTGTAGACACCCCGATTCGCTTGAATCCCGAGAACGGCGAGATAGCAGACGCCGACGAACACGTGAAATCCATGCATACCCGTCAGCGTGAAGAACGACGCGCCCATCGTGCTCGCCGGCCACGTCACGCCGTCATGCAGGACGCCCGTCCACTCATGCGCTTGGCCGAGCAGAAACATGACGCCGAGCACCATCGTGGCGATCAGCCACGCGTTGAATTTCTGTTTGTGTAGGTACTTCCAGTTCTCCAGCGCGAAATGCATCGTGACGCCTGATCCGAACAGAATCACGGAGTTGAGCGCCGCAAAGCTTGTATCGAACCACGGCAGCTGGTGGCCCCCGACGAACGGAGGCCACGTCGGCGCCGACGTGCGCAGATACACGTACGCGAAGATGAACGACGAGAACAGAATGCAGTCGCTGAGGAGAACGAGCACAAACCCCAGGAGCCGAATGTCTCGAGTTTCCCAATAAATCGGATCGACGTCGTTGAAACGGGCCGCAACGGCTGCGTGTCTGCCGAGATGAGGTTGCGGTGCGCTTACAGCTGCCATCGCTTATGCTCCCACCAAAGCGGGCTGCGGCATCAGGACTTTGCCGTATTCAGGATAGGGCTCGACCGCGTTATCGGTGTTCTTATAAGGCAACGGCTTCTCGAAGTCGTACGGTCCGGCCGTCACCTCTGGAATCGATTTGAAGTTGTAGTACGGCGGCGGCGAACTGATCGTCCACTCCAACGTCCGGGCGCCCCACGGATTGATACCCGCGAGCTTTCCGTGTTTGATGCTCCAAATCGCGTTGAAGACAAGCAATCCGACCGATATGGCCATCAGGAACGAGAACGCCGTCTCGAATTGATTCCAGAACACGGCATCGGGATTGCTCGACGCGAATGCGGCATACGAAGCATAGCGACGCGGCATGCCTTCGATACCGAGCCAGTGCATCGGTAAGAACGTTCCATTGAGACCGATGAAGAACAGCCAGAAACCAAGTTGTCCGAGACGTTCGTTCATCAATCGGCCGGTGGCTTTCGGATACCAATAGGGAACCGCGGCCAGGAATCCCATGACGGCTCCGCCGGCAACGACATAATGGAAATGCCCGACGACGAAGTAGCTTCCGTGGAGATGGAGATCCACCGGAACCGAGGCTAAGAAGATGCCGGTGATACCTCCAAACGTAAACGTAATGAGGAACCCGATCGCGTAGAGCATCGATGCCGTGAATCGGATCGAACCGCCCCAGAGCGTCGCGAGCCACGAGAACATCTTGATACCGGTCGGGATGCCGATCGCGTAGGTGAGGATCATGAACGGCAACTGCAGCCATGGCGCGAGCCCGCTCGGGAACATGTGATGCGCCCACACGGTGAATGCCAGTAACGCAATCGCCATCGAGGAGAACGCAATCATCTTGTAACCGAAGATCGGCTTACGCGAGAACGTTGGCAACACTTCGGAAACCACACCGAACGCCGGAATGATGAAGATATAGACGGCCGGATGCGAGTAGAACCAGAACATATGCTCGAAGAGCACCGGGCTGCCGCCGCGCGACGGGTCGTACCACGGAATGTTCCAGACGTGCTCGAGAAAGAGCGCGCCGGTTGCAACCGAGAGTGCTACCGTCGCGAACATGTTCATCAACGCAGTGGCGAACGTCGCCCATACGAAGAGCGGCATGCGCGTCCAGGTCATTCCGGGCGCGCGCATCTTGATGATCGTCACCATGAAGTTCATTCCGGTCAGCGTCGAGCTGATGCCGACGACGAAGATCGCCGCGCACCACAAGGCGCCCGCCGTTCCGTCAGCCAGCGAGATCGGCGGATACTCCGTCCATCCTGCGTGCGGACCGCCGAAAAGCATCGAGCTGAAAAGTATGATCGCCGCAATCGGCAAGATCCAGAAGCTGATCATGTTCAGCCACGGAAACGCGACGTCCCGCGCGCCGATTTGAAGCGGCATCACGAAGTTGCCGATCGCACCTGTTACCAGCGGTATCAGGACGATCCACACCATCGCCGTGCCGTGCATGGTGAACATTTCATTGTAGGTGTTATGATCCATGATCGCGCCGTTCGGATCGGTCAGCTGCAAGCGCATGAGTTCGGCAAACGAACCCGCGATCAACATGATCAACATGCCCGTAATGAAGTACTGGAATCCGATTACCTTGTGATCGAGCGAAAAGACATATTTTCGAACGAATCCGTGCGGTGCCGGATGAATGTGGCCGATCGCCACATGTTCTTCGTGGGCGGTATCGTGAGCGGATGTGTGCTTTCCAGTAGTATCCATATCGTCTCTACTTCAAGCTCTCCAAGTACATGACGAGATTTGCGATGTCTTTATCGGACAGCCCGTTGGCTTGGCGATTGGGCATCGACCCAATGGGACCGGTAAACCCGTTTTGCAAAATCCAAGCGATGTTTTGAGCCGTCGGCGGCTTGCCGGTTACGAGTGTGGGATGCGCCGGGTCGTCGGTAATGTGAAGTAATCCCGGACCAACAAGTTTTTGATCGAACGGCGTCGGCGGATCGTGGTGACACGCCGCGCACGTTTGGTGAAATTTTGCCTGACCGGCTGCGGCGTTTCCGCCGTTGAGATTGATTGCAGCACTGGCGGCGGCCAGTGCTTTTCTTTTCGCTGTCGAGCCACGCATTGAATTCAGGAACCGTCTGAACGACGAGTTTGCCTTGCATCTTGCTGTGGTCGACGCCACAAAACTCCGAGCACGTAATCGTGAACGTTCCGGTACGATCGGGAGTGAAATTCAGATTCTGTACCAACCCGGGAACCGCGGCCATCTTTAACCTGAACTCGGGCACCCACCACTGGTGAATGACGTCGGCCGAGGTGATCAGGATCCGGACAGGCACACCGACGGGAAGGTGCATTCCGTCGGTGGTGTCGGTAACAGGGCTTTTGAGGCCCGGATAGCGCGTGTCGAAATAGAACTGGTGCGCGACCACTTCCGCGGTGAGCCCGGGTGACGACACGCCGAACTGGATTTTGTGCCAGACGTTGATGCTGAGCACCGTCAAGATGACGAGCAACAGCGTCGGCAGTACGGTCCACCAAAACTCGAGCTTCGGCTGGTCGTGAACGGGAACACCAATTGCATCGGGCGGATCGCTTGAACGCGCGCGAAACGCGATCGAAAAATAGATCACGTATCCGGCCACGATGAACATGATGTCGCCGCCGAACACGGCCATAAACTTGAAGAGTCCGTCAACATCCGATGCGCGATCGCTTACGGGCTGCGATGCGCTAGGCAGCAGCCAGTCGACATTGGCGAAAAGCCAGTACACTGAGTTCGCGATACAAACAAGCAGCAATACTGTGGTTACTTGCCAGAATCCAGGGCCGAGGCCGTTAAATCGGACGATGTTGGGCCCCGGTGCAATCCGCTGAGCCAAAACTTCTTACCCCTCTGCCGAAAATAATTTACCCTGCCGTTGCGCCTCCCTTCGCAAATTTTCAGCGAAAAACAAGAATATTCGAGGTGTAACCGCGGCGGAACCGCAGCGTAACTACGGTGGAATCAATCCATTAACCCACGTACGGTTTCGATGGGTATCGACGATCGAGAAGCAATCCGATTCCGGTGCCGATCAATACGCCGTAGATGGCGCCGACGACAACGCTTCCCATCGGATAGCCTACGGCGGCGCCAATTGCGAGGCCGATTATCAAAGCCACCCAAATTTTTCGTTGCATAGATGACCCTCCGTATAGGCATAATCGTATCATGCCGACAAACAACACTCGCGATGCCGCCGCTGAAATCGCTCAGCGGATAAAAACGGGGCGAATGGACCCTTCGGAAATCGAGGAAGCCGGCCGCCCGCCCAATGACCGTCCTCCGGGGTTTGCAGATGCGCTTATGCACGAAACGCCCACGTCGATCGAAGGCAACGCCAAGCTGACAACGACCGATTGGGATGTTATCGAGCTAGCACTAACGCACTACGCCACGTGCAACAACAAGACCTAGCGCGTTAGCGATGCCGGATACGCGTTTAGGAGAGATCGCGCGGAAGCTTGTGCCGCTTCTCGTCGAATTCAAACTCGAGGCACACCGCGTGACCGACGACGACGCAAAGCGCGATGCGCTCATTCTGCAAGATTACATGATGCACAAATATCCGCGCATCGTGGTATTCCTTGCGTGCATCGATATGCTTTCGGCTCTCGCCCAACAGGCGCCGGAATAACGAGGTTCAGTGTGCTTCGGGGTCGCCGTTCGTGCGCACTTCGTTCGTCGGATCCGGCGGGCGCGGTTGCTCTTGTTGACGACGTTCGTAGCGTTCGATCAAAATGCGCTTGCGCAACGCTTCGATCTCTCCGCCGGTTAAAACGCGTGTTTCCTCGCTCGCGTGCACCGCTGCGATGTGATCGCACACTTCGCAGTTCGGCGTTTGCACCGTGCGCGATTCGAGCACCGTGAAACGCTCGCACGGGCCGAGTGCGTCGTCGTTCACGCCAGCGCCTTCAACACCTCGACCTGATGGTCGAGCACGCTTACTTTGGGCCATACGTAAATGAGCGTTCCGCTACGGTCGAAGAGAAACGTCGAACGTTGGATTGCGTTTTTACCATAGACGTTTTCGTCGACGATGACGCCGAATGCATTGCACAGTTGCGAATCCACGTCGGCCAAGAGCCGGTACGGCAACATGTACTTCTCTTTGAACCGGCGATGCGACTCAACGGAATCGCGACTTACACCGACGAGTTCCGTGTCTTTATGGCGTAACGCCTCATACACGTCGCGGAATTGCGTCGCTTCCTTCGTGCAGCCCCACGTATCGTCTTTCGGATAGAAATACAACACCAGCTGTTTGCCGAGTAAGTCGTTCGTTGAGATCTCGGTTCCGCTGTCATCGCGAACCGTCAACGAAGGCATCATCGCACCAGGTTCGAGCATGGCGTGATATTCGCGGCCTAGACGACGCTCCCCTCAATGACGTTCGCGATCGCGAGCGCCGTTGTGGGAGCCAACAGTATTCCGTGACGGTAATGGCCGGAGCCGACGTAATATCCGTCTAGAGCGGTTTTTCCGATGAACGGACGCAGGTTTGGTGAACGCGGGCGGGACGCAACCCAGCTTTCGATCACGGTAAGCTCGCTGAGCACGGGCATCGCGCGCACGGCTCGTTCGAGTAAGGGCTCGAATCCGGCTTGCGCGTCCGTTTCACCGATCAACACGGTCCCGTCGGCGCGCGGAATAACGTATATGCCCTCAAAGCGGACCGGCCGCTTCAACACGCGATCCGGCATCGCGAGCGCGAGCAGCCGCACTTCGACCGGTAGAACCGAGATACGCGCGAGTTCGGGTACGCCCGGCAATTCGCCGGCGAGCGGCCCCGCTGCGTTGACGACCGCCTCCGCAAGCAAAAACTTCTCTCCGCTGCGTACGCCTACGACACCGTTTGCACTGGTTTCGAGTGCAACGAAGCCGGTTTGTTCTTCGAGTACGACACCTGCGTCGACACACGCTGCGCGCAGCGCGCGCCCGAGATAACGGCTATCGATCTGCCCCTCTTCTTCGATGAGTGACGCGCCGTGAAGCATCTCCGGGCCGAGCGCCGACTCGATGTCGCGCGCCTCGAACGCGTCGAACCAATGCGCGTGAATTCCGCGGTCCATGAGCGTCGCTGCGCGATTGCGCAAACACTCCGCTTCGCTCTCGTCGTACGCCGCTTCGATGATCCCGTCGAATCGAAGATAGGGGTCGATGCCCGTCCGCTTGTGAAGTTCCTTGACGAACACCTGATAGAGGCCGAGCGCCGTCGCCAAGAAATCTTCTTCTTCTTCGCTCTCCGAATCACTGAAGGGCGCGAGCAACCCGGCACCGCGCCACGATGACGACGCTGCGGAGTCACCTGCCTCCACGACGTGGACGTCGGCACCGCGTTTTGCGAGCTCGTACGCCGTGCACAGTCCGATGATGCCGCCGCCGACGACGACGATCACGTGCCTAAGGGCCGGCAGTCGCAGCAGTCATCACAGAGACTGCAGCCGAGGTGCAACGGCACGGCTTCTTTGCCGCACCGCTCGCACACGATCGTGTTCGCGCCCTCTGATTCCGTCCGGTTTACTTCCATTGCATCGCGAGCCTCTTTAGGATTCATACGCTATGATACTCTCGGTGCTCAGCACGATTCTTGTCTTGGTTTTCGCATTCGCGTGCCTCGGCACGTTTCTCTTCGGAATACGAAAAGAGTGGAAGACACTACGCATCCTCTCGACGGTCATTGCGATTTTGTCGTTCGCACTCGCATTGGCCGTCTCTGCCATACGGCGATGAAGCACACGATGGGTCACGGTGGAAGGACGACGGAACGCGGTGGAATGCGCCGCCGTACGATTTCGATCGCCCGCTCCCGGTCTTCCATCTGTTCTTTCAGTTCCACGAGCGCCGCTTCCACGAGAGCCGCCGTCTTCACGCGAAAGCCGATCTCTTTCAACCTGGCAACGATCGAATCGAGCGCTTCGACTGCACCCGGTGTCAGTGTTACGTTCGTTGACGCGGCGCCCTTTGACGACTCGTTCATGTCTCGCGGATTCTCCCGGCTCCTCGCGGAAGTCCTGTGACATGCTGCAAGTTCAGATGGCGTTCGCGTGCGAGGATGTCACGAGCGAAGCGGGCGGCCCGGTCACGTTCAAGAACGTTATGGACGGTGTCGTTGCTTCCGATTTCCCCGCGCCAACCGGGCGCTGGTTCGCTATTTTTTGTTTCTTCAGCCTAGAGGCGCAACATCTCGCGAATTGCCGCGTCGTCATCGAGCACGGAAAGGGAGAACTCGTTGCGGAAAAGGCGCTCAAGGACGTCGACTTCACGCCGAATAATCCCATATCGCGCAATGTCTTGAGCTTCCAGGGTCTGCAGTGGCCGTATCCCGGTGGATACTTGGTGAAGTTTTTGGCAAACGGCGATGACGTCATTGCATACTTTCCGATTTGGGTACAGCACGCGCCGCCTGCCGACGCGGACGACGAGCGCGCGTAACCGCCGTGGAACCGCCGCGCGTATCGTTAGACGCGCATGGCGCTCTCTCACGAAACCGCACTGTCGGACGTGCGCGCCCTCGTGCAGCATGCCGAAACAGTTCGAGAACACGAAGTACGGCGGCTTTTCGCGCGGTGTCCGGGGTTGTCGGAACGCGAGCGGGCGCTGATCGTCGCGATGTCAGCGGCGCTCATCGGCAGCTTGCTGCACGGCGCAATTTCTAAGATCCACGACAAAGATGCGGTCGACCGCGAACAAGCGGTGCGCGACGCGCGTGCATTGAGCGAGCTGTTCGGCCTGTGAAATTTTTTCGGATTGCCGCCACCGCTGCCGCATCACTCGCCTTTGCGCAAGTCATATTGGGAAGCTGGGTACGCATCAACGGCGCGGGAATGACATGCCCTGACTGGCCGCTATGCCGCGGCGCGCTCGTACCGCAGTTAATCGGCGGTGTGGTGCTCGAGTGGACGCATCGCGCCGTCGCGCTGTGCGTCGGCTTCTTCATCATCGCGGCATTCATCGCCGGATGGCGTATGCGGCGTGAGATTTCCGGTATCGTCCCGACGCTCTTCGCGCTCGTTGGGGCGTTCGCACTCCAGGTCGTCGTCGGCGGCATTACGATCCACGAAGCGAATAATCCGCCGTCGGTCGTATTGCACTGGGCGTGCGCGATGGTGTTGCTCGTCACGCTTACATTCTTAGCGGTGCTTGCGCACGAAGCGCCGCGCCGCAATAGCGGCCTTCCCGCGATCCGCAACGGCGCATGCGTTCCGGGAATTGCCCTGATCGCGCTGCTTGCATACGTCACGATGTGCATCGGATCGTATGTCAGTTCGAGCGGCGCCGGCCTTGCTTGCGCGACGTTCCCCGCCTGCAACGGAACACTAACGGGTGCGACGCCCGGCCAGTGGGCGCAAATGCTGCACCGCGGTGCAGCGGCCGTATTCGTCCTCTCAACATTGATCGTTTTATTCTATGTCGCGCAAACCGGCATGCCGCGCGTGCGCGTGTGGTTCTTCGCCGGTACGGCGCTCGCGTTGATGCAAGGCACGCTAGGGATGCTCAACGTGACGTTACGGATGCCTTCATTTTTGCGTGAAGCGCATGCTGGAAATGCTGCGCTCACGTTCATCGTCTTCGTTATTGCGACGTCCCTCGCGATGCTTCAGCCGCTTGCGGTGCGGACGGAAGCGACTCGACCATGCAGAACTCACGTCAATCCTACGTCAATCTAGTACTGGCGACAGCAGCATTCACAATAGCGTTTGCGGCATGGAGTACGATTGCGCCGCTTTCGCGCCAACTTCAAACGGAACTCCATCTCGACAACGCGCAGACAGGCCTATTGATCGCCGTTCCGACGCTGCTCGGAGCGTTGATGCGTATCCCGATGGGCGTGCTGACCGATCGCTTCGGCGGCCGAACGGTCTTCACCGCACTCTTGCTCTTCACGCTGCTTCCGATTACGTTCTTGGGTTTTGCTCATTCGTATGCGAGCTATATCGCCGGCGGATTTTTCCTCGGCGTCGCGGGCGCCAGTTTCGCCGTAGGCGTTCCGTTCGTGTCCCGCTGGTTCAGCGCCGACCGCCAGGGAACGGCGCTCGGCATTTACGGGGTCGGCAATATTGGAACGGCGGCAACCGTCTTTGCAATGGTGCCGCTAGCACACGCATTCGGCGGACGCCAAGGCGCATTTTGGTTCTACATCGTCCCGGTCGCAGTCATGGCGATCGTCTTTTGGCTCTTTGCGCGCGACGCGCCCGGACTCGTCGCACCGCAATCGTTCAACGTGACCGTTGCCGACATCAGCCGCCGGGCGATAACGTGGCATCTGGGACTATTTTATTTTGTGACGTTCGGCGGATTCGTCTTCTTTGCAAATTACCTGCCGCAGTTGCTCGGCGACTGGTTCCCGTTCGATCGCCGCGACGCAGGTCTCCAAGCCGCAATCTTCACGATGGGCGCAACGCTCGCGCGTCCAGTGGGCGGCTGGCTCGCGGATCAGCTTGGCGGAACGAAAGTGCTAGTCTGGGTCTTCAGCTTTGTCGTCGCGACGCGTCTCGTGCTCGCATGGCAAGCAGGCGCCGCCAACATCGTTATCGTGACTGATCTGCTCTTCATCATCGCGCTCGGATTCGGCATCGGCAACGGTGCAGTGTTCAAACTCGTCGCACAGTTCTTCCCGAAGAGCACGGGGCTCGCCGGTGGACTCGTCGGTGCAGCGGGCGGACTCGGCGGTTTCTTTCCGCCGATCATCATGGGCTTCGTGAAAGACAGCACCGGAAGCTATGCGCTGGGGTTCGTGATTCTTGCGACGCTTGCGGCATTCTGTCTCGCATTACTTTTAGCTGGACCGCATAAAGCTCCGGCTCCGCTTATTCGCGGTGTCGCGGCGGCTAACGGCCGGCGAGGCCCCGACGTATTTGGTCGTCTCGTGACGCTGTTGCTGCACCGCGACGAGCACCGCAAAGACAATGAAGATGCATCGGATCGGCTCGATCGAGCACAAAGCGATGCGCGATACATCATCGCGCTCGTCGAAGGGCACGAGACCAATGAAATTGCGGAGTTCAACCCGCTCGAGAACGAGCCCTAGAAAATAAGCGCGGCGGAGGCGCGCTGGTATGGTAACAGACGAATCGGCGTTACTTCAGGAAACGTCACTAGACGGAATCTCAATGTGGTCGCGCTGGCAGCCCGACCGCTCGCTCTTTTTCAATTCATTTTTCGTGCGCGGCAGTGAAAACGTGATCGTCGATCCACTCGCACTGAGCGAACGAGACGTCGCAACGATTCGAGGGCAGGGATCTGCTCAATGGATTGTCATTACGACGCGGGATCACGAACGGGAAGCAGAAATTCTTGCCGAGGAGCTTCACGCGAAGGTCGGCGCGCCGGAGCTCGACGCCGGCGAGATCACGGTGCCGATCGATCGCCGCTTGCGGGACGGCGACAAAGTCGGACGGATGCGCGTCGTACAACTGGACGCGATGAAGTCGCCTGGTGAATTTGGTCTCTATATCGCCGACTGCTCGACCGTCATCGTCGGCGATGCGTTGTGGGGTGATCCGCCGGGCACTCTACGCATGGTTCCCGACGCAAAGCTCGGCGATCCGAAGCGTGCCGCGTTCAGTTTGCGGCGGCTATGGGAATTGAAACCGAAGAACATTCTCGTTGGAGATGGACACTGCATCTACGGCAATGCAACCGAACAGATCGCAAGTTATCTGAAATCGCGTGGCGTGCCGCTTGAAAGGACCGGACAATCACATGAACGATGATAAGAATCTCTCTCGCTCCGAAATGATCGAAAAGCTCATGGTCGCACCGATCGCGATCGGCGCCTTCGCGGCGCTTTGCGCCGAGGCCGACGCGGCGGCGTCGATCGATCAGAAAACGGCCGGCTACGTTCCACACCCGGTCGGCGGCAAGCAGTGCTCGGGCTGCGTTCAATTCCAAGCGCCATCGTCTTGCAAACTCGTGAAAGGCAAGATTTCGCCGAAGGGTTACTGCAAGTTCTTCAGCGCGAAGAAATAGCGCGTTAGGTGCGATTGCCGCTCTTCGGCGGTTGCCTCACGCTGAATGCCGGATCGTTCCGCAGCGGATAGCTGAGCGGATAGGTTGTCCATCCGCCTATATTCCATCGACCGTCCGTCGTGTAGCTGCCTGCGGTTTGTCCGTTTGCCGAGAGGGTGAACACGTCGCCACCGGAAGTGCGTCTGTCAGAAGCCACGATCGGTCCTCCTAGTCGCGCCGGTTTGCGCGCGCGGCGCAAACCCATATGATATTCAAGTATAGCAAAGTCGGAGGTTCACACGGCATGCCGAACCCAGATGAGATTCGCGAGGCGCTCAGTACGGTTCAAGATCCCGAACTCATGATGGGAGCGGTCGATCTCGGACTTATCTACAACATCGAATGCGTGGGTGACAACGGCGAGCACGTGACGGTGACAATGACATTCACGTCGCCGATGTGCCCGGTCGGTCCCGAGTTCAAGCAAGCCGTCGAAGTCAAGGCGAAATCGGTTGAGGGCGTAGAGACGGCGAAGGTCGACGTAACGTTCACGCCGCCATGGGATCCGCGCACCATGGCGAGCGAAGATGCGAAGTTCGATCTCGGCATATGGTTTTAGTCGGCTACTGCGTAGTCTGTCAAGCGAGCCGCGAGCTGAGCGATCTCAAGCAGATTCTGCGCAGCGGCTTGCCGGCAGTTGAGGGTTTGTGCAGCGCATGCGGCACGAAAACGTTCGTTCTTGGCGCGGAAGTGCCAACGGCGGACGATCCGCCTAACCCAAGATAATCCAGCGGCGCGTAATCCAAATCAGCAGCGGAATCGTAATCAACGAGATCCCGCCGATGATGGAGACGAGCAGCAACGTCGACGCGACCGACGCGTTTCCGCCGCAGAACGCGACGAGATTCGCAACCGTCGCAAACCAAAAACGGCGAAGTGGATTCGAGGACTGACCGGCGAGGTTATTCGCCATCGCGACGACGTCGTCCGGATTCCAATCCGCCGTCTGGACGAGGTCGTGGATGACGCCGTGACGGTCGATCAAGGCTAAGCGAACATCGTGGATGTAGCTTGCCGATCCGCTCGCGATCGAGGAAACGCCGAACGCATCGATTACGTCCTTGACTTGCTCCGGCTCTCCGGTCACGATCGACCAGATCCGCGGATCTGCGCCGAACGTTCTTCCGTATGCGGCGAGAACCGCGGGTGAGTCGTACACCGGGTCGAGCGTCACTTCAACGAGATGGAAAAAGCGCGGGTCGAGGTGACTCTGCAAGTACGCGAATTTTCCGCTGATTGCCGGGCACACGGTCTTGTCTGGGCAACGGCTGAACACGAAACTCAATACCGTCACCTTGCCGTTGAAGCCGTCGAGGCGTAGTGGCGCGCCGGTCTGATCGACGAGCATATACGCAGGCACACGATCGCCCGCGTCGAGGATGTGCTTAACGACCGGATTCTGCGTGCCGGCAATGAATCGCGGCGCCGCGACTGGTGCTTTATAAAATTCGAGAGCGCCGCCTCGCCGTACCAGCAACGCGTCAACTTCCGTCCCGGGACGCGGCATCGCGGTGCTTTTCGCCATTCGCACCGCGTACACGCCTTCCGCAAGCATTTTCGGTACGGCGATGACGCGCATGATCACGCGCCCGTTCTCATCAGGCGAAAGCACGTATCCATGAACCGGGATCAATTGTGCCGCGGAACCGATTTGGAACCAAGCCAGCGAGATGGCAAGCGCGAGTGCGGCTCGGAGTACGGCACTTCGCGCGGCGGAACAACTACGAATGCTGGGCGCAAACATGTGAATGATTTGAATTTATAGGCGAACGCGATGATTCCCTCGAATTGCGCAGCAACGCGAACCACCGGGGGTAACGAGATGATTGCCGCACCCACTGAGCGAGAGCAAAACCTCGCCTACGCACGCCGCGTCTTCGAAACGTTCAGCAACGGCAGCGCACAACCAGTTGACGACGCGCTTGCAGTGAACGCGACGCACGATCAGCTAATCGAATACTTTCGAATGCTTCGCGAACAAACGCAAGGTGCGTACCACCTCACGCCCATTGCATTCGCTGCGTCCGGCAACAAAGTGTTCGTCGAGTATCACGTGATCATCACACGCGTCGGGAAGTCGTTGGAGAGCGACGGAGTGCTTCGCCTGACGATCGCCGACGGGAAGACCATCGAAGTATCGAACCACCTGGAGGTTTGTCGCCGCCGCGGCATCTGATGCCGTGCGAGTACCGAATCGGCGCGCTGCGTCGATCGCGTTACTGCTTTCGACGCTCGCGTTCACGGTTTGCTTTTACGGATGGACGCTCTACGGGCCATTAGCGCCGGTACTGCAAAAGGCGCTAGGCCTGAACGACGTTCAGGTAGGGTGGCTCGTCGCGATTCCGGTCGTCCTGGGATCGCTGATGCGAATTCCGCTCGGCTTCTTGAGTCAACGATTCGGTGGACGTATCGTCTTCATCGCGCTAATGCTCTTCGTGATTGCGCCGCTCGTCGCGATCGCCGTTTGGCATGAATCATACGATGCGCTGATTGCCTTCGGCCTTTTACTCGGCTTCGCCGGCGCGTCGTTTGCGGTCGGCGTCCCGTTCATCAACGATTGGTATCCGCCGGGACAGCGGGGATATGCGCTCGGAATCTACGGCGCGGGAACCGGCGGGACGGTGATTGCCGGGTTGACGGCGCCGCAACTCGCAGCGAGTTACGGGATATCGGCTCCATTTGCGCTCGCCGCGCTGCTCGTCGCGCTGATGGCCGTAGTCTTCGCGCTCCGCGCGCACAATGCACCTTCGTCCGAGCCCGCAACGGGCAGCATCATGTCCACCTTTGATGTGTTCCGGAAAAGTTTCCGCGCCTGGACGCTTTCGCTCGTGTATTTCGTGACATTCGGCGGCTTTGTCGCGATGTTTCTCTATCTTCCGCGGATGCTCGTCGGCGTCTACGCGCTCTCGCGAACGGACGCCGGAGCGCGAGCGGCCGGATTTGCGTTACTCGCTGTCGTTGCGCGTCCGATCGGCGGCGCGCTCGCCGATCGATTCGGTGGTGAACGCGTGCTTGTCTACACGCTCTCATGGAGTGTCGCGATGGCAGCGCTGCTCGCCACGGCCTATACGTGGATGCCGGTGTTTACGTTCTGCTGCCTGACGCTTGCCGCAGCGTTTGGTGCCGGTAGCGGCGCCGTCTTCAAGATCGTCGGCAGTGAGTTTCCAAAGAGTGTCGGCGCCGTTACCGGTGTCGTCGGTGCAACCGGTGGACTAGGCGGATTTTTTCCGCCGATTCTCATGGGAATCGTCAAGTCGTACACCGGTTCGTATTCGCTCGGGTTTGCGTTGATGGGCGTCGTTACGGCGGCGTGTCTTGCCTTGTTGCTGCCGGTTACTGCGCGAACGTCGCGTCCGGGATATCCGGATTGATCTTGTAGTCGGAGAGCGTCGACGTAATCGTCCCTTTGTACTGTGGTTCATCCACGACTCCCGACTGCGACGTTACAAGCGTGTAGCCTTTGACGCTGCCGTACGTGTTCGTCATCTGCGCCGTTCCGCCGTTGGCGTACGTCCACTTCATCGAGGTCACGACGGCGCGTTTGTCGTCGACGACCGCCTCGACTTGCTGCACGTTGCCTTGCTGTTTTGGAACGAGCTTGAAGTGGGCGTTCGTGCCGTCGTCCGAAACTTTGGTGATGGCGAAGACGTCGCTCCATTGCGAAGCCGGGACGATGTGCGGATAGAGTTGGCTGAATTGCTGCGCTACGCCGGGCAGGCCGCTCGTGATATCGAGCTTGTCACGATTCGGATCCTTGTGATAGTACGTGCCGTCCAGGTCGGTAGAAAGATACGGAAACGTCGTCATCGTAACGTGGGCCTTGATCGTTGCCGTATACGAGTGAAGATTTGCGTTGATCGCGCCCATCCGCGAAAGCAACTCGTCCTGCGCGCGAGCCGGCGCAGGCAGCAATGATGCGATCATCGCGAGGGAGCAGAGTACGTACTTCATGTATTGCCTAACGGACGCGCGTTGCAAAACGGTTCCAATGCGGCAGTGATTTCCGAGCGTACGCTTGCATCTTCTTCTATCTCAAGACGGCACCGTAGTCGCTCGAGTGCATCGGGCGAGCCGATCCGCCCGAGCGCCCAAGCCGCTGCTCCACGGACGATTGCGTGCGGATCTGATGCAAGGGCTTCCCCAAGCGGATCGACCGCGCCGCGATCGAGCGAATTTCCAAGTGCGACTGCGGCGTTCCGTCGCAAAATCGCCGCTCCGCGCCAGCCCATTGCGGTGCGGGCATAGCGGCGCTTGAATTCGCCGCTGCGCAACCGCAATAGCTGATCGAGTTGCGGCGCGGCCGTGATTGCGTCGTACGGCTCGAACCGTTCGTCGCCCTGGCGCTGCGCGCGCATCGTCGGTGGACAGACGTCTTGGCAGATATCGCAACCCCAGACCCAATCACCAATCAGCGCACGCATCTCTCGCGGAATGACGTCCGTCCGCTGCGTCAAATCGGCAATGCAACGCGTGGCATCGATCGTGTAGTCGCCGCGCAACGCTCCGGTCGGACACGCGTCGATGCATCGCGTGCAGCTGCCGCACGATTTCCGCAGCGGCGCATCAGGCGGCAGATCGAGCGTCGTGATCAACTCGCCGAGGAAGACGAACGAGCCCGCGCGCGGCGAAATGAGATTGGTGTGCTTTCCGACCCATCCGAGACCCGCTCGCGCGGCAAATGCGCGCTCGGCGATCGGTTTGGTATCGCAAGCAATCGCCGTTACGGGCGCGCCGGCGAGTTCGTCGACGATTGCCGAAAGCTCGCGAAGCAGCACGCGCATGCGATGGTGATAGTCTTCCGACCACGCGTAATTCGATACGCGACCCTGCATCGGCGCCCGGCGGCCCGGCCGCGTTGCGTACGGCACTGCAATGCACACGATGCTACGCGCGCCCGCGAGCACGGTCTCCGGGTCGCTCGCCGCACGCGCGTAGGTTTCGTCATACGGCCACGTCCTCAGATCGCCGCGATGGAACGACGCACGCAATCGCGCGCGCAGTTGCTCGTCCGTCGCGGCTTCCGTTACGCGAACGTCGACGGCGCCGCGCGCTCGCGCTTCGGAGATGATGCGCGCTTTGAGCGTCTCGCCGTCAGAGCGTGGCGATGGGTCGCTCGCGCCCGAGAGGGAACGCTGCATCGATCTCCTCGATATCGTGGGCATCGAGCTCCAAATCGCCCGCACGCGCGTTGTCTTCAACGTGCACGACGCTCGAAGCTTTAGGAATCGTGAAGACGTTGGGTTGGCGAGTAAGAAACGCGAGAATCACTTGACGGGGCGTTGCGCCGTGCTTCGCAGCGATCCGGCCAAGAACGCCATCCGCCGCCGCAGCTTCACGCGGGAATCGGCCACGACCGAACGGCGTGTATGCAACGATCGCAATATCGTGCTGCGCCGCGGTCGAAATCAATCGATGCTCCGGACCGCGTTCCTTCAGATGATACAGCACTTGGTTGCATGCCAGCGGTACGTTTGCGAGGTGCTGCTGCGCTTCGAGCATGTCTTCCACGTCGAAGTTACTGACGCCGGCGAACCGGACTTTGCCTTCGCGCACGAGCTCGGCGAGCGCGCGCATCGTTTCTTCCAACGGCATGTCGCTCGGCCAATGCAACAAATAGAGATCTACATATTCGAGCTTCAGCCGCCGCAGGCTCTGCTCGCATGCGGCAATCGTCTGGCTGTAGCTCGCGTTTCCCGGTAACACTTTAGTCGTGACGAAAATCGTGTCGCGCGGTATGTCGCGGATCGCCTCGCCGAGGATACGCTCCACCGCGCCGCCGCCGTACATTTCCGCGGTATCGAGGTGCGTCATGCCGAGTTCGATGCCGCGCCGGATCGCGCGCTTCGCCTCTTCAACGGCGGCCCCGTTTTCCGGAATGTCCCATGTCCCTTGACCGATGACAGGAAGTTCGATGCCGGTTGGTCCAAATGGTTTCTTGCGCATCTTCAGCCCATTTAATACAACGAAAAATCATCGCGTGCCGCCGCATATGCGAGCAGCCCGCCGCGCAGGTGTCGTACCCGCGTAAATCCCGCGTCACGCAGGCGTCGCGCGGCCCAAAGTGACTTCGCACCGACGCGGCACGCCACGACGTAGCGGCGCGCGGTGTCGAGTTCGTGCAGCCGCGACTCGAGTTCGGACGCGGGCACGTGCATCGCACCTTCGACGGCTGCAACGATCACCTCGTGCGGTTCGCGCACATCAAGCAGCACGGCATCCGCGAGCGCGTCGTCGAGCGCCAACGGTTCCACTTCATCTTCGTCGCGCTCATCTACTTCTTCGATGAGCACCGCGTCGAGGATCACCGGCCGATCGCCACAGACCGCACAATGTACATCGCGTTCGAAGCGGACCTCCCGCGTATGCGCGCCAAGACTTTCAACGAGCAAGAGACGGCCGACGAGCGGTTCGCCGATCCCCAAGATCATCTTGATTGCTTCATTCGCCTGCCACGCACCGACTAATCCGGCCAATACGCCGAGCACGCCGCCCTCCGCGCACGTCGGCACCGTTCCCGCCGGCGGCGCATCTGGATACAAGCAGCGATAACACGGGCCGCTCGACGCACCGAATACGCTCACCTGTCCGTCGAAACGGAAAATCGACGCGTACACATCGGGTTTCCCCTCGAGCACGCACGTATCATTGATCAAGTACCGCGTCGGAAAGCGATCCGTGCAATCGACGACGACGTCATACAAACGGACGAGTTCGCGTGCGTTCTCGGGCGCGAACCGCATCGCAAGTGCATCAACCGCAACGAGCGGATTGAGCGCGCGAACGTACTCCGCGGCAACGTCCGCTTTTTGTCGCCCGATGTCGCCGGTCGCAAAAATCGTCTGTCGCTGAAGGTTCGTTTCATCGACGACGTCGTCGTCCATCACGCCGATTCGTCCGACGCCGGCTGCGCCGAGATATTGCAGCACGGGTGACCCCAATCCGCCGGCGCCGATCACGAGCACGCGTGATGCCGCAAGCCGTTCTTGTCCCTCAAGTCCGACTTCGGGAATCAACAAGTGGCGGCTGTAACGCCGCAATTCGGGGCGCCCGGCGAGTTTTATCCTCGAGGGTGCAGTTGGTTCAGCCATTGCAGCACTTCCGTGCGAGAATTTTCGGCGGCGTTCGTGTGATCGCTTTCGACGGTTGCGAAGCTCTTCGGGTCCGGCGCCCGGTCGTACAGGTCGCGCGTGCTTGCCATACTCACCATGGCGTCCCTGGTTGCGGAGATGTAGAGGCATGGACGTCCGGCGAGTTGGGGGAGATATCGTTCGTACCATGCGCCGACGTCGGCAACCAGGGCCGAAAGATCGACGCCGTCGACGTACGAAGAACGGAAGTCCGTTTTGCCGGCCGCTTTGAGCGCGGCAAGCGCGCTCGGACGCCCGTATCCCGTCGCGATCGAGATCGCCCCGTCCACATCCGGATTTCGCGCCGCGGTAAAGAGCGCCGCCATCGCGCCCATGCTGTGTCCCATCACGTAGAGCGGCTGATCGTCAATGGTCCGCGCCATGTCGACCACGGCTTCCATCGCATCGACGCAATCTTCGACGCCGCGCAACTTTCCGCCGCTCGCACCTAACTTGTGTCCGGGAAAGTCGAGGCTAAAAATACTGAAGCCTTGCGCGGAAAGAAACGAACACAGCGGATCTAGATTGTGTTTGCTCGATGAATAGCCGTGACCGGCTACGATGGTTACGCCGCGCGGACGCCGCGGGCCATAACGAAGGGCCGCGATGTCATTATTTCGCGCGCGTGCAACGAGGAGATCAACAGGCATTCGCGATCCATTCGCCGGTGCCGTCCGTATAACGTTCCTTCTTCCAAATCGGTGCGCGAGCTTTCAACTCGTCGATCGCGTATTCGCATGCGTCGAAGGCTTCGCTCCGGTGCGGGGCTGCCGCGCAGACGGCAACGGCGGTCTCACCGACGTTCAACGCGCCGACGCGGTGCACGATCGCAAGGCGCACGCCGGGAAAGCGTTCGCGCACTTCGCACGCGATGGTTTCGAATTCGGCGAGCGCCATCGCCTCATGCGCTTCGTACTCGAGCCCGTCGACGTCGCGGCCGTCATTTGCCTGATTGCGAACGACGCCGAGAAACGTCACGATGCCGCCGCACGCATCGGTCCGCGTCGCCCCTTCCAATTCGCGCGGGTCGATCGGCTCGGATTGCAGACGATACAAAACTATCCGCCGCCGACAGGGGGAAGCAGCGCGATCTCGTCGCCACTTGCCACGCGTTCGTTCAGCAGCGCGACGACGCGGCCGTTGCGCGCGATGCGCGTGCTCGACGCGAGCGCATCGATCTTGCGGTTGCGCGCGCGCAAGGCATCCCACACATCGACGAGCGTCGCACCGTCCGGCAGTTGCAACTCGAACTCCGAAGCATCGAAGAGCTCGCGCAGCCGGGCGAACGCGCGGACGCGCACGGTAATCGTCAGCTTAGTAGCCGCCGATGTCGGTTGAGTATCCATGCTCGGTAAGCCATGCACGCGATGATTCGTGTTTCGCAAGCATATCCAAACGGTTGCAGATCAATTTGTGCATCATCACTTCCCAGAACTGCTGATCCTTTTCGTAGATCTCATCCGGGACCTGATTCTCGCTGTGCGCGAACTCGCGCAACGCCGTCCAGTCGTGCTGGTCCAGAATCGCGCGCAAACGCGACTCGTACTCCGGCGAAGGAGCATTTTGCATTTAGGGAGTCTCTGAAGAAGTGGCGTGGCGACGGTTATGGTGCCACAACCGGAGATGCAATGAGGACGCGCGCGAGCGTCTCGGCCTCGCCCAAAAATCATACCGCAGTCGCCATGCCACTTCTTCAGAGTCTCCCTATGCAGTCTTCTTCTCGTCGGCCATCGGTTCCAGCACCCAGCGTTCGATGGCGAGCGCGACGCCGTCCTCATCGTTGGTGGCGGTTTCATGCTTGACCGCCGAGCGCACTTCCGGCAGAGCATTTGCCATTGCGACGCCGACGGCAGCCCACCGCAGCATCGGAACGTCGTTGCGCGAATCCCCGACCGCCATCACGTGCTTCGGCGAGACGTTCAAATCCCTACATAAGCGCTCGAGTGCATTCTTCTTTGTAGCGTCGATGCTCGTGACCGCGAGTTCTTCGAAGTCGCCCCACGTCTCGTACTTGAAGTGCACCGGAAAATCCCCAAACGTTTCCCGAATCGATTTGACCGCATCGCGGCCGAAGAACCGGATGAAGGTGGGCGCGGACGAGAGGACGCGCGAGAGCGTCTCGACCTCGACCCAATGCGGCCCGTTCATGTCCGCCATGTACGGCGGACAACTCGCGAGCCGGTGAAACCGTTCGTCGACGTAGATGGCCGTGTCGATGCAGTTCTTTTCGGCGAAGTGAATCATCGGCATTGCGTATTGGAGTGGAACGGGAATGTGCCCCAAGATCTTTCCGGTCATCACGTCTTTCGTCAGGGCGCCGTGCGCGCAGATGATCGGAAGGTTGATTTGAAGTTCGCCCGCCACGTCGCCGGCTGCATCGGCACCGCGCCCAGTCACGATAACGACGCGGACGCCGGCTGCCAGCGCTGCGGAAATGGCCGCCCGGTTTGCGGGAGAGATATGATCGCTCGAATTCAGAACCGTTCCGTCCAGGTCGAGCGCAATGAGGTCGATGCGGGGCACCATCTACAGCATACCCCGGCTCGTCAAACGAACGGCAGCTTGAACGGCCGCGGGTGGGATGTTTGTCGGAAGCGAATCGTTGATGTACAGAATGAAATCCTCGTCGTTGATGGCCGTCATGGCCCTAGCTGCCATACCGATTGCTGCACCCGCACAAAACCATTGTTCCCGAGAAACCTTAACGGTGCGAGGGGCGGCCGTCACGATTACCTACTGTCCGAGTGCCCCTGTCGGGGATGGTCCGGAAGTCACGGTTCCCGTTACGGAAGCATACACGTCCAGCGGCGGCTCGTTTTCCCGCAGCGCGAAGCTGCGTTTTGTGACCGGCGAGGGCCCCTCGCGCGTCCTCGAAAACGTCGATCTCGACCGCCTCGGCCTGACCGGGACGCTGCACTTGACGCTGGTCTATGCCGGCGGCGAAGTCCGCGTCGAGAACGCCATGCTCACTCCGGGCGCCATAATCATCAAATAAAATTGCCCGCTTGTCCGGTTGCAACCAAGCACCGAACGGGGCAATCTAAGGAGACGATATGCGACGCCGCTACATTGCGTTCAGCAGTTTCAAAATCCCCGACGGCTGTTGTCGTCGCCCAGAGGAGTAGATTGTCCATGCCCTGTACGGCCGTTGTGCCGAATCTCACGGCTCGCGAGCAAGCGCAGTTCATCGAGGATAACGTCCCGCCCGGACTCTTCAAGACCGAAGACGAGAGCGCACGAATCCCATGGCGCGTCAGCCCCGAGCCGTTTGCATTAGCCGCAAAGACGGTCGCGCAGATTGAAGAGATCGGGCACGACTTGCTCGCCTTCTATCGCGCACTCAATAACCTTTACAACCGCAGCGCGCGCGGCACCGCACCGGCGTTTATCGCCGAGTATCTCGATCGCGGGAAGCCGGAACACATCGTGCGCCTCGAACGTCAGAATCGCTTCAAGCAAGAACTTCCAGGCGTCATCCGCCCCGATCTGCTGCTCACCGACGACGGATTTGCTGCATCCGAACTCGACAGCGTGCCGGGCGGCATGGGCTTCGTCGGCGCGATGGCGGAGGCGTATTGTAAAGCCGGCATCGAGTCGATCGGCGGACCGAACGGGATTCCCGAGAGCTTCGGCGCGATGCTTGCGCATGCGACCGGTGTGGAAAAACCCACCGTTGCGATCGTCGTCTCCGACGAATCGGGCGACTATAGGCCGGAGTTGCGATGGCTCGCCGCGACGATGCGGCGTCTGGAGACCGCCAACATCTACGTCGTTGCACCGCAAGACGTTATCTTCACGGAAGAAGCGATGTTCATGCGTCAAGAGGATGGACGCGAAGAGAAGCTCGACGCGATTTATCGCAACTTCGAACTCTTCGATCTGCTCAACGTTCCGAAGTGGGAACTGATGACGTATGCCGCGCGACACAATCGCGTGAAGCTGACACCGCCCCCGAAAGCCGCACTCGAAGAGAAGCTGTCGTTTGCGCTCTTCCATCACCCGGCACTCGCGAAACTGTGGCGCGAGGAACTCGGCAAAGACACATACGAAAAGTTGAAATCGCTCTTCCCGATGACGTGGGTGTTGGATCCGCGCAAACTCCCGCCGCAAGGCGTGATCTGGGGCCTCGATATCAACGGCTTGCCGGTTTCCGATTTCCGTCAACTGCTCGAACTCGGCAAAGGCGACCGCGACTACGTCGTAAAGCCGTCCGGCTTCTCCGAACTCGCTTGGGGTTCGCGCGGCGTGAAGATCGCGAACGATCTTACGAAAGACGAATGGAAAGCCGCTCTCGAAAACGCACTCGCGTCGTTCGAGCATACGCCGCATATTTTGCAGCGCTTCCATAAGGGCAAGCGCATCCGCATGCCCTATCTCGATCGAACCGAAGGCGAGATCAAGATGTTCGACGCGCGCGTACGCTTGACGCCGTACTTCTTCGTCACCGGCGAGGACAGCGTCCGACTCGGCGCCATCCTCGCAACCGTCGCACCCGCTGACAAGAAGTTGATCCACGGCATGAGCGACGCCGTCATGACATCGTCGTTCATCAAAGAAAACGGCTACTAACGTGTCATTCGTCGGGCTTTTGAATTTAGGCGGTCCTTCGACTACGCACCTTCGGCGCTTCGCTCAGGATGACATTACTGGGTTCGCGTGATTGTTACGCCTTGCGTGGCGATGTCGATTTCGTCGGGGACGAGTGTGGTCGGGTTGTACCAGACGGTGAACGGTGCGTGTTGCGATTGGAACGAGAGCGCAACGTCGGTTGCCGGAACGGTCGCGGGGCGTGCCGGCGCTTTCGTGGTGTCGGGCGCGATAACGATCGATTGACCGAATGATGGAACGACGGCGCAAACGCTGGCGTTTTGCCATGCTTGCATTTGCGCAGGGAGTGGAACAAAACCGGCGACGGTTCCAAGATCGACGACCACGAAGTGTTTTTGATCCGCGGTCAGCTTGAACGTCGCCGCCGCACCTTGCGCGTTCGTGACTTGTGCCGTATCTCCAGAGATCGTCGCTGAATCGGAGACCGGATTCCCGGCCATCGTTCCGGTTGCTTTATAGCTCGCGGGCGATAAATCGGAATTGAGTACGAGCGTCGCGTTGGCGTTGCCCGACGTGCCGCTGTACGAACCAGCAGTTTGCTCGCTCACCTGCATCGATCCGCCGCTGGATGTAACCGTCACCTTCGACGTGCCGACGTCGACGCCGTGATACGACGTCTTATAGGTATAGGTGCCGGCGACGAGATTCGCGGCGAGAACAAGTCCGATCATTCTACCTCCGAAACGAGCGTCAGCAGACGATCGATGTCATCTGCTGAGTTGTACCCGTGGGGCGCGACGCGGATACCGCTCGCACGCCACGTCGTGACTACGCCTTCACGCTGTAACGCTTTCCCAAGCGTGATGCTGTCGCGCCCCGGCATGGTAAACGTTACGATGCCCGAGGAAATTCCCGGGCCGCGCAAAGTTAGAAGATTCGCTCCCTGTTCGCGGAGTCCGTCACACAAGCGGTCGGTCACTGCGAGTACGTGGGACGCAATTGCATCCGTACCCGCTGCTTCGATTGCATCGATCGAGCGTTCGAGTGAGAGTGCGCCGACGAAGTTCGGCGTTCCGCCTTCGAAGCGCGAAGCGTCCTGGGCGTAGGGCTGATCGTAATTCAAAAAGTCCCAGATGTCGCTCATCGAACGCCAGCCGGGTGCGCCCAATAACAGTTTCTCGACGAGATCGCCGCGCACGTAGGTGAAGCCGACGCCCTGTAGCGCGAGCATCCATTTCGCGCCGCTTGCGTAGAGCACGTCGATCCCCATTGCGCGCACGTCGAGCGGAAATGCGCCGAGACCTTGAATCGCGTCGACGCAAAAGAGCGCGCCGCGCGCGTGGGCGACTTCGGCCAGCGCGGCAAGATCGTGACGATAGCCGTCGGCAAACGAAACCCAAGAAACGGCGACGACACGCGTGCGATCGGTGATCTCGCGCCGCAACACTTGCGGCGTCATTCGCTCGCGCGCGCTCGATATCGTGCGGACGTTCACGCCGTCGCGGCGGAGCGCAACCCACGGAATCGCGTTCGCCGGAAATTCATTGTCGGTGAGGAGCACTTCATCGCCTTCATTCCAGTCGAGCCCGAGTGCGATGATGTTCGCGCCGTCCGTAGTGTTGCGCAATACGGCGATCTCCTCACCACTTGCACCGATAAAGCGCCCGATGCGTTCGCGAAACTCCGGCATTCTCGCCTCGGTGGTGTAGACTCCCAGTACGCCGCCCTCAGCTTGGCCGCGCACGAACGTATCGATCGCTTCACGCGTGCGCCGCGGCAGCACGCCGACGGCGGCGTGATTGAGATACGTGAAACGTTCGGTAACCGCGAATTCGGAGCGATCGAGCGGCGTCAGCTTCGCCCGTTGCAGGGTCACGCCGGTCCGATCATGTCCTTCGTGTGCCACGCAATGTTGCCGGCACGATCGCCCACGCGCTCCAGCGAGGCGAGAATGAACAAGAATCGCGTGCCGGAGCGCACGAGCTCGGGATCGTGCTGCATCTCTTCTTGCAGCAGCTTGATGCTGCGCTTGTAGAGTTTGTCGACTTCGTCGTCGCGATCGATCACTTCGCTCGCGAGCTGCGAGTCGCGCTCGGTGTAGGCGCGCATCGCGTCGAGCAGCAGACCGTGCGCGACGCCCGCGATGCGATCGATTTCCACTTTGTGCGGACGCAGCGGCTGATCCGCGAGTTTGATCGCGTTCTTCGAAATGTCGACCGCATAATCGCCGACACGCTCGAGGTCGGTTGCGATTTCGAGCATTGCGGCAATCTCGCGAAGTTCGTTGGCGACCGGCTGCTGACGCCAGATCAACTCGATGCAATTCGATTCGATTCGGCGACGTAAATCGTCGATCGCATCGTCGCCCGCAACGACACGCGCGCCGGCCGTCGCATCGCGACGATCGAGCGATTCAACGGCGACGCGAATGGCATCCCCGCAAAGCGCGCCCAATCGAACCACGTCCAAACGTGTCGATTCTAGTGCCTCGTGGTAAGCCGTACGCACCGCTTCGCTGTCCTCCTAAGTGAGCAAAGGTGAGTCTACCGCATGGCAGAAAAAGCCCCTGCGCTCTTTATATAACCATAAGATAGGCTAGGAGAACCGGTTTGGCACAGATTCGAACGATCGGCGTTTGCGGCGCCGGTCTAATGGGCAACGGCATCGCGCAGACGTGTGCGGCCGCGGGATTCAACGTCGTCCTCATGGAGGTCGCTGATGAACCGCTCAAGCGGGGCATGGCCACGATTACCAAGTCGCTCGATAAATTCGTCGAGAAGGGCAAGCTGAGCGTCGCCGATCGGGATGCTACCGCCGGCAGAATCAACGCCACGACGAACGTCGCAGATCTGAAGGACTGCGACCTCGTTATTGAGGCAATCGTCGAGAACGTCGACGTCAAGACCAAGCTGTTTCAACAGCTCGACGAATTGCTCGCACCCCACGGCATCATCTGTACCAACACCTCGAGTCTGTGCGTGATCGAGCTGGCTGCGAAGACGAAGCGGCCGAACCGCGTCGCCGGACTGCACTTCTTCAATCCGGTTCCGATCATGAAGCTCGTCGAAGTGGTCAAGACGATTGCGACGACGCAAGACGTAATCGACGAGCTCTTTGCATTTGCGATCGCGCTCGGCAAAGAACCGATTCTCGCCCAAGACACGCCGGGATTCGTCGTCAACCGGCTGCTCATCCCGTACCTGCTCTACTCGATCCGTTGTCTCGAAGCCGGGCTTGCAACGAAAGAGGATATCGACAAGGGCATGAAGCTCGGCTGCGGATATCCGATGGGACCGTTCGAACTGCTGGACTTCGTCGGACTCGACACGACGTACTATATCGCGCAGATCATGTTCGACGAGTTCAAAGATCCGATCATGGCGGCGCCGCCGCTGCTCAAGCGTATGGTGCTTGCCGGACGCTACGGACGCAAGACCGGAAAGGGCTTCTACGACTATGCCTGAGTTCGAGAACGTTCTCGTCGAACGCGACGGCGCCGTTGCGATCATCACGCTCAACCGTCCCAAGGTCCTCAACGCGCTCAACGCGGCACTGCTCACCGAACTATCGAGCGCGCTCAACGAACTCGAACGTGATGATGCCGTACGCGCGATCATCGTGACGGGCTCGGGCGAAAAAGCATTCGCCGCAGGCGCGGACATCGGCGAATTAAACGCGCTCAAGAACGCGATCGAAGGTGCCGACAAGGCGCGCATCGGGCAGGTGCTCACGTTGCAGATCGAACGGATGAACAAGCCGGTGATCATGGCGGTCAACGGTTTTGCGCTCGGCGGCGGATGCGAACTCGCAATGGCGGGCGACATTCGCATCGCGAGCGAGAAGGCGAAGTTCGGTCAACCGGAAGTCAATCTCGGGCTCATTCCCGGCTACGGCGGCTCGCAACGGACGACGCGGTTAGTCGGCAAAGGCATGGCGATGTTCCTGTGCCTGAGCGGCGACATCATCGACGCGCAAACCGCGCTTCAGATCGGATTGGTCGATCGTGTGGTTGCGCACGACGAACTCATGGGCGCGGCCAAGAAGCTTGCGAATACGATCGCGGAAAAAGCGCCGCTTGCAATTGCCGCATGCAAACGTGTCGTCAATGGCGGCGCGCATCTGTCGATCGACGATGCGCTCGAACTCGAAGCGCTCGCGTTCGGGACGCTCGTCGCCACGAACGACTTCCGCGAGGGCACGGGCGCGTTCCTCGAAAAACGCAAAGCGAACTGGACGGCCAGCTAACTTGGCTTGTTTTTTACAAGGTTATTTGCTATTGTGAACCAATAGTACCGGTAGTTTACGGCAGAAAGGTCGCACAATGCAGCTGAATCCGACCCTGTTCTTCTCCGGCGATGCCGAAGCGGCGCTCGAATTCTATCGCACGGCGCTCGGCGGAACGGTGACGATCGCTCGCTACAAAGAGGCGCCTCCGGGAATGGGCGCGGAGCCGTCGTTCGACGAGAAGGTCATGTACGGAACGGTCGCCACGCCGTTCGGCACGGTGAGCGCAATGGATGCGCCGCCCGAGCGAGCGGGCACGCCGGGTTCGAACTTCGGAATCTCCGTCACGGCAGATAATGAATCGGACGCCACGCGAGTGTTCGAAACGCTCGCGAACGACGGGCAGATCCTCATGCCGTTCGAAGCGACGTTCTTCGCGAAAAAGTTCGGAATGACGATCGATAAATTCGGTGTACGCTGGCTGATCAGCTATTCGCCCGCCTCGGCGTAAGGTGACGCCCGCCGGCGGCGACCGTATTGGGACGCGCGGTCGGACGAGGAAATTCATCGAACATCATAGCAAACCCGCCTGCGCCGCGCCGGTGCATCTCGACAAACGCCGTAGATCGCGCATCGGCGTTCGCGTCGCCCAATATCCATTGTTGGATAAGCCGAGCGCCTTCACGAACGGCGGCAAGCCGTGGAAAACGCGTTGCCGCTTCCGCGCACTGCGCGAACTGCTCGTCCGCTGACGATGCGTCGCCGAGCACGGTCATTGTGAGTCCGAGAAATATGTGCGCGCGTACTGCTTTGTGCGTCGAAGGGTCGATCGTCTGAAGCCGGTGCAACGCGCGTTCCATATGCCGGCGCGCCGCATCGTGCCGATGTGCACCAGCGGCAAAGAATGCGAGTTGTGCCTCACGCAGCGCGCGATAATCTTCTCCCACCGCTTGCGGCGCCGTCGGTTCGAGCAACTGGTACGCGCTGCCGAATTCGCCGCGCCATGAACGCTGCATTGCTTCGGCTGCGACGAGTGCTTCCGAAGCGGCGAGCGACTCATACGAGATGTCGAACGAGCGCAGCGTCTCGACGTCATGCGCGATCTGCGCAAGGTTTCCGGCCTCGACGTGATACTGCAGCATCGCAATGACGGCGTAGGATTGAAAAGCAACGTTGCCGACCTTGATCCCGCAGTCCGCGAGCAGATCCAATGCCGCGATCGCTTCCTTCGGATGATCGCGTTCGCAGGCGACGTTGTAGACGATTGACGCGGCGCCGACGGCGACGGTGTACGCGCGCGCCTGAAGCGCTTGCGCGAGCGCGTCGGAGGCGATGCGTTCGGCGAGCGTAAGATCGTTGGCCGCATAGAAGTAGACATATGCCGCGCGCGTCTTCACGAGCGCGGAGTCGGCCGCGCCGGAAGACACGTGCAGCGCGAACTTGATCTGCTCCAGTGCCGCGGCCGGCTTTTCGGACAACACGTATGCTTGCGCAAGTGCCGAGCGAATCTGACTTTGGTGCGGCGCTCCTGGGACGTTGTCGTTGAGCAAGCGCTCGAAAATCCGTGCACAATCCGCGCGATTGCGGCGCAGAAGGTCGCAGCCGTAGGCGTACTCGATGTGCGCTGCAAGCGGTTGCGACGCCATGCGCGCCGCGCTTTCGAAGAGTTGTTCCGCGTGCTCGTACTGACCGCGACGGGAAGCGAGGATCGCTTCCAGCGAACGGACGCCGGGCGAATTGGGCGATACGGCGTCCAACGCTGCCTCCAGCGTATCGATGTTTACGTGATCCGCGAGCGCGAGTCCGCGTCGCGCCATGACGTCTTCGAGGGCCGCATACGCGTGATTGCGCAGATACATCTGCAGCAGCTCTTCGTAAAATTCGTATGTTTCCAATGCCGCGCCGCAGCGGGCAACTGCCGATTGCAAGACGCTCTCGTCGATCGATGCAAGCTCTGACAGAAGTGCGCGCCGAACGTCGCGATGCAACCGAACCGCCGTGCCTGTTTCAAAGAGGACCGGAAAACGTTCGTAGAGGCGCCGCACGAGCAGCGTTCCGGCGTGCCCAAACATTGTCTCGACGAGGCCCGGCTCGAGCGCTCGCAACGGCGCAAGCGAGGCCAGTAACTCGCGCTCCGTTTCATCGAGGAGCGCGAGCGCGCGCGAGGGCAGCACCGTGCCGGCCGCTACCATTTCAAACGCAAACGCTTCTCCGCGTTCCATCCACGTATCGAGCGGAAGTGTTTCGAGGCTGCGTCCCGCGAAAATCCATCGAATGCGGGGACATCGTTCGACCATGGCGTTCAAAAAGTCGGAGACCGGCGATCGAGCTCCGAGCAACTCGACGTTGTCGACGGCGATCCATGCATCGGCACCGATGTGCGCGCAAAGCCACGTAACGATCTGTGGAATTGCATCGGCGGCGGAAAGACGCGTCTGCATCGCATTGAACGAGAGTTGCGCGCCACGCGCGATCGGGCCCATGCAGTGTACGAGCGCGAAAATGAACGCGAAGAGTGCGGTGTCGTCTTCGGTGAGAGACACTGCGAATGCGTTGGTACCGCAGCGCCGGACGAACTCGGCAATCGCGCGGCTCTTTCCACTTTGCGACCCGCCGCTCATCGCGAGTATGCGCGGCCGCTGCGTGTTCTGCGCCGTGGTAAGGAGCAATTCAATCAGGTCTGCACCACCGGATCTCGCATCGTCGCTGAGGCTCCGGCCGAGCATGCGCCCGTCGCTCATACCTGTTCATATACCCGTCGTCACGTCCGCCTTCACGCGAGCGTCTACCTGACACATGGGCATAGTGCGCGCCGTCATTGCCTGGCTCGCCGTATCGACCTTGGGGCTAGTCAGCGGACTTCCTCATGTGACGTTGGCCGACGACGGCGGGCCGGGCAAGGAGGTGCGCACAATCCGGCACGACTTGCCGTTGCTGCTCGCGGCGCAGCGCCAGGGTTCGCCCGTACCGGCGTCCGTCGATGCCGTCGTCGTGGAAAACGGTCTTGCGCGCGCACAATGGCATACCGCGCGAACATCGGGCACCGCGCACCTTTCCTATAGACTCGATCGCTGGTGGATGCTTTGCGAGACGCCATCTGAGCAAGATCGCGCTCTGCTGTATGCCGGCAGAATCCGAATCCCGAGTGAAGCGTATAACGCGGGCATCGTTCTTGCGGCGAATGATGCGCCGCGAGACGCGGCGTTTGCCGACCTCCGTGGCCGCGCGCCGACGCCGGCCGAGAGCTGGGTGACCTCGAGCGGGAACGGCTACTTCTATTTTAGCGGTACCGTCGCTTCCAGCGCGCCGATTCATGTCCAGGGCGGCAGCACGGTCGACGTGTGGTTTCCGTTCGTACTCGATCCGTCGTTGTTCTACGCGCTGACGATTGCGCACGCGGATAAACCGATTGGGCCGATCGACGGCACGCTGTCTAGCAACGTCGTCCGTTTCGTATTGCCTGCGTTCACGCTGCCTCCCGGCGCAACACTGATGGCAGAGATCGACGGTGACCCGTTCCGGCACTAGGTGCCAGGGCCGATAATGGATCTATGAGCAGATGTTGCACCGGCGTTGTACGCGCTCTACTGCTGATGCTCGCCACCGGCCTTCCGCGGGTCGCGTTGGCGGACGATGCCGGACCGCGTAGAGACGTGCGCGAGATTCGCTACGATCTGCCGAAGCTGATCGCCGCGCAAAATTTTTCCACACCGGTCCGCGCGATTACCATCGACGACGTCGCCGTGGACGGCAATGGCGCCCTCGCACAGTGGCATGATAACGGTTCGCAACGGATCGACTACCTCGTGCGCCGCTTCGACCGCTGGTGGCTTGAGAACGAAATTTATCTAGATTCGAAGGGCAGCAGCGCTTTTTACGATACGGGGTGCTCGTCGCTTGGACCAACGAGCCTGCTGTTGACGAGTCTCAAGTTCCCGCAACCGCTTGTCACGCTCGCTGCGCGCACGTTGCCGGACGTGATGATGGCCGATGCGCGACCGACGCCTACATTGCCTCCCGGCGGATACCTAGTAAAGCCCGGCTGTGACGTTTATCGGTATACTATTGACGATATTGCGTTCTCGCGGCAGGTTCAGACGCCGTTGAATCTCGGTGGATATGCAATGGCCGTTCGGCTGGCGAGCAACGACGCTGATTCATCCGCGCGCATCCGCGGCGTCGGGGGCCGCGCGCCGACGGAAGCGGAGAGTTGGATGACGCGCGGCGGTAATAGTTACTTCTTCTTCAGTGGTACCGTCGATTCGGCGGCACCAATTCATGTGACGGCCGGAACAACGATCGACGTGTGGTTTCCGTTCGTGCTTGATTCGTCGCTGTATTACGGGCTGACGATCGCGCACGCGGACAAGCCGATGGGGCCGATCGATGGGACGCTCAACAACAATGTCGTGCACTTTGTGTTGCCCGGGTTTACGCTGCCGCCCGGTGCGACGCTGATGGGCGAGATCGAAGGGGATTCGTTCCGGCACCAATAGTTCGGCCGTCTTTCGACTTCGCTGCGCTCCGCAGGATGACACTGAAAGGTTCGTTTGCTTTCGGCGGTTCGGCGGTATGTCTTTATCGCATGGAATCGGTTGATAACGGGAAGAGCGCGGGGCAGACGCAAACGGCGGCGTGGCGGCGTTGGTTTGACGTACTCGGGCCCGGGTTGATTACCGGCGCTTCCGATGATGACCCGTCGGGGATCTCGACCTATTCCGTAGCCGGCGCCAGCGCCGGCTTTTCGATGCTGTGGCTGGTCCTCATTACGACGCCGATGATGTCGGTGGTGCAAGGCATGTGCGCGCGCATCGGCATGGTCACCGGCGTCGGGTTTGCAACGAACATGCGCAAGCGCTTGCCCGCATGGCTGTTGTATCCGCTCGGCGTGGCGGTGATCGGCGCGAATATTCTCAATGCGGGCGCGGATTTGGAAGGTATGGCCGCGTCGGCGCAAATGGTCGCCGGACTCCCGCAGTGGGCGTGGATTGTGCTCTTCGGCGCGCTCTTGCTGCTCTTTCAAATCTTCTTCTCGTATCGCCGCTTCTCTGCGGTCGTCAAGTGGCTCACGCTCTCGCTCTTTGCCTACATCGTCACCGCGTTCATCGTGCACGCGCAGTGGGGAGAAGTGCTTCGTCATCTCGTCGTTCCGCAAGTCTCATTGAACGCGACGTGGATTACGACCGCAATGGCTGTGCTCGGGACGACGATCACCCCGTACTTGTTCTTTTGGCAGGCGTGCCTGATGGTCGAGGAAGAGAAGGCGATGGGCCGCGATTCCGTGCGGCAACGTCGCGGCGCAACGGAACAAGAGATCTCGGATGCGCACCTCGACATCAATAGCGGCATGATCTTCTCCAACGTGGTTGCGTTCTTCATCATCGTGACGGCGGCGGTGACGCTCAACGCGCACGGAATGACGAACATTCAGTCGGCGCAAGACGCGGCAAAGGCACTGGAGCCGCTTGCGGGCAAATTCGCGTATCTGCTCTTTACGCTCGGGATGGTCGGAACGGGCTTGCTCGCAATCCCGGCGTTGATCGGCTCATCAGCGTATGTCGCGGCCGAATCATTTGAGTGGAAGCATGGACTCAACTTACCGATGCGGCGCGCGCCGGGATTTTACGGGGCGCTCATCGTCGGCATGGTCATCGCCATGATCATCGGTTTTGCGCACGTCAATCCGATCGGCGCGCTGTTCTGGTCGGCAGTGATCAACGGCATTGTTGCGGTTCCGTTGCTTGCCGTGCTCGTGCATTTTGCGAGCGATAAACACGTGATGGGAAGGTGGCGGAGTTCGCTCGCCGCGCGCATGTGGGGATGGGCGACAGTGGCGGCCATGGGCGCGGCGGCGATCAGTATCTTTGTTTTCTGGGGAAAGAGCTAGCCGCTCTTCGTACAGGTCCCCGCGACGGAGACGCTGCGGCCACTCGCTTCGGTGAACGAGCTCGAGGTCGTCATCTTTGTTGCGCCTTGTTTTGTGACCGTCGTATCACTTTGAGATTTGACGTCGGCGGTGGGAGCAAAGCTCGGATCGTGCCAGGTTATCGTATCGCCCGTCCAGCCGGGTGACGTTCCGAGGCCGTACGCGCCGAAATCGCCGTACGTGACGTCGATCCAACGCTTCGTTGTCGAGTCATAGCTGATTTTATCGTAGGTCGTTGCCTTGTGAGGAAACCACGGAATGGGATTTTGTACGGTGGTTTCATCGATCCACCAGCCGTCCGGGCTAATCGTATACGTGGACGTTTGCGTGTACGGCGCCGGCCGGCGCGAACTTTTTACGCTGCACGACCACGTCCCGACTAAAAATTGCATAGCGGATAAGTCCGGTTTCGCAGGCAGCGGGATCGGAGTCGATTCAACGGTTTGGGCGGCTCCGGGCAGCGGGATCACGAAGGCGGCGCAAGCGCAGAGCGCAAGCACCAATCGCTTGAAAGCCATGTGCATCTCCTTCTTTGAAGTAGACCGGGTTTGCGCGTGCCGCGCACCCGTCACGGCATTTCGTCGCGTTCAACGCGCTCGTCGAGACAAACTCTTTCACGCGCACAGCGTGCGCTATTGCAATTCGTTTTCTGCGTTTGACATCGCCATCGCAATGGCGGGATTGAATCCGGACCACGTTGCGCGAATCCGGCCTTGCGGATCGACGACGACGATCGTCGGGAAGCCCTGAACTCGGAAAAATCCTTGGGCGCTGCTCGTCGGGTCGAGCGCGACGTTGCGCAGCTTGAACGATTTCGCGAAATTTTGCGCGACGGAAGGCGGTTCGCCGACATCGACTGGGACGACGATCACGTTCGGATGCGTGCGCGCGTATTTCTCGACCATCGGGATTTCGAGTTTGCACGGTTCGCACCACGATGCAAAAAAATCGAGAAACAAGACGCGCCCGCGCGCGTCGCTGACGCGAAACGTGCCGCCGTCGAGTTTGTGATACGCAACACGCGGCGCGGGATACGCGTCGGCGCTTTTGAGCGCACGCGGCGCAATGAAAATCTTCCACGCGACGAACGCGATCACGGCGATCGCAATGAGGTCGAGGAAGCGGCCGAGTGTGAGCCACCGCGGCCGCCTCACGTCGTTCATCGTGTTATTCCGCTGCCAGCACCGCGGCGATGCCTTGTCCGCCGCCGATGCATGCAGAAGCGACGCCGTAGCCGCCGCCCAGATGGCGCAGATCGTTGAGGACGGTTACCGCAAGACGCGCGCCCGATGCACCGAGCGGATGACCGAGCGAAATTGCGCCGCCGTGCGGATTTAAACGAACGCCGTTGGTTCCCATGTCTTTCAAACACGCAAGCACTTGCGGCGCGAACGCTTCGTTGATCTCCATCACTTGCAGATCTTTCTCCGTCAGCCCGGCTCGCTGCATCGCTTTCGGAATTGCGACGGCGGGGCCGATGCCCATGATCTCGGGATCGACGCCGACGACGCTGCCGGAGATGATGCGGCCGATCCACTTTCGTCCGTCTTTGCGCGCTTGTTTCACCGTCGTCAATACGACTGCGGCAGCGCCGTCAGTGATGCCGCTCGCGTTACCCGGCGTGACGACGCCATCTTTGACGAATCGCGCCGGCAGCTTCCCAAGCTTCTCCATCGTCAGTCCCGCGCGCGGGCCTTCATCCTTGTCGACGACGGTTTGCGTGCCTTTCGGGCCGGGCACGCTGACCGGCGCGATTTCATCGGCGAAGTAGCCGTTACTCTGCGATTCGAGCGCGTTCGTTTGACTCGCCAACGCGAACTCGTCGCACGCCTCGCGCGCGATGCCGTACTTCTTCGCAAGATTCTCAGCCGTTACGGCCATGGGCGTGTCGCTGTACGAATCGGTCAGCGCTGTCCACAGCGAGTCCTCGAATTGCACGTTAGCGCCGAAATGAAAACCTCTACGCGCACCGCGAACGATGTGCGGCGCCTGGCTCATATTTTCCGTGCCGCCGGCCAGCGCGTACGTCGATTCACCGAGGCGCAGCGACTGCGCGGCAGTCAAAATCGCTTGCAAACCGGAGCCGCAGAGACGGTTGAGAGTCAGGGCAGGGACACCGATCGGCAAACCGGCGCGCAGGCCGACGTGGCGCGCAAGATAGATGGCATCGGCGCTCGTCTGCATGACGTTGCCGAAAACCACGTCATCGATCTGCTCGGTTGGTACGCCGCTACGCTCGATGGCGGCTTTCGAAGCCGCCACCCCGAGATCGGTGGCGGTGAGGTCGGCGAGGGCACCTTCGAGATTGCCGAACGGCGTGCGGGCGCCCGCGAGAATGACGACGTCATTGTCGTTGGGTGTACTAGTCATGGCGCCGCACTATTCCGCGCGGGCGAACGAGGAACCCCTAGCGACACCAGATAATGAACGCGGGTCATGCCAATAAATCGTCCTGCCGCCATCACGCTCGATGCCCGGTCGCTACCGGCTGCAAGCAAGACCGAACAGATCCTCGAGAGCTTCGATAAGCTTCAACTTGGGGGAGCGCTCGAAATCAACGAGGAGAGCGACCCGCGCGCGCTGCGCAATGAAATGACGCAGCTGCGCCCCGGACGGTTCTCGTGGGACGCGCGCAACCTCGGCGGCAGCCGCTGGACGATTCGCCTCGAGCGTATCGACGAGAACGCTGACGGTGAGACGTTCTTGCAGCACGTTCCGCAGTTCACGCAAGCGAAAGCGGCGACGATCAAAGAGCTTGCGGCGCAGATGAGCGAGCGCACCTATAAATCCGGCGACACGATTTTCGACGAAGGCGAGATGTGGCCGTATCTCGGCATCGTCAAGAGCGGCAAAGTGATCTACACGCTGCTCTCGCCCGACGGCAAAACACATACGATCGGCGAACGCCTCACGCACGACACGCTCAATGAAAGCGGCACGTTCGACGGCGGCGGCGCAACGACGCGCGCGGAAGCCTTGACGGACGCGGTGGTCGTGACGCTCCCCAGCGAAGCGGTGATGCATGCGATCCGCAACGATGCGGAACTCGCGCTCGGATTTTTGATCGCAAGCTCGCAGGCACGTCGCCGTTCGATCGACACGATTGCCGACCTCGCGTTCGCGCACGTGCTGCAGCGCGTTGCGAAATTCTTGCTCGGCTACGCTCGCACGTCGGTCGGCATGACGCGCGGACTTCCCGGCGTCGAGAATCTTTCGCAAGCGCAAATCGCTGCGGCGGCCGGTACGGTTCGCGATATGGCTGCCCGCGCATTGCTTCGTCTCAAGAACGCGAATGCGGTGGAACTCGATCGCGGTCGTGTACGAGCGATCGATCGCGCGCGTCTCGAAGCCTTCGCGCACAACGTTCAAGCGCCGCCGGTCTAGGATGATCGAGCTGCTTCGTCCGAGCCATTATCGGCGGCAGCATTGGAAAAACGGCGGCGGCATTACGGACGAAATCGCCGCCGACGCGCAATCACCACCCGCATGGCGCGTTTCCATTGCGACGATCGAGCGCGACGTGCCGTTCTCCGATTTCCGCGGATACGATCGTACGATCGTCGCGCTTGACGACGGTGTAACGCTCACCGTCGACGGCACGGAGGTCCCGCTACGTCAACACGAACCGTTCGATTTCCGCGGCGAGTTCGTCGTCGAAGCGCACATTAGCACGGCTACTGCGCGCGACCTCAACATCATGACGTTGCGCGACGAATTCGCCCACGACGTCGAGGTCCTCCGAGGCGCGCAACGCTATCTCGTCGATGATGATGAGCTGATCTTCGCATACGTCCTCTGCGGCGAAGCGTCGGTCCACGACGTCACATGCGTCGCCGGCGAAACCGCATACCTCGATGAAGTCGAGCGTTTCGATATCGTGCCGGCAGCCGATTCGGCGATCTGCGTAATCCACATCACGCCGCGATAACGGGCGCCCAACCTGCGCTGACGCTTACCGTTCCGCTTCGCGAACGATACGATTGGCCATCTGCGCGAAGACCCACTCGTGAAACACGGCGACCGCATACCAATACAGTGTGCCGAGTAACCCTTGTGGTTCGAAGAACGCCGTTTGACGTAAGCGGCTGCTCTTACCATACGGTTCGGCTTCAAACTGCAGCCAAGCCCGTCCCGGTAGTTTCATCTCCGCACGAAGACGCAGCAATCGGTCGGGCGCGTACGCTTCGACGCGCCAGAAATCGACGGCATCGCCGACGCGCAGTTCGGTCGACGACCGGCGTCCGCGTCGCAAACCGACACCTCCGGCGAGCCGGTCGAGCGCGCCCCGCAATCGCCACAGTCCGTTCGCAACAAGCCATCCACGAGCTCCACCGAGCGAACTGAATACGGCCGCTACGCGCTCCGCCGATGCGCGCGAATCGCGAACGCGCATATCGACGAGCATCCCTTCGGTAACGCCGGTAAAGTCTTGCGGGAGCACCCGGCGGCCGAATGCATCAAACCACGTCGTGTGAACGCCGGCCGTCCGGTAGCGATCGAGCGCGAGACGAACTGCTTCATCGAATCCGACAGGTACGATCGACGGAAAGTCTCGCCGAGCGGCGCCGTCGCGAACGACGACTTCGTTATGCAAGCCGAGGATCAACGGCTGCGCGAGCCGCGCGGGCACCGGAGTAACGAGATGGACCCAATACGATGAAAGTTTTGGCGTGAAAAATGGAACCACGATCAGCAACCGATGTAAATTGCGAATCCGCGCGTAGCGGAGCATCATCTCGCGGTACGTCAAGCGGTCCGCACCGCCGATCTCATAGATGCGATTTTCGTTCAGTTGCAGGTCAAGCGCTTGGACGAGATAGGCCAGAACGTCGCGAATGCCGATCGGCTGACAACGCGTCGTAACCCAAACCGGCGCGATCATTACCGGCAGCCGCTCAGTAAGATAGCGCATCATTTCGAAACTGATCGAGCCGCTGCCGATGATGACCGCCGCTCGGAACTCGATCGTCGGAACACCGCTTTCACGAAGCACCTCGCCGACTTCATGGCGGCTGCGCAAGTGTTTCGAAAGGCGGTCGTTCCCCTCGCCCAGTCCACCGAGATAGACGATGCGCTTGAGGCCGGCGCGTTTAGCGGCTTGACCGAACGTTCGCGCGGCGTCGCGATCCGCTTGCGCGAATTTGTTCGTCGAGCCCATCGAGTGAACGAGGTAATACGCAGCGTCGCAACCCGTCAGGGCCTTCTCAACACCACTGGCGTCGTGGATGTCGCCGTCCACAATCTCGACGCGTTCATCAAAACGTCCGCGCAGACGCTCCGCAGCACGCGCGAAACAGAGCACGTCGTGTCCCTGCTCACGGAGCAACGGCACGAGCCGTCCCCCGATGTAGCCCGTTGCACCCGTGACGAGAACGCGCACTACGGCTCAGTGAATGATATAGACGTCAGCGGTTTGCCCGGGAACGACGAGTGCGGCGCTGACGCCTTTGCCCATGCAGACCGCATGGTCTTTCGCCATTTCGATACGAACGCGCGCCACTGCGCCGCGGAAGATATCGGACGTCTCGCAACCTGTGCGAAGGCCGTTGAGCGTCGCCGTCACGACGTAGCGGCCCGGCTCGAGTAACAAATTCCCGAAGAAGCCGTGTTTGTCGGTGTGTAACGTTGACACGGCCGTCGAAGCATCGCCGATCGGCATGCGGAAGATTGCGACTTCCGCGCCGACGAGCGGCTTGTGCGTATCGGCGTTGACGACGGAGCCGTCGATCCCCGTTGGTTGATTTTGTGCTAAAGCAGGAATAGCGGCTAGCGCCAAAGCCCCAAAAATAAGGGCGAGTGCTCTCATGCTTTGCTTATTATACTCGCAACTCGCCCGGTTAAAACGTCCGTTCGTATCTTGCGCGACAGGGATAGTCGACTAAACGGACTCCAATTCGGCCGTTTCGTGTGTCGCGAGATCGAACGCGGCGCGCTTGCTCTTCGCTGCAGCTTCCGCAAGCTGAGCCGATGCCGGCGCTGCCGCCGCACGAGGCGTATTCGTGAGGGCGGCACGGCCCTTTTGTACGGATCCGAGTGCGGACGCCAGGCGCGCTTCCATCTCTGCGAGGACCTGCGCGGCGTATTGATCCGCGCCTTCCTTGATCTTGCGCGCGCGCTCTTCCGCTTCGCGCAGCACGATCTCAGCAGTCGTGCGAGCGCGTTGGACGATCTCGTTCTGGTCGAGGAGTTCTTCGTGCGCCGTCGATGCCTGATCGACGATCGCTTGCGCCTTCTCTTGCGCAGCGCGAATGACGCGCTCTTGATCTTTCGTAATGATCTTCGCGCGGCCGACTTCTTCCGGCAGCGTCGCACGGATCTTTTCGACGTATTCGATCAGCCGCTCTTCGGAAAGAACGCGATATCCGGCCGGAAGCCACGTTCCTTCGTGAACGTACGCTTCCAATTTGTCCAACACGCGATAAACCGACATTAGGATACCTCCGTTACGAACGTTTGAGCGCGGCGCGCTTGCTCGACATCACGTCCAGCACAACGTGCGGCACGAACGGCGACACGTCACCGCCCAAGAAAAAGACTTCCTTCACTAAGCTCGAGCTGACGAACGAATATTTTGCATCGGACATCAGAAAGAGCGTATCGACGTTCGAGAGCGACCGGTTCATTAACGCGGTCGACATCTCGTTCTCGAAATCGGAGACGACGCGAAGTCCCTTGACGATCACGTCGGCTTCCTGCGCCTGAACGTAATCCGCGAGCAAGCCGCGGAAGTGGTCGACGCGCACATTCGGTATGTGCGCGACGCATTCTTTCAGCATTCGTTCGCGGTCTTCGAGCGTGAACATCGGATTGCGTTTTTGCGGGTTGACGACAATCGCCACGACCAGTTCGCTAAACGCGACTGCGGCTCGTTCGATGACGTCGAGGTGACCGTTCGTCAAGGGGTCGAACGATCCAGGATAGATTGCCCGCGTCGGGCGCACGGGGCGACCGTTATTCAATCAGCTCTCCGCCCGCGCAAAGAATGCCAAGGCGACATCACCGTAGACTTCTTCGCGCGTCGAGCGATACCCCGGTACGTCGGGAAGAATTCGTTTCGCAGCATGTTCATAAATCACGAGCGCGTCCGGCGCGAGCAACGCTCGCTCGAGCAGCAGGCGGAAGATCTGCAGCGGAACTTCGTTCGCGTACGGCGGATCGAGGTAGACGATATCGAACGGCCCTTCGACGCGATAGAGCGCGCGTTCAACCGGCGCCGCCATCACGGTCACGCGATCGTCGATGCCGAGTTCCTTCGCAGCTTCTTCGATTGCATGCGCGGTCTCGCGATGCGCTTCCACGGAAACGACGCGCGCCGCGCCGCGCGACGCCGCTTCGAAGCCGATCGCACCCGTTCCGGCAAAAAGATCGAGTACTGATGCTCCGTCAAGGCGATGCAACAGAATCGAAAACAATGACTCTTTGACGCGTCCCGGTGTGGGACGAATGCTCGTGCCTTTCGGCGACTTCAAGTTACGGCTCCCAAGCGATCCGCCGGTGATCTTCGGGCTCATCGCGCCGCAACCGCGTTCACAAGCGGAAGCAGCTCGCGCAACGAGTGCACGACGTGCGTCGGCTCCGGTAGATCCGAGGGATAGGTTTTCCCCTCATTGTCGATCCAGACCGCTTGGAAGCCTGCTTGCATGGCCCCGACAATATCGACGTCCGGGGCGTCCCCCACGTAAAAGCAGCGCGCCGGCTCGAGCCCTAACTCCGTCGCGAGAGCCCGAAAGGCGTTACGGTGCGGCTTTTGGACCCCGAGGTCACCGCTAGCGAGCACCTTCCCTTTAAAGCCGGCACGTCGGGCCTTGATCACTTGGAGCGGGTTCCAGCCATTGCTTAAGACGGCCAGGGCAACCCCGTCGTCCGTGAGCTCGTCGATCGTGGCCTTCGCCTCGGGGTCGGGCACGATAAACGTCTCCGCCATGGCGAGCGCCATGCGCCGGAAGCCTTCCGCGAACGCGCCGCTCGGCTCGACCCCGCGCTCGTGGACGAAGCCGTGCACCGCCTCATCGATCGTGCAGTTGCCGGCGCGTTGATGCGCCAGGAGCCGGTCGATGTTCTCGATCTCTTCCGCCAGCGACCCCAAGGCGTGCCCTCCCTGCGCTGCAATCTGCTCGAGCACATGCAGAAAGGCGACGCGCTCGAGCTTGTTGTCGATGCAGAGCGTATGGTCGATGTCAAAGCCGACGCCGACGGTCGCGTTATTCACGCGCCGTTATTTCGGACCCGGTCCCAGGATCACCCTGACGAAGTCGTTCGGACGCACCCATTTGTTGAGCGCTTGCACGATCGATGCGTTTGTCGTGCCGACTTCGCGCTGCGCATCCGTCACGTACTGATCGAGCGGCAGTTGCAACTGTGCGTAGCCGACCAATTGATTCGCGATTCCGCTGAAGCTTTGTTGCCGAAGCGGAATTTGCGACACGAGCATCGCTTTGCCGCGCGCCAAGTCATCTTCGCTCACGCCGCTTTTCATGATTCCGCTCAGATCCGCGAAGGCGAGGTTTTGCGCCGCCGTGACTTTGTCGGGATCGGATGCGAAATAGATACCGAAACTGCCGCGGTTCTTGCTCGCCTCGAAGCGGCTGCCGATGCCGTAGACGAGACCGTGCAGATCGCGCACGTCATGAAAGAGTATCGAACTTCCCCCCGAGCCGAACGATGCATTGGCGACGGCGAGCGCGGCCCAGTCGGGATTGTTGCGCGTGAGCGCGTTGGTCTGCATGTACGTCACTTTCGACTGCACGCGCGTCGGATCGGGCACTTGCACGGTGCTTGCCGTATTGTTCGCAACGGCCGGCAGATAGACGTTGGGTTTCGGGCCGGTCGCCTTCCATACACCGAAATATTTTTCGAACGTCGCGCGCACTTGATCCGGCGTGACGTCCCCGATGACGACGGCGGTCGTCATATCGGGACGATACGCGGTGGTATACCAGCTCTTCACGGAGTCGAGCGTCACGGCGCCCACTGTCTGCTCCGTTTGGCGCACTTGCATCGGGTCGTCGGCGGGATAGAGCGCTTTGTTCAACGCGACCGCTTCACGATAATCCGGTGACGACATGACGCCGGGCATTGCGGAGACGTCCTGTTGTTTGACGATCGCGAAGTTCTGTGCCGGGAATGCGGGATGCAGTTCTTCGTCGGCAAGCAGCGCCACGCCGCGATCGAATTCATTCGATAGTGCCGTCAGCGCGAACGACGTGCCCGCATCGACGTCGGCAGCAATATCATCGAGTTGTTTGCGCAGTTCGACGCGGCTGTACGTCGTCGTGCCGTAGGGCAGCAACTCTTCGGTGATATCGGCGACGCCTTGCACGTCTTTGGGTGCTTGTATCGTTTCGTTCGAGAGAATTGAACCTGAGACGACGACCGTGTGCGAGACGTGTTCGGGAACGACGATCAATCGCATACCGTTGGAGAGGGTCATGTCGACGGGCATCAGCGTCTGCGTCGGAACCTTGACGTTCTTGAACGCCGCGACGGCCCACGACGGCAGCGGGTCATGATGCTGCAGGGTAAGCTTGTTGCTCTCTTTTGCAATCGGTGATTCACTGTTTTGCGCTTCGCCGCCGTGCTTCGGAAGCGCGACGACCGTGATTGCGCGATCGAAGTTGAAGTAGGTGCGTAACACGCGGTTGACGTCGTCGGCGGTGACCGCCTGAATGTGCGCCGTCTCTTGATCCGGCGAATTCAGGCCGCGTTTAGCGACCGCATCGCTCCATTCAAACGCGAGATCCTCGATCGAGTTGGCCTTGAACGCGTCGCTTGCCACTTCACGACGCTTTTCGACCTCGACCAAGTCCGCCGGCACGCCGTTTTTCTTATACTCGTCGATAACGGACTTGAGCGAGGCGATCGTCGACTGGACGTTTCCACCCATCGGCATAACGCCGAGTAGCAGCGTTCCCGAGGCAAGCGGATGCGACTCGAGCGGCGCAACTTCGGCCTGCAGCAATTTTCCGCCGACGACCAAGTCGTAGAGCTTGGAGCGCTGGTCGTTCAAAAGGTCGGTGAGAATTTCCGACGCCGCATAATCCTTCGAATCCCATCCGGGAAGGCGGAATCCGACACTCACCACGTCGACCGGCAAATTGCTCTCGATCGTTGCCGAGGACTTCTTCACGGGACGAAGCGCGACCGATGGCCGCGCCGGGAGCGTCGCAGAACCGAAGTGACCGAAATACTTCTTCACTTCCGCTATCGTCGACGGACCATCGACGTCACCGGTGATGACATAGACGGCATTGTTCGGATGGTACCACGCATTGTAAAACGCGTGGAGTTTTTGACTGTCGATGACGTGCTGGAAGCCGTTGACCGTGCCGAGCCCGTTTTTCTGATACGGCGTCCCCGCGTACAATGCGTCGCTCACCTTGTCGAGCAGCCGCCACTGCCAGTTGCTTTGGTCTTGCGTCACCTCTTGCGTGATCGCGCCTTTTTCGATGTTCCAATCTTTTTGCGCGAGATAGGCATCGCGCATGCGCGAGGCTTCCATGCGCAGGACGAGATCGAGATACTGCGACGGCGCGGAAAAGAAATATTGCGTGATCTCGGCCTCGGTATCGGCGTCGTTGTTTCCGCCTAAAAGCTCGCTGATATCCGAGAGTTGCGACTCCGAAAGCGTCGGGCTGCCGCGGAACATCATGTGTTCGAGCGCGTGCGCCTGTCCGTCATACTGCTGCTCGTTCGATCCGACCCGGTAGTTCAACACCGCCGTTACGACCGGAGCGAGCGGATCGTGCACGACGACGACTTGTAATCCGTTCGGCAACGTCGCGCGCGTCACGGTGAGCAACGACGTATCGACCGCCTCGGCGGACAATACCCCGGCGGCGCCGAGTACGAAGGCCAGTACCGTCAGTACCAGTCGGATCAATCGCATCTTTGTTCCAATCTCTTTCATCACGAGGACAGAACGAGCGCACGGGTGGTGGGTTGACGTTCGAGTGCTGCTCGCAGCCCCGCGTGTTCCGGTTTACGCAGTCCCGGATCGTTTGCCAACAGCGATTCGGCGACCCGCTTGGCAGCACGATAGACGTCGATGTCGCGCACGAGATCGGCGATCCATAGATCGGCGGCACCCGACTGTGCCGTGCCTGCGAACTCACCCGCGCCGCGAATACGTAGGTCTTCTTCCGCAATGCGGAAACCGTCCGTCGAATCGGTCAAAATTTCCAAGCGCTCGCTCTCGACGTTGTCGTCCGGATAGACGAGGATGCAAAACGACTTCGCCGCGCCGCGGCCGACGCGTCCGCGAAGCTGGTGCAGTTGCGCGAGCCCGTACCGGTGCGCGTCGAGAATCACCATAACGCTTGCATTCGAAACGTCGACGCCGACTTCCACCACCGTCGTCGCCAGCAGCACGTCGATCTCGCCGCGCGCGAAGCGGCGCATTACATCGTCCTTCTCCTTGGGCGCCATGCGGCCGTGGAGCAAACCGATCCGTAAATCGGGAAACACGTCGTTTTTCAAGCGTTCCGCTTCCACGACCACGCTCGTCAATTCGCTCTCTTCGTCGATCGCCGGCGCAACGATGTATGCCTGGTGGCTGAGTTCCACATTGGCGCGGACGAATTCGTAGACTTCGTCGCGACGGCTGACGCGCACGGCGTACGTTTCGATCGGCGTGCGCCCCGGCGGCAATTCGTCGATCGTCGATGCATCGAGATCGGCGTACACCGACTGCGCAAGCGTGCGCGGAATCGGCGTCGCCGTCATGTGCAGCGTATGCGGTGCACCGCCTTTCGCGCGCAAACGTGCGCGCTGCTCGACACCGAAGCGATGTTGCTCGTCGATGATCACGAGGCCCAACCGCGCGAAGTCAACGCCCTCCGTCAAGAGCGCGTGAGTGCCGACGGCGAGCGCGGCTTCACCGCTTCCAATGCGCGCGACAGCGGCGTTGCGCGAGCGAGCGCCTTGGCTACCGAAAACCGCTTCGACCGGAATACCGAAGGGCAGCAGCAACGGCGCGAGTTTGGCCGCATGTTGCGCGGCGAGAATCTCCGTCGGCGCCATTAACGCCGACTGCACGCCGTTGCGCGCCGCGAGCACGATGGCTGCCGCCGCAACGAGCGTCTTTCCACTGCCGACGTCGCCTTGCAACAAGCGATTCATCGGGACGTCGCGCGACATGTCGTTCCAAATCTCAGCGATGACGCGACGCTGCGCGCCGGTCAGCGGGAACGGTAAGGCCGCTTCAAACTCATCGAGCAGCGACGGCGGGACTTTCAACGCGTCCGCATCGTGCTCGCGCTCACGTTCGGCGCGCCGCATCTCGGCGGCGGTCGCCAGCACGAGAAATTCGGTAAAGATGAAGCGCTCGCGCGCTGCTTGAGCTTCTTCCGGCGTTGCGGGAGCGTGCACCGCATGATACGCGCTCGCGAGCGTTCCATACTTCCGTTCACGCGCAACACTCGGCGGAAGCGGATCATCGCCGGTAAGCGCGACCAATCGGGGAAGATTCTTTGACACGACGCTTGCGATCTTGCGCGTGGGGAGATCTTTGCTGGCGCGATAGACCGGCACCATGTCGCCGTGGTACGTCTCATCTTCGCGCAACTGCGAGTAGTGCGCGACGTTCACGACGGGGCCTGCGAGCGTCCGTTCCGTGCGGCCGCGCACGAACAACCGCATCCCTTCGCTGAAGCGTCCGATCACATAGCGATTGCGCCCGATCCACTTCGCGGTGAACTCGCCCGCATCGTCGCGCAATCGTACTTCGACGATCTCGAGTCCGCGAACACGCCGTTCTTTCACGTGTGTGACGACGCCGACCGCGTTCTCTTCGCCGCCGTTCGCGCCCAGTCTGTTCGACGGCGTCGGAAACCGCAGGTCATCATAGCGAAATGGGATGTAGTCCAGGAGGTCATGCCCGGTGTGAACGCCGAGGTCACGGAAGAGCGGCGCGGATTTGGCGCCGACGCCGGCGAGAGATTCGATGGCGAGATCGTCGCTCACCGCAGCGGCAATTCCATCTCGGTCGTCGGTTCAAATCCTAAGCTCAAGTACAACGGACGCGCCATGTCGCTCGCATGGAGCCGCACCGAGTAGCACTGCCGTTCGCGAGCCCAATCGATGGCCGCTTCCGTCAAAGCGCGCGCAATACCGCGACGCCGGTATGCGGGTTTGACGTACACGCCGTGCAGCATCGCGTACGTTCGACCGAGCACTGCCGTCCGATAGTGCTCGGCAAGATAGGTAATACACATTCCGATCGCTTCTGCGCCGTCGTAGGCGAGAAACAATTGCGCACGACCCAAGGCTTGACGCGCCGTGAAGAATTCGCGGAACGCCTCGCGCCAGTCGGGATTGATCTCGTCCCACGGCACGGACTCGTGCGAGTCGCGCGACATTTCGGCGCGCAGTTCGAGGCCCGACTCATACTCGTCGAGTCCGGCGGCTACGATGCGAACGGTCACGCAGTCGCCGCCGAAAGCGCACGTAAGCGCCCGTAGACCTCGCGTGCATGTGGAACGGGCACGTCGAGCCGGCCGCCGAGTTCAATCACGGCGCCGACGATCGGATCGAGTTCGAGCGCGCGACCAGCTTGATAATCCTGAAGCATCGACGTGCGAACGTCAGACAACCGCTGCGCGTACGTGATGCGCGCCTCGATGTCGACATGGGTCACGACGCCCAGTGCCTGCCCGACGGCGAGCGCCTCTTCCATCAGCATTCGCACTTCGTCGCGCGTCGAAGTGCGTTCGAGCATCTGGCGAATCGTCAATCCATGCAGCGTACTGATGGGATTGAGGCCGGCGTTGTTGACGAGCTTCAACCAGACGGTGCTGCGAATGTCCGGATCGACTTCAGGCGCCAGTTCGGCCGCTGTAAGCGCCGAGACCAAGGACGCGACGCGCTCGTTCGTTCCGCCGGCCGGTGCACCGAAGGCATAACGCATTCCGCCGCTTTGATGGATCTTGCCGGGCTCGACGATGTGCCCGGAGACGTGAATGACGCCGCCGATGATGCGGTCGTCGGGAAAAAGCGACCCGATGCGGCCGCCGGGGTCGACGGACTCGAGCGCCGGTGCGCGCACGAACCAAAACGGCACGCCGTTTTGCAGCGTCACGATGCTCGCCTCGGTTTCCGCAACAGCAGCGAGCTGCGGCAACAGCTCGGCGTACTGGTGCGATTTGAAGGTCAGGACGACGGCGTCGAACGTACCGAGTTCACGCAGATCGGTGCTGGCTTCAACGCGCGCAGTAAACGGGCCGAGGTCGCTGTGGACCAGTGTGATGCCTTTACGCCGGATGACGTCGAGATGCGCGCCGCGTGCAACGACGGCGACGTCGGCGCCCGAACGGGCGAGCGCGGCGGCGATGAATCCGCCGATTGCGCCCGCTCCCACTACCGCGATTCTCATGCAAAAAGTTTGGAGGCGACGGGCAGATTTGAACTGCCGAATGGGGCTTTTGCAGAGCCCTGCCTTACCACTTGGCTACGTCGCCGTGGAGCGGGTAGTGGGAATCGAACCCACGCATCAACCTTGGGAAGGTCGCAGGCTACCATTACATCATACCCGCGCGCGATCCATCAGCAGCCCGCCCGATTCGTTGCAGGCCATAACCCGTCCTTTGAGGGAACGGTTGATCCGTGACGTGGGTATACAGCATGCCCCTTTGGGTTGCAACCGTCGTCTTTATCGGCGGATGCTGCTTGCTTTCCGCGGCGGGCTTATACGCCGTCCGGCATCATTACGCAAAAGCGGAGGGCTTCACACACAACGACGTCGCCGGCCCGATCATGGGGACTGTCGGGACGGTCCTCGCCGTGCTGATGACGTTCATGGTTGTCACTACCTGGCAAGAGTACGATAGCGCCGCGCAAGGTGCCGACTCGGAGGCTGCGGAGCTTTCGGATCTGTATCATGAGAGTTACGCGCTGCCGCCAAAGTTCGGGACGCCGCTGCGCGTAAACGTCCTTTCATACATGCATGTCGTGATACGTGACGAGTGGCCGCTCATGCAAGCCGGCCTCGAAAGCCAGGATGCTGAACGCATCGCGATGCTAATCGTCAACGCAGTGCAGTCGTATCCGCCGAGCACGATCGCCGAGGAGACGGCTCAAGCTGACGCGCTCCAACACGCGCATAATTTTTTAGATGCGCGTCGCACGCGGCTCTTCAACAACGGCGAATCGGTGCCGGATTTGGTATGGGCGATGATGATCTTCGTTGCAGCAATCACCATCAGCTTTTCGTACTTCTTCCGCGTTGCAAGCGCGCGCGCTCATTTGCTGATGATTCTTGCTTTGGCCGCGGTCGTCGGCGCAACGTTCTTGATGATCGCGGAACTCGACTTACCGTTTCGCGGTCCGCTACAAATACCGCCGCATGGCTTCGACACCGCAATCGGCCGTCTTACGAGGATGCACTAGCTGAGAATGTTCACCGAGCGCGCGAGAATCAGTCCGACGGTGATGAACGAAATCAGCGACTCGATGAGCATCAGAATTTTCGCGATCCGCGTGAGCGGCAGGACATCCGTCGGACTGAACGCCAACGCATTCGTGAACGACAAGTAGAGATAGTCGAGAAACATGGGTCGCCAATTTGCCGGAACGCACTGTGCGTGCGTCTGGATCAACGTCAATTGCGGAAAGAGAAAGTCCGCCTCTGAATCGCCGACCGTCGGAACGCCTTCGCGGATCTCCACACCGCCTTCGTCGATCTCCCAGAACCACAGCGCGTAGACGATCACGTTCGAGCACCAGATGAGCGCCCCCGACTGCAACAGGTCGGCGGCCGTGAGCCCGTGATGCTTCGTATGCGGATTCACCAAGTCGTTGACCAGCAAAATCACCGACATGATGTTGAAGAAATTGAGGATTGCGATCAGCGTTACAGCCGTGGTGCTGCGGATCGCGCGCGGCATGCCTTCGCCGAAAACCAGCAACGGCACGAGCAGCGCGCCGACGAGCAGCGGCGCGACCCAGATCGGACCGAACGTCAGTTTTGGAGGCAGGCGCTCGTACAGCACGAGCGCTACAACGACGGCAATAGCGGGATGCCAGCGAGGTTCGGGCTTCACGAGCCGCGTTTTCGCGCAGCAACCCGCTCGTACCGCTCGGCGTTGTTACAGCTATGGCTACTGATTTTCGCGATGGTAAGACGTTCCCGCGCCGCGGCCGGGAACCGCTCGGCGATGTGCTTTGGCTCGCACGCGTGTATGACAAGGCCCGCGCGGCAGCGGCGGGTACGATTTTCGACTACATCTATCCGTGTCCGATGGATCGAGGCGTCATGGAGCGTTGGGGAATAACACCTGATGAATTCGACGAGGCGATCCGGACGCATACCTCGGATCAAGCAATTCGCGCATGGCTCGCCGAACGCGCGACGGCCGATCGCATTCGCGTCGCAAACGACTGGCTTCTCGATGACAAGAAAGAGAACTTGGACCGGCAAGACGCCGAGGAAGGGGCAAGGGTTTGAGCGAGACGATCGAGTTCGCGCGGCCTGACGGTCAGCGCGCTCCCGGCTACTACAGCGTGAACGGAAGCGCGGCGGATGCGCCGGGCGTCGTCATGATCGAAGAATGGTGGGGCATCACCGATTCGATCAAACAGATGGCCGATAAACTCGCGAACGCCGGATTCCGAGTGCTCGTTCCCGATCTATTTCGCGGCCGCAAAGCGGTCGTTCCCGACGAAGCGAACCATTTGGTGGAAGACTTGGATTTCGGCGACGCCGCCAAGCAAGACATTCGCGGCGCAGTCCACTACTTGAAAGCGACCGGTTCGAAAAAGGTGGGCGTGCTCGGCTTTTGCATCGGCGGCGCCCTCGCGCTGCTTGCCGCGATGAACGACGCCGAGGTCGATGCGGTCGTGACATTTTATGGCGTAACGCCGCCCGAAGCCGGTGACGTCGGGCAGATTAAGGCTCCCGTGCAAGGCCATTGGGCGGAGCACGACGACTTTGCGAGCCCGCAAGCCGTGAGTCGCATCGAAGCGCGCTTCAAAGAAGCGGGAGTTTCACACGAGTTTCATCGCTACGATGCGCACCATGGATTCAACAATCCCAACCCGATCGGCCACGCGGGACTCGGCCACTATAACGAACAGGCCGATAAGCAGTCGTGGTCCCGCGCGATCGATTTTCTTCGCGCGCAGCTCCAGTAGGATCGCGTCTCGTTAATGCGAGAACAGCGTGCCCGCATTGACGGGCACGCTGCGCAGCGCGCCTTGTTCGAGTCCCCACTTTTTCAGCAACGCGTCGTACGTGCCGGCGGCAATGACGGCTTGCATTGCGGCGATCACTCGCTGACGTAACGCGGGGTTATTCTTTGCCACCGCGATGCCGTACGGGACGAGCGCGAACTGGCGGCCCGCGACTTCATATTTGTGATCGTTCGTTTTCGCAAGATACGCCACAACGGGATAGTCCGTGACGTGAACGTCGGAATTGCGCGCCGTGAAGAATTTGAAGCCTTCGTCGTCGGTAGGGAATTGCGAGAGTTTGATCTCCGCAAGACCGATGTCTTTGCAGCGCTTCGATTGTTCTTCTAACGCCGCTTCCTGAGATGTGCCCTTTTGGACGTCGACGCGAAGTCCGCACAACGCACCGAGTTCGAAGACGTGCTTCGGGTTGCCGGCGGGCACCAGCATGCCGCTTCCCGCGAGCATGTAGTCGATGAAATCCACTTGCGCTTCGCGCTGGCGCGTGTCGGACAGTGCAGAAATCGCGAGATCGAACGAGCCTTTTTTAACGGCTGGAATGAGGTCGTCGAACGTGTGATTGGAGATCGACACCGGCGTGCCGAGCTTATCGGAAAGCGCCTCGGCAAGGTCTACGTCGAACCCGCGCAATTGATGCGATCCGGAGTAGAATTCCAACGGCGCGTACGAGACATCGGACGCTGCGCGCAGGGGTGCGCCGGCGGCTAAGGCGCGGGCGGCACACACGGAGAGGACAGCAGCGAGTATAAGGCTACTCGCGCGGCGGGCAAATGTGCTCATGCAACGGTTATCGGCCGCCCTTTGCGCTATTCTTTAGACCTTCACCACATCGAAAGTCCCAGCGGCTACGCTTCCTTTACGGTTAGGAAGGACAGTCATGAACGTTGTAGGAGACATTCGGGCCGGACTCGCTACGGCTCATAAGGACTGGGGATGGTTCATGGCGCTCGGGATCGCGTTGGTGGTTCTGGGCGTTCTAGCGATCATCGACGAGAGCACAGCAACACTCGCATCGATCTACGCGCTCGGTATCATCATCCTCCTCGCGGGGTTGGTGCAGATCGTCGCCGCGTTTCAATCACGAAACGCGGGACACATCATTTTGTATTTGCTGTTCGGAGCGCTAGAGATCTTTGTCGGGGTCTCGCTGATCCGCTATCCGCTCGCGGGGACGCTGACGGTGACGCTCGTGCTTTCGGTCTACCTAATGTTCGCAGGCATCTTCCGTGTGATCTACGCGCTCTGGGCGCAATTCCCGCAGCACGGCTGGGCGGTGTTCAGCGGAATTATTGCGATCGTCCTCGGCGTTCTGTTATGGCTACAGTGGCCGTTTTCCGCATTGTGGTTCATCGGATTTGCTGTCGGCGTCAACTTCATTTTCTCCGGCATCGCGTGGTGTGGGATGGCACTACGCCTCAAAGCACTCCCGGCATAATAGACGAAGGCCCCGCGCGATGCGGGGCCTTCGATTGTTCGGTGGTGCCAAGGGCCGGAATCGAACCGGCGACACCGCACTTTTCAGGCGCGTGCTCTACCGACTGAGCTACCTTGGCACGGGGACCGGGGCTGATTCTAGATGGTGAAGCCGGTCCCTTTCGGATTTTTGTCGCTCGAGCTGAGCGGCTTCGGTTAACCAGTCGGCCGCTACTCCCGGAAATCGATCGTGAAGAAATAGTCGCCGCGAACCGCAATGCAGTCGCGGATTTCCGCGCGTGAAGCGACGTTGACCGTCGCTGCGGACGTGCCGCTACGGACTAATCATCGCCACGTCGAGAACTTGCGCTTCTTTTGAGTCAGCCGTTTGCCGAATTTCGCAGTGCACGGCTACGACAAGACGTCCGGCGGGGTCGTAATTTCCTTGGCCCGTTACTGACGCTCCGTTCGGCGCGCTCTTCATCGTGATGATCGCCGTATCGCGACCGTTGCGTTGTTCGTGACCCGTTACCGTATAGGTAATGATCGTCATCGCAGCGCCCGATTGCGCTTGCCACGTGGCCCCGTTTTTGAACGAAGGCGCCTTCGAGAGCCCTCCGGCGAACGTATTCAACGGATCGACCATCATTTGGAGCATCGGTCCCTGCGCCGCTTGCGCCTCTTGTTTTGCCTGGGCCGCACTAAAGGGATTAAAATGTCCCGTTGGCATTTCGCCGGTGCTTGCGACGCTGATTACGCCAAACGGCGTAATTGTTGCATCGAACGTTTTCTTGTCGACGGGGGGCATTTTTGCTGCATGAAGCGTCAAGGCAGCGGCGCGCGATCCATCTGCGTTTGTGGATTTGATCGCGACGTCCATCGTGTAATCCATCGAGCCGCTTCCCGGGCCTGCGCCCATTGTCATCTTGTACACGAACGTCGTCGGCGGCGGGCTTTGGGCGATTGCAACGCTTTGCATCGACAGTAGTAGAGTAGCGGCGAAGATATACTTGCTGTGTTTCATAGCATTGTTACGCTAAAGGCCGTTGGATGACTGATGCGCGAGGAGCAGCGACCGCCGGGACAGCGGCGGGTTGTGCGACCGGAGCGCGCGGTGCGGTCGTCGACGCTGCGGCGGCCGGTTGAAGTGTTCGCGTACATTCGGAAGCTCGTTCCGGAACCATAGGCACCGGTAGCGCTGCTCACGCCGACAATGGCGTAGCCGTTGCCTGAGGAGCCGTACACGCCGTATGTCGGGCCCGAACCATAGAGGCCGAGATAATTCGTACTTTGGCTAACGACGCCGATCGAATTCGTCGACAACCCGAAGACCGCGGCGTTGTTCGTGCTAGCGAATGTTGTGTTGCCGACGACACCGTATCCCTTTGCACTCTGACCTTGTACTCCGGGTCCCGTACTGAAGTTCGTTCCACCCGTGCACGGCGCCGTGGTCGCGCACGTAACGATGGCGAGCACCGCGCTCCTCGCCTGACCGTTCGACGCAACAATAAGCGAGCCGGCCAGAATCAATGCGAGCAATCCGGCCGAGAAGAGATGGATGTTTCGTTTCACGCTTTATTCCTCACTGAACTGCCGCATGCGGAGGAATTGCCGTGCGTTGAGTCACGCGAACGAAAAGTCCGCGCGCGCGAAGCTACATGGCGGTGCGTGCGGGATTTAAGCGTATCACGATTTGATTCTCTCGCGTGCCGGTGTTACGATTCGGCTAGCATTCGTGCTGGGAGTTGCATATGAAGATGATATTGCACTTCAAACGGTACATCGTTTTTTCGTCGTCAATTTCACTTTCGCTGATAGCGTCAGTAACGAACGGCCAAGCTCAAATGACGGGCAAGGCCTCAGATGCGGCGTACATCGCTCAAGTCATGAAAGGCGCACCGGCGTCAGTTGTAAAGGGCGCGACGATCGTCCAGATGCAGAAGGATGGATCGATGCGCACCGTTCAGCCGGGTTCGGACGGATTTACGTGTATGATGGTCGACCCTAAGACGCCGATGTGCGCCGACAAAAACGCGATGGCCTGGATGCATTCATTGATGACGAAGACCGCTCCACCGAGTGAGAACGGTTTCGTGTACATGCTGGGCGGCGACGACGGCGCAAGCAACACCGATCCATTCGCAAGGACGCCGACGTCAACGAATCATTGGATAACGACCGGTCCGCACGTCATGATCGTTGGACCGGCGGCAAAAGCCATGGGGTATCCATCGACGGCCGACGCCGACCCATCTAAGCCGTACGTTATGTGGGCGGACACGCCATACGCGCACGCGATGATTCCGGTAGGCACCAACCCGTAGCTCCACCAAGCAACCGGCAAGACGGCGACGGAAGATAACAAAGAAGCCCCGGCACGATGCACCGGGGCTTCTTTAAGATGGCGACGCTGGTGGGGCTCGAACCCATGACCTCCGCCGTGACAGGGCGGCGCTCTAACCAACTGAGCTACAGCGCCACGTCGCGCTTTTTTTTCGGACTTACCTAGATGGTGGGCACGGTTGGGATTGAACCAACGACCCCCCGCGTGTGAAGCGGATGCTCTCCCACTGAGCTACGCGCCCGAAGTGCCCAACCACGATTGGACAAGGTGGGAGTTTATCCTATCAGAGGGCATGTTGTCCAGCGCCTTCAGTAGAACCGCCCGAAGCGATGCTCGAAGGATTCCCTCTTGTAATGCGCTTTACCGTGCCCTTCTCCGACGTCGACATGATGCAGCACGTGAACAACGTGGCATACATCCGCTGGTGCGAGGCGATCCGCGCCGAGTACTTCGCGCAAGTGATGAACGCGCCGATCAACGGCGAGCGCGGAATGATTCAAGCTAACATTCAGTTCACGTACGAACGCGAGCTCCACTATCGCGAAACGGTCGCGATCGGAATCAAGGTCGCGCGCGTGGGCACGAAGTCGTGGGACTTTGCATACGAGATTTGGAGCGAAAGCGCGAGTACGCGCGCTGCCTATGGAACGACGACCGTCGTGGCCTACGACTTTGTCAACCGCACAACGATCGTCGTTCCGCTGCAATGGCGTGACGCGATCGCACAGTTCGAAGCGGGGCCGCAGCGCAGCTTCATATGATCCTCGCCCTCGCGCTCGCGGGATCCCTTGCCGCGCAAACGCCGTTCTCAACAGGCCTCACCGATCTCTACGCCTACGCGGGCCCACAAGCAGCGAAGGAGTTTGTCGCGGCACAGCAGGCAGATCCGAGTCAAGTGCTCGCGTATTGGGGAGAGGCGCTTGCCCGGGGAACGGATCTCAACAACGGTCTGAATGCCACGCGCTTCGCGGCGTCGCAAGCGGCAATCGCGAAGGCCGCACCGTATGTGGCGGCCGCATCGGTACAAGATCGCGCGCTCGTCGAAGCGGTGACCGCGCGCTACGCGGGCACGTACGCCGATCGCGACCATGACGAGCTTGCGTATCGTTCCGCGATGGAGCAGTACGTCGCTACATATCCGAATGACGACGACGGCGCGATGATCCTGGTTGAAGACCTGATGGAACGTCACGGCATGAATTGGAACGCTGACGCAACGCCCGCGGACGACACATCAGCGGAGATTCTCCGGCTAACGCAGACCGTACTAACGCGCAATCCGCAGCATCTCTTTGCCAATCATCTCTGCATCCACATCTATGATAATGCGCCGGATCGAACGCCGGCGATTGCGTGCGCGCAGCGACTCGACGCGATGACGTTCGTCGAACCCGAAGAGCACCTCGCGCACATGCCGGCGCATACGTGGATCGAACTCGGCGATTGCAGAGCCGCGCTACACTCCAGCGATCGCGCCTGGGCGCTCCATCCGGCCGGGTACGCCGAGCACGACGCCTATGTTGCATTAAGCTCGGCGTTACTTTGCGGGGACGCTGCGGACGCAAAGACGTGGTCCCAACGCCTCGGCGCACTGGAAGGAACACATCTAAATCTCTCACCGCCTCCGTATATCGAGCGCGCGCGCGCAGAGGAGGCATCGGGGAAAATCAACGACGCGATCGCGACGTTGCAGCAAGAAGTGATGGCGCAGGCGGCGGTTACAGAACTCGTTCCGTTCTACCCCGCAGACGAAGCGCTGGGTGCATTGCTGATTCGCGCGGGTCAGTATACGAAGGCGCGCGATACCTTTGCGGCAATTCTCGCGCACCATCCGCGGCGTCCACGCGCGCTCTTCGGTATGAGCGTGGCGCTCACCGACCTGGGCGATCCGGCCGCCGCCCAGCAGTACCGCGCGGAATTCACGCAGTACTGGGCCGGCGGTGACTTGACGATCAATGATTTCTGAGCCTCCGCATCATGCGCGCGAAACTCCCCGAAGCACTGCTGCAAGATGGGCGAGCACGTCGCTCGCGTATTGTGCGCCGTCAGCCGCGATCACGCGGATGCTCGTACTTCGAGCGCTTTCACACAGCCGCGCTTGACGCGCGCGCTTGGCGGAAGCAAGAGCATCATCGCGACGTACACGGATTTCGGCTTCATGCCATAAGTCCATGATGTCCTCGATTAACAAAACAGGTGATGAAATGAAAAGGCCTCCGAGCGTGCGCTGGAGGCCTTCAGAATCGAACGGGTGCGCGAACGTTACGTGCGCGCGACGCTACGATTTCGACATGAAGGCACAGCGGTGATCAGTCCGCCTCGCGACGGCACGAGTGAGCCGCAATTGTTCGTGTTTGTAAATCCGGGCATTGTTCGTGCCTCCTTTCATGCGATCAAAGTAGCGAGGTACAACTCTACCACGCTTGCCTTCCCGCTCGCAAGAGCGCGCAAGAAGGGTTACCCGGCGGTCTTCACCAATCCGTTGACTCCGCCCGAACCGGTTTGGTATACTGCCCCGGTTGTCCGAAGCCCGAGTGCGTGTAGCTCAGTGGGAGAGCACCACCTTGACACGGTGGGGGTCGTAGGTTCAATCCCTACCACGCACACCATTGTAGAAAGGCTCCGTTGTTTTACGGAGCTTTTTTTGCGTCTGTCTCGTAGTTAAATCGGTATGCCATTGCAGAATCGCGTAACACCGTCGGGAGAGATCGTCGCGCTTCCCGGGCGAGGAACGATGACGGGAAATCGCGGCATCGTCCACAATGCGCGCAAAGAAATCGTGCGGCCGTGGCAAGTAAAGCGATGGATCGCATGCGTGTTGGAATTTCGCGGGCGTCGTCGAGAGGTGATGCAGCCGAATCGCTGGACGCATCTCTTCTTCCTTGATGAAGCGGCGGCGTTTAGCGCCGGGCACCGTCCGTGCGCCGAATGCCGCAATGCGGACTACAAGCGCTTTCGCGCGCTGTGGGAAACGGTACACGGCGCAACCGCGGGCGCCGATGCAATCGATGATGTATTGCACGCGAGCCGAGCTGCAGAATCGAAGAAAACGAACGTATGCCGCACCAATCGATCAATTACCCGATGGAACGTACGTTACAGTCGACGACGAGCCGTGGTTGACTTTGGGCGACTCACTCTACCGCTGGTCGGACTCGGGATATACCGCGCGGCGAACCCGTCCAACGCACGGTGAGGTACAAGTGTTGACGCCGGAACCGATCGTCGCAGTGTTCGCCGCCGGCTACCGGCCGGGCGTCCACCCAAGCATTCAAAGCGCGGCCGTTAACTAGCGCACTGTGTCCAACTTCGGATTCAGCACGGACGGAGATTCACCGGATCGGTCGATTCGTTCGTCCATTCTTTGCGCACGAGCCGACTGTTGAGGCCGGTAGCCGCGCACGCCGTGCCGCGTAACGACGACGGCGAAAACGAGACGACCGCTCTGCGGCTGGGCGGGAATCGCGGCTGCCGCACGAGCCCGATCAGCAACGCGGCAGCAATCATCGACAGCTGCACGACGACATCAGGCCTCCACCTCTTGTTAACGTCGTGCATGTTGGACGCGTCCCTGCTGCGAAATGGTAGCCGACACTGGAGGGTTCTTGTGAAGCGCATTCTCGCCGCTCTTTTTTCGCTCTCGTTCCTCTTCTACGGGGCGCCGCTGCATGCGCAGACGCCGGCGCCGCAAGCGTCGTCCGACGAGGCGCTCGCAGCGCTCGTTCGTCAGAAGATCAAGCACGTTTTCGTGATCTATCAAGAAAACCGCTCGTTCGATTCGTACTTCGGCACGTTTCCGGGCGCGGAGAACCTCACGTCGACGCTCGCACAGACGCAAGGCTTCCGGCAGTACGATCCGCTCGGAAATCAATGGGTGACACCGTTTCGGATCACCGCTCCCGACACGGCAGACGCCAACCACGCGCGTCAAGCGTTAATCACAAAATCGGACGGCGGCCGAATGGATCTCTTCGTTCCGACCGAGGAATTCGGACTGCTTGCGCGCGGCGACTCACGCGAGGACGCGCAACGCGTCGGCCTGTTGACGATGGCGTTCGAAGACTGCGACATGATTCCGTACTATTGGCAATACGCGCATAACTTCACACTTTTCGATCATTTCTTTCAAGCAATGTACGCCCCGTCGACACCCGGCAACATCGACCTCATTGCTGCGCAGACCGGACAGACCCAGTGGGCGCGACATCCGAAGACGGCATTCAAATCAAGCGCGAACGGTTCCGGCGTTCCGGTCGTCGACGATCTCCCGCCCGCGTTCGGCCCGTATGGCGACGGTCAAACTCCGAAGACGACGCAGGACGATCTCACCTTTGCTACCTTGTTCCTCACGCTTTCCGGGAAAGAAGCCAGCAACGCTAAGCGCGATGATGATGACATAAAGGACGACGTCGCGTCACTCGCTCAGCGAGGCGCGCCGGCAATTCCGTGGGGCTGGTATCAAGAAGGCTTCGGTGCCACGCCGCAAGACGGCCACTCGCCCTACGTAACGCATCACAACGCGCTTCAGTACTTCGGGTACTTGCGCAACAACGACTATTTTTGGCGCGGCGTGCACAACCTCAATGACCTGCTTCCGGCGATTCAACAGGGAACGCTTGGTGATCGTGGCGTCGTTTTCGTGAAGGGCGGATATCAGGACCCGTTTGGTTTCAAGCCGGCAAACACAAGCGCATACGTTCAAAAAACGTTTCAAGGCGACGACGACCATCCGGGATATTCTGATTCACAAGTATCCGAAGCGTTCGTTGCAACGTTCGTCAATGCAATCGCGAAGAGCAAGTACTGGAACGACTCCGTGATCTTCATCACATGGGACGACTCCGAGGGCTTCTACGATCACATGTCGCCGCCGCAATTTGAACGCTGCCCCGACGGCCACCCGTGCGGCGACGGCCCGCGTGTTCCGGCGATGCTCATCTCTCCTTACGCGAAGGATCATGCAATCGTCAGCGACCTTTCCGATCATACGTCGTTTGCAAAGATGCTTGGCCGCATCTTCAATCTCCCCGCGCTCGCATCGCTTCCGGACGAAGCACCGTATCTTCCCGAAGGCCCGCGCGACACCGACCCGCGTCTTTCGGATCTTCTCGGCGGATTCGACCCCGAACGTTTGACCGGAACGAAACTTCCGATCGCTGCATCGCAAGCAATCGTCGCAGACGTCGGCGTCCCGCCGAAAGAATCGTGCTCGTCGCTCAGCATCATCCCGAACCACATTCCCGGCGAAGAAAAAGCGCCGGCGGGCTTTGCCCCACTGACGCTTGAGCACTAACCTGTTCGTGTAACTAGCGCGACGTTCGCCCGCGGTTGAGACGGTATTCGACGAAGCTGCGGGCGAGCAGGTTCGTGAGGAAAACGAAGATCATCAGCAACGCCGCAGCGGCATATGCGAGTTGATGTGACTCTTCGAACGGCTGGCTGATGTACGTCCAGACGACGTATGTCAAATATCCGACGGGCGAATGTGTCGGATGCAATGTCGGCATGTAATTCGACCAGCCGGCGGTGTAGATCAACGGCGCCGTTTCACCCAGTCCGATGCCCGTCGCAACGAGCAACCCGGTGAGAATACCCGGCAATGCGTACGGAAAGTCGATCGACGCAACGACCATCGCCGGCCGCGCACCAAGTGCCACCGCGCCTTCGCGCATCGTCCGCGGCACGTTCGTCAGCGCGACGTCCGCCGCGCGCACGACATATGGCAACATGAAGATCGCAAGCGCGAGCGATCCCGCAATCAGCGAGAAGCCCCAGCCGGCTTCTTCGACTAAAGCCACGTAAAGAAAGTAGCCGACGACGATCGACGGCACTCCGGCAAGCACATCGATCATGAACCGAATGATGCGTTTGCCCCACTTTGGTGCAAACTCGACGGTCCACACGGCCGTTCCGAGCCCGACGAGAATAACGAGCACCAGCCCGATCACGACCAGCATGATCGTTCCCGTAATTGCGTTCGCAAGACCGCCTGCGGTGCCGCTCGTCACCGTGACGAAGATCGACGGTTTGAGCGCCGGAAATCCGCGCCCGATGACAAACGCGAAGATCGAAAACAACAGACCGAGCACCGCAACCAGACACGCAACGCTGATGCCCCACCAGCCGCGGCTGATCCACGTGCTCGGCGCCGTGCCATGAAGCGGTTCGGAAATATTTGCCGTCTTCATGCCGCACCGCGCCCTTCACGCCGGTCCGCGCCGCGCATGATACTGCGCGCAATGACATTGATCAGGAGCGTGATGATAAAAAGGACGACGGCGAGCTCCGCAAGCGACCGCTGTGCCATGCCGGTAGAATCGGTGAGTGCCGACTCCAACTGAGAGACGATCACGGCCGCAATCGTATTGATCGGCGCGAAGACGTTGTGCGGAAACGTATTGATCGCAGCGCCGCACACCATCAATACCGCCATTGTCTCGCCGATCGCACGACCGAACGCAAGCAGCACCGATGCAACGACGCCCCCGCGCACGCTTGGTAACACTGCGCGCGTCATTGCTTGCCAGCTGCTGCTGCCGAGCGCCATACTCGCTTCAAAAATCGCGTTCGATTGCGCAAGAATAACGTCGCGCGTGGTCGCCACCATAATTGGGATGACCATCAGCGAGAGAATGAACACCGACGCAACGAGCCCATTGCCGCTGCCCGCAGATCCGCCGATGAATGGGATAAAACCCAGATGCGCCGTCACCCAGGGACCGAACGAACCGGCAATCCACGGCACGAGTACGACGAGCCCCCACAAGCCGTACACAACCGATGGAATACCGGCCATCAATTCGACAAGCGCGTTCGTCAACGGTCGCAGGGGACGCGGCACGCGATAAACGAGCGACAATGCAACCATTATGGAAAGCGGCACGGCGACGACCATCGTGCACACCGCGCTCAGCACCGAACCAAAAATAAACACCAGCGCACCGAACGATGCCCCGGGCGGACCGGAGAAGCCGTTACGCATCGTAACGCCGCTTGCGTATTGATTGCCGATGTTCCAAATGGGATTTGTCAGAAACTGCAGTCCGTTGAACCTGATCGCCGGATACGCATACGCGATCAGAAAGAACAGCATCAAAAAAATAATTGCGGAACTCAGCAACGCTGCGACTCCCGTGAGGATTCGCAAGCCGAGCTGCGCGCTAATTCGTTGGAGTGCAGCAGGGGATATCGCTTTCACAGTGTCCCCACTACGAACGGCCATGTTGGCTGCAGCCATGCTACCTTCTTATTGAATCTTATTGATTTGCGCTTGGCTCAGCTTCACAGTCGAAGCCGGAAGCGGCAGAAAGTGGACTGCGCCGAGATACTTTTCGCTCTGTCCCGAGGTGAGTGCCCAACTGAGGAACTTCTTGAGTTCCGCAGCCTTCGCGCTATCCGGTTGTTTCGGATTCACAATCGCGTATTCGTAATTGACGATCGGGTATGAATTTGCGCCGGGCGCGAAGATCAGCGACATGCGCTCGTCGCCGGGCGTTGCCTTCTGCGTGGCCGTCGCCGCCGCTGAGATCGTCGATGTGGCCGGAAGAACGAATTTGCCGCCCTTGTTTTGCAGCGCCGCGTAACCGAGGCCGGCTTTTTCAGTTTGACTCAGGAAGCTCACGCCGACGTACGCAACCGAGTACTTCGTGTTCTGGCACGTCTGGACCATACCCGGATTTCCGGTAGCACCGACGGCGTTACCGACCGACGGCCAACTGATTGTCGTGCCGTATCCGGGTCCGTTCTGCCACGACGCGGTCGACTTCGAGAGATACTGCGTGAAGATGAACGTATCGCCGGAGCCGTCCGCGCGATGGATCGGAACGATCTCTTGATGCGCAAGCTTCGACGCGAGCGCCTTATTGATGTCTTTGACCTTCGAGTCATCCCAGTATTTGATGTCGCCCGAATAGATGCCGGCGAGAACGGGACCCGAGAGATTCAAATGCTCGCTCGAGCTGATGCCCGGGATGTTGTAATTGATTTGCTGCGCCGAGATCGCGAGCGGAATGTTGAGCATCGGATTGCTCTTCATTTGTCCGTCGGGCAGGTACGCATCGGAAGCGCCAATCTGCGCCACGCCGGCGATCGCCTGCGAGATACCGGTGCCGCTACCGGTTCCTTGCGTGGTGATCTGCACGTCGCTATGTGCTTTCTGATAATCAGCGACCCACAGATTCATGAGTGGGTAGACGAGAGTTGAACCGGTCTCAAGCAACGAAGTGCCTGCAAAGGCATGGCCGCCGCCTCCGCCACAGGCCACCATAAGGGCCATCAGCACGAGAGCGATGGTCTTACGCATCAAAAAATTACTCCTATAGCAAAACGCCACCAGCTCGGAAGCTCCGTTGTTATCGTGCGGGTTCGCAAACTAAAGTGACTTTAACGCTCGTTTATGGCTTTCTTAATGTTGCGAGCTTCCCCGCACTCTAAGGATCGACCCCGCCGATGACGAATCGGCGTCCTCTATGCCCGAAACCGCCCACAAGACGAGCCTTCCCGAACTGCGCCACACCGCGGCGCACGTACTGGCATACGCCGTCCAGGATTTGTTTCCCGAAGCGAAGCCGACGATCGGCCCGGCCATCGAAAACGGCTTCTATTACGACTTCGATCGCGGCGCGCCGTTCACGCCGGAAGACCTCGAACGCCTTGAGGCCCGCATGCGCGAGATCGTCGGCGCAAATTACGAGATGACCGGCGAGCAAGTAACGCGGGACGAAGCGATCGAGCGCTTCAAGAGCAACCCTTATAAGGTAGCGATTGCTAGCGAGATCCCAGAAGATGAGCCGATCACGCTCTACACGATTGGCGGATTCACCGACTTGTGCCGCGGCGGCCACGCCCATACCACGGGTGAAATCGGCGCGCTCAAGTTGCTCAATGTTGCGGGCGCCTATTGGCGCGGCGACGAGCATAACCCGATGCTCCAGCGCATCTACGGTACCGCATGGTACGACAAAGGCGAGCTCGAGCGGTACCTCACGCAAATCGAGGAAGCGCAAAAGCGCGACCACCGCAAGCTTGGTCTGGAACTCGACCTATTCTCGATCGAAGAGGATGCAGGCGCCGGCCTCGTCTTTTGGCATCCGAAGGGCGCGCTCGTGCGCGGCATCATCGAGCAGTTCATCCGTGAAGGTTTGCGCGACCGCGGATACGAGCCGGTCGTAACGCCGCATGTCGTGAGCGAAAAACTGTACGAGATCTCCGGACACCTCGAGAACTATGCGCACGGCATGTTCGGCGCGCTCGAAGTCGAGGAGCAACGCTTCCGGCTCAAGCCGATGAATTGCCCGGGACACATTCTGATCTATCGCAGCCGTCAGCACAGCTATCGCGAACTGCCGATCCGCTATTCCGAATTCGGCACCGTGTACCGCTACGAACGTTCGGGCGTCATGCACGGCCTGACGCGCGTGCGCGGATTCACGCAAGACGACGCGCACTTGTTCTGCACGCCGGAACAATTGCAAGCCGAGTTCGAACAGACGCTCGATGAAGCGCTGCGTTTGATGAAAGCGTTCGGCTTCGACGATTTCGAGTATTTTCTCTCGACGCGCGAACCGCAGATGCGCGGCGACACCGATCCCATTGCCGAAGAGGCGATCCGCAAAGCGCTCGAACGGTACGGCCTCGCATATTCACTCGACGAAGGCGGCGGCGCGTTCTATGGTCCGAAGCTCGACATCAACGTACGCGATGCAATCGGGCGCAAATGGCAGCTCGGTACCGTGCAAGTCGACTTCGTCTTACCGCAACGCTTCGATCTGAAGTATCGCGGAGCCGACGGTGCCGATCACACGCCGGTGATGATTCATCGCGCGCTCGCAGGCTCGCTCGAACGCTTCTTCGGTATTCTGATCGAGCATTTCGGCGGTGCATTCCCCGCTTGGCTTGCTCCGATTCAAGCGGTCGTTGCGCCGATCTCCGAGCACCAACTCCAATACGCGCGAGAAATCGGCGCGCGCATGCAAGGTGAAGGCTTCCGCGTGCATGTCGACGAGAGCAATGAGAAGCTGGGTTATAAAGTCCGCCATTGGAAGACGCAGAAAGTGCCGTACATTCTCGTCGTCGGCAAACAAGAAGCCGCTGACGGCACGGTGAACGTAAATGAACGCGGCATCGAAGAGAAACGCACCGTTTCGATTGCCGGATTCACCGAAGAACTCCGCCGAAAGGTCGATGCCCGCGAATGACATTCCCTCGTTCGAAACGTGCCATATTGAAACGTGTCACCCTGAGCTTGTCGAAGGGCGCTCTCGCATTGTCGCTCGCTGCATGCCAAGGAAGCTTCGGTTCCGGAGGCACGGAAGCGCCGGGCGGAATGGGTCCACCCATGAATCCGCAAGCTGCGCAGCAAGTACCGGGAAACATGTCGCCGCCGCCGATGATGAGTCCGTCGCCGGGTGTCGGCGCATCGACTCCGGGGCCGAGCGGCTTCGCATCATTCGCGTTTAGCGATGCGCCGAACGGCATCGCGTGTCCCGAGGATCAAGGATTCTCGTGCAAGCTGAGCTTCAACGTCACCGACGATAACGCGAAGACGAAAGCCGGAACGAAAGCGGGAGCAAAAGCGTCTGCATCGCCGTCCGCTTCACCGTCGCCGTCTGCGGATCCGACTGACGTACCCGATCTTGGCGCTGCAATTCCGTCGCCGGACGCTTCGATCTCACCGGGCGCGTCTGCATCGCCGTCCGCATCGTCATCACCATCGGCATCCGCCGCGCACATCATGCTCGCATCGTCCGCCATGCCGAAAAACGCGCCGAAGATGATCAATCCCGATCCGAAAGCCGTTGCAACGGTCGCCCTCATGGAAATCCGCTTGAAGACGGACACGGATGAAGTGTTACAAGGAAAAGCGATTGCGGAATTCACGCTTCCGCAAGAGCAAATCGGCGGGCGCGGCTTCGCGGTGCAACTGTTTCACGAGACCGTGAAAAAGAAGAAAACCAGCGACGACTTCATGGGCACGTACTCGCAATCGAAACTCGACAAAGATACGCTGCGATTCCAATTAACGATGCCGAAGATTCAGGTCAAAAAAGACGAAACGTGGCTCCTCGTGCTCTACGGTGATGAACTGCCGAGCGCAAGTGCGTCACCAGCCGCAAGCGCATCGCCGAATGCAAGCACGTCGCCTGTTGCAAATCCATCCGCGGGGGTAAGCGCTTCACCGGCAGCGAGCATGCATCCGTGACGTCGGCGGCGAGGAAGACCTTCGTCGCGAGCTTCCTCGGCTGGACGCTCGACGCATACGACTTCTTCCTCGTCATCTTCGTCGTCCCACATCTCGCACACGATTTCGTACGTTCCATCACCGAAATCGCAATCGCATCGACGCTGACGCTCGCACTGCGTCCCGTCGGTGCGTTTATTTTTGGGTGGTTCGCCGACCGCTACGGGCGTCGTACGCCGCTGATGATCGACATCGCGCTGTACTCGCTGATCGAACTGCTCACCGCATTCTCGCCGAACTTCACCATCTTCCTGATTCTGCGCGCGATCTTCGGCATCGCAATGGGCGGCGAATGGGGACTCGGCGCGGCGCTCGCGATGGAATCGTTGCCCGCGGAACGCCGCGGCCTCTACTCCGGAATTCTGCAAGAAGGCTACGCGGTCGGCAATCTGCTCGCCGGCCTTACATACGGAGTGCTTTATCCGTACATCGGATGGCGAGGCATGTTCATCATCGGTGCGGTTCCCGCGCTCTTGATTCTCTACATCCGTACGCAAGTTCCGGAATCGCCCGCATGGGAGGCAAACAAAGCGGAACGTCTCGCGCTCGGCACCGACGTGTTGCTCGATGCGGTGAAGCGCTTCTTTCCGTTGTTTATCTACGGCACCGTATTCATGGCGATGTTCAACTTCATGTCGCACGGCACGCAAGATCCGTACGCGACATTCTTGATCAAGCAGCATCACTTGGCTCCGCATCAAGTCGCAATCGTAAACACGGTTGCGGCAATCGGTGCGATTCTCGGCGGCATTTCATTCGGCGCATTGTCACAGCGCATCGGCCGCCGGCTCGGCATCACCATTGCCGCGGTGCTCGCAGCATTCGCCATTCCCATCTGGGCGTTCAGTTCCACGATCGCAACACTTGCGCTCGGCGGCTTCATCATGCAATTCATGGTGCAGGGCGCGTGGGGCATCATCCCGGCGCACTTGAACGAGATCGCACCTCCGCTCGCGCGCGGAACATTTCCTGGCTTCGTCTATCAATTAGGAAACTTGATCGCGTCCGGCACGTTGCCGATCATCACATCGCTCGCCGCTACGCAATTCATCACGCCGTTCGGTCCGGACTACGCGAAAGCCATGGCGATCTTCACGCTCTTCGCGCTCATCGGCCTCGTCATCCTGACCAGCGTCGGCTTCGTCATCCGCCGAGAAGGCCGCGAAAAAAGCTTCGCCCCCACCGCATCAACGTGAGCGCAACCAACCTGCCATCCTGAGCTTGTCGAAGGGCCGCTCTGCACGTCTGCTACTCTAAGCTAGCGCGAACGTTTTTTACACCAATCCGTGCCGCACTACTGGCATACGCCCGACTTACAATGTGCTGCATGGAGGGTGAACTGACCAGAAATGCATGCCGTTGACACTTTTTTTGTGACGGTGTACCACGCAGCCGCTGCCATCGGCGCGGTTATCACCGTAAGCGTCACATTGTGGGCGCTGTTGAACAGTAGACGTGCGAAGGGTGGCTAGTATTGCTGGCCATGCTGTCACAAACAGTGCACTCGTACGTTGCGCGGGCATGGAAGAGCGGGAGTGGGTTCTTCGCATCGACCGGCCGATCGCTTTTCATGCTCGCAAAGCCAGTCGCGAATTCGGCTGGCGCGGCTTTGAAGCGGTGTGGTGGGACGCAAGCGACGGCTATTCCGACGATTACTTCGAAGAGCACAGCATCAGCATGCACGTCGGCACGCCGGTGATCGTGACCAGCCGCTGCGACGATCAACACGTGCACCGCTTGCAAGTCCCGGGTGACATCAAAGTCGTCCCCGCCGGCTACTCGCGCATCTGGGAAATCTCGGCGCCGACTAGCAAACTCACGATCGGCATCACACCATGGTTCATGCGCGAAACCGCGTCATCGCTCGGCGTCAACGGCGACCGCATCGCCATCGCGCCGCAACTGCACGTCAAAGATACGCGCATCGAACGCATTTGCTGGGGACTCCTCGACGAACTGCAATCAGATGCGCCGCTCGGCCGGCTCTACGCCGAAAGTCTCGGCTGCGCGCTCGCCGTCGGTTTATTGAAAAACTACGGGCCGAAAGTGCCGCCGCGTCCCGCCGGCATGCCGAAGGGCCGGCTCACGCGCGTACTCAACTACATCCGTGAAAACATCGCACGCGACCTATCGCTCGCAGAACTTGCCGCGGTCGCGAACGTCAGCCCGTCGCATTTCAAAGTCTTGTTTCGAAACGCTGTCGGTGTTCCGGTTCACCAGTATGTGATCAATGCGCGCGTCGAACGTGCGCTGGACTTACTCGTGCACGGTGACGCTTCGCTTGCAGACATCGCGCTGCAAGCCGGCTTTGCGAATCAAAGCCATCTCTCGCGTCATATGCGCCGCCTCCACGGAGTCTCGCCCGCGACGATCCGCCGTCAAGCGCAGTAGCGTTCGCACATCGTCCGATTGTGTCGGCCATCGTCTCATTGTGAACGACGGGCATCGCCTCCATCGCTAGATTTCGATGCAGGAGGAGATGTCATGAGACTACGCATTTTCATAGCCCTTGCGGGGGCGCTCTCCATTACTGCGTGCAGCGGCGCCGGTGGTTCTTCCGGAAACGTGACACCGCCGTCGTCATCTTCCAGCGAATCGCACATTCAAACGACGAACACATCGTATCGGGTCACGATCCTGCCGACATTCGGCGGCGTGCTCGGAAATGCCGCAAGCATCAATGAGCGGGAATGGGTCGTCGGCGCAGCCGATCCCGCCGGCGACGTCGTATCGCACGCCGCACTCTGGATCGATGGAAAAGGACGAGATCTCGGGACCCTCGGCGGACCCAACAGCGCCGTGTCGTGGCCGAACCTCAACAATTTCGGCGTCATTTCCGGCATTTCGGAAACGGCTGCCACGAATACGTACAACGAACCGTGGAGTTGCACGGGCTTCTTCTTGCCCGTCATCACGCCGACGGGCCACGTTTGCGTCGGATTCCGATGGCAGAACAATCGGATGACTCCGTTACCGACGCTCGGCGGTCAAGACGGCTACGCAGCCGGCAACAACGACGAGGGCCAAATCGTCGGCTGGGCCGAAAACACGACGCACGATCCGACGTGCACGAACGGCCAAGTGTTGCAGTTCCAACCCGTATTGTGGGATGCGACCAACCACGCGCATCGATTACCGACGCTGAGCGGTGATCCCGATGGAGCCGCAACCGCCATCAACGATCTCGGCGAAGCGGTGGGAATTTCCGGACTCTGCGATCAAGCCGTCGGACGTTTCACCGCAAAGCACCCGGTGATTTGGCGCTACGGTTCGGTAAGCGAACTCTTTGATCCGGGCTCGAAATCATGGAACACGCCGCAAGCGATCAACGACCGCGGTGCGGTTACCGGCTTCATCAACATGCCGGGCGCGGGCGACGACGCAGGCCACTTACAACCAATCGCATTCGTATGGACGCCACAACACGGATTGACGAAGATTGCGCCGCTCCCCGGCGACGCGTACAGCTTCGGCAACGCAATCAACGACGAAGGTGACGTCGTCGGCAACTCCTACGGCGCAAACTTCGCAACCGTGCGTGCTTTCATCTATCACAACGGAAAAGCCGTCGACTTGAACAGCCTCGTCCCACCCGGAACACCCGAACTCGTTTTCGCAAACAGCATCGACGATTTTGGAACCATCGTAGGCGAGTCCGCAACGTCATCGGGCTTAGGCCCCGCATATATCGCCCACTTACGAATCGGCTGCGATCTCGACACCGAAATCGCCGCCGCAAAAACTCAAACAACGCGCAAACCACTATCGCTATCAATCCAATCCCGCCAACAACTCCTCCGCAAATACCGCATCCCCTAGCGTCACCAGTGTCATCCTGAACGGAGCGCAGCGCAATCGAAGGACCGCCACGCTCCGTTTCCTTGCCGCACTTGACTACAATAATAGTCCTAGTATACTAGTCAGCATGACTCACCGCTCGCTTCGCTCGCTCTCGGCGCTGCTATTCGCGGTCGCCGCCGCCCTGACGCCGTTCATAGCCGCAAGCGGCGCCGAATCCGGTGCAGCCGCCCGGATTACACCAACGACGCGCGACGGCAGCAAAGACTTCGATTTCTTACTCGGCACCTGGCACTACCACTTTCGCATTTTGAAAGAACGGCTCAAAAACAGCCACGAATGGTACGACTGCAACGCAACAGGCGAAACGCACGCAATCTGGGGCGGCATTTGGGGCGGCAGCGGAAACCTCGAAGAAGCCAACATCCGCTGTCCGAATCGCACAATCGCCGGCATAACATTGCGAATGTACAACGCGCAAACACATCAATGGACGCTCTGGTGGGGAACGCGCGAACGCGGCTTAATTCCACCTCCACAAGTCGGCCATTTCAATGCAAACGGCATGGGCGAGTTCTACGCCGACGACACCTGGAAAGGGACGCCCGTAATCGTCCGTTACCGATGGGCACGCAGCGTCAACGGCCATCCACACTTCGAACAAGCATTTTCAAGCGACCACGGAAAAACATGGGAAACCAACTGGATCAGCGATCAAACCCGACTATCATCCTGACACCACCCCACTGTCATCCTGGGCTTGTCGAGGGACGCGTCACCACCGCGTATCGGCCGTACAACATGTCGGTGTGAATCTTATAGCCATGCCCCGAAATGTCGAGCGCCGCGTGCTTTGGAAGCAGATACTTTCGTTGATGTTGCTCCTGGATAGCCCCGTTGATCGTCCATCCGCCTTGGAGATACCACGTCGCTAGAATCGGTGACGACGGCGTGTCTTTGATGACGACGCGCTCAACTTGCGAACGCTTTCGAGGAACGCCGGCAACGACGCAGTAGCCGCCATTAACGCGATCGCGCTTCACGACGTGAAGCCGGTAGATCCGACTCCACGTGAGCGGCGTTCCGAGTTGTCCGAACAACGACCTGAACTTCGCCGGCACGCCCTTGCCGTCAAAGACGACGTTCGCCGGCGCCTTATACCGCACGTGTCCGCTCATGCCTCGATGAAACGAAAAAATCCATTTATGAACGGATACACTCATCTTCAAGGGAACGCTGTATCGCTCAATTGCTCGGTCGCTCGCAACTTGGGAAATTATCGGCACGCCGCCGCGCTGATACGGCTGCATCGATCGTGGGGCCGCAACAGCGAACCCATTTGCCGACAGTACAACGGCCAGAATGACACCGGCGTGGACGACATTTTGTTGCAAAAGTGGACTCACGTTTACTATATTCCCGGGTAGCCGGAACACATACGAAAACAATTGGAATCTTTGCGCTCGGCGATGACGCGCATCATCTTCACGCACGACGACCAGCGTGAAACGGGTATAAATATTACGAAATATTCGAAGAAAGGGAGGTAACAGCACGCGATCGGGAAGCGTGCTGCTCGTCATCGCTTTATTATGATTGGCGTCACGCTCGATGGAGAATTGGATCTCAACTCAAAGGACTCACTAACAATGGAACTCAGCCGGGCAACGGATGCCGATGTTGCCGTGATCGACCTATCCCAGGTCACATATCTCGACAGCACGGCAATACATTGCCTCATTCAACTAAAGAACCGGATGATCGGCCGCGGCCACGCGGGGGTGGTGAAGCTGCTTTGCCCGCGCAATCACGTACGCAAAGTATTCGAACTCTGCGACCTCAATCGATTGTTCGACATCTCTTAGCCTACGGAAATTCCCACAGCGCTGCGCGGGTCCAGGCGCCGCTGCAGCCGCGCAACTTCACCGGCGCGCACACGAATAGCCGCCGCTGCCCGTCCATCACCTCGTCGGGAAAGCACAGCTCCTCGACGATAAATTTCCTGTTCCCGAGCATCGCCCGATGCGATGGCCCGGCTTTCGCCGGATCGTTGTAGCCGCCAAAGCTGACTGCGTCGATGCCCGCGCCCTTCGCGCCCGCGTTTACGATCGCTTCGGCCGCATCACCGCCGCAATAGACATACTCCGTCAAAAACTCTTTGGTATTCGCACGCTTCTGCCCCCACCCGGTATTGAGCAACACAACGTCATCCGGCTGAATGCGATCGAGATGCGGCTCGATATCGCTCGCCGTAATCGCGGAACCCGGCGCTTTTCCCCGCACGTCGACGATCGTAGCCCATCCGATATAGTTCTCGAGCGGAACGCGATCCACCGGAGTTCCATCGGGAAAGAAATGAAACGGCGCATCGCAATGGGTTCCGGTATGCGTGCTGATCTCGACGATCTCTTTATTTACCGGCTCGACGCCGTGAATATACATCCAATGCACCTGCGCCGGCCGCGGCGTCGTATCCGGATACTGCGGGCAATTACTGAACACCGGCTGACTGATATCAATGATTCTCGACGGAATCATATGCGTGCCGTCGTCGCCTCCCATATGCGCTCGAACGCCATGATGTTGCGGTCGATCACCTCATCGAGGTCCGCTCGCCACAACGAGTCCGGCAGCGATTCGGAAGAAAAGATTTCGACGACATACGGCCGGTCGTACCCCGCCGCTCGGATCGCCGCCAGCAACTCAGCCGTCGGAATCGTCCCGTCGCCAAGACAACGCCGGTCGGCATTGCTACGCGGCCTGCGCCAATCGCTCACCTGCACGAGCATGATACGCTTGCCGCACGCCCGGATCACCGCGGTCACGTCGGGCGTTTGAAAAATATTCCACGTATCGCATGTCAGTCCGAGCGCCGGATGATCGATGCGTTCGACCAGCTCGAGCCCGTCGTCGAGTCCCCACAACGCCGTATCGGAGTTGAACAGAATCGGGTTGAGCGGCTCGAACGCGATACGCATGCCGTACGACGCGGCAAGATCTGCGAGACGCGGCAGCGCCTCCAGTGCAAAGCGATATACGCGCTCGCAATCGCCGCCCGGTGCCGCACCTGTGATCACGTTGAACGGCGTCGCCTTCGGCACATATGGCGCGATACGCTCGATCGACGCCATGATATGGGCCGTGCGATCGCCGGGGTCCGTCGGATCGTTTACCAATGAATCGACGAAGAGCGAATGCACCGTCGTCTGCACGGAGCTCACGGTCAGACCCGCTTCAGCAATCCGTTCCAATTGCGGCGCATAATCGTCGCGATTGAGTTTGAATTCACACACTTCGATCGCATCGACGCCGTGCGCGGCATACCGCTCGAGATCGCGCTCGAACGACCACGGTGTCGTCGTAAATTCGCTGATTCCAAACCTATACATACCGTCGTTCTTCACGTCGGCTTCCTCCGTAACTCCACCACGGAGAACCCGCGCCGGTCCACCTGAACCGCGATTCCCTTGTAGAGCTCCCGGCTGGTATGCGTCTGTTCGATCCACTCCCCACGTAAGCTGCTAAAAATCTTCACATCGAACGTCGCTTGAAGATCCTTTCTCAATTTAACCGATGTTGAAACGGTACGGTCCGCCGTGTTTCCGACGAAGAGCACGAGCTCGCCGTCACGTTGCAGGAGAATCGCCGTCACGTCGTCGCTCGTTGACTCCAGGAGTTCGTCTGTCACGTCGCGATCGTACGCGTGATATTCGAGCTCGCTGCGTACACGAAACGTTGCGTACATCACTTCGCCCGGCACACGCGCGATAAACCAGGTCACGAATCCGCCTCTAAACCGCAAGTTTCGCACGCCGAGCCATCGCCAATCCGGCGCGAGCCGCGGGTTGCAACTCGGCTCATCCGCAGACAGATCAAGCCCCGCGGCCCCTTCGATCGCCGCCCAGACATAGCGCGGCGGAAACCATGGCGAGAGCATCATTCCTTGATTGACGAGCGTCTCGCCGTGCAGCCATTCGCTAAACTGTCCCGGTACCGTATTATTCGCGCGCGGGTCGCGCGAGTAATATTTGAAACTTTCGCTGAGCGACGACGCCATGAAATCGGGATTGAAGCGCGCTGCAGCAAAGGCGTACCAAAACGTCACGCCGACCCACACGCCGCCGCGCAATCCATATCCGCCCACCGGTTCGTACGTGATGTCGTCGCGCGGTACCGTCCGAATGCCGGCGGCCGTCCAAAACGGCTCGACGCTCAAACGCGAGACGATGTGCGCCGCCCGGTCGCGATCCGCAACGCCGAACATGATGGGAAAGACCAGATCACACGTGACATCGGTCCGTTTCGTTCCGTCAACGTCGATCGTCAGGTAATAGAGATCCGTCTCGCGATTGACGAGATGGTCGTTTATTGCCGCGCGCAGCGTTTGTGCCTCACGCCGATAGCGCGCCCCGTCTTCGACCTTACCGAGTTCAGCTGCCATTTTTCCGACCGCATCCAACGCGGCGAAACACTCCGAATTGACTTCCGTCACAGCGCCGCTGATGCGATATCCCTTGATGACGTTGCGCCACCCCGCGATTCCCCAGTCGGCCGTGCCTCGTGCCGTGCACGTCACGAGGCCGCGTTGATCGCGCTGCGAGAGGATGTAGTCCGCCGCGCGCCGGCACGGACGGTACGCGCGCTTCAGAAACTCGTGATCGCCGGTCGCATTGTAGTGATGCCATGCCGCGAGAACGATCAGCGGCGTATCGTCGTTGATGTTGAGATTATAGTCCGCAGTCTTGCCGTTACGAATGTCGTAGTACTCGACGGCCATCCCCTTGCGTTCCATATGTTCGAGATACCAGAGCAGCGACTCGCGCGAAAAATCCGGCGTTACGTAGTCGGAACCGAACGCGAACCACGCCGTATCACGCGCCACGCTATTGTTTGAACAAGTCGGGTCGTTGACGAAGCACCATCCGGTCGGCGCCAGCAGTTGCGTTCGCAACATATTCGCCTTTGCCCAAAGCACGCCGCGATTAACGTCGGCATCCGGCGTCATGACGACGGCGCGGTTGAGAATCGCGTGATACCGCTCGCGCGTGCGTTTTTCTGCCTCGGCCTGCCCGGGTGCGCGATCGAGAATGCGGCGAAGCTCGCGTAAACCGTTCGATGCAGCGACCAGGAGATACGTTACCGTAAAACGCGCATTGGGTTTCAACCGGAACCGGTGTTCGAAGAGCGCGATATGTTCTTCTCCGCTTCGATTGACCGTCTGCGAAAGCGGTCCCGGATAGTCGACGCGGCTACATTTTCCGTGGTCGTTCGTCACCTCCCAGTGTCCGGGCTTAACGCTGCTGACAAACGCGCGCGCGCAAGCCGAATCGCAGACGTTCGTTACGAGAAATGCCCGTCGCCGCTCGTCATAGCGGACGCGCACGTCGTTCTGCATGGATCCGCGGACATCGGCTGCCGCAATCGCCGCCATATCGACTACACGCTGGGAGACGTTTTGAAGCTCGATGTGGTAGTACGCAATGGCGGGATCGGCTGCCTCGCGCTCAGGTTGCGCGTTCAACATGAACACCTTCTCACGCACCATCACGCCGTTGCTCAACTCGTAGATGTGCTCTTGCCGGTCCGGGTGGATGATATACTGCCCGGGCAATTTTCCAAGCGCGACGTTCGTCACCGGATCCCAGTAGTAAAACTGCAGACCGCCGATCACGGTTTCGCCGCTATCGATGGAGAAAAACCGTTCGATGCCGCCGTTGGCTTTCAGAATGATTGCGCCTTTCGGTGCGCCGAACGTGCTTCCGACCGACATCTGCGTATCGGCGACCTCATAGGTCGAGATGCGCTCGCCCGATCCGCTTACTTTGGCGATCACAGGCTGCCTGAGTTCTTGGTCATGCCTCCATCGATGATGAACGACGCGCCCGTCACATACGATGCTTCTTCGGAGGCAAGGTAGATACACATCGATGCAATTTCTTGTGGTTTCGCCATGCGCCGCAGCGGAATCTCGCTCAGCAGCGCTTCATATTCGCGTTTATTACGTTCGATCTGCTTGTCCATCGGCGTCTCGACGGCGCCGGGACACACATTGTTGACGGTAATCTTATGCGGCGCAAGTTCGACTGCGATCGTCCGCATCAGCATGCGCAGGCCGCCTTTCGCCGCGCAATACGGAGCGTTCGTCGGCATCGTCAACTCTTCATGAACCGAACTGATGTTGATAATCCGCCCTCCCGATTTTTGACGAACCATTTGACGCGCGGCGTATTGCGAACACAGCCATGGCCCGGTGAGATCGACATCGATCACCTTCTTGTACGTTTCAAACGGCATCTCCAGGAACGGATGCTGTTCTTCAACCCCCGCGTTGTTGACGAGAATATCGAGCTGCCCGAAGTGCTTGACCGCTTCTTTCACGAGATGCTCGACGTCGTCGGCCTTCGCGACATTCGCCTCCACGGCGTACGCGCGTCCACCGAAATTCTCGATCTCATCGACGACCGCATCCGCCGTCGAACGCTCCCCGACATAATCAACTACGACACGCGCGCCTTCTTGCGCCATACACGTCGCAATCGCTTTCCCAATCCCCGTATCGCCCCCCGTAACAATGGCGACCTTATCATGCAACCTCAATGTCGCCTCACCGTGAGCCGCCGCCATGTGTCATCCTCAGCCTGTCGAAGGACCGTAACGCATCATCAGTCCGCCCAAACGCAACGCCGAGCGTCCAATCCAACGCAACGCGTGTCTTCCGCGAAACGCCCGGCAATCGCCCTAGATAATACGTGCGCCACAAGACCCAAGCCGGCAATCCGGTCAACTCCACACCGCCCGGCAACTCCGCAAGCGCACGGCGGTCGCCAAGCGACGCCATCTGTCCCTTCGTCGTATAGGAAAACGGCTTCGTTCGTTTTCCACGCAGTCGCGCGAGCACGTTCCGCGTCAACAATGGTCCTTCGCGCGTAGCATTCTGCGCAAGGGGCGCATACGTTCCGCCATCCTGCTTCGGAACAGCCGCACAGTCACCGATCGCCCAAAGATGCGGACGCCCGTCTACGGAAAAATCCCGCTGCGTCTCGATCGCGCCGTGACGCGACACTTTTAAGCCGAGCCGCTTCACAATCGGCGCCGGCTCGGTCCCCGCGGCCCACACGATAGTACGGCTTTCATAGCGCTCGCCGCTCTTAAGCGTAACGCCCGCCGAATCGACACTTGCCACATCTACACCCGTGCGAATCTCGACGCCGCGATCGTGCAGCACCCGCGCCGCGTACTTACCGAACCGGTCGGGTAAATGCGGCAGCAGGCGCTTCTCGCCCTGAACCACTACCACGCGCAGCATCTGCTCATGCAATACCGGATAATACCGCAAAATCGAACGTACGAACGCGTTCAGTTCTCCCGCCGCCTCGACCCCGGTAAAGCCGCCGCCAACGATAACAAAGCGTAGCAGGCGGTCGCGTTCAGCAATGTCGGTACTTTCGGACGCGATCTCGACCGCCGCAATCACGGCATTACGCAGACGTTCCGCGTCGGCTAACGTTCGCAAAGGAAACGCACACCGTTCGACGCCCTCGACACCCATCGTCGAAGCCGTCGAACCTAGGGCGAGCACGAGTTCGTCGTAGTCCAACGCCTTCGATTCGTTGGTAAGCGGATGACGAACGCTCACAACGCGGCGCGTTTCATCGACGTTCAGCACCTCGCCGAGTTCGAACCGCACGTGTTTAAGCTGCTCGCGAAACGGCTCGGTGATGTGTTGCGCTTCGACGCTCCCCGTCGCTGCTTCAGGCAACATCGGCGTAAACAACATATAGTTATTGCGGTCCACGAGCACAATCTCCAGTCCCTTCACTCGCTTGCGCCGCCGCTCAAACGCCCGCGCCGCCGAAAGCCCCGCAAACCCGCCGCCAAGAATCACAACCCGCGGCATCACCGCATCCTCCGCCACATCGCAACACCCGCAATCACCCCGATCACGAACGCGCCAAGTCCAATCGCTCCGCCGATCCGATACCGCCGAGCCTCCGCCCGCGGATCACTCATATAATCCCGCTCCGGATAACCTCCCCTGTCATCCTGAGCGGAGCGTAGCGAAGTCGAAGGATCGCCTCGATCAATAGCCATCTTCAACAGTTGCGCCGGGTGCAACGCAAGCCGATCCGTCGTCTGCGCAATCTGCTCGCGACAACTAAACCCATCGGCAACGATAATCGTCGACGCATCCGCCCCGCGCACCGCCGGCAACAACACCCGTTCGCCCACGGTAAGCGACACATCGTAGTGCCCCTCTTCAAATCCAAACGCACCGGCCATCCCGCAACAGCCGTCATCTAGAACCGAATACTGCACGCCCGTCTTATCGAGCAACGCGCGCTCCGAATCCGCATCCAGCACCGACTTATGATGGCAATGCTGATGCACGACCGCAACGCCGTCGAGCTTCGGCGGCCGGTACTCCGGCGCGTGCTTCGTCAGAAATTCCGAGAACAGAAACGTCTGCGACGCAAGGCGCTCCGCATCGATGTCGTTACCCAGTAGATCGCGCATCTCATCCCGAAAGACCGACACACAACTCGGCTCCAAGCCGACGACCATCGTTCCCGCGCGAATATCGTCGCGAAGCTCATCGAGAATCTCGTACAGCATCCCCTTCGCGAGATCCAACATCCCGTAGTCATACAGCGGCCGCCCGCAACACAGCTGCGAACGCGGAATCGTCACATGGAACCCGGCATCCTCCAACACCTCAACGGCCGCGATCGCCGTCGTGGGGTGAAAGTGATCGTTCCACGTATCCGGCCATAACATCACGCGCGTCTTCCCGACATTCCGCGGCGCATGCGATGCGAACCACGACCGAAACGTCTGCGTCGCGAACGCCGGGATGCGGCGCCGCGCATCCATCTCGACCAGCCTCTTCGCAAACCGGTTCACCAGCGGCGCCTGCGCTACGGCGTTTGCAATCCACGGCAGCTTCGCCGCAAACCGCGCCCAATACATCATCAAACCGAACGCATAGGCATGCCGCGGACGTACCGTGCCTTCATAGTAGTGCGACAAGAACTCCGCCTTATACGTCGCCATGTCGACATTGACCGGACACTCGCCCTTGCATCCCTTACACGCAAGACACAAGTCCAGCGCCTCTTTCACGGCTTCGTTCTTCCACGTGCGTTGCAGCGGATCGCCGCGCAGCATCTCAAAGAGCAGACGCGCGCGCCCACGCGTCGCGTGCTTCTCTTCCCGCGTCGCCATGTAGCTGGGACACATCGTCCCGCTGTCGTGCTTGCGGCACTTCCCGGTTCCAACGCAGCGATTAGCCGCATAGGCAAAACTGCCGTTATCCGCTTTCAAACGAAAATGCGTCGGCGGATTCCACGGTTCGTACGTCGTGCCCCAACGCAGGTCCGCATCGAGCTTATTCGGATGGACGACTTTCCCGGGATTCATCTTGTCTTGCGGATCCCAGATCGTCTTGAACTCCCAGAACGCATTGCAAAGTTCGTCGCCGAACATGATCGGCAGCAACTCGCCGCGCGACTGACCGTCGCCATGCTCGCCCGACAGGGAGCCGTTGTACTTCACGCAGATGTGCGCCGCGCGTGTGACGAATTCGCGGTACCGTCGAATGCCTTCGGCCGTGAACAGATCGAAGTTGATACTGCAGTGCAAGCACCCTTGACCGAAATGACCGTACAGCGACGCTTTGTAGCCGAACTCGTTCATCAGCGTTTGAAAATCGCGGAGATAGTCCCCGAGGTCTTTAGGATCGACCGCTGAATCTTCCCAGCCCGGATAGAAATCGGGTTCGTTCGGAATCTTCGACGTTGAGCCGAGGCCTGCATCGCGCAACTCCCAGATGCGCTTCTGATCTTGCTCGGCCTTCACCAGCTTGTAAGCCGGCGCGTCATTTCGCCCTTCGAAATCCTTTCCCAAACGATTGGCTTTCTCGTCGGCTTCTTCGGGTGTCTCGCCGCCGAACTCAACGATGAGCCATGCGCCGCCGTCCGGAAAAAGCGCACGGTCTTTCGTCGACTCGCCCTTGTCTTGCATGTACGTGAACATGCTCTCATCGAGCCCTTCGAGCGCAATCGGCCCATGCTCGTTGCAAAACGGAACGTGATCCGCCGCCGTGGCGATATTCTTGAATCCAAAGAGCGCGAGTGCGCGATGCGGCGGACTGTGCACGAGCCGCACCGTCGCCTCGGTGATCGTCACGCACGTCCCTTCCGTGCCGACGAGCGCGCGCGCCACGTTGAAGCCGTTCTCCGGCAGCAGCTGGTCGAGCCCGAATCCCGAAACGCGACGCGGAATCTTCGGAAACTTCTCCCGAATGAGATCCGCGTAACGGTCGCGCAGATCGCGCAGCTTCGTATAGATCTCGCCTTTGCGGCCGCCCGCCGCGATGATCCGCTCCAACTCTTCATCGCTCGTCGCGCCGACGCGCATCCGTGCCCCGTCGTAGGTAACGATCTCGAGCTCCTCGGTATTCGCGTCGGATTTCCCGGCCATCTGCGCGTGCATCCCGCACGAATTATTGCCGAGCATTCCACCGAACGTGTTGCGATTGTGCGTCGCAGGATCGGGTCCCCACGTCAGGTGCCGCCGTTCAGCCGCGTCGCGAAGGTCGTCGTTCACGACACCGGGCTGCACGCGCGCGCGCTTCTTCTCCCAGTCTATCTCGAGAATAACGTTCATGTATTTGCTGAAATCGAAGACGACTGCGACGTTACAGGTCTCACCCGCTAAGCTCGTGCCGCCGCCGCGCGCAACGATCGGTGCACCGAATTTCCGGCAGACCGTAATCGCCGCTTCGACGTCGGCGCTATCGCGCGGAAGAACGACCCCGATCGGCACCTGCCGGTAATTCGAGGCATCGGTCGAGTACATCGCGCGCGACCCGAGATCGAATCGAACTTCTCCGCGCAGCGCCGAACGCAGCGCGCGCTCGAGCGCGTCCGAATCGACCTCGACACCGGATCGTTCAATGCTCTCCTTCGTGCCGAGAACTTTGATCATTGCTATCCTCTCGTCAAACTTGATAACGCCGCGCGTCTGCACGCTTCAGCGCGAGCCCAATCCCGGGCCGTGTCAGATCCGGCTCCAGCTTCCCATCGATCGGATCCGCGACACCCTCGAAGAACATCCGCTCGATGCGAGCGTGGTCGTAGAAATACTCCATGTGACGCAGCATCTTACACGCCAGTGCCGCATGCAGCTGAAGATGCGGCGCGCAGTGCGTCGAGAGCGGGATCATTGCGGTCTGGCACAGTCCGTCGACCGCAAGCAGTCCGCTGAATCCGCCGCAGCGCGTCGCATCCGCTTGCAGACAGTCGACCGTGCGCGCTTCCAGCATCCGCCAAAAATGGTACAGCCCATAGCCGTACTCACCCGAGGCGATATCCATGCACGCCGGCGCGCGTTCGCGAATCTGGCAGAGCCCCTCGAAATCCTGGTGATACACCGGCTCTTCGAACCAGCTCACGCGCAGGTTCGCAAATTCATCGGCGAAGTGCATCGCCGCTTTACGCGAATATGCACCGTTCGCGTCGACGAAGAGTTCCGCATCGTTCCCGATCGCAAGCCGCGCTTCGGTCACGCGTTCGACGTCATGCGCGGGCTCCCGTCCGATTTTCATCTTGACGCGCGGAATGCCCGACTCAACCCATCCGCTTAGCTGTTCGCGCAGCCGATCGATCGTATACGACGTGAACCCGCCGCTACCGTACACCGGCGCCGCTTTGCGCGCCGCGCCGAGCAGTACGCACACAGGCGCTTCAAGCAGTTTGCCTTTGAGATCCCAGAGCGCGACGTCGACGGCTGAGATCGCCATCGACGTGATCCCGTCGCGGCCGAGATTGCGAATCTTCGACTGAAGATCCGCAAATCGCTTACCCGTCTCGAGCGCATCCGCGCCTTCGAGAATCCCGCGAAATTCCGAATCGATAACGCTCGCGGTCGCCTCATCGGCGTACGTGAAGCCGATGCCGGTTTCGCCCGCCGCCATGATTTCGACGAGCACCATCGTCGTCGCGTCCCAGACGGCGGTTCCGTCCGATTCCGGACCGCCGTCCGTGGGTACGCGATAGACCGATATGTCGATCGCGTCGATCGCTGCTTCCGTGCGCGGCACTGTCGCCGCGGTCACTTACGATCCCCGGTCGGAACGACGCCGGCAATAACGCTCTTGATCGATTCCTTGATGATGTTCCCTTCGTCGGGATCGCCTTTCACGAGCGCTGTGAAGTACTTGTGTGCTTCCTCGAACGTAATGTGCGGTGGTAGCTGCGCGATGTTCGCCGAGACGTGCGCGTCTACAATGACGGGACGGTCGGATGCGAACGCGCGCGTCCAGCCGCTATCGACGTCCTCGGGGCTCTTCATCGTAATGCCGAGGAATCCGAGTTGCTGGGCATAGTGCGCGTAATCGAACGATGGCAAGTCCTGCGACGGATCGAACTTCGGATCGCCGCTCATAATCCGCATCTCCCACGTCACCTGATTGAGATCATCGTTATGCAGGACCAGGAAGATCACGCGCGGGTCGGTCCACTCCTTCCAGTACTTCGCGACGGTCAGCATCTCGGCATTCCCGTTCATCTGCATCGCGCCGTCACCGGTGCACGCGATCGCCACGCGCCCCGGATACGCGAACTTCGCAGCAATCGCATACGGAACGGCGGATCCCATCGTTGCGAGTCCACCGGAGAGCGACCCTTTCATGCCGCGGCGCATCATGATATTGCGCGCGTACCAGTTCGTCGCCGTACCGGCGTCGCCACTTAGGATGGCATCGTCCGGCAAATGCTCGTTCAGTTTGGTGAAGACCAGCTGCGGATTGATCGGATTTGCAGTGACTTCCGAACGCGCGGTCTCGTCCTCATGCCACTTCTTCTTCGCCTTCTCCAGACGGTCGCGCCACGACCGATCCGACTTCTGCTCCAATAGTGGAAGCAGTTCCCGAAGCGTCGCCGCAGCATCGCCGACTAGGTTTAATTCCGTCGGATACCGCAGTCCGAGGTTCTTCGGCTCGATGTCGATCTGAATGCCGCGCGCCTGCCCCTCTTTCGGCAGAAACTCCGCATACGGAAACGACGTACCGACCATCAGAAGCGTATCGCAATCTTCCATCAGGTCGAAACTCGTCGCGGTTCCAAGCAGTCCAATCGTTCCGGTCACATACGGCAAGTCGTCCGGCACTGCAGCTTTTCCCAGCAGCGCCTTGGCGACGCCGGCCCCAAGCCGTTCCGCAATCGCGATGACTTCATCGGTAGCATTCAAACAACCGGCGCCGACGAGCATCGCGACACGTTCGCCCGCATTGAGAATATCGGCCGCCGCTCGTAAGGCCTCGGGCGGCGGAACGCTGATCGGCAGCGTAATGCCCGGACTCGAGTGAATCGTGTTGTGTTTATGCGGCGGTTCCGAATATTTGCGTTCCTGAACATCTTTCGGCAGAACGATCGCCGTAACACCGCGATGTCCGGTCGCCGTTCGAAATGCGCGATCGGTAATGTGCCGGACGGCCACGGAACTCGAAGCGGTATAGACGTAGTCGCACACATCCTCGAAGAGCTGCTGCAGGTCGACTTCTTGTTGATACGAGCCGCCGAGTGCCGTCGTTGCCGCTTGCCCGACGATCGCCACAACCGGAACGTGATCCATCTTCGCGTCATAGAGACCATTCAATAGATGAATCGCGCCCGGGCCGGACGTCGCCATGCAAACGCCGACTTCACCCGTATACTTGGCGTGCGCGCACGCCATGAACGCCGCCATTTCTTCGTGCCGAACTTGAATGAACTGAATCTTTCCGTCAATCCGTTGCAAGGCACCAAGGACACCGTTGATTCCATCGCCCGGGTAACCATAAATACGTGTAACGCCCCAGTCCATAAGACGGCGCATCAAAAAATCACTCGCGTTCATAAACATGTTGTACCCGGCCACGCTCTAATGAGAAACAGATAACCCACATCACCACCGCGTCATCCTGAGCGGAGCGCAAGCGCAGTCGAAGGACCGCCTCAACACTTCACCATCACATGAACCTTCCAAGCGCTACGCTAAGCTGATGAGGCCCATCGCAAGAATCGTCTGCACGCTGACATTCGCAATCACAATAACCACTCAAGCGGTAAGCGCACAAACACCGCAACCGGAAGCCACGCCGATCCCACGCGACCCGCGCCCCGATTTCTCGGCGATGCACTTCCTCATCGGTTCCTGGAACTGCCAAGTCGCGAGTTCGCGCCGCCCGCAAACATTCGCGCAACACAGCACAACAACCATTAGCCCCGACGGCTATTGGATGGTCACGCGCACGATCACCGACAAAGTTCCTTGGAATCCCATCACGATCACCAACACCGACTACATCACATACGACAAAACAAGAGACCGTTGGATCGACATGAGCATGGATGATTACGGCGCCTACGACGTCAGCAGCTCACCCGGGTGGACCGGCTCCTCAATGACGTGGACCGAAATCGCTTACCCCAAACTCCACGGCGCCGCCACCAACGACCCACGCATCGTCACAAAACGCACCGACAGCCAAACCGAAACCAACACTTCATTCACCGAATCAGCCGGCCCACGCGTAACAGTAAAAACGACCTGCACGAAACAACGCGGAGGCCTGTAATCTTCGCAGGCCTCCGCGCTCATAAAGGTCAGCGGTCGTCGTTGAGCGTGTCCCGCACGTTCGACGAATCGACGTCGACATCGCTGTCGATTCGCGCGCGTTCTTTCCGGACCTCGGCTCCAACGGTCTGCGTTTCGGTAACGCGTCGTTTACCGACGACGATTTCTTCCGTCGTGACCGGAGTTTTCTCGACACGCACTTCCTCGCGCGTCACCGGTATACGAACCTCTGCTTCATCGCCGATTGCCGTAGCATCGCTGTCTGCGTCGCCGCCGGAGACGCTGCGTCGTTCGACGTAGACTTCATCATGACTAACCGGCACGTCGACTTGCTGATTCTCAGTCACCACCTCTTTGCGAACGCGGAATTCGCCGTCTTGCTGTGCCTCTTTGTCGACACGGAGACGTTCTTCATGGAGGCGCAACCGCTGTTCATCCGTGTCGGCATTCGCCGTGTCGCTAGCGCCGGTGGGGCGTTCGTTGAATTGACCGCCGTAACGGCGCAGAACGTTCACCGCCTCACCATCGAGTTCATCGACGACGAGGAATACGCCCGTGGCGGCACCGCCGTTTGCCGGCTCGGCGCCAAAGAATTCTTTGATCCTGTCCATAAACGTGGCGGCTCCGTGCTCGCCATCGGCGCGTTCAATGCGCATGTTCGAGCCCGAGTATCCGTTGGTTTCCAATTCTCGCATCGCGTCGCGAGCATCGTCTTCATTTGAAAAATACACGCTGCTGGTACGGTCTGTCATGGTGCCTCCCGGCCGGGAAATTTAGAGACTGGATTTATAGCCGCCGCCCTAATCCTCAAACGCGCTTGCACGCACAGCGCTCGTGTCTCGGTATGCCGAGCGCCCGGTTCACCCCCGTGTCATCCTGAGCGCAGCGAAGCGAAGTCGAAGGACCGCCAAACATGCCGAACCTGCTCTACATCACGAACACGTCGCTCGACGGTTACATCGAGGACGAAACCGGTGCCTTCGATTGGGCCAACTCCGATCAAGTATTCGACGTCATCACCGGCTTGATGCGTCCAATCGGAACGATTCTTCTCGGCCGCCGACTCTACGAGACAATGTCCCACTGGGACGCGCCGGTGGCCGACTATCCGCCCGAACAACGCGACTTCGCACAGACCTGGCAGAAGCCCAAAAAGCTGATCTTCTCACGAACGCTAACGGCGGCACCCAACACGCATGTCGAGCGCGACTTCAACATCGACGCCATTCGGAAACTCAAGCAAGAATCCAAGGACGACATCTTCATCGGCGGCGCCGAGCTCGCCGCACTCGCGCTCGAAGCCGATCTCCTCGATGAATGCCACCTATTCCTACACCCGGTAATCGTCGGCGCCGGAAAGCCGGCACTTACAACCGCTTCACGACGAAATCTCGACCTGATCCACACGCGCCGTTTCGACACAGGAGTCATCCAGGCGCACTATCGCATACGCTCAATCTCCGCGGAAAATCCGCACGTCGCGCCGCCGTGTTAGAAACGCGAACGCCCAGCGAGACACGACGAGAAATCGATTTGCGTATCCAATCAAATTGAAAATATGAACGCCCGCCCATATCAGCCACGCGAAGAACCCGGCCGATCGCCAAACGCGAAGGTCAGCTAGCGCAAAACCTCGTCCCACCACGGCCAGATCACCTTTGTCCACGTACGAAAAGCTCGATCGCGTTTGCTTACCATCGGCTAGTCCCGCAATCAACGCGGCAACAAATTCGCCTTCCTGAATTGCCGGCTGCGCAACTCCCGGCATCTCGCTCTTTCCGGTCTTTATTCCAAGAAGATTGCGTTTCTGCGCGACCACTTCCGCGGTATCACCGACCACAAAAACGTTCGGAAGTCCCGGCACGGAAAGATTCGCATTGACCTTTACTCTGCCGCCTCGTGACGGTTCAACACCCAACCATTTCGCTGCCGGCGAAGCGACGACACCCGCCGACCACAGCACCGTCCCGCTTAGAACGCGTACGCCGGCCGCAAGAATCCCCGTGCTGTCGATCCGCTCGACGCGCACGCCCGCACGGATTTGCACCCCAAGCGCTTCTAGATGGCGCTTCGCCTTGAGCGACAGATCTTCCGGAAAGGTCGGCAGTATTCGCGGCGCACCCTCGTACAAGAGAATCTGCGCCGTTCCAGGATCGATATGCCGAAACTCGCCGCTACGTGACATCCGGCACAACTCCGCAATCGCGCCGGCGAGCTCGACACCTACTGTTCCGCCGCCGACCAACACAAACGTCATCATCGCCTGAACCTGCTCTGGACTCGCGTTGCACGATGCGAGCCGTTCCGCTTTTTCAAAGCCCATGAGGATGTCCCGGCGTATTCGCTCGGCGCCCTCCAATGAATCGAGCGACGGCGCGAACTGCTCCCAGGCGTCATTCCCGAAGTAGTTGCTGCGAATGCCGGTCGCCAAAACTAAATAGTCGTACTGCAAGTCACACGGCTCGACGTGCACGATTTGGTTTCGTGTATCGATACCGGTTACTTCACCCATGCGAACGTCGATGTTCGCTTGGTCTCGGAAAATCGTTCGCAGCGGTGCAGCAATCTCGTCGGCGGAAAGGATGCCGGTTGCGAGCTGATACATCAGCGGCCGAAACATGTGATACGTGTGCTTGTCGACCAGCGTAATGCGCACACGCGCTCGAGCGAATTTCTTCGCGGCATACAGACCACCAAATCCCCCACCGACAATGACGACGTGCGGAAGATTCTCGCGTTGCACTAGCAGACGGCCGCTACTGGCACGAGCGGCGAGGTTCGCAAGATACGCTGCGGGTTGGTGTTGAGCTTCAGCGGATCCGCGGCATCTTCCGACGCGAGTTGCGAGTCTCCGCCGGCCGGGAGAAATTCTACCGCCAGTACGCTGAGCGGAAGATTCGTCGGAAGGCCGAGTTTCCCAAGCGCGTCTTCGACCTCGACTTCGCTGAAGACCGTACCTCCGACACGGTCGCGTGACGACGTCGGGCCAAAGAACGAGAACGCGGCTCCGCGGAATCGTTGTTCGCCGAAAAAGACGCCCGGACGTTGGAAGAGGAGCACGTTACGATTCGTCTCAGTGTCAGCCTGAACGACTTGCGCGTAGAGGAAAAAGTACAAGCTCGTCCGTGGCGATTCCCAGGGTGAAACGAGCGGCTTGCCGTCGAGCACCGGCGTCGCGTACGTCGCGGTCGCGAGAATGAATGATGCTAGCCGTACCGCATCGTGCACCGGTATCGTGCCGACGCGCGATCGAAGCTTCGCGACGTTCGCGCTGACGATTTCCAGCAAATTCGATGGAACGTTCTTGGCGAATGGCGAGACGTCCGGCGAAGCGCCGATGACTTCCGTGATACGCCCGGCGTTGCAGACAAGCGAAGGCGCGGGATGCTGGACTCCGCTCACGCGCAGCGGACGGCCGAAACGCGCCTGCGCCGTCGACCACCACTTCTTCGCATGCGGATCGCCGGCGTGCCCGATGCGAAATTCGTACGTATAGAATCCAAAGAGCTCCGGATCGCTCGGATCAACTCCTGCCGGCAACGGCAGCAAGAAATGCCGGTCCGAGTCCTGCGCGTGTTCCAACATCGTCATGGCATCAAGGCCAGAGCGATCGTCACTCTCGCCCGGTGTAATAACGCGCATGAACTCGGGATCGAGTACGAGCGGCGGTGGAGGATCATTCGGCGCCGCAGTCGGTATGGCACTGTAGAGAAGCGGATCGGCACCATGCGCGAGCACGCGAGCAAACAGCGCATCGCCGGCAGCGTTCGCGACCGGCTTTTCAAATTCGAACCACAGCGAACGCGAGCGGGACGCTGTCGACGCGTATCCGGGGCCGGCCGCAAACGGCGAAAGCGCAACGCCCACCGATGCAACCGCCGGCATTTGCGAGGGCGGCACAGCGATCGGCAACGTGATCGGCTGATCGACACCATTCAATTCCGGCGCGGCCGGCGGCGTCGGACCGGGCTTGAGTTTCGGAGAGCCCGCAACACCGACGACCGCTCCCGTTTCGGCCTTACGTGTTGCCTGCAACCGCCAGGTGTGCAAGGTTTCTTCCGGAAATCCGCTCGCCGTCGTTTCGTGCGGGTCGACGGCATCGAAAAAGATCAGTTTCGTTCGGGCGCGATCCCAGTTCACCGGATCTGCGGTCGCCGCGCTCCCGAGCGTGCGGACGACTTGCAACGTACCAACGACGCTTCCGTCGCGCGATACACCGATTGTGTCGTTGTTATCGAGACCGTCCCACGTCCAATCGCGTTCAAGATCGACGACGAGGACGGCAAGCCACGACCGAAGCAGCTCGCTCTCGGATGCGAATGTTATCGAGGAATTATCGCCCGGTAAGGTGTGCCGCACTCCCTTCGACGCACCGAACGCAATACGTGCACCGGGTCGCGCACGAAGCGTTAAACCGTCGACCGCAACGTCGAGTTCTTGCGCGAGTTGCGCCGCGATCGTGGGCGCATCAACTCCCGGAGGCCGCTGGAACAACAACGCGCGTAGCGGTGCGCTTCCGTCGACGCTACGAATGAGCAGGGACGGTTCCGTTCGCGACTCGGCGCGAACGATCACCGTCGCCGGCAGTCCGCTCATCGCCGCCGCGCTGAAATACGTTGGATCGTTCTTCGTCACGGCTCGTGCCGTAATGCGCACGTCGCGTGCGCGCGGAATACAGAGTGGTCCGCTCGACGCCTGCGATGCATCCCAATTCAAAATCGTCGGCGCGTCGACGTACGCCATATCGATGGTCAGACCGGAATCCGTCGGTATCGGACTTCCGCTCAACGCCGGCATCGGTCGCGTCGTCGTGTATAGGACGCGGAACGGCGGATCGAGTGCTCCCAAACCTTCGCCGGCAACGTCGTAAATCGGTGTCCGAACTTCGACCGTGATTTCAAGTGCCTGGACGTCCGGGTCGGGAAGTCCGACAACAGTACCGCTCCCGGGATTCGAAATCTGCGTGAAGTGCTCGACGATTTTGCCCCGCTTCGCATCCGTATCACCAAGCGACGTGAATAGCACTTCCGGATAACCCATGAGCGGGCGTTTGAACGTAAGCGACGCCGGCTCGAGCCCGGAACTACGGACGAGTGGTTGTTTCGGCGGAACCGTGCGCAGAAAATCGATCGCCGCAGTATCCGCCGGATCGATGTTGACCGGGTCATCGCCTGTTAGCGGACCGCCGCTCGAGAGATCGGCGACGCGGACGCGGAACTGATACGTGCGACCGTACGAGAGCAGCACGCCGACGGGATCAGGCGTTGCGGTGATCGGCGTTTTGCTGAGCATTGCCGGAAGGACCGGATCGAGCATCGCAATCGAACCGCCGTGCCAATTCGCAAAATATAAGGGAAGCCACGCATCGCCGCTGACGACATTGGGTTGCGAGGGGTCTTGCGGTCGAAGCGCAAGCGGTTCGACGGCGAGCTCGCCGTGGAACGAACCGAAGCCCGCGGGTAAGGTGACGTTGGCGACGACGAGTGAGTGCCACGACGGCTTCGAAGGGCTCGATGTGACGTCCGCAACGTCGATGCGATATCCCAGCACACCGAGCGGCGTCTGCGCATCGAGGCCGCCGCTCATCCGCGAATTCATGAGCGCGATTTGATCGTTGTGCCACTTCGTGACTTGCTCGTCGTCCCATCCGATTTGAATGCCGATCGACGAAGGCGCAGGCATCGTCGTATCCTGTCCCAACACCGCATTGTTCGCGAGCGGTTCGTTGAGGTGCACGATTTGCGCGAACCCATCATCGTACGTTTCAGCCACGCTAAACGCGTCGTCCGCGATCGGGCCGACCGCATCCACGGGGAAAAGGAGTGCTGCGAAGAGCTGACGGCTCGCCGTAAGCTCCGGAATGCGCGCCGCATACAAGCGAATCGGACCGGCCGGAACGACGCCGCCGGACCACGCATCGGTTTTAGCAAGCGTGACGAAGACCCATCCGCCGCCGTTCAGCGCTGTTTTGTGCGCGGCCGGAAGCTGCGCATGCATAACGTAACGCAGGCCGAGTTTTGTGGCCAACACCGGCTGCCGCAATGCGAACGAAAGCATCGGTCCCCAACCGACGGTTGTACTCGGCGGTTTCGGGGGCGCCTGATACGTCGTTTGTCCGCGAACCGCGCATCCGAACTCATCGACGCCGGCCGTCGCGCCGCCCGCGCGCGCACCCGTTGCATTGAGATACGATTGCGGCAGTCCCTTACGAATCGTCGACCCTGAAGGTGTAGTCAACGCACCGGTCCCGCTGACAGTGACGCTCAACGCCGCTGCTTGCGCGACAAGCGCGTTATAGTTTGCACGCGGGGCAACAACGGGGCTTGGGTCGCTGATCGTCGGCACAATCGGAGGCAGCGCCGTCGGATCCGTGCTCTTCGGAACCGAGTCGAGATTGGGAATGACGGTGACCGAAAATGCCGGAGCATTATCGGCGAACATCGGTGAGGCGCTCCCCAGTAACGGATCCGCAACCGGATTCGCACTTGGAACGAGCATGACGTTGATATCGAGCGTCGCTGTTGCGGCGTTCCAACGTTGGGGAAACGTCATTACGGCGAGGCGAAGGTTGTCAGCCATCACACGCTCCTTGCGTCAGCTAGATGGGAAGTTCGTGCAGTGGAATTGATTCATGGAATGTCCACGACCCATCAAAATCGATATCGATCACCCAGCAGATGCTGATGTGAATTCCGACCGCGCAGGATGCGCTGAGGTCGGCCCTCGGACCGGGCTCGATTTCGACTGCGATCGCAGCGGTAAGCGTGATCGACGCGCTTGCTAGTCCCTCGAGGACGCTTAAATTTGCGTTGCCGGTCAGCGCAATGCAAATCGTAACGTCGGGCGGGTGAACGTCGAGACTGAATTCCAGAATAATCGTCGCGCCGCCCGATGCGACCGCAACGTCGAGCTCGAGCGCGACGCCGATCCCGGCCTCGATATAGACGTCAATGTCGCCGTTGTTCGTACCGAGCACGATCGCGCCGTTTCCGGAGAGCGGGTCGACCACCCACGTGAACGGATCGTCCTTACTTGCAAATCCGACGTGGAACGAGGCGCTCTTCGGAATTTCGACCGCCATGCCGAGGTCGAGCGCGACATTCTCTATTTCGCCGAGCCCGAGCGGCAACGTCGGCAGCGCGAATCCGTCGTGAATCGTGAGTTTGTTGTCGGAGAAGCCGACATCGAGGTCAACGTCGCCGCCGATCGCTTTCACGACGTCTTGAATACCGCTCAGCAGCTTCTTGATATCCGCAAGCGCATCGCCGTAGTCGACGCTGATGTTTCTGAATCCCGCCTTGCTCGTTTCGCTCGCCCCAAAACCGCCGGTGATCGTCAGCAACGGAGTGTCGCTAAACCCGGCGACATTCGCCGCGACGGCGAGATTTTCGATATCGAGCGACCACCGCGGCGACGCCGTTGCATCGATCGTAAAGGTGACGACGGCAAGGTTCTTTGTATCCGGATTCTGATATTTCAGAATCAGACTTACGACACCGAGATCGAGCAACGTTTGATCGTCAAGCGGCGTCACGTTGTCGTGGTTTTTTGAAATCGTCCAGTTGAACGTCTTCTTGAAACCGTCTTTGACGAAATTCAACGCGTCGGCAACCGCAGGCGGAATGGCGAGCACGTTCGCGAGCGCCGGGAAGATATCGGCGGCGCCAAGGAGCGACGCGACGTCTGCGAGACTGTTCGTTCCGCCGGTCGATGGATTTCCGCCGTCGCTCACGAGCGAGATTGCGTGGCCCGCATCTTGAATCACCGGGTTCTCGAACAAGCTCTTCGACGTGCCGGTGCCCTGCAGCAGTCCATACAGCGTCGCCGGCGCATCGGATGAGAGCGCATCGTTCGCATCAAGGATCATCCATGCAGGTGCGCTTTTTCCGTTCGATAGCGTACGGACGAGCGGCACCGGCATCGTCGCGTCCACTGATGTCGGAGACGGCGCACCCGATGCACGGCGCGTAATTCCCCATGCGCCGTCCCGCGGCAATCGCGGAGTGCCGACCACCGCGACGGCGATAGCCGAGGGAATATTTTTACCGCCGACTGTCTGCGTCGCAGACGTTGCGCGAACGTTCAGGGACGATGCATTGACCGTGTACTGATCCGCCGCCGGGCTGAGCGCCGTCCCCACCGTAACAATGCACTTAACCGAACCGCTCACACCGGATGAGAGCGCTTGCATGAGTTGCAATGTCTCGGTGTTAGTCGCGCCGCGTCCCGGCGTTGTCTGCGCATAGCCCAGGATCTGCGTTGCGGCAGCCGGCGCGCCGGCGGCGCCGTTCGCCGTCACGATGACGTTACTCTGAAAGACCGCGTCCGCATCAAACGTGACCGGAACAAATTCGAGCACGCGCCCAGTGAGGTCCTTATCGACATCGACAGAGGTGATGCTCACGCTCGCGCCGCCGGTCGGAACGATGTTCCTAACGTTCGTCAGCTTCGAGAGGGCGCCGGTCGACAGTTCGGCCGGATATTTATCGAAGACTTCGAATGCTCCGTCGTTGATGGCTTTCCAATCCGTTTGATGACGCACGACGAGTCCGTCGTCGAATCGCTCGAAGATGACCGTCTGCGTCATGCGGATGCTAAACGGCAGAATGATCGATTGGATTTGCACAAGCTCATACGCGGTGCGCCCGACGAGCACGTCGAATCGCGCGCGCGTCACGCCTACGTCACCCAACGTGAGGTCGGCCCAGTCGGAGAACATGCTCGTTCCGTAGCCGGAAAGATCGATGCGGCCGACCGGAATCTCTTTATCTGACGTGGGTAGTTGCAGACTGAACTGTTCTTCGAAGAAGTTTACGGCGGACAAACGCGCGTCGCGTGGATCGGCCAAAAGCGCGCCGCCGTAACTCAGAATGCCGGGTGGATACGGCGGAGGCGAAGGGAGCGGCGCCGGCAACGGAAGTGCCGTATTCGTTGTGGCGCTTCCGGGGAACGCCGGCGTACTCGGCGTGATTCCGGGCTGCGAACCGCGCGCGATGATCGAGAGTTGACGCGCTGCACTAACGCTGTTCGCGTACGTACCCTTAACGAACAGAAACTCCGGACGCTGCGAACCCGTCGCTCCGCTGGTACTGAGCTCTGCGGTAATGCCGAACGGCAGTGTAAATTGAGCGAACGTATCGGTCGTCGCCGCGGCCTGCACGAGTTGCGTAAGCGCGACGTCTGCTTCTACCGGAACTAATTGCACGGAATTAGCCGCGAGAAGCGTCGCCGGGCCGTCGTTTGGTGCAAATCCGTCCCCGGGAGCCGACGCTTGATACCAATTGCTGGTCTTGTCGTCGACAACCGGCTCCCACGAGATACCGGGAAGCGCATACGTCGCAACCTGGTCCTGCGCAATCGCGACCGTGACGCCTTGCAGCGCGATGTTGTCAGCTGCTTGGACGCGGCGAGGTAAAATCTGCACGCCCCATTGATCGACGTTCGTCGAAAGATCCAACAACGTCGAGCGCGTAAACTCAATCACCTCTGGAGCAGCAAGCGGTGCTGCGGCATTCGACGGCGCAACGATCGAAAAGTTGACCGTCGCGCCGGGGGTCAGCGTCCATCGATCGAGCGCGGAAACCCTTCCGGATACCGGGATCGGATTGACGTCTCCGCTCGCATACGGATCAGGAAGCGTCGGCAACAACGTGGCATTTCCGAACTGGATTTCCAACGATCCCGTAAGCGCCTTCCCCTGGTATTGCCCGATGAGAACCGCTGAACTTGCCGGGTCGACCGTCAGCAACGCATTCTGCAACGCGATGCTCCAACGAGGCGGCGGTCCAAGGGTAATCGGTACCGGCGGCGCGGACAATTCCGCGATCACGAATTTGCCGATCGCAATATGAATGAATGCGGCAAGCGCGGAATCGAATTGGATCGGCAAGCGCGCGCCGCTCGCTGAAACGGGCTTATCAATATTGAGCGACGCCGTACCGAACGCAATCGCAGCCTCGACAGCCGGCGAGACGTTACAGAACAGCAATCCGCCACGACGAATCGTCAACGCAATTTCCGACTCGCGCGTGGACGGACGCGGCGCAACTCCGGTCGTCGGGGGCGCAGGCTTCCACAGCTCGATGCGGTCCAACAGATTACGAGCGCCATTGGAAGCCGCGATCGTAACGATCCCCGGCGAGAGCCCGAGCAGCGCTTCACCAAGAAGCGCCGGCTTCGCAATATCTCCGAAGAGCAGCGATGCGCCTTTGCCCAGCTGCAAGATCAACGCGCCGGCACTCGACGCCGCGCCGAGTTGCGCGACAGGCGCCGTCGTTATCGCAATGCCCCATCCTGCATTGAGCACGGGCGCGGATCCCGACGGGATGACGTCGGTCGAAAGCACGTTCGAAAACGCAAATGCGGCGGCCGAGCAAGTGCATGGATACACGATGTAGCCCGCACCCAGCGTTGCAACAAACGGTTTGTCGGCGTTGCGTTTGAGCGAAAACGCCGATCCATACACCGTCGCAGCAGAGTCGTCGATTGCGGTGATCGCTGCGCCGGTCGCGCTAAAGACCACGGTAATCGTAGTCGGAAGATTGAGGAGCATCGCGCGCGCGTCTCGTCCCAACGCCGGTGTTCCGGTGGCTAAGGCGGGCGGCGTCAACGTGATTTTCAAAGTAAGCGTTCCACCGGCGCCGATCGTAATGCCGGTATTCGCGACCGTGACGGTTCCGCTCGTCGTAACGGTCCCGGCAGAGAACGACAAGCCCGCGAAGCCGCTCGTAAGAAGCGGAACGTTCAACGCCGCGCAGCTAATCCACAAACTCCCCGCATGCAGCGTAGAGGACGTCGGATTGTCGACGATGAGATACCCGATCTCGTTCGTCCCGACGGAAATGGGAATCTTCGCCGGTATCGGGATAATGTCGATCCAGTGCGGGACGCCGAGCGTATCGACAAACGGACCGAGGCTCTTTTCGACCTTCATTCCGATGTACTCCGACACCGATGTGGGATCGATGTCGGTAATGCCGCGGATCGTCGGAATAGTGCTGGGATGCCCCGTTGGCGGTGGCACAACCGTGACGCCGATAACCGACGGTTTTTCCAGCGACGAAATCTCAAAGCCGCTGGCAAATGCGTCGGCAAGACTCTGACGCGCACTGGTAAGATCATCTGCCGTCGCAGACGCACTCGGCTTCCAAGAACCGAGGATGCGGTCGAGAGCGGCAGCGATCGCGGAACTGGAACTATTCATACCAGCACCCTTTATTGGCGAAGTCTCCTCACTATATCAGGAACGCCGCAACCAAAACGCTCCGACAACTGCAAGAAACCGACGACAGTGAACCCCCTGTCGCCCTGAGCGCCACCATCGTGTCATCCTGAGCTTATCGAAGGACGTCCGCCCGTCACTATCGCTCGAGCAAGTCACGTAGTGCTGCGAGTGCATTTCTCACCGCCGGCCCGCCTGCATAGAACGTAAGTTGCAAAATCGTCTCAACGATCTGTTGTTTGGTAACGCCGATACCCAGTGCGGCCTCTGCGTGAGCGCGCAACTGCGGCATGGCATAGCCAAGAGTGACACAGGACGCGATCAGCACGAGATGGCGGCTCGCCAAGTCGAGCGCAGGTCTCGCCATGACGCCTCCGAGCGCCCAGTCGATCGTCATCTCGGCGAAGGCTGGACAGATGGCCGCCATCTCCGCAACCATTGCTTCACCCGCGTGGCCACCATGGAGTTTCTCAAGCAACGCGGTACCGCGGCTATGCAACGTTTGTCTGTCAGGGATGACGTCTTCACTCTGCATTCGGCACCCGCCTAAATCCGACGCCGAATCGATTCCACACGTTGACCATTGAGATCGCAAGCGTGAGATCGACAATCTCGCGATCGCTAAAGTGCCTTTTGACGAGCGCATAGTCCTCATCCGGCGCGTGCGTTTCATGCAGCCGCGTGAGCGACTCTGCCCATTGCAACGCCGCGCGTTCACGCTCGTTGAAAATGATCGACTCCCGCCAGACGGCGAGCTGATCCAGCCGCGCATCGCTCTCGCTCGTGTCTCGTAGCTCTTTCGCATGCATGTCGACACAAAACACGCATCCATTCATCTGCGAGATCCGCAAATTGAGAAGATGTACCAGCGAGCTGTCCACGCTCGAGGCCGAAACGGTATTGTTCACGCGCACCAACGCCGAAAATACGTCTGGCGCGTTTGCTTTCCAGTCGATTCGTGCAGTTGTTACGTTCGTACGGTTATTCAAATCATTTCCTCCGCAGCGAAGACGGAGGCAGTTATCAAAGCGTGACAGGCCTGCAGGCGTAACGCGCTAACGGATCGACCTCCAGATGCACCAACGCACCGAGGGCGCGTTCGCCGAGCGTCGTCCGTTTAAGGGTTTCCGGTATTAGCGCCACATCAAACCAATCGTCGCCAACGGCTGCGACGGTAACACTCACTCCGTCGATCGCGACGAACGCTTTATCGACGATCGTCGGCGCTAGCTGCTGTGGTCGCTCGATACGAATCCGTTCGCCTCGACCTTCGGGCCGTCGATTGAGGATCTTCGCCGTTTCATCGACATGACCGTAGACAAAGTGGCCGCCCATGCGATCGCCGATGCGCAATGAATATTCGACGTTCACGCGCTCGTTGTATTCGAATGCGCCGAGCGCGGAACGCTTCAATGTTTCCGGCACAACATCGAATGTGGCGATGGCGCCGTCGATGGCAGTCACCGTTAAGCAGACGCCGTTGACTGCAACAGAATCCTTGATCTCCGCCCTCTCCTCAGCAAGGCCGCCGCAGTAAACTCGCAGGGTGACACCACCACCGTCTTCTCGTTCCAATCCGACGACCGAACCGCGATACGCGATGATTCCACTAAACATTGAGACCCCGCGCGAGGTCGGCGACCACGGCAGCTGCGGAATCGATCGTACGAACGAGACCAACCGCCTCGCCTGCATATAACGCCATGTCATCGACGTCGCCATGCACGTCGAGCGTCGGCGATCCAAAATAATAGCGAGGAATCGGAAAGCCGTCCGCTCTATGGGTTACGATGTCATCCGCGCGCGGCGGAGCCGTTCGGAATGCGCGCGCACGTTCCCAAAGCGCGGTCGTTTCATTGCGTAACGTGCGATGCGGCGCGTTCGGCCAACCAACATCGAATGCGTTCGAGTAGAGCGTGTCGTCGCCGGACGCGGCCACGACGCGATTGCGATAGTGCGGATGAATGTTCGCCTCGTGCGTTGCCAAAAACCGCGTACCAACCCAAACGCCGGCCGCACCAAGCGCGAGAGCGGCGGCGACACCGCGTGCGTCAGAAATTCCGCCTCCTCCGACAACGGGAAGAGGATGTACGGCATCGACCACCTGAGGCAAAAGCGCCATTAGCCCAAGAGTGCCGCACACGTGGCCGCCGGCTTCATGGCCTTGCGCAACAATGAGATGAGCGCCGGCTTCGGCCGCGCTAACCGCCTCTCGCACAGAGCCAACGACCTGTATGACGACCGCACCTGCGTCCTTCACCTTTCGCACGAATCGCGCCGCTGAACCCCAAAAGAATGAAACGATTCTGACGCGCTCCTCGAGCGCTGCTTCGAGTTGCGCTTCGATCGGAAAGTCGAGAACAAAATTGATTCCAAACGGCTTCGTCGTCAAACGCCCGACATTGCGCAGAAGCTCCTTTGTCTCTTGCGGCGTTCGCCACGTACCTGAAACATGGCCGACGGCGGCCGCATTTGAAACCGCGGCCGCCAACTCTGCCGATGCGACACTTCCAATCGGTGCCTGAAAGATGGGAAGCGTTATTCCGAATTTTTCTAAAGTGTGCATGCGGTTCAGACCTCAAGCATCGAAAGCCGCGAAAGCATCGCGGACGGATTGCTTTCAACGATAAGACTGCGCGCATGTTCCGAAGGCAAAAATCGCTCGTGCACCATACGATCCACCATAAGGGCAAGCGGATCGAAATACCCGTTGACGTTTAGGATTCCGCACGGTTTCTTATGCATGCCGTGATTGAACCAGGCCCATTGTTCAAACAGTTCGTCCAGCGTACCAGGTCCGCCCGGTAGAGCGATGAACGCGTCGGCGAGATCGGCCATCGTTTGTTTTCGGTTGTGCATCGTCTCCACGATCCGAATCTCCGTGAGTTCATCATGTGCTCGCCCTTCGTCCGCGAAGGCACGCGGTATTACGCCGATCACTTCGCCGCCGGCCGCGAGCGTCGCGTCGGCGAGCAATCCCATCAACCCCAGCGTTCCGCCACCGTAGACTAAGCGCAGGCCGGCAGATGCGATTGCGGTTCCCATTGCCACGGCCGCCTGCGAGTATACCTCTCCGCCTACGCTCGAACCGCAAAATACGGCTACTGTTTTTGCTGTAGAGGCTCGCACTACTCGCTCGTCTCTACGTGAGTGAGCTTGTCCGGATTGCGCACCAGATAGATCGACGCAATTCGATCGCGGTCGAAATCGAACGCAACCACCGTGCTACACGATGCGCCTTGAAACACCGCAAACCCGGGCAGTCCATTGACGATAACCCGGTGCATGCGCGCACTAGACCAAAACTTGTCGTGCAAACCGGCCATCAGGCGCGATACCTTGTCGAGGCCGACGACCGGTTGCAACCCGGCATACGCCTTGCCACCGCCATCCGCAACTGCGACGACGTCGGTTGCCAGAATGGTGCGAAGGCGATCCACGTTTCCATCGTGGAGCGCGGAGAGAAATCGCTCGGTCAGATCTTCCGCCTTCCGGTGATCGACGAGCGCACGCGGACGGTCTTGGCGTACGCGAACGCGGGCGCGCAAGACCATTTGCCGAACCGCAACTTCTCGCTTATCGAGCATTGCAGCGATCTCGGCGTGTGTGTAATCAAAAACATCATGCAGCAGCATGGCCGTGCGTTCTTCCGGTGCAAGCCGTTCCAGCACGCGAAGGAACCCCATCGCAAGATCATCCGACTGCATCGTCTCCCTCTCGGGATCGTTCGAATCTTCGACCAGTGGCTCGGGTAACCACACGCCGACATACTCTTCGCGCCGCCGTTTGAGCGCGCGTGCACGATCGATTGCGAGGCGGCTCGTCACGGTCGCAAGCCACCCGCCGGGGTTACGCAGGTCATCGTCGCGATGCTCCTCGAGCCGGACATATGCACTTTGCACGACGTCCTCCGCCTCGCTGATCGACCCTAAGATGCGGTACGCAATACCGAAGAGGCGGCGGCGTAACGCGAACAGATCATCCATACATCACCTGCCGCTCCAGCACGCTGCGCACGCCGCGCAGCGCCTTTGTGTCGCTTCCATGCGATGAGAATGCCGCATAGCCGTCGGGTCGGATAAGCGCTACGCCTCCGTCGCTGGACGTTCGCACCTCCAACGTGTCGCGAAATTCCGAAACAAGGTCCGCGGCTTTGTCAACGCAATCGTCCGCGGCGTCTGACCCAACGAGAAGCACGAAACGACTTTGAATGCCTCCGCTGCGCATCCACTCATCGAAACGTCGCTCGCCGCCGCCTTGCACAATGCGACTGCCGCCATAGCTGACGCCAAGCTGCGAGAGCTGCTCGACGAACGTCCCTTGGAACAGCGGGAAATGTGTCACAATCGGAATCAGCGTGTTACGAATCGCTTGTGCGATTTTGCTCGGCGTTCCCATGGCTTTCGTGAGCAAGTCCGTCGTAGCGATGACGCGCTTTATCACCGGACCTCGCTCGTTGGAGTAGCTGTCGAGCAGTTCTCCTTTTGCATATCCACGCGCGGCAAACTCCAATTTCCAAGCGAGGTTCCACGCATCGTGCAGCCCCGTATTCATCCCTTGACCACCGAAGGGACTATGAATATGCGCGGCGTCGCCTGCGAGAAATACTCTGCCGGCTTGCAGCCTCGCTACATGGCGGTGATGAACGCGAAAATAGCTGCTCCAGTGCAGTTCATGCGCTCGGACTCCCTCCGGAGCTCGCTCGGCGAGCAAGGCTCGCACGAGATCCAGCGAAGGCGCGACGCCGTTTGCATGCTCCACCGTGGCGACAATCCGTCGACGCGTATTGCTCATCGGAAAGATCGCGAGCGGTCCGTCTTCATGCGAGCACAGCTGCATTTCATCGCCGGAAAGCGCAGCATTCGTTCCGACGTCCGCGAGCAGGAACGTTGCATCGTAATCGCCGCCCTCGAACGGTAGATTGAGCACCTTGCGCACCGTGCTGTGCGCACCGTCGCAACCGACAACAAAACGAGCATTGACGAAGAACCGATTTCCATCCCGCTCCAGCTCCGCCGCAACGCCGTCCGCGCGTTGCGATAGGGAGACCAGAGCCGTCCCGTATTCGACGACTTCGCCCTTGTCCGCAAGCGCGTCGTGAAGCAGCGCCTCGGTAACGTTCTGCGGGATCATTGCAATGAACGGGTACGGACTTTCCTTCGGCGCGAACGCGAGGTGTGCTAGCCGATGGCGGTTAGCAAATAACGCGACGTTCGTCGTCCGGTTTGCGCGTTGTAAAAACGGTTCTACGATGCCCGCCATGTCGAAAATCTCCAAGGTCCGTGGCATCACGGCGAGGGCTTTCGAATGCTGAGATTGATCCGGGTTCTTTTCTACGAGTCGCCATCCCATCGAACGCCGCGCACACTCATTCGCGAGAAACAGCCCAACGGGTCCCGCGCCGACGATCAGAACATCAATATCAGTCGTCCGATCCGCCATTTGTTTTACTCCCGTGCCTACCGAACCGCGAGCAGCGCGAGTTGCCAGATGCCGCGATCGTTCTTGCGGCGCAAAACGTAGCCGTCCTCATATCGGTCGTAGACCTGCCAGCCGTCATGAACGGCCTTCCTCAAATTTCTGAACGTAACCATATCTACAAGAAGGACGACACCGAACGCCGCACCGTGACACCTACAAGAGTTGTCACGTCAGACCATGCCTTCACGTCTATGCTGCGTGCTCCGTGGAGGCATAACATTAACTTAAAGGGCAATACAGTCTCGATCACCGGCGGCACATCGGGCATTGGCTTGGAGTTTCCCGCTCAGCTCACTGCTCTTGGCAACACCGTTATCGTCACCGCACGCACGAGAGCCGGCGTCGATGCGGCAGTCGATACTGTGCCGGGTATCGAGGCGAATCTCGACGACGTTACGCGTGAAATCGAAACGAACGTAGCGATTGCACTGGTTTATTGTGCATCGAAATGTGCAATACACTCGTTTTCGCAGTCGCTTCGCATACAATTAAAGGACACAAATGTTGCCGTCTTCGAGCTTGCGCCGCCGAGAACAGAGACGCAATTATACGAAGAATTTCGCGCACAGGACGTCGGCATCGTGAAAGCTATGACTGTGCGGGCACTCGTGAAGCGCGCGATTGAAGCGCTCGCAAGAGACAGGTACGACATTCGCCCAGGCATGAGCGCGGCACTCAGTACGTTTAGCCGTATTGCGCCAAACCTTTGTGTAAAAATGCTGAACAAGCGATTTGTGCGATGAATCTTGAGTACGGAATGTTGTATCGTGAGCAGATTGAGGGGCCGTGCCTTCGACGAAAGGTTCACCATCCGGCGAACGGCTTTGCTGGAAGGTGCGTCCGGCACGCGCTGGCGCCGGCAAGTCAACAACATGGTCCGATCAATACATGCCGCGTGGTCCCGGAGTTCGACCTGGGCGACGAACGCTACAATCGCTAACCCAAAGCCTGTTCATCGGAGAAGGACGCCTCGCCGCCGCACTCGAGATCGAATACCAAATCTACCGCGTCACGTAGTATCATTCTGAGCTTGTCGAAGGACTCCGGAGTCACAAGCGCCCACACCCGCCCCTTTAGCGAACATGCAGACGCCGCCGCCCGCCCATATCTCGCGCGCTTGCGCGACCCCGCACCACCGCGAGTTCGACTACTTCCTCGGCAATTTCATCGTCTTCAACAAAGCCGGAAAGCAAATCGGAACGGACGAGGTGACGTCCGAGATGAACGGATGCGCGCTACTCGAGCACTGGCACGGCCACACGGTGCAAGGCGTCGGCTACTCCGGCTACGACGACACCCGCAAAGAATGGGTGCAAACATTCTTTCAAAACGACGGAACGGTGTTGGTCTTACGCGGCAACATGACGAAGGATGGAATCGTCATCACCGGCACCGATTATCCGAAACCCGGTGTCACCGAGCAGAACCGCGTTCTCTTCCGCCGCCTTTCGAACGGCTTCGAAGAGTACTGGACGGCATCGACAAACAACGGCCGAACCTGGCATGTCGTATTCGATGGGTTCTTCCGCCGCCGCTAACCTGCACGCTGGGACGTCATCGTTGTCGGTGCCGGCCATAACGCCCTCACCTGCGCAACGTATTTGGCGTGCGCCGACGTGCAGGGCTTTCGCGAAATTCCATTGACTGGAATCATCCACTCGATGTTTTCGTAGAGAAGATCGCGACGCCGCGTAGCCGAAATCGGCTCGTCACCGGCCACACCTTGTCCCCTGCGAAGTTTGAAGTGACACGGCTGTAAGGCCGTGCGTTCTCCGCGCACGGCCCTGCCGTTAGCCTAGAGTCTTAGAAGAAACGTCGCCGATCGTTCCCGTTTCAGATGTCGAAACACCGCGCGATCCCGAACGCCAAGCTCGTTCCACGGCTTGACGTGCAGGCTCCGCCGCCGACTCGTCCACGGAGAGCCCGGTGTCCCGCAACTCTTGGAGGACGACGGCCGGCAACGCGTTGCCGATCGACATGATGCATTGGGCGTAGTCGGTCAAATGTGATGTCGCAAGGTCGGCAACCGACTGGTCATTCATCGCAAGCGCCGTAGTTTGCAGCATCGTATAGCCCGCCGTGCAAAGCGCAAGCGCTGTGTAGTCATCGCGAAGCGCCTTGGAAACTTTGGTTTTCCGCATCTTGTCGATTGCGCCCGCGACCGCGCCTTCGAAATCTGCGACTGCGCTCTTCACCGGAGAAGCTTCGTGTCCGCCGAGCGCGCTCAACGAATCGCCGAGCGCGGCGATGTGCCGGTCGGACAGTTGCAGCAGCCGCGTTACAATGTCGCCGGCGCCTGTGTAGTTTTGGAAATCATCGTCCTTCGATTGCGTTTCGAACGGCATGCGCACATGGCGCTCGAGTGCGAGCATATCGCTGACGTATGTTTGAAGACCGTGAACTTCGTCACCCATTGAATCCTCCTGTAGAGATGATAGTTCGCTGGGATGTTACCCGGCTGCACCGCGCTGTAAGCTCAGTTCAACAACGCGACCTGTTTTTCGAAGTGTTCCAGCGACGGAATAAATTGCAGCCGTTTATTTTCATGAGCGGCGATCGCGCGTCGGTGGGCGCGATGCCCGCCTACCCAAATCGCGCATGCTGGCGGGAGCTTTGCCGCTAAGCGCCCGCAATACGCTGCCATATCGATGTCTTGTGCGTCACGAAGCGCGGATATGACGACAACGCTGGGCGTTGCGCGGCGCGCCGTGCGGACAAGTTCGGGCACGGGAACACTGCTTCCCAAAATCAGCGGCTTTATGCCCGCAAGTGAGGCTAAGCAGGCAGCAAAAAGGACGCCGAACTCATGAGCCTCGCCCGGCGGCGTAGCTAAAAGTATGGTTTCCTTCTTCGTTACGGTGCTCAAGCGCGTCAGATTTGCAATGATGTTGCGCACGAGCTGCGACGTTAGATGTTCCTGCGCAATCGATAGACGTCCCGATTCCCATCCGTCACCGATCGCACGCATGAGTGGAGCGAGCACCCCAACGACAAGTTCCGCCGGCGAGAGAAATAGCGCCGCTGCGTTCAGCAACGACTCGGCGCGAACAACGTCGAAATTGTGGATGGCCTTTAGCATGTCGGCCAGCGTGCACGAAATCGCGCTCCTACTGTCGGCGACATCACCGTCACGCCGGTCCGCGAGTATACCGGCGAGCTCGGCATCCGTCATAGTGGCTACAAGCCCGATCGGATGTCCGAGCCCGACCACGGAGGCGGCAAACTGCAGACGCGCAACGTCTTCCTCGCTGTAAAGCCTGATCCCAGCGTCGTCGCGCGCCGGTTCCACCAGACGATAGCGTCGCTCCCACGCGCGAATGGTATCGGCCGGCAAGCCAGTGAGGCGGGATACGGCCGCGATGCGGTAACGATTCTTGATTGCCAACGTGTATTCAACCTACGGCGATGCAAGAGGGTTTGTCAAGTCCATGTCCTGGGCAAACATTTGACGCGGTGAAGGAGCAACAGGAAAGGCCTAGGCGCGTCGCGGTAACGGGAGCCGGCGGATTTGTGGGCCGGGCTTTGGTCACCGCGCTGTTTGTCCGCGGCTATTCTGTCGTCGCGCTAAGCCGCGAGCCCGAGCGCCTTCCGTTTGCCGATGAGGTAGAACGCCGCCGCTTCAACCCGAATGACCCGGCGCCGAACCCCGACGCATTCGCCGGGTGCGACGCGGTCGTGCACCTAGCCGGTGAGAGCGTCGCCGGAGGCTGGACGAAAAACAAAAAGTCTGCGATCTACAATTCGCGCATTGCGGGAACGGCGACCGTCGTCGCGTCCATGCGCCTGTGTGATCAACGCCCGAAGGTCTTCGCGTGTTCGTCGGCTTCCGGCTACTACGGCGATCGCGGCGACGAGCCGTTGGACGAACGGTCCACACCAGGAAGTGAATTTCTTGCACGAGTCTGTTGCGATTGGGAACGTGAAGCACGCGAAGCGATGCGCTATGGTATTCGTGCAGTCCAATTGCGCACCGGCATCGTGCTTGGCGAGGGCGGCGCTCTCGAGAAGATGGCCGTCCCATTCCGATTCGGCATCGGCGGTCCGTTCGGGTCGGGCCGTCAGTTCGTCCCGTGGATTCACATCGATGATTTGGTTCGCCTGTACATCCACGCATTGGAGCAATCCGACATCGACGGCCCGATCAACGCCGTAACACCCGACTATGCCAGCAATGCGCGGTTCGCGCAAGCACTGGGATTCGCCGTGCGTCGTATCGCACTGATCCCAGCGCCCGGCTTCGCGTTGCGCGCGGTCTTAGGCGAATTCGCCGCGACGTTACTAGGCGGACAGCTCATCCTTCCCGCGGTGGCCGAAGACACCGGGTTCGCGTGGCGATATCCTCAGCTCGAGTGCGCGCTTCATTCGATATTCGGACATACCGACGAGCCGTCGTCCGTGCGACGATTCGAAACGTCACAACAGTTTTCGGTTCCGATTGAAACCGTCTTCCCGTTTTTCGCCGAAGCAGGCAACTTACAAGCGATCACGCCGCCTGCGCTTCATTTTGCGATTCGTTCGACTTCGGGCGTGCTGAAGCGCGGCACTATCATGGAATATACGCTGCGTTTGCACGGCGTGCCGTTTCGCTGGAAAACGATGATTTCGCATTGGGAGCCGCCATATCGGTTCGACGACGTGCAACTGCATGGCCCGTATGCGCTGTGGCACCATCGCCACGACTTCGAACCAACGAACGGCGGGGTGCTTATGCGCGACCGCGTGCTCTACGCGCTGCCGTTGTATCCGCTCGGAAATCTCGCACTGCCGCTCGTGCGATCCGACCTTCAGCGCATTTTTGATTTTCGAGCGAAGGCCGTTGCGAATCTGGCAGGCCCATCTCCCACGAGGTAGCGATACCCCGTCGCGACGCGCAACGCGAAAAGCGCAGCTTCTTTTCCCTTCGCTTCGACTTCAATGAACCGAACAGCCGCAAACGCCTCGGGTATGCTTTGGATGCTGATCCTATGCCGCACGTCGTGAAGCGACTCGGCGCCATTCGAGATATGAACGATCTGAAACTCTTGGGCTTCCACGTCTTTGCCGATTGCGCCGTGTAGTACTCAATCGACGGATCATCGTACGAGTCCAAACGTTCTTTCACCAGGTGATGATGGGCGTCGAAGACCATAGGCACACCGGTCGCGCGGCATATGCGCAGAATTTGTTCCGCTCCATACGCTCGTTCATCGTTCTCGAGCACGAGCCGGTTTCGAATCGATGATGTAAGCCCGTTAATGCGTTGCATTAATTCTTCTTCGCGGCCGCCTTTGCCGCCATGCAACGTAATGGCTGCGCACGGCGTTTCCGGCAAACCTAACAAACCAAGAATCGTCGCCTGAGCTGAGAGCAAGCGAATGCTGTTCTCTACGACCTCAGCGCGCTCCGAATTCAAGACAACAAATTGATCCGGGTGACAAACAAGCCGGATGCTTCGATCTTTCGCGAACGCACCTATTCGCTTCAACGTGTCGCGCAGAGCGCGTCGGCGCATCAATGGCGCCCCGGCCTCGTGGTCCATGAACGGAAATAGCCCGGTAGGAAGGTGGTACATTCGGATGTCGTGCGCGTCGCAGTACTTTAGACCGCCTTCGAATCGGCGCGCGTTCTCTTCGTACAACGTTCGCAATTTTTCCAAACGCGATTCAGGGTCTAGTGCAAGCAGCGTTTGCTCGGCGGCTTGAAGCGGCTAAAAAGGCGCGGCGCGTCATCATAGCGGCCCTTATGCGGAAACTTCTGAGATCCTCGCCGTGTCATCCTGAGCTTGTCGAAGGACGCGTTACCTGAGTAACGCGCTGCGGCATTAGAAGCGCGGCAGCGAAGCAGATGGTGACGTTTGCAACGAGCGCAATAAATCCCCAGCGAAGGCGGGACGTCTGGCGAACCGGCTCTGGGCCGAGATGTACTTCCAAAGCGTCTTCGACGACAGTGTCGCACCCGCCGGAACGCAAACGATGAGCGCGTTCGTGCAGTACGTGCCGTACGCGTTCGCGCAAGGCACGTGGGACGGCCACCGTGAGCACGCCAAAGAGATTGCGTTCGCCTCGATCGGACGCTTTTGCTCCAACTTTCCCGACGTCGTGATCGACGCGCAAGTCATGGGACCGCCCGATATCGAGGCCGAAGTCGGCTTAACCGGCGGACACATTTTCCAAGGCGATTGCCGCCCGCAATACATGTGGAGCAATCGGTTACCCTACAAGACGCCCATGCAGGGTGTATATCTATGCGGCGCGTGCACGCACCCGGGCGGCAGCGTCATCGCAATCAACGGAAGAAACGCCGCAACGCACATCCTGCGCGACACGTCCGCAGTGTCATCCTGAGCGCAGCGAAGCGAAGTCGAAGGACCGCCACTCCGCAATCGTCGTCGTCAACGTCGTCTCATCCTAAGCGCATATGTGTCTATGCTTTTGCCGGGAGCGTTCGGGAGCGCGTGCTGATAGACGTCACGCTGTTACTTTCGAGCGGCGTAGCCATTCGTCTAAACCGATCTTGCCGAGCCGTGCGTCACCTAACGGCACGAGCGAACGTCCATCGACCTTGCCGCCGAAGTACAGAGCATCAGGATCGCTCTTCACTTCACGCCGGTCGCCGATTGCCTTCAGATATCGAGCGACGATTTCGTTAAACGGCGCGCGTTCAGGGCCGCCTATTTCGAGGATGCCGTTTCGCGGCGGCGCAAGGGCGACATCAGCAACGATGGCCGCAACATCATCCGCGGCGATCGGTTGGAAGAGTCCCCTCGAGATGGAGACGATGTTTCCACTCGTGCTTGAATCCGCGATCGAGCGAAGAAATTCAAGAAGCTGAGTCGAGCGGATGATCGTATACGGGATTCCCGAGTTCTCGATTAGTTTTTCTTGCGCGAGCTTCGCTTGAAAATAACCGATGTCGGGATTGCGGTCGACGCCGACGATGGATAACCCGACGTGATGCCCGACGTGGGCGGCTGCCTCCGCCGCAAGAATATTGCGCCCGGAGGTCTCGAAAAATTGCAGCGCTGCCTGATCGTCAAACGAGGGCGAATTCGTGACGTCGACCACGACCTGCGCACCGGTCAGCGCTTCTTTCAACCCCTCGCCCGTGATACTGTTCACGCCGGTGTTCGGCGAAGCGGCGACGACGTCGTGTCCCTGGTTGCGTAAAATGGAGACGGTCTTCGAGCCGATCAGCCCGGTGCCGCCGATGACAACGATCTTCATAGCTTCCCTCCGCTGTCATCGTACAGGCGCACCGCACGCAAGACTTTGGGTATGCGTTGAATTTGCGTTGATTTTCGCGTGGTTATTCGTCCAAAGGCGCTGAGGTCAGTCCGGCAGTCCAGCTCTTCGCAAGCCGTTTTCAATCATCGCAAGATTCTCGGCGCTGTGGATATTGAGCCACTCTCTGACCGAAGACACGCGAAGACCGGGGTCAAGATCGTGCAGCGTTTGAAGAGATTGCCGTGCTTCTTCTTGCCGGCCGGCAAGCGCGTGGCTTGCCGTGATTACGGCAGCGACCATAAGGAAACTCGGCGAATCCCTGAATGCTTTTTCGGCCCACGCTAAGGCCTCGTCGAAGCGCCCTGCGAAAAGGTTGATCATCGCCATGCCGGCCGGCATGCGGTACATTTCGTGATCCAACGGGCTTAAACGCATAGCGCGTGAGAAGTCCTCGATCGCGCGCTCGTTATCTCCGTTCACCGCTCGCAAGAAACCGCCCAAGAACCAAGCAGAGGCGAGGTTAGGATTGAGAACCAGTGCACGATCGACGAGCGCAATGCCGCCGGCGAGATCTCCGGTAAGATGCGCGAGTGCGTGACCGCCTCTGGTAAGCGCGACTGGATCGTCCTTCCCGAGGTCGACCGCGAGGTGCGCTAAGCGAACGCCTTCAGCGATCTCCGTAGAGCGATCGGTCAACCACCCATTAGCCTTACGCCAAAAAATACACCACGCCGCCATTGCATATGCCGATGCAAAATCCGGATCCAGCTCGATCGCCTTCCGAAACCGCTCGAGCGCCGCATCGTTCGCGCTCTTGCTTCCCTCGTGCAGTCCCGCAATTCCGCGCAGATAGCAATCGTAGGCACTTAGGTTCGTCGTCGGCATGCGCTTCGCGCGCTCGATCTCGGCCGTCTCCAGTTGCGGCGCGATGGCACCCACGACGCTGCTTGCTACTTGATCCTGAAGCTCGAAGACATCTTCGAGCGTTCAAAACGTTCCGCCCAAATATGCGTCGCGGTCGTCGCGTCTATCAGTTGCCCGGTGATACGGACGCGATCCTTAGCCCTTCGCATGCTGCCTTCCAACACATATCGCACGCCGAGTTCGCGTCCCACTTGCTTGACGTCAACCGCGCGAGCTTTATACGTGAAAGTCGAGTTGCGCGCGATCACAAATAACCAGCGAATCCGCGACAGTGCCGAGATGATGTCCTCGACCACGCCGTCCGCAAAGTACTCTTGTTCGGGATCGCCGCTCAGATTTTGGAATGGCAAGACGGCGATGGACGGCTTGTTTGGAAAAGGCAACGCCGACGCACTACTTGCGTGTGATTCGACAAGCCGGCTTTCGGCCACGTCTCCGACGAAGCGAAAACCTTTTCGCGCGATCGTTCGGATCAGCCGCTGCTCGCCGCCGCTATCACCGGACCTACGTCAACCGGACGGGAGCCTCGTGTGAGCTCTCGCCGTTCCAGGTCGAGCACAAAATCGTCGAACAGAAACTGCACCTACGTGCTCCATTGCTCTTCTTGGACGGAGAGCCACGTGAAATTCAACACAAAATCAAGGTGTCCGCAAAGTCTTTCGTGGCGGTTCGATTTATGATCGAGCAGCGTTATGAACGTCGTGATCAGCGTTCGAGGGAACGGCGCAGAGGTCATCCCATGAATCCCACGGGCACAGCGCACCGCGTTGAGCGGCAGAACACTGCGTGCATTGTCAGGCATCACAACGTCTTCTTGCCCGGTCTCCGGCTCTTGGTTCGATTTCCCGTCGCCGCCGCGTGGTTCACCATCGCAACGGAAAGCGGTTTGGGTATCGCGCCTTTGCTCTCTGCGCGGCCGAACTCGTGAGTGGAGGATTGCGATGACATATACGATCGATCTACGGACGAACGAACCTCGCGGTGCGCATGAAGCGCTCGGTGGTGTAAAACTCTTGGCGCGCGTCGTCGATAAGGGTCGCGCCGCGATCTGCGGAACGCTTGGTCCATACGTCTTCTTTGACTGTCCGCTGGACCGAATATTTTTCGATGCGCTCGAGATCTCTCGAGATGACTTCCTCGACGTCTTGCGACGATCGTACCGTTCGCATGAGTTGTCCAATGCCGATGCGCTCGCCGATTTGCGCGAGGCGCTAGCGTGCGAACCGGAGGTCACCGATGGAACGTTTTTGGCGCACCCAGAAGCATCTGATGCAGATAATGCCGCGGTGATGTGGCTGCTCGACGAACGACGCACGTCGCCCGCTGTTCTAGCAGCGATCAATGCGGCTATCGATCGTTTACCACCAGAAGCTTTCACCGATTGGGTGGAGGAAGGAACAAGCGTATGAACGCTCATCCGAATATCGTTTTAGTGCACGGCGCATGGGCAGATGGTTCGAGTTGGAGTGCCGTAATCGAACGGCTTCAGGCGAAAGGCTACAAGGTCACGGCGCCGCAGTTTCCGTTAAGCGCGATTGCGAATGATGTTGCGCGACTGCGCGAGGTGTTGTCTCGTCAGTCCGGGCCTACACTAGTGGCTGCGCATTCGTACGGCGGTCAGATCATGACTGCACTAGGCACCGACGCGCCGAACGTCGTCGGTCTCGTGTATGTCGCCGGATTCGGTCTCGATCAGGGCGAGTCGATCGGAGCGCTTCTTTCGAGCGCGCCCCCGACGCCGGCACTCGCGCACGTCGACGTCGACAAACAGGGCTTTGCGTGGCTTCCCGAAGACGACTTCGTTCATCATTTCGCTGCCGATGTCGATCCGGTGCACGCAAAGATAATGTTTGCGGTGCAGCAGCCGTTTCCGATCACCGCATTTACAGACGTGATGACGACGCCTGCATGGAGATCGTTACCTTCGTGGTACATCGTCGCACAGAACGATCACGTTATTCCGCCGGACGCCGAACGCCAATTCGCAAAACGCATGGGCGCAAAAACGGTCGAGCTGCCGTCCAGCCACGTTGCGATGGCTTCCCATCCCGACGAGGTCTGCAACTTCATCGAGACCGCCGCAAGCGCCGTGCCGGTCGCAACGTAATGAGGCAAAGGTAACGCGCCCGCCGCAGCCAACGGCTCGCGAATAAGGAAAATACGCTGATGGGGAGCGTCGCGTGCTGCAAAAGATTTTCCGGAGCCTCAACGTGGCCGTCCTTCTATCGCTCCTGTCACTCTTCATTGCATTATTCTCGCTGCTTTGGGGCGTCCGGCCGGCACGCATTGAGCCGGTGATGAACGCCGTCTACGCGTCGCGTCAAGGTGGCTGGCATATCAGCATTCCGCTGAGCATCGTCAACACGGGAGCACGGCCGGAGACGGTGGTGGGCGCGAAGTTGCTTGAATCAGCCGGCGGCGTTCAAGTCGCTTGGAGCGCCGTGCTCGCCACCGACGCGGCGCACGGAATTTCCGCGGTAACCGGCGACGTCAATCCGTCGAACGCGACGCTGTGGATGCCGTTCATCGTGCCCGGCAACGGTGAAGTGCAGGAAATCGTCATCTTCCAACCATTCCAAGGGCGCCATCCACCGCTCGTCGCCTCCGGGCGAACGATATCGTATCGCGTCGTGCTGTTACTTGCGCGTGCCGGCGAGGCGACGACCGTCGGACAAGTGACCTGGCCCGAGAATACCGATCGCATACTAGCCGAAAAGAAAGGCGGCGTCGGCTTCGTAACCACCGACATCTATCGATGGGCGTCGCAAGACGCGCGCTAGGCGGGTTCCCATTCGCGATGAATCTCGCTCGCGCGTGGTCGCTTCGCGCTGCCGCGTTTCTCGTACTGCTCGGCAAGCCACTCGAACCATTCGAAGAACAGCGGAAGGCTTTGTGTTTCGCGCGTTTTCGTCGCCGTTTTTTCAAGCCGTGCCCATGCCCCAATGACGCCGCCCTGCGTGAGATCCTCGGCCACCGGGAAGGCTACAGCACCCCGGTACACAAGCACTCCAAGCATTTCGAAGCGCAGTCCCAGCAGAAACGCAGCGGTAACATACTCCGCACCTTTGGCTTCCAATGCTTCGGCGCTGATCCCAGCCGGAAGCGACATGACAAGCGCGAATGCATGTGCGAGCTCCGCATCCTGCACCGATCGAATAACTTCGATCGCCGCAGCATCCCTGCGCTGACGACGCAAATGCTGCAACTGCACCACCGCAACGATTGCGGTCACCGCAATGACAATACCGGTAAAGAACGTGCTTATCGCCGTGAGCGCTTCCCAACTCATGCGAGAGCCGATTGGCGGCGCCAGACACGTTACCTTTGCAACGTTCGCGAGCGATTCAACGTTGCATCACTTAATTAATTAAGAGATGCAGCCTACCAAGCTAAAGGCCCTCGCGTTCGTTGCCTTTGCTCTTATGCTCTTCCCTGCGGCGCGCTCGAGCGCTATGCCTACGGCGTCGGATCTCGACAATTATTTTCGGCCGTATGTCGCGACTAATGATTTTTCCGGATCGTCGTCGATACTATTCACATCAACGGCCGTTCTGCGACTGATCGATCAGGGCAAGCTTTCGTTCGACACGCACGTCTCGGATATTGTCCCTGGAGTTCCGAACGGCGATAGCATTACGATTCGCGAGCTGCTCGAACAAAATTCCGGCCTGCCCGATGCGAACGAACTTCCGAACTACGATGATCTTCTCAAAGTCCATCAGACTCCCGAATCCCTCGTCGCCCAGATACGAGGATTGCCACCGTTTGCGAATCCTGGCCGCAAAAGTTTGCGAGAAGAGCATTCCGGCCAGAACCTCTTGGCCCTGATCATCGAACGGAAAACCGGCCTAACGTTCGCAAAAGCAATGAACGCCTTGGTGTTCGTCCACACCACTGTCATGTAAACCGAACGGCTCGAGCGGACCATCGATCGGGTTCGCGCAAGCCCAGCAACTTGCGGGCACGTATGGGTTAAAAACCGCACCTGCTATTCATTGGTCCGCGAAGTTCGGTGAAACCGTGTATACCGCCAGTGGACGTTCGCCCGGCTTCGCGTCTTTACATGATGTATTTTCCCGCTGACGATCTGACGATCATCGCCTTGACAAACATCGAAAATGCCGCGAATCCTCTAATCGTCCCGAATGCAGCGGCGCTACTGCTTGGAAAACCCTATGACGCGTTTCACTATCAAGCCTGCGCCACTCCTGATCGCCGGGCAACCGTCGGGACATTTTGTTTTCGGCGCCGATTTCTATCGACCGTCCGCCACGCTAGATCTAGTATCCGACGCCAATGGGGTGACGCTGAACTGGCCCGGTGGCCCTGCAGCGCCGCTGCTGCCTATCGGGAGAGACGAGTTCATCGATCGCTATTACTCGACGAAGACAACCGTTGTTCGCGACAAAAGTGGCAAACCCGTCGCACTCGACTACGGAACGTTCCGCGGTTTGCTATGTCCGCGCTGAAGATCGCCTTCCGTCGTCGACGTCCCGATGCCTCGAATGAACAACATCAGCAATCCAATGCCGAACACCCACGCGATGAGCCCTTCGGCAACCGGCCCGATGTGCGCAAGCGCAAGGCCGCCCGAATTGATGCTCTGCGGCTGATCGGATTGTGTCTGCACGTAATTGACATAGCGCGCAATGTCGCTGACGTCTTGGTCGCTCAACAGATCGGGACCAAATCTCGGCATAATTTCCGGGCCTGAACGGATCGCTTCAGCCACTTGGAAGACCGTTGCATTCATCAAAGACGGCGCGACGTTGTCGTAGCCGACGGACGCTCCGTTGCCGACGGCACCGTGACAGTGCGCGCAGTTCTCATTAAATAGTGAGCGCCCGTGGTTGATATTGCCCGGCAGAATTTTCGGCAGCGTCGAATCCGTCGAACCAGGCGTAAACGATTGCACGTAGTGGACGATCGCCGTCATCTGCGGCCCGGTAAACCGCGGCATTTTGTGGATTTCGTTGATATACGGCACCGCAGCGGGCATGCGTCCGGTATCAAGCATGAAGTGGATGTCTACCGCGGGCTTGCCGATCAATGACGGCCCCACGGCGGAGCCTTTGCCGTTGTCACCATGGCACGTCGAACAGTGCGTCGCGTATAACGTCTGTCCGTCATCCGGCAATCCTTGCACTGCCAGCATAAACGCGATCGCGGCCAAGATCATCGTGAAAACAGCGTTCCCCGATTGTGGGTAAAACGCACGGGCAGGAGGATCCATGCCAGTTCGAATCTGCGCCGGCCTCGCGTTGATCGCCATCGCGTTTTCCGGATGCGCGCCCGCGGTCTCCGAAAAGACCGACACGAGCATCGGAACGTCGACGACCCTGGGAGGCGACGCCAAGATCGGTGCGCAGATCTACCAAAACAACTGCGCAACTTGCCACGGTCCAACCGGCATCGAAGGCGGTTCCGTCGGCCCGTCACTACGCAACGAAAAATCACGAATGGATTTCGGCGCAACCGATTCATGGATCAAAGACCCCGAACCACCAATGCCGAAGCTCTACCCGCAAATCCTAAGCGACACCCAAGTTCGCGACCTCGCCGCCTACATCCAGACGCTGTAGCTATAAACGAACGTCGAAGGACCGTCACGGGAGCAATCGCGTGTCACTTCAAGCCACTGGTGGATGCCTCTGCGGCCGATACCGCTACGAAATCGCCGGCACACCCATCGCCATGTTCAACTGCCACTGCCGCGATTGCCAACAAAGCACCGGCAGCGCCTACACCCCCGTCCTCTACATCGCAAAATCGGCCTTCACCATCATCCAAGGCAACCTAAAACACTACTACACCGACAGCAACTCTGGCGGAAAACACAAACGCGGCTTCTGCCCCGAATGCGGTGCACGCATCTCCGGTGGAGAAACCGACGACGCCATCGGCCTCGCTGCCTCAAGCCTGGACGATCCCTCGTTATTCACGCCACAACTCAACCTTAACGTCGCCGATGCGCAACCATGGGACCACATCCCAGACGACATCCCCGCATTAGCCGGCTCAACGCCGTAGCTAATGAATAGAAATGCTAACCGGACAGAAGAGTAAACAAAGTATTACCATCGCTCCGCGACGTTCGTTGATCAGCGGGGAGTCGATGCGGTCGTCGATATGCGGAATTTCGATACGCGCGATGTGGATGCGGTATTGGATGAACTACGTGCGCGTGCAAAAGCCACTAAGCGCTGATACGAGCGGCCTTTCGTCGAGGTCCCATCCCAGTTTGTCATTGCTTCGATCGAAGACTTCGTATCCGCGTTCGTCGCCAAACAGAGCGAAGGCCGCCGCAATTGCGGCCCGTTCCACTGCGAGACCATGCACGCGATCCACCGTTCCTACTTTTGCACTGGTAACTGGTGCACGAAACTCAAGCTCATCGCTCGCATCAAGGTCCAGATTTAGAATATCGACGGACTTTAGATTTTTCGAGCGTCCGGCCAACGTATGATAATCGCCGGTTTTTTTGTTGACGTTAAGGAAACGAAAAGGTCAGCCGGGGTTTGTATTTCCTCGACATAAATTCTCGTTGCTTTTTCGAACTCTGGCGGTCGCGAATAGAAGATCGACGGGCGTGGGCCGTTATCTAGGATTTTTACGCCCTTGAGCGTGGCCTCAAGCAGTTCTACCGCATATTCGGCCTGGGCCAGAGTTGGATAACGATTTCGTGTGTCTCTAGACCCAGGACCTTCGATGACAACCGCGTACTTCGAGGGCCCTGCCGACTGCGGAATCACGGGCGCCTCATCTGCGAGCTTGTATGCCGGTAAGTTACGCTCTATTCGATTCAACACGATGTCAAGCGAAAGACCTACGCCACGAAATCCTGCTTCAAGAGCAGCGGAAGCAAATGTGGAGGATGCTTTGAGCAGCGCAACCGGCGTCACAAAAGCAAGTTCGCCTGCATAAATCTTCGCATGGAGCCGTTCGGTCATTTCTGCGAGCTCAAGCTGGAAGTCCACGTTGCTTCCGCGAAGTTCCTCCGCCGTTAATCTAAGTGCCTGATGCCGTACGTCAGCTGGCACTGCCTGTGCCGCATCGTCAATCTCACTAAGCGCAGAAAAGAATACAGCGGCGGGGCAGAGTGGCAGGTCGACTTGCTCACAAATTGCAGGGCAGTTCGCCATAATGTGCATGGATCGATAGCCAAATAGAAACATCGATGTTTTTTTTTGCCGCGTTATTGCAAACCGACCGACATAGCGCCGCCGTCTGCAGTGCACAGCCCTGTAAAATTGCCGTTCTTATCTGAAGGGCAGAACTTCTCATCCATTTTGCGACGTTCTTCGATGCTGAGCCCAGTCAATATCTATTACGTTTCTATGGGCCGGCGCGACACGCGCTCTGGAATGAAAGCGCGCCGAGCCCAGCTCACGCCGTCGTATTAAGAGGCTAGGATGCAAAACGCTTTCCGTTTGGATGCTGCTCGTCATTCTGGGCTTCGTCTCGGGCTCGGACGTAAAAGATGCAACGATACAGCAAGACCTTCACTTTGCAGGTGCAAACCCGCCTTTGAATGTCACGGTTTATGCGGATAGCGACGAGACATTCGCTAAGGGGCGAACGACTCTGCTCACCGTCAAGCTCGATCCGAAAAAGCGTGGGGGCAACTCTTCGGGCGTCAGCGCGAAGCTCAACATCGTTCAAAACAACGCTTCTAAATTTAAAACGATCGCACAAAGCGACGATCTAGCGCTGAACTCCGCGCTCTCGTGGAAATACATCGTGACACCGGTCGTCGGCGGCCACTCCGAGATGGTCGTTCTCTTTTGCGGTTACCGTCACAATCTGAACCTCGGGTGCGACGACTGGCCCATCTCGTTTTACGTGCAACAGTGGCTCGTGCCGCCCGGCCTCATAAACATCTCGAATCGGTCTGCTCTTGTTGCGCTACTGTCGTCGGGCACCGCGCTCGCCGGCGCAGCGAGCGAGATGTACAAAAAGCGCTTGAGCGTGCCCGCCGCCAGTGTGCCGAAGCAAGATGCTGTACCGGCGAACGGCAGCGATACTCACGTTAACGTTTAGACGGCGATCGGGCTCAAGTTAGGTCCCGTCTCAAGGACGCAATCAGTTGTTCCAGCGTTTCCGCCGTGAAGTCGGCGCCACGACTCGGTAACTCGCACACACCTTACCCAAAGCCAAACTCGCCGCGGCTCTTCGCACTCGCCGCGAGAAAACTTAGTTCTTAGGGCCTATTGTAGTGCACGGCACGGAGAGTGACAATGTGCCTACTTAGGGCGTCCTGCGTCGGAAACGGGCTATGCGCATGTGAGGGGTGAAATGTCGCACTATCTAATCATCCCCATCAACGAAAACGGCATTATCATCGATGTCGATATGAACCGAGTAGTTGCGGAAGCTATGGCGATATCACCATTTAACTTCCGCGATATCTATCTGTACTCCCACGGCTGGTCGAATGATGGCGCGCGCGCAATGGATGAATACAATTTGTTTACCGTCGAATTCGCCAAGTACACTGCGCTACTCGACGCGCTCGAGCCCCCGCTTTTCGTGACTAAGCCGCTCGACTCGTTAGGTGTCGGCATCCATTGGCCTTCGGAGATTACGGAAGATCCTGACTCGGATCTCAACAAACTTCAGTTGCTGACGTTTTACACGATGGAGCACCGCGCAGATAGCGTCGGCAGCAACGCCGTTTACTCGCTATTGCGGCTCATGATTAATAGTCGCGTCGGCCAGGGTGCGGCGCCGCATTTCTATTTGCTGGGCCATAGCTTTGGCTGCAAGGTCATGCTTTCGGCGCTTCAAGATCTTCAAGTCGATATCGCAAACGGTACAATTCACATGCCCGGGGGCACGACGTTTAACCTCGTGTTGCTCGAACCGGCGACCGATTGCGATAATTTGGAGCCGAACGATATCTATGGGAAAGTGCCGAGCCTGGAAGGACTACGAGTGCTTATCACCATGTCGAAGTGCGATACCGCCCTCGTAACCTGGTTCCATCTTGCCGGCGCGCTTGCGAACGTCGTGCATCGACCACTGCAAGTGCCCGGGCAACTTTTGGATCGCGCCGGGCCTCCGCAGGCCCTCGGTGCAGTGGGGCCATCATCGAATACAATTACGGCTTTCGGCGGTCCGGACCAATTTGCGCAGATTACGGTTAACCCGGGATTCGTTGCTACACAGCTGTTCCGATTCAATCAGCGCCTGATAGTAGCAGATTTGAGCCCACTTCACCAGTATCGCGCTAACCAAAAGCTTTATGACGGCGGATTCGCCGGAAGCCACTCCGATATCAACAATCCGGAAGTCTATCATCTCGTCGCGGCGTTTCTTTATGGAGTTGCTGCGGAGATTCCAATTCCGGCCGCCTGCGCGCCCGCGCAACCGGTGATCAATCCGGTTGCGTAACATGTTTGGAGCAGTTTGTGGACCTTTCGCAACTGAAGGCTCTAACCGCACCCGTACCGCTTAGTGCGCTGACGCAGCCGCAACTCATGGAGTTGCAAAATGCACTCGGACTGCTCGGATACCCCGTCGGCGGGATCGATGGTCTATTAGGCCCGCGAACGCGTAACGCATGGGCGGAATTCAAGGCAGATGTCCACCGCGGGACTCCGGATTTCATCGGCCCCGACTCAGTAGAACTGCTCGTGTCGAAGACGCAAGCGGGAGAATACGATTTTTCTACGACGGCCGGTACGATCGCAGCGATTCGGGCGGAGTGTTCGCGCCAAGGGATCGGTCTAGATGCGCAAATCGCGTACGTACTCGCTACGGTGCAATGGGAAACTGCAGGGACGTTCAAGCCGGTGAAGGAGGCATACTGGGAAGAGGAACAATGGCGAGCGACGCATCTTTCTAGCTATTATCCATACTACGGCCGCGGTTACGTGCAGTTGACATGGAAAAATAACTATGCCACGTACGGTCAATTGCTCTCCATGGATCTCGTGACCAGCCCCGATTTGGCACTGCAGGCGCAGGTTGCCCTATTTGTTCTCGTTCACGGTTTCAAGACCGGTGCTTTTACCGGCCGATCGATCACCGACTACATCGATATCCGCCACACCGATTTTCTGAACGCGCGGCGCTGCATCAACGGCATGGATAGAGCCAATGAAATCGCTGCGATCGCACAGAGCTATCTCCAAGGCGCAGTAACGATTCAATAGAGCTGGAGGTGCACTATGCCAAACGGGGAAGCATCGTCGGAGCCGGCAATTCAACCAGGCTTTCGAGGCGCGAACGCCGTGCCGTACCGCGTCGATACGGATGGAGTGTTACGTAAGGGATCCGATGCATTTCCTGAAACAGGGACGTTTGTAAAATCAACGACTCCGCTGCTTCAAGTCGCGCCTCAATGGTTTAATGCACCGCCGTTCTTCCTCGGCGAAAGTAAGCCGTCCGCGTTCTGCAAGATTACTCTTAGCCAGCGCAAGCCCGTTGCGCCCATGACGAATGCGCTGACGTGGTCAATCACCTACTCACTGCTTACCGCGGCAAATCAGGACGTTGCGAGCCAGTCGTTTACATTGTCCACCCAGGACGCGGCAAAATTGACAAATATCCCGCTCCCCGATGGACGAGGCCAGTTCACGTGCCCGGTGTTTGCCTATGTGGGCGGCGACCCCGGAAAGACGTTCCAGATTATCGGCAGCACGATCAAAGCGCTGCAAGGTATAGCGGGCAGCTCTTCGCTCCAGGCCTTTCTTACCATTCCGGCTGCCGACGCTGTCGGCGTTGCTCAAGCGGACGCGCTATTTCAACAGTTGCTCGCAGAACTTGCCCCGCCGAAGTGGTCGCAATACTGGATCAACACAAACCCCGTGGAACTCGCGGCGACGGCGGACGCCGCGACGGCGAACGCCGCTGCATTAAAGTTGGCATACGGAATCAATACGGTCGTACTGATTCCGGCGGAAAGCAATCCCGGAGATCACTCACAAGGTCAACCTGACGCGGTAAAATCGTATTTCCAAACGATCGCCACTTTTGTCGGAAAATCTCAATTTCAGTTTGCGCTCGGGCCTGCCGGGGTCACGATGTCCGGTGGAACGAACCCGTTCGATTCGATCCCATACGTCGCGCTGACGATCGAGGTCGACAACAGCTTCCAATGATTACCGTAGCCGTAGCGCTCGTCGGCATATATATTCTTTTTGCACTCATTGCGTCGCACATTGCTGAAGTCATTGGAGCGTTGTTTCGGCAGCGCGGAAAACAACTATATGACGGCATACTTGCGTTGGTCGGCGACGGCGTAACTGTTGCGCGGGCGGCCGGATTAAATGAAGATCAAGCGAAACAGGAGGCGGCCAAATACGCGCGCGATCTCGTCGACGCAATGTACGCGCACCCGCTCGTGAGCAACCTTTCCGAACCGAAGAAAAAGCCAACCTACATTCCGGCGCGGACGTTTACGCTCTCGTTCCTCGACGAATTCCGAAAAGTGTTCCAGACCGATGCAAACGGGACGACAATGACAGTGCCGGACCTTCTCGCCACGCCGGATGCGTTGCTGTCCGATATCGTTCAACGCGTTGGTGGTTTGCCGGACGGCTCGCTCAAACAGACGTTGACGACGCTTCTACAGACAGCCGGAAGAGACTACGACAATCTTTTGCATAGCATCGACTCGCTCTTCGATGCTTCGATGCAGCGTGTCTCAGGATGGTACAAGCGTTGGTCTGCAGTCGTGGTCGCAATAATTGGTGCGGTTCTCGTTGGAATCTTCAACATCGACACGCTTGCGATTGTTCAGCAGCTTACCTCCGACTCGACGAAGGCACAAGCACTGGCGAATGCCGCTCAACACTTGACGACTGGGACGGATTTTCAATCTTTGATTGCGAGCGCTTCGGATTTGAAATTCGGCTGGAGCGTTCCACCCAACTGGGGACTGAAGATTTTGGGGCTCGTGATTTCGTGGTTCGCCGTCATGCTGGGCGCGCCGTTCTGGTTCGATCTCTTGCAGCGCGTCGTTCCTGTTCGATTGACGGGCGACAAACCCGCGGTAACGGCGATTAAGCCTTCCTCTCGAGACGTTGCCGACGTCCAATCGGCTTCAACTGACCCTTCTACTTCGCAATAGGGGTGATTGCAGTGAAGCTCATCCAATTGCTTACCATACGCGCCGCAGCGCCGCTCGATAGTCTTTCCTCAGGGCAAGTCACCGAACTCCAGACCGCGCTGACGCAACTAGGCTACGACGTGAAGGGTATCGATGGCATAATCGGCCCGAACACGCGCGCAGCGTGGGCACTGTTCAAACAACACGTTGGAGAGGACGAGCCCGGCTCGATCGGTCCGGGGTCCGTTCAGCTTCTACAGCAGAAACTGGATGTCGGCCGCATCCCGTCGGGCCCCGTATGGGTCAATCGTTTTCCCAATAGCACGTCGCTAGACGATCTGCAGCCGCCGTTTAGAACGTCTGCTACGAACTTCTTAACCAGCCTGCGGGCGGCGGGAGTAAACGTTCAAGTGAACTCCACGCTACGGCCGCCTCAGCGGGCTTATTTGATGCACTATGCAAAAGCGATTGCCGACGGTGATATCAACGCATCCGCGGTTCCCAGCCGGCCCGATGTTGCCATTCAATGGGTGCATTCGACGAATGCCGAGACGGTAGCTGCGGCACAGGGGATGGTCGATGTGTACGGTATCATGGGACCCGTTGCGCTGGACAGTATGCATATTGAAGGACATGCCATTGATATGTTTATTACTTGGTCGGGCGCGCCGATCGTACGGGACGGAAAGGGAAACGACGTACCACTTGTTGGGGGGCCGGACCCGAACAATAGCTCTCTCATTGACGTCGGCAACTCGCATGGCGTAATTCGCGGAATCGGCATCGCCGGCGATCCCGAACATTGGTCGATTAACGGCACCTAGTTTGCCGAGCTCGCGTCGCACACTCAAGACCACGTTGCTGGTCTTTCCGATTCTGTCTCTCTTGCATGTATGGCGGTGGTCGATCGTCTCGTTCCGTTCCCGTGCGCTCTTGTGGTGCGGTACAACCGTTGGCGAGCCGCGAACCTGGCGCCCCAGACGCCACGGCTCCCGGAGTACACGAGGCGCAGTCAGTGGGATTGCTTTTGTTCTTTTCCGGCTTGGCGTTCTTCATCAGTAGTCAATGGTTTCTATGCGTCATCGTGAACGTGAAAAATGCACTGTTTTCGGAAACGCGTCATCAAACCCGCGGCAACTGCCATTACAGTACGTTCCAGTACGACGATAGGGCCGATGGGGGACAACTGCACAAATTCGCAGGTACGTAGAGAGCGTCAACGGTCCAGAGACGCGTTCTAGTTTTTAGCGCGCATATACCGAAAATCCAGTAGACCGTCACGCGACGCTGAGCCGGTTCGCTAAAAACACGAACATGCAGGTTCGTGCAATGGTGCCGTTGTTGGCTGTGTTGGTTCTCTGCGGCGGCGTCTCAACTCGGCCGGAAGCGCTCGATATCTCAATGAGCTTGGCGCCCGATACTATCGTGCTCGGTCAACCTGTGTGGGTTTATGTCCGCGTGACGAACCGCTCGTCACGGTCGCTTACGATCGACATGGGCAGCGCATGCTTTGGCGCGCGGCCGTTGCGTATTTCCGTTCCGAACGCCGAACACGGATCGGGCAGCCGCGAGCGCTGTCAATACGGTCGCCTAGGCGGCGATTGTCAAGTTCCCTTCCCACCTGAGTTAGACGCGAGGCAGGTGATATCGCGACGCTATGTGTTGCGAGGTGATTTTCGAATAACGCATGCAGGCGACTACAACGTGGTGCTCGAGAAACCCGTGAAATACGGAGCGCTGATACAGACACAACGTGCTACGCTCATGCTTCACGTCAATGCTCCTGATCGCGCGCGCCTGCTTGACATCGAGAAGCGGCTCATTGATGAAGCGAACGCAACGCCATCACCGCCGCCGATGCCGTCTGCCGCGAATATCGACAATCTGCGGAAGGCCGATTCAGCCTCGCGCGCACAGCAATACGATGACTATCTGCGGCGCACGGCTATTGCTGAAGGGATCGCGTCGTATCCGGTGTCCGGCTTGGAGCCGTTGGTTTTAAAGTCACTCGCGGACGCCAGCCTAATGTCCACCTATGCCATGGAGGGTTTGCACAATCTCAATACACCGGAAGCGCGGCGCATATTGGCGGACATTGCATCGGGCAGCTTGGCGTTGCAGGGTACGTCGCCACCTCGTTGGCTTGCAGTAGACTATCTTTCCGATATGCAAGATCGATCGTATCTGCCGCTCTTTGAGCGCTTGCTCGACGACAAAAACGAAGACATCCGCAGAGCCGCCGTCGGCGGTTTGGGAATTCTGGGAGGAGCTGAGGCTGTGCCGGTTCTCGAAGCCGCCGCGCGCCGAAGCTCCTCGATGCAAATGCGCGTCGACGCGATACAATCGTTCGGCGAGTCACAATCGCTTACGGCTGTACCATCGCTCATCGCTCTTTTCACACTTGCGAACGCGGATCAACCGAATGAATCGGACTACGCGCTCGGGACGCTGACGCATCACTATGCCGACGTCTCAAAGACGCTTCCCGCACCCTCCGTCGAGCAGAAGCGGTGGCAGCAATGGTGGAATCAAAACCGCAGCACCGCGCACGCGTACGCAAGATACGAATGCGACCCTGCTATTCCGAGGGCCCCAGAATGGTCGCTGTTCCAATGAGACCGAGCCGTAGTCGAGGACCGTTAAAGCGCTGTTGAGGGCGAGCGACTCGTTTTCTTTGGAGACTACGATCCATCGCTGACCGCGCAAGCGTACGCCCTGCTGCCATCCATCGCCACACCGTGCGGGAGTGCCGAGTGAAACGGCAGGAGCGGGTAGCATACGGAGGTGGGATGGGTTGACAGAGCGCTCGCGACACTGAGCCCAGCGGACGTTGCCCGCCGCGTATCGTCTTACGTACGTACAGTGCCGGTAGAGGAAAGCTATGCTGCGTTGCGCCGTGCAGTGCTGCGCATGCCTGCCGCAGACTTGGTTCAACTCGCAATAGCGTTTGATGTGCCGCTGGCATCCCGCCATGATTCCGTATCCGCCGCTCTCTTTGACGACGGGCCGCGTGAAGCAGCGGTTCTCGCGCACTTCCTAACGGTTCCAAACGAATTCAGAGCGCGCCTGGAACGGTTTCTGCACGGACATCCGCGTGCCATCGCCTATTTCGATAACGCCGACGTCGAGCGGATGCTTCAACTTGGATTGAACCGCCCACCATCCGTCACATCAAATACTGCGTCAGCTCGAACGGTCCTCACGGCCGCAGCCGTTATCGTGCTCGTTGGTCTCGCAATTGGAATAGCTTTTGCATTTGTCATGCGCAGTTCGACACCGCGGCCAAGTGACGTTTCCGAAGCGTTCACCCCCACTCCCGGTGAGACGGCGACGACGCTAATCGGTTCCCCGACGGGAACGCCGAGTGCCGCGGTAAGCGCGACGCCGGCGCGCTCGGCCACGCCGACGGCGAAAGCAACCGGAAAAACTCTCCCGGCTAAAATGGCGCAGGTCAATACGCCGAGCGCCACCATTAGTGAATTGTCGCCCGCACCAGCGAAACCCGAAACGAGCACGCCAATCGCTGCAATGCCGACCCCACAGCGGACGATATCCGCGCGCGTGAAGCCTACTGCGACGGTAGCGGCTTCGGCAACGGCAGAAGCCACTGCGTCCGCGCCTGCAACACCGACTGCGTCCCCTATGCAATCGAACACGCCGCGGGTTGCAGCCGGAACTCCCGCGACCGGCAATACTGGCCTTCAAGGTACATGGCGCATCAACGAGGCGAACGTTGTGGTTGGTAGGATCGTGTGGTCTGGAAACGCCACGGTTTCAAACAGCAATACGATCGTCATGGATTTACATAAGAAGAGCGTGGGTGGACGGCCGGCGACGCAGTGCGAGCAAGAAACGAATTTGCATTTTGTCATTCCGATAAGCGCTTCAGCACAAAGCGTTTCTTACAGAGAAATCAATTGCGAAGGAACTTCATCGACGGGCGAGGTGCACGTCGGCGGTGTTTCGGCGACCCGCGGCGCGTTTTCCGGAACGTTTTGGCAAAACGGAATGGACATCGGATACTTCGATGCGTACAAAGAGGAAGTAAGCGTGCATCTTTAGCGTCTGCCGCTGGTTTTACATTGGTACGCGCAGACCAACGTAGCGATTTGTCGGCCGGGATCCGCGGCAGTTAACTAAACCGGTCAACGCGCTGCTGCTCGAGCGAATCAAACAGATTGCGGCTGGCGCGTCCGCTACGGCTATCGTCGAATTCGCGTGCTGTTACGCCGCGAAGCCTTCAAGATCAACGACAATCGGTATCGCCTCTATGCGCTAGAAGGCGAACGTAGTGCAGTGAGTTTAGACCGCACTCAATGCTGGCAAACAAAACGCCGAAAGAGGTTGCGGCAGCGAACGAAATCGGTGACGAAGCCGATTCTCCACGTATCGCCACGGTCTACTAACGGGGTGAGCTCAGAACGCACTGAATTCACGGTCAGAACGGTCCCGCCCCTCACAGGATTGCCTATGGACATTAATCGAGAATGACAGTCGTTGCGCGTTGACGCGGCGGAGCCGTTCACTTAACGGCGAAGCACACACCTTCGGAGAGCACATCTGTTTGCCGTTCTGGCCGCAAGGCCGGAACAGAAGGGCTACATCGATGACGAAATTCGTTGTGTCAATCTTTCTGGGCCTGTCCTTGATGGCCGGTGCAGCCGCTGCAATTGCGGCAAGTACTGTGATGACATTCACGCCAGACGATATGCATTGGATTGCGGGAACCGGCCCGTCTAAGGGAAGCTCGGCGGCCACACTCGTAGGTGATCCTAACAAAGCGGGAATGAGCGTTATACGCGTCAGGATGCCCGACGGCTACACTAACAAACCGCATTTTCACGCGCATCCCGAATACATTACGGTTATGCAAGGAACCCTATTATTCGGAACGGGCGATAGCGTAAATAAGGCCAACGCTAAGATACTTCCAGCCGGCTCGTTCATCGCTGTACCGGCGGGACTTCATCACTGGTCGATGGCCAAGGGCGAAACCGTAGAAGAGGTGGCCGGCGAAGGTCCACAAACCAATATCCCAGTTAAAAAGGGCGCGATGTAATCGCGAGCAATTCGTCATAAACGAGAGCCGTCTGGCGAGTTGCACGCTCGCCAGACGCACGCGCGCCGCGTTCCGGCGCAGCCGTGCGCGTAGCACGAGCAACGGTATGGGGGCGCCGATTGTGAAGCGCTTGCACAAGCTGATGCGTGAACGAACTTGTAACCGAAGCCGTGGATTGGTTTGCTCGATCGCCGGTGGGCGCGCTTCTTCTTCGATCTTCATCCGCAGCCGGCGCGCACGTGTACGTCGACGTGCTTCGCGCCGTTTCGTCGATTTCGAGCCGTCCAAACTGCAAGAGCGCCGCCGGCGCATCGACGGAAGTCCCGCTACCACAGAGGACGACACGCACGCGAGCGATCACCTCGCGCAGCGAAACTGTTTGCAAATAAGCCGCTTTGTGAGCGGCCGGAGACGCGCACGAACCTCGTCATTGACGGCGCAGGACGCGAAGCGTCCGTTTCGCTTTTACATCACACGACTCTCAAAAGCCGAGCGCCGGCCACCTGTAAGAAACACTTATCTTTTGAGAACCCTCGCTCCCGGCTCGCTCGCTGCCATTGGGCTGATCGTGGCTAAAGCGATTTCCCAGTCGCCGCGCAAGTTTGACAGCACCAACTAATATTGTCTACTATGTCAACAATATGAGCAAAGGTGAGTACCTCGGCGAATTCGAGCATATCGTGCTGCTAACGATTATCCGGCTCGGTGACGGTGCATACAGCGGAATGATACGCGCTGAAATCGAGCACGTAACGGGTCGTTCCCCCTCGATCGGCGCTGTTCACAAGACGCTCGAGCGTCTCGAACGCAAGGGTTTGGTCGCGTCTTGGACCGGTGAGCCGACTGCTGAACGCGGTGGCAAAGCCAAACGCCATTTTAAGATCGAGGCAGACGGCGTTTCTGCACTCAGAAACGCGCAACGGACGCTTGATCGCCTTCACGCGGGTGTGTCGTTCCGGAATGCGATCGCATGAGGCCGCCGTCCCTTGCCCAAGCCCTCGTCGCCGCGGTCGCGCCGGGGAGCGACTACGAGATCGTAGCGGGCGATCTTCACGAGGAGTATCTTCGCATCGTTGATTCCAGCGGAGCGAAGGTAGCAAATCGCTGGTATTGGACGCAAACGCTCCTTTCAATACCCTCGCTACTCTCGTACTCGAGAACGCGTGCATCGGCGATTCGCTGCATTGGCATCGCGATCACTGCGCTCGCGGTCTTAATTGCGATGGTGGTCGTTCTCATGGCAATCGATAGGGTATTTGGCAGCTCAGATGTGATACCGACCCCGGTGTGGGTTTGCATCAACTATTCGAATGCAATAGTATTCGGCGCGATTCTTGCTTGGCTCGTTCGAACCGATGGCGTGCGTGTTACGTTTTTTGCATCGGTATTTCTCGTTCTGTGCTTTGTCATTCCAGCGGTCGTCGGCCATCCAGGTTCTCAAGCGCCGATGTCGAGCTGGATGTTGCTATTAGGCGCCGTTCCCGTAATGTGTGTCGGCGCCGCTGTCTCCCAGATCGTTAGAAAACGGGCGGATAGGTTCAACTAAAACGTCGCTTCGAAAGGACACGCGTGAAAGCATTTACATGCTTGTTTCGTGCTGCCGTGATCAGCACAGTTCTCCTCGCGCAAATCGCGGCAACGTCGCCGCAGAAACCAGAGCCGTATAACGTCAATTGGTATGTTCGCCCACAACGCTTAGTCAATGTAGGCGGACGACGGCTGAACCTGCTTTGCACGGGGAAGGGTTCCCCAACGGTAATACTTGAGGCGGGTCTCCTTGCTGATTCGAGCGCTTGGCGACGAGTGCAGCCGGCCATTTCGCGAACGACGAAGGTCTGCTCATACGATCGCGCCGGTTTGGGTTTCAGTGATCCTACCGGCGGTCCGCGCGACGCGTCCGCAATCGTGCACGATTTGCATACACTTCTCGCAAATGCTGGCGTCGCTAGGCCTTACGTACTTGTCGGATGGTCGAGCGGTGGCCTATTTACGCGCCTCTATCAATACCGATATCCAAACGATGTTGTCGGACTCGTTGAGGTCGATCCAGACACAGAGTTTGACACGATCGAGGATGGTTTGAAACTCGATGAGGCCATCATGAAAAAAACTCCTCAATGGGGAGAGCAAGGAATACGCGATTGGTACAAGCAGTATGACAACTGTGCCGTGAATGTCTCACGCGGAACGTGCGCATTCTTTCCCGGCCTCGCCGCCTACTTGCGTGAAGGCGGTTGTTCGAAGATCATCGGCGCGGAGTGCGCCATTAGAAAAGTGCGGGGCAAACACGTGGAACGTGCTTCGTTCTGGAAAGTTGAGGCGCTCGAGGTTCGGGCTACGCAAGGTGACCCCGCCGAAGTTCGCGCAGCAGAACGTCCGTACGGAAATCTCCCACTGATCGTTCTCACCGATTCTGAGGAAGGCGACATCGACGCGAACGACCTGACTTTCTCGGTTGCTGCGCAGCGCGCGGAATGGCTCGCCAAGAACGCTGCCGACGAACATCTCGCAAGTCTGTCTAGTGTAGGCGCACACTTTATCATCGCCGGCACGACCCACGCGATTTTGCTCGATCGGCCGCCTGCGGTCATCTCAGCAATTCAAGAGGTAATCGATCAAGCGCGTTACGATCAACGCTAGGCTGATATTTCAAATTCGTGTCAAACGCGCGCCGCCTTCCGAGAAGATTGCGGCCAGGTTCATCTCGGAGAATCTCACGAAGCGGATCTTGGCGTAACGGCTTCTGTCTATGGATAAACAATGGTCATACCATAGACCGATATCGCTTCGTGGGGCTCGTCGAATATAATTAGGCGCGCCGGTGAAATACCGACTCTTCGTGAGAATATCGCCGCCCATGAGACCAGTAATACAGCAAAGCTCGACGGACGCAACGGCCATCGAACCCGTTACCCGAACTGCAGATGGCTATAGCCCTGTCTTCATTTCCTGCCGCAGAAGAGAATCGGTCATTTGTTCGTTCACCGCCTCGGAAAGGTCTTGCCGATTAACATTGCCTGACCTAAACGCCCGCGAGATGCGACTTGTTGGAGGACTTTGTAGACCGCCGAAACCACTGCGTTGGGACGATCGCATTCGATATTATGACTCGAGCCATCGACTACGTAACTGACGCCGAGCGTTGAGCGCGCCGCAAGCTGATCGTGCGCACTTCTCCAGACGGTCCACATCACCGTCCCGTGCGGGCCATATCGCGACCAGGTTTTGGGGTCCGACGTAAGGACGACGAGCGGCATCGCGCCGTAGTTTCGCGGCAATCGTACCGCCTCATCAGAGCTACGGGTATCTAACGACTCAAACTCCCTGACCAGAACATCCCATACACGAGCGTATCGGAACCATCGGAAATAATATCGCCAATACATACATAAATAGGCTGATGACTTCTTGCATGCAGCAGAGACCGCTGCATCGTCGATCTCGCATGTTCTTTGCACGCTTGGTTGCGTGTCGTGCCCTCATGTGCGGCTCTTTGGCACGCGAGCCTTCGAGGATAGGCGTATCCGAGGTTTCTTTCGGCGAGTTCGGAACGGCACGCGCCATCGCCTTAGCTTGATACGGAAACGATGGATCGACAAGGACCATTCCGGCCACTTCTGATCGATAGCGGCCGGCATAAACCTGCGCATAGAGTTCGCCCGCTGAATGCGCAACGAGCACGTATGGACCAGGAATGTGCGCAGCATGCAGAAGTGCGTGCAAGTCAGAGGTGATGGCCGATGCATCGCGAGGCATCGGACCTGGATCGCTGAAGCCAAGGCCGGCGCGATCGTACGAGCAGACGCGCGCAAATTTTTCAACGCGCGGCTGGACGCATATGACTCGTACGCGACTAATGGGGCGTTTGGTATCCCAACGGCGCACACGAGCTCCAGACACGCGGCGTCAGCGCGTGGACCGACGACGACCTTTGCGACGCCTCGCTAATGAAGGAGAATGCCTTCGGATTGCGCGATCCCTTCGTGCCGAAGTACGCAGCAGAGCCCTTCAATGAAACCGTTCGGCGTCGCCGCTGTACTTGCGTCCGCTAATTTTTGACGGCTTCGAAATCCTTGTCGCTTTTCAATTCACTTATGGCTTCTTCTACGGTTCCGTGGATTCGCCACAAACTATGGAACCCGAGCAACCTAAAGAGTTTTTGAATCATCGGCGGAAGCGCCGCGAAGTGCGGCGCCGGAAGCTCGTTTGCCTTCCGTTGATTGCGCATTTGAATGAGCCGCGCGATCGCTGAGGAATCCATGTAAGTCACGCCGCTAAAGTCAAGCACAACGTATTCGTGACCAGCCGCCCGGTCGAGCTCTTGCGCGAGGCGAATAGGTGACGATGCAATATCGTAATCACCTGAAAGTTCGACAAGCTGCACATCGTTATTCTGCTGGAAGGTATGTCTCCTCTGTGTATCGTTGCTAGGAACACCTTCAGAAACGGTAACGTCGCAACCCTCCACTTTATTGGACCTCGAGATTATGGCTAGCCCGTTCACCTACGCTATTTCGGATGTTTTGTTTTGATCGGCATCGCGCGCTGAGCACGCGTTTTGTGTGAAAGCTTCTGGGCATGAACTTGCTGTGAGGGAAGATCAATTCACCTTCGCCCTCTGGCGAGCAATCAAAGAACGAGCTGCGCAAATCGCCGCCGACGGACGTATCTTGAGCGTTGAGCAAGGCCGTGCTGAAATTCTGGCGTTGCTTCGCGCTGACGATCGCTTCAGGACGGTTGAATTGAAACCGGAAGCGATGGATTTCTACGTATGCGAACTGCGCACGCTCACCGAAAGAGCGCCACGCTGATGTCGCGACTCTTCCAATGCAGTGCTAGGGGTTGCGAAGTCACAAATCCGCGCTGAGCTGATCGTCCCTCAGCCTGCGCACCATATCGCGAAACTCTTGGACGTAAAACATGAGCGTCTCAGGCCCCATCGTCATGCCGGGCGCAGCGCTTCTTATGATTGCGCGCACAACAAGCATTAGCTCTCGCTCCGTTAATCCGTTTTCGTCGGATGCTGCCATGACGCTGGCCTGTCTCCTTAGCTTTTGCCAAATTGTCTCAAGGAGATCGCCGTGGTCATACGATCGCTGCGCGGAATCCATCGTGCCTGAATTCTAACTGAGGCTAAACCAGTCATCCGACCGTCGCAAAATCTTCACGCTCGCGCTGAAAATGATAGTCGAACTCACTACGCTGCCCGTACGTCCGTTTTGCCTCGCGCCTAGGCGGCAATAGTGACACCAACACTTCGAAATTTTATATGAGGAGCAATTGTGGACATTCTCGACGTTATCAAGCAAGAGCACCGGGAAGTACGCGAACTCATCGATCAAATCGAACCCTGCGAACCGGGCGACGAGCAGTTGCGCCAAATCGCAGCCGAGATGTCGGAAAAGCTCACAATGCACGCGCTCAATGAAGAGAAGCTCTTCTACCCGCGCTTACGCGACGGCGCCGAGGACGAGGACGAGCGCGTCGACGTGTTCGAGGCATATACGGAGCACGACGTAATGAAGCACCTGATCGCGCTCGTGAACTCAGGCCGCAAGCCCGACGAGAAATTCAAGGCCGAATTGCAAGTGCTCGGTGAGAGCGTAAAGCACCATGTGCAAGAGGAAGAGTCCAAGATCTTCAAGATGGCCAAAGAACTCATGGAAAATGATGAACGCGCAAAGCTTGGCGACCAATGGCAAAAGCTCAAGGAACGGATGCAGGCTGAAGGCGTTGACGTGAGCGGCCGCAAGTCATCGAAACGAAAAGCCACGACGCGCAAGGCTGCCGCAGGTAAAAGCACGGACCGCAAGACTTCGCGCGGAGCAAAAGCCGGCGCGCGGAAAAAAACTACGCGCAAACGCCGCAGCTAATAATACTCGTTCGCCCTCTTCCGGCAGGGCTTCGCTTGTACGCCCGATTTATTGGAGCCTTCAAAAAGGGAGGAAGCCCTTGCAGGCAGCGCCGGCCTGGTGTATGGTGGGACTCCAATGAGCGCCAGCCTGCTAACAGCGGAGCCGTCTACGTGCGTTTGCGGCCACGACCGCGGACTTCACGATAGCCATGGCTGCGCGGCCTGGGACCGGCCACCGCAGAACGATCCGCGGCGGCGCAATCCGCGCCACTGCAAGTGCCGGCAAACACGCGAGCGCATCGGCGAAGTCGCGCCCGCGCAACTGAAGTCCGCGAGCTAACCCTCGGGCTTCCAGCATTGCGCAGCAACGCGCGCAAAGTTTCCACCTAAGATTCCATCAATCGCGGACTGCCCGTACCCGTTACGACGCATCACTTCGATGATGTCCGGCAACACCTCCGGCCCAAGTGAAGTCGGATTTGTGTTGTAGCCCTTGCTTCGCGGCCAGTAGTTTTGATCGCGTTCGCGGGTCAGGCTTCCGTCGTCGTCTGAACTTCGAGGAAACAGCGCGTCAAGGCCAATTCCAACGTGATCGGGACCGACGAGTTGCACGACATAATCGATGTGCCGAAAGACGTCTGATGCATTCGGCGTGTCCGCGCCGAGAAAGAGGCCGATGCCGTTGATGCCCACGACGCCACCCGTTCCCGCGCACGCGCGTAACACTTCGTCGGGCACATTACGCTCGTGGTCGACAAGCGCGCGCGGATTCGAATGCGAAAGAATCGCCGGCTTCCGGCTCATCGCGAACACGTCGAGTGCGGTGCGATAGCCGGTATGCGAGCAGCACTTAATCAGTCCAACTTCTTCCATGCGTTCGACTAAGCGGCGGCCAAACGCCGTGAGCCCCGCATCCGGATCGTCATGGACGCCCGATCCGACTAGATTTTGCCGGTTGTAGACAAACGCCATCCAGCGTACGCCGAGTTCATAATAGAGATCGACAACGTCGAGCTGATCGCCGATCGATAGCGCACCCTCCACATCAAAACTTACAGCAAGCTTCCCGCTCGAGCGAGCCGTTCGTAAGTCTTCAATAGTTCGCACAAGCATATACCGATCGCGATGCGCCGCGATTTGCCGGCGAAACGACGCAGTTGTGCGAATTGCATCCTCGAGCGTCCAAAACGAATCGGCAACATTAATGGTCACCGCATCAAAACCCGCGGCTCTATACCGCTCGAGCACTTCCGTTAGATCGCTATCGATCTTGCGCGGAGGACACGCGTGCATATCCCAGATCAATGGAGCACCCTTTCATCTCATCCAACAGGAATTGAACGCCTTCTCCGTATTTCACGAAGAACGATTACCATGTTCGATTGGCCGCGCATCGCCGTGAACGATGCAAAGTGGGTTATACTCCTTGAAGGTCGGTTCTTTCGAAACAAGGGTGTGATTTTGTCACTATCGCATCGTGAGCTGGCAAAGTCTTAGTGGGCGCCTCGGCTCGATGCCGCTCGTCCTGGCCGGGCCGATCTTGCGACAGGTTACGCCGAATGCCGTAACGGTTTGGTTTGCGCTCCGCAAGCCGGCCAAAGTGTCGTTGCGCGTGTTCGAAAACGGTTCGCCCGGTGACCCGCTAATGGCAGCGGGGACGGCGCCAAGCTCGGATCCGGCAACCACCACGCCGATCGGAAAGAACCTGCACATCGTCGCTGCGACCGTGCGCACCGACACGCCGCTCGTTCCGGGCAAAATTTACTGTTACGACGCCACCATCGTCACGACCGATGCGAGCGCGTCGACGCAGAATCTAGCGCAGGCAACTACCGCGACCGGAGGGACGGCGCCTGTGCTGGCATATGCTTCGCTCGACTTCCCGAGTTTCGCGCTTCCCCCGCAAGACCTCAACTCGTTACGGCTCGTGCACGGATCGTGCCGCAAACCGCACGGCGGCACGCTGAAGAATACGCAGAACCCGACGCCCGATCAACTCGCAACGCTCGACGGTTTGATCGGAAGCTCTGCGAGCGACGCGACAGCACGGCCGCATCAACTCTTGCTCACCGGCGATCAAATCTACGCGGACGATTGCGACGACGAACTTCTGGTGTCGCTCACCGATGCAGCTGACGTCTTGCTGAGCTGGAGCGGAACGGGCGAAATTTTGCCTACTAACGATCCGACGACAAGCTCCGCATCCGCTATTGGGGCCAGCGGACGCATTGCGGTTGTCACGAGTGCGGGCTTTACGGGCGATGATCGCCGTAGCCATCTGCTGTCGCTCGGCGAATTTTTCGCAATGTACCTCTTCGTCTGGTCCGACGTCTTGTGGGGCGAAACGATGACCTACGAAGAGTTCGAATCGAACATCTATGTTTTGGCCGCGTCTCACCCCGATTGGACAGCACCGGCTACCGTGCAATCGGAATACGATGACCGCCAAGCGGCCGTGCAAACATTTCGAAAGACGCTGCCTTCAGTGCGCCGCGCGCTGGCGAACATTCCGACCTACATGATCCTCGACGATCATGAAGTGACGGACGACTTCAACATGACGCGTAACTTCGTCGACGCAGTATACGCTCGCGACCTGGGCGTGCGTATCGTGCAAAATGCGCTGACCGCCTATGCGGTCTGTCAAGTGTGGGGAAACGTGCCGGAGCAATTCGATCCAGGCGCGCCCACCGCGGCGGGCACGCAATTGCTCGCGCAACTAGCTGCGGTGGCCGGCGCTGCAAACAACGCGCAGGCCTTTGAGACGGCGTCGCCCGCGATCAGGACGCTGGTTGGCGTTCACAAGCGCGAGGAGATGGACGACACAAGCACCGGCGCGCCGCCAAGATCGATGCACGCCTTCCACGCCGGCACGCCTGACGACACGGTTACGGTCAACGGCATAGACGTGAACACACAATCGCTGCGCTATAATTTCACCGTTGAAGGTCCATCGCATCAAGTGTTGGTTACCGACACGCGCACGTGGCGCGGCTTTGTCGGAAACAACGCGCTTCCCACACTCCTGTACGGGCAGCTTTCCGATCAAATCGTCAACGCAAAACCGCCGCTCGGCGAACGTTTGCAACTGCTCGTATGTTCGACCAATGCGCCGGCCATTGCTCAAATCCGGCTGCTCGTTCACGCGGGCGGCGCGCAATGGCTAACCACCTGGCTGCGGCGGCACGAAACGCCGAGAAGCGCGATCGACTACTGGGACGTCTACGACTCGTGGGATTTTCCCAGCCGGGATTTCGACGAGCTGATTGTCGCGCTAACGAAGCGTCTCGCGACGCGGGATGGAACAATAGTAGCGCCGCTCGTTATTCTTTCAGGAGACGTTCACTTTAGCTTCTCGTCGCGCATGGCGTATTGGGCGACTACGCGTCTCGGCGATACCACGCCCCAACCTGCCAACATCGTGATCGCGCAACTCGTCTCGAGTTCGCTAAAGAACGAAGCGCCGTCAACGCGCGCCGTGGAACTCGGAGGCTACGCCAACGCGGATCCCGGCAAAAACCAATGGCTGAAGTTCGCGCCCTTGTTGGGACTGGAAGCCGGCGCCCTAGCCGCCATCGGCGGCGCGTGGGCGTACGCGGGACTGTTCGGCGGGAGTTCAGGCGACAAGTTTAAGGAAGGCGTTATCGGTGCGGCGGCCGGCGCGCTAATCGGATTGATCGCTCCATTGCTGCTGTTCGGACGTCCGCTTCCGCCGCATATTCCCGAGGCGTACGTTGGCTGGAACATCCCCCGTAATGGAGCAGACAAATCAATCGTAAAGAAGACTGCCGCGACTGAGACTTCATTTCCGTTCAATGTAACCGCCGCGGCACCGACGTTCAACCAGAATTTGAACCCGAGCCCACACACGGACGCGTTCATTACTCCGGATTACCGGTACCGGCTCGACTATCTTACGCCCGCGCGCGGCGGGGAGACGACGCCGGTAACAACGGCGCCACCCGGCCTCCCGGGTAGCGGCGCAACGGCAGCACAATACGCACAAGCCTTCGCCGCAGCATCGAACGCGCGCACCGACGCTATAAGCAAAAACACGAAACTCGCAGACTGCGTCGGGCACAATGCGATCGGCGAGATTACGTTCGTTTGGCCAAAGAATGGCGACGCGTTGACAACGAGCGGAAAGCTCGTGCATCACCGCCTGCACTGGCAAACGCCGGGACCCAGCGGCGTTGCGATGTGGGCCGAATACGACGTTCCGCTCGACAACGACGACAAGACGTATAACGATCTCACGAAAGACGTTGCACCGTGAGCGACTCGCTCTTCGACAGCATCGTCGCGGAAGCCGAACGTGTCTTCGAGCCGATCGTTGACGCCGTCTCCGATCCCGGCATTTACGAATTGCTGCTAAATTCGCTCGGCCTAGCGGGAAACGATGCGGCAGGCGGCGGCATCCTCGCGGCGCTTACGCCGCTCGCGAATCTGAAGAACGAAATTGCGACGATCGCGGCCGAAGACTCGCCATCGTTTGCGGACATCGCGCACCTCTTGAAGTCGGTTCGCGATGCGTTTGCGGCGATCGAGGCGATGGATTCGAGCAGCGGACCTTCGTCGTCGTTGGGCGGTCTTGCGAAGGATCTGGTCAAGGCGCTCGTCATCGGAAGGCTCGCTCTGCGGTATCCGCTGGTTTACGACCTACTCGTATTACTGACTATCGTGGAACCGCCCCAGAACGCACAGCCGACAACGACCGTCGTCGATAGCGGCGCATTCCGCCGAATGCCGGTGTTTTCTCCGGAATTCCACTTTGAGCGGCTTTCGCCACTGCTCTCGAATCCCGCAACCGTCCTGCGCGATGCCTACCTTAACGGTCTAACAACGACCGACGATGCAAACGCAATGGCGGACCTGCTATTCCCGCGCTTAGGCAACGTTTTGCGCGACCTCTCGATACCGGTCGCGTATGGTTTGAACGACAGCGAGCGCGCATTACTCGGCGACGCCGCAACGCTGGTTGACCATTCGCTCTTGATCTACGTGCAATCGCTCGGGCAAGGAGCGGCGGTCGACGGGGGCGTGACCCTCGCGCTCTCGTCGGCGGATCGCGGCGACTTGGGTTTGGTCGTGACGCCGTTCGGCGGCGTATCGTACACGGTGCAGTCGGGGAATTGGACGATTGTTTCGAGTTTGACCGCAGATATACAGGCATTCGCATATGGCAAGCACGGAGCAACGATCGTTGCGAGCGCCGGTACCGCCGAGGTCGACGTTTCTTTCACGGCAACACTCGCTGCGCCCGGTAGCGGTCCCGCATTTGTGTTCGGCTCGAGTAATGGATCGCGCCTCGAGCTCGGAGGCGCGAAGTTGTCATTCGATGCGACGCTCGCCGAAGCGAGCCAAACGTTTGGTTTCGATGCGGAAGTATCGAAATCGTCGATCGTCATATCCGGCGGCGATGGCGACGGATTCGTATCGAGCCTCATTCCGAAAGACGGACTGCGAACCGACTTCGACTTCGGGATCGCGTGGTCGAATGTAACCGGACTCGCATTTCACGGCGCGGCCGGTTTGGACGCGACGATTCCGCTCAACGTGTCCGTCGCCGGAACGTTCCTCATTCCAACGGCGCACGTCGCCTTGCAGGCGAACGACGAAGATCTTTCGCTCGAGATCTCAGCGAGCGTCGGACTCGCGTTGGGACCGCTGGAAGTGTTGGTCGATCGCCTCGGCGTGCTCGCGCTTTTCGATTTCTCGTCCGGCAGCGGCAGCGCCGGCGTCGGCGACTTTTCGGTTGCCTTTAAGCCGCCGTCCGGAGCCGGCATCACGATTGATGCCGAGGGCGTGAGCGGCGGGGGGTTCCTCGAATACGATTCCGCGAAGAGCGAATACCAAGGCGTTTTGCAACTACAGTTTGACAACATCGCGCTGCAAGCGTACGGACTGATTACCACGCAAGTCGCGGGCGGCGCCGGGTACTCACTGCTCGCGCTCGTCGATGCGAACTTCCCGCCGATCGCGCTCGGCTGGGGTTTTACGCTCAACGGCGTGGGCGGACTGTTCGCGATGCATCGCACGGCCGACACCGACGCGCTTACTGCTGCGCTGCGTGCCGATAAGCTCGCCACGATCCTATTTCCGAAGGCGACGATATCGAACGCGCCCGCAGTGCTCGCAGAGCTCGACACGCTCTTCCCAACGGCGCCGGGCCGCTTCTTGTTCGGGCCCATGGCGCTCATCGGTTGGGGCACGCCGACGCTCTTGACCGCTGCGATCGCCATTGTGTTGGAACTTCCGGAACCGATTCGAATCGTGCTGCTCGCGCGCGTGAACGCGCGGCTTCCTTCGGAAACGCACCCGGTTGTTACGCTCAATATCGATGCGCTCGGCGTGCTCGATGTCGATCAAGACACGCTCGCGCTCGACGCGGTTCTCTATGACTCGCATTTGTTGACGTTCGCTTTGAGCGGCGGCCTTTCGCTGCGCGTGAATTGGGGCGCGCAGCCCGTTTTCGCGCTCGCCGTCGGTGGCTTCCATCCGCAGTTCACGCCGCCGCCCGGCTTCCCGGCGCTGCAGCGCATTACCGTCGACATGCCGTCCGCGCACATCGCGAAAATGCGGCTCGCGGCCTACCTTGCAATCACGTCGAACACCGTCCAGTTCGGTGCTGATCTCGACGTCTTCATCGGCGTATCCGGTTACGGCCTTGCCGGTCACCTCGGTTTCGATGCGCTGCTTCAAGTCGATCCATTTGCGTTTTCGGCAGCCATCGACGCGTCGGTTGCACTCGTAGCGGGCGGCGACGATTTAATGTCGGTGCAGCTCAAAGGCACGCTTTCGGGGCCATCGCCTTGGACGGTCGCCGGATCGTTTTCAATCGACCTCTTCTTTTTCTCGCTTTCCAAGTCGTTCTCGTATTCGTGGGGAAGCGCGCTCGCGGCCCCTCCGATTCCCGCGGTCGATGCAGGTGCGCTGCTCGCCGCCGCATTTGCCGATTCTCGCAGTTGGGGTGCAGCGCTGCCTGTAGGAACGCCCGCGCTCGTCTCTACGCGTGCGAGCGACGGCACCGCCGTAGTAGCGCACCCGCTCGCGCAGTTGAACGTTCACGAAACGGTCGTTCCACTCGATCTTACGATCGAGCGCATCGGTGCGGCGCCGGTCTCCGGAGCGACGACGTTTTCGATCACAGCCTTCACCGTCGGAAGCAGCAGCGTCGCGCACTCGATCTTACAAGAGGATTTTGCGCCCGCGCAGTTCTTCAATCTCACCGACACGGAGAAGCTCGCGCGGCCCGCGTTCGAGCCGCATGACGCAGGCGCGTCGCTCGGACCGATTGCGGCAACCTTCGGGTCTGCGCTTTCGAAAACGATTGCGTTCGAAACGTTCTACATCGATACGCCCGGCGGCGCAGCTCGCACCGACGCCGCGCCGCGATCCGATTTGTCCGGCGTCGACTTGACCGCGATCGCGAGCTTCGGTGCATCGGGCGGCTCCGTTGCACATCGCATTGGTCAAGCGCGCTATGCATTTACGGGCACGCCGGTGACCGTCGCGCCGCTGCAGTTCGTGGTTGCGGACACGTCAACGCTCGCCGCAACGAACGTCGGCGCGGCGACCGGCGCGTCGTATGCGACAACTGCGGCGACTTTGATGACTACGCTCGCGGCGACGCCGTCGCGCGCACCGCAATTGCAAATCGTCGCAACGTACGAATTGATGGCAGCCTGATGGCGGACGCTGCGCCGCTCTCGTACGAAATCGTGCCGTGGGTGCGGCGCGGGCTCGCCTCGCTCGTGAATGGCGCAGGCACCGGCGCTGCCGCAACGCTGCCCGTGACGCTGACGATGAACGGCAGTTCGATTGCTGCTCCCGCAGTACGACTGATCGGCCCCGGCGACATCACCGGCATCGATGCACGCGTAGTCACGCGCACCGATCCGCGTGACGGCACCGACGCATTCGAGCCGAACTATTTGCCGATCGTTGAATTTGCAGCACCCGATTTTCCGTGGATGTTCACGCCGGCCGGTCCGAGCAACGGCCGGTTGAAGCCGTGGATCTGCCTCATCGTTGTGCCCGATGGGCCGGGCGTTACGTTGTCGGCGGGCGCCGGCGGAACGTCTGTCCTGCGGCTGGACACACCGCTCGTGCCGAAAAACGAGCTACCGGATCTCTCGACGATCGACACATGGGCGCATGCACAAGTCACCGGCAGCGGACTTACGACTGCACAGTTGGACGCAGCCTTCGACGGTGATCCGTCGCTCACGTGTTCGCGGTTGGTCGCCTCGCGCAAGCTCGAGCCGGACACTGCATATGTTGCGTGCGTCGTCCCGACGTATCACGCCGGCGTCAACGCCGGACTCGGGCTTCCGGTTGATCTCGCGGATGCGGCGCCGGCATGGGAAGCAACGGTCGCGGCGCCGTTCGTGCTGCCGTCGTACTTCGCGTTTCGCTTTCGCACCGGCCCGGGCGGCGACTTTACCTCGCTCGCGCGCAAGATCGTTCCCGCCGTCGCAACTCCGTCGAGCGGCACGCGCGACGTGGACATGAGCGCTCCCGGCTTTGGTGCAGCGCCGAGCGCGGGACTGGTGCTCGGCGTTGAAGGTGCCCTTAAAACTTACGGCGCGACGACTGCGCCGTGGCCCGCCGGCAAAGAGGCATCATATCAAGCCGCGTTGCGCGCCGCGCTTACACCGCCTCCGGCTGCCGATCCGATCGTCGCACCGCCGACATATGGCAACACGCAAACGGGAAACGCGCTGCCGCCGGCCGGCGAGCCGCCGATGTGGATGAGCGATCTCAATCTGGACCCGCGCTCGCGCGTCGTTGCCGGCGCGGGAGCGCAAGTGGTTCAGGCGGCACGAGAAGCGTTAGCGGGCGCCGCGTGGCAACAAGCCGGAGAGATCGCGCGCGCCAACGCACTGCTCGCGCGCGCGCAATTAGCACGAGCCGTCACGGCGTCGCTCGCGACGCGTCATCTCAACACGGCGTCCGATGGCTCGTACTTGCAGATGACTGCGCCGCTGCATGCGCGCGTAGCGCTCACGCTAAACGGTTCCACCACGACGCTGCGCGCCGCCGTCGAGATGAGCGGACTACCGCCGTCGTCGCTTTCCGGAGCGTTGAGAAAGTTGATGCGGCCGCGAGGATCCATTGGGCGCCAGTTGCCAAATACGAGCTTCGGTGTCCTCGCGCGACTGAATACTCCGCCTGGTACCAATTCGAATGCGCTGCAAATACTTGCGCCGGCCGCGCCGCCGCGCGGCATGGTCGCGTTCGACGACGTCGCAACCACGGTTCGCCTCGCGGCTTTCGCCGCAGTACCTGTGCGCGCGGTGTCGGGTTGGAATCTCGCCACAACATCGACGACGGCAACGACATCGCACGTTGATGACGTCGTGAAGAGCGCAGCGTTGCCGATTGTGCTCGCGAAGGATCCGAATGTTCCCGCGTTGCTCAAAGACGCGAACAAGAATGTGCCCCCGCTTATCGTATTGCCGACGGACGCGACGGCGCTGGCCGCCTTTGCCGACAAGTTTGGCGTGGTCGCGAAGATCGCGGGAACAGCTCTGCAAGTCGCTGCACCGCCGCCGCCAACCTTCGCGCCGTTGGGCGGCGCGGCGGCGTTAACGACGACGCGCGTGGCGCTCGCGGCGCGGCTCGATCCGGAGCGGACGATTGCGGCGCGCGCGGGTGCGCGCGTCCCGCTGCGGACGATCGGTGATCCACTCGCGCCCGTGCGCAATGCTCCGTCATTTCCGCAAGCGATGTACGAGCCGCTCGCACAGCTTTCGCCGGAGTGGATGCTGCCCGGCATTTCCGCAATTGCGAGCGACAGTGCGACGGCCTTGGCGCCCAACGACGCATTTGTAGAGTCGTATCTCATAGGCCTCAACGAGGAGATGTCGCGCGAACTCCTGTGGCGCGGATTTCCGCTCGATCTGCGCTCGACGTTCTTTCAAAATTTCTGGAGCACGACGCCGGACATCCCCGCAATCGGCAGCTTTGCAGCGGCGGGTGGACTCGGTTCGCACGTTGCCGGAGCAGGCGACGCGAATCGCATCGTTCTGCTCGTCCGCGCCGTGCTCTTCGCACGTTACCCGAACGCCGTCGTCGCTGCGGTGCAGGCACAATGGTCGGGCTCCGTGCGCACGCTTTCCAGTAACCGGCAATATCCGTTTTGCCGCGGTTCGATCGGCAGCGACATCCGATTCTTTGGATTTGACATTCCGGACGCGCGCGGCGATCCCGATCCCGCTAAGAACGATGCGGGTTGGTATTTTGCCATCGAGCAGCACGCAACCGAACCGCGGTTTGGGCTCGAACCCGCTCCATCCACCACGACGAATCCGACGTGGAACGACCTCAGCTGGAACGACGTAACGCTGAGCGGGACATATCTCAACCCGGCCACCGCGCCGGCAAGTTCGACGCGCGAAGGCGTGACGTGGAGCGCGAACGCGGCGACGATGGCGTTCGTCCTCGAACGGCGGCCGGTTCGCGTTGCGATGCACGCAATCGCATTGCTGGGGCCTGTACCCGCGGTTAGCACGGCATGAGTGCGGTTCCGGCCGACGGCACCGTTCTACGCGGAGCCGGCGCATATGCTTACGTCATGGCAAACGGCCAACGGCGCGCCGTACCGGATGCGACGACGCTGCGCGATCTCGGGCACACCCTCGACAACGCGCTCGCTCTCGCACCAGCGGATCTCGCGGCGATTGCGCTCGGTGCGCCGTATCCGAGCACAAGCAAATTCGCGACTCCACCATCGGCGCAAACTCCGCTCGTGCTCTTGCCCGTGCGCTTGGAAACGGCATTCTCAAACAACGAGCTGCTGATTCGCGTCTTTCCCGACACGCTGCACGTCAACAGTTTCGAAGCGGACTTGACCAGCGACGAAGCATCGGCACGCGCGCAGTATCTGACGATCGCGGCAGGCGACACGGCCGCGCGAAAAGCCGCGTTTGGCGCACTCGTACGTCAATTCGGAACGGCGCGCGCCGCGTATCTTACCGGTAGTGATGCAACAACCGCAACGAAGACGGCCGATTGGACGATCGCACCGTTCACAAACGTGCTGCCCGAACGGTGGATCGTGCTCGGATACAACGGCACGTCTCCCGCGCAAGTACTCGCCGTCGGCAATCCGATCGCCGATTCGATCGCAGTCGGCCCAGCTCCGGACGGAACCGGACCGGCGAATGACCCGGGCATTGCGTGGCTGCGCGACTTCGACGCGGCGGTCGCCGCCGGGATGGCGGTGCGCGTGACGTCGCCGGCGGGCGCTGCGCCGGGGTTCGACAAGATCGTTGTGCTTGGATTGCGCAGCACGCTTTCTGCTGCAGATGCGAGCGCGCGATTTGCCGCACTGCTGCAAGCGCATCACTACAGCGACGGCCTTGCGCTTCTGCCGCGCGATGCGGCGACAAACAACACCGATACGACGCCGTCCGCGTATTCCTCCGCCGATCCGGATTACGATGCGCTGTTTTCGATCGAGCAAGGACCGGCGCTTTGCCCGAATCGACCGACGGGCGACGGCGACCGGCTCGCGCGCGCGCTCGGAATCGCGCCGGCGACGTTCGCGCACGTGTCCGGCGCCGCCGGCGGCCAAGACGAACAGGCCGCTGCAATGAACGCGACCTTGTGGCCCGCGACGTGGGGTTACTACCTCCAACAGCTCGTTACGGGTTCGGTTCCGAATCCCGACTCGACGTTACCGGCCGTGCGCGATCATTTCTCAACGCATGTGCGTGCGCGCGGGCATTACCCGGTGCTGATGGCGGGTCGCCAGCCGTATGGCGTCTTGCCCGTTTGCTCGAACGCGCAATGGACGGCGTTGCAAAGCGATCCGGTGCAGACGCAACTCCCGCCGTTGCTTACGAAACTGCGCGCAACGTGGGAACAGTCCGTCGCAAACGTTCCGCGCCTGACCGGCGCGAGCGATGTCGAAGCGGCGCTCGTTGCGGTGCTTGGCATGACTCCGAGTTCTGTTTCGTACGCCGCGCGCGGAATGGTCGGCCCGGAGTACGCGTTTACGTTCTTCAACTTCGCAAAGAACGATTTGAATGCAACGTGGTGGACGAACCTTGCTACGAAGACGGCGGCGGATACAGCCACGATCGGCGCTCCGCTCGCCGCGACACGCCTCGCCAATGCGACGTACTCAGCGCATTCTCGCGGATTGGGAAGCGAACTCGTCGCCGATGCGCCGCTCGCAGGACAACCTGCACCGTCGTACGTGGCACAGTTGGCGGCGATGGGTTGGCAGGCGTTGCGCGACGCGACGCCTCCGCAGTCACCGGCGCCGCTCTTCTTCTATCTCTTGCGTTTTGCAGCGCTGCGCGCGTACGTAGATACGGCCTTCGATTTACTGCTTGCAGCTAACATCGCTCAACCGGTAGAGCGCATTGAAGCGGAGCTGGTAGGATTCGATGCGACCCGACCTGACGCATGGAGCGTGCTCGAACGTGTTCTCCCGGGGCGCGGAGCAGTTGGGACGGTTCTCGACGGTCTCAAGAACGATCCCAGTGTGCCCGCGTTCGTTGCGTTTTGGAAAGCGTTCGGAACGCTCGCCAGCTTCTCGGCGAGCGACTTGGATGCGGCCGTGCGCGAAGTCTTCGATCTCGCCTCATATCGGTTGGATTCCTGGATCAGTTCGCTCGCGCAATCGCGGCTCGATCAGACCCGCGCGACAAACGCGAACGGCGGAATCGTGCTCGGCGCGTACGGTTGGGTCGAAAACGTCCGGCCGGCGACTGCACCGACGCCGTCAAGCGGTTACATTCACGCTCCGTCGCTGGATCGCGCAACCACATCGGCCGTGCTGCGTTCGGGATATCTTGCGCATGCGGGTGATCCGGGAAGACCGTTTGCACTTGATCTTTCTTCGCAGCGTGTGCGCTCGGGATTGCATGTGCTCGACGCAATGCGCACCGGTCAATCGCTCGGCGCAGTTCTCGGGTATCGCTTCGAGCGAGCACTTCACGACGCGGCGTTGGACCGTTTTATCGACGCGTTCCGGGCGGTAGCTCCGAGCGACACTGCAAGCGCGCTCGATGTTGTGGACGGACTCGCGCTCGTGCGCGCTTTTCAAACGAGTTCGACGTTTTGGAATGGTGCGGGCTTGCCCGCGAGCGGAACGCCGGAACGAACCGGCACGACGGCCGCACTCGAAATGGTAGCCGGTGCGCTCGACGCGGCGGCGGATCTCGCGCTCGCCGAAAGCGTGCATCAATTGACGCGCGGCAACACGCTGCGTGCGGGAGCGACGCTTGATGCGATCGCACGCGGCGACACGCCGCCGCCGGACGTTGCGTTCGTTACGACGCCGCGCAGCGGTATCGCCTCGACGTATCGTGTGATGAGCCTCGCGCTCGACACGACGGCAACCGGTTGGACCTCCACGCCGCGTGCGGCCGCGGAACCTCGCCTCAACGCTTGGGCGGGCGCATTGCTCGGCGATCCGGCGCGCGTGCGCTTGCGTGTAGCGTTTGCGGCAGCAACTCCCGTCACGGTGGAGTTCGGCTTTAACGAACTCGGACTTGCGCCGCTCGATGTGCTGGCATTGCCGGACGCCGTGAACGGAGGACCTGAGCTCGCGACGCGAATTCTCACCGCTGCGAGAGCGCATCGTCCCGCCGGCACTGCAGCCGACGCGGCAGCAAGCTTGGTCACGGATCGGAACGCGGCGTGGACGGCGCAGACGATTGGACTCGCTGAATGGCTCGCGCTCTCGCGTGCGATCGCGCGCGTAGTGAACGGCGCTCGCGCACTCACACCGGCGGATTTGGCCGGCCCGAGCGACACGCCGTTCGCCGTCGATCCGTTAGAACTGAAGACACGTGCGGATGCCGCGGAGTCGCAGCTGCACGCAGCGTCCGCAGCGCTCGCGCAATCACCGCCTACGGCGGCCGCGTTGCTCGGCGCCGCTTCCTTTGGCGTAACCGGTTCAGTTCCGGCAATCGATACGAGTAACTGGGCTTCGCAGGCCGCAGCGGCGTCCGCCGATCTTTCGGCGCGTATCGCGACGCTCGGCAAACTCGCGCAAGGTTTCGATCGCGCGACCACTGCGAACGACGTACAAGTCGCGTACGACGTTGCACGATTGCAAGCAATCTTCGGATCCTCGTTCGTCGTACTTCTCGCGTTTGCCGCTGTCGCGACCGCGTCGCTCTCGAACCTGTGGACCAATAGCGTGTCGCTGCAAGGCGGCGATGCATTCGCATCGATGCGATTTCTGCAACGCGCCGCGCGCGTTCGCGTGGGCGTCGAACGAATGCATGCGTCGATGCTCCTTGCCGAAAGCCTTGCCGGTGCTCCGTTCTCGTTGCCGGCTGTCTCTCAGTGGGGCGCTACCTCAGGTGCCCGCTGGGGCGGGCTCGACGCAGCGCCGCCGCCGTCGAATAGCACGCTGTCGTTCATCTCCTGGACGCCCGGAACTCAGCCGCCGGGTGCACAGATGGCAGGTTTATCGATCGACGAGTGGATCGACGTCGTTCCGGCAGCCTCCCAAACGACGGGGCTCGCATTCGACTACTCCAATCCGACCGCTCGCGCGCCACAGGCGATTTTGCTCGCCGTCGCACCCGACGCGTTTCCGGAATGGACGCTCGAATCGCTCGAAGGATCGGTGCTTGAAGCACTCGACCTCGCGAAAATTCGCGGCGTCGATTCCGATGCGCTTGTCGCACTCGGCCATTACTTGCCGGCGCTCTACTTTCCGTACAATGCAACGGCGGCGACGCCGGAGGTTCCGTCCATTGACTTGAGCGCGATCCGTGTCGTCGACCGCGAGGCAGCGAGCTGATGGCTTCCATCACGACCTGGTATCGCATCGAACCGCGTGCGCGCTCCGCCGATTTTTCGGACGCGCTCGCCGCGCGCGTACACGATCCGCTGTGGTTGCTGTGCCGGCAATGGCAGGTCGGCGAGTTTGCGGGACACGACGGAGGATCACCGATTTCAGCATCGATCTCCGTGACGACGACGGCGCTCGATCGCTGCGCCCTCGGCAGCGGAGCGGACGCGGCGTACGACGGTACCATTCCGCTCGAGGCCGTTGTCGAGCGCGAGCGCGTTCGTCCTGCAGCGGCGACTGCCGATGTACGGCAAGCAGCAGAGGCCGGCCTACAGTTCGCGCGGATGCTCGCGCACGCAAAAATTGCACCGGCAATCGCAGCGACGTATCTCGCCGCGTATCCGATCGCGGCGCAAACCGGTGATGCGCAAGCGGTTTCGAGCGTCGTTGCAGGGCGCGCAATCGACGGCGTCAAGCTGTACGCGGACGTTGCGACCGCGAGTGCGCTGCCCGCAACGCCGGCGATTCCGGCAGATGCATCAAGTTCCGTCTTCGGCGTTGTGCAAGCATGGCGCGCGTGGTATGCGTCATTGTTCAGCGAGTCGGCGACCGGCACGGCATGGGAGGCAGATCGGTTCGAATACGACTTTGCGCTCTCGTCATCGATTGACGGCACGCGCTACGTTGCATCGGAATACGACGGCGGATATGCGGATTGGTACACGTTCGACCGCGTTGCCGGAACGACGCCGACGACGCCCGTCCCATCGACCGCGAAAAGCGCCGTGCCGACGCCTATATCGTTTCGCGGTATGCCGGCACGACGATTTTGGGAAATGGAGGACGCGGCCGTCGATCTCGGGACGCTCTCTGCAGCAGCTGAAGACATCGGACGGTTGCTGTTGCGAGAGTTCGCGCTGGTCTACGGCAACGATTGGTTCGGTTTTCCTCTCACTGTCTCGATTGGTTCGCGCACCCAGATCGGTTCACTAACAGTCAGCGATACATTCGGCAAACCGACGGTAGTGCCGCACTACGCTGTCACTGATGGACCGGCCGGCGGTTGGAAAATGTTTGCGATAACGAACGACTCGAGCGCGTCGACTCTCCCGATCGCGGTCGCCGCGCTTCCACACGAGCTGCTCGTGACCGCAAGTGCGCTCGCGTCGGTAGACGGCATTGCAATCGAGGATGTCATGCTGCTGCGTGACGAGCTCGCAACGATGGTATGGGGCATCGAGCGCACGATCTGCGGCGCTTCAGGTTCGCGCGTCGATCTTGCAACCGCATGGAACACGTCGCTGCCGTTCCCGGCGCCGTCCTCGGCATCGGCAATGCCGCAGTATCGCCTCGGAACGACGGTACCCGACTATTGGATTCCGTTCATGCCGGCTGCAGCAACATCCGCCGGAACGGTCAAGCTCGTGCGAGCCAAGTTGCCGACCGCAGATCACGGCGCGCGCTCCCGCGTTTTGCAAGACATCGATGCGGGCCTCTTCTTGGAAGAAGTTCCGCGCGAAGGTGTGCACATCGAACGAATCTACCGCCTCGCGCGCGGGACGTCCGGCGCGATGACGCTCTGGCTAAGCCGGCGCAGCGACATCGGTATCGGCGAGGGCCGAAGCGGACTCGCGTTCGATATTTTGTCGTAAACGGTATGAGCGCATTTTCATGACGCCGCTTCGTTGCCATCCATTGGCGTTGATTTCAACCCAAGAGGTTTCTTCGTCAAGAATCCAGCTCTCGCGCACGCGCGCATCGGCAATAGTGCAGACTAATATGGCATCCCGCGCGTGAACCCGGTAGACTAAACGAAGCGTCGCCGTTTTCGTTAGATTGGGTGTCGAAATGAAAAGATGGTTTCCATTTGCACTTTCGGCCGTAATTGCGGCCTGCAGTGGTAACAATGGAACATTCATCGGGCCGGCTCCCGTTGTTATGACGGGCCTCCGCGACGCTCGCTACTGCGAGATTATCCCATCCGTGCAGTCGGGGCAGACCGTGAATACCTACATCTATAACACGCTTGGCTATAGCGATTGCCCTGCCGCGCAGTGGAACGCGATTACAGTTGCTGAGGTGAACCAAGAATTCGGTTCTCAGACTGCGCAACTCAACGGCCCGCGGCACTGGGTGTTGGATGCAATATCCGGGACGGGATCATCGGTAAGCGGACAGACGTTCACCTTTGGCGGACTCGAGATGGGACTACGCGGCACCATACAAACGGCGGCGGGACAGCCAACGGTCGGACAGCAATTCTACGTTCCTAACGAGGTCCAGCGCGACACGATCTGGATCTACTTGGCGGGGCAACCGATCTTCGAACTCACCGCGCCGAATGGTGACGTGTATGTAATGCAGTCGTACGCACAAATCGTGGATCCAACGCTCACGTACGCACAGCTGCCTACACTGGGCAGCAAATTAACATTGCCTGCAGGGTGGAGTTATTCCACGGAGACTCTGACAACCACGCTACAGCTGAACAGCAATGGTTTAGCAACCGTCATAAACGATAATTTTGCAGACTCGTACCAGCGTCGCTAATGCCTTCGCGATAACATCGTGAATGGTCAGAGAGCTGTACGTCCACGAGATCAACGTTCCCGATCCTTCGGCGCTCGTCGAGATCGATGCCGACGTTCCCGTTTTTCTGCTGACCTTCACCGCGTGTGCAACGTACCTATTCGGTGGCCCGTTGGACGCTATCAGAGGACCCTACGAACAACACCACATCGTGCTGCGTCCAAACGGAAGCGGTTCATGGTATCTTGCCGGCTCGAGCCCCGGGAGCGGCAAGTACAGATTCGTACTGACCGGCGCCACTACCGATTGGAACGATTTTTATTTAAAGGTTTCCGGGTTCGGATAGACGGCTATGCAGCGGCTACGAATTCTCGCGATCGGCTGACGCAACGAATGGAGTGCCGTCCTCATCGACGCGCAACACAAAAATGATCGGGCTACAGCACACGGGGCAATCCTCAACGAGACGCTGCACCGTTCCGCCGCTGGCATCAAACCCGATGGCGTTCTCTTCGCCACAATAGGGGCAGTTGTACGAGAGGTCAGCTTCGAGAGGCATGCGCTAACGTTACGTCAGCTCGCCTCCGCGCTCATCTTGTTCGGATAGCCCTGGCGCAGTACGCTTAGCGACACTGCCCGTTGCGCGGCTCCATGCGTGCTCAAAACTTATTGGGCAGAGTCTGGCCGGGTCTCACGTGGTGGTATGCCTTCGGTGCGGCGCGCTATCATCCGGAGGTGATGGTACGCGCGTTGCGTTCATCGTCCAGCATTACGGGGATGCCGCGCATCAGTCCGCTGATTCCTTCGCATTGCCGTACCACGACTCGCTCATTTGGTATTTCGTCGTTCGTGAAGGTCTCTCCGGATACCGCATGTATTCGACGTTACCGGTGCAAAGCGAACGGGAAACGTACACCTACGACGAGGACACCTCAGACAACATTCGCGTGTACGACGAATGCGTCGTCGCGATCGCGCTCGCGCGCGACGATGGTGCGGTGGTGCTCCTCGGAAATACGAGCTCGCAGACCGTACACACGCCGGTGGGTTGGAACGATCCGAAGCACTCATCGGAGCGCTTCCAGGTCCGCATGTACAATAGCGAACGATCCGATTGGGAGCAACCGGCATTCGAACCCTCGAGGAGTTACGAGAAACGGCGATCTCGATCGAAGCCGGCGGCTTCCGTCTCGCTGAAATCACCGTCATCCAGTTGAGCCCGGCGCGCGTTCTTACGGATATGAGCGGCTTCGACTTCACCCCGGTTCTACTTGCAACCATAGCCTTATTCGTAGGATTTGCAACCTTCCAGTTTTTTCAAGACTGGTCAGGAGCAAACAACGGTCTATTGTTGTTTGAAAAGGCCTGCCCGATCTATTCTCATATGAATCGCACCATGTAGTGGACGAAGATACTCGACAAACGCTCGTGACCATCGACGGCAGTTCCGGGACGCGACCAACATCGACGAGTTACAACGCTTTTTTGCGAGTCACGGGCTTATAGGGGCTAACGGATCCGAAAGTGCGCAAACGGGATAGCACGCGTGCATTGCAGCGCCTATGATCACCGTATGAATGTACGAACGACTGCCGTCTTCACCGCGGCATTGCTGTTTTCGGGCGTTTCCGTTGCGTTCGCACAGCAGACGCCGTCGCCGCAGGCGCTCTCACAATTGAGCACGCCGAAGGAGTTCGATCTGAGCAAGATCACGTGCGGCGACTTCTTGAATTTGAGTCTGAGCGACCGCGGCTATTTGTTGATGATGTACACGGGCTTCATGTCTGCGAAATCAGGAACGACGAAGTTCGTTACCGCGGACCTTCGCGCCCGTGCACAGAAATTGACCGATTTCTGCGCGACGGCGCCGCAAACCCCGATGTTCACCGCAATCGGAAAGTTCGCCGGTTCCTAACGTCGCAACACGGCGGAGCGGTGTTCCCCCGGCGGCGTACCCGTCACGCGTTTGAATATTCGCGTCATGTGACTCTGATCGGCGAAGCCTGCCTCGATCGCGATCTTCGCCAACGGTTCGTCGGACTCGGTCAGGCGCCGTGCAACGTATTGCACGCGCGCGCCGACGATTGCATCGGAGATCGTATGGCCCCGGAACCGCCGAAAGGAGCGGCAGAGGTGCGTCGGATGAACGCCGGCTGCCGACGCCAGCCCCGCAAGAGCCAGGGGTTGCGCAAAGCGATCGCGCAGTTCGGCGTCAACGACTCGAAGCCACGGCGGCTCGACGAGATCATCCATCGGACGCTTCGTCACGTGCGCGCATAGTTCGTAGAGCAATGACTCTACTCCAAGCCCCGCATCGGCTCGCGCCAAAAATTCGCGATAGAGGCGAAGGACCAGCCACATCGCGTCGCCGCCGCCCAACTCGAAGACGTGTTCGCGCGCGCCGCCGATCTCAGCGATCACGTTCTCCCACTTAGGTAACAGATCGACCGCAAAGAACCGCGACGGTCCAAGCATGCGATCTTCGTGGGTCGTATGCGGCATGTGAAAGACCAGCGTGTACGGCTCATAGCGCAGGTGAAAGCCGTCGCCCCACTCTTCGTATGCGCCATCGAGCAGCAAACTGAAATAGGGTGCGTCGTGCTGATGCGGCGCTACCTCTTTGGCGGCGGCATGCCGAACCTCGGTAAGCAGCGCGTCGGCGGTCGCCCACGTCGTACTCTCGCCTGTGTAAAAGCCCGGCGGAAAACTACGCATTCACGAAGCGTTTCGGAGCGCTAGCGAAGATCTGCCGGTGCGAGGGCATACAGAAATAATACTTCGAGCCCGCATACGACAACACGAGCGACTGCTTCGGATCGAGTTCCATCCAGCACACCGGACAAAGCACGTCTCCGGCGCGCGCAATCGGCGGCTTTAAATATGCCGCATTGTCGGCATCCTGCCAGCTGCGGCTTTGATATTCCATGTTGTACGCCGTTTGCTGCGCCGCGTCTTTGCCGTAGTAGCGCGCGACGACGTGAAGCGCGAGATCGATTCCGGCCGAAAGACCGGCGGACGTCGCGATCTTTCCGTTATCCACGAACCGCACACCCCGTTTTACCGAAATGTCAGGATACTGCATCGCGAGTTGTGCGAGCGCGCTATGATGCGTCGTGGCACTATAGCCATTGAGTAAGCCCGCTTGCGCGAGCACGAGCGCGCCGGTGCACACCGACATCACGACATCAGCACGAGCGGCGCTAGCTCTTAGCCATTGCTTGACGGCATTCGTAGGATCAGCCTGCGCCGGCACAACAACGACTTTCGGAGCCGGCGCGTCCGCGAACGCATAGTGCGGAACGATCGTGAGACCGGCACTCGTCACCACCGGCTTGGTCGTCTCGGCGACCGTATACAGGTTGAATGCCTGTGCGCTGCGTCCGGTGACGTGCGCGTCTTGAAAAACTTCCCACGGACCCGCGAAGTCGATCACGACCGCGCCGTCGGAAAGCAAAAACGCAACCGGGACGCCGTCATGAGGCGCCGTCAACCGTGGAATAGGAACCTCTGAATGCGCTGCAGAGGCGCCCGCGCTCACCGGCAGTGCGGCGGTCACGATCCCGGCGGCAGCAGCGTGACGTAACAGTTCGGAACGCTTCATGCAGCTATCGTAGTGCTACGCGATTCATGAGTCTTGAACGCGATTAGCGGGCCTTAGCCGCCGCCGGAATCTCCCGCGCCGCAACTATAGTCCAGCGTCATGCTGCACGCTTTGAGAGTTACATGCGTCGCTGTGCCACGCACATGCACGTGTACGGTCTGCGCCGGTACGTCGCGCGAAGAGAGGTGCAACGCGTAATCGCCGTCGGCAATTTTGGAAAGCGCAAAGTGTCCGTCGGAATCCGTTCGCGCTCGCAACGTGTGCGAACCCGCGGTCGCGGTAACGGTAACACCTTCGAGTGGCTGGCCGGTCGTTTTGTCGGTAATCGTGCCGCTCAGCACGGCAAAAACGGCGGCGACGTACACGGGGAGATGAGTCATAGAGCCGCCGTTACGAACGGAGCGCGATCTTCCCTTTCGCATGTACGTCGCCGGTCGCCGGCGGCCAGCGCAATGCCGTACTCGACAGCAGCTCTCGCGATCGCGGGAAGCTGCCGGTGTTGATGCACCGCGCGCAACGCATCGTGCATTTCGAGTGCGGCGCGCACCGGATCAACGTTTCAGCGCGTTGCCAGTCACCTCGAGCGACTGCCGAAGATACGCCAAAACCGCGCCGCTTCTGCAGCAACCGTCCACGCCAGACGGCATCGAAGCGTAACCGGTTAGGTGGATCGCCCGCAAAGGAAGCGAGCAGTGGATTCGCTCAAAGCGCGCGTACTCTGCGGCCGCTTTATGTCCGAGCAAGCGCCTTCTGCGTTCTAAAAACACGCGTCGCGAACGGGGACAAAGCAATGAAACAACCGTTCGTATCCGACATCGCCGAGCTTCGCCGGCGCGCAAAAGAGCAGATCGAGCGCGGTCCCGTGACGCAAAATTACGAAGGCGAAGTACAGCAAGCCATCGATCTGCTTCAGACCGCGTTAGCGACGGAAGTCGTCTGCGTTCTCCGGTATACCATGCATGCCGTTGCCGCGGTCGGCATCGACAGCGAAAGCGTAAAAGAAGAATTTGTCGAGCACGCAAACGACGAGCGCGAGCACATGGAGAAAATCGCCGATCGTATCAATCAACTCGGCGGCACCCCGAATCTCAATCCCGAGGGACTGCACATGCGTTCCGCGACGGAGTACGGAAACGCGCAGAATCTCGTCGACATGATCAAAGAAAATTTGGTTGCCGAGCGCATCGCATGCGAACACTATCGTGAACTCGTGCGCTACTTCGGCGAAAAGGACCCAACGACGCGCGTCATGCTCGAGGGCATTCTCGCGCAAGAGGAAGATCATGCCAACGATATGCATGACCTGCTCGTCGCGCACGAAGGCAGACCGTTCCTGAAGCAATGAAGATTGATGGGGCTGCGTTTGCGCCCGCTCTTCGTACCGGCGACGCGCACGGCGTCGCTTTTGCGATAACGACGGCTTTGACAACCATGTTCCGCTGAGAACGCGGTCGCAGTTCGCCGTGCTACAATCCATGGGAGACGCTGGAACGTTGTAGCCGCACTATGCCGTTTGCCGTTTGTCGCCGCTTCCTTGCCTGCGCAATGCTCGTTGCGGCGACGTGCGCTCCTGCGGCGGCGCATCCACTCGGCAACTTCACGATCAATCACTTGCTCGAAGTACGCGCGCAATCGCGCGCGCTTCTCGTGCGCTACGTCATCGATCGCGCCGAGATCCCGACGTTTCAACTCATGCGTGCGGCATCAAACGATGCAAAATGGACGGCGCCACAGGTTCGCGCGTGGGCCGATGCGCAAGCATCGGATGCAAGCCGCGGCATCCTCGTTACCGTCGACGGCACGCGGCGCGCGCTAGATCCCATCGGCCATTCCGCCATGCTACGTCCCGGTGCCGCCGGCCTTCCGACGTTATACTGGGCCGGCGACTTCGTCGTGCCGGTCGATTCACGTTCGCACCTCGTCGCGGTCGAAGACAATGTATTCGATGCGGCACGCGTGGGATGGAAAGACGTCGTCGTATTTCCGCGGCGAGAGCCGACGCACGAACTACGCTCGTATCCGCCGGCACTGATTGCATCGCCTCGCGATGTGCAATCCGCGAGCTTCCAACTCTCGCCCGGACGCATCGTGTCGAAGCTCATGCTTAACACCGCGGAAAGCAGCGCACCACCGGCAACAGCCTCGCTCGCGCGCACAAATGCACTGTCGGAAATGTTCGCAAACCCGAATCGCACGCCGCTCTTCTTACTCCTCACCGCGCTCGTGGCATTCGGCCTCGGTGCACTGCACGCGCTCGAACCCGGCCACGGCAAAGCACTGCTCGCTTTCACGCTCGTAGGTTCGCGGGCAACAATCCAACAGGCCGCGCTGCTCGCCGCATCGCTTACGTTTGCTCACACGATCGGCGTGCTGCTCCTCGGGATCGCACTCTTCTTCCTCGCCGGATTCGCGAGCGAGTCGATTTATGCGTGGGTCGCACTGCTCTCAGGCATTGCCGTGGCCGTCATCGGCGCGCGAAACCTTGCGCGGTGCGTTCGCCCGCGCGATCCGCACCATCACCATACGCGCGATATCCGCTCGGCCGTCGTTGCCGCAATGAGCGGCGGCGTTGCGCCCTGCCCGGCGGCAATTGTCGTCATGCTGGCAGCACTCCGCCTGCATCAAATCGGCTACGGCATTGCGCTGATCGTGGTCTTTAGCCTCGGCCTCGCCTCAGTGCTCACTGCACTCGGAATCGCCGTCGTCCGTGGCTCGGCGTTCGTCGGGCGCACGGGCCGGTTCGATCGCATTGTCGCACGCGGGCCGTTGATTTCGGCGCTGTTGATTTCCGCCGTCGGCGTCGCAATGGTCGCGCAAGGTTTCGCCGCGGAAGGCGTTCGCGCGCCCGTCGCCCTCGTCGCAGCGCTCACTGCACTTGCTATCGCCGGCTACGCCGTTGCATCATCACACACGCACGTTCACGCCGTAGGAGAATCATGATCGGAACGGCCGCTTTCACCGTGTACGCGCTCGGCCTTCGCCACGGTGCCGACCCCGACCATCTGGCCGCGATCGACAATATGACGCGGAACTCGATGGAACGCGCGCCGCGCCTCTCGCGGTTCGTCGGCGCGCTCTTCGCCGGCGGTCACACGGTGATGGTCCTCTCGATCGCGATCCTCGTTGGTTTTTTGGGCACACGCTTTGCAGCCCATGGCGCCGCCGTTGAAAAGGTCGGAACGTGGCTTTCGATCCTCATTCTTCTCGCGATTGCTGCACTGAATCTTCGTCAGCTATACCTGGGCGACACCGATCGCGTCGCGGGATTGAAAGCACGTCTTCTTCCGCGCACGTTACGTGGCGCAACATCTCCGCTGGTCGCGATTCCGGTCGGCCTCCTCTTCGGGTTCGGATTCGAAACGTCGAGTCAAGTCGCGACGTATGCGCTCGCCTTTAGCGCTGATGCGGGCATTGCCGGTGCGCTCGCGGTTGGCGCCACGTTCTGCGCGGGCATGCTCTGCACCGACACGCTGGATTCCGTGTTCGTGCATCGCATCGTCTCCTATCGCAACGGCCGTCTGCCGCGCGTGATGCGCGTATGGATTTGGTCGGTCACGCTTTTTGCCGTCGCGGTTGCGGCATACGAGCTCGCACAAGTGCTCGGTTGGAAACCGCCCTTCCCGGATATCGCAGTCAGCATCACCCTCGTCGCTGCATTGGCGGCCGTGTTCGGATGGATCTTCTTCGCGACGCGCACGCTTCGCGTCGATCCCCCAATGGAGCAACAGATATGAGATTTCTTCGAGCCTTTGGGACGGTAGCGACGACAGCGCTCGTCGTCGCGACGATCTCACTCTACGGCATCCATGCGGCACGCGGTTCGGATCATCAAGATTCTCCGACCGTCATTGCCCGCCCGGGTGCCGATATCACCGATGTGTTCGTCTTCCCGGCGCCGGATAATCCCACGAACAACGTCGTGCTCGCGATGGACGTCTTCCCGCTCATACCCGCAGGCCAATCGTCCTCATCGCAATTCGCGTTCGATCCCGCCGTTCTGTATCAATTTAAGATTGCGACAAACGTTTTAGCGAAAGATTACACCGAGAAACTCGTGATCCAATTCCAGGCATCCGGAACGGGACCAACGCAAACGTTGACGATGTACGGCCCCGCGGCACCGAACGAAACCGGTACGAGCAACACGCTGTTGAAGACGGCCGCAGGCACCGTGCCGTTCAATAAACCAACGACACTGAGCGGCAACATCCAAGTATTTGCGGGGCCGCGACGCGACCCGTTCTTCTTCGATCTTGCGCAGTTCTTCAAGATTCTGCCCGACCGCAATTATACGAACCATCAAAACGGCGCCACTCCTCCGCCCGCGACCGCAACGTCCTTCAACGGCTTCCCAACCAATCCGAATGGCTGCATCACGACCGCGTCGAGCAATCTTCTCGCAAATTTTAACGTCCTACAGATCGCCGTCGAACTGCCGAAGTCAATGCTCGAACCCACCGGTCCCGCGGTCGGTGAAGTTATCGGCGTGTGGGCAACGACCGCGACGACGACGGGGAGCTGAGCGATGATCAAACACATTGGAGCAGGCATCGTCCTCGGCGCGCTCATCGCGGTCGGCATCTCGGCATGCTCGGGAAACGCGAGTCCGTTCATCGGCCCGCCGCCGCCCACGCCGTCGGGAAACTACACGCAAATCGAATTGCTCGCGCGGCCGGCGGTCAAAGAGGCTTTCGAAAACTTCGCCGATCACGACACGACAAATCGTACTGAACCGTATAACGATCCGACGCTGCAAAAAGAGATCGGCACCTTTACAACTACGACAGCGGGACGCTCCGCCGCGTGGGCATCGGCTCTCCAATCGACGCTCTATCCGAACGAAATGCTCGTCAACATCACGTCGAACGCCACAACCGCCGCGTATCTCGGTGTGGAAACCAACGGCCTCACCGGCAGCGCGTTCGGTGGCCGCAGTCTCACCGACGACACGATCAAACTCTCACTCGGCGCAATTTTCGGCAACACGCTCACCGCACTCGGCGTTCCCGACGACGGCAAAGAGTCGCCGTGTCTGATCGACGACCACGTCAGCGCGACGAATCAAACGACGTCAACCTTCCCCTACGCGCAGGCACCGATCTAACGTGATACCGCGCCATCTGCTGGTCATCGCGGCGAGCGCGCTCACGGCGCTCGCCCTTTGGCCGTTGCTGGCAGCACATCAAACGCCGGCCGCAACCTTCACGCCGGCGCCGCTGGTGCGTGACTATCTGACACGCAACGCGCAGATCGCGTTCTACGAGCGGCAAGTCCGGCAATACCCGAACGATCAGATCGAACTGCGCATGCTCGCGCAACTCTACATGCAGCGTTTCCGCGAACAATATGACATGGGTGACGTCGCCCGAGCGCAACGAGCCGCACAGCGCTCGATCCAACTTCAACCGCAAGGCAACACGTCGGCGCAAATGGCCCTTGCCTCCGCGCGCCTGTCCTATCACGATTTCACCGGCGCGCTCTCCGCCGAACGCGATGCGTGGCGAGGCGAACCGTTCAATGCGAACGCCCTCGCGCAAATTGCATCGCTCCAAATGGAGATCGGGCAATACGCACAAGCACAAGCAACGCTGGCTCGCATTCCCGAGCGCAATGACGGCAATCCCACCGTAGAATCGGTTCGCGCGCGCTATGAAGAACTCAACGGGCGGCTTGAACGGGCGCGCTCACTGATCGAAACGGCGACACGAACGATCGATTCCGACGTAGGCAATCCCGCGTACGACCGGTCCTGGTTTCACATGCGCGCCGCCCAACTCGCATATGAGGCCGATGACGACGCCTCCGCAGAGCGTGAATTCGCCATCGCGCTGGACGACGATCCGAACAACGCAATGGCGCTACTGTGGGAAGCACGCATGTACTGCTCGCAACAGCGCTGGCACGATGCCCTCGCGGCCGCGACGCGCAGCGCAGAACTCTACCCGTTGCCGCAAGCGCTAGGATATAAAGCCGACGCTCAGCGCGCACTGGGAGACCAGGCCGGCGCAGCGCAAACCGACGCGCTCATCGACGCTGAAGCACGCCTCTTCAACGTCAACGGCATCAACGACCGCCTTTTAGCAAACTACTACGCAGAACGCGGCCGCCGACTTGTGGATGCGCTTCGCGCAGCTGAGAGCGATCACGCAAAACGCGGCGACGAAATCTACTCCGACGACACAATGGCCCAAGTGCTCGGAGCCCTCGGCCGCTGGCACGAAGCATACCACTACGCCCTCCTCGCAAATCGCCTCCACACAAACGATCCCGACCTAAAGCAACACCTCACCCTCGCCCAATTGCACTCGCACTAACCCACTGTGTCATCCTGACTTCTCGAAGGACCGCGACCAACCATTAGCCTACACCACGAACATGATCGTTCATCTGATCGATGGAACGTATGAGCTGTTCCGCCACTTTTACGGCTTGCGCCGCGCAGGGAACGATAAAACCGGTCGGTTCGGCGCCGTCGCCGGTGTGCTTAACACCGTCCTTCGAATGCTCGCCGATGGAGCGACGCACGTCGGCGTCGCAACCGATCACGTTATTGAGTCTTTTCGCAATGAGCTGTGGCCCGGATATAAAACAGGTGAAGGCGTCGATCGTGCGCTTCTCGTGCAATTCCACCCGCTCGAAGATGCGCTGCGCGCGATGGGCATTGTGGTGTGGGCGATGGTCGATCTCGAGGCGGACGACGCGCTGGCGTCCGCGGCGGAAATCGCCTCGCGCGATCCTCGCGTTGAAACCATTTCCATTTGGACGCCGGACAAAGATCTTGCGCAGTGCGTTCGCGGAGACCGCATCGTACAAGTCGATCGAAGGAGCAATATCGTTCGCAATGCCGCCGGCGTGCGATCGAAATTTGGCGTAGACCCGGAGTCCATCCCCGACTATCTCGCGCTGGTCGGCGATTCTGCGGATGGTTATCCCGGCATGAAAGGCATCGGAGCGAAAGGCGCGGCGTCACTCATTACGCGTTACGGAAAGATCGAGAACTTTCCGCCGGAGGTCCTCGGCGAACACCGCGCGCTCGCGTTACTCTTCAAAGACCTTGCGACGCTTCGAACGGACGCAAAGCTCTACGACAGCGTCGACGAGCTACAGTGGCACGACCCGACGCCCGAGTTTGCATCGGTTTGCGAACGACTCGGCATATCAGATGTACTCGCGCGCATTACGCGCAGAAACGGAACATGAACTTCTGTTCCGGCTCGCGACAATATCGCTTCGCGCGTATAATTTGGCCATGTCGAAATCCGTTGCTCTTTTTCTCGGCTTCCTCGTTTGTGCGCTGCCGGCAACAATCACGGCACAGCCTTCGGGAACAAGCGCAGTTGCGCAAATCGATACTGAGTGCGATGCCGTCTTGTCCGCGATCTCGCAGACGTCACCGGTGAGCGTCATACTTCAAGGAAAGAAGTGGGTCATTCTCACCGACGCGGACCTTCAATCTGCGCTGGGCTCGGGGAATCCGGGGTCGGGGACGCCGCACTACGCAGCAGTTTATAAGCAGGGCGCGCGTTATGTGTACGTGCACGAAGTGTCATTTGATCAGTCGAGCCAGCAGCACGCATTGGGGCTTTGCTATCGGAGCGACGGTACGCTCGAACGCGCGCGAGAAGCGCAGAACATCCCGGGACTCTCGAGTGCAACAGCTGAACGCGCCTACTATGCAGCCGACGGAACGTTGATTCAAAAAACTCCAAACTTCAACGAAAAAGACCCGACGGTCGCCAAAAGCGTCAAGGACCTGCGGTATTTCTCCGTACTGCCGCCACCATAAGCTCCCACACTTGTGACGCGCGCGGTATGTTGATTTCGCCCACTGCCAAGCGGGCGCTTATTTTCCTATAAAGCTGCCAGTAACTGGTATCTTTCTTTACCGTTCCGGCGCGGGTCGTTGCGACTGTATTGCTAAAAGCGCAATAGGGGCCTGTGAGCCCGACATTCAGTTTCGAGACGCCGGATAACTACGCCGCATAACTCACGAGCAGTACGGATGCAGCTCTCCGTATAGCGTCGGCGTCGCACGTCAACATAGGGAATTGTGAATGAGCCGATCTTTTCACCGGTCTAGTTTGATATTGCTTCTAGCACTATCCGTCAGCGCGTGTTCGGGCGGCGGCCCATCGTCGAGTGTGACCCCTTCTGCTCCCGGCGTAGCGCCCAGCAATCGCTCGGCGTCGTACGCAACCATTCAAGGTCCCGTAACGGGAATCTCAACGAAACCGTCCTTCCATGTCGTGGCAAACGTTACCGGAAAAGGAAACGTTTCGATCTACTCCAGTTATTTGAGGAACGCGAATATCGGCGACGTCGTCGAGGCGACCGGGTACTACAATTCGCTTGGAAACTTCCAGGCCGCGAGCGCTTCGATCGTTTCAGGCGGCGGGAGTGCGAACCCGACACCCGATCCGCGCGGCGGAAACGGCGTTGCGGGAGCGATCAAACTTTTCCAAATCTTCGATTACGATACGACGGCCGCGCAGTCGACGGCCGCGGCGAAGAATGTAGCGGCCGTTTGGGGCGCGGGAGTTGGATCGCACGGTGCGTCCGCGAGCACGTGGCTCGCCGGCAACGCCAACCTTACGGCGATTCAATACTTCCTGCAGCCGACCGATGAAAATCCGATCACGCATCACAACGTGCATTGGTTCGAAAGAAATCACCCCGACTGGGTCGTGTACGATTGCGACGCGAACAATCGGCCGACGCACACGGTCGCATATCAGCCCGGTTTGCCGAAAGACGTGCCGCTCGACATTCATAATCCGAACGTCGTGCGTTATCAGATCGAAACGGCCGCCGGCTTCGCGATCGCGCACCGCGCTAACGCAATCGGCGCCGACCAGACGCTGTTCTTTGATTTCGACGGCGGTCAACACCCGGGCTGGTATGGTTGCGGTATCTACCAAAACGGAACGTTCGTACGCCGCTGGGGCGCAACCGGCAGCGGATTTCCGAACAGGGATCCGCAGTGGAACCATGACGTCGCGGCGTGGACGGCAACCGCGAAGCAAGTTCTGGCGACGGATCCGGCGCTCGCAACGCACCGCATCAAGCTCTTCGTGAACCATCCCGCGGGCAGTCTTGCGAATGCCGACGAGCAGAAGTTGATCGACAGCGTAGACGGACTCGTCGATGAAACCGGCTTCGTCGACTACGGCCGCTATCCGGGGGTTCCGAGCCTATTCCAGAGTGCACTCGCATACATGGAATACGTGCAGCGACAAGGTAAGACCATTCTGGAAACCGCGAAATTCAGCGGCAGTCTCGTTGGCGATTCACGCGATTCCGGACTAACGCTGTCGCAGCTTGCGTACGCAATCGGCAGCTTCCTGATCGGCAACCAAGGACATGCAGCGCTCTACATCACCCCGGGACCATACGGAAAGGTGTACAACTTTTCGCAGATTGAGAGGATCAACGCGCGACTCGGCACCTCATGCGGTTCATACAGCACGGCTGGAGACGCTTACATTCGCAAATTTGCAAACGGTATCGTCGTCGTGAACCCGAGCACAAGATCGGTTTCGGTCCCACTCGGTGGAACGTACAGCGACGTGATGGGACGGCCGGTGCGTGGCACTGAACTGACCGTGCGCCCGGCCGACGCATACATTCTCCTCGGCCCTGGTGGCTGCTAGCGATAAAAAGAAAGAGCCGCCCTTTGGGGCGGCTCTTTCTCGCGGCGCACGCCCTAACAAATGGACCCTTCAGCCCTAGTCACACACCATGTGCGCCGCCAAAATGGTGGTTGTGATGAGACTATCAGCCTATACTATTCCACTCACGTTGATGGCGCTTGTGACGAACGCAACGGCGGCAAGCGCCGTGGGGCAACCGGCGACGCCGGTGCCGCCGGACATCGGGAAAATTTTCGCTAAGCCGTTATATAAAAACGCGACGTGGGGGCTGCGGGTCTTGGACGGATCGAAGGTCCTCATCGACCTCCATCCCGACCAAAAATTCTTCATCGGCTCGGTTCGCAAAGTATTCAGCGTTGGTCAACTGCTCGACGCAGTCGGACCCGATCATCGGTACGATACACGCGTGTACCGTACGGGCAACATCACCGGCGCGGTATTGCACGGCAATCTCGTGGTCGTTGCTTCCGGCGATCTGACGATGGGCGGCCGCACGAACCCCGATGGGTCGATCGCGGTCAGCGATTGGGATCATAATGAAGCCGATAGCCTTGGCAACGCGATACTGACGAAGCCCAATCCACTTGCAGGCTACGAACGCCTCGCGCGCGCGGTCAGAGCCGCCGGTATCACGCGCGTTGACGGCGAGGTTATCGTCGACGATCGCCTCTTCAAGCCGTTCAACTTCCGCGATCAGTTCGACGTGCGCCCGATTTTCGTCAACGACGATGCTGTTGACCTCAGCATCACACCGGGTGGCAACGCCGGCGCCAAAGCCGCGCTCACGCATCGGCCGGTCTCATCGGCGCTTGCCATCAATAACGGTCTGATCAACGGCACGCTAAAATCGAATGACACATTGAAGATCGATCCACAGTATCCGAAGTGCATCGGACAACTTGGTTGCGCAGCGACAATCGCGGGCGCACTCCCTATCGGTTTCAAGCCGCCGTTGACGGGAACTAATACGTTAGTGCAGACGGTACGCATAACGCAACCGTCGAATTACGCACGCACCGTTTTTATCGAATCGTTGAATAAGGCCGGCGTATCCGTCAGCGCGCCCGCGGTTGAGCCGAATCCTACAAGACTGTTACCGTCCAAGGCTGCATACAGCGAAGCGAATCGCGTCGCGACCTTGCGGGGGATGACGTACGCGCAAGATGCGAAGCTGATCCTCAAGATTAGCTACAATATCGGCGCGGATACGAGCCTCGTGCTCTTCGGGCTGACGCGCGGCGCGAACAGCATGCCGGCGGCGCTCGCCGTCGAACGTAAAAATCTTGCTACGCACTTTGGGATTCCACCAAGCGACTATCATTTCGTAGACGGTAGCGGCGGCGGCGAAACGACCGCGACCAGCCGCGCGGTGACGCAAATGCTTGGAGAACTGCAAAAGCGCCCCGCTTTCGCCACTCTATACAATGACCTTCCGATTCTGACCGTCGACGGTTCACTTGCATCAGTGAAAGATTTCGAAAGAGATCCGACGCTTGCCGGCGCCGCGGCGAGAGTTCGCGCCAAGACCGGCACGTACGTCGGCGCGTCGTCGTCGGGCGGCACGATGCTCAAAGGCCAAGCCTTCGGCGGCTATATCACGACCAAGAGCGGCAAACACCTGATTTACCAGGTCGTCGTAAACAACGTTCCGATTACTTCGATTGCCGACGTCATCCGTGTGTTCCAGGATGAAGGTACTATTTCCGCGATACTCTGGCGTGACTACTAGTGGAAACGGTGCAATCCGACAAAGAGATCATCGATGAAATCACAAGCGCCTTCTACAGCGCTTTTTCAAATCAGGGAGGTCGGCCCGAGAAGATCGATACGCTGTATCTCCTTTTCATCGAAAACGCAATCATCGTAATGAACGTCGGGACCGCGATGGACGTCATGGATGTTCGGCAATTTATCGAACCTCGCCGGCGTATTCTCACGGATGGCTTGTTGCAAGACTTTCGCGAATGGGAAGTGGAAGAAACGACCAACATCCTTGGCAACGTAGCGCAGCGGCTTAGCCGCTATGAAAAGTCATGGGACGCATCGGGGACGCCGGCGTCGGGCGCAGGGGTAAAGGCATTGCAATTCGTGCGTTCTGTCGATGGATGGAAGATTGCCGCGCTAGCGTGGGACGATTTTTAATGCGATCGGATATTCGCATTTGCTTAGGCCTCCTTGCACTGGTGATCACGGGCACAACGCCGGCTTTACCGGCGACGACCACAAACTCACTTTTTCCCGCGTCCGTAGCACAAAAGCTCAATCGCGAAATTGGTAATATCGCGCAGAGGAACAATTTACCCAGCGTCGCGGTGGATGTGTTCGTGCCCGGAAAGGGGGAGTATTCATTCGTAACGGGGCTTGCCGATTTAAAGCGGAAGATTCCCAGGACGCTCGATCAGCCGTTTCGCATCGCAAGCATTACCAAGCCATTTGCGGCAACGGCGGTTCTCGTTCTGGTGGATCGCGGGCTGCTTCGTAAAACCGATACGATTGCCCGCTGGTATCCAGCCTTTCCGAATGCCAAAAGAATAACGATCGACAACCTCCTGCGCATGCGTAGTGGAATTCCGTCGCCCGATGACGACGCGGTACTTGCGCGCGTATACGATGCACCGCTCGCGCCGGCGCCATCGCTTGCCGAGGATCTTCGTTCTTACACGCGACTGCGCTCGGAATTTAAGGAGCCGAATACCGAAACCGTTTACTCTGATTTCAACTACGATATTCTGGCCGGTATCGTTGAGCGGGTAACGGGCCGCGACATGGGCGCGATCATGACGGACCTCGTCATCAAACCGCTGAAGCTGCGAAGTACATTATATCCCACCGGTACGTCGATTCCGGGACCGCTGCGTGGGTATGGATGGAACCGTGCGTCGCGGCGCTTCGATGACAAGACGCTTTTCAATCCGCCCTTAGCCGGTGCATCGGGGGCGGTCATCTCTTCCGTTTCGGATCTGCGCGGGTTCGCGAAAGCGGTGTGCACCGGTACGCTTCTCAAACCAAAGACGCAACGCGAGCGCATGCAAGGGAAACCGTTCGTCGGAAGTGCCACAGAGTATGGCGAGGGGATCGCCCTCGGTGACGGCTTCTGCGGACATTCGGGAACTATCAATGGTTTCAGCACCGACATGTACTACGTTTCGAACCTGCGCGCGTCCATTATCATTAGCGTGAACCGGTTGGATCGCGACAACAAGATACAATCGACCCCGATTTACGCCCTACTCGCCAAGACGCTGCTCTCGGAGCGTCGCACCGCCCTCTAGCCGTTTGCGAATGATCGCGGCGCGGCGCGCATCGATTGGAAACGGCGAAATGCATGCGATTGCAAGTAGAATGAACACCGCCGGAAGGATGAAGTAGGCGACGAGCATGGCCGGCTGCACGGTATCCGGATCTACAGCGTGCACGTTGAATCGCATCGCGCCAAGAATAAAGAATGCGATCGCGCCGCCGACGGCGACCTGCAATCGAATCACGAGCAGGATGACCGCCGAGTAGTTTGCCGAGCGATTTGACCCGGTCTTCAACTCGTCATAATCGATAACGTCGCCCATAATCGAGTACGGCAAGGAAGCCAAGTAAAATGCCGATGGGAGCACCACTATAAGCGATTCGACGATCAGCGCCGCGAGCGTTCCAAAAAGCGGCTTCACGACAAAATAGGCGGGCAAACCAACGAAAGAGATCGTAAGCGTGAGCGCCCAGCTCTTATGCTTGCCGATGTGTCTGCTGATCGTTTCCCAGATCGGAATGCTGATGACAGAAAGAACCAATCCGGCCAGAGTCAGCGGCGCGAACGTATTCGCGAATCCAATCGACGACATGAACTGCAACCCGATCGTAAGTTGCACGCAATATGCCAGAAACGTAAAAACCGTGGCTCCGGTGAGGTAAAGCATCGGCACGTTGCGCACCATGTCCAGGACGAGACGAAGCACAGAGGCTTCCGCCGGCGCGGTCTCCTCAGCGTGCGCTCGCGGCCCCCACACAAGCGCAATGCTCATCGTCGCGACGAGCAACACTATTGCCACAACGCCGAGGCGCGCAATCGTTGCCGGCTCGAATAGGTTCCTTCCTCCGAAGGCCGGCACCAGCGGTAGCGCAAGAAAAACGACCTGACCGAGAATAGCAAAGACGGCGCGATAGGATGCGATGAGCGAGCGCGTCTTATAGTCGCGCGTGATTTCGCTTCCCCACGCAATATACGGAACGTCGATCATGCTGAAACCGAAAAGCGCGAGCGCCGCCGTCCACGCGAAGTATTCCGGGCCTGCGTTCGGCGGCGGAACGAAGACCAAATAGACGCTGATGATCTCGACCACCGTACCGGCGACCATCCACGGTTTGCGCCGTCCCCACGGCGTCGTGAAGCGGTCGCTCAAATAACCGACGACCGGTCCGCTGCATGAATAGACGAAACGTGAAATGAGGATCGCGGTCGCATACGACGCGAGTTTGCCGCCGCTCATGTTCGCGTAGAACGACGGAAGTATCGCTAGAACCGGGTAGATCACGAATTCTACCGCGAGAACCGGCAGCGAGTAATTGAGGAGCCGAATGCGGTTGACTGCCGGCGTCATGCGGCCCCCAATTCAACAGCCGCGCCGGAATATATGCTTTCGATCGCGTAAACTACGCAAATGCAGACGGTACAACAGGCGATCGAAGCGTACGAAGCAACAAATAGCGACGAACACGGGCCGCTTCGTGGAGCCGCGTACACCGCAATCTACCGAGCCGGACAAGGCATGCCGATCTCGGGCATTGCACCCGAAACGGAAGACCTCAACGAAGAAGCCGCCAAGTGGAGCGGCTCGGCGCTCGCGCAGCTAGACGCAATCGATGCGTCTGCGCTAAACGACCAGGATCGTCTGTCGCTCGCGGTTCTGCGGCACGCTATTGGCCGCCGGCTGGAAGCCACGCAGCACTATTGGCACGTCATCACCGTAACACCATATCGCTGCTTCCCCTCCGCGTTTCAGCTCATCTTTCGTTCACTGGCAGCGGACGATGACGCGGCGCGCGCGCGCTACTTTGCGGTGCTGCGCGATGTCGGCACGTATGCGCGCGCAGCGAACAGGAAGCTCGAAGGCCAAGTGCAGCGGGGCATCGTGTTGCCGCGCCGCGTGCTCGCGCCGATCATCGCGACGCATCGCGCTGCGATGTCGATCGAGAACAGTCCGTTTCTTCCCAAAAGCGGCCGGCGACCGGCCGGAACCGACGACATGTTGCGCGAGCATGTCGTGCCGGCGATCGCCGAGCTCGTGGAGTATCTCGAAGGTCCGTACGCCGCCGCATGCTCCGAAGGTTGGGGCCAGTCGGCTCTGCCGGGCGGTCCCGAACATTACCGCTATTGCGTACGTGATAACACGACGACCGACTTAACCGCCGAACAGATTCACGAACGCGGCCTGCAGGTAGTTGCTCGCCTACGCGAAGCGATGGCGGACGTTCGCGCGCGCCTCGGTTTCACGGGCACAGCGGCCGACTTTCATGTGCAGCTGCGCACGCGCTTCCTTCCGCACTCGCCGGAGCAGATCGGCGAGAAGCTGGAACGATTCGCGAAGATCGGATACAACGCTCTCGACTCACTGTTCGCGCGCAAACAAAAAGCGCCGTTCGGAGCGAAACGTTTGCCGGAAGATCTCGAAGCTGGGATGACGTTCGGATACTACCATCCGGGTGCGAAAAACGGCGAGACGGGATATTACCTCTTCAACGGTTCGAATCTCTCGCAGCGATCGCTGCTCTCTCTTGCATCGCTCGCACTTCACGAGCTCGTACCCGGACATCACTATGAGATCAACGTCGCGCGTGAGAACGAAAAGCTTCCGCGCTTCCGCGCGTTTCATGCGATTTCCACGTATATCGCGGCATACCACGAGGGATATGCCGAGTACGCCGCGGACCTCGGCAAAGAGTTCGGGGCGTACGAAGATCCCTACGACCTCTACGGCCGTCACGCGCTCGACATCTTCATCTCTTCACGGCTCGTGGTCGACACGGGCATGAACGCGCTCGGCTGGAGTCACGATAAGGCGGCGGCGTTTTTACGCGAGAACACGCTGATGTCGGAAACCGAGATCGCAAGCGAGCTGCCTCGCTATGCGACCGATCTTCCGGCTCAAGCTCTTGCCTATAAGCTCGGGTCACTCACCTTCGCGGGACTCCGCGACAAAGCGCATTCTGCGCTCGGCCCGAAGTTCGACCTGCGCGACTTCCACGATCGCATCGTCACGAACGGCGGCATGCCGCTCACGCTCGTTTCGAGCGAGATCGATCGCTATATCGAAGCCGCACGATAAGTCAGGTAGCTATTTCAATACGCGAAACTGGATTGCGATAGAAAACGGGGGTATGAAAGCCCGGTAGTTGAAAGAGCTTGCGGAGCACTTTGAAAACGATGTATTCGAAGATAGTGTTACCGTTCGTTCTCTTATTTGTGTGCGTTGCAAGTGCGACGCACGCCGAGCTACTGCAGCGTTTTCATGTTCTTGGCTTTCGCATAACAAGCGATACTCAGCGCCCGCGAGTCGGGGTCCCGTTTCACGTAACGGTGACCGTCCACGTTCGGGAACGCATTACGCACCTGCAGTACGTCTCTCCGCCCGCCTTTTCCGGTCTCGAAAATCTTGGCGGCCGAGAACACCTCACCGACATCCGAGGCGGTGGGTCGATTTATTCCGAAACGCTGACTCTCGTAGCTCATAGCCCCGGTCCAGTCGCAATTGGATCGGCGTATGTCGACGCAGTCGATTTGCATGACGGCAAAACGAAGCGGTTCATCTCAAATAATCTTATCCTCAGCGCTATAGGAACGGCACCGCCGAATCCGCGGGTGATGTTCCGAACCGCCTTGCTCATCATTTTTGGGCTGCTGCTTCTTGCGGCGGCAATCTTCGCACTCCGGGCGATTTTCCACCGTAGGCGGCGCGAACCTACAGCCCCCGATCCTGAACAACAGGCAATCTACAACCCGCTGCCTACGCCGGAAATCGATCTCGGCGAAGCGCTCGCGAACCTACGAGCGCGTCGCGATCGTTCATCGGTTCTATACGTGCGCGAAGCACTTCGGAGCATTGCGGGTGCAAATCAGAGTGAAACACTTAGCGACTTGTTGCAACACGCGCCGGCAAACGATAAAGGCTTACGCCCCGTCCTCATTGCGATTGAACGAGCGGCATTCGTTCATGACAAGCGTTTGCAGCAGTCGATAGACGACGCGCTCTCCGCGGAGGAACAGCGCAGCGCACGATGACGTTCGCCGATCCCTCATACATTGCTATTGCAGCCATCGTCGCCGGAGCATTCTTCGTACTCTACCGGTGGAGCGAGACGCGCAAGCACACCCACATCCTGCAATATTCCGACCTTGCGTTTCTCATTGGAGCTACGCAGCCCCGAATGTGGATACCGCGCGTTTTTTCAGGCGCATTGGTCCTGGCTGTTGCGCTTGTTGTGATCGCGCTAGCAGGTCCGCGTGTACACGGAACTGTTCCAATCGCAGGTTCTGTCGTGCTCTGCATTGACACGTCCGGATCGATGTCGGCACGCGATGTGCAACCGACTCGCGCACGGGCGGCCGTGGCTGCTTTGCGCGCGTTCATCGACTCCACCCCGAGCACGACGGCGATCGGCGTGGTATCGTTCGCTACGGGAGCGCAAGCAATTATTCCGCCGACGAGGGACCGCGATCAGCTGCGAGCCGTCCTCGACACTATTCCGCCGCCGGACGGCGTGACTGCAATCGGGGACGCCCTCTCGCTAGCGCAGCGAATTCTTCCGAAGACCGGACAACGTATCATCGTACTCATCACCGACGGCGAAAACAATTATGGCGAAGAACCAATGGCTGTTGCGCAATCGCTGGCGATACGGAACGTTCGGATTTACACCGTTGGTATTGGATCCAACGCTCGAGCGCTCATACCCGGGACGGGGGACGTCGCGGGCATTAATGAAGCGGCGCTACGCGCGTACGCGACAGTAACCGGCGGCGCCTATAGCCGCGCAGACGACGCCGCGGCGCTGCGTGAAGCGCTCGAGGAACTCGGCAAAAGTACGACGCGCCGGCCAGCAACCGTCGACGTATCGCTCGCGACCGCGGTTGCCGGAGGCATACTCATGGCGCTAACGCTCCTAGCGGGACTCGCCGCCGGCCGTTATCCATAATTTAGCGACCGCAGGCCTATTCAGCGGCCGTAAAGATTGTGTTCAGGGTACCGAACGGAGAATGCGCATCGTATGCGTATTCGCGATCCGAATCGGTGTGGTGCACAAGTAACATCAGTAGGGCTCCGCTGCCAGCGGCTGTCCATTCCAGCATTTCCAAGTCGCCATCAGAGTTTCCGAACGCCGCGATGGGCTGCTGTCCGATGAACTCGTGGATGCCGACGGGCTCCGTTGCGTCGTTGACGAGGTTGATCTCCGGCGTACGAATAAGCACCGGCCGGCCGTCACGCATCTCAAACGTTGTTCAGCGAACTGCCCACGACGCGTCGCAACGGTACTCCATACACGCGTTCCGCCCAGGGTCGCACGAACTCGGTACCGCCGCCCGTAACGATGTACGTCTCGAACGCGTTTGCGCGTAGATACGCGAGCAACTCCAACATCGGTTGATAGACGCATTGCGTATAAAGGCGATTGAAGCGCGGGTGCCGCGCCGTTTCAATCCACTCCTTAGCCGTTGTGGCAAACTCCTCCGTCGTCATCCCGCATTGCGTCGCAGCCATGAGGTTCATGATGCCGGGCATTCCGGCCGCAGCCAACCCCTCGAAATCGCGTTCAAGAACGAATGAAAAGGGTTCCGTCGTCTTCCACTCGGGATGCTGCGGAGCGAGTTTTCCGACGTCATCGAGTAGGAAGGTCAATTGCGTGTACATCGGTTGTTCGACCCACAGCGTTCCATCGTTATCGAAGAGCGCAACTCGGTCGGCCGCGTGCACGTAATTCGGGCTTCCCTCGGTCGTTACATCATGTACGAAATCGGTAATCGCTTGTTTTGCGGCACCGCCATTCCACGAGGGAAGCGGATCTGATTTGGTTTCATTGTGGCTGCGTTCGGCCGCTGCGCGCGTCGTCATGATTGTCTGCTGACCTCCGCAGCGAGTATACTTCAACGTGAAGCCGGGCGCTTAGCCGGTAGTGCTCGCGCAGCGAGGATATCTCAATGAGCGACGTTACTGCGATCGACATTCTGCTTGATCCCGATGCGACAATGCTGAAACACGCCCAAGCCGCTAATGCACGTCTCCTCAAAGCTTTCCCGAAAGGCTATGCGCTTGACGCGGCGCACCAGCCGCACATTTCGTGCTTGCAGCGATATGTCGTAACCGATGCCCTTGCAAACGTCTACGCGGCGGTCGGCGACGTCTTGAAGACCGAAGACCCGGCGAACTTGGAACTTAACGGCGTTCAAGTATTACTACATCCCGTGGAAAGGCTTGGGACTCGCGGGCATCGTGATACGGCCGACGGACGATCTTCTGCGCTTCCAGCAAAGCCTGATCGATGCCGTCGCTCCATTTACGGTGCAGACGGGAACCGCGGCCGCCTATTTCACGACGCCGGACGATCCTGAAATCGTAGAACCGCTGATCGAGTACGTTGCGGCGTTCGTGCCGAACGAAACCGATAAGAACTTCAACCCGCATGTAACGATCGGCCTCGCACCCGAAAAGTACATCGAAGCCATGCTCGCTGAGGAATTCGGAGCGTTCACGTTCTCGCCGATGGCTGTTTCCGTATATCAGCTCGGCAACTATGGCGTAGCGGCGAAGAAACTCACGGGTTGGAATCTGAGCAGTGAGGTCCCGGGGACCGAATCGGCAACGCTGTAACTTTACGCGCGCCCAGCGATTTTTGTCCTCGAAAGGACGCAACTCTTCGTGTATCGTGGTAGTTTAAGGCCATGGCCTCCCCCAAGCGCGATCTTTCGAGTGGTCGATGAATTGCGCCCACCCATAAAGATTGGTTCTACATCTCTACATTTTCAGAACTGCCGCTTAGCGGCACGCTCCTTCGCGGAATTGAAGATCTCAGATTCAGCGAGCCTACGCCGATTCAGCGTATGGCGATTCCACCGGCCCTCCTAGGCCATGACGTCCTCGCAAGCGCCCAGACGGGCAGCGGCAAATCCGCCGCATTCGGTCTACCGGTGCTTGAGGCACTCTTGCGAGGCACACCGTCGCGCGAACCGCGCGCCCTGATCCTCGCCCCCACGCGCGAACTGGCCCAACAGATCACCGAACATCTTCGCCACCTCGCGAAGCACACGAAACTCTCCATCGCGCCCGTTTACGGTGGCGTCGGCATGGCTCCCCAAATCAAGGCGTTCCGCCGCGGCACCGACGTGATCGTTGCGACGCCGGGGCGCTTGATCGATCTCATGCAGCAGGGTGAAGCGCGCCTGGAGCGCGTAGGCATCCTCGTCCTCGACGAAGCGGATCGCATGCTCGACATGGGCTTTTTGCCGGCCGTCAGACGCATCATTGGCAAGCTGCCCAATCGGCAGCAAACGCTGTTCTTTTCAGCGACGATTGCCGGCGCAGCCGGGACGCTCGCAAACGAACTGCTGAACGATCCGGTACGCGTGAATCTCACGCCAACCGCTGCTCCGGTCGACACCGTCCGTCAAAGCGTCTATGCCGTGGATCAAGCCAGGAAAACGGCCCTGCTCGTGGATTTACTCGCGGATAACACGATCTTCAATGCGATTGTGTTTACACGCACGAAAGCGCGCGCAGACCGCCTTGCCGGCGCTCTCGCTCGTCATAACATCGGCGCCGAACGTATCCACGGCGATCGATCGCAAGCCCAGCGCACGCACGCGCTCGATGCATTCAAAAAAGGACGCTATCGGGTGCTTGTCGCTACCGACGTCGCCGCGCGCGGCATCGACGTAAGCGATCTCGGGCACGTCATCAACTACGACGTTCCGGCCGAGCCCGCCGACTACATCCACCGCATCGGGCGAACGGCGCGAGCGCAAAAGACCGGCGATGCGATTACCTTCGTGTCCTATGATGAGACAAGTCTGTTCGCGAAGATCGAGAGCACCATCGGCAAACGCGCGGAGCGAATCGATCACCCGCTAAGCGATGCGCTTGCCGGGTACAGTCTTGAAAGCAAACCACAGCCGCGGCGTAGAACGTTTCAACGCCGCCGCCGCTAAGCCAGGAAAGAGGTTATTATCGCTACTCGCAATCGCACGACAAAAACACGTGAAGCCAAGGCGCACAGCGTCGACACCAAAGAGGCGCCGCTCGAGGTTTACGGCGTCGTAAACCAAGTGTTCCCAAGCACGACGTTCTCGGTCGAGCTCGACAACGGCCACACGATTCTCGCGCACATTGCAGGTCGTCTGCGCCGGCACCGCATTAAGATTCTTCCAGGCGACCGCGTGGATGTCGAGCTCTCGCCTTACGATCTGACGAAGGGCCGCATCGTGTACCGCTACCGCGCGGGAGAACCGCGCCGAAACTAGCGCAGCGTTACTGCAGAGCGGTGTGTCTCAACCAGTCGAGCCGTTCGAGGATCGCGTCCGCGGTCGACTCGACAGTGCCCGCTTTGGAATGAGAAAAGCGCGAGGCATCGGGACCGCAGCGGCACGTCACCAGGAGGTCACTTGATGAGGGATCCCGGACGATACTGGCTTCCGCGCCATTGAGACGCCAGACGTTCGCCAGCCGATACATCCCGCGAATCTCTCGCTCCTTGGCTTGAACCGCGACACGTTCGGCAACTTTGTCCAGGAATTCGCTGTAGTCGAGCATTGGCATATCCTTTCGCACTATCCGAAAATCGTAACATTCACTCGTCGCAGCGTCGATTGACCAGAATCATCGTCGTGCAAATCCGTACACCGAGCTAACGCGCGCATGCTTAGACATATAAGTGCGTTTCATTTGCACGCGCGATATTCATATTCATGAAAGAAGCCTCAAGCGTACGGCTAAATACCTCGCTAGGCGCCCTTTGCATGCTGCTAATGGGCGCCATCTGTCTCGCTAGTGAGGTGACCCCGTCATGCACCAACGCACGCGACCCCTAGCGATCGTTGCACTTCTCGGACTGGCAGCTTGTCAGGGCGGAGGCAACGTATCGAGTATCCCGTCTGGCGGAACTTCCGATCAGTCATTGGCCGCGAACACGCCGGCCGAATCGGCCCAAGCGAACGCAACGTACAACTTCCCGGCAACGGCCCCGCAAGGCATGCGGATCTACGTTCATCTTCCATTGCGCAACAGCGCGGAACTCGACAAACTCATTCAACAACAGAGCAGCAAAGATTCGCCGCTCTATCATCACTGGTTGACCCCCGCTCAGTTCCGTTCGGAATTCGGTCCGACGCAGGCTAGTCTGAACGCCGCCGCGGCCGCGCTTCGCGCGTCCGGATTCAAGACGACGATCACGTCGCAAGCCGTGGTCGCCGACGCCCCTCAAGCTACGGTGGAACGTACCTTCGGCGTTTCACTACAGCGCCGCACCTTCGTCGATGCGGTTAGGCAGAAGCGCGTTAGCGCACTCAGCGCGAATCGTGCTCCCGTCATGCCCGCCGCGCTCTCGAAGCTCGGAGCGCAAGTCGCCGGCCTGACGAACCTCGCACCGCGGTCCAACGCGGCGATCGTCAACAAGACGCCGACGGTTCCCGAGAATCGCTATAGCCCAACCGGCGGCTACTTCTTCGACGATTTGAAACAAGCGTACGATTATCCATCATATGGTGTCGAAAACGGCCGAGGAACGACGATCGCCATCATCGGCGTGAGCGATTTCCTCGACAGCGACGTCGATCTCTATTTCGGACACGAGCACCTCACGCCGCCGACGTATATTCGTCGTCCGGTCGATGGAGGTCCGCATCCCTGCGGCGGCGTCAACGACGGCGATTGCGATGAAATCTCGCTCGACGTCCAGCAAGCAGGCGGATCCGCACCAGGTGCGACGTTCATGTACTACGGTGCGCCGAACACATTTCAGAGCTTCATCGATATGTGGTCGGCGATCGTCGACGACAATAAAGCCGACGTCGTCAGCTCATCGTGGACGGCCGGCTGCGAACTATTCCTCTTACCTGCATACAACAACGGCGTGAACGAGGAATCATTTATTACGCCGTACCATGACATCTGGCGGCAAGGGAACGCCCAAGGCATCACGTTCCTCAATGCTAGCGGCGACTTCGGCGCAACCGATTGCACGAACCCGGCGGGGACGTCCATCGCCTACGGAATTCAGCTTTGGGCCGACGATCCCGACGTCACCGTCGTCGGCGGCACGAATCTCGTAACGTCGTACATTCCCGGTTCGCTGCAATCTACGTACGTTCGTGAGAACGCGTACTCAGATCCCATCAGCCCGGCCGCAGGCGCCCCGCCAGGCTATATCTGGGGATCCGGCGGCGGCAAGAGCATTTTGTTTGCGAAGCCGCTCTATCAATATCTCGTGAATACCGGTGCATCGACGCGTACGACTCCCGATATCTCGATGCACATGGGCGGATGTCCGTCAATCGCCGTACAGCCGTGCGCTCCCGATCGTTCGTTCGATTGGGTCGCAATCGGCGGGGCATTCTACGGCTTCATCGGCACGAGTGCCTCGACGCCGGAGTTCGCAGGATTGCAAGCGATCCAAGATGCGACGCTCCACAATCGCGCGGGTAACGCGAACTACCTCATCTACGGACTCGCGGCGATTGGAACCGACGGCAACGGGCCGATCTTCCACAACAACATCCCCGGCAACAACGGATATCCTTCGCATAAGGGATACAACTACGTGGTCGGCAACGGCACGCCGTACGCCCGCGAATACGCGTTGCGTCCGTTTGCACCGCTCGCCGGCAATCCGCAGACGCCTTCGAATCCGTAAACCGAACGCGATGCTCTGCAATGAAACGGCGCTCGATCTCTCGAGCGCCGTTTTATTTTATCCCAATCCTCCGGATGCCATGTCGGCGCGGCTTTCGCGCATCGCCCATGCGCCGAACGTCAGAAGAAACGCAACGAGCAGGACGAGCCCGCCTCCGATCCACATGACCGCCGCCGCGTTGCTCTGATCGGAAAGAGCCGCCCCCACGCCGTTTACGGCGGCATAGTGCGGATACAAGACGTGGCGCGTACCGGCGAGCGCAAAGGCGAGCAGCGCGCCTTGCGGCAGCGCAACGAAAAGATAGAGCAATCGCGCCGGATACGGCAGCGGACGCAACGGCGGCGGAGCCAAGACGGGCAGCCAAAACAAGATGCCCGCGATCAAGTAAACCGTATGTTCGGCGACGTGCGCCCACGTATGTTCGAGCGCGAGTTCATAGAGTCCCGAAAAGTGCGTCGCCCACATCGTTGCAACAAAGACGCCGAGCGCCACAACGGGATTCGCGAGCCCGTGCATCCAGCGCGTCGCGCGGACGAAGCCCGCGATGAACGGTTTGGGCGCAACCGCCGTGAACGTCTGGAACGGCCGCGCCGCGACGAGCGCCGGCGCAACGATGAAGACGAGCGCGAGATGCTGCGCCATGTGCCACGCAAACGATGCGTCGGCGCGAGCATCGACCATCGGCGAAAGCACGATCGCAAGCGTCGCGGCGGCCACCGCGTAGCACGCGAGCGTCGCAATGCTCATGCGATCGTCTCCTCGTCGTACCCGCCCTCGGCATTGCGCCGTAGACGTACGCGAGGCGCCTTATGCACGCCGGCGCGCTCGCGCAGCTCGATACAGAGCCAGTACGTGATGAAGAATCCAAAGATCGGTGCGAGGAGACAGAAAATTTGATAAAACCGCGTGATCGTCGTGATGGGCTCTTGGATGTAACGCGCTTGCACGTCGCCGCTACCCGCCATCAGCAGACCGAAGCAAAACACGATCGTCGCAACGCCGATCCCGGTGCGAATCGGGGCGTCCCGCGGCCGGTCGAGCAAATGATGCGCGCTCCGGTCGTTCAGCCACGCGGCTTCGATCCACGGCCAGACGGCGAAAAACGAAAAGAGCAGGCCTGGCAACAGCACCGCCATCCAGAACGGCGACGGAATGAGATGACCGAAGAAATGGAACGCAACGGGTGGCCCGAGGCGAAGCGCGCCGTCCAGCCATCCGACGTACCAATCCGGCTGTGCGGGACTGAGAATCTGCCACGGTACGTACGGTCCCCACACCCAGATCGGATTGATCTGCACGACGGCACCAAGCGCGAAGACGATCGCAACAATTGCGGCAAAGAGCGCCATCGACTTCGCTGCGTAGTTCGGAAACAACGGTGAGCCGACCACATTTTGTTCGGTGCGCCCGGGACCGGGAAACTGGGTGTGCTTCTGCCGCCAGAGAATGGCAAGGTGAAGCGTCATCAACGCGGCCAGCGCCGCCGGAATGAGATAGACGTGCGTGACGAAGAGCCGCGGCAGCATCACGTTCGAATCGGGAAAGACGCCGCCCGCAAGCAGTGCTGAGGCCCATGCGCCGATGAACGGCACGGAGAGAAGAATCGATACGGCGATGCGTAAACCGGTACCGCTCAGCAAATCATCGGGCATTGAATAGCCGGCGAATCCCTCGAACATCGCGAGCCCCAACATCGCGAGGCCGATGAGCCAATTGATCTCCCGCGGCTTACGAAATGCACCCGTGAAAAACACGCGGCCCATGTGCACGAAAATGCCGGCGACAAAGATCAGCGCCGCCCAATGGTGCACTTGGCGCATCAACAAACCGCCGTTGACTTCGAAGCTCAGCTTCAGCGCCGAATAGTAGGCATGCGATACGGCCGTGCCGTCGAGCAACGAATATGGCCCGTTGTACGTCATCTTCGAGGCGTCCGGGTCGAAGAAAAACGCGAGAAACGTTCCCGTTGCAAGCAGCACGATGAACATATACATGTTGATCTCGCCGAGCATGAACGACCAGTGATCGGGAAACGCCTTCCGCAGCGCGTGGCTAACGAAGTGCGCCGTCCCGAGACGGTCGTCGACCCAGTCGAGAAACCGCGAGATCACGGCACTATCCGCGCTCCCAGAATCCCGGCCCGACCGGCTCGGGATAATCGTCCATCGCGCGGAGATAACCGTCGGATCCCACTTCAATTGGCAGACGCGGAAGCGCATGATCTGCGGGACCCGAGACGACCGCGCCGTCGTTCGCGACGTCGAAGATCGATTGATGGCACGGACACATCAGCTGCTTTGCCTGCGTACGATACAATGCAACGGGACAACCGGCGTGCGTGCACACCTTCGAGTACGCGATATAGCCGTCGGGAGCCGCTGCAACGCCGCCGCCGACGCGAATGAGGACGGTCTGCGATTGCGCGTCGCCGACCGCACCCTCGGGAAAGACCGTTGCGACGGAGTCAACGTTGAGATCGGACGCTTTAACGAACGAGCCGTCTTCGCGCTGCATGCGCGAGCCTTTGCGCCACTTCGTATGGAACGCGGAATCGCCGAGCGCCGGCCCGAGCGATCGAATCGGCACGATCAGCGCGAGTCCGAAGCACCCGAGCGCAGCATACAGCATGCGTGTGAGAAGCCGCTTACGCGTGACGTCGCGGATCCCGGTCTCCGCTTCAACGTCTTCTTCGGCGCGATCCCGCGCGCCCGACGGATAATCATCACGCTCGTCTTCGACTTGCTGCTGAGGGAGAATCCAAAACGCCCAGCCGACTGCTGCAGCGCAGAGCCCCGCTGCCGAGATCGCGAGTGAGAGACCTTCGTAGAGGCGATCGCCGCCCGTCGCATACGACGCAATGAAAAGCCCCGCGCCGAGCATCGCCAGCAGTAACGCGGCAGCGATTGCGCGATCTTTCACAATCATTGGATCAAGTAGATGGTCGCCCAGATGCCGACCCAGACGATGAACACGAAATGCCAGTAATACGTCATCGCTTCAGCGCCTTCGCGATGGTACGCGCGCAGTGCCGGACTGCGCATCCCGATGAGCAGCGCAAGTAGAATGCCGACGCCTACGGTGACGTGGAGCAGATGGAAGCCCGTCATCGCATAGTAGATCGAACCGTAGGCATTCGACGCGATGGTGAACGTGTTGTCGAGATAGCCGTGAATCGAGAGTAGAATGAATGCAGCGGCGGCGATAACCGCCGTGGCCGTCCACCATCGCGCAGCCGTCATTCGTTGCTTGTCCATCGCCTTGGTCGCGAACACCATGACGATGCTGGCGATAAAGAGCAGTGCTGTTCCGATTGCCGACTCGGGAACATCGAGATGGACACCGGGCGGCGGCCACGCCGCCCGATTCGCACGCAGATCGTAATATGACGCGAAGAGCGCAGCGAAAAACATCAGTTCCGAAGCAAGAAAGAGGACGGTCCCAAAGACGAGAGGATGCGCTCGCACCGGCAAGGGTCGGCGACGAAGGTTACCGTCAACGGAACTGGACACACCCAATGCCTACCCTTGCGTGCGATTCTTTATGCGCGGGTAAAAGCGCGGGTGTGTGGTGGCTGACTCATCCTACGACTACGCAAGCCGGCATGATGCAGCAAACGTGGCTCGTTTCGTTGTGGGCCGGCGCGTTCGTCGGGATCTATGTCTATGCCGCGATCCTTTGGTGCCTCTTTGCCTATCGGCGCGAACGTCACACCGCCAAGCACTTCACCGGCAATCCGACGCTCGAAATTACCTATACGATCATCCCACTGCTTATCGTCATCGGACTCTTCGTCGTCACGTTTCACGACGAAATGCCGGTCGATCACGTCTCCGCGAAGCCGGAAAACCGTATCGATGCTACGGCGTTCCGCTGGTCTTGGCGGTTCGGCTATAACGGCGACCGGGTCACCTCGATCGGAACGCCGGAGCGACCCGCGACGCTGTATCTCCCCGTCCATCGAACGACCGAAATCGACCTTGCGACCGCCGACATCAACCATTCGTTCTGGGTTCCCGCGTTTCTCTTCAAGCGCGATGCAATTCCCGGGATGACGAACGTCTTCGATTTGACGCCGAGCCGCACCGGGACGTATCTGTCGCGCTGCGCGCAATTTTGCGGCCTCGACCATGCACTGATGACGTTCGTCGTCGTCGTCGTTCCGGACGACGCCTACGACCGCTACATTGCTTCCAATGGAGCGATCAAGCCGTGATGGAGTGGTTCACGGCTACCGATCACAAGAAGATCGGCATCATGTACATCGTCGCGACGATGACGTTTTTTCTCGCCGCCGGCGTTCTGGCAATGATGATCCGCGCGCAACTCGCGCGTCCGGACAATACACTGTTATCGCCGCACCTCTACAATCAAATCTTCACGCTGCACGGCACGGCGATGATCTTCTTCGTCATCGCGCCGTTTGGTGTCGGGCTTGCAAACTTCATCGTGCCGCTCCAGATCGGTGCGCCCGACATGGCGTTTCCGCGTTTGAACGCGACGTCGCTATGGCTTTTCGTTCTCGGCGGCATCGTGATGTTCATCGGTTTCGCGACCTACGGCGGCGCGAGCGCCAACGGGTGGACGAACTACGCGCCGCTTTCCGAGATCAGCGAAGGAACCGGCGCCGGCAACGATTTCTGGACGGTCGGCGTCCTGATGGCGAGCGTGTCCACCATTCTCACCGCCGTGAATCTGACGACGACCGTCTTCCTCTTTCGCGCACCCGGCATGACGATGTGGCGCCTTCCGATCTTTACGTGGGAGATCATCGCAACGGCGCTCTTGATTCTCATGGCGTTTCCGTCGCTCACCGCCGTGCTCTTCATGGTGCTGATCGACCGCCATCTCGGCGGACATTTCTTCGATCCGGCGTACGGCGGCAACCCGATTCTCTACCAGCATCTGTTCTGGTTCTTCGGCCACCCTGAAGTCTATGTCATGGTCTTGCCGTATTTCGGCATCGTCACCGAAGTGATCGCGACGTTCTCGCACAAGCCGGTCTTCGGCTATGTCGGCCTCGTCATCTCGGCGTTCGCGATTGCGGGCCTTTCGATGGGCGTCTGGGCGCACCACATGTTCACGACCGGCGCGGTGAGCAATCCGTTTTTCTCGATGGTGTCATTCCTCATCGCCGTCCCGACCGGCGTCAAATTCGTCAATTGGATCGGCACGATGTGGAAAGGGTCGATCGAATTCACGACCGCAATGCTTTTTGCGCTCGGGTTTCTCTTTAATTTCTTACTCGGCGGCATCACCGGCGTGATGATCGCCTCGCCGCCGATCGACTATCAAGTGCACGACTCCTATTTCATCGTGCATCACTTCCACTACACGCTTGGCGGCGGCAGCATGTTCGCGCTCTTCGCGGGGCTGTTCTTCTGGTTCCCGAAGATCTTCGGCGTACGCTTGAACGAAACACTGGGGAAGTGGTTCTTCTGGCTGATGTTCGCCGGTTTCAACTTGACGTTCATCCCGATGGCGTTCATGGGCCTCGAGGGCATGGCGCGACGGGTCTATACGTATCCGAACATCGAGCACCTCGCGCTGCTCAACGGTCTCGCGACGGCCGGCGGCGTCATCATGGCGATCGGCGTACTCCTCTTCATCATCAACGTCTTCATCTCGTCGTTCGCAAACGTTCATGTCCCGGCAAATCCGTGGGGCGGCTACTCGCTGGAATGGGTCACCTCATCACCGCCCCCCGATCACAACTTCGAAACGATGCCCCCGATCAACAGCCGCCGCCCCGCATGGGACGTGATGGACTCATGAAAACGTTCGTCGGTCTCTTTTTGTCCTCGACCGGCTTTGGACTTGCAATTCTGATCGCGTACTGGTTCATTGCGCACGAAGAGACGACGGGAACCGTGCTGCTCGCCGTCATGACCGCCGCACTTGCATTCGCGGCAAGCTATGCGCTTATCGCAGAACGCAACGCGCACCTCGACGGCGACGGTCAAGAAGTCACGCCGGAAGACACCGCCGGCGAAGATTTGGGTATCTTCACGACGCAAAGCGCATACCCGATCCTCGTTGCGCTTTCCGTGCTGTTCATGCTCCTCGGGCTGCTCTATTCGCCGCTCCTCGCATTCATCGCAATCATCGGCCTCCTACTCTGCCTCTGGCGCCTAGGCGCTGAAAGCGCCCGCGTCTAACGCTGACGTACTTTGCCTTGTGATGTTCGACGGCTTCGTGTGCGAGCGGATTACCACCGGCGAAGCGGAGTTGCGCGTTCGCTACGGCGGGGCGGGTCCCGCCGTCGTGCTTCTTCACGGTCATCCGCGAACGCACGTGACGTGGGAACGCGTCGCGCCGCAACTTGCATCGAACTTTACCGTCGTTTGTCCGGACCTGCGCGGATACGGGCAGTCGTCGAAACCGCAAACGAACGAGATGCACGAGCCGTATTCGAAACGGGCGATGGCACGCGACATCTTCGCGCTCATGGATCATCTCGGGCACGACCGTTTTTGCATCGCCGGTCACGATCGCGGCGCGTACGTCGCATTTCGCGCCGCGATGGATCGCCCGAGCCGCATCATGAAGCTTGCCGTTCTCGACGCGGTTCCGATCGGTGACGCACTCGCGCGATGTGACGCGCGCTTCGCGATGGCGTGGTGGCACTGGTTCTTCTTCGCGCAACCGGCACCGCTCGCTGAACGAGCGATACTCGCCGATCCCGATGCATGGTATCGTCCGACGCGCGACCACAAGAGTGAGGCCGCATTCGAGGATTACCACCGGGCGATCCGCGATGCCGACACCGTTCACGCGATGATGGAAGACTATCGAGCCGGCCCGACGATCGACCGCGCCCACGACGAGGCCGATCGCGTTGCGGGAAAACGACTTTCGTGCCCGCTCCTGGTCCTATGGGCAACGCGCGATGATATGGAACGACTGTACGGAAATCCGCTCGACGTCTGGCGGACGTGGGCAACCGGCCTGCGAGGCGCCAGGCTCGACAGCGGCCATCATTTGGCGGAGGAAGTCCCGGATCTAGTTGCCGCAGAACTCGGAAAGTTTTTCGCCGAACCGGGGTCGTAACGGAACAACTATCATGAACTCTCGCGTACCGGCTGCCATAGAGGCGCTGAACATTCCGCGGCCCGCGCTTGTCGTGTGGCTGCGACATGTTGGTTGAACGTTCTTTCCCGAGCCGCTCGCGCAGTTGCGTGAGCTCGAGGAAGAATTCGAACGCGACGGCATCGCCGTTCGTTTCGTCGTAATCGGCGATCGCGAAAAGATACGCCGGCATTGCGGTCCGTACGGCATGTCGGCACGCTGCATCCCCGACCCGCACAAACAAACCTACGCGGCGATGGGATTCGGGCAATACAATCTGCTCAAACTCTTCAGCGATGCCGCTCTCAAAGAACGGCGTAAAGAAAATCGCGCCGCGGGATTCCATCAGAACTGGTCAGCGACGCATCTAGGCGACAGCGCGCAGCTTCCGGGCGCTGCAATCATCGACGACCACGGACGGATCGCCTGGCGCCATGCCGGCCTTCATCCCGGCGATCTTCCCCCGATGCGCGAAATGCTCGAAATCGCTCGCGCCGCAACCGCTCCTAGCCGGAGGTAGTTCTCGTGCTCGACATCATCCTCAAGCGCTTCGAGCGTCCCGACGAAGTGCGCGAGTTCCCTAAGGGCAAGTTCGAGATCGTGTCGATCGGCGGTATGACGATCGGACGCGCCACGTACGAACCGGGATGGATCTGGTCGGAACACGTCGGCGCTGCGCTCGGTAAAAGCAGCTGCGAGGTCGAGCACGTAGGTCTCGTCCTGGCGGGATGCGCGACGGCGGAAATGGACGACGGCCGCGTCGTCGAGATGAAGCCCGGCGATCTTTTCCATATCGAGCCTGGGCACAACAGCCGTGTCGTCGGCGACGAGCCGTACGTGTCCCTCCACTTCCAAGGTGTGACCGCCTATGCGGCGCCATCCGGCCGCAAATGATATTTTGTCGTCCGCGATGAAATATTGTTCGCGGAGGGCGATCGATGGAAGTTTCCGTTCGGACCGAGACGTGGGCATTTCGGTATCCGTTTCGCATCACGGGATATGAGTTTACCGACGCGGAGGTCGTCGTCGCCGAAGTTTCGGACGGCGGTATGCGCGGCCGAGGCGAGGCGTTAGGCGTCTATTATAAAGAGGAAACCACCGCGCGTCTGAGCTCCCAAATCATTGCGGCGGCGCAACGCGCGAAGACCGTTACGGAGCTAACATCGATTACCGAGTCCCTGCCCGGCGGTGGCGCAAAGAACGCCCTCGACTGCGCGCTCTGGGAACTTCGGTCGCAGCTAGAAGCAACGCCGGTTTGGCGCCTCGCGGGACTGACCTCCGCACCTCAACCCGTTCAAACGACCGCCACGGTCGGAGCGGGACCGCCCGATGAGATGTCGGCTCGCGCGCGGGATTTTGCCACCGCCACCGCATTGAAGCTGAAGCTCATCGGCGACGGCGGCGATGCGGAACGCGTTCGTGCGGTCCGCGCGGCGCGCCCAGACGTGTGGCTCGGCGTCGACGGCAATCAAGGCTTCACGCTGCGCACGCTGCACGAATTGCTTCCCACGCTCGTCGCGAGCGAGGTGCAACTTCTCGAACAACCGTTTCCCGCCGATCGCGATGCGGATCTCGATGAGGTCGAATCGCCGATCCCGATTGCCGCCGACGAAAGCGTGCAAACGCTGAACGATATGGAACACCTTGTCGGACGCTTCGATACGATCAACATCAAGCTCGACAAGTGCGGCGGCCTCACCGAAGCGTTGCGCATGCAGCAACGCGCGCGCGAACTCGGATTGAATGTCATGGTCGGCTGCATGGGCGGAACATCGCTCTCCATGGCGCCGGCGTTCGTTGTCGCGCAACGATGCGACGTGGTCGATCTCGACGGTCCGCTTCTTCTCGTAACCGACCGCACACCGTCCGCCATCTACCGTGACGGGCGTATCTATTGCCCCGAAGAGGTCTGGGGGTTTTCATCTTCGCTTGCCGCGCACGACTTGGAGCGTTGAATATGATCGGGCTTTCCTTCGTTTTAGCTGCCGCACTCAGCACGAACCAAACCTCAGCGATCGGCACGATCGTACGCGGCGCAATGGCGACGCAACATCTCACCGGCGTCGAAATCGGCGTCGGACGCAACGGCACGTTGTTATATTCGCAGGGGTACGGCTTGCGGAATCGAGCGAAGCAACTTCCCGTCACACCCGACACGGTGTTCGAGATCGGGTCGATCACCAAACAGTTCACCGCTGCGGGCGTCATGCTGCAAGTACAACGCGGTCGCGTCGCGCTCGATGCACCGGTCGCACGATATCTGCCGGATGTTCCGCACGCAAAAGAAATTACCGTGCGCGAGTTGCTCGATCAAACGAGCGGGCTGCCGGAGTATCTCGAAGATAAGGCGCTCTTCGCGTCCATTGTCGGTGCGACGCTAAAGCCGCACCCGATTTCGTACTACGTCAATCTCGTCGCGGACAAACCGCTGCAATTCCGCCCCGGTACGAAGTGGGCGTACAGCAATACCAATTACGCAATCCTCGGCATGCTGGCGGCGAAGATGAGCGGACAATCTTATGAAGCGTACATGCGTTCGGCGATTATCGATCCGCTCGATTTGAATCAGACCGAATTCATGGCAACGGCGCCGCCGCAAGGATCGAACACGTCCGAAGGCTACGACTACGTCAAGAACCGCTTTGTGATGTTGCCGAGCTATGACATGTCGTGGGCGAATTCAGCGGGCGCACTCGCGTCAAACGCGCAAGACCTGGTTCGCTGGGACGGCGCCTTCTTCTCCGATCGCGTGTTGAACGCGAGCAGCGTTCGTACGGCGACGACCGCGCCGGCGGGCATCACGATGATCGCGAAAAAGGACGAACGCAGCAACCTCGCCGGAGGCTATGCGTTTGGCTGGGTGCAAGGTCAAGACGAAGGCCGTCACCTCGTCTGGCACAACGGCGGAACGCTGGGTGCGCGCGCGATGAATCTCGTCTTCCCCGGCGACGGCCTCGAGATCATCGTCTTGACGAATCAGACGACCGCCAATCCCGAATCAATCGCGCTGCGCATTGCGCGCATGCTTTACGGCGGCGGCTTCAAGGCTGCAAACGCCACGTAGCAACGTTCCACAAAGATGACGCCGGCGACGGATCGACGCCTTTGAGGCTGTCGATGTGGACCGCGACGTGGCCTTGCTGCCAGAGAAAGACCAGCGGCACTTCACTCGCGACGCGGCGCTGAATGATGACCGACTGACGGCGCCGTTCGTTCCAATCGTAGCTTGCGATCGATGCGGCATCGGCTTGCGTCGTTTGCACATCGCAAAAGCGCGACAGATTGAATCCGTTCGGCGGCAGTTGATCGCATCCGAAGAACCAGCTCAGGTCCGGATCCGTCTGCGGAATCATCTGGATGAACGCCATTTCGAACTTGCCCGAGAGCAGCGGTCCGCCGTCCTTCGCCGGAGCAAGAAAGATCTGCGTCGGATAGCCGTGCAGCGTCAGCTTGACGCCGAGCGCGGTCATAGACTGCTGCAGCAGAACGCCGATATCCGTGCCTTCCGGCTCTTGCAAGTCGTACGTGTAGGTGAATTCCAGCGGCGCACCGTTGCGGAATCGCATGCCGTTCGCGCCCGGACGCCATCCTGCGTCATCGAGCAGTTGCTTCGCGCGCTTTTGGTCGAATGACAACGGCTTCACCGACGGGTCGTAGGCCGCGCCAAACAATCCTCGCGGAGCATCGACGGTCGATTCCCCGCCGCGCGTCGCGTCGTGAATCATGCGCGCGTAATCGATCCCTTGTGCAAGGGCGCGGCGTACGCGCACATCGCGCAAGCGCGGCCCGGCAACGTTGAACGCGAGCAGCGCGACGCCGCCGTTCGCGGTCTTAGCCGCCGTCACGCCGGGAATCGGACGGAAATCATGCGTATATTGCGCTTGCGTCAGGAATGCGGCATCGATTTCACCCGTACGCATCTCGTCGTACATCGTGGTGGCGGTTGGCACGGCTTTCAACGTGAGATGCGAGATCGACGGCGCACCGGCGAAGTACGACGGGTTCGCTGAGAAGCGAATGTAATCGCCGTGCGACCATTGGTCGACGCGATACGGACCGCTTCCGACCGGCATCGTGTTGAACGCCGCATGATTGATGTCGCGCTCCGCTGCAAGCACATGCTTGGGCAAGACCGGATAGTTCGTGTCGGGCGCGAGAAAGTCGGAAAGAACCGGCGAGAACCGCCGTTTCAAACGTACCCGCACGGTATAGGGATCGGGCGCGGCAATGCTCGCGATCTCCTCGTAACCGGTGCGCGTCGGCAGGTTGATCGACGGATTCATTATCAGCCCGTACGTGTATGCGACGTCCGTTGCGGTCAGCGGTTGGCCGTCCTGCCAACGCACGCCGCGACGGAGATGATACGTGACGGTCAATCCGTTATGCGAAATCCCGCCGTTCTCTATGCTCGGAATGTCCGTCGCCAAATCGGGACGCAGGCGTCCCTGTGCGTCGACCGTCAGCAAATATGAGAAGACCAGCGGGCCGATCGTGGCGGAAACCGCGCCCGATTCGAGCAATGGATTGAGCGAGTGTGCCTCGCCGATTGCGGCGAGCGTCAGCGAAGCGGGATCGCCACGGTGTCCGGCGACCCGCGTGCAGCCCGTGGCCAGGAACGCTACAGCGAGCGCGGCCGCGCAATAGATGATATTTTGGCGCACTCAGCAAAATACTGTTCAAGCGCCACGCGGTCCTACCACGGGAGGCAGCAGTGCGAATTTTAACCGCCGGCCTCGTCACCGAAACGAACACGTTTTCGCCCATCCCGACGGGCCGGGCGTCGTTCGCGCAAAACAGCCTCGAAAGCGATGACCGCTTCTCCGAATTCGCTTCGATGCTTGCTTGGCGGAAGCTGGCCGCCGCCGACGGGCACCAGATTGTCGAGAGTATCGCGGCCGTCGCCGAGCCGGCCGGCACAACGGTTCGCGCGGTCTATGAAGAGTTACGCGATCGCATCTTGCACGATTTGCAAGCGGCGATGCCCGTCGACGCCGTGCTGCTCTATCTTCACGGCGCGATGGTCGCCGAAGGCTATGACGACTGTGAAGCCGACCTCCTCGAACGCGTGCGCGCGATCGTGGGCAATCGCACGATCGTCGGCGCTGAACTCGACCTGCACGCGCATTTGACCGACGCCATGACCGACGCCGCAAACGTCATCATCGCCTACAAAGAATATCCGCACATCGATATCGTGGAACGTGCGCACGATCTCTACCGGTTGTGCACGCAAGCTGCGGCCGGACGCATTGCGCCGGTCACTTCCACCTACGATTGCCGCACGAATGGGCTTTTTCCGACGACGCGCGAGCCGTTGCGAAGGTTTGTCGACGACATGTTCGCGCGAGAAGGGAGCGACGTGCTCTCGCTCAGTCTGGTTCACGGATTTCCGTACGGCGACGTTCCGGGAGCGGGCTCGAAAGTGCTTGCAATCACCGACGGCGACGAAGCCCTCGCCTCACGCGTAGCGGCAGAATTCGGCGAACGCTTTTGCAGCATTCGCGACGATGCCGTGTTGCAGGCGCTACCGTTTGAAGACGCCGTCGATCTCGCACTCGTCGAGGCGCAAGGACCCGTCGTGATCGCCGACACAGCGGACAACGCCGGCGGAGGTGCGCCGGGCGATAGCACGTTCATTCTGCAACGGCTGTTGGAGCGAAACGCAATCGGTGTCGTTTCCGGAACGTACTACGATCCGATCGCGGTGGATCTGTGTTTTGAAGCGGGAGCCGGCGCGACGTTTCCGTTACGCATCGGCGGAAAACTTGGGCCGGCATCGGGCATGCCGGTAGACCTCGAGGTCAGCGTGCGCGCGCTCGACGAGCACCACGAACAAGATGCGATGGACGACTCCGGCATCAATCCGCTCGGGCGCAGCGCCTGGGTCCATGCTCGCGGAATCGATCTCGTCCTCTGCTCGATCCGCTCGCAAGTCTTTTCGCCGACCGCATTTACCAATCTCGGCATCGACCTCAATGCGGCAAAGATCATCATCGTCAAATCGACGCATCATTTTTATGGCAAGTTCGCGCCGCTGGCGTCGCGCGTCATCTACGCAACGAGTCCCGGCGCGCTCAGCGCTGACTTCGAAGCGATTCCATATGTCAAACGCGACCTGGACTATTGGCCGCGTAACAAGAGGACTTCGCAGGGCGGCCGCCTGATACGCGCTCAATGAAAGATGCGCAAGTTCCCGACGTCGGGACCATTCTCAAGCGTCTACGCGAGCGCAATCGCGTTACGGTACGCGACGTCGCCGATGCGACCGGGCTCTCGGCATCCTTCATCCGCGCGCTCGAACGCGGCGAAACGGATATTTCGCTCGGCCGCGCCGCACGTCTCGCAAAATTCTTCGACTACGACCTCGGTTCGTTTCTGGGTTTTAGCGCGCAAAGCTCGCGACCGACGTTCATGGGGCCCGAGACGCGCAAGAAAGTCAATCGCGGACGCGGCATCGACTACGAAGCGATTCATCTCCCCGGAGTCGACCTCGATTTCATCGCACTCATGCTTGCCCCGCGGAGCAAATTCAAAAACGAGCTTGCGCACGAGGGCATCGACGTCGTCTACGTGATTGACGGCGAGGTCGTGGTGGTCGTCAATGGCATCGATTACCCGATGAGCGCGGGGCAATGCTGCGTTTTCGCAGCCGGCTACTCGCATTCGCTCCGCAACGACTCGGCGCGCGAGGCACGCGCAATTTCCCTCACCACCGGACGGATGTAAATGACACCTTTTGAACGCGACGTTACTGCGGCGGTCGAACAGTACCGCGTTCCCGGACTCGGCTTCGCCCTCATAAACCAGGGGCGCGAGGTGCTTTCTCGCGGATTCGGCACGCGCAACCTGGACCGAGGTGGCGCCGTCGATGCGGATACGCTTTTCGCGATCGGCTCCGTGTCAAAATCGTTCACGTGCGCGGCGATCGCGATGCTCGTCGATGAAGGATCGCTCGACTGGGACACGCGCGTCATCGATCTGATGCCGTCGTTCCGGCTCTTCGATCCGTACGCGACCCGTGAAATGACCGTTCGTGATCTGCTCGTTCATCGCAGCGGTCTCGCACGCGGCGACTTCATGTGGTACAAGACGCCCTATACGTCTGAGGAAGTGCTGCATCGCGCGCGCCATCTAGAACCGAGCTGGACATTCCGCACGACGTTTGGTTATCAGAATATTATGTACGTCGCTGCTGGAGAAGTGATTCGTACGGTAAGCGGCCTTTCGTGGGACGACTTCATCGATCGGCGTCTGATCGAACCCCTCGGCATGACGCGCAGCCGGTCGCATTTGCAGTACATCGACGATAGGTCGAACGTCGCATCTCCGCACGCGGAACTCGATGATACGCTTCGCGCGATTCCGCACGAGATCGGAACGAATTCGAATGCCGCCGGGTCGATCTATTCCAGCGCGCGGGACATGCTCCAGTGGCTGCGTCTGCATCTGGGCGACGGATCGATCGACGGCCGCCGGTTGTTGACGTCCGGATCGCTCAATGCGTTGCACACGCCGCAAATGCTGATCGCGTATGTATCGCCGTGGAGCGAAATGTTCCCGGATGCAAGCTTCTTGAGCTATGCATATGGATGGTTTGTCTTCTCCTATCGCGGTCAAACCGTCGTTACGCACAGCGGAAACATCGACGGCATGACGGCGGTCGCGTGCGTCGTCCCCGCGATTGGTTTCGGCCTCGTCGCGCTCGCCAATGCCGACGGCTCCTCGTTACCGCAAGCGCTCGTCTATCGCGCCATCGACGATGCACTCGCCGGCGGTTCGAAGAATTGGCTCGTGCAGTTCAAGAACCAGTACGACGACGCGCACAAACGTCTCGACTTCATGCTGAGCGAACGCAAAGATGTGTCAGCGAAGGAAACGCCCGCGTCCCCTCCGCTCTCCGCGTATGCCGGTGTCTACGAAGACCCGTTCTACGGTAGCGCGACGGTACGCGAGGAGGGTGATGCGCTCGCCCTGCAGTTGCTCGGACTGAACGGCAAGCTCGAACACCTCCACTTCGACGTTTTTACGCTACGGCCCGAAAACGAAATCTTCGCGAAGTATCAGCCCAGCGTCCGATTCGATCGCAACGATTTCGGCGAACCGGCCGCACTGACGGCCAGCCTTTTAGGCGGGGTGGAACTCCGCTTGAAACGCAATCCCAACGCATCCCAACCGGTCGCTGCTGCAGCCATCGATCCTGCGCCGATGCTCGGCCGGTATGCATCTGCGCTAACGGCCGCGTCACTCGCGATCGAAGCGCTCGGTGACGCATTGAAGATCACGTTGCCGGGCAGCTTTGTGGGCGGCACCGTTTCCGAACGCGTGTTGACCCTTGTTCCAATTTCCAACGATTGCGCCGTCGTCGCGGGCCTGCCGCTGACCTTAGCGTTCAAGGATTTGCGCGACCGCCGCTTCGCCTCGGTCGAATTGCGCGCGAGTCACCAATTGCCGTTTGTGTTCGACCGAAGTTCCGGATAACGACACTTCACGCGCGCGCGAACTAACCGCGTGCGAGAATCGGTCATGATCGCCTGCGTCATCCGCTATCAAATCGATCCGTTCCAACTGGACGCCTTTGCGCAATATGCCGCGAATTGGGCAAAAAGCATTCCGCGCTGCGGCGGGCATCTAATCGGCTACTTCCTTCCGCATGAGGGAACCAACGACGTCGCTTGGGGCATCATCGGGTTCGAATCACTATCCGAGTACGAGCGCTACCGCGAACGGCTGCGTGGAGACGCCGAGGGCATGGCGAATTTCGAATACGCCACATCGAAGCGCCTGATTCTCCGCGAAGAGCGCAACTTTGTTCGCCTCGTGCCCGGCACATTCGACCTGGCCGCGGTGTTACAGACTATGTGAGCTTCTTCGTCGCGAAAGACGCCCGGTGGCTCCAGTGCCGCGACCCGTCGCCGGCGGCAGCCGTTGCCGCGCGCCTTCGGCGCCACGCGCTCGCCTTAGCGATTCTCGCGGGTGCAGCGGTTCTCTGGTACTTCGTAAACATCGCGATCGGCGTCGTCAGCGTTGCAAAAGCCGGCGGCGTCATCGCGACGCCCGGCATCGCTGCAACGGTAACGATCGCGCGCGACGGGCGCGGTGTACCGCATATCAGCGCCGCCACGCAGCGCGATCTCTTCTACGCGCAGGGTTTTGCGGAAGCTTCAGATCGTCTCTTTCAAATGGATTTGGCACGGCGGTATGCGTACGGCCGGCTGAGTGAACTCTTCGGAGCGCGCGCGCTTCCGCTGGACGAATCAATGCGAGCCGTCGACGCCGCTGGGATTGCGAGGCGCCAGTGGGCGTCCGCCGACGGGTCAACCCGTTCCGCGCTACGCGCCTTTAGCGCTGGAGTAAACGAAGCGCTCGCCGTTCAACCGATGCCGGTTGAATTCCGGATGCTGTTGTACCGTCCGCGACGTTGGACGCCCGAGGATTCCATTGCGGTTGCGACGATGGCAGCGCTCGAATTGAGCGACTCTTGGCACGACGTCCTCGCGCGGGACGATGCGTGGCGCAAAAGCGGTGCGGCCTGCTACGCGCGAGCGCTTCCGCTCTCCGATGCACGCTATGACGTGACGGTCGATGGAGCTGCGCTTCGCGCGTCGCCAACGGCGAACACGTGCACGAATACGCCGTTGATTGCGTTCCACGGCGAACCGCGCATCGGAAGCAATGCGTGGGCAGCGGGCAGCGGCCCTTCGCGCGCCGGACATGCATTGCTGGCAAACGATCCGCACGTCGACATCTCGATTCCCGGCATCTGGTATGTCATGGATCTACGCGCGCCGGGCTTCCACGCCGCCGGCGCAACGCTCCCCGGGCTGCCCGGCATCGTCCTCGGACACAACGAGCGAATCGCCTGGGGCGCGACCAACGCGCAAGCAGCGACGACCGTTCTGTATCGCGGAACGTCGGCTCCGCACGCTCCGGCCGTCAGCGAGTGTTTTCACGTCCGCTTCTCGCGTGACGTCTGCAAAACGTACTACCGAAACGCGGCGGAATTCTACGTCTTCGCGTCCGAAGCGCCGTCGACGATCGCAGTTCGCTGGCCGGTCTATTGGCAACGGCGCACGAGCATCGCGACGCTGCTCGCGCTCGATCGAGCGGCGAACGTTCGCGACGCAATGCACGACCTTGCATCGTACCGCGGCGCGCCGGAGAATTTCATCGTCGCGGATCGCGGCGGAGCAATCGCATATCATCTCGCCGGACTCATACCGCTCGACGCCGCATGGGGACGCTACGCGCATCCGCTCGCCGCGCTACGAACGCGCGTAGCGATCGTCAACTTCAACGATCTTCCGCACCGGAACGCATCGCGCCGCGGCGTTTTGCTAAGCGCCAATAACAAGATGTACGGTATACGCTATCCGCTTCGCCTCTCCGCCGCCTTCGAACCGCCGTACCGCGCGTGGCGGATCGCATCGCTGCTTCACGCTCGCGCCTCCTACGACGTTTCGTACTTTCGCGCGATGCAAAACGACACGTTTTCCCCGGTCGATGCAGAGATTGCGCGCGACCTTCACGCGTTGCACGCGTGGAACGGCCGCTTCGATCCCGGTTCACAGCTAGCATCAACGGCCTATGACCTCCGCACGAATCTCGAATCGCAAACAGGATCGCTCCCGGTCTTGATGGATCGCCTGCGCGATCCCGCAGAGCGGCAAGAGATCCGGTTTTCCGCGGAATCCCTGATGTACGGCGACGTTGCCCAACACCATTCGTGGGCGATCGAAGGCGCCGTCGACGTCGATCATCCGCTCTCACCGATGTGGTATGGATTGCTGCGCGGACGTTCGCTGCCGGGCGACGGCAACGAGTACACGATTCACGTGCAGGAGACGGGATTCGCGCAAGGATTTCGCGCGGTGTGGGACACCCGCAATTGGGATGCCGGCGGCATTTCGATTCCGACGGGTGAATCGGGCGAAGCCGGTTCCGCGTACTACGATGACGAAGCGGGCGCCTGGATTCGCGGCGACTTACTAGCGCTCCCGTTCTCCCGCAAAGCAGTCGCAAGAAACACGCTGCATGTATTGACGCTGCAGCGTCCAAGTCCTTAACGATGCTCTTGCTGGGAATCGAAACCTCGTGCGATGATACTGCGACGGCCATCGTGCGCGACGGACGCGCCGTGCTCTCGAGCGTCTCGACGAATCAAGACGAATTCCACGCGAAATACGGCGGAATCGTTCCGGAAATCGCCAGCCGCCAGCATGTTGCGCTTCTCTCCGCAGCAGTCGACGACGCCGTGGGACGTGCGAGCCTCACGCTCGATGAAGTCGACGGCATCGCTGTAACGCGTGGCCCGGGGTTGATCGGCAGTCTCGTCGTCGGCGTCGCGGCCGCGAAAGCGCTCGCCTTCGCGCTCGAAAAGCCGCTCTATGCCGTCAACCATTTGCACGGGCACATCTTCGCCGCGTTTCTCGATCGCGGCGAACCGATTCCGTATCCGTTTTTGGCGCTGCTGGTTTCCGGCGGGCATTCGCAACTCGTGGAGGTTCGTTCCGCGATCGAGATGCGCGTCATCGGACGCACGAGAGACGATGCGGCCGGTGAAGCATACGATAAAACGGCGCGTCTCCTGGGACTCGGCTATCCCGGCGGACCGCAACTCGACCGCCTCGCCCGCGACGGAAATCCGAAAGCGCACGCGTTTCCGCGTCACCGCCCCGATCCGGGAACGCTCGATCTTTCGTTCTCCGGCTTGAAAACATCGGTGCGGTACTTTCTCGAATCCGATGAAGGCAAACGCGCAAAACGCGAGGACGTTGCCGCATCGTTTCAAGCCGCGGTAATAGACGTTCTTCTCGCGCGCGTGTCGCGCGGATTTGAGGACGGCAGGTACAACGCGGTCGTGCTCTCCGGCGGCGTCGCGGCGAACTCCGCATTGCAATCCGCAATTCGCAACTGGAGCGAACGCAACAACGTTCCGGCATTCATCCCGCCGCCGAAATACTGCACGGACAACGCCGCGATGATTGCAGCGGCCGCATACCATCAACGCGACGTCGTGGAAGTCGATCCGCTCGCGCTATCGGCGGATCCGAACCTCCCCTTCGAAATTATCGCGGCCTAGAGGCCTGGCGGCCGGTCCCTTGAGACCGCGCTTCGTGGTATATCTAAAGCATGATAACGCTACGTCCCGCTTTGATCGCCCTTGCGGTTGCGGCGATTCCGATTCTTGCGTTCGCTCAAACGCAAACGCTCCCGCAATCGACGCAAGATCGTCAGCAGATTCAGAACCTGCAGTTTCAGGCGAACCTGCCTGGAACGAGTGCCGCGGATCGCGCGCAAATCCGGCGACAGATCGATCAGCTGCGCTATCAGATCAACACGCGCTCGCCGGTCGAGCCGATGCCGACGTTGACGCCTTCTTGGAATGGCAATCCGGTGCTCAGCGGCGGCAGTCTCCCGCAGTTGAGTGCTAACCCGACCTACGCGCCGCTGACACCGACGATCTACGGCTCTTGCGAGTCAGACCAAGCCGTCATTCAGTACCTGACGCAACAGATATCTCTGCCGACCACCACGCGCCAGGAACGCAATTACAACGAGAATCAGCGGGCGGAACTTCAGAAAGACCTGCACGCCAAGGGCTGTTAGCGTTTCATATCGGGGAGCGGGCCGCCGCGGTGCTCTTCACCCGGCGTCTCGCCCTCGTGCTCGGCTAAATCTGCCGCGCCCGTTTCGCGGCCATGGCCGGCTTTCTGTAACTCGTTGAGCGACGCTAAGCGCTGGCGTTCGCGCTCAGCCGCCTCTTCCTTGATCCGCAGGGCCTCGGGCTTTTCGCGTTCGTGGCTCATTTGAACCTTATCGCCCTGCAGACGCGCGATAAAACGCCATAGTGTCGCGTTGACCTAGCGAGTGGATGCTCGGCATCTTGCTTGACGCACCTTCCGCGGTCATACATTACAGAATCACGCATTACAGAATTACGTCGCGCTTCACCGAGCAAGGTCACCGCACAGCTTTCCGATTCGTGACGATTAGTGGAGCGCGACGAGCGCGTCGCGCGCTGGGTTCAGTCATAAAGAACGAGAGCAATGATGGGCGATGACGGGCTCATACGAAAAGAACCGGAAGCGCATATCTCCGCTATTTCCGCATTCAATAGGCGGCGAAAGTTCACGCCGCAATATTGAAACGCCTGACCGGGCTCCGCCGCATCATACCGCGTTTGCGCGCCAGAATTGAGGAGCGGCTTCAGGCGGATCATTCGAGTCTTAAAATTAATGCGATACGCGAGCTTCTGTGCGAACAGCGAAATGGCTCCGCTAGCATTGACGTAACCGCCAAAGATCGGCTGGTGTTCCGAATGAGCACCGCCTTTGAGCGCGATGAGAAGCCGATCGACCGGCGAGGCAATCTCGCTGCAAAGGCTAAAATCCTTCAATTTCCCGAATCCGCCGGCCAATGTCCATCATGTCGACGATGATGGCGCGTAGATCGTCCGAGACACTGCTCGATTCCGTGAAATATGCCTCCTGCGGGTCCAGATTCCGCACCGTTTCACCGTATGGTTCGTGCGAACCCAACCGAAAATCGAGTACGTCTTTATCGGCGATCATCGCGGTGTAACGTTCGCAACGCTCGCTCAGCTCGTACCGGAGCCGACGTGACGTATCATTCATCACCTTATGGTACCCCAAAAAGGGCGGTAAGGCCGAGTCGCGCTTGCTTCTGCAACCATTGCGAACGTGCGGCGGTTGCACGGCTTGTGCACGGCGCTCGCATCAAGGTTCTTCCCGGCGACCGCATGCACACGAACTTTCGCCATATGATTCGAGGAAGGGGCGCATCGTTTATCGCTATCGCGCCGGCGAGGCGCGCCGCACCTCATTGTTCCCGTGCATCAACAGGCTCACGAGTGTTTTAACGTCTTGGCGTTCCAGTGCTGGCGAGTCCGTAAATATCACAAACGAATACAAGAAGAGTTAGGAGACTCGCTCATGTACACAGATGAAACGCTCAATTGCGTAGACTGCAAACGCACCTTCCCGTTCACGGCAAGCGAACAGGAATTCTACGCGAGCAAAGGCTTCAGCAACAAACCCAGCCGCTGTGCCGAATGCCGCACGGCGCACAAAGCATCTGCCGGTCGGAACAGCGGCTCGTACGGAGCCGACCGTCGGGAAATGTTCAAGGCTACGTGCAGTCAGTGCGGCGGAGTAGCGGAGGTTCCGTTCCAACCGCGCGGCGACAAGCCGGTTTATTGCCGCGACTGCTTTTCGGCGCGCCCTAGCTACCGCTGAAGATGAGGGCCGATACTCGCGCTCGGATCAACGGTTTTGGTCTAGCCGCTATTCACGTGGGCGCACTTGCCGCCTTTCTGCCTGGGTTGTTTCACTGGAGTGCGCTGTTCGTTACTGCGGTTCTCATGTATCTGACGAGTGCACTCGGCATCTCGCTGTGCTATCATCGCACGCTGACGCACAAAGGTTTGCGGTTGCGCAAACCGTTAGAATACGCGCTTGCCGTTCTGGGCACGCTTGCCCTTCAAGGCGATCCGATTCGCTGGATCGCCACGCACCGCAAGCACCACGCAACTTCCGATACGCAAGCGGATCCGCACGGCCGCAATCGCGGCTTTCGTTGGGCGCACATCCGCTGGCTCTACACGCGCAATGAGGCGATGCCGACGGAAGAAGAATTGCTTCGCTTTGCCCCGGATCTTTACGCTCAGCCGTTTTACCGTGTACTGCAATACATCAACGTACCGCTGCAACTGGCATTGGCCGGCATCTTGTTCGCCATAGGCGGATGGTCTTGGCTCGTCTGGGGTGTGTTCGTGCGGCTCGTTATCGGTTACCACGCGACGTGGCTCGTCAACAGTGCGGCGCATTCCTTCGGCTACCGTTCGTTTCGGACGCGCGATTTGTCCACCAACTGCTGGTGGGTTGCCCTGCTGTCCTGGGGCGAGGGCTGGCACAACAATCATCACGCGTTTCCCTACTCCGCACGCCACGGCCTCGCGTGGTTCGAAATCGACCCGACATGGTGGAACGTCAAAATTCTCGCATTGCTTCGGCTCGCGGACCGCATCAAACTTCCGCCCAGCCAGCTCGATTACGGGCATCACGGCCTTGAAGCGCACCGAGCACTTACGGATGCGTAGTCTGAGATGAAAACGTCGCCGCACCTTCTCGATCTCGAGGAACGGCGATTCGACACCGCACGGTTGCGACCGTCACCGCGTAGGGTGCATACTTAAGGAAAAGGGGGTGCAATCGCGCTTCCTTTCTCTTTATGCGGTGTCGGATGTATGATAAAAGCTCAGGCGGTGTCTCGATGGAACTCGAAGAACAGGTCTTATCTAGCGACGGGCACGACAGCAATGACGATGTCGTCGTGCCCTTCCGCTCCACACAGAAATCGATAATCGCGCGTAAGAAAACACCCGCGTGCTCCCGAGCGCGCTGTCCGAGTAACCATGAACAAGATTGAAGCGCAGCGCGCATTGGATGTAAGTCCCGTCAGCGCTATAAGGGAGACCCGATCTTTGCTAGACGAAATTTCGAGCGGAGCCGGGGAATGGGCGGAGGCATCGCTGCGGTTGGATCTCCGAGATATTGGGTTACCCGATCTTGGCCATATCGCCGTGCCGATCAGGGTCGACGTGGAAGCCGTGCAGCACGCGTCACCTAACGAAATTCACCTCTCTATTGCAGCGAAGCGCAATCCCGATGCGTTTCCAGTATTTCACGGTGCAATCGGTGTTGATTCAAGCGGCGCAGCAGCATCGACTCTATGGCTTACCGGAACCTACGACGAACCGAGCGGCGAACTGCAAACGCTTATTCCGCCGACCATCGCTCAACGTGCCTCGGAAAAGACGATCCAAAATTTTTTGGATGACATCGCGATTGCGGTGGAACGGCGTGCTGCGCGCCACGAGAAAGATGAAGAGCGCTACCGCATGATTAACCGATCGTCTTAGCCCAAAAAGATGCAACGCAGTCCCGCGAACATCGTCCGGCGGATCGCACGGGATCGCCGGATCCAGCGAACCGAAGCGCTCGGAGTTACGGGCGATAGCTCTCCGCGTCCTAGAAAGATTTAGGAATGATGCGGAAAGCGCTGGAAGAGCAAATCTCTACGATTTGAGCGCTGCTTAACCTTCGAAAGCTCGCGTTGCCGTATTCGAACACTTCGCCGGCCTCGGTCGCGTCGTAACGCACCTGTGCACCGGGATTGAGCGGTGGCCATTCCTGAACGGTATTTTTCTTGAAGTTCACGCGGTAGACGATACTCTCTCCAAACAGAGAAATCTCTCCGCGACGATTAGCATAGCCGCCGTAGATAGGTTCGCCCGCCTGTCGAACCAGTCCGTCATTTGCTTTTCTATGTGTGTTTAGGACACCAATCGGCGCAGTGTATAGCATCAGCTCGATCTCCAACCCAAAAGGGTTGCAAAAGGTTGCGAAGACGCGATGTTTCAGGGCGGCGGGATTTTCGAATGTGCTATACTACAGCCAGCAGCGACTCTAGGCACCTATCGAAAAGCTGCCCACCGTTACTGCCGCATCCCAAGCGGCGTATCACGAGGGGAGCTTTCTTTATTAGTTGACGTAATGTCATCTGCAGTCGATGTAATCGAAAGGACGTACGAAGCAACATGATCACAACGTCGCTCCGGAAGCCGCCCGCCAAGGACGCGTTTGCGCCGGCTGCGAGCCCAATCGCTATCATCGGTTTGCATGGCGAATACGATCTTGTGCGCCGAAAGGAACTAGTCGCGACCCTTGAGGCGATCCCGACCTGTGATATCGTTATTATCGATATGCGCGAAGTGACGCATATCGACACAACGGCCTTGGCATGTTTCGTAAAGCTCACAAGGCGATTGCGCCAAAACGGTCCGGGAATCGTACGCCTCGTCGCTCTGAAGCCCGGCCTCTATCGATTACGCAAACTTGGCTATCTTTATCACATCTTCGAGGTCTTCGAGACCATCGTTGACGCCATGGGTGAATACGGATACACCGTCAACCAGCAAACGCGTAACCTGTGCGCTTCCTAAAAAACGTTCTAGCTTTAAGGGGCCGATCATGAGCGATTCGTCGCGCGCATTACGTGAAGAGCTCACCAAGCTGTATGATTCTTACAACGGACTCGTTGCCGATAAGGACGCTATTGACTTTCGTTTGGGGTGGCGAGAACCGTATACTGAGTCGAGACTCGCAATAGATCCTGAGCACGTCTACGAAGTGGAATCCGAATCGCTCCGCGATGATATACGAGAGACGGTGCTCAAGATAATGGAAGTCGGAGATCAGATTAAAGGGCTCGAGCATCACCGGCCACGACGGGCGTTCGCAGTCGGTGTCCGTCACCGCTCGAAGGCACCGGGGGTTGACGCGACGTGAGCCGGCGTGATAGCCTTTCCGCAATGTTTACCGCCGTCGCCATGATGTGCCCCATGTGCTGTATGCAAATGCATGCGGCGTGGGCCGTCGTGGAGCGAACCGTGTAGTAAGCGCAGTAGATCGCTCAAAGACGACGCCCCTCGCCGAACCGGCTAGGGGCGTCGTTGCTTTTTCACTCCTCGCTTTCCCGTCGCAAAAGGAGGCACGAGGAATGGTATGTACCGCGGGCATCGCATTGCTCGGTTGCGGTACGGTCGGCGCATCCGTCGCCGAACGTCTGCTGCACGAGCGCGATGCAATCCAACGTCGCTGCGGCGTGCGCTATGAATTGCGCGCGATCGCCGTTCGCGACACCAAGAAACAGCGTCCGGATTTCGTCGATCGGCGCCTCTTCACAACCGACGCGCGCGCCATCGTCAACGATCCGCACGTGGATATCGTGATCGAATGCATCGGCGCTGCCGCGCAGGCCGCCGAACTCATCGAAAACGCATTAGAGCGCGGCCGCGCCGTCGTTACCGCCAACAAAGACTTGCTCGCAACGCAAGGCCCGCGTTTGCGCGCCCTCGCTGCTGCACGAGGCGCGGGATTGCGCTATGAGGCAGCCGCTTGCGGAGCGATTCCGGTCGTGCGTATGCTCGACGATGCGCTCGCGGGCGATCGCATCGATGCGCTCGCAGGGGTCGTCAACGGTACATGCAACGCAATTCTGAGCGCGATGGAAGCCGGTGCGGAGTTCGCTGAAGCGCTGGCCGATGCGCAATCGCATGGCTATGCCGAAGTCGATCCGTCGAACGACTTGGACGGCGCCGATGCCGCGCACAAACTCGCCGTTCTGATGCAACTCGCGTTCGGCCTCGCCGTTATCTCGCCTCGCATCCGTCACACCGGCATCGCCGGCGTTACGAGACGCGACGTAGCGCGCGCGCAGATGCTCGGCTATCGTATTCGCCTCGTCGCCGCAGCCGCGCGCACCACCGGCGGCGCCGCGTTCGCCGGCGTCGCGCCGGTTCTTGTCCCGAACGATCATCCATTCGCCTCCATCAGCGGGCCGGAAAACATCGTTCGCATCATCGCTCGTGATGCCGGCCCGCTCACCATGCGCGGAGCCGGTGCCGGCGGACCGGCCACTGCGTCGGCCATTCTCGGTGACGTCGTTTCGTCGCTGCGCGCAGTCGGCGAACGTCACGAACGCGCGCTCGTTGCGCGCATGCTCGAACCGGCGTTCGATGTTGCGCCGATCTTCGCGGCTCTTCCGCGTCATTCCGAACTCCCACGCTACGCGCTGTGGGATGACAACGTCCTCAATGCTCCCGTCTCGCACGTAAAACGTGCGTTCTCATGACGGGGAAAGGAACACCACACCACTATGAGCACCACGCTCGAAAAAGGACAAACGCAATCCTTCGACACCGTCGCAGTGCACGGCGGCCATAGCGGCGATCCGGCGACGAAAGCGCGCGCCGTTCCGATCTATCAAACGACGTCGTATCTCTTTGACTCGACCGAACACGCCGGCAAACTCTTCGCGCTCGAAGAGTTCGGCAATATCTACACGCGCATAAACAATCCCACGACCGACGTTTTCGAACAGCGCGTTGCCTCGCTCGAACGCGGTGCCGCCGCACTCGCCGTCTCCAGCGGACAAGCTGCGGTCGTGTATTCGATTCTGAATCTCGCGAAGAGCGGCGATCACATCGTCAGCAGCGCTTCGCTCTATGGCGGAACCCACAATGCGTTTGCGCACACCCTCAAACGTTTCGGTATCGCCATTAGCCTCATCGATTTCAACGATCCCGATGCCGTCGAAGCGGCGATCCGCCCGAACACCAAAGCCGTCTTCGCCGAGACGATCGGCAATCCGAAGATCGACGTCTTGGATATCGAGCTCTATGCCGAGCTGGCACACCGTCACGGACTGCCGCTGATCGTCGACAATACGCTCGCAACGCCGTATCTGGTGCGTCCGATCGAACACGGCGCCGATATCGTCGTGCATTCGGCAACGAAGTTCATCGGCGGACATGGCACAGCGATAGGCGGCGTGATCGTCGACGGCGGACGATTCGATTGGGGCAACAATCCGCGCTTCACGGAGTTCGTCGAGCCGGATCCGTCGTACCACGGACTGCAATACGCCCCGGTCTTCGGTAATATCGCCTACATCCTCAAAGCGCGCGTGCAGCTGCTGCGTGACATCGGTGCCGCGCTCTCACCGTTCAATGCGTGGCTGCTGCTGCAAGGTGTCGAAACGCTCGGTCTTCGGGTGGAACGCCATAGTAGCAACGCGCTCGCCGTCGCGGAATTTCTTTTGAAACACCCGCGCGTTACGGGCGTCTTCTATCCGGGTTTGGCGAGTGATCCGGCGAACGAACGCGCGCGCAAATATTTACCCAAAGGGGCCGGCGCAATTCTCACCTTCACCGTCAAGGGGGGTGAACGCGAAGCAAAGGCCGTCATCGACCGCCTCAAGCTCTTCTCGCTGCTTGCGAATGTTGGTGACGCAAAGTCGCTCGTGATTCACCCGGCGAGCACGACGCACCAGCAACTGAGCGACGCTGAGCGGGTGCAAAGCGGCGTGGATGCGTCGACAATTCGGCTCTCGGTCGGTATCGAAGACATCGACGACATCGTCGCCGATTTGCGTCAAGCGCTCGAGCAGTAATGGTGCGCGAACTCACCGTCGGAATCGGCTCCCTCCGGCTCGACGACGGCACGCTGCTGCGCGATGTGCAGCAGCGTGCCACCATCTATGGTTCTCCTTCTCCCACGCGTGACAACATCGTGCTGGTCACCCATGCGCTGACCGGCTCGAGTCGCGCCCTCGAATGGTGGCCCGGGATTGTGGGCGAAGGCGCGCTCTTCGATCCGGCGGAGTGGTGCGTCGTCGGCATCAACGCGCTCGGCAGTTGCTACGGTTCCACGTGGGCGCCCCGCGTGAGCGTTGCGGATATGGTGCTGGCGCAACGACGAGCGCTCGATGAACTTCGCGTCGAAACGTTGGCCTTCGTCATCGGCGGCTCGCTCGGCGGAATGCAAGCGCTGCAATGGGCACTCGATTTTCCGGAGCAAACCGAACACGCGATCGTCGTCGGCGCGCACGATCATCACAGCGCGATGGGCATCGCGCTCAACGCGATTCAGCGTGAATGCCTTGACCTCGATCCCGTTCGCGGCTTACGCACGGCACGCAAACTCGCAATGCTCAGCTACAAGTCCGAAGACCTCTTCAACGCGCGCCACGGCCGCAAGCCGGATCGCAACGATCCCACGCGCTTCGATGTCGAGGGATACCTGGATCTCCAAGCCGATCGCTTCATCGGTCGGATGGACGCGCGAACATATGCGACGTTAACTCAAGCAATGGATTCGTTCGACGTGCGTGGACGATCCTTACAGCGGCCGCGCGTCACATTCGCCGGAATTAGCTCCGACTGGCTCTTTCGACCGCAAGACGTGCGCGCCGCAGCGGAAACGTTCGGTGCCAGGTACACCGAGTTGCATACCGATCACGGACATGACGCATTCCTCGCCGAATCCGCGGCGCTCGCCTCCGTTCTCCGTTCCGAGCTCTTCGAGGTCATCCGCTGAGTAGTTTGGGAAAGAGCACCATCGCGGTGTAGGCAAGCCCGAGAACCGACACCGCGAGCATGACCGTACCCGCCGCCACATTGGCAAGCCGGCCGTTTGCGAGCGATCCCATGATCGCGCGATCGTTCGCAAGCAGGATGACGAACGCCAATGCCGGCGCCATCAACGCCGTTGCAGCTACATTTGCAAGAAGCGCAATCATTAAGAGCGGTGCATGCGGCCACAATACGACCGCCGCCGCGATCAGCAGCGACGCGCACATGACGCCGTAAAAGCACACCGCTTCGCGCACGCCGCGATTCAAACTCTTCCCGCTGCCGGCGACCTCACCGGCGGCATAGGCGGTACTTGCGGAAATCGTGACCGCCGCCGTGATGCCGGCTTCGATCATCCCAAGCGCAAACAGCGTTGCAATGTGCTTCCCAAGCACCGGCATGAGCGCAGCCGCGAAATCCGCGCTCGTTTGAAGCGTAGACGCGCGATGCGTCAATAACGCGGAGCCGACGACGATGCCCGCGACAGCGACGATCGCAGCTAAGATGGCGCCTGCCCCGGTGTCAAACCGCGCGTGCCACAAGTCCGAGCGTGCGAGCCCCTTATCCACGACCGCGCTCTGCTGAAAGAAGATCATCCACGGCGTCACTGTTGCGCCGACATTTGCGAGAATCAACGTAACGAACGTCGGATCAATGAGGCGGTCGCTCCCGGGCGAGAGCGCAAAGACGTTTGCAAGCGCTTGTGCATGCGGCTCGGCCGCAAATGCGATTGGAATGAACACGAGATTGAACGCCGCGAGTGCCATCGCGAAACGTTCCCACGTGAAGTACCGGCGCGCAGCGAACGCGGCAATAACGAAGGCACACGCGCAGACGACGGAGATCGGCGGCGGAACACCGAGAAACCGTGCGCCGGAACAGATCGCGACGAATTCCGCCACTAACGTGAGAACGTTGCCGAATGCGAGATCCGCCAAAGCAAAATAGCCCCAGCCGCGCCCAAACCGTTGGAAAATCAGTTCGGCATGTCCACGTCGCGTTGCAATCCCGATTCGAATCGTCGCCTCTTGCACGACGTAAGCCATTACGAACGTGAGCAAGACGAGCGGAGCGAAAAATCGTAGGCCGTAGAGTGAACCCGTCGTGAGGTACGACAGCATACTGGGGCCGTCATTTTCACTAAGCATGGTGAGAACGCCGGGCCCGACGAGCAACACCAGCAGCAGCCATTTGCGCCCGCTGCTACGCGCATGGTGCACGCGAAAACGGTCGCGCTCGCGCAATGCGTCTTCGCGTGCTTGTCGCTCGAGTGCAACCGCTTGCGTAGTCATGAGATTGCTACGCTCTTCCCCAATGTCGCTGGTTCATACCAAGAGGCGTCGAAGCATGTTACGGCTCGCTCAACACGTTTCGGTCGTGCGCCGCTGGGTAGGTGGCTGCAATGAATTCGACGCGAGGGTGAAAGATGTTCGTACACAACAAGAAGTTGCAATACACAGTGCATGTCGACGAGGCAAATCCGTCGTTTGCGAAGATGTGCCTAGAACAATTCGGCGGTCCGAACGGTGAACTAGCTGCGGCCATGCGCTACTTCACGCAGGGTTGGGCCGAGAGCGACGTTCCGCGCAGAGACATGTTGCTCGATATCGCAACCGAAGAGCTCTCGCACCTCGAGATGATCGGGCAACTGATCACCGGCTTGGTGAAAGGGGCGCGAGGCGCCGGCGCGATGATCGATGAAATGGAAGGGTCGTATTTGCAAGACCTCGTGGACGGCAAGCACGACGAATACACGCAACTCGCGTGGAATTCCGCGATGCCGACGCTCACCGGCGGATCGGGTCTGCGCCTTACCGATTCCATGGGCGCGCCTTGGACCGCCGCGTACATCGATACGATTGGACATCCGCTCTGCGACTTGCGCTCGGACATCGCCGCAGAAGCGCGAGCAAAAGCAGTGTACGACCGGTTGATCAAACTGTGCCCGGATGCCGGTGCCCGTGATGCGCTCACGTTTCTCATGACGCGCGAAGTTGCGCATCAAAAGATCTTCGAATCGGCGCTCGCAGCAATCGCCAACAACTTCCCCTCCTCAAACGTCCCGCCGGACGAGCGTTTCACCCACGCATATTTTGATGAATCGCAAGACGGCGCGACGAATGCGGGCTACAACATGGTCAACGCGCAAGGACTGTGGCACTTTGACCTGAGCGAGCCGCACGCAGGCGGCGCCGACCCTGACCTGCCCGATCCAAAACCGTCCGTTATGAGTACGATGGGCTCAACCAAACCGCAGCCTGTCACCGATCAGACGAGTCGCACGACGAAGGGACAGATCACGGGTGACGAACCTGCGGCGATTCCCCGCACGCGCGACTAGGGCGTCAGGATTCCAACACTGAAGTAACCGCCGGCCGGCGCGCGCCGACAATGGCAGTCGCGCCGCCGGCGACAATCGCGCATGCAACAGCGACGGAGAGGCTCTGCGCTAAGGGCGTTTTGAGCACCATGATCAACGAGACTCCGACAGCTAGACCGACGTTAACGTTCTCCGCGACGTCATGCATGCGATCGTGGAGCATCTCGCGCACGTCGGCGCTAAGGATTCCGTTTGGCGCGTTCGCGAGCACGCGTGCTAGCGCGCGTTGACGGCCGCCGACGATCAGCGCACCGTTGATCAGCATGAGCACAATCGCGGCGATTCCTGCGATGACCCATCCGTCGCTGAACGACCAGCGGATATGCGTCATTGCGACTCCCGTTCCCAAGAGCAGTAAGCCGACAACCGGAAACATCATTCCGGTCTTACTGAGCGCCGCAAGCGCGCTCTGCGCATCCCTGCGTTCGTAAGCGGCGTGAAGACGTCTCGATCCGATAACCAGCATCCCCGTGAGGGAAAACGCCATTGCGAACGTCATGATGTGAACGAAGAGCAAGAGTGAGTACGTCATTGAAACTCCTTTAGATGATCCGTTCGTAACCGGGCGGTGGCCCAAAAAGCGCCGCGTCTTGATCCGTGAGCGTGCGAATGTGCCCGCGCATCAAGACCGAGTTCATCTCGAGCGCGTGCAAATTCGGATTGCTGATATGCGATTCTTGCGCTGAGTATATCACGAGCCGGCCGGACGGCAGCGGGGCGCACGTGTCGGCTTGAGCTATGGAAAGGAGCGCGGCGGGCATCGAGGCATTCCACACGTCGACTATCATCGTGCTCGAAACGGCCGCCGCTTTGTTCTCGCTCAGCTGCGCCGAAATGTCATATTCGTCCACCGCCATCCCGCCGACGGTGCGCGGTGTCGTCGAGTTGACGGTGAACGACGGCATTTCCGGCGGGCACTGACTCGTTGGAGGCTCTCCGTTCACGATCCGATATTGGTGGTGCAGCGTATCGATTGCAATGTACTGCCCCGCACGATAGATGATCGCGCTGCCGTCAAGCGGATTATCGATGCGCACGGCGTCGTCCCAAATCGAGATGCGCTGAAGCGCGGGCATCTGGCGCAACGATTGCCGCACGACACGCGCGTTCAGTTCCGCGGCTTGGCGCTGCATTCTCGCATTGGCCGCTTCGTATTCGCGCTTTTCCATTTCCGTCGACATTCTCGCGAGCTGCGGGGCGACGACAGCGTGCGCTACGGCGTTTACCTGGGACGCCGCGCTGAGCAACCCAAGGGCCATGCCGTTCGCCATGCGCTCGAACCGCTCGCGCAATTCTTCTTCTGCCATCATGCGCAGCATTTGCGAACGCAGCGCGGCCGCGCTGACCGGCTGATCGGGCGCCGGAACGCTCTGACTTACCGCGGCATATTCCCGGTCGAAAGCTGCGTAGGCCGGGAGATCTGCGCTGCTCAGGACCTCGCGGATCTGATCGTACTGGATGCGAACGGCAGCCGGCGCCGCCGTCTTCATCGCAGCGATCAGTGCTGCGATCAAGAAACTCGTCTTCACCACGCTCATGGCTCGAGCGTAGCGGAACCCGCGTCCGGTCGACATGGGGTGAATCCCTACTTCGGGCAGAGGCGTCTCAGCCAGTATGACGACCCAAGAACGTCCGCCGCTGCCGCCGTTCACGCACGAAGCGGCCATCCAGAAGGTCCGCATGGCGGAAAATGCCTGGAACACGCGCGAGCCCGAGCGCGTAGCGGGCGCATACACCGTAGACAGCGTCTGGCGCAACCGCTCGGAGTTTTTCGAAGGCCGCGACGCAATCATCGCTTTCCTGCGCCGCAAGTGGGCGAAAGAACTGGATTACCGCCTCGTCAAAGACCTATGGGCGTTCGAAGGTGATCGCATCGCGGTGCGTTTTCAATACGAATGCCACGACGCCGACGGCAACTGGTTTCGGGCGTACGGAAACGAGCAATGGGAATTTGACGAACACGGTTTGATGCGCCGCCGCGAAGCGAGCATCAACGACGTCGCAATTAAGGAATCCGATCGCCGCTTCTTATGGGAACCGCTCGGACCCCGTCCGGATGATTATCCAGGTCTGAAGCAGCAGCCGTTTTGAGCGCCCGGCGTTTGCGCCATTCCGCGACGACGTAAAAAACGGCGCCGGCGATAAGCAGCGCCAACGTAAGGCCGACGATCTTCACGACCGCAAGCGGTTTGTTCGGTTCGTCGGCGGCCGGGATCGTGGAGAACGCGATCGCGAAGATCGTCGTAATCAAACCGACAATCGCGGCAACGACGACGGTGTTGTGGCCGCCGGGAATCGATACGCCGACCGACGGCGCGCGCACTTTGATGGCCGACGAGAAAATGAAGAGAAACGGTACCATCGTCACAAGTACGGTCATGCTGACGAGCACGTCGTAGGCGCCGTGCACGCTCGTGCCGCCTTGCCCGAGGACGACGACGAGAGCGGCAAGAACGAATTGAGTGAGCAGCGAGACGATCGGCGACCCGTACTTCGGGTGCATCTTTCCGAATGCACTTGGAAGATATGCGTCGATTCCCGCAACGAACGGAAGACGCGCGACGGAACCGAGCCATGCGCCGACGCTTCCCATGCAACTGATCGCAACAAGCACGGCGGCAGCCGGCGTCAGAATCGACCATCCCGCACGTGTGGCGATATGTTCGATCGCCTGGACGACTCCGTACTGACTGTTGACGGAATCGCCATTTACCGCAACGAGAACGGCGATCGTGCCGAGAATATAAATGCCGCCGATGAACGGTGCGCCGATGGCGATGCCGAGCGGAATGTTCCGGCGCGGATTGCGAATCTCTCCGGCAATCAACGAAATCGATTCAGGGCCGGTCCACGCAAATGCAATCGTCGACCAGAAAATCAAATCTTTGATGCTCGCGTTCGGATGAATCGAATGCGCGTTGATCGGCGTCGCGGCGCCGAATCGATTCCATGCGTAGATGCCGACACCGATGAGCAGCAGCGTCACGCTCCAACGCGCAACCGCACCGACGTTGTTCAACCACTTCTCGACGTCGAGCCCGAAAATATTGAGCACCGTTCCGACGGCGAGACCGCCGATCGCGCACAGCATGAAAAACGTCGCCGACGTCCGTAGGGCTTCCCCGCTCGGCGCAATGTAGAGCGCGTTGCCGACCATGAAGTATAAGAGCGCAGGGAAGTACGGAAGATTGGTCGTCCAGTACGCCCAGCCCGTCATGAACCCGCTGAACGGCCCAAACGCGTGCTTGCTCCACACGTAAAGACCGCCTTCTTCCGGATAGACGGAATTCAGATAGATGACCGCAATTGAGAGCGGTACGAACATCGCGAAGCAGCCGATGATCCACACGGAAATCGAACTGGCGCCGGCCGCGGCGGCCGTTGCGACCCATTGAAGATTCGAGCCGGTGATAACAAAGAACAGCACAACGTCAAGCAGTCCGAGACTTCGCTTGAGATGCACCGCTTCAGCCGGCGACGCGTCCATGTAAAGGGGCGGGTTCTCACCCGCCCCCGGATTATCCGTTTAGGCTTGCTTTATTCTATAACGGTCGCATAGAAGTTGCCGCCGGCCCAGTAGCCGTAGGCTACGACTTGACGTCCGACCGCGACTTTACCGGTCTGCATGCGGTCGAGCGCGGGTTGGTCGTTGATCACGACCGACTGCGTCGCTTGCTGAACGGTCACGAGGTGACCTTTTACAGCCGTAATCGTTCCGGTTACGCGAGCGCGATGCGGTCCGACGGCGTAACTCGGACATTTGCCGTTTGGCGTCCACGTGCCGTTTCCCCAAGTGCCGCAGATTGGGTCGCCGTATTGGTTGTTCGGCCCCACAGCCGCAGAATCGTCGAGGTCCGCGTTCGGATCCTTATCGACCGTCGTCGTTGTAGTCGTCGTCGTTTGCTGCGTCGTGGTTCCTTGCGTGTCTTGATTTTGCGTTTGCGCAATTGCGACCGCACCGGTTGAGAGTGCGAGCAGCGCCGCAAGCGCGAGGCTGACATGTTTCATGTGTCGCAATGTACCCGCCGACCCTACCGTTACTCGCGTTGCATGCGCCCGCTTGCAATCATTGCCGACCGAATGTCCGCTGCCTCGTTTGCTTCGGTAAGTCCCGGCTACCGTTCGTAAAGCCAGCGCCGCACGGCCGCTTTCACGATGTCGTGCTCCATCGGGTGCAGGCGCTCGAGCACGGCGACCTCGTCCTCGCCTTGGCTCACGTGCATCGGACGTCGCGCCAAGACCGGGCCACGGTCGGTTTCGAGCGTCACTCCATGCATCGTCGCGCCGACCCAGTGACTGCCCGCGGCAAGCGCATCGCGTACCGCGCGGGCACCGCGAAACGCCGGAATTTCGTGCCCGTCCGGCATACCGACGATATCGCGACTCGAGTCGAGCGGCAAAAATGCCGGATGGATGTTCAGCAATTCAGGAAACGCGGTGACGAAATGCACGTCGAGCAGATGCATCCATCCGAGCAGCAGCACGAGTTCCGGCTCGAACGCCGATACACGCGAAAGTAACGCTGCATCGTACTCGCTGCGCGATTGCTGCGCGCGATCCCAGACAACCGTTTCGGCCGCAATGCCGGCGCGCTTGGCGCGCTCCAGCGCGTATCCATCAGCGCGATTGCTGACGACGGCCTTCAGATCGAGCGGCAATCCGGCGTGCACCTCGTCGATCACCGATTGCGCATTCGTTCCGCTGCCCGATGCTAGGATCAGCGTACGCGGCGGACGCCCGATGAATTGCAGCGGATTGAATTCTTCTGCGATCCGCGCGCCGGTTTGCCGCTGATAATAGGCTTGCAGCCGTTCCGCGCCGACCGCGCCGATGATTGCGCGCACATAGCCGCGCGCACGCAATTCACACAGCGCAATGGCGAGCAACGCGGGACCGATCGGACTTCCGCGTTCGTCTTTCACCACGCCAAACGGCCCGAAGACTGCGCTGCCTTCTTCCGTCGCTGCACCGCGCAGCCATGCAAATCGCAAGCCTAGCGGGTCGAACGTGGCAAAACCGAGCAGCTTGCCGTCGCGCGTCGCGACGACGTTTGCGCCGGCATTCGCTTCGCTGCTCCACGAACCGCCGAATACGTCGTCGATCCACGCAAGCACGCGATCCGGCGCGCCGTGATGAATTGCGATCTCAATGCCGATCGCGGATAATGCGCGCCGCTCCTCCGCGACGCGCTGCGCATCGTAACGTTCGTCGAGATCGACGACGAGATTCGCAAACACTACAGACAGTTACGAGCGCGCAGAATGCACGACGACTTGTGGTTCATCGTCGCGGCGCGACTCGATCCGGCCGATGATGCTCGCACCCGGCGCCGCATCGACGGCTTTGTTCGCGTCGGCATGCGGCACGACGAGCGTGTACCCGATGCCCATGTTGAGCGTCTTGTACGCTTCATCGTCGCGCAACGACCCGCGGCGCACGAGTTCGGCCATGATCGGCGGCACCGTCCAGCGCCTCTGATCGAAGACCGCTTTCATCATCGAGGGCAGCGTGCGCGGAACGTTTTCGAGCAATCCGCCGCCGGTAATGTGCGACATCGTCTTGACGCACGCAACGCGTTGAATCGCCCGCACCGCGTCGTAGTAGGATGGATGCTCGGCAAGCAACGCATCCGCGTACGTCTTTCCGTCGAACGGTTCGTTCCATTCCTCGCGCGGAATCAGCGCGCGTGCAAGTGAGTAGCCGTTGGTGTGCAAGCCGACGGCCGGCAATCCGACGATCGCATCGCCGGCTTCAACCGTTTCTGGTTTCGGCACGTCGTTCACATCGACGATCCCGACGATCGTGCCGGCAAGATCGAAATGTCCCGGCGCGTATAGTCCGGGCATCTCCGCCGTTTCGCCGCCGAGCAATGCGCAGTTATGCGCGCGGCAGGCGTTCGCGCAGCCTTCGACGACAGCCGCTGCCACCGACGGATCGAGTTTGCCGACGGCAAAGTAATCGAGAAAGAACATTGGCGTCGCATTGACGACCAAGATGTCATTGACGCAGTGGTTGACGAGATCGCGTCCCACACCGTCGTAGCGTTGCAGTTCCGCCGCGATCAGAATCTTCGTTCCGACCCCGTCCGCAGATGCGACGAGCGCCCGATCTCCGCCGCCCGGCAGACGAAAGACACCGCCGAAGCCACCGATTGCATCGAGCTGATCGGGATGGCGCCATGCGCCGAGCACCGATTTGTAGCGCGCGACCGCTTCGTTTCCGGCCGCAATGTCGACGCCGGCGCGCGCATAGGCGTCCGGGGTCCGACTTTCGTCGCTCACCGCCAACCTCCCGAAGGTCCAACGGAGCGCAACAGACGAACGTATGAGTTGAATCTCGCCATGTAGAGCGCAGTAATTCACCCAATTGAAAGGTAGCCCATGCAAGTCCGTATCGCACACGATGCGCCGGCCACTGTGCGCAGCGGCGCGCTGGTCGTTCCGGTATTCTCCGGCTCCGAACTCAGCGGCCCCGCGAAAGCCGTCGATGCCGCGCTCAACGGTGCAATCTCCGACGTTCTTTCGTCCGGTGAAATGAAAGGCAAACTCGCCGAAGTCGCCTACATCTATGCGAAGGATCAACCGTTCCACCGCGTGCTCGTCATCGGGTTGGGCGACGCCGACAAATTCGAACCCTTCATGCTCGCGCGCTACGCCGGTACCGCCGTTCGCTACCTCGGACGCCGCAAGGTGACGGAGATTGCGATCGCTCTGCCCGATCAAGGAAAGACCGACGCAACGCTCGCCGCATCGTTCCTCGCGGAAGGCGCAATTTCGGGATCGTTCGACACGTCGATCTATCAAGACGACTCCGAAAAGCGCAACAGCATCGACACCGTGACGATTCTCGGTGAGAATGCCGATGCGAAAGCGTTGGAGAGCGGCTGCGCGCGTGGTGCGACGCTCGGCGAAGCGGTGAACTTCGCGCGCCGGCTCGCGGTGACACCGGCGAACGACATGACGCCGACGATTCTCGCCGACGAAGCGACGAAAGCCGCGAAAGACTGCGGCCTCGAAGTAGAGGTGTTCGACGAAGCACGCGCACGGACCGAGGGCATGGGCTCGTTTCTCTCCGTCGCGCAGGGCAGCGTACAACCGCCGAAGTTCATCGTGCTCCGCTATACCGGCGATCCGGGCAGCAAAGAGCTCCTGGCACTCGTCGGCAAAGGCATCACGTTCGACACGGGCGGCATCTCGCTCAAGCCACCGGAGCGCATGGAAGAGATGAAGTACGACATGTCGGGCGGCGCGGCAGTCATTGCGGCGATGAGCGCGATCGGTAAACTCAAGCCGAAGCTCAATGTCGTCGGGCTCGTTCCGGCAACGGAAAACATGCCGGGCGGAAAAGCGACGAAACCGGGCGATATCGTAAGAGCGATGAACGGTAAAACGATCGAAGTGATCAACACCGATGCGGAAGGCCGGTTGATTCTCGCCGACGCGCTCTGCTACGGCAACAAGCTTGGCGTGACGAAGATGATCGACTGCGCGACGCTGACCGGTGCATGCGTCATTGCGCTCGGCCACGCTGCGAGCGCCGCCGTAACCAACGACGAGAACTTCGTGCAACAGTTCCTCAACGTTGCGAAATCGACGGGTGAACGCTACTGGCAAATGCCGTTGTACGAAGATTACGCGAACGCAATGAAAAGCGACATCGCCGATCTCAAGAACACCGGCGGCCGCGCAGCCGGAACGCTGACAGCGGGCGCATTCCTCAAGTCGTTCGTCGCCGAAACGCCGTGGATTCACCTCGACATCGCGGGCACCGCATATCTCGACAACGACTCCGCCTGGCAAGCGAAGGGCCCCACGGGAACGCCGGTGCGCGCGCTGGTCTCGTACGTCGAAACCCTCGCCGGCTCACCCGTCGTCCACGCAAACGGCGCTAAAGCCACAGTCTAATTCAACGGTGTCATCCTGAGCTTGTCGAAGGACACATCAAACGAGGGCCCGGAACGACTCCGGGCCCTTTTTCGTAACCGCGAATTTCTCGCATACTTCATCGCGCGTCAAAGCGGATGGTTCGCAACGTCCGTCGCCGACGTCACGATCGGCTGGCAAGTCTTTGCGATCCGTCATCGCACCCTCGATCTCGGCCTCGTCGGCTTGATTGCGTTCGTTCCGCAGCTTCTTCTCGCGCTGCCGGCAGGTGTACTCGCCGACCGCGTTGACCGCAAACAGCTCTGCGTTGTCGTCAACATCGTCAACTTCGCCTGTTCGCTGGTCTACATTTGGCTCGCATACGCGCATACGACGTCGATAGCCGCATGGTTCTCGGTGCTCGGCCTGCAATCGACTGCATTTGCGATTGGCGTTCCCGCGCAGCGCTCGATTCTCGCGCAGATCGTTCAAGGCGAGCGGTTCTTGCGCGCCTCCGCCCTGACGTCATCCGTTGCGCAAGTCATAACGATCGCGGGGCCTGCCGTCGCCGGACTGCTCATTGCCGTCGACGTACCATTTGCATTCGCGGCCGCCGCGCTCGCACAACTCATCACGGCAATGTCCTACGCGATGCTGACGCCGCGGCCCCCGGATCCTAGCCTTCATGCGGGCGTCTCATTATTGAGTGGTGCACTCGACGGCGCGCGCTATATCTTCGCGCATAAGGTCGTGCTCGGCGCAATCTCGCTCGATCTTTTCGCCGTGCTTTTCGGCGGCGCAACAGCGCTGCTGCCCGTATTCGCAACGCAAATTTTGCACGTCGGCGCCGTCGGTTTCGGACTACTGCGCGCCGCGCCGGCGATCGGAGCGGCGTGCACGGCAATCATCATTGCGCGACGGCCGCTCCGCCGCCACGCAGGCCGCTGGCTCTTCGCCTGCGTGAGCGGTTTCGGGATTTTCACGATCGTCTTCGCATTATCGCGTTCGTTCTGGCTCTCGTTTGCTGCGCTCGCGCTTGCAGACGCGTGCGATATGGTCAGCGTGACGATTCGAACCGCGCTCGTGCAATTGCGCACGCCGGACGTTATGCGTGGCCGCGTCTCCGCGGTTGAAAACATCTTCATCGGCGCTTCAAACGAACTCGGTGCATTTGAATCCGGCGCCGTCGCCTCGCTCATCGGCGCAGCGCCGAGCGTCGTTCTCGGCGGCGCGGGAACCCTGATCGTTATCGCACTGTGGACGGTCCTGTTCCCATCGTTGCGCCGATTCGATCGTTTGACGGACGAAGGCAACTGACGGCGAAATAGCCGCCATGCAAATTCTACGTCGGCTCGTGGCTTTCGCAGTAAGTATCGTCGCGGGTTTTCTTTTACTCGTCCTTTCTTCAGCAGCATCCGCGCAACCGCCGTCAGTAGTTTCGGTTCTCTATGCCGGTTCGTTAGTTACGCCGATGGAAGGCCCGATAAAACAAGCGTTAGCCGCAAAAGGAATCGACTTCCAAGGCCAGGGAGCGGGGAGCAGGCAACTCGCAAACTTCATCGCTTCCGGAATAAAGAATCCCGACGTCTTCATCAGCGTCGATTCGAGGCTCGTCACGGGTCTCGGATCCAAGGTTGCGCGCGCGGAAACGTTTGCTGCAACCAGTCTTGGCCTCGGCTGGTCGGATAAATCAAAGTACGCGACGCTCTTCCAACGCGTTGCCGCCGGCAAGACGCCGGTGCTCAGTGCACTGCAGACGCCAGGCTTGAAAATCGGCCGCACCGATCCACGGCTCGACCCGAAGGGCGCTTATACCGTTGAAGCAATGAAGCTGCTCGCGGGAACAGACGTCGAGCAAAAAATACTTGGTCCCGACGAGAATACGATGCAGACGTTTCCGGAAGAAGACTTACTCGCCCGCATCGACGTCGGCGAAGCCGATGTGGGGTTTTTCTACAAAACCGAAGCCCTTGCGCGACACCTTCACTTCCTCTCTCTGCCCGGTGTTGCTGCGATGAGCAACAAAATCACCTACACGATCGCAATCATGAAAACCGCACCTCACCCGGATCAGGCGAAGGCATTCGAAGACTTTATTCTTAGCGGAGGGGGCAAATCGATTCTGGAAAAGGCCGGCATCGATTACCTGCCAACGCCTCTGATGGTTTCCTCCACCACTTGACGGACGGCAGCCAATAGTTGTAACATTCAACTGTTGAAGAACGCAACTAATCGACGGGCACCGCGCGCTGACGCCGCCACCTTTGAAGACGAAATCGTATCCTTGATTCGCGCGCTTGGCCTGCACCGTCCCGATCAAACGCCTTGCGGGCAGCCGGTGTCCGTCGCAGAGGCGCAAGCTTTGCATGAACTGGCACGAGAACCAAACGTGTCGCAAAACCTGTTGGCGTCGAGGCTGGGTCTCGAAAAGAGCACCGTGAGCCGGATCGCAAGCGCCTTAGACAAACGTGGATGGCTGGAGCGCAAACGCGACGAGAATGATTCACGGATCTTGCGGCTGCGTCTTACGGCGCTCGGGTCTCGCGTCGCGGGCAACCTCGCGAGATCGCGCGCGGAACGATTCGCTCGGGTTTTTAATTTGGTGCCGCGCGATCGCCGCGCGTCGGTTGTTGAGTCACTCGCTATTCTGTCGGAGGCCTTGAATGCTGACTAGAATCGGTTTGACTGTGGCGCTTGCTCTTGTGAGTTCGCCGGGTTCGGCGCAAACAGCCGCGCAACATCAAGCGATGGTGCTGTCGCACGGCGCGCAGGTGATGCCGTTCGATGAGCACGTCGCCATGCACATGTTTACACCGAACTCACTGGGCGGAACCCTAGAGGTCATGGTTCACAATATGAACCCAAAGCAAATCGAGTCGGTTCGCGCTCATCTCCGCTCGGAAGCGGCGAAGTTCGCAGTCGGGGATTATTCCGACGCTGCGTACATTCACGGCAAAACGATGCCCGGGCTTGACGGCATGGAGAAGAATGTCATCGCTGTTCGCTATTCCGACACGCGTATGGGCGGGCAGATTGTTTTTTGGGGATCGAATCCTGAGGGAATCCAGAGCGTCCACAAATGGCTTGCTTCTCAGACGTCTGACCACGCAGTTCGACACCGCAAGTGCGACATGAAGATGTGAAGAAGCCGAAAATCAGCGACCCTGATTTTCGACTTCTCGACGTTTCGGCGGTGATTATGGATACGTGTCGGCGACGACGATCGGTTCCTCGACTTCTTCGGCCCACGTCGTGAGCGGACCATCAGCAGTAACGAGCTGCGAAAGCTGCCAAAGGCTACGACTATCGGTCGTATCGTCCTGAAACGCTTTGTCGTCTAAAGCCACGTCGCTAGACCGTTCCGGTTCTGCAGTGACATACTCGCCTGTCGCGACGTTTCGAAGCGTTACGTAGCTTTTTCCAATCCCTGTACCGCCGGCGTCGCCGACGACCCATCGGGTGTGTTCTCCGTCATCGTCCGCCGCCAACTCGGGCGCGTTTGCGTCTGCGGTTCCGGCACAAAGGTATGATTCGCGCCAGTTGCTGGTGTTCATCAAGGATAACGTATAGTTGCCCTCTGGGCGAGGAACGATGTGCCACGTCGTCAACAATCGTTCTGCGTGCATGGTATGTGGGAGCAGCTTGCAGTGCCCTCGCTGGGACTGTTCACCTCCCAAGAATCGGACGTTGCCGGCATCGTCGCTTGCTGCCTCGATGTTGAAGAATCCACTTAACGAATATCCCATGTTGCATCTCCTCTTGAGATGCATGGTTTACCCGGCCGCTTTCCATACTGCAACGCAGCTCATGCCTGCCCTTGCATCGGGCGATCGTGCAGCTTTTCGAGCATGTACTGCGCATGCCATTCCGGCCAGTTGTCGCCTGGCACCATCCTCCGCGTTAAACAAGTCAATGCCGGATGCGAGTGTGGCGACCCGGGAACGAACATGCCGTGAACGTGACGCCGTATTCGTACACCCGATTCACGGTAATGGTCGCAACGATCGCGGCGCTCGGCGGTTTGCTCTTCGGCTACGACACGGGCGTGATCTCAGGCGCGGTGATCTTCATCAGCCGAGAGTTTTCACTCACGACAGCAACGCAAGAGTTTGTCGTAAGCGTTGTGCTGATCGGTGCGATGATCGGCGCGCTTCTCGCCGGCAGCGGCGCTGATTTTCTCGGGCGCCGTCTCACGCTCATCGCGGCCGGGCTGCTCTTTGCAGGCGGTGCGATCGCGTCCGCGCTTGCGCCGTCGATCGCGATGTTGCTCGCTGCGCGGTTTGTTGTCGGTTTCGCAATCGGACTTAGTTCCGTAACCGCGCCGCTCTATATTTCCGAGATTGCACCGCCGCAAATACGCGGGGCGCTCGTCGCACTCTATCAGTGGGCGATCACGATCGGTATCCTTATCGCCGATATCGTTGACTACGCGTTCGCGCGATCCGGCGATTGGCGGGCAATGCTGCTGCTCGCGATCGTTCCCGCGATACTGCTCGTCGCCGGCATGTTCGTGTTGCCGGAGAGCCCGCGTTGGCTCTTCGCGCGCGGCCGTTCCGATGCAGCGCGCGCGGTCCTGGAACACTCCCGCCCCGACATCGACGCGGCAATCGCGGACATTCGCCTAAGTCTGCGCGCGCAGGAAGCGACGTGGCGAGAAATGCTGCTTCCCAATGTCCGCTCGGCGCTCTTTATCGGCATCGCACTTGCCGTCTTGCAGCAGGTCACCGGAATCAACACGGTCATCTACTACGGTCCGCACATTTTTCAAATGGCGGGCTACGCCGCGGCGAGGACGGCAATCCTTGCAACGACCGTCGTTGCGTTGGTCAACGTATGCGCCACCGTCATTGCGATCGCGTTCATCGATCGCGTCGGTCGCAAGCCGTTACTCTACGTAGGGGTTACCGGTATGGCGATTGGGCTTGCCGCGCTTTCGCTCGGTTTCGCATCGCACGGACTGACCGGTTCGCTCTCCCGAATTGCCGTCGGCAGTCTTATCCTCTACGTCGCGTGCTTTGCTTTCAGTCTTGGCCCGATCGTTTGGCTGCTCATTTCGGAAATCTATCCGCTTCCGGTTCGCGGGCGCGCGATGTCGATCGCCACGACTGGGAACTGGGCGGCAAACTTCCTCGTTTCGATCTTCTTCCTCACGATGGTCAAAACTCTAGGCTCGCCGCTGACGTTTGCGATTTACGCGTTCTTGTGCGTCGTGACTATCATATTCGTGCGCGTCGCCGTACCCGAAACGAAACGCCGCGAACTCGAATCGATCAGCGCATCGTTTTCAAAGGCAAGTTAAGGGACTAGAACGCGCCCAGACCCGCCGGTGAACCCAAACCGGTATAGACGCTGAACGGTACGCGCGCGACGCGTTGCAACAACGTGCGATGCGCATACACGTACGGCGTTGTAGCATGGTTGGCCGCAAGCGCGTAGGCGGCAGCGACAATCGGCGCTCCCACGCTCGTTCCACCCGCGACGAGCCATCCGCCCGCGAGCGCGTCGTACATCGACACGCCGGATTGCGGATCCGCAATCGCGGCAACATCGACTCCGGCCTTACCGCTGCAAGATGTCATCGCGTTCTGCCAGGACGGACGCGGTTCGTATGCGCTGCACCCGTGTCCCGTCCAGTACCACGACTGCTGCGTGAACGTCGAACCGCTCTTCTGCAACACCGTTCCGCCGACCGACGTGACGTACGGCGAAACCGCCGGGTACGACGCGTACTTCTGATCGCCCGAAGACGCCGTCATCGCAACGCCCGCGTGATTGTAGTGCACGTCATAGCTTCGCTCGCCGCTCCACTCCGGCGCATAGTAGCTGTTGCTCACGATCGTCGCGCCTTGCGCGACGGCCGTATCGACCGCGGCCGTGAGATCGTCGAACGTCGGCGAATTCGCTTCGACGAGCAGAATCGAGCAATGCGGGCAAATCGCGGAAACCATCTCGACGTCGATCGCTTCTTCTTCCGACCATCCCATATTGAATGATGGATACGACCTGCCGCCATGCTCGTCGATCTTTCGGAAACATCCATTCAGGGTCAAGCACGCGCCGAGACCGAAGGTCGTGCGATAGACGGCCAGATCGGCTTCGATCGCCGGATCGTCGTACGCGTCAACGATTGCGACGGTCGTCGCGCCGCTTCCGTTCAAGCCGTAGGCGCTCCGCAAGTCCGCGGGATGGAACCCGGGCACGAGCGAGAGAGAAAGGAGCGCATCGGCAATCGCGCCCGCATTGATGTTGAGCGCGACCGTACAACTTACGGTGCCTTGCGCCACCGCCGGTTTGCACGCGAGGCCGTTCGATCCGAGCAGCGACGTCGCGATGTCGCCGGGAAGGCCGGCCGCGCTATCGCCTCCAGGCAGTCCCGCAGCACTGTCGCCGCCCGGTAGCCCGGCGGCACTGTCTTGCGGCGACCGGCTATGAGACGACACCGGATGCGAAGGCATGACCGCGGATGCCGGTCCGCCATTACCGGAACAACCGGCGAGCAACGCGCCCACAGTCCACAACGCAAGCGTACGTTTCATCAATTCGGCTAACTCCGTACCCAACCCGATTTAATTGCTAACGCGACGGCCTCGCGTCGTCCGCTACATTCGAGCTTCCGGCAAAGCGAGCGAATGTGTGTATCAACCGTCTGCGAACTGCGTCCGGTGTTGACGGCGATCTCTTTCGAGCTCGCACCCGCAGCCAACAGCAACAGAATTTCGCGTTCCGCCGGCGTGAGCACGGCGTAGCCGCCGCCGGACATCTCCTCGGGGAACGGCAATTTGGCCAGCAGGCGCGCGAAGCCGCCGAAGTGCGCCGCGCGCAAACGTTCGAGCGCTGCGGCGATTTCCGCCGGTTCACTTTGGCCGAGCGCGCGCCGGTAATACGTGCGCACCGCGTGAATGAGCGCGTGAAGTCGCCCCTTCCGCTGCATCGTCTCCTCTGCTTCGGAGATAAAGCGATGCGTGGCCGTTGTGTGTCCGCGCATGAGTTCGACGATCGCAAAGAGGAGCAGCACGCGCGCCGTACGATGCGAACTCTGGCGCGACACGGCAAACGCTTCATGCGCGCGTGTGATTGCGTCGGTTGCTTCTTCCGTTCGTCCGCAAGCGAAGGCGTAGAGCGCGATCTCCGCGAGACGGTATGCACGACGCGCGCTCCCCGTCACCGCGTCTTCCGTCCCGGCGATGGTCGCGTACGCTTCGTCGAAATCGCCGTTCCACGCCGCGCGCAACGCGCGTGAGGGCAGCAGCGTCTCCGCTACGGTGTGCGGGAGCAGTCCTCCGGTGCGGGCGATCTCTTTGTCCAACCGTTCGATCGCGAGATCGTCTCCGCGGCTCGTTTCGATGTCGATGGAAGCGAGCAGACCGTACATGCGCGTCTGAACGCCGCCGCTTTTCCGCGCCGCTTCGATCAACCGGTCGAGCAGCGCGAGACTTTCAATCGGATCGTCTTCGTCGTCGTACACGATCGTGTAGAGCTCGCTATATCCGCGTGCCACCACGTCGAACAACCCGCACGCCGTCGCGAGTTCGATGGCCAGGTTGGCGTAGTTCCATGCATTCCCGCGATCGGGTAAGAGGTGGTGCACGTACGCGGCTTGTTGATAGAAACGCGCGCGCACGGCATCGGAAACACCGGCATCGATGAGCGCGACGGCTTCAGCGATCACATCCACCGCCTGGTCGAGGGAACCGGCCCGTGCGAGCGCACTTGCATAGGTGCCGAGTAACGGCACGCGGCGCGCGGGCGTAATGCAGGCGTCCGCCGCATATGGCGCAAGCAGCGCAATGGCATCGCGATTGTGGCGAATCAATTCAATCGCATACCGGTGAACGATCGACAACCGCACTTCCGTATCGTCTGCGCGCGCAATTGCCTCCACGAAATCACGCTCGGCGGCATTGAAGTGCCCGCGCCCCGAGAGTGAGATGGCTTTGACGGCAAGGACGCGCGCATCGACGAGTTCTCCCGGTTCCAACAGCGCAAGCGCGTTGGCTATCGATTCCGCTTCACCGTGCTCGTACACATCTGCGCCGCGCTCGGCCAGCAATCGCGCGACCGACGCGCGATCCGCGGCCGCGGTGTAGAGCGCGAGCGCGCGAGCCGTTTCCTGCCGGGACTCGAGAATTTGGGCTGCGCGAGTGTAGGCGCGCGTAGTCCGGTCGTGTCCCGCGCGCCTAAGTTCGGAATCGAGAAAGTCACGAAAAAGATCGTGATACCGGAAGACGCCGGGCGTCGCTTCGGTGATGAACGATGCCTCGCGCCGCAACTCCGCGAGCAACGACGGAGAGCCGCCCAGCGCCGCAACGATCGACGCATCGAATGACGAGAAGACGGAGGAATCAAGAAGAAACGATTGCTGCTCGGCGCTAAGTCCCGAGTAGACTTGCTCCGCTAAGTAGCGGTAGACCATTTCGCGAGCGCCCGTCGTTGCCGCGCGGAGGTCGGTGGCATGCGTCCGCGTGCGAACCGCAATCGAAAGTGCGACGGGCCAGCCGCCGGTGAGTTCGCGTAGCGCCGCGATCTCGTCGTGCGCGATCGCCGCGTCCGCTTCTTCCGCAGCCGCGAACGCTTCGTCTTCACTGAAGCGCAGGTCGTGCTCGCCGACCGGAACATCGATGCGTCCGTATCCGAGCCATGACGCGACGGGAAGCCCGGCGTCCGAGCGTGTCGCGACGATCCAATTGATCCGTCCGGTCGTGCGTTCGATGAGGGCGACGAGAAGTTCGACCACGCGCGGATCGACCGCGGCGTGGTGCAGATCGTCGATGACGATCGTTGCGACGACTCGTCGAAGGTGCTCGTTGAACCACTCGCTCAACGTCGAAACCGCCGACGGCTCTTGCAGAATGCGCGACTGAATTTGTGGAAACGCCGATATGGCGCTCGGGGCAATCGGTTCGATCGCGCGCGCTAAGCCGTGCACGAACGCGAGCAGCGTCGCATCTTCGCGCGGCACGTCGTACCGCACGCCGTCAACGCGCGATGTCGCCAGAAAATCGCGAAGCGCGACCGTCTTTCCAAAGCCGGCCGGCGCGACGATCAAGGTGACCGGAAAACGAGCCGCGCGCGCGAGGCGCTCGTTGACGCGCGAACGCATCAATCCCGCAACCGCTATGGCTAACCCCCTGTTGCTCTTTAGGTACCCGCCCTCTTGCTTCTACCCCCTATTCCGCAAAAGCAACAACCGGGTCGTCCGGCGAAGCGCCGGAGCGTACGATTGCGTCATGGATACCGATTACGAACGAGTGGCGAAAGCCATCGATTACCTCATCGAGCACCGGCACGAACAGCCGTCGCTCGACGACGTCGCCAACGACGCCGGTTTGAGTCCGTTCCATTTTCAACGGCTCTTCCGGCGGTACGCGGGCGTCACGCCGAAGCAATTTCTTGCGGCGCTCACGCTCGAGTCGGCGAAGGCATTGCTGGACCGCAACGCAAGCGTTCTGGATGCCGCACTCGACGTCGGGCTCTCCAGCCCCGCGCGCTTGCACGATCATTTTGTGTCGATCGATGCGATGTCACCCGGCGAGTATAAATCCGGCGGAGCGTCACTGGATGTGACGTACGGCTTCGCGCAGACGCCGTTCGGCTTGATGCTCGCCGGGACGACGACGCGCGGCGTCGCGATGCTCGAATTCGTCGAGCCGGGGTTCACGTTCGATCCCTCGCGTACATCGCTACCGAACGCGACATTCGTGCGCGATGATCGCGTGGCGGAATCGATTGCGTCACGCGCGTTCGGCGACGACGACACTCCGTTGCATCTGCACGTGCGCGGAACGAACTTTCAGCTGCGTGTTTGGAACGCGCTGCTCAACGTGCGGTCCGGTGCCGTCAAAACCTACGCCGATCTGGCGCGCGACATCGGAGAACCCAACGCCGCACGTGCCGTGGGCAACGCGCTTGGATCGAACCCCGTTGCCGTGCTCATTCCCTGCCATCGCGTCATTGCGAGCACCGGCATCGTCGGCAACTACAAATGGGGGACGGAAAAGAAACGCGCGCTGCTCGCATGGGAGTCAGCGCGCGAATCGAGGAGCGCGACGACCGTTTAGGTGTTGTCGCGAACGCTGCGCTTAGCGTTATCTACGCCCTCTTTTATGCGTTCCTTCGCCTCATCGGCACCGGAGGCCATCTTCTCGCCGGGGGTCATTGTATCGCCCTCGGTCTCGCGGCGTTCGCGTTCTGCTTCCGCCGCGGAGTGATGCATAGCCGCCCCTGCACTGTCGCGCACGTCCTGCACGCCTTTCTTGACTTCGTCCGTGATGCTGTCGCGCTTTTCGGTACTCATGTCCAAAGGAGTACCCGCGCGCTTGTAGCCCGAAACGAGCGGAGTTATGGTCGCGTCCAATATCGCCAAGGACGACGCGCGCCCGTACGAGCCTGCAAAGGGCCCGGCGCTGCGTCGCATCACCGCCGGAGCCATCAAGCGGCGTAAAGGCACCTCGGTCGTCCCAATGGTCACCGCGTACGATACGCCGTTCGCGAGCTTTGCTGAAGAGGCTGGGATCGACTGGATTCTCTGCGGCGACAGTCTCGGAAACGTCGTACTCGGCTACGACGAAACGACGTCGGTAACGATGGAGCAAATGATCCATCACACCGCGGCCGTTTCTCGCGGCACTGCACGCGCGCATATCGTCGCCGACATGCCGTTCGGCTCGTATCAAGTCAGCGACGAAGAGGCAGTCCGCAACGCCATTCGTTTCGTCAAAGAAGCGGGCGCGCAATCCGTAAAGCTCGAGGGCGGCAGGCACGAAGCCGATCGCGTTCGCGCGATCGCTCGTTGCGGGATTCCCGTCGTCGGACATATCGGTGTGACACCGCAGACCGCGGGTCTCGGGCCAGGGTATCGCAAGCGTACGCACCGCGACCGTCTTCTCGAAGATGCACTCGCCGTCGAAGACGCCGGCGCGTATGCGATCGTGCTCGAAGTGGTTGACTTCGACATCGCGCGCGAGCTGACCGAACGCCTGTCGGTTCTCACGATAGGTATCGGTTCCGGCAACGCATGCGACGCGCAGGTACTCGTACTGCACGATCTGCTTGGGATGTATCCGCATTCGCCGCCGTTTGCACGGCGGTTCGCCGAGATCGGCGCGCAATCGATCGCCGCATTGCGCGACTACGCAACCGCGGTTCGGGAACGAAACTTTCCGGAAACGTGAACGCCCCGCACTTCGACGAAACGTTTCGCGAGAAGCTTGCGGAGCTGTTTCAATGGCGGCGCGACGTGCGCCACTTCAAACGCGAGCCGTTGCCCCAAGGGCTCCTGCAGCGACTCGTACGTGAAGCGTCGCTCTCGCCGTCCGTCGGGTATTCGCAACCGTGGCGTTTTGTGGAAGTCCGCACGCCGGAGCGGCGCTCGGCGATCATCGCGTCCTTCGAACGCGAAAACGCAAAAGCGCTCGCCGGATACACCGGTGAGGACGCGAAGCGCTATGCGGGTTTGAAACTCTCGGGGTTGCGTGAAGCGCCCGTCCATCTCGCCGTTTTTTGCGACGACGAAACGCTGACCGGCAAAGGCTTGGGACGCGCGACCATGCCCGAAACGCTCGCGTATTCTGCAACGATGGCCGTCTACACGTTTTGGCTCGCCGCACGCGCTGAAGGCGTCGGTGCAGGATGGGTGTCGATTCTCGAACCAGGCATCGTTACTGAGACGCTCGACGTTCCCGAACAATGGCGTTTGATCGCTTATCTCTGCGTCGGCTATCCAAAACAAGAATCCGATACACCGGAACTCGCGCGCGCCGGCTGGGAGTCGCCCGACACCCGTTCGAGCGAATTGTATATCCGCTAGTGTCATCCTGAGCGAAGTGAGCACAGCGAACACAGTCGAAGGACCGCCTCAATTCAAACGCACCTGACGATCCTTCGACTCCGGTGCTTCGCACCTGCGCTCAGGATGACACGAAGATACGACAGTGTCATCCTGAGCGAAGTGAGCGCAGCGAACGCAGTCGAAGACCGCTTCAATTCAAACGCACCTCACGATCCTTCGACTCCGGTGCTTCGCACCTACGCTCAGGATGACAAGAAGATACGACAGTGTCATCCTGAGCGAAGTGAGCGCAGCGAACGCAGTCGAAGACCGCTTCAATTCAAACGCACCTCACGATCCTTCGACTCCGGTGCTTCGCACCTACGCTCGGGAGATACGACAGTGTCATCCTGAGCGAAGTGAGCACAGCGAACACAGTCGAAGGACCGCCTCAATTCAAACGCACCTCACGATCCTTCGACTCCGGTGCTTCGCACCTGCGCTCAGGATGACAACAAGGCTTAGCGCGCGTCCCAGTTTTCAGGGTGAACGGGAATTTGCAGCATGTTGCGTTGCAGGCCGGTCACACGGCGGTTGACGCCGTCGAAGTAGACTTCGTAGTAGAGCGGAATCACGGGCGCGTCGTCGTGGATGAGCTGCTGGATCTCGTTGAAGTCGCGATCGCGCTGCGCTTGATTGGGCGTCCGCGATTGATCGTCAAACAGCGCTTCGAAGCGTTTGGAACAGTAAAAGGAGTGGTTCGATCCGCCGGAAACTGCCTGAACGCAGCGCAGGTTCAACGATTGTTCGGGATCGCCGCCGCCGACCCACGCCTCGGTCACGATGGACGCTTTCCCGTTGCGCAATAATCCCTCGAAGCTGAACCACGTTCGGGTCGGATTCGTTTTGACCGTGAAGTGCATGCCGGCAGCGGCGAGTTGCGATTGCACGAGCGTTGCGATGCGCACGCCAATCGGATTCTCGGCATCCGCGCCGATCACACCGGACAGCGCATCGCCGCCTTTGCTCCATCCGTCGTCACCCAGCCGCCAGCCAGATCCGCTCAGCTCGCGCTCTGCGGCGCGAATATCGTGCGGATACGGGTGAATCGCCGGAGCGTCCCACGAGATAATCGGCGGCGGCAGAAATGATCCCGCGTTCGGGTATTGGCGATGCCAGATGTTCGCGAGTTCGTTCGAATCGATCGCATAAGCGATCGCACGTCGCACGTGGATATCGTTGGTCGGCGCGGCCTGCGTCTGCAAATACAAAAATCCGGTCGCGTTCTCGGGTGTGCGGACAACACGCACGTTTGAGAGATGCTCCGCTTGTTCCACATTGTCGGGCGTGAGGCGTCCGACATCGGTTGCGCCCGACTGCAACGCCACGAAGTTGGAGTTGAGATTCGGCACGATCTGCATCACGATTTGCGACAGCTTCGGCTTGGGCGAAAAGTACGGATTGCGCTCCAAGACGATGCGATCGCCGCGTTTCCACGCCGTCACGCGGAACGCTCCCGTGCCGAACGGTGCATTTTCCCATGACGTACCGACGACTTTGGTGTCTGCAAACGCGTGCTTCGGTAAAATCCCGTACGGATAATCGGAATGCGCGAAGAGCGCGCGCACCGCCGCATTCCACGGCTCGCGCAAACGAATGACTACCGTGTATGGATCGGGCGTTTGCAGCGATGCGATCCGTCGATACGCTTCCAACGACGTCGCGCGATTGCGCGGATCGAAGATGGCGTGATACGTAAACGCAACATCCGCCGATGAGAATGGTGCGCCGTCTGCGAACCGCACATTGCGCCGCAAGTGATAGGTAATGCGTGTGCCGTCCGCGGAAATGTCTCCATTTGCGCGCGAGGGAACGCGCGTTACGAGAATAGGGACGACGCGATTGCGCGCATCGAGTCCGACGAGCGTCTCGCAAAAGAGCGCTTCGAGCCAGATAACGTCTTGATCGATCGTAATGAGCGGAACGAGCGAGGCAGGATCGCCGGCAAAGGCGATGCGCAATACGTGGGCCTCGCGCGGAATGGTGCCGCGCGTGCATCCGGCGAACGCCGTTAGAGCAACGACGATCATCACGCAGGGAAGGGCGCGCCACTTCCGCCGGGCCATTCCGGTCGTATTCGGCGCATCACGTGCCATGCATGCAGTCGCGCGCCGGCTGTCCTTGCAGCCGGCGCGCCCTAGCGGGCTGAGGACCCGCTAGGTGTAGGAGGCACCTACAGCTTTTGGCTCGTTACGCCCACATCGAGGCTTCCTAAGCCAGTGATGTAGTCGTAGCCGGGCAGTGCGGTGAACAGGCCGTTCGCGCCGATCAAGACGTCGTGGAATCCGCCGACGGGTCGCGTTGCCGGCTGCACGCTCGAGATGGAGCCCGCGGTGTTCGAGGTGTATTCTTTATAGAGTTGCGGTGCCGCGAAACCGAGCGTCGGATGCACTTGCAACATGCGCGCCCATACGCCGGCAGCGAGCGGTGACGCAAGACTCGTTCCACCGATCGTGGTCCAGCCGGTGCCGCTGACATAGAGCACCATGCCGGTTTGTAAATCCGCATCCATTGCGATGTCGGGAACGCCGCGGAATCCGGCGACGCCCGTTGCATCTGCAGGCTGCACGCTTTGCTGCCACACCGGTGAGTATTCGAATTGGCTCACACCGCCGCCGCCGGCGTTCCAACCGGCTTCGCCTTGGTACGAACCGTCGTTCATCGATGCGAGCGTCGTGCCGCCGACGGCAACCGTGTACGGCGATGCGGCGGGATATTCGACCAGCGGTAAACCTGCGGGCACGCCGTTCGGATTGCCGACGGAGCAGAACGAGCCGGTATCGCCCGACGATGCGAACATCGTCTGTCCTTGCGCCGCGCCCTGTAAGAGAATCTCATCGTCAACGAGCATCGACCCGTCGAGGTACGGACTGAATTCACATCCGCCGAACGATGCGTTGCCGACCTTTGCAACATCGTCCGTAACCCAGTGATTGAATTCGAGAGCGATATCGCTATCGGTTAGCGACGTCGTATCGTATAGGTAGATCGTTTTCACGGCACGCGCCATACCGCTCGATGCGGTCATGTCGAGCGTCCACTCGTCGTCGCCCGATGTATCGGTGCTCGCAACGCCGACTTGCTTCACGACAACCGGCACTTGCTGCAAACCATCGCCTTGTTCGTTCGTGCGCAGATCCGCGACGGATTGCGAGACACTGCCTTCAGCCATGATCGCAACGTTGACGCCTGTCGCGGCTGCGGCGTTCATTGCGCCGTACGCGCGCCAATAGTCCGCCGGCGTGTAGTTGCGCAAGCATCCGATCGTGTTCGAGACGCCCGAAGGTTCCGGTTGCGGCGAAGGCAGCCCGACGATGTCGAGACTATAGACGTCGCACGGCGTCTCCGGTTGCGCAGCCGGCGTCGGGGCCGGCGTCGGTGCCGGCTGCGTCGTGCCTTTCTTCGGCGTCGCTTTGAACGTCTGCGCGTTGTTCAATCCCATAACGGCAACGACGATCTTGCCGAGGCTCGATGGTACGAATGCCGGTGTCGTGTTCGCAAAAACGGTCACGCCGTTTTGCGTGAACGAATGAAGCTTCGTATCGAATGCGGCGCTAATTTGCGCTGCAGTACCCGTCGCGCTGACGATGATGTTATTCGGCTCGACGATGACGCTCGTCAAACCCTTCGACTGCAGATACGACGTTACGGCTTGGACGTCGCTCGCGGTTGGCGCGTATTGTGCGTTAAATGTTCCTGGAGAGATCGTCTGTCCCGATGCGATGAGGCTCTTGAGCGCATCGATGTTGTGCAGTTGCAGACCCAGGCGAACGGTGACCGATTTTGACGACGATAACGCACCGAGGTCGGTAGCGTTCGCGAGTGGAAAGACTTGTGTTGCTGTTGTCGCCCATCCTAGTGGCGCGGTCGCTGCCGCAGCGGAACGCGTTGTGTGGACGCCGAGCGCACTCGGCGAGCTGCCCGCCCCACCCGTAGGTGGGAGCGCTGAACCGTTGTGACCCGAGCAAGCGGCCGTAATGACGCTCATCGCGAGCGCTGCGGCAGCGACCTTTCTCATGCAGCATACCTCCTGCACCGAGAATAGGCCGCGAGCAAGCGCCGGAGACATACCCAAAATTGGGTAGGCGTGCATTCGGATAGGCCGTCCGAGCAGGCCACGCTACGATAGCCTTATCGTTCCGGCAAAGGACCGTCCGAACTTATGCACGACGGCGATCTCAAACGAGCGGCCTTCCTCCGAGTCGCAGCCCTGCTTGGTACCGCCGGGGCTTTTCCTACGGTCGCACGAGGGGCGCAGCCGATAGATCGGGACCATCCTAATCGGGTCGATCGGGCTTTGGTCCTAAGCGGCGGCGGCGCGCGAGGCGCATACGAAGGCGGAATTATCGACTATTTCGTCCAGGCTCGGGGCATTCAGGATGGCCAACCGCTACGACCGTACAGGTTCGTTTGCGGGACCTCGATCGGTGCGCTCAACGGTTATTTCGTCGCCACGGCTCAGTACAGCAAGCTACGCGATCTTTGGTACACCATCGCGCAACAACACGCGGTCCGCCTCAAGCCCGAATACGCGAAGATCGTGAATCCAGACGCCGGCGTCGGAACCCGACTCGAACAGGCTGTCCACCTCGGCATCGGGCTTACGTCTAACGTTATGGGCGTGATCGACGGCGCTCACCTTCGTCAATTTCTGGCCGCGCACATCGATCCGCAACGTCCCGTCGTCATTCCGTTTGCATGGACGGTGACGAATCTGACGCGTAGTGCGCCGGAGTACTTTTACCTCGCGCCGGAATTAAAAGCGAACCCTGAAATCGCGCGCCGAGCACGTACCGCTGTCCGCGCGACGGTAGCGCCAAGCGCCGTGCTGCGCGAGGCAACGCCGAATCTCCTTATCGACAGCCTTCAGGCTTCGGCGGCACTCCCCATCGCGTTCGATCCCATCCTCTTGCCGGCTGCGGACGGCTCCGGACCGCAACAATATTGCGACGGCGGAGTAACCGAAAACACACCGATCGGTATCGCGCGCGCAGCTGCGGAAAATGTGACGTCATCATGATGGATCCTCCGCTCGAGCTCGATCACTATACGAACGCCGTGCAACTCGGATTAGGTTCGTTCGGCACATTGCAGCGAGTTAATCTGGAGGCAAATGTCCGGAGCGCGTACTTTGAATCACTTTGCAAGCGCGCGATTCAGATGATGCCGCGCGATGCGGCCGGGGGATATACCAGCGAGATCGAAAATATCGCGCTGCGACTCTTTGCATCCGACTTCTACCTGATGCGACCCGACGCCGTGCTTCCCGTGTCGGTCGGAGGTTTCGACGACGCAGAAGCCATCTACCAAACGTACGCGCGCGGGTTTAACGACGCCCGCAATGGCTTCGCAAAATTTGAATTCGAACAAGCGCAACTACAGGGCTAAAGTCTAACCTTTGGACGTTGCTACGGTTGCAAGAGCGTCGACGTGTCTGGCATCGGTGCCGCAGCATCCACCGAGCACGTGAAGTCCGAAGGTCTGCGCGCACTCCCACAGATCCCGCGCGAATTGTTCCGGCGGCGCCGTCTCAAGCGCCGTGGACCCGTCCAGCGACTCCGGCGCCAATGGCGACCCGTTCGCTTTCAACCCCACGACGCGATGTGCGAGCGCAGGCGCACCGCGGAACAGTGCTTCGAGTGCGGTTGCCGCGTGCGTCGGATACAGACATCCAAGCATATAGTGCCACGGGCGCGCTGCTGCATCGTCGTCCAGTCGTGCAATGGCGGCAGCGAGCGGCGTGCCGTCCATCATCGTGCCGTCGGGATGCACCATCGGCGCGACGGCAAATGGCAGCTGCGTGGCGCTCATCGCGCGAGCGGCACCATGCAATTCATCGATCGCCGGAAATGTCGGCGCGTACAAGAGGTCCACGCCCGCCGATGCGAGCGCTGCTGCCTGTTCGCGATGATATTCGAACGCGTTATCCGTCGAGAGCGCCTTCGACGGCTCGTAGCCGTCGCACGACGGTCCGATGACGCCCGCAATTACCGTTCGCGCGCCGCTGGAGGAGGCAGCGTCGCGGAGTAACGCTGCGGCGTGTGCGTTGACGCCGGCCACATCATTCGTCCAGTTACGGCTCGCGCGCCACGTCGGCGTACCGAGTTGCATCGGCAGATCAAAACGCTTCGCAATTGCCGCATAGCTCGCATAGATTTCGCGAAGAATCGCACGTCCTTGCTCGTCGCCGAGCAGCGTGAAGACCTCGAACTCGTTGAGATCGCGATGAAACTCGTATACGACGCGGGTTTCGATCGCACCGTCGGTCAAAATGAGCGGCGACTCCTTGAAGACGATCATGCGTCGACGAGGCTCCGATACGCTTGAAGCACGTCGCGTCGCGCCACGACGGCGACGAGCCGTGCCTCCGAGCCGTTGACGACCGGAAGCAACGGCGTTGACGCTTCAGCCATAAGCGTCGCAGCGCGTTCGACTGGGTCCTCCGGCCGCAAGACATCGTTCGACGTGCGCACGATCGTATGCACCGGTTGCTCGCCGTTGCCGGCCGCGACTGCACTCGCCAATTCTGCAGAGGTGACAACGCCGACGAAGCGCCCGTTATTGCAGACGGGCACCGCTAACTCACCGGCATCGGCTTCGCGCTTGACGACGTCGTCAATCCGGTCGTTCAATTCCGCGATCACCGGCGGTGTACGGCCGATCGTCGAAACGGTGATGCGGCTCAAAAATCGCGGCCGGCGCACACGCTGCCAATCGATGCCGCGACGCAGCGGCTTTCTCTCGTAGATCGTCGCGCCAAGGAACTTGCGCCCGAGCAGCGTCGCGATCACGACGCACACCATCAGCGGCAGAATGATCGTGTAGTCGGCCGACATTTCGAAGACGATCATGATCGCCGTAATCGGCGCTTCCGCGGCCGCGGCAAACACTGCGGCCATTCCGACGAGGCCGTATGCCGCGCCAGGCGCGGTCACTGCGGGGAACAGTCCGTGCACGACGCGTCCGAACGCGTCGCCGAGAAACGCGCCGGTGAAGAGCGACGGCGCAAACACACCGCCCGATCCGCCGGCGCCGAGCGTAATCGACGTTGCAAGCGGTTTGAGAATTGCGAGGCTTAAGGCATGCGGCGCGGCGACGTGCCGATCGAGCACGGCTTGCATCGAATCGTAACCCACGCCGAAGACCTGCGGATAGAAAATTCCGATGACGCCGACGAGCGCGAAGCCTGCGCCGCCCTTGATCGAGGCGGAAATCTTGAACCGGTCGAATCCGTCTTCAAAGAAGTACAGCATGCGCACGAATCCCGTGGCCCATGCGGCTGCGACCAACCCGAGGATCGCGTAAAAAATGAGCTCGAGCGGCGATATCAATACGAACGCCAACGCCTTGAACGACGGGTGATTGCCTAAAAAGGCGCGACCGACGACGGCAGAAATCACGGACAATACGACGATCGCCGCGAACGACCGCGGGCGAACTCACCCAGAATGACTTCCGCGGCAAAAAACACGCCGCCGATCGGCGCATTGAACGTCGCTGAGATACCGGCGGCGGCACCGCACGCGACGAGCGTACGCACGATCCGCGCAGGCGCGCGAAAGAGTTGGCCGAGAACCGACCCGATCGTCGACCCGATTTGCACGATCGAACCTTCGCGACCGCAACTTCCGCCGAAACCGATTGACGTTGCGGATGCAATCGCCTTGATCGCAATCACGCGCGGTCGCATATTGCCGCCGCGCAATGCAACGGCTTCTATTACCTCAGGTACGCCATGACCCTTCGCCTCAGGCGCAAACGTCGTCGCTATCCACGAAGCGATGATACCGCCGAGTGCGAGCTGGACGATGACGCCGCCGATACCGAGGACCGCATGCAAGCCGCCGCCGACGATTTCGAACGCGAGCGTATGCTCGGCGTTGATCAGTGCGCGAAAGAGTACCGCGCCAAAGCCGCCACCCAAACCGACGAGAACAGAGGCCGCGAGGACGAACGCGCTCTGCGAAAAGACGAGCGACCCGAACCGAAGGTCGCCCTTAGCGAACATAGCTGCCGCCGTTGAGATCGATCGTCGCACCGTTCGCGTAGTTGCCGCGTTCCGATGCGAAGAATGCGATGACCTCACCGACTTCTTCCGCCGTTCCGATGTAGCCGAGCGGCACTTCCGCTTCGAGCTCCGCGCGCCGCTGCGGAACTTCGAGATCGGCCGCCGCCATATCGGTTTCGATAAATCCCGGCGCAATAGAGATTGCGCTGATACCGTACTGTCCGCAGGAGCGGGCGATCGATTTCGTGAGGTTCACGAGCGCAGCTTTACTCGCGCCGTAGTCGGCGAAACTCAACTCGCCGCGATGCGCGGCGCGAGACGTGATGTTGATGATCTTTCCGCGGCCCTGTCGCCGCATATGCTGCAATGCAAGAAATGTGAGGTTCGCCGTACCGAAGAGATTGATTGCAAACGTTCGGTCCCAGCCACGCCGCCACGTATCGTAGTCGTTCTCGAAAAACGAATTCTCCGCGAAGACCGCGCCGTTGTTGATGAGCACGTCGATACGGCCATACGACGAGATGCACGTATGGATCACGGCGGGCAAGCTCGCGTGATCGGCGAGATCGCAGTGAATCGCGCGAACATAAGGACCAAGGTCTTGCGCTAATCGTTGCGCTTCCTCAGCTTTCGTTGCGTAGGTGAAAATGACGTCGTGTCCGTCGCGATGGAGCGTACGAACGGCAGCCGCTCCGATGCCGCGTGAACCGCCGGTTAAGAGAACGACCACGCCGGCGTATTAACCGGCAACGGCGCGCGGTTCGTGCGCAAGCGGAACGTTGGGATACACGCCGGTAAGGCAGCCGAGGCACATCTCCTCGCGCTTGCGTCCGGTCGCTTCAACGAGTCCGTCGAGACTCAGATATCCGAGGGAGTCCGCCCCCGTCTTTGCACGAATCTCTTCGATCGTGTAATTTGCTGCAATCAATTCGTCGTACGTCGCCATGTCGACGCCGAGATAGCACGGATGCTTGATTGGCGGCGAGGTGATGCGCAGATGCACTTCTTTCGCACCGGCTTCGCGCAGCAAACTCACGATGCGGGGCGTCGTCGTGCCGCGCACGATCGAGTCGTCCACGACAACGACGCGTTGACCTTGCAGATTCTCGATCACCGGGTTGAACTTCAACTGCACGCCGCGTGAACGCATGTTTTGATCGGGACTGATGAACGTGCGCCCGATGTACCGATTCTTGATCAGGCCTTCGATATACGGCAAGCCGCTCTCCGCAGCATAGCCGATGCCGCCCGGTACGGCCGAATCGGGGATCGCCATTACGACGTCTGCATCGACGGGATGTTCTTTCGCGAGAGCACGGCCCATGGCGTAACGCGCCATGTAGATCGAACGGCCGTTAAGCGTCGAATCCGGGCGCGCGAAGTAGATGTACTCGAACATGCACATTGCCGGACGCGCATCTTCTTTCACGACGCGAAGCGATTCGACGCCATGCGGTGTCATGCGAACGACTTCGCCGGGTTCGATCTCACGTAAATACAGCGCGCCGATCGTCGGCAGCGCGCACGATTCCGAAGCGACCGCATAGCCGCCGTCCGGAAACGTTCCGATGCAGAGCGGACGCACGCCCCACGGATCGCGGAATGCGAAGAGTTCGTCTTTCGTGCAGAGCACGATCGAATAGGCGCCGCGCGCGACGGTGAGGACGTGCTTGATGCGGTCGAGCATGGTACCGGGCGCCTCGACGATCGTCTTCGCCATGACTTCGGAGTCCGACGTTGCTTGCAGCGTCGTCGTCGGAGAAAGCGCTTCGCGCAATTCGTCGGTATTGGTCAGGTTGCCGTTATGCGCAAACGCAAAGTCGCCGATCTCGGTCGATTCGAGCAGTGGTTGAGCGTTGACGACAACGGACGAACCGGTCGTCGAGTAGCGCGTGTGGCCAACTGCGATATAGCCGGAGAGCTGCCCGAGCACGTCCTCATCGAAAATCGCGCCGATGAGGCCCATATCTTTGTGCGACCGTATTGTGCCGCCGTCTGCCGCGGCGATACCCGCCGACTCTTGTCCGCGGTGCTGAAGCGCATAAAGCCCGAAATACGCCAGTCGCGCTGCGTCGCGTCCCGGCGCTATGATCCCCGTAATGCCGCACATGATCCGTACTGTTATTTCAACACACGAACGGGTGTTCCAGCTTAGATAAAAGGCGGCTTAGTTGTTCGAACGCCGGCCGCCGCCGCCCGTGAGCTGCAGGATCGCGAGGAAGATATTGATCGCGTCGAGGTAGATCGAGACTGCCATCTGGACGGGCGTAAGACCGTCGCCGCCTGCGCGCAAGCGAGCAAAATCGATCAGCACGAGCCCGCTAAAGATCACCAATACGGCCCACGAGTAAGCGGTGGGCGAGATGATATGCACCCAGAACGAGATGATGCCGATCACGACTAGTGCAAGCAGCGCGATCAGAAAAATGCCCTGGAACCGCCGCAGATCGAGGCCGGTCGCGTAGACGATTGCACCGAGGGCAAACATGCCAAGACCCGTCGTAAGCGCAGCATTGAAGACAACCTCGTTGCCGGCAGTATGCGCGTAGTATCCGACGATCGGCGAAAGAAAGATGCCCTCGAGAAACGTGAACGCATAGAACATCACGAGTGCGAGCGGGCCGTTCTGGCGCACGAACTGCATGATGATCAGCAGGACGAACGACGCAAAGAACGCGATGCGGCTGACACCAAAGCCGACGTTCGGAAACAAGTAGACGCCAAGCGCCGTGAGGCACATGCCGAGAGCCGTAAGTCCGAGCACTTGCCCGAGAAGCGTGTTGGTGTTGACCGCGGCGGTCCCGCGGTTATAGGGGCTGGGCTGAAATCTGTAAGCCATTGCCTTAAATAATAACCTCCGTGCCCCGTTAGAGTTACATCCGAAGCCTGTTCTTGCATATCGAACATATGTTCGGTATAGTCAATGCATGCGCGGCGTCCAGGTCATCGAGCAAACGGCCAAGAGCGTCATCAATGCCGTCCCTGGTATGCCGTTCAAGTGGTCGATCAATCCCTATCGCGGCTGCTACCACCAATGCCGCTTCTGCTACGCCCGCCGCACGCACACATTTCTCGAGGAAGACGGCATGCAGCAATGGGGCGCGCGCATCTACGTGAAGATTAATGCGCCGGCCGTTGTGCGCGCCGAAGTCTCGAAGCGATCCTGGAAACACGAAGACGTCGCGATCGGCACCGCGACCGACCCGTATCAGCCGCTCGAAGGGCGCTACCGGATTACCCGCGGTATCTTGGAAGCCTTACGCGATTACCGCACGCCCCCGGCGATTATCACGCGCTCGCCGCTCGTTGTGCGCGATATCGACGTGCTTCAATCGCTTGCTCGTGTTGCGGGCGTACGCGTTTCGGTCAGTATTGCGACGATGGACGAATCGCTCGCACGCGAGATCGAGCCGACGGTCGCGCCGCCCCGTCAGCGCTTACGCGCCGTAAGGATGCTTGCCGAAGCCGGCATCGACGTCAGCGTTGCGCTCGCACCGGTACTGCCGGGAATCACCGATGCACAAGAGCAGCTCGACGCCGTCGTGCGTGGCGCCCGCGAAGCCGGCGCGCGCCGCATCTGGCACAACACGCTTAATCTGCATGACGTTACGCGTGATGAATTCTTCCGCTACTTGAAAGAATCTCGCCCCGAGCTCATTGCCCAATACGCCGACCTCTACCGCGGCAAATACGCCCCGCGTGCGGTTTCAGACGCCATCGATATGCGCGTGCACGCGGCGTACCAGATCGCACCGATGCGCAACCTCGAACGCATCGTCGCGGACGTTCCCACGCAACTCAGCTTGATTTAGCGCGACTTAATCACTCAGGTCATCGATTTCAACGACGACGGCTTCGACCTCGGCCAACATGCTAGGCTCTTCCAAAGATTCGGCTGAGGGACCACCGCGATCGGTAACAGCATCGAACACTGCCGCGGTCACGAGACCGTATGCGATGTGCGGAATGATGTCGGAAACCCAACCGCCGATTCCCCACGTTCGTGGATCCGTTGCGCCAATGCGCGTGGCAGGCACATCGCTCGCGAGCATGGCTGCAGCGCCGAGCGCAACCGCCGAAAGCATGAGCGGCACGCGAGGCACGCGCGGACGGAGCGCACCATACACAGCGCCGACGCCCACGCCGACCATGTACCCGCTGATGGCGCCTAACGCTGACGCGCGATTCTCATTCTCGATCGGGATTCCGGCGCGCTCGGAAAGTCGCTTTACCACCTCCGCCGGTAATCCGCTCGAACTGCGCGCGCGCAGTGCCATATCTGCATAGCTCGTAACATCGAGCGCCATCGTCCCAACCGCTCCGGCGATGGCACCATGTATCATCGTGCTCATGAGGCAATCCTACCCGGAAAAATCGGACGCACTCCCGCTCACGGCGTTGCTTTCAGCGACGCTCGTCGCGCTTACGATCGAGCTGGACAACGAATTTGAACACCGTATGCCGCATCGCACGGCGACGGGACGGGGACGGGGCAAGAGCGGACCGTGGCTCGGCTCCGTAGCGATGTATCTGAACTGCATGCAGTTCGTTCCAAACACGGGAATCGGAATTGCCGAGTTAGTGGCACGCGCGCGCACGCGAACAAATTTTCACGGCATGAATCGCTGGGGCTACATCACGATTGACGGTGACACCGTACGCCCAACCGACGGTGGACGATGCGCGCGAGACACGTGGACTTTACTCCTTCCGGAACTCGAAGAACGATGGAGACGACGTTTCGGTGCCGCGCTGATCGACGCGCTGCGCACGCACCTCGCGTCGATCGTTCGCGCGATGGCAACGCCGCTGCCCGACTGTTTGCCGATCCTCGGCCACGGCCTCTCGTCAATCGAACGCGAGACGGCACGCTCGCCGCGTCAGGCGGCATCGCCGGAGCCGAATGAAGAACGGCGACTCATCCCGTTGCTTTCAAAAGTGCTCTTTGCGCTTGCCGTGATGTTCGAACGCGAAAGCGAACTGTCGTTCGCGTTGTACGCGAACGTGATTCGCGTCTTGAACGAACCAACGCGCGTCCCCGATCTTCCAATGCTCTCCGGCGTGTCAAAAGAAGCGATTGCGATGGCGCTCGGATTTCTCGAAAAACGCGGCCACGTCAAGGTTGCCTCAAACGAGCGCGGCGCAAAAACGGTAACGCTCACAGCGCACGGTAGCGAAGCGCAACGCGACGCGATGAAACGCACTCGCGACGTTGAAGAACGCTTCCGCCGCCGATTTGAAGCGGACGTTGATGCTTTGCGTCGCGCACTCGAGCCGATCGTGGGCACCGCATCACGAAACGGATCGCCGCTCTTCGCATGCCTCGAACCCTATCCCGAAGGATGGCGCGCGACTGTCCGCGCGCCGGAAGTGCTCCCGTACTTTCCCATGGTATTGCACCGTGGTGGTTATCCCGACGGCAGTTAGGTCGCTGCTGCTAGCGAACGGCGCCGATATCCGTGCGGTAGCTCAACTCGGTTGTGCCGAGGCGTTTTGCGAGAATCTTGACCGCGTCGTACGACGCCGCGCGGGCATCCGCAATGGTCTCGCCGAGTGCCGTCACCGTCAGCACGCGTCCGCCGCCCGTCTCGACGCTCCCGTCCACAAGTGCAGTGCCGCCCCAAAACGCTTGCGCGCCTCGCGGCAACGACACGTCCGCATTCAGCCCGCGAAGCGGCGTGTTGCTGCGTGGGTAATCGTTTGTCGCGAGCACGACGCCGACGCAGCTTTGCGTCGAAAGCGTTGCAAGCGTCAGATCCATCGCTCCGTCCGCGCACGATTTCAATAAGCCGGCGAAGTCACCGTTAATGCGCGGCATCAGCACCTGCGTCTCCGGATCGCCGAACCGCACGTTAAATTCGATGACGTACGGGCCGTCTTCGGTCCACATCAAGCCGCAATACAGCACGCCGATATAAGCTTCGCCTTCCGCGAGCAAACCGCGCAGCACCGGCGCTAGAATTCGTTCGCGCACTTGATCGTACATGTCGATCGGAAAGTCGTACGGCGGCGAATAGGCGCCCATGCCGCCGGTGTTCGGACCGGTGTCGCCGTCGCCGGCACGCTTGTAGTCACATGCGGCTGCCATCGGCACCATCGCGCGTCCGTCCGCGAGTGCGAAAACACTCACCTCACGGCCGCTCAAGCGCTCTTCCAGCAACACGTCAGTTCCGCCGCCGGGGATCTTGTTGTTCGAATACCAATCGGTTACGACGGTGCGCGCGTGCTCGACGCTGTCGCTGACGACGACCCCTTTACCGGCTGCCAATCCGTCGGCTTTGACCACGACACCGTCGCCCGTCCATTCATCGAGCGCCTTCATCGCGCTGCCAAGTGAATGCACGATCGCAGCACGCGCCGTCGGAACGCCGTGCCGTTCCATAAACCGCTTCGCGAACACTTTGCTCGACTCGAGCCGTCCGCCCGAGCGATTCGGACCGAAGACCGCGATGCCCGCATCGCGCAACCAGTCACCGACGCCCGCCGCGATCGCGACTTCCGGGCCGAGCACGACGAGGTCGACATTCTCCGCTTGCGCGCGTTCGAGGATGGCCTTGCCGTCGGTTATCGGGATGTTCCAATTGGTAGCGCGCGAGGCGGTGCCGGCATTTCCCGGCGTCGCAAACAACGCTTCGACCGACGGTGATTGCGCGATCTTCCACGACAACGCGTCTTCACGCGCGCCGTTGCCTACGACGAGAACGCGCATGCTACTCCCACTCCACGGTTGCGGGCGGTTTCGACGTGATATCGTACGCGACGCGATTGACGCCTCGCACTTCGTTGACGATGCGCGTCGAAATCGTTTCGAGCAAGTGATGCGGCAGGCGCGCCCAATCGGCGGTCATGCCGTCCTCGCTCGTAATCGCACGCACGGCAACGAGATTCGCGTACGTGCGTCCGTCGCCCATCACGCCGACGCTGCGGACCGGAGTAAGTACCGCAAAATATTGCCACGGATGCGGCTGCAAGTCGCGCGCATTGTCGATCTCTTCGCGCACGATCGCGTCGGCATTGCGCACGATCTCGAGACGCTCCTCAGTAATATCACCGATAATGCGCACAGCGAGTCCCGGTCCGGGGAACGGCTGGCGCTCGACGATGTGTTCGGGTAACCCGAGTACGCGTCCGAGCGAACGCACTTCATCTTTGAAGAGCGCGCGCAGCGGCTCGATCAGCGCGAAGTTCATCTTCTCAGGCAGACCGCCGACATTGTGGTGCGATTTGATTTTGTGGCCCGCTTTACTCTGCGGCGTCTTCGATTCGATGACGTCGGGATAGAGCGTGCCCTGCACGAGATATTTGACGCCCGGAATCTTCGCTGCTTCTTCTTCGAACACGGCGATGAACTCGTGGCCGATGATAATGCGCTTGCGCTCGGGATCTTCGACGCCCGCAAGTTTGTCGAGGAATCGCTTGCGCGCATCGACGACGACGACGTTGAGGTGCAGCACGTCGCGAAACGCGGCAATCACCGACTCTGCTTCCCCTTTGCGCAGAAGGCCGTGATCGACGAAGATACACGTCAACTGTTCGGCGATCGCACGCGACACGAGCGTCGCCGCGACGGCCGAATCGACGCCGCCGGAGAGCGCGCAGATCACTTTATCGCCGCCGACTTTCGCGCGGATCTCTTCGATCAGCGTATCGGCGACGTTTTCCATGCGCCAGCTGGCATCGAGGCCGGCGACACCGTGCAGGAAGTTAGAAAGAATCTTCGTTCCCGCCTCGGTGTGCGAAACTTCCGGGTGAAATTGCACGCCATAAATCTTGCGAGCGCGATCGCCCATTGCAGCGACGTTGCAGCGCGGCGTGGATCCGAGTTCGATGAATCCAGCGGGCAGCTTGATGACCGAATCACCGTGCGACATCCAGACACGCGACTCGTGCGCGACACCGTTCAAAAACGGATCGCCGGCATGGTCGGTCGTCAACATCGCGGGCCCGTACTCGGCGTGATCGAGTTTCACGAGCTCCGCGCCAAGATGGCGCGCGACGAGTTGCATTCCGTAGCAGATACCGAGAATCGGTAGGCCGCTGCTCAGGATTGCCGGATCGAGATCGGGAGCGCCGGGAACGAGCGTGCTCTCCGGGCCGCCGGAAAGAATCAGTGCGGAGGGATTGCGCGCGGACAGTGTGGACCACGCAACGTCAAACGGTACGATTTCGCAGTAAACGCCGAGTTCGCGCGTGCGACGCGCAATCAATTGGCTGTATTGCGCGCCAAAATCGAGGATGAAAACGGTCGGGGGCATTGAGCCGCGTCATTCGGCCCAGCGCCCCCGCCTTCTTCTTGAATGCGTTCCGACGAATGTCGACACGCCGCCTTAGGTCAGGTTAACGCGCGCTCTGCGCCGCCTTGATGGCATCGTCGTAGTTCGGCTCGCTCGTAAGTTCCGGCACGAGCTGCACGTAGCGAATGCGCTTGTCGGCGCCGATGACGAAAATTGCCCGCGCAAGCAAGCCGGTCTCCTTGATGCGAACGCCGTAATCGTAACCGAAGCGATGATCGCGATAGTCGGAGAGCATCTCGAGTTTGACGTCGCCTTCGGCGCCGCACCACCGCGTTTGCGCAAACGGCAGGTCCACACTCACGACGTACGCTTGCACGTTCGCGCCGAGTTCGCCGATGCGCGTATTGAACGTGTGCGATTCCGTCGAGCAGACACTCGTGTCGAGGGAGGGCACGACGATAAGCATCGCGGTGCGCTTCCCGTGGTCGGTCAGATCGTCCAACGTTTTCACGGAAAGATCCGAAGCGGTCAAATGTACTTCGGGGGCGGCATCTCCGGCTTTGAGTTCGGGCCCGACGAGTGTCAGCGGATTTCCACGCGCCGTCAGTTTTCCGGTGCGTTCTTGTAACGTCTGCGTTGCCACTAACTATCTCCTCGCGCAAGAATAGGAAAAGACCCGCAAAATTGCGGGTCTTTTCGGATTTCCCTACTACGTGGCGGTTTGCGCGTTCAGCGCAAATCCATTTTAGCGGTACGACGGACGCGATTGGAAACAATCGCGGCAGTACACCGGCTTGTCGCCGCGCGGTTGGAACGGAACTTCCGCTACGCCGCCGCACTGGCTGCACGTTGCGCGGAACATTTCCCGCTGGCCACCTCCGCCGCCGCCGCCGAATCCGCCACGGTTTCCACCTTGGCGGCCGCCGCCCGACGCTTTACGCGCAGCGCGACAATCGGGACAACGGTTCGGCTTGTTAGCGAAACCCTTCATGGCGAAAAACTCTTGTTCGCCGGCCGAAAACGTGAACTGACGCGAACAATCGACGCAGTTCAGATATTCATCTTGGTACATGCTTAAACGAGGACTCCTCGATTACTTAGTGATCACTGTTCCGGGAATCGACTCGTTCAGCCCAACGTGGGAACCAGACCGCGAAACCTAGACGCCTCAATCTACCACGCCCAGCCGGAAACGGCAACCTCCCGGCAAGTGAAGCAAGCATCGGAGCCGAAACCCCCGCCCATGGAAGCGAACGAGCACCATAGTGCGGCCGCCCTTTTGCCCGTGCTCGACATCCCCAAGGATGGCCGCGTTCTCACGTTCGGCGCCGGCAGTGCCCTGGTCGCGCTCGATATAGCGGCTGCTCGCCCGGACGTCCTCATCGTCGTCTGCGATACGACGTCGGAAGTGACCCGCGGCGTCTCCGATCGCGCCCTGGAAGAAAAACTCCACAACATCGTGGTCGGCGACACGCCCGCCGGCCCGCTCGTCGATCGTGCCTTGTGCTTCGATAGCTTCGGTACGATGCAAGACATGGATTTCGTAACGCTCCGCACGGCGATGCTTCCGGGCGGCTACGCCATCTTCGCGGAAACGACGGTCTCCGCAAACGACATCGCCGACAAACTCCGCAAATTCGGTTACCAAGTCGCGGACCCGCTCGACGCGATTCCCGGCCACAACGTCGTCCGCGCTCGCTAGCGGCGCCAATGCGCGTTACACGAATCGTCGCAGACATTCATGGAACGACGTTGCCTTGGCGCAGGTGCGAAGCACCGGAGTCGAAGGAACGCTTCGAGCGATTGACGTGAGGCGATCCTTCGACTACGCGCCTTCGGCGCTCCGCTCAGGATGACACAACGCGGACTACGTCAGGATGTCTGCTAGACGGTTTGCGTCGCGTGCCATGACGAGTTCCATGGCGATGCGTTCGCCGACCGAAACGTCGCGGCCCCAGCGATATGAAGAGTACGGCGTGTAGCGCGTGCCCGGGGATCCTGGTATGCGCAACGAGACGTCGTAGCAGACAAAATCTTTCGGTGGTCCCGCCACGATGACACATTGGAGCGCAAATGGTCCGATGACTCCCGGCGGATTGGCGTCGCGCGCGGCTTTGACGAACCGCTCGCCCATGTCGAACGCCTTCTCCAACGTCGATTCCGTGAGCGTTGCTGCGATATGCCCAGCTTCTTCCAGTCGCATCGGCACGTTCTTCAACGCTTCCTGCGCCGAGGGCGGCACGTTGCGGAATCCTTCGAGATTCGTTTGACGGCGCGTGTCGGTTCCCATCAACTCGAGCTCGCTAAGGATTGGCGAATAGAAGAAATTCAAGTTAACTGACGGTCCGAGGAGATACTCTTCGATCACCGCATCGCTCAGGCCGGCCGGAGTGAGCATGCCTTCCTCGATCAAACGCAGGCTCGTCGCGTGATACTCCTGCGGCGAGGATGCCAGAAAGAATGCGCGTTCGAAGCTGATCTTCGCGTGCGGCGCTTTCACCATAACCAAGCGATCGATGGCGTCGGGCGACGCAAACTGCTTCGGATACCGGATACCGGCGCGCTTCATTAGCTCGTACTGATTGGCGGCTTCGTCGCGTTCTTCAGCACGCAGCAGAAAGCGGTTGCCGAAAAACGGTACCCGCATACCACGCTCGATTTCGTCGTAGCTATATTTCTGATGCAAGTAAACTTCAAACGAACGGTTGGCGAGAAAGACAGCATTTGCGTCGAGCAAGCGCTTCTGCACCTCATCGCGCAAGATGTCGGGAAAGGAATCCAGCTCGAGCAGCTCATCGACGCATCCGCGTGCTACGGGCGATTCTTTGCGGCGATAGTACTCGGTATAGGTGCGCTCGCGTCCCTTCGCGGTGATGACGAGATTGCGCAAGCCCTGCGCGCGTGCGCCGTACGCAACTTCCAGGGCCGAGTGACTTCCGATCGAAGCAAGCGTCAAGCGCGAGCGGTCGTATGACGCCAGCGCCTCAGAGACATAGTCGAGCACGAGGCGGGGTTACTCGCCCACGCGCACCTTTCCCGCCAGCTTGCGCCACAGGACCGCAGTGTAGATAATCACGATCGCCATGCCGACGATCGCCACACCGAGTGCGCTCGCGAGCGCAACCGGCGCCGGCGACACGGCGAAGATCGATAGGCTGCCACGGCCGTCAGGAAAGCCGCGAAGCAGATACGGGTACATCGTTGCGGCGGAAACGCCGAGCAGCAGCGCGATGAATGCCGACGATGCAATGAACGTACCGAGTTCGGCACGCCGTCTCGCCGCGAACATAATGGCGATGAATGCGACGGCTGCGAGAATGCCGAGCACGTCGATCCATGAATTGAAAACCGCGTCGGCGCGCGTGATGAACGTCGCGACGGTGACTGCAATGAAAAGCACGAGCGTGGCGATCCAGAGGCGCGGCAGCATCGCGTACGCGCGTACCGCCGGCGCACCGTCGACGCGCAACACCATGAACGCGGCGCCGTGCAATGCGAGCGTCGCCAGCGCGAAGAGGCCCACTAAGAGCGCGTACCAATTCAGCAAGAACCCGAACGTGCCCAAGAAGTAGCCCGCCGAATCGAGCGGAACGCCACGAATCAGGTTACCAAGCGCAACGCCGAAAAGCAGTACCAACAGCGCGCTCGCGACGAAAAAACACCCATCCCAAAATTGATGCCATAACTCGCTCGGATAATGCTCGCGTAATTCCAACGCAATGCCGCGGCCCATGAGCAGCCACAGCACCATCGTAAACGGCAAATAAAAGCCGGAAAACGATGATGCGTATCCTTTGGGAAAGAGGGCAAAGAGCAGTCCGCCGGCGGCCACGAGCCAAACTTCGTTGCCGTTCCAAAACGGTCCGATCGCCTGCATTGCTGCAAGGCGCTCCCGATCGGTTTTGGCGAGAAACGGCGTAATGGAGGCGACGCCGAGATCGTATCCGTCCAGGACGACGTATCCCGCGATCATGAATCCGACGAGCAAAAACGCGACGGTGCTCATGAAACCGCCTCGATCGACCCTTCACTCCCCGGGATGCGGCCCGGACCTTGCCCGATCTCGCGCAGGATGAGATAGAGATAAAGCACACCCAGAATGAAATACGTGCCGAGAAAACCGATGATCGTGAAGATCGTCTCACCCGAGACGACCGTCGGCGACACCGCGTCGTTCGTACGCATTAAACCGTAGATGATCCATGGCTGCCTTCCGACTTCGGTCACGACCCAGCCAGCTTCATTTGCGATGTACGGAAACGGCATCGCAAGCATCAGAATCCACAAGAGCCATCGCATACGAAACAGCATCTTGCGCCAGAAAAAGAACGCTGCAAGGACCGCAATGCCGGAGAAGATCGTTCCGAGCCCGACCATCACGTGATACGCGTAGTACGTCAGCTCGACCGGCGGCCACAGCGCGTGCGCGTACTCGCGAAGCCCTTTCACGTTGGCGTTGAAGTTGCCGTAGGCAAGAAAGCTGAGGACGCCGGGCACCACGATGGGATCGATCAGTTGTTGATTTTTCACGTCCGGCATGCCGATGATCGCGAGCGGCGCGCCGTTCTTCGTTTCGAACAGACCTTCCATTGCGGCGAGCTTGACCGGCTGATATTCCGTGACGTCCTTGCCGTTTTGATCGCCGGTTGGAAAGACCGATACAAGCGAAAACAGCAGCATCACTACGACGCCGGCGCGAAGGAAACGCCGTCCAAACTCTTCACTGCGACGCGAAAGCAGATAGTATGCACCGATGCCGCTCACGACAAATCCGCCCGTAACGAGCGCACCGGAAATCACGTGCGTGTATTGCCACAACGCAAACCGCGACGTCAGCACGGTCCACAAGTTTGCCATTTGAATCGAGCCGTCGCGCGCAACGCTATAGCCGGCGGGATGCTGCATCCACGCATCCGTGGCGACGATGAAGAATCCGGAGAGCCACGAGCCGAGCCAGACACAGATGGCCGACACCGCCTGTAGGCGCGTCGGCCGCGCGCGGCGCTGATAGAACAATGCGCCGAGAAAGACGGACTCGAGGAAAAACGCGTAGACCCCTTCCATCGACAGCGGCTGCCCGACGACGGAGCCCGCCCGCGCGGAAAATCCGGCCCAATTCGTACCAAACTGGAACTCCATCGGGATGCCGGTCACGACGCCGACGGCAAATCCGATCGTGAATATCTTCGTCCAGAACGTAGCGGCTGCGGCGTCGACGGGATCGCGCGTTCGATACGCGCGCCACGTAAACCACGCGACGAAGGGCGCGAGGCCCATCGTCGTGATCGGAAACAGGTAGTGGAACATGATCGTGAAGGCAAACTGCAAACGGTCCGCAATCACGATATCCATGGTTCTACTCTACGACGAGGGGATGGGCGGCGTTAAGACCTTTCGCGCTTCCGGAGAATCCTGGTACTCGATCGTCAAGAGCGATCGCAGCCGAGCCTCCGAGCTCTTCGTCTCGGCAGTGTCCATGCGTTGGAGCGTGGTGATCGCGGAGTAGAGTAACTTCGGCATGTCGCGATCGCGCGGATAGACCCGCTGCATCGATTCGATCGCATCCGCAATCAGCAACGTTTGTCCGGCCTCACGATTTCCGTAGTTGTAGTTCAGCATGAAATTCACGTGTTTGAGCTCATTTTGAATGCCGAGCACGGAGTAGCCCATGCGCCCGAAATATTCGTCAGCGGGCGCTAATGTCGATAGATAAACGTCGTGGGGAACCGCTTTGACGCTCGCGATAATCAGCGGCGACGTCATGTTCTTCAAGCGCTGCAAAATCGTATCGGCGTTTGCTTTGTCGCCCGGCGCATCGCCGCTCAGCGTACCGGCGGCCGCCATCTGCACCGCGCGAACCAATTCCGGCCCGTAACTCGTCGGCAGATGTGCGAGCGGGAAATTCGCGGCGGCGGCGCGTTGGAACGCGAGCGTTCGCCACGACGGGTCGCCGGTCAAGATCCAGGCGCGCCACGGCGCTTCAACCTCTTGCAGTGCCGCGTCGACGTCACCGGGATAGTCGTGCACGTTTGCCCCGGCATCTTCGTCGGCGAGCCTCGCTAACGTCGTCGCCGAATCTTCCGCATTCGCGCGCTGCAGTAAATCTTGCGCGTTGCGAACCAATCCGGAATCGCCGGAGTTCTTGATCACCCAATTTGCGGCTTCACGCACGTACCACGCCGCGCCGTCGTGATTGAGCAACGGATCGTAGTGTAGACCCGTGCCGACCTGCACGGCGAGTGTCGCAATTTCACCGTAGTTAGGATCCGTCGGACGCTGCAGTGAATACGCGCGTCCGGCATCGAGGATCGTCGAGAGATACTGTTGCTCATCCGCAAAATCCCAATTCCGCTCGGCGGCCTTTTGATAGGCCGCCTTCATCTGGTCGTAGAGCACCTGCGGATCAGCTTCGATCGCGGCGCGGGCCGCGATCGGAAAGAACATCAGCGCCGCAAGCATCCCCGCGGCGACCCGCTTATAACCGGCTCGAATCATCCAATACTAAACGAAGATTATTGGTCAAAAGTGCGTTTTTGATCTCGCGCGCGATACGCCGGCCGGTGGACATCGGCTCGGAATAATTCAGGTACGAATACGGCGAGCCGTCGATGAAGAGGTTCGTTCCGGCGACGATTCGCGCCGAAATCTCCATGCAGAAGAATTGCATGTCGGGCGTGATGATCGTCTCGATGCAAAACGCTCCGAAAAGCCCTTTCGGACCGGCGATCTCCTTGCTGACTCGTACCACGTTCTCGCCCATGCGTAACGCTTCGGCGAGCATCGATTCGCGCAAGCTCACCGGCTGATTGCCGACGACGACGTAGGAAGGGCTCACGTCCATACCCTCTTGCGCCGCAGCCGGGATACGTCCAAGCGAGTCGACGTTCGTCTCGTACCGGCGATCCATCGACATGATTTCCAGCCGGTCTTGCAGCGGCGAATAGAAATAGTGAATGTAGAGCGGAACGCCGATGATGTACTCTTGGATCGTGTAGGCCTTCTTCAGCTCCTTCGAACGCTTCTCGAAATCTTGCGCGTCGCGAATGAACATATAGCCCTTGCCGCCGCCGGCGCCGTAAAGTTTCACGATGACGGGACGGTCGATCTCCGCACCGGTTTTGAATTGCCGCGGCATCGTGATTCCCGCTTTCGTCAACCAATCGCGCTGGAGTTCGCGGCTGGCTTCCCAATCGAGCACGGCTTTGTTCCCGAAGTACGGGATCGTCATCTTCTTGTGCTCTTCGAGTGACAGATACGCGACGAAGGAACCGTGCGGAACGATGATCACTTTACGCTTCTCGAGCTCGCCGATGAGCGGAGGAAACTCGGAATAGGAATCCACGCCGATAACTTCGTCGATGAACGCGAAAGAACGATAGAGCTTCTCCGTATCGCGATTTGCGACGGCTAGCGTTTTGAAGCCCTCGTCGTGCGCGCCTTTGAGAATCTGCAGCGCAGAGTGCGAGCCGAGCGTTGCAATCGTATACGGACGATTCATCGTGTCCCTTCGTAGAGAGCCGTTTCAATAGCGGGGTTACAAAGCAGCCTTTGCGCCGCCGCGCGTACGACCGGCGTATCGACCGGCGCCCCCTTTTGATCCAATAAACGCCAGCCGACGTAGCGGTGCGGCTGGGAAAGCCCGGCGATCCGCTTCCCGCCCAAATGTTCGTGCGTTTCATCGTGCGCGCCGTGCTCGGCGATCCACACTTCACCGGGGCGCGGCTGGTCGACGCCGAGATCGGCCAGACGATGTTTATTCGGGTTGAAAATCGTTTCGTTCGATTCGATCCGCGCGATGAAATCATCGGGTGAGCCGGCATCTTCGACGACCCAAATCTCGCTGCGCTCGACGTGCGCGACGTCGATGCGCAGACGCTGCAGGGTCGTCAGCGTCGTGTACGCCGCGTTATCCGGAATCTTCAGCGAAATTGCTACCGTCCGCTTCAACGACTGTTCACTCCGGTGACGAAACTGTGGAACAAGACCGCTCCGCCCGACGGTTCGAGAATTCTATATCGCCCGCGACGCTCCGGATGATTGAACGTCCACCCGTCGCGTTCGGGGTGCGGCATGATCGCGAGCACATTCCCCGCCATATTCACGAGCGCGGCGGCATTGAGCGCCGATTGATTCGGCGTTGCGCTGGCATCGGCGTGCCCGTCGGCATGCGCGTAGACGAATGCTACATGGCCGTTCTCTTGTAGTTCGCGCAAGTGCGTCTCGTCGGCGGCAAGACGCCCCTCGCCGTGCGCCGCCCACGCGGGAATCAATTCGTCGTGCCGCAGCGCGGCGGTGATCGGCGAGCGCTTCGGATCGATCGATAGCTTCACCCACGTGTGCTCGCAGACGAAATGCGGCACCGGACCGTTGCGCGTGAACGCCGCCGTCGGACGCCGGATCTGGCCCGTGCCGGGCACGAGACCGGCTTCGAGCAGAATCTGGGCGCCGTTGCACACGCCGAAAACCAGCTTCCCTTCACGCGAGCCGTCGATGACGTAGTCCATCATCTCATCGTGAGCTGCGATTGCGCCCGCGCGAATGCGGTCTTCATACGCGAATCCGCCCGGCAACACGTAGGCGTCGAATTTCGGCAGTATTGCCGCATGACTCCAATGCACGAGATGCGCGTCGCCGCCGCAATCGCGCAGCAACCGCAGCGTCTCTTCTTCGGAATTCGTGCCCGGGAACACGAGGACCGCAATCCGCTTGCTCACGGGTACACCTCGCGCAGCGGCGCCATCCACATCTCGCGCAGCCGCTTCAAGTCAAACGCTTCGTCGTCTATAGCGAGTACCGGCTGATCGATGGTGACGCCGATCTCATGCACGCCGTCCACGTCGTCCGCAATTCCTTCAAACGCTTCGATGTCTTCGGCTGCGATTTCGACGATGAAACCACCCGATTCACCGAAGAGAGCCTCGATGTCGCCGACGCTGCCGTGCGTCCATTGCCACGGATCGTCGACTTGTACGCCGACCGGTTTTTGACCGCGGCGGAACGTCGGGAACGCCATTTCACAGAGCGCAGCGAGCAGGCCGCCGTTTCCGATCGAATGCATCGAGCGCAACACGTTCGTTTGCGCCGCTTCGACCAGCATCGCGTGCTGCGCGCGCGTCAATTCATAGTCGATACGCGGCAAGCGCGGATCGTGACGTCCGAGAACGTCGAGCGCTACGGAACCGCCGAGCGCCGACTGCGCCGTTCCGATGAAATAGAGAACCGAACCGGCTTCCTTCAAGCCGATCGTCACAGCGTTGCCCACGTCGGTCATCGATCCGACGCATCCAACGATCGGCGAGGCCGGGATGGCTTTGCCGCTTGCCGACTCGTTGTAGAGACTCACGTTGCCGGAAACGAACGGCGTCTCGAACGCGCGCGCCGCGGTCGCAAGTCCGTCGATCGCCGCAACGAAGTCGCCGAGATGCCCCGCATTGCGCGGATTGCCGAAGTTCAAGCAGTCCGTAAGGCCGATGGGACGGGCACCGACGGCGACGCATTTGCGCACAGCTTCGTACACGGCATGTTCGCCCGCGAGTCGCGCGTTCAATCGACCGTAGCGCGGATTTCCCGCAACCGAGAGCGCAACGCCGAGCGTCGACCCGAACACCGGAGCAAGCACACCGGCATCGCCCCTCCCACGCGCGACAACCGTTGCTCCGCGAACGACCGTATCGTAGCGCCGATAGAGCGGCTCGCGCGAACACACGTCGTGATGCTGCAGCACGCGCTCGAGCAACTCGTCCATCTGCACGCCGGTCACGAGCGGCGCCTCATCGACGACTTCATTCGTCACGTGAATGTCGTCGTAGGGCAATTCATCGCGAATCGTGCCGGTGAGAAAATCGATATCGACATCCATCACGACTTTGCCGTGATGATGCAGCACGTAGCGCTTCTCCGCAGTAACTTTCCCGATGACGACGGCGCGTGCGTTGTGCGCGATCTGCGGCAGCGTGAACTCGTCGTTATAGATGCGCAGAATATCGGGCGTCACGTCGGGCGGGACGACCCAAATTAAGCGCTCTTGCGTCTCACCGACCGCTATGACTTCGGGGTTGAGATTCGCGACGGCGACGTTGACCTTGTCGAGATCGATGTCCGCGCCGTAGCCGCCGGCCGACGCAATCTCCGCCGAGCACCCCATGATTCCGCCGGCGCCCAGATCTTTGAATCCCGCCGTGATCTTCCGGTCGCGCAGGTAGCCGAAGACCGAATAACTGGCGCGCATCAGCACGTTCTTCAAAAACGGATCGGGAACTTGAACGGCTCCGCGATTCGATTCTTCATCGGCCGTGTCAAGCGTCAGCGACGAGAACGACGCACCGCCGAACCCGCTCGGATCGGTCGCTTTCCCGACGAGAATCATATCCCAGCCGTCGGCGCCCCCCGGCGCAAAAGAATGGATGATCTCCGATTCTTTGACGATCCCCATTGCGAGGACGTTGACCAAACAATTGTCGTCGAAGCGTTCGTCGAAGTAGACGTCGCCGGCGATATTCGGAACGCCGATCGCGTTGCCGTACGCGCTGATGCCGTCGACGGCGGTTTGCGCGACGTAGCGCTGATGCGATTGCGGGTCGTCGATCGATCCGAAGCGCAGCGGATCGGCAACCGCGATGACTTCGGCGCCCATGCACAACACGTCGCGAACGATGCCGCCGATTCCGGTAGCCGCGCCTTCGAACGGCACGACTTGCGAGGGATGATTGTGCGATTCGTGCGCGATGACGATGCCGTATCGCTCGCCTTGATGCTCGCCGAGATGCAGGATGCCGGAATCTTCGGCCGGTCCGAGCACGACCGTCGGGCCGCTCGTGGGCAATTTGCGGAGATGATGGCGGCTGGATTTATAGCTGCAATGCTCGCTCCACTGCGCATCGAAGGCGTGCAGTTCGACAGCCGACGGTGAACGCTTGAGGGTCTCTTCGATCGAGACGAGTTCGTCGTCGCGTAATGCGACGCTCGACGTATCGAGGTCAGCCAAGTGCCGTCCCCTGCGGCGTTGGAATTTGCGGCTGCTGCTGCAGCATCGCGTCGGCATGTAACACGGCAGAGCGCGCATTCGCCTGCATCAGCAGCGTGCGTCCGTAAAGCACGGTATCTTCGAGTCCGAGCAGTTTCGCGCAATTCAACGCAAGCTCTTGCGGATCGCCGCGCCAGTCGAGTACCGGTGACGACGATGCTGAGTCGAGCATCGCGCGCAAGCTGCCGTCCACATCGACGGCAACGAAGAATAATCGAGCGAACGTCGCTTCGAGCTGCTGCACGAGTTGAAGCACATATCCCGGCGTCTTCGACGGGCTCGCGACATGGCGAACCGTCGGCAATCCGAGTTGTCCCAGCGCCGCCACGACCGCATTGATCGATTCGGTTCGTTCGGGAGAGTCGCCGACGACCGCCGCCATGCCGGGGCGCATTACCGGGAACATTCCGACGAGGTCCGCGACTTCTTCATACGCCGATTTCACGCGCGCCAGCGCCGCATCATCGACCGTGTCGAGATTGCGGTACATCTGCTTGTCGAGCATCAGCTCTTCACGGCCTTGCGGCCAAATGCGCCACGAGTCGTTGTCGACGACGTCCGCAATCACGAGCTGGCCTTTATCGGGACCGCCGGTAAGCCGACCGAATTCGATTTTGAGATCGACGAGCAGCACGTCGCGCTTGCGCCATGCATGCGAAAGTATCTCGAAGGTCAGCCGCGCGAGTTCGGTCATCACGCCGACTTCATTCGGATTCGCGATTCCTTGACCGACGATCGCATCCGGCGAAATGATCGGGTCGTGTTGCGCATCGTCTTTGACAAAGAACTCGATAATCCGCGGAACCATCAGCGCACCGCGCTGCACCCCGGGATTGCGCTTGACGAACGAGCCTGCGGCGACGCCGCGCACGACGACTTCGAGCGGAATCATGTTGCAGCGGCGCACGAGCATCTCGTTGTTGTCGTCGTCCTCGCCGCCGTTCAAATAGTGCGTCGGCAACCCGCACAAATTGAGCAACCGGAACACGCGCGCCGTCGTCTGCGCGGCGAGACGTCCTTTTCCGGAAATCTCATTCCGCCGCGCGCCGTCGCCCGCAGAAATCTGATCCGTCTGCGCGACGACCAATTGATCCGGCGACCCGGCCGCTTCATAGAGAACTTTTGTTTTGCCCTTGGCTATTTCAATGCCCTTATTCACAGTGTCATCCTGAGCGAAGCGGAGCGTAGTCGAAGGATCGTCACGAAGCGACCTCTACGATTTTCTGTTGTGGGAATTCCGGTAATGCGTCGAGCGTTTCGGCGAGCGTGAGTGCGCGTTGGGGTGCGGTGCCGACGTGTTTGCCGGGGTCGAGCAGACGGCGGATCTCCGCCGGATCGACGAGTGCGGTGAGCGACGGGTCCGCTGAGAGCGTTTGCGCGAGCGGATTGTCTTCGCCTGCGGCCAGCGACGTCCACGCTTGCATTGCGGCGCCGCGGATCGTCTCATGCAATTCTTGGCGATTGCCGCCGGCGCGGACGGCCTCCATCATGACCGCCTCAGTACCCGCAAACGGTCCGTACGTCCGGAGATTGTGGGCGATACGGCGCTCCTCGACGCGCATGCCGTCGACGACTTTGCGAGCAAGCGAGACGATCTCGTCCGCGCACAGCAATGCTTCGGGAAGAATCGTCCGGCGGTTCGCACTGTCGTCGAGCGTCCGTTCGAGGTAGTTCGTTGCGGCGTTCTGCCAAGCAACGTCGGCGTAGCCGACGAGCAAGCGCGCAAGTGAATCGATGCGTTCGGAAATGATCGGGTTGCGCTTGAACGGCATCGCCGAGCTCCCGACTTGCGATTTTCCGAACGGTTCGGCGACTTCACCGAACTCCGGGCTCGAGAGGATACGAATATCGGCTGCAAACTTTGAAAGCGACGCACCGAGACCCGCGAGGCCCGAGAGCAATAGATAGTCGAGCTTGCGCGGATAGGTCTGCGTGCTGATGTCGCGCGCCTGCAATCCGAAGCGTTCTAACACGTCGCGTTCGATTTGCGCGGAAGCACCCGAATGATCGAGCAGATGCTCGTACGACGCGGCCGTGCCGACGGCACCCCGCAGCCCCTTCGTCGTCAACTGCTCGAACACGAACCGCAGATTGGTGTCGTCGATCAACAGATCCTGAGCATAAACGGCGAGACGATATCCCAGCGTGGTGGGTTCGGCCGGCTGCAAGTGGGTGAACGCCATGCAGACGAGGTCGCTGTACTGGCGGACGCGCCCGGCAAAGGCTCTCAGCAATTTGCGAAGGTTCTCACCGACGAGCGAGAGCGCGCGCCGCAGCCGGTACGTCTCGACCGTGTCCTCGATATCCATTGAGGTCGCGCCGAGATGCAGTTTACCGCCGCCGCGCGTCGCTTGCGACGCGAAGACGCGAATTTCAGCCATAAGGTCGTGATGAATCTCGCGTTCGATGGCAAGCGCGGCATCGATGTCTACCTCACCCGCGTGCGCCTCGATGTCGGAAACTTCGTCGGGTGAGACCAAACCGTGACGGGCCTGCGCTTGCGCGAGCGCCACCCACACCGCGCGCCACAGCTTGCGTCGCTCTTCTTCGGAAAAGAGCACGCGAAGCTCGGCACGGCCGTATCTCCAAGAGAACGGCGAAGCATACGTACGGTAATCCATGGGACGAAGGCTCCGTTCGCCCCCGCCTAGAGCGCTGCCTCGTCGCCTTTCGTCGCAGGTTGCAACACCGTTGCGCGCACTTCAAAATCGGCGAGCGCAATCGAAATGTGGTCCGGGGAACCCGAGTCGATCGCCCGCAGGGCGGCGCGGCGAACCGCTTCATCGGTAAAGTGGCAGAGCTGTTGCTCGGTCATGCCTTCGATCTGCGCGTCGAGCGCATCGATCACCTCATCGAGATCGAATTCGAGCGGCTTGCCGTCGAGCAACTCGCGCAACTTCGTACGCCTGCTTTCGCCGTCAAGTTCGTGCAAGTCGATCGTCTCGCCGAACCGCGTCCGCAACTCGGGATCGACTTTTTCGGCATCGTCGACCATGGCGAGGATGAAGACCGGCACCTTATTCGCGGCGAGCTCATCGAGGAGCACCGCAAAATGGGCGAGCACGCCGGGATCTGCGTACTCGGGCACTTCAACGGCGACCAGTGCGCGTCCGCGATCGCACGCTTCGAGCATCGCGTCGTCGATGTCGTCCACAAGCGTGTCGAGCAGCGGCAGCGACGTTTGATCCGCAAGACTGCGGATTGCGCATTGCTTCGCAGCGTTCGAAGGACCCGCGATCAACACCGCGCGCGGCACTGTAATACCTTGCGATTCCATCATCTCGACATGCGCGAACATTGCGGAGAGCAAACGCAGCCGCTCGATGACAAGCTCGGGCAACGCCACGTCCTCCATCGGGAGTGCGGCCGCCGCCGCGATGCCGTCGATGACGATCGTGCTGTGATCCACTGCCCCCTCGACCGGCGTGAAGTCGATCACCGTTCCGAAACGGGCGGTCATCGCCGTATCCAAGTCGTCGCGCGATTTCGCGGCAGCCACGACCCAGACGTCGTCGTTGTCGCCCAGCGCTTCCCATTCTTTGGCGATCGCTTGCAGCACTTCACGGCGCATCGCCTCATATGCCGGCGATCCGCCCGACGCGAAGAAGCGCTCCGCTTCGTCGATGAAGACGATCGACCGCGTACGCTTCGCCGATTCGAACAAGCGCGACACCGTCGAAGCACCTTGTCCGACGTAGCCGATTTTAATTTGCGAAAACGAGAGATGGAGCAACGACGCGGCACTCGCGCGCGCAAGCGTTTGCAGCACGTCGGTCGGATCGTCGCGATCGCCAATCAGCAAGAATAAACCGCGGCGAGCGGAGGCGTCGCCGAGACGGAAAAGCACGACTTGGCGCAGCAGTTTGTTGCGCACGATTGACGAGACCGGAAGCGAACGCATAATCGTCGCCGTACCGTCGTATTCGTGCAGTTCCGCTTCCAATTTGCGCAACCGGCCGTCGAGCGCCTTACGCTGACCGAAGTGCTGCACGATGCCGCGATAATCCACGGCCTCTTTTGCAACGCTCGGCATATGACGTTCGAGCGCGCGTTGAAACGACACACCATACGCACGAATGAACGGATTCTCGAGATCGGCATGTACGAGCGTCGGCTTCTTATCGGGGAAGCGCGTCAACAGCACGTTGCTGCGTCGCTCGTCGATGACTTCGACGAACGTTTCCTCGAGAGCAACCTTCTCGCGAACGCCCGGAATCTTCCACGCGCGATCGAAGATCGCACCGTCGTTCGGCCCGTCGAATCCGATCAGCGGATGACTCAGCCCCGTTTCGTAGTGCGTGAACGCAACGAAGCGCACATCTTTGCCGTCGCTGCCGAGATACGAGGATCGCCCCTTTTTCACCGACGCCAAACATTGATCGCGCGCAACGAAGTAGCCGATCAGCGCCAGCACCAGATAGATGCCGGCAGCGATAAACGCGCCGGCAAGCTGGAGCAGCACGATCGCAGCTGCGGCAACGACCAGAAGTGCCGCAATGGAAACCCACTGGTACCCGGCGAGCCAGCCGAACAGAAGCGCCGACGTGATATTCTCGCGCTCGCGCATCGATTGCACTTGGCCGAACACGTCGCGCCACGTGGCTCCAACCATGGTGTCCAGTGCCATGCGAATTTCGCCGAGCTTCTCGCGGTCGGAGACGATCTGCCGTTCGAGATCTTCGCGTTCGGCACGCGCGCGATCAACGTCGCTCTGAAGCTCCAGCTTCGGATCGACGTCGTTCGCCCCAGCCTCCTGCGGGGTGATGACTTCCATATACCATTCTGTTATCGGCGGCTGAGGGCCGAAAGCTCCGTCGTTATCCGTTCAACCAAGGTCCGGTGATCCTCGGGATCGCTTCCGGCGCTGCCCGTGACGATGGACTCCACCCCGCGAACCGCCCGCTCGTAGGCTACCCGTGCCCGCCGCTCGCCGATCCGGGCCGCAATGGGCCGTAAGACGCGTTCGCGCCACCGCGCGCGCGCCGGCAGCTCTCCTCCCTGCCGCGCCAGCTCCCAGATCAAGGAGCACTCTGTGGCGAGGGCCGAGAGCAGCGGGATCGCCGCGCCCCGAGGATCGTTCGCGAAGAACTCATGAGCGATCCCCATCGCTTGGGCGATCTTGCCTTCGACGAGCGCGCTCGCATACAGATACGCTTTCGGATCTTCGATCGAAAGCGATTCGCCCTCGAGATCCTTGTACGTGATCTTCTTTCCCGATAGCGCGAGCTTTTCGAGATCGTTGCGTACTGCGGCGAGCTCCGAGTCGCTACGCGCAAGCTCGGCCATAACGCGCGGTTCTGCGGTTGCGCCGAGCGCGTCGAGCGTCTCACGAATGAATCGCGTGCGCGCCTCTTCATTTGCAGTCGTGTCGATACGCAAGGCCGCGCGGCCCAACTGCGCACCGAGCGGTTGCGGACGTTGCGAGCGCGGCGCGACCAAGTCGGTGATGACGAGCGTGTTTCCGGACGGCACATCTTCCGCCACGGCGAGGAGATCGCGTCGTGGTTGCGCCTTGAGCGCCTGCGCATCGGTGACGAGCACGACCCGGCGATCCGCAAGGAAGGGCATCGCGGAGAGCGCCTCGCGGACGCGTCCGGCGTCCGACCATTCCGAGGCCGGGACGCGCTCGAGATTCAGGTCGCGCATATCCGGCGGCAAGAGCCGGTCCAGCACCGCATCCACCGCGCGCTCCGCGAGTGCGCGTTCGGTGCCTTCGATGACGACAAGCGAACCGATTTTCGGTTCTTTGTCGACGAACTCGTAATATTTCACGGACGGCGTTAGACGAGGGCGCCGAAGCTGGGCCGGTGTTGCAACGTCGGAATCGTTTCGAGATAGGGCGAACGAACGACGCCGTATTCCGTGATAAACGCGGTAACGAGATGCCCCGGCGTTACGTCAAAGGCCGGATTGTAGACGTGCGCGCCCGACATAGCGACCGTTGCGGCGCCGAATGACGTCACTTCTTCGGGTTTGCGTTCCTCGATGTGGATCGCGTCGCCGCTCTCCATGGAAAAATCGAACGTGCTGCGCGGCGCCGCCACGTAGAACGGAATGCCGTGATGCGCGGCAAGCACGGCCAGGCCGTACGTGCCGATTTTATTGGCCGTATCGCCGTTGCACGTTATCCGGTCCGCACCAACGATCACGAGGTCGATGCCCTTACGCTGCATCGCGATCGCGGCCGCGGCGTCGACTTGCAACGTCGCGTCGACGTTCGCGTGCGCCAGCTCGAAATATGTGAGTCGTCCGCCTTGAAGCAACGGTCGCGTTTCGTCAACGAAGACGTGCGGCTTCTTTCCGGCGCGAGCGGCATGAATGATGACACCGAGCGCGGTGCCGCCGCCGGCGGTCGCGATCGGCCCGGTGTTGCAATGGGTGAGAATGTTCGCGTTCTTCGCAATCACCTCGAGACCGTGATCGGCGATCGCCTTGTCGATCGCGATCTGCTCGCGATGAATCGCGTGCGCTTCGGCAAGCATATCGCTTGCAGCGGTCACCCGGTCGACGGCCCAGGCGAGATTGACCGCAGTCGGACGCGCGCTGCGCACGCGCTCGGCGGCCAGCCGGAATTTCTCTTCGTCAGCGATCGTTGCGCGAAGTAGCGCCACGCCGTAGGCACCGAAGACGCCGATCGCAGGTGCGCCGCGCACGGCGAGCGTCTTGATCGCCTCCTCGATATCGTCAACGGTACGCGCGCGCTTGCGCGCGACTTCGTGCGGCAGCAATCGTTGATCGATATATGAAACGGCGTCGCCGTCCCAAGAAACGGCGGAGAGATCTTTGTCGGCAAATGACATCGCGCCGAGCCTTCGGGCCCGGCGCGATTAGTCCATTGTCGCTTGCGGAAGCTTAGACGCCGGCCGGCACGTGCGCAGCGTAACATGTGCGGCAGTAGACCGGGCGATCGCCGCGCGGACGGAACGGGACAGTCGTCGTCACGCCGCATTCCGCGCACACCGCTTCAAAACTCGGACGCTGCGCAGCGGGCGCACCGTCACCGTTTTGCGAGCGCCGCGCTTGTCGGCATTCACGGCAACGTTGCGGCTGATTAATGAAGCCCTTGTCCGCAAAAAATTGCTGTTCTCGCGCAGAAAAGACGAACTGCGTAGCACAGTCCTTACAGGTGAGCATCTTGTCTTCCACTGGGTCGGAGCCTCCGGGCGGTACAACTTGGGCTTGGTCAAATGCGACTTTGGTAAGAGAACCCCTCCTTTGCCACGGTATACAGGCAAGCAACAGGGTCTTGCGTGCATAACTTACACATGATAGCCTACGAACATAACGTAGCTATTACGAGGACAGAGTTCAATAATGACGTTTGCTTTAGACCCGGCCCATTCACAGGTCGAGTTCGTCGTCCGCCACATGGTCATCTCGAAGGTTCGCGGCAGCTTTGGCTCGTTTCGCCTCGAGCTGGAGGTAGACGAAGCGACGAATCTACCGACCGTCGTCAATGCGGTGATCGATGCGAGCTCGATCGACACGAAAGTGGCCGACCGCGACGCCCATCTGCGTTCTGCCGACTTCCTTCACGCAGACCAGCACGATACCATCACCTTTCGCAGCACGCGCATCAGCGGATCGCCCCAGAACTTCAAAATCGACGGCGAACTCACGATTCACGGCGTGACGCGGCCGGAAACGCTCGCGGCGTCGATGGACGGCCGGCTCAAAGACCCGTGGGGCAACGATCGCATCGCCTACAGCGCGAAGACGAAGATCAACCGCAAAGACTTCGGGCTCAGCTGGAACCAAGCGCTCGAAACGGGCGGCGTGCTCGTCGGTGAGGACATCGAGATCGACCTCACGATCGAAGCGGTGAAAGTGCAGACGCCGGCGGCTGTTTAGCCGCCTAGAACGTCCTTCGCATCCTCGGCGGCAATCGTCGGATGCTCCTCGTCGTTGGTGTTACGCGGCTCGGCGTCGTCTTTTTTGATGATGACGGGCTGCGGCCCATTATCCGTCTCGTCGATTGGTGGTTCGCGATCTTCGTCGTCGGGGAACTCGCTACGATCTCGCATGGTGGGCGTCGTACCCACCTGCGCTACGAGCGGAATCCTGCCCGCGGTAATTTCTTCGGGATCTGCAACAGCGCCGCGGCAGCCATTGCGGCTTCGTAGCCTTTGTCGCCTTGCTTGGGATCAGCGCGCTCTTGCGCCTGCTCCATGTTGTCCGTCGTCAACACGCCAAAGCCGATCGGTACGCCGAACGAGAGCTGCACGTCCATGATCCCGCGCGCGCATTCACCAGCGACGAAATCAAAGTGCGAGGTCTCGCCGCGAATAACCGCACCGACCGCGACGACCCCGTCGACGGCTTCGTTGTCGATCACGAGCCGGCACGCAAGCGGCAACTCGAAGCATCCCGGTACGTCGTAAACCATGATGTCGTTCTCGTCGACACCGCATGCCGTAAGTGCGCGCTTCGCGCCGTCCACAAGCCAATCGCTCAGTTCTGAGTAGAATCGCGCAGCGACGATCGCGAAATGTTTGCCCGCGCAATCCGGCGCGGGCAATTCGTTGATGCTACCGTTCTGTTCGCTCTTCGGCTTCACGAAGCAACCGTTTCGTCGAACATGTGGCCGAGCTTCGCGCGCTTCGTTGCCATGTACCGTTTGTTGTGCACGGTCGGCTGCGTTTGCATCGGCACGCGTCCGATGATCTTCAACCCGTACCCTTCGAGTCCAAAAATCTTCCGCGGATTGTTGGTGATCAAGCGCATCTCTTTGATGCCGAGATCGGCGAGAATCTGCGATCCGATACCGTAATCGCGCTTGTCGACGGGAAGCCCGAGCGCGAGGTTCGCTTCGACCGTATCCGCGCCGCGGTCTTGGAGTTCGTATGCGCGCAGCTTGTTGGCGAGGCCGATGCCGCGCCCTTCTTGACGCAGATAGAGAAAGACGCCGCGGCCTTCTTTTGCGATCATCGCCATCGCGCCGTCGCGCTGGGCCGCGCAGTCGCAACGAATCGAATGCAGCGCGTCACCGGTCAAACATTCCGAGTGTACGCGCACGAGCACGTCCTTGCCGTCGCTGATGTCGCCCATCACGAGCGCGACGTGCGTGTTGCCGTCGATCGTCGTCTCATAGGCGATGCCCGTCCAATCGCCCGTCGTCGTCGGCAGATTGAACTCTGCGACTTTTTTTACGAGTTTTTCCGTTCGCATACGATATGCAATGAGATCCTTTACGGTGATGAGCCGAAGCCCGTGACGGTCGGCATACTTCCGTAACCCGTCCAGGCGCTCCATCGTTCCGTCTTCCGCCATGATTTCGCAGATCACGCCGGCCGGATAAAGTCCCGCAAGCCGCGCGAGATCAATTGATGCTTCCGTCTGGCCCGCGCGCACCAGCGTGCCGCCGTCACGTGCGCGAAGCGGAAACGTATGTCCGGGACGCAAGAAATCCGTCGACGTCGCGTTCGGATCGATCAATGCTTTGATCGTCGCCGCCCGGTCGTGCGCTGAGATACCGGTGGTCGTGACGCCGCGCGCTTCAACCGAAACCGTGAACGCCGTCTCGTGCACGGCTGTGTTTTCGTGGACCATTTGCGGAATCTGCAGATGATCTAGGCGGTTGCCGAGCATCGGCATGCAGATTAATCCGCCGGCTTCCTTGCGCATGAAGTTGATCGCTTCGGGCGTTACCATCTGGGCCGCCATCACGAGATCACCTTCGTTCTCGCGATCCTCATCATCGAGAACGACGACCATCTTCCCGGCCCGGATATCGTCGATCGCATCTGCAATCGAATCGAACTGGCTCTCCGGCTCTTCTCCCGCCGATGGCGCCAGCTCCGGCAACAGCTTCGTCAATCGTTGCAGCGTGCGGTACGAGGGCTCGCGGCGGCCTGCGCGCAGCAGCGACACGGCGGACTCGGTTACCCCGGTACGCTGGGCAAGCTCGGCAGCGGAAAGACCGGCGGCGTCCATAGCCGCGTTCAAGGCATCGGCGAAGAGGCTCATGCCCCCACCCTAGGCGTCGACTTTACAAATGTCAAGTTTAAAAACCGGCTATACGGTCCCGCGACCTGCACCTGTCCCGACTACGAACTACATCAGGCCCCATGCAAGCACGTCTATGCGGTTGAATATACGATCCGCCGCGAGACGACCACGGAGCATGGCACGGTAACGGAGACGATTACGTACCGCCAAGAATGGAGCGCCTTATAACGCCGCGCAGGCGAACGAAAAGACTCGCGTAGCCGAACTGCTGCGCGATCTGTGCTCCATTATCGACAACCCGGTGCAGAAGCGTGGCCGTCCCCGGCTTCCCATTTCTGATTCCGTATTTTGCGCGGTTATGAAGGTCTATGGCGGAATGTCTGCCCGTCGCACGACGAGCGACCTACGCGAGTATGCGGAACACGGATTCATCGACAAGGCGCCGCACTACAACTCTGTTATTAACGCCCTGGAGAGTCCCGACCTAACACCGTTTCTTCGCCGCTTGATCGAAGAGAGCGCAGCACCGCTCGCGGCAGTCGAAACGGACTTCGCGGCCGATAGTAGTGGATTCTCTACTAGCGTCTACGCCCGCTGGTTCAATGCCAAGTATGGACGCGAAATGTCCTATAACTTTTGGCTGAAAGCTCACGTTATGGTTGGAACCCGCACCAACATCATAACGAGCGTTGAAGTGACGGATAATCGGATGCACGATTCACCGATGCTCCCCGCACTTCTCGAAGGGTCCGCCAAACGATTCACAATGAAACGGGTATCGGCGGATAAAGGATACTCTGGCCGAATCAAACACCGAGGCAATCGTAGCGCACGGTGCGGAGCCGTTTATCGCGCTGAAAGTAAACACGGCATTTAAACGGCCGTCCGATGCAAGCCGCAAGAAGGCCGAGGCGTGGGACAAGATGCTTCACTACTATATGTACCGCAAGGATGATTTTCTTCGGCATTATCATCGGCGCAGCAACGTTGAAACGACGTTTCACATGATCAAGTCGAAGTTCGGTAGCCGTATCCGCTCCAAGACTGCGACGGCCATGATGAACGAAGTTCTCTGCAAAGTGCCAGCATAAAAGCTCAAAACGCGGTGCCGAAGATTGAGGACATGGAAAAGAAAATTTGCTTCTGGTGCAAGCATCATTGGCACGGCGAGGACCTTGCCAGCGAACCCGCGCACGGGACAACCGCGCTCAGCATCCCGACGAATTGCCCGCAATGCAACAAGAACGGAATTGGGCACTGCATGACGCCGATCTAGGGCAATGTAAATTGCCACGTCTAAGAAAGGGCCGAAGAACGCCGGGAAAGCTCCGAGGGAAAACTTAGGTCGACGCGACGGACCCGGATGATGGTGCCGGCGACGTCTCGGGCTGCCACAGTTGAATCGGGTTGCCTTCCGGATCTTTGAGCTCGGCGAAGCGGCCATACGGATACGTTTGCGGATCGACCGTTACGTTGACTCTTTGATGCCGAGCGCCTTCTCATACCATTGCGCGAGACGATCAGGATCATCGGACCGAAAAAAGAATCCGCCGAAGCCGAGTACTTTTACGTTATCGTTCATATGCTTCTTGTTGCCGCCAACGCACCGGATTTACACGCTCCCGCGCGCGAAGAACTCCGCAAAAACGCCCGCGATAGTCGTTACCATATAGAAACTGCCGCTGTTTCGCTAGCGTTCAGCTGCGTGCAGTAAGGCCGCTCGAAGACGCGACGGTAGCGGCTTGCTCTTCTTCGTGTCGCGGTCCATGCATGCGATGGTGAGCGACATCACGGCCGTCGCTTGCTGCGTGCGCTCGTTGAAAATCACGGTCTTCCAGCGAACGCTCGAGCCGCCGATTTTCTCGAGATGGGTGCGCATGCGAAGCCAGTCGCCCATCAGCGCCGGCGCATGATACTCGGCTTCGGCGCGGACGCGAGGCAACCAAAAATCGAGTTCATCGAAGATGCGATCGTATGGAAATCCGAGTTCGCGGAACATCTCCATTTCGGCGTATTCGGCGAAGCGCCAGTACGTCGGGAAGTACATGATGCCGGCGATGTCCACGTCGGCCCATTGCACGGGCAAGCGCGCTTCGAAGACGCGCGCGTTTTCCGGAAGCGTGTCTTTGAATCGCGTCACGCGTTCGCGTCCTTCGACAAGCTCAGGATGACACTGGCGGCGTAGCGTGCCATGGGGTCGACTTCCAGATTCACGAACGATCCCGCGGGGCGTTCACCGAGCGTGGTGCGCGACAGTGTTTCGGGAATCAATGCCAATTCGAACCAGCCGTCGCCGACGGCAGCAACGGTGAGGCTGACGCCGTCTACGGCGATGAACGCCTTGTCGACGATCATCGGCGCGAGCGTTGGTGGACGTTCGATGCGAACGCGTTCGCCTTGACCTTCAGGGGCTCGCGACAACACGCGTGCAGCGACGTCCACATGACCGTAGACGAAATGGCCGCCCATACGATCGCCGATGCGTAGCGAGTATTCGACATTTACGCGGTCGCCGGGCTGCAATGCGTCGAAATTGCTGCGTGCAATCGTCTCCGGGATGATGTCGAAGCGTATGCGGTCGCCGTTGAGCGCCGTCGCCGTCAAGCAGACGCCGTTGACCGCGATCGAATCTTTGATCTCCGGCTTTTCGTCGGCCATGCCTTCACCTGCGATCACGAGCGTCATTCCGCCATTTTCGAGCCGCTCGCGCGACACGATGGTAGCGCGGTATCCGATCAGCCCGCTAAACATCGAGGCGTCCACTTAGCACAACGTCACATCCAGCCATATCCATGCGATCGAACCGCAAACGATGTCGCAGCGTTGCAAGGTCGGCGCCGGCGAGTACCGGCACGGCATTCGGTGCGGTCAGCAAGACGGGCGCGATCGCCCAATAGACCCGGTCGACGGCGCCCGCCGCAATCATTCTCGCGCCCAGCGTGGGACCGCCTTCGCACAGCACGCTCTGCACGCCGCGCTCGCGCAACGCAACCATCGCTTCGCGCAGGTTCAACTGCGACTCGTTCTCGCTGCCCACAAAGACGACATCGCCGATACCACGGAGATTCGCAAAACGTTCGCGAGCGCCGCCCGGCGCGAGCACGACCGTCGTTTCGTAATCTTCCGTTGCGGCAAACACGCGGCTATCCTCGGGAATCGTGTCGGTTTCGCAGGCGACAATACGTTTGAACGGGCGCAAACGGTGCGATGGAGGGCGCACCGTCAACTGCGGATCATCGACGCGAACCGTGCCCGCGCCGACCATAACTGCGTCGTATGCGATTCGCAAGTCGCGAACGTACAAGCGCTCTTCTTCACTGGTGATCCACTCTTGCACGCCGGGCTGGGACGTGATACGGCCGTCGAGCGACATTGCCATCTTCAGAGCGACGAACGGACGATCGTGCGTGATGGCATACGCGAATGGTTCGATCAATTGCCGCGCTCGCGGATCGTCCACGACCTCAACCGCTATGCCGGCCTGACGCAGCGCTTCGATGCTGGCTCCGTTTGTCTTGGGATTCGGATCGCGCATGCCGATGACGACGCGCCCGACGCGGGCATCAATCAATGCGCGCGAGCACGCCGGCGTCCGGCCGACGTGATTGCACGGTTCGAGCGTTACATAGACCGTTGCGCCGCGCGCGTCACCGGCTTGCGCTAATGCGTTTGCTTCCGCGTGCGGCTCGCCCGCGCGACGATGGTAGCCTTCACCGGCGATATGGCCGCCGCGAACGACCACCGAACCGACGGCGGGATTCGGTGCGGTGGACCCAATTCCACGGGCCGCGAGTTCGAACGCGCGATCCAAGAACAGCTGGTCGAGTGAAGTCACGCCCTCCCGTTCGCGATAGCGACAACGAATGCTTTTGACACGCGCGCGCCGGCGGCTCGCAACACGGCAGCGCAGTCTTCCAACGTAGCTCCGGTCGTGCAGACGTCGTCGACAAGCGTCACCGTAGCGCCGTCGACGAGATCGCTCGAACAAAGGAAGCGTCCGCGTGCCGAGAGGCGCTCGATGCGGCTTCGTCCTCGTTGCGTTTCGCGCGCGATGCAGGTGAGTGCGGACAAGGTTGCCGCACCCGCGCCAACCGCTGCAACGGATGAGGCGAGTTCCATACCATCAAGACCGCGAATGCGCCGGCGCCTCGCCGTCGTTGGAACCGGCACCAGCACATCCTGCGGTTGAATCATCGCGACCATCCGCGAACCGAGCGCTTCCGCCACATCGCGCCGGCCATCTTTCAATGCGTGCACGGCGGAACGCAGTGGGCCGGTGAATTCGCCGAGCGCGACGACATCGAGCGTCGGCAGACGCCGCTCGAGAAACTGCGAGCGAAGCGGAACACAGCGCGCGCACAAGCCGTTGCCGGGCTTTCGACACGCCGCGCATTGTTCCGGAAAGAGAAAATCAATGAGCCCGTGATACATCACCGGCTCATTACCGCCTACAGACGGGTCCGTCTAGAGCTAAATCGCCACTTCTTCGTTCGCGACGACGGCATCGCTGAACGATGCCGAATCCGCCACGCGGTACGACATGCCGACGATCGTGTCGCGAAGCGTTGCGTTCTGACCGATCGTCGAGCCTTCCCAAATGATGCTCGCTTCGAGCGCTACGCCGGGCTCGATACGCACGCCGTCACCAATCACCGATGGGCCGGCGATGCGCACGTTCGCGCCGACACTCGCGCGCGCACCGATCCACACGTTCTCGTCGATCCGCGCCGAGCGGTCAATCTCGGCCGTCGGGTCGGCGCCGTTCGCGCGCGTTCCCGGGATGTGAAAGACGCCATTGACGACGTCCGCGCTTGCGCGGCGATATTCACCGGGCGTACCGATGTCGCACCAATACGCGCCGCGCGCGTCGAAGCCGTAAAACGCCTTCCCGCCTTCCAAGAGCTCAGGGAAGACTTGCTTTCCAAAATCGTAGAATTCGTTTGCGGGAATGCGATCGAAAATCTCGGACGAGAACGCGTAGATTCCGGTGTTGACTAATTTGCTGCGTTCGGTTCCCGGCACCGGCTTCTCTTGAAAACCGCTGATGCGTCCGTCACCGTCGACGACGACGACACCGTACTGATCGACATTCACGCGTTCGACGAGGCCGATCGTTGCGACCGCGTGTTTTGCTTCATGCATCGCCGTCAATCGATCGAGCGGAAGATCCGTAAGATCATCGCAACCGACGACGACAAAGTTCTCGTCACCGAAGAAGCGCTGCAGCGGTTTGACCGCGCCCGCGCTTCCCATCAGCACCTCTTCGTGCAGATACTGCAACCGCACGCCGAAGGCCGAGCCGTTCCCAAGCTTCTGCACGATCGCATCGGCGAGATAGTGCACGTTGATTGCAATCTCATCGTATCCGTATGACTTCAGATAGTTGATGAGATGGACCGCGTTCGGAACCCCGGCGACGGGCACAAGCGGCTTCGGCACCTGTTTGGTAAGCGGGTAGAGGCGCGTCGAAAGACCGCCGGCAAGGATCATCGCCTTCACGAGTTACTCATTCCCTTCTGACGCCCAATTCCTAACCGCTCGAGGATGACGAGCCACACGAAGTATGGCAGAGCGAGTTGCCGGCGGAAGCGTTGCGGCTCACGCACCAGCCGGTAAAGCCATTCGAGTCCCAAGCGACGCCAAAGCTGCGGCGCGCGCTGCACGCGACCACTCAACACGTCGAACGAACCGCCGACGCCGACGGCAGCGCCGCATCGTGTGGCTTGCAAATTGCGCGCAAGCCACGTTTCTTGCCGGGGGGAACCGAGGCCGACGAACAGCAGCCCAGCGCCGCTGCTCCGAATCGCTTCTACGATCCGTGGCTCGTCGTCCGACGTGAAGAAACCGTTGCGCGCGCCCGCAATGCGCAATCCCGGAAAACGGGTTTCGAGAATCGCCGCCGCATCAGCCGCGACGCCTTCCGCGCCGCCGAAGAAGTACACCGGGATACCGTCAGCCGACGCCCGCGCGCAGAGATGCTCGACTAACTCGACACCGGTCACACGATCGCGCAACCTCCCGCCGCGCTGACGCGCGACCGTCAGCAATCCGACCGTGTCACACAACGAAAGCGCGCAGTGATTCACAATGTCACGAAATGCAAAGTCGCGCTGTGCATAGACGACCATTTCCGTCCCGAGCGTCACGATCTGTGCCGAAGAACGATCGCGAACGAACTGCATGATCCGATCCGTCGCCTGATCCGCATCGATCAGATCAAGGCGACAGCCAAGAATTTCGATCGATTGCACTATGCGTGAGCGAGATATGGGGCGAGGAGCGGGCGTAAGCGTTCGGCGACGGCGTTCGGAATCTGATCGAGCGGCAGGCGGCACATCCCGGCGTTGAAACCCATTTGATTCATTGCCCACTTGATTCCAATCGGATTCGTCGTGGCAAAGAGGGCATCGATGAGTTCGAGGAGCGAGAGGTGAATCGCCGCTGCTTTCGCGGTGTCACCTGATTGAAATGCACTCAGCATCTCGAGATATTCTCGCGAGCACACATGTGATGCAACGCCGACGACGCCGTCGGCACCGACCGCGAGACACGGCAAGAAGAGGTGATCGTCGCCGGCCCAGACCTTGAATCCATCGGCCCGGTCGCGGACGACGGTTGCAATTTGCTTGAGATCGCCGGTCGATTCTTTCACGCCCGCGACGTTGCGATGCCTGCGCGCGAGTTCGAGCAACGTGTCGGGCAGCATATTGGCGGCCGTCCGTCCCGGAATGTTGTACACGACGATGGGCAGGGGCGTCGTGTCGGCCACGGCGCCGAAATAGGCGAGCATTCCGCTTTGTGTCGGCTTGACGTAGGGCGGAACGACAACGAGCAATCCGTCCGCGCCAGCGGCCTGCGCTTCATTCGCCGCGCCGATCGTCGTACGTACATCGTTGCTGCCGACGTTCGCAATCACCGCCGCGTCGTCGGCGACTGCGTCTTTGACCGCGCGAAAGAGTTCACCGCGTTCACGGGCGTCGAGCGCCATGCCCTCACCGGTTGAGCCCGCAACGACGAGTCCGTCGTTGCCGCGATCTACGAGCCATCTCGCGAGACGCTGCGCTTCCGCAATGTCTATATTGCCGTTGCGATTAAACGGCGTGATCATCGCCGTGATAATGGTGCCAAGTCCGTTCATGGCGCTTCTCCCTCGAGATGGAATTGATCGTGGACGGCCGCTTCAGCCTTCGCGACGTCCGCTTCCGGTACGAGCACGGAAATCGTAATGTTGCTGTCGGTGCAATGAATGATCTCGACGTTCGCGCGGCTGAGCGCATCGACGACCTGCAGCACGACGCCCGGAGCATATCGCATTCCCGTGCCGACCACCGAGATTTTCGAACACCCTTCACGCACGCGTACCGCAAGATTCAAATCGCCGAGCAACTCGCGCACTTCAGTACCGCGATTGCCGTCGACCACGAATGCGACGCCGGCCTGATTGATCGTCACCTGATCGATCGAAATTGCGGCATCGGAGATGCGGCGGAACATTTCGAGTTCGGTCTGCATGCGGCGCGTCGCATTCTCGATGTCTCCGCGAATGACGCGTACCCATGTCACGCGTCCCGATGCCGTTACGCCGGTAACGGGCCGTTCTTCATCGATGCGTTCGTCGACGAGCGTCCCAAGATCGGTCTCCAACCCCTTGATCGAATAGCGCAAACCGCGCCGCTGTGCGAAGCTCGCCGCCTTGTGATGCATGACCTTTGCGCCGTGCTCTGCGAGCTCGGTCATCTCTTCCAACGAGGCGCGGTCGATGACATGTGCGGTCGCCACGCGGCGCGGATCGGCGGTCATCGCACCGCTGACATCCGTGTAGATATCGACGCGTTCGGCGCTTAGCGCATGCCCAAGCGCGATTGCCGAAAGATCGGTACCGCCGCGACCGAGCGTCGTGATCGCGCCCTGTTCGCTCGCTCCTTGAAAGCCCGCAACGACCGGAACGATATCGGCTTGCAGCAACTCGAGAACCGCCTCAGGTTCGACCCGCAGCACCTTTGCATCGCCGAATCGTTCGTCGGTGACGATGCCCGCTTGCGCACCCGTCAGGGCGCGCGCATTCACATTCATCGTGCATAGCTCTTGCGCGAAGACCGCCGCGGCAATGAGTTCGCCGCACGCCAGTAAGACGTCGGTGTTCGGCGTTCCGAGCGCACCACCGGCGAACGAAAGAAGCGTGTCCGTTGCGTACGGCGCGGGCGCGCGGCCCATCGCCGAGATCACCGCCACCGGCGCATAGCCCGCTGCGCGAGCGTCGAGAATCCGTGCAAACGCAACCTCGCGCTGTTCGCGCGTCGCAACAGACGTGCCGCCGAATTTCAGCACCGCAACCTTCGTCGTCACGTTCACGGCTGCAGAAACCCTCGCGCGAGTAAGAGTTCGAGAATCTGCACGCCATTGGTCGCCGCACCCTTGCGCAACTGATCGCCCGCGCACCACAGTACGAAATGCCGTTGCGATGCTTCGTCTTCGCGGCGAAGACGCGCAACATGCACGAGATCCTGTCCCTCGACGTCACGCGGTGTCACGATACCTTCGCGAAGGTAAACGATGCCGGGCGCACGTTCGAAGGCGGCTGCGAGCTCCTCGACGTTCGTGTCGCAATCCGTCTCGAACCACACAGCCTCCGAATGCGCCGTACGGACAGGAACGCGCACCGTCGTCGCGCTCAACATTAGCGCCGGTAGACCGAGCATCTTGCGCGTCTCGTCGCGAACCTTTTCTTCTTCTCCACAATACCCGGTCGCATCAAAGCTGCCGACTTGCGGGATGACGTTGCGCGCAAGCTTCGCGGGAAACGTCTTGGGCCGCGGTTCCGCTTCACCGCCGAAGGCGGCACGTTCGCCCGCGCTCAGTTCATCGAGGCCCGCGCGACCGGCACCGCTCGCGGCTTGATACGTGGCGACGCGGACCGAACGCAACCCGGCGACGTCGCGAATGGGCGCAAGAGCGGTACACAAAATGATCGCCGTGCAGTTCGCGACAGGGAACAAACGATGCTCGCCGCGCACGACGTTCGCGTTGACTTCGGGTATAACGAGCGGAACATCGTCTCGCATGCGAAACGTCGAGCTGTTGTCGATGACCACCGCACCGTGCTCGACGAGCGCCGGCGCATACGCTTCACTCGCGTCTTCGCCACTCGCGAAGAATACGACATCGTATGCACGCAACGCATCCGCACTCGCCGCCTGGACCCCGTCGCGCGCCCGCGACGCAAACTTCCCGACGCGCTCCACGGGAACACGCCGCTCCTCGAGCACACGAAGGATTGTCTCCCCAACAACGCCGGTCGCCCCCACAACAGCAACGCTAACCATCGATCGTGCCCAAATCTAACCCGACCTGCAATCCCGTCGCTTTCATCACGCTGAGAACCGCAGCGCGCATACCGGGGACGAACGAGTCGCGCGAGAGCGAATCGTGACGAATCGTCAGCACCTCGCCGTCGGTTCCGAAGAGCACCTCCTGATGCGCGAGCAGTCCGCGCAACCGCACGCTGTGAATCGGCACGTCGGCCGGACCGCCGGCTTGCGTGATACGTTCGGCGGTAAGTCGCGCCGTGCCCGAGGGCGCATCTTTCTTTTGGTCGTGATGCAACTCGATGATCTCGATAGTGGGAAAGAGCTTCGCCGCTTCTTCGGCAAAGCGCATCATCAGCATTGCCCCGACGGAAAAATTTGGAACGATCATCGCCCCGATACCGCGTTCGCGCGCGGCCGCGTCGAGCGCATTCCGTTCCGATTGATGCCATCCCGTTGCCCCGATGACCGGGCGCACGCCGTGCGTTACGGCTTCCATCGAAATCGTGAACGACGACGGCTGGCTCGTGAGGTCGAGCAGTACGTCCGGCTTCTCGTCCGTCAGCAGCTCGTGTAAGTCATCGACGATACGTTCGTCCGGGACGCGCGTACGTGCAAAACCACCGGCGTATAAAACGCCGGCGGTTGTTTGCATTGCTCGTACGGCGACGCGGCCCATGCGGCCCAACGCGCCTGCAACCGCGACGCGTATCATAACGACGTTGCCGCTAGATCTTCTCTAACGGAGCATACTTGAGCATGAGCATCTTCTGACCGACGTTCGGGAAGTCGATCGTGATGAGTCCGTCGCCGCCAGCTCCGACGAGGCCGCGAATCGTTCCCTCGCCCCACTTTGGATGGCGCACGCGATCGCCGTCTTGGAGATCCATGCTCAGTCCGGCGCCCGCCGATTCGTGAATCGAGACCTCACGCCAGCGGCCGCCCGAGGGACGCGGCAGCACGACGCTTCCGCTCTCGAGATGCTCGAGACCCGGCATTTCTTCGAGGAAGCGTGATTTCGGATACGCATACGTGTTGCCGAAAATCGCACGCCGCTGCGCGTACGTCAGGAACAGCCGGTCCATCGCGCGCGTCACGCCGACATAGGCGAGACGGCGTTCTTCTTCGAGTTCGGTCATCTCGGTCAGCGCGCGGCTGTGCGGGAAGACGCCTTCCTCGAGTCCGGTGAGAAATACTTGCGAGAATTCCAACCCTTTCGCGCCGTGCATCGTCATCAGTGTGACGTACGAGGAATCGGGATCCAGCGCATCGAGGTCGCTGATCAGCGCGATGTTCGCTAGGAAGCCCGCATGCGTCGCTTCGGGTTCCGACGCTTCGTACTCGCGCGCAACGCCGAGCAGCTCTTGCAGATTCTCCATGCGAGCCCGCGCGTCGTGCGTCTCTTCCGCTTGCAGTTCGCGGATGTATCCGGAGTCTTCCATTACGCTTACGAGCAGATCGGAGACCGTCATCGATTCCGCTTGCCCGCGGAAGTTGCGAATGAGTTCCGCAAAGCGTTCGAGTTCCTTGAGCTTCTTCGGAACCGCTTCTCTGAGCAGATCGCTGTCGAAGACCGCTTCACCGACGGACATGCCGCGCGTGGTCGCCGCGCTGACGAGCGCGCTCAACGTTTGCGCGCCGATGCCGCGGCGCGGCACGTTGACGATCCGTTTGAACGCGAGCGCATCTGAAGGATTCATCACATAGCGCATGTACGCAATGATGTCTTTGATCTCGGCGCGCGCGTAGAATCCGACGCCGCCGACCACGCGATACGGAATGCCGTCCGCGATCATCGCTTCTTCGAAGACGCGCGACTGGGCGTTGGTCCGGTAGAGAATCAAAAAGTCGCGATAGGCCGAGCCGTCCCGGACCATCTCTTTGATCTTCTCGGTGACGTAGCGCGCTTCGTCTCGCTCGGTCGCCGCCGGATAGACGGTGATCGATTCGCCTTCGGCGCGGCGCGTGAAAAGTTTCTTTTTCGCGCGCGTTTTATTGTTTGCCACGAGGGCGTTTGCCGCATCGAGGATGCGCTGCGTCGAACGATAGTTTTCTTCGAGCTTGAAGACTTTCGCGCCCGGGAAATCCTCTTCGAAACGCAGGATCATGCGATAGTCGCTGCCGCGCCACGAATAGATCGACTGATCGTCGTCGCCGACGACCGTGATGTTCTTGCTTTTTGCACCGAGCAGCGCGACGAGACGATACTGCGCGATGTTGACGTCTTGATACTCGTCGACCAGTATGTACTCGAACTTGCGTTGGTACTTCTCACGAACAGCTTGGTCTTTTTCGAGCAAGTCGATCGTGCGCACGATCAAGTCGTCGAAGTCTAAGCTGTTCGACTCGCGTAAACGCCGCTCGTATTCGGCGTACACGTTCGCCATGCGCTCTCCGAGAAAGGACGTCTGCTTCTCGTGATACTGCTCCGGCCAAATCAGCGCGTTCTTCGCCTTGCTGATTTCGTGCAGACACGCGCCGGCCGCGAGCTGACGCTCATCGTAATCGAGATCGTCGAGAATGTCTTTGACGAGTTGGCGCTGATCGGCGTCGTCGATTATGGCAAAGTTCGGCGAGATGCCGACTTTTGTTCCGTCGCGGCGCAGCATGCGCACGCACATCGAGTGAAATGTTCCGACCCACAGATCGCGTGCGCGCGAACCGACCATCCGTTCAAGACGGATTTTCATTTCGCCGGCGGCTTTGTTCGTGAACGTGACTGCGAGGATCCGATCGGGTTCGACGCCCTTTTCGTTCAACAAATATGCGATGCGGTGCGTTAAGACTCGTGTTTTGCCGCTCCCCGCACCCGCGAATATCAAAACAGGACCGTCGGTGTGGGCGACGGCCTTGGCTTGTACGTCGTTAAGGGTTTCTGCCTCCAGGATCATCATCTCGTAATACTTCGCCGCGCGAGGCAAATCGGCCTCGGCGCTCGTCTACGGCGCCGCGGAGGGCTGCTTTTGTCGTAATGCCAGCGCGTATGCGGACGCGAGGTACGCAAGCGTCGACTCTGCCCCCATGTTGGCATTTGCGCCGTGCGCGTCGAGGCCGTCGCAGCAACTGCCGCCCTCAACAGCCAGCGGCACACCCGCGACATTTGCCCCGTGATACCATTCGTGCGCGCGCCTTGCCGCGGCCAAGCGCTCGGGACGTTCGTCTGCGGAAAACGCAGCTAGCTCCGCGTCGACCATCGCTACCGCTTCCAGGGGCTGTTGTGCAAATCGAGCGCGCGCGCCGCCGCGCCGGTGCCACTCGTCGTTGCCGATCGGAACGAAAATGCCGTTTTCAAAAACGACGCCTTCCAGAAAATCGAGCGTCCGCAAACCGGCAGCCACCATGTCATCGTTGTGCAGAGATCGTCCGGCAAGCAGCAACGCTTCCGGCAGACGCGCGTTGTCGTACGTCATGACGTCTTCGAACCAATACCACGCCTCGCCGGCAGCGTCGTGAAGCCGCCCGAGCGACGACGCTGCCAGACGTTCCAATGCAGCGCGGTAGAGCGGGCGCGGCGACGCCGCATACGCGTGATGCAATCCCAGGATCGCATAGGCTTCCGCGCGCGGAAACTCGAGCCGATCAAGCGACGAAACGGCGCGATCGAAGATCTGGCCGCACAACGTGCGCCACGGTTGCGAGGGCGCGTGCCGCATGCCGTAGCCGAGCGCCCACATCGCGCGTCCGACGCTGTCGTGCGTTCCAACCTCGTCCAGCCAGTCGCGCGCATAGCTCATGAAATTGTGAAACCGGCCGTCGTCGATCTGCGCGTCATGCAAAAACGAGAGATACGTCGACGCAAGACGCAGCGACACATCATCGCGATGTAAGGCGTGATGCATCAACGCGACGATAAATGCACGTGCGACATCGTCCGTGCAGTAACCGGTGGACCGGTTCGGCACGGAGTAAGTCGCGTGTTGGATGATACCGGTGTCGTCGCTGAGGATGACGACGTGATCGAGCGGGGGAAGTCCGGGGGTCAAGCGCTCGTAACGAGTTCGACGTGCGACGGAGGCGCGAGTTCGAGGAAGAGTTCCCCGTAGCGGCGCGCCACGTGCGGCCACGTCATCTGACGGCCGAACCGGTACGCGCGTCGTTCCGTTGCACGGCGCAGCGACGGGTCGTCGAGCAACATCAGGAGGCGGTCCGAAATCGATACGGCGTCGCGAAATGCGCATAAAAATCCACGTCCGTGCGCCAGGAGCTCTTCCGCATACAAATACGGCGTCGAAACGACGGCCTTTCCGCAGCCGACCGCATATGCCAGCGTGCCGCTGACGATCTGCACCGGATTGAGATACGGCGTGAGGTAGATGTCCGTTGCCGCGAGATACGAGACGAGCTCGTCGAAATCGAGATACTTGTCGATCAACTGCACGTTGTTTTGCAGCCCGTAATCGCGCACCATCTGCTGCAGCGATTCGCGATACGATTCGCCTTCGTGACGGCGAACGACCGGATGCGTTTCGCCGAGGATCAAGTACAGCGCTTCAGGATGGCGCTTGACGACTTCCCGCATCGCTTGGATCGCGTATTCGAGTCCCTTACCGCGATTGATCAATCCGAACGTTGAGATCACGAGGCGTTGGCCGATGCCGAACGATGCTTTCGCCGCATCCGTCGACTGAAACGCAACGTCCGGCACGCCGTGGTGAATGAGCGCAAGCCGCGACGGATCGATGCCGTACACGGTGCGCAATAATTCGCAGCCGGTGCCGGAGAGCGAGACGACTTTGTCTGCGCGTTCGCACAGCTTTCGCGTGACGCGCAACATCGTTTCGTCGGGATCGGGAAGAACGGTGTGCATCGTAATGACGACCGGCTTCTCGACCTCGTCGAGCAGGTCGCACAGCCATTCGCCGCGCTCGCCGCCGAAGAGTCCGTACTCATGCTGGATGTTCAGCAGCTGCGCCGGGTGATTGTTGATGAAGCGCGCGGTCTCGCGATAATTATAGCGGTCCTGTTCGCTCAGGCGCGCGACCACCTCGCGCGGATAGCGGCGGTTTTCGCCGCCTGGTTCGTCAATGGCGATGACGTCGCTCTTTGAGCCGAAGGAGCGGTCGAACGACGTCACGACGTCGTGTGTGAAGGTTGCGATTCCGCACTCTCGTGGCGGATAGGAGCCGAGGAGAAGAACCCGCGGCACCGCGTGCAACTCTAGGGCGTCGACCGTTCTCGGCGTCATCGTTCCTCCATTCGTCCAATAGCATGGCCTGAGGGGAGCACGATATTAGGAAGCTCCTCCCTGGTTTGTCAGGTACAAATGTACCCGTTCGAGCCATGGCGCGAAACCTTCGAAAAGGGCTGATGCTTGGTCTAACTAGCGCTGGATCGGTTCGGTTGCACCTACCCGCGCACCGGGTTCCAAGAGGGTATCCGGCGCAATGACGGCGTCGTGGCCGATGACTCCGCCGGCCGGTACGCGCGCCCGGGCTCCGACGACCGCGTTGCTCGCTAGGATGCTACCGTCGACGCTTGCTTCTTCCTCTATACGCACGCCGTCCCAGAGAACACTGTTGCGGACGGTCGCGCGAGGCCCGATCACAACGCCCGCGCCGAGGACGACGTCGGGGCCGATGCACGCGGTGGCGTCGAGGCTCACTCCCGCGTCGGCGTGGATGGGGAGCGTCACGTCTTTTACGTCCTCGACGGCCTTCGCGCCCTTGCCCGTCGCGCCAGGCTCGACCTCGAGCATCGGCATGCGTCCCGCCAGGATGTCGACGTGAGCGGCCAGATACTGCTCGGGGCGGCCGAGATCGATCCAATAATCGTCGGTCGTGTATGCATAGAGGCCCTTACCGCTCGCGATCACGTCCGGGAACGTCTCGCGTTCGATCGACACGTTGCGGTTCGCGGGGATCATGTCGAGGATCTCGCGCTCGAAAAGATACGTGCCCGCGTTGATCTCGTTGGTCGGCGCCGTTTCGCGCGGCGGCTTCTCGACGAACGTGCTGATACGTCCGTCGTCGTCATGTACGACGCAGCCGAACGCCGACGGATCGTCGACGCGAATGAGATGCAGCAGGCCGAGGCCGCCTTTGCGGTCGTGTTCGGCAATCATGGCGCGCAGATCGAGACTTGTGAGGATGTCTCCGTTGAGGACGCAAAAACGGCCGGTGATGTGCTGCTCGACGTTTTTCAACGCACCGGCGGTTCCGAGAGGCGTTTCCTCGATCACATACGTGATCTTCATGCCGAGCTGCGAGCCGTCGCCGAAGTATTCCGTGATGGCTTCCGGCATGTATCCCGCCGGCAGAATGACATCATGGATGCCCGCATGATAGAGCCGCTCCATCGTGCGCGCGAGAAAGGGGACGCCCATGATCGGAACCATCGGCTTGGGGGTGCCATACGTAAGAGGACGCAGCCGGGTGCCTTCACCACCGACCAGGACGATCGCTTGCAACGAGTGCTCCTTTCAGGGGACGGCGGCTTCTTAGTCGATGGACTGCACGTACCCTATGCGCCGCCGCGGCAACAATTCGACAACATTTTGGCTACAGCAGTGCGAACACTTGTTCGCTATGCTCGTAACATGCCGCGGCTTATCTACGATTGGAACGCCATCCAGCAATACCACGGCGAGGGTCACGGCTTCGTCGAGTGCCGGAAGAAATTCGCAGTGACGCACACCGCCTGGAATAAAGCGATCTCAAGCGGTCGCCTTCTTACCGCCCCGCGTCCCTTTCGCGATCGTCGCCGCCGTTACGCCTGGTCGGACATTCAAGCGTACTACGACGATGGCCATTCTTATTATGAATGCATGGCAAAATTCGGATTTAACCCAATGAGCTGGTACAAGGCGCGCCAGCGGCGGAATCCGTACGCGACCGCTAGGAAAGCCGATAGACGAGTTGCTACGCACTTCGCGCTCACGACGGTCAGTTAAGACAAGGTTGCTCAGAGCCGGTATTTTGCAAAACCGCTGCGACGAATGTGGCATCAACGAATGGCGAGGCAAGCCGCTCTCGATTCACGTCGATCATATAAACGGCGTTCGCGACGATCATCGGTTAGAAAACCTGCGCATGCTGTGCCCCAACTGCCATAGTCAGACCGAGACCTACGGTGGGAAGAACGTGCAAAGACGGAAGGCCTTGCAAGACCGCGAGCGGGAAGTGTAGTATTGACCGTCGCTACATTCCGGGTTCGCCAAGTCTGGTAAGGCACCTGACTCTGAATCAGGCATTCGGTGGTTCGAATCCATCACCCGGAGCAGCGGCCCTATCGTCTAGAGGCCTAGGACGCCGCCCTCTCACGGCGGTAACGCGGGTTCGAATCCCGCTGGGGCTACCAATTCGCCTTGTACTGCAAGGGTTTTTTCGCGGCGTCTGGTCTCAAATGTCACATCGTGTCACAAGAGCCATAAACAATTTGCGTCGCAATGAATCTTCTAAGCGACATCTATGAGCGAACGCAGCGAGTCTCGGACGAAAGGCTTACCGCTGGCGACGAGCACTCGAACGCGCGCTTTGAACTCCTCGGCTCGACCGAGTTGCTCAGCGGCACCCAGCCCGTCGCGGAAGGCGTCGATGACATCACGACTTGTAACCTCGTAACCATAGCCTTCGGAGAGCCACTGTAGCGCCGCGGCTGCAGCTTCAAGCGCGAATGCCGGACGCCTTTCCTTGAAATCACGCGCCGCTCGGTTCAGCGTCTTTGCATCGCACGGCGCTGCTTGCGCCAAGGCGATGGCCTCATCGTAGAGTCCGGCTGATTTTGCGGCGGCAAACCACTTGCCTTCACTTCCAGGCGTAGTCGCGACGAGGTCGAGCAACAGATCGCCGGCGTTCTTCCATGGGTATTTTTTGGCAATGCTCCGGAATCGCGCCAAGTACGTCGGCTCGTATTCGTTCGCAGCGATCGCGTAGCGGTTGTAGGCTTCTTCGCCCATTCCAGATTCAAGCAGGAGCTTCTCGCATTCGAGCGCGATGGCACCGTCGTACATCCGCGAGTTGTGCCGCGACGCCTCGGCATAACGAAGCGCCTCCGCGCGCTTGCCTTGCGCGACCAGTGCGCGAAAGCCCCACTCACGGTAGTGCCACCAGGAGCTATCAGAACGCTCGACGACGTCGAGAATGCGCTGAAACTGCTCGGAAGCCATCATTGCGCTGAAACACGCCATAGTTCCGTGGAAATAACGAACGCTGCAACGCGGATCGCGTCTGAAACTTTCGAGCAGCTCGGGCAACAATCGCTCAGCCCATTCCGCTGCGACCTCGGGCGTCGCGCAGAGATCGCCCCAGCGGTAACCCAGCCGTTCGATGTACGGAATTTGATCGTCTGTAAATGCTTTCCAGAGCCTGCCGAGCCAAGCGCGGCGCAACGCTCCGTCGGTCGGCGCGTCCCTGATTATCGGAACGAGATCGTTAATGGCGCCATTGACGGAGGAACCGATTGCGCCCGAAGAACTTTCAACGTGTTCCAGCGCGGGAGAGATGCGGGCCAGGAACACGATTGCGCCTTCCGCGCCTAAAATGGGATCGGTTTGTGCGGCTTCCTCGATCTCCTTGACGGCTTGCGCGATGCGCTCTCGTGCGGCGTTGGATCCGCGCCAACCGAAGGCGCCCTTTCTAAAGCGGGATTGAAACTGCCATTTGGCCGCCGCAGTTTTTGGCACTTTACTACGGCTAGCGGCGTTTGGAGACCGAAGCAGCATTTGAAGCCAGGTAATGCTGATCCAACGCCTGACGAAGAAATGTCTTAATCACTGCCTGCCTACTTACGTTGAGCTCATCTGCCGCTCTATCCAATTCCGCGAGCATTGGTGAGGTGAAATCGACGTTTACACGCTGCACCGGCGATACCATGCGACCGCGGTTAGTAAAGAACTGCGACACGTCCTGCCCTCGCTCTGCACGGCGTGCGATTTCCTCGGCAGTTGCGGCTGTTTTTTTCTTACGAGTGGTCTTCATAAAGCTGCTTTTCCTCTTTCGTCGCCTTCCAGAGCGTGACGAGATGAAAGACCTCGCCCTCTTCGTCTTCACGCACCTCGAAAATGAGCGAGTAAAGGTGACCCTGCGCCCACCCGATCGCGCGGTACTGCTCCGGCAAGTTCGAGCGCTGGTCGAGATAGTACGGATGGTCAAAGAGTTCTTGCGCCTCTTCAAACCCTATGCCCCTCTGAGGGTTCTTGCGCAGTCGCTCGCTCTTGCGCCTGTCGAAGTCGAATCGCATTAGGTATAACAGTTATACCATAGCGCGCACGCTTACTTGCAAGAGCAACATCGGCGCGAGGCTCGTCCGTATCACGAAATGTCACAGCCGGTTCGGAAACGGAACGTTATCCACAGGACGGGTCAGGAAACGCTTGCGCCGAAAACCCTTATGACGTCGAGCTTTCAGTAACGGGCAGGAACGGCTAGGACCCCTCGTTCATGGTTCGAATCCCGCTGGGGCTATATCGGTTTGTCGTTGTAAATCAAGCGTTTTCGCGACATTTGGCCCCGTGCGCTGCTCGCCTCTATTGCGGCTTTGCGGAGCATCCACAACTCCACCGTATCTCGGGTATGTCGAAGCGCCTAGTTCATGGGCGCTCGTCGTGCAGGTCGTCGTGAACATTGCGGTCTTTCTCGGTCAGACGGATACCAGAATCAGTTCAGCCGGACGACCACCGGAAGGCCGCCTCTAGAGTGCACGTCGCGCGCCAATGCCCCGCCTCGCACGAGTAGGGACGGTGTCCGAGGCTCGTGCCCGTGCAGCAAAAATGCAGCAGACTGGTTCGATTCGGGCGGTATCGGCCCGGATGGGGTAGCTGCGAAAACGCTTGATTTACTGAGTATTTCGTAATCCACGCCGCCTGCCCAGGACCATTTAGTAACGCGCTGCGTGGGTTCGAATCCAGCTGGGGCTAATTTTTGGAGATCGCGTATGTGCGCGGTCTCTTCGTTTTTATAGTCCGACGGCATCGGCGCTTAGCGCCGACTCGTACGAATGCAGAAAATCCTTCACGTTGTCAAAATGCGCGTTCGAACGATCGATCAACACGCCGAACGTTCCATCTCCGTTGACTTGCAGGTCCGGCAGCTTGCCGTTATGTTGTGCGGAGACTGCAAGATAGTAATACCATCCCAGAACGATGAAGTCGTCGCCGAAGACCGCGGCTCTCACACTGTTTGGAACGTGCGACTGACGGATCCGAAGGTGTGATTTCATTCCCTGATCGTAACAGCGGAACGTTTCGATCATCCCGCTGATGCGCGCTTGCTGCGTCGAGGCGTTGATCGCGCCGGCAACTTCGGGTGCTTCTAGGACAAGTTCGATGTCCCAACCATTCCGCAGGAGGTCGCGGATAATCATCTGCAACGTTGAGGCGCTGTACTGATACAGGACGGCGTTCTTAATTCCGCGCTCGGCACACAGTTTGAGCGCGCGCTCGTACAGTTCACTCTGCCAGCCGACGGCAATTCCCGCTTCGCTCAGATGTGCCCACGCCGGAAGCGACTCATCAAACGGACGCGCCGTCTCCCATAAGCTATCGACTTGACGCCAGTAACGATGGTAAAGACCACCGTCTTGACGTTGCAGCACGAAGCTCGCGTGATCTTCGTCGGGGAGATTCAGCCCGTTGAGCTCGACGACGAAGGTGCCGTTTTCCGATTGAACGTCTGTAGCAATCATTTTAAAAGGGAGTACGGTGTCGTGGCAGCGTACGATGAGTCGCTCTTCGCCGCCGAACGAACGCAGCGCGTTCCGCAAGACTTTGATCGCCTCTCGGATGTTTTTCAGGTCCTCCGCGAGCGCTCCCGGCGTGCATGCAAGTGTTGCATCCATTGCGCCGACGTTGACGCTCGACGGATCGAAGACCAATAGCTTCACCGTTCCGCCGCGCCGAACGAGATTCGTCAGCATGCCCCGCCGTTCAATGAGCGTCTGCAGTGGAACGACTCCGCACAGCAACATCTCCGACTGCGTGTTCAGGATCAGGTCATCCATTGAAAGGCCTGCTTCAGCTCGCTCGGTACGATTGGCAAAAATCCGCTGGATGCCCAAGCGCTCCGCGTCGGGATTGAGCAACGACTTCATCCGATTCATGTGATCTTCGAGGAGCTGATCTCGAATCAAAACCTCGTAAGCAACGGAGATGAGGCCGGTTGAACATAAGGCCACACCGATGTCACGGACGATCGACCATACAATCGACCATATAATGGACGCCTTGGACAGGTTGATCATCAGTTCGCTAACGAGCAAAAAGACGAGGCCAAGCAAGAAGATGCAGCTGCTTACGAGCATCATCGTCTGCCTGGATAGCCGAGAGGGCTGTTTATTCATACGCGCGCACCCGGAATCGATCTACCCCTCAGTCTGCATCCGTGCTTCGGGTGTGTGAATAGTGCGTTAGGCTCATTTTAAGGAACTGACTTTCGCTTATCGCCGATTGACGCACTGAGGCGACGGGATTCGCGCTTCGCAGTGAAGTCTAAGCATTGGTGGCTACGCTGCGGCCATGATGTCCAACAGTACGATAAGCCCTGTGGAACCCATCGTGAAACTGTCCGGAGATATCGACATCACGTGTGGGCCGGAACTCTCACGCCTCGCCAAACGTCTTGTGGACTCCGACGCGATCATCATCGATGTTTCCGATGTCGACTACGTCGACACGACCTTTCTCCGCTTTCTGCTTCGACTGCGCCGCTACGCCACGAAGACCGACCGCGCGGCGATCAAAGTCGTCGGTGTGAAGCAGCGTTTGAAGCGCATTTTCGAGATTACCGGATTCATGCGGCTATTCGACGTCGAATGTGCGGAGCAGCTTCGCCTCTAGCGCTGCTGCAACTCCGCTAATTCCCGAAACAAACGCTCTTCCCGATCGTCGAGTTTCTGTGGTAATCGCGCGATGAGGCGAACGTACAGATCGCCGTACCCGTCGCCGCTGACGTGCGGCATGCCTTTCCCCGCAACGCGCATCAGTTGTTCGTTTTGCGTGCGCGGAGGGATCGTCATCGTAACGCCGCCCGTTATCGTCGGTACGTGGGCTTCGCCGCCGAGCACCAGTTCAAAGATGCCGGCGGGCAAATCGATATAGAGATCGTCGCCCTCGCGTTCGAACTGTTCGTCGCGCTGCACGTGCACGGCGAGAAACAAATCACCGGACGGACCGCCGTGCATTCCGCCGCCGCCCTGTCCGGCAAGCCTGATGCGCTGTCCGTCGCGCATACCGCGCGGAATTTTCACGTCGAGCCGTTTACTGACAAGGATTGCGCCCGTTCCATGGCAGTTCGGGCAAATTTGCTGATGGAGCACCCCGGTACCGCCGCAGACCGGACACCGTTCCTCCAGCTCGATCGAAATCGATTTCGTTACGCCGTCATACGCATCGCGCAGGGAGACCTCGATCTCGCCGTTGAGATCCTGACCGCGGTGCGGTGAACGCGCAGATGCCGTCGTGCGACGGCCTATATTCGAAAAGAACGATTCGAAGAAATCCGAGAACCCGTCATCTCCGAACTCGGCTGTCGTGGCGCCGCGCGTGGAACGATATCGTCGCTGTTGTTCCGCCTGGCGGGCCGCGCTCTCCCAGTCGCTGCCGAGCGCGTCATATTTTCGTCGCTTCTCCGGATCGCTCAATACCGCGTACGCCTCTTGCAGTTCTTTGAACTTCTCTTCGGCCTCTTTCGCATTGTCGGGATTTGCGTCCGGATGCCATTTGCGTGCGAGCTTGCGATATGCGGACTTGATATCGCTCTCACTTGCATCGTTCGGGACACCGAGCACATCGTAGTAATTCTTATATGCAACAGCCATTGCGGCGCGTGCCCGTCACACTCGTTCGTTACTTCGACTCTTTGAACTCCGCGTCGATTACGTCGTCGGTCGGCGCCGAGCTCGTCTCGCCCGTCGTCGTGCGACGCTCGCGCTGTGCCCCGTCTGCGCCGTCCGGGCCCGCAGCCGGACCTGTGCCGGCATAGAGCAACTCGCTCATCTTGTACGACGCCTGTTGGAGTCGGTCGACCGCCGATCGAATCTCGGCGATCGTTCCGTTTTCGGAGAACCGCTTGAGCTCGTTCAACGCCGATTCGACGTCGGCACGAGCACTTGCATCGAGCCGGTCGCCGACTTCGCGAAGTGATTTCTCGGTCGTATAGATCAGGCTCGAAGCTTGATTGCGCACCTCGGCTTCTTCGCGTTTGCGGCGGTCCTCCTCACCGTGCGCTTCCGACTCGCGAACCATGCGCTCGACGTCCTCTTTCGATAAGTTCGAACTCGCGGTAATCGTAACTTTTTGCTCTTTTCCCGTCCCGAGATCTTTTGCGCTGACGTTTACGATGCCGTTCGCGTCGATGTCGAAGGTGACTTCGATCTGCGGTACACCGCGCGGCGCCGGCGGGATGCCCTCCAGCCGAAAGCGCGCTAGCGTCTTGTTGTCGGACGCCATTTCCCGTTCGCCTTGGACGACGTGAATGTCGACGGCCGTTTGTCCATCTTCCGCCGTTGTGAACGTTTCCGACTTCCGGGTGGGAATCGTCGTGTTTCGTTCGATTAGCTTATGCGTCAGGCCGCCGAGTGTTTCCAGACCGAGCGAAAGGGGCGTCACGTCGAGCAGAACGACATCGCGCACTTCCCCCGCCAAAACACCGGCTTGAATCGCTGCGCCGACGGCAACGACTTCATCGGGATTCACCGATTGATTCGGATCTTTGCCGGTGAGTTTGCGGACGAGTTCTTGAATGACGGGCATGCGCGTCGCTCCACCGACCAGAATGACTTCCTCGATCTGCGACACGTCCAGCTTCGCATCCGCAATCGCATTTTTGAAGGGCTGCACGCAGCGATCGGTGAGGTCGCTCGTCAATTCTTCGAACTTCGAACGCGTGAGTGTATATTCGAGATGCTTCGGTCCGTTTTGGTCCGCGGTGATGAACGGCAGGTTGATGCTCGTTTGAACGACGCTGGACAACTCGACCTTTGCCTTTTCCGCCGCTTCGCTCAACCGCTGCAATGCTTGCCGGTCGCTGCTAAGGTCGATGCCCTGATCTTTGCGGCACTGATCGACGATCCAGTCGACGATCCGCCGGTCGTAGTCGTCGCCGCCCAAGTTCGTATCGCCGTTCGTCGCTTTGACTTCGAAGACGCCGTCGCCGACTTCCAATACGGACACGTCGAACGTGCCGCCGCCGAGGTCCCACACGAGAATCGTCTCGTGCTCTTTTTTTTCGAGGCCGTATGCAAGCGATGCGGCCGTCGGCTCGTTGATGATGCGAAGAACATCCAAACCCGCAATTTTGCCGGCATCCTTCGTCGCTTGCCGTTGCGCATCGTTGAAGTATGCGGGGACGGTGATGACGGCACGGCCGACCCGCTCGCCGAGATAATTCGAAGCATCGTTGACGAGCTTTTGAAGGATCATTGCGGAGATCTCTTGCGGCGTGTACTCCTTGCCGTCGATCTTGACGCGATAATCCGTCCCCATCTTGCGTTTGATCGAGGAGATCGTGCGATCGGGGTTCGTGATTGCTTGGCGTTTCGCCAACTGCCCCACGAGCCGTTCGCCGGTTTTCGTAAATGCGACAACGGAGGGCGTTGTGCGGCTGCCCTCCGCATTTGGAATCACGACCGGCTGGCCGCCTTCCATGACGGCGATAACCGAATTCGTCGTCCCGAGGTCGACGCCGACAACCTTACCTGCCATAATTGCCTCTTTTCGGCGAGCAGCAGCGCTTTTATGGGATGTTCGAACGAGATGTTAGACGGATCGTCCCCGTGAACTTGTTGCTCAGAACAAACGTTCCGGTTCCACCCGCTTTGGAGAGTCCGGTAATCGTCAACTTTGTGACGACACCGGAGGCGACAAGTGTGTTATGCGTCGGTTTTGCGAAAACCGGATTGTCCGTGTTCTGAGCGCTAAACTTCGCGCCCTTGATATCGGCTGTGTTCTGCATTGCGATCAGCATTGCGCATCCGACCGTGTCCACTTTGCCTTTGGCGTTATTTACGGTGAATGTTCCGGTATAGAGCACCCGCGATTGCGGTGACGACGATGCATTCGGTTTGGAGCCGTTTTTCGTGGCGACATACTGCCGGCGCTCCCACAGGGATCCGCCGCCGGTCGCGGCGGTGAACGTCGTTCCGGTTACGTGTCCTTGGGCGATGATGACCGTATACGTACCGGGCAGCATTGCCGTGGGGCAGTGTGGTGCTGAAGCAACGGCATTCGCCCGAGCAACTTTTTGCGGCGGATGCGGCGCAGTCGCCGCAACGCTTTGCGGCGGCGTCCCCGCGTCGGTCGGCGGTGCCTGATCGGGCGGCAGCGCTTCGCCCGGCGGCGCAAGGTCGTTCGGCGGCGCAGCATCATTCGACGGCATATTTTCTTGCTGCGGCACGGCTTGCGGTTGCCCGCCCACCGGTTGCCCCATCGGCGCCTGTTCCGGCGAGACGCCGCTCATGTTTTGGTACTGCGGCGCATTGCCCGCGGCGTCGGGTAATGCGGGCGGCATGTAACTATCGTTGCCGCTGCACGACGCGAGCACAACACCGGAGATTGCGAGCGCAAAAAAAACGCCGAGCCTTCGCTTCATCAAATAGCCCCGTACGCGAGTATGCTAACACCGGTTCGGGCTACCGAACTAGGATATACCGTTCGCTGGATTGCTGGTTGTGAAACCCACTTTAGTGTGCTCCCGCGAATGCGGCTATTGCTGCTTGGCCGAGGCAGATTCCGCCGTCATTGCTGGGCGTCACTTCGTTTGTCCATAGCCTCTCGCCGAGCGCAGTGCGAAGTTCTTCAACGAGCACGGCGTTTTGAAACACGCCGCCCGAAACGGCGACATGCTCCAAATCGACGGCTTCTACGGCCGCAAGCACGCCGTTCGCGATCGCGCCGTGAACGGCTCGTGCAATTTCATGAATATCTTTTCCCGCGACACGGTCGGCAACGATCCGCGAGAGCAACGGACGATAATCCAGTTCGTCGTTCTCAAAGGGAAACTCGTACGGTTTGACCGGTCCGCTGCACCGCGCCAAATACTCGACCCACATCGCCGCCTGCCCTTCGAAGGTGACCTCGCGCGTAAATCCGAGCAGAGCGGCCACCGTATCGAACAGACGCCCCACCGAGGTGGTCGCGAAGACGCGGACATTTTTCTTGAGCAACTCGCGCGCGTCATGATACCGCGCCGGAAACGAAAACGGCGGCTTTGAGAACAGGTCGGACATTTGCGAAAGCTCGCCGTGGCAAAACAGAAATCCGGCAGCCGCTTGCACCGGAAGCCGCGCGGCTGCGTCGCCGCCGGGAAGCAGCGCAGGACGAAGATGCGCGACGCGCTCGAATCCACGGCTCAGACCGCCGACGAAGATCTCGCCGCCCCAAATCGTTCCGTCTTCACCGTATCCCGTTCCGTCGAAGGCAAAGCCGAGCACCGCTTCATCGAATGCGCCGCGTTCCGCAAGCACGCTCGCGATGTGCGCGCGATGGTGCTGCACCGCGCACCGCCGCTCCCCCAATTCGATAGCGTAACCCGACGAGCGATATTGCGGATGCGCATCATAGGCAATCGTCGCGTCCGTAACGTCCACTTCGTAGAGTTCGCAAAAATCATCGATCGTTCGCTTGAACGACTCGAACGCATCGACGTACTCGAGATCGCCGATATGCTGGCTCATAAAGACCTGTCCGTTCACGACGAGCGCGATCGCGTTCTTCAGATCCGCGCCGGTTGCGACGATCGGCGCCGACACGGGAAGCGTCGCGATGGCTTGCGGCGCAAAGCCGCGCGCATGACGCAGAACACCGGCCGGCGATACGACGCTGTCATCGACGCGCCGGGCGATTTCACGCTCCCCCACCAGCATCGCATCGGCGATACCCGCTAAGCTTCGTCGGGCGTCCTCATCCCGAAACGCAATCGGTTCACTCGACCGGTTGGCGCTCGTCATGACGAGTACGGGCGGCGCTCCCGCGTCAAAAAGCAGATGGTGAACCGGCGCGTACGCGATCATTATGCCGAACTCGTCGCTATCCGGTGCGACGCCGTCCAGCGCAACGCGTTGGCGCATCAACACGATCGGGCGTGCGGCCGAGAGCAGCAAGTCTTCCGCGCGTTCGTCGACGTCCGCAATCTCTTTGGCACGCACCGCATCGCGAACCATCAGGGCGAACGGTCGTTCCTTCCGGTATTTTCGCTCGCGCAGCGCCGTTACGGCAGCGGTGTTGTGCGCATCGCACGCCAAATGGTAACCGCCGAGCCCCTTGATCGCGACGATCGCGCCGTGGCACAGCAACTGCGCTGCGTCGACGAGCGCATCGTGTCCCCGAATGCAATCACCTTCGACTTCAAGCGCGTATGAAGGGCCGCATCGTGGGCATGCAACGGGTTGCGCGTGAAAGCGGCGATTCAGCGGATCGTCGTATTCCCGGCGGCACGCATCGCACATCCGCCAATCGCGCATCGTCGTCTGCGCGCGATCGTACGGCAATCCCCGTACGATGGAATAGCGCGGACCGCAATCCGTGCAGTTAATGTACGGATACCTGTACCGGCGGTCGTTCGGATCAAATAGCTCGCCCAGACACGCATCGCATACCGGCAGATCGGCGCACACTCGAACGGTCGGCGCGTGGCACCGTTCGCTTTCGCGAATCTCGAACGAAGCGAACCCGTCAGTGCTCCCTGAGGAAACCTCGAACGATGCGATCCGCGCAGCGGCCGGGGGACGAGCACGAACCGCTTGCGTAAAATCGTCGAGCTCCGCGCAATTCCCCTCGACGTGGACGTCGACACCGCGTTCGCCGTTGAGAACCCATCCGGTCAGCCCGCGTTCGACGGCGAGACGGTAGACGAACGGGCGAAAGCCGACGCCTTGCACCACGCCGGTGATATGCAGCCGTCTCGATTCCTTACGATCCGTTCGCATAGCAGCCGCGCCCTTCGTATCCCACTTGGACGATGCGCTCGCCGTCGCTCAGCACGGGAATCGTGCGATCGCCGTCCGTAAGCCGCAACATCAGCGTCAAGGCCTGCGCGTCGGCGTCGACGTCAAACTCAACGAACGCCTCTCCGCGCCATTGCAGATCCTCGCGCAATTGCGCGGTGAATGGGCACGATGCCGAACCGAAGAGCACTAGCATCGCCCGATCGCTTCGCGCAGCACGTGGTAGATCGTTCCCTGTGCTTCTTGAATGCGCGGAACGTAATCGCATCGCACGACGATTGCTATGTCTGCGAGATTGCGGCGAACGACCTCACCCCCGTCATACCCGAGGAGTGCGACGGTCAGCAAGCCGCGTCTACGCGCTTCTTCGAGTGCTGCGACGACGTTGCGCGAACCTCCACTGGTCGAGAATGCGACCGCGATGTCCTCGCTCGCCGACTGCGCGATGAGCTGACGCAGAAACATGACGTCAACCCCCACGTCGTTTGCTGTCGCCGTCAGTACCGCAGGCTCCAGCGCGAGGGACAGGGCCGGAATCGGGGTCCATCCATGCTCCGGCATCACGCAATCGAGTGCGAAGTCCGTTGCATCGGTCGCAGACCCGCCGTTCCCGAACGCGAGGATCCGTCCACCGCGCGCAAGTCGCGACGCGATCGCGGCAGCTGCGTACGCAATGGTCTCGCTCTCCTGTGCCGCGACGTGCTCGCGCAGGATGTTCGCGTCATGCGCCTTCATTTCAATAGACGCTGCAACTTCATCGACAACCGCGTCGTCCGGCTCGGCGGCGTCTAGAAACGGATAGAGAAACGCAAGGCCTTCGTTGTCGCCCTCATGATGCGATAAGTGCTCGAGAAACACATGCACTGATTCATACATCGTATGGCCGAGCAGTTCGAAGAGCTCTTGGTGCACGTGCGTGTCGCGACTTGGCGATGCGACGGCGTAGTCAGCATCGTTGCCCGGCCACGCGATCGTCATTGCTCCGCGATCGCGCGCTGCGAGCAGCGCTTGCAGCACATCGACGTCGCCTTCCGGCGGACCAAAGGCGATCGCCATATCGTCGGCGCGCGCGATCGTGTGAATCCACGCCTCGTACGCCGTGCTAATGTCGAGCGCCGGCAGCGCGCGTTTGCCGACGATGACCGGATGGATGAACTCAACCGAAACGTGCATCGCGTCGGTCGAGTACGGCCCACGTCCGAACGCGAGCAACCGTCCGCCACGCATAAAGCGTTCAGCCATCTCACGGCATGCGCGCGCGAGCGGCAGCTTTTCGCGCTCGAAGAACCGCTCGCACGCGGCGTTCCGCGCGAGTATCCGTTCCCGAATGAAGGTTTGCGTCGAGACGCCGAGCATTCGCGTCTTAACAAATGCGCGGAAGCGGATCGCCGACGAGCATGTCGACGACGCGCGTTCCGCCGTACGGCGTTCGCGAAATCACAGTCGCTGTAGGCGCCGAAAGGACCTCTCCGATCATCGCCGCTGCGTCGCCGCCCGGTACAGCGCGTACTGCATCCAGCGCGCGATCGGCGTATTCCGGCGCAACGATTGCTAGGAACTGGCCTTCGTTTGCGATGTGCAAGGGATCGAGACCGAGAATTTCGCATGCGCCGCGCACTTCATCGCGCAACGGAATCGCATCCTCATCGATTGCAATACAGACCCCCGGCATCGCGCGCGACCTCGTTGAGCGCCGTGGCAACACCGCCGCGCGTCGGATCGCGCATCCAGCGTATGCCGGTTGCGGCCGTATCGTACATCGCCTCGACGAACGGCGCGACCGAGCGCGTATCGGATTCAATCTCCGCTTCCAACGCCAACTCACCGCGCGCAAGAAGAATCGTGATGCCGTGGTCGCCGATCGGTCCCGACAACAGTACGCGATCTCCGGCCCGCACGCTGCGCGCTGAAAGCGTAAGACGCTCGTCAACGAGGCCGATCCCGAACGTGGAGATATACATGCCGTCGGCCATCCCGTGTTCGACGACTTTGGTGTCTCCGCCGACCACGTCGACACCGCATGCGCGCGCCGCATGCGCCATCGCGCCGATCTCGCGTTCCAACGTATCGCCGGGCAGGCCCGCTTCGAGCACCAGCGTCGCCATGATGGCCACCGGTCGCGCGCCGGAAACCGCAAGATCGTTGACGGTCCCGTGCACCGCAAGCGAACCGATCGATCCGCCTGGAAACGCGAGCGGCTTCACGACGAAACCATCGGCCGTTACTGCAACACGCCGGCCTTCAATCGTAAGCAACGCCGCATCGGAGAGCGCTTCCAGTGCCGGATTTGCAAGCGCCGGCACAATGACGCCTTCGATAAGGCGGCGCGTTGCTTTTCCGCCCGCGCCGTGCGCCATCTCGATCTGCTCGATGCGCGGTTTGGTCTTCATGCTTCGACCGGCGGCGCAACGTATTTGAAGTACGCCGCGCACGCGCCCTCACTCGATACCATCAGTGCGCCGATGGGATGTTCCGGCGTACACGCGTTTCCGAAAAGTTTGCATTGCGGCGGCGAGAGCACGCCCTTGAGCACTTCACCGCATTGCGCCGCCTTGGGATCGGTCACGCGAACGCCGGGCAATGCGAACCGCGCCTCGCTATCGTAGGTTGCGAAATCCGGTTTGATCTTCAACGCCGACTGCGAGATGAAGCCGAGGCCGCGCCATTCGAAATACGGACGCAATTCGAAGACGTCCGCGAGCGCGCGCATTGCGGCGAGATTGCCGTTCCACGGTACGATCCGCCGGTATTGATTCTCGACCTTCGCTTCGCCGGCGCGCAACTGGCGCAGCACCATGAGAATGCCTTCGAGCAAGTCCAACGGCTCGAATCCCGAGATCACCACCGGCTTGCGGTAGTGGCGCCGCGATGAATTCGTATGGACGGCAACCGGTGATCGTCGAAACGTGTCCCGGTCCGATGAATCCGTCCAGACGCATGTCGGGCGAATCGAGGATCGCGCGAATCGCCGGCAGGATCGTGACGTGATTGCAAAAGACGCTGAAATTCTCGATGCCGAGGGCCTTCGCGCGTAAAATTGTAAGCGCCGTCGATGGTGCGGTAGTTTCAAAACCGATTGCGAAGAAGCATATGTGTTTGCCCGGCTCGTTTTGCGCAATCCGCAACGCGTCGAGCGGCGAGTACACCATGCGTACGTCGGAGCCGCGCGCTTTATACTCGAGCGGCGTTCCTTTCGTCCCCGGAACGCGCATCATATCGCCGAACGCGGCAAGGACCGTGTCGGGACGTTCGGCAAGCGACAAGCCGTCGTCGATACGCCCCATCGGCAGCACGCATACCGGACATCCCGGCCCGTGCACCAATTGAATGTTCTCCGGCAATATGTCGCGCAGACCGTGACGGTAGATCGAATGCGTGTGACCGCCGCAGACTTCCATGATGCGATAGTGATACTGCGGATCGGCCACCCGGCGAATCTCACGCGCGACCTTCTTGATCAACTCGGGATCGCGAAATTCGTCGATGTACTTCACGGAGCGAACGAGTATCCTCGTACCTCATCCATCGCTTGCTGCTCTTCACCGAGAGCCGCAAGCATCGTCAATTGATTGCGAGCGTCCTCTTCGCTGATCTTGCTCATGGCGAAGCCGACATGAATCAATACCCAGTCGCCCGCCTGCAGCGGCTCGTCCGCGAGCAAACCGATGTTGATCGCGCGCTTTACCCCGGCGACGTCGACTTTTGCAAGCAACGGCTGCTCGGTCGAAAACTCGACGATCTTACCGGGGATCGCAAGACACACGTTACATCGACTCCATCCGGAAGTAGCGAACGAGATCGCCTGGAGCCGACATGATGAACGCCAGCCATTCTTTCGCGGTCGCGCGCTCCTCGCTCATGACTTGCATCGCAAGTTTGGGCATTTTCGAACTCAGCGGTTCTTCCCCGGAGATTGCGAGCATGCGATTGTAGCGTCGCAAATCGTCGGTCATGCGCAACCCGATCTTGATGGCATAGAGCGCGGCAATCAGCGCGACCGGTCCCCACAGCGTGCGCTTTTTCATATTTGTGCTCCCGTTACGGCCTGACGGAACGTCAACTTTCGCACGAGCTCGGCGCAGGCGGGCAACGCGGCGAGAACCGGCTCGCTGAGGTCCATGCCTTCTTCCACGCAGAGCGGCACGCAGCCGACGACGACAATGCGCGCGCACCGTTCCAATCCGCTCTGCATGCACAGCCGCGCGTAGAGACTCAGTACGTTGTCCACGTCCATGGCATGCGGATCGGCCGCACGTTCGCTGCATGAGTTGCGCTCGGAATCGATCTCGATCGCAAAGACGGTTCCCGGCGCATCGGCGCGAGCGATGGCGTCCACGATCACGACCATGTCGTAGCCGTTGAGCATCTCGAGCGCCAAGTGCATGCCGCCGGTGCCAAAGTCGAGCACCCGTATTCCCGGTCCCAAGTCCATCCTTGAAAGCATGTGCACGACGGCCGAGCCGAATCCGTCATCGGAGAGCAAGGCATTCCCGAAGCCGGCAACGAGTGTCTTCACGGCAGCAACTCCACTTCATCGATGCCGTAGAAAAACGAACGCCCATACCAGTCGTGCAATTCGCTCGCCGGATCGGCATCAAAGACGACGCCGACGTAGTGCCTGCCTTCGAGATCGGTTTGAATCGCATTGACACGCGCCGTCATGCCGCGCACCACGTCATCCCAGACGTCAGCGCGGCGATTCGGGACGACGCGCACGTGCGATCCCTTCGTGATTTCACCGTGCAAGGTTTGAAGCGTTTGCGGGTCGAGCGCTTCGGCGCGTTCGACCAGCGTTCGCACGTACGGATGCGCCGCACGCGCTTCGCGCTTCTCCTCGTCGGTCAGCGATGCGACGCTGAGCATCAGCAACTCGTCGATCTCGGTTCCGTCGAACGTGTGCGTACGGCTGGCCGCAGCGATTCGCGGAAAATCTTCAAGGATGATCGGAGAGAGCAACAGCGTCTTTGATACCTGCCCGCCTCCTCTACGCTCGCCGGCGAGAACCGGATAGAGCCGGTCGTTCGCGGCCGGCGGATCGTTCGTGGACGGGAAATCGCCACCGTGCGCCTCGAGCAGCACGTGCGTGCTGACGAACGCATCGCGTAACGCATCGTTGCGCGTGGCGGTTGCGTCGACCGCAGAGTGATTGATGATCTCGAACGCCAGTCGCAGATTTGTGGATTCCGCATGAGCTACGACGTTGATCTCCCCGCGTAGGCCGTTTGTGATGAAGCATTGGCCAAACGGCGTGCCGGGCGCGAACGTGAACGCAACTTCTTCCTCAATCGGATCGTCACCGACGCGCAAAAAGCGTACGACGCCGTCGATTCGTGCGTTCGTCTCGCCGGACTCGGGACAAAACACACACTGCGCGCGTATCGACGCCGGCTCCGATGGATCGTGATAACCCTCCGGCATCACGACGCCGAACTGAAACGGCATGCGGTTCTTGAGCGCGCTCTTCGCATATGGGAAGAGCAAAAAGCCCTCGTAGAGCACCGCATCGGCGACCGCGCGCACATCGGCTCTCATGTCGGCGCCCCGATCAGCCGCCCGAAGAGTTCGTCCCACGTTGTGACACCGCTCAAGGCGCGATACCGGCGCAGTTCCTCCAGCGTTTCGCGTTTGATACGGATGAGGACGTCATCGCCGTAGCACGCGCGCATCGCATCGCGCCAAACGCGCACCGGCATCGGGTATGCGCTTTCACTGCTCCATGCGATACGGTCGGTCGAAAAGCCTGAGCCGCCGTCGCGAAACACCGCACCGCTGAATAAAAAGCGAATCGGAATTGCGCCGGAGTGGACGACGTCAAAGAATCGCGTCGCCGCCTGATCGTAGTCGTAGGTGCACGAAACGAGGATTTCCGTCTCGGTCTCGCCGGTAAAGCCCGGGACGACGAGCGCAACGTCGGCCCATGCGAAGGTGCGCAGCGTGGTTTGCCAGCGATCCGGCGTGCCGAAGAGATCACCGAGCAGCACTTGCTCCTCGCGATCGTACCTTCGCCATTGCGGCTCGATGCGCAACTCGGCGCGCAGCACCATTGCGTCGACCGGCGTCTCCGATTCGACGTGAAGGCGGAATGCAATCGTCGGCGAGGCGGCATTCGGTATTGCTCGTGCATCGACGACGTTGAATTGCAGCGCGCTCATCCTGCGAACTCCGAAATGCGTGCGAAGAATCGATCGATCGTCTCGTGAACCTCGTCGCCGCCGGAGATTCCGGTCCACTGCGAGCGAACGAGTCCGACGAGCTCGTAGCAGACGTCGATCGGAACGAGAAACGACCGCGCGCGGTGCCCGTGAAGGCGATAGACAAGCACCGCCTCGACGTCCGGTTGCATCGACGCAATCAGCGCCTCGCGCGCGCGCAGTTCGCTCCAGGCATCGAGCGGCAATTCCGATTCGGTCGCGCCTGCCGGACCGGGATAGAACGCGACGATACGCTGCGTCTTGCTGTTCGCAAAGAAGAATGCAAGTCCGATCGGAATGCCGAGCGCATCCCACTGCGCATCACTGAAGAGAGGCGACGGAATGAGGGCGTATCGCTTGGGCACGGCGCGCAACCGTCCGCGCGTACTGCTGGTGAAGAGCATGCTGCATGCAAAGCACGTACAGAGCAGGCGGCGATCGGTCGTGTCCACGACGTGACCGTGCGCGCCGTCAAGCGCACCGGCGCAGAGCTCGCACTGCTGCGTCGTCGGAGTCGCCGGTTGGCGCAAGAGGCGCGTAAGAAACGATGTCATCGGACGTTCAACAGGGAGACGGTTTGCCCGACGGCTCGCACCTCGAGTACTTCGGGAGCGTAACTGAAGACCGCACGCTCGACGATCGGCACGAGATCCGACATGCCGTCGATGCGAACCGAAACGACGTCTTCATCGGCACTCACCAGCTCCGCGTCGCCGCCTTTTGCCTGCAATTCCGGGCGCACGGCATCGATCGCCCGCCGAACGCGTTCGTCGAGCGCAACGGGATGCAAGCCGTGCGTGATGAGAAGGCTCGCTACGATCAGGGTCGTCGCAACACGATTCAACCGCATCGTTCGCGCCTTCCCCGAGCGATTCGTGCAGCACGCGTATCATGCGCCGCAGTCCTTCACCGTAGAGCCCGGAGACGACACGCACCAGTTCCTCCGCATCGCCGCGCGCTCCGGTACTCGGGGGAAACGAACTAAAGCGATCGAGAAGCGTCTGGACGCGGTTACTCGACTCGTTGAGCACATCCGGCATGCGCTACACCTCGGGTGCCGCAAACGGCGTGTGGATGCGCTCGATCGTCTTGCCGCCGCCCAGATACATATGGACTCCGCACGGCAAGCAGGGATCGAAACTGCGCACTGTGCGCATGATGTCGATGCCTTTAAAATTGTCCGGTCCGTTTTCTTCGAAGATCGGCGTGTTCTGCACCGCGTCTTCATACGGTCCGGGCGTACCGTAATTATCGCGCGGATTTGCGTTCCACGGCGTCGGCGGCCACGGCTGATAGTTTTCGATCTTGCCGTCGCTGATCACCATGTGGTGCGAGAGCACGCCGCGCACGGCTTCGGTGAATCCGACGCTGATCGCTTCCTTGGGAACGGTGAAGTCACTCCACGTTTGCGTCTCGCCTTTGCCCATCATTTCGATGCCGAGCTCGACGAAATGCATCGCGAGCGCAGCCGCGTACGCCTGGAAATAAGTGCGCGCGCGATCGCGTTCGATCGCGTTGCTCCACTTCGGGATCTTCCATTCGAACGTCATCTCGGGCTTGAGCGACGTCTTTGGAAGCGTCATCGTAATCGTTCCGTTCGATGCTTTGAGATACGGCGTGTCGACCAATCCCGAGAGCGCCGTGGACCACAACCGCGCAAGCGGTCCGCCACCGGTATCGAGTGCCAGATAATCGTTGCCGTCGAACCAGCGCGGTGACATCACCCAACTGTACTTGCCGTCAAAATCACGCTTCTGCGGCGCGGGAATCTGTTGCGCGTTCCATGGGTGGCGAATGTCGACGGGATTCCCGAGCGGATCTCGATCGACGAGCTTTCCGCCGGGTTCCCAATCGATGTAATACGACGATCCGAGTAAGATCCGCATGCCGAGATTGATGTCGACGAGTTCGTTGGTCACGAGTTTGCCGTCGACGATCACGCCGGGTGTGACGTACATCTTTTTGCCCCAGCGGTTCATGTTCTGATACTTAAAGTCGGAGATGCCCTGTCCGACGTGGTAGAGCGCGCCCCAGCACCCGAGCAACACGCGACGTTCGCCGACATGCTCGTAGCCGGGAAGCGCCTCATAGAAGAAATCAAAGAGGTCGTCGTGGATTGGTACGCAGACCTTCATCCACTCGATGTACTTCATCAAGCGCGACAAGTAATCGGTGAAAAGCTGCATCGTTGCAACCGTGCCGACGCCGCCGGGATACAGCGTCGACGGATGGACGTGCCGCCCTTCCATCAAGCAGAACATTTCGCGCGTCATGCGGCTGAGCTCGAGGCCGCGGCGAGAAATTTCACCCTCGAACGGATTGCACGCCGTCATGATATCGGCGATTGTCCTATACCCGTGCTGCGCGGCATGCGGCGCTTCCGCCGTTTTCGCTTTCTCCCACACGCTGGGATTCGTTTCGCGCACCATCTTCTCGCAGAAGTCGACGGCGACGAGATTCTCCTGGAAAATATTGTGATCGAACATGTACTCGGCAGCCTCGCCGAGATTCATGATCAAATCGCCCATTGGCGGATTTTCGATGCCGTAGGCCATGTTTTGATTGTAGACGGAACACGCGGCATGATTGTCGCCGCAGATTCCGCAAATGCGGCTCGTTATAAAATGCGCGTCGCGCGGATCTTTGCCGCGCATGAAGACGCTATAGCCGCGGAAGACGGATGACGTGCTATGACATTCGGCCACCTTTTTCTGCTTGAAATCGATCTTGGTGTAGATGCCGAGGCTGCCGACGATGCGCGTAATCGGATCCCACGCCATCTCGACGAGCTGGGGCTGCTCGATTTCGCCCCTAATGCTCGGGACGTCTTTAGTCGTCATGCGTCACTGCTTTCTTCTTAATAGCCTCGCGGCGTGTATCCGGTCGTTAGTGCCTCGCCGGTATGCCGCCACTTCGGCTCCTTGTCGCCCGTCGCAATCGTCGCGGCGCGCATCGTGCGAATGAAGCGCCCGTAACCGGTGACGAGCATCGTCGAAAGTGTCGCGCCGGGCGGCTCGTCCATGAACGGCATGTATTTGTCGGGGAAACCGGGCATCGTGCACGCCATGCAAATGCCGCCGACGTTGGGGCATCCGCCGATGCCGTCCATCCATCCACGCTTCGGGACGTTGCATTTTACAACCGGCCCCCAACAGCCGAGTTTGACCAAGCAACGATCGTCGCCGTACACCGACGCAAAATCACCCTGTTCGTAGTATCCCGCGCGGTCGCAGCCGTCGTGAACCGTGCGTTCAAACAGCCACTTCGGACGAAGCATGTCATCAAGCTCCGGAACAGGTGCGCGTCCGGCTGCAAAGAGCAACAACTGCGTGAGCGTCTCCGACATGTTGTCGGGCTGCACGGGACACCCCGGAACGTTGATGATCGGAAGACCGGCTTTCGACTTCCAATCCCAGCCGAGGTAATCGGCAAGCCCCATCGCGCCCGTCGGATTGCCCTGCATGGCGTGAATGCCGCCGTACGTTGCGCACGTGCCCGCTGCGATAACCGCCGTGGCTTTTGGTGCAAGCGCGTCGATCCACTCCATGAGCGTGCGCGGCTGACCGGTTGCCGGATCGTTACCGAATCCGGTCCAATAGCCCTCACGTTTCACATGCTCGTTGGCAACCGACCCTTCGATGACAAGAACGAACGGCTCCATCTCGCCGCGTTCTGCTTTGAAGAACGCTTGAATGAACTTGTCGCCGGTTTCATATGCAACGAGCGGCCAATACACATTCACTTTGGGCAGCCCGGGTATGCCGCCCATGACAATATCTTCAATGCTTGGCCGCTGCGCATTGGTCAACGAAACGGAATCACCGTCGCAACTTAGACCGGCGTTGATCCACAGAAGATTGATCTCGGGTATAGCGGGCGCTCGAACTGCCATCGCAAACCTCCCGCGCAAACGCAGAAGTAGACACTTCCACTTTCGCGCGCGATCGGACCTGAGGTATCCATGATAGGTCGCAGAGAGAATTTTTGGAATAGTTACGGCGTGCACGAAGCGTCGATTGCCCTCGCCATCGTGGACGAATTATGCGAGCGAGCGGAACGCGAGCATATCGAACGCATAGCGACCGTTTACTTGCGCGTCGGTATATTGACGAGCGTTGTCCCGGACGCGTTGCAATTCGCCTGGGAGATGGCGATTGAAGGCACGGTCGCTTCCGGCGCGCGGTTGGAAATCGAGCGCGTTCCGCTTACCATCTTTTGTACGAACTGCGCGCGCGAACGAACGATCGACAGTGGAGCTATTCCTGTGTGCCCCGCATGTACGACTTCATCAAACGACATCGTACGCGGCCGCGAACTGCTTGTAGCCGCGATGGAGGCCGTCTATGCCGCTTCGTCTGATCGACATCCAGCAGAACATTCTTCGCAAGAACGATACGCTGGCAGGTGATCTCCGCGCGCGTTTCGCGCGCAGCGGGACATACGTGCTCAACTTCTTGTCGAGCCCGGGCGCCGGCAAAACTACGCTGCTCGAAGAAACGCTTCGCCGGCTCCAAGAGCACTACTCAGTCGCGGCGCTCGTCGGCGATCAGGCCACGGATAACGATGCACAACGGCTCGCGCGCACTGGTGCGCCCGCGAAGCAAATCACGACAGGTGCAGAGTGCCGGCTCGACGCGCAGATGGTCGCTGCGGCGCTGCGCGAGTTCGACATAGGCGAGCCCGACGTGCTCGCGATCGAGAACGTCGGCAATTTGATCTGTCCCGCGGAATACGATCTCGGCGAAGACTTGCGGATCGTCGTCTTTTCGGTCACCGAAGGCGAAGACAAACCGCTCAAATATCCGCTTGCCTTCACGACTGCGCATGTTGCCGTCGTTTCGAAAATCGATCTTGCTCCGGCGACGCAGTTCGATCGCCCAGCCGCACTACAGAACATCCACCGCGTGCATCCCGATTTGCCGGTCATTGAATTGTCGGCGAGGACGAGAGAAGGCATGCACGATTGGATTGCTTTTATTGATTCGCGCGTGGCATCGAAACGCGCTCTCGTCTAGCCAGCGCGACAGTGCCGCGGCGTAGCATGCGAAACCCCTCCGTTTATGGGTTCACTTTAGCCTTTCGCACCGTCGCAGTTTATCCCGGCACTGCAGTTATTGCGCTAATCGGCGATACTTGAAGTTCAGCCGGAACGTCCACTGCACGTTGTTTTGTACGCGAATGAGGTTTGCTTCGGCTTCGAAACCGATTGAAAACTCGTGATAGCCGCTTTCGGTGTCCTTTTCGAGCAGAACACCTACGGGGACGTTCTGCCACGCGTTTGTCTGCCAGTTGTAGGTGAACTTCATTTGAGATGTTCCGACGAGCCAGCCGCGCGGCAACGTAAAAAATAGGCCCGGCTGAATCTGCGTTTGCGCGACGGCTCCGCGCGACTTCGGGCCCGCGAACGAAACGTATGTCTCTTGATAGAGACCGATAACGGTCGATCCGTGTGCGTACGTGTATCCGGCCGCGGGTCCGGCGGACCATCTTCCCGTTCCCAACTCGTCCGCCGAGGCCGTTGGGATTTTGAAAATCGGTCCGTATACCCATTTCCGTGCTTTAACACCGAGGTACTGGAGCGCAACAAGCGTGGTATCACCGTTTCCCTTGATCGCATCGCTTGGTGCGGACGTAACGAACGGTACTTTGAACTTGATGAGTTGCAGTTTCCCGGGTATCAAAAGCGTCCCAGGCAACTGCTGACCGAGTTCACCGAGCGGAATCTGACCGCGAAGGTTAATCGTGTTGCTCGATCCGCGCAGATCGTCGTAGGTCGGCGAAAATTCGTCCTCGAGAGAAAACCATAAGCGAGGCGATAGCGGTGCGTTATAGTCGGCCGGAACGTCGATCGTGTCCGAAGCGGATGCGTGTGGGCTCGGGGATGGGCTCGGTTGCGCTTGCGCGCCGCAGAGTGAAGCGGATGACCACCAAGAGACTGCTACGGTTACTATGGCGAAGAGCCGAATTAGTACGCCCATTGGACACGAAACTGCAAACGTCGCATGACGCCATACTTCTCGCGCCGTGTGAGACCGGTGATCCCATATCCGAGTCCGAGCTTCCAGTGCGCGTTCTTCCACCGCTTCAGGCCGGCATAGCCGACGCCCATACTTCCGCCGTCGATAGCTCCGCTCTGGAGACTGTCGCGCGAAAACTGCGCAACCAGCTCCCACGCTCCGGAAGGCCGTTTCGCAATGATACCGCGGCCATATCCCAACACGCGGTCGTACGTCCGTGTCTCGCCGGTCAAACCCAGCGTCCCTCGACGTAGTATCCGAAAAACTCCGGATTGTTTGACAGCGGCGCGTTCACCCACGCCCGAGAATATTCGGCATACAACGAAACGGGCTTGGTGGTGGCTACCAACTCATAGCTCAACTCATTTGCATAATTTGCTGCAAACTTTCCGGTATCGACATAGTAATCTGCCACATCGGATTCCGGCCTCCCCTGGAAGCGTAGAGTGCCGTTGGACGATTCGAGATAGCGATATGCGGCAGCAAGGTGCAGCCATCGAGAATTGTCTTCGGAAATGTAGGGCACGCCGCTTACGCGCGCCGTAAATTGATTGCCGTCGTAGCGAAGCGGGTACCATCCCGCCGCCCATGTCATATGCTGATTAAGCGCCGTGTTCGTGAGTTTTGCTCCGATGGCACGCGATTGAAAAAATGTACTCAGGATACGCTCCTGTTGCGGTAATAAGAGCGAAAGCGCGACCATCTCGTAGACGAACGTCTCTTTTTGTTTTCCGACGGTCAGTGTCCCGATCGGCGTCTTATATTCAAGGTAAAAATCGTAGACGCTGAAGAGGTTGTCCGGAGGCGTAACGAAACCGTTGTAGTTGAGTGACGTGTAATACAACAGATTCCGAGAGAAATTACCGCTGAAAATCGACGCGGGCGGCGCGAAGATCCGCTTGACTATGTTGCCATCCCACTTGCGCGACGTTGGTCGGATCCTGGCTGATGTTCGTCCGGCAGTCCAATGGCGTCGGCTGTGGAGTCGGAGACGGAGACGGTTGATCCGCAACACACCGAGCGGCAGTTTTTAGGGCGACGGCCAGAACGAGGCACAACGAAAGAAATCCGGTTGAGACGGCGCACCGCATGGTGATACGAAGCATAGCCGTTTGAGTCCGTACCCGCTTATCCCGATCGCGCAAAAGGCTTTCAGCGTTTGCTTCGTTGTAGTAGGGAGTCCATGGCAGAGAGCTATCATTACGGCGAACTTACCTGGCCGCAGATAAAACAAGCCGCAGCACGCGGCATCGTCGCGGTTGTCCCAATTGCGACGATCGAAGACCACGGCCCCCATCTTCCGATTGACACCGATTTACGCCTTTGCAACGCGGTCTGCGAAGAAGCCGTTTCACGCGCGCGAGACCGCGCGTTACTCGTTCCCGCGATCAATCACGGTTATAGTGCGCACCACATGGATTTTCCGGGTGCGATCACGATAGGCGCGCATACCCTTATCGACTACGGCCTCGACGTCTGCCGCAGCCTAGCGCACCACGGATTCCGCAAGATTCTCATCGTAAACGGGCACGGCAGCAATACGCCGTTCATCGACATCATCGCGCGTTTGACGGTCGTAAAAACCGATGTGCTGGCTGCTGCCATTAACTACTGGGCAGCGCCCGGCGTCCGCGAAGCAGCCGAATCGTTACGCGAGTCCGAACGCATCGGCGGAATGAACCACGCGTGTGAGTTCGAGACGTCGCTCTACCTCACGATCCGGCCGGATCTCGTCGATATGTCGAAAGCGATTCATGAATTATCGCACCGGCCGACGAAGAACTACTGGACCGATCTCGTGGGCGGCGACGGCCCACTCGTGATGATGGAGCACTGGAGCGCGCTTTCCCACTCCGGTGTGATGGGCGATCCGACGAAAGCGACCGCGGACAAAGGACGCACATTACTCGATGCAGCGGCAAGCGGCATCGTGGAAATCATCGACGAAATGCTAGCGCGCGAGCCGGCGCAGCGAACGGATCATCACTGAGCGGCGCCTTGCGGACCTGCGCGGATGAGCCGCATCTCCACGGTGTAATAGCTGACGGTCATTCGGGGAACAAATGTCCACTCGGAATTGACGATCGCGGGCATCTTGATGCGCGGATCATAGACGATATTGTATTTGCCGTTCGCTTTGATGTACCGCCCGGCTTGCTGCGCCATCTGTCCCTTTGAATGGATCAACACGAGCGGCGCGGACTGCGGAACCGTCCCGGCTCCGTTCAGATTGAACTCGCAATTCCAGGTATATGCTTGACCAGTGAATCCGGTATGCAGACCCGGCGCGAACGACGCGCGCACGCTGTATTTGCGAGCGGCTGACGTGTTTGGGTTTGAGCCAAAGCCGCTGAAGAATCCGTGCGCGAGCAGCGGAAGGACCGTCACTTGAATTCCGGTCAGGTTGTACGGCGCCTTCGGGCACTCGATGTTTCCATTAAGATGAATCTCGCACGACGCCGTTTGTTTGGGATTTACGCTGTTCCACCACTCGTCCGTTGCGTTGACCAAAAGGCCGCCGTCGGGCGCAACACCGGTGATATCGATAGTCGTCGTTCCGGTGCCGTTCCCCGAGTCAGCCGCTTTCGTGTTGTAGCCAAAGCGGTAGACGAGATGGCGAATCGCAGGCAGGGACGCGCCATTAGCAGCGGGCATGGGGGCATTCGCCGCGGGTGTTTGCGCGCTGCAGAGCAGCGCCGCAAGGAGCGCAACGATTCTCTTCATCGTTTTCACCTCTGTAAGCGAACGATAGCACGCATGCGCGGTTGCCCCTTATCCCGAGAACGCACCGTTCCTATTGTCATCCTGAGCGGAGCGCAGCGAAGTCGGAGGACCGCCACAAAAGCTAAGCCCGGCGAAATCTCGCCGGGCCTCCTGCGACAAGCTCAGGATGATACAAGTTTACGGGTTTGACGCCGCAGTATTATCCTGAACGAATTGCTTGTAGAATGCATCCGAGTTCATCGGACGTCCCAAGAAATTCCGCACTTCGACGTCGGGTTCGTAGATGCGCGCGGGTTCGAGAATGTCCTTACGATACCGCTCACCGACGAGGGGGTTTTCGAGTCCGCCGTTTTGGAACGCAGTGAACATGTCTTGCGCATACACGAGCGCCCAGAGATAGCTGTAGTAGCCCGCATCGTACCCGAAGAGATGACCGAATGATGCCTGCGGATGCGTTCCCGGCGTCATCGAGAGCGGCGTGTATTTCCTTGAAATTTCCGCCCACACAGCCGTTGTGTCAATCTTCGGTCCGGATGAGTGATACGCCATGTCGACCATGCCGAGTTTGATTTGCTGCACGGTGAAGTACGCTTCATTGACGTACCGCGCCGCAACCATACTCTTGATCATATCGTCCGGCAGCGGCGCGCCCGTCGTCACGTTCGAACTCACCTCTTTGAGAATCGACGGCTGCCACATGAAGTTTTCGAGCATCTGCGACGGCGCCTCGACGAAGTCCTGACGGAATCCGCTGCTCAGCGTTTCATACGGCGCAGTCGTCAGCAGCGCAGCGAGATTGTGACCGAACTCGTGGAAGAATGTGATCACGTCTTGGTGCGAGAGTAATGCAGCGGCACCCGGCGCAGGACGCGGCCAGTTGCCGAGAATCACGGCGACCGGCGGACGATAGGTGCCGTCGGCGAGACGGCGGGCCGGAACGAGCGGCCAGTTCGCAAAATGCGTGAATTTGCCCGGGCGCGGAAAGAAGTCGAAGTACGTGCTGCCGATGAAGCGGCCCGTCTTCGTATCGTAGACGTTATAGCCGATGACGTCGTTTGCATTCCAGGTCTTGGGATTCGCCATCTTGACGAACGTAACGCCGAGAATCTTGTGATACAGATTCATGATACGATCGACGACGGTATTGACCGGGAAGTATTGCCGGATCGCTTCGTTGTCGACCGCGTACTTCGTTTTCACCAGCTGATTGTCGTAATAGGTGATGTCCCACGCGTTGATGGTTGCGTTCGCCTCGGCGGTATCTTTCGACTTGAGCGCAGCGAGCGTGGCGATGTCGCGATCTGCCTGGGGAAGCAGCTTGTCATCGAGCTGCGACTCGAAAGTCAGCACGCGCTGAGGCGTTTGCGCCATGCGATCCGCCAACTGGTACGCGGCCCACGACGGATACCCGAGCAGATGCGCGAGCTGATCGCGCACCGCGATCGCCTGTTCCAACACGGCGACGTTTCCCGACGCGCGATTGTTGTACGCCATGTAATACGCTTTGCGGGCTTGGGGATCGCGCTCGTTCTGTAAATACACCGAGACGGTGCTCTCGTTCACTTTGACCGTGTAGGTACCGTCCGCGTTCTTCTTCAACGCGTTGACGAACGTCGCGGGCAGGCTCTGTGCCTGCGCAGCGGTGATCGCGATCGTCGTGTCGTCGTTGTTGAGATTCTCGCTGAAGGTGCTGCCGAGTTGCGTCAGCTGATTGGAAAGCGCGATGAACTCCTTGCGTTGCGCGGCGGAGAGCGCGGCACCGGAACGGCGCGCTCCGACGAGGTACATCTCGAGCAGCTTTTTGTCGGCCGGCATTTTTGCCGTGCCGCTCTTCTGCACGGCGACAAGCGCGCGATAGACGTCGGGGCGCGCCGCGAACGATGCGAAATAGTTACTCTGGTCGATATTGCACTGATTCGACGCGTCGCGCACGTCCTTGTCGGTCGCGACGTTGAACAGAAACTGTTCGGCGATCGTGCGATCGTTCAGATCGGCTTCTGCATTCTCGAGCGGAATCAGCGTGTTCGAAACCGTTCGCGCGGATTTCGCGGCCATGATGCGCGTGACCGCATGGTCGAACTCGGCGATCCGTGCCTTGCACGTCGACGCGATCTGCGCAGGAGTGAGATTCCAATCGATCTGCGTCGGTGTCGCGGGCGCGAGCTTTGAGGCGGGTTGGACTGCCGCTTGCGCCGGACTCCCGGCGAGCAATGCGCTAAGTGCAAATAAAAATACCCGAGCGTGAATCGCCGGCAAGATAGACCTCCAAGGGTGCCAGTTTCGGCTCCCATGTTAACGCGCAATGAGCCCGACGCCTCTCAACCGCGCATCAAAATTCGCGCCGGAATGCGACGAGGCCGCCGGAGTGATCCGGCGGCCTCGTTGTTGCTTCAGGAAAAGATCCTTAGATCTTGACCGTGAGCTGGAAGAACGCGGTGAACGGACTTGGGATCGTGCCGGCGGCACTCCCGAAGCCCTGCGTGGGCAGGTACGATTGAGTCTGCCACGGCCGCGGAGCAACACCGTTGGCCGCGACATCGTTTGGACTCGTACCGTTGTAGAAGTTGGAAACGTATTCGCCGGTTGTCGCCGGGCCCGCCGATAGATACGCGCAGGTGTTCGGTGACGGTCCGTACGCCGTCGTCCACGGTGCCGACGTTCCGCCGAAACATGTGTGGAACAAGTTCGCCAGCGTTACGCTTGCCGAAATTCTCGGCGAAACGTCATACGTCAGCCCGAGGTTGCCAACCATGATCCACGGTTCCCGATACTGCCCGGGTAGCGCGAACGTACCCGTTTGTGGGTTCGGAATGTACAGTTGGCCTGCGGCGTTCGACAAGGTACCTGTGGCCGTCAGTGCATCGCACTTAAACGGATCGGTACCCGGCGAAAGCGACGTGATCGGTGTGACGGGAACCGTTACACCGCCGACCGTACGTGTCGCTTGACTCGAGTTCGCGCCGCACGTGCGTGGATCTTCGCCGATGATGTCGAGTGGGCCACCATAACCCGGTCCCTGGGCCAGCGACATCGAGAACGTCGCCGCGAACTTCTGTTTGCGCCAATTCAGGAGCCACGAGAGGTTCCACGGGACGTCGAAGTACGTCGTTGATGGATTGCTGGTGGGTGACAATCCGAGATTGCCTGCCGGATACCATCCACTCGTATTGAGCAATCCTTGCGTCGGGCTGTTGTAATAGGGGTTGCTGATCGGCACACCCGGGGTGGGAAGCGCGGCGCAGGTTGCCGGTGTCGCCGTCCCCGGCGATACCGTTCCGGCTGCGTCAGTGCCGCCCGAGCAGTAGAACGGCGAACCGCCGCCGCCCTTGGTCAACACGTTGTATTGCGAAATGGCTTGGTTGACCGCGAACAACTGATTCTGACCGAACCACGGGACGTATTGAACGCGTGCGAAGGTGTAGGTAATCGCTAATTGCGTCGCGAGGCCGTCTTTTGCAAAGTCGCCCTTGGTGAACGCCATCTCCGCGCCTTCGGAACGGAAGTTGCCGACGGGCGCTTGCGTGACGAAGTTCGGACCAAGGAAGTTCTGCTCTTGATAACCGTACGTCCAGTTGTAGAACGGCGTCAGCTTGAGGCTCATGTCCGTCCCACGGAAATGGTGCTCGAATGAGAGGTCGGCTTGCGTGGCACTCATCGCCGGAATGGGATGGAACGGTGAGAAGAAGCCGAGCGGCAACGTCGCGTTCCACGTATTTAATGAGTTCCCCGAGACGTTCAGATACTGTACCGACGCCGAGATCGGCGGCTGCGTGAAGTGTCCGATCGACGCGCGCCACACCGTATCCGGGGACTGGGTGTAGGTGAACGAGATACGCGGTGAGAGATCCGAGATCGTGTACTGACCCGGTGAGGTCGCTGTGAACGACGGATGCGCATATCCGGCCGGGATGCCAAGCGGATAGTTGTCCGACGCGGGTAGCGGCGTTCCCGCCGCGCACGTCGGTGTAAAGATCACCTTCGCGGGCGGAGGATTCCCCGGTAACAGCGCCTTCGAGAGGACTGATCCGGACGCATTCGTGCACACATCCTGCGATACGATGTTCGCGTAGAAATCCGTGGCAACGCCCGGATTCGATACGAGATCGTACTCGTAGTTTTCATAGCGAAGTTGCCCGTTGACGAGCCAACGATCGTTGGGACGCCATTGATCGCTCAGCGCTACGAATGTGAACTTCGGCTTAACGGTATTGTAGGTACCGCTCGCGTTGCCGTTCCACAATGTCACCCATTGCGCACCCGCCGCTGCCGCAGAGCTTCCCGCCGGCGGTGCGCCGGTTGGGTTGGTTGGCGTCGCATTGGTTGGCCCGGTAATAGCGTCGCTCTGATACGCACCGCCCGGTGCGCAAGTCGACAACGCTGCACCCGTCGCCGGGTCGTAACACGTAAACCCGCCGCCGCTCTGGCTGATGAGTCCGATCGGCGAAGCGCCGCCGGTGTAGCCCGTATTGTTGAAGCGGACGACGTTGGCTTGCGTGTAGTTCGCCGTCAGTTGCAGCAAGTGCTGGCTGTTGAGTTGGTCGACAAGCTCTAGTTGACCGCCGCCGGTATGGGTGATCAGGTCGTAATTTGCCGCAATGGCGCCGGCGCCGGGACACGGACCCGTGCAGCCCAAGACGTATGTCTGTAAGGCATTTTGCGCGCCCGACTGAGTCCAGTCGGAGAAGAACGTGTACCCAAAAATACGCGCAAATGCATTGCTGGAGAACTGGTGCGTGTACTGCAGCTTGACGATGCCCGTGTCATTAAAGATTCCGTCGCGATTATCCGCGGGAATTTCGGAATTGGGCTGTCGGTTCGGATTGCTGTCGGGCTGAAAGTAGTTTGTCGGCTTCAGTCCCGAGATCGGCGTTCCGAACGGTGCGTTGTACACAACTGCGTCGACGTACGCAGGGAAGTTGCTATTGGCGACCGGCGCACACGCGGCGCCGTTCAATTGGGTGCTCGTGTTCGGGTTGCAGTACTGCGTCCCGAACATGGAAAGCGTGCTGATTCCATATCCACCGAGATCGTTGAACGAGCTATAGAACTGCGTGTTCAACATCGAGGTGCTGCCGAGCAGCTGGATATCGTCGGACGTTCCGTTCTTTTGAGGAATCCGGAAGTGGAAGTTCGCGACGTTTTCGCGGTCCGCGATTTGCGCGACGTTGATCGCGTTCGGGACCACGATTCCCGGATAAGGAATGTAGCAGTTCGGCGCGAGGCCGAGATCGGCTTGGTAGTATGTCTGCACCGGCCCTGCTACACCGCCGCCCCAAAGCGGGTTCGGATCGTTTGTCGTTCCGGGCGAACATTCCGCACTCAGAGACGGGATTCCAAGCCCGTAAGTGGCTCTCGCGATGTTGCTTTGACCCGTATACACGGCATTCGGATCAGTTGTCAGCGGTGCACCGTTGTCGTTGTTTAACGGACGGGCCCCTTGGTTGTATCCGCTTATGCCGATGTAATAGCTGAAGCGGCGATCCGGCGTCGCGCCGCCCGCTTCAACTTTCGCTTGGTGATAGTACACCGGCGTGCCGATGCCGCCGGAAAGATCGAGATACCCGGGATACGTACCGGTCTTGAAGACCTGGTTGATGAATCCGGAGGTACCCGCGGAAGCCGACGACGACGGACCGCCGCCGGTGTAGACTTGCAGCTCTTGCAATCCGAGATTTGACTCGGTCGAAGAGTTGTAATTGTCGAACGCACGGTTTACAGGAATACCGTCATACTCGAAGCCGGTAAAGAACGATTGCGAACCGCGCACGTACGTTGATTGGTTCCAGCCCATGCCGCCCGCAGGTACGACTGCGCCGGGAACCGATGAGATTGCGGAATACGCACTGTTCAAGTTACCGCCGCCGCCGAGCGCGCTCGACGTGGTGATGGCTTGCGAGTTGACGCTGTAAATATCTGATCCGACGCCGGATTTCACCAAATTACCCGCAGAGGTTGCCGATACTTTGGCAATCGTTTTCAGTGCCTTCGTCATACGGAAGGACAGCGTCAGAGTGTTGTCAGCAAAAACGGTAACGCCGGCGTAGGACACCGGGTTATATCCGTCTTTCTCAATTGACACCGTATATGTGTCCGGTGCCAAGGAGAGGAAGCTAAATCTTCCTCCAGCGTCCGACGTTGCGGACGCGCTTTGTGAGGCCGAGACGATTCGAACAGACGCCCCGGCGACTGGAGCTCCGGCTTCATCCGTTACCGTACCGGTGATACCACCCGTCGTACCGGCCAGTGCCCATGTTCCCTGGCCGATAAACGCGATAGTCAACATCAGTGCGAGTAAAGGATGCCGGAACGCGTATCGCTTCATGCGTTGGGATCCTCTCAAGTGAAGAGTGAGTGACAGCCGGCACCCGCCGACTAATCGCCAACTCCACACATTAAGCCCTAAGCAACCTGTCATCTCTTATGAAAACGACGGATAGTTGGCACCGTTGATTTTTTTTAACAGATGTGAAGCGTATGCTAGGTACTGTGATCGCGTTTTGACGGCTTTTTTGAGACTTCAACGACGTTGAGGGCCGTTGATGACAGTAAAGGCTACCATCATGGTGTTGACACTCGATCTGCCGACCACCGAACGGTACGTACGCGCAATGCTGCGGCGAGCGCGCAATTTGGAACGGCTCTCGACGTTGCCCGTCGTCTCGCCGCTCTGCACCGCTCTAGATGAAGAAAACCCTATCGCGATGGTTCGTATGCTTGCCGAGTCTTCGTTCGGTGCGAACCCGGGCGACCGCCAGTTGTACGAGCTCGTTCGCGCCTGCGATCTCGATGCGACGATGACGCAGGATGGGCTTTCGACGCAATATGGGCTCTCGCGACGCCAGTTCTTCCGTCGTCGCGCGGTTGCGGTTCGCGCGATCGCCCACCGCGTGCGCGAGCTCCTTCGCGGCGTCGAGATCGGAGCCCAACCGTCGAGTAGCGCCGACATTCTCGTCAGTAGCGCACTCTCCGAAACGGAACCGGCATCCGTTTTGCGGCTCTATCCGGTGCTCGACCTCCAAACGAAAGCGAGACATACCGCGGCACTCTTTCGCGCGCGGCTGGATTCGGGTGAGTATATTGCGCTTGCCAGCGCGCTTGATGCCCCACGCGAACATCGCGCGGTCGCGCTTGCGCTCGCTGCGCAATCGCAAACGATCGCAGGCGATGAAAACGAGTCTGCCGCAACGCTATCCGAATTGCGCACAATGTTGCACGAACCAAGCGAGGACGACGGTAACGAAGTCCGCTTCGAACTCGAATTTCTGAACTTTGTGCGCGCGCGGATTCGCGGCTATGTACACGGTATGCGCAGCGCCGCTGAACGCATGCGCCGCCTCGCAACACCTCGATCGCGGTTCTCGACGCGCGCTGAGCGCGCAATGGTGGAAACCGAGCTCTGCGAAGGCCGCACGGAGGATGCACGAAAAGACGCTCAGGCGCTCGAGGCGATCGCGCTGCAAAACAACGATCTTCGCAGCGTCGCCTGGTGCCGGCTTTTCGATGCGCAGATGGGCCTTCGCTCGGGCGCGGTCGACGACGCGCAAACGTCCGCCTTGCTCGCCGACGTTGCACTTGCGCACGTCTATCCCGACGCGTCCATCGCACGCTGCGTGACCGGGGAAATCTCGTTGCGCACGCATTACGCTTGGTCGCCCGAGGACATTCTCACGTCGCGCCCGCGGTTTGCATGGGATCGGACGGTTCTGCTCGTGTGGCTCGCGCGGCACCTCCTGGAAGAGCATGACATTACGCACGCTGAAGCCTTGGCCGAAGAGGCGCTGACGATAGCATCCGTCCATGAGTACAACGGCGTCGCCGGCTTAGCGGCCGCGACCCTCGGCGCGGCGCTCGATGCGCGCGGCGCAATAGAGGCCGCGCAGCGCTGGTATAGTCACGCTCTATCGGTCTCAGCCGCTAATGCAAACGTACTCGATGCCATGCACATGTTCGTCATTCCCGGCCTTGCGCAACGCGCATTCGGGCCGTTCGAGGATCTGACCGCCGTTGCGAACGCTCTTGCGGAACGTATCGACATCGGCTATCCGCTCGAAGTCGGCGGTGTCCCGGGATCCGATCCCGCGCTTTGCGCCTATCTGGAAGCGTTGCTCCGCTTCGCGCGCGGCGACGGATTGAGCATCTTGATGGCGGCGACGGCGGCATTCAAGCAATCCGCACCGCGGCGATTCGCACAGTTCGTGCGCAACGCTGCCGATATCACCTCCGCCGTGCTGCTCGGCAGCACGATGCTGCTTCCCGAGAACGAACGCAGCCACTTCGCGCACCAGCTGCGCGTCGCACTGCAACTCTCCGGTATCGCCGAGCCGTCAATGCCGATAGCGCGATGAATAACCAGGCCTCGCGACCATACGGAATGATAACGGGAGCGCATTATGCGTTCGGGTCATTCACGTACGACGCCAAACGCTCGAAGCTGCAGTGCTACGGCGTCGATATTCCGCTCAAGCCGAAAACCGGTGCGCTTCTTCATTATTTCTTGCAGCATCCGCACCGAGTGATTACCAAAACAGAGTTGCTCGACACCCTCTGGCGCGATGAAGACGTGGTCGAAGCAAACCTCGCGCAGCACGTATTCCTTCTTCGCCAAGCGTTCGCCACATATTCACCCGGCGAAACCTTTATCGTCACGACCGCGCGCCAAGGGTACTGTTTCGTCGCGCCGGTGCAAACCGCCGCGCAAGCGCGCCCGTCGCGAGGACCTTCGTGGAAATCGTACGTCGAAGGCCGTTTCTTCATCCAGCTGCGCGCGCAACCGGCGCTCGCACGCGCGATCGACGCATTTGAACGCACGACTGCCGAGGACGACGCACACGCCGGCGCGCACGCGGGCATCGCGGAAGCTCATCTTCTCGCCGTCGAACACGTGTTGACTGAACCGCTTCCTGCATTCATCCGCGCGCGCTCGGAAGCGCAACGCGCCCTGGAGCTCGACCCTGACAATATCGAGGCGCATATCGCTCTCGGCAATATCCACCTCTTCCACGACTGGGATTTCGTCGCCGCATACGAAGCGTTCGAGCGCGCCACGTGGCTGGATCCCACTCATTCGTCCGCCCGGATCTATAAAGGCCGTTTCCTTGCAATCGTCGGCAACTACGAAGCCGCGGCATCGGAAATCGAATCCGTCCTCGTACGGGAGCCGTGCTCGCTCGAAGCGATGACGCAGTATGCTGCGTGCGCACTTCTGCACGAAGACTTCATTACCGCGGGTGAGATGACGGGCGCAGCGCTCTCCCTCGATCCATCCCACGGCCTCGCGCAATACTACCGTACCGCGATGCTCGCGTTATCGGGCCGGCACGAAGATGCGCTGAATCTCCACGATTCAACGAACACCCATCCCTACGAACAACAAGCACTTTCAATCGCAGCCTACGCCGCGGCGCGCGCGGGGCAGCATGAGCGCGCCCGCGACTTGATCGCGAATCTCGACGACGAATCGCGATGGCCGCACATCTCGTCGCTGCATCGCGCCTTGCCGCGCGTCGGCCTGAACGAGCTCGAAGCAGCACACGAGATATTGGAAGCGGGAATCCACCAGCACGATCCGCTCATCGTTTTCATCCTCCGTCACCCCGCATTCCAAAACGTCCCGGCGATCGACAAACTCCGCCACTCCGTCGGCCCGCATCACAAGCTTCATCAATAAAAATTATCGCTGCCAACGTTCGCACGACGGCACGGTATCGCGCGCGCCGACGTACAAACGTTTGGCATCGACTTGATAGCCCTCGGTCGATACGAAGCGAGCACCATTCCTCCACAAAGGGTGCCCGCTTCTTTCTTTCGCGCCGTCGCTAATCGGGTTCGAAAATCGCGCGAAAGATATACGTTCCACCGACGGGCCGGCAATCGACATAATCCGGTGCATACTCCGATGCTTGTGCCGCGTGCAACGCGGCTTGATCGAGTGCGTCGTTTCCCGATGATTTCGATATCGCGGTTGAGACGACGGCTCCGCTAGTGGAGAGCGTTACAGCGACGAGCACCGTTCCGAAGACATGCTCTTGCGCTGCAGAATCGGGATAAACCGGATCGACGGCTTCAAGAACGTGCGCCGGGACATTGGGATTTGCGCATGCAGCGCCCGAGCCCGTACCACGTGCACCGGAACCATTTCCCTTGCCCGTGATCCCGCTGCCACCCGGCACACCGTTTTCGCTAGCGCGCGGCGGCGGGATGTAGCGCCGTTCCGTGCGCATCTTCGGTTTGATCGCCGTCGCTTTCGGCACGTTGAGGCGTAACGGCGGTGCCGCCGCGGCTTCGTGGGGCGTCGCGGTCGGGCGGGGAGTTGCAACGGGTTTCGGTGTCGGACGCGGCGTCGGCTTCGGCGTTGCCGTCGCAACCGTGATCGTGTGGACGTTCGCGACGATCACACGCTCGCGCTCCGCGACGCGCGGCGCGTGATAGTTGGCAACGATCGCGCCGATGATGAGGTGAACGAGCAGTGAGAACGCAAGACCCCATAAGAAGATCCTACGCACGCCGTTAGCCGTTGAGTACCTGTTCGCGGCGCGAGAGCATGTCCGCGAGCTCTTCCGACGCCCACAGTGTATCTTCGCGGTAGACGCGATTTTGGTTCTTGAAGAAATTGAAGAAAATGACCGCCGTCACGGCAACGAAAAGACCGGCGGCCGTGGTAATGAGCGCTTCACTCACGCCCGCTGCGACGATCGCCGGACTCGAATTGCCGCGTAGTGCGATGTCGTCAAATGCTCGAATGATGCCGAGTACCGTACCGAAGAGTCCGATGAACGGCGCAATGACGGCGATCGTACCAATGACCGCGAGGTTCTGTTCGAAAGGACGAAGATATTTTCGCATCGCAATGCCGAGCGCATCGCTCACTTGCGTTTTGCTCGTGGACTCGCGCTCGAGTCCCGCGCGCAGAATTTTGGAGAGCGCGGTAGGTTTGCGGTCGCACTCCGCGATTGCTCCTGCCAGGTCGCCCGCATCGAGCCGAGTCTTGATCGCATCGATCAGCTTCTCTGCGTCCGCGCGTTGGCGCGCGAGAAAGACGACACGTTCGAAGATGATTGCGACCACTAAGATCGAGCAGGCGAGCAGCGCGAGCATCGCCGGGCCGCCGCGCACGAGAAAGGTTAGGAAGGCATTGAGCATGGCGCGAGCGTAGCCCGGCGGCACGAAGCGCCTGGGAACGCGTCTTCCCAATTCATTCTCCTGCCCGCGGTCGTGGCGTGCGTCATAGTGGCGCTAAGAATTGTTTCTCGCCCTGGAGAAAGCACGCGGTCGATGAATAAGCGCGCAGTCTACGTCGGCAACGATCGCGTCCTTCTGCGAACGGTGAACGGCTATAAAATGTTCGTCGACGCCCGCGACGTCTCGATTGCACCCCATCTGATCCTCGACGGGGCGTTCGAGGAGTACACCGACGCGGTTTTGCGCTCCATCATCCGGCCCGGCATGCACGTCCTCGAGATCGGCGCAAACGTCGGCGTCTTCACCTTATTGATGGCACACCGCACCGGCGCAAACGGTTCCGTCTTGTCCTTCGAGTGCGATCCCGAACTCGCGCAAATTGTGCGCGACAATCTCGAAATCAACGGCCTGGCAAACATCGGTACCGTGGACGACCGCGCCGTCAGCGATCATGTCGGAACGCTGCGCTTCTTCAGCGCCGTGCACCATAGAGGAAACGGAACGCTCGTCGAAGGCTTGGAACAAATTCCGCGCATGGCCCTCGAACGCCGTGAGATTGAAGTGCAAAGCACGACGATCGACGCAATCCTCAAAGAACGTGGACGCAGGTTCGACCTCGTGAAAATCGACGCGGAAGGTGCCGAGAGCGCGATCTTCCGCGGCGGCTCAACGCTCTTCGCCGACCGAAGCCGCCCGCTACGCGTCATCGTCGAATTCGCTCCCGAATTCATCCGAACATCCGGCGACGATCCATCCGTCTATCTCGACCGCTGGGAATCCAACGGCTTCACCATCCAACGCATCGACGAACGAAAAAAGAAAGCGTTGGCGGCAACGCGAGAATCGCTGCTAGCAACGCACATCTCCGACATCTTACTGACGCGCACGTAGTGTCATACTGAGCGCAGCGCAGCGGAGTCGAAGGATCGCAACGTGCGATTGCTTTGAGGCAATCCTTCCACTGCGTTCGCTTCGCTCACGTCGCTCAGAATGACACTGTTACGTAGCCGCCTTTTCTAGGTGGCCGCCGAATTGGAAGCGCATTGCGGAGAGGATGCGGTTTTGGAACTCCGCTTCTCCGCGTGACGAGAAACGTTCGTAGAGCGCCGAGGTGAGAACCGGGGCGGGGACGGCTTCGTCGATCGCGGCTTTGATCGTCCAGCGGCCCTCACCCGAGTCGGAAACGCGGCCCGCGAATTCACTCAAGTCCGGATCTTTGACGAACGACGCCGCGGTGAGGTCGAGCAGCCACGACGCGATGACGGAGCCGCGGCGCCAGACTTCGGTGACGTCGGTCAAGTCGATGTCGTACTGATAATATTCCGGATTGCGAAGCGGCGTCGTTTCCGCATCGGCTTCTTGTTTGTGTTTTCCGGCGTTCGCGCTTTTAAGGATGCCGAGGCCTTCGGCATACGCGGCCATAATGCCGTACTCGATGCCGTTATGCACCATTTTTACGAAGTGGCCGGCGCCGCTCGGGCCGCAGTGCAGATAACCGTCTTCTGCCGTGCCTTTGTGATCCGGACGGCCAGGCGTACGATCGATCGTTCCTGGGCCGGGGGCTAACGCTTTGAAGATCGGGTCGAGGTAATCGAACGCATCGTTTGGGCCGCCGATCATCATGCAGTAGCCGCGTTCGAGACCCCAGACGCCGCCGCTCGTGCCGACGTCAACGTATTCGATTCCCTGGGTCTCCAGTTTCTGCGCGCGAGCAATGTCGTCAATGTAGTACGAATTTCCGCCGTCGATCAGGATGTCGCGTGCTTCGAGCAGCGGTGCGAGCTCCGCGATGGTACCGTCGACGACGCCAGCAGGCACCATCATCCACACGGCGCGTCGCTTGTTCAACTTAGCAACGAAATCAGAAAGCGCCGACGCTCCCGTCGCGCCTTCGGACGCAAGTTGACGCACTGCATCGGCGTTTCGATCGTACACGACGCACTCGTGTCCCGCGCGCATTAGGCGGCGTACCATATTGGCGCCCATGCGCCCGAGTCCGATCATCCCCAGTTGCATCGTTGCAAGACTCTCCTCTTCGTCGGAAGGCCAGGGTAGTTCGTCGCTTTTTTCCGCGCTCCCGGGAATAGTACAGAGGGCCGCGCCCCCTAACGCGGGAACCCGTCGCACCGGCATACATGATGGATAACGAAGAGCTCAAACCGGACCACTCAAACCCCCTCGTTCCCCAGCCGGATGCGCCGCTCGCGGAATCCGCGCCTGCGCCGCTCGAACTTCCACCCGAGCAGTCGCAAAGGGAAGCGACCGAAACGTCTGCTGACGTGGATGTGACGGAAGCACCGGAAGCGCAAGCAGCGGAAGCGGACGCAGCGGACGCGCAAGCAGCGGACGCGCAAGCGCCGGCGCAGACGCAGCAGCAAGCGCAGGCGGCGGAAGGACGTAAGCGCGCGCAAGAAACATGGGCGCGCATCTCGGGTGCGAAAGACACCAGCGAAACTATCGCGGCAAAAGTCAAATCCGAGATCAAGGGCGGATTGCTCCTCGACGTCGAGGGCTATCGCGCATTTCTTCCCGCGTCGCAATCGCGCGTACCGAAAGGCGAGTCGCTCGCATCGCTCGTCGGCAAAGAGATTCCGGTTAAAGTGATCGACGTCGACCAAAAGCGTAAGCGTCTGGTCGTCTCGCATCGCCGCGCCGCGGAACAAGAACGCCGTGCCGCGCGTCAATCGCTGCTCGCATCGCTGCGCGTCGGCGAAGAACGCACCGCGACCGTGGTTCGCATCGCCGATTTCGGTGCTTTCGTCGATCTCGGCGGCGTCGATGCGCTCGTGCCCATCGGCGAACTGGCCTTCGAACGGCTAGAAAAGCCGACGGACGCCGTGAATATCGGTGACACGTTCCAAGTCAAAGTGTTGCGCATCGACGAAGGCGGCAAGAAAATCGCCGTCTCGCGCAAAGCCGCACTTCCCGATCCTTGGCGCGATCATTCGAACGTCCTCAAACATGGGACGGTTACCGAAGGCCACGTCGTCGCGAAAGAACCGCGCCTGCAAGTCGAGATCGCACCTGGTGTTATCGGCAGCATTTCCGATCGCGAAGCGAATCCTGAGGAATACGAGATCGGGGAGTCTATCGAGGTTACGGTCCGTTCGGTCGATTATCGTAACCGTCGCATCCGTTTGAGCACGACGCATTCGGCAAGCGCCTTTTCGTCGACGTCGTTTGCACCACTCGGCAAAGAGCTGGGCGGCTAGCGCCGGTTAAGGCCGGCTCAGAAGAAGCACTAGACCTCGGTCCGGGAGACGCACAAAAACCACATCGTGTGGTTTTTGCGCTCGACTGATTTTTGCGCAGAACAAGTTTTGAAACGCACATCCTGTGCGGGCGCAAAAATCAGACGCTCCCGGACCCAGGGCTAGTGCTTCTTCTGAGCCGGTCTAACCTTATTGGGCGATGGCGGTTTCCTGGGCGCAAACCGCGCGCCATTTTCCGCTGCGCTGGGCGTAGACATCGGTATAGCGCAGACGTAACACGGTTCGTCCGTTTTGTGTGATTGTATTGAGACCGTGCACGATGGCGACGGTTCCAACGACATCTACCGTTTGTTCGCTCGTGTTTTGACGGTAGGGTTTCGGTTTCAGCACGCGCTTCAGTTCCTGGTCGCGATATGACACACGGCCTTGATAGTTGGTGTGTACGAAGTTGTCGCCGAGAATCGCGGCGAGCGTCGTTGCATCTTGATGGTCGATCGCTTGGACCCAGCGCCCTTCGGTTGCGAGGACGGCTTGGGCGGTTGGGCTGGCGGTCGCGTGCGCGGCGATTGGTAGCGTGAGAATCGCGAGCAATATGGCTAGCGCGCGGATTGTGATGTTTGCGCGCGTGAATGCTTCGCGGATACGGCGTGCGAAGGCGATGGCGTGGGGAGCGTCGCCGTGTAGGCAGATCGTTTCCGCACGGTTTTCGTCGACGATGGTCAGGGCTTGTTGCACGGCTTCTTCTTCATCGTCGATGAGTGCGTCGGGACGTGCACGTGGAACGAGGCTGCCGTCGGACATGTAGCGGCGATCGGCAAATCCTTCGCCGGCGGTCCGCAACCCGTGGGCACGAGCGCTTTCGATTTGTCTACCGCCCGCGAGTCCATAGACGAGGAGCGACGTGGAGACGTCGGCGACGGCGCGGGAAATCGCGTCTGCAACGGCAACGTCGCGCGCCGCAAGGTTGTAGAGTGCGCCGTGCGCCTTGACGTGATGGAGCGTGGCGCCTTCCTCGCGCGCGATTTCGGCGAGCGCTTCGATCTGCGAACGGACGTCTTCATAGATTTCGTGCGGCGCCCGCTGCATGTCGATGCGGCCGAAATTCTCGCGATCGGGAAACGACGGATGCGCGCCGACGGCGACGCCGTTGCGCTGCGCAAGGCGAACCGTCTCTCGCATCGTCTCCTCGTCACCCGCGTGCGCGCCGCACGCGATGTTTGCCGACGTCACGATGCCCATCAGCGCGGCGTCGTCGCCGCACCCTTCACCGAGATCGGCGTTGAGATCGATTTCATTCATCGTCCACTTCGTTCGAGGGCAAGCACCCGAAGTGCTTGCACGTAGTCCCATTGCGCCTCGGCGGCGGCGCGCGCTTCTTCATCAGAGACCGATACGAATTGCACGAGGTCGCCCGGACGCCGCTGCGCGACGAGCGGCAGATCGGTCTCGATGACGATTCCCGCCTTCGGATATCCGCCCGTCGTGTGCGCGTCGGCGAGCAGCACGATGGGCTCGCCTGACGGCGGCACCTGTATGACGCCCGGAAAGACGCCGTGTGACGGCAACTCCTCGCCGGTATATTGCAAGGCCGCTCCGTGTAAGCGGTATCCCATTCGATTGCTTTGATGTCCGATACGCCAGCGTTCTTCGCTCAGCTGCGTGCGCGAGCGGTCGTCGAACCGCTCGATTTCGCCGCCCGGCATCATGCGAATCGCCGTGATGCCGTCGCGCATCGCCGCTGCAAACAAATTGAGTTCCGGCGGTGCAATCGCAAACGCGGCGCCGGCGGAACTCCCGGCCTCGCGCGTTGCGATGCGATCGCCCGCGCGCAAAGCGCGTCCTCCGAATCCGCCGAACGATGCCGCAACATCCGTCGTTCGCGATCCGAGAACGGGCGGAACGTCGATGCCTCCCCTTACACTTACATACGAATAGACGCCGTGCGCTGGGCGTCCCAACTGTAACACCGCACCCGCGCGAGCGACGTGCTTTGCCCAAGTCGCGCACCGCCTGCCGTCGAGTGTTGCATTGCATTGCGCGCCGGTAAGGGCGAACGCGACGTCGGAAATGAAGCGAATCTGCGCGCCGCCGAACATCACTTCGAGCGCCGCGCAATCCGGTCCATTGCAGAGCAGCACGTTTGCAACGTCGAACGCAAGCGCGTCAGCAGGTCCGCACCACGGGATGCCTTCGTGACGATAGCCGAAGCGTCCGCGATCGATGACGAGCATTTGCGCAGCCGCGCGCTCGATGACAAGCTCCATCACCGCTCCCGAAACCGCACACGATCGCCCGGCGCAAAAAGTGCGCTCCCCTGCGCGGCATCGAACACGGTCGCGGCGGTGCGCCCGATGATGTGCCATCCACCGGGCGATGCGGACGGATAAATCGCCGTGTGATTGAGTGCAATCGCGATGGACCCGGCGGAAACGGCGGCGCGCGGCACGTCGCGGCGCGGAAGATACAAGCGTTCGTCGAGGTCGCCCAAATATGCGAAGCCCGGCTGAAAGCCGAGAAAGTAGACGACGTACTCCACAGACGTATGAAGCGACACAACGTCGCGCTCGCTCAATCGCGCTGCAGCCGCGACAACGGGAAGATCCGGTCCTTCATGACCGCCGTAACGAACATCGATGACGTGTAACGCGCGGGACTGCGCGCGCAGTGGAACCTCCATATGCCACGCGTCGCTCAAACGGCGCTCTAAGTCGCCGCTCGCCGCGACCCGCTCGTCGTAAAGCAGCGTCAAATTGTTCATGCCGGGCACGGACTCGTGCACGCCGTCCCACGTACGAGCAACGGCGTGCAACCGCCATATCTGTTCCTGGTTTTCCAAACGATGCGAACCGCCGGCGTCGACGATTAGCACGTTCGCGCCTAGTCTCCGAAACTTAGGCGCACCGAATTCGTCCATATAGAAGGCCATTCGCTGTACCGGATATGAACCACCGCTCCATGTCGTCCCAGGAAGATCCCGCTCTGACGCCGCCCGTTACGGAGATTGTCGTCGACGTGCCGGGCTGGCATCAAGTTCAGCCTCGTATCCCCGATACTCCGCAGCGCCGTCAATTGGAACGCCAGCGCAGCGTCCGCGAAATCGTGTTCGGCGTACAAGACGGGATTCTCACGACGCTCGGCATCATTACAGGCGTCGGCGTTGCCGAAGGCGACCGCAGCGCCGTCTTTATCAGCGGTTTTCTTGCGCTTCTCGCGGGCGCGCTTTCGATGGGCGTCGGCGAATATCTCGGCGGAAAATCCGAGCGGGAAGTCGTCCAAGCGACGATCGACATGGAAAAAGGCGAAATGGCTGCCGATCCACAAGCCGAATTTGCGGAACAAGTCGCCTATTACAAGCTCAAAGGCTTCAGCGCGCAGGAAGCGCAGATGATCGTCACACGTCTCACGCAACATCCCGATATTTATCTATATGAGATGATGCGCGATGAGTTCGGCGTCGATCCGCGAGTTGCTGAAGATACGAGCCTTCGCGCGCCGTTTGCGATGGCGGCATCGTTTGCCGGCGGGTCGCTCTTACCGATCATCGCGTTCTTCTTGCCGGTTTCGATGCTGACGTCGACGATTGTTTCGCTCGTGCTCGCCGTCCTCGGTCTCTTCGGCGTCGGCGCATATGCCGCGCGCACCAGCAATCGCAATCCCGTCTCGAAGGGACTCGAGATCGTCGCGTTTGGGTGCGTGGTCTTCGTGCTGTCATACTTAGCGGGACACTACATTCCACCGCTCTTCGGACACGCGCCGGTGGCGGTTGGCGGTTAAGCTCCTCTCCTCGGTCTTGCCGATCGACCGCATGCGGCATGCGCGCGATGAGCACCGGATTTGCATCCGCGCAGGGAATTTACTGGACGCGCGCAGCGGCGATGATCGTGATGGCGTTCGCCATGGCGTTCTCGACGGCGTCGTCGCGTCGCTCGGTGCGCCGGCCTCGACCGTCGGCGTAAACGCGGATCGCGCTCGTGATCTTCAGATTGCGCGCGTCCGACACTTCCGCCCGCAACCCAGCTTGCGAACGTCGAAGACGATCGGATCGAATGGTCCGGACGTCACGCGCTTCTCGTCGCCCTCGATATCCTCGTTCATGCGGTCGATACGTTGCGCGATCAGGCGCGTTCGGCGAACGCTGGTACGTAAGATGGCTCGCCGGCCTAGGGGGGCGGCAATCGTGCGGTCCTATGGCGTAGTGGAAACGGTACAGATCCTGAGAGTCTTTGGACCCCATGGCTGCGGTGCAACATTGGGTACGCTAAAGGGGTGGACATCGACCTCGAACTGGCCAAAGCGAGCTTCCTTATCGCACACGCCGATGACGCGTTCCAACGATACCCTCAGGGCAGCATCCAGCGTGTCGCGTGGGAAAATCTGAAAGCGCACGTCGCGGCGTGGCGCTCGCAGCAATTTGCGCCGGATCCGACGGTCCGCATCGCGCAGGTTCACAACTTGCGCAAGCAGTTCGATAACGTCAAAGCGTTGCTCGCCGAAGCGGGGTTGATCGGCCGCTAGACCGAAGCGTCGGTGCCGTGTCGCAATACGTCTACTCTATGTATCGCGTCGGCAAGGTTGTTCCGCCGAAGCGTCAGATCCTCAAAGATATCTCGCTCAGCTTCTTCCCGGGTGCAAAAATCGGCATCCTCGGCCTTAACGGCGCGGGGAAATCGTCGTTGCTGCGCATTATGGCCGGAACCGATACGGAGTTCGACGGCGATGCGGCGCCTGCACCAAATCTGACGATCGGCTATCTCGAACAAGAACCGAAACTGGATCCCGACAAGACTGTGCGCGAAACGGTCGAGGAGGGATTAGGAGAACTGATCGAAGCGCGCAACCGTCTCGATGCGCTCTATGCCGAGTACGCGAATCCCGATGCCGATTTCGACAAGCTCGCTGAAGAACAATCGCGCTTGGAAGCCATCATCGCGTCCGCCGGCGACGATCTCGATCAGCAGTTGGAAATTGCCGCGGATGCGTTGCGCCTGCCGTCGTGGGATGCAAAAATCGGTCCACTCTCGGGCGGTGAAAAGCGCCGCGTCGCGCTTTGCCGGCTGTTGCTCTCGAAACCCGATATGCTGCTGCTCGATGAGCCGACGAATCACCTCGATGCCGAGAGCGTCGAGTGGCTCGAACAATATTTGCAGCGCTTTCCCGGCACGGTCGTCGCCGTGACGCACGATCGGTATTTCCTCGATAATGCCGCCGAATGGATCCTCGAGCTCGATCGCGGCCGCGGTATTCCGTGGAAGGGCAATTACAGTTCGTGGCTCGATCAAAAAGAAGAGCGTTTGAAACAAGAAGAGTCCGCGGAATCGGCGCGCCAAAAGGCGATCAAACGGGAACTCGAATGGGTACGCCAAGGCACGAAGGGCCGTCAATCGAAAAGCAAAAGCCGCATCGCGCGCTTTGAGGAGCTTTCGAGTTTCGAATACCAGCGGCGAAACGAAACGCAAGAGATCTTCATTCCGGTTTCGGAGCGGCTCGGCGACAAAGTCATCGAGTTCAAACACGTTCGCAAAGCCTTCGGCGACCGGTTATTACTGGACGACGTTAATTTCGTCATTCCGGCCGGCGCAATCGTCGGCATCATCGGTCCGAACGGCGCCGGTAAAACGACGATGTTTCGGATGATCGCGGGTAAAGAACGCCCCGATTCCGGGGAGATCTTCATCGGTCCGAGCGTGAAGCTCGCGACCGTCGATCAAAGCCGTGAATCGCTCAACAATGCGAACACAGTTTGGGAAGACGTAAGCGGCGGACTCGATATGTTGCAAGTCGGCAAATTCGAAATGCCGTCACGCGCGTATCTGGGACGTTTCAATTTTAAAGGCGGCGATCAACAGAAAACGGTCGGTTCGCTCTCAGGCGGTGAACGCGGACGCCTTCACCTCGCGAAGACCCTCTTGACCGGCGCAAATGTCCTGCTGCTCGACGAACCGTCGAACGATTTGGACGTCGAAACGCTGCGCGCGCTTGAAGATGCGCTCGCAGAATTCGCTGGAACCGTTATGGTCATCAGTCACGATCGTTGGTTCCTGGATCGGATCGCGACACACATTCTCGCCTTCGAGGGCGACAGTCAGGTGTATCTCTTCGAAGGCAATTATCAAGAGTACGAAGCGGACAAGATCAAACGGCTTGGTGAAGAGGCCGCGCGACCGAAACGTATCCGGTACCGTCCGCTCAGCCTGAGTTAACCGCTAGCCCCGCTTCACAAACCGCCGGTTCGACCCGGCAAGCATATCCCGGCCGCGCGCGATCGCCGAGCGTGCGCCGGCCGCGGGGTATCGGGTGACGTGGCCGGCAAGCGCATGTGACCAGCCGAACACGTCGGGCCGTCTCAAGATATCGATCGCCAGCTCGCGCGGGACGGCAAGCCGCAATCCTCGGTCGATACAGACGTCGAGGAATTCGCTCAGCGAGCTTCGTGGCTGTTCGTGAATAGGACTTTTGAACAGGGAATGCGCGAATTGGAGATACAGGCGCGCAAATAATAACCGCTGCTCTTCACTGATTTCGTAACCGAAGAGCCACTGCGGGGCGGGCATCGCCGTGAGTTCTAGAGTGGGGTCCATAGGAGACCTCGATGGCTAGGCGCGGCTAAGGTATTCGTTATCACCCCCGGGCCCATCATTCTAGCGTAAAAAGGCTCCATCGGGGAGCCCCTCGTTTGGCTCCACGGTCAAAATAGACGACCGCGGTCCGCCCGTCCCCCGTGATGAACTCGAACCAGTGCCGCTTGAGGTACGTATCACCCCGGTCATCCTTCGTGGTTCGCCAGGTCCGACGGACCTCGGCGACCTCCAAACGCATGCCGTCGAGCACGAAGGCAGACGGCAGCGACGGCTCACCGCGAGCCATCGCTGCCGTATCGAACACACCTTCGGGTGTGAGCGGCTTACCGACGAACGTCAATCAGTATTGGGTGTAGAACCGGACCCGCGGCAATTGGGACGCCGGGACGTACGTGCCCACCTCGATCCAAATCGCTTCATGCGAGTATAGCGGAATAGAACGCGGCGTCGTCCCTGTATACGCTTGGTAGGCGCCCCCGTTGACGTTTCCGAGCGTATACAGCGACGTGCCGAGTGATGCCGTCGATCAAGTAATAGCACTGCGCGCTTTGAATCCAGCCGCGGCTCTCCATTCCGGGGTCGTGCAATCCGACGGCAATCGGCGTCGCGACGTGTTTTCCGTTTACGAGGACACCTAGGAAGACGTGCACGTGATAGTGGTTTTCAGTCATACTGGCTGCGCAGGGGAAGCCGTCGACGGCGTTGCCCTGGCCGCCCGTCGAACTGTCTCCGGTGGCGGGTGAAAACTGATTGGGCGTACCGTTTACTTGCCCGGACTCAAGACGGATCGGCGTGGGCGCAGGCGTTGCCGCTGCGCTGATTCGCGTGGCGCTTGGGGGCATTTGCCGCATGGTGGCATCGGGTTCGGAGCGTTGCTGCTTGTCCCACCGGAGCACGCAGTGCGCACGACCAAGGTAGCGAAGGATAGAGAACTACGCACGCCCATAACGGGATAGTACCAATGGACTAAGCGAGCACTTTGGGCCGCCGGGCCCAATCGCAGTCCATTTGTGCCAAGCGCTTTTAGCCTGGTTTCCTTACGCACGCTTCCATGCTTTCCGCTAGGCTGATAACATGACACGCTGCGCGATCGTCGGTGGGGGAATGCTCGGAATGACGCTTGCGCTCCGGATGGCGCGCAAGGAATGGTCCGTCGCGCTCTACGAGCAGAGCTCAGAACTCGGCGGCCTCGCTGCACCGTGCCATCTCGGCGGGATTACGTGGGACCGCCACTATCACGCGATGCTTAGGTCGGACAGCGCGCTCCGTGCGCTGCTCGCCGAACTCGATCTCACCACCGAGGTCGCTTGGTCGGCGACACGCACGAACGTCTTTATCGACGGCCGGACGCACCCGTTTACGTCGGCGCTCGATCTGCTTCGCTTTCCTGGGCTCGACATGCGCGATAAAGCGCGTCTTGCACAAACTGTTCGTCGCGTTCAACGGCGCAAAGATTGGCGCGATCTCGAGAACCTCGACATCGAAACGTGGTTACGAAGAGAATCCGGCGATCGCGTCTTCGAACGCGTTTGGCGCCCGCTGCTGCTAGCGAAGCTCGGCGACGGGTACCGCAGGTCAAACGCCGCATACATTTGGGCGACGATCCAACGGTCGTACGTGAACGGTCAACGCGGCGGTGCGCAGCTTTTCGGATACGTTCGCGGCGGGTACCGGCGCGTCACCGATGCGCTGTCGCGTGCGCTAATCCACGAAGGCGTTCGCATTCGCACGGCCACCGCGATCCAGGACGTTCGCTGTGACAAGGATGCATTCGTCGTTGAAACTTCCGAGGGACCACGTGTTTACGACCGGGTTGTCATGACGGTGCCCGCGCCCGCGATTGCGCGCATCGCAAGTGCGCTTACCGGCGAAGAGCGCGACCGGCTGCGCGCAATCGAATATCAAGGCGTCGTCTGCGCGTCGATGCTTCTGGATCAACCGTTGAGCAACGCCTACGTCACGAACATCGCCGACCCCGCGATTCCGTTCAACACGGCGATCGAGATGACGTCGCTCGTAGATCCGGCCGCGTTCGGCCACCGCCATCTGGTTTATTTGTCGCGATACTGCACGCCACGCGATCGATTCTTCGTGCTCGGCGATGCAGAGATGCGGCTGCAGTCGATGGTCGCGTTGCGCCGGATGTATCCCGAGTTCAAGGCGGAGACGATTCGCGCGTTCCGTGTCTCGCGCGTACCCGCGGTGTTCGCGCTTCCGGTCATCGGATATTCCGGGCAGCTCCCGGGATTTATAACATCCTGCCCGGGACTTTACATCGCGACTTGCGCGCAGATCGTGAACGGAACGCTCAACGTCAACGAAACGCTCGAGCTCGCGCGTCAAGCCGCAGAGGCGATTTCGCAGGATGCGCGTTTCGCAATTGGAGGAATTCGCGAAACCGCACGCTAGCTGTTGGAATGGTCCGGCTCGGAATCGATCTTGGGGGCACCAAGACGGAAATCATCGCACTCGGCACAGAGAGCGAACCGCTGCTTCGGCGCCGCGTTCCTACACCGCGCGGCGACTATGATGCGACGGTTGCCACGATTGCGCAACTCGTTCGCGATGCAGAACGCGAACTTGATGCGCGGGGGAGCGTCGGCATAGGAACGCCCGGCGCGCTCTCACTTGCAAACGGGCGCATGAAGAACGCGAACAGCACCTGGCTCTTGGGAAGACCGTTGCGCGATGATCTCGAAGCCGCGCTCGACCGAACGGTGCGGATAACGAACGATGCAAACGCATTCGCGCTCTCCGAAGCGACCGACGGCGCCGCATCGAATGCGCGCCTTGTCTTCGCCGTCATCCTCGGCACCGGGGTCGGCGGCGGCATCGCCGTCGACCGCCGCGTTCATGACGGTCCGAATGCGATCGCGGGCGAGTGGGGACACGTATCGTTGCCGTGGCGAACGGCGCATGAAATTCCGGGGCCTGCCTGCTATTGCGGAAAATTCGGATGCATCGAAACCTTTTTATCCGGGCCTGCGCTCGAACGGGATGGGTCGATCGAGCGCTACGAAGAGCGGCTCGCGCGCGCACTATCGATGATCGTCAACGTCATGGATCCCAACACGATCGTAGTCGGCGGCGGGGTTTCGAACATCACGCGCTTATACGAAACGCTCCCCGCATTGATGCGAGCATACGTCTTTTCGGATACGTTCACGACGCCGATCGTGCGCGCGACGCACGGTGACTCGAGCGGTGTGCGAGGCGCCGCGATGCTTTGGGAAGAGTAGGTGCTATGCAAGCAATAGTCGTCGAACATTTGGGTGAAGAAGGCTCGCTTCGCGAGATTCCCGCTCCGCAGCCCGGCCCCGATGAGATTCTCGTGCGAATCACGGTTGCGGGCGTCAATCCCGTTGACTGGAAAACCCGCGACGCCGGCCGAAAGCCGCTTCCGTTTGTTCTCGGTCAAGATTTTGCGGGCGTCGTCTCCGCGGTCGGCAACAACGTCAACGATTACAAACAAGGTGAGCGCATCTTCGGCATCGCGCGCAAATACGGTGCCTACGCGCAATTCACGCTCGTCCCACAAAACTCACAACCCGAACCGATCGCGCATATTCCTGCAGACGTCGGGGACGCAGATGCGGCCGCGCTTCCAACCGCCGGACTCACCGCGCTCGCCGCCCTCGACATGATGCAAGTACGTCAAGGACAGACGCTCGTGATACTCGGCGTCACCGGCGGCGTCGGCAGCTTCGCGCTACAGATTGCAAAATCGCGCGGCGCTCGCGTCATCGGCACGGGGCATTCCGGACACGAACGCGACGTGCTCGATCTCGGCGTCGACGAGTTTATCGCCTACGACAAACAACAGACGGTCGATGCGCTCAAACGACTCCTACGCAATGGTGCCGACGCGGTGCTCGACCTCGTCGACGACCGCGACGGCACAGCGAAGATGGAGGCGGTTTTACGCCCGGGCGGCTGGATTATCTCAACGATCGGCGGACTCGATCTCGACCGATTCAAACAAAAGGGATTCAAGACGTCAAACATCGTGATGAACGAGACGCCCGAATCGTCGCACGACGGCTTGCGGCAACTAGCGCGCATGGTCGAAGAGGGAACGCTGCGCGTGGTCATTGCCGCCGAGCGAGATCTGCGCGATGCCGCGAAGGCACTACAGCAAAGTAAAACCGGCGGTATTACCGGCAAACTTGTTCTGACGGTGGAATCGGGTCGGATCTAACGCGAGCAGGGGATGTCGCTGCTCGGCTAGCCTACGGCACACCGGGCGCTCAGACGCCCTCACCGCAATTCCGCGCCACGTGAACGCAGCGATCGACGTTTCGATTTCGATCGCGTCAAGATACTGTTCGTCGCTCGGTGTTTGACCCGCAAGAGCCGTTAACTATAGAGTGACGGAACACCTAATGCACCGGCGCAATTTTCAATTGCTCTGGAGCGGTCAATCCATCTCTCAGCTCGGCGGACAACTCAGTATCTTCGCCCTCCCGACCATCGCGATTCTCGTATTGCATGCGAAAGCCAGTCAGGTCGGCGCGCTGCAAAGCCTGGAATTCAGCGTCGTCGCACTTCTTGCCATCTTCGTCGGAGTCGTCGTCGACCGTTTTAAGCGCCGGCCGCTGATGATGGCGGCCAATATCGTCCGCATTCTTTCGATCGGCTCGCTGCCGTTCGCATTTTTCTTTCATCGCCTTTCGCTCACGCAGTTTTTTGTCGTAGCGGCAATTACAGCAGCGGCAAACGTCATCTTCGATACTGCGTACGGCGCGTTCGCTCCATCGCTGATCGGACGCAAAGACTTCGGTAAAGCGAATGCAAAGATGACGATGACCGCTTCCGCGGCCGAAGCGATCGGTAACAGCAGTTCCGGCGCAATCGTTCAATTCGTCGGCGCGCCGCTTGCGCTGATTCTCAACTGCGCGACGTACGTCGTCTCATGCTTCTCGCTCGCGCGTTTGAGGGTCGAAGAGACGATCGAGCCGCCGGCGTCGAACGACCGCGCCGTCCGTCAGTTCATGAGCGAATTCATCGAGGGCGTGCGCTTAGTGTGGAACAACAAAGCGCTTCGCTCGATCGGCTTGACAAGCGCGACCGCGTACTACAGCGGATCGATGGTTACGACCGTCTTCGCGATCTACGCATACCGCGTGCTTCATCTCTCGCCCATTACCTTCGGCTTACTCATGGGCTTCGCGAACGTCGGCCTGTTCGGCGGAGCAGTTGCAAAGCCGCTTGCTGCACGGCTGGGCCCTCGCACGACGCTCGCGTGCGCCACGGCACTCTCGGGCATCGCGAAGCTCTGCTTCCTGATCACGCCGATGCCGATCGTATCGCTCGTCGTGGGACGCGTGCTGCTCTCGTTGACGGGACCCATATTTAACATCATCGATCAGGAAGTGCGCGTGCTCACCGTGAGCGACTCGATGATGGGCCGGATGAACGCGACGATGCGTACGGTCATTTGGGGCGCCCTGCCGCTCGGATCGATCACCGGCGGCTTTCTCGCCGATGCCGTCGGGATTCAAACCACGATGCTGCTCGGGGGACTAGTCGGCGTGCTCTCGGCCGCCTGGGTAACGTTGTGTCCAGCGATTCCGGAGTACGAGCGAGTGGGTACACGCAAACTATGGCGGATCAGCAACCCGCGCCATCGTTTGGCAACAATCCGTTCTTCGACGGCATCGTTCGTTCAACGCAAGACCAACAGGTTCTCCAGGAGCTTGCGAGCGCCGTTCAACCCGCGATCAAACGCGCGTTCAGCAGCCCGCGCTCGCTGAAGAACTTTCTGCACGGCGTCTGGGTCGGACACCCGCTCCACCCGGTCCTGACCGATGTTCCTATCGGCGCGTGGACGATGGCGTGTATTTTCGATGCAATCTATAGCATCGATCGACGCGTCGATAGCGCACGCGCGGCGGACATCTGCGTCGGCACCGGCATCATCGGCGCAGTCGGCGCCGCATTGACGGGCCTCGCAGACTGGAGCGAAACGTACGGCCGTCCTGCGCGCATCGGCGTCGTCCATGCAACCTCGAACACCATTGCGCTCTCATTCTTCACGGCATCGTACTTCCTACGCAAACGCAATCGCCGCGCAGGCATCATTGCATCCCTTGCAGGCTATGCATTTGCAACGATCGGCGCCGGACTCGGCGGACACCTCGTTTTTGCGGAAAACCAAGGCGTCAACCACGCCGCGGCGGAGGATCTCCCGACCGAGTGGATTCGCCTGCTGCCGATGGACGAGCTCATGGACGGCAAACCGCATCGCGCGAAACTCAAAGAACGCGATATCGTTCTCGTACGCCATGCCGGCAAGACCTACGCGCTGCTCGATTCGTGCGCGCATCTCGGCGGCCCGCTCCACAAAGGCACCGTCGACGATTGCAGCATCACATGTCCGTGGCACGGCTCACGCTTTGCGCTCAACGACGGACGCGTGCTCGACGGACCGGCGACGTCAAACCAACCGACATTCGAAACACGCGTCATCGACGGGTATCTCGAGGTACGCTCATTCTCAGCAGAAGCACCATAGCTCCCACAGTGTCATCCTGAGCGCAGCGTAGCGGACTCAAAGGACCGTAACGGTGGCCTAGTGTTTGTTTTTTGCCTTGTCGAGCAGGGGTCGAAGGTCGTGGCCGATGTTGTCGAGTTGTCTGGCGTAGGTGTTCATCGCGTCGGCTTGGGCTTGCGTCGGGCCGGTAAATGATGCGGCCATGATGTGACGCAGGTATGCAATTTGATCGACGACTTGCGCGGGTTCTTGATAGCCGGAGTTTTGGCTGCCGTTTCCGTTGCGCAGTTTGTCTTCTTCAACAGTGAGTTGCGCGACGAGTTTTGGATTGCGTTTGGTGAGGCGTTTCTTGTCGTCGTCGATCTGAGCGATCCACGTCTCACCGCGTTCTTGCATGTCGGCGAGTTTCGTAATCGTGTCGTACTGCGCGTGTAAATCGGCGAGCGACGCGGTGACGGCCGGATCCATCTTCACCGTTACGGGCACCGTCAGCGTTTGCCCGCGTGCTTTGAGCTGTACGGTGTACTGGCCGGGTAAGACTTCGGGACCTTCGACGTCGAGCGGATAAAAGACGTAGAACGGACGCTTATCTTGTTTCGCGTTTTTGCCGGCGCTCGTGTCGGTCGTTAGGTCCCAGGTTACGCGGTTTACGCCGTCGCCCGCAGTCGCGTCGAGGTGTTTGATGATGCGGGTGCCCTCGAGGATGTTTAGCTCGATCTTTTCTTTCGGCGTCTTTTTCTTCGATTTCGTCTTGGGCTTCGGCGTCGGCTTTAGATAGTACGAGATGACCGTCGCGTACGGTTTGTTGTCTGATATGAATTCCCCGCGGCCGACGTAGCGGAAGGGTCGCGCAGTGTAGCGCCACGCCACGGGAGGCGGGAAGAGGGCCACTTGCGATTGCGTGGCGCGCGCTAGGCTTTCGAGCGGCGCGATGTCGTCGAGAATCGCAAAGCCGCGGCCGTGCGTGCCCGCGATAAGGTCATTGAAGTCCGGTTGAATCTGCAAATCGTACACCGGAAGATGAACGAGGTTCAGATGCAGGTCGCTCCAATGTCCGCCTGCGTCAAACGATGCGTAGATGCCGTCTTCGCAGGCGGCGAAGAGCAGATTGGGCTGCCTCGGGTCCTGACGAACGGCGTACGCCCAAAGCGGCAAGCCGTTGACGATCGACGTCCACGTTCTTCCGCCGTCATGCGTGACGTAGACGTACGGTTTCGTATCGCCGAAGCGATGGCGATCGAAGGTGATATAGACCACGTTCGAATCGTTTTGCGATGTTTCGATCGATTGCACCCACGATTGCGTCGGAAGCCCCGGGAACGCGCTGCTGACGTCGTGCCACGTTGCGCCGTTGTCGGTCGTGTAGTCGACGTGCCCGTTGTCGGTGCCGGCCCACAGGGTCGTCGAGTTTTCCGCTAATGCATAGATCGTGCAATAGGCCTCGGCATTTGTATTATCGTGCGAGATCGGTCCGCCGCTGCGGCCGAGATACGACGCTGGGCACGATTGCGACAAGTCATTGCTGATGGTGTCCCAGCTCTGTCCCGCATTGCGCGTGCGGAACAGCACGTTGCCGCCGAAATAGACCGTGCCGGGTGAAACTTGCGAGACGAGCAGCGGAGCGGTCCAGTTGAAGCGATACCGCCATGCGCCGGCTCCCGTTCCGAACGTGATCAGCGGCTGCGGTCCGATCAGTCGTGCTTCTCCCGTCGTCAAGTTGCGTAGCGTGATATCGCCGAAGTGGCTGTTTGCGTAGATTACGTTCGGGTTCGCGAGGTCGGGCTTCGCATATTGCCCGTCGCCCCATTCGACGATGTTCCGCCATGCGCCGTTACCAACGCCCGCGCCGTTCCACGCGCTGTTCGGTCCCCACCAGACTTCGTTGTCCTGGAAACCGCCCATGATGTGGTACGGTACCTGACGGTCGAAGCCGACGCGGTACACTTGGCCGAACGGAACGGTATTGATGTAGTCCCACGTCTTACCGTCGTCTACCGACACGTTGAAGCCTTGATCGCTGCCAAGCAGCACACGCTTCGAATTCGTCGGGTCGATCCACAGATCGTGATTGTCGCCGCCGGCGTTGACCGACTTGAACGTTTTGCCGCCGTCCTTCGAACGCTTCAATTCGCCGGACACGATCCAGACGTCGTTCGGATTATCCGGATTGACGCGCACCTGCGAGAAATAAAACGGCCGAAAGACGAGATCTTTGTCCGCGTTGACGAGCTTCCATGAACTTCCGCCGTCGTCGGAACGGTACAGCGTGCTCTTCGCCGTCGGCACGATCGCGTACACGACGTTCGGATGATGTGCGGAAAGCGAAACACCGACGCGGTTGATGATGCTGCCGGGTAGGCCGTTGTGCAGATTCGGGTCGGTCAATCGTTTCCACGAGCGGCCGCCGTCGGTTGATTTCCACAATCCGCTGCCGGGACCACCGCCGCGAAACGTCCACGGCTGGCGCAAATAATCGAACGTCCCGGCAAACACCACGGACGGGTTGGTTGGATCGAAGATGACGTCGGCACCGCCGGTCGTCGGGTTCGCGTAGAGCGTGCGCGTCCACGTTTTACCGCCATCGGCCGTTCGATAGATGCCGCGATCACCGCCGGACGAAAACTCCGGTCCCATTGCGGCGACCAATGCCGTATTGGGATCCTGCGGATCGATTGCAATACGCGCGATATGCTGCGTGTTCTGCAATCCCATCTGATGCCATGTCGCGCCTGTGTCATGCGAAACGTAGACGCCGTCGCCGATCGCTGCGGTGTTGCGCGGAAACCCTTCGCCCGTCCCTACGTAGAGTGTCTTCGAATCGGATGGAGCGACGGCGACCGCACCGATCGATGAGGAACGTCCTTGATCGAAAATCGATGTGAACGTCGTTCCGGCGTCGGTCGATTTGTAGAGTCCACCGGATGAATGCCCGAGATAAATCGTCGCCGGATCGCCGGGAATGCTCGCCACGGCGTCGAGGCGTCCCCCCATGACGGCGGGACCGACTTCGCGCCACGCAAGCGCGCCGAAGTCTTTCGGTGCGATCGTCGCGCTCGCATTGACGACCGGCGCGAATGCGGCCTGAGGCGGTGCGCTCTGCGTTGCTTGCGGCGACGGCGTCGCTCCCGGACGTTGCGCCGTACAGGCGGCGAGAGAAATACACACGGCTACGACGATCCAGCGAGCGTTCAATCAACGTCCTCCATCAACTTGGTAAGCGCGTTTCGTTAGCGGGTACGCTATTGCCGCTATGAATATTCTGTTGGAAATGCCGCGCCCCGATCCGGGCCCCGTTTCTCCGAATCCGCCCAATCCCGCACCCGGCGAACCGACGATTCCTGAAAACGAACCGATCGATCCCATCACGAATCCGATGGAGTCCGGCGATCCGGTCTTCCCCGGCCCCGGCGCATAACGTTTTTTCGTCGTGAGCGAAGGCGCGTTGCGCCTTCGCTCACGGATGACACCCTGGTATTACGGTGTCATTGGTTTCGGCACGGGAACGTCACCGTATCCGGCAGCTTTGAGTTTCGCGTTGAGTGCGGGAAGCGTTCGGATGTATTCATTGAACGCTTTTGCGTCCTGCGCGAACTCTGCGTCGGTGCGATTCTCTACGTCGGTTGCAGCCGGCGTGACGATGCCGGTGCCGGCGATCTGCGATAGATCTTCACGGATCTTACCGGGGCGCTGAATGAAGTCTTCAAAACCCTGGTAGTTTGCGGTGAGTTGATCTTGCAGACTTTGGCGATTCTGCAATGCCGTGTCGATCGCGGAAACGGATGCAGTGTCGCTCTTGCCCTGCGCCGCGGTCTTCGCTTTTTCGAGCGCCGTTTTCACGTCGTCGAGCGAATTGAGCCCGACGTCGAGCGACGAGAACTTTGCATTCACGTGCATCGAGTAGTCGTACGACTGGACGAGTTCGGCTTGCGTGAACTTCGTGTCGGGGTCGGGTTTGACGACGAAGTGTCCGGTGAACGTCTTTCCGTCGACCGTCATCCGATAGCCGTACTTTCCGGGTGGAACGATCGCACCGATTTGCGGCCCTTTGAAGAATTTGCCGGCGCCGTTCCACTTCACGGGGCCGTCGGTGCCGAAGTTCCAGGTATACGTTTGCAACCCGGCATCATTCGGAATCGCCGGCTGCGGCTTTGCATCGGGAGCCGGAGGAGGTCCGAAGAGCGGTGCTTCCTTCATGCCCTGAATCGTGCGAATCACACGATTTCGGTCGTCGAGAATCTGCAGTGTCGGCGGCTTAACTCCGGGCTTCGGCTGATAATAATAGAACGTCGCGCCGTAGGCCGGATTCTCGCCTGCGTAATCCGTGTAAATGCCCTCGTCATCACCGTGCAGATTGTAGAGATACGCGGTGCGCGGTGAGACGACGAACGCCTGCTCCGGCTTCGAGCATCCCGTCAATTGCAGCGGACGCAAGTCGTCCATGACGTAGAGCGCGCGTCCGTGCGTCGCCACCACCATGTCGTCCCATTGCGGCTGATAGCGGATGTCGCGAACGGCAACGGTCGGCATGTTGTTCTTGAAGTCATGCCACGTGCCGCCGTTGTCGCACGAGATGTAGAAGCCGGTCTCGGTTCCGGCGAAGACGATGTTCGGATTGTGCATGTCTTGGCGGACCGAACGCGCGTACCACGCATCGCTCGGCATGTGCGTTCCGAGATCGGTCCACGTTTTTCCGAAGTTGGTAGAGACGAGCAGATACGGCTTGTAGTCGCCCATCAAATGACGATCGATGCTGACGTAGACCGTACCGTCGTGAATCATCGATGGCGCAACCGTCTCGACGGCGCCGTGATCCGGCACCATCTTCGGCGAAACGTTGTGCCACTGTTTTCCGCCGTCGAGGGTGTATTGAACTTGACCGTCGTCGGTGCCGGCCCAAATCTCGCCTTTATGAAGCGGGGATCCTTCGATGTCCAGGATCGTGTTGTAGTTCTCCGCACTTGAAACATCGTGCGTGATCGGACCGCCCGGCGGTGATTGATGATTCTTTTCGTTGAGCGTAAGGTCAGGGCTGATGACAGCCCAGTGACGCCCGCGATCCACGCTTTGGAAGATGACGTTACCGCCGACCCATGCGATGTGGCCGTCCCACGGCGCAAACGCAATCGGCGAATCCCAATTGAAGCGATACTTTGCTTGGCGCAGATCGAATTGTTGACCGGTCAGCGCGACATACGGCTGCGCTCCCAGAGAATCGCGCGTCGCCTTGTTGTACACCTGGATCGATGCGCCTTGCGCGTCCGACCACATGATGTTCGTGTTGAGCGGATCGGGAACGGCCCACTCGCCGTCGCCGCCGTTGACATTGATCCAATCCTTGTTCAGCACGCCGGACGGGTCGGTCGACTGCGACGGACCGCACCACGCGTTATTATCTTGCCAGCCGCCGCAGACCCAATACGGATTGCCCGTCATGCCGACGCCGACGTGATAGACTTCGCCGACCGGAAGATTGCGCGAGAAGTACCAAGTCATGCCGCCGTTGAGCGACTGCGTCACGCCGCCGTCTTGCGCGACGGCCATGCGTTTGGGATCGTTCGGAGCAATCCAGAGATCGTGCACGTCGCCATGCGGAAGACTAAAGACGGGACGCCACGTCTTGCCGCCGTCGTGCGAGGCGACGACGAGCATCGAGACACCGAAAACGTGATTGGGATCGCTCGGATCGACGGTGATGTGCGAGAAGTAGAACGGACGCTGGTCGACCATCGTCTCGTTGCTGACCATCGTCCAATTCGTGCCGCCGTCATCGGAACGCCAGAGAATGCCTTTACTCGATTCGATGAGCGCATAGACGCGATTCGGATCGCTCGGCGCAATTGCAAGGCCGATGCGTCCGGTCGTTCCATCGGGCAGACCGTGACCGGACAAGCGCGTCCAGGTCTTGCCGCCGTCGGTCGACTTATAAAGGCCATCGTCTTCACCGCCGCTGACCGTCGTCCACGGTTTGCGTTCGAAATGCCACATACCGGCGAAGATGACGTTCGGGTCCTTTGCATTCATCGCCAGGTCCGAAGCGCCGCTACGATTGCTCACGTAGAGCGTCTTCGTCCACGTCTTTCCGCCGTCGTCGGTAACGAAGACGCCGCGATCCTCACTCGGTGCGAAGACGTCGCCGAGCGCCGCAACGATGACGTGGTTCGAGTTTTTGGGATCTATCAACACGCGCGTGATCGAGCGCGTCTTCTCGAGTCCCATTAATTTCCACGTTTTTCCGCCGTCCGTCGACTTGTAGATGCCCGCTCCCGGAATGACGTCGTTGCGCGGATTACCTTCCCCCGTTGCTACCCAGACCGTCTGGTCGTTGTTCGGATCGATGGCGACGTCGCCGATCGATGCGACCGGTTGTTTGTCGAACACCGGGTGCCACGTAACGCCGGCGTCGGTCGTTTTCCAAACGCCGCCGCCCGCCGCACCGACATAATACAGGTTCGGATCCTTCGCGCTGCCCACGACGTTCGCGGTGCGTCCGCCCGGTAATGCGGGTCCGATTTCGCGCCAATGCATGTCTTGATACACCGGCTTCGCGGTCGGGGTCGGCGATGGCGAAGCCGACGGCGACGCAGAAGGTGACGGTGCGACGGCTAACGCCACCGCAAAGAGAAAAGGAATCAACGATGCTCCTCCGATATGGGTTGGCGCTGCGTGCACAAACCCGGTAGCAAATCCACTCTACTATAGGGCAGCTGGTGTCAAAAAATCTTCAGAGCCCCTGGAGTCGACGTGTCTCCATCGATGTTTGGACGCTCTCTATAGCAGTACTGCTTGCGATAGGTTTCGCTTTACGCGCCTGGCGCCTCGGGTCGATGCCGCCTGCTCTCCATCCCGATGAAATGGCGGGGCTCGTCGGTGTGCTCGACGAGCTGCAGCACCGGGCACCGCTTCGTCCGTTCTTCGACTACCGCATCTTCTATTTGCCGCTCACGGGGATCGGCGAGTACGTCTCGTCGCTCTTCTTCGGTTACAACGCCGCAGCGTACCGGTTTCCGTCGGTGATCTACGGGCTCGTGACCATCGTTTGCACGATCGGGCTGACGTATCGGCTGACGAAAAACCGGCTTGCATCACTTTTGGCGGGTGCGACGTCCGCGTTGATGCCATGGGAAATTACCGTCTCGCGCATCGGCTGGGAGAACGCAACGATGCTGCCCTTCCTGCTGGGCGGCCTGTGGGCGTTACGGGCGGGAATCGAAGATCGAAGCACGCCGCGGCTCGCGCTCGCCGGTATACTGCTCGGGATCGACTCCTACTCATACCGGGCGGCGCTTCCCGATGCGGTCGTTCTTTCCGCCGCGCTCGTAGCGATCGACGTTCGGCGCGCAATTCGCGCGTTCGGCGGAGTGGCAATTGGAGCGCTCCTCTTTGCCGCCGTCGTTGCGCCGCTCGCCGTAAGCGTCGCGCACGATCCGGCGTTTTTCTGGCGGGACTACTACATATCGACTTTTAAGGACGGCGTCACGTCGGCATCGCTTGCGCGGTTTGCGCACAACTATCTCGCGCATTTCGATCTCGGACCGTTGTTTTTTCACGGAGACGGAAACGCGCAACACGGTCCGGCATACGGCGTCTTGTATCTCTGGGTGCTGCCGATGATAGCGATCGGAATGGTTGCGGCATTCGGGCTCTACGGAGCGGGCGCCGGCATCTTCTTCGTCATCTGGATGCTTCTCTATCCGGTCGGCGGAGCGATTACCAACGACGGCGTGCCGCACTTTCTCCGAACGCTGGTCGGCGCACCGCTCGCTGCAATTCTCAGCGGCACCGGCCTCGCGACCGCGTGGAAATTGATCGAGCCGATGCGTTACGCGCGCGTCGCGGCCGCTGCGTTTGGAGTATTGGTCGCGCTCGCGGTCTCACAGTTTTGCCAGGCGTACTTCATCGACTACGTTCCGGTCGCTGCGGACGTGTATCAATACGAGAACCGCGATCTCTTTTTGTCGGTGCGCGCCCACGTAAGGCAAGCGCGGCGCATTTGCTTCCACGGGCTCAACGACATGAATTCCTTGACACTCTTTTCGTACTACTTGCGGGATCTCGACGTTCCGATCCACGAGCGCATGGATGCCGCATGTTTCCAGCCGGGAACTTTGGCCATCATGCATTCGTCAGATGACCCGCCCTCCGGGGCCCGCTTGGTCGCGACCGTGCAGGGATTCGACGGAAGGCCGCGCTATGCGATTTTCCTGACGAAATCTTGAGCGCGACGAGGCTCCCGCGCCTAGCAAGCGTAAGTCTTGTGGACGAAGCTCCGGTGCAACTAGGAGGCAGTCGTGAATCGTAAGGATGCCCTTCGGAACCTGGTCGTCCTTCCAGCCCTCGCGGGACTGGTCGCAACGACGACGGCGATCGCGCAAGCGAAGGGTTCAAAGTCGCAATTCAAATATCAAGACAAGCCCAACGGCAAGCAAAAGTGCGGGGAATGTTCGTTGTTCGTCCCGGGGAAGTCCGTCTCGGACAGTGGTACGTGCCGGGTCGTTGAGGGCGAGATCAGCCCGAACGGCTGGTGCACGGCATTTTCGCCAAAAGCCTAACGAGGAGAGGTACGGTGGCTCGCATCGCCGGCGTCGCAACGGCCGTTCCACCGTACGTCCTGGAACAAGCAGACATTAGCGCGCGCCTCCGCGCGCAGTTCAGCGAATCAGCGGTTGTTTCCCGATTACTGCCCGTCTTTGCCAACACCGGTATCGTGCGCCGGTACTCGTGCGTTCCGGTTGAGTGGTACTACGAGACGCACGGCTGGCACGATCGTAATGAAATCTATCTCGATTTCGCGCAACGTTTGTTAGAAGACGCTGCGCGCTCGGCGCTGGCGCGCGCGGGACGCAGCATCGAAGACGTCGATACGATCGTCGTCGTTTCGACGACCGGAATTGCGACGCCGAGTCTCGACGCGCTGCTGATGAATCGCATGCCTTTTAAACGCACCGTTCGCCGCCTTCCGATTTTCGGTCTCGGATGTGTCGGCGGAGCCGTCGGCATTGCGCGCGCCGCGACGCTCGCGGATGCGCATCCCGGCTCCACGGTGCTGCTTCTGGTCGTGGAACTCTGCGCGCTGTGGTTCCGGCGCGACGAATTGACGAAGAGCAACATCGTTGCAACTGCGCTCTTCGGCGACGGCGCAGCCGCCGCGGTCTTTACGAGTGACGGTACCGGTCCGGCCGTGAGGGCGAGCGGTGAATATACGTTCGACTCGACGCTCGACATCATGGGCTGGGATGTGTCCGAAGACGGTCTCTCGCCGGTGTTCTCGCGCGATATTCCGCAACTCGTCGAATCGGAGTTGCGCGGCGTTATCGATGGATATCTCTCGGAGTCGGCGCTAACGCGCGACGATATCGATCATTTTCTTTCGCACCCCGGCGGGACGAAAGTGCTCGACGCACTCGAACATGCCTTCGGGACAGAGAACGGCGCACTCGCCGACTCGCGCGACGTCCTTGCGGAGTACGGGAACATGTCATCGGTTACGCTGCTCTTCGTGCTCGAGCGCGCGCTTTCACGTGGAGCGCTTTCATCGAACGGTTGGCGTCATGCGCTTTTGACGGCAATGGGTCCTGGATTCACGGCGGCATTCGTAACGCTCGAGCCATGAGCGCGCTCTACGCCGTTCTTACGGTCGTCGCCGCACAACGCGTCGGCGAACTGATCTATGCGGAACGCAATACGCAGCGGCTGCGCGCGCGTGGAGCGTTCGAAGTGGCGGCATGGCAGCATCCGTTGTTTGTGGCTTTGCACGCCGCGTGGCTGCTCTCACTGTTGATCTTCGTTTCGCCAAACACGACGCCGAATTGGTGGCTCGTGGGCGCGTTCTTCGTGTTGCAACTCGCAAGGATCTGGGTGCTCGCCACACTCGGCCCATATTGGACGACGCGCATCATCACGATACCCGGAGCGCCGCTCGTCCGTCGCGGACCGTATCGCTTCTTCAGGCATCCGAACTACACGATCGTTGTCCTCGAGATCGCCCTGCTGCCGCTCGCATTCGGCGCGTGGCGCCTCGCGCTCATTTTTACCCTACTCAACGCGCTCTTGCTCGCGGTACGAATTCGCGCGGAGGAGAAAGCGCTGACCGACCGGCGTCTTTACCAGCCGTGAAGCGCGCGTAAACGCGACGTCTTCCCTTTGTTGAGCATCACGCAGCCCGCATTAACGGCGCCCCGCAGTGTCATCCTGAGCGCAGCGTAGCGAAGTCGAAGGATCGACTCGTAACAAAGGCCCGACGAGATTTCGTCAGCCATGATGCGTGGCGGTCCTTCGGCTCCGGTGCTTCGCACCTGCGCTCAGGATGACACTATGGTAGGCGTTGCTCGTCGTTGCGGCGCCCCGCAGTGTCATCCTGAGCGCAGCGCAGCGAAGTCGAAGGATCGCCTCATAACAAAGGCTTGACGAGATTTCGTCGAGCCGTTATGCGTGGCGGTCCTTCGACTCCGGTGCTTCGCACCTGCGCTCAGGATGACACTATGGCTAGGCGTTGCTCGCCCTTGCGGCATTCTGCAGTGTCATCCTGAGCGCAGCGTAGCGAAGTCGAAGGATCGACTCGTAACAAAGGCCCGACGAGATTTCGTCAGCCATGATGCGTGGCGGTCCTTCGGCTCCGGTGCTTCGCACCTGCGCTCAGGATGACACTATGGTAGGCGTTGCTCGTCGTTGCGGCGCCCCGCAGTGTCATCCTGAGCGCAGCGAAGTCGAAGGATCGCCTCATAACAAAGGCTTGACGAGATTTCGTCGAGCCGTTATGCGTGGCGGTCCTTCGACTCCGGTGCTTCGCACCTGCGCTCAGGATGACACTATGGCTAGGCGTTGCTCGCCCTGCGGCATTCTGCAGTGTCATCCTGAGCGCAGCGCAGCGAAGTCGAAGGATCGACTCATAACGAAGGCCCGACGAGATTTCGTCGAGCCGTTATGCGTGACGGTCACTTAGGCGACTTCGAAGAGACCCGCTGCGCCCATGCCCCCGCCGACGCACATGGTTACGACTACGTATTTGGCGCCGCGGCGTTTGCCTTCGATAAGGGCGTGCATTGTCATGCGCGCACCGCTCATGCCGTATGGGTGGCCGATTGAGATCGCGCCGCCGTCGACGTTGAAGCGATCGTTTGGAATGCCGAGCGTGTCGCGACAATACACCGTTTGTACGGCGAATGCTTCGTTGAGCTCCCACAGACCGATGTCGTCGATCGTCAAACCGTGCTGCTTGAGCAGCTTCGGAACGGCGAAAATTGGACCGATGCCCATCTCGCCGGGGTCGCATCCCGCGACTGCAAAGCCACGATAGACTCCGAGCGGTTCGAGATTGCGTTGTTCGGCAAGCTTCGCATCCATCAGAATGACGGCGGCAGCGCCGTCGGAAAGCTGAGATGAATTTCCGGCGGTGATCGACGTGTCTTTGATGCCTGGTACGGCGCCTTTCAATTGCGCGAGGCCTTCGAGCGTCGTATCCGCGCGATTGCCTTCGTCTTTCTTGAGCACCGTGTGCTCTTCGCGGACGGCGCCGGTCTGTTTGTCTTCCACGAATTTCCACGACGGAAGCTCGACGATTTCCGCATCGAAACGCCCGGCTTGTTGCGCCGCCGCCGTACGTTGCTGGCTCTGCAGCGCGTACTCGTCTTGCGTTTCGCGCGAAATTTTGTACTTCTTCGCGACGTTATCAGCCGTGTAGAGCATCGGCATATAGACGTCGGGCGTGTTGCGCAGCAGCCAATCTTCCGTGTAGTACTTCATGTTGAGATCGTTCTGTACCATCGAGATCGACTCGACACCGCCGCCGACGGCCACGTCCGCATTATCGACGATGACACGCTTCGCAGCCGCCGCAATCGCATCGAGTCCGGATGCGCAATACCGGCTCACCGTTTGTCCGGCAACCGAAACCGGGCAACCCGCGCGCAGCGCTGCCGTGCGGCCGATATTGTTTCCGGTCGCACCTTCCGGCAGCCCCGAACCGATGATCACGTCTTCGACTTCAGCGGGATCGATGCCGGCGCGCTGGAGCGCTTCGGCGACGACGTGCCCCGCCATCGTCGCTCCCGGTGTTTGATTGAACGCACCGCGGAACGCGCGACCGATCGGCGTTCTCGCGGCGGAGACGACGACCGCCTCACGCATGAACGAGTTCTCCTTCCGATAATCCTGAGCCCAGTCGAAGGGCAGCAAATGTGGCGCCGCGTTCGGCGATTTCTTTCAATAGCGGCGCCGGTTCCCAACCGAATTCGACCACGCGATCGTAGACGTGTTTGACGCCGGCTTCATCTGCGTACCACATCGGTCCGCCGTGATGCGGCGGGAAGCCGTAGCCGTACACATAGACGATGTCGATGTCGCCAGGACGCAATGCGACGCCCTCTTCGAGCAGATACGCGCCCCGATTGATAAGCGCAAACGTCAGACGGTCCAGAATTTCCTGATCCGAAACTTCGCGCGGCTTGATGCCGGCTTTTGCGGCTTCTTCTTTGAAAAGCGCTTCGATCTCCGGATCCGGAATCGGCTCGCGGCCTTTGCCGACGTTCTTGTCGTACTTGAAGTAGCCAGCCATCGTCTTCTGACCGAGGCGATTCATCTGAACGAGACGATCGATGACGTTCGTGCGTCCCTTCGCAATATCGGGTCGCGCCTTGCCGATGTGCCATGCAACGTCGATACCGGAGAGATCACCCATCGCGAACGGTCCCATCGGGAAGCCGAACTTCTTCGCAACGGCATCGATACGCGCCGGCGAGACGCCCTCTTCCGCGAGTTCTCCGGCAGCGCGAGCGTAGTCGAACACCATCCGGTTGCCGATGAATCCGAACGCATTGGCGGAAAACACCGCCGTCTTCTTCAACATCTTGCCGAGCTTGAACGCGGTCGCGATCGTTTCGGGTGACGTGTCCTTGCCGCGCACGATCTCTAACAACGGCATGATGTTCGCCGGAACGAAGAAGTGCAGACCGACGAATTTGTCGGGACGCTTGGTCGCCGACGCCATCTCATCGATGTCGAGCGTCGACGTGTTGGATGCGAGAATGCCTTCGGGTTTGACGATCGCGTCGAGCTTCTTGAAGACGTCTTTCTTGACGTCCATGTTTTCGAAGACCGCTTCGACGACGACGTCGGCATCAGCGAGCTCTTCGTACTCGTGCGCGAATTGGATCGACTGCCCGAGCTTCCACGCTTCTTCTTGCGTCATGCGGCCCTTTTGGACCTGATACATAAACATACCGAAGACCGTCTGTTTCGCTTTGTCGACCGCTTCGTCGTTCGAGTCGATGACCGTCACCGGGATGCCGGCTTGCGCGAACGTAATCGCGATGCCCGTGCCCATCGTGCCTGCGCCGATGACACCCGCTTTCTTGATGTCACGCGGCTTCGCGGCGGGAAGATCGGGAATCTTCGGGAGTTCGCGTTCCGCGAAGAACACGTGCCGCAATGCGAACGACGGCGCCGAGCGCGCGAGCTGATCGAACAAGCGCGCTTCACGCGCGATGCCGAATGCAAACGGCAGTTCGAACGCCGCTTCGACGGCGTCGATGAGTTTGTGCGCGGCGAACCCGCCGTTGTCTTCCGGCGGCACCATCTTGTGCGCTTGTGAAACGACGAACGGCTCCGCTTGCGGCGTGATGCCTTTGCCGAGTTCCACTCGCCGCTTCGAAATGCGACGTTTTTCCGTCGCTTTTTGCGCGAGAGCAACCGCGGCGTCGAGAACGTTGCCGTCGACCACTTCGTCGACGATGCCCTTCTCTTTGGCCTCGTCCATCTTGACGTTGCGGCCTTTGAGCATGATATCAAGCGCATCTTGCGCGCCGATCAAGCGCGGCAGACGCTGCGTCCCACCGGCACCCGGAAGCAATCCGAGCTTGATCTCCGGCAGACCCACACGCGCGTTCTTCTCGGCTACCCGATAATCGCACGCGAGCGAGAGCTCGAGTCCGCCGCCGAGGGCGTTCTTCTCGATCGCCGCCACGAAGATTTTGTCGCTGCGTTCGACCGCGGCGATCGCGTCGCGAATCGTGCGTGTCTCCGGTGTCGGTTCGATCGAGAAGTCGTTGATGTCCGCACCGGCGGAAAAGATACCGTTTGCACCGGCGAAGACGACGGCTTTGACGTTCGGATCGGCGGACGCCGCTTCGACGACCGGCAAGAGTTCGCTGGAGAGCGCAAACGACAGTGAGTTGACGGGCGGATTATCGAGCGTGACGATCCGCACTCCATCTCTGTCTTCGGTTCGAATGAAGCCCATGGTGGTTATGCAGTCACCGTCATCTTACGATCGAGTTCGAACGCTTCTTCCTGAAGCGTCATCACGTCGCCGGCGCCGTCGATGATTTGACGCTTGTACCACGCGCCTTGCGTGAGAACGTGCGAAGCGTAGAACTTCGCGGTCGTGATCTTGGCCGGATAGAACGGATCGGCGTCGCCCGATGCAATCTTCTCGGCGGCGATCTTCGCGGCGCGCGCCATTTGCCAGCCGCCCGCCGTGATGCCCCAGAGTTTGAGATACGGAACGGAGCACGCGAACGCTTTGCGCAGATCGCCCATCGCGTTCATGCCGATCCATTGCGAGACTTCCGCCAGGTTCGCAATCGATTTGAGCAGTGCTTCGCCGATTGCTTTCACGTCGGCATTATCATGCGCCGCCGCTTCCTTCGCGAACTTCTCCATGTCTTTGATCACCGCCGTCGCCGTCGCGCCCATATCGCGGATCAGCTTGCGGCCCACGAGGTCGAGCGCTTGAATACCGGTCGTACCTTCGTAGATCGTCGTGATGCGCACGTCGCGATACTGCTGTGCGATGCCGGTCTCTTCGACGTAGCCCATACCGCCGAAAATCTGCAGCGCGGTCGAGCAAAGCTCGACGCCCGTCTCGGTGCACCAACCCTTGACGACGGGAATCATCAGTTCCACGAACGCCTTGTGCTGTTTGCGCACTTTTTCATCGGGATGCTTGTGCGACAGATCGAGCGACGCCGCGGTGTAGTACGAAAGCGCGCGCATCGCTTCGAGATTCGCCTTCTGCCACATGAGCATACGGCGCACGTCGGGATGCGCAATGATGCGCACCGGCGTCTTGTCGCGTGTCGCTGCATCGGACATCTGCACGCGTTCCTTCGCGTATTCCAGCGAGTGCTGATACGCGCGATCCGCAACGGCGTAGCCCTGCACGCCGACAGAAAAACGGGCTGCGTTCATCATGATGAACATGTATTCGAGCCCACGATTCGGTTCGCCGACGAGGTAGCCGACTGCGCCATTGCCCTTCTCGCCGAACTTCATCGTACACGTCGGATTGCCGTTGATGCCGAGCTTGTGCTCGATGCCGGCGCAGATGACGCCGTTTGCTTCGGTGATCTTGCCGTTGTCGTCGACAAGCATTTTCGGAACGATGAAGAGCGAGATGCCTTTCACGCCTTCAGGCGCGTCAGGAAGACGCGCAAGCACGAGGTGCACGATGTTCTCAGCCATGTCGTGCTCGCCGAATGTGATGAAAATTTTCTCGCCGGTGATGAGATAGTGATCGCCCTCGGGAACGGCTTTCGTCCGCACTTGCGCGAGATCGGAACCGGCTTGCGGCTCCGTCAAATTCATCGTGCCGGTCCACTTGCCGGAGACGAGATTCGGAATCCACTTGGTCTTCTGCTCGTCGCTGCCGACGAGTTCAATCGCTTCGATCGCGCCCTGATTGAGCAGGGGACCGTTCGCGAAGCCGATGTTCGCCGCGTTCCACATCTCGAGCGTCGGTCCGAGCAAGAGCTGCGGTAATGCTTGACCGCCGTACTCGGCGGGAACCGGCAAACCGATCCAGCCCGCGTCCGCAAACTTTTTATACGCTTCTTTGAAGCCTTTCGGCGTCGTCACCTTACCGTCGACGAACGTGCAGCCTTCCTTATCCGCGACGCGGTTGAGCGGATCCAACACGCCGGTTGCGAACGCGCCGGCTTCGTCGAGAATCGATTCCCACACGTCTGCCGCATCTTCATATCCCGGCAACTTCGCGACGTCGTCGATGCGTGCAAGTTCTTTCAGAACGAATTGCATGTCGCGCAATGGGGCTTGGTACGTGCTCATGCTCGTTTAGTTTCTCCTCCGCAGGTCAACTGCGGCATTATTGTACGTAGAGTTCGCGGCGCAGGCGGGCGATGGACCCGGCGAGCGTATCGAGGTAAGGCAGCATCCCCGCTTTGATGCGTTCGAGTCGTTCACGTCCGGTGTCGGTGATGCGATAATAGCGACGCGACCGTTTCGTCGGGTGCTCCCACTCGCCGACGATGAACCCGCGCTCTTCCAATCGGCGCAAAAGCGGGTAGATCGTGTTTGTATTCACGGCGAGCAGACCCGAGCAGATTTGTTCGATCCGCGCCATCAAGCCGGAGCCGTGATCGGGCTCGGCGGCGAGCAGATGCAGAACGAGGACCGGGAAGATGGTCTTCGACTTGATCGGGCCTTTGACGATCCCGTCCGCTGCCGCCGGCGGAGTCCGTACTGCTGCTTTCACCATGATAGATACGACATTATTAAATCTAATAAGCCTGGGAAATTCAAGAGCCCCGCGACCTTTGTCGATGAACGGCCCTAGGCGGCCGCGTGGACGGTCAAGACCGGAATCGCGCTGTCGCGGACGATCGCCTCACAAGCAGACCCGAGCATCGAGCGCATGAATCCCTTTCGTCCGTGGGTTCCGACGACGATCAGGTTGACGTGCTCCCGCTCGGCATAGGCCAGGACCTCATGGACTACATGCCCGCGCAGAATCCTCGTTTCGATTGCGACGCCGCGCTCGGCTGCGATCTGGCGAGCTAGGACAAGCGCGCTTTCCGCCTCCGTCGACAGGAGATCCGGCGCCGTCACCGGCGCCTTCCCGAGGCCGGCCGGTGCCGTCATGTAATCGACGACCGAGACGACGTGGATCTCGACCGGCTCGCAGAATTTCGTCGCGAGATCGAACGCAGCGAGCAAGGCGTTGCGCGCCATGAACGATCCGTCCGTCGCGACGAGAATCTTCACGCGGTCGTTCGCAACGCGCTGATCCCGTTGGCGACTCGTTCGACGAAGTGCTTCACGGTGCGTTCCGCGATCAGATGTCCGATCGTCACGTCGAACGCTTCACCGGCGACCGTGCGGGGCGCTTCATACTCACCATTGAGCTCGAGGAATCCCGCGTCCGGGTCGTCTTCCGACCACACCACGATCGTGCCGTTAAAGTGAGGGAACGGACCGCCGCCGGAGGGCGACCACATGATGCGAAAAACGTCGTTGAGGTTCTCGGCATCGCGTTCGCGCGCCACGCGAAGTTCGACCTCACGCGCGAGCGCGAAGCTCGTGGGAAGCCCGAAGTCATCGAGCGGTACCTCGAGCGCCATGCGGATCGCTCCCGACCGGTCTTTCTGCAATTCGAAGAATTTGGGAATCAGCGCCTCCGCGGCCATCGCGCCGCAAGCAAGCGAAGCTGAAGCACGTACGTGTCGCATGTTTCGAGCCTACGAGAAGGCGGCGAGAGGCTGAGGAAGGCGACTGGAAGAGTTTTTCACTAACTCTTCTCGCCGGTACGGTACCCTCGTCGCATGGCAACGCAGGTCACCGTCGCTTGCGACGGGATCATTCATCGCGTTGACAGCCGCTGCTCAAGTTTCACTATTGCTTCGCCCATCACACCGGAATCGACTTTCGTTTTCGACAGGGCCGAGACCACGTGATAGAATCTCCGAGGTACCATGAACGCCGTTGAATTGGACGAGAGCAGGCTCTCGAAAAACCATCGACTCGTCTATGACATCGTCCAGGAGCAAGGGGTCGGACGCCACCTGCCCATGGCCGAACTGTATGAACTCGCACGGACGCGGCGCCCAGGTATCGGTTTCACTACCGTATATCGCGCACTCACCCGTCTCCGCGACATGGGACTCGTCGCCGAGATCGCGCTTCCAGGCGCGGACAGCGCATACTATGAAACAGCGGCACCCCCGCACGCACACTTCCGTTGCGTCGAATGCGGAACGGTTTCGGACGTAGCGTTTTCGCTCCCCGAAGACGTCATTACCGACGCGGCGAAGCGCCTCGGCGCGGAAATCACCGGCGGGTCGGTGAGTCTGCAAGGCCGTTGCGCGCACTGCGGCCACACAACCGCGTCGGCAAACTAAGCTCTCTTCATCTTGTAGCCGACGCCGTAGACCGTGATTACATACTCCGGCTCTGCGGCGTTCGGCTCTATTTTTCGGCGTAGATTGTTGATGTGACGATCGAGCGTGCGTTCGAAAATCGAACCGTCGTCGTTGATCCTGTCCAGCAACTGGCTGCGCGTAAACACTTGTCCGGGATGTCCCGCTAACACCGTTAGAATTCGGAACTCCGCAGGCGTCAGTGAGATCGATGTTCCACCGACGCGAACTTCGTGCGCGCCCGGATCTATCTCCAGTGCGCCGATGCGTATGTGATGTCCATTCGGGTGCACGCCTTCGGCGCCGGCTGCGGAACGTCGCAACACCGCGCGTACTCGTGCGACGACTTCGCGTGCCGAAAACGGTTTCGTGATGTAGTCGTCCGCTCCAAGTTCCAACCCGACGATCCGGTCGATCTCTTCCGTTCTCGCCGTCAACATGATGACGGGAATACGCTGTTCTGAGACCGAGCGCAACACATCGAGACCATTACCGTCGGGAAGCGTGATATCGAGAATCGCCAAGTCGGGTGGCGCCAATTCCACTTCAGCCAGCGCGTCCTTGACGGTCATCCGCACAACCGCTTCGAACCCCTCGCGTTCGAGATACGCATGGAGCACTTCACCGATTTGCGGTTCGTCGTCGACGACAAGAACGCGCTTCACGCCCCCAACGTACGCCTTTGCGGGATAGCCCACCTTCGCGCAACGTTCCCAAGCGCTTCCACTAGTCCATTTAGACTAAGAAAATCTTGATTACGTCTATTCTTGTAGCCGTAGATACATCGGAAGCAGCACAGGCGGCCTTGCGTCAAGCCACGGAAATCGCAAAGGCGTTTTCGGCGCGTCTCGTTCTGGTGAACGTCGTCGATGTTACAAAACTGCTGGCGATCGCGGGGTACGAAACGCCGTATCCGCTCGATGCGATCGAAATCATGCGCGACGACGCGAAGACAATTCTCGCCGAGGCAACGACGGCGTGTACCACTGCCGGCGTACGCTCGATAGAAATGACCGGCGAAGGTGAAGCCGTCGACGAAATCCTCAACATCGCGAAAGACGAGCACGTCGATCTGATCGCGCTCGGCACGCACGGACGCCACGGATTATCGCGCCTCTTCCTCGGCAGCGTCTCCGAAGGCGTTTTGCGTCGCGCCGACGTTCCGGTGCTCGTAGTTCGCGGCTAACGCGCGTCTAATTTTCCAGCAACGTGGTCGCAATGTCGTGACGCAACGATATTGCGATGCACGACTGCGTCTCGCTCGCCACTGCCCTCATTCGTCACGATCGCCGTTTCAGCGTTGCATCTATCGTGCAAACGTTGCGGCGTTATGGAACGTACGCGTTGCGCTTTGCATTAGATCGCGGCATCAGTGTTGCTCCACTTCGCCGAGGTGAACGATACGCGTCTGCATCGCCGGCGCTTGCGCGCCTCGGGATCGACGTGGATCTCTGGCCCGCACCACCAGCGGGCCTTTTCGTCGTCGAAGAACGGACGATCTATCTTCGGTCTCGCAGCGCAATGACGATTGCCCATGAGTTCGGTCACGCACTGGATTGCGCGCTAGGCGGCGGCGTCTATCATTCCGGTATCGATCCCAAGCTACGCAACCTCTTTACGAACGCAACGTCGTTCGTGACGCCGTACGCAGCAACCGGAATCGATGAGTATTTTGCCGAGGGGCTACGCGCGTTTGTGGAGATTAATGACGTTGCATCACATTGGCCACGAGCGACCAAGGCGCGACTGCGAAAAGTTGACCCGGAGTTATATGAGTATGTCGATCGCCTGTTCCGATATTCGTTCAAGGCAGCGGCATGAATCTCGTGCTCGGCGATGACCGCAGGCCTAGTGCTTCGCATCAGGATTCAGGTCGACGAGCAATTCCTCGATCAGTGGGGAGCGTGACTTGAAGACGGCATAGAGCGACTCGCCGCTTTTGACGATCCATGGTCCCAAGCGAACCAACTGTCCGCGGTCGATTAGCTCGTCATTGAGGTGCCGCCAGAATAACGCGACTCCTTCGCCGCGGACGGCGGCGTCGAGCGATGTTTGTAACGTGGGATACAGCAGGCTGCGCGTTTTGGGCGCACGTGCGCCTAGCGCGCGCAACCATGTGGACCAGTCAACGCCGCGACTAGGCGCGATATGAATCAAGGGCGCGCTCAACAGATCTTGCGGTGCCTGCACTTTTCGCAGCGCACTGGTGGTCGCCAGCAGCGACGGTGCGCAAACTGCGAAGACCTCTTCGTCGAACAGCGCAACGCTTCGGTACTGGGTCCAGGCTCCGGTGCCGAAGCGAAGTGAGAGGTCGACGTTCTCGTCGTCAAACGCGTCGTAGGTCACGAACGGCCAGTCGAACATCGACATCCGGACGGCGAGCTCGAAACCGGTTGATTCGAGCGATGAGCCACATGGCGGCGATGTCGTGACTGCTCGCGATGGTCAAACGCAAGTTTGCAGCATTCGGTTCCAGCGTATCGATCGCGTCGGCGAGCACGTCGCATGCTTCGCGCACGTGCGTCGCGAGGACGGCGCCGGCGCCCGTCACTGCGACGCCTCGCGCGTGCCGCTTGAGAAGCGGTTGACCGAGGCGATGTTCGAGGCGCGCGACGTGACGGCTCAGCGCCGATTGGGCAATCCGTAGTTCTGACGCGGCGCCGCTGAAGCTGCCGGATCGGGCCACGGCTTCGAAAGCGACGAGCGCCCGGAAGAGATCGGCAACGCCTGTCCGTGTCATGGTATTGCTATATCATAAAAGCATGGCGAGTGTGCCATTTTGGTTTGGATCGCGCTCGTTGTCATCGGTCGCTTGACGAAACGCATGCCCACACCATATAGCTCCGGTATGACGCTCAACGAACTGGTCGATTTCGACCGCTATCTCGCGCCGGAGCGCCGCTCGGCCGTCATCGCGCAAGCGCACGCGGCAATGGCGGCCGAAGGCTCGGTTATCCTCGAGAACTTTGTGACGCCTGCGGCACTCCAGGTGATGCTGGACGAGGCTCGGGAAGTCGAACTGGCGGCCTATCGCCGCAATCAAAACTACACGGCGTATCTCGCGCACGAAGCCACCGGCGATGAGGATCATCCGACTCGGCGATTGCATCGCTATGCGCTCAATGCCGTCGCGAACGATCAGCTGCGCGCGGACGGCGCACTCGAAACGCTCTATCGCGATGCACAATTGGTGCACTTCGTCGCGGAGATCTTACAAGAGCCGCACCTGTACCCGTTGGGCGATCCTATGCTCGGTTTGACGCTCACGTTCTTACGCGACGGCGACGAACACGGGTGGCATTTCGACGGAAACGATTTCGTCGTTTCGCTACTGCTGCAGGATGCGCAGGAGGGCGGCGTTTTCGAATTTGCGCCGTTCGTTCGATCGGCCGACGAACCGCATTTTGAAACGGTCGCCGCAATCATGGACGGAAACAGCGAGCTGCGTTCTATACGAGCCACGCCCGGGACGCTTGCCATTTTCGTCGGAAAACGCAGCCTCCATCGGGTGACGCCGGTGCGCGGGAGACGTACAAGGATCATCGCGCTTTTCAGTTACGACCGGGTTCCCAATCTGATCCACGACGAATCGATCCACATGCGAACATTCGGAAGAACGCCACTTCACGCGTGATCTCACGCACTGACGCCGCGCGCGCCCTTGCCCTAGCGACACTCGGCGCGCTCTTCGTCAACGTCGAACCCGCGCTCGCGCCTGCAATCGCCCGCGGGTTCAGCCTCGACTCGTCCTCGCTTGGATCGATCCTTGGACTCGAGAGTCTCGCGGCAATTGTGGGCAGCGCGCTCATGTTAGGGCTCGTCAAACGGTTCGGCTTGCGTACGGTAACCGGGGCCGGCCCGCTCGTTTACGTGCTCTCGAACGTTGCTACTGCCAGCATTTCATCCATTACTGCACTCGCATCGCTGCGCGCGCTCACCGGACTAAGCGAAGGCGTTATGCTCGCCGTCGCGTTTGCGGCCATTTCGCGAAGCAGCGCCACGCATCGCCTCTTTGCATGGTTTGGTATCGTCCAGACTTTGACCGCGGTGATTGCGTTCCCGATCGTTACGTGGTTGCTCGCGGTCTATGGCTGGCACGCACCGTTCGTTACGATCGCGATCGTGGGTGTTGCCGTTCTTTTTGCAGCGCTGGCACCGCTCGACGTCGTGCCGCCTGCAGAGCGGCTTGTCTTTCCCGAAGTGGAGCCGATGGGATTACTGAGCATCTTCGTCTTCTTTACGGCGCAATGTGCCATATGGCCGTTTCTCGAGCGGCTCGCCGAAAGCCGCGGCGTAACCGGCACGTTGCTCGGCGGAGGCCTCTCGGTTGGCGCACTCTGCGGTTTTGCGGGATCCGCCGTCGTGGCGTGGCTTCCATCGCGATTTTCGGGATTCCGTTCGTTGATCGCGGCAGGCGCGTTGAATATAGCCGCCATCGTCGCGCTCTCGTTGTCAGCCTCTTCGATCGCGTTCGTGATGTCACTGGGCGCGTTCAATTTCGCCTGGGCCGCGTTTGCGCCGCTCCAACTTCACGCGCTAAAGTTGCGCGGCGCATCTGCGGCAACGTTTGCACTCGCTTCTGCAGCAACGACAGCGGGCTTTGCGGCCGGCCCGGTACTTGGTGGTGTCTTGTTGCATCAATCCGGCGAAAGAGCCGCCCTACTCGCCGGCATCGCCGGCGCGCCGGCTGCACTAGCGCTGCTGCTAGCACCCAGAGGCCGTGCGATCGCCGACAGCGCGTAACCGCGTCTCGCTAAGGACACTTCCAATTCCACATAATTGCAGAGGCGCTACGCGCTTATGTGGAGATTAATGACGCGACGTCGCACTGGCCGCGCGCGACGAAGGAGCGATTACGGGAGGTCGATCCGCCGTTATTTAACTATGTTAAGCGCCTCTTCGACGCGGACTTCCGAAAAGCTGCCGCATAGTTTTATCGTTGCACGTCAATGCCGAACTCCAATTTTCCGCCGGACGCACGCTCGCAGTTGCGCATTTGCGGCGCGGCGGCTCTCACCGCCGCTTTGGCGAACGCCAAATACTTGCACGGAAATTTTGACATTCGAAGCCGTGCCGTCGACTCCGATGGTAACTAAGAGACCGGCGTATGCGCCTCCATGCGCCTTAGAAAACGCGTCTGAAGCACTCGGGGGATCCTCTTCGACACGGTGGACAGGCTGGGCAAGACCGTTGCCGCTGTTGGGGAAGTCGGGAAAACCGGTGCTTTCTACATACTAAATCGCGCGACCGGGGCCGTGATTCGCCGATCCTAAAACCTTCTCAAATCGGCGCACCTTCCGGTGCGAAAAAATCGGCAGGCGGGTCTACCTGGTCACCCGCGTCTTTTGATCCGACCCTGCACTATGCGATCGTCTCCGCGAGGCAACACGTAAGGCCGGAAACCGTCGACAACTAGCTGGAAGCTGATGTGCAGCGACGCTGGAACTCAGGCTATGGAATGGCCACGGCCGTAAACGTAGATACGGGAGAGTAGTTTGGCAAGAAGGCCCGACTCGTTTGCGACGCAGCCGATTATGTAGACCGAATCGAGCATGCGCTCTATCCGGCTCGTGCCAGGCCGACTGCTCTAACGCCAACGGCCGGCCTTCCCCGCCGGCTTCTTCGTTTCGGCCAACGATCGGAGAGCTGCGCCGATACCTCGGCCGGTATCGCAGCGACGAATTGGATACGTCGTACGACGTGTCCATGGAGGGAGACGCGCTCGTCGCACGCCGCGCCTCATGGGTCCGCCGGTTCACCTCAGGGCCGCGACAAAAAGCGAATTCACTGGAGATCAGTGCTGGTTCGCGCACGCCACCTTTGCTGACGCCGATACTGCCGCATCGTGCACGAAGGTCATGCTTGTCAGCACCTTTCGCGCCGTAAAGAATCTCCGCTTTCAACGTGACGACTGCCGTCGTAGATAGCTCCGCCGGCCTCCGACGGGCTCGGCTACGCCGCTAATTCCACATAATTGCCGAGGGGCTGCGCGCGTTTGTGGAGGTCAACCACCCGACGTCGCATTGGCCTCGTGCGACAAAAGCGCGGTTACGTAAAGTCGACGCAATGCTCTATCAGTATATCGAACGCCTTTTCCAGCATGCGTTTATGATGGCAGCATAGCAGAGCGGAGCCGCTATTTAACGACGAGCGCCGGTACGTAAGAACGAGCAGTTGCTCGCGCTTTCCAATCGATCGGCTCGATCTTCCCGGTCAGGAGTGTCCAGGCGAGCGCACTGCCAACGGCCGCGACGGCGGCCAATGCAAATGGCAACTTGAAATTCCCCGTCGCCTCGACAAGCACTCCGGTAAGCACCGGAGCGATCAGACCGGCGGCGTTGGCGAGCATATTTTGTATGCCAACCCACCTCCCAGTCGCGTCTCCCGCTTTCGTCTGTGCGACCACGTACGTATTGAGACCGACGAATCCACTAAAGAAGCCGGAAGCGACGAGCCATGCGGCGGATGCATTCGCACCGTGCGAATAGCCGCAGCCGAGCAGCGCGATCGCGCCTCCCAATCCGCCTATCGCGAACGCCGCCTTCCTCACCACCGTCGGCGAGGCGCCGCGGCCGATTGCACGATCCGAGACAAACCCAAAAACAATCATCGACATCCCGGCAGCGAGCGATGCTGACCCGGCGATAAGTCCCATCTGCGAGATGGTCCATCCCCGCTCGTGCACTAGGTAGTACGGAATCCAGCTGATAGTGAAATACAGTACGAGATTACCGCCGAAATGCCCGAGTGACGCGCCCCAAAGCGTGGGCTCGCGCAGGATCAGGCCGAAAGCGGGCATCTGCGCGGATGACACATCCTCGCTTCTTTTACGAAGCTGTCCGCGCGACACAAAGCGCCACGCAACAATCCACAGCATGCTAAGCAATCCGCAACCAACAAAGAACGGGCGCCAACCGTGTTCCGCGATCACCGCGCTGCCAACGAAGATTCCGAAAGCCGATCCAAACGCAAGGCCTGCTTGAATAATACCGTTGGCAAAACAACGTTGCTTTTCGCTTACGTTTTCTGCTAAAAGCTTTGCCATGGATGGGAACGAGACGGACTCGCCCAGTCCAAGCAGTAGCCTGCAGGCAAAGAGCAACGCAAACCCGGCGGCAAACGCGCTAAGTAAGGTCGCCAACGACCAAATGAAAAAGCCAACGACGAGGACGGTACTCGCAGTGTATTTATCAACTAGCCAACCGACCAAGGGCTGCATTGGCATATACGTGATGAAAAACGCCGTCAGTAGGAAGCCGAGCTGTGAGGGCGCGAGATGCAGTTCTTTTTGAACGAGCGTCGCCGCAGTCGCCAAATTTCCGCGATCGATGTAGTTGATGAAGATCGAAAGTCCGATGAGGACCACGATAATCAGAAGGCGTAACCGCATCTCGCCCCGTTCGGTCTCTTTGGACAAGCACCCGCGACATTATGCAGATTGTTTCAATTCCACATAATTGCCGAGGCGCTCCGCGCGTTTGTCGAAATAAATGACGTGACGTCGCATTGGCCACGCGCAACGAAAGCACGACTGCGAAAAGTCGATCCGATGCTCTTTGAGTATGTGGAACGACTGTTCAGCGCCGAGTTTTCGCAAGCCGCCTAACTTACCGCTCGCGGGCACCGTTCTGAACCGAGAGCTCCCAGCGATACCCGTCGGGATCGTGAAACCACAGGCCCATATGCGGCGAGCCCGGCGATGTAGGGCCGATCTCGTCGCCCGGATCTTCCAGTTCTACGCCGTTTTTCTTCAACGTCTCGAGCGCTTCGCGCAGCGCGCGCATACTGTTGAGACGAAACGACATGTGGTCGATCGCGTCCGGACGTGGTGTGCCTTTGAAGAACCCGATGATAGTCGCGTCGTTCGTCAGTCCGATGGCCTCGTCGGACCGGAACATTTCCTGCAGATCGAAGTTCTTGGTCCAAAACTGCGCGCTCTTCTCCGGGTCTCTGACGGCAAGGCTGAAATGCCAGACCGCGCCAAGTTGTACTTTCACATCCGTACCTCTTCCGTAACGCATGAAGTCACGCTTGCTCTCATCAAGCGTATAACCGACGAACTCTACGCTCTCAAGAAACCCGTCGCTAATCGATAGGATTGTCTCCACTTCCGGCAAGGCGGGCCGGTCACGCAGGGACGGACCGCCACACATCCCGGAATCACGCGCACGTCGCAATAGCCGGTTGGGTCGTAGTTATCAACCTCACATCTACTCACTTGTGCGTGGAACTCCGGATAGCGGAACGTTGCTACTCGCAAGAACGATCGCTCCAGATCATCGGGCGCGTGAAAGCCAATTTCGCTCATCGAGACCTCGACTATTAACCGCTGCGAATGCGGCACACAGGCCGGATTCTTGCATCGCCTCATGCACCCTACGCGAACCTTCTAATTCCACGTAATTGCCGAGGCTCCGCGCGTACGTAGAGCTTAACGATGTAACGTCGCATTGGCCGCGTGCAACGAAAATGCAACTGTGGAGTCGACGCGGATTTGTATGCGTACGTTGAGCGTATCTTCCAGACACAATTTCGCGCTGAAGCCTAAATCACTTACCGGTCGGCAACGCTCACCTGCTCGGCCAATCCGAGATAATGCACCCATACTCCGACCGGCTACGCGAATGCTAGGCCGCAATTCCAATCCTACATAATGGCCGAAACGCTCCGCGCATACGTGGAACTTTCGCGTGCGTGGAAGTCAATGACGTGACATCGCATTGGCCGCGCGCTACCCGCGAACGGCTACGCCGGATTGATCCCGCAATGTGCTACTACGTCGAACAGCTCTTCCAAGCGCATTCATTATCGCGCCTTCGAGCGCAGCCGACTCCATAGACCTTGCGCTGAGACCGTGAGCGACAAAAGAGAAACAACCGCAAGCGCGAGGAGCGTCCAGACGAAGAAAAAGGGACCACTCAACTTGCCAATGTGAACGCCTGGGAGGCCGCCGGTTCCAGTTAAGTGGGTCACGAAAATGGTCAGCCCGAGCAGCGATCCGACCAGCATGATAATATACCCCACACGACGTTCGGGCAGCATCAGCGTTCCGTACAACCAAACAGTAAGAATGGCTACGATAAGGACGTTTGGTGCCACGCCTTTTTCCGATCCGTATACGATGTCATCCACTAGGTGGAAGGATGCGAAAAGGATCGAAAGCAGCGACGTTACCGTCAATACGAGGTTTCGCTTCACGCAGAAGGCTGTCTTAACGCTGCTCGCGTTTTTTCCCTGTGCGTTTACGAACGGAGCGTTGCTCTACCGATCGATAACCCACACGAGCGTGATGTCTTGCGGCTTGTTCGGATTCGCATCTATACTCGCGTTAATTTTCTCAAACTTCCCGATTGCTCGCAGGCGTTGTTCGTCCGCCTTCATGAGTTCAGTATTGAAAGTCATGCCCGCTCGAAGTTGCAGTAGCTTATCAATCGTTACTTGATTGACGTGCGCGTTGCCGGCGACGCGTACTGCTGCAACTTTGGCTACGTAAACGGGATACTTCACCACTCCGGTATCGGACCTCGCATCAAGCGAGGCCGGTTCGATCCCGCCCTCAATAACGGCCAGTTCCAGGTGCCGCGCTTCGTAGAAGTTCCTCGCTGATTCCGCGTCCTTTATGCGGACAGCGTCGGACTTCGCATGCCCGGCCTTACCGCCAGATGTGCGATCAGCGTTGGTACCGGAACGGAGGGATTTCCAACGATCGTGATGCTTCTCACAACGGATTGGGGTCGCTGCCCAGAAGGCCGATCGCCATCAGCACTGCAACGAATGCCGGAAAACGCACGACGGATCTCCCCTACCATTAGAAATCCAGCAGTATTCTATCACTGCATTTTCCGCGCGTCAATTAGATTCATAATAGTATCTTTTTGAATACGGCCGGAAACCGCGGTGTATTGCAGCCGCTCTCCGCGAGTGGGATCATTGTTTCACCGCAAGCAGTGGTAATCGCAGAGCAAAACGAGGAGCTACATATGGAACAAACGTCAGGCCTGACCCGCGGTAGCTTCTGCGCTATGACCGCCGCCGCTGTAGCGGCGACACCGCTACTTGCTCAAGCAGAGGCGACCAGCGATAACGCTATTCGCGCGTTTCGTGTCAATATTCCGGAAGCGACACTCGCGGACATGCGCAGGCGCATCAACGCGACGATTTGGCCCGAACGCGAGACCGTCAGCGATACGTCTCAAGGTGTACCGCTGGCAATGATGCAGAGCGTTGCACGTTATTGGGCGACCGACTATGACTGGCGGAAATGCGAAACCAAATTGAACGCGCTGCCGCAGTTCAAGACGGAGATTGACGGACTCGACATTCACTTCATTCACGTTCGATCGAAACACGCCGATGCGCTCCCATTGATCGTTACGCACGGGTGGCCGGGCTCGATTATCGAACAGCTCAAGATCATCGAGCCGCTGACGAATCCCACGGCACATGGCGGGTCCGCAGCTGATGCGTTCCATGTCGTTATTCCGTCGATACCCGGCTACGGGTTTTCGGGAAAGCCAACAGTGACCGGATGGGGTACCGAGCATGTGGCGCGCGCTTGGGTCACGTTGATGAAACGCCTGAATTATACGCGCTTCGCAGCACAGGGCGGTGATCTCGGTTCGGTCGTTACGACATTGATGGCCGAACAGGCTCCGCCAGGACTCCTGGGCATTCACACGAGCCTGCCGGCTACCGTTCCGAAGAACATCGCAAAATCGCTTAGCTGCGGCGAACCCGCACCGGCGAGCCTTTCAGCGGCCGAGAAACGGGCGTACCAGCAGTTACAACTGCTGTATGGAAAGCAATTCGCCTACGCAGCATTCATGCATACGCGGCCGGAAACACTGTACGGATTGGTCGATTCGCCCGTCGGCCTGGCAGCGTGGTTGTTGGATCACGGCGACGGCTGGAACCAACCGGCAGCGACTGTGATCTCTGCGGTAGCCGGGCACACGGTCGACGAACATTCGGCCGGCGCACTAACACGCGATGACGTTCTCGACAACATCACGTTGTATTGGGTAACGAGCACGGCCGTTTCGGCGGCTCTCTCGTATTGGGAAAATAAAACCAGTCCAGTCAATGCTGCGAACGTTTCTATCCCGGCTGCTGCGACTGTTTTTCCCGGCGAGATCTACCTGGCTCCTCGGAGCTGGACCGAACAGGCATTTCACAAGCTCATCTATTTCCACGAAGCGTCGGCCGGCGGTCACTTTGCCGCCTGGGAGCAGCCGCAAATTTTCTCAGAAGAACTGCGCGCAGCTTTTAAAACGCTGCGAACTTCATAAGACGGAACGGCGCGTTCTCGGATCCGAGTGCGCTATGCGATGCGCGCGATTCAACGCTCGCAGTTATATGCGTTTTGGTACTAGAGCCGTCGAACTTGTGCGCAGCGACATCGGCCACACCCTCTACAGCTTCGAAAGTTATCAAAACATCGCCGGCTGCAAAGCACCGAGCGGAAAAGTCGCTGATTCGACGGACTCGACGGTTTCTCACGAAATCTATGAAACCATGACCGACCCGGACATCAACAACGGAACATTCGCGTGGTACAACAGCTGGCGGGGCGAGATCGGTAACATCTGCCGTAGCAACGACCGTACAATCGTGCTCAACGCGATCTACAATATCCAAGAAGAATGGGTCGAACCACTACGGTGCGTGCAGCTATTCGCCGTAAATGACGCGGTCTAGTCGGTCGAAGCCCTGCGCGCATTGTCGTTGCAGGGCTTCTTCATTATCAATGAGGTGCGGCTGCGAAGAACGGACCCTTCTCCCAACCAGTATGTGAATCGCACTTTCTGATGCGCGTGCACTAGCGTAGCGTATATGAGTAATTTGAACCGGAATTTCAAAAGGAGAACCGCCGATCGTATGCCATAGTACCGAATACCACCCTACCAATGAGCAAACGGAGGGCGTGTTGTGTTGACTCTCGCTGCGATCGATAATCATAGCGTCGTTTGGCAGACCGACCCGTCCGGAATAACGGTAAACGGCCACATCGACGAACACAGTCTCGTGTTCTTGGAAACGCCAGGCGACATCACTATTACGGGAAAGATCGACGGGGGAAGTCAGGTTACGCTCAAAGCGGGTGGCAACGTTTCGATTGGAAGCGACACGACTCTGAGCAGTGATGACCGAAAGATCGATGGCAAGAGCAGCGTCACTGTCAGTGCCGGCGGCTCGATAACGTTCGGCAGCTACATTCACAAAGCCACAGCGGACTTGCGCGCTAACGGCTCGATCACCGTACCGGGCGAGATCAATTATGGCGCGCGCATTCGGAACATCGCAGACGGAATTATCACGTACGGCGACAAGATCGACGGCTCTAGTAGACTTGACGCGGTTAGCAATCGTAGCTCGATCACCATAAACAAAAAAATCACGGGCGGAAGCAAAGTTTGGCTTACCGCGTCCGGTAACGTCTCGATCGGCCAGACCGGCAGCGACGATGACAAGAAGATCGACAGCGACAGTTTTGTGGCTGCAACCTCGGGCGGCCAGATCGATCTGGGCGGCGCTGTCGACAACAGCCACACGTGCGTCGATTTCGCTGCCTGCGGAACGGTAACGCTGCATAAAACCATTCAAGGCGGCGCCACGGTGCGATTGATGTCGGCTGCCGGTAAAATCACGGTGGCGGATGGCATCTCGGACTCGGGCACGCATGTTACCTCGTTCCCAACCGGCGCGCTAAGCACAAAGCTCAATAACGATGCGCCCGCGCCTGTACAAACAGACTGGACGTTCGGCGATCCACTCTGTCTTGCGACGCCGAAGGCCGGCTCGTGGTGGCAGAATTGGTCCCAGACGTTCGGCTATGTCGTTCCGGACCGCCGCGTACCGCGCTCGCTGGACGATTTGGCGAAGGCGGTCGTCGGCGCGCCGATTGGACGCGAGCCAGATAAAACCCCTGTTAAAGCAGTCGGCGGCGGATGGTCATTCACCGACGCGTCGCTGCCACTGCTCCAACCCGACGTCGAAGCGATCTCGATCTTCAACAAAGGACGTCGCGGAATGCAAGGAATGCGCAATTTGCTCGAAAGCCTTTCCGCGGCAGCAGCGACGCCGATGGATCTGCTTCCGGATGCCGTAGCGCAGAATCAAAACTTTTCCACGAGGTACAATCAGTCGCTGCTTCGGCAGATCACAAACGGCGGAGCGCAGTTATCGACTCCCGCCTCCAATGCGCGCATCATCGACACGCGCAATTTGGCGTCGAGCCTGCAGTGCGATTTTCCAGGCATACAAACGAGCGTGACGGGCAGCGATCCCGCCGGCAGACCGCTTCCGCAAGATATTTTATTTCATGTCGAGGCCGGCATAACGATCGCGGATTTGCAGCAGCTGCTCGATCATCAGTCTCCGCGTCTAGCGCTTCGCGCCACGGGCGGCTCACCGGGAGCCACGCTTGCCGGAACGCTCTCGTCCGCAACGCACGGTGGCGAATTTTCGTCGCCGCTTTTAGTGGACGAAGTGCGCGCAATTCACTTGGTTGGTCCGGGCGGCGTCCAGTGGTGGATCGAAGGTGATATTCCCGTCGCCGATCCGGTGAAGTTACAAGCGCGATATCCCGCGATCGATGCCGCGCACTTCATCGGCGGCCCGTTAAGCCCAACTCCGTGGAGCGGCATTTCCGGACTTAGCGCGCAAGACGTGCTCAAAGCGGTTGTCGTCTCAATGGGAACGATGGGCGTCATTTACTCCGTCGTGCTGCACGTCGTGCAGCAGTTCGGTATTCGTCAAGTTGTGACGTCGCTGACATGGGACGCGCTGCTGGCCAAGGCGGGCGTTACGCGGGCGCAGCTAACTTCCGCCGACCCGAAAGCCAACACGCAAGTGCTCATGGCTCTCCTCCAAGGTGATGTCAACGGAACCGGAATTCTTCAGAACGAAAACGTGTACGCCGATCTGGCGATCAATCCAATCAACCTGGACTGTTGGATCGTCAACCGGGAACAGACACCGGCGCTGCCCGACGATCCGAACACGCCGGGAACGTCGTTGAACGACTTCATGGAAACGCTCGCCTTTGAGCTCGGCAAGAGCGATGACGTCAACGGTGACAAATTGATGGGACGCGTCTTTGACGTATTCCACTACCCGACGAACATCGTTAATTTTGCAAGCGATGCCTTTGGCAATTTCTGGAACGGCGGTCCGGAAACGACGTCAAACGTCACAAACCTGCTTGGGCTCGTCACGAGTCTTTCAAGTGCGCAAGTGGGGGCGCTCGCAGCCTTGTGCGCGCAAGTCGCTGCCAACATGCACAATGACAGCAATCCGGACAACGGACTCGATTTCTTCGGCGGCGTCCTCACGGGCATTTTCCACGCGATGCAAGGGACGCGGCGCGGTCGCAACGCCGCATCAGGCTTGAACTCCGACACAACCGCCGTATCATACACCGTCGGCGCAATCGGCTGGCCGGACACGGGAATTCCGGGACGAGGTTTCGAGATCGCACTCGACCCGACGAACGCCTTCACGTTCTTGCAAAAGGCGATCATCGACGACGTGCTTGCGAACACGATGCGCAACGGCAAGAACCCGCTGCTCGGCTACATCTCCGTCCGTGTCTGTCCGCCGACGCAAACGCTGCTCGGCATGCAGCAGTATTCACCGTGGTCGGTCATGACCGAAATCGTCGCGTACCGCTCACCCGAAGCAAATGCGGTCATGGATGCGATTTTGGATCGCGTGCTCGCATTCAAAGGTCCCGGACCGCTACCACTTCTGCATTGGGGTTTGGAGAACGACCGTTTTCAGGCGAGCAATCTTGTCGCTTCGCCGCTCGGACAGCCGTTTCGCGGCGCGATGACGCGCTTGGACGCGTTTAGAGCGATCCGCAACTTCTTGCGCGGCGGCCATCCACCGGTGTTCGACAATGCGTTCACCGCTCGAATGGGCCTATAGAGTGACCATAGGGCATCACGGCGCGAACAATTTTGTTTCGCGCGGTATCGCGTACAACGCGCCCAAACCCGCGAGCGCGCAGCAACGCGTTCTTTTTTACGGCGCGACACGCGTCAAACGCGTTAGCGCGTCAGGAAGTACAGCTTATCGATAATCGCGTCTGCGGTTGAGTCGACGTTATCCGGTTTGTACTCACTAGAGCGTGATGCGTCGGGGCCGCCGCGGAACGTCACCAGCAGGTCACGTGACGGCACGTCCTGCGTCATCGTCGCCTCCGCGCTATTGAGCCGCCACACGTTTGCGACTCGGGCGATGCCGGGAACATGACGCGCCTGCGCTCGCTCGATGATGCGGTCCGCAACCTTGTCGAGGAATTCGTTGAAGTCGACACGGTCTTGCTTAAGCGTCTGGGTGTCCATTAGTACGTCCTACATGAAGAAGCTAAAAGTTGAGCAGAGTCAACTCTTCCATCTTAGCACCGAGTCCGGCGCGCGAGCAGAATTCTAGCGCGCGGCTATCCAAAACGTGCATATCGACGTAGTGAACATGCTCCGGCTGAAGCGCGGCTCCATGAGTCGCGTTGCGCTCGACGGCGGCAACGATGGGCTCGACGTAGCGCGGAAGATCGTTACCGGCGCGCTGCAGCTGCAGTGATCGGTGCGGTTACACCCACCACTTCGCTCCGAGCGCAAAGTCCATCGTGGCTGCATACGTCAAATACATCAGCCAAATTCCCGTCAAAAATTGCCAGAGGCCCACGAGACGCTCACCACTAGCGAGCAACCCGAAGCGCGTGGGAATTTCGCTGAGGTAGATGAGCGTAAGCCCGATGAACAAAATGCCGACCGGCGCGTCGCCCGCGCTGAAAAAGACGAGCATGCCTAAGATCGACAACAGCGAAAAGGCAATGGCCATCCACGCCTCGGGTGCGCCGCTCAAACCCCAATACCGCCGCGCTGCGATCGCCCACCAATGGACGCCGTACGCGGTAAACGCAAGTCCGGCCATGTACAGCGGCGGCGCATTTTGGAATACGCCGAACCAGGTCAGGCCGACCATAAGATAGACGCCTGTAATGAATTGCATGAAGCCGTTCATCCAGACGCCCCATATGGCAATAGCTTTGTCGGCTTCAACACTCTTTGCGGGAAAACCAAAGAGTGCAGAGCCGCCCCAAATCAAATAGCCGGTACCCAGCCCAAAAAAACCAATAGCGACCGGCCAGAAGATCGAATGTGAAAATACCAACGGAGACATGTGCTCATAGTTCCCGAACGATGTAGCAGTAAAAAAAGCCGATCTACGGTTTCGCCCGTAGATCGGCTCCATGTAATGTAAATAAATGCGTGGAGTTACTTTTTAGCCCAAGCGACACACCAGCCGTTTGAACTAATCTTTCCAGTGACGATCGAGCAGCCTGACGGTGCTTTGAAAAAGCGGCATTGGCTGCACTTTTCGCCGTTTTTTCCCGGCTTATCCTAATATTTGAACTGCGCTTTGTTATCCGCTGCAATCGCGGGTAACGCGGCGCCGCCGAGTGCCGCAGCGAGTGCGGGAAGCAGAACGATCTGCTTGATTACCTCCGCACGCGAGCGGTTCTGGGAGTCGTCTTTCATCCGTACACCTCCGTGCCGATTCGTTGCGCCGCGAGAAAGGCGCTTCCCCGCAGGCGCCGTCGTGCGTTCGTGGTAACAACCCGCATGGCAGGTCGCATGCCGGTGATCTTTTTCGGACACGGCAATCCGCTCAATGCCCTCGATGACAACACGTACACCAAAGCATGGCGCGCAATTGGCGCATCGCTGCCGCGTCCGCGCGCGATCGTGGCGATCTCCGCGCATTGGTACATCCCGGGCACGCACGTGACGGCGAACGACTATCCGAGAACGATCCATGATTTCGGTGGTTTTCCGCGCTCGCTCTATCAAATGCAATATCCGGCGCCCGGCAGCCGTGCGCTCGCGGGATCCATCACAACGTTGCTTTCGCCGACTGCCGTTCGCGGCGACGAGTCGTGGGGCTTAGATCACGGCACCTGGGCCGTGCTTTGTCACGTCTTTCCCGACGCGTCGATTCCCGTCGTGCAACTCAGTATCGACGAAACGCAGCCGCCCGCATTTCATTTCGATCTCGGAACGCGTTTGCGCGCTCTTCGCGACGAAGGCATACTGATCGCTGCGAGCGGCAATATCATTCATAATTTGCACGCGTACGCGTGGGGACGCCATCCGGCTGAGCCGTTTGATTGGGCCTCGCGGTTCGAAGCGCACGCGCGAACGTTCCTCGCGTCGCGAGATTTTTCACCATTGATCAACTACGAACACATGGGCAACGACGCGAAATTGGCGGCGCCGACGCCGGAACACTACTTGCCGCTGCTCTACGCAATGGGAGCCTCCGTCGACGACGACAACGTGACGTTTCCCGTTGACGGTATCGACGGAGGTTCCGTATCGATGCTCAGCGTACGCTTCGGCTGACGTTATTTGGTGACGCCGGCAACCTGGGATTCGGTCACGGCGCTCGCGCTATTTCCCCACGACGAACGAACATAGGTGATGACGGCCGCGATATCGCCGTTGGAGAGTTGTTGTCCCCATGCCGGCATCATGCCGTTGTATGACGTGCCTTTCACGTCGACTTTGCCGTTCAGTCCGAACTTCACGATGTGGATGACTTTCGTTGCGTCGCCCGTTACCACCGGATTTCCGGCGAGCGGCGGGAACGTGCCCGGAACGCCTTGTCCGTTGGCTTGGTGACAACTCGAACAGTTCGTTTGAAAGACTTTTGCGCCGTCACTTGCGGCTGCACCGTTCGCGGCGACTGATGCTCCTGCGGCAGGCGATGCGGCGTTGCTCATCGCGTTCTCGCTCGGCGCAGCGGACGCGCTTTGTTCGGTGGTGGTCGTCGTCGTTGAGGACGACTGCGATCCCTTCGAACATGCGCCGAGCGCCACCAGCGCCGCAAGCGAGAGAATGCCGATCTTGGTGAAACGCCCCATGAACGTGGATGCTCCTTTCACTTCTAAAAACAGTTTAGCGTCGTTGCGTTAGCGCCACGATTTCTGCACTCCTCGTGGCGAGAAAGTTCGTCAACGCGGCGAGCGAGTTCGGAAGCGGGCGCATCAGCACAACCATGCGCCCCTCGCGTTCCGAACGCATGGCCGCACGATCGAGCATAAACGAAATGTAGCTCGGAGAGGAGCGGTCGTCGACGGTAGCGTCCCGCGCCACGAAACGAACTCCGGTTACTGTGAACGGCCGCGAATCGGTGTCCCCGCGTTCGTCGAAAAAGACGAGTCCCGTTCCTCGCAATGCGTCTGCCATGCCCGAAGCGGAACGCGATGCGACGCCGTTGATGCGGCCGAACCGCTTCTGCAGTTCCGCGAGCGTCGCTCGTGACGGCGGCGCACCGGTGTGGATGAATAAAGCAAGCCCTTGGGCGTTCACATACCGCGCGATACGGTCGGCTTCGGCACCGTGGGGATCGAGATCGATTGCAAGCGGCAAGCCTAGTCGCAGAAACTCACTCTCTAGGGCAGCCGACTCTCCGCAAAGGCCGACGACGACGGACAGGCGTTCCGGAAGCCACGCATTCCGCGCCGTTTGCGCGCGATCGACGACGACATCGTCGTTCGAAAATAGATCGACGATTGGGCTGTCGGAGTAGCCATGCACAACGGCGTGCACGTCGGGCGACGAAACGGGATGCAACACGACGATCTGCGGCGGATGCGCACCCGCCTGACCGCTGAAGTATCCGCCGAGAATCGCGGCGATCGCTAATGCGATGACGGTGAGAGAGACTGCGGTCGTGCGCATAGACGCGAACTCATCGCCCAAACCAGCGCGACGAGCAGAAAGTTGGCGACGAGCGAACTGCCGCCGTATGAAAGAAACGGCAGCGTGATGCCGGTTAAGGGAAAGAGACCGATGACACCGCCGATGATGATGAAGACTTGGAAGCCGAGCGTCGCACCCATTCCGACCGCGAGCAACTTCGCATAGAGCGCCGGCTGTTCCGCACCTGCGCGCAGCATGCGGCGCACGAGGACAAGAAAGACGGCAACAACTGCGAACGCGCCGATCAATCCGAATTCTTCCGAATACGCGGCGTACACGTAATCGGTCGCAACGTCGGGTATGAACCCCGGATGTCCTAAGCCGAAGCCGGTACCGAACAATCCGCCGGCAGCAAGTGCGTAATACGCTTGCGACGACTGATAGCCCGCACCAAGGGGATCGCTGAAGGGATCGTTCCAGACGGCGATGCGGGTCTGGACGTATGGATAGTGATGCACCGCCCAAAACGCCACGAGCGCGAAGACGACGATGCCGCCGAGCACGAGATCGATGCGTCGCGTTGCAACATACAACAGCGCGGCAAACGTCGCAAGCAACAGCGTCGCCATACCCAAGTCGCGCTGCAGGACGAGAATCGCCATCGAGCTGCCCCATCCCAAAAACAACGGCCCCAAATAGCGAAGATTTGCGCGTACCGACCACGGCCGCGAATTGGCAATGACATCGGCGTTCTCGGCGAGATATGCGGCGAGAAAGAACACGATGAAAAGCTTGATGAGTTCGATCGGTTCGAACTGAATCGGCCCGATGGGAATCCACAGTCGAGCGCCGTTGACTTCTTTACCGAAGACGAGCAACAAAATGAAGAGGAGTAGCGACCCGACGACCCACAGGTATTTGTAGGTCGCAAACACGCGAAAACGCGTAAAGAGCGGACCGAATCCGATGGCGAGCACCAATGAGACGAACAGCCACCACTGTTGTTTTTGCGCAAGATCCGGCGAGAGCCGGGCGACCAGCAACAGCCCGAGCGCCGAAAGAACGATGGCCATCGCCGGAATCACGTCGTCCCGCACGGCGTTGAGCGGCTGCCACATAACCCAAAACGCAGCGAGCGCCCCGAGCGCAAGCGGCAGCCATGAAGGCTGCAACGTGCCGGCCGGAGTGAACGACAAGATGAATGCGGCAATCGCTAAAGCGATTGCGACGGTGATCGCGCGCCGCGCGAGAAGTCCTACCTGAGCCACGCGGTCGTCAACAACACTCCAAGAACGAACGTCGCCATTCCAATGGCGCTTTGCATGCGAATATCCGCCGGCAGCGGCGGCTTGATCGCCGTTACGATTTCGTCGATCGCGCGATCGCCGTCGTCAAAGCGCACGACGAGCATATGTTCGTTCGCGCCCGCTTCTTCGACGTGTGCGATCAGAGCGCGTCGATCGACCTCACCACGCACGCGGTGTCCCATCAAGATCATGACGTCGCCGGAGTCGACCGCAACGTTAGATACCGAGACGTCGAGCGATGCTGCTGCGCCGAGCGCGCGCGAGAGCAGCGGCGTCGCCGCTTCGAGCGCATCTTCCGCCGTCAACGCCGTCACGTCGCCTTTATGCGCGAGATACGCGGCGGTGCCGCCGCTATGAATCACGTACGCATGTCCGCGAACGACGAGCGTCGCGGTGAGCGAACATCCCGCGGTGACGTAGTCATCATGCGACGCGCTGCGGGAAAAGATGTCGCCGTTGACGCGCGAGAGCACACCGAGCACTGCCGTCGCCGCTGCCTGCGGACGATCGATCGCGCGCCGGAACCGCTCCCCCTTCAACCGGCGTTCGCACTCACCGCGAACGCGTGCAAGTGTAGCGGGCGCCGCGGCTACGCCGTCGACGTTCCCGAATCCACGCGCCACTGCAAAGAGCCACGAGCGTGGCCCTAGCTGCAACGACAAACACGACGCACGATCACCCCGAATCGCTACGTCCATGGACGCAATTTCTCCACGACCAGTCGAGTCGTACCCACATCGACCTCGTCTCCCTCGCGCAACTCGATCGCACTCGTTAACCGGCGTCCGTTGAGAAAGGTGCCGTTGCTGCTTCCAAGGTCGCGAAGAAAGACCGTGTCGTTCTGGGTTTCGAGCCGCGCATGACGGCGGCTTACCTCAGGATCTGCCAGGACGAGCTGCGCTTCCTGGCCGCGTCCAATGACAAGGGGACAGGTTCCCTCGAACGGCCGAACGTTGCCGACTTCAATCACGCGCAGCTGCGCTTGAACCGGCGTCAACACGCCCGCTTCTTCTTGCGGTCGCAGACGCGAGCGCGCCGCAACGATCGCTACCGCGAAGAGCGCCGCGACGATCTCGAGCGATCCGACGCGCGCGTTCGCGACGTTCATTCCCGCGCCTCAAGACGCATCTGCGTGTTGCCGAAAGTCAGGACGTCGCCCGAAACCAAGCGGCGATTTCCGGCGATGCGCTCGCCGTTGACGAACGTCCCGTTCGTCGAGCCGAGGTCCGTGACGCTCACGCCGCCGTTTTCGACCTGCATCGACGCATGCGCGCGCGAAACGCTCGGGTCGACGAGAAAGATGTCGCTATCCTCATTGCGGCCGATCGACGCGGCGCCGTCGATGAAGTAGACACCGTATGCCGGCACGCCTTTCATCATACGTAAATGATACCGCTTCGGCGGCGTGAGCGGAGGCGCGTTCGGGATGGAAATGGTGATGTCGCTCGCGACGCTGACGTCGACCATCCCGAGTGGAATTCCGGGACGCGCGATCATTTCGACCTTTGGGCCGCCGTCGAAGAAGTAGACCCCGACGCGCGCGGCCATATCGCGCAGCAGCTCGGCCCACTCGCGTTCGAGATACGCGCGATGTTCCGTGAGGCGCTCGAAGTCCTCAGGATTCATGTAGACGAGATACGAGCCGGGCGCGAGCAGATGACCGTCCTCGCCGCGGGTCCGTGCCTCCATGGTCGCGACGAGCTTCCGCGCGACTTGCGCGGGCTCGAGGTCGCTCGGGAACGTCTTTGCAAACGTTCGCTCGATGAACGCAGCGCAGGCTTGTTCTATGCGTGCGAACCAGCTCACAGTAAACAACGTACCGGCAGTATACTACCGGCGCTCCAATCGCGCGATAAAGAACCCGTCACGGCCGTCGATTCCCGGAGCAACACGAATGTCGCCCTCGTCGGTGAGCAACGGCTCGTACCGGGCGGGTATAAGACCTCGCTCGAAATTGTGGTGACGGCGGAGCCATTCAACGACCTCGATCGTCTCCCGCGGATCCGTAGAGCACACGGCGTACACCAGCGCGCCGCCTTCATGAACAGCAGGCGCGACTCGGTCGAGAATCGCGCGCTGAGTCTGCGCAAGACGTTCGCCGTCACCGGGCTGCTTCTTCCAGCGCGCCTCCGGGTGACGGCCGATGATTCCGATGCCTGAACAGGGAGCGTCGATCAAGATCCGGTCAAATCGCTGCTCCGGACGCAGCAGCTCTACGGTTGCGTCTCCGATCACGACGCCGGCAGATACGCCGCCTTGCTCCAAGCGCTGCTGCAACGTCGCCGCTTTGCGTTCGTCGATTTCGATGCACAGCAGCGAGCCGTCGCCGCGCAGCCGCGCTCCGATCTGCAGCGCCTTATTGCCGCGTCCGCTGCAGACGTCGAGGATCGCCTCCTCCGGCTGCGGATTGAGCACGTCGGCCGGCATCGCGCTGCTTTCGGATTGAATCCACCATGCTCCGTCTGCAGATGCCTCGCTGCGGCGCGCGTACCCGCCGTCGCCAACGGCGAGCGAGTCCGGGACGAGCGGCGATGCTTCCGCCTCGACACCCGCCTCGCGAAAGCGCTCCGCAAGTTCGTGCGGTTGCGCCTTGCGCGTATTGACGGTGACCGATGTCCGCGCCGGCTCGTTCACGCCTGCGCAAATCTCTTCGGTCCGCTCGCCGAACGTCGCGCGCCATTGGCGTACGATCCATGTCGGCAATGAATAACGCGTCGCCAGGTAATCGTCTTCGTCATCGAAGTCTTCCCGCATCGGTTCTTGCGGCCGGTCGCGCAGAAACGAGCGTAGGACGCCGTTCACGAGATTCGCCACGCCGCGATGGCCGTGGCGCTTTGCGAGGTTGACGAATTCGAAGACGGTCGCGTGTTCGTCCGGTTTCGTGTAGACGAGTTCGAACACGGCGAGCCGCAAGATTTCGCGAATAACGGGCGGGAGTTGCTGCGCGCGTTCACCGATGAAGGGATGCAGATACCAATCGAGTGCGCGGCGCATTTTGATTGCGCCATAGGCGAGCTCGGTCGCAAACGCGCGGTCGCGCGGCGTGAGATTCGCTTTGCGAGCGCGGTATTCGAGCGCCTCTTGCGCACGGCGTTCCGGTCCTGAACCGTTCTGCGGGAAAACATCGCGGACGGTTTGCAGCGCTACTTCGCGAGCGTTCATATGGGTTTCCCCTGAACGGGGGAACCCGCATTTTCGCGATCGCGGCGCGATTGATGGTACGCTTCGCCTGTCATGCGTCCTCGATTCGGCGCAATGACCTCATCGAGCACGAGTGCGCCTGCTTCGACATGCGCGCGCAAGACTTTGATCGTTTCGCCTTCGACGTCCATCCGCGCACCGGGTTGGGGTGAAAAGGCGCGCACGGCGGCAACGATGCGCTCGGGGGACCAGGAGGGGTCGATCGTCAGATCCTCTTTCGAAATCGGCGACGTGATCGTCGGTTCGCCTTCCTGCGCGCGCCGTGACAACGCACCGTTTGCGGCGAGATCGAGCGCTCCGCCGAGCAACTCGCCGCCGTACAGTGCAAGCCGGTCGTGCAGCGTACCGTACGTGTCATCGGGTTCGATCGGCACGCGTTCTTGCAGCACGATGTCGCCGGTATCCATGCCGGCGTCCATCAGCATGATCGTCACGCCGGTTTCCGTGTCTCCGTTGCGCAATGCGGTTTGAACCGGCGTCGCGCCGCGATACTTCGGCAGCAGCGACGGATGCACGTTGAGCGCGCCCAGTTTCGGAAGGTCGAGCAACGCCTGCGGCAAGATACGTCCGTACGACGCAAGCGCGAAGAGATCGAACGATTCACCGCCGATCTGATTCGCGAACTCTTTGAGCTTCGCCGGTTCGTAGACGCGTAAGCTCAAGTCGAGCGCCGCGGCTTTGATCGGCGTCGGCTGAATTTTATGCCCGCGTCCGCCCGCACGGTCCGGCTGCGTGACGACACCGGCGACGTTCGTTCGCGCGGCGAGCACGTGCAGACTCGGTACGGCAAACGCGCTCGTACCGAAAAACAGCGTGCGCAATGGTTATATTGCTTCGGCTTGCGCGGCTTCTGCGATCTCGTGCTCTTCTTCTGTTTGCGGTTTGCGAATGTTCTTCGCTTTGTCGATGTAGAGCACGCCGTTGAGGTGATCGATCTCGTGCTGCAAGCACTGCGCGAATAAGCCTTCGCCTTCGAGGCGAATCTTCTGACCGTCCCGGTCGAGACCGCTTACCGCGACTTTCTGAAAGCGCGTGATCTCACCGACGTATCCCGGAACCGAAAGACAGCCTTCCGTCATCTCGACTTCCTCTTCCGCAAGTTCGATCTTGGGATTGATCACGACGGCGGGCTCGTGCGCGTCGTCCTGGACGTCCATGACGAACATCCGCTTGGAAATGTTGACCTGCGGTGCGGCGAGCCCGACGCCGGGCGCTGCGTACATCGTTTCGAACATATCGTCGATCAACTGCTGAAACAGCGGGTCCGAGATTTCTTTCGGGTCCACTTTTTTGGCGACTTTCCGAAGCGTCGGATGGCCGTCGGTGATGATCTCGCGGATGTAGGGCATGAAGGTCTATTCTACACGGCAAAGCGCGCCTTCATGCCCGAATTTGTCGAAACGGCCGGCGGTGCGAAACCGCCGGCCGTTTCTGAGGGACGGGGAGGTTTGAGCGCTTACAGCGCGTTGGCCAGGGCCCAGCCCTTCGGTGTGCCGATACCGGCAGCTTGGTTGTACTGCGACGCGTTACACGTGTAGGCGATGTTGTTGCCCGACGTGCACGGCGTGTAGTAGCTGCCATAGCCCGTCGACTTGAAGAGGCTATACAGCGTAGAGTTCAGCCATCCGAGCTTCGTGCCGTGCAGCTGATCGGTTTCGAGGAACAGCGCCACGGACGCCGGCGAGGACCACGACGTGCCGAGATACTCGGCCCACGCGCCGCCGGTGTAGACGGCGACCGGATCGAAGGGCAGTGAGATGTCCGGCTGATTTCGGCCGGTTGTCAGCATGCCGCTGACACCGCTCTGCCAGCTCGGAAGCGCGACGACCGTCGAAACGCCGCCGCCGCCGTAGCACTTGCCGCTCGCACTTCCGCACGACGAGCTGCCTGCGGTGACCGACGTCAGCACGCCCGAGCTGTTGTACGCGAAGTTCACACCGCCGATCGACGTGAAGTACGGATCGCCGGCCGGTGCGCTCACGCCTTTGACGTTGTCGCTCGTGCCGCACTCGTTCGAACCCGAGTCGCCCGACGACGCAGAGAATTCCACGCCTTCCGCAGCGCCTTGTTGCGCGATGGAGTTCGTTGCGGACTCGAACGACGGATCGCTCGATTCGCAACCGCCGAACGAGGAGTTGACCGCAACGGCCTTGCCCTCAGTCAACGCCTGATTGTACGCGTCTTCGATCGCTTGATCTGTAAGCGAACCCATGTCGTAGACGATGATGTTCGCACCTGGTGCGAGTCCGGCGATCGTCTGGACGTCGAGATCGGTCTCGGCATCGTCGCCGCTGCCACCGCCATCGACGGCTTCATTCGTGATCGTGCCGGTATGCGTGACGCCGGCTGCCGACAGATACGTGTTCACGTAGCTCGTGTTGACGGGATCGTCGATGATGACCGCTGCCGTGTAGCCTGCGCCGTTGCAGCCGTGTTGCACCGGGAAATCAAACGGCTTTGCAACACCGGTTGCGAGGGTACCGCTCGAGTTCGAGAGCGGTCCGTTGAGCGCCGCCGCGCCGTTGCAACCGGATCCCGGCGTCGCCGTCGGTTGCGTCGTCGGCGTGGATGTCGGTTGGCTCGTCGGCGTAGCCGTCGGATGCGCGGTCGGGGTTGCCGTCGGTGCAGTGGTCGGCGTTGCGGTCGGCGACGGGGTCGGCGTGGAGGTGCCGCCGCTGAGCGTCAATGCCGTCGAGTCGATGAAGAAATCGGTTTCGTATCCGCCGTTTTGCTTCGACGTCCACTTGATCTGCGCGCTCGTGCCGGCGAATGACGACAGATTCACGGTCTGCTTCACATAGTAGCCGTTGGTCTGATTGGCGTTCGAAAGCGACTGCACGGTCGTGCCGTTCACGGTGAGCTTGAGCGTGTCGATCGCCGAATTCGGCTCGTTGCTGCCGATGTAGAGGTAGTACGTGAGCATCGCGGTGCAGCCGGCCGGAATACTGACCGTTTGCGCAAGTGTATCGGTTTCGGGAGACGTGTATCCGTCGAGCCATGCGAACCAATTGCCCGAGTACGCGTATGGATAGTAGTTGTAGATGACGCCCGATGATGCGCTCCACTTGACGTTACCCGACTCAAATCCCGGATTGAGGAGCAACTGACCGGAGCATCCCGTTGCCATTGTGCGCATCGCTGCCGGCAATTCTTCGCTCGGCGATCCACCCGTCTGCTTCGAACCGGGCTGCACGTTAATTTGCGAATGCGTTACGCCGCCGTCTTGATCGACTTGGGTTTGCGCGATGACGACGTTGCTGAGCGACGCCGTATGCACGTACTGCGCGATCGATGACGGAACCGTCGCCGGCTTCAAGTTCGCAAACCGAAGGCCGTATTTGCCTTGATTCACGTTGTGCATCTCGGTCTTGAAAAACCGCTCGACGCTTGCGGTCGGGGCCGACGCATCGATGACCGTGCGGTTCGCATACCGCTTGGTGACCGTAAAGCCCGCCTGCTGCAGCGCCGTCATGACGGCTTGCTCTTGCTGCGCCGTAGGTGCGTAATACGAGTTGAACGCGGCCGGCGTGAGGAATTGATGTCCGCCGTGCGGTCCGCTTTGCGTCGCGATAAATTGATCGAGCTCCGCCTGATGGTTGTAATTGAGCACGATCGCAACGCTCACCGGCGACGTCGCCGAACGCCGCCCGGCGTCGGAGTACGATAGGCGGCCGTGCGTCATGGGCACGGAGATCGCTTGCGCTGTCGATCTCGGATTGTTATCGTTCAGCGCCTGCGGAGCGGTTGGTGATGAACCCGAACCGGCCGATGGTAGCGACGAACTTCCGCCGCTACATGCAGCGAGAGCCATGGCCAGGACCAGTGAACCCGCCACTGCCCTGTTGAGACTTTGCATGTACGCACCTCTTAGAAAGCAGCAATAAAACGTGCGCCGCGGCGCACGGTTAAACTACCGTAATGAAAATGCGGAGGCACGAATAAGCGCTAACCCTCACGTAGGTGCGTTTTGCACTTATGCTTTTGGAAGGCAGCGTTTTGTTGCTTACCTATCGCGCGGCTGGCGGGGAACCTATTGAAGCGTGAACGTTCCGCCGGGGACGCTCAATGGCGTGCAGTTGTTCGTGGCATTGTTTATTGCCGTCTGCAACTTCGTTCCCGGGCTGAAGTTGGCGTACAAAGAAGTCACCAATCCGACAGCTTCATACGTTGGATTCGGAATGGTCGTCGGCGCCGACCCGGTGGGCAACTGGCTTGCCGGTATCGGACTCAAGGCATTCGCCGTCTGAGCAAAGTTGTTGGCGTTCGCCGTATTCGTCAGCTGAATGTTGAATTGACTTGGATTTTGCGGCAGAGGCGAACTTACGGCAATGACGATCTCCGATATCGTCGCCGGAACGTTCGTCGCACCGGGCGCCGGATAGACGAGTTGCGACGTAAGACTCGGAACACACGTCGGCCCGGGCGTCGGGCCAACGAATGTACTCCCGCCGCCATTACATGCCACCAGTCCGATCGCGGCAAGAACGCCGAGCGCGAAGAGCGTGCGTTTGAACATGTTAGAGGATATACCCCGATAGGTCCGCGTTTTGCACGACGTCTTGCAGGCGGTCGCGCACGTACGCGCCGTCGATGGTTACCGCTCCGATCGTTTCCGGTGCGTCGTAGCTGACGTCTTCGAGCAAACGCTCGAGCACGGTATGCAGACGGCGCGCGCCGATGTTCTCGCTCTGTTCGTTGACCTGCATGGCAAAGGTCGCAACTTGTGCGATGGCGTCCTCGGTGAATTCGAGCGTCACGCTCTCCGTATCGAGCAGAGCCTTGTATTGTTCGATCAGCGCGTTCTTCGGCTTAGTAAGAATGGTTTTGAAATCGTCGGCCGTAAGCGAATCGAGCTCGACGCGAATCGGAAAGCGTCCTTGCAGTTCGGGAATGAGATCCGACGGCTTGCTCATGTGGAACGCGCCGGCGGCAATGAACAGCACGTGATCGGTTTTGATCGAGCCGTGTTTCGTCGTGACGGTCGAGCCTTCGACGATCGGCAGAATGTCGCGTTGCACACCTTCGCGAGATACGTCGGGACCGCGCGAGCCTTCACGGCCGGCGACCTTGTCGATTTCGTCGATGAAGATGATGCCGTCTTCACCTGCGCGTCGCAGCGCCTCGCGTTTGACCGCATCCATGTCGATCAGTTTCTGCGCTTCTTCTTGAGCGAAGATGCGTCGCGCTTCCACAACCGTCACGCGTTTCTTGCTGTGTTTTTTCGGCATCAGGCCGCCGAGCATCTCACCGAGATCGCCGCCGCCCATACCGCCCTGGTCCATGCCGCCGCCGATCACACCGATCGGTAAGCTCGGCGTTTCTTCGACATCGATCTCGATCAGGCGCACGTCGTAGAATCCGCGCTCGATTTCACTGCGTGTTTGCTCGCGAATGCGCTGCAACTCCCCTTGGGGTGCGGACGGAGGCGCCGGCGCGGGCTGCGTCGGCTGAAAGTTGTTTCCGAAGATTGAGCCGAACGTCGCCGCGAACGGATTATTTCCGCCTTGCGGTTGACGCGGCGCCGTTTCCGGTTGCAGCACATCGATGATGCGTTCCACCGCTTGCTTTTCCGCGGGCTCTGCGACCTCGGCGCGGCGCTCTTCGGTCACCATGCGAACCGCGGCTTCGACCAAGTCACGCACCATCGATTCAACGTCGCGGCCGACGTAGCCGACTTCGGTGTATTTCGTCGCTTCCACTTTGACGAACGGTGCGCCGACCAGTCCCGCGAGCCGTCGTGCGATTTCCGTTTTTCCGACGCCGGTTGGACCGATCATCAAGATGTTCTTCGGCGTAATCTCTTCACGCAATTCTTCACGCACGCGAGCGCGCCGGTACCGGTTACGCAGTGCGATCGCGACCGCGCGCTTGGCCTTCGCCTGACCGACGATGTATTTGTCGAGTTCTTCGACGATTTGTCGCGGCGTCAAGCTCGTAGTTTCGCTTACGGCCGTCATTATAGGGTCTCCACCGTGATGTCGCTATTCGTGTAGATACAAATCTCCCCAGCGATTTCGAGCGCCTTTCGCGCGACCTCTTGCGCCGGAAGATCGCTGTTGCGCAGGAGCGCCGCGGCTGCCGCCTGAGCGTACGGGCCGCCGCTGCCGATCGCGGCGATGCCTTCATCGGGTTCGATAACGTCACCCGTACCCGAAAGTACGAAGAGATGCTCGGGCGTACCGACGATCAGTAACGCTTCCAAGCGCCGCAGCGCGCGGTCCTGACGCCAATCTTTTGCGAGCTCCACCGCGGCACGCGTCACGTCTTTGAACTCGTTGTATTTGTTCTCGAACTTCTCCAGCAGCGTGATGCCGTCGGCAGCCGAACCGGCGAAACCGGCGACGACTTTGCCGCCCGCGATTTTGCGCACCTTGCGCGCGCTGTGTTTGACAATCGTCTTATCCAAAGTGACCTGGCCGTCGCCTGCAATCGCTAGAGCGCCGTTACGGCGGACGGCGACAATCGTCGTCGATCGAATTTTCATATCGTCACGCAGATACCCAAGAGTCCGTTCGCGAGTTTCAGGAGGCTCGCTTTCTCTATACTCCTAAGAAGAGGCCGGTGAAGAAGACGCTTGTTCTCCTTGCTCTAATGTCCATGCCTGTCGCCGCGCCCGCGCAAGTTCGCCTATCGCAGCCGGCGGCGCCGAACGGGCACGGCATTACCCTCAACGGAACGTCGGTTCTAAGAGTCGCCGCATCGTCGCACCTGCCCCTGTCATTTTCAGCCGGCGGATTTTCGAATGTCGCAACCGTCACTGCCGTCGTGCAGAACCCATCGGTCGAGACCATGCAAGCGCGCGTGAACGCCATCGACGCGGCATACGCAAACGCGGCACCTATTGCCAAACAACTCGGTGTGTCGCTTGGCGGCGTCGTCAACGTCAACGCCTTCGACGCAGGCAATACGGACGGCAGCTGCGTCTCGCAGTATTTCGTCGGCCCGATGGGCGCACAGTTCCCGTCCGGCAACGACACCACGGATGCCGACTACGTCACCGTCTCCGTCACATCGAACGTAACGATCACGTACGGGATCGAATAGCGATTACGCGATTGTTTTCGGCTGCAGTTCTTCTTTGAACACTTCGAGTGCGCTGAGCGCTCGCTCTGCCAGTGTGCGGCGCCGCTGTTTCTTGTCGCGGATCTCGCGGTCGAGCGGCGGAAACGGGGCCCACGTGACGTTCGCCGGTTGGAAGTCGTGCGTCTCCGTATTTTGCAAATGCGCAACGACCGCGCCGAACGCACTTTCGCGCGGAAACTCGACGGGCGGCAAACCGAGAATCGCCCGGGCGGCATGCGTGCCGCTCATTGCGCCGCACGCTGCAGCTTCGACGTAGCCTTCGGCACCGGTAATTTGTCCTGCGAAGTAGATCGAGTCACTACCGCGCAGCCGAAGATGTGCATCGAGCAGACGCGGCGAGTCAATGAACGTGTTGCGGTGCATGACACCGAGGCGCAGCCACTCCGCGTTCGCCAAGCCCGGCAGTTTGCCGAATGCCTCCTTTTGCGCGGGCCACGACAACCGCGTTTGAAAACCGACGAGATTGAACGCCGTCCCCTCGACGTTCTCTTTGCGCAGCTGCACGACGGCGTACGGCGTTTTCCCGGTGCGCGGATCGCGCAAGCCGACGGGCTTCAGCGGCCCGAACCGCAACACGTCGTCACCGCGATCGGCCATCTCTTCAATCGGAAGGCAGCCTTCGAAGTATTTCGTCTCCGCTTCGAAATCTTTGGGCTGATGACGCTCGAGCGTACGCAGATCGCGCAGCAGTTCCATATACTGTTCTTTATCGAGCGGAACGTTGAGGTAATCGTCCCCGTCGCCTTTTTCGTACCGCGACTTGCGATACATCGGCGTTTCATCGATCGAATCCGCCGACACGATCGGCGAAGCCGCATCAAAATAATGAAGACGGCCAGCCGTCGCTATAAGTGCATCGATGTCGTTCAGCAGCGTGTCGCCGGGAAGCGGGCCGCATGCGACGATCACTGGGCGATCGCGGGGAATCTCCGTCACTTCTTCTCGATACAACGTAATGCGCGGATGCGAAGCGATGCGCGATTCGACGGCAGCCGCAAACCGGTCGCGGTCAACGGCAAGCGCACCGCCCGCGGGAACCGCCGCTTCACGCGCGGACGTAATGATGATGGAATCGAATCGTGCGAGTTCTTCTTTCAATAACCCGACGGCGTTTTCGAGCGCAGCACCGCGAAGCGAGTTGCTACACACGAGCTCGGCAAGCCGGTCCGTCTTATGCGCCGGTCCGCTGCGATGCGGCCGCATCTCGTAAAGATCGACATCGACGCCAAGCTGCGCGGCCTGCCACGCTGCTTCACAACCGGCAAGACCGCCGCCAATGACCGTTAGGCGCATGGCCTATACTTCCGCGAGTTCGCGTTCCTCAGTGGGTTCGTCGCCCGGTTGATTCTTCGCGAGGGATGAGACGTCGTGTTCTTTGTTCGCGGAGCATTCGAGGTGTACGACGCCGCCGCGACGCGTCTTTGCGACGACGTAGCTGCCGCAGACCGGGCACGGTTCGGGAATGACGCGGTCCCACGAGACGAAGTCGCACTTCGGATAATTCGCGCAGCCGTAGAACGTGCGGCCTTTCTTCGAACGCCGCTCGACGATCATGCCGCCGTCCTTCGGACACTTCGCGCCGGTGTCTTTGACGATCGGCTTCGTCGTCTTACATTCCGGATAGCCGGTGCACGAAATGAAGCGTCCGAAACGTCCGGTCTTGATGACCATCGGGCGGCTGCAGTTCGGACAGATCTCGTCGGTCGGCTCGTCTTTGATCTCCAAACGCGGCAGCTTCTTCTCGGCCTCTTCCAGTTCGGTCGCGAACGGGCCATAGAAGTCGCGTAAGATGCGAACCCAATCGTCTTCGCCCTCGGCGACCTTATCGAGACTGCCTTCCATTCCGGCCGTGAACTTCAGATCGACGATGTCCTTGAAGTGCTCGGCGAGCAGATCGTTGACCGCTATACCGATGTCCGTCGGTTTGAAGCGGCGCTCTTCTTGCGTGACGTAGCCGCGCGCCTGAATCGTATCGACGATCGTCGAGTACGTGGACGGACGGCCGATACCGTTCTCTTCCAGCGCCTTGACGAGCGTTGCTTCGGTGTAGCGCGGCGGCGGTTCGGTGAAGTGCTGCTTCGGTTCGACCTTCGAACAATCCAATGCGTCGTGCTCGTTCAACTCCGGCAAACGAACCTTCGCCTTGCTCTTTGCGGCACCGTTGGCTTTCGCAGCGTCGCCTTCCGGTGCAGCTTCGTCGTCGCGGCCTTCTTCATACACTTTGGTGAAGCCGGCAAACTTCACGACGCTGCCGGTCGCGCGGAACGTGTATTCGCCTGCCGCGATATCGACGGTCGTTTGATCGAGGACGGCCGCAGCCATCTGCGATGCAACGAACCGCTCCCAGATCAACGTGTAGAGGCGCAGCTCGTCGCGCTTGAGCACGTGCGACACGGAAGCCGGCGTGCGGAAGACCGACGTCGGACGGATCGCTTCGTGCGCGTCTTGCGCGCCTTCGCGGACTTTGTGCTGGCGGCCGCCGTGATACTCTTCGCCATAGGTGGTGCCGATGTACTCGCGGGCATGGTCGCGCGCCGCATCGCTGATACGCGTCGAGTCGGTACGCATGTAAGTGATGAGACCCTGCGTGCCCTCTTCGCCGCCGAGATCGACGCCTTCATAGAGCGCTTGCGCGATCTGCATCGTGCGCCGGACGCGAAGCCGCAACTTGCGCGACGCCTCTTGCTGGAGGGTCGAGGTCGTAAACGGCGCGGGCGCATTGCGCCGAACTTCGCGGCGCTTGACGGACGAAACGGTGTAGTCGGCGCCGTCGAGCGCCGCCAAAACTGCATCCGCTTCTTCCTTCTTAGTAACCTCGTATTTCTCACCGCGCCGCGCGACGAGTTCGGCCGGAAAGACAAGTGCCGGATCGCGATGCGTCGAGAGATGCGCGGTCACCGTCCAATACTCGCGCGGAACGAACGCGTCGATTTCGCGTTCACGATCGACGATTAGCCGGACGGCAACGGATTGAACGCGGCCGGCGGAAAGACCGCCGCGAACCTTCGCCCACAGCAACGGCGAGATTTTATATCCGACCAGACGGTCGAGGATGCGGCGCGCCTGTTGCGCGTTCACGCGATCCATGTCGATCTGATGCGGATCTTTGAGCGCGGCGAGCGCCGCATCTTTGGTGATCTCGTGTAGCTCGATGCGTTTGGGACTCTCGAGCTTCAGCAGTTCGGCGAGATGCCACGCGATCGCTTCACCTTCGCGATCGGGGTCGGTCGCGAGGTAGACGTCACTCGCGCTCTTCACCGCGCTCTTGAGATCTTTGATGACGTCACCCTTGCCCTTGATCGTGAGGTACTTCGGGGCGAAGTCGTTCTCGACGTCGACGCCGAGCGTACTCTTCGGAAGATCGCGCACGTGGCCGACCGACGCTTTGACAATGTATCGCGCCGGGAGAAACTTCTTGATCGTGCGGGCCTTGGTCGGTGACTCGACGATGATCAGGGGCTTTTTCACGGGGTTCAGTATACTCCCGGGGTCAAGATGGGGGCAAACTTCCGGCCCGCGACCGGGGCCAACGCGCGTACGCGTATGCGCGCGTGCACGCGTACGCGTACGTGCGCGCGTGCGCGCGCGGTTTGCATGATTTTCAAAAATCCTTTATAGTTGCGCTTAAAGCGCATTTAGTAATGCGCTGTCCAACTAGCGCTGTTCGTCCCCCGGGGGACGAGGAGGAATGAATGGACTCCGATACCATGATGAATGGCGACACGATGGGTGAAGCCAAGAAATCGCGCCGCAAATCGAGCGGCCGTCGCAAAGCGGCCGGTGGTCGCAAGAAAACGTCGGCACGGAAGTCGACGGGCGGACGCAAGAAATCGACGCGTAAAGCGGCGGGCGGACGTAAGAAGTCGACCGGCGGACGCAAGAAAGCTGCGGGCGGACGTAAGAAAGCAACGCGCAAAGGCGGACGCAAAAAGGCCGCAGGCGGACGTAAGAAAGCCGCGGGCGGACGTAAAAAAGCCGCGGGCGGACGTAAGAAAGCCGCAGGCGGACGCAAGAAAGCGACGCGCAAAGGCGGACGCAAAAAGGCCGCCGGCGGACGCAAGAAGTCGACGCGCAAAGCCACAGGCGGACGCAAGAAGTCGACCGGCGGACGCAAAAAAGGCGCAGCTCGCAAGGGCGGCCGCCGCAAAAAAGCCTAACGCAATAACGCGATAGCGACGAGGACGACCGATTCGGTCGTCCTCGTTTTTTTATCCGTGACTTAGCCAACGAAACGCATGCGCGACTACGGCTGACGCCCCATGCTCCACGAGAGTTCCGTGAGCGAGGACGAGGTTATCCGCGTCCCATGACAACAGCCGCTGGAGACATCTACGCGCCGCCGTTTTTCCGAAAGCAAATGACAAGCGGATGTCGAGCGGAACGCCGGGCGTCTCTAATACGCCTGAAAGTCTCAAGAACGCGTTACGCAGCGGCCGTCCCGCGTCTTTTGAATATTGCTGAATGAAGTCCGCGAAGACCAGCGTGCGCGAACTTGCGTGAAAAAATTCGATCTCGTCGAGCAGCGCGTTTCCGCGGAAAACAACCTGGTCGAGGTCGTTGCGCCACTCCGCTGGAGGCTCGTCGCCGAGGTTGGCCGGCGTCCACAATTTTGCGTTGGGGAAGAACGCTGCCCATCGTTCGAGACGCCATGCATGCATTCTCGTCGGTGCGATCAGGTGACGAACGGGACCAAGCTCGGTCAACTGCCTGGCTTCATCGCGCGAAATCTCGATCGGCGAATTAACCCACAGGGATCCGTCGTGCAGGCGTACGACGATCATGCGTGTGGGAAACGACACTCCCAACGTTCGAACCGGCGGTCCATCGGCGATCCAAATGGCGGGAGCGAATTCGCGAACTAGGATTGGCTTACGACGACCGGGCCTTTTGTCAGGTCGGGCGCTTTGCCGTCGTGCTCTTCGACCCAATGGCACGCCGCGAAATGGCCGCTGCCGTACTCGTTGAATGCCGGAACTTCCGTCTTGCACCGATCGAACGCGACGGGGCACCGGGTGTGAAAGCGGCAGCCCGAAGGCGGGTTCACGGGCGACGGAATATCGCCGGTGAGCACGATGCGTTTGCGGCGCGTTTCCGTGTCGGGGTCCGGAATCGGAATCGCGGAAAGCAGCGCCTGCGTGTACGGATGCAGCGGATTTTCGTAGAGCGAATTGCGGTCGGCGAGCTCGACGAGTTTGCCGACGTACATGACGGCGACTCGCGTCGAGATATGGCGTACCACGGAGAGGTCGTGAGCGATGAAGAGATAGGTGAGGCCGAACTTCTTCTGGAGATCTTCGAGCAGATTGATGACCTGCGCCTGAATCGAAACGTCGAGTGCCGAGACCGGCTCGTCGCACACGATGAATTTCGGATCGACCGCGAGCGCGCGCGCCACGCCGATGCGCTGGCGCTGACCGCCTGAGAATTCATGCGGAAAACGGTTCGCATGGTAAGGACGCAGTCCGACGAGCTGCAGCAGCTCACGAACGCGATCGTCGATCTCTTTCCCCTTCGCGAGGCCGTGAATGCGCAGCGGTTCGCCGACGATATCGCCGACGGTCATACGCGGATTCAGCGAGGCGAAGGGGTCTTGGAAGATGATCTGCATCTCGCGGCGCAGCCGCCGGATTTGCGAGGCATTCATCTTCGTAACGTCCTGCCCGTTGAAACGAATCTCGCCTTTCGATTCGCTCAGCAGACGCAGAATGAGACGGCCGATCGTCGTTTTGCCGGAGCCGGATTCGCCGACGAGCCCGAGCGTTTCACCGGGCGCGATCGTGAAGTCGACGCCGTCGACCGCTTTGACGTCGCCGATGTGTCGCGAGAAGAGTCCCGCATGAATTGGAAAGTATTTGTAGAGATCGCGAACCTCGAGGAGCGGCTGGGTCACGGCTGTTCCACCACCGGTGCAGGTTGAGCTTCAACGCGATCGGGGCGCTGATCTTGCGCGCGCTCGTCGTAGAGAAAACACCGCGCGACGTGCCCGTCCTCGAACGCATAGAGCGGCACCGGTTCATTGCAGATCGGCATCGTGTACGCGCAGCGCGGCGCAAACGCGCATCCCGGCGGCATGTTGAGGAGGTTCGGCGGCTGCCCTTTGATCGGGATCAACCGTTCGTGTCCGCTCGCGTCCACGCGCGGCAATGAGGAGAGCAGTCCTTGAGTGTAGGGCATCTTCGCGTTCTTGAAGATGTCGGCTGCCGTGCCGTACTCGACCATGTTTCCGCCGTACATTACGAGCACGTTTTTGCAGACTTCGGCGACGACGCCGAGATCGTGGGTGATCATGATGATCGCCGCGCCCGTCTCCGCTTGCATCTCGTTCATCAATTCGAGAATCTGCGCCTGAATCGTCACGTCGAGCGCCGTCGTGGGCTCGTCCGCGATCAGCAACTGCGGATTGCATGAGAGCGCCATTGCGATCATGACGCGTTGACGCATGCCGCCGGAGAACTGATGTGGGTAGTCGTTCAAGCGTGCTTCGGGCGACGGGATGCGCACTTTCTTTAGCATCTCAATCGCTTTATCGCGCGCTTCACGGCGGTTGTAGCCGAGATGCAGACGCACGGCTTCCATGATCTGCTCGCCGATCGACAGCACCGGATTGAGGGACGTCATCGGGTCTTGGAAGATCATCGCGATCTGGTGACCGCGAATCTTGCGCATCTCCGCTTCGCTCTTCTTCTGCAGATCTTCGCCGTTGAAGAAAATGCCCTCACTCGCCACGCTCGCGTTGCGCGCGAGAAGACGCATGATGGAGAGCGAGGTAACCGATTTGCCCGATCCGGATTCGCCGACGATGCCGAGCGTTTCACCGGCATTGAGACTGAAAGAAAGACCGCTGACGGCCGTAACCGGGCCGTCTTCGGTACGAAACGTTGTGCGAAGATTTCTTACGTCGAGCAGTGCGCCCAAGGAGTGTTTAGATTCCCGTCAGCGATAGGATGAACGCGGTGATCACGAAGACGACGGCGGTAAAGCCGGTGACCCGTTGGAGTTGCTGGTCCGCGCCGGGGCGCGCGTACGCGGATTCGACGCGTCCACCAATCGTGCCGGAGAGACCTTCTTGTTTCGTCGTCTGCATGGCAAGGAGCACGACGAGCGCGATCGCCGCAAGAATAAAAATCCCCGCAATCGTGTGCGTTGCCCAACCAATATGTGCCTGGAACCAGGTTTGCGTCATCTGCGGCGCGCTCGCCGCGTTGACGACGATCGGCGTTGCGTTGGGATTAGGAACCGTCGTGACTTGGATCTGCGGTTTGGCGCCGGCGGCGGCCGCAGCGGCGGCGAGAATCAACGATGTATCTCCTGACTAGGTTCGAGCACGCGCGAAACCGTCTCTGCGACATGTTCTGCCGAAAGACCGAAACGCGCGCGTTGGCGGGGTTGTGAATCGTGCTGGACCAGCTCATCTGCGATGCCGATGCGCTCGACCCGGACCTTCAGTCCCCGATCCGACACGGTCTCTACGACTGCCGACCCGAAGCCGCCTGCGAGCGAGTGTTCTTCCAAGGTTAGAATCAGCTCGTGATCGCCGGCCAGCGTCTCGAGGAGCGCCGCGTCGACCGGCTTGGCGAAACGAGCGTTGACGACGGTCGGCAAGCGATCCGAGCGTCCGAATTCGCCGCTGGCAAGCAGCTCGTATGCATCGAGCGCAACGTCAACCGTATTGCCGAGCGCGACGATCGCCACTCCGGCACCCCTCCGCAGCACCTGTGCCTTGCCCTGTTCGACCGGCGCGATGTCGTCATGATGACGGCCGCTCGCGGAGCCGCGGGGATAGCGAATTGCGGCCGGGGCATCGAGAGCGAGCGCATGCTCGAGCATGGGCAGCAGCTCATCTTCGTTCCGCGGCGCCATCACGGTCATGTTCGGAAGCGTGCGGAGATAGGCGATGTCGTAGAGGCCCATGTGTGTCGGCCCGTCGTCGCCGACGAGACCCGCGCGGTCCATGCAGAACACGACGGGAAGTTTTTGCACGCATACGTCGTGCACGACTTGATCGTACGCTCGCTGCAGAAACGTCGAGTAAATCGCGCAGACCGGCTTCAATCCGTTCGTTGCCGCACCCGCGGCCATGCACACCGCATGCGCTTCGGCAATACCGACGTCGAAGAATCGGGACGGAAACTGCTTTGCAAACTTCGAGAGTTTCGTTCCGTCCGGCATTGCGGCGGTGATGCCGATGACCCTTGGATCCTTTTGCGCAACCGCAATCAGCGCGGACGCAAACGCATCCGAGAACGTCGGGCGCGCATCGGGTTTTACTTCGATTTTGCCGGTGTCGGCGTCAAATGCGCCGGAGCCGTGAAACGTGCGCGAATCGCGCTCCGCCGGCAGATAGCCTTTGCCTTTGATCGTGCGAACGTGCAGCAGCACCGGACCATCGAGATGCTTCGCTGTTTCGAGTGCGTCGAGCAGCGTGTCGAGATTGTGACCGTCGACCGGCCCCATGTAGCGAAAACCGAGCTCTTCGAAAATCACCGCGGTCTTTTCCGACGGTGCGACAAAACGGATCGCGCCCATTTCCGCCGACGCGAACGCTTTGCGCGCTGCGCCGCCGAAGGGCATGTGGCCGAATACGTCTTTCGCCTTCTCGCGAACGAACTGCGCGAACGGCTTTGCGCGCAGGACGGACAGGTACGAGGCGACGGCACCGACGTTCGGCGCAATCGACATCTCGTTGTCGTTGAGAATTACGATGAAATTCGAGTTGAGCTGGCCGGCGTTATTGAGCGCTTCGTATGCAAGACCGCCGGTCAGCGCGCCGTCGCCGATGACGGCGACGACCGTCTCGCAGCCGCCGGCGAGATCGCGCGCAACCGCCATTCCATATGCCGCCGAAACCGATGTCGATGCGTGACCGGCCCCGAACTGGTCGTAGTCTGATTCGCTGCGCATCGAAAAGCCGGAAATGCCGCCTCCTTGACGGAGGGTCCCGAAGCGGTCGCGGCGTCCGGTCAGAATTTTATGGACGTAAGCTTGGTGGCTAACATCCCAAACGAGTTTGTCGGCCGGCACGTCGAGGACGCGATGCAGAGCGATCGACAGTTCAACGACACCGAGATTCGGTGCGAGATGTCCGCCGGTACGCGAACATGTGACGACGAGCAGGTCGCGAATTTCACGCGCCAGGATGTCGAGTTCGTCGCGGCTTAATGCCTTGAGATCTGCCGGAGAGTTGACGCGTTCAATGACCATGTTGACCCGCCTGGGTTCGGCTCGATAACCGTAGCCTCCCCCGCAAGCGCTTGGGCTACACATTGCGGGCCCGCCTTACAAATGTAGGCCGCGACACCGCCTTCCGCAGCGGCCAGCGCTGCCTGCACTTTGGGCTTCATCCCGTCGCTGCACGCGGGCTCGCTCAAAAACGCGCGCGTTTGCGCAAGCGACATTCGTTCGATTGCGGTCGACTGATCGGCTGGATCGGTGAGCACGCGCGAAACATTCGTGACGAAGACGATTGCGCCGGCACCCAGCGACGACGCAATCGCGGATGCCGCGAGATCGGCGTTGACGTTGAGCGCGCTCGTTCCATCCGCCGCGATCGCAAGCGGCGCCACGACCGGCATGAATCCCGCGCCGAGCAACGCTTCGAGAAGCGCGGGATTACTTCGTTTCACCGTTCCGACGTATCCGAGCGCAGCCGGTCGAGCGCGCGCCGCCTCGAGCACGCCGCCGTCCTGGCCGCTGACGCCGACGGCCCGAACCCCGAGCGAGGACGCAGCGCGCACGAGCTGCTTGTTGATCGTGCCGCATAGGACCGATTCCGTCACCGAAAGCGTAACGTCGTCGGTGACGCGCAATCCGTCAATGCGCCGGCTGACGACACCGCGGCGAGCGAGCTCCACGTCGATGGCGGGACCGCCGCCATGGACGAGGCAGACCTCGGTGCCGCCGGCGGAGAGGTCGGCCAGCTCCGCGAGCACGGGGTCCGCGACAGGGTCGGCCAAGGCATTTCCCCCGTACTTCACGACGATGCGGCCGGGTATTGCATAATTATTCGTCATTATGCATAAATATACATCATGTACGCGGTTGCGCCAGCCCCCACAGCGGTTTTACGGGGGCGGCATCTTCTTCAGACGACGGATCTCACGCCCGGTGAACTCGCTGCGCTCGTTACGCTCGCCGGCGAGCTGAAGCGCGGACCGGCCAACGGTTATCGCACCGCGTTGCGCGGAAAAACACTCGCATTGCTTTTTGAAAAGCCGAGCTTACGCACGCGCGTCTCGTTCGAGGTCGGGATGATGCAGCTCGGCGGCGAGACGCTCTTTGCCGCGGGCGGCGAATTCATGGTCGGTTCTCGCGAAACGCCGGAAGACGCCGCGCGTGTCCTCTCGCGCTATGTCGATGCGGTCGTCGTTCGTACGCACGCACACCAGCCGCTCGAGCGTTTTGCCGCGTCTGCCTCGGTGCCGGTAATCAATGGGTTATCCGAGGCCGCCCATCCGTGTCAGGCGCTTGCGGACATTCTTACGATTCAAGAGCGCTTCGGCACGCTAGCCGGATTGTACATCGCGTATCTGGGTGATGCGAAAAATAACGTTGCGCTCTCACTCGCGGAAGCGGCGGTGATGCTCGGCGCGACGGTGCATTTCGGCGCACCATCGACGCATCGTCCATCCGAAAAGACGCTCGCGCATCTCAACGCGCTCGGTGCAGCGAGCGGCGGTCGCGCTCGTGCATTTGGAACGGCGGTGCGCGCCGTGCGCGGAGCCGACGTCCTCTACACCGATGTGTGGACGTCGATGGGCGACGAAGCGTACCGCGAACGGAATGAAGCGATGCTACGGCCGTTCGCCGTGACCGACGAGCTGCTCGCATTCGCGCAGTCCCACGCGATTTTCATGCATTGTCTTCCCGCGCACCGCGAGGAAGAAGTCACCAACTCGGTGATCGAGGGGCGGCACAGCGTCGTCTTCGATCAAGCCGAAAACCGGCTGCACGCACAAAAAGCGTTGCTCTTTGCGTTGCTCGCCGACACGAAAGGATTTGCCCTATGAAAGAGCGCCGTCAGCGCGCGATTCTGACACTCGTCGCGACGCGTCCCGTTCATTCGCAAGAAGAACTGGCGGCGCTGCTCGAGCGGCAAGGTTATGCCGCGACGCAAGCGACGGTTTCGCGCGACGTTAAGGAACTCGGACTCGTGAAAGTGCCGATTCGTGATGCAACCGGTGACGAGGGGCTCTTCAAATATGTCGTGCCGAGCGCAACCGTCTCGTACGTCAGCCGTTTGCATCGGGTCGTTTCCGAAGTGGTCACGAACGTCGAAGGCGTGCTCAACCAAATCGTCATCAAAACCGGCCCCGGCAGCGCAATGATGGTCGCTTCTGCGATCGATGAAGCCGGATGGCCGGAGATTCTCGGAACGATCGGTGGCGACGACACGATTCTCGTGCTCGTGCGCGCGGCCGCAGTAATGCCGGTCGTCAAACAACGCTTCATCGATTTGAAAGGATCTGCAGCTTCATGAGCCGCATCGTGCTCGCCTATTCCGGCGGTCTTGACACCTCCGTACTCCTCAAACGTTTGCTCCTCGAAGGCCATGAAGTCGTCGCGATGACGGCCGATCTCGGCGAGTCGGATGCAACCTCGGGGGCCGGCGCCGCGGCGGAACTCGAACGCGTGCGCAGCAAAGCGCTCGCACTTGGTGCGCTCGATGCCGTCGTGATCGACGCGCGCGAACGGTTCGTGCAATCCTACGTCTCACCGGCGCTCGCCGCGAATGGAATGTACGAAGGCGTCTATCCGCTCTCGGCCGCGTTATCACGCCCGTTGATCGCCGCGCTGCTCGTTGAAACGGCGCATCAGCACAACGCCGATGCGGTCGCGCACGGCTGTACCGGCAAGGGCAACGATCAAGTTCGCATCGAGCTTGGTGTTCGCGCGCTCGATCAGCATCTGACGGTGCGCGCGCCGCTGCGCGAGCAGCCGCTGTCACGTCCCGATGCGTTGGCATTTGCATCGCAGCACGGCGTACCGGTCGCGCACACGCAAGCGAAGCCGTACTCCATCGACGCGAACCTCTGGGGACGCTCGATCGAAGCCGGCATTTTGGAAGACCCGTGGAACGCGCCGCCGGAAGACGCGTATGCGTGGACTGCATCGTCCTTGGCCCAGCCCCCGCAGGCCGAAGAGATCCTCGTGCACTTCGATGCCGGCGTCCCGTCGGTCAACGGTCTGCAATCCGTTGAATTGATCGCCTACTTGAACGGTATCGCCGGTTCGCACGGTATCGGACGGATCGATCTCGTCGAGGATCGCGTCATCGGTGTGAAGTCGCGCGAAGTCTATGAGGCGCCTGCAGCGACGGTCCTCATCGCGGCGCACAAAGCCCTCGAGCGGCTCACGTTGACGCGCGATGAATTGCGCTTTAAAGCGAGCGCGGACCAGAAGTACGCGGAGCTTACGTACGACGGGCTGTGGCACTCGCCGCTGCGCGACGCGCTCGATGCCTTCAATGCATCGTTCGCGCAACGCATCACCGGCGACGTTCGCATGCGGCTGCAACACGCAAGCGCGGTTGCGACCGGCGTCCGCTCGCCGTTCGCGCTCTATGACGAGCAGCTGGCGACATACGGACACGGTGATGCGTTCGATCATCACGCGGCGGGCGGGTTCATCCGGTGTTACGGATTGCCGCTCGACCGCGTCGCGCAACTCTCGGAGACGATGACGACGGCGTGAAGACGACGCTGCAATGGGGAGGCCGCTTTGCGGCGGCGCCGGATGTCGCGCTGCTCGCCTTCGGCTCGTCCCTCGAAGACGATCTCGTGCTTGCACCGTTCGACGTACGCGTCTCGCGCGCGCACGTCGCGGCATTACTCGCCGGCAAGGTGATCGACGGCGCGCAAGCGACGGCACTCGACGGCGCACTCCAACGCGTGGAGAGCGAAATCACGGACGGCAGTTTTGCGGCGTTTGCGCGAGCGCAGGAATTCGAAGACATTCACGGTGCGATCGATGCCCGCGTGCGCGACCTCGAGCCCGAGGCCGGCGCGTCGCTGCACGCGGGACGCAGCCGTAACGATCAAGTTGCGACCACGCTTGCACTGTATGCGGCGGATCGCGCCGGTCACGGCGCGCGGATCGCGAGCGCAATCGTTCGTCACCTCAAGGAACTCGCCGAACGGGAATTGGCTGCAGGCAGCGTTCTCGCGGCAACCACGCACACGCAGCCGGCGCAACCCATCTTGTTCGCGTTTTGGCTCGCAGCGATCGCCGAGCCGTTTGTGCGAACGGCTCGGCGATTCGCCAATGTGGCACGCAGCGCGCGCCGTTTCTGTCCGCTCGGCTCCGGTGCCGTTGCGGGATCGACGCTGGCGCTAGATCGTAACGCGGCAAGCACGATGCTCGGATTTGCCTCGCCGTCGCGCAATGCGATGGATTCGATCGGCACGCGCGATGCGGCGCTCGACGTCGCACACGCGTTCGTCCGGGCGGCGGCCGACGCATCGCGCGTCTCCGCGGAGTTGATCGTCTGGGCGACGCCCGCGTTCGGCTATGCGCGCCTCGGCGACCGTTCATCGACCGGATCGAGTTTGATGCCGCAAAAACGCAATCCGGACACGTTCGAACTGGTGCGCGGCGGCGCGTCTGAACTGCTCGGACTCTACACCGGTGCGGTGGCGTCGACGATCGGCATCGCGCCGTCCTACCATCGCGATTTACAACAAACGAAACGCATGACACTGGAAATCTGCGAACGCGGCACGCTCCTGCTCGATGCATTTTTGCGCGCGCTGGCGGACACGTCATTCGATCGGGAGGCGATGGAACGGCGCGCGGGCGAAGGCTTTACCGTTGCAACCGATATGGCCGACGAACTCGTTCGCAAGGGCGCATCGGCGCGTGAAGCGCACGCGCAAATCGGCGAGGAGGTGTCGCGAGCAGAACGTGCGGGACGCCCCCTCGCGGGCGCGCCGAGTCCGCACGACAGCGTTGCGATGAAAGCAACGAGCGGATCGACCTCACCGAACGCGGTCCGCGCTTCGCTCGACGCGATGGGGAGCGAACTCGAAGAGATCGAGACGCTCGTTTGATGCGGGTGCACGTATGGGGCGCGGCGGGATACGCCGCAGCCGAAGCGATTCGTTTGTTGCACGAGCACCCCGAGGTGAAGATCGGTGCGCTCGAGAGCCGCAGTCATGCGGGCGCGGCGCTTGCGGATCATTTTCCGCTGCTCCGTCGCACGCCGTACCGGTTCGCCGGCGAAGGCGCCGTGCTCGAGACGTTAGCGCCGGGTGACGTCGTGATCGCAGCCGGCGCGCACGGCGAGTCGAAACAGCATGTTCCGTCGTTCCTCGCGGCCGGCGCGCGGGCGATCGATCTCTCGGCCGATTATCGCTTCGACGACGACGCGGCGTACGGTCTTTCGGAATGGCATCGCGACGAGATCGCAGCGGCATCGCTCGTTGCGAATCCCGGATGTTATCCGACGGCGACGCTCCTTGCGCTTCTACCACTATTGCGCATCGCCGCGCCGCGTCAACTGATCGTCGACGCGAAAAGCGGCATCACGGGCGCCGGTCGCAAACCGGCCGTCGGCTCGCTGTATGCGGAAGTCGCGGGCGATGTTCGCGCCTACGGATTGGAACTGCATCGCCACCAGCCGGAGATCGAGCGGATCGTCGAGATGCATGCGAGAGCCGTTCCGCTCGTCTTCACGCCGCACGTCGTTCCGCTCGCGCGCGGAATGCTCGTTGATTCCTACGCGATCTTCGATTCGGCGGTTGACGCAGCTAAGGTCGCCGCGGCCTACCAACGCGCGTATGTAACATCTCCGTTCGTCCAGCTCGTCAACGGCGACGCGGCACCCAGTGTTGCGGCCGTCGCAGGAACGAACGATGCGGAACTTCGCATCGACGTGCGCGGACCCGTCGTCCGCGCAATCTGCGCGATCGATAACCTCGGCAAAGGCGCTGCCGGCCAAGCGATTCAGAATCTCAACATCATGCTCGGATATCCGGAGGAATTAGGGGTACATGCTCGTGCCGTCGTTGCCTGACGTGCGGATCGTCGCACTCCGCGGAGGACTCGGCGCCGTGCCCGGCGTTCGCCTTGCCGGCGTTCACGCGGGCATTAAATCGCGCAAACGCGACCTCGCGTTGATTGCGTTCGACCGTTCGCAGTATTGCGCGTCGGTCGTGACAACGAATGAAATCAAAGCAGCGCCGGTACTCGTCACCGCCGCGCATCTCCAGCAGTCAGCGCCGGAAATGCGCGCCGTCGTCTGCAACTCGGGCTGCGCCAACGCATGCACCGGCGAACGCGGTGAACGCGACGCGCGCGCGACGGCACGGCAAGCGGCGGCACTGCTCGGTGTGAACGCCGAGCAAGTCGTCATCGCCTCGACGGGCGTCATCGGCGTTCCGCTGCAGATCGATCGCGTGCAACGCGGCCTCGAGCGGGCGCACGGACAACTCGAGTCGGGCGGCAAGGCCGCACATGATGCGGCCGAAGCGATCATGACGACCGATCGCGTTCCGAAACTCTCCGCGTATGCCCTTTACGTCGATGGCAGACGGTACGTTATCGGCGGAATCGCTAAGGGTTCGGGTATGATCGCTCCCAACATGGCGACGATGCTCGCCTTTATCGCAACAGACTTCCCCGCGGGCGAAGCTCTGCAAAGCGAATTAGCGTACGCAGCCGACGGAAGCTTCAACATGATCTCCGTCGACGGGGACATGTCGACCAATGACGCCGTCTATGCGTTTGCGCCGCCGGGAGACAGCGAGATTCCGCTTGCGTTTTCACTCGCGCTGCGCGAAGTCTGCCTCGACCTTGCAAAAGCAATGGTTGCCGACGGCGAAGGCGCGACGAAGACCTTGACCGTTCGCGTGACCGGTGCACGCGACGTGACGCAAGCGCGCAAGGTCGCGCGTTCGATCGTCAACAGCAGTCTGGTCAAAACGGCACTCTACGGCGAAGATCCGAACTGGGGACGTATCATCGCGGCCGCCGGCGCGGCGAACGCGGGCATCAGTCCGCAGACATGGTCGCTGCTGCTCAACTCCAAGTTGTGGGTCGAGACGGGCGCGCTGGAGTTACTCTCGGAAGCGGAAGCGCACGCGGAGTTGGAACCAACGGAGGTCACGGTCGAGCTTCGCCTGGGAATGGGCGACGCGGCGGCGACGGCGTGGGGCTGCGATCTCTCGAAAGACTACGTCCGCATCAACGCGAGCTACCGCACATGAGCGCACTTCTCGAGAACTATGCGCGCGCGCCCGTGACGTTCGTGCGCGGCGAAGGCTGTTATCTCTTCGACGACGCCGGGAAACGGTATCTCGATCTCATCGCCGGCATTGCGGTTTGCTCGCTCGGACACTCACATCCCGCGATTGCCGAAGCGATCGCAAGCCAAGCACAAACGCTCGTCCATACGAGCAACCTCTACTATCACGAGCCGTGCGGAACGCTTGCGGAAGAGCTCGCGTCCCGTAGCGGCCTCGCGCGCGTCTTCTTCTGCAATTCCGGCACTGAAGCGAACGAAGCCGCGTTCAAGCTTGCGCGCAAGCTGGCATACCGGCGAGCAGAACCGGAACGCACCACGATCGTCGCGTGCACCGGGTCGTTTCACGGCCGCACGCTCGGCGCACTTGCAGCAACGGCGAACGATGCGTATAAAGTCGGCTTCGGTCCGATTCCCGGCGGATTCGGGTTCACGCGCTTCAACGACGTCGACGCGCTCGGCCGCGCAATCGACGAAACGACGGCCGCGTTCATCGTCGAGCCCGTTCAAGGAGAGAGCGGCGTCCATCCGGCAACACGTGCATTTCTCGAGCGCGCGCGCGACCTGTGCACGGAACGCGGAGCGCTGCTCATCTTCGACGAAATTCAATGCGGTATGGGACGTCTCGGGCCACTCTTTGCGTTTCAAGCATTTGGCGTGAAGCCGGACATCGTGACGCTCGCAAAGGCGCTTGCCAACGGACTACCCATCGGCGCTGCGGTCGTCAGCGACGAGGCTGCGAGCGGCTTGCAACCGGGGGATCACGGCTCGACCTTCGGCGGTTCGCCGATTCCGGCTGCGGCAGCGCTCGTGCATCTGCGCGTTCGTGATGAAACACAATTGGAGTCGCACGTGCGCGCGGTGCACGACGCACTGTTCGCCGAACTGCTTCAACTCGCAAGCGCGTTTCCCGATATGTTCGAACCGCCACGCGGTCTCGGATTGCTCGCGGGACTGCCGGTACGCAAACCGCACGAAACCACCGAGCTCGCTCGCCGCATTCGCGAAAACGGCGTACTCGTCGGCACCGCGGGCGGCAACACGCTCCGCTTCGCGCCTCCGCTGACGATCAGCGCCGAAGAGCTGCACGACGGGATTCGCGCAATCCGGCAGGCGACGGTGGAAATCGGGGCGAGCGGGCCCCTGACGGCTACTTGCACAGGGACTAAGCGTTAAAAACCCCTAACTGAGGTCGCCATGAACGATCCCTCCGTTGAGATCGTCCCGATCAAAAACCGCCGGGCATGGCGCGATCTCGCGCGGATTCTGTCGACGGTGTTCAATCCGTTTCTGACGTCGCTCGCGCTCTTCATTATATTAGCGCATGCGAGCGCGCGCGATACGGTCGATTTCTGGCGGCTGCTCCTGCTCTCGACGTTCTTCACGTCGATCGGCCCGATGCTCTACGTCTTCTGGCTCTACGGAACCGACCGGATCTCAGATCTCGACATGTCCGTGCGCCACGAGCGCGAAGCGGTGTTCGGCGCGTTCGTCGTCTTTTATCTCCTCGGCACAATCGCGCTCTGGGTCACGCAATCTCCGAGGTTGATGATCGCGTCCATGGCGGCGTACACCATCTCCACGCTGGTCGTGCAATATATCACGCGGTATTGGAAGATCAGCACGCACGCGCTCGGGATTACCGCGCCGCTCGTCGTGCTTACGCTGCTCTACGGCAATCAAACGCTACCGTTCTGGGTTCTCATCCCAATGGTTGGGTGGGCACGCGTGTATCTGAAAGCGCACACCGTGATGCAAGTCATAGCGGGCGCGGCACTCGCACTCGGGTCAACCGTTCTCTTCTTCCACATCTTCCACGTGCGCGAAATCGTTACGCTCTGATTTCCAGTTCGCAAGTCGCATGAACGTACCGTGTATCCCGGTGGAAACTTTGCGGAAGCGTTCGCGTCATTGACGACGGGCCAGCACGGCGAGAAGTGCTAACGGTCAGCTTTTCTTCGCCCACGGCAAGAACCCTAAGCCAAACGCTGCGATCGACGCCGCCGCGGAGAGCACGCACAACATGCGCGCATTTCCACCGACGAGCGCAGCGCCGGCCGTAGGACCAAGGATCATCGCGACGCTTCGAATGGAATCGCTGACGCCCATGATGGCTCCGCGCTCGTCGCCCTTTGCGCGCTCGGAAAGTAGCGCGGTGATCGTCGGTTCCGACGTCGCGGCGCCGATAGACCAGACAACCATTGCAACGAGAAAGAACCATTCTCCCGAGACCAACGCCAAGCCGGCATACGCAACCACGCTGACGAGCAAGCCGATTTGCAGCAGGGGGGTTTGTCCAAACCGTTTCGAGAGCGGTGTCACGAAGGCAACAAGTGTAATGCCGCCGACGACGGCAGCGATGGCGAGCAGATACGACGCCTTGCTCGGATCCATGTGAAGTACGCGATTTGCGTAGAGTGCGAAGTTCGAGAGATAGCACACCACACCGAAGATAAAGAGGAACTGCCGGACGAGGATATTGCGAATGCCGCGCGCCGCCGTCGCTCTCAGCGACGCGAGAATGCTGGTCTTCCTCTCCGTCGACGTTCTATTCGGTAGAAAAAATCCGGTGAAGACCAGATTGAGCGCTTCGAGCCCGGCGGCGACGAAGAACGGGAGCGCAATGCTGTTTTTCAGCAGCGCGCCCGACGTCACCGGACCTAAGACAAACGCGAGTCCGAACACCGCTCCGTAGAGCGCGTACGCCTGCTCGCGTTTTTCCGGCTTCGTCACGTCGGCAATGTAAGATTCGGCGGCGCCAAGGCTCCCGCCGCCGCAGCCCGAGATGATACGGGAGAGAAAGGCGAGCCACAAGACATGGGACATCGCGAGCAACAGGTACCCGACGAGCGAAAGCACCTGCGCCGTCATAATGATCGGCTTGCGGCCGAGACGATCGCTGAGCTTTCCCCAGATGGGTGCTGCAATCGCCGAACACACCGCCGGAACACTGAGCAGCGCACCTCCGATGATCGGCGATGCGTGATACTCCTTCACCAATTGCGGGAGTAACGGAATCAGCAACGTGTAGCCGAGCGTGTCGACCAACGTCGTGCCGTAAATCGGAATGACCGTGGCCGGAAGGCCGATCGCCTTCCGCGCGCGGTCTGCGTCCTCAGCCTTCGAACCAGCCCGACGGAGCGACGTCGAGGTTGACGTTGATCTGCTTGACTTCGGTGTAGGCATCGTAGCCGTACGTTCCCAATTCACGCCCCATCCCCGATTGCTTGTAGCCGCCCCACGGCGCCTCATTGTATGTCGGGTGGTACGTGTTGATCCAAGTAATGCCCGCGCGCAACCTGCGAATCACGCGATGCGCTTTCGCAACATCTTGCGTGAAGACCGCGCCGGCAAGACCGTAGATCGTGTCGTTCGCAGTACTCACCGCATCATCTTCGTCCTTGAAGCGCTGCACGACGAGGACGGGCCCGAAAATCTCCTCGCGTACTATCCGCATGTCGCGATCGGTGCCGTCGAAGACGGTGGGCGCCATGAAGTTTCCGCCCGCAAGCGCACCGCCGAGACGCTCGCCGCCGCAAAGCAACCGGGCGCCTTCGTCTTTGCCCGTTGCAAGATACTCCTCGACGCGTTCCAGCTGCGGACGCGAAATAATCGGTCCCATCTCGGTCTTCGGATCGAAACCGTTTCCGACGCGAATTTTCTTCGCGCGCTCGACGACCGCGGCAACGAATTTGTCGGCAACCGAATCTTGCACCACCAGACGCGAACCGGCGGAGCAAACCTGTCCGGCGTTGGCATAAATGCCGAAAAGCGCATAATCCACTGCCGTATCGAAATCGGCATCCGCGAAGACGATGTTCGGCGATTTACCGCCCAGCTCGAGCGTGACTTTCTTCAGGTTGCCGACGGCCGCGCTCATGATCGAGCGGCCCGTCTTCGTTCCGCCGGTGAACGCGATCTTGTCGACGTCGTGGTTCTCCGCGAGTTCCGCGCCGACGACCGGGCCCGCACCCGTGACGATATTCACGACGCCTGCCGGAAATTCGAGTTCTTCGAAAATCGTTGCGAGACGCAACGCCGAGAGCGGCGTTAACTCGGAAGGTTTCAAGATGCACGCGTTGCCCGCCGCAAGCGCCGGGGCGAGTTTCCACACCGCCATGAGGAGCGGATAGTTCCACGGAATGATTTGACCGCACACGCCGATCGGCTCGCGCACGGTGAACGTCTGCGAAGCCGCTGGAACGTCGAATGTTTGCCCGTGCGGTTTCGTTGCCAGGCCCGCATAATAACGGAAACAGCTTGCGGCATCCGCGACATCGTACTCCGTTTCGCGTAGTGGTTTGCCGTTATTGAGCGTGTCGATGTGTTGTAGCTCGGCGCCGTACTCTTCAACCTTGTCGGCTACGCGGAGCAGCAAGCGCGCGCGGTCGGCCGCCGTCATCGTCGACCACGGACCGTCGTCGAATGCCGTTCGCGCTGCAGCGATCGCGCGTTTTGCATCGTCGCGCGTCCCTTCGGCGACGCTCGCAATCGGTGCGCCGGTCGCCGGATCGAGCAGCGTGCGTGAAGCGCCGTCCGACGCTTCCACCCACTTGCCGTCGATATACATGAGCATCGTCGATCCCGAACGCGGAAGGTTCTTGAGCAGCGCTTGCGGATCGGCACCGGGCTTGGTCAACGTCTCCATAACTACACTCCAGTTTTGGTCTTCGTGGATTCCGCCATCACGGCGAGGCATTCACCCACCGAGCGGCAGACGTAATCGGCCTGCTCCTCGGTAATGGTCAGCGGCGGTTCAACGCGCACCACCTGTGCGTTGATGAGCGTCCCGGAAACGAGCACGCCCCGTTCGAGCAAGAGCTTTCCGAGTTCGAATCCCGTTCGATGATCGATAAACTCGATTGCTATCAGCAATCCTTTTCCGCGTACGTCGACGACGAACTCCGGGAAGCCGCGCGTTGCGGCGCGCAGACCGCCAAGCATGCGTTCGCCCATGATCGCCGCTCGCTCGGGAAGGCCATCCGTCAACAACACGCTGATTGTTGCGAGCGCCGCTGCGCAGGCTAGGGGATTACCGCCGAATGTCGTCGTGTGTAAGAACGGGTTGTCGAAGAGTCTGGAAAAGATGTCTTTCATGCCGACGACCGCGCCGGCCGGCACGACGCCGCCGCCGAACGCTTTCGCCAAACAAATGATGTCGGGACGGATGCCGTAGTGCTCAAAGCAGAACATCTTTCCGGTGCGTCCCATGCCGGTCTGCACTTCGTCGAGAATCATCAGCGCGCCGAATTCATCGCAAAGCTCGCGCACGCCGGGAAGATAATCGTCGTGCGGAACATTCACGCCGCCTTCGCCTTGAATCGGTTCGAGCAGCACGGCGCCGACGTCTTCGCCGACCATCTTCAATCGCTCCATCTTTCGGCGAAGCGCCGCGAGATCGTCGAACGGAAAATGCTCGATGTTCGGTAAGAGCGCGCCGAAGGGACGGCGGAATTCGCCCTTGGCGCTCACGGAAAGCGAACCGAAACTCTTGCCGTGAAACCCTTTGGTGGCGGCGATGATCGTCTGCTTCGACGAATCGTATGCGCGCGCGAGCTTGAGCGCAGCCTCGACCGATTCCGTTCCGCTATTCGTGAGGAACACGTACTCGAGACCGGGCGGCATGAGCATGGCGAGCGCTTTAGCAAGCATTGCGCGCAGCGGATCGAGGAGATCTTGACTGTGCAGCGGTTGCCGGCCGAGTTGCGCCTGCACGGCGGCTACGACTTTCGGGTTGCGGTGCCCGACGTTGAAGATGCCGAACCCGCCGAGACAGTCGATATACTCTTTGCCGGCCACGTCACGATAACTGTTGAGTCCCGCGTCCGACCATTCGACGGCGGCGGCAGCGTGCTCGACCGACGTGGCTTTCCGGTATTCCAGAAAACCTGGATTGACGTGGTCGCGGAAGCTCTCAACGGTCTCCCGCGTGATCCATTGCGCGTCCTCCGTAGTAATGGAGGTCGATGCAATCAGGTCTAAGACGTGGTTCGTATAGGCTAAAACTTCTGCTTTTTCACGGTCAAGAATTTTGCTGCTCCCTCATTGTGATAAGACGGTGTCAAAGGCATCGCTGATTTTACTCAGCGCCTGATCCAGCGTCTCATCGTCGATAACGAGTGGGACCAGCGTGCGAATCACGTTTCCCCCTCCCGCAGGCATCAACAACACGCCTCGTTCGCGGGCCTGCTCCACGATACGCGCAACGAGGGCGCCGCCGGTTTCACGAAATTCGATGCCGATCATCGCCCCGATTCCGCGCACCTCGAACACCTCACGCGGAAAACGCCGAGCTGCATCTTCGAACGTCACGCGAACGCGCGCACCGATCGCGTTCGCTCGCGCGAGAAACGCGTCGTCCATCAGATCGAGCGTTGCGAGTGCGGCCGCGCATGCGACCGGATTACCCGCATATGTTCCGCCGAGACCACCCGGTGCGGGCGCATCCATGATCTCGGCTTTGCCGATCACCGCGGCGAGCGGCATTCCGCCGGCAAGCGACTTTGCAACGGTAATGATATCCGCCTCGATTTCAGCATGTTCGATCGCGAAATAGCGTCCGGTTCGTCCGAATCCGCTTTGAATCTCGTCACACACGAGCACGATGCCGTACTCCGTGCAAATCTCGCGCAAGCCGCGTAGAAACTCGGGTGCGGCGGCAACGAATCCGCCTTCGCCGAGCACCGGTTCGATGATGATGCATGCAACGCGTTCCGGCGCCAGTGTGCTTTCGAACGTCTCCTCGAGTGCCTCGATCACGCGTTCCGGCGTCCAGCCGTTCGCTGCGTGCGGATACGGCACGTGGGCGATTTCACTGCAGAACGGACCGAAATTCTGTTTGTACGGCGCGTTCTTGCCCGTCATCGACAATGCCAGCAGCGTGCGGCCGTGATATCCGTGCTGAAACGCGATGACGCCGGGGCGCCCGGTGTACGCGCGTGCGATCTTCACCGCGTTCTCCGTTGCTTCCGACCCGGTCGTGAGCAACAGCGTCTTCTTCGGCGTCGTTCCCGGCGCGAGCGCATTGAGCTTTTCGGCGAGTTCGACGTACGGTTCGTACGACGTCACTTGAAAACAGAGGTGGGTGAAACGCTCCGCCTGATCGCTCACGCGCTCGACGATTGCCGGGTTCGCATGTCCGGCGTTCAGCACGCCGATTCCACCGACGAAGTCGATGTACTCGCGACCGTCCGCGTCCCACACGCGGGCACCCTCGGCGCGAACGATAGAGATGGGATGGACGCAGCCGACGCCACGCGGCACGCTCTGCGAGCGGCGGCGCGCGATCTCGGCCGACGCGGAGCGTAGGGCCTGCATAGGCCTAGCCTACGGTACCGCCAGGCTGCCCCTCTACGTGCCGTCGAACCAATTTTGGGTCGATTCTTCGTGCCCGGACACCAAGGAGTGCGGTTTGAAACTCGCCGACGTGCTTGCCCTGCCTTCCTTTACCGGCGCCTCGGTCGTTGCAGCCGAAGACGCTACCGATCGTGAGGTCGCCTGGTCGCACGTCGTCGATTTGCCCGATCCGCTACCGTGGGTCAAGCGCGGCTTCTTGCTGCTGACGACCGGGTTCAGCTGGCCGAAAGACGAGGTGCAACAGCGCCGGCAAATCGCCGAACTCGCCGCGCGTGAAATTGCCGGCGTGATGATGGCCGTGCCGAAGTTCGTCGAGCACTTTTCGGACGCGGCGCGCGAACAGGCGGAGATTTCGCGTCTTCCGCTCATCGAGATCCCGTTCGAAGTTCCGTTCGCGCAACTGACGGAAGAGTTGCATCGCGCCGTCATGCACGAGCCCTACGCGACGATCGAACGCTCCGATCACATCCACCGCGCGCTCACGCGCATTGCCGCGCGCGATGCGACGCTCGACGATCTTGCGCACGAGCTTTCGCGATTGATCGAACGCTCCGTGACGTTTGAGGACCCGTCGGGGAATCTGCTTGCGGCCGCGTCGTATCGCGAAGAGATGGACGAAGTGCGCCGCCGTACACTTGAAGACGGCCGCAGTCCGCTCGACGTCGTGGGTGCCATGGAGCGCTCGGCGCTGAACCGCCGCATTCGCGCGGCGGAGAAGCCGCTGCGCATTGCCGCGATGCCCGAGAAGGGAATGAGCGCGCGCGTCGTCTGTCCGATACGCATCGCCAACGAACTCGCGGGCGTCGTATGGATCATCGAAGGGACGTCGCCGCTCAACGAACTCGATCATCGCGCAGCCGAACATGCAGCGCTGATCGCTGCAATTCACATCGCACACAAACGCGAAATTACGTCGACCGAAGCGCGCCTCGGCTATGCATCGTTTCTGTCGCTCCTCGAGGCGGAGCCGGGCGCAGTACCGAGCGCGGACGAACGCGTGCGGCTGCTCGGCTTCAACGCCGAGGCGCGCTATCGCGTCGGCATCGTCGCCGTCGACGAACCGCTTCCCCTCGACCGCAAAGGTCTGGAACGGCGCGACCGCATTGCTGCAGCGCTGCGTGAATTGCTAAAGAGCGCCGGTCAACCGCAACTCGTCACGGCGACACTGAACCGCGTACCGTTTTTGATCGCCCCGGACCTCGAAGTCGCACGTATCGCGGCGCAGCTCGACGAACCGGGACTCTCGCTCGTCATTGGGCGAGAGCACGCGGGCGTCGAGGGCGCGCGCACGAGCTACCACGAGGCGCTCTCGCTGCTCGGCTATCGCGATCGCCCGCGCATCGCAACCTATGACGATCTGCTGGTGCCGCGGGTAATTACCGGTGACGTGTCGGCGCGCGAGACGTTTCTGAACGACTTTTTCGCTCCGCTTCGCTCGAAGAAAAACGGGCGCGAATTGGCGTCGGCGCTGCTGACGCTCGCGCGTCACGGATTCCGCTTTCGCGCCGCAGCCGACGCCCTCGCGATTCACCCCAATACCCTGCGCTACCGGCTCGAACGCGTTAGTGAGGCACTCGGCCTCGATCTGGCCGATTCCGACGTGCAATTCCGCGTGCAGTTGGCGGCGCGGCTCCTCGACGTCGAGCAGCGCGACTGGTAGGGATTTGGATGTTCACCACAGTTTCCGAGGCCTTCTTTATATAAACATCCATAGGCACGCTCTTTTAAAGGGCGTATGAACGCCGTAATGCATCGAACCGAGTGAGGATTACGTGTGAAACGATGGTTCGTCACCGGCCTGATGGCCGCGCTCATGTCCGCCATTGTCGTCCCGGCCGTTGCCGGCACCACGGGGAATCTCAAGGGACGGATCACCGATGCGCAAGGCAGCGCTCCGCTCGCCGGCGTGCGCGTGCAAGTGACGGGCGGGATCGGAACGCGCACCGCGACGACCGACGCGAACGGTTCGTACGTCTTCCTGTCGTTGCAGCCGGATACGTACACCGTTACGGCGAGCAAAGACGGATACGACTCGCAGTCGCAACCCGGTCTCACGATCCTCGCGGATCAATCGAGCGTACTCAATTTTGCGCTCGACAAATCATTGAAGACTATCGCGGTGACGCGCTCGACAGCCGGCGGTCTGGTGCGCGCCGGTACGACGAGCGACGTCTATTCGGTGAATCCTGCGCAGCAAGCCGCGGCAAAAGCGCTCGGCGGTTCGGGAAGTCTCGATCAAGCCTATAGCGCGATCGCAAGCGTGCCGGGCGTAAGTATTCCGACCGGACAGCAGGGTTGGTATCAAAGCGTCTTCATTCGCGGCGGCGATTACGATCAAGTCGGCTACGAATTCGACGGACTTCCGGTATTGCGCCAATCCGACGGCGCGCCGATCACGACATTATCGGTTCTCGGTCAACAAGAAGTGCAAGTCTACACCGGCGGTACACCCGCGACGTCGGACTCGCCCGGTCTCGCCGGCTACATCAATCAGGTCATCAAGACCGGAACCTATCCGGGTTACGGTAACGCATCACTTGCTGTGGGCACACCGGCGTTCTATCACAAAGCGCTCGTCGAAGCCGGCGGTGCTTCCCCTGACCGCACGTTCTCCTATTACGTCGGGCTCGCGGGAGCGGATCAAAGCTTCCGGTACGGCGATCAGTACAACGGCGTATCGAATCCGTTGTATTTTTATCCGTTGCAAGTTCCGACATCGAATACGAACTACAACATTCTCGACGGATCGTGCAGCGTTGCCGGAACGCCACTCACTATCGCGCCCGGGCAGACGTGCGCGTCGACGAATCAAGGCTACGGATTTCAGACCAGTCAAGGGCCGGCTTATGTTGAAGCTGACCAGCAAGATCGCGAAAACGTGATGAACTTCCACATTGGCATCAAGCACCGCCACGACGAGGGGCGCGACGATCTCCAAGCGCTGTACGTTACGGGCAACATCGCGACGCAATACACGACCTCGCCCTTCGAATTAGGCCTAGCATGCAACCAGGGCGGAACGACGAGTTACAGCTGTTTCAATGGTGACGCGCAGCCGTTTTATCTGGATGCGAGTGTCGCGGCCGGCGGCGGATACTACTCCGGCCCGCTCTTCCAAGCGCCGAATCAGAACGATTTAATCAACGCGTATTTCCCCAGCAGTCCGACGACGCGGCCGTTCAACGATTTCCTCGGGACGAACCAGCGCGACGGCGGAGTCAACAACTATTCAATTGAGAAACTCCAGTACCAGAAGAACTTCAATGAGAACTCGTACTTGCGCGCAATCGCGTACTACGAGTATACCAACTGGTTCCTTAATGGCCCGAACAGTGCGTTTCAGCTCTACGGCGCGACGCTTGCCGACTACGAAGTCGTCGGCCATATCGGCGGTGGAAGTCTCATCTACTCGAACAATTTATCGAGCCAGCATCTGCTCACCGCGCAGATGAGCTATCAAACCCAGAAGCTGCAAACCTATAACGCAACCTTCGACACCGTTCTCTCGACGAACCCGCATTGGTTCTTCGAAAACACCGGTCAATTCGGCAACGTCGCATCAAACTATACCGACGCCCGCGGCCATTGCTTCGATTTCACGGCCGGAACGTACACGTCGTGCTACGACCTCAACAATATCGGAACGCAGGCGGGTCTCGCCCCCGGCGATTGTGTTGCCGGAGGAAGCTGTCCCGGCTCCCCCGCCGCGGCTGCGGGCGCACATTGGCTGATGACGGAAAACGGACAGAACGCGCAAGTCGACAACGTGCAGCCGTTCTTCACGTCGTTTGCCTTGACCGACAACTACCGGCCCAACGAAAAGTTGACGTTTAACATCGGTGCCCGCTTCGATCACTTCAGCTATGCGCTCCAAGACCTCGAATCGAGCTATCCGGCACGGCAATTTTGGTTCAACGCGTTCAATAACGAGCATTGCTCGGCGCCCGGTGTCGATGCCGTTGTCGGAACAATGGATCCGAACACCGGCGTCGTCACGTGTCCGACCGGGTACACGTGGATGGGCTTGCCGGGCAATGGCCTGGTGAACACGACGGGTACGCGCGTTTCGCAGAACGTCTTTCAGCCTCGTTTTGCGATGACGTATCTCGCGAATCCGAATACGGTCTGGCGCGCATCTGCAGGCGTCTACGCGCGTCCTGCCGCGACCTCGTACCAAGAATACAACACGTTTCAGCAAGACCTCCCGTCGTTTCTTGCGCAGTTCATCGCCTTGGGCTATAACTCGCCGATTCACAACGTGCGAGCGGATACGTCAGACAACTACGACCTCTCGTACGAACGGCATTTCCCCGGCACGCGACTCTCCACGAAGATCACGCCGTTCTACCGCAGCACGAATAATCAACTGCAGTATCTTGCCATCAGCGCGATCGGCGGCGTCCTCGCGGGAATCAATGTCGGCACGCTTCATTCATACGGTATCGAATTGTCACTGCAGGATGGCGACTTCGCGCGCGACGGCCTGTCGTGGCAACTTTCGTACACGTACACGAATACGAAGACGCGATATCAGAGCCTCTCCAATGGGCTCAATCTCATTGACGTCATGAACCATTCGATCGAACAGTATAACTCCTACACATCAGCCTGTGCGGCGAACGAAGCCCAGCATATCTGCGGCAGCGGACTCTATGCGGCTAACGCCGGTACGACGCTCTCAAGCGTTACCACGCCGGGCCTCTCGATTCCGAACCCATACTACAACAGTGCGCCGCAGGCACTCATGGACCCCAAGGGCGCGTACGTTCCGTACGACGTCATTCCGAGCGCATTCGCGAGCGGAAATAGCTACGCGGTGCCCGACGTCGCGTCGGTCATCTTGAACTGGCGCCACAAGAAGCTTGCGATTACACCTACGCTCTCGTGGAACTCCGGCTCGTATTACGGTTCACCGCTCTCGGTTCCAGGTTATGTCCCGCAATTGTGCTCTGCGCTGCCGAGTTCGACCCCGACAACGCCGGGCGTAAGCTGTGGTGTCGTCCCTGCGAGCGGAGCGGGAAGCAATCTGCCGTCAGCGATCTTCGTCCCGGATCCTTATACTGGGAAATTCGATTCACTCGGCGACCTGCGTGAGCCATCGCAGTTCGTGCTCAATCTGCAGGCGAGCTACGATTTCACCCCACGCATTTCGTTGATCGCCATTGCTAACAACGTATTCAATAAGTGCTATCAACGCGGCTACGCGTGGGACACGAACATGGCGTGCTGGTACTCGAGCCTCCCGTCGAACGCATTGGCGCCGAACGGCCCAGGAAATCAGCCCGGAGCATTCCTGACGAACCCGCCCGTGCAACTTGCATATCCGTACGCCGTCTGGTTCAACAACACCCAAGTCGGCATCACGTCGGCTATCCAACCGTTTACGCTAACGCTACAGTTAGACGTCAAATTGTAATGCCCAGAACCAAAGCACTGCGCGCGCTCTTGCCGAGCCGGGCAGCGTTTATCCGCGGATCGCTGTGCACCGCTGCATCGCTCGTACTGGCCCCGGCATTCGGTACGGCATCATCGTTCGCGGCGGGGCGCGAACGAGTCGCGATCGTCGGTGCGGGAATCGCGGGCATCACATGCGCGACGATCTTACGCGACGGTGGTATCGATTCGACCGTGTTCGAGTCCTCAAACCGCGTCGGCGGAAGGATGCATTCCGAGTGGACGTATTGGACCGACGGGCAGCATACCGAGTGGTGCGGCGCGATGATCGACTCAAAACATTCCAATATGCACGCGCTTGCGCGGCGGTTCGGCCAGCCGCTAATCGATACGTGGGCGCCGCTTAAGCGCGACGCGCGTGATACGTCGTACTTCACGAAACACTACTATCCGATGAGCCAAGCGGATCGCGACTTCGAACCGGTCTTCAAAACGTTGCGCGAGCAACTCGCGAAGATCGGCCCGGAAACGACGTGGGACTCGGCGACGCCGTTTGCTCGCGAGCTGGACCGCACCAGTATGGCGCAGTGGATCGACCGCTACGTCCCCGGCGGCCGCGGGTCGCAACTCGGCCGCCTGATCGACGACGCGCTCTCGAACGAATACGGGATCGAAACGTCGCAGCAGAGTTCGCTGAATCTCGTCTACATGTTGGGCGAGCAATTGCGGTACGGCATGCGCGGTGGTGAAATGAACGTCCTCGGCTACAGCGATCAACGCTACACAACGCGCAACGGAAACCAGAAATTACCGATGGCGATGGCTGCCGCGTTGCCTCGCGGCAGCGTCGTCTTCAACTACCGCTTAACCGCGATTCGCAAGCGCGCGAACGGCGACTACGAATTGACCTTCAACACGCCGCAGGGCGTGAAAAAGCTCTACTACGACCGCGTCGTGGTTGCGATCCCATTCATTGTATTGCGCGGCTTGGACTACAGCGGTGCAGGATTCGATGCGCGCAAGCGGATGGCGATCGAACAGCTCGGCTACGGCATTCACACCAAGCTGCACGTGCAGTTCGACGGAAAGCCGTGGTACTCGGCCGGCCCTTGGCCGCGACCGACCGACGGACAGATCTGGACGGACACGGGATTCCAGAACTCCATCGACTTTTCGCTCGGCCAAAGCGGGCACTGCGGCATCATCGAACGGTTTACGTATGGAACCGCCGGGCTGATCGGCACGCCGGCGCAACCGTATTCACGCGTCGAAGGTTCGCCGCTCGTCCGCGATCAAGTGACGAAATTCTTCGCACAACTCGACCATATCTGGCCAGGCGTTTCACGGCACTGGAACGGCAAAGCGACGTTCGGCAACGCGGAAGCCGACCCGAACATCCTCGCGAGCTACTCGACGTGGCTCGTCGGCCAATGCACGACGATCGCCGGTTACGAGCAAGTGCGTCAAGGCCGCGTACATTTCGCCGGCGAGCACACATCCGTCGAATACCAAGGCTTCATGGAAGGCGGAGCCGCAAGCGGTGTCCGCGCCGCACACGAAGTCCTAGCCGACTACGGAATCAAATCGAAGAGCGCATAACCAACGTGCCTTCGACTTCGCTGCGCTCCGCTCAGGATGACACGGCGTTTCGCGGGATCACTGTGAACACTGAAACCTTCCTAACGAACGCGGGATCACAAGAGTGCGCAATCTGTTGGAGTTACATACGTATGACGCAAGCCGATAAAGCCGAGCGATTTCGCAAACTGCACGAAGGTCCGAACACGTTTTTGCTGCCGAACCCGTGGGACGCGGGATCGGCGCACGTTCTGCAAGCGCTCGGTTTCGAGGCGATGACGACGACGAGCGCGGGCCTCGCATGGACGCTCGGACGCACGGACGGAACGCGGTCGGTTTCTCGTGATGAGGCGCTCGCCAATGCAAAGGCGATTGTCGATGCTACCTCGTTGCCCGTGGCCGCGGATCTGGAAAACGGCTACGGCGACGATCCGGAAACGGTTGCCGAAACGGTAAATCTCGCGGCTAAAGCGGGTCTCGTCGGATGTTCCATCGAGGATGCAACGGGCCGCGACGATCAACCCGTCTATGATTTCGATTTCGCCGTCGAACGCGTCGCCGCCGCCGCAGCCGCGGCACGATCGCTGCCCTTCCCGTTCATGCTTGTTGCACGAGCGGAAAATCTATTGCAAGGGATCGACGATCTCGATGATACGATTGCGCGCCTCCGCGCATACGAAGAAGCCGGCGCAGACGTGCTTTACGCGCCGATGCTCCCGGATGCGGACTCGATTCGCCGCGTTTGCAAATCGGTATCGAAGCCGGTCAACGTGCTCGCAGCCGGACCGATTCTCACCATGAGTGTCTCCGATCTGGCGGCTCTCGGCGTGCGGCGCATCAGCGTGGGCTCGGGCTTCGCACGCGTCGCGTACAGCTCGTTCATTCGCGCGGCACGCGAAGCGCATAGCACCGGACGCTTCGACTCAATCGGGTCGTCGATGACGTTCGGTGAAATAGCGACGCTCGTGCAATAGCGTCATCGACGTATACGCACCGATCCATGAACCCACCGCCGCGAAACAGACGTAGATCCAGTTCTGCGTGTAAGAAATGACGGCAAACGACGAGAGCAAGTACCACAGCGCGCTCCAATTTGCCGCGGCAAAGCGATGCCGTCCGGCAACGGCCGCGGAGAAAAATACGTAAACGGCGTCCGTTACGGCCGTCGCAAGGACGACGGCAATCGCGACCGCCGGAGCGATCGGAGAAATGTGCGGCACCATACTGCAGCCTTTCTTTAGCGATGGACGGGCATCGAGAATCCGGCGCGCTGCGCGTCTTCGGACCAGCGCGCGGTGACGCTCTTCAGCCGCGTGTAGAAGCGAACGCCTTCCGCTCCGTGAATGTAGTGATCCCCGAAGAGCGACGCTTTCCAGCCGCCGAAGCTGTAAAACGCCATCGGCACCGGGATCGGCACGTTGATGCCGACCATTCCGGCGCGCACGTTGCGCTCGAAATACCGCGCATGCGCGCCGTCGCGGGTGAAGATCGATGCGCCGTTACCGTACTCGTGCTCGTTGACGAGCGCAAGCGCATCATCGAGCGATCCCGCGCGCACGACCGAAAGCACCGGGCCGAAGATTTCGTCGCCGTAAATCCGCATGCCGGGGCGCACGCGATCGAAGAGCGTCGGACCGAGAAAGAACCCCGGCAATGACGTTGCGGAATGCGTTCGTCCGTCGACGACGAGCGTCGCGCCTTCTTCTTCACCGATGCGCACGTAATCGGAAACGCGCTCGCGGTGCTCGCGCGTCACCAGCGGGCCCATTTCGACGCCATGGTCTTGGCCGGCGCCGACGCGTAAGGTCGCGAGACGGCGCGCAATGCGATCGACGATCGCGTCGCCCGTCGCATCACCGACGGCAACGGCGACAGAAATCGCCATGCAGCGTTCGCCCGCGGAGCCGTATGCGGAACCGACGAGCGCATCTGCCGCTTGATCGAGATCGGCATCGGGCATGACGACGAGATGATTCTTTGCGCCGCCCAAGGCTTGGACGCGTTTGCCGTTCTTCGTCGCGAATTCGTACACACGCCGCGCTATCGGCGTCGAACCGACGAAGCTCACCGCTGCCACGAGCGGATGCGCTAGTAACGCCTCAACGGCGGGTGCGTTGCCGTTGACGACGTTGAAGATGCCGGCCGGCGCGCCGGCTTGCGTCATCAGCCGTGCCATCTCGACGGCAAGCGACGGGTCGCGTTCACTCGGTTTCAACACGAATGTATTGCCGCACGCGAGCGCAACGGGAAACATCCACATCGGGACCATCGCCGGAAAGTTGAACGGTGTAATGCCGGCGCAGACGCCGAGCGGCTGGCGCAACGCATAGGCATCGACGTCACGCGCAACTCCCGGACTGAATTCGCCTTTGAGCAGTTGCGGAATCCCGCACGCAAAATCAACGACCTCGAGGCCGCGCTGAATTTCGGCACGCGCGTCATCGATCGTCTTGCCATGCTCGCTCGTGACGAGCGCGGCGAGGCGGTCGATGTCGGCGCGCATCTTTTCACGAAATGCAAAGAGCACGTTCGCGCGGTGTTGCGCCGGCGTGGCAGCCCACGAGGTCGACGCCTCATGCGCGGCGCGCACCGCGGCATCGACGACGGATGCATCGGCGAGCGCGACCTCGGCGCCTTCTTCTCCCGTCGCCGGGTTCCACACCGTCGCGACGTCGCCGGCCGAGGCAACATCCTCGCCGGCGATATAGTGACCGATCGATCGAGCTGCTACGCGCATGTGAATTCCTCCAGCACATCGCCGAGCTCGGCGATCCCTTCGCGCAACTCTTCCCGCGCGATCGTCAACGGCGGCGTGATCAAGATCACGTTGTAGCGGCCGAACGCGTAGACGCCGCGATCGCGCAGTTTCGCGAGAATCTGTCCGAGCGGGCCGGGATTCGGGCCTTGCCATGGCACGATCGGCTCACGCGTTTCCCGGTCCTTCACGAGTTCGAGCGCCCAAAACGCGCCGACGCCGCGCGCGTCACCGACAACCGGCGCGCGCGCCGCAACCGCCGCCAAATCTTCGCGAAGCCACTCCTCGATCTCGCGGCCGCGTTCGAAGAGATGTTCCGATTCGTATGCATCGAGCGCGGCGTTCGCAGCGGCGATCGCGAGCGGATGTCCCGAATAGGTGTGTCCGCACGGCAAGGCGTGCGTGTCGAAATACTGCGCGAGCGACTCGCGCACAAGTACGCCGCCCAATGGCACATATGCCGATGTCGACCCTTTTGCGAACGTGATCATGTCCGGCGCGACCCCGAAACGGACGGCCGCAAACGACGCTCCCGTTCGTCCGAACCCGCACATCACCTCATCGAAGATCAACGCGATGCCGTGGCGACTGCAGAGTTCGCGTACCCGTTCGAGATAATCGACGGGTAGCGCGATCGCACCGTTGGACCCGACGACCGGCTCGATCAACAGCGCCGCGATCGCGTTCGGATTCTCGTAGGTAAGCACCAATTCGAGATGCGCGATCGCGCGCTCAACTTCGACCTGCCGATCACGAGTGTCGAACGGGCTGCTGTAAATGTTCGGAGCGAAGAAACGAACGACGCCCGGAATACCGGGTTCGTTCGGCCAGCGGCGATTTTCACCGGTCAACGTTCCGGCGCCGGGTGCGGAGCCGTGGAACGAGCGGTACGCGGCGAGCACTTTGTGACGTCCGGTAATCGTCCGCGACATCTTCACCGCATCTTCGTTTGCTTCGCCACCGCCGGTCGTAAAGAACGCGCGGGCGCCTTCTTTCCACGGCGCGTGGGACGACAAGCGCTCCGCGTAACGCGCGCGCGCCGCATTGAAGAACTGAGGCGACGCGTAGCAGAGGCGGGCCGCTTGCTCGGCGATCGCGCGCACGACGAGCGGATGGGCGTGACCGAGATTCACCGCGACGAGCCCGGCGGATAGATCGAGATAGCGTTTGCCGTCGGCGTCGTACAAAAACGATCCCTCGCCGCGCTCGATCGAGGGCATATCGAGCATGCCTTGCACCGACCAGGGCGTGAGGACGTAACGACGATGGAGCGCAGCAATATCTTGAAGCGTTGAGGTCATGAAGGTTCTCCGACGGTCTTACGGCGTGTCATTGTGTAAAGTACGAGACCGACCACGAGATAGAGCAGAAACAGATACGGAAAGACGTTCGTCGGCGGCGGCGGCATTGGATAGAACAACGTCACCGCGGCAGCAAGCAAAAACGCACACGATGCAGTCGAGGCGATGACGTGCACCGGTTTTAATTCGCCGATGCGCTTGAGCAGCCTCGGTGCAGCGATCGAAATAATCAGATAGACCGCGATAAAACTCAGCGAACTGAGCGTTCCGCAGAAATTGAAGATGTCGATCGGCGCAACGCCTCCGCGGTACATCGCCAGGCCGATCGCAAGCATCACCGCGACCGCCGCGCCAAGCGCAACATGCGGCGTACGAAAGCGCGCATGCACCGAGGCGAATACTTTGGGAAGCAATCCGTCTTCCGACATCGGCAGCATGATGCGCGCCGAGGTGTTCACGCAGGCAAGCGCAACCGAGAACGAACTGCAGACGGCACCGATCGCAATCGGAATTTTCAGGTAGCCCGCGTCGAGCATGTCGGCGAGATTCCAGAGCGGCATGGTGAGCCGATCGAGCGGCGGTTTCGAGCCGCGCAATCCGAGGATCTCGGCATACATCGCAAAGACGAAAAACGTCGCCGCGATAACGACACTCCAGATTACCGCGCGCGGAATCGTTTTCAACGCGTCGCGCGCTTCGTCACCGAACGCAGTCGCGCTCTCAAATCCGACGAAGCTGAATATGGCGGTTGCGATGCCGAGCCCGATGCTCGCGCGCCCGGCGCCGTCCAGTCGAATCTGCGCGACGTCCACGACCCCATGTTTCACGAAGACGGTGACGATCAACACGCAGATAATTGCAACGGAGATCGTCTCGAGCACGAGCATGACGACGGTCGAGAGCGCAACGTCGCGCACGGCGAGCAGCCAACATACGAGCGCGAGCGCGACCATCACCGCAATTGCCGGAATCGGGACGCCGAGCGCGTGAGCGAGGCCGCCGATGAACAACGGCTGCGCACCGAATTGCGCGGCGCCGACGAAAATGTACGCCCAGACCAGACTCCAGCCCGCGAGCGTTCCAATCGCCGGTCCCAGCTCTTTCGCGGCATACAAGAACATCGAGCCCGAGCCTGTCGCGCGCTTCGCAAAGTGGTTCAAATTGACGGCAACCAGCAACAACATCACGGCGGCGAAGACGTAGGCGACCCACGAGCCATTCCCCGCGGCTCCGAACATGTACGGCGCGATGAGCACCGGCGTCATGCTCAGGCCGATCAGCGCGAGCGAGGCGGCCAGGACCTCGATAAAGGAAAGCGACCCGGACCGGAGGCGGTTCTCGTGTTGTTCCATTCTTCACTAGCCTAGCGAAGGCGCGTGCGGCGAGCCATAGTGCTTTCCGACAAAACGTCGCCGTTTTTCTGTGCGTGGTGCCAAAGGCAGGTCGTCCGCGCCATCGTGAATCATTACCGCACCGTTGAAAGGACTCTTCGCTCGTCAGCCCCTAGCGTGGATTTCACGCGAACAGGACGGCCCGACCCTCCGCCGCGCGCTCGGATGGCCCGCACTCACGGCAATCGGCCTCGGTACGATGCTCGGCGGCATCTTTCCGACGATTGGTGCCGGCGCGCATGCTGCGGGTCCGGCGGTTGTTCTCGCGTTCACACTCTCCGGACTCGTCAGCTTGTGCGTGGCGCTATGCTATGCTGAATTTGCATCGATGGTCCCGGTTGCGGGGAGCGCCTACACCTATGCGTACGCGACCCTCGGTGAAGTCGTTGCATGGGTCATCGGCTGGGATCTGATTCTCGAATACGGTCTTTCGCTTGCGCCGACGGCGTCATCATGGTCGGATTACGGCCAGCATCTCCTCGATAACATCGGCATTCATTTGCCGCAATGGGCGCAAACGGCGAATCTCGGCGCCGGCCAAATCGACGTCATTGCGGCGCTCGCCGTCGCCTTCATCACGATTCTCTTGTGCATCGGCATTCGTGAATCATCGCGCGTCAATGCGACGCTCGTCGCGTTTCAAATCGTGACAATGCTCGTTTTCATTGCGGCGACGATCGGATTCGCGCATCCAGCAAATCTGCAGCCGTTCGCACCGTTCGGCGGACACGGCGTGCTGACGAGTACGGCGCTCGTCTTTTTTGCCTACATCGGCTTCGATACGGTGACGGTCGCTTCGGAAGAGGCCACCGATCCGGTGCGTCACGTGCCGATTGGCATTATCGTCGCGCTTGCGATCGGAACGATCCTCTACGTCGCGCTTACCTATTGCACCGTCGCCGTCATGCCGTTCGCGAAATTGAGCGACGGCGCCGCGATGCTCGATGCGCTCGGTTCAGTCAACCACAATCGCGCGGTGTATTGGCTGGTGGCACTCGGCGGACTCGCGGGAAACACGACGGTGATGCTGACATCACTGCTCGGACAAGTGCGCATCTTTTACGTGATGTCCCGTGACCGTTTGTTGCCGCCACAAGTCGCACGGATTCATCCGCGCTTCCGCACGCCCGCGACAATGACGGCGATCACAGGCGGCGTCGTTGGCATTTTGGCGGCGGTTCTACCGCTGACGGAGTTGCTGACGCTCGTGAATATCGGCACGCTCGCCGCGTTTGCCATCGTGTGCATCGGCGTACTCGTCTTGCGAATCACGCAGCCCGAAGTGAAGCGCCCGTTCCGCGCGCCGCTCGTCTGGGTCTTCTCGATTCTCGGCGCCGTATCGTGCGGCTATTTGATCTTCGGTCTACAATTGCCGACGTGGCTACGCTTCGGGGTCTGGTTCGTCATCGGCATCATCGTCTACGCCGTCTACGGCTACCGCAAAAGCCACTTGCGCACGCTCAGCGGTTCGCACGCGTCATCCTGACAGGGTGCTCTCCAATCGGCGTTCGAGAAAGCGGCGGTCGGCGAGATTTTCGGTTAAATCGATCGCGTGGCGATATGACTCTGCCGCTTCCGGCATCCGGCCTATGCGACGAAGCAGATCCGCGCGGGTGGAATGCAGCACCGCATACGAATCCAAGTCGCCGGCCGATGCAATGGAATCAACCTCGGCTAAAGCCATTTCAAAGCCGTGGAGCATTGCGCGTGCAGCGGCGCGATTGAGTGCAACGATCGGCGACGAGTCGAATTCGTAGAGGCGATCATAGAGCGCGACGATCGAACGCCAATTCGTTTTTTCGAACGTCTCCGCGCGCGCGTGAACGGCCGCGATCGCGGCCTGAATCTGATAAGGTCCGTCATCGTTGAATCGTGCGGCTCGATGCAAATGGGCGAGCCCGGCAGCGATGAGCCACCGATCCCACTTCCTGCGATCCTGATCTTCCAGCGTTACGACCTCGCCGTTGTCGTCCACCCGCGCGGCGCGGCGCGCATCGGTCAGCAGCATCAACGCGAGCAATCCGTGGACTTCGGGTTGATCGGGCAGCAGTTGCGCGAGTAACCTCGCGAGGCGCACCGATTCATTGCAAAGATCGTGCCGTACGCGCGTATCGCCGCTTGTCGCCGCATAGCCTTCGTTGAACATCACGTACAGCGTCGTGCAGACCGCGTCGAGCCGGTCGCGAAGATGTGCAACATCCGGCATCGTGAACGAAATGCCGTTCGCTCGAATTTTTTGCTTTGCGCGAACGAGGCGCTGCGCCATCGTCGGCACCGGGACGAGAAACGCGTGCGCGATCTCTTCCGTCGTAAGCGCCGCGACCGCGCGAAGCGTCAGCGCAACGCGCGCTTCTAATCCAAGCGCCGGATGCGTGCATGCGAAGATCAAACCGAGCTGATCGTCCGGAACGCAGCGATCGTCGAAGTCGGGTTCGCCGTGCGGTTGGGCGGACTCGAGTCGCGCGAGTAACGCCATTTTCTCTTCGCCACGCGTTTGCCGCCGCAACACGTCAAGTGCACGGTTGCGGGCGGTCGTGACGATCCATGCCAGCGGGTTGTTTGGTACTCCGTCGCGCGGCCATCGCTCGAGTGCAGTCACGTAGGCTTCTTGCACCGCGTCTTCGGCAAGGTGCAAGTCGCCGAGGGCGCGCGATAGCACTGCCACCGCACGCCCGAATTCTACGCGAAATGCATCATTGAGCGACGGGTTGGCCGTCGCGCATTCCCGGGATGACCATGATCGGACGGACTTCGATGCTTCCATCACGCGCTGCGGGGATTTTCGCCGCCCAGTCGAGGACCTCATCGAGCGTGTCGCAGTCGAAGAGATAGAAGCCACTCAGCCACTCTTTCGTCTCGGCGAAGGGTCCATCGGTCACGGCGCGTTTGCCGTTTCGTACGCGAACCGTCGTTGCATCCGCCGTTGGTTGGAGCGGCTCGGCAGCGACCAGCTTGCCGCTTTCGCGCGCCGCTTGCGTGTACGCGCCGTACTCTTCGAATGTCTTCTGGTACTCGTCTGGTGACATCTCGGGGGCATCAGCCGGCTGATAGATCAGGCAGATGTATTGCATACGTCTCTCCTTGTTAGAGTGTGCTCTCTACCGGTAGACGAACGGGGACAGACTGCTTCGACACCGGGTCCCCAACGGTCATTGAGCGGATTGTCGGTATGCCGGCCTGCAGCACTTGCGCGAGGTGGACGGCGATGAACGCGAGCAGTCCGGTCGCGAGCATCACGTGAACGGGGAGCAAGAGGCGCTCCCCGCCGAGCGCCGCAAGCAGCCAGGGCACTTGGCGTTTGAACCAGAGCGCTAGTCCGGTGAGAACGATGAGCGCACCGGCGCCAAGCACCATCGTGTACGCGAGGCGCTGCGGGATGCTGTACTCGAGCGGCCGCGTCGCGTCGTGTACCCACTGCTTGCCCATAGGAACGATCCGTCGCCACCCGCCCGTGACAATCAGCGACGCGATGAACGCAATGCCGTTGACTGCGAAGAACGTGCCGGCATACACGTGCCACGCGAAAAGCTCGCGCTTCGTTCCCACAAAGTGGAGTCCGTGCCAAAAGGCCGCAGGAAGCAACCGAACGATCGAAGCAAAGTGCCGGTCGCCTGAAAACATGGAGAAGCCGCTCCACAACAGAAACGCGACGACGGCAGCGTTCATCCAGTGGGCGGTTCTCGTGCGCAGCGTGTGCGTGTGGTTGCGCTCCATACGCACAGTGTCACGATCCAACTTGAGAGTTAGCCGTGCGCTGCGCGCTTTCTTATCGCCCTTTAATTGTCCAACGCGCGAAACTCGTGAGGTCTAGCGGCGCATGCAAGGTGAAAAACACATCGTTTCGATCGTCACGGTCAACGTTACCGATGCAGACTTTGCAAAGGTCGCGGCGTCCGCCGCTGCGACGCTCGAACGCCGGCTTCCGAATTTGAAAGGCTTCATCGAAGGCAAAGTGCTTTCGGACGAACATAATACTCGCATCGTCGTGATGACCGAGTGGGCCTCACGGGAGAGTTGGGCAAAGGCGGAGTGGGACCAAGAAATCGAACGCACTGTCGCGGATCTCTATGAAGTCACCGCTTCATACGATTTGAAGTTCTTGTATCCACTCGCCGCGGTCAAAGGCACGTCGGCCTAACCTATTCAGGTGAAACTTTGCGCTGATGCAGCGCGAAACGGTTTCCGTCGGGATCTTCAGCGATACACAGCCAGCACGGAGGAAACTCATGCACGGGCGAGATCTCTACGCCGTGACGAAACAAACGCTCGCGCTCGGCTTCGATATCGTCAACCTCAAACGCTATCCCCGAGCACGTTCCCGGTTCATACCCGGGCGGATCACCGTCAACCGCAAACGCGGTTGAACCGACGTTGAACTCGACGTATCCCTCGTTGAACGCTTTCCCGAGCGGCAAACCCACGACGTCCCGATAAAACGCAACCGCTCGCCGCACGTCCCGCACGGCGTAGGCGATAAAGGCAACGTCCGTTATCACGTTATCTCCCCTTAATCTCCACCGCCGCCGGGCGGTGCGAGTAGTGCAAATGCTCCTTGTGACGCAACGCGTTCTCCTGGACGTACGCCGCCGCGGACTTGCGCCGTCGCGCCGTCTTCGTGCACGATATCGACCGTTCTCTGCTCGAACTTCAGCGAGCCGTCTTTCTGCTTTGCTTGGACGAAGACGACGTTGTCGCCGCTCTGCGGATCTTGAACGATCGAGCTCTGTGGTACGAGCAACCCTCGGACGTGCGCAACGGTAATTTTCGCCGTGATCGCGTTTCCGGCAATGGCACCGTGCGGCACACCGCTCACGACGACAGTCGCCGACTGCGTAGATGGATCGACTGATGGAACGACCGCCGTCACGCGTCCGCTAGACGTTTCCGCGGTGCCGGTGACGGTGAGTTCCACGGGATCGTCCATAGCGATGCGCGCTGCATCCGACGACGGCACTTGCAGTGTAGCTTGCGCTTGTTGTGCAGGCCCAACGGAGATGACGCCGACCGTCGGATCGACCGCTTCACCGGTACGACGCGAGATTGCAGTAATCACTCCGTCAAACGGGCTACGCAGCGTGCCGCGCGAAAGATCCGCGTTCGCAAGTTCTGCTTTCATCGCAGCGCTCTGCGCTTGCGCGACCGCCGCGGAGCGACCCGCTCCCGCAGCGCGCGCGTCCGCTTCATCGGCCGCTAGCTGTGCGCGCGCGTCATCGATGTCTTTCTTTGCGGAGACACCGGCACGATAGAGATTCTGCGTGCGCGTAACCGCTGACCGATCCACAGCAATCTTCGTGGAGTACCGGTCGACGGCTGCCGCGCGCGCTTGCGCGCTCGCCGCTTGCGCGTCCGCCGCGGCTTGCTGCGCGGTCAGCGAGAGCGAACGCGTGTCGAGCATTGCGAGCGTTTGTCCCGCGGCTACGTGCTCACCGACGCGAACATCGATAGAGCCGATCGTGCCCGCGATCGGGAACGAGAGTTGCGTCGTCGTACCGGCCGGTGCGCCGATCGATCCGGATTCGTTGAGGACGACGTCGTAGTCGCCGAAACGAACCGTTGCAACTTGCACGGCGGGAGCGGCGGACGTATCAGCCGGCGCTTGCGACGGACGGTGCGTCAAGAACCAAAAGCCGGCGAGCGCGGCGATCACCATGGCGACGCCGACCCACATCCAATTACGCATGATTCGATCCTATCAAGAGCCGCAATGTCGATTCCGCTTGCGCTTGCGCGTACAACGCGGAGATTTCTCCAACGAGCGCCTGCACGTAGGTCGTCCGCGCCGTTTCGATATCCAAGCTCGAACTCGCACCGTTGCGATATCCGACTTGCGTCGCTTTGAACGCGGCTCCGGCTTGATCGAGCGCGCGCTGCGCCGCAGCTAAGGCGGATGTCTGAGCCCGGTACGAACGTACGGCGGCGCCGACTTCCGTCGTGATTTGCCGCTGCGCTTTTTCCAATTGCGCCTGCGCCTGCGCGAGCCGCGCTTGTTCCGCAACGACGCGATCGTGCGCCGCGCCGCCGACGGGAAGCGTTGCGTTCACGTTCATACTCGGACCGTGCACGTTAACGCCCGTATCGACGCCCGAAGTGAATCCGCCGCTGACCGTAACGACGGGCAGTCCGCCATGCTGCGCAACGGCAACGGCATGTTTTTCCGCCGCAACGCTTTCGCGCGCGGACGCGACTTCCGGGCGGTTCGCGAGCGCCGCCTGCACGGCCGCATCCGGCGTCAAGGTTACGGGGACCGGCATTGAAGCCGCCGCCGCAGCGGTGCGCAAAGATGCCGCTTGCAAGCCGGTTTCCGTCGCGAGCGCGGCGTCGGCGTTCTCCGCATCGGCTTGTGCGCGCGCTAGATCTGCTTCGGCCTGCGCGACTCCGACGGACGCGCGCACGACGTCCAAGCGTGGAACGTCGCCGTTCTTATATCGAAGCTGCGCCGCTCGCAGATCGTCGTGCGCGCCCTCGAGCGCGACACGCCGGGCATCAAGTGTCGCGCGCGCGGTAAGCGCGCTGTAGTACAAGCCGATCACCGCGATCCGCTCGCTTCGCTGCGCGCTTGCAAGATCGAATTGCGCGGAACGCAAGGACGCGTTCGCCTGTGCGATGAGCGGCGAATAGGCCAACAGATCGCCGAGCGTCACTTGCGCGCCGAGCGTCGTCAGGCGCTGCGCAACGGTTTCATCATTGTTTCCGCCTTGCGGGCCTTCGGCGTACGTTGCGAGTAACGCCGGACCGTAATTGGAACGCGCCGCGTTGAAGAGCGCCTGCTGCTCGTCAACTTTGCCGCTGGCCACCGCCACATCGGGAGAACGCACCAACGCCTCGGTCTGCGCTTGATCGAGCGAAAGTCCCGCGAACGACTGCAGCAGCACGACGGCGGCGAAGAACCAACTCATGCCGCGGCCTCCCGCGTTGCAGCAACGCGTTCGCTGCCGGAGAAACCGGCATACAGTACCGGGATCAGGACGAGCGTGAACGCCGTCGCGGTCGACAACCCGCCGATCACCGCGATTGCGAGTGGTTTTTCCATTGCGGCGCCGGAGCCGATGCCGAGCGCGAGCGGTAACAATCCGCCGATCGCTGCGAACGTCGTCATGAGAATCGGACGCAGACGCGTGCGTCCGGCGACCACAAGCGCGTCTTCGATGGAATCACCGGCGACGCGACGCTGGTTCGCAACGTCGATCAAGAGGATCCCGTTCTTCACGACGATACCGACGAGCAGCAGCAACCCCATGAACGAAGATACGTTGAACGGCGTACCCGTGAGAAAAAGTCCCAGCGCAACGCCGATGAGCGCGAGCGGAACTGCGGTCAGGATGACGAGCGGCAAGCGGTATGAACCGAACGTCGCGAGCATCACCGCAAAGACCAGCGCGACCGCGATCGCGATGACGATCGCAAATTCGCGGAAAGAGCTCTGCTGCGCGGCGTACTCGCCGCCGATCGTAGCGCGATACCCCGGCGGAAGTTGCGCGCTCGCGATCGCGTTCTTCACGCCGCCGACAACGCTCGAAAGATTCGCGCCGGAAATCGTTGCGGTGATCAGCATCTCGCGCTGACCGTTTGTTTCGAAGATCGCCGTCGAGAGTTGCGCGGGCGCAATGCGCGCCAGCGCCGGCAACGCGACCGGCCCGCTCGGGGTATTGACGGTGTTTTCGTTCAACGCGGCGCCGGCGTGGCCGACGGTGATGCGCACCGGCACGACCATGTTCGCACCAGGAATCGTCGTTGCCACCGCTCCTTGCGTCTGCGCCGCAAGCGAGTTCGCGAGGGATGAGGATTGGATGCCGAGTTGCGCGAGACGCCGCTGGTCGGGAGAAACACGAATCGTGGGATCGGTGTAGACGACACCCGAGAACGTGTCGGTGACGCCGTTTACCTTGCCGATGTTTTTCGCGACGATATTCGCGTATTTCACGAGCGTCGCCTGATCGGGTCCTTGCAACTCGATCTGGAGCGGCGCCGGCGCACCGCTGACATCGTTGATCATGTCTTCGAGAATCTGGTGAAAGTCGAGTTGTGCCCCGGGAAACGCAGACGTCAACACGTCGCGAAGCCGGTCGCTGACGTCTTCGTACGCCGCACGCTGATTCGCCGGTTTGAGCCGTACGCGAATGATACCGCGATTCTGCGGCACGGGCGAGACGCCGTTCGTATCGATACCCGTCCACCGTCCAACGGACAGAACAGCGGGATCGCGCAATACCAGTTCTTCCATCCGTTGCGCCGCCGCACCGGAGGCCTGGAGGCTCGTCCCTACCGGCAGTTGATAAGCGATTTCGAACTGACCTTCATCGAGTTTCGGAAGAAAATCGCTCGGCAAACGGCTGAGCAGCAGTACGGTGACGACGAGCACGACGACCGATCCACCGTAAACGATTGCGCGGTGTGCGAGCGTCCAACGCAACAAAGGTTCATAGCGCTCGAGGACGCGGCCGATGACATCGTCTTTGCCTTCGTGATCCTGGTCTTGCGGGCGAATCAGCCACTTAGCGAGCGCGGGTGCGAGAAAGAGCGCGAGCGCAAGCGAGACGATCAAGGACGACGCGAGCGTTAACGCGAGCGCGCGAAAGAAAAATCCGCTCACGCCCGAGAGCAGCGCGAGCGGTATGAACACGACGACGGTCGTTGTCGTAGATGCCGCCATCGCTCCACCGATCTGCGCCATCGCAAACCGCACCACTTCGGGCGTGGGCATATTCGGCCGCTCATGATGGTTTCGCGCGATGTTTTCGATGACGACGATTGCATCGTCGATGATCAAACCGACGGCAATTGCGAGACCGCCGACCGACATCAGATTCAGCGTCTCGCCCGTTTCACCGATGACGAAGATCGCAATCGACATCGCGATCGGAATCACGATCGCTGCAACGAGTGTCATCCGCAGATTGCGCAAAAAGATGAAAATGACGAAGATTGCGAGCAGCGCACCGATGAGAATCGCATCGCGCAGCGACGCCTGCGATTCCTTGACGAGCACCGTCTGGTCCCAGAACCGCGTCAGGTGCGTGCCGGCCGGGAGCGCTCGCGAGAGCGCGCCGGCGCGATGCGCCACATCGTCGGCCATCTTTACTGCATCGGCGCCGGGCAACGCATAGAAACTCAAGATAACGGCCGGCTGCGCATCGAAGCTCACGTCGTTGACCTTCGGCGCGACGCCAAGCTGGACCGTACCGAGCGCACCGATCGGAACGGCTCCGTTCTTCTTCGTCGGCACCGTGATGCGCGCGAGATCTGCCGCGGTGCGCACGTTTGCGTCGATGACCACGACGTTGCGCACGTAGTGTGAGATCTGCAATCCGACCGGCGTTACTTGCGTCGCTTGCGTCAGCGCATTGTCGACATCGTCTGCAGTAAGGCCGTATTGCGCGAGTGCGCTCGGATTCAAATCCACGTGGAATTCACGATCCGGACCGCCGGTTACCGACGCGCGAGCAAGACCCGCCGCACCGTAAAACCGCGGAATCATCGACTGCTGCGCGAGTTCGCGCAACAGCGTCTGCGACATTGTCGACGACGTGAGCGCATAGGAGACGATCGGTTCGCTGTTGGGATTGACGATCGACGCCTGCACGTTGACGTTCGGCGGCAATGCGCTATGTGTCTGGCCGATGGCTTGATCGACGTAGGTGAGATCGCCCTGCACACTCGTCTTCGGATCGAACTCGACGATCAGCTCAGCATTGCCTTGCGTCGACGTCGTGAGCACGCGCGTGACTGACGGCAAGCCTTGGAAGGCCGCTTCGAGCGGCAGGCTCACTGCGGTGCGCACTTGATTCGGCGGCAGGTTTCCCACGTCGGCCACCACGTCGATGCGCGAAAAGCTCATGTTCGGAAAAATGCTTGCCGGGATCGTCGTGTACGCGTACACGCCGAGCACGGTAAGGACCGCTACGACAAAGACGATGACCTTCTCGTACCGGGCTCCGAATGCAGCGAAATTCACCCTCCCATTGTGCTGGGCGCAGATGACGCACCGATGAACGGCAGTTTCAGCAGTACGCGCGCCCCGTGCGGGCCGACGTTGGAGAGGGCTATGCTGCCGCCGTGCGCGCGGACGATTGCATCGGCAATCGACAGACCGAGACCCGTTCCACCGCGCCGGCGCGCCGGGTCAGCTCGCCAGAACCGCTCGGTCGCGCTCGTCAAGCCTTCTTCCGTAAAGCCCGGGCCGTCGTCCTCAACGCACAGGTCGACTTCAGCATCTTTTTGCTCGACGTTCAGCGTAACGCGATGTTGCGCGAAGTCGATTGCATTATGGATAACGGCCGAGATCGCACGTTCCAACGCTTGCGCATCGCCGTTGACGAACGTATGCGCGCCCTTGGTCTCGATCGTGATGTTGCGCGCGGCGGCAGCCGGTTGAAAGCGCTCCACTGTTAAAGCGACGATTTCACCGATATCGACAGCGTCGAACTGCAAGCGCGCGGAATCCGCGCGCGCGGCAACGAGGAGCGCATCGACAAGAGCATCGATTCGATCGACTTCGTAGACGATGGTGTTCAACGCTTCGCGGTACTCTGCCGTCGTTCGATCTTTCGCAAGCGCGACGTCGGCTTCGGCACGAATCACCGCAAGGGGCGCGCGCAACTCGTGCGATGCATCCGCGGTGAAGCGGCGCTGGCGCCCGAAGGCGCCTTCCAGACGATCCAACATGCGGTCGAACGCCGATCCCAGACGCCCCAATTCATCTGCGCCTTGCGCGCGGACGCGCCGTGAAAGATCGTGCGCCTCGATCTCCGTGGCGAGCGTCGTGAATCGCTCGAGTGGTGCGAGCGCGCGGCGCGCGAGCGTCGCGGACAGAATCACGACGACGCCGCCCACGCCGAGTGCCGCAAGCGCCATGGCGACGATCGCGAAGCGGTCGAACTCATCGATGAATCCGCTACCTTCCCAGACCGCGACGATTCCGTACGTCGTTCCCGCACGTTGAATCGCAGAAATCGCAACACGGACGTCGGTATCGCCGGAACGCACGGTATAGTTGCCGTTTGGCGTCTGCGCCGTCGCGAGTTGCGCGATCGCCGGCGGTACGGTCGCCACCGTCGACATATATAAACGGCCGTCATTGGTAAAGATGGCGATCTCCATCACGCCGGCCATTGCATCGACCAACTGCCCGCGATCTTCCTCGTCGAGCTCCAGCTTACCGTGATGTACGTCGGTGATGGCCGTCGCTGCAGCAGCCGACGTGTCGAGACGCGAATCCAGCGAGCTCCGCAACGAACGATCGATGGCAGTCAGCGAGACGATCGCCAGAATGCCGACGGCAACGAATACCGCGATCCCGTACGTCCATGCAAGACGCGTACGCAGACTCATAAGGGTTTGTCCTGAACGGACAAACCCACCCGTTCCATGCGGTAGCCGATGCCGCGAACGGTTTGCAGCAGCGGCGGCTCGCCTTCGGCGTCGATCTTCAGCCGTAGCCGGCGTACGTACACATCGACGACGTTCGACGTCGTTTCGCTCGTCCGATCCCAGAGCGCCGTTTCGATCATCGGGCGGGTGAGGACGCGTCCCGCGTTGCGCATGAAATATTCGAGGAAGGCGAGTTCACGCGCCGTGAGATCGATCTCGCGCTCTCCACGCGTGACGCGACGCGTCGCAAGATCGAACGTAAGGTTTCCTACTTTTAATAACACCGGAGCCGGCGGCGCCTCGCGTCGCGCGACGCTTCGCAAGCGCGCTTCGAGTTCGCGCATGGCAAACGGCTTGCGAATGTAGTCGTCCGCACCCGCGTCGAGACCCGCAACGACGTCGTCAGTTTCATCGCGGGCCGTCGCGATCAGAATCGGCGTCGCGACGCCGGTCGAGCGGAGCGTACGCAGCAGGTCGAGTCCGTCGCGTCCCGGCAAGTTCAAATCGAGGACGATCGCGTCGTACCCGGGCTCTGATGCGAGACCCAGTCCCGCCACGCCATCCTCCGCGACGTCGACGACATGTCCTTGATCTTGCAGCCCGCGGCGCATTGCGTCCGCAAGTCGATCGTCGTCTTCCACGATCAGTAATCGCACGGTGCAAGGCTTTACAAATCGCGCGGCAGGAACCCTCGGGGACTCGCGCCGAGCGTCGCGCGCTATTTAGTTAACGCACTCGCGATTTTCGATCCGTCGGGCGAGCCGAGACCGGTGCACGCGTCCCAGCCCTTCGTCGCCGAAAAACTTCCGTTATTGCCGCTCGTAATATCGTTGAAATCCGGTTCGTCGCCATAGAGCTGCGCGTTCACGAATCCAACGGATGTGCTTCGTGATGCGTTGATCAACGCAAAAAGTGCGCTCCAGAGCGGCGCTACGGCGCTCGTTCCACCGAACACCGCATCTTGTCCATCGACGCGCACGTTGTAGCCGGTATTCGGATCGGCGTTGCCTGCGACGTCGGGAACGCCGCGATTTTTCAGCGCAGCAGCGCTGCCGTTTTCCGTGGCCTCGAGATTTTGCTGCCACGATGGGAGCGCAAAAACGCTGCTGACGCCGCCGCCCGTCGCTCCGCCCGATGTGCCGCCGTTCCAGACCGATTCCGACGTGAGCGTGCCGTTGCTGGTCTGGACGCTGGTGCCCCCGCAAGCGACGACGTTCGGGCTCGACGACGGAAAGTCGACGTGGTTTTGGCCGTCCGACACGCCGTCGCTGGATCCGTTATCGCCTGATGCGCAGCACACCGTAATCCCGAGCGTCGCCGCATCCGCAAACGCCTTATCGAACGACGTCATGGCTTGCTGCGTCCACGTCGATTCCGGACCTCCCCAGCTGATCGATACGACGGTGGGTTTGTTCGTCGTGTCATGCAGCGCAGTCGTAATCGCATCGAGGAAGCCGGCGTCGGTGTTCGGCGCAAAGTATACGGCGATTCGCGCGCCCTGCGCAATCGTGCCCGCAACTTCGATGTCGAGCATCACTTCGCCGTCGGGACCGTCGACTTGGCCCGTTGGTGCATTCTGCGCACCATCGACCGGAACGGCAACCACGTCCGGTACCTGAAGATTCAAGCCCGCGAAATACGTCTGCAAATCGGCTGGTGTGAAGCCACCGCCGAGTTCGATGAGCGCAATGCATTGACCGGCGCCGTTGGATGATGTTGGAAAGTCGTACAGCGATGCAATTTGCACGGGCGAATACGAAACCGACGGCGCGGCGGCAGGGCGGAAATGCGTTCTCGCTTGAGGCCGGTTGTCGAGACCCAGCACCGCTTCGATCGCATCGGAGAGCTCGTCAGGAACATGCACTGCGCCCGTACGTCCGCGATACGAGCCGCCTTCATACTCAAAAACTTGAAGCGAGACGTTGAACGCTGTATTCAACTCCGCTACCGTGCCGGCGAGGCGGATCGTTCGTCGCGCCGGCTGCTCTTCGAGGACTTCGAGTCCGTGCGCCTGCGCGAACTGCCCGACGGCCTTCATATCGCTACTGTCGGCGCCGCACGCATGCGCGAACTCCGCGCGCGTCATCCGCGCACGCTTGGTGGCGTGCGATTTGCGCCGCAGTACGATGGTAACTTCGAGGCGTTCCGATGGATCGGCGTGACGAACGGCCCGCGCGCCCCGGTACGGTTTCCGCTCACTGCCTGCAACTGGCCGCATAGGAGTTCCAGTGTACCGCGTGACACCACGAATTGAATTAGGCCAATGGCACCAATGACGTACATTGCACTCTTGCTTGCTCTTCTTCTCCCTCAACGCATCGTGACGGCGAACGTCATCACGTCGACGGGTGACCCGGCAGTGCAAATTACGCTGCCGAAAGCGGCCACATATGTCGGCACGGACCGCTGGGTTCTCTTCGGAATTGCGAACTGCGAGTTGTTTGCATTCGTCGAGGCCGACGGTAACAAACACGTGAAGCGGCTCTACTGGGTGCAATTCGAAGGCTACATTCCGTCGATGCCCAATCTGCATCATACGTACGATTCAAAAGAACACGCGACAATGGGCGGACTGAGTTTCTTCGTCGATACGTGGACCGAGAGCAGCACGCCTTCGAAGCCCGACACAACGGCGCTCGCGGCGATCATCAGAGCGAAAGGCTATGCCGTGCCGGCGGCATTCAACTCCGGATCCGACCAGCAGCACATCTATACGCTCATTGCATCGAAGGGCTACGTTCTTCCACCAACGCTCTCATCGGTTCGCTTCGTGCATACGCTCGATGAAGCCCGGAAAGAGCTAATGATCATTTACAGCGAGCCCTTCGCATCCGGCCGCACACCGGCGGATAAAGAAAAGCACGCTCTCGTTCAACGTGCCGAGAGCGCGCTTATCATCGAACCGCGTTCGTAAACTATTTCGTCGGAAGGCCCCGATACTGGAGGAGTGGGCCGATCTGCGGATCGTTTCCGTAGAACGCGCGGAACATCGGGCCGTAGTCCTCTGAGTGTCCTTTCGAGAGAATCATGTCGCGGAAGCGCTGGCCGTTTGCGCGCGTCATGCCGCCGTGTTGCACGAACCATTGGAACGTGTCGTCATCGAGCATTTCGCTCCACATGTACGCATAGTATCCGGCGGCGTATCCGCTCGCCCAGATGTGCGCGAAGTAGCTCGAGCGGTACCGCGGCGGGACGTTCGGGAAATCGGTCCCCGACGACGCCAGCGCATGCGTTTCAAACGTATCGACGTTCTGCTTCGGTGCGCTTGCAGGCAGCGTATGCCACGCCATGTCGAGTTCGTCCGCGGCAAGACTTTCGCCGAGCGAATAGCCCTGATCGAACTTCTGCGACTGCTCGATCTTGTCCATCAGCGCTTGCGGCATCGGCTGGCCGGTCTTATAGTTCACCGCGTAGTGCTTGAGCACGGCGGGATAGAACGCCCAGTGTTCGTTGAATTGCGACGGGTACTCGACGAAATCGCGCGCGGTCTGCGCGCCCGAGAGCGACGGGTACTCTTGGTTCGCGAAGAACCCATTGAGCGCGTGACCGAATTCGTGGAACATGCCGTGCACTTGATCCGCGGTTAGCAGCACCGGCTGTCCCGCCGGCGGCTTCGGAATGTTTTCGACGTTGTAGACGACCGGTTTCGTGCCCAGCAGCTTGGATTGCTGGACGAGATTGCTCATCCACGCGCCACCCTGCTTGTTGTCGCGCTTGAAGAAATCGAAGTACATCAGCGCAAGCGGCGAACCGTCCTTGTCGTACACTTGGAAAACGCGGACGTCGGGTTGCCAGACCGGGATATCTTTGCGCTCTTTGAACGTGATGCCGTAGAGCCGGGTGGCCGCGTAAAAGAGTCCGTTGTGCAGGACGTTGTTGATCTCGAAGAACGGCCGCACTTGATCGTCGTCCAAATCGTACTTCGCTTTACGGACTTGCTCGGCGTACTTGTCCCAGTCGTACGCTTGCAATTGGAAGTGCCGGCCGTCCTCATCGATCATCGACTGCAATTCAGCGGCGTCGCTCTGGATCTTCGCGCGCGTCGGAGGAATCAGTTGTGCGAGAAAGTTCTGCACCGCGCCCGGTGTCTTCGCCATTTGATTGGTGAGGCGGTAGGCGGCGTAATTCGGATAGCCGAGCAACGCGCCTTTTTGCGCGCGCAGTTGAGCCATTGTGGCGATCGTGTCGCGTGTGTCGTTCTCGTCGCCTTTCTCGGTACGCGTCAACGAATGTTCGAAGAGCTGTTGGCGGGTAGCGCGATCGTCGAGCGATGCGAGCGCCGGCTGCTGCGTCGTGTTTTGCAACGCAATGAGATACCCGCCGGGGTCTTTGCGCGCCTCGGCCGCCTGCTGCGCCGCTGCAATCTGCGCGTCGCTGAATCCCGCAAGTTGCGATTTGTCCGTGACGGTCAGCGCACCGGCCTTCGTGCCGGCGAGCAGTTTGCGCGCGAACACGGTCTGCAACTCGGAAAGCTGCTCGTCGATGTGGCTCATCTTTGCCTTGTCGGCCGCGTTCAGCTTTGCACCCGCGTGGACGAACTCGTCGTACGTAACGCGTACGAGCTGCTGCGATTCCGGATCGAGATGGAGCGACGGAAGCCGGTTGTATACGTTTTCGAAGCGCGCGAAGAGCTTGGTGTTGAGGTAGATCGCGTCCTGATGCGCCGCGAGTTTTGGCGCTTCCACTTCTTCGATGTGCTGCAGCGTCGGATCGGTATTCGCGCCGGTGACTGCGTTGAACGCTTCCATCACGCGCGAGAGCATCTGGCCGGACTTCTCAAGCGCGACATACGTGTTCTGGAACGTCGGCGGTGCGGGATTGTTCGCGATCGTTTGGACCTCGCGCATCTGCGCTTTCATTCCAGCTTCGATGCCGGTCTGATAATCGTTATCCGTAATCCTGTCGAACGGCGGAGCTTGAAATGGCAATGTACTCGGTGATGAAAACGGGTTTGCCAATGCAAACACGAGCGCAAGCTGCAGCATGTCGATGTTCCTTCGAGAGCGTTTCTTTTAGGATGAAAGGGGTTCGGCGGAGAGCGTTTCGGTCAGCGGATTGGGTTCCCCGGTTATCCGCGCAACGTTCTCATGGAACCGGTTCAAGTCAGCGTTTGTCACATAGCGCGCGGTTCCCGCTTCGGGCGAAACGTGATTGCGCGCGAGAAACTCCGCAACGCGTTCGGCTTGAACGAACGCCGGATCGATGCGCAACACGAGTTCGCCGAGGGCGACGGCGAAATGCGCGTCGAGCACGGGGTAGTGCGTGCATGCCAAAACAACGGCATCCAAATCGGCGGGCAGCTGCGTGATAACCTCGGTCACCGCTTGACGCGGCTCCGCGCCGTCGATGTTGCCCGCTTCTACGAGCGGCACAAGCAGCGGTGCGGGCACTTCCCAGACTTCACTGTCGGGGATCGCATTACGGATACGCCGTCCGTACGCGCCGGAACGTACGGTTGCCGACGTCGCGACAACGCCGATGCGGCGCGCGCCTGCATGTTGCAACGCAATCGTCGCCGAGTCGAGCAGATCGAAGACTTCCGCGTTCGTGGGCGGCCACCCATATGCGTCGGCAATCGCACACGATGTGTTGCAACCCATCACAATTGCGTCGGGCATTTGCGCATCCAGCCACGCGAGATTCGCTTCGAGCAGTGCAAAGAGTTCGTCGTAGCTGCGCTCGCCGTACGGAAGATGCGCTTGGTCCGCGAGATAGAGCATGTCCGTCTGGGGCAAACGTTCCCGTACTCGGCGGACTACGGTGAGTCCGCCGAGTCCGGAGTCAAAAACGCCGATCACTGCGCGCTGCCCGAAACCGGATACTGCGCGGCGTAATGATCGATGCCGTCCGCGATGCCTTGAGCGACTTTCTGACGCCACCCCGGGGAGTCGAGTTTCGAGAAGTCATCGGGATTCGAAAGGAATGCCGTTTCAATGAGCACGGCGGGCATACTCGCGTGAAGCGTGACGTAGTAGCGTGCTTTGATCACGCCGTCGTCCTTCGTTCCGAGCAACGGCACGAGGTTCTGATCGATCGCATCCGCGAGCGCAACATCGATCGGCTTCGAGAAGTAGGTCGTCGTTCCGTTCGGACCGCTGTTGATGAAGCTGTTCGAGTGAATGCTGATGAACATGCGGGCGCCGGCGTGGTTTGCAATATCGACGCGAGCTTGCAGTTCATCCCGCGCGCTGTCGTTCGGCGCGTAAACGTCGACGTCGGTCGCGTGCGTCATTTGGACTTGCCACCCGCGCGCAATCAAAACCGAGCGCAGGCGCTTGGCCATGTCGAGATTCACGTCCGCCTCAGATAAGCCGTTGCGAATCGCACCACGATCGCTGCCGCCATGTCCCGGATCGATGACGATGAGCTTCGGATTCGTCGGAACATAGCCGCTTCGCGCGCCGAACTTCCACGGCGCGTTGTCGTTACTTCCGACGGTCTGCCGGCCGTAATCTTCCGGCGGCACGGGCGTCACGAGCGTTTGCGGCTCGTTTGCCGAAACGACGGAGCCGATACTTCCCGTTCCGCCACGCACTGCATCGGCGACGGTGTTGCCTCCGATGCTGATCGCGATGCCGGTTGCGGACGGAGAAACGGAGAGTTCGTTCGGACCCTTGAGCGAGAGCGCGATGCGCACGGTTTGCGGATCGATTTGACGCGCGCGCATTCCGGTGAGCGGATCGGCCTCGGCCTCGTCACGCGGTCCGCTTTGCAGTTGCGCGTTTTTTATGTCGATCCAGAAGCGATTGTCCGGTTCGCGTAACCGGTGCCATTCGTACGAGGCGTTGCCCGAGACGGCAATCGTCACCGTCGTGCCGCCGCCGGTTTGCTGCACCGCAATGCCGGTGATGTTTGCGCCGCTCGCCGGATTGTCTACCGGCGCGGGCGCCACGGGTAAAGTCGAGGGCGCTGCGCTTTCCGTCTGCTCCGGTGCCGGCTGCGTCTGTGGCTGCGTCTGCGGTGCGGCGTTCGACATCGCGTTGGCGGCGACGAGCGGCGGCGCGCCGCCGTTTGCGCCGAAGCCGACTTCGAAGTCGCCGCTGTTGCTGTGCGGAACGTCGTGGCGCGTGTTCGGGGCGACGTTCAAGACCAGTGTCGCGTGCGGATCGCGAATCGAGCCGCTGGTCGTCATCTGCAACGAACGAATACCGCCCGCGTTAACCTCACGCGAGCCGTCGATCGAAGAGGCGACGCCGTCGAACTCATAGACGACGCGATCCGGCGCTTCGCTAACAACGCGCGGATGAAGCGGAACGGCCGCGTGCGCGACGACGATCGCTTGCGCACCCGAGCCTTGCACGTCGACGGAGGTAAGCTGCGGCTGCAGCACCGTCGTACCGCCGTCGTTCTTTGCTGCGAGCGATAAGGCGTGAATCACATCGTCGAACGGAAGAAAGACTTCATTGCCCTGCACGAAGGGCGCGAACGCGGCCGTACCCGAGAGCAAGCCCATATCATAGCGTTTCTGACCGACTGCGAAGTTGAGAACGGTCGGCTGCGGCGTCGCGATCAAAACGTAACGCTCACCTGGGTGCCAGGTGAGCGTTGCGCCGAGCGACTTCAAGAGACCGCGAAATCCCGCATCGTTGACGCCGACGGCCGTGCCGGCCGCAGTTCGCATCAAATGGCTGAAGGTCAGTGTCTGATTTTCGAAGTTGTAAGAGGCGCTGTCGGCTCGCACGACTCCGGCGACGAGCAGTACGAGCAGCGCGACCGCGCTACCAGTCCGAACGACGAAGCGGCGTGTCGAGTTCAAGATGACCCCCCGGGAGCGTATCCACTTTTCGGCCCTCGATCGTAATCTGGACCGCATTAATCGGTGGAATTCCCGTTAGCGTATAGACGAGACCTTTGAACTCGCCGTTTTCCGCGAACGATCCGCCGCCCGATGCGGTCACTTCTTTAGAAAGATCGACCGTTGCCGTCGTTCCATTAACGAGAACGTTCAGCACGTGCGTTCCGGGCGGAAAGCGAATGGCTTGAACTTCGCTCGGCGGACCCGCGACCGATTGGACCGCGCCGTAGAGCGCGACATTGTGTTGGTGTTCAGCCACGCTTTCACCCGGTTGCGGCGCTCGAAGGGAGACGGACCATGTGCCCAAGCTCGAACCGTCGATCTTTGTATAATAGACGGTCAGGTTGCCGCCGCTCGCGGCCGGACCATGCGGCCGAAGCAGCCACCACGCCCCGGCCGCGACAACGATCAAGATGATGACGAGGAGTAGAATTCGGGAAGCCTTCACAGCTTGGCGACTCCGCCTGCCATCGACCAGCCGAGGTAGATGTTATAGAGCACGAGGAGCAATCCGGCGACCGAGAAGGCCATCGCGCTACCACTGCCTCCTGCGCGCTTGCTGAATCGCATCGCCAGGCCGTAGCATCCGAGAATGAGGAGCGCGGCGACGATGTGCAGCCACACTTGCGGCGGTAAGGGCGTATGCGAAGCGCCGAACATTCCGGCGACGACCAGGCCGACGATGAACTGCAGCGCGGCGACGGCATTGACAACCCGGCGACCCTGTGCGTTCCAACTGAAGATGATCGCGCACAGCGCGAGCAAAAACGCGACGACCAAATGAATCTCGAGAACGACGCTCATACTTCGTTTCTGCGGCCTCGCGCAGCGAGCGTCCTTCCTGAGCACGGCAAGCGACGGCAAGGCGCCGGGGATGCGCGAATCGCGCCGCCGTAAAGTCGTTTTCCATGACAGCAGTAGCTCGCACCGAATTCGTCAACGTGACCGTCGCCGACGGCACAAAAATGAACGTCTACATGGCGCGCCCCGAGAACGTCAAGAGCGCGCCGGCAATCGTCGTCTTTCAAGAAGCCTACGGCGTCAACAACTATATTTGCGACGTCACCCGGCGTTTTGCGGCGCTCGGCATGGTGGCCGTTGCGCCGGAGCTCTACCATCGCACGGCTCCGCCCGGCTTTACGGCGAATTACGGCGATTTCGATACCGTTCGCGCGCATATGAGCGCGCTCACGCAAGAGGGCTTAGCCGCGGACATCGATGCGATCTTCGGCTGGCTCACGGACGACGCCGGCGTCGATCCGGAAGAGATGGCAGTCGTCGGATTCTGCATGGGTGGGCGCGTCGCATACCTCGCGAATTCGCGCATTCCGCTGCGCGCGGCGATTTCGTTTTACGGCGGAGGCATTGCGCCGGATCTTCTTCCGCTCGCGTCGGCGCAGCGTGGACCGCTCCTCATGTTGTGGGGCGGACTCGATCAACACATTCCGCCCGAGCAGTATCGTGCCGTCGCCGACGCGTTGACCGATGCGAACGTCACGCACGAGCAAGTCGTATTCAGTCAAGCCGATCACGGATTCTTCTGCGATCAACGCGCGAGTTACAATCCCATCGCATCGCGTCAAGCGTGGGCGATGCTCAAGGAGTTTCTCGCTTCCTATGGCGCGCTGACCTAAACGCGCCTCATTCGCGCATGATGAGACGATGCAACGCTAGGGCGAATTGCATCGACGTACGGGCGTTTGAAACAGAGCGGGCCGGATTCATCTTCGTCATGTACGAGCATTGCGGGATCTGCTTCGAACACGAGCATTGTGCCGTCATCCAAGCGCGTCACGTCGAGTCCAAGATAGTCGAGCTGTGTTCGCTGCGCAATCGTCTCCGCGACATGATTCCACTGTGGGAAAACTGCCATCGGCTGCGCTGAGAATCGTTCTTCCTCGAGCCGCATCCATTCATGCTCTTCCATCGGACTCGAGCGATAATGCACGATCCAGCGCGGCGAGATCGCAAGGTGATACGGATAGGCCGCTCCGTCGATGATCATGAAGCGATACTTGCGGTAATATCCGTCGGGCGAACGATAGTCGACAAAGGCGGAGACTCCGTACAGGGCTGACGGGAAGCGTTCCGCGTGCGCGTCCAGCTCAGCCGGCGTTTGGACGCTCGCGAGTCCGCGCCCGGCGTGCGAATCGATCGGACGCACCACGGCGGGAAGCGCGATATCTCGCAGTTCGCTCGCCGCGACGATTCGAACCGCCGCAACGTGCATGCCCTCGATTCCGGCAAGTGTTGCAGATAGATTCGCCCTAGCGCAACGATCGAGTACCTGCGGCGCATTCAGCGCGCGAACGCTGCTTCCGGCGATTCTCGCCTGCAACGAACAACGGCACGATCCGGTAACGGTTCGCGCGGCTCTTCGCCGACGTAGACCTTATGCAATGCGACACGCGAGCGATCCAAGATCATTTCGAGGGGCGCGTTAATTGCGTACGGCGCGTCCTTGAGCAGCATGAGCACCGGCGTCCGGGCGCCGAGCGGCATGGGGTCGTCGAATCGGCGCCGAAGCGTCAGCGCGCGTCGTACGTACTCGCGCGCCGCATCGTCATCGCGAACGAGGCTCGAGAGCTCGGCTGCCGCGATGTACGCTTCGGCGAAATTGCGATCGATTTCGGTTGCACGCAGATACGCATCGCGGGCCTGTAAATGAAGCGATTGCCGCGCGAAGAGGTTTCCGAGCATCGCATAGCCGCGCGCTTCAAGGGGAGACGATGCAATGGACGCGCGTAACTCCCGCTCGATCGTATGCATCTGCGGAAGCGGACGAAGTGCCGGCGGCGCAACCGTGTGTTCGCCGAGTTGCGGCACGCGAACGAGGAGATCGTCGAGTGATGGGGCGGCACGCACCGCCCCATCGTATCACGCGCTTAGCCTACTGAGGTCGCGATGAACTCGTTGCCGGTATTGTAGCCGAATACGTTGACGAAACTGCCGGGGCTGATGTTGCCCTGCACGTAGCCGTTTTGCTGCGCGATCGACGTATTGACGAAGATGGGCTCGAGGTTCGGCGTCAGCACGAGAATGCCGTTACCGGTGTTCGAGAGAACGACGCCTTGGAGTTGCGCGTTGCCGAAGGGATTGTTACCGTACGGCGCGTTGAACCCATAGGTATATTGGTTCTGGTTCGGATACGGATATTGCGGATACGACGCGTCCTCTGCGTAGTACGGATACGAGTTGTATCCATCGTAACCGTTGTAGTTATTGTACCCGTAGTAACCGTTGTACGGGGTGGAGCCGCCGTACGGGGTGTAGCCGTAATTCGGGTTGTAAGCGTAGTACGTGTTGTTGCCGTAGTACGCCGGCGACCAGGTAATCGGCAGCGGAACGCGCACCGGGGCGTTGTAATAAACCGGCACGTAGGTGCGCACGATCTGCACCGGGCGCTCGAGGAAGACGCGGCGCGGCACGTAGTGGCGGAACACTACGCGTTCCGGCATGCGCGCGTTGGCGAAATGCGCCGGCGAGTAGTACCGGACGAAGGCGTTCCGGCGTTCGATACGCTGATGTGTCACTGCGCGCGGCGCGTAGTAGCGGCGCTCAAAAGCCGAATACCGTTCGCGCACGACTGGACGTGGCGCGTACTCGTGGACGACCCGGCGCGGTGCGTATTCATGTACGGCCGGACGCGGCGCGTACTCGCGGACGACCCGGCGCGGTGCATATTCGTGTACGACCGGACGCGGGAGATCGTCTTCGCGAATTACCGCCCGGGGTTCGATTTCGCGAGGCACCACAGGGCGAGGTGCATACGCGCGCTCAACGGGTCGCGGTGCGGCTTCTTCCCGCACGACGGGGCGTGGTGCGAACTCCTCGCGAGCGACGGGACGCTCGACCGCACGTGGCGTCGCGACTTCGGCTCGCGCTGCGGGACGGTCGGCAGGTCTTGTGTGCTCCGCGGCTGCAGCCCCTAGCGGCAGAGTCGAGAGCGGGATGAGTGCGCCGGCGATCAGGCCGATGATTCGTTGCACGTTCTTACCTCCATGGTTCCTTACCCTGGAAACGAAAAGGCCTTTCCCATCGGTTCGCAAGCGGGCGGCGCCTTGCGTTTATAGCGACGCGGTAAAGCGCACATAAGAGTAGATGGACTACAAAGCAATCGTCTCCGATGACGTAGTCGAGCTCATCCTCGACGACCATGCAACCTTTCGCCGGCTTTTCGCTCGTATCGCCGACACGAGCACCGAGGACGACTTGCGCCACTTGTGGTTCGAGCTCGGTCCCTTGCTAAGCGCGCACGCCGTCGCCGAGGAGGACTCGTTTTATCCGGCGCTTCTGAAAGCGGCGCACGATGACGACGACGTCGCTGACGCGATCAAAGACCATAACGAAATTCGCGACGCCGTCCGCGATGCCGACCGGTACGACGTCGGAAGCGATTCTTGGAAGGATGCGGTCGAAAGCGCGCGTCGCGCGACCGACGATCACATGCGTGAGGAAGAGGACGGACCGCTGCCGGCCGCGCGGCGATGCATGCAGATGGACGAGCGTATTACGCTCGGGCTGCAGTTCTTGCGTTTGCGCAATGCGTATCCGAGCGGCAAGGCCGGCGCCGACGATCACGATAAAGATCCGCAACAATTCGTCCGCGACCACGAGACCGCCGATTAATATGCGGCAATGAGCGCACTTCGTCTTCAAGTCGTTGCCGCATGTCTTGCTCTGGTCGCGTTAACCGGTGCCGCCAATAACGCTCTACGCGGTGAGCGCGCGGAGGGCTGGTTGCAACAGAGCCGGTCACCCGTCATGGCGCGAAACGGCATCGTGACGACGAGTCAACCACTTGCGGCGCAAGCGGGACTGCGAATTCTAATGCAGGGCGGCAACGCCGTGGATGCGGCGGTTGCGACGGCAGCCGTGCTCAATGTGACGGAGCCGATGAACGTCGGGTTCGGCGGGGATCTTTTCGCAATTGTGTACGTCGCCAAGGAGCACGCCGTGCATGTGCTGGATGCGAGCGGCACCGCACCGAGCGGCGCAACGCTCGCGCACATGACGGCGCTCGGATACACATACAATCCTAAACAGTGGGGACCGGGCTCCGGAATGCCCGACGGCGGTATTCTCGACGTAACCGTTCCCGGTGCGGCCTGGGGATGGGATGAAGTGCTTCACCGTTACGGCACGATGAAACTCTCGCGTGTTCTCGCCCCTGCGATCGACTACGCGGCAAACGGGTTCCCGCTCTCCGAGCGCATCGCGCACGAATGGCAGCTGCCGAATGCGCTTCCATTGCGCGGCTGTTGTACGACGCTCGATCCGGATTCGGTGGCGACGTGGTATGTCAACGGAAAGCCGCCGGTCGAGGGACAGATCTTCCGAAATCCGCGACTCGCGCATGCACTCGAACTTCTCGCGAAAAACGGCCGCGACGCGTTTTATAAAGGCGAGATCGCCCGCGCGATCGTTGCGAAGTCGCGCGCGCTTGGCGGCACGATGACGCTTGCGGATCTTGCCGCGTATCACGGCGTGTGGCGCGATCCCGTACGAACGACGTATCACGGCTATGACGTGCTGGAACTGCCGCCGCCGTCGCAGGGATTCGCAACGAACGAAGCACTCAACGTTCTGCAGCAGTGCGTTCCGAAACTCGCCGGCGATCAAACACTTGCGTCCCTCGGACCCGCGAATGCGTTATACTGGCATCTTCTCGTTGAAGCAAAAAAAGTCGCGTACGCCGACCTCTATCGCTATAACGCCGATCCGGACCATGGGACCGTTCCGCTCGACCGTCTGCTGTCCAATACGTACGCCGCATCGCTGTGTTCGAAAATCAATCCGTCGCGCGCTTCCGATCCTGGCAATGACGGCGAACAAAGCGGCGCGGGCGACACTATCGTTCTTTCAACGGCGGACCGTTGGGGCAATATGGTGTCGTGGGTGAATAGTAATTACGACGGCTTCGGGTCCGGCATCACCGTCCCGGGGTACGGCTTTATCCTTCACGATCGCGGCGCACTCTTCACCCTCGATCCGAAGAGTCCGAACGTCATCGCACCGCACAAACGTCCCTTCAATACGCTCTGCGCCGGCATGCTGATGCGGGGTGGGAAGCCGTTTGCAACGATCGGATTGATGGGCGGCGATATGCAAGCGCAAGGCCACGAACAAGTGATCGTCGATCTCGTCGATCTCGGCGTCAACATTCAACAAGCGGGCGACATGGCTCGCTTCCGTCACGATCAGGTGTCAAACACGCTGATGTTGGAAGCGCCGCTCTACGATCTGCTCGGTGAGAAGCTCGCCGGAATGGGTCATCATGTGAAGTCCATCACGCGCGCTCCCCTCGGCGGTTACCAAGCGATCATGCTGCTGCCTAACGGCGCATATGCGGCCGGTTCCGACTTTGGCAAAGACGGCGAGGCCGTAGGCTGGTAGGCGGGATAATGATAGAGTGAAACGTACGGAGGCCGCGTCGCATGCCGTCAAAGAAAGCTCACGCGCTGTTGAAGGATGGAGATCACGTCTCTATACCGGGAGAAGGATTGCACGGAACGGTAACCGCCGTGCACCCGCATGAAGTCGTCGTGAAGTTAGAATCGGGCGAGCACCGTCGATTCGCATTGGAATCCGTGCACCGCGAGTCGACGATGAACGAAGTTTCCGATTTCATCGATCATTGACTAGGGTCGCGGCCGCGACAGCTCAATGTAGCGGCACTGCGCGACTTGCTGTATTATTTTTTGCAGCCCCGCACGTGAAAGGTGGTGCCGGATGCCGACAGCGATGTCCGAGGAGATGCGGTTGGAGTGTCTCCACAATTGCACGGAGTGCCATCAGGTCTGCTTAGCAATGATCGTTCATCCGGACGTTGTGGGCGCGCTTGATGATGACGACATGCGACTTCTCCTCAACTGTTCGCAGATCTGCGCGACGTCCGCCGACTTTCTCGACACGGCATCAGCGTTCCATCGTGACCTTTGCCGCGTCTGCACGCAAATTTGCGCGGCGTGCGCAGAGATGTGCGACCATACCGGAATTACCGTACTCCGTTCCTGCGCGCAAACGTGCCGCACATGCGCGGATTCATGCCGCCGCATGGCGGAGATGGCGTAGCTACTGGGCGCCGTCGATACTGCGAGCCGCATCCCAGGCAAATGTCGGCAGCCAGTGCGTTTCGCTGTAATAGCCGGACGTGACACGGCCGACGCTCGCAGCATACAGACGCCGACCGAATTCAACAAGATTCGGCTCTTCTAACGCACGACCGATGCGCGCCAGCGCAGCGGCGCGTGACAGGTTGAGGCCGTGCAAATGGACGATGTGTCCGTCGTCGACGTCGGGAATCGCGACCGCACAGAGAATGGGCGAATCCGCTGAGAGGTTCGGCAAAAATTCTGCCCACCACGTCGCGAACTCGTTTGCCGGAAGGACGCGCCGCATCAGGTCTGCTTCGGCAAGGCCCGGCGAAAGAAAATCGCTGCCGCTGCGCTCGAGATGCGCCGGCCAATCGCAATCCTGAGAAAACCACTCGCGCGCACGATCCGCGATGATCGCCGCCAGGTGTTCATAGCAGAGCGTTTGCGATGCGTCGAACATCAGCCCCAGCGCAAACGCCGTGTTCGAATGCACGCCGTGGCGAATCGGCAACGGAAGGATGTTCAGCCATCGCGTTGCCTCCGCCGCGATCTGTTCCGCTAGGGCGCAAAGCCCGGGCGCGGCATCAGTAAGGAGCGGATGCGTCGATGCATCCACGACGGCAGCAAGCGCCATCGCCCACGCCCACCCGTACGGACGTTCGTAGAAGGAACGTTTCGCGAGATACGATGTCTCCTCATGGAGATGTGCGCGGCGCAGGTTCGCGGCGGCGGCCTCTTCCAACGTGCCGAGCGACGCGGGCTTTTCTCCGCCCTTTGCCGCGAAGTATTCGATCAGATGCATCGCCGTCCAGTGTGAATGAACGCTGGAATGCCAATCGAATGAATTGCCGAATGCCGGATGCGCGTTCATCGGATCGTGCCGCGGCTCACCCGCGAGCGCGAGATGTGAATCGTGATATGGGTATTGTGTCGTGAGGTTCGCAACGACGACCGGGACGATTTGCGGGGCGAGCTCTTCAATCATAAAAATGGAAACACCAACATAAAGCAGATATTGACGATGAGCAGTACGACTGCCGTCGGAATCTGCACCTTGATCTGCCCGTACTTATCGCGCATTTCTAGCAGCGCCGGCGGCACCAAGTTGAAGTTTGCGGCCATCGGTGTGCACAGCGTACCGCAAAATCCGGAGAGCATCCCGATCGCAAAGAGCGGTGCGGGATGCGCGCCCATTCGTGTTACAAGTAGCGGCCAGCCGACCGCGGCCGTCATGATGGGAAATGCGGCGAACGCATTCCCCATGATGATCGTGAAGACGGCCATTCCGATCGCGTAGACGAGCACTGCGAAGACGCGCGAGTGTTCGGGAACGATGCTATGCGCGATTGCCCCGACTTGCGTGCCGACGCCGGCCTGCGTAAAGAGCAGGCCTAGTGTTGCGAGCATTTGTGGAAGCAACGCCGCCCAGCCGATCGATTCGAGCAGACGCCGTCCTTCCGTCATCGAGATCCCGGGGTGTTTCGGACGCAAGATGATTGTCGCAACGAGGAGCGCGACGATCGTTGCAATGCCGAGTCCAACGAGTGTCTGAGCACCGGCCGCGAACAGGGAGTGGCCGCCGATCGAAATACGACTGAGCACGACGCTCACGAATACGGTAACGGCGGGAATGGTCAGCGCCGGAATAAAGAGTGCATTACCCTTTCGCGACGCGCTCGCAATCCGTTCAGACTCGCTCGTCGTGCGAATCTTCCCCGCCCCGGTTAGGCCGAATCCGGCGATGAGGGACATTGCAATGACCGCTATGCCAAGCAGCCACGCCGGCAACTTCGGAATGAAACTGCCGTACCACATGGACGCTCCGAGGAGGCACCAGAAGAGGGCATTCGTCCAACGCTTGGGATGTTGAGGATCGAACGCGATCTGCACGCCGACGATAAGGAAGAACGCGCCGAGAAGCCAGTAGATCCACTCGGCGGTGATCACGCAGAGATCCGTTCCGGCGACGCTTCGTTCGTCATCTCCGCGAGCCGGTTGTCGAGTCGGAGCAGACGGAAGCCGTGAACGAGAAATGCAGCGATCGCCGTCGGAACCGCCCAAATCGCGATCTGCAGCGGATCGAGTTTCAGATGATAACTCGCATCCACGTAACTTGCGATGAGCAATACGGAACCGATTGCAACGAAGCAATCCTCGCCGAAAAACACACCGACCGTATCTGCGGCTGCGCTATGCGCTTTGATCGTCTCAGTGACGCGTTCCGGTAATTCACCGTGCTTGCGCATCGCGGCGCCCTCGGCCATGGGATAGATGACGGGCCGCACCATTTGCGGCGTCCCGCCGATACTCGTCAAACCGAGCGCCGCGGTCAACTGCCGAACGAAGAGATACAGCAACAGTAACCGGCCGGCCGTGAGTGCTGCAGCTTGCGAGATCAACGCCTTGGCGCGCTGCTGCAAACCGTACCGTTCCAGAAGTCCGATCACGGGGAGCACGATGAATGCGATCGTCACGGACCTGCTGCTGGCGAATCCGTTCCCGAACGCATCGAGAACGTGCAGCGGACTCACGCCCCCTAGCAATGCGGAAATGATTCCCGCGACCGTTACGACCAAGAGCGGGTTGAAACGCAGCGCGAACCCGATAACCACCAAGAGTACGCCGAGTAAAACGATCATGCTACCGGATACGCCGCGGCGACGGCCCGGCCCCGGCGCGGCGGGGTCGAACGGCGTTTACCGCCAACGTGAAGCCCGGTGATAACCGCGATTCTCCTTTTAGCGTCGTGGGTCGGCGCGTGGTCAGCTGCTCCGTCATCGGTAGATACGCACGTTTCGTTCGCGAGCATGACGCTGCGCGAAATCGTCCACGTCGGCATTGGGGGAAACGCAATCAGGGTGCGGCTCACCAATCGCTTCGGCGATCGTGCGCTCCACATTTCCGCCGCAAGCATAGCGGTAGCAACGAGCAGTAGCGAGCCTTCTGCGTTGCACGCAACGTTGCGCCGCATTAGCTTTTCAGGTTCGGCGTCGGTAACGCTCCCGTCGCATTCCGACGTTATCAGCGATACGGTCGCTTTACGGACTTCACCGCAGGACAATCTGCTCGTGAGCCTCTACGTTCCCGGACCGACGAGTCCGCCGACGTACCATCACCTCGCCTATCAAGATGGTTTCGCCGCGGCGGGTGACCGGGTCAATCAAGAAAGCGGTAACGGCTTTTCACAGCGCTACCGAAATTGGTATCTTCTCGACGCGATCGACGTTTCGGGGACTCCGGCGCGCGGTGCAATAGTCGCGCTTGGAGATTCAATCACGAACGGCCAGGGTTCGACCGTAAATGGAAACGATCGCTGGAGCGACGCTCTCGCGCAGCGGATCTCGTCACTCCCTTCGGCCGAGCGGCTTAGCGTGTTGAACGAAGCAATCGACGGCGGTCGAATTCTTCTGGGTTCTGAGCGCTTCGGTCCAAGCGCGCTCGACCGGTTCGATCGCGACGTGCTCTCGCAGAGCGGCGCTAAAGCCGTCATCGTGTTTCTCGGCATAAACGACATTCAACAATCGCCGCACCAGTACGATGCACGCGCTATCGAATTTGGACTGGAGCAAATCGCCCGGCGCGCTCACGAGCACGGACTACGCGTTACTGCATGCACGATCACGCCGTACGAGGGATGGCGCACATACGAGAACGCGGGCGAGCGGACGCGACTTGCCGTGAACGATTTTATTCGTACAAGCCCTGCATTCGACGGCATCGCCGACTTCGATGCGGTGATTCGCGACCCGGACGACGTTCACCGTATCCGCGCCTCATACGACAGCGGCGATCACCTGCACCCGAATGCTTCAGCCTATAAGGCCATGGCAGCGGCAATCAACCTCGCCCCACTCTTGCAATCCGCCGCTGGCATCTAGTTCTCTTAGACGGTACCGCCGTGAACGTGGTCATGGTTTTCATGAGTCGGATGCGCCATCGCGCATCCTGCTGTCTTTTTTTTGCAAATTGACCGCTCAGCGCCGTATCATAACGTGGCAGGCGATCCTTTTTAAGAGGAGTCAAACCGTGGCTATTCCGAGCAGCCTAAGCTTTGCCAAAGATGTTCGTCCGATGTTCACCGACACAGACATCGCTCATATGAAGGCGGCGGGACTCGATTTAAGCGACAGGGATGTTGTCATGGCCCACGCCGACGCAATCTACGCCACGGTATTATCCGGCGCAATGCCGCCGATGGCGTCCGGCGAACCGCGCTGGACGCCCGAAATGTGCGATCGCTTCAAGCGCTGGCGCGATGAAGGCGGAGCGCCCTAAAGCTTTCAGAGGTCAGACGATCGAAATGCCGTGCCGTCGTGCGATCTCGCTCATGATCTGAGGATTCAATTCCTTTTGCGCGCCGAGTTCCGCGAAGAATTTCTCTATGCCCGCGGGCGTAAACCCGAAGAGTATGCGTCCGGGAGTGCGACCGATATTTTTATAACGATGCGGTAACCCGCGCGGTGCAAAAACGAAGGTTCCGCGACCGCCCGTCACGTGATCCGGTCCACAGACGAATTCGAATTCGCCGTCCAAGACGTAATACGTTTCGTTCTCCCTCTCGTGCACGTGAAGCGGAGGACCGGAATCCGGCGGGATATCGTCTTCGATCACGGTCAGTTCGCCGTTCGATTGTGCCGCGGCAAGCTTTACGCGCATTTCTTGCCCGCCATACCGGATGCACGGTCCCTGACCGGCAGCTACATGATGGATAATGTGGTCTTTCAGCATGACATCTCCACGAAACGCTGTTATGGTACTTGAATCCCATAACGGTATTCTGGTACTATAACGACGCCATGATCTTCCGTCAAGCCGGTTGTCGCGTCACCGTCAGCAAAGACGGAAGGGTCGCGCAGAAACAGCGAACGCGATTGCAGTTGTTGCAAGCAGCGCGCGATTTACGCGCGGCCGGCCGTGTTCCGACAGTGGCGGAGGTCGCCGATGCTGCCGGTATTTCTCGCACAACGGCGTACCGGTATTTTCCGACACAAGAAACGCTGCTCGCTGAAGCGAGCGCGGATCCACTCATTAATGCCGTCAAAGACGCGATCGCGCGCGCGCAGGATCAATCCGACGTCGTCAAGCGCGTCGATTTCGTTTTCACCGAGCTGGCGCCGCTATTGCTGCGGGATGAGCCCGAACTGCGCACACTGCTGAAGATCTCTCTTGAGAACTCTTTGGAAGAAGCACACAAACGCCACATTCCGCTTCTGAGCGGCCATTGGGTGCGAGCGTGGGACGGCATCCTCGAGCCGCTGCGGCGCGATGTTCCGCCAAGAACGTATGCCGTCATGGTGCGCGCGCTCGGGACATTGCTCAGCGTCGAAACCCTGAACGTTTTACGCGATGCGTGCGACCTCGACGAGAACGCGACGATCGATGCCATTCGGTCCGCAGCTCGAGCGATGGTACGCGGCTTCTTACTCGATCTACGCAAGAGGAAACATCAATGAAATACGTCGTCTGTCCCCCCTGTGGAACGGTATTCGAAGGCGAAACCGAACAAGACGTAGTCCAAACGACGCAATTGCACGCCCAGGAGAAGCACGACTATGTCCTGCCGCGCGAGGAAATACTAGCGTTCATAACATCAACGCCGCCGGAAGCGCGCGCATAAACGTGCAGGCGCCGGCCTGCCAAAATTCCTGATTTAACTCTCGTATACGCCGGAGGGCGCGAAGGGCTTACTGAAAGACGGAGGTTCGGCGCGCCGCAAAGCTGCGGCGGACGTGCTCGCGCAGTTTGGCGGAACGGTTGAAGCCCTTTACTTTTCGTTCCGATCTGACGATGCGATCGTTATCGTCGACGTTCCCGATCAAGAAACAATGGCAGCGATTGCTCTTACCGTCTCTGCGACGGGCACGATCCGGACGCGAGCAACGGTGCTTTTAACGCCCGAACAGATCGACGACGCCGCGAAGAGGCACGTACAATTCCGTGCTCCGGGCCAATAAGGGTGCTGCGTGCACGAAAAGTGATGATGGTGGGAATACTGAGGAAATGCCAGCGTTGACGGCGATACTTCTGATTGCAACTTTGAATACCGCAGCCCCCGCCGATAGGTATTTCGGCAGATTGAAAATGAGCGCGCTACGGATTCGCTACGAAATCGCGCAACTTAAAACCGATTACGAGTATCACCGGCGCATGCCGGACGACGTAGTGCATCTGCTTGCATACACCGAAGAAGCATATTACCAGTGGGCCGCCGCATATCCGAAGGACACATGGCTGCCTTCAACCGGCTACAATCTCGCCAAACTCTACGAAGAACTACCGGGAACCGAGGCCCACGACAGCGCCGTACGCGCACTTCAGTTCGTGCGCACGCACTATAAAAACACTCGATATTCAAAAGAGAGCGTCGCGGATTTACAGCACGGCATCCCGGTGAAACCCGAACCCTCATGGGCCGTTCGCGCAACCCCGACCGGCTCTTCATCCGCAAGACCGTCCGCAACGCCGTCCAGCTCTCCTAATCCATCACCAACAGCGACGCCCTTTGCCAGCCCCCAAAACGCAAAAACCGCGAGATTTTTCGTGTAGTACCTTTGCCAGAGACCGAAGCGGACTAAGGTCCGTAAGGTCTCTGGCAAAGGTGCTACACGGAAAATATCGCGGTTTTTGGTGGAGCTGTCGGGGTACTGCCCCCCGAGTCCGAAAAGCCTGCCCGGCGCATTCTCCAAGCTCAGCTTTGACTTTGACTTACTCGCGCGTACGTCTCAAAGCGGGACTTACCGCGCGCAGCAGATTCTTGATCTCGTACGTCCGTCGAATCACGCGTGCGTACCAGCCCGAGTTAATGACCGGAGAGCAGAGCGGTTCGGGCCGACCCTCCGCGTCCGGTGACTAGCCTAAATTAGGCAGCCAGTGCGTATTCGTTGTTGGCAGATATTGCCGTTGCGATCGTTTTAGGAGAGCTCGCAACTCCGCTTGCTAACGCCGACCACGGATCTTCCCGTCGAGCCTAGTTCAGCCCCGCGAAGGATTCCGCTTCGCGGAATCCGTTGCGGTTTTGGGCTTGCCCAAAATCCGCGGAGGCACCGCGAGGCCGAGTACCTACTATAACACGTCGCACAAGCGTTCGGTTACACGCGCCGAAACCGGCAGTCGCTCTGCGGCTGTCGTCTTGGATGCTCGCCGTGCTCGGCTAGACTCGCGCGTTCGGCTCCTGCCGCGAGAGCGGCACGTTCACCAGCGTTGCGACGATCATCATGATGATCGCGCCGATAAGCGTCGCTTCCCACGCGGGTGGAGTGCCGGTCGTTTTGAATCCGGGCGACAGCCAAACGGTGAGCGCGAAAAGTAGCCAGTTGATCACGATCGTGAATAGACCCAGCGTGAGAAACGTCAGCGGGAGCGAGATCAGCTTCAAGACCGGACCGATCAGCGTGTTCACAATTCCGAAAACGATCGCGGCAATGATGGCATACTGCCAACCGCTTAGGGAGAATCCCGGTACGTACGTCGCAATCGCCCACAATGCGACCGCGGTAACGATGAAACGCAAGAGCCAGTGCATCAGTGCCTCTCCTACTCTGCGGGTACTCGGCGGGGGCTTTCGAGTTCGCCTTTGATTTGTGCGGCAAGCGAGGGCGTCATTCCCTTCACTGCCGCAATCTCGTCGATCGACGCACGCTTGATGGCGGCGACGGAACCGAATGCCGCGAGCAAACGCTTCCGGCGAACGGGTCCGACGCCGGCGAGCGCATCGAGCGCGGAACGGGTCATCGCTTTCGCGCGGCGTTGGCGATGATAGGTCACCGCGAAGCGGTGCGCCTCATCGCGAATGCGCATGATCAAGTGCAGTCCCGCAGTATTAGGGGAAAGGACGATCGGGTCGGGATTCCCCGGTACGTAGAGCCACTCGTGTTCCTTCGCGAGTCCGGCGACCGGGATACCGGTCATATCCATCTCTTCGAGCACCTCGACGACAGCGCTCAATTGTCCCTTACCACCATCGATCAGCAGCAGATCCGGCTTCTTGTTGAACTTCTCTTTCTTCGCGAGCTGCCGTTCCGGCGACGTAGCGTCCGCGTCCGTTTCGTGACGCAAATAGCGCAAGCGCCGCCGCAGCGTCTCTTGCATCATCGCAAAGTCGTTCGGTCCGCGATCGTATTGAATCTTGAATTTCCGATAGTCGCTCTTTTTCGCGCGCCCCTCGACGAAGACGACCATCGACGCGACCGGATTGGTGCCTTGGATGTTCGAGATGTCGTAGCACTCGATACGATGCGGCACTTCGGAGAGTTCGAGCGCGTCCGCGAGTTCGGTGAGCGAACGCGCCTGCGCGCTCTCTTGTACCTCTTGATGCGCGAGGAACGCTTTCAGATTTTGCTCGGCGTTCTTTTGAACGAGGCGCATGAAATCAGCGCGTTCACCCCGATGCGGCTGCAGAATGCGCACGCGCTGACCTTTCAGTTCCGAAAGCCATGACTCGAGCAGCGGCAATTCTTCGCCCGGCATCGTTTGCACGAGCACTTCTTTCGGCACCGCCGCCGCGCTCGACGATGTCCGGCGCGCACGTGCTTTTTCCGGCACGGGGACCTGGTTGTCGCGCGCGACGCGGGCCGGCAACGCCGAAACGCCGTTCCCCTCGGGCGCACTCGCCGTTCGCGCGGTGTAGAACTGTTTGAGGAATTCATCCATCAGCACCGCGTCGCTCTGCTCGTGCACGCCGTCGAGGATGAAGTGCTCTTGGCCGATTAGCTTGCCGCCCCGCACCATGAAGACTTGCATGCACGCTTGTCCTTGGCCGCGAGCCGTCGCAATTAAATCCATGTCGATGCGCGAGCGCCAGACGACTTTCTGCCCTTCGGTCACCCGGCGCACTTGCACGATACGATCGCGCAGGCGCGCTGCCGCCTCGAAGTTGTACTGCCCGGCCGACTCTTGCATGTCGTTTTGGAGGCGGGCGAGCAGCGACTCTTGCTTACCTTCCAAGAAGAGAACGACTTCATCGATCATCGCATCGTACTCGCTCTCGGTTTGATAACCAACGCACGGCGCGAGACAGCGTTTGATGTGATACTGCAGGCACGGGCGCTTGCGCCGGCCGTCGATCGGCTCGCGACAGGTGCGCAATGGAAAGACGAGACGGACGAGGTCGATCAGTTCGCGCAATCCGTGCGCGTTCGTGTACGGACCGAAGTACCGGGCTCCGTCGTCTTTGACCATGCGCGTGAAGACTACACGCGCGAAACGGTTCGTTCGTGACCTTGAGATACGGATAGCGCTTATCATCGCGCAGCCGGACGTTGAACGGCGGCTGGTGGCGCTTGATCAGATTCGCTTCGAGGATCAGCGCTTCGACTTCGTTCGTGACGACGATCGTCCGCACGTCCACCACGCGCTCGACCATCGCCTGCGTGCGGATGTGATGGTTTGCCGAGTCCTGGAAGTAGGAGCGCACCCGGTTGCGCAGCGACACGGCCTTCCCAATGTAAAGAATCTCCCCGTTCGCGCCTATCATTTGATAGACGCCGGGTGAATCGGGAACCTGCGTGAGACGCTGCTCGAGCGTGGTCGATTGCTGCATGATGGTGTTGTCGTAAATTCCTTCGAGGCCTGGACGGCTTTCGCTTTGAAGAGGCCGCCGTTCATCATGGACGATCGGCTCAAGGCATGGAAGCTCCCCCTGCGACGCTGGCAGCGAGATGCATTCGAGGTGTGGTCCTCCGCGCGTCCAAAAGACGCGCTCATTGTCGCTACCCCGGGCGCAGGTAAAACCCGCTTCGCCGCGCGCCTCGCCCACGCCGCGCTTGCCGAACGCAGCGTGCGACGACTCTTCATCGTCGTTCCCCGCGAACATCTTAAAGCGCAAACGGCGACCGCGCTCGCGCAAGCGGGCGTCCGCGTCGATCATCGCTTCGAAAATGCGGCCGGTGCGCTGGCGACCGACGTCCACGGCGCCGTTGTGACGTATCAGCAACTTGCTGCCGCACCCGCGCTCTATCGCCGACTTGCTCAAGTACCGACACTCGCCGTGCTCGATGAGATTCACCACGCGGGCGATTCGGCTACATGGGGCTCCGCGTTACGCGAAGCGTTCGGTCACGCCGCCCACCGGATCAGCCTGTCCGGGACACCCTTCCGCTCCGACGGCAGCGCGATTCCGTTCGTGCGTTACGAACGCGGCGAATGCGTCGCGGATTTCTCCTACGACTATGCCGCAGCGCTGCAAGACGGCGTCTGTCGTCCGCTAATCTTTCCTTTACAAGGCGGATACGCAGAGTGGGTCGGCAAGGACGGCGAGCTGCACGAGGCCTCGTTCGATCAAGCGCTTCGTTCGAAGAGCCGTATGAGCGAGCGCTTGCGGACGGTGCTCGTCCACGAAGCGTGGATCGGTGACGTCATTACCAAAGCGCACGAACGGTTGATCGAATTGCGCCGCGGCGACGCCCGCGATGCGGGCGCATTGATGATCGCCATGAATCAGGAGCACGCGCGCTTTCTCGCGGGCCTGCTTCGCGCGCGCACGGGTTCTGAACCCACGATCGTGCTCTCGGATGAGGACAACGCATCGCGCAACATTGCATCGTTCGCGCGCAGCACCGATCCGTGGATCGTCGCCGTGCACATGGTCTCCGAAGGCGTCGATATTCCGCGCTTACGCGTCGGCATCTATGCGAGCAACGTCGTCACCGAGATGTACTTCCGTCAATTCTGTGGACGGTTCGTTCGCGCCGCGGGCAGCGGAAAACAGCACGCGTTCGTTTATCTTCCCGACGACACACGGTTGCGCGAACTCGCGGGACGCGTGACGGCCGATGTTCGCGGCGTCCTAAACGTCCGTCGCGATCTCGACGAACTGGAACTCGCGCAACGCGTGCGCACCGAGCGCGGCGATACCGACAATCTGTTCGAAGCGATCGCTGCAAACGTCGACGGCGAACGCGTTCTCGATTACGGACCGCTTTTCAATCCATCGGCCTATCTTGCCGAGCCGCGGCCGCAGTTCACGCAAGAAACACCGCCCGCGCCGCAGCCTGAAGACGACTACGTATTGAGCGTGGCCGAAGAGAAAGAACTCTTGCGAAAATCGCTCGCAAACCTCGTCACGCAAGCATCGCAGCGATTCAACGTAGAGCACAAGAAAATTCACGCGGCACTGAATCAGCGCTACGGCGGGCCGATCGCGCGCGCAACGGTCGAGAGTCTGCGGAAGCGTCGCGAAGCGGTCCTCGCCTGGCTACAGAAAAACCGTTTCGACGGTTGAGGCTATCCCGGAAGTCGCAGTCCGTGCCCACATCAATGCGAGCGGAGCGTTAAGTAAATATAAGGACATGCGGATGACGCTGCCGTACAACTTGGCGCCGCACGCCGCTACGCTTCGCGGCGTTGCGCGCGTTTACGAAACACGAACCATAATGCGATCATCACGATGACCGCACCGATTGCCATGAGGAGGCCGCCTTTGTGCAGCATAGGCGTGAGCGAATCGATGTGATCGCCGGCTTCGAATCCGAGTAACACGAGTAAGCCGCAGAATCCGAGCGAACCGAGCGCATACCAGCAGTAGAAATGCAGCAGGTTCATCTCGGCGAGGCCGGCGGGAATCGAAACGATGCCGCGGATGACCGGAATGAAGCGGCAGATGAAAATCGCAAAACTTCCATAGCGCTGGAAAAACGCTTGAACGCGGTTGAGATTCTCGTGCGTCAGGTGCACGTATTTGCCGTAGTTGTCGATCAACGGCCTGCCGCCGAAACGTCCGACCAGATAACCGACCGTACCGCCGGCCAGTTCGCCGAGCACGGTGATGACGATCGTTAGCCAAACGTTAGCTAAGTGGCCGGTAGCGGTGAGCGCACCCGAAAGCGGCAATACCACTTCGCTGCCGATCGGCGCGCCGATATTTCCGAGCGCCATGACGACAAAGAGTCCACCGTATCCGTAGTGATCGACAAGCGAGATAATGACGTCCTGAAGGTGTCCCAAGAATTACTCCGCGGGGGTCGCCGACTGCACGGCGCGCCGTAAAAGTTCTGCGGCGAGGCTTCCACCTTCGGCGCGCAGCGCAACGAGGAGATCAGCCGGTTCCACTGGCCGCTCGCCCGCGTGTTCTTCGGCGAGTGCGACGATCTTGCGAACGCGCGGCGTCACGAGGATTCCCTCCCAGAGGCGGTCTTCCGCAGCGCCGAGCGCGCGGCGCATCTCCGCGTGCAATTCCCGAATATCGATCCCCGACGATTTCAACTCTTGCAGAATGTGCGGATCGCGTTCTTCGAGCAGCGCGAGCATCAGGTGCTCCGCACCGACGTAGTACTGATTGTGGTTTCGGCACTCTTGCTCTGCTGCACGCAGCACGCGCCTTGATGCCGGACTAAATCTGGCGAACACGATCCCTTAACAATCAGATGGGGCTCGCGACGGGTCTCCATCGCAAGCCCCAGGGGTTCGGCAAGCAAACCCTGTTCAACTATCGGGGCGACTGGATTTGAACCAGCGACCTCTACGTCCCGAACGTAGCGCTCTACCAAGCTGAGCCACGCCCCGACAAAACTCCCGTTAATTCTGAGCTTCAGGTGCTCCTCCTGCACCGATTCCCAAGCAAATCCACAGGGGAGGCCGAGGGCCAGCAAAGAACGCTACTCCTCGCTCATGAGATACCTTATCGTCGGGTGCGGTCGCGTCGGCTCGGCGCTCGCAAAATTACTCGACGCGGACGGTCACGAAGTGATCGTCGTCGACGAGAACCCGGCTGCATTTAAGCGCTTGGGCGCAAAATTCAAAGGACACGTCGTTGTCGGCACCGGCATCGATTACGATGTTCTCAAACGAGCCGGCGCTCAAAGCGCCGACGGTTTTGCCGCAGTCACCGACGGCGACAACCGCAACATCATGGCGGCATTGATCGCGCAGCGCATGTTCAAAATTCCTCGCGTCGTCTGTCGCATCTACGATCCGCCCCGCGGTCAGATGTACCGCGAACTGGGCGTTCAGACGGTCGTTCCAACGACGGTTGGTGCAAAACTCATCCGTGACACGCTCATGGAAGCACCATGGGATCCGATGCACTCGTTCGATTTCGGAAAACTCACATCGCTCTCGGCAGTCCTCGATCGCGCTTATGCGGGCAAACGCGTCGCCGAGATCGAGCGCGAAGGTCTCGTACGGATCGGCGCCGTGCGCCGGGGCACGGCCATCTTCGTGGCGTGCAACGATACCGTTCTTCAAGAAGGCGACGAGATCAACGCGATCGTCGCACCCGAAGCGATCAGCGAATTCGCAAAGATGTTCCACGGTGCAACACCGGAAGCAAAGACGGCATAATTTTCAAAGATGTTCATCATCATCGTCGGCGGCGGTAAAGTGGGTTCGTACTTGACCCGCGCACTGCTCAATCAAAATCACGAAGTCGTCGTCATCGAAAAGAACGATAAAAAAGCCAAACAGCTCGACACGCTAATCGATCGTCAAGCGACGATGGTCGGCGACGGCTGCGATCCGATGGTTCTCGATGCCGCCGGCGTTGCACGTGCAGACGTCGTCGTCGCCGACACGGGTGACGATGAAGACAACCTCGTCGTCGTGCTGCTCACGAAGAAAAAATCGAAAGCCCGGTGTATCGCGCGCGTCAACAATCCACGCAATAAGCAGATCTTCGACTCGCTCGACCCGGAAGACCCCGTGACGGTCATTTCATCGACCGAGATCATTCTGGATGTTCTGAACGAACACGTGAACGCCGCGAGCTACTCCGCGGCGCTCGAAACGATGCATTTGTTTGGACGCGGCAATCTCAGTCTGGTTCGCGTCAGCGTGCCGGAAGGCTCTCCTGCAGCGGGGCGCACGATTTCGGAAATCGCGATTCCGCGCAACAGCGTTCTCGTCGCGATCGAACGCGAACACATGGACGACATGGTGATCCCGACCGGCGACACGCAACTGCAGCCGGGCGATCGCATCGTCGCGGTCGTGAAGAACGGCGCGGGAGAAAAGCTGCAGGCCCTCTTCGCGGACGGCAAACGCCGCTAAATAAAGCCTTTTCGCAACGCGACCACCGCCGCTTGGGTGCGATCGGCGGCGGAGAGCTTCTCGAGAATGTCACGGATGTGGCCTTTGACCGTTCCTAGACCGATCGAAAGTTCCGTCGCGATCTCGGTGTTTGCTTTTCCGTCGGCAATCAAGCGCAGAACATCGACTTCGCGCGGCGTCAACGGTGAATCGCCCTTCGGCACAACGGCGGGCTGCGAAAAGCGCCCGAGCACAACGTGGGCGATGCGCGGATCGAAATACGCACCCCCTTCGCTTGCGATACGGACCGCATCGATCAACGTCTGCGCCGGCGACGACTTCAGACAATATGCATCGGCCCCGGCCGCGAGCGCCGCAATCACTTCTTCTTGCACGTCGATCATCGTCATGATCACCACGCGCGTCTCGGGAAAATCTTTGCGTACGCGCTGGGTGAGCGCGATGCCGTCTTCGCCCGGAAGTCCGAGATCGATCACGGCAACGTCCGGGTGAAACGCCGCAATCGCTTCGTATCCCGATGGACCGTCCGCCGCTTCACCGACGACGTCGAACGCGGTTGCGAGCAACGTTTTCATGCCTTCGCGTGTGAGCGCATGATCTTCTACGACGACCGCACGTGCGCGGCGCTCACTCATGCGCGACTCGGCATTGGAAACGCAAGCGTAAACCGGCTGCCGTGCGGCTCGAGCGGTTCATAGCGTACCGTCCCGCCGTATTTTTCTGCGATACGCCGAACGATATAGAGGCCGAGACCGGTTCCACCGCCGGCGCGCACGCCGGCGAAACGTTGGAACAACTGCACGCGGCGTTCAGGAGCGACGCCATAGCCGTCGTCGATCACGTCGATCGTCAGTACTCCGTTACGGTGCACCGCAACGCTGACCGTTCCTCCGGCCGGTGTCGCATCGATCGCGTTGACGACGAGATTCACAACCGCGCGGCGGATCTCGTCCGAATCCGCCGTCAACTCAACACCCGCGTCCTCGTCATCGAACCGTAGCGCCACACCTCGCTGCGCCGCAATTGCTTGCATCTCATCAAGAACGCGCCGGAGCAACGGGTGAACCGCGAAGGGTGCGAACGTACGCGAATCCTCTCCCGATTCATAGCGCGCGACCAGGAGCAGCGTTTCCAGTTGCCGGCGTAAATCCTCGTTCGACGCGATGGTGGTTTTCAAGACCTCGCGATAGCGTGTAGGCAGGTCGCCGTACGCGCCCTCGAGCGCTTGCGTCATCGTAATGTCCGCGGCTGCCAACGGCGTACGCAAATCGTGCGCAAGGGCATACACGAGATCGCGAATGACGTCGCTGCGTTGCTGCAACGCGTCCTTCTGATGCGCGATCTCGTCGTTCTGCGCGGCGAGCCGCACAAAGAGGCGCGCCTGCTGTAGCGCAACTCGAAGATTGTCGACGAATGCCTGCACTGCGTCCCGTTCGTCAGTTGTCGGAACGCGCTCGCGCCATGACAGCACGAGCGATGTTTCACTCGATTCGGTATCGAGCGACGCAATCAAAGCGTTCGCGCCCAGCAGCCGTCCTAAAGGATCGCCGGCGTCAACGGCTATGACCCGCTTTGCTCCGCGCGCGCGTTCAATCAACGACGCCTCCTGAGGAGTGAGCGGACGCCGCTCGACGCGCACCTCGTCGTCGCCGGCCCGGCAACCATACCAGTCGGCGAGATCGAACGAACTTTGCCGCACCGCGATCGTTGCAACGTCGGCTCCGGTTACTGCCGACGCTTCACGAACCGCAGAACGCAAAACGAGTTCCATGTTAAGCGTTGCGCGAACGTTTTCCATCGCGTGACGCAGCGCACGCTCGCGCGCCACAAGGCGCTCCCGTTCTTCGCTCTCGCCGGCACGCCGCGCATGCTCTTGACTACGAATCGTCAGCGCACCGACGAGCAGGAACGATGCTGCAGAAAGAATCCGGTCGCCGACGGCAATCGCGTCCCAATGGTAGCCTGCCTGCATGCCGTTGACATATCCCGCGACAATGTTCGCAACTTCGGCCACAAGCGTGAGACGCACCGTCAGTTGCGGACGGAGTGCAAGCGAGGATAGCGCGATCGGCCCGTTGAGCAGAATTGCCGCTACGAACAATTGTGGCGTCAGCAGATCGATGACCCACGCAAGAACTAATAAACCGTAGCAGAGGGCGGGTATCATCGGAGCGAAGCTTAGCCGCAATGGAACGCTCCACCCCCGAGCAGCTGCTGCGCGAGTACGGCGATCATGCGAGACTCGTCGTCTACGTTGCGGCGGCCCCGGGTGCGGGGAAAACGCGGCGTCTGCTGACCGACGCGCGTCGTTTTCAAAGCGCGGGCAAGCGCGTTGCACTCGGGTGGATCGAGACGAAGGGACGGCCGGACCTCGAACGGCTCGCGGAGGAACTTCCAACGATTCCCACGCGCCGCGTTACCATCGCTTCGCAAGAGTATACCGAGTTCGACCTCGAAGCGGCGATCGCGGCGAAACCGGATGTCATCGTGCTCGACGAACTCGCGCACGACAATCTCGGCGATTCGCGCAATGGCAAGCGCTGGCAAGACGCGCTCGCGCTCCGCGCTGCCGGGATTACGGTGCTCGGCGCATTCAACATCGCCCATTTGGAAACCGTGTCTGCGACGGCGGAAACTCTTCTTGGCCATCCCGTCCGCACGATCGTTCCGATGTCGTTCTTGAAAAATGCCGACGAAGTCATCGCAATTGACGCATCGCCGGAGCTGTTGCTGCAGCGTCTTGCTGCCGGCAAAATCGTGGCGAGGGACGACATCATCCGGGCGGAGTACGGTGCATTCAAGGAATCGACGCTGACGATGCTGCGCGAACTGCTCCTGCGCACGATCGACGCGCTCACGATTCCGAGCGTGTCGCCGGCCAGCGCTTCGACTGCGCTCGCGGTCGTTCCGAACAACGTCGACGCTCGCATGTTCCTTGAACGCAGCGCGCCGCTCGCTGCGGCGTTCGATCTTTCGCTCGAGATTCTACCGTCGCCCAATACAGATCGCGCGCTTCTCGAGCGCGAGGCGCGCGAGCACAATGCGGACCTTCTTCCACCGCAGGATCCGACCGACATCGACTTCGCCCACGTTCGCGCATCGATGGTGGCGGTGAGCAGCGGTAAACTGGCCTCAAAGATCGTCAACACCAAAGTCGAGCGCGATATCGCGATCATCGACGCCTCGCAGACGTTCCTGGGCGAAACGACGTTCACGACGCCGCTCTCCGGAACGATCGGAGACCGCATGCGCGTGGGCTACGGAAAGCTCACGGTATATCTTGGTGCGGCCGCGGGCGCGGGCAAGACGTATGCGATGCTCGACCGCGGCCAGCAGCTGCTTGCCGAGGGCGTCGATGTCGCCATCGGCTTCGTCGAAACGCACGGCCGCGCGGAAACGGAAGCGATGATCGACGGCATTCCGATCATTCCCCGTAAAGTGACGAACGCGGAGGGAATCACGTACTCCGAAATGGATCGCGAAGCCGTGCTCGCCCGCAAGCCGGCCGTTGCGCTCGTCGATGAGCTCGCACATACGAACGCGCCGGGATCGCTCGCGCCGAAGCGCTTTCTCGACGTGCTTGCGTTTTTGCGCGCCGGCATCAATGTGCTCACGACGCTCAACGTGCAACATCTCGAAGCCCTCAGCGACGCTGTCTACCGCATGACGGGAACGATCGTGCGCGAGACCCTTCCCGACGGCATTCTTCCGCTCGCCGATGAAGTGATCTTGATCGACGTCACGCCCGAGACGCTGCGCGACCGGCTTCGTGCCGGAAAAATCTACCCAGCCGCGCGGATTGACGCCGCGCTCGCGAACTTCTTCCGCACCGAGAACCTCGCATCGCTTCGCGAGCTCGCGATCCGTGAAGCCCTGCGGTCGGAGATGCGCGAACGAATCTCGTCACCCTTCGCCCGCTTGTTGGTAAGCATCGTCGGACGCGAAGACGACATGCTGCTCGTCCGCAAGGCCGGCCGTCTTGCGGCACGCCTTGAAGTCGATTTCGCGATTGCGCATATTGCCGAGCGACGCGACAAAGTCGATCCTGAACAAGTTGCAACGTTCGAGCGCGCAGCCCAAGCCATCGGCGCGGATTGGATCGACGAACGCGCCGATGACGCGGCAAAACGCCTTATCGAGGTCGCCCGTTCGCGTCCCGAGACGGTCGTCGCCGTGGGCGGAACGCTTCGCACGCCCCGATGGCCTGCACGTAACGCGTTTGCACGTAGGCTGCTCGATGCCGGTGCGCGGGAACTCCTCGTGCTCGCGCGCCCGAGTCCGAGCGCGCCCTCCGCCGACGACGAAGACGGCTAGCTCATCGTTGCGCGTCGAGCGCGAGATTGAGCTGCAGAACGTTGACGCGAGGCTCGCCGAGAAAACCGAGGGTCCGGCCTTGGGTGCTGCGCGCGATCAGATCGTCGACGGTTTTTACATCGATCTTTCGCGCTTCCGCGACGCGCGGCGCTTGATAGTACGCGGCTTGCGGGCTGATATCCGGATCGATACCGCTGCCGCTCGACGTGACTAAATCAATTGGAATTGGAACCGTCGCATGTGGATTCTCTTTCTTTAGCGCCGCGATCGTCGCGCGCGTTGAATCGATGAGCTTTTTAGACGATGGACCGAGGTTCGTGCCGCCGGTCGACGTCGGGTCGTAGCCGTTCTTTCCGGCGGCCGAGGGACGCCCGTGAAAATACGGCGGCTTTGTCCATAACTGCCCGATGATCGAAGAGCCGACAACCTTGCCGTTCACTTCGACGAGTGAGCCGTTTGCCTGATACGGGAAGAGCGCTTGCGCGGCCCCCGTCATGATAAACGGATAGATTAGTCCGAGGACGATCACCGAAAGGACCGTCATACGAAGCGATGTGCCGACATGTTTAATCATTGTACTTACGTTAAATGGAGTGCGGCGAGGAGCATATCGATGAGCTTGATGCCGATGAACGGCACGACGATTCCGCCGAGACCGTAGATCAACACGTTCTCCCGAAGCACGGCATTCGCGCCCTTCGGCTCGTATTTGACGCCGCGCAGAGCGAGCGGAATGAGCGCGATGATGATAAGCGCATTGAAGATGACGGCCGAGAGAATCGCGGACTGCGGCGTCGAGAGGCGCATGACGTTGAGCGCGTTCATCGCCGGGTATGCGACAGCGAACATCGCCGGCAGAATGGCGAAGTACTTCGCGACGTCGTTTCCGATCGAAAATGTCGTCAGTGCGCCGCGCGTCATCAGAAGCTGCTTGCCGACCTCGACCACCTCGATGAGTTTCGTCGGGTCGGAGTCGAGGTCAACCATATTCGCGGCTTCTTTGGCGGCCTGTGTTCCCGAATTCATTGCAACGCCGACGTCGGCTTGCGCGAGCGCGGGTGCATCGTTCGTGCCGTCGCCCGTCATTGCAACGAGGCGCCCCGAATTCTGCTCGCGTTTGATCAGCGCCATTTTTGCTTCCGGCGTCGCCTCGGCGAGAAAGTCGTCGACGCCGGCTTCGGCCGCGATCGCGGCGGCGGTCAGCGGGTTGTCGCCGGTGATCATGACCGTCCGAATGCCCATCACGCGCAAACGCTCGAACCGTTCACGCATGTCCGGCTTGAGGATGTCTCTGAGATAGATAACGCCGACGACCGTCTGGTTTTTCGCGAGGAGCAACGGTGTGCCGCCCGCGCGCGCGATGCGTTCGACTTGGCCACTCAGATCGTTGGACGGCGTACCGCCCGACTCGCGCACCCACGCAAGTACAGCGTCGGGCGCCCCTTTGCGTACCTTCGTTCCGTCGGGCAGATCGACGCCGCTCATGCGTGTGTACGCGCTAAACGGAACGAATTGCGATCCTGCCGGAAGTTTGCCGTCGACGTGACCGGTGGCATCGGCGAGCAGCACGATAGACCGTCCCTCCGGCGTTTCGTCGGGCAGCGACGAGAGGTAGGCGATGTGCATCGCCTCGCCGCCGTCGATGCCCGCGGCCGGAATGACTTCCGTCGCCTGACGGTTGCCGAGGGTGATCGTGCCTGTTTTATCGAGCAACAGTGTATCGACGTCGCCCGCTGCTTCGACTGCACGTCCGCTCATCGCAAGCACGTTGCGTTGCATGACTCGGTCCATACCGGCGATCCCGATTGCGGAGAGCAGTCCGCCGATCGTCGTCGGAATCAAACAGACGAGGAGCGCGATCAAAACCGGAAGCGTCTGCCGCGTACCGGCGTAGAGCGAATACGGGAGCAGCGTTGCAACGGCAATTAAGAAGATGATCGTCAAGCCCGCGAGCAAAATCGAGAGGGCGATTTCGTTCGGCGTCTTCTGCCGCGCGGCACCCTCGACGAGTCCGATCATCCGATCGAGAAACGTCTCGCCGGGATTCGCCGTAATCGATATGCGAATCGTATCGCTGAGTACGCGCGTGCCGCCGGTCACTGCGCTGCGGTCACCACCGGCTTCACGAACGACCGGTGCGGATTCCCCCGTAATCGCCGACTCGTCGACCATTGCGGCGCCTGAAACCACTTCGCCGTCCCCGGGAACCACCTCGTTCGCGGTGACTTCGACGATGTCGCCTTTGCGCAAATCGGACGATGGAACGATTTCAATTGCATTCGCGCGTACGCGGCGGGCCATCGTGTCCGATTTCGTGCGACGTAGGAAGTCGGCTTGCGCCTTGCCGCGTACCTCTGCTACGGCTTCCGCAAAATTCGCGAAGAGCACCGTGAACCACAGCCATGCGGCGATCGCGAAATCGAATCCGGCGCTTTCTTTGTGCGAAACAACGTCGCGCAGAAAGAAGAACGTCGTGACAACCGCACCGACTTCCACGATGAACATGACGGGATTGCGCATCATCCAGCGCGGATCGAGTTTCCTGAACGAATCTCCGACCGCTCGAGTGATGATCGCGCGATCCCAGAGCGAACGAGCTCGGGGACGGCGTTCCAAACGGCGTTCGGACAACATTAGAACGTCTTTCCTTGATTGACGAGGAGATGTTCGACAACTGGACCGAGCGCGTCGGCCGGTAAGAATGTAAGCGCGCCGACGATGATAATGACCCCGACGAGCAACGCGACGAAGATCGGTGAATAGGTGGTGAACGTGCCTGCGCCTTCGGCGACAGCTTTCTTTCCGGCAAGCGTACCGGCAAGTGCCAGCGCCGGCACGATGATGAGGAATCGGCCGCTCAACATGTTTATGCCGGTCACGATGTTGTAGAACAGATTCGGGCCGAGACCCGCAAAGGCGGATCCATTATTTGCGTTTGTCGACGAAAACGCATAGAGCATCTCCGCGAACCCGTGTGGTCCGGCGTTATCCAACGTCGCAAGGCCTGCAGGCGTCACCGCAGCTACTGCCGTCGGTACGAGGACGAGTAACGGCGTAACGAGTGCCGCAAGAATCGCGAACTGCACCTCGCGCCGTTCGATCTTCTTTCCAAGCAGTTCGGGAGTGCGGCCGACCATCAGGCCGGCGATGAATACCGTCAGCACGACGAAGACGATCATGCCGTAGAGACCGCTGCCGACGCCGCCGTAAATGATCTCGCCGAGCTGCATGTTGACGATGGGTACGAGACCGCCGAGCGCCATAAACGAATCGTGCATTGCGTTCACGGCGCCGCAGGACGTGTCGGTCGTCACCGTAGCGAACAGCGCGGAGGCAGCCGCGCCGAAACGCGCTTCCTTTCCTTCGAGGTTTGCGCCGAGCACGCCCATCTGATGGACCATCGGGTTTCCAGCGGATTCCGCCCAATACGCAACGGTGAATCCGGCGAAGAAGAGCACGGCCATCGCTGAGAAAATTGCCCATCCTTGCTTCGTGTTCTTCGCCATCCGGCCGTACGTGTACGTCAATCCGGCGCCGATCGCAAAGATCAGCAGCATTTCGATCAGGTTCGTCAGCGGCGTCGGGTTCTCGTTCGGTGACGCGGAGTTCGCATTCACGAATCCGCCGCCGTTCGTACCGAGCTCCTTGATCGCTTCTTGCGATCCCATCGGTCCGCCGGTTATCGTCTGCGTGACGCCTTCGAGCGTCTTGATGTCTCGATAGGGGTGAAAGTTTTGAGGAATACCCTGCGACACTAAAAACAGCCCTACGACGATCGATATCGGAAGGAGCACGTAGAGCGACGCGCGCGTCAAGTCCACCCAAAAGTTTCCCAGTGTCTTTCCGCTGGTGCGAACGACGCCGCGAATAACGCCGAGCGCAACCGCGATGCCGGCCGCCGCTGAAACGAAATTGTGCCATGCGAGGCCGGCCATCTGTGAAAGATAGCTCATCGTCGATTCGCCGGAATAGAACTGCCAGTTCGTATTCGTGGTAAAGCTGACGGCGGTGTTCCATGCGAGATCGGGCGCCATGTTACCGAAGTGCTGCGGATTTAACGGCAGCCACTCTTGCGTGCGCAATAACACGTACAAATATGTGAGACTGACGAGGGAGAAGGCGAGAACGCAAAACGCGTATGCGTACCACGTCATCTCTTCAGCGGGGTTGATGCCGCTCAGACGATACATGAAGCGTTCGACCGGGGCGAACACCGGCGAAAGCCAGGTTCGCTCACCTGCAAACACATCGGTCATATACACGCCGAGTGGTTTCGTCACCGCCAATACAATGAGAAAAAATACGATGGCCTGTATCCAGCCGATGGCGGTCATGCCGTAATTCTCCTAGAACTTCTCGGGCCGCAGCATCGCGAAGATCAGATACGCAAGCGCGGCGATGGTCAGCAACAGACCAAGAACGTCCTCGAACAGCATCGATCTACACCTTCTCGCATCCCAAGACGTAGAAATCGAAAAGCGCGAAACAGACGATCGAAAGCGCAATGATGGCGAGTTCCAACATGTCGACCTAACGATACGCCTTCGCCTTGCTACCGGGGAGCCTCCATCCGGATGATCCATTCGGATATCACGCGCCGGTAGATTCGGCCGTTTGATCGATACCGCCGCGACGATCGATCAAGCATAATAGGGGCGCTCGCACCGTACGCGCCAGCTACCAAGGCGAGCGCGCTCTGAAAGGCGACGAAATGAACGTCCGCTCCCTGCGCGCGGTTATTACAGTCGCGCTTGCAACGATACTCACAACAACTGCGGCCCTTGCGCAGGCTCCCGCCTCGCCCTCACCGTCCCCTACGAGTGCTCCAAGCGATCCATGCGGTTCCATTCTTTCAATCGTAACGCGCCCGAGCGTCACGACCGCCGTCTGTACCGTTCGCGACGGCCATGTCGACGTTGAAAACGGCTATACGAACGCGACAATAACCGGTGCCGGCGGCGGAACGGCGATCAACTATCCGCAATCGTTCGTGCGGCTTGGAATCGGCCAGCATATGGAAATCGCGTTCGCGCCACCTTCATACAACCGTTCCTCGCTAGGCGGATCTATCGTTAGCGGCTCGAGCGATATGAACTTCGGCGCGAAGTGGGAGCTAGGATATAATTCAAAAGCGCTCTGGGGCGCGAACCTACAGGTCTCGGCGCCGACGGGCGATTCGTCGTTCACCGCCGGCGGGGCGCAGTATACCGGGAATCTCAACTGGTCCTACGCATTCAACTCGATTTTCGGTGCAGCCGGTACGTTCGGTTTCAATTCACTTTTCGGGGCAAGCTCCACCGGGCAAACTCAACAGTTCTCGGCATTCACACCCTCGGTGGAATTCACCGCGGCACTTCCCGGGGGCCCGTCTCAGCTGTTCGCCGAGTGCGCCTACTCTAGCCACGCGGGTCCCGGCCTCGGGGGCAGAACACTTCTCGATTTCGGATACCAAAAAGACGTCGGCGAACACGTGCAGTTGGACGTCGAGTACGGATTCCAAACGACAATCATCAACGGTCAAAAGCTGCACTATTTCGGGGCCGGTCTTTCGTTCATGAATTAACCGTCGTTTCCGGCGTTAAGCGCCCTGTGCGCGTAAACGCACGATACGAGCCGATGCACGTGTTGTGCGCTCGACGAGCGGCTTCTCTCGATGCACCTCAAGCAACGAACGGAACTCGTCCGATGGCATGGGACGAGCGCCGTAAAATCCTTGAATGCGATCGCAACGCAATGCATCGAGGACGTCGTATTGGGCAACGTCCTCAACGCCTTCCGAGGTGACCGTCATGCCGAGCATGTGCGCAATCCGAATAATCCAACGCGCGATCATGCGTTGCTGCCCGTCGGTTATGTCCGAGATGAACGTGTGGTCGAACACGATGCACCTCGAACGTCGAGTCGACCGTTTCGGCAAACGCCGGATGCATGAAGTGACGCGCCGAGATGTTGACGGAAATGCGAAGCGGCATGTCGTTTGCAGGCGCATGCGGCGATTTCTCGACACGCTTGCCGCAATACCCACGCTCCGATCGCAACGATCAGATCCGTTTCTTCGGCGACTTCGATAAACTTGGACCGAGGCAGTAATTCCCCGTCCGTCGCGACGAGCCGCAGCAGCGCCTCAGCCCGGACGATTCGAACCATCGGCCGCCGCAATGACCGGCTGGTAGTATAAGGCGAACGAATCAGGCAATGCCTTTGCGCAGCTCGTCTTGCAGCCGATCGCGAAGGCGCGCTTCGTCCTGCATCGCCGGCTGAAGATGCAGAATCCGTGCTCGCGCCGCTCCTTGGCGCGATACATGGCCGTATCGGCGTTGCGATCAGAATCGTTGAATCGATCGAGTCGTCCCGGAACACAGATATCCCGATGCTCGAACTGATGATGAACTCGTACAGCTCGCGGCAACGAGGCGCCACGCAAGCGAAGCGGTACCTACTTACGTTCAGAATATTGACGTCTGGCTACGCGCGCAACGACGGGCGGGATGGTGAACGCGCTCGTGATGATCGTCGCGATCGCGACGGCAAATGTTGCAACCACAATCGGCTCGCGATACGGGGTGTGCGGCGGGAGCGCGATCGCGAGCGCGAGTGAGAGAGCGCCGCGCAAGCCGGCAACGCGCACCACTGCAAGCCAGGATCGCGGAAAGCGTCCGGGGAGCAAGAGCGCCGAGATAGCTGCGCGCGCAACGGCAACTCCGATCAGCGCGGCAATCACGAAGGCCACGCCTCCTCCGATTCGCGCGACGTCGAGCGCCGCGCCAATCAAAAAGAAGACGACGACGTTGGCGGCCCGTGCGATGACGTCCCAAAAACCCTCGACGTCCTCAGCCAACTGGACCGTCACCCAACGCCGTTCGAAGTAGCGTAACGCGATGCCGAACGAGATGATGGCGAAAATTCCCGAGATACGAAGCCGCTCGCTCGCGAAATACGTTCCGTACGCGCAGACGAGCGTCGTAACGATTTGAAGGATCGCGTTTTTGCGGCTGCGCAAGACGGTTGCGGCAAGGAAGGCGATGCCCGTTCCGAAGGCGATACCAGCCACGGAACCGGCGACCGCGAACAACGCAGCAAATCCGACGTCGCGAGCGTCCGCGTTCGCCGTCATCACGACTACGAGAACCGCGCGATAGAGCACAACGGCAATCGCGTCGTTGAAAAGCGACTCGCATTCGACCAGCGTACGAAGCATGCGCGGCACCGGCATGCGCCGGAACGCCGCGACGACGGCGATCGGGTCCGTTGCGCTCAAGATTGCACCCGTGAGCAGCGCGGCACCAAAGGAGGCACCGGCGACGGAGACCGCACCGGCGATGATGAGCGCAGTGAGCGCAACACCCGGTACCGCAAGCGTGATAATCGCCGGCCCTTGCCTTCGCATCGCGCGGTAATCGAGATTCCACGCCCCTTCGAAAAGCAGCGCCGGGAGCAACACGTAGAGGGTTAGAGAACCGAACGCGTCCGTCAATTGTCCGGGTTCGAAGAACCCATAGAGCAGGCCGGCGACCGTGACTGCCGCGATCTGCCAAAGCTTCAATGCGTGTGCGTGAAATTTCCGACGCCGACACCGCACGACGCGATCGCTTCGATCGCTGCGCGCATTCCCACGACTCGTCGCGGTCGGCCCACGGCGCCGAAGTACCACTCGGGATCGATGTTGAGCGTCCGCGTTTGGATCATGCCGACCCTCACGTCGCGCAGAAACGACGTCATGGCAGCCACTTCTTCTTCGTCATCCGTTACGCCGGGATGCGTGAGCAGATTCAAGCTGACGCGCAAGCCACGGGAAACGGCGAGGCGGATCGAGGCAAGCACGTCGTCTAGTGCGTATCCGATGGGCCGATAGTACGCTGCGTAGACGCGTGGACGAAATGAATTGAGGCTGATGCGAACCGCCTGCAATCCCGCATCGATGCACCGTTCGAGCGCGGAGGGCATGCTGCCGTTCGTATTGAGGTTGATCGTACCGTTCGACCGCGCACCTCGAATCGTTTCGATCGCACGCGCAATCGCAACCGAACGTAACAATGGTTCTCCTTCACATCCTTGACCGAACGAGATGATACCATGCTCGACGCGTTCCAAATGATGGGCGCCGACGCGCGCGAGTTCATCGGCAGTCGTTTCGTACGTGATGCGCGCCTGAGGCGATTGCAGTCCCGCCTCCGGCTCTTGTTCCGAGATGCAGCCGACGCAGCGCGCGTTGCACTTCGGCGATACCGGAAGCGCCGCTTCGCCGCGCTCCAGAAAAACGTTCTGCGCCGTGAAACAGCCGTATTCGCGCGAACACAGCGCAACTTGCGCGAGGATGCGGTTCGACGGATCCGTCGCTATTCGCCGATCGAGAATGCGCTCGAGTTCGCCTTCGGCGAAATACCTCGGCTGCCAATCCTCACTCTCGTCGGTCTTCATTGCGGCGACGTACAACTCGTCGTCAACGACGCACGCAAACGTATAACCGAAGAGCGGCAGCGTCGGCGCATCGGGCTCTTTCGCATAGGCCGGCACGAGCAATCGCGTATAGCCCGCCGGCAAAATCGCGGCGAGCGCGTACTCATCTGCGAACGCACCATCGATCGTCAGCGCGCGACGGCCGGGCAGAATCATCTCGACGGTTCCCCGCGGCGCGGGAATCAGGTCCTCGACGTTCGGTTCACGAACGATCCCGCCGTCAGCGAGCGGCGTCCGTGTATCGTCATAGTAAATGCGCCCTTCATGGTCGCAACAAGCAAGCCCGATCATACCGTTCAGACGCGATCCGGAACGCGAACCTCGATCGTCGTGTCGAACACATGCACGGCCGGACCGGTCATGAATGCACGTCCCGCCGGATCGATCTCTATGAGCAGATCGCCACCCGGCACATGGACCGTGACCGGCGAAGCGGCGGCACCGCGCGCCATGGCCGCGGCAGCGCACGCGACCGTGCCGGTTCCGCAAGCCATCGTCAAACCGGCGCCACGTTCGTAATGACGCACGCGCATATCGTGCCTATCGTTGATCGAGGCGACATGCAGGTTTATACCCGCGGGAAACAGCGGACTCTGCTGCATCTCCTGTCCCAAGGAAAGCAAATCCATCTCGTCGATCGATTTACGAAACAGAACGATGTGCGGATTTCCAACCTCGACCGCGACAGCGTCTTCGAAGGGAAGCGCGAGGTCGCGGATTCTCGGAACGCCCACGTCGACGCGTACGCGGTACGTTTCACCGCGATCCACTACCGATGTCCGAATTGGACCGGCCGCCGTTTCAATGATTGCCTCGCGGCCTTCGCCGCGCTCGTCGAGAAAGCGCGCGACGCAACGAACTCCATTGCCGCACATTTCCGCTTCGCTCCCGTCCGCGTTGATGACGCGCATCGACGCGCGTCCCGACGGCGACGAGCCGACAACGAGCACGCCGTCCGCACCGATACCGGTGTGCCGGTCGCAGAGTCGGCGCGCCATTTCGGGTAAATCGTCCAACGGATTCGTACGCGCGTCCACGACGATGAAATCGTTGCGCGCGCCGTGCATTTTGCTGGCGGCAACGCGATCGATCACGACGAAGCGCTGCTCTCTACGACCGGCGGTTCAGGCGCGACCGCCACGGCGGCGGACGGTGAAATCGTCGAAATCGCGTGTTTATAGATCAGGTGCGTTTTACGCTCGTACTCAAGCAACACGGTGAATGGATCGAAGCCTTTCACCGTGCCGCGCAATTGAAAACCATTCATCAGGTACACCGTCACATGCGTACCCGCGCGTTTGCATTCCGCGAGAAACGTGTCCTGGAGGCTGATCGCCATACGCATTCCGTTTAAGCCCAGCCGAGCAATTCCCTTGCCGCACGCTCAACGTCCTCGGGCGGCAGCCAATTGGTCTCCGGCTCCCGGCGAAACCAGCCGCGCTGACGGCGCGCGTAACGCCGCGTCGCGCGCGCGAGCGTCTCGCGCAACTCCTCCAGGGTGCTCCAACCGCTCGCATATGCGAGCGCCTGCGGATAACCGACGGCGGTCGCGGCTACCGCTTCGGCGCCGACACGCTCAGCTTCCTCAACTAGTCCGGCGCGCAACATTGCATCGGTGCGCAGCGCGATTCTTCGATCGTTTTCGGCGACCGGCACGTCGAGAAATACTTTCACGTACCGCATCTCCTCTTCGCCGGTGCTTAGGGCACGCTCGTCGCGCATACTCTCCGGAGCTAGCGCGACTTCGAGCGCACGCAGCACGCGATACGTGTCATGCGGATCGAGCGCGAACGCCCGAGCCGGATCGTGAAGCCCCAGCCATTCGTGCAAAAATTTCGGCGGATGCAGCTTCGCCTCGTGCGCAAGGCGCTCCCGAAGCGCTTCATCGTATTGCGCCGCCAGATGAACGTCACCCGTGAGCGCGCGCACGTAAAAACCGGTTCCCCCGGCGACGATCGCGCGACGTCCGCGTGCGTGAATGTCGCGAATGATTGCGCGGGCATCGCGCGCGAAACGCCCGGCGGAATACCTTTCGTACGGATCCAACAATCCAATGAGGTGATGCGGAACTTCGGCACGTTGTGCTTCATTCGGCGCAGCCGTCCCAATAGGCATATCACGATAGATCTGTCGCGAATCCGCGCCGACGATCTCCGCACCGAACCGCTTCGCGAGCGCAATCGCAAGATCGGTCTTCCCCGACGCCGTCGGCCCCGCAAGCACGAGAACTCCGTCCCTCGGTGCCATTCTAAATTCGTTTGAACATCTTCGCGAGATCGTCCGGGGCAAGACGTACCATCGTTGGGCGGCCGTGCGGACAATGCATGGGGTTCGCGCAGACATGGAGGCGTTCGACGAGGGTCGTCATCTCTTCGGTCGCGAGGCGCTCGCCGGCGACGGTGACCGAGTGGCATGCAAGCGACGCCCAAATGCGTTCGCGAACGTCACGCTGCTTCGGCTCACCGGTTAAATCCTCGAGGAAACCGGCGAGGTCAAACGGACGCGCACCGTACCCCGCCGGCGTTGCGATGATGCGAAACGTCTGTTCTCCGAATGGTTCGATGTCGAGTCCGCCCTCGCGCAACATTTCGAGCGCGCGTTCGAGCGCAACGCTTTGCGATGCGTCGAGCTCGACGACCAGCGGCACCAAGAGCGGTTCGCTCGGGGCGTGTTCTCTCGCGCGCGTAACGATCGTTTCGTATGCGATGCGTTCATGCGCCGCGTGCTGGTCGACCAGAAGCAGCGAATCGCCGTCGCTTGCCAAAATAAATGTGCGATGAAGTTGCGCGAGCACGCGTAACCGGTGTCCGGGAACGTCGTCCGAATCGGCGGCAACGCCGTCATCGAAGAGTGACTGCACGTGCGCGAGTGACGTATCGATTCCAGCCGGAGCCATCGACACAGGGACCGCCGGTGCGGTCGCATCGCGAAAACGCTGCGTCGCATGATTACGTAGGGTCGCTGCGATCACGCGCCGGGCCGCATCGAAGACTTGATTCGCGTAGCGTAGCCGAACGTCACTCTTCGTCGGGTGCACGTTCGGATCGACATGTTCGGGCGGCAGATCCAGAAACAGCACTCCGTACGGATGACGGCCGATCATCGCGAACGTCGAATACCCGGCCGTCCATGCACCGGCCATCAACGTGCTCCGCAACAACCGTCCGTTCACGAACAGCAACTGCATGCGCCGATCGCCGCGATCGCTCCCGGGCGTGCTGATGAATCCGCGCACGTGTCCGTCGAGCATGCGCGCCGCATCCTCTTCAAGCGCAATCAGCGAAGACGCCGCTTCTCTTCCGAACACCATTGCCAAGCGTTCCCGAACGTCGCCTGTCGAGGGCATAACCCAGACGTCTCTGCCGTCGTGGCGCAACGTAAACGTGACATGTGGATACGCGAGCGCGAACGTCGAGAGCCACGCCGAGATGCGTGTGAACTCGGCAGCGGGCGACTTCATATATTCCCGTCGCACCGGCACGTTTGCAAAGAGTTCTGCGACAACGACGTGTGTGCCGCGCGGCGCCGCAATCGGCTCAACGTCCTGGGCCTCTTCCGCGTGCGCATGAACGCGCGAGCCGATATCCGCGTCCGGCGTGCGCGAGCGCAGTTCAATCTGCGCGACCGCCGCGATCGATGCGAGGCCCTCGCCGCGGAAGCCGAGCGTAGCAACCGTTTCGAGATCGCCTGCGTCGGAAAGCTTGCTCGTTGCGTGGCGGCGCACTGCGAGCGGGAGATCGTCGGGCCCGATACCGCGGCCGTCGTCGATCACCTCGATGCGCTCGAGTCCACCGCGTTCGATGTTGACCGTCACGCGAGTCGCCCCGGCATCAACGGCATTCTCGACAAGCTCTTTGACGACGGACTGCGGCCGTTCGATGACTTCTCCGGCCGCAATTTGGCCAATGGTAACGGGATCGAGCAAACGGATCGTGGACATCGGTGCCGAAAACGTTCACCAATCATGGACTCGAGCCTGTATCGCTCGACGATCGAGACACCGTTCGGCGCAATGCAGATCGGTGTGGACTCGAACGGCGTTTTACTGGAAGTCTCGTTGCCGAACCGCGGACCGTTCCGCGATTCGCGCGCGGCGATGCCTATGGGTGCGAGGGCGGGGATGAAACGCGCGCATTCGCAATTGCTCGAATACTTCACCGGTGCGCGACGCACGTTCGATCTGCCGCTCGATGCGCGTGGGACCGAGTTTGAGCGCTCCATCTGGGAACGATTGCGCGCGATACCGTACGGACGAACGACGTCATACGGGGCGATTGCTGCAGAATTGGGATTGCTCAATGGTGCGCGGGCGGTCGGACGCGCCAACGGCACAAACCCGATTCCGATCGTCATCCCGTGTCACCGCGTCATCGGCAGTAACGGCGAGTTGACGGGTTTCGGCGGAGGACTTCCGCTCAAACGCGCGCTGCTCGAATTCGAAGGCGCGCTCGCGCCCGAACTCCCTCTATTCGCGTTGTAAGAACGACAGCTGCAATTCCGTGGCCGACGATCGCGCGATCCGGCGACGCAACGGAACTTGCTCCTCAAGGTCGGCTTTTCCGGAGAGCGCGTCGGAGATCTCTTGCGCGCGCTCGATGACTTCCGCCGGAAGTCCGGCCATTTTCGCAACTTCGATGCCGAACGAACGCGATGAACTTCCCGCCTGCACGCGATGCGAAAACACGGGTGCACCACCGTGCGTGGTATTCTCGACTGCCGTGATGTGGTAATTGGCAACGAGCGGCCAATGTTCGGCGAGCGCGCATAATTCATGAAAATGCGTCGCGAAGAGCGCCATCGGCGATTGCGCGTCGAGACCGAGTAAGAACTCGCAGATCGCCTGCGCAATCGACAAACCGTCGATCGTGCCGGTTCCGCGCCCGACCTCATCGATCAAGAGCAGCGAATGGCGCGTGCTGCGGCGGAGGATGTTCGCGGCTTCCGCCATCTCCATATAAAACGTCGACTGGCCCGAGGCCAAGTCGTCGCCGGCTCCGATGCGCGTGAAGATGCGGTCCACGACCCCCAATCGCATCGCGCGAGCCGGAACGAACGATCCGACTTGCGCCATGATGACGAGCAGCCCGGTTTGGCGCAGATAGGTCGACTTGCCGCCCATGTTCGGGCCGGTGAGCAAAATGAAACGATGCGAACCGGCCTCGAGCCGCACGTCGTTCGGAACGAAATTGGTGCGCAGAACCGCTTCCATTACCGGATGGCGCCCTTCCTCGACGCCGACCACGCTTTCGTCGACGAATTCGGGACGGACGTAGCCGCGCTCGGCGGCGCATTGCGCGAGCGCGCAGAGCACGTCGATCTCGGCGATCGCGTCCGCCGCTGCAAGTAATGCTTCGGCCTGCACGGCAACACGTTCCAACAGTTCTTCATAGAGACGCGCTTCGAGCCGCTCTTGGCGCGACTGCGCGGTCGAAATCGCTAGTTCGAGCTCCTTGAGCTCCGGCGTGATAAAGCGCTCGCCGGTCGTCAGTGTTTGTTTGCGCACGTAATCCGCGGGCACCGACCCGGCTTGCGCTTTCGATACTTCGATCGCATAGCCAAACGCGCTCGCATACTTGATCTTCAGCGATCGGATGCCGGTACGTTCGCGCTCGCGCTCTTCGAGCTCGGAGAGTTTCGAACGCGCGCCGGTGCGTAGCGTCACGCATTCCGCAAGTTCCGCATTCGCGTCGGGCCTGATGACGCCGCCGTCCGTAACGGCGGCAGGCGGTTCATCGACGAGCGTACGCTGCAAATCTTCGAACAACTCGTCGAAGTTGTCGACGCGCTCGGCGAGCGGTGCGAGTTGCGGCGGCACAACTTGGCGAAGCGGCCGAATGACGTCGAGCGTGCGACGGAGCGAGGCAAGGTCGCGCGGCGCCGCACGCCGGAATCGCGCTTTCTGCGCGATGCGTTCCAAATCGAAACAGCCCTTGAGAACGTTCCGTATCGCTTCGCGCCGCGCGTGTTCGGCGAGCAGCGTCGCAACGGCGTCCTGACGAACGGCAATCGCTTCACGATTCACGAGCGGGGCTTGTATCCATCGCGCGAGCATCCGCGAACCCATCGTCGTCGCGCATTCATCGAGCGTCGCAAGCAGCGTCGCGCGCGGATTCTGCCCTTGCGCGCGCGTGAGCTCAAGATGTTTTCGTGTCGACGGATCGAGCGAGAGAAACTCCGCGCGACGGTAAAACGCCGGCGCATGCAGGCCTTCGTTGCCGTTTGTGATTCCGGTCCGCTTGACGAATGCGGCGAGCGCATCGAGCGCGCGATGGATCGCAACCGATTCGTCGAGGGAAAAACCGTCGATGCCCGCACGAGCGCGCGCTTCGACTAAACCCAGGGACGGCGCCGCGAGACGAGCGCCGAGCGGTTCGACCGCGGTCGCAAGCGTCGCCCGCACGTCCGCCGGTAAGTCGCCGACGATCTCCGATGGACCGACGCGCGCGAGTTCGGCGAGGATTTCATCGTACGCCGCTTCGCCCGACATCGCCGTTGCCGAGCAGTATCCCGTGGATACGTCGGCATACGCAAGCGCGAACGAATCGTTCAGCAGCGTGAGCGCGGCGAGGTAATTGTTCTGCTTGCCGTCGAGCAGTTGATCTTCGATCAACGTACCGGGCGTCACGATGCGCACGACGTCGCGCCGCACGAGTTTGTTCGGTACCGGAACTTCGAGCTGCTCGGCAAGCGCTATGATGAAGCGCTGCTGCACGAGTTTGTGCAAGTAGCCGGAGAGCGCGTGATGCGGAACACCCGCCATTGCGACGCGGCGTCCGCTACCCGCTTCTTTGCTTGTCAAGGCAATTTGCAATGCGCGCGCGATCGTTTCGGCGTCCTCGCCGTAAGCTTCGTAGAAATCGCCGACGCGGCTAAGCAGAATCGCTTCGGGATGTTTGGTTTTCATCCCAAAGTACTGCTCCAGCATCGGCGAGTACTTGACCGCTTCGCTCATCGTGAAGCGCTTGTAGTTAGGTGCCACTCGGCACCGCCCCTAGGCCTCGTGATATGTTTCCTGTGGACAAGTCATGCGAATCGAGTATCGTACCGAGCCCGAATACATCGAGTACTTGGACGGTGAGACGCACCCCAAGGTGAGCCCGCGCCCGGCATGGAGCCGTTCACGCCGAGCTCGCAGTCATTTTGCGTCACGCGTGGACTTTCGCAAACGCACGATCGTCGCACACACGCCCGACGGCAAAACAGAGCAATTTCAAGAACCGGATCGCTTTACGAACGAACCGTTTCCGTGGTTTACCTTCGAATTGCGGAAGCTCTTCAGTGTTCTCGATCCCATCCCGGATTGCATGGAATAGGCCCTACAGTAAACTGACCACCGGTTGGGCGACTCGCGCGCCTTCGTCCTCGAAGCGTTCGGCGCGCCGAAGAATCGTGCCCGTACATCCCCATACGTGCGCGGTCGCGACGTCGATGTCGAGCCACGGCTCGCGCGCGTACAGGGCGGCATCGTAGTCATCCGGCATCGGCGCGATGACCGTCACGTTATCCGTCGTCTTTGTGGCGAGTTTCGTCGCATCTTTCTTCGACGGCCCTACAACTAGCGCACGAACCGTCGTTCCGATCTTCCTGTCGTGGTAGGCGCGCGTCGACGCGTTTTGAGCGTCAACCAACCGTTTGAACCGCTCGGCGGAAACCTCCCCCGGCACTTGTTCCCAACGCGCGGCCGGCGTTCCGCGTCGAATCGAATAGATGAACATGAACGCATTGCTGAACACGTCCGTCTTCACGTAGTCGAGCGTTGCGTCGAAATCCGCATCCGTTTCCCCGGGGAAGCCGACGATCACATCGGTCGTAATCGCCCAACGCGGCAGATAGCGGTGGATCAGCTCCACTTTCTCGCGAAAATGCGCCATCGTGTATTTTCGGTTCATTCGACGCAGCATCGCGTCGCTTCCCGATTGCAGCGGCAGATGCACGCGAGGATTCAACAGCGGAACCGTTGCGAGATCGGCGACGACTTTTTCCGTAAAGTCTTTCGGATGCGGCGAGATGAACGTCAAGCGTTCCAAGCCGGGCAGCGCGCCGATCACTTTGCAGAGATCGCCGAAGTCCTCGCCGGTTGCCGGGTCCTTCCACGCGTTGACCGTTTGTCCGACGAGCATCACTTCACGCGCGCCGGACGCGATCAAGTTTTCGACTTCCGCGACGATCTCGCGCATCGGCCGGTGATCGAAACGTCCGCGCACGTGCGGGACGATGCAGAACGTGCAGTAATACGAACAGCCGCGCTGCACGGTTACGAACCCGCGAAGATGCGAGAACGCGTCGGTAACCGCATCGGCCGAACCGCCGAGCGGCATCAAGAGCGCGCGTTCGTCAGTGAAATCGATATCGTCGAACGACGGCTGCCACGACTGAAGCTGATCGCCCAGCTGCACCAATTCTTTCGTGCCGAAGACCGCGTCGACGTGCGGCGCAAGCGTCTGCATGCGATCCTTGTCCTGTTCGGCCAAGCATCCCATCACGACGAGGCGCACGCCGGGGTCGGCTTCTTTGAGCACTTTGAAGTGGTTCATGCGTCCGTACGCGCGACGCTCGGCGTTGTCGCGCACGGTGCACGTGTTGAGCACGAGCACATTCGCTTCTTCCGGCTTCGATGCAATGTCGTAGCCGGCGGAGGCTGCGCGGTCCGCGATGTATTGCGAGTCGGCTTCATTCATCTGGCAGCCGAACGTCTCGATATAAATTCTGGGCATAGATCTAGGGTTCGAGAGCAAGTGAACTCTCGTAGGTCTTTCCGTCTTGGTCGAATTCGAAGTGGACTTTGAAAAGCTCCCAACGCACATTACGGACGGTGAAGACGTCGTCGACGCGCTCGCTATCCAGAACAATGCCCCGGGTGTTGATGACGCTCACTTCGCCGGGAGCACGCCCATGCCCGTCCAAGTCGAACGGCAACGGCACGTCGCGGTCGACGCGCGCAAGCTGCTGCGCCGTGACGCCGAGCTCCAGCATCAATATCACATTCGCGAGGAGGACGATGGCGACATAGCGCACGCTTTCCTTTCCGGCAATGCGGGCGGGCTGCCCCGGGCGTGTGGGGGTCGACCCGCGCTGCTGCGAATGAGAGGCCGGTGCAAATCATCGAGCCCACCGACGGAAGCATGCTTCGTCCGGCAACCGTCGCCATCGTCGGCCGCCCCAATGTCGGCAAGAGTGCGCTCTTCAACCGGTTGATCGGTCAGCGTCTCGCCATCGTCGAGGACACGCCGGGCGTCACGCGCGATCGCTTATACGCCATTTGTGAGTGGCGCGGCCGGACGTTCAGCGTCGTAGACACGGCGGGCATCGATCCGGAAGCGGACATGGCGCACGGTGATGAGTTTGCCGAAGCGACACGCAGTCAAGCCGAAGCCGCGGCACATGAAGCCGATGCAGTTGTCTTCGTCGTCGATGCACAAACCGGGCTGCATCCCCTCGACGAAGACGTCGCAAAGATTTTGCGCCCGTTGCGCCGCCGCATCGTGCTCGTAGCAAACAAAACGGAATCGCCGAGCGCGCTTGCCTCGGTGCATGGTGAATTTTCACGCCTCGGATTCGGCGAACCGGTCTCCGTATCCGCGATTCACGGCGAAGGCACCGGCGATTTACTGGATCGCATCGTCGAGCTGCTGCCGCCGCATGCGCCCAATGCGATGCCGGAAGACGAATTGGCACTCGCGATCATCGGGCGCCCAAACGTCGGGAAAAGTTCTCTGCTCAATTCGCTGATCGGCGAAGAACGCGCGATCGTTTCCGACGTCCCGGGCACAACGCGCGACGCGATCGACTCGGTGTTTCCGTGGTACGACCGCAAAATTCGACTGATCGATACCGCGGGCGTTCGCAAAAAACCCGAGGCGCACGGCGCGATCGAATACTATGCCGCGCTGCGCTCGCTCAACGCCGTCTCGCGCTGCGACATCGCGATCCTCGTGTTCGATTCAATGGTCGGTGTGACGGCACAGGATCGCCGCCTGGCCGGTCTCGCGATCGAAGAACGCAAAGGGCTGATCATTATCGGCAACAAGTGGGATCTCGCGCGCGAGCAGCAAGGCGAATTCAGTCAAGGCGAACTCGCGAACGTCATTCACGACTTGATTCCGTTTGCAAAATTTGCGCCGATTACGTTTCTCTCCGCAAAGACGAAGCGCCGATTGGGAAGTTTGATGCCGCTCGTCAACCGGGTCGCCGAAAATCTCGATCGCCGCATTCCGACCGGGCAACTCAACGCATTGATCCGCGACGCCGTGCTTGCGCATCCCGCGCCTGCAGCCGGCGGCAAATTGTTCAAAGTTTACTATGCGACGCAGCCCGCCGTGCATCCACCGGTCTTTGTCTTCTCGTGCAATGACCCTGATCTCGTGCAGTCGTCCTACAAACGATTCTTGGAAAACACGATTCGCCAGCACTTCGATTTCGAAGGCGTGCCGCTCACGCTGGAATTCCGGCCACGGCGCGAAAGCGAAGGCAACATCGGATGAACCCACTCGCGGTGTTCCTTACCGCAATCGGATCGTTCCTTATCGGATCGATCCCCTTCGGGTATTTGATCGGACGCTTCTTCTATCGCAGAGACCTGCGCAAATCGGGTTCGGGCAACATCGGCGCAATGAACGCGTTGCGCACGCTCGGAAAGACCGGCGCCGTCGCGGTACTCATCCTAGATGCGCTCAAAGGAGCCGTCCCGGTAGTCATTGCGTTGCACGTGTTGCATTCCGATGTGCTGGCGTCGATCGCTGCGACGTTTGCCGTGCTCGGCCACTGTTTCTCGCCGTGGCTTGGCTGGAAAGGCGGAAAGGGCGTCGCGACATCATTCGGCGCAATCTTCGCACTCAGTTGGGCCGCAGGGTTCGTCGTCATCCTCGGTTGGATCGTGGGCGCGCTCGTGCTGACGCGCTATTCATCGGTCGGCTCGATGCTTGCGAACATCGTCGCGCCGTTCGCGCTCTTCTATTTCACACGTTCGTGGGCCGAAGCAGCATACGGCGTTTTCGTTGCGCTTTTTATCATGTGGACGCATCGCGAAAACATCGGACGCCTGCGGAGCGGCACGGAGAACAGGATTGCCCTCTCCCGGAAGGCGTCGTAACGCTTGAACCCGTATTGTGGCGGGTCATGATTTCGTCGAACGACCTCCGCAACGGCGTCACGATCGTCGTTGATAACAACCTCTGGACCGTCATCGAGTTTCTGCACGTCAAACCAGGCAAGGGCGCGGCATTCGTTCGCACCCGGCTCAAGAACGTTAAAACCGGAACCACTCTCGAACGCACGTTCCGAGCCGGTGAAAAGCTCGAACGCGCAACGGTAGACAACCGTCAGATGCAGATGCTCTACAACGACGCCGAAGGCTTTCATTTCATGGATCAGGAGTCGTTCGAGAACATTACGATACAACGCGAGCTCATCGGTGACCCGGCCGACTTCCTCAAAGACGGCATGGTGGTCGACGTACAGCTCCACGAGGGGCTTCCGATCAGTGTCGAACTTCCTCCGCACGTCGAGCTTCGCGTCATGGAAACCGATCCAGGCTTCAAAGGCGACACCGCGACGAACACCGGCAAGCCGGCGAAGCTCGAGACGGGCGCTACCGTCAACGTCCCGCTTTTCGTCAATCCGGACGATCTTATTCGTATAGACACGCGAGACCGGCGCTATATCGGCCGCGTAAACGCATAATGATGTAAAAGGGAGGGCTTATGAGCTCGAAGACGCGTTCGCTCCTGATCGCTTTAGCGCTTGGGGCGATCGCTGCAGTCATAAGCTCCGCGCTCTTGCTCCTCCCCAACGACTCGATTCCGCTCGTTCATCGCGTCACTGATCTGCAGACGCACTTCGCAGCCGTCGACAACGCCAAAAAACTCGGCTTCGGCACACCGTGGTACGACAACGCCGACAATAAGACCGACAACATCGTCGTCATCCCGATCGACGAATTGTCGTACGGGAGCAAAATCCCCGAACTGCACCAATATCCGTACCCGCGCCGCGTGTACGGCATGCTGCTCAAAAAGTTGAAGGCGGCCGGCGCGAAAGTCGCGGTCTTCGATATCGACTTCATCGAGCCCCAAGATCCGCAGGACGACGAGCTCTTCCTCGAAGGCATCAAAGCGATGCCGACGATTCTCGCGTTCACGATGAATACGACGTCGAACGGTAACATCGGCATCGAGCTGCCGTACGACAAGTTTCTCCGCTATGCCAGGGGCATCGGAAGCTCGACCGTTGATGAGCCGGGCAACGTCATGATCGGTCAGCCGATGGAAATCAAGACGGCCGGCACCGGTAAAGACGCAAACCAGACATACTACGCGCTTGCAGCCGCCGGCGTCCAATATTACCTCGGGAAGAAGCTTGATCTCGCGAGTCTGCCCACCGACGACGACGGACGCTTCCTCTTGCTAGCGCCGACGCGCAGCGTGCTGCAAGAAACGACCGATCACGGCGGCGTCATCGAAGAGCACACGCCGACGTTCACGTCGCAGTTTCTCTCCTTTTCCGACGCCTACGCCGAACCGGTGAAGGATTTACACGACGTCGTCAACGGCGCGATCGTCTACATCGGAAACACGGCGCAAGCGCAGGGCGACTTGGTGCAAACGGCGCGCACGCCGAACTATCCCGGCCTCTTCGCGAACGCGCGCATGGCCGAGCAACTGCTCAACGACTGGCACGTGCGCCCGGCGCCGGCGTGGTTCAATATCGTCTTAATTTTCGCCCTGCCGCTGCTCATCGCGCTCTCGTTCAACTTTCTGAAGACGACGCTCGCAATCGCGATATCGCTCGTCGGAACACTCGCCTACGGATACGCGAACTTGGCGCTCTTTGTTAAAGCGCTCCTCTGGGTCGATCTGATCCACGTCGTTCTCGCGATGATTCTCGCGACGCTCTTCGTCGGTCTCTTCCGAGTCCTCGTCGAAGGCGCGCAACGGCGCATGGTGACGAACCTGTTCGGCATGCACGTGAGCCCCGCAATCGTCAAAGACATCCTTTCCACCGACGATCCGCGCGCCAGGCTGGCACTGACTGGTAAGAAGGTCAAGGCCACCATCTTCTACAGCGACATCCGCGGCTTTACGGCGATGTCGGAGACGATGACGCCGGAAGCGATCTACGCGCAGCTCAACGAGTACTTCGAAGATATGTGCGCTATCATTTTCCGGTACGGCGGTTACGTCGATAAGTTCATCGGCGACTGCGTGATGGCCGTGTTTTCGGCACCGTATCAAACGCCGAACGATGCAAGGAATGCCGTTCTCGCCGCCGTTGCCCAGCAGAAAAAAATCAAGGAACTCGCCGAGAAGTGGAAGGCCGCAGGCAAGCGCGAATTCACCGTCGGCATGGGTATCAACACCGGCGACGTCGTCATGGGAAACTTGGGCGCAAGTTCCCGCATGAATTATACGGTCATCGGTGACAACGTAAACCTCGCGGCGCGCTTGTACAACGTTGCCAAAGCAGGCGAAATCATCATCAGCGACTACACGTACCAAGAGGTCGAGCATTTGGTCGTCGCGGAAGAGCGCGAATCGGTTACCGTCAAGGGTAAGAAAGATCCGATCTCGATCTACAACATCACCGACATCAAAGAAGGCGCAATTCTTCCGACCGATGGGGCACATTCCGCGTCAACGCAACGCGCATAATCACGTAGCATGAACCTCGCTCTCGAACTCTTTGCCGCCGCGTTCGTCGCGAGTGTGTTCGGATCGATGGTGGGGTTAGGCGGCGGCTTTATTCTCGTCCCCATTCTGCGTCTCGTCTTTGGTCTCGCGCCGGCCGAGGCGGCGGGCACGTCGCTCGTGCTCGTCACCGCGAACAGCGCTTCCGGTGCCTTCACCTATTTGCTCCAGAAGCGCGTCGACGTGAAGCTTGGCTTGATGTTCGCGGCAGGCGGATTACCGGGCTCGATCATCGGCGCAATCTTGACCAAGCACATCGCACCGCGCGACTTCGACTGGGCGTTCGGCATCTTTCTCATCGTCGTCGCGGGCGACATGATCGTCAATGCGGCGAAGCGCGTCGGCAAGCGGGTCGAAACGCATGTCGGCCAACGCAAGTCGATGTCGTTTCGGGCCGCCGTGGCGATCGGTTTCGTCGTCGGTCTCGTATCGAGTCTCTTCGGCATCGGCGGCGGCGTCATTGTCGTGCCGTCGCTGCTCTACTTCTCAAGCCTGCCCGCGCACGCCATTAGCGCGACGTCACACTTCGCGATCGTCCTGACCTCGCCGGTCGGCCTGGTCGTTCACGGCTTTCAGCACGACATCCGCATCGCGGACGTCGCCCCGCTCGTTGCCGGCGGACTTTGTGGGGGTCCGATCGGCGCGCGACTATCGATGCGGCTGAAATCGCCGCAATTGCTGATCGTCGTCGGCGTTGCGCTCGTCTGCGTCGCGCTCTCCCTCGCACTACGCCACGTGATTCACTGACGCGTCCGCGCGTAATAGAGATCGGCGCTCGCGCCAATATTCGACGATGACGCAACCGTCGAGGTCCTCGCCCTGTTCGGCGTCGATCAGGCAATCCGGTAGAGCACATTTCTCCCAGCTATGCTAACGGCAACGCTCGACGATCGGCCGTACGAGGGCGACGATCGGCGACTCCTGGATTCCCGTAACAGACTGTTTCGCTCCGAGATCGTACGACGAATCGGGCGGCGCCGGTGAGGACGCGAGTGTTCCTTGCGTGCCGGTCCGATCTACGCCGCGATTCTGCTGCACGTCGGGTGTGAGCGAAGCGGCCATCGGATTCGCAAAGCCTTGCAGTTCCGAGAACGCTTCCGTGTCTGCCGTTCCGGAGAGCAGGTTTAACGACTCTGCTTGCTCGTCCGCGATGTTGAGCAACCGCACCCGCAGCGATGAGATTTCCGAGGCCTCTTCCGGGTCTTTCAGTGAAACGTTCGCCAATTTATCGAGCAGCCGATGCACTTTGATATTGTTCTGCGCGACGCCGTCGACGACGCTCAAAAGGCGCGTATTGTCGAGCTCCACCCAGGCGTCTGCGCCGCTGAAGTGCATTTGCGTCATGTCTTGGATGAGGTCGCGCCCGCGATCGATCATCTGGTCTTGTGCGATCATCCCCGCAATCGCAGGGCCAACGATGTTGCGGACGGCATTGCAGAGCACCGACGTCTTCGTCGTAATGATGATCGGCGGCGGCGCAGTCGGCACGGCCGGAATGGCCACCGCGAGCAGCAGCGCTAGCATCGTGCCACGATCATAACACTGTATAACCTCGTGCTTGACCTAACGCACGGCATTCGGGATACGTAACGGTCTATGGCCGCCCTTGCCGAGCACGCTGCGTTTTTCGCGATCCTGTGGGCCGCCATTCCGTTTTTGAAGCGCGATTTCGCCGCGCCGGATCAGCAGGTCGGATTTGTTCTGGGACTCGTCGCCATCGGCAGCCTGGTGGGTTCGTCATTCGCCGTTCGCAATGCGACGCGTTGGCCGTTCGGACGCGTCATCGTCATCGTTTGCCTATCTATTTTTTGCGCTCTTCGTATGGATTACGCCCGGACTTCGCGATGAGCGGCGGTGACACCGAGCGCCGCGCACCCGCGAGGATCGGCCTCTTCAGCAGGGGTCAGTTCACGAGCCGCTAACGCCTCGGCAAGAACGGCGAAACGTCTTTTTTGTAAAGAGTACGTTAGCCATTGGGGCTACGGTCCTAAGGGACCCGCAAGTCCGCGCCACGGGCACCCGATGTTGTAAGTAGCAGGTGTAAAGAGGTACAACGGAATGCACGAAGCTCCCGACGATATGTGCGTCATCGAAGAGTGGATGATCGAACTGCTTGAAGACGATCGTCCCGTAGAACACGCTTTCGGTTCACAACTAATCAGCGACGGATTACATTGGATGTATCGCGCGTCGCTTATTCGCCAGAACTAGACGGTCTTAGGCGTTTCCCGCGCCGTTTTCCGTGATAGGTGCCGTTCTCGACGACGGTATCGCCTTGCTGCATGACCCAATGGATGCCGGCCGGATGACGAATCGGGTCGCGATAGTTCAAGTCGTCACTGATGCGATCCGCCTGGAATGCAACGAGATCGGCAACGAGCCCCGGCGCGATTCTCCCGCGATCCGGAATCCGGAAAATCTCCGCGGATAACGACGTCATCTTGCGAATTGCCTCCTCGAGTGAGAGCAACTGCTCTTTTCGTACGTACTCCGCGATGATGCGCGGAAACGTACCGAACGTTCGCGGATGCGGTTTTCCGCCGAAGCCGGGCGGCAGACCGTCGGTTCCGACAACCGTGTACGGATCAGCGAGTACGCGTTTCACGTCGCGTTCGTCCATCATAAAAACGACCATCGCGGCGCGCAGCTCTTCCGTTCGAAGGATGTGAACGAGCGCTTCGAATTCACCGACGCCGAGTTGCTGCGCCGCCTCGCGTAGCGTTTGTCCTTCGAACGCGCCGCTCGCCGTGCCGGAAATGAGAATGTTATCGTAGCCGGCCATGCGGATGAAGTTTTCGAACGGAGAACGTTCACTTTCGACCGCTTCTTTAAAGCGCGCGACCGCCGCGGGATCTTCGAGGCGACGCAAAATCGCAGTGTCGCCGCCCTCGTGCGCTTCCGGCGGAAGCAGCGTTACGAGCATCGTGCTGCCCGCGGTATACGGATAGACGTCTTGATAGACTTCCTGACCGTTCGCTCGCGCCGCGGCAATAGCTCGAAGCGAATCTTCGGTCTTGCCCCAGTTCTCTTTGCCGGCCGCTTTGTGATGCGAAATCTGGACGCGCACTCCGGCACGCCGTCCGATCTCGAGTGCCTCATCAACCGCCTCCAGCATCGCCCTGCCTTCGCTGCGCATATGCGTCGTGTACAGCGTGTTCGGCCGCAGACGCGCCGCCAAGTTTGCGACCTCGTCCGTATCACCGAACGCTCCCGGCGCATAGATCAATCCCGTCGACAATCCGAACGCGCCCGCATCGAGCGCCTCGTCGAGCAACGACTGCATCATCGCAAGCTCGCTCGCATCCGCATGACGATTCTCAGCGCCCATCGCCGCGACGCGAAGCGTCGTATGACCGACGAGCGGAGCGTAGTTCGTCACATATCCGCGCGCGTCGGCTGCTGCCAGAAATTCGGAAAAAGACCATCCAGAGAAGGACGAGTCGGGCATCAGCCGATCCAAGATTCGTTTGAGCTCGCTGCGATGCGCCGGCTTCACGGGTGCCGGCGAGATACCGCAGTTCCCGACGACTTCAGTGGTGATCCCCTGGAGAATTTTACTCGTATCGTCTTCCGCAAGGAATGGTACGTTGTCTGCGTGTGAGTGCACGTCGATGAAGCCCGGTGTTACGGTGAGTCCCGTCGCATCGAGCACGTCCCACCCTGCATGCTGATCGCTTGCCGGCCGAACGTCGGTAACTACACCGTCCGAGACGAACACATCGCACTTCTGTGCCGCCGTTCCGGTACCGTCCACGACGTCACCGCCCGCGATTACAAGCTTCATCACAATGTCCACCTCCAAGCGTTCGTGTATGGCGTTACGGGCGACGGCTCAAACCCGTGCAATCTCTTTGTGAAAACTTGAACGCGTTGCGGCTGATACAGGATCACTTCGGGCACATCGGCCTCAAGCAACCCTTCGAGCTCGGCGTTGTCGCGCTGCACGGCCCCGGGGTCGTAGGTTTGTTCGCCCGCAATCGCGACGTTATCGACGCGCGAATCGCATAACCGCGAGAGGTCGAAACCAACCGGGGGACGTTCCGGGCAGAGGTAGAGAAACGCGAGATCGCCGTCACCGCCGACCGTGATCAACAGATACGCGAGGGAAAAATTGCCCGCGAAAATTGGCCCACCCGCTGCGGCCGGCGCTTTATACAGCGCGGAGGCGTAACTGTGGACCGAGACGTCAATGCCGACGCTGCGCAACTCCGCCTGTATCAACGCGGTTACGGTGCTCGACATCGGTTGCTCCGGACTTGTCGTTAACGTCAGTGCCAACCGTTGACCGTTTTTTCGGCGGATGCCGTCGGAACCGGTATGCCAACCGGCCTCGCCGAGTAGCGCGCGCGCTCGAGCCGGATCGTATGGCGACAGTTGATGGCTGCGGCCCGAGGCGACGTGAAGGCTTATCGCCCGTCCATTCGCCGCGAGATACGCGCCGTGCGAAGCGCGCTCGACGATGAACGCGGAATTCAGCGCTCGCGCAACGGCGGCGCGGACGCGCCGATCAGCAGTCGGGCCGTTCTCGGTGTTCATCACAATGGCTCCCATACCGCTAATCGGCGTCAATCGCACGCGTACGCCGGAAATTTTACGCGCTTCTTGGTAGAGCGCCGGATCGAGATAAAATGCGGCGTCGATCTCGCCGGTACGCAGTTCGTCGAGCATCGTCGTGCTGTCCGACACGAAGTTGATTCGCAGGTCTTTGATCGCCGGCGCACCGCGAAAGTAGCCGGGATTGGCTTGCAACCGGAGGTGATCTCCGTGCGCCCATTCCACGAGACGGTACGGTCCTGAGCCGATTGGACGCTCATTGAAATCGACGCGATCGAGACTCGGGTATTTCGCAAGCAGATGCTCGGGCATGATTGCATAGTTTCCGTCGAGTGCGAGGAATCCAGCGACGACGTCGCGCGATGGACGCTTCAACGTCAGTTTCAACGTATACTCGTCGGGTGTCGCAATCGAAACGATATCATCGTATCCATACCGGTTCGGTATTGAGGTTTTGGGGTTGAGTATCGCCCGATACGTGAAGACGCAATCGCGCGCCGTTAGCTTGAGTCCGTCTTGCCAGTGTACGTCGTGGCGCAAGTGATACGTAATGTGCAATCCGTCGCGGGAAATCCCGCGGTTTGCGAGCGACGGCACGACGGTTGCGACGTCGGGAACCGGTTGACCGTCGAGGCCGTCGGTCACCAGATACGAGTAGATCAGACTGCCGACCATCGCGTCCGTCGGGCCTTCGAGCAGCAGCGTATTTAAATTCTGCGGCTCGGACGGCACCGCAATCACGAACGTGTCACCGGTCCGTGGGGCTATGCCTTTGCTACACGCCGTCAGCGTACAAAACAATGCGATTGCGAGCGCAGCCACGATTCGCGACACTAGAACGACTCATAGGCGGCGACCGCGATCTCGCCGAGTAACTGGCCTGCATCTTCCATCGACGACGGCACATTGTTCACGAAGACGGCGAACGCAAGCTCCGAACTTCGCCGGGTCGTGATATATCCTGCGAGCGCCTTCGCCGTAACCATCATGCCGCCGCCGATCCGGTTTTGATACCCCATCGTGCCGGTTTTCGCGCGAACCGCGCGCGCATCTGCGGCGCTGCTTCCGGCCTGCACTGCGTGCAGCGTTCCATCACATCCGAGTATCGGTAATGCACGAGCGAAGGCATCTGCAAAAGGCGAGCGCCGAATGCCTGCGAGAAACCGGCACATAAACCGCGGTGTAAACGTCCCTGCGGCACCGCAGCCGTCGCCTTGATACACGCCCTCGTCAGCAATGCCGAGCAAGTCGATGAGCTCTTGGACCGCGCCGAAGGATGCGACGCGTGCAAGCATCTCGGCGTGAAGGTTTTGGCTGACCTTCAGAACGATCTTCACCGCCTCAACTAACGGCGGCGAGCGGTGCAATGCAACGACGCTCGCCTCGCCATTCGACGACACGGTTTTTGTAGCACCGTCGATCTGCACGCCGCGCCGGGAAAGCGCATCCGTCAGTGCCGACGCCGCAAAAGACGCCGGCTCGGGAACGATGTACATTCCGCGCACGGTGCGATCGCGCGGAACACTGCCCACAACCTCGACGACACGCGAATTCGCCTCTCGCCGACCGTCGACGACGCGTACAGCGGGCGACGAATCGGACGCAGCCGTGACCAACCGATTCACGAAACGAACGTACGAGGTCTGCGGACTGACGGCCATCGCAACCGCATTGCTTTCACGATTTGCGCCGGTAAACGTAAGATCGACAAGATTGTCATTTACGGCAATCGACGAAATCATCACTGCGGTGCCGGGTTCCGGCCCCGCGTCGGGAAAAGCTGCGAGGTCGACGGCTACGGAACCTTGAATGCGCCGAATTCCAGCGCGCGTAATCTGCTCTGCAAGTTCATTAATGACGAGCAACGGATCCCGCTCCACGACGCCGGTGTCGAATCCTTCGCCCGCGAGCGAATGATCGAAGTCGCAGAAGTCCAATTCGTCGCGCTCGTTGATGCGCCCGGAAAGATTCGGGTCGCCCGATGCGACCAGTACGAGATCTCCGTGAAGCGTTCCGTCGTGGTCGATATCTCCCGTACGTACGACGCGCGTTTCAAAACGATGGTCTTCACCGAGCGCATGCAGAGCTGCAGCGCACGTCAGGATCTTCGTCGTCGATGCGCCGGCAAAGAGGGAACCACTCGCGTGCTCGTAGATGAATCGATCGCCCTTGAGATCGTAGAAGGCCATGCCGGCCTGCGAGCGTTTCAGTAGTTGACGTGTGAGAATTCGATCGAACGTCATTTGCTTTCACCGATCCACGGAGCAAGCTCTGCGTCGGAGAGCCGTTGCGCCGTTGTCGCTTCGCCGAAAGGAAGCACGATGTAACTCGCGTGCGGCGCGGCATGGTGCACGGTGATCGAAGCCGGACGCGCGTCCGCTGCGGTCTCCTGCGCGACATCACCGCCCGAGTTATAATTCTTCTGCGAATAGGGTGAATTCGGGCACGATACGACCAGACGAAGCCGGCTGTATTTCTCGAGCCGCCGCGAGACGAACGGCAACCGTCCGAAGACATATTCTTCCACGCGTCCGGGCGTGACGAATTCGGGCGAGGTGAATGAGCGCCGGTACCGCGCGCGCAACATGTCGACGCCGAGTTCCATAGCACTGCCGTCCGGCATGACATGATGCAGCGCAAGCTGCAGATCGGTATCGGGAACGTCGAGGGCGATGAAGAGATGTACTTCGGGAACGCCGGTCAAGACAAGCGCCTCTTCGATCGGCACGCTGTGATAGACGAGACCGTTGCCGAAGAGATTGTGGGCCGCCGTCTGATCGAGCGGACGCAGCCCGCTCACGATGTCGAGTGCCGGCTGCACCTCCGCAGGCCGCGTGTCGAGCGGATCGTACCTGAACGTTGCCGGTGGGGTATCGTGCGTTTCGCTCGCGAGTCTGCCCGATGCAAACACGTCGTGTGCGCGACCGTCGACCGACTCGAGAAAGAACGGCACCCGTTTGTTCGTTGCCGCCTCAACCGATGAAGCGTATCGCCACTCCTCGGCCCCGGTGACATAGTAGAGAAAGCGGTCCTTCAGCAACGACGGACGATCCGCGGCCTCCATCGTCCACGCAAACCACGCGCGATGGAGCTCGTTGATATCGAGCATCGCGTGCGGTCCGAAACGAATGCCGCCGATCTCCGGCTTCGGCACGCGCGTTCCCGCGTGATCCCAAGGACCGATCAAGAGGAAATGCCGCGCCGTCTCTTCAGGCGCAGCGACAGCGGCGTGCCGCCGTACGTACTCCAACGTTGGAACGATTGCGCCGTCGAACAACCCGGTTAGGCTCAGGATCGGAAGATGCAATTGCGCGTAGTCCTCATTAGAGGGAGCGGCTTTCTCCCAATACGCACCTGGTTGCGCATGCGCGAGCCATTCCTGAAATATTGTGGCCGTCGATCCAGCGACCTCATCGAGTTGCGAAAACGGCGCGCGATCGCAATACAGACGCGTGAAGATGTCTCGCCATAGCTCCGCATCACCGAAGCCGTTGAAGTGGGTGTCTCGTCCGCGCGTCAGCGTGAGCCATTGCATCCAGTAAGAGAAAATTATCCCGGCGTGCGCGGGAATATCGAAGCCGAGATACGATGGCGCAACCGGCACGATCGTGCGCAAGCTGCGCGGCCGTTCGCGCGCGGTTGCCCATTGCGTCATCGCTCCGTACGATCCGCCGTGCATGCCGACGCTGCCGTTGCAGTACGGCTGTGAAGCAAGCCACTCGACCAGATCGTGTCCGTCAGGACCGTCGTTGAAGAACGGCTCGAAGGTACCTTCGGAATCACCGCGTCCGCGCACGTCGACGACCATCGAAACGTAGCCGTTTTTCGCGAAGTCGAATGCGCGGGCGTGATAGGTGTCCCGCCCATACGGCGTCATCGCCAGCAGCCCGGGACGCGGACCGCCGTCGAGATCGGGCATGTAGATGGTCGCCGCAAGCATCGCACCGTCGCGCATCGGAATGCGCTCGAACCAGAGCACGCGTTCTTTCATGGTTCGTCCCAATGTACGATATATCGCCGAGAGAGGCAATATTTTGGCGGGCTGGTAAAACAAAAGAAGCCCGGCACGAGGCCGGGCTTCTTTTCATCGTCGCGACGCAGCGCCGTTACTTCGGATACGTCATCTCTTTCGGCACGACGTACGTGTCGAATTCTTCCGACGTCACATGACCGAGGCCGACCGCCGCTTCTTTCAGGGTCGTTCCTTCGTGATGAGCCTTCTTCGCGATCTCTGCAGATTTGTCGTAGCCGATCTTCGGCGAGAGCGCGGTGACCGTCATCAGCGATTCGCCGAGATACTTCTTGATCACGGACTCGTTCGCTTGGAGTCCTTCGACTGCATGTTCGCGGAACATCGTGCACGTGTCGCGCAACAGGTGGCAGCTATGCAGGAAATTCGCAATCATCACCGGGTTGAACACGTTGAGTTCGAAGTTGCCCTGTGATGCGCCGAAGCTGATCGCCGTGTCGTTTCCGTAGACTTGCGCCACGACCATCGTCATCGCTTCCGACTGCGTCGGATTGACCTTGCCCGGCATGATCGAGCTGCCCGGTTCGTTCTCCGGCAGAATCAGCTCGCCGATACCCGCGCGCGGACCCGATGAGAGCCAGCGAATATCGTTCGCGATCTTCATCAGCGCTGCGGCAAGCGTCTTGAGGGAACCCGACGCAAAGACGAAGTCGTCGTGCGAGGCGAGCGCCGTGAACTTATTCGGATGCGAGCGGAACGGCAGTCGGGTCAACTCCGCGATTTTGTGTGCCATGCGCTCCGCGAATTCCGGATGCGCGTTGAGGCCCGTGCCGACGGCCGTGCCGCCGATCGCGAGATCGTAAAGATGATTGTTCGCTTCGTTGATCGCGACGGCTGCGCGATCGAGCTGCGTAACATAGCCCGAGAATTCTTGTCCGAGCGTAAGCGGCGTCGCGTCTTGCAAGTGCGTGCGGCCGACCTTGACCAGGTCTTTCCACTGATCGGCTTTTTGCTCGAGCGCATCGCGCAGCTTCGCAACTGCCGGGAGCATCTGCACGACCGCTTCCGCAGCCGCCATGTGCATCGCCGTCGGGAACGTATCGTTCGATGACTGCGACATGTTCACGTGATCGTTGGGATGAACCGGCTTCTTCGAACCCATCTCGCCGCCCGCGATCTCGATCGCGCGGTTCGAGATCACTTCGTTGACGTTCATGTTCGTCTGCGTGCCCGAACCCGTCTGCCAAATGCGCAGCGGAAAGTGCGCATCGAGTTTTCCGGCGATGACTTCATCGGCCGCCTGAACGATAAGCTTCGTCTTTTCGTCGTCGAGTTTGCCGAGGTCGTGGTTCACGAGTGCGGCAGCTTTTTTCAGCTGCGCCATCGCAACAATGACTTGCTTCGGCATGACATCGCGCGGCCAGGTGCCTTCTCCGATGTCGAAATGGATGAGCGAGCGCGCTGATTGCGCGCCGAAATATTTATCTGTAGGGACGTCGATTTTGCCCATCGAGTCGGTCTCGACGCGCGTGTTCACGGCCCCGTTGGTTTTGGTCGTCGTCATGGCTCCCATATCTTCGCGCCTCCGGGCCGGTTCCAGCCTGGACAAACGTCGGCGAGAGGGCTCCCTTTTCGTCCGAGCGAGCGTCGCTACGGTCGTGCGCGCTGAGCGGCTTTGAGCCCGTCGATCGTCGTTCCGACCAAATCCATGCCGGTGACCTCGTAAATGCTGAGCGGGAATCGCGGGTTGAAGCGGCGTTTGTCGCAGCGGGGACAGCTAGCCGGCTTGCCCGGTTTCTTCCGCCGCAGGACTTCAAAGGCGCAGTGCTCGCACCGCAACACATAGCGCTTGCTCGATTCGCTCAATGGACGCACGTTGCCGAGATCATGATAGATCGACGTCAGTCCGCACTCGCGCATCTTCTTTTTGAAACGCAGACCGTGACCGGTGTCGCGATATTTCGCATAACACCACGCGTGCACCATCTCATGAAGCAGCGTCTCTTCCAGCGCCTCGGGATATTTTTCGAAGTGCTTCGGTGAAAGCTCGATCAGCAGCGGAAATCCGCTGTACGTGATGCGGCCGGCGGAATTCGAAAACCGGGCATTATACCGGATTCGACAATCGGGAACTTCGCCGTTAAAATGCTCGTAATTCAAACGAGCGAAGAGCAATTGGAGATCTGCTTCCGACGGGCTCACGGATGACTTTCTTCCACGTGCGTCCAAACGACTCTTCGTGCCACAGCAGTCCGGCCGCGGTCTCCCGCCGCGGATTTACGTCCCTATCGTTGCCGTCCTCGCTATCGTGTTTCTCGGGGTGATGTTCTATCTGGTCGCCATCGGTTTCGGCGTGACCGGCTCCGTCTTCGGCAAAGCCGCACCGGCAAATGGAACGCAAGCGCAAGCGCCGTCCTCCGGAACGAACGTTCAAGGCGGTGGTCCGCCGGCGGCGGTGATGGAGCAAGTGCAGACGCTCAAAGCTCGCGTTGCCGCACATCCCAAGGATGACGTCGCACTGACGCAGCTTGCCGATCTCTATCTCGCGGCAAATAAATTCCAACAAGCGATTCCGCTCTACAAACGCGCGCTGGCGGCCAATCCACGCAACGTTGCGGCGCAAACCGGACTCGCGCAAGCGCAAGAGGATCTTCGTCAATCGCAATGAGGCTTTACATCAGCGCGGATATGGAAGGTACCGCGGGCGTTTGTTCGTGGGCTCAAGTCGATCCGAGCAACGCTCATGAGTATCCCGTCTATCGCCGCTATATGACGCGCGAAGTCGCCGCGGCAATCGCCGGCGCGCGCGAATCGCAGCCGTGCGATGCTACGGTCAACGATTCCCACTGGGACATGCGCAATCTCGTGTGGGACGAATTGCCGGCCGACGTTCGCGTGATCTCCGGACGCAAACCGCTCTCGATGGCGCAAGGCGCACACGATCGATTCGACGCGGCATTTTTCACGGGATATCATAGCGCCATCGGAGCTGCGAACTCGGTGCTTGCGCACACGTACACCGGAGACGTTTTCTATAATGTCTACGTCAATGGAAAGCCGTGCACGGAGGCTCTCCTCAATGCTGCGCTGCTCGGGATGTACGGAACGCCGATCGTGTTGATCACCGGAGACCGCGCGATCATCGAGACGACGCTCGCGGATCTGCCGTGGGCGACCGGCGTGTCCGTCAAAGAATCGATCGGCTACTTTGCGGCGAATTCGCTGACGCCGGAAGCCGCATACGATGCGATCCGAGCGGGGGCCCGTGAGGCGATTGCCGGCATTTCGAAGGCAAAGCCGTTCACCTTCGAGCCGCCGATCGAACTCGTGATCGAAACCGCCGGCGTCGAGCATGCGGATTTCATCGAACTGCTTCCGCGCTTCGAGCGCACGGGTGGGCGGACGGTGCGATTCACGAGCGACGACTACGAAACGGCATTTCGAGCATTCATCGTTGCTATGCGCCTCGGCGGAGCCGCGAATCTGCCCGCATGAAGCTCTATATTTCGAGCGATATGGAAGGCGTGGCCGGCGTCACCGCGTGGCAACAAGTCGACGCGCGCACCCCGCATCCCGAATATCATATCTACAAGCGATACTACACGCAAGAAGTGGCCGCGGCGGTTAGCGGCGCGAAGCGCGCCGGCGCGTCGGACGTTACGATCAACGACTCTCACGGTCCCATGCGCAACGTCGTTTTCGAAGAGCTGCCGCGCGATGTTCGCGTCATCTTTGGAAATCGCAAGCCCTACTCGATGGTTCAGAATTGCGACGCGAGTTACGCGGGCGCGTTCTTCATCGGCTATCACGGCGGCATCGGCGACAAAGACGCCGTCCTCTGCCACACGTACACCCCGTCGGTGATTTACGAAGCACGACTCAACGGCATCCTTTGCAGTGAAGCGACGCTCAACGCGGCCGTCCTCGGCTATTACGGCGTCCCGTTGCTCTACGTCACCGGAGACCGTACGACGGTCGAAGGCGTGCAGCGGCAAATGCCCTGGGTCCAAGGAACGGTCGTGAAAGAATCGATCGGAAATTTCGGTGCCGATACGATGACGCCCGGCGCTGCGCAGCTCGCGATCGAGGAGGGAGCTGCCGCGGCGCTTGCTGCGCGCGCGAACGCCAAGCCGTTCACGATTGAACCGCCGATTGCGCTCGACATTATCCTCGGTAAGGTCGAGCAGGCCGATTACGTGGAAATGATCCCGGGGTTCACGCGGACGGGGCAGCGCGCGGTCCAATTCGTGGATGACGACATGCTGACGATCTTCAAAGCATTCGTCGCCGTATTTCGCCTCGGCATGCTCGCATAAGGGCGGTTACGCTCCTTTATCGGCACCGGCCATATCGCGTCATCTCAACTGCAGTCATCGGCAAAAAAACCATCTCGCGATTCGATTGCCGGATATCCTCCGCGCACTGCGCGCGCCACGAACGTCTCGACCGGCGGCCTTCTTATGAATTCTACCGACGATATCGCGATCGGCGCCAACCTCGACATCACGTTTCGCCTGCCGCATTCGGATCGCGAGATCAACGTCCACGCTCGCGTAGCCGCGCATCAGCAAGAGACGCCGCATTACAACATGGCGTTCTTCAACGTCGAGCCGAAGGTTCGCGAAGAACTCACGGCGTTCGTCGCCGCCCACGTTGTGAATTAAGACGCGATCGGCGCGCTCGTCGAACGCAGCGCGATTGCGATCTCCGCAACGTCGTCTTCCGAGATCGAAAGCTGCCGCATCGCGTGTTCGTAGGCTTCGATCGTCTCTTCGCTCTTGCTCGACGCGGCGCGTTCTTCGCGCAGGCGTTTGATCTCATCAGTTACGGCGTGCGCGAGCGCGCTGTCGACTTCGACCCCGGCTGCTCCGAGTTTCTCGGCGCGTTTGCGCAACGTGTCTTCCACGAGCGCGACGCCGGAGTGCTTGCCGAAGATGAAGCTCGTTTCGCCGCCGACGAGTTCGCTCGGAACCGCTTCGTAAATGCGACGGTCGATGAGCACGCCGTGCGTATGGATGCCGGACTCGTGCGCAAAGACTTTCGCCCCGACGATCGGCTCGTGCTGTTGCATCGGGATACCGCTCATGCGCTCCATGAACCGCGCCAAGTCGCGCAACTTGTTGTACTTGAATCCGGGAATCTCGACCCCGTAGAGCACGCGCAGCGCAACGGCAAATTCGTGGAGCTTCACGTTACCCGCGCGTTCGCCGTAGCCGTTCGCCGTGACGGAGATCACCTTGAAGCCGCACGACGTCGCGGTGATCGCATTGATCGTGCCCAAACCGTAGTCGTTGTGGAGATGCGCGACGACCGGAATGCCTTTCGGCAACCCGTTGATAATGCGCGCGCCGTACCAGCGCATCGCCTCCGGCGTCAAACAGCCGACGGTATCGGGCCATGCGGGACGCGTACCACCCGCCTCAATCCCGGCCTTGAAATATTGGATGAAGTAATCGACGTCGCCGCGACTCCCGTCTTCCGCGCCGAATTCGATCCGTTCGACGCCGCATTCCCGCGCGTGTTTGATTGCATCGCACTGCAACCGGATGTTTGCGTTGCGATAGAACTCGAGCGGAAGATCGAGCCATTCGGACTCGTCACGACCTTCGAAGCGCAGCAGCGTCTTCCCGATCTTGTACTTCAAGTGCAGATCGCTGCCGCTCGTGAAGATGAAGAACGTGACCGCGGACGGATCGATGCCCACTTCGCGCAGCGTCGCAACCGTAACGTCGATGTCCTTACGGTTACTGCGGCACATTACGACGATCTCGGTGTCGCCGAGCTCGCCGCGTCGCTTTGCGTCCATGACCAGTTGCAGCGTGCGGCGATCGCCCTCCGACGCCGCCGGGAAACCCACGCTCATGATATGAACGCCGATGTCGGCGAGCGCCTTCGCAATCTCGAGTTTTTGCGGCGGTGTGTAACAGACGCCCGGCATCTGCTCGCCATCGCGCAGCGTCTCGTCATACAGACGCAACTCGGAAGGATCGGGGAACGCCACGTTCCGCGTGAATTCCTTCGGATCGCGAATCAGCCGTTCGATCGGCTCGCGCAGTTCCATAATCCGTGGTACCTCGTTAGAGATGAGTTACCGGCTCGTCGCGTGGAACGATACCGGCATCGACTGCGGCACTGGAATGAGCATTCCGCGTATAGACGCGCAATTCCGCGATATCACGCGGGAAAAGCAGTTCGAGCGTCCAGTCGAAGGCAACGCGGAGCTTGCGATCGAGGCTGGGCAGACGCAATAAATAATAGGATCGCCAGAGGAACCAAGCAAGAAATCCCGTGAGGACAAAATCGCGCGGGAGCTGGGCCACGGCCTTGCGGCCACCGAGCGATGCCATCATTCCGAGCGACGCGAAGCGGAACGGTTTCGTCGGCCGCTTTTTCAGCACGGCGATGAGATTGTCGGCCAGCACCGGTCCCTCGCGAATCGCGTGCTGCGCCGTCAACGGGTACCAGCCGCCGGAACCATCGGGAATCGAGGCGCAGTCGCCGAGCGCCCAGGCTCCGGGATATCCCGGTACGCGAAAATCCCCATTGACGACGATCGCGCCGCGTTTGGTGCGCGGCAAGGGCGTCGATGCGAGCGTCGGAGACGGACTGACGCCGGCGCTCCATACGATCGTTCGCGTATCGATCCGCGTCCCGCTCACGAGCGTAAGACTCGCGTCGTCCGCGCCTGCGACACCGTCACCGGTAATGATTTCAACTCCGCGCTTGCGCAGCAGATCCGCAGAGTATTGCCCCATCTTGGCCGGCAATCCGGCGAGAAGCGTCGGACCGCCCTCGACGAGCACAACCCGTACATCCTTGAGCGTGACCCGAGGATAAAATCGTATTACGCTGCGGAACAGCTCGACGAGTTCGCCGGTCGCCTCAACGCCCGTAAATCCGCCGCCGACGACGACGATCGTCAACAGGCGCTTGCGTTCTTCTACATCGTTGATCGAATCGGCGAGTTCGAGCAGCCACACCAGCCGGTTTCGCAGAACGCCCGCGTCTTCCAGTGTTTTGAGCGCGAAGACGCGTTCGGCAACGCCCGGCAAGCCGAACGTCGACGTCGTCGAGCCCAGAGCGATGACCACATGATCGTACGCGACACGTTCCTGCGCGCCGGTCAGTGTATGCTGCACGTCGACGAACGATGCGTTGACGTCGAGCGCTCGAACGTCGCCGAGAATAAACCGTGTGCGGCGCAGTTGCGAGCGAACCGGCGTAACGACGTCGCGCACGTCGAGCTCACCGGAGGAAACCTCGGGCAACATCGGCGTGAAGAGCGAAAAGTTCTCGCGGCTTACCAATACAAGCTCCGCTTCCCGCCGATCCAGCCGAGCTTCCAACCGGCGCGCGACCGTCATACCGCCGAACCCGCCGCCGAGGATCACGATGCGGGGAGGACGCGTCGAACCATCCATATGAAGAGCCTTCTGTGATTCAAGAACCCGATCCCATCGAACCGGAAAGCAAACCGGAGAGCGATTCGGCTCAGAAGACCACCCGCCGCGGCGGGATCGGTGCGCTCGCCGCAGCGGTCGCAGTTCTCCTCACGAAATTCGCACTCGTCCTGAAGTTGCTCTTGCCCAGCTGGACGTTTCTCCTCTCGCTCTTCTTTTACGTGGCGTTTTTCGGTTGGCGTTTGGGAATCGTTATTCTCGTTGTGCTTGCCGCGCACGAACTCGGACACTATTTTGCCTATCGCGCATACGGACTTTCGGCGCGTCTGCCGGTGTTCGTCCCATTTCTCGGCGCGTACACGCAGGGCGCGGTTGCACCTGATCTCGAGCAAGATGCATACATTGCGCTCGCCGGACCGTTGACCGGGCTTGCACTCGCTGCAGCGTGTTACGGCGTCGGCATTGGAACGAACGATCGTTTTTGGATCGCATGCGCCGACATCTCGGCTTTTTTGAATCTGTTCAATATGATTCCGGTACTGCCGTTTGACGGCGGACGCGTCATCGGTGCAGTGTGGCCGCCGTTGTGGGTTGCCGGCGTCATCGTCTTTATCGCAGCAGCGGTATGGCTTCACGTCCCGATCGTGCTCGTCGCCCTGATTGCACTCCTTGGCGTGCCCGCGATGTTGGCCTCGTTCCGCGGAACGCCCGATCCTCGCGCGGCGGCGATGACGAATGCGGCCCGCGCGCGCGTCAGCTTTTGGTATGTGGCGACGTCCCTTGCACTGATCGTACTCGTGGGCCAAGCCCACGCGGCACTTCCGTCGAATACCGGATTATGAGCGAAGGTCCAACTCCCGATTTTGCGATGCAACGGGCCGTGGAGATTCTGGCGAGCATCTACGAACGCCGACACAAGGTCAATGACGTTCCTCCGCCGCCCGTCGATAAACCGATCGTGCTCTTCAACGAAACGGTGGCGTTTGACGTCACACGGACTCAGCGACCTGACGTGGAACGGGAGCTCGGGATTGCGTTTGCGTATCCCGCCCGCGGCTGGCATACATACTGTGTGCGCGGACCCGATGATAAGCGGCTCTTCGCAAGTCTTTTCTATAGCAAAGACGCTCTGATCGCGGCGGAATTGTACGCTCCGAAAGTCGATCGCGCGCCGAAGCTCGAGCCGCGCGATTTGACGTTTCGCTTCGTTCCCGGTGAGATCGCCGTCGGCAAACCAGTAACATCGCTGCCGGAACAATATGGGCGGATCTCGGCGCTCGCCGAGAAGTTCGGCGCGTATCAAGAGATGCTCGAAGCGCGGTTTCCGGGTGGTTCGGCGTATGCGATGGGCAATGGCGGAACGATCGAGCGTCTCGCAATCTACGCGCTCCGCGCCAGCAATGCATAGGTGAACGGGGCGCAACGGCTCTGCGCGATCCTCGCGGCGCTGTTCGTTGCCATCGCCCTCCTAGCGCTTCATCCTACGGGCGAACCCGGTGTCGCGCTGCGCGATTTCGAAGCGTATTATTCGGCTGGCGCAACGTGGCTTGCACACGGCGATCCCTATGCGCTTGCGATTTGGAAAACGGAATCGCAAATAGCCGGTGTCGTTGCTTCACGGCATGAAGTGCTGCCGTTCGTCGGCGTGCCGGCGACATTGCCGTTGTGGTCGCTCTTCGCCGCTCTCTCATATCAAACCGCGACGATTCTCTGGTCGATTCTCTTGGTTTGCGCGCTCGCGACCATCGTCATCGCCACCGCGCGGCTCCTACGGCTTGCGTCAATAGAAACAACGCTCGCCGGAATTCTGGCGCTTGCATTCGTTCCGATCACGAGCGACTTCGGCCTTGGACAAGCAGCGCTGCCGGCCTATGCGTTTGCCGTCTTCGCACTGACGACGCCGCCGGTGCTTACGTCGATTGCGGTTGCGCTGAGCGTCTTGCAACCCAATGTTTCGCTCGGCCTCGTTGCGATGTTCGGATCGGTCCGCTCAGCCGCTGCTCTGGTCGCAGGCGCAATTCTTGTGTATGCCGTCGGCGCCTTTGCAGCCGGTACAGCGTGGCCGCTGCACTACCTCGCGACGCTTGCGGCACATGCGCAGGCCGAACGGTTTGCCGCAATCCAGTACACACCCGCGGCGGTGCTTTACGGATTCGGCGTACCGGCGTCGATCGCACAGGTCGCGGCCTTCGCGATCGCCGCGGTCGCGGTGATCCTTGCGGTCGGCGGCGCGATTCGCGCGCGCACGATACCGCATCGATTCGCGCTTCTTTGCTCCGCAATTCCATTCGCGGCGGGTTTCTTTCACGAACACGACTTCGTGGCGCTCTTTGTCCCTGCGATCTTCGCGCTCGCGTACGCTCGAAATACGCCGCTCGCCGTAATCTCGACGTTCCTTATCGGCATCAATTGGCTCGACTTCGCTCAACAGCCGCAAGCGCTGCCGCAGGACGTCGTCCTTTCCGCGGGCTTGTTCTTTGCCGCAATCGGCTTTGTTCCGCATCGGAATTATCTCTTGACGGCAGTAGCGGCTATTGCGGCCCTCGCGGCCGGCGCTTGGATCGGTCACAACCATACGTTGCCGATCTGGCCAAACGATATGATCGGAGCCGCACACGGTCCGACGATTGCCGAGATTTGGAAAAACGAACAGCTGCAGACCGGGCTTTTGCGTCCCGATGCTGCAGCTGCTCTGCTTCGCTGCTTTGCGCTGCTCGGCAGCGCGCTGCTGTTCTATCTCACGCTACATGTCGACGTCCATGAAGTTGTCGAACGGCGTGATCGAGTTGGGGTGGAAGTTCTTTAGATCCTTATTGACGCCGTATAAGTCTATGCGTTGATCCTGAACAATGATCGGGACGTCATTATACATGCGGTCGACCACAGTCTTCACGTCGGCGTTTCGCCGCGTTTGATCGAAATGCGTATACAGCGCCAACATGGCGGCGTTTGCAGCCGGGTCGCACCAATGCGGATTGTTCTGTCCTTTGGGCGGAAACGCGTTGCACGCGTAGATCGCCGAATAGTCGCCGATGGCGTCGTTCTGCCATGAGAACGTCGTAATGTCCCATTTGCGGGTGTCGTAGACGATGCCGCCTTCCTGCAGCGGCGCGAAAAACTGCGCGGTCGGATAATGTTTGACGGAGAACGTGACGCCGAGCTGTTTCCAGTCCGCACGCATCAGTTCTAAACCGTTGTCCGCGTCTTGCGACCCCGCGTAGATTGCAAGATCGAACGAGAGCTTGACGCCGTTCTTCTGACGAATGCCGTCCGGCCGCATCTTCCAGCCATCCGAATCGAGCATCGCGTTGGCCTTCTTCGGATCGTATGCAATGAGGGGCTCGTTCACAGCATACGGCGCAGCCGAGGACGCGGGCGATTCGGAAAGGACGCCGTACCCGCGTGCGATCTTCTCCAAGCGCTCCTTACGGTTCCACCCCACGCGCAGCGCTTGACGGACGACCGGATCCTTTAACGCCGGATTGTTCAGATTGAAATCCAGGTGATCCCAGTAGTAACTCGGCGCTTTGACCAGTGTGAAACCCGGGATGGCGGCGACGCGATCGGCATAGTTACCGGTCACCAGATCCCACATATCGATTCCGTGTGCCTGGAGCTGTGAGAGCATCGTATTGCGATCCGGAATGATTTTGAAGATGATCTTGTCCAGTTTCGGCCGCCCGCGCCAGTACAGCGTGTTTGCCGTCACGATGACATCTTGCTGACGATCCCAGCGATCAACTTTGAACGGTCCGATGCCGACCGGCTTCGAGTTATACGGAACGTTGTTGATGTTCGGATACTTCTCGAGCAAGTGCTTCGGTAGAATGCACGGATTCGCGCCGACCGTCGAAAAAAATGTCTCGACGAATGGCGAATACGGCTTCTTCATGTGGTAGACGACCGTGTACTTATCCGGCTCGTCGATCTTCGTGATTTGATCCCACCCATCGCGCCCGATTTCGTTGTTGGCGGGATTGAGCACGACTTTCGTTGAGAAGACCACGTCGTCGGCATCAAACGGCGCACCGTCCGACCATTTCACGCCTTTACGAATATGGTAGGTAATGGTAAGGCCGTCTTTACTGACGCCTCCGTTTTGCTGCGTCGGTATCTCCGTGGCCAACTCCGGGACGATAGTATTGTGCTCATCGACGCGCGTAAGGTAGGCCATTGTGAGCTGGGCGATATGAAGAACATCCGAATACTGGCCGAGGTGCGGGTTCAACGTATTGATGTCACCTGCATCGGCAAACGTCAACACGTGCGGCGTCGTCCATGAGTTCACTCCGCCGGCTTCACCGGTCGATACTTTTGTACAACCGGCCGCGAGTAGCACGAGCGCGAGTGAAGCGCCTAATCGCCGTTTCAGATGTCGACGTCCATCATGTTGTCGAACGGCGTAACGCCGTTGGGATGGAAGTTCTTTAGGTCCTTGTTGTAGACGTAGATGTCTTCACGTTCGCTCGTGACAATGACCGGAACGTCTTGCACGAATTCGTGAACGAATGCCTTCACGTCTTCGTTGCGCTGCGGCTGTTCGTAGTGTCCGTAAAGGGAATTCATCGCGGCTTGCGCCTTTTGATTGCACCATCGCGGGTCATTTTGACCGTTCGGTGGAAATGCGTTGCAACCGTAGATTTGCGAGTAATCACCGACCGCTTCGTTCTGCCATGCAAAGAAAATGACGTCCCACTTGTTGCTGTACACGATTCCGCCCTGTTGGAGCGGAGCAAACATCAGCGCGACCGGATAATGGCGCACGCTTATTCCCACGCCGAGTTTCTGCCAGTTGGCGCGGATCAACTCGATCTGGTTGTCGGTATCCGCGGATCCGGTATTCGTTGCGACGTCCAGAACGAGACGGACGCCGTTCTTCGCGCGAATGCCGTCCGCACCGCGAACCCAACCGTCCTTATCGAGAAGATCGTTGGCCTTTGCGAGATCGAACGGTGTAAGGGGAATGCCCGAGACGTTATATGGCGCACTCACCGGCGTGGGGACGTCGGTAAGGATGCCGACGTCGTGACCGATTTTATGGCGCAGTTCGGCACGATCGATGCCGTACCGCAGCGCTTGGCGCACGACGGGGTCTTTCAAAGCCGGCCGCAACAAGTTGAAATCGAGATGATTCCAGTAATAGCTGGGCTGCCGCAACGTAGCAAGACCGGGAATGTTCGTCACACGAGACAGGTAGCTTCCCGGGACCAGATGCCACATATCGACATCGTGCGTTTGCAATTCTGAAACCATCGTATTGCGGTCCGGGATGATCTTAAATACGATCTTGTCGAGCTTCGGCCGTCCGCGCCAGTAGAGCGGGTTCGCGAGGAGGATCACGTCTTGCGTACGATCCCAGCGATCGACCTTGAACGGTCCGATTCCGATCGGCTTCTGATTGTACGGAACGTTGTTGATGTTGGGATATTGCGCGAGCACATGCTTCGGGAGGATGCACGGATTGGCGCCCGCCGTTGAAAAGAACGTCTCGACGAACGGCGAGTACGGTTTCTTCAAATGGTAGACGACCGTGTATTTGTCCGGCTCGTCAATCTTCGTGATTTGATCCCAGCCTTGGCGTCCGACTTCGTTGTTTGCCGGATTCAACACGACTTTCGTGGAGAAAACGACATCGTCCGCATCAAACGGCGCGCCGTCAGCCCATTTGACGCCCTTGCGCAGGTGGTACGTAATCGTCAAACCGTCTTTGCTCACGCCGCCGTTGGCTTGTGTCGGAACTTCCGTCGCGAGTTCAGGTATCGGATTGTTGTGCTCGTCCCATTTGACAAGCCACGCCATCGTCATTTGCGCGATGAATCCAACGTCGGCATATTGGCCAAGATGCGGGTTGAGCGTGTTGACGTCGCCGGCGTCAGCGAACGTCAGCATGTGAGGCTTCGTCCATGAATTCACTCGCGCGCCGGTTTCTCCGGTCTGCGACACTTTCGTGCAGCCCGATGCGAGAAGCCCTAACGCGAGTGCCGCCCCTAAGAGTCGTTTCAAATCGAGTACTCCCAAGAATTCCAATACGGTGAGATGACCGGCGAAGGCGTGAAGCCTTTCAAGTCGGAGTTGTAGATGTAGACCGGTTTCGCAAAGCTGGTGACGATCGTTGGAACGTCAAGGGCCATTTGCTGCTGAATGATCACGTACTGAGGCTTTCGCTTTGCCTCATCGACAGTGGAGAGCGCCGCGCGCTCTGCGGCATCCACTTTGTCGTTCTTCCAGAACAGCGTGTTCTGTCCAGTCGGGCCGAAATTCCAACTGGAATAGAGTGCGCTGTCGTCGGGATCGGCCGCCGCGACCCACGCATATAGCGCAACATCGTAGTGGCCGCCTTCGAGCACACCTACGCTTCCATTTTGAAACATTTGCGCCGTCGAGTAGTTCTTAACGTCAGCCTGAACGCCGACATCACGCCAGGCGCGTTGCAGTATAGCCTGAGTAGCGCGTCCCGCAGTCGATTCCGTCTGCGTGCTCAACGTAAATTCCAATCGCTGCCCGTTCTTCACGCGCACACCGTCCGGACCAACCTTCCAACCGGCGGCGTCCAGAACTTGTTTCGCTTTCGACGGATCGTACGGATAGTGCTGAATGTCACCGGTATATGCCCAGGAGAGCGCGGGATGCTGGTCGGTCTCAGCAAACGTTGCCGACCCGTGGTAGACCTTGTCAATGATCTCTTGCCGATTGGTCGCATACGCGAGAGCCCTCCGCACGTTCACGTCCGCCAAGATCGGATTCCTTAAGTTGAAGTCCACGTGGTTGAACTGGAATGCGTTCGGACGAACGGCGACGAGGCCGTTCTTCGGATCGGCGGCCAGTGCTTGATAGCGCGGCCAGTTCAATCCGGTTCCCTTCGCGATCATATCGATATTGTGCGTTTGGAGTTGCGTCTCCATCGTGTTCTCATCGGGTTCGAAGTAGTAGTCGATCTCGTTGAGTTTCGGCTTTCCCATGAAGTAATTCGGATTCGCCGCGAGCCGCACCATCGTTCCGCGCTGCCATTCGATGACCTTGAACGGACCGCTTCCGATCGGCATCGAATTGTACGGCACATTGTTGATCGATGTCGGGCCGCTCAAGGAGCTCGCCAGCAAATGCTGCGGCAGGATTGGTGTGTTACCATTCACACCCCAGAGTTGTTGCAGAAACGGTGCGTACACCCGTTTCATGTGGACGACGGCAACGTAGGGATCACTGCAGTCGATATCTTTGATATCGCGATAGCCGTCCGTCGCGGCAACATTCGTGTGCGGATTGATAACAACTTGCCAGGTGAATTTCATATCGTTGCATGTCAATTGCCGGCCGTCTTGCCACTTAATGTTGTGGCGCAGCTTGTACTTCAGCGTCAAACCGTCTTTGCTGACATCGCCGTTTGCAATCGTCGGCACTTCCGAAACGGCATCGGGCACGGGTTTCGCATGGTCATCATAAACGACCGCGTAGGAAAAAATCAGCGTTGAAAGGTCTCCCGTAACGGCGTTTGCGCCGAGAACGGGATTGAGCGTCGTGATGTCCTGATTCTCTGCGATTCGTAAGACGCCGGGACGCGTCCAGGAATGGCGAGTGCCCGCAACTTGCTGATTTCCAACCTTCGTGCAACCTGCGACCCCAGCCGCAATGATTCCAGCGGCGAGCGCCGCGCGCATACGCTTGTTCAGACCGAACCTCCCTCTTCGCCTAGCGAAACTTTCATCGTATCGGGATCGATGCCGTGGCGCTCGTAGAACTCGCGGAACGCCTGTGGAGCAATTTCGGAGGGCTTGATCTCGCTGCGGCCTCCCCAGAACACGTTGGTGTAGCCGAAATCGATTCCCGCTTCACACAAGTGTTCGTCGATTGCGGCCTTATGCGCGAGCACCCGCTCTTTTTCCATTCCGTGCGCAACCGCCATGATATTGACGTTGCGGAACTCCGGTCCGCCTTCGCGCCAATAGGCGTGCGTGATTACGTAGTGACGCCCGACTTCACGCCCGGCGTCCATTTCGCGTCCTTTCGGCACTTCCCAATGGAACAACGCGTTGTAACGCGTGACGCGCTCGTTGTTCGCACCCGGTTTGACGTGTTCGAGAAACGTCGAGAAACGCCCGATGACACGGCGCGCATTCAGGTCGCGAGCGATGCGAGAAAACTCCTCGAGCGATACGCCGGCTTCACGCGCGCGAGCATCCCAAAGATTGCGCACGATCTCATTCGGCTCGAACTCACGCTTGAGCGCAGTAAGCACGCGCCACTCCAAATCGCTCAGGTGCACGATCGCCGTGTCTTTGGGCTGCGCCATGACGTCCGCGCGCTCACCGGGCTCCAGCCCACGACGGCGCACGTGCCCGACGCCGAGCGCAAAGACGAACTTTGCCGGCATCAAGCGGAAGAATTCCGCTCCCGTTTGCTTCGCGAGAAACTCAGCGTGCTTGCGCAACGAGTATCCCTGCGGAACTTTGACGGTCGTCCATAGGCGATAGGTGCTGCCCTGCGTCACGGCATCGGTCGTGCGGATCACGATGTGTCCCGAAAACGGATCATCCTTATACATGTAATCGAAGGCAGCATCGAGCCGGTCGTTTGGAATCTGCCACGCGCAAAGGGCGCCTTGCGCGAGATTGGTCGACATCAGCGTCTGACGAACGCGCCGGATCGTCCCCGCGCGCAGCATCGCTACGATGCGCTCGATGACGGCATCGACGGGGACACCGCTCTGCTCGGCAATCGCACCGAAGGGGTCCTCTTGAAAGCCGGTAAGGCGGTCCTCAGAGACCGCAAGGATTGCCGCGTTGACGGGATCGGAAACCGCGGCAGGCACAGTGGGATGATCGGGAACCATACGCCGGTCTTTAGACGACGACTCCCAACCTCCGTTCTTTATTAACTAACCAAGAAGCACGAACGAGCGGCTCCGGCTCGTTGGCGCTTCTTGCGGCGCCCGCCGGTCAGAGCTTCAAATCGCTTGCGCCGATCGCAAAGGTGTAGCGTTCCTCGGAGATGCGTTCCGCATAAAGCGCGTTGACGTAGGTACTCGACGCCGTTGCGAAGAGCGACTGCGCCGTGACGATGTCGGTGATCGTCGCCGCGCCGACGCGATAGCGCGCCTGCGTGGCTTGTACGTTGACGACCGCGCTGTTCAATCCCGATTGCGCTTCGACGAGTGCCGCGCGGGCCGAGATCACTTGCGAGAGTGCCGTGCGCACGTCGGATTCAACCGTAAGCTTCTGCGTGACCAGCGCGGCATTGGCTTGATCGACTTGCGACGCCGCGAGCGCGACGTTGTAATTCGTCAGGCCTTGATCGTAGATGGGAATCGTGATCGACGCACCGAGCGTACCGCTTCCACTGTACGGAAGCGCTCCGTTGGGACCGGAGGCCAACAGGCGTCCGGTGCCGGTAGAGCCATTCGCGTCGATCGTGGGAAAGCGCGCGAGCTTTGCAAAGCGCAGATTCTCTTGCGACGATTCAACAGTGTGAATCGCTGCCAGATAGTCCGGCCGCAAATTCAGTGCTTCGTTGAGCGCTTCTTGATACGGAAGCGTTTTCACTTGCGGCGGCGACGATGCTAGGCGCTGCGGCTGAATTGCGGTGTCTGCATCCAATCCGAGCGTCGTCGCAAACGTTGCTTGCGCGCCGATCGCCGTGCTTTGCGCCGCGACGAGCGCGCCGCGCGCCTGCGCCGTTTGCGATTGCGCGGCGGCAAGGTCGGAACGCGCCGCTGCACCCGCGCGGATCTGCGCCGAAATCGCGTTCTCTTGCGTTTCGAACTGTCGCACGACGAGCGCATCGGCGTCCACCGTTGCATCAGCTTGGAGCACACCGTAGTACGCGTTCGCTACATTGAACGCTAGTGTTTGCAATTGACGAACGAGCGTGTCTTTTCCGGCGATGTCGGCTTCCTTAGCCGAGTGGATGCCCGCGATGACGCGGCCGCCGTCGTAAATAAGTTGCGTGACCGAAACAGTGGCGCTCTCGCGCGTGACTATGGCGCCGCCGGTGTTACCCGCGTTGGCTCCGCTGCCGCTCGTTGCACCGCTAGCCGAACCATAGGTTCGTGTGATCGACCCGTCGGCGCTGATGTTCGGATAGAGCGCACCCAGTTCCGAACCGTATCGCGCGTAGATCGCACGGTACTGCGCCCGCTCGGATGCAAAAGCGGGCGACTGTGCGACCGCGATATCAACTGCTTGCGCAAGCGCGACGTTCGTCGGAACGCCGGCGCGTTGCCGTTGCGCGGCCACGTCCGGTGCTGGCGTACCGTATGCGGGATAGGGAATCGGCGATGCGGACGTTGTCGGTAACGGCATCGGCGAAGGCGGCGTAACCGGCGCTTGTTTCGGCTGCGCGTTCACGTTGACGGGCACAGCCGGAGCTAGCACGAGCGCAATGGCGAGCGTTCGCGCAAAGATGGTGAACGGACGACTCACTGCGAGTTCGATCCTCCGTTCGATCCGTTGCCCGGAGTGGCGCCGTTGACGGCGACTACACTGCCGTCTTTGAGCGCATCAGGTCGCGTCGTGATGACCTTCGTCCCCGGCTGAATCTGCGGCGAATTCACTTCCGCAAGCACATCGGTTTGAACGCCGACGCGTACGGGCACTTCTTTCGCCTTGTTGTCGGCGCCGACCACGTAGACGGCATCGCCGTTCTCGGTCTGCGCGACCGCCGTTCGCGGGACGACGATTGCGTTGTTGCGCGCTTCCTTAGTAATGGTCGCCGTCACCAGCATGCCGCCGCGAAGCACGTCACCCGGATTCGGCATTTGGATGCGAGCGAGATAGGAGAGCGTACCTTGCGTCGGCACGGCGTTCACCGTGCTGATGTTCGCGCCGAAGGTTTTTCCGGGAAGCGAACTCGACGTGAAGCGAACGGTCGTTCCCGGACGCACGTATCCCAGGTCCTCGTCGGGAACGTTGATGTTCACCCAAACCGTGTCGACGCGCGAGATTGCAAGCACCGGTTGCTGCGGGCTCGCATACGCGCCGGGATCCAGCAAACGCTGCGTGATCACGCCGGAATACGGCGCATACAGCGTCGTCTGCGAGATCTGCGTGCGCAGCGTGTTTGCACTCGCTGCGGCGGCTTGCGCGCCGGCTTGCGCGGCCTTTACGTTTTGCGCGCTGACCGTATTGTTCAACAGTCCCTTTTGTGCGTTTTGCACGGCGTTTTGCGCTTGGACGTATGCGGCGCGCGCCGATTCGAGTTGCGCTTGCGATACGTAGCCCTGCTTGAAGAGCTGCTGATTTTGATCGTAGACGAGTTTCGCGTTGTTGAGCGCGGCTTGCGCCGTCGTCACGGCGGTGTTGTTCTGCTCCATCTGCGCGGGCAGTCCCACTTGTGCACCCGTTGCACTTGCGCTCTGTTGAGCGGCTTGCGCCTCTGCTTGCGCCAGTTGTGCGCGCAGCGTCGAATCGTCGATCTTCGCGAGAAGCTGTCCCTTGCTCACGCGATCGCCGACATTGACGTCGATTGCCGTCAGCGGTCCGCTCTGCTGGAACGAAAGCGTGGACTGCTGAAGCGGCGCGATCTGTCCGTCGAGTGAAATGTATGTAGCGATGTCCCGCCGCTGCGCCGTGGCAACGTCGACGTTGAGCGGCATCGGCCCGGACTGCTTGCCGCCGCCCTTCCCACATCCGCTCAATAGAACCGCCGCGATCGTTCCGACGACCGCTGCACGCTGGTATTGCATCATTCTCCTACTATCCAACAAAAGGCCGCATCTGTTCCATCAGGGAGTAATCAGACGTTCACTATACGGCCGCAAAGCGGAAATTGATTCATACCTTGGGCCGTAAACTTGAAAAGAGCCTGTCAGGCATCATCTCCTTCGGTAACTCCCGAGGAGCGCGTAGGGTTTCCTCGTAATCTCCCCCCGCATGAGCGCGAAACTGGACATTGGCCGCTCGTATAGTCTTCAAACCCGCGTCGAGGAGTGGATGACCGCGGATAAAGCGGGCAACAAGGGAGTCGAAGCACTCTCCACCTCGGTGTTGGTTCAATTGGTCGAAAACGCGGCGATCGCGTGTTTGGAACCAATACTCGGAACGGAAACCGTGTCGCTCGGAACTCATATAGACGTCGAGCATCACAAACCCGTCCCGGTGGGCTTCATCGTTCGAACTGAAGTGGAGATCGTCATGATCGACGGTCCTCGCGTCAGTTTTGCCGTCCAGGTCTTCGACGAGCAAGAAGCCGTTGCGGAGGGTACGCACGAGCGTTATCTGATCGAACGCTCGAAGTTCCTCGCCAGGCTTGAAGAAAAGCTTGCGTAGCGGTTCCGTTTGAAAGAAACCGAGAACTTGCCCGGCTCATACTGCAGGGGGGGCAATCGTCCTCCCGAACAGATTAACAAAGATTGTCTTGGGAGACCCATGCTCTTAGCCCGAGTGGCTGGCGCACGGGTTTTCGGCGCAGTGATGCGGCCAAGGCAAGCTAAGTTCTAGAACTTACTAGGAGGAAACATTGAAGCGACTGAGCACCGGAGTCCTGGCCGCGGTTTTGGCCGCCGGCTTCGGACTTAACGCGGTCGCAGCCCCTGTCGGCGCCTCGCATGGAAACATTGGAACCAACGCGATCGCGCAAGCGGGTGGCTCGACCTCGGCTCCGCCGGCGAACTTCGGTTCTCCGCCGTCGGGGCAGATCCCGATTCTCTTCAACGACCACCACGTCTATGCAAAGCCCGATGTCCTCAAGCAGGGTCGCGTCCTTGCCGCGCTCGTCCGCGGCGGTACGGTTTTGATCCCGCTTCGTTCGATGTTCGAGCAAATGGGCGCGACCGTTTCGTACGACGCGGCCAACAAGACGGTGGACGTTAGCAAACCCGGCGCCGACGTGAAGGTCACGGTCGGTAAGCCGGAAGTCATCATCAACGGCGAAACGCGTCCGCTCGACGTGCCGCCGATGATGTACCAAGGTCACGTTCTCGTTCCGGTTCGTGTTATTTCGGAAGGCATGGGAGCCTACGTTCAGTGGGTGCCCGACAAGCAAGTCGTCGTCGTGCGCTATCTGCCCCCGACGCCGCCGCCGTCGCCCACGCCGGTCCCGACTACGGCACCGACCGTCGCGCCGACGCCGACCCCGACGCCGGTTCCGACGCCGTACTACGATCACTTCGTGGTTGGCGACTACATCTTCTCGCCGAAGGTGTACAACGAGTTCAACGCCGGCAACAGCCAAAACAACACGAACGGCTTCTCGTACGCAATCCGCGGTGCTGTAGAGTTCCCGCTCTTCAACATCCCGTGGATGCTCGAGGGCGACTATCGTCAGTTCAACTACCCGCACTTGTGCAACGGCCCGGGCTCGGGCGATCCGCGCTGCTTGGTCACGACCATCGGGTCGACCGGACAGACGTTCGTTCCGCAGTTCACGGTTCGTGATTACGACTTCGATGTGCGTCTCGGTATCCGCGTTCTGCAACCGCGCATCTACATCGGCGTCGGCTACATCTGGCGGGCGAACAACGCCGGCTATCCGCGCATGAGCAACGTCGGCTTCGGCATCGAAAAGCTGCCGGATCTCGATCATCCGTTCTCAGTGTACGGTAGCGCTTGGTACTACCCGAACGTGAAGGGTAACTTCACGGATCCGGGCACCGGCATCGGCTATCAACTCGCGTACAACATTCTGAAGACTCAACTCGGCTTCACGTATGCATTCCAAGGCACCCCGCTGTTCCTGGAAGCCGGCGTGCTGGGTGAGAGCCAGAAGAATAAGAGCAACGCGCCGACCGACGGTTCGAATATGGGCATCTACGCCGGTATCGGACTCAAGTTCTAAGCTCGGGCTCGCGCGTTGAGGGCAAATCCATCTCAACGCCAAAAAGAAAACGGCTCCGCGAAAGCGGGGCCGTTTTTCTTTGCGTTGTTACGACGGTTACGCGTGCGTCGACGGCGACGGCAACGGCGATGCTGCTGGTGAGCCGGTAGCTGCCGGTGACGGGAAGTTCGACGGTGCGGGCGTCGGAGATTCGAGAAGCGGTGACGGCTTCACGCACGGCGGTTGGATGACCTCGACTTTCGGCTGTCCGGGCTTCGGTGTCGGCGTCGGGGACGGCGTCGGGGTTGGTGTGGCAGTCGGCGTCGGCGACGGCGTCGGTGTTGCTCTTCTGCTCGGTGGACCGGACGTTGGCGTTTCCGTCGGTTCCGGCGTCGGACAGAGTTGCGCGTTTGCGAAGTAATGTTCCGTAAAGCCCTTCGAGAGATCGGTCTTCTCCAGTTTTCCAAAGTACGTGCTTCCGAACGTCGGACTCGTCAAGGTGTGCATGTACTGCCAGGCTTTGTCCTGATAGCTCTTGATGTAAATTTTCTTGTACATGCGAATCGCGAGGAAGTAGCTGCGGGCAAGTTGTGGATCGCCCGGATATTTGTGCGCCCATGCTTGCAGCGCTTCATCAGCAAAATTCACTTTGTTGATGAGGCTTGAGTCGGTCGTATAGTCGCCCGCGCGGATGTATTCGTCGCGGAAGGTGTTGTTGATACCGAGATAGCTCATCTTCATCCGGCCGAAGTATTCATCTCCGGGCGCGGAGTGATTGAACGACTCGCACACATCGTGTGCGTATTTGCTCTTTTCGCTAGAGCAAGGATCTTTCGGTGTAGCGGTTGGTTTCGCGGTAGGCGCGCTGGCCGTCGCGGCGGCGCCATAACCGGCGCTTGCGACCGCGACTGCAGCGGCAGTCGCAATGGTGAGTAACGTGCGCTTCACGTAGCCTCTGTCTCCTAAGGATTTGGAGTTGCGCTGTACGCGCAAAACCTGATGGCAGTAGCTTTGAGGGCCCTATTCGCTTTAGGGAACGCGTGTCCCATCGAGAATGTCACGGCCGCGTTTCGTAGAAGCGCTTCAGCGTGACAAAGACTTTACGCGTCGCCGCGCTGCAACTCGGGGCGCACGACCGCGCCGACTTCGAAACCGCGGAGCTGTCATTCCGCACTGAGATTGCTCGTGCAGCGCGCGAGCACGATCTGCTCGTGCTCCCCGAAGGAACCCTCCCTGCATATGTTCTCGGCGACGATCGCGTCGATGACGAGGCGGTCGCGCGCGCACTCGATCGTTTACAATCGATCGCTCGAGAAACGACGTGTGTCATCGTTGCCGGCGCAGCCGTACGGCGAGCAGGCAAGCTCTATAATAGCGCAGTCGTCATCAACGCCGACGGCACGATCGCGGGAAGCGCGGAGAAGATTTTCCTCTGGCACTTCGACCGGAAGTGGTTTGCGCCGGGTGAACGGATCGAACCGGTCGCGACGCGCGCCGGACGATTGGGCGTACTGATTTGCGCTGACGGACGAATGCCACGGATTGCGCAAACGCTCGTCGATCGCGGAGCAGAATTGCTCGTCATGCCGACGGCATGGGTCACCTCGGGGCGCGATCCGAACGCCCTTGAAAACATTCAAGCCGACCTGCTGGCGCGCGTTCGCGCGTTCGAGAACGGCGTTCCGTTCGTTGCCGCCAACAAGTGCGGCGTCGAAATGAACATGGTTGCATACTGCGGGAAATCGCAAATCGTCGATCACACCGGCGAAGTCGTCGCCATTGCGTCGCAACACGAACCCGCCCTCATCGATGCGTCGATCGTCCTCGGGATGGGATCGCCCAACCGCGCTGCGATGCTCGTGCCTGCCAAACGAGCGCCGCGAACCGGCGCCGCACGCGTCGCGTTCTCGCTCGATTCCGTCGATGACGTCGCCCGTCGGCTCGACATCCTGGACGCGCAAGAGTTCATTTCGCCGGGAAGCGAGGAGTGCATCGATGCAGAGATCGCGCTCGATCCCGGCGCGCTTGCGCGCTATCGCGCGGCGGGGTATCGCCGGATATTTCTCGATGCGAAGCGTTCGCATCCGTGGCTCGAACGCATCGCTCGCGCGCGCGCCGCGGAATTGCGCATCTTCATCATCGTTTTCGATCGCGAACGCGATCGCGCGTATGGCGTCGATCCCGACGGCGCAGTCGTCGCGGGCACGTACGACGGTTTTCGCATTGCAAGCATTGCGATGGACTTCCGCCGTACGAACGAAACGACGATCGCTCCCGGCACGGACGTTGAAGCCGGCCTCGCAACCGTCGCATCGATCGCCGATGCCGGCGATCGCGCGGCTTTGCCCGTGGAGGGCAAACGCGGGTGAGCTCTCCATCGAAAGCATTCGAAGAGGCCGCCGAGCGCCATGAGGAGATCTCGCGCGGTCATCGTTTCATTCCACTCGTTGCCGCCATTATCGCCGTCCTTGCGGCACTTGGAACGATGCTCTCGCATCACCGCTCCGTCGAGGCGTTGACGTTGAAGAACACGGCCATTCTCACGACGGCAAAAGCGTCGGATCAATACACCGCCTATCAGACCAAGCGCGTACGGGTGGCGGTATACTCGACGCTCCTTCTCGGCGACGTGATCCGCGATCCGAAGGGCCGCGCGAACACGCAGAAAGCGCTCGATCACGAATCGGCTACCTCGGTCGCTGTGCTCAAAGAAGCGCAGCGGTTGGAGCACAGCGCTACCGAGGAGCAACAAGAATCGGAAAGTCTTATGTCATCTTTCGTGACGCTCGAAGTCGGCACGACGTTGTTCGAAATTGCAATCGTCCTGTCGTCGATTTCCGCACTCACGAAATCGCGCGCATTGCTTTGGGTCGCTGTCGGCACGTCGGCGATCGGAATCATCTTGCTCGCCGTCGGCTACTTCCCGGCGCATTGATCCGCCGTTTCCTCGCCGCGCTTCTGATCGCGGCAACGATCGGTGCCGCGCCGCACCGCGCGCATACGAGAAAAGCCGTCGCAACGCTCATGCTTCCGGACCTTCCGCTCGTGCCCGGCAGTGTCGTGCCGGTCGACGTGGAAGGGCTGGCGCCGCCGTACGACGTCAACGTGCTCGGTCCGGGCCGATTCACCGGCGGCGAATACTGGGTGCCGAGCGCCGTCGAGGGCAGCGCAACGGTGTTGGCGGCGGGACCGAGCGCGCTCGCAATGCGATCCGTGACGTTCGCGCCGCCGCCGAACGTGCAACATCCGTTTCTCGCGGTCGCAACCTACGACGACGGTGTGGTCTTTCACGATGCGGCCGCGCCGTTTGCCATGCACGCAATTCTCGGTGTCGGCGGGGCGCCGAGCGACGTCGCAATCGATCCCTCCGGCTCGATCGCAGCGGCGGCCACGAACGGCTCTATTGCGGCGATCGCGACGCTGCAGCCGTGGAAGGTGTCGACCTATTCGGGCGTGCCGTTCACGGACGAACTCGCCTTCGATACGACGACCCACGCGCTCTATGCGAGCAATCGCGACGTCAACGGCGCCGGAGCGATCACGCGTATCGCTCCGGACGGCACCGTGCGCCAACGCGTCATCGGACTCACGGCGGAAGGCATCGCCGTCGACTCGCGTCGCCGCCGCGTCTACGTTGCGAACGTGAATGACGGAACGATTTCCATCGTCGACGCCGACTCGCTCGTCGAACTTCGCCGCTTCAAAGCGGTTCCGCGCGTCTTCTCCGTCGCGCTCAGTTCGGACGGTTCACGGCTCTATGCCGTATCGAATCAAAGCCTGACGTCGCCCTTCGGATCGTCGGGTTCGGCGATCGCGATCGATGTTTCTCATGATGTCCCTCGCATCGTCGCGCGCAGCCGCGCGCTCACGTTTCCGCTCGGCGTTGCCGTCGACGAGACGCATCATCGCATTTTCGTAACCGACGAACATGACGACGACGTCTACGTGTTGGACGCGCGCACATTGCGCGCGGCCCATGCACCGCTGTCCACGTGCCGCACGCCGTGGAAGCCGCTCGTCGACGACGCGCGCCTTTACGTTCCGTGCGCGCGATCGAACAAGGTGGACGTCATCGATACCGCATCCTTGAAACGCCTGACAGGGGCACCGTTCGCAACGGGCGGCTATCCGCTCGCCGTCGCGGTATGGCACCCGCGGGGCAATGTCGTACGTTAATACCCTGTGATAGCTGCATTGGTTTTTGCCGCGCTTCCCTTGCGTTTAATGCCGGAGGCGCCGTTTCCACACGTGCTCACCGCGCCGCGCGTTGCAGAACGCGTAACGCCGGGCGTCGAGTATGCGACGTATACGATGACGACCGCGCTTGGTCCCATGGTCGTGCACGTGCTCGCGATTGCGGCGAATCAATCGCACGTCCGGGTCGATTCCGTGCTCTCACACGATGCGCTGACGTCGAGCGGCGAGACGGTCTCGTCGATGGCTCAGCGCAGCGGAGCTATTGCTGGCATCAACGGCGACTACTTCGACATCGGCGCGACGAATCAACCGACGAACATCGTCGTGAGCAATCACACGCTGTTGCGAACGCCGCGCAAACGCTTTGCCTTGTTCATTACGAACCAAGGCCCCGAAATTGCGGAGACGAGTTTTAGCGGGCAGCTGCAGATCGGCGATCGCACGTTTCCCATCGACGCCGTCAACGAAATGCTGCCGCCGCGCGGCGGCATTTCGCTGCTGACACCCCAATACGGCAGCGTCGCACCAAACGAGAGCATCACGCTGCTCTCGCTCAAACCGCTCAGCGGGACGCCGCCCTTCACGACCTACGCGGTCGTGAATCAAATCAACAATCTTGCGCGTCAGCCCGCCGGATATTACGTCGCAATCGGACCGACGGCGATCGCAACCACGGGCGTTCCTAATCCAGGCGATACGCTCGTTGCCACGGGAGATCTGGATCCCATCAGTTTGGCCAACGTGCAGGCCGCGGTCGGCGGCGGCCCGTTGATCCTGGAAGACGGCAAATGGTACGACGATCTCGACGGCCCGCGCGGTGGAACCTATTCGATGCGCGCGCCGCAAAGCGGAGCAGCGCTCACGCCCGACGGCACGCTGCTCCTAATCGAAGTCGACGGACGCCAGCCGGATGAATCGGTCGGTGTAACGCCGCAAGAATTCTCCGCGCTCATGCGCGCATTCGGCGCAACGCGCGGCATGGAGTTCGACAGCGGCGGTTCATCCGAAATGTCCGTTCGCATTCCGGGAAATGCCGCCGCAACGCTGGTCAATTCGCCCTCGGACGGCAAAGAACGCCCTGTGTCCAATGGGGTCTTTATCTACAGCGATGCTCCGGTGACGCAGCCCGCGCAAATCGTCGCGCAGCCGCAAGGCGTTCACGCGCTCGCGGGCGCGCGCGTGCCGCTGCGCCTTTCAGCGGTCGATGCCGCGGAACATCCCGTTGCCGCGCCGGGCGCGATACGCGTGCAAGTCGAACCCGCATCGCTCGGAACATATTCCGATGGAACTTTCGTCGCACAGCGCGCCGGCTCAGGTTCGGTGATCGTACGCAGCGGCGCACTCGTCTCGCGCATTCCAGTCGACGTCGTCAGCGATCCGGCGCGCATCGTCATTCTTCCGCACGATCCGATTGTCGACAAAAACGGGCATATAGCGCTCGATGCGCACGCGTACGATGCGGCGGGGTACGAACTCGCCTTACCGGCGTATTTGCCGTGGCGCGCGAGCACCGGATCGATCGACGGCACAGGACTCTTTTCCGCCGGCTCGCAAGACGCGGTCATCTCGCTCTTGGTCGGAGACCATCTTGCCAACGCTCGCGTCAGCGTAGGCTTTCGCGACGTTGCGCTGCCGTTTACCGATCGCGTGCATTTCATGACGTCGCCGAAAGGCGCCGACGGCGGGACGAGCAGCAACTGTGCCGGATGCGTCCAGCTGCAATACGCGCTCTCGAAAAGCGAGCGTGCCGCATATGCCGTCGCCGATACGCCGTTACCGCCCCGTAGCGCCGGCGTCGCGTTCGACGTGCAAGATGACGGAAGCGGCGCGCGCCTCAAAGTCGCCCTGCACAACGCGCTCAACGAAGAAGTTTTGCTGCCCGCGACCACCCTCGATGGCCACGGCTGGCGTCACGTCGTCGTGAAGTTCCCGCAATCGCTGTTTCAGCCGGCCCGCTTGACGGCGATTTACGTGATCGGCGCGGCCCCTGGAGAGCAGCACGCGGGATCGATCGTCATCAAAAATGTGAAGGCGGTAGTCGGCGGCTCGGAGTAGTCGCCGTTCATGCAGTTCGACGACCTCGGGCGGCGAGCGCTCGATACCGCAACCGCCCGTGGGGCAACGTATGCAGACATACGCTTCGAGTCGGTGCGCAGCGAGCGCGTCGAGGTACGAAACGCGGTTGTCGCCTCGCTTGCCGATTCACGCAGCGTCGGCTACGGAATTCGCGCGCTGGTTGACGGCGCATGGGGGTTCGCGGCAAGCGAAGATCTCACGCCCGCGGGTATCGATGCCGCCGCGGCGCGCGCCGTGACGATTGCGCGTGCAAGTGCTTCGATTGCGCGGCGCCCCGTCGGCGAAGCACCATCCGCTGCATACACCGATACATTCCAGACGCCGCTCGAACGCGATCCGCAAAGCGTTCCGCTCGGCGATCGCGTTGCATTGCTGATCGAGGCCGAAAAAGCGCTGCATTCGACGCCCGCGATTGCGGTCGGTCGCGCCTGGCTCGATTTGTGGAACACCGACAAATTCTTCTTCAGTTCGATCGGTTCCGCGATCGAACAACGCATCGTGCAGACGGGCAGCGGCATTCAGGCGCTCGCGGTCGGCGAAGGCGACGTGCAAGTGCGAACGTTTCCCGGCGATATCGGTCTCTATAAATCCGGGGGTTGGGAGATCGTCGAGGAAGCGCAGCTCGTGCAGAATGCCGCGCGCATCGGCGAAGAAGCGACGGCGCTGCTGACCGCTCCGCAATGCCCAAGCGGGACGTTGGACATAATTCTCGGCGGCTCGCAAATGTCGCTGCAGATTCACGAATCGTGCGGACATCCGGCCGAACTCGACCGCGTGATGGGTTGGGAAGCGAACTTCTCCGGAACGAGCTTTCTTGAAATCGACCAACTCGGCAAACTCAAATACGGTTCGGACATCGTCTCGATCGTCATCGACAACACACTACCGTTCGGCATGGCGACCTGCGGCTACGACGATGAGGGAACGAAGTCGGGACTTTCCGATATCATCCGCAACGGCAAGCTCGTCGGCTATGAAATGAGTAACGACACTGCGCGCACGATCGGACGAACCAGTAACGGCTGCGTACGCGCGCAGAGCTGGGAATTCGTGCCGATGATCCGCATGTGCAACCTCAATCTGCTCCCCGGAAGCATTCCGTTCGAGCATCTCTTCGATGACGTACGCGACGGGATTTACATGGAGAGTAACCGGTCGTGGTCGATCGACGACCGCCGTCTCAATTTCCAGTTCGGTTGTCAAGTTGGATGGGAGATCAAGAACGGAAAGCGCGGACGAATGCTCAAGAATCCGACGTACGGTGGAATGACGCCGCAGTTTTGGAATGCCTGCGATGCGATCGCCGACGAGCGTTCGTGGAATGCATGGGGGACGCCGAATTGCGGCAAGGGCGAACCAATGCAAAGCGGACGCACGACGCAGGCCGCGGCACCGGCGCGCTTCCGCGGCGTCGCCGTGGGAGTCGGCTATCGTGGATAAGGCGCAGCGCGAAACGATCGCACAACGCGCGCTCGCGGCCTCGAGCGCCCACCAAACCGAAGTGATCGTGACGGCAACGAATAGCGCGTTGACGCGCTTCACGCACGGCGTATCGAATCAAAACGTCGACGCAATCGACGTCAACGTCTCCGTTCGCGCGATCGTCGACGGGCGCACCGGGGTCGCGGCAGGCAATCGCACGGGCGACGCCGATCTCGACGAACTCGTCCGTCGCGCCGTCGATATGGCGGCGTTCGCGCCTGCGGACCCGCTGCACCCGACGCTGCCCTCGGGCGGCGCCGTCTCTGCTCCCAAAGGCGCATTCGATGATGCGACGGCGCGGGCTGACGCCTTCGCGCGCGCGCAAATCTGCGACTCGATTCTCACTGAGGCGGACGAGGCCGGTTACTGGTGCGCAGGCTACGCGTCAACGGCGCGCTCCGGCGTCACGATTGCCAATTCGTCGGGCGCACTTGCGTCGTTCGACGGCACCAACGCGCAAGCGAACGTGAAGATGATCGCAGCCGATTCGTCGGGATTCGCCGAGTTTTATTCGACCAAAATGGGTGCTGTCGACGGACGCGAGGTGGGCCGCCGGGCGATCCACAAGGCACGCGAATCCGGCGAGCCGCAAACAGTCGAGCCGGGCGAATGGACCGTTATTTTGGAACCGCCCGCATTCGGAGAACTGCTCGCCTATCTGATGGGACACTTTTCCGCCCAGTCGTACGATGAAGGGTCGTCGTTCTGCAGCGGCGGACTCGACCAGTCGTATTTCGATGATGCGGTGACGATTCACGACGATTACGCGCACCCGCTTGCGCCGGGCATGCCGTTCGACTTCGAAGCGCAGCCGAAAGAGCGTCTTACGCTTGTCGAAGCGGGCATCGTGCGCAACATCGTGACCGACAGCTATTATGCGAAGAAACTGAACCGGCCGAATACCGGCCATGCGCTTCCGGCACCTAACGCGTGGGGACCACAAGCGCTCAACGTTGTGGTCTCACCTGGAGCGAAATCGACGGAGCAGCTGATCGCGGAGACGACGCGCGGCCTTTTGATCTCGCGGTTCTGGTATATACGCACGGTGGATCAGAAGAAAACGATCGTTACCGGTATGACGCGCGACGGGACGTTCCTCATCGAACACGGACGCATTACCGGCGGCGTGCGCAATTTGCGCTTCAATCAGAGTATCGTTGAAGCGCTCGGCGTCGTGTCATTCTCGAAAGACCAGCACCGCACCGGGCAATATTCGTACTCACTCGTCGTCCCTACCGCAAAGATCGAACGCTTCAACTTCACGAGCACCACGGAATTTTGATACATCTTCTTCTGGTTTTACTTCTCCGTCTACCCGCGGTGCTGATGTACCACCAGGTCGATGCACAGACGCCGCCCGACGCCGTGGGCCGCGCGCTAACGGTTTCGCCGGCGCAGCTTGCCGACGAGCTCGATTACCTCGAAAGCCGGCGCTTACGCGCCGTCAGCGTCGACGATTACCTGGAAGCGACGAAGGCACATCACTCGACGGACGACATGGTGATTCTGACGTTTGACGACGGCTATGTCGATCAGTACAGCCAGGCATTTCCGGTTCTGCTTTCGCACCATGCGCGCGCTACGTTTTTCATCACGACCGGAAACGTCGGCCGGCGCAATCACGTCACCTGGCCGGAAATCGAAGAGATGCAGCGCAACGGCATGTCGATCGGCGGGCACAGCGTGGAACACGTCAGTCTCGCTTCGCTCTCACCCGAAGCGCAACGCGACGAAATCGAAGGGTGTCTTGCCGCGTTGCACGAGCACGGCATCGATGCAGATACGTATGCCTATCCCGGCGGAACGTTCGATCGCGCAACGGAAACAGTTCTCGAAAAAGAGCCGATCGCGCTCGCCTTTACAACCGATCCGTCGCATCGGCTCGGCATGGAGCCGCGCTTCGAGCTGACCCGCTTGCGCGTCAAGAACATCACGACGCTCGACGAACTTGCGAGAGAGCTTGGGACGCAATCTATTGCACGGTTGCACGCACCACGCGACTGAACGGAGCACGCAACGCTGCCGCTCCGCGTCTCGTATGCCATGCACGGGAAACGGTCGCGCAGAGGTACACGCCACCCAGCGCGTCCCTTGCCGATGATTCCGACTCGCATTTCCGGATTCCGACGCGTGCGCTACCGAACCGGCATCTCCTGATGATTAACCCTTCGCGGCATGCGCGTTAAGATCGCGCCGGCGATAATGAGCACCACTGCGAAGGCGACGATGCGAATGTCGGGGACCGAGGTGACACGCACGGCCGGATAATCGAAAACGTGCGGTGAGAGTTGAATCCCGCCGACTACCACGCGCGCGCCATCCCGCGCCACGGCGATGCCGTTCTTCACTTCGACTTCGCTCTCGTTCTCGACGTCGAAGAGTACCGCCGGTGTCGCGGTGCCGAGCGATGTCATACGGGCGGCCTGTTCGGCACTGAAGAGCACCGCCTTCACGACGCGATGCGCGGCCGGAACCGCAAATGAGTCGTAGGGAACGGTCATCCCCGCAATCACCTGTTGCGTTTGCATCAGTAACACCGGGGAAAGGAACGTATTTCCCGTCGGTTGCGTGATCGTGAGATGCCCTCCACGCAAATCCAAGACGTCGACGGTGACGACCTGACGTGGGACGCCTTCGAGGAGAAACGGCCCGTCATAACGCCGGCCGGTTATTGCCTGCGCACGTCCCCCGCGCACGAGTTGTATGTCCGACTGCGACGCGCCGTTCGTTGCGGCAATCGGAAACACAAGGGAACCGCCGAGCTCGTCGACCCTTACCGTTGCGCCCGGCGCGGCAACGAGTACCTGCGTGTCGGGACCGAGCAACCCCGAAGCGATCGTAGCAAACCCTGCGACCACGGCACCCGCAATGCACGCAGCAAACCCGGCGCGCGCGCGTGGCGATTGCATTGCGCGTAGCGTTCGCGCCAGCGGCAATACCGCAATGACGACGAGCGCGCCCAGCAGCACGTTGAACCAGCCGTAGTGATAGAGATCTTTGCCGGGCAAAAGCAACTCGATCAGCGCGCATATCATGAGCGCTGCACCGGCGATGACGCTCGCGATCACGAATTCAAGTACGGCCGCACTGCGTCTTGCATCTGCGAGAGGGTCAGGGCGCCGTCGAATCCTTTCACGACGTTGCCGTCCTTTCCAATCACGACCGTCGTCGGCATGCCGAGCGCCGCATACAGACGGCCGTACCGTTGTTGATCGTCGACCCAGATCGGAAAGCGAATCCCGAGCGACTGCGCGAAGGCACGCGCGCGTTCCGGTGATTCGCCTTCATTGACACCGACGACCACGAGACCCGCGGAACCATATTGCTGCGAAAGGCGCTGAAGATCGGGCATTTCGGCGCGGCACGGCGGACACCACGATGCCCACAGATTCATCAGCACGATGTGGCCGCGATACTGTTGCAACGACACGGTGTCCCCCCGGTCGTCGAGCAACGAGAACACGGGAGCTGCAGTGCCGGCGAGCGCCGACGGACCGGTCGCGTGCGACGAATCGGAGCGAAAGAACGGAACGATGATGATTGCGGCGATTGCGAACACGGCGAAAATCAGCAGCCAGCGTAATTGTCGATTCACCAGTCGCCCATCCGGTCTTCGTCGACCTCACCTTCGAACGCAATCGTTCCGGCCGGCATCACGGCCGCATACAGCGGAACGCCGCGGAAGCGGACCTCTCGTTTGCGCGCCGCGTCGTCACCCGACTCGAAGAGCCGGCAATAGCGCGAGAGGACATCGGGGCTGCAGCGCGCGAGTTTCGGCGACACATTATAGATTTGAACGAAACGTTCGAAAGCGTGTTCGAAGCTTTCCGCTGCGAAATTGGACCCCAGGCGCACTTCGCGCCGCACGTGTTCCAGGTGACCTTCCTCCTACGCACGAAACCGCGACCGCGTGTCCGCCCACATTCTCGACGGCAAGGCGCTGGCCGCCGACCTGCGTACGGAACTGATCGCACGTACGAGTGCGCTACGCGAGCTCGGGATTCATCCCAAACTCGTGATCGTTTTCGTCGGAGAAAACGAGTCGAGCGTCGCGTACGTTCGCAACTTGGTGAAAACCGGCGATCGCGTCGGCATATTGGTCGAGGTCGACCGCCTCCCGGAGCATGCGTCGGCCGCCGACGTGCGCGAGTGTTTGGAACGCCTCCGCGACGATCCAGCCGTCCACGGCGTGATGTTACAGCAGCCGCTCCCGCCGCATCTCTCGATCCGCGAGATCGCCGATGCAATTCCCGTCCAAAAGGACGTCGACGGGACCCACCCTGTGAACCAAGGTCACCTGGCCTTCGGCAGCGGAACGGAGTTCGTCCCGGCGACGCCTGCCGCGGTGATGCTGCTCCTCGAGCGCAGCCCCCACTGGCCGCTGCGCGGACGCCGCGCGGTGATGATCGGACGCTCAATCGTCGTCGGCGCACCGGTCGCGATGTTGATGCTAGCACAAGACGCGAGCGTCACCGTGCTGCACAAAGAGAGCGAGAGTTTGCAGCCGGACGTGCAGATGGCGGAAATCGTCGTCGTCGCCACGGGCGTTCCCGGACTCATCGGCGGGAAAGACATCGCGCCCGGCGCGACCGTGATCGACGTCGGCACGACGGTCGTCAACGGTGAACTCAAAGGCGACGTCGATTATGAATCTGTGCTCGAAGTCGCCGGCGCAATTACTCCCGTCCCGGGCGGCGTTGGACCGGTAACGAACGTCGCATTGCTACGCAACGTTGTGAAGTCCGCCGAGCATCTCACACGTGCAGTTCTGCGATAATCGGATAAATAACTCGTCCTTGCCTGCGCTATTCTGATCGTGCGCTGCGACTAAAAGAAATGGAGAGCACATTCGAATGCCAGCGAAGAAGCCGAATTTTTTGATCCTTTGGGGCGACGATGTCGGGATATGGAACGTCAGTAAATTTAGTAACGGAATGATGGGGTATCGCACGCCGAATATCGATCGCGTTGCCGACGAAGGCGCCTTGTTCACGGACTATTATTCACAACAAAGTTGCACCGCGGGTCGCGCGTGCTTCATTACCGGACAAAATCCAATCCGCACCGGACTAACGAAAGTCGGCATGCCCGGTGCAACCGTTGGTCTTCAGCCAGAAGATCCCACCATTGCGGAATTGCTCAAACCGCTCGGATACGCGACGGGACAATTCGGTAAAAACCACTTGGGAGATCGCAACGAGTTCTTGCCTACTGTCCACGGCTTTGACGCGTTCTTCGGCAACCTCTATCACCTCAACGCCGAAGAAGAGCCCGAATTGCCGGACTATCCGAAAGACCCCGCGTTCAAAGCGAAGTTTGGTCCTCGCGGCGTGCTCGATTGCAAAGCGACCGACACGGACGACCCGACGGTGGATCCGCGGTGGGGACGCGTCGGCATGCAAACCGTCGTCGACACCGGACCGCTCACGAAGAAGCGCATGGAAACGATCGACGAGGAGATTACGTCGCGCGCCATCGCGTGGTTGGAAGAGCAAGTTAAAGCCGATCAGCCGTTCTTCATGTGGTATAACTCGACGGCGATGCACTTCCGCACGCATGTTGCGGAGAAGAACCTCGGAAAGAGCGGCCAGGATCCGTACAGCGATCGCATGGTCGTGCACGACGAACAAATCGGCATGATCCTCGACAAACTCGATGAACTGGGAATCGCAGACAACACGTTCGTCATGTACTCAACGGACAACGGACCGGAAAACGACACTTGGCCCGATGGCGCAAACACGCCGTTCCGCAGCCAAAAGGACTCCAACTGGGAAGGCGGATGGCGCGTGCCGTCGTTCATTCGCTGGCCGGGCAACATCGAGCCCGGGTCGGTCTACAACGGCATCGTCTCGCACATCGATATGTTTCCGACGATCCTTGCCGCTGCGGGAAATCCGAACGTCTCACAGCAGTTGCTCGACGGAACGACGGTCGACGGCAAAAAGTTCAACGTTCATCTCGACGGCTATGACATGGGTCCGTATTTCCGGGGCGAGGTAAAAGAAAGCCCGAGAAACTTCATCGTGTACTTTAGCGATGACGGCGACATCATGGCGGTGCGCGTCGGCGACTATAAATTCCAGCTTGCCGTTCAACGCGCCAACTCGACGGACATCTGGGCGGAGCCATTTGTGAAATTGCGTCTACCGCACATCATGAATCTTCGACGCGATCCGTTCGAACGAGCGGATTTCAACTCGAACCGCTACTGGGATTGGTGTGTCGATCACGTTCCGCAAATGTATCTCATGCAAGAGGTGATCGCGCAACAAATACAGGACTTTGTGAAGTTTCCGCCACGACAGAAACCAGCGTCGTTCAACCTCGATTCCGTTCTCGAACAGGTGAAGACGCCGCACGGTTAACCTCGGAGCGTTCTACGACACGCATTCCTACCCGCCGCCGGTCGACGACCTGGATGCATACAAAGGCATCTGGGACGGCGAGCGGCGGCGGGCCGAGTCATGTCTACTGTGGCCCGGCGAACCGTATCGCGACGATCGGACGGTCCTCGTTGCGGGTTGCGGAACCGTACAAGCGGCGCATTATGCCGTGCGTTGGCCAGACGCTCGCGTCATCGGCATCGATATCAGCGCAAAGAGTCTCGAATGCGAGAACGAACTCAAGCACCACCACTCGCTCGATAATCTCGAGCTGCGGGAACTTCCCATCGAACGCGCTGCGGAACTCGGGGCAACGTTCGATCACATTGCATGCACGGGCGTGCTTCATCATCTGACGGATCCCGATGCTGCGCTACGCGCGCTCACCGCGATCCTCAAACCCGCGGGTTCGATGCACGTTATGGTGTATGCGCCTTATGGGCGCGCCGGTGTTTACATGCTCCAGCAATACTGCCGGCGGCTCGGCATGGGATGGACGCCGCCGGACGTACGTGAGCTGGCCGCGACGCTGCAAGCACTTCCCGAAAACCATCCGCTCGCCGCCGTGATCGGCGCATCTCGAGATTTCGCGACCGAAGCGGGCTTGGCTGACGCGCTGCTGCATCCGAACGACCGTCCATACGCGGTGCCGGAGTTTCTCGATCTCCTGGAACGCAACGGCCTGACGTTCGGCCGGTGGATTCGCCAAGCGCCGTATCTGCCGTATTGCGGAACGTTCGCGTCAACACCGCATGCGGGGAAGCTTGCGGCACTTCCACCCGAACAGCAATATGCCGCTATGGAACTTTTTCGCGGAACGATGGTGCGCCACAGCGCGATCGCATTTAACGGCGAGCCACCCGCAATATCGTTCACGGACGATGCCTGGCTTACGTATGTTCCGCTTCGGTTTCCGGACGCGGTAACCGTACGCGAGCAATTACCGCCCGGTGCGGGCGCTGTCTTGATCAATCGCAATCATACGTACAGGGACCTCTGGCTGCCGATCGACGCACGCCGCGAACGAATGCTAAACCTGATTGATGGACGCCGGACGATCGGTGAAATCTCCGGCACGAGCGGCGGCCACGGTCTCGCTAGGGCATTCTTCGAGGAGCTGTGGCGGTGGGATCAAGCCGTCTTCGACACTTTCGGAAGCAAACAGCCGATACAGTAAACAACTGCAATTCCGGGTAGGTGGAGAGGGATGGATCCCAGAGACATTCTCTTAGAAGCAACGGCAATTGCGCGGGATGCGCAAACGAAATTCGAACGTCAAGAATTCGAGGAAACCGTCCGCGAGTTGGAAGACTCCGACGTGCCTGTTTTACGCTCGCTCGCGCGGACGTACCGGATGCTCCAGCGTCCGTTTTACTAGTTCTGCGAGAACGCCTTACCGAAGAACTTCTCCTGCGCCGCCTTGAACACGTCGTCTTCGCCGGAATCGCCCCGGCGTTCGAGTTCTTCGCGCCTGCGTTCGAGCAAACGCCGCAATTGCGGTAGGAGCCGCTCGAGGAAGTCATGCTCGGCGCGCAAGCGCGATTTTGTGTTGTTGAGTTCGAGTAGCCGCTGCTTCACTGCCTCGGCGACTTGAAGTGAATCGCCGATGAGGTACGACGTGGCTTGCGCGTCGATCGGAAGCTCGACCGATGTTTCTTGGCCGGAAAACTCGACGACCATTTCAAGATATTGGTCGAAGAGCTCGCGCACCGCAGGCAAGAGTTCATCGACTTCCTCATCATCCTCGGGCGCGTCGTCCTCTTCGACCGTTTCGGCATCGACGACGAGATACGGTTCGCGACTTACGATCTGTTCGATGCGAAAACGCTCGCGTCCGATCGTCGAGATGAAATAACGCCCGAACGGCAGCGGCTGAACGTCGACGATTTCGGCGATAGAGCCGATGTCGTGCGGCATGACGTTTGGATCGCCGGCCTCCGAACCTTCCGCGATCAGCGAAACGCCGAAGCCTTCACCGCTTTCTAAGCACTCGTTGATCAATTGTTTGTAGCGCGGCTCGAAGATATGGAGGTTGAGCACGGCTCCCGGAAAGAGCACCGCGTTAAGCGGAAATAACCGAAGCCGCCGAGTCATTGGGTCGCGTTCCTTCTAGGAGGTCGGCGGGGGTTCCCCGCTAACATGGGCTGGAAATGGATGACGTGTTGCGGTATCTGGAATCGGTGCATCCTGCGCCAAATCCACTGTTACTGGAACTGGAACAGCACGGGCGCAAGGATGGCATACCCATCGTCTCGCGCGAGTCAGGACGACTGTTGTCCGTGCTCGTGCACATGATGCAAGCCAACCGTATCTTGGAAATCGGTACGGGCTACGGCTATTCCACGCTCTGGATGGCCTTCGCTCAGCCGCCGATCGGGAAAATTTGGACGATCGATACGGACAGCAGCCGGACCGAGGTTGCGCTTTCATATTTCAAGCGCGCCGGTGAAGACGATCACATCACGAGCTTCAATCAAGATGCGGTAGAATTATTGCAAAACTTCCAACAGCGCAATCTTGATATCGTTTTCATCGATGCCGAGAAGCGCCGCTATCGTGAGTATCTCGACCTCGTTATTCCAATTCTCAAACGCTCGGGCATCGTCGTCGTCGATAACCTTCTGCTCGAAGGTGACGACGAGTTCAACGAATACTTTCTGACGCATCCGCAACTCAACGCAACCATCCTTCCGCTCGGCGAAGGCACAGGGATCGGCGCGCGCGTCGAATGAACCGTCGTCCCGTCGACGCATCATCGTTCAAACGCGTTATGCGTCACTATCCTACCGGCGTCACCGTCGTGACGAGTTTGCGCGAAGGCGAACCCCGCGGCATGACGCTCAACGCTTTTTCCAGTGTCGCGGCCGATCCGCCGCTTCTGCTGATCTGCGTGAACCGCGAAGCGCGCAGTTATCTCTATATCTCCACGTCGCGCATCTTTTGCGTGAACTTGCTTTCTGCAGGTCAACGCGAGCTAGCGGAGCGATTCTCGGGAAAGATTCGCGAGCATCAATTCGAAAATGTGCCGTTCGACGTCGACATCACCGGCGCACCCGTGCTCGTCGGAACGATCGGACACTTCGACTGCGAAGTTGCCGAAGAGCATCATGCGGGCTCGCATTCGATCATCATCGGTCGCGTGGTGGGCGCGACGGCGCGTTCGGGCACGCCGCTCGGATATTTCAACGGCGGCTATCACGATTTCGGAATGCGCGTCGAATGATTTTTGAAACGTTTGCCGTCGGGCTCTTGTCCTGCAACTGCACGATCGTCGCCGATGAGACGACGCGCGAAGCGATCGTCATCGACGGCGGCGACGGCGTTCCGGAGGTGATCGAACGCCTCGAGCACCTCGGCTTACGCGCGAAATACCTGATCCATACGCATGCGCACTTCGATCACATTGCCGACGTCGGCGGCTTGCGCGAACGGACGCGTGCAGAGGCATTGCTCCATCCCGGGGATCTGCCGGTCTACCATCACCAGCCGGCCCTGGCGCGCATGTTTGGTTTGCCGGAAATGCCGCCGGTTGTCGAGCTCGACGGCGATCTAGCTGACGGCGATCGCATGACGATCGGCTCGGTGGATTTCGAAGTGCTGCACACGCCGGGACATACGCCGGGCAGCGTCTGCTTTGCGGTGCGTCACGATCGCGATCTGCGCCTCGTTACCGGCGATACACTTTTCGCGGGCGCGATTGGACGTTGGGATCTGGGCGGCACGTCGATGAAAGATATCGTCGATTCGATCCACCGGAAATTGATGGACTATCCGGACGCAACGCCGGTGATTCCCGGACACGGTGACTTCACGACGATCGGAACGGAGCGGGCAACAAACCCATACTTGCAGTAATGCGACCGCGACTCTTCGCCGGCATCGAACTCGACCACACGACGCGCACGATGTGCGTCGACGTGCAAGAACGCTTAGCGCGAGCGGCATTCGACGCAAAATACGAAGCGCCCGAGAAGCTGCACGTTACGCTTGCATTTCTCGGCAACGTGCACGAGGAGCAGCTACCCGGCGTGGAAGAGGCGCTCGAAACAACGGCGACGTTGGCGTCACCGTTCGAGCTCACGCTGGATCGCGTCGGCGCATTTCCAAACGAACGGCGACCGCGCATCGCCTTCGTCGGCTCGCGCGATCAAAGCGCGGCCTTTCGTACTCTTGCTTATGGACTTCGAGGCCGCTACCGCGCGCTAGGATTTGATTTTAAGGAAGACGCGGTGGCGCATGTTACCATCGCACGCGTCAAGGGCGGCTCGTTCCGCGCGTTGCCGATGCTCGATCTGTCGTTACACGCAATGGCCGTTCGCGAAATCGTCCTCTTTGAGTCGCTGCCCGGGGACAACACGACGCGTTACGAAATCCGCCGGAGGGCGCCGTTCGCGACACCGGCTTGACGAAACGCCGCTCAACTAATAAATTAAGAGTATGTGGTTGCGATGCCTTTTCGGCTTACCGTTTCTCGTGCTCGCGCTCGGCGCCGCTCCTTCGCCGGGCGTCGACGGTCTCGTTGCTAAGCACGTTGAAGCCCTCGGCGGCATCGACCGGATTCACGCGCTTCACACATTCATCAAGCACGGCTGGTACGAAGAAGGCACCGTACGCCTGAACGACATGTTCATCGCGCAAATGCGTCCATTCTACCGCGTCATCGGCGACCCGCGGACGCATCCGCTCGACGAGATTCACGAAGGGTATGACGGTAGCCCCTGGGAGTTCTATCCCGATCCCGGAATCGTCGTTCGAACCGTTGGCGCGGCAGCGCGAACATCGCGTCACACCGCACTCTTCGACGATCCGCTCGTAGAATATCGACGGCACGGAACGTCGGTGGACTATGGCGGCACGGAGACATTTCACGGGCACCCCGTCTACGTGTTGCATACGCACCGGGCGGACGGCTTCGCTGAAGACTACATGCTCGATCAGCAAACATTCATGCTCGACGGACGACGGCAAATTGTTCCCATGCACGCATTCGGAAAGCGGTATGTTACCGACGACGTTTACGGCGATTATCGTGCTGAAGGTGGTATCATGTTCGCCCATAGCGACGCCGAGATCGATGCGGAATCCGGCAAGGTTCTCGACCGTAGCGGCGTGACGTCGATGGAGATCAATCCCGATCTTCAGCTGTCGATCTTCTCACCCCCGTCATGGAACCGCACGCCGCTGCAGCAGATGATTCAACGCATCTATGATGAGCGCGACGAACCCGCGTCCGCCATGGCAACCTACCGTGATTTCAGTTCAATCGTCGATATCAAAGCACCGGCAACCGGCGACGCGATCGACTTTACCGCCTATCAGTGTTTGAAGATGGGGCATACCGATACCGCGCTTACGCTGCTGACGCAAAACGTCGCCGATCATCCGGATTCCGCCCGCGCGCACTTTGGACTAGCGAGAGCGCTCGACGCTGCGGGTGAAAAAGAGAAAGCGCGCGACGAGTTCGCGCGAGCACACGCAATCGATCCTAGCGTAGACCGCCGCGGCGCGTGATCATCATCTGCGCGAAGAGCGCGTTCGGCCACGCAAAGTCGTCTCGCGTGTACTGCTCCGGCCAATCGGCATTGAACGATTCATGCAGCCGGTGGTCGCCGACGTCGGCCGCCGCAAGATATCGCATCACGCGCGTCGTCTCGGTTTGGTCCGTCGACGTGAGTATCTGCATGATCAACGCGAGCGGCCAGACGTATCCCCGAGGCGTATGCGGGCTTCCGATGCCCGATGCGAATCTACCCTGGAAGTAGTACGGATTTCGCGACGATAGGACGAACGAACGCGTGGCTTGATAGACGAGGTCGCGCGCGCCGGCATATCCGAAGTAGGGAATCGAGAGCAGCGACGGGATGTTCGCGTCATCCATAAGCCGCGAGTGTCCGTATCCGTCGACTTCGTAGGCGTACATGCGTCCGATGCCCATGGCGTTGACGACGCCGTAGCGTTCGATCGCGCGGTGCATCTGCACGGAGAGGCCCCACGCATTCGCTGCCATGTGGTTGTTGCGGTACACGGATTTTTCGATCTCGGTGAGATCTTGCAAGACGACGACGCCGAACATGTTGTCGGGAATGTTGAAGTGGTACCGCGCGGGATCGTCGGACGGCCGGAACCCCGTCCACACCAAGCCCGTGTACGCAGTCGGGCTGCCTTTTCCGTTGTCGCCGAGCTTCAGATGGCGATAGTGCGAACGCCTGGTATGACGTTGCTCCGTTCTCAGCGTTGCGACGACCGTTGAAAAGGCGCGCTGCAGCTGCCGCGTAAAGATCGAACGATCGCCGGTCGTTTTCCAGTACTGATAGGCAAACAGAAGCGGATACAGCAGCGAATCCATCTCAAACTTGCGTTCAGCGACGCGGTAATGCTCGGTAAACGCGTTCGCGTACGGGTCGATCAAAATGTACCGGGCCTGCCGCGCGATCGTGCCGCGCAACATCCCTCGCACGTAGGGATCCGAATCGGCCTGCCCGATATACGGCGTCATCGTCGCGCTTGAATCGCGCAACCATTCCATGTCGATATCGCCGGTCGAAACGAACGTCGTTCCGTCGTCTTCAATCGTAGCGTGGCGACTGTAGGCCTCGTCATACGCGCGCCGGTAAATGCTCTGCAACGTTGCCGTCACTTTAGAGGCGTGCGTGACACGGTGCGCGGGCGTGATCCCGGTGAGCACAATTCCGCACGCAAATGCAAAGATCGTTATGATCGAAAGACAAGTGCGCTTGAGCGACGGCATGACTTCAACATCGTATGTGACGTCGCCACCGTCGCGCAACCTAATCGTAAAAGCGCTCGCCTGCTTCTAGCGCCAGCTTGCGCGGTTCAAAATTGCGACGCTGCGGCTGTCGAATTTACGACAACGGCTGAGTGAAAACGAATGGATCGTCCGCCCATCTTGTTGCACGAGGACTCCCGGCATCGGAAGCACGCTGCCGCATGCGAGTTCGAGGAGTCGAAGCATGTCAGGACGCTGTGAGAGCTGCACGTGATCGAGGTAGAGCGTTTGCGATACACGCGGTGTCGCAAGCCATTGCAACGCCTCGCGGCCCTGGCTGTTGTATCCGATCACGTAGGGCGGAATGTTGCCGTAGAAATCCATCAGGCTCGACAATCCGTACTCGTCCGTCACAATCAGCGACCGCGGATACCGCCGCGCGAGCGTTGACGCGAGCGTGCTATCGGTATAGATCTCGAACGCACTCGTCGTCGAAACGCCGGACGGTAAGGCGTGCGAGAGACGAAGGATGAACGAAAGCGGCGCGCAGGCGAGAAGCAGCGCGGCGGTCGCGAGGACCGCCGAGGGCACGAACGCACCGATCAGCCATCGGCGCAAGACCGTCCACGGCATGCGCACCGTAAACGGGAAGACGAGTAATGAGAGCATCGGCCCCGCGAACCAATAGACCTCGATGGGTTCGAAGAACGACAGCACGAGCAGCACGACGCCGAGCGGCGCTGCGCTAGCGGCGAGAAGCCACGACCCGAGCGCATCTTCATCCCAGTCGACGAAGAGCGAACGGACGATCAACGGCGCAAAGAACAAGGCCCCGACGGCAAGCGCGAACACAATCGTTGCAAGGAATCGTCCGATCGAGACGCCGGTGAAATGATGGCGCGCCATTACCGCGAACTCGACGCCCGCCCATCCGTGCGTCGCGTTCCACACGATATACGGGGCAACGACGATCAGCGTTGCGATCAACGCCGCCGTCGCGCCGCGCCAATGACGTTGCCGCAGCGCGGTGCTGCCGAAGACGACCCACACGATTCCGAGTACGAGGGCTGCAGCGAAGACGCGCGCCAACCCCGCAAATCCGAGCGCAACACCGGCGAAAATCCACCATCGCATACGGCCGTCCTGCAAGGCGCGCAGCGTCAATGCGAGCGACGCCATCCACATCGCAAGAAACGGTCCGTCCGGCGACGCAAAATTGAAAGCGACGAGCCCGAGCGGCGTCATGTTCACCGCGAGCGCCGCAAGGACGGCACGTCGAGTCGAACCAGTCGCCACGCGGACGAAGTCCCAGGCGGCGACGGACGCAATGATGCCGCAGATCAGAAAACCCGCGCGCAACTGCAGCGCATCGTGCGCAACGGACGTGAACGTCGCGATCAGCCACGCCACCATCGGCGGATGATCGATGTAGCCGAACGCGAGACGACGGCTCCATTCCCAGTAATACGCCTCGTCGCCGGCTACCGGAAACCGAATCGCCGCAGCAATTCGCAGGATGCCGAGCGCCGCGAATACGGCCGCGATTCCGAGCAGCCGGTTTCTATTCACGGCTCAGCATGACACTAGTGAAGGCGGATGAGGAGTTTTCCGTCGTCTTCGGTGAGCGGTTCCGCGGCCTGAACAACGGGCTCCGGCTCGCGCTCGGGCGCCGGCATCGCGCCGTAATCGGGAACTTGGCCGTTCGCGACTTTTCCGCGATAATCGTCGATCGCGACCTTCAGGGCTTCGAGTGCGCGCTCGGGGTAATCTTTCTTCTTCTCCGGGTAGCCAGCAAGTTGCGCTTCGATGTCGGCGTTCGTGATCGCGGTCGCTTCATCGATAGATTTGCCCTTGGCAAGTTCGACCACGAGACTGCACGTCGCAGTGCCGAAACCGCAGCCCGTCGTGAAATACGAGATGTCCTCGATGATTGCGCCGGGACCGACCTTCAGAAAGAAGTTGTACATGTCGCCGCACGAGTCGCTGAAGTACTCGCCGCTTGCGGTCGGATCGTCCATCGTATGGAAGCCCGGACGGGCTTCGACGAGACGTTGAAACTTGGCAAAATCCACGAAAACTTATACTCCCTTGAGTTCGAACTTGCAGCTCTTTCCGCCCTCGCGCAGCGATTCCACTTGTCGGTGTTCGCCGCCGATCGTTTCATCGAGCACGTGATGGATCACCGAACACACTTCCGGATGATCCTTCGCCACGCCCGAGTACGGACAATTGTGCTCCTGGAGCATGAACCCGCCGTCGATCAAACTGTATTCAGCGACGACGCCGCCGTCGCGTAAGACTTCGGTGAGCTGCGCGACCTTGCCCTCGGTATCGCTTGCCGTCACCTTTGCTTTCGCCTTTTCCACCGCGCGCCGCGCGATCGAATCGAAGATCTGCCCAACGGCCGGCGATCCGAACTTATCCTTGACCTCGCGCAAGACGGCCGAAAGCATTTTGTCATAAGCTTGCGGGAAGAGCTTATCGGCTTCGGTCGTGAGCGAAAACTCGAGGGTGGGTTTGGTCGGGCCGCGACGGACGGAGGCTTCTTCCACGAGGCCGTCACGCTGAAGCACGACGAGCTGCTGACGCACGGCATTCGGAGAGAGCCCGAACGCGGCAGCCAGCTCGGCGGCCGAGGCGGAGCCCCGCCGGCGAAGTTCTGCGACGATTTTGCCGCGAGTGGTCTGGAAAAAGCGGTCGACCTGCATGGCGTTCGTGGGTATCCTATCACGCTCGCCTGAGATAGTAAAGTAAATCCTTGACTTTCTGGCCTTACGGGCTATAAGCTACTCAAGCACCAATACCGTTATCCGAGGAGCAGCACGCGTGTCCGAACAGGGCCTCCGTATTTCCGGCCTGCACTGCAGCGTCGACGGCAATGAAATCTTAAAAGGCATCGATCTCACGATCGAGCCGGGCAAAGTCCATGCCCTGATGGGCCCGAACGGCAGCGGAAAATCGACGCTCGCTTTCTCGCTCACCGGTCATCCGAAGTATGATGTGACCGGCGGGAGCGCGACGCTCAACGGTGAGGACCTGCTTGCACTGCCGGCGGATAAACGCGCCCGCGCCGGCCTCTTTCTTTCCTTTCAATATCCAGCGGCGATCCCGGGCGTAAAGGTGCCGAACTTTCTCTTCGCGGCGCGCCAGGCGGAGCGGCCCGGTGAACTAACGCCGGCGAAATTCCGCGCGCTGTTGCTCGAGAAGATGGACATCCTCGGCATGGACCCGTCATTTCTCGGCCGCTATTTGAACGACGGCTTCTCCGGCGGCGAAAAGAAGCGCCTGGAGATGCTACAAATGGCCGTGCTCGCGCCGAAGTACGCAATTCTCGATGAAACGGATTCCGGTCTCGACGTCGACGCGCTCAAAGACGTTGGCGAATCGGTGAAAGGCCTGCGCGGAAGCGAAGAAGGCAAGAACACCGGCTTTCTGATCATCACGCACTATCCGCGCATTCTGCAGCACATCGAGCCCGACGTGGTCCATGTCATGATCGATGGCCGCATCGTGAAAACCGGCGACGCACAGCTCGCGCATCGCATCGAACGTGAAGGTTACGACGTCATTCGCGAGGAGACGCGCGCACTTGCCTAGCCAACTGCTCGCGAGCGATCGGGAGAGCGCACTCGAACGCTTTCGCACCACGCACACTGGGCGCGAAAAGCCGAGCCGCTACTGGAAATTCGATCTTGCGACGCTCGACGTGCCGACGCCGGCGGGAACGCCGGGCGGTTCGGTCGTGGTCGACGCTCCCGCCGGCCGCATCGTCGCCTGCGATCTCCAAACGGCGCAACGCGACCATGCAGCATTGCTCGAGCGCGCATTCGGCAAAGCAATCGAACCGTCGATGAAGTTCGCGCATCTCGCGCGCGCGTTCACGCATTTGGGCGCCTTCGTCTACGTTCCGCGCGACTGCGCCTCCGACGAACCGGTCGTCATCCGTTATCGCAGCGACGCAAGCAATGCGATCTTTCCGCACACTGTCGTGTTTGCCGAGCGCGGTGCGCGCGCGACGATCGTCGAGCATCTCGACGTCGAGGACGGCTCCTTCGTCTGCGGTATCGCCGAAGTCGTCACGGACGAATCGGCCGACATCACATACGCCGCGCCGCAACTCGCACCGGAGAGCGCGCGCATTCTGTTCACGCGCGCCGCGCGTCCCGGACGCGACGCTCACATCACATGGGCAACGGCGGATCTCGGGGCGTCACTCAGTGTCGTGGACATTGCCGTGATCGCCGAACAACCCGGCATCGACGCAGACGTCGCCTCGCTCTTCTTTCCGAGCGGATCGCAACACGTCGACATCGTCAGTACGGTCGACCATCGGGTCGGTGAGACGACCTCCGAAACGGTCGTGAAAGCCGCCGCGACGGGCGCCGGCCAAGGCCGGTATCTCGGGAACATTCGGATTGCTGCGCAGGCTCAGAAGACGCAAGCGAGTTTGCGCGACGATGCGTTGCTGCTTTCCAAACGCGCGCATATCGATTCGATTCCGGCGCTGGAAATCGCAGCAAACGACGTTAAAGCCTACCACGGTGCGACGGTCGGCGCGCTCGACGACGACGCCATTTTCTATATGACGAGCCGCGGGATCGACCGCGCAAGCGCGGAACGGATGATCGCACTCGGCTTCTTCGAACCCGTGATCGAACGCTTCCCGTCAGAATCGCTGCGCGAGACGCTTCGTGAAGCGCTGCAGCGGAAAGTAGAACCCGTATGATCTCTCTCGACGAACGCAAAGTCGAACGCATCATTGCCGACTTTCCGATCCTCGCGAAACCGACGTCGCGCGGCAAACGGCTGGTCTATCTCGATTCCGCCGCCACATCGCAGAAGCCGAAGAGCGTGATCGATGCGCTCGTCGCGTACTACAGCGAGTACAACGCCAACATTCATCGCGGCGTCTACGAAATCGCCGCGCACGCGACCGACGCGTTCGAGGCCGCGCGCGAAACCGTCGCGCGCTTCATCAATGCCGACTCGCGTGAAGTGATCTGGACGCGCAATGCGACCGAGGCGATCAATCTCGTCGGCTACAGCTGGGGATTGAGCAACATTCGTAGCGGCGACGTTATTTTGACCTCACAGCTCGAGCACCACTCGAATCTCGTGCCATGGCAGTTGCTTGCCGAAAAGACCGGTGCGAAGCTGCGCTTCATCCCGGTCGACGACCGCGGCGTGTTGCAACTCGATAATCTCGATGCGCTGCTCGAGGGCGTCAAGCTGCTCGCAATTTCGCACGTCAGCAACACGCTCGGCACGATTACGCCGCTCGAACGGATCGTTCCAAAGGCGCATGCCGCCGGCGCGACTGTCCTCGTCGACGGCGCGCAAGGCGTTCCGCATCTCGCCGTCGACGTAAAGGCGCTCGACGTCGATTTCTACGCGTTCAGCGGACACAAGATGCTTGGCCCAACGGGCATCGGCGTGCTCTACGGCAGAGGCGAGCTGCTCGAAGCGATGCCGCCGTTCTTAGCAGGCGGCGACATGATTCGCAAAGTCGAGTACGAGCACACCTCGTTCAACGAACTGCCGTGGAAATTCGAAGCGGGCACGAGCAATATCGCGGACGCGATCGGTCTGGGCGTCGCAGTCGCGTATCTTCAGGCGCTCGGCATGGATTGGGTGCGCGCGCACGAGCAAGAACTGCTCGGCTATACCCTCGAACGGCTCGCGCCGCTCGAAAGGCGCGGACTCGCGCTGTACGGTCCGAAGGATCCGCAACTCGTCTCCGGCGTGCTCTCGTTCAACTTCGCCGACATCCACGCGCACGATCTCGCATCGATCCTCGATACCGAAGGCGTCTGCGTACGCGCGGGGCATCACTGCACGATGCCGTTGATGGAAAAAATGGGCTGGCCCGCAACCGCCCGCGCTTCGTTCTACGTCTACAATACGCGAGCGGATATCGATGCGCTCGTCGAAGGCCTGGAAAAGGCCGCGCAGGTATTTAAACTCTAAGACAAATGGACGATTTCTATCGCGACTTCATCCTCGATCATTACCGCAATCCGAGGAACTTTGGAACGCTCGTAGGCGCGACGGCCACGGCGGAAGATTTGAACCCGCTCTGCGGCGATCAAATCCGTATGGATCTGCGCGTTAACGACTCGGGCGTCGTTGAGGAGGTGCGCTTCTCCGGCAAGGGCTGCGCGATCAGTCAGGCGTCGGCGTCAATGCTCACCGAAGAAGTCAAAGGCATGAAGCTCGAGGATGTCGCGAAACTCAGCAAAGAGATCGTCCTCGACAACGTGGGCATCGGCATCAGCCCAACGCGCATGAAATGTGCTACCCTCGGCCTGCGCGTGCTCAAAAGCGCGGCCATCGGCGAGATCGCCGGCTGGCCGGACGAAGAGTAGCGCCCCTGATCGCGTTCTTCGTTGACGCGTTCTCGCGGCTTGTTGCGGCGACGCTCTGCGCCGCATTTGCCGTGATTCTCTGGGATCTCATCGGACAATCGAGGCTGGCGCGCCGTATTGCGCGCGCGATCCTGGGACTGATCTTTGCGTTTGTGGCGCTCGCACTCGTGGCGACGGTGTCGGGACCCGTGCGCCAGGACTTTTCGATCATTGCGATCGGCGTGTTCGTCGCCGGTTTGACGGTTGATGCGCTGATCGGCGATGCCGTGCGTGCGGGAATCGGGTTACGACGCTAGCGAAGCACGCGCAGGATGCAGCACCGCCATTTGTCCGCAAGGGAATGGGACGAGCTCGCCGCCGACGCTGACTTTAAAGCGCTGCTGCGCGCCCGCCGGCGATTTACGATCCCGGCCGTAATCTTTGCGCTCGCCTTCTTTTTTGCGCTGCCGTTCGGCATCGCATATGCCCCCGGCTACATGGGTCAACTGGTCGCCGGACCGATCACGCGTGCGTGGGCATTTGCGCTGCTCCAGTTCGCGATGGCATGGGTGCTGCTCGCGGTCTACATGCATGAAGCGCACGCGTTCGACCGGCGCGCGGCGAAGATCGTAGAGCGCGCGCGCGAGGAGTTTTCCGAGTGAGCGTTCCCCCACCATCCCTTGTGATGTTCGCGCTCTTTGTCGCGATCGCACTGGTCATCACGTATTGGGCCGCGGGGCGAAACACCTCGAGCCGCGGGTTCTACACGGCGAACCATCAAATCAGCGGCGTGCAAAACGGCTGGGCCATCGCCGGCGACTACATGTCGGGCGCGTCGTTTCTGGGAATCGCCGGACTCATCGCATTCTACGGCTTCGACGGATTCATATACGCCGCCGGATGGCTGGTTGCGTATCTCATGGTGTTGTTTCTGGTCGCCGAGCCGTTGCGCAATGCGGGACGGTATACGGTTGCGGATGTCATCGGTTTCCGCCTCGGCGGCCGCGGTGTCCGCGCGATCGCCGCGCTGACGACGATCGCCGTCACGGTGTTCTACATGATCGCGCAGCTCGTCGGATCGGGCTCGCTCGTCAACCTCTTCGTCGCGCGCTTCGATGAACCAATTGCAATTGTCGTGACTGGTATCCTAATGATCGTCTACGTGCTCTTCGGCGGCATGCTGGCAACGACGTGGGTCCAGATATTCAAAGCCGCGATGCTGCTGATCGCCGGTTTGACGCTCTCGTTCCTCGTGCTCGCGCACTTCGACTTTTCGTTCACGCACCTATTCACCGCCGCGTCGAACGTTCAACTACGCCACGGCACGATCGATCTTCTCCAACCGGGACACTTCTTCACGGGACCGCACGGAGGGCTCGATCTCATCTCGCTCTCACTCGCGCTCGTAATCGGCACTGCCGGGTTGCCGCACATTCTCATGCGGTTTTTCACCGTTCCGTCGGCGGCAGCGGCGCGCTCCTCGGTCAGCTGGGCGATGGCGCTCATCGGTGTCTTCTATCTGATGACGGCTATTATCGGCCTCGGCGCGGCGACAGTCGTCGGACCCGAGCACATCGGCAAGCAAGTGAGCAATGTGCAGGCGATCCGGTACATCGCGTTTCGCGATCCGCAAAACGCGGCCGAACTCAATTCCGATCTCGCGAAATACGGCTACATCGTTCCGCGCACCGATAGCAACGTCGCGGCACCAATGCTCGGCAACGCACTCGGCGGACAAATGCTTTTTGCCGTCGTTGCCGCGATTGCATTTACGACCATCCTGGCAGTCGTCGCTGGGCTCATGATCGCCGCATCGTCGGCATTTTCGCACGACATTTGGTACATGCTGGTCCGGAACAAATCCGGAACCGAACAGGAGTACATGCTCGTAGCGCGCACGACGGCCGTACTCGTCGGTATCGCTGCAATCTTCTTCGCGGTAAAACTCCGCGGCGCAAACGTCGCGTACTTGCTGGGCTTGGCCTTCGCCGTTGCCGCAAGCGCAAACGTGCCGGCGCTGTTGCTTTCACTCACCTGGCGCCGCTTCACGCGAACCGCCGCGATTTGCTCGATGGTCACCGGCCTCGTCGCATCGCTCGGCTTGATCGCACTCGGCCCCGACTCACTTCACGAGCACGCGATCTTCCCGCTACGCAACCCCACGATCGTCTCGCTGCCGCTCGCCTTTATCGCCGCCGTCGTCGTCACGCTCGTCACCCGCGACAAGCAATCCGAAGACATGTTCAACCAACTACAAGTCCGCGCAGAAACCGGTCTCGGCGCCGAATTCTAATCCCATGTCATTCAAGAGGCCGCACGAAAAGGTGCGGGTCCTCCACTACTACATCGTGCCTTTCGGCTGCCCGAGCGATCCCAATAAAATCGAGGCGGTTCTTCGTCGCGGGGCGTCCCCGCGACGGATGTCTACAAGCGAAAAAGCCCTTCGACAAGCTCAGGGTCACACGAAGCGGCGCCGCAGCTTAGTGCGACGCGCTCGGCGTGTGATCGGTGATTTGGAGACCTTCGGGCCCGTTGACGACGCGGAAGTTTTCGGTGTAGACGCCGGCGGGCGCGTTCATTTGGGCGGTGACGAAGAATGAGCCGTCGCCGTTTGCGGTGGCTTGGACGTTCGTGACCTTGCCGCCCTTCATGAAGTCTTCCGTCGGTAATCCGCTGCGCAAGTATCCTGTTGCAAATGATGATTGACCGTTTGCAAGAGCATTGAGATACGAACGCACGATTGCAGCCGCGTGATCGGCCGTCGCCGGTCCGGTAATCAATGCAGGCGATGGTGTCGGCGTCGCCGTCGGCTGGGGAGTTTCTTCGTGGGTCGGTTTCACGACCGGCTTCGGCGTAACGGCGGCAGGCGTTGCGGTCAGGGCCGGCGTTGCAGTGGCAACTGCCGTCGCACTCGCGGCCGGTTGCGGCGTCCCCGTGACCTTTGGTAATGGTGTTGCGGTTGCCGCCGGCGTCGGAGTTTCGCGCGGCGTCTTCGACGGCGAAGGCTCGGGCGACGGCGACGCTTTTGCAAGCCGCGTCGGCTCGGGCGTTGCCGTTAGCGCTTCGGTTGGAAGCGGTGTGAAGGTCGGCGCCGACGATGCGACCGTTACCGGCGCACCGCGGCCGCCGAGAAATTTCGCGAGAACGCCGCCCAGCAGCAATCCCGCAAACACGACGAGCACGATCAACGGAAAGATCGGAATTCCGCCGTTGCCTTTCGGTTCATTCGGTTCCAGCCGGCGCCGGCGATACTCGGACACGAAGAACTACAACCGCGCAGCGACGGCGTCGACGAACGGCCGCGGAAGCGCATCGATCTGTTCGGCGTGCTCTTCTGCAAAGCGCGTCATCGCTTCTTTCAAGACACCGGTGTTCTCGCGCGCGTACGTCACCAAAGCGGCAACCGCTCGGCCATCGCCGGACTCTAAATCCTGCAGCGAAGCATTCGCGCCTTCCGCCGCGTCCTCGGATGACTCACCCCGATCGCGAAATGCATCGAAGATCGACGACACAAGCGCGCCGCGCGCAGCATGGGGCATCGTGGAGACCGCACCAGCCAATAGCGATGCAAGTTCGCCCTCGTCCATTTTTGCAACGTGCTTCTCTACCGCGTCGACGATGCTCTCGGCGGGCACGTTCCCGAATTGGGACATCACTGCCTACGGTACTCCCTTGATGCAGGCGGCTCCTCGAAGTTGCGCCAAAAGAGACGATGTGATTCGCGTTCGCGTGCCGCTCGATCTGCATGCCGTCGCCTCCGGCGGCTCGGCTGCGTTTGCGCTCGCCACGCCGTTGCGCGTGCGACAACTACTCGCCCTCGCGGTTCGCGAATCCATCGGTTCGCGCGCGCCATCCGATAAATTCCAGCGCAGTATGAAGCGTACGCTCGCGGGTTTAGCCGCGGGCGATTTTACCGTTGACATCAACGGCCGTCACTTTACCGACGGCGACGCCGTCGTCGTCTGCGAAGGCACTGCTGACGTTCGCTTTTTCGTCACGCGCCGCCGCAGCGCGGGTATCGAATTTCACCCATAGCCCTGTTCCGCCGCGCGGTTTCCCATGTCGCTCGTCACGCGTTGCTGTACGCGGGGCTTGCTGTCGTTGCCATTGCGTTGCAATGGCTCGTCTATCATCAAACGAAGGCGGCGCTCCCGTATGTCTTTACATCGAGTATCGTCGTGGACGCCGTCATCGCAACGATCGTCTTCGCCGAAGCGAAAGGCGATATCGACGGATGGACGCCGCGCGAGGTTTGGACGCGTGTCCTCGACCGGCTCTGGGCCGTCATCGTCGTCGATTTCATCACGAGCTACGTAACGATCGTCGGCGTCGCGATTTTGGGCGAAGGCGACCTCGTCGATCGTGTTCTCGCCATCCCGATCTTGCTGATCGCTGCGGGGACGGTGTTCTCGGAAGCGATCGCGGTCGTCGCGGACGGCGAGCAGTGGTGGTTCCTGGTCGTGCGCGCGATCGGCGGCAGTATTCGCACCGCGCTAACCGGCGCGACCTTGTGGCGCGCGATCGTACTGTTCGCGCTGCAGTTCGTTCCGCAAGTGATTTCAAGCGCCATTACGGCAACGTCGGCGCAACATCACATCACGATTACGTCGTTTTGGAGTGACGTTCCGTTGGGTATAGTCTATACAATACCGCTGGACGCGCTGATCGTGCTGGCGTTTTTTGATGCGTCAGGCTACGAACCAAAACGCACTTGCGGCGAGTGATACGCTAGAGATAGAGAGAGATGGGAGCCCGAGTACGCGCAGTGGCCGTTTTGGCCGTCCTTTTGGCCGCAGCACTGGCATGCGCGCGAGCCGACGAAACGTACGGCGTAACGGGCCAAGACATCTACCGAATCGGCGATACCGTTCCGGAAACCAAGATCGCGTATACGGGCACGCAACACCTTTCCGTTGCTCGCGACGGTAGCGGCGCGCGCTTTGTCGCTGAGGCAACATACACGCGGACGGACGATTCCGGAAAGGCGACGGCGCACGCGCGATTCGTTCAGCAAATGACCCGCGATGGCAGCTTTCAAGACCGCGTCGACGAGGATCCGGACTTTCTTACGATCCTGAACCAGCCGTTTGCGATCGAACTCGATGCGACGACGATGCACGATTTACAGCGCCTGCACGGTTCAGTTCCGTTCGAAGCGACTTCGCCGCTCGGCGGCGCGCGTCTCCACGGCTTTTTGCGGCCGGCGGGGAAGGGGCGCATTAAGAACGTTTCGTCGACGGGCGTGCGTTTCAGCGCCCAGGGACCCATGACCGGCTCTCTTCCGCAACACCCCGAAGACAGCCTCAACGGCTCGATTCACATGGACGGCACGGCGTATTATTCGGAACGCGACTCGATGCTCGTCGCGCTCGACGCAACCTTGACTATCCAAGGAAAGCTTGCAAATGACGGCACCGCCGTCCCCGTGCGCATCATCTATCATCGGACGATACGCGCGGGCGAAGGCGGCGTCAGTTGGTCAGAGGCTCAACGCTAGAGCGCGCCTACAAGTTGAACTTCGAGCGGGTGCCGGAACGGCAGTTCACTCAGTTGCGTTAGCGGCGTAAACGCCAAGTGGTTTTGGTGACAGTCGATCAGCATTTCGATGCCGCGCTTCACCGAGCCCGATTGCTCGATGTACTTCGAAAGTTTCTTCGTAAAGTACGTGTGCGGATCGTGCAGAACTTTGGTGTAATACGGATCATCGGTCAAGCCTACAGCGCTGATACCTTCTTTCGGAACGAGCCAGACGAACCACGGATCTTGACTGCGGCGGTATCCGATGAGCACGAGCGGTATTGCCCGCCCCGAATCCAAGTTCGGCAAGAAACTGCACATCGTATACGCATCGAAAGAAATCTCCGTTGGTTCGATCACCTGCTGCATCGGCGGTCCTCGTCTTTATTACTGTGCTGTAAACAAAAACCGCCGCGTCGCTCGTTGCGACCGGCGGTTCCTCGAGATGGTGCGTGCGGCACTTCATGTACCATAGGTCGGGATTCTCGGGTTCGCTCAAGGACCCCCTTCCTGATGGAAACATCCTGAGTGCCGGATGGGTAAAGCAGAAGCAAGAACCTTTTAGCGGCGTGTGAAACCACGCGCGAGCCGAGAGTTGTTTGGTGTGAGGTATGAGCGCCGTCGCACCACTGCTCCACACGGGAGTATTTGTGCCACCAGCGGTCCAGCAGCCGCCACAACCGCCGTCCGCCAGGAAGGCGGGCGAACCGGTACCCAGTATCGACACCTTCGACCGCATCGTCGACGACTATCAGCGGCGGTTGTATGGGTTCGCCCTGCGCATGACCGGTAATCGCGAAGATGCCGAGGAAATCGTGCAGGACGCATTTGTCCGTGCCTACCGGGCACTGGGCAAGATGTCGCTGGAGCAACGGAGCGAGCTGCGCTTACAGCCCTGGCTCTACACGATCACCCTGAACGTTACCCGGAACCGGTTGCGCAGCAAGCGTCCGGCGAATGTCGCATTGGATGCGCTTGCCGATCCCGACGCCCTGCTGCGTGAATCGAACGAAGGTCCGGCGCGTCCGGAAACGATCGTCGAGCAGAACGCCGAGGTAGCGCTCGTCGAAAAAGCGCTGCTTCAACTCCCGATGCACCTTCGTGCGGCGGCAACCCTGCGATTTATCGAAGGCCGCAGCCATCCGGAGATCGCGGAGATTCTCCATCAGCCGATCGGAACGGTTAAATCTCACGTACATCGCGCGGTTCGTATTCTGCGCCGGATTCTAGGCCCGCAGATCGGACGAATTGCACCCGAAGGAGCCCCTCTTCATGCGCTGTCGTGAAGTCGACGAATTATGGGACGAGGTACGCGGCGCATGCACGGCCTCCGTCAAAGAAGCGGTCGACGCACATTTAAAAGCCTGTCCGCCGTGCCAGCAGCTCTACGAAGAGTATGAAGGCATCGCGTATTGCCTGGAATGTTTGCCGCAACCCGCTCCATCGTGCGACCTCGCGAAAAAAGTCGTCGAACACATCGCCGTAATCCGGCGTAAGGATCGCGCGACGCCGATCGTGCTCGCGTCCGTGCAGACGCCGGTCGGAGCGCTCTATGTCGGATTCAAAGAAAACCGCATCGCGTACATCGGCGTCGATACCGGTGACCCGTTTGAAGAGGTGCGCTCGCGCATCGAAGCGCGGTTGCGCCGCCCGGTGAGCTTCGGCGAAGCGCCGTCGTGGCTGCGCGAAACGCTCGATCAGTTCTTCAAGACGTGGCGCATCGACGACAAGGTCGTCGATATCGAGGATCTCACGCCGTTCGAACAGGCGGCGCTGCGCGCGGCCGCACTGATTCCGCCCGGCGAAGTCCGTTCGTATTCATGGGTCGCCTCGCAGATCGGACGTCCGCGTGCCGCACGAGCGGTCGGGCAAGTGATGGCGCGCAATCCGTTGCCGTTGCTCTTCCCGTGCCATCGGGTGGTCGACTCGTCCGGCGACCTGCATGATTACGGCTACGGCTTGGAGATGAAGGCTCGCCTCCTCAAACTGGAAGGCTACAGAGGTTAGGTACGGCCGCCTCGTAAAACATAACGAAGGTGGCAAGACGTGTCCTCATCGCCGGCTTCGAAGCATTTGGCGATGATAAAGTAAACCCCGGTGAAATGGTCGCGCGTAGTCTGGATGGACGAACGCTGGCGGGCCGTACGCTCGCCGTGCGGATTATCCCGGTTGAGACGCGGAATGTCCGCGAGCGCTTCGAGCGCGCCCTACTCGAGGACGATCCCGATATCGTGATCGCGCTCATGCAGTTGGGCGGACGCACGGCGCTCTCAATGGAACGCGTCGCAGTCAACGTCCTCGACTTCGAACACCCCGACAATGTCGGCGTCATGCGCAAAGCCGACGTCATCTCCCGCGGCGGTGCCGATGCGCGCCTTTCCAATCTGCCCTTCGACCGGATCGTCGAATCATGGACCGCGAACGCGGTTCCGGGATACGTTTCGAATTCCGCCGGCACGTTTATTGGGAATCAGGCGCTGTACGAGATTCTCGGGTTAACGGAACACGCCGCGCCGCCGGTGGTGGCAGGCCTCGTCCATCTGCCGTATCTTCCCGCACAAGCGATTGCGGCCGGAAGTGAATCCAACGCCTCGATGACCCTCGATCTGATGAAAAAGGGCATCGAAACCATGATTGAAACGATCGTGCCGTGGGTCGAACAACGGACGCCGGAGGCCGCGAAGGCGCGCGCCCAAGGTAAGTCCACGTGGATCCCCCGCGGTGTAAAGGAAGTAGAACGCTGAGCGACCCACGCCTCTGGGCCATTCCCGATATTCACGGTCACGCGAAGGGCGAGCACCGTCCTTTTGCTGAGGAACGTCCGATTGCGTATTCACCGCGCATGCTGTTCCTGTGGTTTTATCATGCGTGCCGTCGCAACTCGCCGCGATATATGATGGTGAGCGATCACGTCAATTATCTGACGTTTGAAGATCCCGGAGCAGTGCACACGGTGCGGCGCGCGCTCAAACTCGCGCACGCCGGTGACTTGTACGGCGCGGCGGAAACCGCGGGCGTCGACGTCGCGCACGCGTCCGTCGTCAGTGAAGGTTTGCGCAAAGGCATGCGTTTCTCGATCGGCGCGGAGGTCGACAACGATCCGCGTGCGAGACCGGATGCGCAGAATATCGTCGACGCAATGCGGCCGGACGGAATCATTCGCTCGGTCCATTTCTTGTCTATCGATCACCCTGAAAAGGGCGCAGATTTTCAATGGCCCTACGATAACGCCGAGTTTGCATATCTGTGGGACGTCGTCGGGGTCGAGCGCGCGTGGGAAATCTACGTCGATCGCCTCGTCGACGACGTCGAAAAGCTTCCGGGCCACGTCGTCGGACATTTCTACAAACCGGCGGCATTCGGACATTGGCCGGACGACGCGAAGCTGCAAGCGTACGAGGATCGCATGCTCGATGCAGCGGCCGCGCGCGGTATGGCGATCGAAATCAACACCCGCCCGCTCTATCGCGAATCTGCGGACGAGCAGCGCCAGAAATACATCGATGCCAACAAGCGTCTGATGCGCAAGGCGAAAGAAAAGGGCGTCGGCATCGCGATTGGTTCCGACGCGCACAGCCCGAAAGATCAGGGCGGCGGATTCGACGTCGTGTTGCAGATGCTCGACGACTGCAATATCAACGAGATCGTCTTCCCGGTCAACGGTCGGCTCGCACGCGTCGTGCTTCGCGCAACCCGCGAGCATTTGGAAGCGCAACAGCGCGCACCCGAACCGCTACAACCCGGAAGCAGCATTAGCGGCCTCGGCCGTGCGGAACTTGGGCTTCCGGAAGAACCGGAACGTCCGCCGGAAAAAGCGCCGCGTGAACCCGCGTCTGCAAAGACCTCGCGCGACACCGGTCCGAAGAAACGCGCGAGCAGTCCTGCGCGCACGACGAAGAAACCCGCGGTGACGCCCGAAGAGCAGCCCGCGAAAGCAACGTCGTCATCTTCAAAACGCAGCGCCGAATCTGCAGCGTCCTCAGCGAAAGCAAAGGACACGAAGAGTACGGAGAAGCCCCCGGCACCCGAAAAGAAGCCGGTCGCCGAGAAGAAAGTGCCCGCCGAAAAGAAGACGCCCGTTGAAAAGAAGGCGCCCGTTGAAAAGAAGGCGCCCGTTGAAAAGAAGGCGCCTATTGAAAAGAAGGCGCCTGTCGAAAAGAAACCCGCAGCAGCGAAGAAGACGACGAACGGAACGAAAGCCGCGCCGGCAAAGAAGCTGACTGCGAAAAAGGCCGCGCCCGCGAAAAAAGTCGCGGCAAAGAAGGCTGCGCCCGCTGCAAAGAAAGCGACAAGCAAGAAAGCGGCACCGAAGAAGCTCGCCGCGAAGCCGGTCGTCAAAGCGAAAAAGACCGCGGCGAAATCTGTGGCAAAAGCGCACGCAAAGAAAAGCACTGCGAAAAAATTCGCACCGGCTGCGAAGCCGGTGAAAAAAACATCGAAGCCGTCTAGTAAAGGGACGACGAAGAAAAAATCTTCAACAAAGAAGCGCTAGTCCGGAGGGTCGGGATCTCTCCGGCGTAAGGAGAGTGGTCGCATGGCGAGTGACATCGATCGCCTACGCAACATCGCTTTCGTGGGCCCGCATCATGCGGGCAAAACCACTCTCGTGGAGGCTGTGCTCGCGCATTGCGGCGCGATCGGCCGGCGCGGTTCGATTGCCGACGGCAGCACCGTCACCGATCACGAACCCGAAGATATAGCGCATGCGCAATCCACCACCGTCGGATTCGCGCATTGCTCGTGCGGACCGATCGACGCAACGATCGTCGATTGTCCCGGATTCATCGACTTCTTCGAAGAGACGAAAGTGGTGCTCGCCGGAGTCGATGCCGCGGTTATCGTCGTCGATGCCGATCCCTCGCGCGCTTCGCACACGCAAACGCTCGTCGACTACCTCGAGTCCCTCGAGATGCCGCACTGTTTTGTGATCAACAAGATGGATCGCCCCGGTGCGGATTTCGAAGGCACGCTCCAAGCGCTGCAGTCGTTCTACGGCCGTCACGTCGTTGCCGAACAGTGGCCGATCTTCGACAAATCCAAAGCCAACGATAAATCGAGCGGATTTGCAGGGTACGTCGATCTCGCCGACATGCAAGCGCACGCGTTTACGGCCGACGGCGAAACCGATTCGGCAGTCCCGGGCGATATTCTCGATAGTGTGAAGAGCGCGCATACGGTGTTGCTCGAAGCGATGGCCGATTTCGACGACCACCTGATGGAAGAATTGCTCGAAGGCGTGGAACCGCCGCTCGACGAGGTCGAACGTGATCTCTGCGATGAATGCGCACACGATCAAATCGTGCCGGTACTCGTCGCGTCCGCAGCAACCGGCGCGGGTCTGAGCGCACTGGTCCGCGCAATAGAAAAATGGCTCCCGTCGCCGGCGCAAGCGCTACAAGTCGACGCCGAAGGGCGAGCCATTTCAACCGATACCAATGGCCCGGTCATCGCGCGCGTCATCAAGACCGTCATTCATCCGCAATCGGGCAAACTCTCCGTCGTGCGCGTGCTTTCCGGCACGGTGAAATCCGACGCGACGCTGACCGATATCTCGGCCAACGACGAAAAGGTGCGTTCCGGCGGACTCTATCGGCTGCAAGGCAAGAAGCAAGAAGCAATCACGGAAGCCGGACCCGGAGCGATCGTCGCCATTGCACGATTGGAAGCCGTCAAAACCGGCGACACGCTCACGAGCAACGGCCACAAAGTTCTTCTTCCGCGCGTTCCGCTCGCCGAGCCGTGCTTCGCCATGGCAATCAAGCCGAAAGACCGCATCGACGAAGCGAAGATATTCCAAATGCTCGCGCGGATCGTCGATGAAGACCCCGCGTTGCGCTTAGCGCGCGCCGACATCACAAACGAGTTTTTGCTCCTGGGGAGCGGCGAGCAACACGTCACGATCGCCGTGGAACGCCTCGCGCGCAAATACAAAGTCGAAGTCGAGATGGCCGCGCCGCAGATCCCGTACCAAGAGACGATCACGTCCGGCACGGAGATTCACTCTCGCTACAAGCATCAAACCGGCGGTCACGGACAATTCGGCGACGTCTGGCTGCGCTTCGAGCCGCGCGAACGCGGCAACGGCGTAACGTTCGACGAGAAAATCGTCGGCGGTGTCGTTCCGAGGCAATTCATCCCGGCGGTTGAGAAAGGCGTCCGCGAGGCGCTCATGCACGGCCCGGGCGGATACCCCGTGACGGACATCCACGTGACGCTCTATGACGGTCAGTATCATGACGTCGACTCGAGCGAACAGTCGTTCAAAACCGCAGCCGGGATGGGCGTTCGGGACGCGCTTCCCAAGTGCCACCCGGTCGTGCTCGAGCCCGTTTCCCATGTGACCGTCACCGTACCGACGTCATACACGTCGACGGTGATTCAGCAGCTCACCGGCAAACGGGGACAGATTCTCGGCATGAATCCGGCCGATCGCGGCGGGTTCGACGTCGTGGAGGCCGACGTGCCGCAAGTGGAGCTTTCGCGCTATATCACGGAGCTTCGGACCGCAACGCAGGGCCTAGGCACGTATAGCGCTCGCCACGAGCGGTACGATGCCGTCCCGGGAAATCGAGTCGGACCGAAGGCCGCCGTCTAACGGGCCGCTAAAGAGAAGGGGTGAACAGACTCCTTGCTTACGCGGCTCTAGCCGCGCTCGTTTGCGGTTGCTCGAAGGTTTCTACGACGGGGGGCGGCGGCGAGCACTCATGGACGAAGCCCGGCATTCTTCGCATCGCCATTCAAAGCGAACCGAAGAATCTCAACACATTGCTCTCATCCAACACCACGGACGTCGCGGTCGATGAGCTCATCTTCGATCCGCTGATTAGCGCCGATCCCAAGGGCAATCTGGTGCCGATCCTTGCCGCACAAGTGCCGACGCTCGAAAACGACGGCATCAGCAAGAACGGCCTGACGGTGACGTATCACCTCAAGAAGGGCATCACCTGGAGCGACGGTCAGCCGCTTACGAGCAAGGATGTCAAATTTTCGTGGCAAGCGATTATGAACAACGACAACAACGTCGTGTCGCGTCACGGATTCGACGAAGTTGCGTCAGTCGATACGCCCGACGATACGACGGTTGTCGTTCATCTGAAGGAAAGGTTTGCGCCGATCGTCAGCGAGTTTTTTGGACCGAGCGACAGTCCGACGGACATCGCACCGGCGCATATCCTCTCGAAATACCCGAACATCAACCAAATTCCGTTCAATAACGAGCCCGTTGGTTCCGGACCGTACAAGCTCGCGGAATGGGTGAAGGGCGATCACATTACGCTCGTCGCAAATCCGAAGTATTTCCAAGGCGCGCCGGGGTTGAAGCAGATCACGATTCGCATCGTACCCGACGAGAACACGTCGCTCAACCTGCTTCGCACGCACGACATCGACTGGATGTTCGAGCCCTCCTATTCGACCTATGCGGCATTGAAGGACATGCAAGACGTCAACAACGTCTACAACGACGTCAACGGCTACGAATACGTGCAACTCAACACGTCCCACCCGCCGCTCGACGACGTCCGCGTCCGTCAAGCAATCAAGTACGCAATCGATAAGCAACAGCTGATTGACACGCTGACGTACGGCCAGCAGACGATCGCCACGGAAGATATTCCGAATTGGATGTGGGCGCACGACCCAAACGTTCGCGCCGTGCCGCATGACGTGCAGAAAGCGAAAGCGCTTTTACAATCCGCCGGGTTCACCCCCGGCGCCGGCGGCATCATGACGAAGAACGGCGAGAAGCTTTCCCTTCTGATGGTCACGAATGTCAGTAACGTCACGCGCCGGAAAGCCTCCGTTATCCTCCAGAACCAGCTGCGCCAAGCCGGAATCGACGTGCAGATCAAATATTTCGATGGCGCAACGCTTTTCGCGCCCGCTCCACTGGGTATTCTCCAAACCGGAAAATTCGATTTGGGCCTGGCAGGCTGGTTCGCAGGCGTCGACCCGGATGATTCCACACAGCTGATGTGCAAGAATGCTCCCCCGGGCGGATACAACTATACGCGGTATTGCTCGCCGAAGATGGACGCCGTGCAGAAGGAAGCGCTGACGAACTACGATCTCCCGACGCGCAAGAAGGCGTACGCGCAGATTCAGGAACTGCAGGTAACGGAGACTCCGCAGATCTACTTCTGGTACCGCCGGCAAGTCCAAGCGATCAACCCGGATTTTAAAAATTTCGCACCTAATCCCGTCGTGGAGTCGTGGAACGCGTATCAATGGAGCATCTAGGTCACCCCAGTCAACCTACAGGTCCGCTTCCCGAACTCATCTGGTTGAAAAAGATGATCGTCGAACGCGCCCTCACGCGTGGCGAATACATGCTTTCCGGCGGCGTACGCAGCGACTATTACATCGATAAGTTCCGGCTCTTCTCCGACCCGCACGTGCTGCGCCGCATCGCGCGCATGTTCGTTCCGCTGCTCACGGAAGTGAATCCCGATCTCATCGCGGGAACGGAACTCGGCGGCGTGGTCATTGCGACCGCGGTGTCGCAGTTGTCGGGAATTCCGATGATCGCGGTGCGCAAAACGCCGAAAGCGTACGGCGCCTTCGCAAACGAATACGTCGAAGGTCCATTCGACGCCGGACAACACGTCTTACTCTTGGAAGACGTCGTCACGTCGGGCCGCGAACTCCTCGCCGCGAAAGCACGCCTCGAAGAATTAGGCTTGCGCGTCACGCCATGCGCGATCGTCAGCCGCGGCCTCGCGCCGATCCGCGCGCTGATCCAATTCTCACTCCCCCGCGGCCAGGCCAAAACCGAAAACTGAGGCCGCAGTGTCCTAGATCGTGAGTTCGGTTCCGTCGTCGGCGATGGCGCAGGGGCCATGGTAGACGCTGCGGGCGGCGTCTTCAAGTTCGCCGGGAGCAAACTCGGTGCCGTAGTGCGTCAGGACGAGACGCCGTGCGCCGGCGCGTTGCGCCATTTCGCCGGCTTCGACGGCGGAGAGGTGGCCGCGAACTGGACCGGGTTCGTTCGCTAGCCCTAGCGCGGCTTCACAGAGAAAGAGATTGCAGCCGTGCGCGAGTTCTTCGACTTGTTCGCAGGGTGCCGTATCGCTCGAATAGCATACGCTTGCACCGTCGCGTTCGACGCGAATTGCATACGCGTCGATATAATGCACGGTCTTTGCAAAACTGATTGACAGATTTCCGACGTAGAGTTCGCCGTTCGGATCGTATTCGTCGACGTCGAAGACCTCATCGAGAAAATCGTTCCAGCCTTCCGGATGAAACGTCGCAGCGAGTGCGCGCAGTTGCGCCTCGCCGCCGGGCGGCAGCCAGAGCGGCATGCGGCCATCGCGCAGTAACGGCCCGTACTTCAGACCGTAACGCAGTGGAATCAAATCGAGGAAGTGATCCGAATGCATGTGCGAGATCACGATCGCGTCGAGATCCGGATAATCCATGACCTCGCGCAGATTCGCGAGCGCGCCCGATCCCATGTCGAGCAGCACGTTCGCCTCACGCGTACGGATCAAATGACAGCTGCACGCGCGACCGGGCCGCGGGATCGATGCACTCGATCCCACGACGCGAACGCGCATCGACGCCGCCATTACGGTAGCGATGCGAGAACCTCCTCAGCGTGCCCATCGACCTTGACCTTCGGCCAGACCTTGACGATCTTGCCGTTCGGGTCGATCACGAACGTGGAACGCGCCACTCCTTTGGTCATCTTTCCGTACATGTTCTTTTCTACGATGACTCCCATTGCGTCGCAGAGTGTTGAATCCGTATCTGCGAGTAGCATGAATGGGAACCCAAACTTCTTTTTGAACTTTTCGTGCGATTCGACCGAATCGCGGCTAACGCCCACGATCGTCGCCTTCTTCTTTTGGAATTTGGCGTACAGATCCGTAAACTGCGTGCCCTCGTTGGTTCAACCTGGTGTGTCGTCTTTCGGATAGAACCACAACACCAGGTCGCCCTTGCCGAGAAGATCGTGCGTCGACACACGATTCCCCTCATCGTCGAGCAACGTCAGCTTCGGTAATTTATCACCTTCAGCTAACACCACAATCTCCTAATTACTGCGTAAACTGGTCCAGCGGGACCATAAACAATAAACGGTCCCCCGGCCGTACGTCTGCTTCAAACTTGTGTACTGGGACCGCAACACCTTTGCCGGCGCCCTGTTCGCGCCAGACGTAGAGCGGTACCCAGCGCACCTTGTAGCCGGGGCGTTCGGGCGGTGCCGGCGGTGGTGCGTTCTCGGGCCCTTGAAAGCGCTCGGCGAGCTGAAATGTGCGCGTAAATTCGGAGTTTGGAAAGATCGCGAAGCGGCCGCGCGTGCTTTCAAAGCGCGCTAATCCAGCAACCGTGGGCGCCGTGAGTTCGGTCGTCGAGAACGAGTCGATGGCGAAATGCCGTTTGATCGATGCGCCGAACGCCAGATCGTCGATCCGCAACACCACGTGCATATCCCTGACGCCGCGTTCGCGCGTGCGCGTTCGCGCGCCGAGCGCAACCTCCAGATTCGACGTGTCGGAATTCGTCACGCCGACGAGCGCTTTCGCATGCTCCGGATTGCAATACATGATCGTTTCGTCGTTCGTCGCATCGCCGGTGAGCAGATCGATGCAGCGGTCGCGCGCGAGTTCGATGAGGATCGCGTCCGGGTTCTTCTCAACCACGACGACGTCTTCACCGAGTTCGCGTAAGTATTCGATGACGAGCGAACCGACGTTGCCGGCGCCGCAGACGATCACGTGTCCGACCCGATGGATGCGACGGATACCTTGCGTTCGCCGCAACAGCGCGGCGTTGAGACCGGACGTGATCGTAGCGGTGAAGACCGCGAAGATCACGATCCCGACGAGCATCACGAACATCGCCACAAACAGCGACGCCACTTCACCGGGCGGTATACTCGCCGACATGCAGTTCTTACACGGCGTGACGTCGCCGTAGCCGACGGTCGTCATCGTCGTCATGACGTAGTAGAGCGATGCGACCGGATTGAGCTTGAGCATCCACGCGAAATAGATCGAAAAACACACGTAGAGAATGAGACCGCCGAGAAAGACCGATCGCAGGATCGGCTCACTGCGCATGATGCCGACGCGCGCGTCGCGCCAGCCGCCGCGCACGCGAGTACGCCAGTCCATCCCGCGACTATGCTCGCCTTCCGGCCATGATCGCTTGATGTTGGCGACGGGACCGAACACGACGACACGCTGCCGCTCATCGAGCTTGTCGCACAGAATCGTCTCGTCGGGATGCGATTCTTCGCCGTGGCAGAGATACGGCGTCTTTCCCTCGACTGAGACGATGCGAGCACGTAACCGCGTTTCGGCTTCGTCGATCGTCATGCCGGCAACGCCGAACTCGGCCGCCGTACGTTCGGAAAATTCGAAGAGGCCGCCCTCGTGTTCGTGCGGGTCGAGCTCTTCTAGCCGCCGTCTTCTCGCACGCGACCTGCGCGCGACGAGGAGTTCGAGCGTCGGGAACGGCAGCGCGTAGAAACACGAACGGTCCACCGCCGAAGCCGCATAGGTTGCAGCTGCCTGCGCGGCGGGCGAGATCGCGGTGCAGTTGTACTTCAACCCCTCTTGAATCTTGTGGCCGAGGACCGGATTGAATTGCCGGATAGTAACGCGGACGCGTTCGTTGATATCGCGCGCAAGCAGCGAGACGCGCAGATTCAAGCGGTCATCTTGCGAGACCGCAACGATGCAAAAATTCGGCTGATTCGGCGACGCATCGGGCGGCTCGAGGCCCGCCTGGCGCAGATTCGAGGTATCGGCGGGATCGAGATTGTGGTGCGTGAAGGCATGCGGATAGTCGCACGCGAGCTGCGCGGCCGTTTGCGTTAGGAGACGCGCTGCGCGCTCGTCGTCATGCTTCCAAACGAGCGCAACGCGTTGCCCCGCGGTCTTTAAGATCTCTCTACAGATCTCGTACGCAAGGTAGTCGCCGCCGACGACGATAATGAGCGTCTCGGTCGCCATAGATGTCACCTGATTCGCCGCAACCTGACCTGCGCCCGCCGCATCCGCTCGCACTCGAGCTGATCGAACGGCTTCGCAATCGTCCGGGTGCGCCGGTTCTCGAAATCGGTTGCGGCAGCGGACGAAACACGCGCGCGCTCGAAGCCGCCGGCTTCCGCGTCACCGGACTCGAAAAAGAAGACATCGCGGCCGGCGCGTTGAGCACGCATACGTTTCTCCACGGCACACCTGCATCGATCGATGAACTGTTCGCGCGCGTAGCGGAACGGCTCGAACCGCATGCACCCTTCTATGTGACGTTCGGTTCTGTGCGCGACGCGCGGTACGGTCTTGGGACGCGCCTCGAGGAACACGTTTATGCGCCCGGCACCGGTGATGAACGCGGCGTGCCGCATACGTTTTTCGACGAGGCGTCACTGCGGTCGCTCGCACAACGCCGGTGGGACGTGCAGTCACTTCGCGAAGAACGTGTTGACGACGTCGCGGGAAAATGGGCGCACGAACGAACGCCGCTCCACGGCGCATTTCACTGGTTCGCCGTGCTACGTCGTCCTCAGTAACGCGGAATAGACGAATCTACCCGGCGCGCGTACGCGTCGATGCCGCCGTCAACGTTGCTGACGTCTTCGAAACCGCGCGCGCTCAGAAATTCCGCCACCCGTTCGCTGCGACCGCCGTGATGACACAGAACGGCGATCGGTTTGTCCGGTGGCAACTCGTTCAGCCGCGCAGGGATCTCGCGCATCGGGATAACGACACTGTCGGGCAACACCGCTGCAGCGATTTCATCGGGTTCGCGCACATCGAGTAAGACGAACTGTTTTCCGTCACGCCGCCAGCGGGCGAGGTCTTCAACGCTGATTTCGTTCATCACCGTGCGCTTTGCGTCGAGATGAGGTTCTGCATCGGGCTGGAGGCATTCGCGTACAGGCGCTTCTCCATCCGTCCGGCCAGGAAGGCTTGACGGCCGGCAGCGACGGCGTTTTTCATCGCGTGCGCCATCAGCACCGGATCCTTCGCGGCCGCAATGCCGGTATTCATCAAGAGCGCATCGACACCGAGTTCCATCGCAATTGCAGCATCGGACGCCGTGCCGACGCCGGCGTCCACGATCACCGGCACGTTCGCGCGCTCCTTGATGATGCGAATTGTGTACGGATTGCAGACGCCGAGCCCGCTGCCGATCGGCGCGGCGAGCGGCATGACCGCGGCGCATCCGAGCTCTTCGAGTTGCTTGCAGACGACCGGATCGTCGCCGATATACGGCAACACGGTGAATCCATCGGCAATCAATTGCTCCGCCGCAGCGAGCGTTTCGCGCGCATCGGGGTGCAGCGTTTGGGGATCACCGATCACCTCGAGTTTGATCAAATCGGTTTCGAGCAATTCGCGCGCAAGTTGCGCGGTCAGCACGGCGTCTTTCGCCGTGTAACAGCCCGCCGTATTCGGCAGAATACGAAGCTTGATCCGATCGATGTAGTCGAGCATCGTCTTTCCGGTCGCATCGTCGAGGTTGATCCGGCGAATTGCAACGGTGACCATCTCGGCACCGCTCGCGGCATGCGCTTCCTGCATCACCTGCATCGACGGATACTTCCCGGTTCCGACGATGAGGCGCGAGTCGAACTGATATTTTCCGATGGTAAGCGAGTCGTTCATAGGTTCCTATCCGCCGGCAACGGCCTTGATGATCTCGATCGTGTCGCCGTCGGCGATTTGCTGCCTGTCGTATTCGGCGCGCCGAACGACCCGGTCGTTTCGTGCAACGGCGATGCCGGAACGCGGGGCACCGAGGTCTTTTAGGAGCGTCGCAACCGTGATTCCCTCAGGAAGATCGCATATCTCGCCGTTGATCGTCGCCTTCACGGTTTCGACATTCGCTTCGCCGCGGCGCCTTCTTTTTCAAACCGAGCGAGCAGCCACGGTTCGAGCGCGGACGCCTCACCGCGTACGACAAAATCTGCAATCAAGCGCGCCGTAACGGGCGTCAATAGAATGCCGTTGCGGTAGTGCCCGGTCGCTAAAATCAAACCCTCGACGGCAGTGGGTCCGAGAATGGGCCGCTCATCGGGCGTTCCGGGTCGCAGCCCCGACCACGTTTCCGTCACGGCGAAATTTCCGAGCGCCGGTGCCGCATTCAAAACAGCGTCAAGCAGCGAACGCAAACCGTCCGCAGTGACCCGCTGATCGAAACCGGCACGTTCCACGGTCGCTCCGACGAGCAACCGTCCGTCGTCGCGAGGAACGAGATACGCGCCGGGCACCCAGGTGGTCCGCTTCAAGAAACCACGCGGTATCGCAAGCGCGAGCATCTGGCCTTTGATCGGCTCGAGCGGCGGTTGACATGCAGCCGGCACACCGGGTATCGATCCGCTCCAGGCACCGGCCGCGACGATCACATGTGAGGCTGCAGCGAATCCCATATTACTGCGTACGCCGAGCACGCGACGTGCGTCGGTTTCGATTGCGACGTCGCGCGCGTCTCGTACGATCGACACGCCGGCGGATTCACACGCGGCCGTAAGCGCTCGTCCTAAACGACGATTGTCGACGGCGCCTTCGCCTTCGACGACGATCGCGCCGCGGATGTGACGTCCGAGCGACGGCTCGGCGAGCATCGCATCGGAACGCTCGAGCAGCTCGCATGCAACGCCGCGCGCTCTGAGGCGCTCCGCGTGCTCGCGCAACTCTTCCATGCGCGTGTCGTCGAATGCGGCGTTCACGATTCCGTCGACGTGAAGATGAACGCCGACACCGCTCGCCGCTTCAATCGATTGGACGAAGTGCGCGTAGAGCGCGAGTGACTCCGCACAGAGACTCGCGAGCGCATCGTCGGTCATCCGCTCCGTGTAAGGCGCAAGCATTCCTGCTCCAGCCCACGATGCGGCGCGCCCGGGCAAATCGCGTTCAAAGACGCGAACCGTTGCGCCGCGCTGTGCCAATTCGTGCGCAATTGCGAGGCCGATCAAGCCCGCCCCAATGATGGCAACGTCCCCGGAGAGTCTCATGCCGATACATTAGCACCCCGCTTGCGCGCGGGCCTGCGCTCTTGGGATACGGACCGATGCAAAGGACTTGCCATACTATTCGTATGGATGCAAACGCCGAACGCGCGCGCGTGCGGGAGGCCGACGAAGACGGCGTTCCGTGGCGCAAATGGGGACCGTATCTGAGCGAACGCCAGTGGGGAACGGTGCGCGAAGATTACAGCGACGACGGAAATGCTTGGGGCTATTTCTCCTTCGATCAAGCTCGCATTCGGTCGTATCGCGCAGCCGGCGCAATTCGAATTGGGTGCATTTGAGCGCGTCGGACGTCATTTCGATGCCGGACAAATGGGAGTACCCGTGGTTCGCAGCGTGGGATCTCGCGTTCCATTCAATTCCATTCGCGCTTGTCGATCTTACGTTCGCAAAACAACAACTCGAACTGTTGATGCACGAGCGCTTCATGCACCCCAACGGTCAGATACCTGCATACGAATGGGCGTTTGAAGACGTCAATCCGCCGGTCCATCCGGCTGCCGCACTTGCCGTCTACCTGTACGAAAAGAGCACGACGGGACAGGCGGATACGGCGTTCCTCCAGCGCATCTTCGTCAAGCTCGTGATGTACTTCACGTGGTGGGTGAATCGCAAAGATCCGGAAGGTCGCAACGTTTTTGCCGGCGGTTTCCTAGGTCTCGACAACATCGGGCCGTTCGATCGAAGCTCGCCGCTTCCGCCCGGCTTCAGGCTCAACCAATCCGACGGCACGAGCTGGATGGCGCTCTTCTGCATCTCGATGATGGAGATCGCGCGTATTCTTGCGCAAGAGGATCCCGTCTATTACGATGCGCTTGGGAAATTCGCTGCTCATTTCGTCTTCATCAGTGATGCGATCAATGAAGCGGACGGATTATGGGACGAAGAGGACGGTTTCTATTACGACGTCGTCGAGACACCCGAGGGGCAACGTGTACCATTACGCGTGCGTTCGATGGTCGGGCTGATCCCGCTCTTTGCAACGAGCATCATCAATCCCACCGAGAGCGCCATCTTCGAGCGCGTCGTGCGCGACGCGGCCGGGTGGATTCTGCGCGAACGCCCTGACTTGAAGTACGTCGTGGAGCGAGCGCGGACCGAGAACTTTTCGAAGACGTTTCTCATGGCGATCGTACGTTACAACCGCCTCGAACGCGTCTTACGGTACATGCTGGATGAGAATGAGCTTCTCGGTCCCTACGGCATTCGCTCGCTCTCGAAGGTGTATGAAAACAATCCGCTTACGATCCGAGGCGCCGGTCGTGAATTCAGCGTCCGCTACGAACCGGCGGAATCGTCTACCGGCCTTTTCGGAGGAAACTCAAATTGGCGTGGACCGATTTGGTTCCCGGTAAATTTCATGATCATTGCGTCGTTGCGCCGTTACCATGCGTTCTACGGGGACAGTTTCACGGTAGAAATGCCGACGGGTTCCGGACGTCGCGTTCCGCTCAATGTCGTCGCCGATGAACTAACCGGGCGGCTCCTGTCGATCTTCACGCTCAAGAGTGGGCGCCGCGCAGTATTTGGCGGCTCCGAACAATTTCAAAACGATCCGGCGTGGCGCGATAATCTCTTGTTCTACGAATACTTCCACGGCGACAATGGCGCCGGGATCGGCGCGAGTCATCAAACAGGGTGGACGGGACTCGTTGCGACGCTGGTTGCGACGTTCGCGCAATGGCGCGCGATCCAAGCGACAACCGGAGCGTCGCTCGATGCTGCCGGCGTATCGTGAAGCGGGCGGCTGTTTCACGAATGCCGTGGCCGGTTGTGCTGGTCTTCCTTCTCGTGATCTTGCCGCCGGTTCTTACGTATTCAGGTCAGCGTAGATATCGCGTTCTTCCGCAAGAACTCTCGCTGATCTTTACGATCGTCGAGGCGATCGTCGTCGCGATCTACGTCATCGCGACGATGCGCGGCAGACGTGCCGTTCAAGCGGCGGCGATCGTTGCCTTCTGCGCGAGCGGCTTCGCCATGAACATCATCGGCTTGACCTTCTTGATCAGCAAAATGCTCGTTCCATCCGGACTGGACGGGCAGCGATTGCTCATCTCGGCAGTCTATTTATGGGTCAGCAACTTGCTGTTTTTCGCGCTCGCCTATTGGGCCATGGACGGCGGTGGACCCGAAGGGCGAAAAGAGAACGAGCTGCCTCGCGATTTGATTTTCCCGGAAATGCAAGTGAACGCGGAAGAAGCCGCTGTATTTTACCCGAAATTCGCCGACTACGTGTATGTCGCGTTCAGCACGTCGACCGCGTTTAGCGCGACCGATACGCTGACCGCTTCCACGCGGATTCGTGGATTGCTCGTGCTTCAGGCGGCAATCTCGCTCGCGACGCTTGCCATCGTCGCCGCGAGAGCGGTCAACATCTTCCCGTCGGGATAGATTCTACATTCCCGTGTAGACCGGACCCTCGCCACCCTGCGGCGGTACCCACGTGATGATTTGATACGGGTCGGCGATGTCGCACGTCTTACAGTGCACGCAGTTCGTGAAGTTGATTTGCAACCGGCCGTCGACTTTGCCGTCGCCGTTTTTCTCGAAGAGCGGTTCGTACACGGCCGCCGGGCAGAAATACGCGCACGGGTTTCCGTACTCGACGGTGCAGCGGTCGCGGCAAATGTTCGTATCGGCGACTTTCAAATGACACGGCTGATCTTCTTCATGTATCGTGCCGGAATTGTATACGTCCGTCAGCTTGTCGAACGTCAGGACGCTGTCGATCTTCGCGCGCGTCGTCTCTTTGGGTTTGTAACCGGCCTTTTCCATGTGCTCGTAGCCCGGCTTCTGCGAAAGTTTGTCGATGACACCGAAGGCGCGACCGCCGGTGAACGTCGCGAGTCCTGCGTTGAAGACGCCGGCCCACATGCCGTGTTCGAATCCTTGATGGAAATTGCGCGCGCTGCGCATTTCCGTGTACGCCCACGAGTTACGGAAGCGTTCTTCATACGCCGAGAGCATCTTTGCTTCATAGTTGCCGGCTTGCAGCGCATCCCACGCCGTTTCCGCGGCCATCATGCCGGATTTCATCGCGAGGTGCACGCCCTTCAGGCGCATTCCGTTGAGGAATCCCGCCGAGTCGCCGGTGATCATCAAGCCGTCGGCGTACGGACGAATCATCGCGAAGAATCCGCCTTCGGGGATCGCCTTTGCGCCGTAGCGGATCATCTTGCCGCCGTCGAGCAGCTTGCGAATCTCGGGATGTTCTTTCATCCGTTGCAGCTCGTTGTGCGGATCGGTCGTCGGGTTCTTATAATCGAGTCCCGTGACGTGTCCGATGTCGATGACGCGGTCCTTCATGCCGTAGATGAAACCGCCGCCGAACGTTTCGGGCGGAAGCGGATAGCCCAGCGTGTGAATCACGGAACCGGCGGCGAAGCGATCGTCGGGAACTTGCCAGAGCTCTTTCACGCCCGCGGCATAGACCATCGGCTCTTTTCCCGCATCGAGATCGAGACGTGGAATCGCCTGCTTTGCGAGCGTGCCGCGCGGACCTTCGCCGAGAATCACGATCTTCGCGAGCAGATCGGCGCCGGGCTCGTAGTTCGACTTCGGATTGCCGTTGTGATCGACGCCTTTGTCACCCGTGCGAACGCCGATGACGCGATCGCCGTCCCACAGTAGTTCTTGTCCGGGAAATTCACCGAAGACTTGGATGCCGAACTCTTCCGCCTGCGCTGCCATCCACTTCGTCAGCCGTTGCAGCGACGAAACATACTTACCATGATTATTGAGCGGCGGCGGCGTGAAGGGCGCTTTGATCTTCCCGCCCTTGGTGAGGAGCCACATCTCGTCGCGATCGACCGGCGCTTCGATCGGCCCACCGTTCGCCAGCCAGTCGGGCAACAGTTCGGAAATCGCGCGGGGATCGAGGACGAGTCCGGACAGTCCGTGGTTGCCGATCTCCGCCGCTTTTTCGATGACGAGAATCTCGAGTTCGCGACCCGCTGCTTTTGCGAGTTGCCCGAGGCGGATTGCGCCGGCAAGACTTGCCGGCCCGGCTCCTACGAAAAGAACGTCGACTTCAAGTTGATCGCGCTGCGCTGCCATGGCGCACCCTTTCGAGCTACGTCAAAATCTATCATTTCATGAAAGTCTGAGAGCGCTACGACACTTATCGTACCGACGCGATCGCCGCTTGCACCATGCGCACGTGCGTCTCGACGCGCCGCTCGAGCTTGGCGGCCGCCGGCGTTTCACAGGTCAGAACGTGGTCCGCCGCACCGCGTCGTAAGAGCAATGAGAGCGAGAGCCCGCCCAAGAGTTCTGCCTCTTCGAGAGGATCCGGACGCAAACACACCGGCGCGATTCGCTCGCCGATCGCGCGATCGCCATACTCATAACAGTAAGGTTCAGCCGCTTCGTCGTCCTCATGCAAGTCAAGTGCCAGCACGAATTTGCGGTCGCGATTGGACATGACGATGGCGCGCGCTTCCGGCGATGAACCACCGCGCCCAAACGTTCGATTGATGTCGATGCCATCCGCGCTGCGGCGCGTGCGCGCGTCGAATCCCGTCGGATTCATGCACGGCCAGATGCGATACGAAAATGCGCGATCGAGCGCTTCGTTCTCGATGAGCGCCGGCAACGCGAGCACGCCTGCCGGTTCGTCTCCGTGAACGCCCGCGCTCAAATGAATCGAAAGTCGCGAATCGCCGAGTTCGACGCACAGCAACGTACGCGGCGCGCCGGCGCAGGCTACTTCTCGAACGCGCACATCGTGCAAGCCGCGCAGGCTTTTCCAGCGCTGCGCAAGCTCGTGGTAGGTAGGTAGGGATTCCGGCATAAACTCCGCTTCCATGAAGATCCAGGTCGGCGTGATGGGTTCTGCCGGCGGCCCGATTAGCGCTGCTGAACTCGAACTTTCCCGGCGCCTCGGGCGGCGCATCGCGGAACGCGGGGCAACGATCGTGACGGGCGCGTGTCCGGGGTTGCCGCACGCGGCCGTCATCGGTGCGCACGAAGAAGGCGGACAGAGTCTCGGCGTCTCGCCCGCACTCTCCCGCGAAGAGCACGTGAACGTTTACGGTTCGCCGCTGCAGCCGTATACGACGATGGTTTTCACCGGTTCGGGATTGATGGGCCGCGAGACGCACAACATTCACAGTTCGGATTTCGTGCTCTTCGTCGGCGGCCGCAGCGGAACGCTCGGTGAATTCTGCATCGCGTACGACGAAGGCAAACTGATCGGCGTGCTAACGAATTCCGGCGGCATTTCGAATGAGTTCGCTCACATTGCCGGTATCGTGCACAAAGAAACGGGTTCGATCGTCATCACCGACGACAATCCCGAAGCGCTCGTCGACTGGTGCATGGACTTATACCTTCGCTCGGCGATTCCGTCGTCGGTTGCGTTCAATCGCACCGCGGAATTCCCAATGCGCAAACCGCCGGTAACACAGGAGACGCGTGGCTGAATTAACATTCGTCGGCGCCGCGGGGACGGTGACCGGCAGCAAGCACTTGCTGACGATCGGCAACAAGCATATTTTCGTCGATTGCGGCCTCTTCCAAGGCGTCGTCGACGTGCGCACGCTCAACGACGTTCCGCTTCCCGTTCCCGCGAACGAGATTGCGGCGGTCGTTCTCACGCACGGTCATCTCGATCACGTCGGCTATTTGCCGCGTCTCGTCAACGACGGGTTCGATGGGCCGATCTATTGCACGCCGCCGACGCAAGCCGTTATGAGCATCGTGCTCGACGATGCCGCCCACTTACAACAGGAACTACAGGAGCGCGGTTTTCAGCACCAGCGCCCGTATGCGCCGCCGGTCTATTACGATCAGCGCGACGTCGAACGTGCGAAGCACTGCGCGGCTCCCTTCGACCTTCATAGGACGTTCGAAGTCGCGGGTGTCGCGAACGCCACGTATTTCAACGCCGGCCACATTTTAGGTTCGGCATTCGTCGCGCTCGAATTCGACGGAAAGCGCGTCATCTTCTCCGGCGACCTCGGCCGCTACAATCGCCCGTTGCTCTTCGATCCCGAACCGTTAGGAGCGGCGGACGACGTGATCTGCGAGTCGACGTATGCAGACCGCGTGCACCCGCCAGACCCGCTCGACGATTTGCAGCGCGCGCTCGCAGCGGGAATCGACCGGGGCGGCGCGATCGTGATTCCCGCCTTCGCAGTCGAGCGCTCTCAAGACATTTTGCTCGCGATTGCCACAGTGCAATCGCGCGATCCAAAGATTGCCTCCGTTCCAGTGCATCTCGATAGCCCGATGGCCGAGAAGGTCGACGATGCATTCGAAGCATTTCCGAACGCGCACAAACCAATTCCGAACGATTCTCCGCAGCATCCCTTCGGCGTTCGCAACCTCACGATTCACGTCACGGCCGACCAATCAAAAGAACTCAACCACGTCAAAGGACCGCATATCATCGTGTCGTCCAGCGGCATGGCGTCGGGCGGTCGCATCTTGCATCACCTGCACAATCATCTGAGCGACAAGACCGCCACGATCGTCTTCGCGGGATATCAAAGCGCCGGCACGCTCGGATACATTCTCACCCACGGTGCGCATACCGTGGCGCTGTACGGCGACAACCTTCCGGTCCGCGCCGACATCGTGCATTTAGGCGGTTTCAGTGGTCATGCAGACCGCGACGAACTCAAGCGCTGGCTGCGAACGTGCACCTCGAAACCGCATCTCTACGCCGTCCACGGCGAGGCGGAATCCGCGGCAGCGCTTGCAGCGATCGCCGATACCGCGCTCGGATGGAAGGCGGACGTCGCACGTCGCGGAATCACCGTGACGCTGTGAGCAAGCGAAGTTTTGCAAGTGACAACAATGCGCCGATCGCCCCCGAGATGCTGCAAGCGATCGTCGATGCGAATAACGGCGACGCGGTCGGGTACGGGCACGACGCGCTAACGGCGCGCGCAATCGAACGCTTTCGCGCGCACTTCGGCGGCGACACCGGCGTCTATTTCATGTTCAACGGAACGGGCGCGAACGTGGCGGCGTTGAGTTGTCTCATCAAGCCGTGGGAAGCGGTGCTGGCTCCGTCGACGGCACATCTGCAAACCGATGAATGCGGCGCCTTCGAACGCTTCACCGGTTCGAAAGTTATCCCGATTCCGACTCCGGACGGCAAGCTCCGTCCCGCCGATCTCGAGCCGTCCCTGCACGTCGGGCACGACGAACACTTTCCGCAACCGCGCGTCGTGACGGTGTCGCAGACGACCGAGTACGGCAACCTCTACGAGCCCGACGAGCTGCGCGAGCTCTGCCGCTTTGCGCACGAACGCGGGTTGCTGGTGCACGTCGACGGCGCGCGAATTGCAAATGCGGCGGCCGCGCTGAGAACGACGCCGCGCGCAATCACGAAGGATCTCGGCGTGGACGTGCTCACGTTCGGCGGCACGAAGAACGGCCTAATGCTCGGCGAAGCGGTCTGCTTCTTCAAACCGGAACTCGGCGCGGAGGCGATGCCCTTCGCGCGCAAGCAGGCGATGCAACTCGCCTCGAAGATGCGCTACGTCGCGGCGCAATTCGAAGCGCTGCTTACCCACGACCGTTGGTTGACGTATGCTTCACATGCTAACGAGATGGCGCAGCGGCTGCTCGCCGGCGTGCGCGACATCTCCGGCATCGAAGTGACCCGCCCCGTGCGCGCGAACGCCATCTTTGCGAAGATGGAACGTTCGGCGATCGCGCGAGCACAGGAGCGGTTCTTCTTCTACACGTTTGACGAATCGCTGCCCGAAGTGCGCTGGATGACGCACTGGGCGACGACCGAAGCCGACATCGATGCTTTTGTGGTGGCGCTTCGGGAAGCGACTGCCCGTTAATCGTCAGAATTCGAAGTCATAGAAATACCGGCCGCCGACGGGCGAACACGACTGCGTTTCCGGCGTAAAGGCGGTCTCGCGGGCAACGTTCATCGCTGCGGCATCGAGAATCGCGTCGCCGCTGGGCTCCACGAGTTCCACCTTGGTCGGCAGTGCAAGATTCGGATCGATGGTGACGATGAGTCTTGCGGTGCCGTGCTGGTCGTATGCAAATAGAATCGGGGGAAGCATCGCAGGCTCAACGCGCGCCACGGCCGGTGTATCCGGCTGCGCACACGATGCGCCCGTTGCGGCGATCGTGGATGCGCTGATGAGAAGGGTAAGTCCGAGCGTAAACATTGACAACTATCCTTTCTTGACCGTACTGACTCCATCGCACGGATCTGCGCGGTATCGCGCACATCCATCTCCGCTCGAAACGGTCTCATCGTAGCGCTGCAACGATAAACGCGCATCAACGAATGTTCCAAAAAACAATCAAAAACAGAAGGGCTGCTTGTAGCAGCCCCTTCGCATTTCTCAGCAAGCACTCAATAATGTCACGCGGTCCAGTCCAGTATCGTTTCCCATTCACGCTTCGGAAAACGCTCTTTCGATTTTATCGCTTCGACGTACTTGCGCTTTCCGGCGCGATTGCCCTTACCGAGCATGATGCCGCCGACGAGACGGTCTTCCCAGAAGAACAGCGCGCGGTACCACTTCTTCTCGCGATCGATCTTCCGGACCATGTCGAGTTCGGGCTGCAGATCCGGCGACAAGCCGAACTGCGTGATCGTCTGCCCTTTGAAGAGCAACGACGAGTATTCGGGTACGTCGTGATATTTTTCGCTGCCGCCCATCATGTTTTGCGCGACGACTTTCCCGTGCGCGCCGGCGTTGTTCCACGTGCCCATACGATAGCGCATCTCGAGAATGGGATCGTAGAAATCCGCGATATCGCCGGCCGCAAAGATTCCTTTGATATTCGTCTCGAGATGATCGTCGCACAGAATGCCGTTGCGACTGATTTGGATGTCCGAATCGCGCACCAACTCGCTGTTCATCGTGAGACCGAATCCGACACCGTAGCAATCCGCTTCGATCTCGAGGCCTTGTTTCGTACGAACCTTCGTCACGACGCCGTTCGAACGGACGAATTCCTCGATCTCATGACCGTAGTGCATATGAACGCCGTCGTTCTGCGCGGCTTCGTGGACGAACTCGCCCGCCACATCGTCCAGCAAGCGATGCAGCACGTGCGGTCCGCGCAGGACCCAATGCGTCTCGATCTTGCGCGATGCGAATGCTTCAGCGAGTTCGTAGGCGATGAACGACCCGCCGATTGCAACGGCCGCTTTCGAGCGGTCGATCTGCTCGGAAATCGCGCGCGTGTCATCCAGGTACTGAAAGTTGTAGACGTTCGCGGCATCGGCGCAGCCCGGCGCGGGATGGCAGTTCGGGCGGCCGCCCGTCGCGATTAGCAGCGCGTCGAACGGGTATTCGCGGCCCTCTGAAAGCACCGTCCGCTCGGCTGTATTGATGTGCTCGACGCGCGTGCGGAGTTTGAGATCGATTCGATGCTCTTCATGCCAAGCGATGGTGCGCATCATCACCTTCTCTTCCGGCAGTTGCTTGCGCAGCATTGGAGGCAATGAGATGCGGTTATAAAGTGGATACGGCTCGTCCCCGAACAGCACGATCTCGCATGCATTGTCGTGTTTGCGCAGTTGTTCGGCGGCCGTGGTTCCGGCAAAGCCATTCCCCACGATTAAATATCGCCGAGCATCGGAATACGGCATAATAGGGCTATATGGACGTTCGGTTGGTGCAACTCCTGGGTTCATTTATCCGCGCGCGCGGCGACTATGCGCTGGCGCGTCTGGAATGCGCCATGCTCGACGACACCGCTTCGGCTCCGCCCATGATCGATCGTCTCGCCGATGCATCGGAGACGACGCTGCGCGTGCAATGGCCGGTGGTCGAACAGCAGCTGGACGACGCGCTCAAATACGGCAAGCTCCTTGGACGCACGAAACACCGGATCTATCAGAGTGAGCCGGCGTACCGCGCGCTGGAACGCTCGTTACGGGAATTGGACCAGTACGCTCGAGCGATCCGGTGGGTCCTTACCGTGACGGAAACCGAGGATCCGACCTAGCGGCTCGATTCAGCCGTGTAACGCGAGTCCCGTCATCATCCGGAATCCGACTTCGAGTGCGCGTTCGTCCATGTCGTAGCGCGGACTGTGCTGTGGCTCATGACCGAGTTGCGGACCGCGCACGCCGACGATAAAGTACGCGCCGGGGCGCTCCTCCATCATGTACGACATATCCTCAGCCCACATCACGACGTCGTGCGGAAAGACGACGTGCTCTTCGCCGATTGTCTCGGCTGCGACGGCGCGAACGATCGCGTCCATCTCGGAATTGTTCACGGTCGGCGGATAGCCCCACAAATACTCGAATTCATACTGCAAACGCAATCCTTGCGCCAATCCCGCCGTCATGCGCTCCATCCGCTCGGGGATCGAACGCCGCACGGCATCGTCGAATGCGCGCGTCGTTCCGAGCATTTCCGCGTAGTCCGGAATGACGTTGAAGGTCGTCCCGGAGTGCATGGCGCCGACGGTGACGACGACGGGATCCTTCGGTGCGATCTCGCGGCTCGGAATCGTTTGAAACATCGTGGTCAGTTGCGACGCCGCAACGATCGGATCGATCGACGTCTGCGGCATCGCGCCGTGGCCGCCTTTACCGCGCAACACGATTCTGAACCGGTCGGACGACGCAAAGAACGGGCCGTCGCGCACGCCGATTTTTCCGACGTCGAGTCCGCTGTAGAGATGCAACGCAAAACACCGGTCCACATGCGGATTCTCGAGCGCGCCGTCGTCGATCATCGCCTTGTTGCCCGCCGGACCTTCTTCGGCTGGTTGAAAGCAAAAGACGATCGTTCCGGGAATCTGCTCGCGCACGCGCGATAACGCTCGCGCACTGCTCAAGAGAATCGCCACGTGACCGTCGTGACCGCATGCGTGCATCGCCCCTCTTCGCGTGGAGCGATACGGCACGTCCGCCGTCTCCTCCATCGGCAGCGCATCCATATCGGCACGCAAAAGCGTGACCGGTCCCGGACGTCCGCCGCGAAGCGTAGCAAGCACGCCCGTCTTTCCAATGCCGGTACGAATCTCATCGAACGCGCACTTGCGCAACTCGTTAACGATGAACGCTGCGGTTTCGTGCTCTTCGAACGATAGCTCCGGATGCGCGTGAAGATGGCGGCGATAGCGGACCAGTTCTTCGCGGGGAACGTTCTCATTCATCATGCCACCATCGCCTCCCTGACGTCTGCCAGAATTTCAAATGAATGCAAGCGCGCGCCGTGATCGTACATATGACCCGTCACGATGACTTCATCGACATCGGTACAATCGACGAACTCAGCGAGATCTCGTGCGACGGTTTCGCGCGTGCCGGCGATCGTATACGTCAGCGTGTGTTCGACCATCTGTCGTTCGATCGGCGACCAGTAGCCGTCCATCGAATCGATAGGCGGCGGCAACGGTCCGGGGCGGCCTCGGCGCAGATTGATAAACGACTGCTGATGCGAAGTCGAAAGACGGCGTGCTTCGTCGATGCTGTCCGCCGCAAAGACGTTGATCCCTGCCATGGCGTACGGTTCTTTGCGACGAACGGAAGGACGGAATTCGTCTCTATAGATCTTCAGCGCGTGCAACAACAGATCGGGTGCGAAATGCGACGCGAATGCAAACGGCAAACCGAGCGCCGCAGCGAGCTGCGCGCTGAACAGACTGGAGCCTAAAAGCCATACGTCGACTTGCGCGCCTGCACCGGGAACGGCGCGAACCTGCTGACTCGGCAACGCGGGTTGGAAGTAATTCAACAACTCGACCACGTCGTTCGGAAACGTTTCGTCGCTTCCGGCGAGATTGCGGCGTAAAGCGCGCGCCGTCGACTGATCGGTTCCGGGAGCGCGGCCTAAACCAAGATCGATGCGCCCGGGATAGAGCGCCTCCAGCGTGCCGAATTGCTCGGCAACGATCAGCGGCGCGTGATTGGGAAGCATGATGCCGCCCGAGCCGATACGGATCGTCTTGGTGCCGGCCCCGATATATGTCAGCGCAACGGCGGTCGCAGCACTCGCGATTCCCGGCATATTATGATGCTCCGCGAGCCAATAGCGGCGGTAGTTCCACAGTTCGGCATGCTGCGCCAGGTCGAGCGAATTTTTCAACGCTTGCGTCGCCGTGCCACCTTCGACGATGGGTGAAAGATCGAGAATTGAAAGAGGAACGTTTTTCATTTTGCGTTGCACATCGCGATAGACCGATTGCGGAGAGCAATCGTTGCGCAGTACCATAGGGCAATCGGGAGGGGAAAACGATGTCATCTGCACTTCCTGAAACGATGCTGGCCGCGGTTGTCGACCGCGCCGGGCCGCCCGAGACCCTTGAAATTCGTACCGTACCCCTTCCGGCGCTGCCGCCGATCACGTCATGATTGCCCTCGACTATGCGGGCCTCGGTCCTTGGGACGCAGAGCAACGCAGCGATGCCTACGGCGACGTAAAGCCGGGGACGATCCTCGGTGCCGACGGCAGCGGACATGTTGCCGCCGTCGGTGCGAAAGTGAAACGATTGAGCGCCGGCGATCGCGTGTATTCGTTTAGCTATGGGAACGAGCACGGCGGTTTTTATGCAGAGTACGTCAGCGTGCCGGCCGATCGAGTCGAGCGCGTCCCCGATCAGGTCGATTAAACGGTGGCGGGCGCGATGCCGTGCGTCGGATTGACCGCGCATTCGGGACTGCGCCGTGCTCGCGCTCGAGCGCGACGAAGCGTTGCTCGTCTTCGGCGCGAGCGGCGGCGTCGGTTCGATGGCGGTATGGCTCGCCGCACGTGCATTCGGAGCCGCGGTGACGGGCACGGCCGCCCCCGATGCCTTCGACTACGTTTTGAAACTCGGAGCGAAGGACGTCGTAGAACCCCGAGCGTCGCATTTCAAAGGCGCATTTGATGCTGCGCTCTTCACGGCGACGGGAGACACGTCGGCGCGATGGGAAGCGCACCTGCACGAGAGCGCGCCGATTGCATTCCCGAACGGCGTCGAGCCGGAGCCCGCGATTGCGGGACATGAATCGATTGGCTTCGACGGCGAAATGACGCGCTCGGCATTCGAGGAGTTCAACAAAGCGATCGGAACAAAAACGATTCCGCTGACCGTCTGCGTCTATCCCTTCGATCGCGTCGTCGATGCGCACCGCCGTCTCGAGCAGGGCCACATCATCGGCAAGATCGCGCTGCAGATCCGCTAAACGAGGAAGAATGGAAATCGATTCGGGCATCACTCGCGCGTTGAAGGTCCTAGCGATCACCGCGTTGTCCATCGGTCTACTGCTGGGCCTTATCGAAGCACTTCGCCTGCTAGGTACGAGCGGCATCGTTATTCTCGCGGCGATCTTGATCGCGTATTTGATCGCACCAATTGTCGATCTCTTCCGGCGCCGGATGCCGCTGTGGCTCGCGCTGCTCGTGACCTATCTGGCGTTTGCGGTCATCGTGCTCATCGCGTTCGTCGCAATCGTACCGCCACTCTTCAATGAAGCGCGCTCGCTGATCTCGGATTTCCCGCACGCGGTCGCCTATCTGCAAAGCGAACTGCTCAACCCGAAAAATCCGATCATCGCCAAACTCCCGCCCGACGTCATCGTCCAGATCAAAACGCTGCCGTCGCAAGCGAATTCGATCGTCGCAAAATACGGATTCGGTCTGGCGCAAACGGCAATCGGCGGCTTTTTCTCCGTCGTGACGTTGTTTCTATCGCTCATCATCGTTCCGATCTTGTGCGCGTACTTGTTCTTCGACGTCCCCGAGTTCAAGCGCGGATTTCTGGGTCTCGTTCCCGCGCCCGCGCGTCCACGGACGATTGCGATTCTCTCCGATCTCAATACGACGATGGGGGCGTTCGTGCGGGGACAGGCACTCGATGGGCTGATCCTCGGCACGCTGATTGCCGTGATGCTCGCGATCATGCACGTTCGCTACGCGCTGCTCATCGGCGTTACGGCCGGCATTCTGAACCTCATCCCCTACGTTGGCGCGCTGATCGGCTTCATACCGGCGGTTCTGCTCGCGCTCGTCTTCAACGGCTGGCAAAACGCGGTCATCGTCGCGATTCTCTTCGGTTTGATTCAGCAGCTCGACGGCAACGTGATTCTTCCGCGCGTCATGAAAGGGAGCGTGCAGCTTTCGCCGCTCGCGATCATCGTCGCAATTTTGATCGGGGGCGCATACTTCGGCGTGATCGGCACGTTTCTGGCGGTTCCGGTCGCCGCGATTCTGCGCGTTCTAAAGCTGCATTTCGCCCCTGCGCCGACGCCCGCGCAATTAGCCGCCGACGAGAAGCACGTCGCGGCGCTCGAAGTGCTCTAGATTGCGATTGCCGGGCAGAATGATGCCCGCGAGATTCAGCGGATCGTACGCGCTCACCGCCGTCAATTCGCTCTCGTCCCGGTTGCGGCGCGAAGCGCGCAACGCATCAACTGCTTCGGGAAGTGCAAACTGTTCACCAACGTACCCGCTGACGAAGCGGCCGCCGCGTACTTCTCCGCGTGCCTCCAGCCGACGAAGCGCCATGAGTAACTCTCGCCAGCGCGGCGCAAGACCTTCGCGGGCGACGATGTCGCGGAACACAACACCCCAACGCGCGAGCAGACGGCGAGCAAACGCTTCCGGATCGATCTTTTCCGTCGATGACTCGATGCGTGTCCAACGGCCGCCCGACGAGCGCGGTCGCGCTCGCAAGCCCTTTTCGCCGAGGCGCCGTTTGGAATCGATCAGCGAACGCAGCGCGTCGAACCCGTCGGCCGTGACGAGTCCCGCTGCGACGAGTTGCCAGAGCGCCTCTTCGACTTCCGCCGGCAGCCGTTTCGTACCGCGAACGATATCGGCAAAGAACGGCGCGCCTTTGCGGGTGATTTCGTCGAGCACTTCCTGCGCGGCGTGCGAAAGTCCATTGGCTTTGAACTCGTCGCGCACAATCAATTCGTGCGCATCTTCGCGAGTAAAGAGCGCTATCGGTGCGAGCTTCGTCGGCCGGACGCGGCGATCCGTTTCATTCGACGGATCGAGCGCGGGATGCGGCGAGAGGCGTCCCCACATAACTTCACCGGAATAGCACAAGTGATCGAGGTACTCGCGCCGATAGTTCGCAACGCGCGACGGAAGAATCTGCGATTCCCATGCGGCCGCCGGAATCTCGTATCCTTCGAGTTGACGGACGACCTGCAACGTTCCGTCAACGCCGTGCAATCGTGCAAGCGGCGAAACGTGCTGCCATGAGTGCAAGAAGCGCACGAATTGCGCCGAGGTGACCGGCTCGATCTCGCGGCGGAGTTGGCCGATCGTACGGCGATGGATACGCGCGAGCACGTGGCGGTTGCACCACTCTTCTTCCGCGCCGCGAAAGCGGCCGCGCAACACTTGGCCTTGTGTTTCCAAACGAGTCAAACCCGCCTCGACCGCCTCCGGTTCGATGCCCAGGCGCTCGGCGAGCGAAAGCAACGTCGCGGGTCCGCTTGATTCCATCCAGCCGCGCAGGATCTCGGCAATTGCATCTTCGCGCGACTGCGGCGCGTGGACGCTCGTTACCGGATCGATCTTCGGATCGAGCGTCGCATCGGAATACGCCAAACGCGCCACGTCCAGACGTTCTGCGCTCGTCCAGAATCGCAGAGCGCGCGCCGTCAGCACCGTTGCGCGGCGCTGCGCCACGAGTTCACCGAAGAACGCTTCCCACTCGCTCGACGGCGGCGCGACAACGAGCGTTGCCAGCGCGTCGTGCAGTTCGTCCGCATCGCGAACGACGGGCCAGGACTCTTGCGCGACCTCCGCGATGATCGCTTCGTCGAGAATTCCGGCGCCGTCGATGTCATCGCGAATCGTGCGACGCAATTGGACCGCTCGCGCGCGGCGTTCCTCGAGCGGCGCGTCGTCGAGGTATGCATACGGATTCGCGTTTAGAATCTCGTGACAGAACGGCGAGGGCTCCGGCGTGTCGACCGCTACGGTGCGGATCGAGCCGCCTTCGATCTCGCGTAAAACAACGAGGAGCCCATCGAGGTCCATTGCTTCATGCAGACAGTTGTCGATCGTTTCCCGCACGAGGACGTGATCCGGAATACGAACCGGTCCCGTCAAATTTTCGGCGCAAGCCGCCTGATCCGGGAAGACCGCCGCGACAAGATCGTCCGCGCGCATCCGCTGCAGTTGCGGGGGAACCTTTCGCCCGCCGCGCATACGCGTGATCGCGAGTGCGCGGGTCGCATTCCACCGCCACCGCGCACCGAACATCGGCGCGGCAAGCAGCGCCTGCGTCAGCACGTACTCGACGCTCGCGGACTTCACGTATTCGAAGACGATATCGAGCGGAAATGCATGTTGCTCGGTGAGCGATAAGACGATGCCGTTGTCCGTCGCGGCTGCTTGCAGCTCGACGTTGAACGAGCCGCAGAAACGCTTGCGCAGCGCGAGGCCCCAGGCGCGATTGATTCGCGCGCCGAACGGCGTGTGCAGAATGAGCTGCATGCCGCCGCCTTCATCGAAGAAGCGTTCCGCAACGAGGGTCGTCCCGGTCGGTACGGCGCCGAGAATTTTCTTGCCGGCGCGCACGTAGGCAATCAGCTGCTCCGCGCCCGCATCATCGACGCCGCATTCGGCGATTAAAAACTCGCGCGCATCGGCATCAGTGCGCTCGTCGATTGCATTGCGTACGAAGCTCACCTCGTGCGAGAGCTCCAGCGTGCGGCCCGGCCCTTCACCGTTCCAGAATGGAACGGTCGGCGGTGCACCGTGCGCATCTTCGACACGAACGACGCCCGGCTCGACGCGACGAATGCGCCACGAGTTCGTGCCAAGCAAGAAGATATCGCCCGCTAAACTCTCGACGGCAAAATCTTCATCGAGCGTTCCGACGACATGTCCGTCCGGCTCGGCAACGACGTTGTAGTTTGCCGTTTCGGGAATCGCACCGCCGGAGGTAATCGCCGCCATGCGTGCGCCGCGCCGCCCCCGCAGCCGTCCGTTGACGCGGTCGTAGTGGAGATATGCACCGCTGCGTCCGCGCGACGTCGCAACGCCGTCAGCGAGCATATCCACGACTTCGTCGAAGTCTTTCCGCTCCAACGCGCGATACGGGTACGCGGTTCGCACGATATCGTAGAGATCGTCTGCGCGCCATTCGCCGGCGCCGCAAGCAGCGACGATCTGTTGCGCCAAAATATCGAGCGGAGCCGAGGGAATCTTCAGCGTATCCATCGCGCCGGTGCGAATCGCGCGCACGAGCGCAGCGCACTCGAGCAATTCATCACGCGTCGTCGGGAAAAAGCGGCCTTCCGGTTTTGCGCCGACCCAGTGTCCCGAACGGCCGATACGCTGCAACGCAACCGCGATCGAACGTGGGCTGCCGAGTTGGACGACCAAATCAATCGATCCGATGTCGATGCCGAGTTCGAGCGACGCCGTCGCTACGACGGCCTTCAACTCACCGTTCTTCAGCCGGGTTTCCGCTTCGAAGCGCTTCTCTTTCGAAAGGCTGCCGTGATGCGGGAGCACCGCACTCGCCCCTAAACGTTCGGAAAGCGCAAATGCAACACGCTCGCTCATTCGGCGGGTGCCGACGAAGACGAGCGTCGTGCGATTGGCGTTGATCAACTCCGCGACGCGATCGTATGTTTCGCCCCACAATTCCTTGCTGGCAACGGGTCCTAGTTCGTCTTTCGGAACTTCGATCGCAATCGTCATCGGCCGGCGGCTTCCGACGTCGATGATCTGAGCGTTCGGACTCAAAAAGCGCGCGACGTCTTCGAGAGGACGCACCGTCGCGGAAAGTCCGATGCGTTGCGGCGTACGTCCCGACCGTTCGTGGACGAGCGTATCGAGACGCGCGAGTGTCAGCGCGAGATGCGAGCCGCGTTTGTCAGCGACCATCGCGTGGATCTCGTCGACGATCACGGTCGACACGTTGGTGAAAAGCGCGCGAGATTTCTCCGCGGTCAACAGAATGAAAAGCGACTCGGGCGTCGTGACGAGCACGTGCGGCGGCTTGCGCAACATCCGCTGACGCTCGGTCGACGTCGTGTCACCGGTTCGTACCGCCGCGCGAATCTGAGGAAGCTCGAGACCTTTCTGTTCCGCCAATTCGTAAATTTGACCGAGCGGCGTCTCCAGGTTCTTATGAATGTCGTTCGTCAGCGCTTTGAGCGGCGACACATAAACGACGAGCGTCTCATCGGCAAGCGTGCCCTCAACGGCACGGCGCACGAGGTCGTCCAAGCAGATCGAAAACGCGGCGAGCGTCTTACCGGAGCCGGTTGGCGCGGAGATCAGGACGTCTTCCCCACGATGAATAACCGGCCAGCCTTGGAGTTGCGGCTCGGTCGGTTTGCCATAGCGCGTGCTGAACCACTCGCGCATCAGCGGGTGGAATGCGTCGATCATCGTCTCTTCTTCGACACGGGCCGCCCTTTTACGGTTGCCGAATATCGCGCGTCCGGGGTGCCGCTTGGTCGAGGAGGCGACCCTACTTGGCGGGCGTCATTGTCTCGGGTCCTATGCCCTCGATCTGGATGACCGTCTCTTCCTTTGCCATCGCGTAATGCGGCACGTTCGGCGGAATGCTCGCAAACGTGCCCGCGGGCAATGCCTTCATTTGGCTTTCATCGACCGTCTTGCCCAAACCGACCCACAACGTTCCGGAGATCACCGTAACGTTCTCGGTGTCGCCGTGAACGTGCGGAGGAAACTTAGCGCCCGCCGGCAGCTTCAGCCGCATGACGTACATGCCGCTCTTCGTCGGATCACCGAGCAGTACGGCCATTTGCGTGCCCTGGTATCCGCCGGTGCCGGCAACCCAAGTCGTCGCGTCCGGCGTTGTAATCACGGGCGCCGTCGCGGCAAGAGCAATACCGGCAAATATGGCAATCAGCGCAGCGAATAGAATCGCGAAAACACGCATGCGTTACACCTCCAATTGCGCCAGCGTAATACAACGACGAGAGCGCATGAAGAAGAAAACGACATTCGCACGCTGTTAATTGGGTGAGCTCGTGAAGACGCGACTTTTCAGTATATCCTCGGGAGCGATCGTCATCAAATCACAGCGCGTCACTTCCCGTTCCCGTTCGAACAGGCGATTCGCGGCACGCAAGCGCGCACGGTCGATTGCGTTGCGTACGCTTCGCGCGTTCGCGAAGTTCGGCTGGCACACGCGATGTTCCAAATACTCGCGAAACACGCGTTCCGTTTCCGGCGCAAACTCATAATTCAGCTGACGCAGCATCATATGCGCGATGCCAACGAGCTCGTCGATCGTGTAATCGGGAAAATCGATATGATGAGCGACGCGCGAGCGCAGCCCGGGGTTCGCGGTAAAGAACCGATCCATGCGCTCTTTGTATCCGGCAAAGACAACCACCAAGTCATCGCGTTGTTCTTCCATGACTTGAAGCAAGATTTCAATTGCCTCGACGCCGTAATCCCGTTCATTTTCCGGCCTGTATAAATAATACGCCTCGTCGATGAACAATACGCCGCCCATTGCCCGCTTCAAAATTTCCTTCGTCTTGGGAGCGGTATGTCCGACGTACTGTCCGACCAAGTCGTCACGCGTCGCAACGACGACGTGGCCTTTTCGAACGTAGCCGAGCGCCGCAAGCACTTGCGCCACGCGCAGCGCGACCGTCGTTTTTCCCGTACCGGGCGGACCGGTAAACGACATATGCAGCGGCACCTTCTGCGTTGCGAGCCCGGCATCGCGACGCATCGTGTCGATCAGTAACAGATGAGCGATTTCGCGGATTCGGGTCTTGACGGGCACGAGCCCGACGAGCTCATCGTCGAGCTTCGCAAGGACGTCACCGACGCCGGACTGCGCAAGGACCGCTCGCAAATCGAAGCGGCGTTCGTTCTCGATCATAAGGATGGCGTCGGCCGATGCACCATAAAACTCAGCGCCGTGGTTTGACGGCCGAAGCGCGCATCATACGCATTCACTTTGATGTACGAATCGGGATGCAGCTCGCGCGCTCGCCGGATTTCACCGAGCACGCCGGCCGGATCGCGCAAATCGAACATTGGAAGACCGAACATCTGCCAGTAATTGTTATGCGGGTTGGGATCCCGAGTGAATTCGATCGAGATCGGCCATCCTTGATCGAGCGAATACTCGACTTGCTTCCCGATCTGCTCGTCGGTCAGCGCCGGGAGAAACGAAAACGTTCCTTGCGTGATAAACATGCGTCGTCTTCCTCTTAGAACGTCGGCGTAGGAACCATATCCGGCGTGTCGGTGGACTCATAGTTGAACGTGACGTCTTTCCAGACGTCGAGAGCGCGCGCGAGCGGCGGACATCCGCGCGCCGCGGCTTGCAAGATTTCCGGTCCTTCGGAACGGAAATCGCGGCCTTCGTTACGCGCGAGCACCATTGCTTCGAGCGCCACGCGGTTCGCGGTCGCGCCCGCAGCGATGCCGTCGGGATGCCCGATGGTTCCACCGCCGAACTGCAGCACGACATCCTCACCGAGATAGTGAAGTAAGTCGTGCATTTGTCCCGCATGAATGCCTCCTGATGCAACCGGCATGACCGGTGGAAGCGACGCCCAGTCTTGATCGAAGAACAACCCGCGCACGGGATTTGTTTCGATGTGATCTTCACGCAGTACATCGTAGTAGCCGCGAACGTTGTTCGGATCCCCTTCGAGCTTGCCGACAACGGTGCCGGCATGCACGTGATCGACGCCGAGGAGCCGCACCCACTTCGCGAGCACGCGAAAGCTCACGCCATGCGTCTTTTGACGCGTATATGTGCTGTGGCCCGCGCGATGGAGATGGAGAATAACGCCGTTACGGCGAGCCCACCGTGACATCGACTGCATCGCGGTAAACCCGACGGTCAAGTCCATCATCACGATAATGGATCCGATTTCCTTAGCGAATTCCGCGCGCTCGTACATGGACTCCATGTCGGCCGCCGTCACGTTCATGTAGTGACCTTTGATCTCGCCGCTCGCAGCTTCCGCGCGCTTCACTGCCTCGATGCAAAACAGAAACCGGTCTCGCCACCGCATGAACGGTTGGCTGTTGATGTTCTCGTCGTCTTTGGTGAAGTCCAAGCCACCGCGTAACGCTTCATACACGACGCGGCCGTAATTCTTGGCGGAGAGACCGAGCTTCGGTTTCACCGTCGCGCCGAGTAACGGGCGGCCAAACTTGTTGAGATACTCGCGCTCCATCACGATCCCGTGCGGCGCTCCCTGGAACGTCTTCACGTAGGCGACGGGAATGCGCATGTCTTCCAAGCGCAACGCTTTCAGGGCCTTGAACCCGAACACGTTCCCGATGATCGATGACGTGAGGTTCGCGATCGAGCCTTCCTCAAAAAGGTCGATGTCGTAGGCGATGTAGGCGATGTATTGCCCCGGAGAGCCGGGCACGGGCGTTACGCGGTATGCTTTCGCGCAGTAATGATCGTGTGCCGTAAGCCGATCCGTCCAGACGACGGTCCACGTCGCGGTCGACGACTCGCCCGCAACGGCTGCCGCGGCTTCCTCGGGCTCGATGCCTTCTTGCGGCGTAACGCGGAACGCGCAAAGAACGTCCGTGGCTTTCGGTTCGTACGCCGGATCCCAGTACCCCATGCGCGCGTACGGAAGCACTCCGCAAGCCCACCGCTCGCGACTCGATGCCGCGCTATTTCCGTTGACGTTAAGAACGCTCATCAGATCGAGTCCCCCGCGCGGTTCGCCTCAGGGCTCGATTCTGGCATCACCATTCATAGGCGTCAAATACATTGTTTTCGCGAACTCATAAACCGCAACTTATGTATGCACGAAGCCACCCCGCTCACACAGATACGAAACGAAAGCCGTTGCTGCCGCCGAAAGTTCGCGTTCGATGCTTGCAACGGCGTGCCACGGGCGCATCAACGGCGTGAGCGGCGTTGAAACTTCTTCGATGAGTCCGTATTCCAACTCGCGGGCGACGGCATCGCGGGCGAGCAACGAGATGCCCAATCCGCATCGCACGCCTTCACGAATCGCCGTGTTCGATCCGACGGTCAAACACATCGGCGCAATGCCCGCCGTCGAGAAAAAGTCTTCCGTCGTGGAACGCGTGCCGGAGCCCGGTTCGCGCAGCAGCCACGTCGCGTGCGCGAGATCGGCAAGCGTTCGCGCGCCGCTTCCGGGACGTGCCACGATGACGAGTTCATTGGGACGCGTTGCAAGCGTGCGCAATTGGTGGCCTTCGGGAGGGTGGCCGGCAAGCGCGACTTCCACTTCCCATGCGTCGAGCAATTCCCACACGCTGCCGCGATTCCCGATTTCCAAGCCGATATCGATGGAAGCGTTCTCGTCCCGGAAACCGCGTAGCAACTCGGGCAGCAACTGTTCGGCAAGCGTCGTCACGGCAGCGAGACTGAGAACATCGTTTCCTTCGCCGGCGCGGCGCGCGCGAGAACATCCGTCATCGATGAGCGCGAGAGCGCGGCGTGCCGACTCGACCATCACACGACCCGCTTCGGTCAACCGCGTGCCGCGACCATCACGCTCGAACAATGCGACACCGACCTCTCGCGCGAGCGTCGTCAACGCAGCGGAAACCGCAGGCTGCGAAACCACCATGCGATCCGCAGCGGCGCGTACGGATCCACTTTTCGCTACTTCGATCAGCGTACGCAACTGATGCACGGACGGCATAAAGCAAACCTTATGAATGAGCGAAAATATTCTATTTGACGCCTATGTATCGCGATGCCATGATACCACAAAGTCGCACTTCATCGGCGGAGGCGTATCGCGTGGGCACACATGGCGTTTGCTTGGCACAAGTAGCCGATGCGCTGGTCGCTCCCGGCAAAGGCATTTTCGCGGTCGATGAGAGCACGGCAACATGCAACAAGCGGTTCGAGGCCCTCGGGATACCGGCAACGCCGGAAGCACGTCGCGCGTACCGCGATCTTCTTCTCACAGCGCCCGGACTCCGCAATTACGTGAGCGGCGCTATCTTATATGACGAAACGATTCGTCAAAGAACACTGCGCGATATCCCTTTCGTCGAGGCTCTCGAACGCGAGCGAATTCTCGTCGGAATCAAAGTCGATACAGGCACCGAGCAATTTCCCGGCGCGCTCGGCGAGAAAATCACAACAGGACTCGACGGGCTCGCGCAACGCGTTGCGGAGTATCGCGCACTCGGCGCGCGCTTTGCCAAATGGCGCGCGGTGATTTCCATCGACGACAATCGCCCGTCTCAACATTGCATAGAGGCGAACGCGTACGTGCTGGCGCGATACGCGCGAATTTGCCAAGAAGGCGGCCTCGTTCCGGTCGTCGAGCCGGAAGTACTGATGGACGGCTCACACACCATCGCGCGCTGCGCGGAAGTAACAGCAATGACGCTCGGTATCGTCTTCGAGCAGCTCGATCAAGAACGCGTCTGGCTCGACGAGATGATCCTCAAAACGGCGATGGTTATCGAGGGAAGATCGGCAGCGGCGCAGTGCGATTGCCGCACCGTCGCAATCGCGACGCTCAGCGCACTCCACAAAACGGTTCCTGCAGAAGTCGCCGGCATCGCGTTTTTATCCGGCGGACAGGCTGAGCTGCGCGCCACCGAAAATTTGGATGCGATCAATCGGCTTGCCGGCGAACGTTCCTGGCCGCTCACGTTCTCCTTCGGACGCGCACTGCAATCGCCCGCGTTGGAATACTGGCGCGGAGCCGACGAACGCGTCGCGGAGGCGCAGCGCAGGCTCGTGCGTCGTGCACGGTGCAACGCTGCAGCGGCGCTCGGCATCTACGAGCGATCGATGGAAGAGCCTGCGCGACAAGCGGTGCCGGCGTAGCGTGCAACATCGGACGACATTCAGCCGCTTCATCATCGAAGAACAACGGCGCACGAAGGGCGATCCAAATCTCGTCGCCCTGCTCAATGACGTCCAAACTGCATGCAAGCTCGTTGCCTCGTCCGTTGCGCGAGGCTCGCTCGACATTTCCGTCACGGAGGACAAAAGCCTAAACGTTCACGGCGAAGGCCAAAAGCCGCTGGACGTCGTCGCGAACGAGATCTTCGTTCGCGAGTGCGAGTGGGGCGGACAAGTTGCGGGCATGGTTTCGGAAGAGATGGTCGAGCCGTACGTCATTCCGCCGGCGCTTTCAAAAGGCGACTATTTGCTCGTCTTCGATCCCCTCGACGGCTCATCAAACCTCGATACGAACGTCACCGTCGGCTCGATCTTTTCAATCCTTCGAACGATCGGCAGCGATGTGGAGGGCGACGCATTCCTGCAGCCCGGCACGCATCAGGTGGCGGCCGGCTTCGCGCTCTACGGACCGGCGTCGATGATCGTGCTGACCCTTGGAGAAGGAGTGTTCGGCTTCACGCTCGATCCGCAGATCGGCGCGTATACGCTGACGCATCCCTTGATGTCCGTTCCGAACGAAGCGCACGAATTTGCGATCAATACTTCCAACGAGCGCTTTTGGGAACCGCCGGTGCGCCACTACGTCAGTGAATGCATCCGCGGGAAATCGGGTCCACGCGGCGCCGACTTCAACATGCGTTGGATTGCGTCGCTCGTAGCGGAAGTGTATCGCATCCTCATTCGCGGCGGTGTATTCATGTATCCGCGCGACACCCGCGAACCCGCAAAGCCGGGCCGCCTACGTTTACTCTATGAGGCGAACCCGATGGCGATGATCATCGAACAAGCGGGGGGAGCAGCGTCGACGGGCCGCGAGCGCATTCTCGACATCGTTCCATCCGCGATACATCAAAAGGTGCCGCTCATACTCGGTTCGGCCTACGAGGTCGAGCGCATCCGAGGCTATCACGCGACGTACGATCGCGGTGAAGAGCTGGCTTTCGCCACGCCCCTGTTCAATCAGCGCTCACTACTTCGAGCGAATTCCTAGCGGAGACGAACATGTCCCTCAAGCATCCCATTATCGCCGTCACCGGTTCGTCAGGCGCAGGCACGACAACGGTGCGAACCACGTTTTCGCAAATCTTCCGCCGCGAACGCATCGCGGCGACGATCGTAGAAGGCGATGCTTTTCACCGGTACTCGCGAGAAGAAATGCGCCAACAACTCGATGATGCGCAGGAGCGAGGCGACCTGCATTTCAGTCACTTCGGCCCCGAAGCCAACCTCTTCGAGGAACTCGAGACATTGTTCGAGGGCTATGCGCGCAACGGCTCGGGCAAAGTCAGAAAGTATCTGCACGATCACAACGGTGCGGCTCCGCCGCAGCAGGTCCCGGGCACGTTCACGCCCTGGACGGATTTGAGCACCGGCAGCGATCTGCTCTTCTACGAAGGTCTACACGGCGGCGTCGTAACGGACAAGGTTGACGTCGCGCGCCACGTCGACTTGCTGATCGGTGTCGTGCCGTCCGTCAATCTCGAATGGATTCAAAAGCTTCATCGAGACAAGACACAACGCGGTCATTCGCACGAGGCCGTCGTCGACACGATTCTTCGCCGAATGCCGGACTATGTGAACTACATCTGTCCGCAGTTTTCGCGGACCGATGTGAATTTTCAACGCGTGCCGATCGTCGATACGTCGAATCCATTCATTTCCCGCGCGATTCCGACGGCCGACGAAAGCATGCTGGTAATTCGATTCCGAAATCCGCGAGACATCGATTTCCTCTACTTGCTCGCGATGTTGCACGGTTCGTTCATGTCGCGACAGAACACGATCGTCTGCTCCGGCGGAAAGATGGATCTCGCCATGCAGCTGATCTTCACGCCGATGATTCTGCAGCTCATGGATCGCAAGAAGCGCGTGTTGCCACCGCCCCTTCAAACCGCGACGCGCGAACCCGTTCTTTCGTGATATAACCGAAACGCCGTGCGCACGTTCTCGGTACAGCTTGCATCGACATGGAAACCGAGCCACTCGCCATTCACAGCAATCGTCATCGATGTGTTGCGAGCTACCACCGTTATCGCGACGGCGCTTGCGAACGGCGCGAAGCGTGTCGTTCCGGTGCGTGATATCGACGAGGCGCTGGCCCTGAAACAGCGCTTCGGAGCTGACACGATTCTGGGCGGTGAGCGGAACAACGCGCGAATCGACGGATTCGACCTCGGCAACTCTCCCGAGGAATACGTGGCGGCGCGCGTAGCCGCAAAGCCCGTGGTCTTGGCGACGACGAACGGAACGCGCGCCGTTCACGTCGCAGCGCAACATTCCGTTCGGCTCTATACCGCCGCGCTTATAAATGCAACCGCCGTAGCGGAGCGGGCGTGCCGGGACGGCCATTCGATCGTCGCAGTCTGTGCCGGCACCGAAGGCCGCTTCAGTTTAGAGGACTGGGTCTGCGCAGGAGCCTTGGCAGACACATGCGAGCAGCGTGGCGTCTCACTCGACGACGCCGCAATCGCTGCAGCCGAACTCTTCCGTTCTGCACGCGCCGACCTCCATCGCACGATAAGCAACGGTCACCACGCACAAGTCCTCACCCGCAACGGCTTCGCGCGTGACATTGCCTTTTCAGCGAGACTCGACCGCTACGATTTGGCACCCTGCCTCATTGATAACGCGTTGGAAATAGAGCGCTAAGGCACTGTTTGCCCAAAGCCGCACAGCAGACAGCGTTGCGGACGCATCGTCTCGGGCTCCGATCAACGTCAAACCCGCGGTCGCGCCGCAGTACTCCACGATTGCGAGCCGAGCAAGCATCACCTGCTGGAAGGAATCCGTTCGGTCCGAGCGGACTACCCAACGTCGTGGCGACCAAGAGTAAAACCGGAAGCAGCGCTTCTACCTTAGAGCGGCACGGATTGACCGACGAGCAGCTCGTCGCGATCCTGCGGACCATGTTGATGCACCGGCGGCTCGAAGGCCGCGGATTCGAACTCAACCGCCAGGGCAAAATCCCGTTCGCTTCGGCGGGCGAGGGCCACGAAGCGGTGCAGGCCGGCGCGGCGATGGCGTTCGAGTGCGGCAAAGACATCCTCGTTCCGTATTACCGCGACCTCGGTCTCGATCTCGGCATCGGGCTCTCACCGCTCGAAGTGCTGCTCTCGCTCTTTGCACGGGCCGCGGATCACTCCGGCGGACGCCAGTTCCCGCACCACTACGCGAGCAAGAAACTCGGCCTCTATTCGATCAGCTCGATCCTGGCCGCGCAGTTGCCGCACGCCGTCGGCGCGGCCTATGCGATCAAGTACCGCAAGGAAGCCGGTCGCGCGGTGCTCGCTACCGTCGGCGACGGCGCGACGTCTGAGGGCGAATGGCACGAGTCGATGAACTTTGCGGCCGTCCACAAGTTGCCGATCGTGTTCCTCTGCGAAAACAACGAATGGGCGATCTCAACGCCGCTCGAGCGGCAGATGGCCAATCCGAACATCTATCAGCGAGCCGAGGGCTACGGAATGCCGGGTGTTCAGGTCAACGGATTCGACCCGATCGCTTGCTACGCAGCGGTGAAGGACGCCATGGAGCGCGCGCGGTCCGGCGGCGGCCCGACCTTTATCGAAGCAAAGTGTTACCGCTTCCTCGCGCACACGACGGATGACGACGACCGCACCTACCGGTCGCGCGACGAAGTGGCCGAGCGGCGCAAAGAAGACCCGGTTCCGAACTTCGAACGCCTCCTCGTCGAGCACAGCGTCCTTACGCCCGAAGGACTCGAAGATTTGAAGCGTTCCGTCCTGACCGAGGCGAACGAAGCCACGGACCGGGCGGAATCGATGCCGTATCCGGCTCCGCACGATCTTTACACCAACGTGTACGCGGATTCGTATCAGCCCTGGCGCTGACGCGTGTCCCGCGTCTCGTCCTTCGACAAGCTCAGGATGACAAATACAAAGGATAGCATGGCTTCACGAACTGACACGAAGGCGAAGAGCCTTGATCGTCATGGCCTGACGGACGAGCAGTTGCGGCAGATTTTCCGCAACATGCTGCTGCAGCGCCAACTCGACAATCGCGGCTTCCAACTCAACCGCCAAGGCAAAGTGCCGTTCGCGCTCGGCAGCGAGGGCCACGAAGCGCTGCAAGCGGGCGCCGCAATGGCGTTCAATCGCGGCAAAGATATCCTCGCGCCGTATTATCGCGATCTTGGTCTTGCCGTCGGAATCGGTCTCACGCCGTACGAGATCATGCTCTCGATTTTCGCGCGTTCCGAAGATCACAACGGCGGACGTCAGTTCCCGAACCACTACTCGTCAAAAGCTGCCGGCATGATGTCGTTCTCGTCGATTCTTGCGGCGCACATTCCGCACGCGGTCGGCGCTGCGTATGCGCTGCAATACCGCGGTGAAGCCGAACGCGCGGTGCTCGTGACTTGCGGCGACGGTACGACCTCCGAAGGCGAGTGGCACGAGTCGATGAACTTCGCGGCGATTCACAAGCTGCCGCTCGTGATGCTCGTCGAGAACAACGAGTGGGCGATTTCGACGCCGCTTTCCAAACAGATGGCGCAGCCCCAGATTTGGAAACGCGCGGCGGGATACGGCATGCCCGGCAAACGCTTCAACGGCTTCGATCCGATCGAAACCTATGCGAACGTCAAAGAAGCAATGGATCGCGCGCGCTCCGGTGGCGGACCGACGCTGCTCGAGGGCATGTGCTACCGCTTCTTGGCGCACTCCACCGACGACAACGACATGACGTACCGCACGAAAGAAATCGTCGCGGAAGCGCGCAAGAACGATCCGGTTCCGAATTTCCACACGGTGCTGGTCGACAACGGCGTCATGAGTGAAGCCGACGTTGATGCGATGAAAAAAGACGTGTTGCGCGAGACGAACGACGCGACCGATAAAGCGGAAGCCGTTCCGTATCCGCAAGCGTCGGATCTTTATACCAATCTCTACGAGGGAGCCTGGCAGCCGTGGCAGTAACCGCCGGATCGAAAGTCCTCAACAACGTTGAGGCCGTACGCGAAACGCTGTACGAAGCAATGAAGAATGACGACCGTACAGTTATTCTCGGCGAAGACGTCGGCGCGCGCGGCAACGTGTTCCTCATCACGAAGGATTTCATCAGCGAATTCGGTCCCGAGCGGGTGATCGACACACCGATCGCCGAGGCATCGATCGTCGGTATCGCGGTCGGCATGGCGATGGAAGGTCTGCGTCCGATTGCGGAGATCCAGTTCGCAGACTTCATCTATCCGGCGTTCAACCAAATCGTCGGCGAAGCGGCGAAGACCCGCTATCGCTCGAACGGCGAATACACATGCCCGCTCGTGATTCGTACGCCGTACGGCGGCGGCGTTCGCGGCGCGCTCTCGCATTCGGTGTCGATCGAAGCGCTCTTCTACCACGTTCCCGGTTTGAAGATCGTCGCGCCGGCGTTTCCCGCCGACGTGAAGGGCTTGCTGAACGCGGCCATAGATGACCCCGATCCGGTGCTCTTCCTCGAACATAAGAAGACGTACCGTTTGATCAAGGGCGAAGTACCCGAAGGCCATTACACGATTCCGATCGGAAAAGCGAACGTTCTCAAAGAGGGACGCCGGCTGACGGTCGTGTCGTACGGCTTGTACGTGCACTGGGCGCTCGAGGCGGCGAATCAATTGGAGAGCGAAGGCATGTCGGTCGAAGTGATCGATCTGCGCTCGATCCGTCCGATGGACCGCACGACGATTCTGAACAGTGTTGAGAAGACGCGCAAACTGCTCGTTATTCACGAAGACAACAAGTTCGGTGGTATCGGCGCCGAGATTTCGGCGATGGTTGCGGAAGAGGCACTCTTCTCGCTCGATGCGCCGATTCGCCGCCTTGCCGCGCCCGACGTTCCGGCGATGGGCTACGCGGAGCCGCTCGAACATGAGTATATGTCGTCACCGGCAGCGATGGCCGATGCGATGCGGGAGTTGGTGAAGTTCTAATGGCTACGACGATTACGATGCCGCAGCTCGGCGAAACCGTTACCGAAGGTACGGTTGCGCAGTGGCTCAAGAAAGTGGGCGACAGCGTTGAGAAGTACGAGCCGTTCCTAGAAGTGTCGACGGATAAAGTCAACGCGGAAGTTCCGGCTCCCGTCACGGGCGTTATCAAACAAGTGCTCGTGAAAGAAGGCGACACCGTGCCGATCGGTACGGCAATTGCCGTGATCGAAGAAGTCGGCGCCGCGACTGAAAGCGCGCCGGCCGCGCAGGCGCCGTCAACGCCTGAATCGATGGCCGCGAGCGCGAACGAAGAGCCGGTTCCCGGCTTCAACATTCCGCAACTGCCGACGAAGCCGGCAGCGGCGGCGTCCGGTAACGGACATACGCACGCGAGCAACGGCGTCATTCCGAGTTCATACGGCGCACCGGGCGGTCTCGAAGCTGCCGGCGCCGAGGATGCGCTTCGCAAAGCATCGCCTGCTGTGCGGAAACTCGCGCGCGAAAATAACCTCGACATTCGCGCGGTTCGAGGAACGGGCACGAACGGGCGCGTTACCGCGGAAGACGTGTTGACGGCAGCAGCAATGGGTCCCGCTGCCGCAGTCGGTCAGGCGATTGCCACCGGAACGAATTTCGGTGCAACGCCGCCGCCGTCGTTTGCACCGGCGACGCCGGCTTCGCCGCCGCCCGCTCCCGCTGCATCGGGAACGTCGACGTACGGCGAGCCGCTTCCGGGTACGATCATTCCGCTCACGCAAGCGCGCCGCATCATTGCCGAACGCATGGTGGAGTCGAAACACGCAGCCCCTCACGCATGGTCGATGGTGTCGATCGACGTCACGAACGTGTGGAAGTGGCGCGCGCGCGAGAAAGACCGTTTCGAACGCGAAACGGGATATAAGCTCACGCTGCTACCGTTCTTCATTCGCGCGGTGATCGAATCGATCTCGGCCTTCCCGTTGATGAACGCAAAATTCACCGCGGACGGCATTTACGTCAACAAAGACCTGAACGTCGGCATCGCGATCGGCCTACCGACGAACCTCGTCGTTCCGGTGATCAAGAATGCCGACAAACTCTCGATCAAAGGGCTTGCGATTGCAGGCGGTGAGTTGATCGACAAAGCACGCCGGAATAAGCTCGGCGTCGACGACCTCGCCGGCGGCACATTCACGGTGAACAACAACGGTGCGAACGGTTCGTGGGCCTCCGCTCCGATCATCAACGGCGGACAAGCCGGCATCGTTACGATGGAAACCGTCGAGAAGAAACTGCTCGTACGCGACGATGACTCGTTCGCGCCGCGCTACGTGATGAACTCATGCCTCTCGTTGGACCATCGCGTCGTCGACGGCTACGTCGCAAGCGGCTTCCTCGCCGACTTGAGAAAACGCCTCGAGAAAATGGGCCCAGACGGCGCGCTCTAAACCCCCGCGTCACCATGCGCTTGTCGAAGGACCGCACTAGAACGAAAGCTCGGCGAAATGTCGCCGGGCTTTTTGTTTTTGCGGGTCGTAAACGATCCGAGCGTATCCGAACCGCACGCGTTCGTCACGCGCTCACCGGGCGAGGCGTGGGCACTTCCCGGTGAACAGCCCGCCGCGAGCACTGCCATGGCGGTCACCGGTAACGAGAGAGTCGCTTTCACGATCGATTTATGCCATGCTTTTGTAGCTGAAATCCTTAAGCTGCCCGCCGACTGAAACGCTTATTCAGGGAACGCTGATTGCAGTGAAGATGCAAGGGTCGCACCGCCGGCTCCTCACCATCGTTGTCTTCTCTCTCGTATGGCTGATCGGCACGCTCGCAACCGCAATCGCTGACGATAGCGCTCGCATCGCTCGTATTGAGGCATCGATCGCAGGAGACGTCATCCAAAGCGTGACGGTTCAAACGTACGGCGTGATCAAGCCGGAGGTCGTTCGGCAATATCTCTGGTTAAAAGAGGGCGATCGCCTGGACCAAACAGGCGTCGATCGCGACTATGAAAACCTAACGAAGCTTGCCGGCGCCATCCCACGGCTTACGTTTGAACCCGGTGCTGAATCGAACACTATCACGCTCCATTGGATTGTGATGGACAAGTGGTTCGCATTGACGGAGCACCCCTTTTACGCGGATACGCCACTGTCCGCGCCGATTCAAGGCGTCGGTTTCATCCTAACGGCACCGCCGCTAAATTCGCACGGTTCGTATTTTTCGGCAATCAGTCAACTCAGCCGGCGCGCAAATCTTGTCCGCCTTTTCTACACGGAACCGGTTCACGTCGATCCGGTGAAAGGGCGTGAATCAGATTTAGTGTTCGACGCATTCGGGGGACGTGGTGTCTTTCGCGAGAGCCAACCGGTAGCGATCAACATTACAGCTGGAACACCGGCGCTGAAGCGACGTATTACGTTCACGGAACAAACGACAATCAATTGCAACTCGGCGTGCGCACGACGCGAACGACTACGGCACAGTCCACCGGAATCACCGCGCCTTCCTTGTATCAGACGAGCGAGCATCCGGGGCGCTACACGGTGTTGGAAGGCAGCTACTCGCACAACTGAGGCGTTGCGGCGACGCAATGGCAGCCGCCATTTTGCTCCTATCAATACAGCGCAAAATATTTTACGGTTGGCAAGTCAGCGGTGGCACTTCACGTTGTCGAAGCGCGCACCGGCGGTGTCATCCCTGACAGTTTCCTCGTCTGCGGAAATGGGATTCGCGCGTATCCCAAACCGTTCTGCGGAACGGATGCCCAGAATTTCCAAGCGGAATATCGCATCGCGCAAGCGGTGCGCGGCCCGTTGCATTGGGTGCTCTTTACGGAAACGTCCGCGAGCCGCGTGCGCGGCGGAACACAAGCGTTCGCACCGGCAACCTTCCAATGGCATCCCGACGTCGGCTTCGGCTTTATTTATCGGCTTCTGCGCCTCGACTTCGCGTCGGGAAATCAAGGCGGCCGCTTCTCCGTCGAAATCCAAGGCCAGACATTCTAACTCTTCGCCGTCATGTACCGCGGCCGGGCTGAAAAAGTTGCGCGAGCCGCCGCGTCTTTGCAACCCGCTCGATCTGTTGCATCAGATTCGTTTCAGCGGCTAACAGTTGCGACGAGCCAATCGATCATTCGGATTATTCAAGTAACCTCCGAAGCGCGTCGAAACTCGTCTCCCAGCCGATGCGCGTCGCGTCGTGAACGTCTTGCGTCGGACAGCCGGCATGGTACAACGTGACGCGCGTCCCGCGTTCCGCCGGCTGCAGCTCATACGTCACGCTCATAACAACCGGTACTCCGGAAACTTGCCACGTATGCACCAACTTCTTCGGCGCGTCGACCTCGAGATATTCGCCTTCCAGCGTGTACGGATTTCCTCGCCCAACGCCGCTTGCGCGCCACTTGCCGCCGGCGCGGACGTCGCCGCTCCATTCGCGCGTGTCGAATACGCCTTCGCGCACCCACCATTTCGTGATTTCCGAAGACGTCAGTGCTTCGAAGACGCGTTGCGGCGACGCGGGCAATTCGGCGGTGACGACCGCGTCCAATGCAGACGTACTCATGGCCTCACAATACCTTGCTCAGCTGATCGGTAATAGATTCCCAGCCACGGGCATGTCCCGCGCGCGATTCTTCGCTCGCGAGTCGCTCGTGCGTCAGAATCATTTCCGTTCCGCCGTCGCGCGCATTGAATTCCAGCGTCAGCAACGACTCGTGTTCGTCGTTCGGGTCGTCTTCTTTCCAGCGCCACGTCATCTGTAACCGGTGCGGAGGCTGCACCTCGTGATACACACCGCCGACCGTCCACCGCTCGCCATCAGCCATTTGCATCACGATGCGGTACGTTCCACCGACGCGCACGTCCATCTCGACTTCCGGCGTCGTGACGTCGTCCGGACCTAAAAAATGCTTCGCCATTTCGGGCGTCGTCCACGCTTGAAATACGCGCTCGGGCGGCACGTCGTACGTGCGGCGAATAACGAGCGCAGGTACCGTCGTTTGCATGGTTTACTTCTTCTTTCGTTCCGGCGATTTTGTAAGAACGGCATCGAGGCGATCGAGCACCGCGTTCCAATAGCGGCGCTGACGCTCGATCCAAGTAGCCGCGGCTTCCATCGCTTCCGGCGTGAGGTTCAAGTAATGCGTTCGTCCGACGACGTCGCGCTCGATGAGTCCCGACTCTTCGAGAACGCGAACGTGTTTCGAAATCGCCGGTTGCGAGATCGGAAATTCGGAAGCGATTTCCCCAACCGTCGACGGCTTGCGCGCTAACCGTTCGAGAATGCGGCGGCGCGTTGGGTCGGCCAAAGCGGAAAAGACCGCGTCAAGCTTCATATCATTAACCATTTGGTTATATAACCATACAGTTAAACGATCCGCACGTCAAGCGTGGCCGCGGGAATCTGCGCCGCTAGCGAAGATCCAGCGAGGTAACGGGGAGGGTGTTGTATTGCTCCATCTTCGAATGATCCGCATTGACGATCACATGGACGTCCCCTAGCGGCGTAGTTATCAACTGTGTCGGGAACCGCAAGTTTTCGTACTTCGTGTACGGAGCCTCCATGCCGAGCGTCAACAGATCGAAGCGTCCGCGCGGAACGTAGAACGTCCAGTAGTTGTTGATCGTCGTGCCGGGATCGAGTTCGGTCGTTTCCGTCGTCGCCGGATCTCCGAGCTTCGTCACGTAGCCGCCGCTAAAGACGGGAACGAGCGGACCCGTTTTATAGTAGCCGGCGTAAAGATATTTCAGCGGATGCGTTTCGTGGACGTCGCGCGGTTTCGCTTGCAGCACTCGCTGTCCGTACACGTTGACCGCTACAGCGAGCATGTCGGCTTTGACGGTTCCGATGTTACGAAATTGCACGTGCAATCCGACGGCGATCAGACCGTTGTGTTCGCTGATCCGCTGCATCGAGGCGTTCACGTCGAGATCGGCGTGCGCCAGCGACGGCTTGATGCGGTTCTCGTAGGCAAAGACGTAGAATGCCCAGATGCCGGCCGCGAGAATAGCAATAATCTCGACGACGTCGCGCACGGTCGCGATTCGAGGATGCGACGCAGCTTCGCTCCCGTGCTTCTTACCGGGAAATAGCACAATCCCCGGTTCCGGCCGGCTTATTGCGAAACCTGTAGGACTCCATTTGCGTGCAGAACCGACGTCACGTCACGCAAGGCATGGACGTTTCTTAGGGGATCACCCGCGACGATTGCAATATCCGCGTCGAATCCGGGCGCGATTTTTCCATTGCGGCGCGCGTCTCCGAGAAGCGCTGCCGGTGCTGTGGTGAGCGCTGCGACAACTTCATCGGCGCTCATGCCCGCTTCGCACATCAATGCATATTCGCGCTCCGGATCGCAGCCAACCATTCCGACGTCCATGCCGAATAGGATCGTGCCGCCGCGTTTCCGCCACGACGCGAGCTGTTGAACTGCCGTTTGAATTTGCCGTTGCTGCACCGAATGCCGATCGTGCCGCGCTAAGTGATCCCAAAGCGATAGCGTAGGAATGAGCGCGACATTGTGCGAGCCCATGTTGTCGAGCAGTTCTTCGCTCCACGGACCTGAACGAGGCGTCGTGTGGGCAATAACGTCGACCCCGGCGTCGAGCGCGCGTTCGATATCGTCTGCAGTGTTCGGATGCACGAAGACCCGAACGCCGGCACCATGCGCTTCGTCGACGGCTGCGCGCATCGTCGCGACCGATAATGTCGCGCCGGACGGTATCGACGCGAAGAGTTTGATTGCATCGGCTCCGCCATCGAGCAACGAACGCGCAACGCGGCGAGCTTCGGCGGCGTCGGACGCGTATGGAAGCGGCACCTTCATTTGCCCGAGCAGCGCGAAGACGGTATCCGGAAGATCGAACCCGGGTGGAACGATGCCGGGACCGGTTGTAAACATGTGCGGGCCCTGAACTTCGCCCGAATCGATCCGTCCGCGAATAACGGACGTATTGTCGTATGCCGACGAAAGGTCGAACACGGTTGTAAAACCAAAGCGCTCGAAGTCTCGCAGTTGAGCGCTAAGCTCCTCGGCCGGAATCTCCGGTGCGCAAGCCCATTTCCGCTCGAAAAAATGCACGTGACTGTTCCAGAAACCGGCCACGATCGTACATCCCGCGCAATCGATCGTTCGCGCTTGTGCCGGAATCTCGAGGGCAGCCGCGACCGCTGCGATCTTCCCGCCCTCGATCAGCACCGTCGCCGGCGCCGGCTCGGCGTGTGGCTGCGAGATAACGTGACCTCCGTGTAGAGCTATCATTATCCTCCTCGGGCTTCGGACGGCGTTTCGCCGTATGCCGTTCGCCACACACGGCGAAGTTGCCGCCCATCGGCGAATCCGCACCGTTCCGCAACGGCGTCGATCGTCAAAGCTCTGTCGCGAAGAAGCGAGCGTGCATGCTCCAATCGCAACGCGGTAGCGTAGGATTTTACCGTCGCACCCGTCGCGAGACGGAATTGGCGCGTTAACGTGCGAGGACTCACGCCGGCGACGTGCGCCAACGACTCGATGGTGAATGCCTCGCCGGGATGTTCGACAAGCCAATCTTGCGCCGCATGAACTTCCGGGTACACGTGATCGCGCCGATCGAAATATGCGCTCAATTGATCCTGCGCTCCGCCGCGGCGCATACCGACGACCATTTCGCGTGCGACCGCGGCGCTTATACGCGCACCGGCGTCGCGTTCGACGATCGCAAGGGCGAGATCGACGCCCGACGCAATTCCGGCGCTCGTCGCGATGCGCCCGTCAAAGACGTAGAGCCGATTGCCTGCAACGCGAGCACGCGGAAACGCGAGGCGCAACGTCTCCGTGAATTTCCAATGCGTCGTCACGTTGCGTTCGTCGAGCAAACCGGCCGCACCAAGTACGAACGCTCCCACGCAAACGGACGCTATGCGCGCACCGTTGCTATACGATGCGCGAAGCCACGCGATAACGTCCGTAATTCTCGAACGGCGGCTGCACGCAGCTTCCCGCATCGGCGCGCTTCCGGGAATCAGTATCGTGTCGTTCGGACCGGCATCGTTCGTCAGCGGCTGCAAACGCGATATCGCGAGCGACTGTTCGCTCGCGATATCGTGCTGCGTCGACACGTATTCCAATCGATATCCCGCACCCGCCGCGATCGCCTCGTGAAAGACTTGCACGGGCCCGGCAAGATCGAACAGTTCGACGCGATCCGGAACGAGGACGATGACGCGTCTCATGCAGGAACGGGGCTGACCTCGCGCACGATGTCGTTGACCGTCGCAATGCGCGCAAACCGGCGGCGCAGAGCGAACTCGGTCCGCTCGATGATCTCGCCCGTGGAAAGTTCACGTCCGCTGCCGTCGGCATTTTCCGGGATCGGAAACGTCATCGTTGCCTCGGTCACGAAATCGACGTCCAACCCCAGGTCTGCCCCGACGCGAGCCGTCGTCTCGCAGCATTGTTCGGTTTGAATTCCGGTGACGACGATACGGCGAACGCCTAGATGTAACAAGACTGGAAGCAAGTTCGTGCTCGTGAAGCAGTTGCGCGTCGTCTTATGGATGACCGGTTCGCCGGCCTGCGGCGTGAGAAAATCCATCAACCGATAGTGCGGACTCGTCGTCGAGAACGCGTCGTCCGAATCGCTGTGCAGGACGAAGATCACGGGGCGGCCGGCAGCGCGAAACGCATCGATCAGTCTTGCGACGTTCGATTCAAAGACGTCCGCATTACTCCGGCGCGCCCAGCGCGGGCCCGCTTTGAATGAATCCTGTACGTCAATTACCAACAATGCGGCATCGCGCATTTCCGCCCGGTCGTTCTGAGCCATGTTTTGTCTCCTTGCCAGAATGAGTCACTTCCGCAAGTATGGCGTCATTTCTTCGCAGACGGTTAGCCGAGAGCGGACGGGCATCGGACATTTCCGGCCACGTGAAGCAAAATCACAACGGCCTAGGACTCGGCCGCCTGTATGATGCAAGGCGAACGCCTCGTCGATGCAGCATATGAGTCACTCGTCCGCTTTCGTCCGTACGGAGAATTTCGTGAACCCGATTGCTGAAGAACTGCGCTTGATGTCGCCCGCTCCGCTTCCCCTCGGCCTCGCCTGCGACGGCACTACAATCTGGATGGCAAGCCGTGAAACGCATCGCCTCTATGAGATCGACGGGGCCACCTGGACGGTGAGAAGCGAGGCACAAGCGCCGGGCGGCCCGTTCGGGATAACGATGGTTGGCGATGAACTTCGCGTCATCGTCGGTGTCGGCGAGAAAGATCACGACCGGTACATCTATCGCTTCATTCCTGGACACGGCTTCAAAAACGATCCCATTGCTTGCCCCGACCTCACCGGTGCGCATGTGGCCTTCGACGGCGATACCCTGTTCTTGAGCCAAGCCGCGTACCGCAAAATTTTGTCGCTCGATGCTGCGGGCAACGTCCTGCGCGAGATTTCGCTCGAGCGCACGCCGGTCGGGATGACGATCTCCGAAGGCCGCTTTTATTTGATTACCGGCGACGAAGAGTTCGAAAATCTGGAGCTCTGGCGTCTCGATGCGCGCGACGGGTCGCCTAAGGTCGAGGTCCTAGCGTCGATTCCGTTCGATGCACGCGGTCTTGCCTTCGACGGTATGCGCTTCTGGACGTCGCATCGCGACAACAACGAAATCGTCGCGTTTCAGGCACCGTAAATGTATGCGCTCGCGGTTCTTCTTCTCTCCGCGCTGATCGCGCAGAATCCGGTGTCGGTCGCCTCCGCTTCAGCCACCGCCGGCGACACCGCGTTTGCGCAAGGCGATTTTCAAACCGCGTTCACCGATTACAATGACGCGCTCGCCGATGACCCGAGCGACGTAGAAGCCGTGCTCGGATTGGGAACGCTCGACCTCTATCGCAACGACTGGAAGAACGCTCGGACCTATCTCAATCGCGCGCGCCATCTCGCGCCGAACGATGCGCGGATTTTATCGCGGCTGACGACGTTGCAAGAACGGTTGCCAAAAGCCGACCGGTACGTCTTCGATCTGCAAAACGGCACGACGGATATCCCGTTCGTGGCGACCGATCCCGTTCCAATCGTGCGCGCGACGATCGACGGCAAGGTGTATTCGTTCGTCGTCGACACTTCCGCCGCTTCGGTCGACCTCAACGCGTCGGCCGCGCAAGCACTTGGTATCAGCGACACCGGAACGATCGACACGTTGAAGTTTCCCGGACTGAGCGTCAACAACGTTCCGGCGAGGGTCGCGCCGCGGCCCATCACCGCTGGAAGCCTGCAAGTCGACGGCGCGCTCGGCACTGTTTTCCTCTCGCACTTTTTGCCGACGTTCGACTATGCCCACAGCAAGTTGACGCTGCGCTTGTGGGAAGCATCGCCGGCGATCGAGCAAACGGCAAAGGTGCAAGGCGCGGCGATTGAACCGATGTGGCTCGTCGGGACGCATCTTTTGCTCGCAACGGGCCGGATTGGCAGCGAACGCCCGCAACTCTTTGCGATTCAAACCGGACGGAGCGACGGCACCGTCGCGGTCGCAGGCGCGCAAGACGCATCGTTCACGGTGCCGCTTGTTTCGCTCGGCAGATATGCGCAAGGTCCGGTTCCCGGTGCCGCACTAGCCGCCGAACTCTTTGATAAAGTACCCTTTCATGTAGGCGGCGCGCTTCGCAGCGGATTCTTCCGGCCCGCGACGCTGACGCTCGATTTTACGACCATGAAGATTGTTGTGAGCAAATGAGTGACGGATACGGCATCGAGACGGAGCTGATTCACGCCGACCGCGACGCCATGAGTAACGGCGACGTCACGCCGCCGATTTATCAAACGTCGACGTTTTCGTTCGATGACGCGGAATCGATGGCACGCGCGGCGCACGCGCCGGGTTTCGAACGATTCTACACGCGACACGGCAATCCGAATCACGGACAAGTCGAGCGCGTTCTGGCCGCGATTGAAGGCGGAGAGGCAGCGATGGTCAGCGCGTCCGGCATGGGCGCCATCTCCGCAACCGCGATCGCGCTCACCAAGGCCGGCGATCACGTCGTCGCGCAGCGTATTACCTACGCCGGAACGCGTTCGCTGCTCGATTCCGTCCTCTCGCGCTTCGGCGTCGGCGTCACGTTCGTCGACCAGGCCGATACCGCGGCTTTCGAGCGCGCGATGCGTCCGAATACGACGCTCGTGATGCTCGAGTCGCCCAGCAATCCGCTTCTCGGAATCACCGATATCGAAGCCGTCGCGAAGATCGCGCATGATGCCGGGGCGCTGGTAACCGTGGACAATACGATCGCAACGCCCGTCAATCAACGTCCGATCGAACTCGGCGCCGACGTAGTGCTGCATAGCGCGACGAAGTATCTGGGCGGTCACTGCGATTTAATCGCCGGCGTAGCGGTCTCGTCGAAAGCGCTGATCGCGCGGATCTGGGAGACGCATCACATTCTCGGTGCGACGCTCGGCCCGTTCGATGCGTGGCTTTTGCTGCGTGGTCTGCGCACGCTTGAAATGCGCGTCGCGCGGCACAACGACAACACGCTGCAGCTCGCGCGATTTCTCGAAGCGCACTCGCGCGTCACGCGCGTCTACTATCCGGGCTTGGCATCGCACGAGCAGCACGCACTCGCCGCGCGTCAAATGAGCGGGTTCGGCGGCCTGCTGAGTTTCGAAGTCAAAGGCAACTTCGATGATGCTCGCCGCGTCATCGACAAGTTGTCGCTCGTGCATTCCGCGGTGAGCCTCGGCGGGGTCGAGTCGTTGATCGCGCAGCCCGCCGCGATGTGGCCGAATATTCCCGACTCGCCCGAATCACGCCTGATGGGCATCATTCCCTCGCTCTTACGCCTCTCCGTCGGTATCGAACGGATCGATGACCTGATCGCAGATTTCGACGGCGCGCTATGAATCCGGTGTGGACGCCTGAGATCGACGTCAGCGAAGAACTCGCGCGGCGGTTGATCGCCGCGCAGTTTCCTGAATTTGCCGATGCAACGATCCGCCGCGCCGGCGGAGGTTGGGATAATGCGGCGTTTCTCATCGAGGAGCGGCTCGTGTTCCGGTTTCCTCAGCGTGCCGTCGCCGCACCATTGATCGAATGCGAGATTGATTTCATGCCGGCAATCGCGCAGCGGCTCACCGTCGCCGTCCCCAATCCCCGGTACAGCGGTGTCGCGCAATTCGACTATCCATGGCGCTTTGCCGGATACGATGTCGTAGCCGGTACGACCGCATGCGCAAGAGCGCTAACGCGGCAAGAACGACGGAAGCTTGCCGAAGATCTCGCACGCTTCTTGCGCGAATTGCACGACATCGACGTTGAATCGCTACACGCGCCGGTGCCCGAGGACAAGATCGGCAAACTCGATCCGCTTCGTTTGAAAGTGGACGAAGAGCCGCTGCAAGGCCGGCACGCCGTCGTCCACGGCGATCTCTATGCGCGCCACCTTTTACTCGACGATGCCAACCGCTTGTGCGGTGTAATCGATTGGGGCGACATTCATTACGGTCACCCCGCCGTCGATCTTTCAGTCGTGCACATGATGGTGCCCCCGCGCGACCACCCAATCTTTCTCGACACGTACGGCAAAGTCGACGAACGTACGTGGCGCTTCGCGCGTCATCGCGCGCGCCACCATGCGAACATGACGCTGAATTACAGTTCGAGCATTGGTGATGAAGCGCTCCAAGCGGCCGCTCGGACGGCATTGCGACTCATCGAAGGCTAACATTTTCGGGCGACGCGGGCAGTCTTCAAGCTTTCTTCATCTTTCTTTCATAAATTGTCCGCCTCTGGTAACCAATCGACCCGGAGGTATCCCATGAGAGACTTCTCGCGTTCCGTTTGCGCCGCGTTTGCGTGCGCAACGGTTCTTTTAATGGTGTCCGCGTGCAGCGGTGGCGGCTCGAACGGTACGACTTCGCCGCCGATGCCGGTGCAGTCGAATAACTTGACTTCGCAAGGCTTCACAACCGCCGCCGACGGCACGTCCGTCCTCGCACAACTCACTCTTCAACGCACAGTCGGTTCAACGGTCGATCCGATCAACGGCGACCAAAACCCGTACGGCCTCGACATAGCAAAGGTTTCAGCCGGTAAGATTACGTCCGGCGATCTCGTTATTTGCAATTTCAACAACAACAATGCCAAGGGCAACATTCAAGGCCAAGGAACCTCGATCGTCGCACTACATCCGCAAATCGGTTCGAAGCCGACGAGCATCGCAATTTATTCGGCGCTGCGAGGTTGCAATGCGTTGGCGACCGCGCCGAACGGAAGCATTTGGAATGCGGCTTTCGTCGCTAACCTGAATCCGCTCGTCTCGTCGGACGGAGCACAGATCAACACCCTCGCAAACGGTCCGTGGAATCATCCGTTCGGTGAAGCCTATGCGCCGCACGCGACGGCGTTCGGCGCTTCGGCGTTCTACGTCACGAACGCCGGGAACGGCAGCATTGTTCGCGTCAACGTCACCCCGAACAAACCGTTTTCGTTCCAGACCATCGCAACAGGATTTCCGGTCAATCACGGCATGCCCGGAAGCATTCTCAGCCCATCCGGTCTTCAGTATGATGCAGCGCACGACCAGCTCTTCATCGTTGACGGTACGAATAACGCCGTTTACGCGCTTTCCGGCATTTCCACCATTCCAGCGCACGGATTAAGCGTCAACCCGGGCGGCACGACGTTCAGTGGGCCATTCAGTGGCCGCGCGCGCGTCGTCTACATCGGCGCTCCGCTCAACGGTCCGATCAGTTCGGCGGTGCTCTTCAACGGCAACCTCGCGATCGGAAACACGACCGACCCGGACGGAAAGAACCTGATCGTCGAAATCTCGCAAGGCGGCAAGCTGCTCTTTGTCCGCAACGTCGATACGGGCGCCGCGGGCGCTATCTTCGGTATGGTGGCAACCGGCACGAGCGCCATGAATCAGCGGCTCTACTACAACAACGACAACGATAACACGCTCCGCGTTCTGACTAAATAACCGCTCGCCGACCCATGTCTCGCCGGTTGCGACCTCCGGCGCTTGCGGAAGGCTCCCCTCATGAGTATATTAGGGGAGCCTAATTCTGTTCCTTCGGGGGGTTTTCACGTTCATGATCGTCTGTATCTGCAATGCGCTCACGAGTACGTGCGTGCGCACGGCGATCGACGATGGCGCGCGTACGCCTGACGACGTCTACGAAGCGTGCGGAACAATGCGCCGTTGTGGAAGTTGTGTCACCGACATCCAGGAGCAGATCAGCGCCGCTACTCCTCCGGCAGTTCTCCGACGGCTTGTTGCAGATACAATTCTCGCCCAAGCGTCTTGACGAGCAGCAACTGCGTCTGAAGAAAGTCGATGTGTTCTTCGGACTGCACGATGATTTTGGCGGCCAGTTCGCGACTCGCAAAATCGCCGACACGTTCGAACGCGGCGATCGCAGTTGCCGTATCGTTGCGTGCAACTTGTTCTAATTGCAAATCCGATTCGAGCGCTTCAACGGCATCTTCTCCGATGTTCAGTTTCCCAAGCGCCTGCAGATTAGGCAATCCTTCGAGAAATAGAATTCGTTCGATGAGCCAATCCGCATGGCGCATCTCTCCGATCGATTCCTGATAGATGCGCTCGCCGAGCCGGTAGTATCCCCAGTTCTTGTGCATGCGCGCATGCAGAAAATACTGATTGATCGCGGTTAGCTCGTTGAAGAGCATCTTGTTTAAGTGTTCGATGCTCTCGGACGTCATGCGCATGGCACGTCTCCCTCTGCTGCGATCAGCGGAGTTTCAGAATCTTCGCTAGATTCGCGTCGCTGTCGATTTCAACGTCGATCTCGCCCTTGGTCGACGTCAGCAGCGTCGTTACGCCCGGGCCGTGGCCCGCTACGAACGAACGTCCGTGAACGACGACGCCGACGGAGATTGCGCCGCCGCGATAGATACGTCCGTAGGAGTTGTCCGCATCGACGATTGCCACGATATCGCCCAAATGTAAATCGCGCAACCCGTGTTCTTCCGCCATCGCGTCGTCGAACGTTTGAATGTCGTAATCGCCGCGCACGACGGTCGCGCGTCCAAGGCCCGATCCCATGATCGCGGCGGGAACGGTTTTCGCAACGCGGACTTGTACGCGGCCGCCTTTGATGCCGACGCCCATACGGTGAAACAGATCGGGATCGGCGTTAAATGCCTTAACGCCGGGCGCATCGAGAAGACGCGTCCCTAATCCGCATGCCCACACTTGAATCCGGTCGCCGATCGCCATTTTGCGCATGACGTCGGACGGAAAATCGATCATGACATGCTCGACGCCGCCGTGCTTTCCGGTAACACGTCCGTGTTCGCCCTTGGCGTCGCCGGTGACGACCACGGCTTCGTTGCCGATGCAGGCAAGCGTATTGAGCGCGCTATTTTGACGTTCGTCGGGATGGCGAACGCTGACCCCGGGCTCGATATGGTCGGCCATAAAGGCGAACGCGGAATCGCCGACCCGCACGTTGGGCGTGATTCCGCCGACCGACGGAACGATCAACGGCTGCCCTTCGAAACTTACTTCGTAGAGGCCCGTGTTCACCAGCATGGGCGCTGCCTCTCCGACGACGGCGCTCATTACTAATTCTTCACGGTTGATTCGGACGGTCAACGGACTCCCTTCGTTTCGTCGCGAACGCAATAGCGGTTTCCACATGCAGATTCGCAAGCACTTCCGCTTTGAAGCGGCTCACGTTCTTCCACACCATCCCGGCAAATGTTCCCGGATGCACGGACATTCCTACCGGTTAGACGTTGCCGTTCGCGGGCCCATTCAAACCGACGGCCCCGCGCGCGGCATGATCGAAGACTTCGACAAGATCAGGCACGTTGTCCACGAGCACGTGGTGGATATTTTGGACCATCGCACGCTCAACGATCTCATCGATAATCCGACGGCGGAGCACATCGTCATGTGGATCTGGCGCACGTTGGAAAACCAGCTGAGCGGCCTCGACGAGCTCGTTCTCTGGGAGACCGCGACGAGTTGCGCGGTCCTTCGTCGCAGCGATTTCGGGGCGTAATGGTACAGCTCGCTGAGATCTTCTACAGCATTCAAGGCGAGGGACTTTGGAGCGGAACGCCCGCCGTCTTCGTTCGGCTTGCAGGCTGCAACCTTGCGTGCGACTTCTGCGATACCGATTACGCATTGAAATTTATGGCGAGCGTGCCCGAGGTCGTTGCGCGCGTTCGCGAAATCGGCGGCGATTGCCCGATGGTGATTCTGACCGGCGGCGAACCACTTGCTCAGACGGAGACGCTCGAACTCATCAACGCGTTGCAGGCCGACGGACGGCGCGTGCACATCGAATCGAACGGCACGGTCTTCACGGAACTTCCGGCCGATGTGTGGCTTTGTGTTTCTCCGAAGGAACGCGTCGACCCGCGCATGGCGAGACGCGCGAATGAAGCAAAGCTCATCGTCGACGGCCGCGTGCCCGAAGAGCATCTCGCGCTCTTTCCGGAGCACTCCACGATTCTGTTGCAGCCGGAAGGCAATAAGCGGCCAAACGTGGAGCTGGCGCTCGCGTACGCGAAGAACCATCCGGAGCGGTTTCGTATCTCTCTTCAAACGCATAAGTTGATCGGAGTCCGATGATTCTTCTTGTCTGTGCCGTTGCAAAGGAACTCGAGTGGCTCAACTCGCGAGCCGGCGTTGAGTTACTTGTCGCGGGGATCGGGCCGGTCGATGCAGCAGCGCGCGTTGCGAAAGCGCTCGCGCAGTCGCGGTACGATGTCGTCGTGAATGCCGGAATCGCGGGAGCGTTGCCGGGAGCGGCGGACGTCGGCGACGGCGTCGTCGTCGGCGAAGAGCTGATAGAATTGAATCTCGAGACGGGCGAGCGTATCACGCTTCCTGACGGCAATATCATCGTCGACCGCGTCCCAGCCGACGCGCAACTCGTCGAAGCGATCACGGCACTCGGTTTTCCGCTGGTGCGCGGCATCACGGTCTCGCGCGTCACGTCGACCGATGCGACGGCGCACCGTCTTCGTGAACGCGGAGCGGAAGTCGAATCGATGGAAGGCTTCTCCGTGATGCGCGCGGCGCAACTTGCGGGCGTCCCGTGCGTCGAAGTGCGCGGAATCTCGAATGTCGTCGGCGACCGCGCGAAGAGCGGCTGGAATTTCGATGCGGGTGTACGCGGACTGCGCCGCGTGCTCAATGCGACGCTCGACCTTCTGCATACGATGCCTGCGCATGTTGACTAAGAACGAAATGTATACGCTCGCGTATTCGCCCTGCCCCAACGATACGTACATTTTCGCCGCACTCACGAACGGCATGTTGAACGACGCGCCGGATGTCCGCGTCCATCTCGCCGATATCGAGGAGCTGAACCAATCAGCCGCGCGCGCGGAGTATGCGCTCACGAAAGTGAGTTACGGCGCGATTCCGTTCTTGATGCGCGACTACCGGCTTTTACGCGCGGGCGGTGCGCTCGGACGCGGATGCGGCCCGCTCGTCGTAACGCGGCCCGGCGAAATCTCCTCGCTCGCTGCGCTGAGGGACAAACGCATTGCGATTCCGGGCGAACGCACAACCGCGTTCATGCTGCTGCAACTTGCGCTCGGCATGCGTCCTATGGCGGTGCAGATGCGTTTCGATCGCATCATTCACGCCGTCGCGAACCGCGAGATCGATGCGGGTCTCATCATCCATGAGTCGCGCTTCACGTATCAAGACGCAGGGCTGGTCTCCATCGCCGATCTCGGCGAATGGTGGGAGGGAACGACGGGCATGCCGATTCCACTCGGCGGCATTCTCGCCCGCAACGACGTTGATGATGAACGCGCCTCCGAGATCAACGACGCGATTCGCGCCAGCCTGCGCTTCGCGCGCCTGCAGGAGCCGAGCGTGATGCCGTACATTCGCGAGCACGCGTTTGAAATGAACGGCGAAGTGATGCGCAAGCACATCGATCTGTACGTCAACGGTTATAGCGACGACCTCGGCGATGGCGGCGTGGCAGCCGTCGAAGAACTCTTCCGGCGCGCCCGCGCGGCAGGCATCATTCTCTCCGACACCAATCTGCGTATCGTATGAATCGACGCGAACTGCTCGCAACCGCCGGTGCGTTTTTAGCCTCGGGCGCTTTCGCACATGCGGCGGCGCTTCCACACGCGAAAGTGACGCTCGGAGACGAGGTGTTCTTACGCGAAACGTGGCGGGAACTGAAGGGTCGCGGTGTGGGCATGATCACCAATCAAACCGGCGTCACATCGCGCCTGGTCTCGATCGTCGATGAAATCCGCGCGAATCGGGCGATTCATCTCAAAGCGATTTACGCCCCGGAGCACGGATTTCGCGGCGATCGCACCGCGGGCGCCTACGTGCCGTCGTATACCGATCCGTCGACGGGTCTGCCCGTATATAGCCTCTATGGACCGACCCGTCATCCGAGTGCGTCGATGCTCGACGGCATCGACGTGTTGCTCTTCGATATTCAAGACGTCGGTTCGCGCGCGTACACGTTCATCTCCACGATGGCGTACGCGATGGAGTCCGCAAAACAGTACGGCAAGGAAATCTGGATACTCGACCGCCCGAATCCCGTGGGCACGACCGTTGAAGGTCCCGTTCTCGAGCCCTCGTTCAAGTCGTTCATCGGGCTTTACCCGATTGCGATGCGCCACGGCATGACGGTCGGTGAACTCGCAAAGCTCTTCAACGACCACTTCGCCATCGGCGCACCGCTGCGAGTTATTCGCATGGAAGGCTACGATGCGTCGATGATTTGGCCCGACACCGGGTTGCAATGGGTTCAGAGTTCACCGAACATTCCCGAGTGGGAAACGACCTTCCCGTATTTGTGCACTGGGTTGATCGACAGCGCCGGCGTAAATAACGGCACCGGTTTCACCAAGCCGTTCTTCTACGCCGGCATGATCGAACTCGATGGGAACGCGCTCGCGCGACATTTGAACGATCGCAATCTTCCTGGAGTGTACTTCCGCCCCGCGGCTTGGTCGCCGATCTCCGGATTCTGGGAAGGCAAAGAACTCAGCGGCGTGGAGCTCGTCGTCTTCGATCCGCGTTCGTTTCTCGCGGTCCGTACCGCCGTCGAAATCCTCGTCGCGGTGCGCGAGGTTTCGCCGCACACGATTCACATCAAGGAAGCGGCTTCACTCGATCGCGATTGGGGAACCGCGACTTTACGCCAAGGTCTCGTTGCCGGGGCAAGCGCAAACGACATCGAGAACCATTGGACCGCCTCGACGCAAGACTTCCGCCTGCTACGCAATCGGTACGCCTTGTATTAGGGACGCAATGGTCAAAGAGATCGCACCGGCATCGGTCTCACCTTCGAAGTCGAGGACCTCGAGGATTCGATTGCGCAACTTCGCGCAAAAGGCGTCGATGTTACGCGAAAGCGCCCCAAAGTGTCATCCTGAGCGAAGCGCAGCGTAGTCGAAGGATCGAATCAACAAAAAAGCCCGGCGAAATTTCGTCGGGCTTTTGAATTGCGGTGGTCCTTCGACCGCGCTGCGCTTCGCTCAGGATGACAGAGCGCCGGCGGGGTAGTCGTAGTCGGTGAGCGGGACGTGGACGTAGTCTTGCGCGGCGTGCGAGACGTTGAGGAAATCGAGGATGCGTTTCATGATCGCGCTATCGTGATCGACGACTTTGCGAACATTCGTGAGTTGGCGTGGATCGTTGCCCGCGAGATACAATTCATGCGCCGGCATCAGCGTCCAATACTTCTTGAACGGATCGAGAATGTGCTCGCGCCACGCAACTGATGTTCCATCTTCGTCATCGCCGTGGCGCTCGCGGAACTTGCGCAAGAACTCGGCCGCAACAATGCGCAGCGTTTTTGCGTGCCGTCCGTCGTCTTCAGCTGCGCGCGGTGCCATCGCGCCGAGCACCGAAGCGATTTTATACGTTTGCTCTTCGGCGTACGAACGAATTGCGACCGACGCTTCGTAAGATGCCATGAAGATCGCCAGCACCGCCGGATGTAGCGTTTCGATTGCCGGCATCAGCGCCGAGAACAAGGGGCTCTCTTCACTGCGCGGTTCGATTCCGGGATATTGCTCGTCGGCAAGCCATTCTAATTTCACCATCGTTGCGACGTGCGACGCTTCGTCATTCATCAACGCGGACATCGCGCGGCGGTAGGCGACATCGAGCTTCTCCATATCGGCGTACACTAAAAGCCGGCGCGCGATCGACACGGCAATTTCCTCGGCGCGCGTTTGCACGGCCACGACCGACTTATAGAAACGAGCAAGGCGCCTCGCGCGAGTCGCGCTTACGTTCGGACGAATCGGGAAGAGCGGCGCGTCATTCCACGGCATCCGGTCGACGTGCCAGTGATGGGCGATCATCTGGTCCGCGAGATTACCGGCGACCGTGCGGAAATCGGTGGCTCGGTCGTCGGAGCCCAAGACCTCAGAAATGGAATGCGCCTGCACGAACACTCTCCCTTCAGGTGATCTCAATGCGATGTTGGCCGGTCCTTAAATAGGAAACCTTCTAGCGGCCCCCGGGTTTCCCGGAAAGCATCCTGTCGTCTAGCGGTTTGCGTCGCCCCGGAGGCGGATTTGGTGCAATTGCCACAGATGCACGAAACGGGTCAGCTCTTCTTCCGTCTCTTGCCCGATGTCTATGAATTTCATGCCGTGCGCCAATTGCTGGGTGCTTGGAATATAAAACGTCGATAGCACCATGCCGCGAACGCGCATCGGCTCGAACGGCGGCGGTTGGGTCTTTATGGTCTCCGGCCGAAGTCCGAACGGCGTCTGTTCGAACACTTCTTTTTCAATCGTGAGCCCGGCGAGAAAATCGTCAGGAAGACGGAAGTCCAGATCGAGAAACGATCCGTTGAGCAAATCCTCGTCGGTCGAAAGACGCAGACCGCCGGCGGAGAGATCGTTCGCGCGTCCATGGCGACGGCCGGCGCGATCCTGCAGCGCATAGAGCACGTCGAATTCGACGGGCATGCGAAAGGCCGAGCGCTTTTGCACAGGATTCGGCTGCGCTTTTTTCGCCGGCGGCTGTGCGCGTTTTTTCCGCCAAAACGAGAACACGAGACCTCGAGCGTTAAGGCGGGCAGGCGCTGCTTCCTGCAACGCTAAACGGTCGTGAACGATGCTCCAACGGTTGATCGAAGCGCTCGGCGCGGATGCGCTCAAAACCGAGCCCGAGGACCTTGCGGTCTACTCGTTCGACGCGTACACAGACGGTCGCGCGCCGCGCGCCGTCGTGCTGCCCGCGTCGACGGCCGATGTGGCCGCCGTCGTGAAGATCGCGGCCGACTACGACGAGCCGATCGTTCCTCGCGGCGCCGGAACGGGACTGTGCGGCGGCGCGGTTCCGGTCGAGGGCGGCATCGTTATCTCATTTGCGCGCATGAATCGCATTCTCGAGCTCGACGCGCAGCGTCGACGCGCGCGCGTGCAGCCGGGCGTCATCAATCTCAACTTATCGTCGGCCGCTGCTCCGCATCACTTGTTCTATGCGCCCGATCCGTCGTCGCAAAAAATTTCGACGATCGGCGGCAACATCGCAACCAATGCGGGCGGTCCGCATTGCCTGTCGTACGGAACGACGATCAATCACGTACAGGAGCTCGAAATCGTCGACGCGCGCGGCGAAGTATTCACGACGTCGATCGACCGGCCGGGCTACGATCTCACCGCCGCGTTCGTCGGCAGCGAGGGTACGCTTGCCATCGTCACCTCGGCGTGGGTGCGATTGATGCGGGTTCCCGAAGCGGTGCGCGTGTGGCTTGCAACGTTCGACGACGTCGAGAGCGCATCGGATGCGGTGTCGGCGATCATCGCGGCGGGTATCGTGCCGACGGCGCTCGAGATGATGGATAAAGTCATGGCCGCCGCCGTCGAAGCCGCATTCCATGCCGGCTATCCAACCGACGCGGGCGCCGTGTTGCTCATCGAACACGCCGGTTTTGAAGACGACATGACCGACTACGAAAGCGAAATCGCGCGCATCGTTCGCGAACACGGCGCAACGACATGGCGAACGGCCCGCACCGAAGCCGAACGCGCAGCCCTATGGGCGGGACGAAAAGGAGCTGCCGGCGCAATGGGCCGCATTTCCCCGAACTATTACCTGCAAGACGTGTGCGTTCGCCGCAGCACCTTACCGAAGGCCTTGCATGCAGTCGAAGAGATTGCACGCGAGTACCGTCTGACGGTTGCGAATGTGTTTCATGCGGGAGACGGCAATCTTCATCCGATGTTGTGTTACGACAAACGCGATCCGAAGCAGATTCAAGCGGTGATCGAGTCGGGGAACGCGATTCTCGAAACGGCAATTGCGCTCGGGGGAACGGTTTCCGGCGAACACGGAATCGGCTTCGAGAAACGCGAGGCGATGACGCAGGTGTACTCCACGAACGATCTGGCGACGATGGCACGCGTGCGCGACGTCTTCGATCCGTCGCGACGCTTGAATCCGGAGAAGATTTTTCCGAGCGGCGCGCGGTGTCCGGAGGTGCGTCCCGCGTGACGATCGAGCAGATCTCCGAGTTGCTCGCGACAAGCAACCGCGACGGGAAAGCCGTGATCGTTACGGGCGGCGGAACATTGAACGGCATGGGCCGTCCGCCCGCGCGCAGCGACATTGCGCTTTCGACGCTTTCGCTCGATGAGATCGTCGAAGACGCGCCGTCGGATCTCACGGTCGCGGTGCAAAGCGGCGTTCGCATTCGCACGCTCGCGCAACGGTTGGCGCAACACGGCACGCACGTTCCGTTCGATGCGCCGCGTCCCGCCGATGCGACGGTCGGCGGCACACTCGCGGCCGGTTGGCTCGGACCACGTCGTCACGTGTACGGACGACCGCGCGACTTTGTCATCGGATCCGTCGCTGTGCTCGCCGACGGAACGATTGCGCGCGCCGGCGGAATGGTCGTCAAGAACGTTGCCGGATATGACATGAGCCGCCTATATGTCGGCTCGTTCGGAACGCTTGCGGTGATCGTTCAAGTCAATCTCAAAACGTCAGCGGGGCCCGAAGTGACGCGCGGCTTTCAGATGCGCCTTCCCGAAGGAACGCGTCCGCGCTCGATCGAGCTTCTCGCCGGATTAACGGTGACGCCCGCCGCCGCATTTTGGATCGACGGATTCAAAACCGCAATCGACGGCGAGGACGGCGCCGAAGGACGGCTTTTCGTTCTGCTCGAGGGAAGCGAGAGCGTCGTCGATCGCGGAACGCGGGATCTGCGCGCGGCCATGGGGCGCGCAGGCGTCCCGGAAACGCGCATCGTCGACGCCGGTGCGCCCGAATCGTTCGAACGCATCGTCGACGCGTATATCGCATGCGTCGGCGAACGCTCGATCACCTATCGCATTCCCGCCTTTACCGACGATGCGATCTCCCGCGTGCACCGGATACGGGCCACTGCGGCGCGTTTCGAACTGCGCAGCGACGCGCTGGTCGACGTGATGAACGCGGACATCATCTTCCGTGTGAGCGATCTCGACGCGCATGCGCTCGGCACGAAGATCGAAATGTTCGACGACGCATTGCACGACGAAGAACCGCAAGCGCTCGTCATTGCGGGCAACCATCCGAGCCGCGCGCTCCTCGCGGTCTGGGGATCGGACACCGACGGAATCGAGCACATGCGCGCGCTCAAAGAGAAGTTCGATCCGAACCGTATCCTCAATCCCGGGCGTTTCTTGGCCGGCATCTGAGCTGTCGTGTTCGCCGATATCGCCTTTGCATTGCGTAGCGTTCTGCGCAGTCCCGATCGCCTGCGCGTCCTCGTCGCCGACGATCCGTTGCTCCCCTTGGATCTCGCGCGATTTCTTCTGCGCGTCGTTCCGATCGCGGCGCGAACGCTTGCAAAGGTACGCGCGCAAGCCGAACGTATCCCCGATGCGGAGCTGCGGCGCGAAGCGCTCGCGAGTGTCGACGGCAAAGCGTTTCACGTTGCGGGCGCTTCGATTCTTGCGACGTTCCTTCCGCCTGCCGCGGCGCGTCACTACATCGAGATCGTTACGCCGCTCGAAACGATCTATGACTATCTCGATAATCTATGCGATCGTCATCCCGGAGTGCGTCCCGATGCATATCCGGTTCTTCATCTCGCGATCGCCGATGCGCTCGATCCTGGTGCGCCGCTGCGGGACTATTATGCGAAAGGGCCGGCGGGAGACGACGGCGGATATCTTCGCTCGCTCGTAACGCAGACACAACACGCACTTGAGGGTGCGCCTCACCTTTATGAGCTGCGCCCGTATTTTGCCGATGCGGCGGCATTCTATGCTGACTTGCAAACGTTCAAACATCTTCCGCGCGGCGAGCGGGAACGTGCGTGCGTCGCCTGGTACGAGCGCAATCGTGACCGGTTCCGAACGCTCGACTGGCATGAATTCGCGTGTGCCGCCGGCTCGAACATGCACGTCTTCGCCGCGCTCTACACCGCGTGGATCGATCGCCCCGACGCGATCGGTCAAACCTACGACGCGTACTTTCCGTTCGTGAGCGCGATCCATATTTTGCTCGACTCCTTCATCGACCAAGATGAAGATGCGGAACATGACGACCTCAATTTCGCACGTGTCTACGGCAACATCGGCGCGATGCGCGATCGCTTCGCGTTCATGACGTCGCAGGCGCGTGACCGGCTCGATGCAGTGCCCGATTCCGCGCGGCACCGCTTCGTGCTCGACGTCATGACATTGTTTTATCTCAGCCATCCGAAGGTCGCCGCTGTGGGTCTCGAGCGCGAGGCCCGCCGGTTACTTCGCGCGAACGGCATAGTCTCCGCAACGAGAAAGTGAGGACCTCCGCTGAACCGCTTCATTGCTGCGCTCGCCGGCGCATTGTTACTTCTCACGGCTCCCGCGACATCGGGTGCGGCCGTCAATACCAACGAACAGTATGTCCTCGACGCGATGTCGTCATCGCGCGCGCTCCAGGATTCGCGCCGTATCAATCAAGAGTCGCATTATGCCGGTACGCCGGGCGATTATCATATCGCGCGCTGGATGCAAGACGTCCTGAGCGGCGCCGGATTCACCGCCTCCCTGGAAGCGTTTCCGCATGACGTTCCGTTTTCGCGCGCGCTCTCGCTCGAGCAGTACGCCGGCAACAAGCAGTGGGTGAAGTTCAACCTCGACGAAACGCCGATAGCGGCCGATCCGGACGGAACGCGCTCCGATGCCGGGCCTCCCTTCAATGCGTGGAGCGGCAGCGGCACAGTGGCGGCGAGCATCGTCGATGCGGGACACGGCATGCCGGACGACTATGCCGCGCTCGCAGCGAAACACATCGACGTGCGTACCCGGATCGTCCTCGTCCGGTACGGCCGCGAGTTTCGCGGATTGTTGGCCAAACGCGCGCAGGATCGCGGCGCACTCGGCGTAGTGTTTTTCTCGGATCCGCACGACCGCGACGGGTCGTTGCGCGGACCGGCATATCCCGAGGGACCGTATCGCCCGCTCGGCGCGGTGCAACGCGGTGCACTCGAACAAGGACAGATCACCATTCCGACGCTGCCGATCACGGCAACAAACGCGGACCGTATCATCGGCGATATGCGCGACGGCATCTCGCGCTCGCCGTTTCGGTTGTCGGTGACGATGCTCGTCAAACGGAACGCGACGTTGTGGAACACGGTCGGCGTACTGCCCGGAAAAGATCCGACGCATGAAGTCGTGCTCGGCGCTCATCGCGATGCATGGGTGTACGGCGTCACCGACAACGGCTCCGGCGTCTCGATTCTTCTCGAGGTTGCGCGCGCGCTCGGTGCGCTCTACAAGACTGGATGGCGTCCGCAGTATTCGATCGTCATCGTCGGATTCGACGGCGAAGAGATCGGCGAAGTCGGATCGGAGGCGTACGTGCGCGCGCATCTTGGTGCGCTCGAAAGCGGCTGCCTCGCGTACATCAATGAAGACGAAGCGACGACCGGTGAACTTTTTGGCGCTACCGCCGCAGCCGCGCTCGAGCAGCTCGTCGTACCGGTTACGCGGAGCGTTCCCGCTCCGTCAACGTCCGAAAAGGTTCCACTCTACACACGGTGGCAGCAGCAACGCGGCGGCGCCACGGTTCGTGGTCCGGGAGGCGGTTCCGACTTCGAAGCGTTTCTGTACGACGCCGGCATTCCGATCATGGATTACGGATTCGGCGGCATCTTCGGTGTCTATCATTCCGGCTTCGACGACTTGCGCTATGCAATGACGGAAGCGGATCCGAACTTCGTCCATCACCGCACCGTCGCGCAACTCGTCGCATTGACGGCAATGCGCCTCGCGAACGGAACCATCGGATATACGTTCGCCCCTTATGCCGGCCGCATGCGAAGCGCACTTGCAGCAATCCCGAACGCAGAGGGACACAAGGGCGACTTGACGCCGGTGCGTGCGGCGATCGACCGGTTTGGAACCGCGGCTTCGGCAATCGACCGCCGCGGCGGCAACGGCAATGCCGAGATCCAGATCGTGCATTCGCTCAACCGCTTGTTTTACGGCCGCAACGGTTATGCAGCGGTCGCGTTCCCGGATCTCAGCGGTGCGCTCGCATCGGGGAACGGCGCGGCAATTTCCTCGGCGGCGGGACGGACGGCGCATACACTCGATGAGATTGCGGGGGCATTAGCGAACGCGACCCGACGATGAGGATCTATCAGGCACGGCGCGAACAGGCGCTTGCTGCGTTCCACGGCGGCGTCGCAATCATTCCGTCGGCCACGGTGATACCGCGCAATAACGACACGCAATTCGAATTCCGGCAGAACTCCGATTTCTATTACTTGACGGGGTTCGATGAACCTGATGCGGTGCTCGTCCTTGCTCCGGAGCACGACGAACACCGCGCGATTCTCTTTCTGCGCGAACGCGATCGCGCGATGGAGATTTGGAATGGGCGCCGCCTCGGTGTCGACGCGGCCGCGGATACGATCGGCGTCGACATCGCGTATTCCATCGGCTCGCTCGCGCAACAGTTACCGCGGTATCTGTGCAACGTCGAAACGCTGTACTACACGCTGGGCAACGACGATACCGATGCTTGCGTGCGCGCCGCGTTAGCCGATGCGCGCGCGAGCACGCGACGTTCCGGATTCGTGCCGGACACGGTCGCCGACCCGTCGCCGGCGCTGCACGCGCTGCGGCAGATCAAGAGCGCGCACGAAATGGCGCTGATGCGCCGGAGCGCCGAGGTCACCGCGCGCGGACACATCGCAGCGATGCGTGCGACGCGTCCCGAACTCCACGAATATGAAATCGAAGCCGTGCTGGAGTACGAGTTCCGTCGCTCGGGGGCGCAGCGCGAAGCATACGAATCGATCGTCGCCGGCGGCGACAATGCGACGATTCTCCACTATCGCGAGAACCGCGACCGTCTGGCCGACGGAGCGCTGCTTCTTGTGGATGCCGCATGCGAATATGAGTATTACGCGACCGACGTGACGCGCACGTGGCCGGTGAACGCCCGCTTCACCGCGGAGCAGCGCGCGATCTATGAGATCGTTCTCGCCGCGCAAGAGGCTGCGATCCAAGCCTTGCGACCCGGTCAACCACAGAAGGCGTTTCATCATGCAGCGCTCCGCGTGATCACCGAAGGTCTGATCGACCTCGGACTCTTGCATGGAACCGTCGATGAGCAGATCGAACGCGAAACGTACCGCGAGTTCTACATGCATGGAACCGGCCATTGGCTCGGCATGGACGTCCACGACGTGGGACGCTATCGAGACCTCTCGGATACGCCGGTTACACTCGAGCCCGGCATGGTGACGACCGTCGAACCGGGGATATACGTCCAACGCGATTCCAATTGCGATGAGCGTTTTCGCGGAATCGGCGTGCGAATTGAAGACGATTTGCTGATTACGGAATCGGGAACCGAGAATCTCACCGCTATGATTCCGAAGTCGATCGACGAGTTGGAGGCAATCATCGGCTCATGCGAATTGGAATTCTCGGCGCAACGGGTTTCATCGGCCGCCATCTGAGCTGTCGGCTCATCGCGCGCGGCGACGACGTCGTGAATGCGTCGATGCGCGAACCTGAAGACGCAGCGCGTCAACTGGCACAGTGCGACGCCGTCGTAAATCTGGCAGGCGAGTCTATCGCGCAGCGATGGACGCCGGCGGCTAAACACCAAATTCTCTATACGCGTACGCAACTTCCGCAGCGTTTTCTGGAAGCGCTCGGCACGTTTCCCGCACACCCCACTTCCTACATCTCCGCGTCTGCCGTCGGGTACTACGGCACGAGTGAGACGGCGACGTTTACCGAGGATAGCCCGCCCGGCGACGATTTTCTCGCTCGCGTCTGCGTCGCATGGGAACGCGAAGCGCAACGAGCGCAGACGTTCGGCATGCGCGTATCGATCGTGCGCACCGGAATCGCATTGGGCGACGGCGGCGCGCTCGGACAAATGATTGCGCCGTTCAAGCTTGGTGCGGGCGGCGTCATTGGTGACGGCCGGCAATGGGTGTCGTGGGTGCACGTCGAGGACGTCGCGGGAATCTATGCGCAAGCGCTGGACGGCGCGGCCGGCGTGCTCAACGCAACGGCGCCGAATCCCGTCACGAACGCGCAGTTCACTCACGCGCTCGGACGCGCCGTTCATCGTCCTACGATTCTTCCTACGCCCGCGTTTGCATTACGTATGATGCTCGGTGAAGGTGCCGACATGTTGTTGAGCGGTCAACGCGTTCTGCCGCAGCGAACGCAGGCCGAAGGATACGCGTTCCGGTTCACGGAGATCGACGACGCGCTCGCGAATGCGGTCGCATGATCGCCTTCGACGATTTTCTCAAAGTCGACGTTCGCGCCGGTACGATTCTCGATGCGCAACCGCTCGAAGGCGCTCGAAAGCCCGCGTACAAACTGCGGATCGACTTCGGCCCGCAGATCGGCGAGAAGCTGTCGTCCGCGCAGATCACGATCCGGCACCGCGCCGAAGACCTTCCTGGTTCGCAGGTTTGCGCCGTCGTAAATTTTCCGGCGAAACGCATCGCCGGCTTCACGAGCGAGGTGCTAGTCCTCGGCATGAATGACGACGACGGAAACGTCGTCCTGATCCGGCCGCAATTCGACGTTCCGAACGGATCGCGTTTGTACTAGGAAGTCCTAGTGCGCAAACGCCTCTTCTACGGAGAACTCGAGTGCTTCAAGATATTTTTCCACGTCCATCGCCGCCTTGCAGCCCGCGCCTGCGGCCGTAATCGCCTGTTTGTAGCGTAAATCGTTGACGTCGCCGGCGACGAAGACGCCGTCGATGTTCGTACGCACGCCGTCGGCTGAGGCGATGTAACCCGTATCGTCGAGGTCGAGCTGACCGTCGAAGATTCCGGTGTTCGGCGTATGGCCGATGGCGATGAAGAGCGCGTCGGCGTCCAATTCTTGTGTCGCGCCGTCGATGATGTTGCGCAGCACGAGGCCGTTCATTACGGCGTCGCCGAGCACTTCTTCCACGACCGTATTCCAAATGAATTCGATTTTTTGGTGCGCGTGCGCGCGCGCAGCCATGATCTTGCTTGCGCGAAGATGGTCGCGACGATGAATGACCGTGACTTTGCTGCCGAAACGTGTGAGAAAGAGCGCTTCTTCCATCGCAGAGTCGCCGCCGCCGACCACCACGATGTGCTTCTCGCGGAAGAACGCGCCGTCGCAGGTTGCGCACGTCGAAACGCCGCGACCGCGAAACTTCTCTTCTCCCGGAATCTCGAGCCACCGCGCGCTCGCGCCGGTTGCTACAATTACGGTCTTCGCCTGATATTCGGCATCGCCGGTGCGGACGACGAACGGTTTCTTCATGAAGTCGACCGATGTTGCATCAACGTTTTCGATCCGGGCGCCGAACCGTTCCGCCTGTTCGCGGAACTTCATCATCATGTCGGGCCCCATGATCCCATCCGGGAACCCGGGATAGTTCTCGACTTCCGTGGTCAACATCAGTTGACCGCCGTACAGGCCGCCCGCAAGGACCAATGGGGTCAAGTTCGCGCGCGCGGCATAGACTGCGGCGGTAAGACCGGCGGGGCCGGAACCGATGATGATGACTCGTTCCATGACTGCTCTCAATTCGACCGCGCGGCGCCGGGTTCCGGTTGCAATGGAGCCACATGCGGGTCCTGCGAGAAAAGCCGGCGCTCGAGGTCGGTGGAGAATCTCACGTGCGCCAAGGAGGCGCGCGCATCGCGTTCGTCGTTCGCGGCCGCATAGGCGAGCACCATATCGCGCGAGGCATACGGATCACCCGTTGCGTGACGTGCGATCTGCCGCAATAGTGCTATCGCCGCCGTACGATGACCCATTGCCGCGATCACACTTGCGCGCAGCACGTGCGCATCCGTCGGCGACCCTAGACGCGCGACTTCATCGAATTGCCGCAGCGCGTTCGCATAGTTGCCTCGCGCTTCTTCGCTGAGGCCGAGAATGACGCGCGTCTCGACGCGTTCCGGTTGCAATTCGAGCGCCTGACGGGCGTATCGTTCGGCGTCGAGGTAGCGGCGGCCGTAGTAATCCGCGCGCGCGAGCCATGCATACGTCGCCGTCGCCACGGGCTGCCCTTCGGCTGCCGTTTCCAACTCGCGCCGCGCATCGTCAAGTTCTCCCCGGGCAACGAGCAGATCGCCGTACCACTCATGCGCGAGCGCATCGTCGGGATCGAGCGACAACGCTAGACGGAACTCGTGCTCCGCCGTTCGTTCGTCATCGTGAAAAATGCGCGCGACCATCCCGGCGGAAACGTGCGCCTCCGCGGCCTGCGGCTCTAGCGCAAGTGCGCGCTGCGCGTTACGTTCGGCCTGCGCTCGCCATCTGTTGCACTGCGCACACGGCCGTTCAAAATCGAAGAGCATCGTGTAGGCGTCCGCGAGCCCCGCATAGCCGGCCGCGCGCCGCGGCGATTGCGCGACGGTTTGGCGGAAATACGCGATGCTTCGCTGCATTCCGTCGACGGAGCGAAGGTTCAGATAATACCGCCCGAGGCCGTACGATGTGAGAGAAACGCGATTGAGTGCGGGGCGGCCGGAAACGCTCACGACGCTCAAACACGCGAGGAGCAAACACGCGAACGCGATGGGAAGATCGGTTGCCGGTGTACGTAACGTCTGTGCCGCGTCGAGCCGAAGCGCGTAGCCGCGGCGAGGATAGGTTTCGATTACACCGGTCAGTCCGTGCGCCGCGAACACGCGGCGCAGCAGATAGATATGCTGTGTAAGATTGCCTTCTTCGACGAATCCTTCCCGCCAAACCGCATCCATGAGGTCCCCTTTGCTCACGACGCCTCCTGCGCGCGCAAAAAGGACGGCAAGCGTTCGCACCGTCTTCGGCGGAAGGTCGACGCGCGCGCGACGATAGCGAAGGATAAGCCGGTGAGGATCGAGCTCGAAGCCCGCAAACCGATGAATCATTGAACAGCTCCTACGAAGAGCGGCGCATGATTGAGGGTTCGTTGAGGATTTGCGATGCCCGCTTCGCGCACGCTGTTCCTGTGATTCCAGCAGCAATGGCCGGCATATGGGCAGCCGAGCGCGTTCCGGCACCCACGGCGACGTGGATTCCGCGCACGCCACTCGGCAAACCGGCACACTACTTTCTTGTCGTGTCGAAAGGCGACGACGGCACGCTCCGTGCGTTCATTCGAAATCCGGAATTCAACGCGGGCGCGGCATTCGGCACGTGTGACTCGCTTCCCGCGTTCAACGGCGACGGGTCGCTGACGCTTACCGGTGTGCCGCCCGACGATAAAACGGCGTTGACATTCCATCGCGCATCGGACGCCGAACTTCTGTGGTTCTATCCACGCGACGCAACGCCGTGGAGCTATCGTCTTCCGTTGCCGCTCGGCGACGGATGGAAGACCGGTTCACTTTCGTCCGCGGGCATGCGCAGGGAGCCGTTCGAGCGCCTCATCGCGCCGATCGTTGCATTGCGGTCTCCGTCGCTCCGCTCGCCGTACATTCATAGCCTCTCCATCGAGCGTCACGGCGTTCTCGTGCTCGACGAATACTTTTACGGATTCACCGCGGACATGCCGCACGACGTTCGCTCCGCGGGAAAAAGCGTCACGACACTGCTCGTGGGACGCGCAATCGAAGATTCGCATCGCTTCTCTCCCGCTTCGCGCGTCCTGAGCTATTGCTGCAGTACGCGCCGGTTGCGAACGATGACGCGCGAAAGGCGGCGATGACCGTTGCCGATCTCATGACGATGTCGTCGGGCCTTGCCTGCGACGACAACGACGACAATTCGCCGGGCAACGAAGATACGATGCAGAATCAGCCGCACGGCACGGATTGGTATCGCTACACGCTGGACCCTTCGATGACGGCGCAACCCGGAACGCATTCCGTCTACTGCACGGCCGGAATCAATCTTCTCGGTGCGATCGTCGCATCGCAGACGCATGCGGCGTTGACGTCGTACTTTGCCGAACGCTTCGCTGCGCCGATGCAATTCCGCACCTACGCAATGTGGCTGATGCCGCCGCCCGCGCCGTTTGCATATATGGGCGGCGGCGACTACGTTCGTCCGCGCGATTTTCTGAAGTTCGGCGTGCTGCTACTGGACGGCGGGCGGTGGAACGGACGCAGCGTTGTGGATCGATCGTGGATCCAAGCATCGACCGTTGCGCGCAGCGCACCGGAAGGAGAAGGCGACCGCTACGGATACGGGTGGCACCTCAGCACCGTTGACGTCGACGGCATCGATTACGACGCGATCAATGCCGGCGGAAACGGTGGCCAGTTACTCATCGTCGTTCCGAAGGTCGATGCCGCAATGATGGTCACCGCGGGAAACTACAACCAATATCCCGTGTGGAAAGCCTTCCTTCCGGAAATGGTCCGTGCGCTCGTTCGATCCTGCGAACGTTCCGCGCCGAGCGGGAGAAGCGACGGCGCATCCGAAGTCGAGCCCCATGGCGCAGTGGCCGCAGATTCCGCTCGAAGACACCTTCGGCGACGTCCTTCGCAAAGCGATGCGCGGTAACAATGTCGACGCAAGCGCGCTCGCCCAACGTACCGGCACTGCATCGTCGCAGATCGACGCTTGGGTGCGCGATCGCGGAACCGCAACGCCCGACGAAGCGCGCGCGTTGGCGCGCGCATTACATCTCGATCCCGAGAAACTTGCGGTTCGCGCGGAGGATGCCTGGCATCCGCCCGCAATCGAGCTGCCCGACGTGCGACATCATCCGCAGAATCCGCATCCGAGCAACGGCTACGTATTCTTTCTCGACGGCGGACAACGAGCGGCGCTGATCGATCCCGCCGGCATTCCGGGCAACCTGCTGCGGATTTTGCGCGACGGTGCATATCATTTGGAATACATCCTGATTACGCACAAACATGCCGATCACTGCGACGCGACGGCAGACGTTGCGGCCGCATTTCCGCAAGCGCAGATCGTCATGCATGCCGCGGACGCATCCGCGATCGGCTCGCTCGCTCAACGCGCGCTCAAAGTTCGCGACGGAGAGGAACTGCCGTTCGGCGATGATGCAGCGATTCGTATGCTGCATACACCCGGGCATACCGACGGATCGTCGTCGTATCTGTTCAAATCGACGCTCTTCACCGGCGACACGCTCTTCGCCGGCAGCGTCGGCGGTGCGTTCGGCGACGTTACCGGCTACGATGACATTCTCAACAACGTGCGCTCGAAGATGTTCACGCTTCCTGAAGACACGGTGCTCATGCCGGGGCATGGACCGCCCACCACGATCGCGCTCGAAAAAGCGCACAACCCGTTCTTCTAGCGCATCAGGACGCCGATTTCACCCACGCCTCGAAGTCGGCGACCGCGAGCGGCGGCGAAACGGCTGTTCCTTGCAACACGTCGCAGCCTTCTTCGGCGAGCCAGCGCGCCTGATTCGCCCGTTCGATGCCTTCGGCATACACCGTGCATCCGCGTGAGTGGCCGAGCGAAATGACTGCGCGAACGATTGCGCAATCGCCGGCATCGTCCGGCAGGCCTTTCATAAAACTGCCGTCGATCTTAATTTCGTCGACCGGCAGATCTTTGAGATAGCGCATCGACGAATAGCCCGTCCCGAAGTCGTCCAACGCGAACTTGACGCCCCACGCGCGGCACACGTGCATCGTCCGCAGCGTGTATTCGATGTTCTGCACCGCGACCGTCTCCGTGAGTTCGAGGATCAACGCTTGAGGCGGCAGATGGGCGCCTTCGAGTGCGGACCGCACGCGTGCGAATAACGCGGCGTCGCGAAATTGCTTAAGCGAAACGTTGACCGAAACTTCCAATTCGCGCGACGTTCGCCATCGCGCGCATGCCTGCGTAGCTTCGCGTAACACCCACTCGCCGACGCTTGCGATCGTGCCGTCCGATTCCAATAGCGGGATAAACTCATCCGGCGAGATCAGACCATATTTCGGGTGAACCCAGCGCAGCAGCGCTTCAGCGGAGACGATGCGGCGCGTGCGGGTGTCGATGCAGGGCTGATAGAAGAGCACGAATTGGCCGTCGGCGAGCGCGTGTTGAACGTCTTCCCGTAGATCGCGCAACCGCATCATATACGCGTCGGGTTCGCCGCTGATAAACGCCGCGGCGTCATGGAACCCGCCTCGCGCGCGGCGGACGTTCTCGTCGCAACGCGCAAGCAGCGCGTCGACCGTCACGCCGTCGTTCGGATAGATCGCCACGCCGGCCGTCGCCGTAACATACATCGTCGTGTGTTCGACCGTAAACGGCTCGACCAGACTCTCCAAGAGTTCATAGGCCAATTCCTCGGCTACGAACGTATCGGCATCCAGCGCGATAAAAGCGAACCGGTCGGACCGGACGCGGAAGAGCAGCCGGTTGCGAGCACGTTCTTCGAATCGGCGCGCGACGTGGACGATGAGCGCATTCGCCATCCGCGTGCCGTACTGCGAATCGAGTTCGCGAAGGTGATCGAGATCGAGCGCGACAACGGCAACGCGCCCGCCGCGAATGTATGCCGATGCAATCGCATCGTCGCAGAGATCGACGAACCGCTCGAAGTTCGGCAATCCCGTCAATCGGTCTCGCGTCCGCAGTAGGGCCAAACGTTCTTCGAGTCCGAGCTGCACGGCAAACCGCGCTCGCATCTCGCGACGGCGAGATACAATCGTCGCAACGCCCGCAACAGCGGCAAGAATACATGCGATCAAGACGCTGCCGAACCGTCCGGAAACAGCCGCCGCCGCTGCGTTCCCCGTGACGTTGCTTGCCACTAGCGCGCTGATAATGAATGTCCCTAACGCAAGCCCGACGTCGACGATCGCCGGTGCGATTAGCGGAACGATGAAAACGACGAGAATCGCACGCGACACGAAATCCGGCAAAAAACCGCTCATCGCGAGAAATGTGCCTTGAACGATGTAGAAGGCAACGATTTCCAGTACTAGCGGCCACCTTGCATACCGTCGTAATTGCGGAAAGAGGATCGTCGGCACGCAGAGGATGATTGCGCCTGCCGAAAAGACGAGACGCAATGCAAGCGGTTCCGAATGCGGCGGGGCGCCGAAGAAATTCGCAAGCGGATAGACGATCGTAATGACCGCCGAGATGATGACGAAGCCGCGCCAGACCTGAAGCCGGCTCCAAGCGGAAACCTCTTCCTCCAGCTGTCGCTCGTCTACTGAAGTCATCGCTCGCACCCGCCTCTGTCTACCCATTCAATGAACGGGCGGCTGTTCACTTTAGCGCGGCGACGACGACGGAACTACGACCGTTTTGCCGTTGTCGGTTTCGATGTGCGCACCGCTCGCGCGGGGGGCAGAATCTTCTTCACGGATCAATTCGAATTGCAACGTGACGCGACCCGACGCCGGCATCGTTTGATCGGCTTGGTCCGGCGAACATGTGCGATGGTCGCAAAACGCGGCGATCCAGCCGCGGGCGACATGCGTCGCGCGCAGATGGACGGTCGTTCCGGGCGCGTCTTTTATGGTGAGTTGATACTTTACTGCGGCTGCCGAGGAAGTGGGAAGATCGGCGCCGTTCCACGGCGAGAGCAGCAACGTCGTCAAAGCAAGCGTGAGCATCTTTTCCCTTACGTGCGCAGTTTGTAGCCGACGGCCATCATGCGAAGCGCAATGCCCAATGCAACGACCATCAGCAACGCGATCACACCGAGCGAGAGCCACGGCGGCAAGAAGCTTTCCCCGGTATAGCTGCGGCGAAAAGCATCGATCGTGTAAAAGATCGGATTGACGAGTTCGAGCCGCTGCAGCACCTGCGGAAGCATTGCGGCCGACGTGAAGACACCGCCGACAAAGGTGAGCGGCGTGATCACGAAGGTCGTGAGGACCGCGAGATGATCGAATTTTTCTGCCATGAGCCCGAAGATCAGGCCCATCGAGCTGAACAAAATCGACACCATACAGAGAACGACGAAATAGAGCAGCCAGTTTTGCGGCCAGGTATGCACGAGAACCGCACCGAGTACCGTGATGAGCGCCGCGATGAGGATCGCGCGCGCGAGGCTGCCGAGGATGTAGCCGAAGACGATCTCGAACGCCGACATCGGCGCGATCAGCATCTCTTGAATCGAGTTCATAAAGCGCCCCTGAAAGACCGAACTCGAACATTCACCGTACGACGAATCGATCGTCTGGAGCATGATCAGTCCGGGAATCAAGAACTGCGCATAGCTCACGCCCTGCACGCTCTGGATGCGGCTTCCAAGTGCAACGCCGAAGACAAAGACATATAGCAACGTCGAAATGACGGGCGGCCAGATCACCTGGTTGATGATCTTCATGCTGCGAATCATTTCGCGCTTGATCAACGTCCACAGCGCGACGGTGTTGAAAGACGTCCGTTCGGCGATCATGTGCGGGTCAGCTCCAAGAAGACGTCTTGCAATCGCGCGCCTTCGGAGATCAGCGATTCCGTCGACTGCTGTGTGACTATACGTCCCTCACGAATGATCGCAATCGTCTTGCACAATTCTTCCGCTTCTTCCAAGTAGTGGGTCGTAAGAAAAATCGTCAAGCCGTCGCCGTTGAGATCGCGAAGCAGCTGCCACAGCTCCAAACGCAACTCGACGTCGACACCGGCCGTCGGTTCGTCGAGAATCACGAGTCTCGGCTCGTGGATCAAGGCGCGCGCGAGCGTGAGACGGCGCTTCATGCCGCCCGAGAGACGCGTGTACTCCACTTTAGCCTTGGATGCAAGCCCGAAGCGCTCGAGTAACATGTCGGCGCGCTCCTTGATCTTCGGTCCGCGCAAGCCGAAGTAGCCGGCTTGGAAGATCAGCACGTCGCGAATCGAGAGATACCGGTCGAAGTTGTACTCCTGAGGCGCAAGCCCGATCAGAGGGCGCGCTTCTCGCCAATCGACGTGATTGTCGTGGCCGAAAACCCGGATCGCGCCGGAATTCGGTTGCACGAGCCCGACGATCGCGTTGATCGTAGTCGTCTTGCCCGCCCCGTTCGGCCCCAGAAAGCCGAAAAACTCGCCTTGCTCGACCCGCAGCGAGACGTCGTGAACAGCGGTGAAATCACCGTAGCGCTTGACCAGGTGATCGATTTCAATCGCGGGAGCGAGCAAGATTTATGGAACGTATCCTTTTAAGCGTTTGTAGCGGTGACGGCGAAGCGTAGCAATCAGCTCGTCGTTCCCTGGAATCCCGCAACTTGCCAGTTGGGTTGCAACTTTCTTGACGTCAAACTCCACGCGGCGCTGTTTGACTTCCCAACCGCCCGAACGCTCCGTGAAAATCGTGTATCCGACCCGCGCGTCGCCGTCCTTCGGCAAGCCCGCCGAAGCGACGTTCACGAGCAACTTTCCGCGCCAGTAGCGGACGTATGGGAGGTGCAGGTGACCGAACGCGATCGTGCTCGCGCGTTCGCTACCGATGAGGCGCGTGAGTGTCTCGTCATCCGCGTCGGGCCACAAGTGTTCGTCGTCGGTCGTCGGATTTGCGTGAACGATCAGCAGCTGATTGTCGTCGTCGCCGACGCGCAAAGCAAACGGAAGATCGGCAAGCCAGCGCAGATACTTCTCGCCCAGGTCGTGGCGCGTCCAGTCCAACTGCGCGTGTTCGAGCGTTTCGAACGTCTCCGTGCCCGGCGCTCCGAGATAACGATCGGTATTGCCGCGAATCGCCTGGGCGCCCACTTCCTCCAGCCGCTGCAGCACCTTCTTCGGCTTGGGACCGTCCAAACACAGATCGCCGGCCGCAACGATCGCGTCGGCGCCGCCTTGCGCGTGAAGATCGGCAAGGCACGCATCCAGACCGATGAGGTTCCCGTGGATATCGGAAAGTACGGCGATTCGCATCGAGGTGCGTTAGTCGCGTTTGAGCGCGAGTACGAGATGCGACGGTGTAATACCGATCTTCTCGAAGTCGTAGAGGTCGATGCCCTCCACGACGAGTCCCGCTTTGCGCATGCGCGCAAGTGCGGTACGGTACCGCACGTCGGCGATCACGTGATGTTCGCCGAGGCATATAACGCCGGCCGCCATCTCTTCGCCGAGATTGACCGTAATGATCTTAAATCGGTCGAAGGCAGCCGCGTCGACACCATCGGGCGCGATCACGACGGTGTCCTTCGCGACGGCGCTCGCGACCGATTGCAACGAACGCACACCGGGAGCCAGCGCAACCTCGACGACGCGATATCCGTGTGCGTTTGCGACAGCGGAAAATCCGGCGCGCCCGAGCGCGTTGCCGCGCTGGTTGACACCGACGAATGCGGTTCCACCCGCAAGCATCACGTTGCCGCCGTCGAGCAATGCCGGCGCGGCGATATGTCCCGCAATCGGCACGTCGATGCGCGCGAATTCCGCTTCGATACGATCGGCTTCGCTCCGGCGCGACATCTCGGAGGGACGCATGATCGTCGCACCGTCTTCGAACGCAATCGCCGCATCGATCACCGACGATTCGAACGGATCCTCGCCGCGCGGCTCGACCGCAATCGTCTCGACGCCGAAATACTCGAGCGTTTTGCGTAGGATGTCATGTTGTTCGAGCGCCCGCGAGTAGACCGCGCCGGGCTCACCGAGCAACGGCATCGCGCGTTCGATCGCCGGCGTGGGCCGAACGATGGCAGCTGCGCGAAGCTTGCCGGTCGGCGATCCGATCAAGCGTGGGCCAAAGTGTACGTCCTTCGTGGTCATCGACATCCTATATTACGGGACAGCTTGGTATGTGTTCGGATACGGGACGTTCCCGAAAAAGTCCGCCATATCCGTCGCAAGGAGGTCGCCCAGTGCAATCGGTGGCAGGCCGAGGAGCTCCTCTTCCGTCTTCACGATGCTCGCGTACGAGAGGTGGTGATGGCCGACGTATCCCTGTTTCGAGAGCGGCGACACGACGAGAGCATAGCTTCGTGCCCGGTTGACGTGGTCGCGCGAGCCCTGCGCACCCTCGGCCACGACGAATACGGCGGTGGAAGACCAATGCGGCGTATGCGAGAGGAAGGCGACGATCGTGCCGAGCGCACTGTCCGCACCCTTCATTCCGTCGGTATTCGAGGCCGGGAGCCACACGAACGTGAATGCCGGTTCGCGATCTTGATTCACGAGTGCCGTCATGTCGTTCGTAAACGACGCGGCGCGCAGCGTGTCGGTGATTTGCGGATTCCATCCGGGATACTGCAGGTCCACGTTCGCATCGAGCGCGGCAAGCGCCGGAACATCCATCGTATACAGGCCACCGAGTCCGCTCGGGTCCGCGGCCGACGTTCGCCCACGCGACTGCGACGGCAACTGCGGTTGCGGCGCAGCCGGCGCAAATCCTGAAACGTTGAGCAATGCGCCGTAGTCGCGAAACGACAACCCGGCACGGCGCATCGCATTGAACAGATACCCTGCGCGCGGATAATCCTCGGGATCCGAACCATGCGCATCAAACGGTGCACGGCCCGCGTTCACCGGCAACGTGTGCTCGACGTACGCCGTCGTCATGCCGGAGAGGGCGAGTTGCATATTGATGTCCGGATTCATCGAGTCGGCGTAAAAGTTATCCGCCAGGGCGTACGTTCGCGCAAGCGCATGAAGATTCGGCGTGATCGATGCGTTGTACCTGACGTACGACGGATCGGCATTGCCGCGTCCCAAGTCGCCGAAGACGCCGTCGAACGTCCCCGAACCGACCGCGATATACACGACGTGATCGATGACGTTGCTCTTTCGATTCGAACGAAGCGGAGGCACGACGAGATTTGCTTGCGCGACGCCGACGGCGCGATTGTAGCGCAGAGCGGAGAGCGTCGCTTCACGCAACGGAAGCTTCTTCAGATCGACCCGTTGCAACATGCCCCATCCGTCGACGCCGCGCGCACTCGTGACGTAGAGATAACGTCGGTCGGGCGACAGCACCAGTGCCGACGGCAGCGAACCCGTCGGAATGAGGCCGAGACGGTGCAACTGCGCGGGTGTGCGCGCATCAAGGACCGCAACGGCGTTGAGACCGGCAAGCGCAACGTAGAGACGCGTTCCGTCGGATGAAAGCACTTCCGCATCCGGCTGCGTTCCGTACGGCGCGTTGACGAAGAGACGTAAATCCAAACCGCCGACGGCGTGCGGCTCACCGGTAAGCTGTACGGTCGAGACGCGATCGACGTTTGCGAGCGACACATATGCGTATGCGCCGTCGCGGCGCGTCACGAGCGCGGCCGGATGCGCGCCGCCGATGTTGTCGACCCCATCGGGAATCGGGTCCATCCGAACGGTTCCGGCATTTGCGTTGGGCGAAATATCGCCGCTCGAATCGAGCGGCAGGATCGAAAGAGACGACGACCTCGTCGGACTGCCTTGGACGGTTGCAAATTGCGGCGCGCGCGCAGGTTGCGACAGGTGGGTGTAGTCCTCGAGACCCCCGTTTGCGACAAACAGATTTCCGCCCGCGACGCCGACGCCGTACGGCGAGAACCCGGCTTGCGCCGAGTGCATCGTGCGCCTTCCGGCGACATCGATAGCCGTGACGAATCCGCCGAGATTCGACGTTACGTACGCAATACGTTGATTCTGCGAAAGCGTAATTTGCGCGGGAAATCCGGGAACGGCAATCGTCGATTGCGGCGTCAGCGTACCGTTGCCACCGACTTGGAAAACGCGCACGAGATTGTTCGCGCCGTCGGAAGCAAGGACGATCGTCGAGTCCGGACTCGCGGGATCGCGCAATGCGACGACGCCCGAAAACAACGCAAGCTCCGGCGCCTGATACACGCTCGTAATCCTCATCGAGCGCGTGTCGACGACGGTCAAGGAATATCCGGCACGGACTTGCTGGGCGTTCGACGGCGGCGGCGCCGCAAGCGACGGATCTTGTTCGTCGTTGCTGACCACGACGAAGCGTCCGTCGGGCGTTACCGTGACGCCGAGGGGATTCGTACCGACGAAGATCGAGGTTCCGATGGGCGAGGCGGTGCGACCGTTGGGCAATACGGCGTCGGTCGGCTCCAATCGAGAGGCGCCCGCGGGCCGGTCTCCGGCCGGAGCGGAATACATCGTCAACGGCAGCGGCCGCGGCGCAGCGCCTAACAAAACGGCGGCCATCGCCGCCGCTACGGGTCCTCGAAGCTTCACCGGTCTAGGCTACTGATGGCGGGAGCGACAGACCTGCCCTCTTTGAAACTTGGGGCCTGCCTGCGCCGTAGCTCGACTATATGAGTGCCGATTCGGATTATGCTCGTATTGTCGAGCTTCTCAGCAACCATAACCTCATATCGCGGATAAGGCGCGGCCAAGGCGTTGCACCGCTTCGCGCGCGGTCGCTTCGTCGATGTGTCCAAACGACAAGCGAAGCGCCGGCGGTCCCGTGCGCGTCGGATAAAACGGCTCGGCCGGCATGACGAGTACGCCTTCGCGCGCGCATGCATCAAATGCGGCTTGCGTCGATATGCGCGGCGGCAACGGAAGCCAAATGTTCACGCCGGCCGCCGGCGGTCGTATATCCGCCCATGGAAGCGTTTCACTCAACGCGTCGACGAACGCATCGCGGCGGTCGCGATAGAGCGCGCGCGCCGAACGCAGATGGCGGTTGTATGCGGGCGACGTCATGAAACGAAAGAGGGCGCGTTGCGTCAGGGTCGACGTGAAGACGTCGGCGCGCACTTTCGCCACCTCGAGCGCTTCAGCGATCGAACCTTTCGCATAGAGATATCCGATGCGCAGCGCCGGAAAGATCGATTTCGACAGACTCTCCATCAGAATCACGCGTCCGTCGGTGTCGAATGACGCAATCGGCGGCGGCGCCGCGGCGTCGTACGTCAGTTGCCATCCGGTTTGATCCTCGAGAATGACGACATCGTACCGGCGTGCAAGCGCGGCGATGTGCTTCGCGCGGCGTTGCGGCAATACGGCGCCGGTCGGATTCTGCGCGATCGGATTGACATAGAACAGACGCGGACGATACTCGGCGAAAACGCGCTCGACGTCGTCGACGCGCACGCCGTCGCTGTCGCTGCGTACTTCGACGTAGGTCACGCCGCGCGCATCGAAGACGCCGAGCGTGCCGGAATAGGTTGGGCTCTCGCTTGCGACGACGCTGCGTTCATCGAGGAGCACCGTCGCTACGAGATCCGCGGCTTGCTGCGCGCCGCTGCATACGATGATATCGCGCGCTTCCGCCGGGCAGCCGCGATTGCGCAATAGCGACGCAAGCGTTTCGCATAAGTCGTTATCGCCGGTCGACGAGCGGTACTGCATCGCTTCGGGCGGATCGTCGAGCAGCGTCCGGTGAAAGGCGCGGCCGAAATCGTGCAACGGAAACGTTTCCGGCGCGGGATGACCGGTTGCCAGCGTGATTGCGCCCGGCGCCGTCGCGCGCGTCAACTGCTCCATCACACCTTCGAGCCGTTGCGCGCGCGCAAACCGCCCGACGTCGGGTTCCCAACGGCGCGCAAACGGCGTCGCCATATCCGCCGGCGGCGCGACGAACGTGCCTTTGCCGACGCGAGAGATCACGCGGCCGCGCGCGGCGAGCAATTCATACGCCTGTGAAACGGTCACGAGCGCGCAACCCAGCTCCCGCGCGAGATCGCGCATCGCGGGAAGCCGGGCGCCGGCCGGAAGGCGATCCGATTCGATCGACTCGACGAGTTGATCCGCCAACTGCACGTAGAGCGGACGCGCGTCGGCGGGTTCGAGACGAAGTTCTAAGTCGCTACCGCTTGTCGAGGCGATAGCCGATTCCGCGGACGGATGAGATTTCAAGCGGTGCATTGACCTCGATCAGTTTCTTCCGCAGCGCAGCGACGTGCACGTCGACGACGCGCGTCGGCACGCCGGACGTATCATTCCACACGTGCTCGAGGATCTGCGCGCGAGTCAGCAGCCGTCCTTCGGCCTCGCCAAGGAACCACAGCAGACGGAATTCGAGGGCGGTCAGCGAGACGTCTTCACCGTTGTTGAGCAGTGTGTGGAAGTCGCGGTCGAGCTGCGAGCTGCCGAGGTTGAGGATGTTCGCGCCTTCTTTCTTCTGCGCGAGCTTCTCGCGCCGGCGCAAGAACGATGCAACACGCGCGACGAGCTCGTTGCCGGAAAACGGCTTCGTGATGTAGTCGTCGGCGCCCAGACCAAGCCCGAGCAGAATGTCTTGCTCGCGCGAATGGCCGCTCACCATCAAGATGAAGGCGTTGTTCGAGTTCGAGAGCGAGGTGCAGACGTCAAGACCGGAGATATCGGGCAGCCCTACGTCGAGAATCACGACGTCCGGCTTGTAGTTGTCGGCCAGTTCAAGGCCTTCGGCGCCGCTCGGCGTGACGCGCACCTCGTAACCGGCCCGTTCGAGGACCGTCTGCTCGAGGCGGGCGACGTCTTCGTCGTCCTCGATGACCAACATGCGGGCTAGGGCCATACCGAATTGCGCTCCTTACAAAGACTGAAATCCTTACACCCTGGTATCGATTTCTTCTTCCTCATTCTTTACACTCGACCGCCGCGCCACGCCTTCGTCGACGGCTGCGCTGGCAACCGCCTTCGCCACCGCATCGACCACGCGCGGGTCGAAAACGCTCGGGATGATGTACTCCGCACTCCGCTCGTCGTCCGTCACGATGGCCGCGATCGCATAGGCGGCAGCGATTTTCATGCGCTCGGTGATACGGCTCGCTCGCACGTCGAGCGCCCCGCGGAAGATGCCCGGGAACGCGAGCAAATTATTCACTTGGTTCGGAAAATCCGAGCGCCCGGTCGCTACAACAGCGGCAACGGGCGCGGCGACGTCGGGCATGATTTCGGGCGTCGGGTTCGCCATCGCAAAGATGATCGGGTCGCGCCCCATCGCCGCGACCGCTTCCGGCTCCAGGATCCCCGGCGCGGAGACACCGATGAAGACGTCCGCTCCGGAGAGGACCTGAGGCAGCGAACCGCGGCGGTTCTCGCGGTTCGTGTGCTCCGCGAGCCAGCGCCAGTGCGGGTTATCGTAGCGGTCGTCGCGATTGAGCGCGCCGTTGCGATCGACGGGAATGACGTCGCGCACACCCGCCTCGAGCAGCATTTTGATCGTCGCGGTACCAGCCGCTCCGCTGCCCGAAACGACGACTTGCAGATCGTGCAGATCCTTGTTAACGACGCGAGCCGCATTGATCAAGGCCGCCAGAATCACGACGGCCGTGCCGTGCTGGTCGTCGTGCATGACCGGAATGTCGAGCCGTTCGATCAGACGCTGTTCGACTTCGAAGCAGCGCGGCGCGGAGATATCCTCGAGATTGATGCCGCCGAAGACGGGGGCGATGCGCACGACCGTTTCGACGATTTCGTCGACGTCTTTGGTATCGAGACAGATCGGAAAGGCATCGATATTCGCGAACTGCTTGAAGAGCATCGCTTTGCCTTCCATCACCGGCAGTGCTCCGAGCGGACCGATATCGCCGAGACCGAGAACGGCGGTGCCGTCGGAGACGACAGCTACCGTGTTGCGTTTGATCGAGAGTTGAAACGCTTTCACCGGATCGGCGGCGATCGCCATTGAGACGCGCGCAACGCCGGGCGTGTACACCGTCGAAAGATCTTTGCGGGTTTTAACCGGCAGCTTCGGCTCGACTTGAATCTTGCCGCCGAGATGCGCGAGGAAGGTTGAGTCGGAGATCGAGACGATTGAAAAGCCCGGAAGGCGTTCGATCGCCTTGCGCACTTCCGTTGCGATCACATCGGAGCTGACGTTGATCGTGACGTCGCGCACGACGCGTGTTTTCGAAACCGATCGCATGTCAACGGCGGCGACGTCGCCTCCGGCATCGCCGATCGCATTTGCCAGCGTGCCGAACGCACCGTTTTCGTTCGGCATCTCGATCCGCATGATGAGCGTAAAACTGATCGCAACACTTGCCATGAATCGCTAACTCCCGCTGATGGTCATCTCTGCCACGCGAAACGACGGTGAGACCACCGAAGAATCGAATCGTAAATCGTCGGCAACCGCATCGACTGCGGCCAACATTTCCCCAAAATTTCCCGCGACGGTGAACTCGTCGATCGGGTAGCTGAGTTCGCCGTTCTCGATCATAAAACCGCGCGCGCCACGGCTATAGTTTCCCGTCGCGTGTTCGGTTGCGAAACCGATCGTGTCGAGCACGAGCACGCCGAGCGGCGTCGATGCAATCAACTCATCGAGCGACTGCGTTCCCGGCTCGAGGTAAAAATTGTTGGGTCCGATTCCGCCGCCGGTTGAATTCCCCGTCGTTTGAGCTCCGAGTCTGCGCGCGTAATACGTGTCGAACAAGAACGATCGCAATGTCCCGCGTTCAAATACCGGTGTTCGTCGCGTCGCAACGCCTTCACCGTCAAACGGTGAACTGCCCAACTTCTCCGGCAGCGTACCATCGTCGACGATCGTGATGAGATCGCTTCCGATGCGTTCGCCCAATCGCTCCGCGAGCCACGAGTTTCCGATTGCGACGTTGCCGCCGTTCACCGCCGAGAAGAGATCGTCGAGCACGGCGGCCGCGACGTCGCGTTCGAAGATGACGGGCAGACGCGCCGTTTGCGGTTTGCGCGCGCCGAAGAGCTCGACTGCACGCCGTGCCGCGATGCGGCTCACGATCGACGTCGACTCCAGATCGCGGAAGAATCGCCCCGCGGTACCGTAGTGTCCGGTGCGTTTCACGCCGTCGTGCTGCGCGACCGGCGCACTCGAGAGCGATGCACGCGTCGCTGTGTACGCAGCAGAAAACCCAGATGAATTCGCAAGCGCCGTTATGGACGATGCGTCGCTGTAATGTGAACCGCTCGAATTGACGACGCGCGCGTCCGCATCGCGAACCATGCTCTCGAGCGCGAGCACGTCGTCGACCTTCAACGCATCGTCGCGCTGCGCAATCCCCGGATCGAATAAGCGAAGATTGCCTTCGTATCGAGAGCAGTGCTCGGGAAGCGTCGCGAGCGGATCGGACGCGACTTCGCGCGCTTGCTCGACGGCCTCGCGCAACGCCCGCCGCACGTTCTCGCGCGCAAGGTCCGACGTAGAAACCGTCACGCGGCGGCCCTCGACGAAGAGACGAACATGAAGCGTCGCACCCGTCGATTGTTCGAGTTTGCTGATTGTCTTGTCGCGCGCTTCCACGTGAAAACGGCGCGCTTGCGAGAGTGTGGCTTCCGCGGCCGTTGCGCCCGCCTGCGTTGCTGCACTCACTGCTTCGCCGGCAAGCTCGAGCGCTTCACGTTCAGTCATTCTGCGTGCCTCCGACCGTGATCGACGCGATCTTGACCGTGGGCATGCCGACTCCAACCGGAACGTGTTGTCCGCCCTTTCCGCACGTGTAATGTCCGCGCGCGAGACGGCTATCGTTCCCGACCGCCGTCACCTTCGTCATGACCTCGGGGCCGTTTCCCACGATTGTCGCGTTCTTCACCGGTCGCGTTACCTTGCCGTTTTCGATCAGATAGCCTTCGGCGACCATGAAGACGAAATCGCCCTTGCTGATCTCGACTTGTCCGCCCGCGAACGACTTTGCATAGATGCCGCGCTTCGTCGACGCGATGATGTCGTCGACGGTCGACGTCCCGTTCGGCATGTACGTGTTGCACATGCGCGGCTGCGGAAGAAAGCGGAAGGACTGGCGTCGTCCGCTGCCCGTCGGTTCCGAGCCCATCAGTCGCGCGTTGAGCGTATCTTGCATGTATCCTCGCAACACGCCGTTCTCGACGAGCACTTTATGTTGTCCGGGAACGCCTTCATCGTCCACGGCAACCGATCCGCGTGCGTCTGGAATGTCGCCATCGTCGTAGATCGTGACAAGGTCACTCGCAACACGTTCGCCGACGCGTCCGCTGTAGAGCGAAGTCCCGCGGCGGTTGAAATCGCTCTCTAACCCATGCCCGACCGCTTCGTGCAGCAGCACGCCGCCGCCGCCGGATCCGACGACCATCTCCATCTCGGCCGCCGGTGCCGGAATCGCTTCCAGGTTCGTCGTCGCTATGCGCGCAGCGTCGTTTGCAAGGACTTCCGGCGTGCTCTTTTCGTAGAATGCGATCGACGCGCGGCCGCCGTCGCCCACGTATCCCGAGCCGCGTTCACGGTTGCTGGTCGCGACCGCTTGCACGCCGAGCGTCACCATCGGACGATGGTCGTGCACGAACCGTCCGTCGCTCGATGCGATCCACACGTCCTGCAACTCATCGGTAACATGCGCGTTGACCGAGGCGATGCGCGAATCGTACTTGCGCGCGGCAACGTCGGCGCGCGCGAGCAGACCGACGTAGTCCGATGCAGGCGCATGCGAGTCGCGTTCTTCGTCATATAAGCGCGGCACGTCGACGTTTTGCACGGCGATGCGCATCTCTTTGCCCGAGGGAAGCGTACGCGCGACGAGCGACGCCGCATCGGCCGCGCGCATCAGCGCATCGATCGAAAGATCATCGGAGTACGCGTATCCCGCGGACTCGCCGACAACGACGCGAATGCCGACGCCCTGCGTAATCGCGGATGATCCTTCGTGAATTTTGCCGTCCTGTAATCGAAACGCGTAACTGCGCCGCCGTTCGCAAAAGATGTCGGCGAAGTCGCCTCCATGGCGCAGCGCGCGCATCAAGAGGCGATTCAGCAGGTCCTGATCGAGCATCCCTCTCCTTAGAACTGTGATAAGCTATCGAGCGCGTGCACGTATGCGTCGTCGGGATCACCGGGCGAGTCATTGATCATGAACGCGAAGGCGAGCCTCCCATGGTGCTTCGTGTCGACGTATCCCGCAAGGGAATCGGCATCGCTCAAGTGCCCCGTCTTCGCCCGCACGCGGGCCGTCGTGAAGTGATAGTATTTCAGCGTTCCGTCGCGTCCGCCGGCCGGAAGCAGCGGATAGAGTTCCGCGCCGTTGTCCCGCAACTCTGCATCACTGAGTATGCGCGCGAGCGTCAGCGCGGAAACACGATTAGCTTCCGCCAGCCCGCTTCCATCGTATAGCCGGATACCCGGTGTCGGGATCGCGCGTGAACGTAAGAATTCAAGCTCAGCGGCGACGCCGCTCCGATCGTCGGGATTTCCGCCGACGTCGCCGCCGATTGTGCGCAGCAACTGTTCGGCGTAATGATTGTCGGAAACGTAGAGCATGTGCGTCACGAGCGACGGTAACGGTGCGGAGCGATGCTCCCACAACGCGATGGAATCGAGCGGAACCGTCCCGACCGACGGCCTCGCCGACGTGCGAATCTCGGACTGCGCGAGCATCGCTTGCAACGCGTCGCCCGCATGACGCGGGATGTCATGAACCGGAAGCCAGAACTTCTCCTCGACACCGGCCGGAATGTATCCGCTAAACGCAAACGTGTTCGCATCTTCCGGCGCGATGATGACGGAATCCGCACCGCTGCTCGTCGTCACCGTTCCGTACGTGCGAATGTCGGAGCTCTTCGGAATCACGACCACGCGCGCGGGTGCGCCGGGTGACGTTCCGTAGATCCGAAATTCCTCGGTATCACCGTCGAGTGACACACCGCTGACCGGCGTTTGAAAATCTTCGCCGGCGTCTGCAGCACTCCAACGCGGATTGATCTCCGGTCCATGAATCGCCGTGGGATCGATCGCAACACCGCCGTCGATGTTTCGTAGTCCCGCCTCGTGCAACGTCGCAACGCCGGTCTGCAAGTCGGCGCTGCGAAACGATGGATCGCCCGAACCCACGAGCCACAGATTTCCGTTCAGCACGCCGTCTGAGCCGATCGGATGATCCGCGGCAAGTAACGTGTGAAAGCGGTACGTCGGCCCGAGCAGATTGAGCGACGAGTACGCGACGATCAACTTCTGCACCGACGCGGGCGTAGCAAGGTTCGAGGCACCGGAGGAATAGATCGTCTCGCCACGCGCGCCGATCACGACGAGACTTGCGCGATCGCTCGCCCCCATTGCGGGCGCGAACGTTTGCGCAAGCATCGTGCGCGCGCGCGAGAGTTCCGACGGGGACCATGCGTTCGCAGGCGCAGCCGTCGGCGCGGGCGTTACGGTCGGACGAACGGAAACGGTCGTCGTCTTCGGCTGATGCACCAGCGCACCCCGAATCAACGCGGCGACCGCGAGGATGATGACGAGGAGCGTTACGAGAGCGACGGCTGGGCGTTTACGAGCGCGAGAGCGCTTCGATCTTGTCCTGGAGTTTGCGTTGATCTTCACGTAGGGCATCGAGATCTGTGCGCAAGGCGGTTACCTGCGCGGGTACTTTCTGTGCTTCACGAATGCGTTGTGCGGCTTCAATAGCGTCGCGACGGACACGTCCGTCGAATCCGCTGATGCTAAGGCGATCGAGCGTTCCGAGGAGACGGTCGTCGCTGAGAGTTTCCGCGGCGGAAATTGCCGCGAGTTGAACGAGGAACATCGGGTCGTCGAGCAAGTGATCGAGCGCGTCGATGACGCGTGGTCGCGCTTCGGCGAGCAGTTCGCCCGCGCGCGCAAGCGCAGGTACGGCCGCACGTCGCAACCCTTCGTCGCGTCCGAGTCGCGTCGCATCGATCAGCGGATCGATTGCGCGTTGGTCCGCGAGTTCAGCCAGGCCGCGTGCGGCACCGGCGGCAACGATTCCATTCCACGTCGTCTCGTTCACGGCTTCGCGCAACACGTCGAACGCGCGCGCGTCGCGCGTCTTCCCAAGCGACGTCAACGCCGCCGCGCGCACGAAATACGACTCGTCGTCCTTTGCGAGCGGCAGCAGCGCAGCCGCAACCGCTTCGTCGCGGAAATTGCCGAGCGCGGCCGCAACAGCGCGGCGCACCTTCGGATGCCGATGCGCGAGCGCTTGCACGAGAATCTCGCGGGCCCACGGCGCGCGCGTTGCACTCAACGCGTTCGCCGCTTCTTCCAATACGCCCCAAAACGGCTCGCGTTTGAAAGCGTCTGCGAGCGCTTCCCGAGCGCGCTGTGCGCCGTCCTTCGCCAATTCCCGCGCCGCGCGGATGCGTGCGACGGGATCGGGATCCGAGGCAACGGCAAGTGCCGCGAATTCGGTCCCGAATTTGTACGTCACGTCTCCGAGCAGAAACGCGCCCGGATCGAATCGCACGAGATTCGGTTCGGCATCAAGCGGTATGGTAACGGTTTCGTGGCCGCGCTCCACATGCACGCGAACGCGCCGTTCGCCCGGCAACGGTCCCGCTCCGAAATCCGTCGCAATGGCCGGCGGTGCACTGCTACAAAACGCCAAGTCGACGTCGAACCGGTACGCCGGATTCTCATCGTCGATCTTTTGCTTCTGATCGATCGTGACCGTCGCGGCTTTGCGCTCCGCATCCCAACTCACGCTTACTTCCAACTCGGGATGCCCGCCGCGGAAGACCCACTGATCGAAAAATGCGCGCATGTTGCGTCCGGTCGCTTCTTCGATCGCACGAATCAAGTCGATCGTCTCGACGTTGCGGCCTGCGTTTTGCTGCACGTAGTGCGCGATCGACCGCCAAAACCGCCCGTCACCCAGCTCACCGCGCAGCATGTGCACGACCGCGCCGCCTTTCTCGTAGAGATGACGGTCGAAGAGTTCGATCGGGTCGATGAAGCGATTGCACACGATGGGGCGGCGGTAGCGATTACCGTCTTCGTCTATATACCGCGCGACACAGCCGAAGACGTCGTAGAGATATTCGTCGTATCCGAGATCGGCTTCGCGCCATACGCATTCGAAGTACGTCGCGAACCCTTCGTTGAGCCAGGCGTGGGACCAATCGCGGCACGTGAGTAGATCGCCGAACCATTGATGCGCGAGCTCATGCGAGACGAGCGGATCGCTCGAAAAGTCGATATGCGCACGCTGGTCGTGCAACGTGCGATCGGTCTGCGTCGTCGCCGACGTGTTCTCCATTCCGCCAAAGATAAAGTCGCTAACGGCGATCTGCGAATACTGCGCGTACGGATACGGCGTCTTGATCCGTTCCTCGAATGCGTCGATCATGCGAGGTGTATTGCCGAAGGCGCGTTCGCCGTCGGCTTCGTGGCCCGGCAGCACGTAATACCATACCGGCACATTGCGCGATCCGGAGTTGCGCTGCTCGATTTCCGTGAACGGCCCCGCGACCAGCGTCATCAGATAGGTTGGATGCGGAACGTCTTGGCGATAGACGAACCGCGTGCGCTCGCCCGCGTCTACACGTTCGACGAGCGCACCGTTTGCAAGCGCGAACGTTCCCTTCGGAACGACGACGGTGGTCGACGTCGTTTGCTTCGAGTGCGGATAGTCGAGGCACGGAAACCAAAAGCGCGCGTTTTCGTCCTGGCTCTGCGTCCACGCGTGGCGAGCGCGATCGGGGTACTCCGGCGTCGGTTCGATGAAAAACAACCCGTGACGCGGCTTTACGGCGCGATAGGTGACGGCAAATGTCGCGCGTTCGCCCGGCGCAATCGGCGGTTCCAATGCGACGGCAAGTTTGCCGTCGCGCGAGTCATATGCTTGCGTCTTGCCGTCACGCTCCACGCGCGAAATCGCGAGATCGACGGAATTGAGCTCGAGCCGGTCCACGGGCTCGTCGAGCGCGCGTACGGTCGTCGTGCAGACGCCGTCGAGCGTTTGCGCTTCGAGGTTCGGTTCGAGATAGAGGTCGATATGCTCGACGATGACCGTTTTATCCGGCCCATAATGCAAGCTGGCGCCGGGGAGGGCAAAGGCGCGATGCCCATCCGACTCATCGCGATATTTCATGGAGCTCAGCCGTTTCGCTCGTCGGCTTCCGTCAACCCCCCGGTCACAGCAATCACTGCTCCTGTGACATAATCGCGCTCCCGCGCAACTAAAAACCGTACGACGTCGGCAACATCTTCGAAACTTCCCGCTCGACCGCGCGGAGCCGGACTGCGCATTGTGAGCGCTTCCATACGATCGACATCCTTGTGCCGGATGTGTCCGGGCTCGATCACATTCACAGTGATATTTCGCGGCGCTTCCTCAAGCGCTAGGCAACGCGCAAAGGCGACCACCGCACTCTTTGCCGCCTGGTGGAGCGTAAAGCCGCGAAACGGACGCGTTTCGCTCGATCCATTCATCCCGAAGAAGACGATGCGCCCGAAGTGTGCCTCTCGCATGGCAGGAAGCACGGCGCGCGCAGCGAGCACCGAACTGCGCACGTTACCGTCGAACATCTCGCGATAGTCGTCCACCGTCAGCCGCTCGAACCGCTTGACCACCATAGGCCCGACGCCGTGAACGAGCGTATCGAACGGTCCGCGTGTTTGCGCGAGCTCGTCGAGCGCGGCGATCACTTCGTCTTCGGACGCCGAGAAGTCGACACGGAGAGCCGAGGCTCGCGCACCGGCAGCTTCAATTGCGCGCAGCGTTTCATCAGGCGGCGTCGTACGATACGTGATTGTAACGCGCTCGAATCCGTCGTGCGCGAGCGCTGCCGCGATCCTCGCGGTGATTCCGCTCGCCGCACCGGTAACGAGCGCATTACGCGACATCGCGCATTTGCTCGATAATCTTCACGAACGTTTCGGTATCGACCGCACCCGGCACCAAAAATTCGCCGTTGAAGACGAAGCTCGGAACGGCGGTAATCCCGCTGTCGAAGGCGGCGACGAGTTCCTTGCGAACGCGGTCCACGCCCTCGTCGCTCTCCAGATACGCAGACAATGCCTGCGGATCGAGACCTGCATCCGCCCCGCGGCGCGCCAACACCGCGCGATCGCTGATATCGAGTCCTTCGTTGAAATATGCGGAAAAGAGCGACTTCTGCAACGCATGTTCGTCGCCGTTTGCGCGCGCAAACGCGAGCGCGCGATGCGCGTCGAACGTGTTCGCGGTAAGCGCGCGGTCAAAGTCCATCACGAGACCTTCGTTTGACCCTTCGCTCGTCACGCGCGCAAGAATCGGTTGCGCCTCATCGCCGAATTTTTTCGCGTAGCGCTCGCGCGCCGGAACGCCGGGAATCGGCGCCTCGGGATCGAGTTGAAACGGATGGCGGAGAATCGTCACATCGCCGTCAAATCGCTCTAGCGCGCGATCGAAGCGCGTTTCGCCGATGTAGCACCACGGGCAGACGATGTCGCTCCAAATATCGATACGCATAATGATGAGGGCGGTTGTGTCCACAACCGCCCTCCTCCCCCCAACCCAAGAGACAAGCCTTTTACATATTGAACGTATAGGTGCGTTCGACTGAGGAACCGTCGGGTGCGATGGATTGGATGAGCACCCGGACCTGCGAACCGCTGATATTATTGAGCGTGATCGAGGTGCTGAAGACGCCGTTCGAATCTGCTTGAACCGTCGTTTGATATGCGCCCGTTCCGACTTGGAAGACGCCGAAGGCGTTCGCCTGACCGTTGGCCACAATCCGAACCTGTGATCCCGGCTCCGTGCGCCCGGAAAGGTTGAAGTTGCCGCCGACGCGCGTCCCCTGTGCCGGCTGAATGCCGCGGATGAAGTTGTTTCCACTCGAACCGCCGGTGCTAAACGACCAGCCCGTCGAGAACGCGGGTCCGGCCTGGGTCGTGCCGCTGACATGAACGCGATGCGTTCCGGACGGCAGCTGGAACGACGGCGTTACATCGAATCCGTTCGAATTGCTGTAGACCTGGCTCGTCACGTCGCGTCCGTCGATTGTGATGCGCAGCGAATTTTGCTGCACCGGTTCGCTGAACGTCGCATGAATTGCCGGACTCTGCGTGCCGGTCGAACCGTTCGGCGCCGGATGCTGATTCGATAAGTAGAACGAGCGATTTTGCTGCGGCGCATTTTGCGCCCCGCCGTTGCCGGTGATCGTCACCGTGCTCGTATTATTGTTCCAATCGACGGCTGCGCCCAGCGCTTGCGCAACGAAGCGCAGCGGCACGAGGGTGCGAGAGCCAACGAGGAACGGCGCGACGTCAAGCGTTTGAGATTGTCCGTTGATCGACGCCTGATTCGATCCGATGTGCAGCGAGATGTTACGGCCGTTACCGGTCGCGTTGATGACGCCGTTCGCATAAACGACGCTCGCGCCGAGACGTTCGAACACGCCGCGCAGCGGGACGAACACGCGACCCGCGCGCTCGATCGGCGGTTGATCGAATGAAACCTGCTGACCGTTGACGATAACGTTCACGTTCGCGGCAGCGACGCGAGCCGGTAAAAGGCTGGATGCCGCGAACGGGGCTGCGAATAGAACTGCAAGTGCGGTACGTCGTGCAATCGTCCTGTTCATCGGTCGACGTATACCCAACCGTGCGGGCCTTAATCACAGCCCGTCCTTTGTCTTACACGTGTGCCGGTACGTTTGACCCTTCGAGCTCGCGCTCCACTGCTTTGCGGTCGGCGCGGTGTTCTAGGAAGCCCATCCAAGTATTGTAGATCATCGGTACGAGGAACAGCGTTAGAATCAGCGAGCTCAAGAGACCGCCGATGATAACGGTACCAATCGCCTGGCGCCATTCGGAACCGGCATCGTAGCCCATCGAGAGCGGCAACATACCGAAGATCATTGCAGCCGTCGTCATGATGATCGGACGGAATCGCGTCCCAGCCGCTTGCAACACCGCGTCGTGCACGCGCATGCCGCGTTTGCAAAGTGTATTCGAGTAATCGACGAGCAGAATCCCATTCTTTGCCACGAGTCCGAAGAGCATCACGATGCCGAGCATCGAGATGATGTTCAGTGATTGCGCTTGACCGCCGGGCAGTTTCCCGAGAATCGCGAGGAACGTCAGTGCACCGATGATCGCAAGCGGCACCGAGAACATGACGATGAGCGGTTCCAAGAACGATCCGTACAGAATCACCATGAGCATGTACACGAGCATGAACGACGTTACGAGCGCAATGCCCATGTTTTGGAACGTCTCGACCATGTATTGTGAGTTGCCCTCAGGCTTGAGACCGACGCCGTCTGGTAAAAAGCCGGGAGACTTCAACTTGCGATCGAGCGGTCCCGATACTTGACCGAGCGAGTAGCCCGGGAGTAAATCACCAAGGATGTTGACGACACGCTGACGGTTCATACGCTCGATCTTGGTCGGCGCCGTCGTCCAGTTGAACGCCGCGACGCTGCTGAGTGGAACGAGAGTTCCGTCTTCCGCGCGAACGCGAACGTTTTGAAGCTGTTCGACGGTCGTGCGGTCCGATAGCGGGAACTGCACGCGTACGTCGACGAGGCCCGTTGCGGTTCGCACGCGCGTCGCGACGGCGCCGTCAACCGCGATACGAGCGACCGTTGCGGCATCCGACGGATTGACGCCGAGAAGCGCACAGCGTGCACGATCGATGTCGACGTTGAGCCGCGGCGCGCCTTGTTCCGCGCTCGTTTGCACGTTGACCGTGCCCGGAACGCTGCGAAGGTACTTCGCGACTTTCTCCGCGGCCGGACCGATCTGATCGTCGGGACCGGTTAGCGCATAGAAAATCGCCGAGCCGTTTCCTGTATCACCCGCGACGTCCATTTCCGCGCCGGGAACGAGATATGTAAGTTTACGGATTTGAGCGGAAGCGCGGTCCGTTTCTTTGTAGTGGCCCTTTTGCATCTGGACGTTCAAGGACGCGTAATTTCCGCCGGTAACGCTGCCGTGACCCGAGCGTTTGCGTCCGACGGTCGAACTCACCGATTCCACATTGGCAATCTTCATGATCGCATTTTCCAGCTGCACCACGTACTTGTTAGTGGTTGCAATCGGCGTACCGGCCGGATAGGTCACCACCATATCGATCTCGCCGTCCTGTTGAGCGGGAACGAAGTCTGTGCTGACACCCAGCGGGAACATACACGCGGCGAGGATGGCGGGAAGCACGAACGACGCAATCATCGTTCCTCGCGATGTTCCGAGCGAGCGGAAGAAATTCAGCGGCGAACGCGTACCTTTGAACGGCTCGCGCCTCGTCGCGCGAAAGACCAAGCCGAGCCCATGCCCGATAAGCAGCAACACGAGAACCGCAATGTCGACCGACACGGTCGCCATATGTCCGCCGGCAACGAGCGAGAGCGCATTTGCGAAGAGCACTGCGCAAACGAACACGACGAACTTTCCATGACGCAGCGCAAACGGCAGCAGAGTATCGCGATAGTGTTTGAGAATTGTGTCATAGCGGTGCACGAACGCATTGAGGATCAACGCGGCGACCACGAAGATCGCAATGACGTTGAGCGTGTAGAACCCCGTCACCTGACCGATGCCGAACATAACGACGGCTGCTGTAAACACGCCCGCATCGAGCATACGATTGTCGAGCGCAAGCAGCCATTTCGGCTTGGCTTCCGATCGGCGCAGCACACTCCATTTCGCGGCGAGCAGCGGCGTCAGCGTGAAGGAGACGAAGAGCGAAAAGAGCGTCGCGATGACGACGACCGCGCCGAACTCTTTTAGATACGCACCGACGATTCCGGGCAAGAACGCAATCGGCAGGAAGACGATCACGTCAACCATGGTGATTGCGACTGCGGCGGAGCCGATTTCCGATCGTCCGTTGATCGAGGCATTGAGCGGGTCTTCGCCCATGTCGCGATGGCGCGTGATGTTCTCGAGCACGACGATCGAGTCGTCGACCAAGATACCGATGATCAGCGAGAGGCCCATCATCGAGAGCGAGTCGATGTGGAATTGGAAGAGCCGCATCAGGATGAAGGTCGCAAAAATTGACGTCGGAATCGCGAGGAAGACGACGACGGCGTTGCGCCATGCATGCAGGAATAGCAGCATAACGAGCGCCGTCAGGAAGATACCTTGTAGCAGCGACCAGCCGACACCGGTTAACTGCTGGCTGGTGTAGTCGGCAGGCGCATCGATTTCATGGAACTGAAGCTGCGGGAACTTTGCCTCGATTTTCTTCATCTCTTCGCGCGCGGTCTGCGTCGACTTGATCTGGTCGGCGTTGAGCGTAGGGTTGATGCTCATGTAGACGCGCGGCTCGCCGTTGAAACTCGAGATCGTTCGCATTTCGATGTGGCTGTCATACGAATTTGCGACATCGCCGACGTGCAGATTCTTATTCGACGAAAGCGGAACCGGCAGCGGAACACCGAGGATATCGGTCGCTTCGTTGATATAGGAATGCACGGCGACGGTCGCTTCACGCGTCGGCTGCGTCATGATACCGCCGGGAACGTTCAGGTTATTTGTCGAGACCGCGTTGAAGACGTCTTCAAGCGTGGCATTGGTGCCTACGAGACGCGTCGGATCGGGCTCGACGTGGAACTCGCGATCCGCGGTGCCGTACACATCAACGGTCTGCACGTTCGGGATCTGCTGCACGAGCGGCGAGACCTGGTTGTTGACGACGTCGGCGATCTGCGGTTGCGTGAGCGACCGTGAGCTAATGGCAATATCGAGCAGCGGCGGTTCCGACTGCCCTTCCTTGCTTACCGTCGGGGGATTGAGGTCCGACGGCATGTACACGCGCGCCGTATCGACGCGACGCTGCACGTCGATCGCCGCGAGATCGACGTCCGTGCCCATCTTGTACAGTGCAACGACGACCGCCGTGCCTTCTTGCGCCGTCGCATCGAGCTCGTCAAGGTTTTCGACGCCCGTCATCTGGTCCTCAATCGGCTTGATGACCATGCGTTCCATGTCTTGGGGCGAGGCGCCGGGATAACTCGCGAAGACCACCACTACCGGGAAATTCGTATTGGGCGGGTTCGAACTACGTCCGAGCTGGAAGAACGAAATGGTCCCGAAAATGATCAGCGCCGCGAACACCATAATGGTGATCACGGAGCGTTGAATGGCAAAGCGGGTTAACCACACAGTAGAGACTCCTCGAGACGAACTACTCCCACTACGCGCGAAAGATGCTCGTTGTTTCGTCGGCTCTTGATTTCTTAGTTGAGCCTACCATCCCGCAGTTCAAGGTTCACTTAACCCGTGATCAGCGGGATATCAAATTGGGTCACCGGGTATTCTCGATGCCTTCATGCGCCGGCATTAGCGTCGAGGGGCAATACTGACAAATTTCTCGCGAAAGTGGTCCGCCTCCGGATCGTACTCGTCGGCCTCAGGCGGATCGCTACTCGCCAATCGTCAATAGCGACCGTCGGCGCGCTCTTTAAGGATGCGCCGCTGACCTGGGTAACCGGCATCTTTACGATGCTGGTTGGCCTGACATGGTGGTCCTCCACAACCGATGGTCGGGCGATCCACTTCCGGTCATCGTGACTTTATACGGATGGATCGCGCTACTCAAGGGTCTTTCCCTTGCTTGACTGCCGCGCCGGCAGCGGCGGCGGCGTGCAGTCGCTTCAGTTCGACCGGTGCTTCGTCGTCTATGCCGTCTCGTTCAAACGAGCTACAACGTCTCTCCGCTCTAGCGCAAAGGGCTTCGGTCGCGTCGCTTACGCGGTTGTGTCGAAGGCGCCGTGATACCTCACAGTTCCGACCGGTAATTTAGCGACAAATGACAGCGCGAGGAAATGATCGCGCGGAACACCCGGCAATTCGAGACCGGGACGGACTTTGAATCCGAAGCGACCGTAGTAATGCGGATCGCCGAGCACTACGCAACCGGCGGCGCCAACGCTTTGCAGTTTGGCAAGACCGGCTCGTATCAAGAGTGAGCCGATGCCTCTCCGTTGGTAATCCGGCAAAACGGAAACCGGCCCAAGACCATACCATTTTGTTGCAGCCGCAGAAATCGTGACGGGTGAAAAAGCCACATGCCCGATGATGCTGCCGTCGCGAGCCGCAGCCACTAACGAAATCGCGAGCTGATTGCAACGTCGCAACGCGCTGACGATGAACTGCTCGGTATGGTTTGAAAACGGCGCTGTTCGAAACGCAACTTCGACGACCTTACCGATTGCGCCGGTATCAGCGGCGGTTTCCGCACGAACCTCAATCTCCGGCGGCGCCACCCGATCCTTATCCACGACCGTTTCTTTCAGTCCTTGCGTTGTTCGTCGCAGATGACACGAGGTGGACGCTCACACCATCTTTATTGATGCGCCGGGGACCCTTTCGGCATATCGAGCGATCCATCGGACCAGCGTTTGACCGGGATGTCGACGTTCAAAGGCTCGAGCGAACCATTTTCGCCGTAACTCTGGATCGGTGCGTCAGCGATAGCCGCGGCTCCCCAACTCTGCAGTTGGCTATACGGCACGAAGAACATGACGTGCGGATGCCATGGGCCGTGCGCGTGATTCAAATAGCCCTTCTTGGACAGCATGAACGCAAACGCGCCGGGCGCCGGCTGCTTAAGAGTGCCGTCGGCTAATGCGGCCTTCGTCTTCGCAATCATTTCTTGAATCGATGCGCCCGCCATCACCCACTGTGAACGCTGTACGAACCGCGGCAGCTCTGTTACTACCGCCGGCGGGTTTAAGCACGCTGGTGAACGGTTCTCTGGAAGCCAGAATTCCGTATCGTTGAAAAACGCATCGAACGAGTGTCCGACGATGCAGACCCAGCCGTTCGTGCCATCGACAACCTTTTCATACCCGTGCGGCCCGAGGATATAGACGCTCGCATCGGCCGAGATTGCGGGCGGGGCGGCAGTGCGCGCGAGCGCGATTTCCGCGGCGCGATTCGTCGGAAGGTACGGCGCGGTCGGCCCGATGCGAGAATCAAGACTTGAGTCGGCCGTCGCAGCAAGAGGAAGCGTACTAGCGACAAGGATCAGGCAAAGTGCGAAACGCGAGAAGCGCACACGCGGATACCTCCATCTGATACTTGCATCTAACAAGCGACTGGAGATGGCTGTGACCACGACCCGGCTGGTTAGTTGCCGCGGTTGCGATTAGCTGCCGCGAGCGCTGCTCCCACGGCGACTCCAAGTGCGACGCCGATGGCCAACTGATGCATCGCAACCCCGATGCTCGCTCCAAGAGCGATTCCGAGAGCCAAATAGTTGCCGGACCACCGTCGATTCATGTGACCTCCTCGGAATTTGATCTGGCCAGTGTTCCACGTGTAGATACGAAAGAGCCCGAGGCGTAGACCTCGGGCTCAACCAAGAATATGCACGGGCCGAGACTCGAACTCGGACGAGATTGCTCCCGCTAGCACCTCAAGCTAGTGCGTCTACCAATTCCGCCACCTGTGCACGGGGGACTAAAACATACGTTAGACCGGGGGCTGAGCCCTCGGGCAACTGCGCTAGAATACGGCTATTTCATGTTCGGGTCAAGTGCATCTCGCAGACCGTCTCCGATATAGTTGATCGCGAGCACGGTCACGAGGATACACAAGCCGGGGAAGACGGCTGCCCACCAAGCGATCTGGAGATTTGCTTGGGCGTTCGCCAGCATGTTGCCCCATGACGCCGTCGGCGGCTGAATACCGAAGCCGAGGAACGACAGGGTCGATTCCAGGACGATGACGTTTGCGACGTCGAGCGTCGCTTGAACGACGATCGGCGCGACGGCGTTCGGAAGCAAGTGCCGGAAGATGATCCGCGCGTCGCTGTTACCGACCGCCCGAGCTGCCTCCGCGAACTCCCGCTCGCGTAGCGTCAGGAACGACGCGCGAACGAGACGGGCCACCGACGGCCACGACAGCGCGCCGATGATCAACACGATCACCCCGAAACTGAGAGCGGCCTTCGACGAACTCGCCGCGACGATCGCGGTGAGCACCAAGAGCAACGGCAGCAGCGGAATCGATAAGAAGACGTCGGTGATGCGCATGAGGATCCAATCGACCCAGCCGCCATAGTAACCGGCGACAGCGCCGAGGATCGTGCCGATGATGCACTCGATGACAACGGTAAAGATACCGACTTCAAGCGAGATGCGCGCACCGAAGAACAAGCGCGAGAGTAGATCGCGTCCGACTTCGTCCGTTCCGAGGAAGTGACCGCCGCACTGCGAGGCGTCTTGGAAACACGGAGGCAGTGGATTGCCTTGCCAGTGAACGTTGTCGATGAAGTTTGGATCGAACGGCGAGATCTGCTTCGCAAAGATTGCGACAAGCAGCATCAGGATGAGAACGACGAATCCCGCAACCGCTAATCTGTGCCGGCGCAGACGCGTCCAGAATGTGACCTTCGAATAGACGACCTCTTCGTCGTCGAACGGCGTTGCCGGAGTGGGAGCTTGAACGGTGCTTGCCATCGACGTACTCCTAGTCGTACTTCACGCGCGGATCGAGCCACGCGTAGAGTACGTCGGCGAGCAGATTTGAAAAGACGACGAGGAACGCAAGGATCAGCAGGTAGCCCATCATCAGCGCGATGTCGCTCTGTTGGAGGGCGTTGTAGAACATGCGGCCCGCACCCGGCCATGCGAAGATCGTCTCTGTCACGATCGCGCCGCCCAAAACGCCGGGCAGCGAAAGCGCGAGAATCGTCACGACCGGAATGAGCGCGTTTTTCAAACCGTGTTTGAAGAGAATCGTGCGGCCGTCGAGACCTTTCGCCGCTGCCGTGCGCATGTAATCGGTCTTCATCACTTCGAGCAGCGACGAGCGCATGAAGCGGCTGTAGAGCGCGAGCGCCAACAGCGACAGCACGATCACCGGCAGCACGAGGTGTGCTATGCGATCGCCCAGATCGAACGTATCGCTTCCGTTACTGATGCCGGCGGACGGCAATTGAATCATGTAGCCGCCCGGCAACGGAATGCCGTGCACCGCGAACGCGAGCTGCAGCATCAGCGCGAACCAGAAGACCGGCATCGATTGGCCGAAGAACGCGAACGTCGTGATGAAATAATCTGCGAACGAGTACGGACGCACCGCGGAGAACATTCCGGCAGAGAGTCCTATCACGACCGAGAAGATGAACGACGTCACCATCAATTCGAGCGTTGCAGGCAGACGCTCGAGAATCGCGTCGAGCACCGGCTGCGAGTTACTCGTCGAATAACCGAAATCGCCGTGCAGCACGGTTAAGAGCCAGTGCCAATAACGAATCGGCAACGGCTGATCGAGACCAAGATTGTGTTTGAGCCGCTCGATGTCGGCAGGCGTGATGTGAGGGTTCTGAAGGTACGGAGCCAACGGCCCACCCGGCGCGTTGTTGAGAATCACGTACAGAATGATCGAGATAAGAATCAATAGCGGAATGGCTTGAAGCGTCCGCCGCACCACGTAATTGAAGATAGAAGGACCCCTCCACGCTCGAGAGCCTCTAGGCCCGAAACGAACGGCGCTGAGTTATCATGACGAGGCCCCGAACCCTTCACGGGCGCCCGTTCACGGCAAATCCATGCGCCGTTAGGCGGCAGCTTGTTTCTTCAGCCCGAGAATCTCGCGCGCTTGATCCGGCGTCGCAACCGGGCGGCCTGCTTCTTCCGCGATCCGCGCGATCCGCGCGACGAGCTCTTCATTGCGCGCGAGCCGCCCCTTGCTGTAGTACAAGTTGTCTTCCAGACCGACGCGGACGTGGCCGCCCATGGCGATCGCCGCAAGAGCCATCGGCAGCTGGTGGCGGCCTATGCCGGCCACGGACCACGTGCAGCCGTCGGGAAGATCGTCGACGAGGTCGCAAAGGTTCGCGACTGTTGCTTCCATGCCGCCCGGAACGCCCAACACGAAGTCGACGTGTTGCGGAAACTTCAGCAGGCCTTCTTTCGCGAGCCGCCGCGCATTTGCGAGATGGCCCTTGTCAAAAATCTCGAGTTCGGGACGCACGCCATACTGATGCATCTTCGCGAGAATGCCGCGCATAATTGGAAAACTGTTTTCGAAAATGTCGTCGCCGAAGTTCACGCTGCCGCAGGTGAGCGTCGCCATATCGGGGCGCAACTGCAATACCGATGCTCGCTCTTCCGGCGTCATCCCGATCGCACCGCCGGTCGAGAACTGAACGATCAAGTCCGACGATCCGCGAATCGCCTGGTAGGCTTGATTGAAACGCGCCACGTCATGCGTATTCGCACCTTCGTCGGTGCGGCAATGAACGTGAATGATAGAACCACCCGCTTCGCGCACCGCCTTGGCGGTTTCAGCGAGCTTCGCCGGCGTAAACGGTAGATGCGGCGTCTGGTCAGGCGTTACTTCCGCACCAACCGGCGCACACGTGATAATCAGCGGTTCCATGCCCTAGCCTTCCGGATGACTTCCCCCGTGTCATCCTGAGCTTGTCGAGGCGGGTCAGGAACCTTTCGCGATCGTCCAAACGCGACGGATGAACCACGAGACGAGTGCGATAGCGCCGCCCACTGTTGCGATGATGATAGGAACGAATCCCGGGACGAGCTGGTCTGCTTTTGCGCTTTCAATGATGGCCCATTGCAGTGCTGCGAATCCGACGAGCAATTCCACGCGCAATAGGCGCTGCATCTCTTGACTAACCGGTTGAATCAACGGCCAACGATCTTCGGGAATCGTGAACGGCACGTTGAGATTCATTGATTTCGAACGCAACGTCAGCCACACGATTCCCCACATGACGGCAGCTATTGCCGGCAGTAAGAGCAATTCGAATCGAGATCCATATGCTTGCGGCACACCGCCGGCGTCAAACGACGTCGGCACCATGTCGGGAAGTCCCGGGATCGAGACGAGCGTTTCGGCCCACAGTGCAAAGAGCGCGGCGACGGCGACGGTATCGAGCGTTTTTCCGCGTGCTTCGTCCATCATTACTCCAGTGCGTCGTACGCGTTGTGGATCACGTGTTCGTCCAAGCCCAACAGGGCCGCAAGGGCGATCGCATCGGAACGCGCGGCGCTTTCATCAGTGACTTCTTCAATGGTGTAATCCATGGAGGCCGCTAATGTTTCAAGTGCCTGATGAAGATCTGTCGTTGGCGGCCGATCGGGAATGCCGCGCAGTCCACGAACGGCAAAGTGGCGTAACTCGGCGGCTTGCGCTACACGGGCGAGATGGGTTGCCGACAAGCCGCGCGCTCCCGCGTCCTGAAAACGCTTGAGCACCGCGACGAGCAGCGCTTTCCCCTCGCGCGGCGTCGTCGTTCGCGCGAATTCATCGAGTAGGACGAACAGCGGACGACGCTCGCGTTCGAGCAAATCGCGCAAGCGCACGACTTCGCGCGCGAATGATGAGAGCAGTCCACCGCGTTCATCTTCGGCTCCCACGCCGAGCCACGCGATTTCCGAGAACAATCCGACGTTTGCGCGCAATGCGGGAACCGGAAGCCCGAACGCCGCGCACACGAGGATGAAGCCGCACGTTCGCAGACAGACGCTCTTGCCGCCCATATTCGGTCCCGTCAGCACGGCGACGCCGTCGATCGCAATCGAGATAGGCGTGAACCGCCGGCCTTCTTTCTCCAACTCGAGCTCGAGCGGAATAAAGCGCGCATCATGAAATTGTGCCGTGGGTTCCGACACGATCGTCGCAATGCGGCATTCATGCGTTTGAACGAAACGGGCCGCCGCAACGAGCACGTCGGCTTCTCCGAACGCATCGGTGGCATCATTCAAAGCGGCGCTGTGTTCGCGAATCGATTCGGTCAAGGCGCGGCGCACGGATTCCTCGGCCGCGGCCATCGCCGTCGCGAGGAAATCGCGCCGTTCTAAGGCCGCGAGCGTTGCGTCCGATTCCTCGATCTCGCACAGCACGTACGTCGGTGCTTCGCGTACGACGCGGACGCCCTCCGGAAGCGCGCCGTTGAGATCGCTTCGCATGATGATGAATTCGTTGGACTCAACCTCGCGCCCGAGACGTTCTGCAACCGCCGCGGTCGTTCGTCCGCGTGCCGCATCATACTCCGCCTGCGCTTGCGCAAGCGCCGCGCGAGCCCGCCCAAGCGCCGCATCGAACGTGTCGGCAAGATAAAACCCGAACTTCCCGGCGCGCCCGAGTTCGAGACGGCGCGCACTCTTCATCACGGCCGGCGATACGATGCGCGGCAACGCTTCGACTCCGCCGGCTAACGTATCCAGCCGAACGCATGCATCGAAGAACCGCTGCAATTCGAACAAGTTCGCATCGGTAAGGGCGTCGCCCATTGATGCGCGCGCGATCGCATTCGACGCGTCGGGCGCGTTGCGCAACACGTCGCGCATTGCATCGAGCGTTTGTGAAGTGAGCGCGGAAGCAATGGCGGCGACACGTTGCGCGCGAGCTTGCGCGAGCGGCTCTTCGCCGGGCACGAACGGCGTGATGCGCTCGAAGATACGCTCGCCGTACGGGCTCGCGGGTGCGAGCGCGCTGCGCAGCCAGCGGAATTCGACGGTGCGCGCGGTGACGTCGTCGAGAAGTCCAGCAGCTTTCACGCCGCGCGCTCCGAGGCATACACGTCGAAGGTCGGAACACCGGTCGCCGCCGCGACCTCGCGCACGAATGAGCGCGGCTCGAACGTACGATCCCGTCCGATTGAGGCGACGGTCACCGCCACGACCCGAATCTCACGTTGGCAGCGAATGCGCAGGTGCCCGAGCGCGTGCAGCGCGCCGCGTCCGGTCAACGCAATTTGCGTCGGATCGCGGACAACGATCGCGCGCGTCTCGCGTTCGCGAATCAATTGCGTTGCACGTGACGGCGTCAGCGCGCCGTCAATATGCACTGCCGGCTCGTTCCCGTCGTAGCGCGCAACGCTCAATCGCGCGACGAGCGCGCGAACGTCGGCAACGGCTTCGTCAATCGTCGGCGATGCTGACGCACCGCATGCAACGACGACGGCGTCACGGCCGCCGGCGAGCGCCGCAATCCGGTCGATCGCGCCGTCGACGATTGCATACGGGCTGTGATGCAACAGCGTCTCGATTGCTTCGCGCAAGCCCGATGCGGTCGGCGGCCCTACTAATTCGTAGTACGCGTCGGAATGAACGCGCGCGTACACGAGGCGGCCCGCGGCAGTTGCCAGCGCGGAGAGCTCGAGCATTTCACTCGCGGGAGACGCAGGAAGGACGTCGCGCGCGGTTGCGAGGACGGTTCCACCGCGCAGAAGGAGGCGCGGCTTCGATTGCGCGTCGCCCACGTCGATCGCTTCACCGTCGCGGCCGATCGAAGTCAATCCCGGCGCAATCCCGCGCGCAACGGCAGCGCGATAAATCGCACGCATCGCAACCGTCTTCCCGACGTTTTTTCCGGTTCCGACCACGACGAGGGACGGCGCTCCCGTTTCTTGCGCCAGCCGGAGAATCGAATCACCGACGTCAACGTGCATTGACGCCGCTTTCGTCTAGCCGATATGGAGCGCCTTGAGTACGATGAACACCGCGCCGGTTAGTGCGAGCAATACGCCGCCGAGCAGTTCTGCGGAGTCCTCGATGCGCGAGCCGAGGCGGCGGCCAAGAGTCAGGCCCAGGGTCGTTGCCGCAACCGAGACGGCGCCGATCACCGCGAGCGCGAGCGCGAGCGGCACGCCGATGTAGAGAATGGAAAACCCGATTCCCAATGAGTCGAGACTGATGGAGAGCGACGCGACCACCAAGCCCCATCCGCGCGAGAGATCCATACGGGGGCGGTCGCCCAGGTCGCGTTTGGCCTCATAAATCATGTACAGACCGACGAGCAGGAGCGCGACGAACCCAAGATATCCCGCAACATCGCCGATCAGCTTGCCGGTGACGATACCAAGGCCGGCACCGATGAGGTTCATGATGATCTCGGCGCAAGCAAATGCAATGCCGATGCGGATCTTTAGGGAACGCTCGACACCGCGCACGCCGACGCCGATGCTCACCGCAAAGACGTCAAGGGCGAGCGAAAAGGCAATCGCGACGAGTTTAATCGCTGAAGAAAGCGCCACGCGCGGACCTTAGAAGGACGACGCCTTGATCGATTGCGAGAGCAGATGCGTTACCGCTGAACGCAACTGCGAAATTGTGAAGGGCTTGTTGAGGAAGAGATTGGCGCCGGCGTTCTTCGCGCGGCCGTCCATCGCATAATTCGTGTGGCCCGAGATCATAAGAATGGGGACGCCCCGCGTGCCCTCCTTTGCGCGCAACCGTTCGATGAGATCGATACCCGAAATCCCGGGAAGCATGAAATCACAGATGATGATATCGAAAGGCCCTTGACGATCGACGGCGACGAGCGCGCTCTCGGCGTCGTTGCACATCACCATTTCATATGGACCTTTTCGAAGCACTGTGTCGATCAGCGTGCAGATAGCAGGGTCATCATCCGCAATCAAAACACGCCAGTTGCGCTGGACCATCTCGTCTGGCATTCGTCCCTATTCTCTTCCGGCCTCGCGCAAGCGGTGAGGCTTTGGTAAACTTTTCCATGATGGCGCGCCCGGTGCCCGGACTGTTCTTTCCCGCGGCCGCAATTCTCTTGCTCGCCGCGATTGCCGCTCCGATCGTTGCAGTGCTGGTCACGCTTTCTCCGGCGGAAGTGGGCCGCGCCTTTAGCGAGCCCCAGGCGCTCGCAGCACTCCGCGTGTCGTTCGAAGCCTCGTTATGGGCGACCGGAGTCGCAGCCATTCTCGGTGTACCTGCGGGGTATTGGCTTGCACGCGCGCCGCGCTTCTACGCAATTCCCCTGCTCTTCGTGCTCGCGCTTCCGCTCGCGTTTCCACCGGTCGCGTCCGGAATTTTGCTACTCTCGGTGCTGCACGGCACACCGGTCCCCGATTCACTTGGCGGCGTTGCGGCTGCCGAGTTTTTTGTTTCCGGGTCCTTTGTCGCAATCGCATCTGCCGCGGCGTTCGGCGCCGCCGATCCGATTTATGAAGAGGCCGCGCGGACGCTGGGCGTCAGCGAGTGGCGCATCTTTCGCGCCATCGCCGTGCCGGCGGCGGCGGGAAACGTTCTGGCCGGAATCGCCTTCGCGTGGCTGCGTGCGATCGGCGAGTACGGTGCGACGAGCGTCCTCGCCTACCATCCTTCCTCTCTGCCGGTTGCGCTGTATGTCGCACTATCCGCAACGGGCGTACGCGCAGCGCTCGCTCTGACATATGGTTTTGTCGTACTCGCCGCAATCGTGCTTGCGATTGCGTGGATTTTACGGCGGCGTGTCGTAGAGTAGGGCCGATATGGCCATGATCGATCGTTTGCTCGCCCCTGACTCTACCTTTCAAAAGAACTTCTTCTTTCTCGCTAAGCGGTTCGTCGCCGGCGAGACGATCGATTCGGCGATCCAAGCCGTGCGCAAGCTCAACAGCGACGGCATGACGGCGACCCTGGACTTTCTGGGCGAGGACGTGCTCGAACGCGAAGCCGCAATAAAAACGCGCGATGCCTACATCGAGATGCTCGATGCAATTCGCCTCAGCGGCGCCAACACGAACGTATCGGTGAAGTTGACCGCAATGGGATTGCTCGTCAGCGAAGATTTCGCACTTGACAATTTGCTGTACGTTCTAGATCAAGCGCAGCGCAACGCGGATCCGTTCGTACGGATCGACATGGAAGGCTCGTCAGTAACCGACGTCACGCTACGCGTTTTCGAGCGCGCATTTGCGACGCACAAGAACGTCGGCATCGTTTTGCAAGCGTATCTCAAACGCACGGCCGCCGACGTGGAGCGCGCAATCGAACTCGGCGCCCGCGTTCGTCTCTGTAAGGGTGCGTACAACGAACCGCCGGAGATCGCGTATAAAGAGATGTCAGAGATCCGGGAGAACTATCTCAAACTTGGGCGCGAACTTCTGACCCGCGGTAACTACCCGGGCCTCGCAACGCACGATCGCCAGCTGATCGACTCGCTGCGCGCGATCGTCAAGGACGAAGAGATCTCCCACGACAAGTTCGAGTTTCAAATGCTCTACGGTTGCCGTCCGCAAGTGCAGCGCGAGCTGGTCGCCGACGGCTACCGCATGCGGGTCTACATTCCGTTCGGAACGCACTGGGCCGGCTATTTCTATCGCCGCGTGATGGAACGGCGCGAGAACGCGTTCTTCGCCCTCTCATCGATGTTCTCGAAGTAACCCCAACGATGCGAGCCGTCGTTCAGCGGGTTGCGCGTGCGGAAGTGCGCGTCGACGAGCGCATCACCGGCAAAATCGCCCAGGGATTGCTCGTGCTCATCGGCGTCGGCGTCGCGGATGATTCGGGCGATGCGCGCTGGACGGCGGAGAAGGTCGCGAACCTGCGCATCTTCACCGACGAGGCCGGCTTGATGAACCGCAGCGTGCTTGACGTCGGCGGTGCCGTGCTGCTCGTTTCGCAATTCACCTTGCACGGGGACGCGCGCAAAGGCCGGCGGCCGTCGTTCATCACGGCGGCAAAAGAACCGCTCGCGAGCGATCTCTACGAAGAGACGGGCCGCGAACTGGAAAAGCTCGGTCTCGAAGTCGCTTACGGCGAATTCGGCGCCGACATGCAAGTCGAACTCATCAACGACGGCCCCGTTACGATCCTCCTGGATTCGGATCGCACGTTTTAGCAACCACTTGTACTACAGCGTTACATCGGAGATGCGCTCGATTCGGATGACGCGATCTGATTCGACGAGGCGTCCTAAGACGTTGTAGCCGCTGACGACTCGGCCGAATACGGTGAACGCATTATCGAGATGAAATTGCGGCGACAGCGTGATGTAGTATTCGGACCCCGCTGAATCGAGCAACGGCGTGTTCGTCTTGTCGTTGTAATTGAGACCCATCGAAATAACGAACGAATCCTGTTCGACGGGATTCTGTTCAGCGCCGATGGTGTAGCCCGGACCCGGCGCGTTCTTGTCGTCTTTCTCGCCCGTCTGCACGACGAAATCCGGAACGATGCGAAACCACCGGTTGTCGTTATAGAAGCCGCTCGCGCTCAGATTCAGGAAGTTTTCGACGGTGAGCGGCGCCCATTCGGGAAAGAGCGCGACGTAGATGTTGCCCTTCGTCGTAACGATGCGCAAACGCGGATGCGGTCCGTGCGCCGGCGACGTCATATCTTGCGCGGTCTTCGGCAAGAGATCGGGACCCAGATCGGCCGTCATCGGGTCCGGCGCCGCGAGCTTTCCGGAAGGTACCGTCATAGGAATCGTCCGCTCTGAAGCGAGCGGGTCGGGCGCCGTCGGCGGAACGTGCACGAACGACGGGATTGCCGTCCAGCTTGTGTGGATCGGCTTGCCTTGCAGCGCGAGAAGCGATTCCGCGGCTTGCTCCTGGACGCGCCATGACGAGTCGTTCAGCGTCCGCTGGAGGTCCGCAGCCGCGGCCGAGTCTTTGAGCTTCCCGTAGGCACGAACCGTTTCGATGCGTACCACTTCGTCGATGTCATCGAGGCCGCCGGTCAGCACCGAACGCGGCACGCGCGCGGCGTACCGACGGAAGATCGTCCACATGATGCGTTCGCGGACGTACTGATCGGTTTCGTTCATCGCCGCAGCGAGCGCGGTCGCGCAGCGACCGCCTTCGGGTCCGTCTGCGAAGAAGTTCAGAGCGATCGCGGCCCGGCCGCGCACGACCGGGTCGTGCTCGTCGGCTAGGACCCGTCGAATCGCCGTCGCGGCTGCCGCTTCGGTCTGAGCGTCGAGCTTGTGGTCCTCCTCGTATCTTCCGAGCGCATCGAGCGCGGCAACGCGAACGGCGCCTGAGGGATCGCTTAACGACGTCTTAACCATGGAGCTCGCTGCGGTTCCCAGCCCAATCACACCTAGCCCATATATGCTCATAGCACGAACGCTCGTTCGCGTATCTTTTAGATGCGTGACGAGCAACGGCACCCCGGCTGCCCGACGCGTTCTCCCGATCGCTAAAGCCGCGCGGGAAGCCGTCGTCTCGCTAGGTGCATTCAGCAGTGAAGCGAGTTGACCGTCCCCCAAACTTCTAGCTTGTTCTAAGCGCAGGACGGTCCGCGGAATCGTAACCGTCCCAACGCCTAAAAAGACCAAGCAACCGACGGCCGCTAAAAAGATACGAGAGCGTAAAAAATCCGGCAATCGCACGCCTACCCCCAACCATTTGACCCGAACTTGCGTTCTAGTATATGCAGAATGATCGCTGTCCTCCCCGGGCAGCGCGAGAAGGTAGAAAGCAAAGTATAATGTCGACCCCAGAAACCCCTAAAAAAACGACCGGCATGTCGGTCCGCGAAGCCGGGCAAAAAGGCGGCGAAACCGTCAAGAAAAAGTACGGCCCTGAGTTCTACGAACAAATCGGGCGCAAAGGTGGGCTGGCCACAAAGCAGGCTCACGGTCACGAATTCTACGAGCAAATCGGTAAGAAGGGTGGCAAGAAAGGTGGCGAAGCCACGCGCGATCGCTACGGTCCTGACTTCTACGAACGCATCGGACAAAAAGGTGGCCAGAAAGTTAAGCAACTCATCGAAGAAGGCAAACGCGCAGCCGCAGCCGCAAACGCGGACGCAGAAAAGCGCGCGAGCTAGTTTCGCTGTTCTGAGCGCGGCGAGCGTGATGCTCGCCGCGTTTTCTCAATTCAACGCGCCCGCAACGGCGTTTCCCATTGTCACGCCGACGCCGGGCAAATCCCCCACTTCTTCACCGACACCGCCTTCGAACGTATTGCCGCTTAACTCGCGGCTGACGTTCGTATTGGACGGCACGATTTCGTCGGCGTCATCGAGAACCGACGAGATGGTCAACGCGCATCTCAAAAACGCGCTGGTTCTTGGTTCACATACGCTTGCGAATGCCGGCACACCCGTGCGGATTCGCATTCTCGATGCGAGCCCCGCAACGAATCCCGACATCTACGGCTTCGTCGATATTTTCTTCGAACCACTGCGTTTGACCGACGGCCGGACCATCGCGCTTCGGCCTCCGAGCGCGCATCTCAACGTCAACTCGAGCGCGGGACACGAATCGACGGTCGCGGTCGAAAACACCGTCGGCGACATCTTCACGCCGACGATGCTGCTCCACGTCTTTCGCAAAGGCCGGAACTTCGTATTGCAGCCCGGAGCCGAAGTTCACGCCCTCACGGAGGCGGCCATCGAAGCGATGCCAAACGGAACCATTGCGATCATGACGCCGGCGCCGATCGTGGTCGAGGACGCGACGCCGCATTCATCGTTCCGCACGGTGCCGCTCGCGACGCCGAACCCGAGCTACCGGCCGCAAATGGTTACGCCGACGCTCGGTCCCGGGACGCCAACTCCTCGTCCGTAAGGAGGTCCGTGTGATCAAACGTTTCTTGAACGCAGCCGTTGCCGCACTTGCGTTCACTTCATGCGCGGCAATAGCCGTAGCCGCCGACGCAACGCTCTCGCCCAAGCCGCAAGGCACTGAAGTGGCGTTCGTTTCTAGCGTTACGAAAGATCTCAACGCGCGCTTCGCCACGCCCGCGGACGCCGAGAAAGCCGGCTACTTCCGCTACACCAACGAAGATAAAACGGGCGCAATCAGCTACGCCAATCTGCAATGGCAATCAGCCGACGAGCAGCACCCGAGCCAACTCTGGTACAGCGCAAACGGCAAGCTGCTCGGCGCTGACTATTCCGTGCTGCAAAGCGGCTCCCCGAATCGCCCCTCGCTCTGGGGCGTAAATCCGCAACGCTGGGATACGTTCCACGCGCACGTCCACTATGTGCTCGCTGACGCATCAGGCAAAGAAACCTACGGCGGCACGTCAGCGTCGAAATTCACCGCCGCCGGCGGCGATGTCAACAATCCGCAAGCCGCGACACTCGTGAAAATGGGCATCGCGAAAGACGCCTCGCAAGTGAAGCACGTCTTCCTTTTCCCGGCCATCTGGGATCTCGAGCTGTGGGTCACGCCGAACCCAACCGGCGCCTTCGCAGAAGCCAATCCGCTCGTCAAACCGTCCGCAAACGCCGCCACCGATGACATGTAACCGTGTAATCTTGACTTAGCGCAGCGAAGTCAAACGGCCGCGCATCAATTAAACGGCCCGACGAAATTTCGTCGGCCGTTTGCTATTGCTTTGCGCAGTTTGCCATCGCGGCGTCGTACGCGGTATCGACTGCTTTTTCTTCGTTTTGTGTGATGACGTCGCGTTGGCCGTCGAAGCGAAGCGACGATTTGATGTCTTTCATGTCGGCGGGAAGCTTCATTTCGGAATATGAGTTTCCGCCGAGCGAGTGGGGGAGATCGTCGGTATCGTACTCCATCATCGTTTGCGCGACGCCGTTGAGATCGATCGTCATCGCGCGTTGCTTTGCGTATGCGCGTTGCAGGTCGTCGGCAGAATCGTTGATCGCCTTCGCGGCGGCCTGATCCGTTGTCAGTGACGCCCCTTTGCGCAGTTCGGTGATTTCCGATTGGATCGCCGGAAGCGTTCTCTGCAACACATCGACGTATTTCATGAGCTTGGAGCGGGCGTCGACGAAGCGCGCTTGATAATCGGGTTTAGCGAAGAGCTGGTTGATGTCGACGAGTTGCGTGTCAACTTGGTCGAGGGTTCGGTCGTTCGCGTACATCGGGACGAAGGCGCCGTTGAAGTGGCGCGCGAGGGAATTGCAGTAGGGCGACGATTTCACCGTGATGATCGTCTTGGGAGGAGCCACCGGCATAGCGGGGGCTGAGGCCGGTGTTGCGGCCGGAGACGCCGCCGGCGGGACGACTAACGCGAGGACCAGGCAGAGGATGATCATAGAAAAAGAAAACGCGGAGCTCTTCGCTCCGCGTGACTTTTTTTCCGTGCAATCTAAAATATCGAAGTCTTTTATTCGTTCGACCAGTAGTCTTTGAGGGCTTTGCCGCGAGAGGGGTGGCGCAGTTTGCGAAGCGCCTTCGCCTCGATTTGGCGGATGCGTTCGCGCGTGACGCCGAATTCCTGGCCGACCTCTTCGAGGGTGCGCTGATGGCCGTCTTCAAGGCCGAAGCGCAACACGAGCACTTTGCGCTCGCGCTCGGTGAGGTTTTGCAGCACGTCCTGCATCTTCTCTTTGAGCAGCATGACGGACGCTGCCTCGGCCGGTGCAACGGCTTCTTGGTCCTCGATGAAGTCGCCCAGATGTGAATCTTCCTCTTCGCCGATCGGCGTTTCGAGCGAGATCGGCTCCTGCGAAATCTTCATGACTTCGCGGACCTTTTCAGGTGTGAGCGCCATCGCTTCAGCGATCTCTTCGACCGACGGCTCGCGACCGAGCTCTTGCAGCAACTGACGCGAGATCTTGATCAGACGATTGATCGTCTCCACCATGTGCACCGGAATGCGGATCGTACGCGCCTGGTCTGCGAGTGCGCGCGTGATCGCTTGGCGGATCCACCACGTAGCGTACGTCGAGAATTTGTAGCCCTTGCGATAGTCGAACTTTTCGACCGCACGGATCAGACCGAGATTGCCTTCCTGGATCAAATCGAGGAAGAGCATGCCGCGGCCCACGTACTTCTTCGCGATCGACACGACGAGACGAAGGTTCGCTTCCGTCAGTTGACGTTTCGCTTCTTCACCGTCGGCAACGAGGGCGACATCGGCCGTGCCGTTCTTGCTGAGCTCGAGTTCGCCGGCTTCGATCCGCATCGCGAGCGATTTCTCTTGCTCCATCGAGAGCAGCGGAACGCGCCCGATCTCCTTGAGATACATGCGAACCGGATCGTCGAGCGAGAGCCCGTCGGGAATCGGTTCTTCCTGTTCCTCTTCGTCCGGCTTTTCTTCTTTTTGCTCGTCGATGATCTCAATGCCGGCGGCAGTGATCTCTTCGAAGAGTCCGTCGATCTCGTCGGGATTGACGTCGTCGAGAGCGTCGAAGGCCGAATTGATTTCTTCGTACGTCAACGAACCACGCTGCTTGCCGCGCGCGATTAGTTTCTTCTTCAGCTCGTCGAGCGTCAGCGCCGGTTGCGCTTCTGCGACTGCTGCTCCCGCCTTCTTACGTGCCATACTCTTCGACGTCACCCCCTTTCTCGAAATTTGGTCATTCCCGGTAATTCGGGATTGCTCTACATTAGACTCGTGAATTTGCGTTTACTTCTTTAACTTCAGTTTCACCGCCTCGAACTCGTCCATGAGCTCGCGCGGCACGGGTTTGCCTGTTTCGAACAATTCGTCGAGGGTGCGGGACAGGTATGCATACCGGCCTTGTTCCTCATCCCTCTTCAATCGCTCGATGATGCGGTCGAGATGCGCTCGGCGTTCGTCCCTATCACCGCCGTATCGCACCGCCTTACTGCGATCCGCCTGTCCTAACGACGCGAGCAACTCCACTGCATCACCATCGTCCGCGAACGCGGCAAAAACATCCGCCGTGTCACGAAATTCACTCGCCTGCTGCACGACTCGCTCGTACGTACGGCGGTAAAGTTCGTTGCGAAATCGCTCCGGCAGAATACGATCGGCGTACTCTGACGCAAGCGGCGGATCTTCGAGGATGATACTCAGGACCTCGCGCTCGAAGGAGAGCGGCTCCAACCGTCCGCTGCCCGCACTGCGATGATGCACCGCGATGTGACGGCTGCCCACTGCCGCGCTCGGCCCGGAGGTACGAGGCGCGAAGTTGGCACTGTTCGCGAGGAACCGGCTATTCCGAAGGTCATCGACGTTCACCTTCAATCGTCCGGCAACGTACACTCGCCAACGGTCCCATTCCTCACGTGGAGTTAACTCGCGAATTAAAGCTTCGGCCTTTCGAGCAATCGCCGACGGAGATTCAAATCCCGTGTTGAGACGATCGATCTGAGGATCAAGCTTGAACTCGATCGAGGGCTTGGCTAGCTCGAGCAACGCGCGAAATCCGGCGCTCCCATGCGAGCGGACATAGCTATCCGGATCTTCACCCTCCGGCAGCATCACCACACGCACGGCAGATCCGGTGTGCTCTATCACTTTAGATGCAGTATCGACTGCTTTGGTTGCGGCGGCACTTCCGGCCGCGTCGGCGTCAAAGCAAAGAAATACATAATCTGCATATTTCCGAAGCTCGGCTGCCTGCTTTTCGGTAAACGACGTTCCAAGGGCAGCAACTGCGTTCTCGAGACCGGCTTGGTGAAGCGCGATGCAATCGAGGTACCCCTCGACGACGATCAGCGTGCGGTCGGCTTGCGCCGCGCGGCGCGCAACGTTGAGCGCGAAGAGATGCTCGCCCTTCGTGTAGACGGGCGTCGTGCTGGTATTCAAATATTTCGGCTCATCGCTTCCGAGCGCGCGTCCGCCGAACGCGATCACTTCTCCGGTCGTCGAATACGTCGGAATCATCAAGCGATCGCGGTAGAAATCATAGTATCCGCGTTGCCCTTGTTTCACGAGACCGGCTTTGGCCGCAATCTGCAGATCGACGTCGTGCGCGCGCAGTTCGTCCGTTAAGCCGTTCCAACTATCCGGTGCATAGCCGACGGAAAATTTGTCGATCGTCGCGTCACCGAAGCCGCGGCGCTCGCAATAGTCGCGCGCCGCTGCGCCGCCGGCGTTTTTCAACATGCGCGCAAAATATACAACCGCGATTTTATTCGCTTCGTAGATCGCTTCGCGTTCGTTACGCGCGCGTGTCGCGCCGGGATCCTCGGCTTCGAGTTCGATCCCCGCTTTGCCGGCGAGAAGACGGACGGCATCGGGGAAGGGCAAATTCTCGAGCTTTTGCACGAACGCGATCACGTCGCCCGCGGCGCCACAGCCGAAGCATTTGAAGAACCCCTCTTCGGGGTGCACGTGAAACGAGGGCGTCTTCTCACCGTGGAACGGACAGAGTCCCACGAGATCGCGCCCGCGCTTCTTAAGCGGAACGTACTGGCCGATGAAGGTTGCGATATCGATCCGCGAGTGAACCTCGCGAATGACACCCTGATCGAAACGCGGCATGACTATACGGTGAAATGTTCGCGCCAGGCCCGGGAATCCCGGCGGCCGAATCGCTCCTCGACTTGAAGCGAATATTCGATCCGGTTCATCACTTCATCGAACTCGATCCAGCCGAGGCGCGGCTGCTCGATCTGCCCGCCATGCAGCGTCTGCGGCGTCTGCGTCAGCTCGGCCTCGCCTATTTTGCCTTTCCCTCGGCGGAGCACTCTCGCTTCACGCACGCGCTCGGCGCGCTCGCGGTCGGCACGCGCGCATTCGACGAGTTGGCTCGACACGGTGCGCAATTCTTTACAAACGATAAGGAACGCGCGTATCAGCGCCGGCTCGTCCGCTGCGCGCTGCTCCTTCACGACATCGGCCACGGCCCGTTCAGTCATGCCTGCGAATCGGTGCTCGGCGTCATGCACGAATCGCGCACGCGCGATTTACTGGCATTGCCCGGCATGCACGCCGGCATCGAGGCGCTTGAAGTCCATCCGGCGGATGTACTCGCACTGATCGCGGGCGACCGGAGTTGCCGCTACCCCGCCTTGTGCGAGCTCGTCAGCGGCCCGAATCTCGACGCCGACCGCATGGACTATTTGCAGCGCGACGCGTACTTCACCGGAGTCGCGAGCGGCCGGTTCGATGCCGATCAGTTGGTCTCGTCGCTTCGGCTCTTCGAACGCGGCGGACAGCTCGTGGTCGGCATCGACCATCGCGGTGTCGTCGCGCTCGAGTCCTTCGTTGTTGCGCGCTACATGATGTTCGCTTCCGTGTATTTTCACCACACCACGCGCATGTTCGAACGGATTCTGCAAGACGTGCTGCGCGAGTTGTGGCCGGATCCGCGCGTGCTCGATCCCATCGATGAGTTCTTACGATGGGACGATTTCCGCGTGTTGAACGAATTGCGCGATCGCGCGAGCGAACCGGCACGAGCGCTGCGCGAACGGATTCGAATCTATGCGCTGGCTGCGGAATTCAATGCCGAATCCGATCTTCGCGCCTACGAACAGTGCGAAGCGGCGTTGCGCGAGCGCTACGGCGATGCCGCCGTGTGGGCCGACGAACAGTCGCAGGTGATGCACCGCTTGCCGCTCGGGGCCGACGAACGCCGCCAAACCGTCTGGGTCGAAACGGCCTCGGGACTCGTGGACGCGCGCGATGCATCCGACTTGATCGCAAAGCTCAGCGGAAAAGCCTACTGGCGAAAGCTCTTCGTCCGCCGCGACACAGCCGACGTACGCGACGCACGCCGGCTGTGCGGAGAAATCATCTCGTCCATCGTTGTGTCGTGAACTAATACCCGCGTGAGCGCGCGTAGCGTTCGGCGTCGGCGAGTTGAGCGCGGGCGGCTTGCATCGCGTTAATTGCGGCGATGCGATGGCCGTTGTAGTCGTGTTGATCGCGTTCGAGTCGGCCGATCATGTTGTCGACCCAACTGCTCACGTACCACACGTCGCGATTGCTGCCGCCTTGTCCGCGCATGCCCCAATTGACATCGCTGCCACCGGTTTGGCCGTATGCGCGCATGCACGCCCGACTCTCGTGGTCGTTGTTTGCAGCCCATTGCTCGGCCGCAACGAGTTGCATGCGAGCGTTCTGCAAATCATTGATCGCGTCCACACGGTGGCCGCCGTAGTCACGCTGATCGTGTTGTAGTTGATCGATCGCGCCGTCGAGCCGGCGATGCACCTGCGCGAGATTCGCGTTGCTCGTGCAATCCGTTCGGGCGTCGGCCGGCATACTCATCACGAGGCCACCGACAAGCGCGAGCGCACTAATAATGATACGAAGATAGGGATTCATGATTGCGTTGCCTCCTTGTAACGTCGTGTACAACCGAGCAACGCACAGCTTCGAACGACCGGTTCCGGGCACTTGCGCAAACCGAACGATTCTCACACGGCTTTAACTTCCACCCCGTTTACTTCAGTGCGCCGAGCGTCGCTTGTGCCGCGGCTAGGCGCGCGATGGGGACGCGGTAGGGCGAACATGAAACGTAGTCGAGTTCGAGTTGATCGCAGAACGCGACACTGGTCGGCTCGCCGCCGTGCTCGCCGCAGATGCCGATCTTCAACCCGGCGCGCACTCCGCGTCCTTTTTGAACGGCTTCGCGCATGAGCGAACCGACACCGCGACGATCGAGAACCTGGAACGGATCGTCCTTGAGGATCTTCTTATCCAAGTATGCGGGAATAAACGTTGCTTCCGCGTCGTCGCGGCTGTAGCCGTAAGTCGTTTGCGTCAGATCGTTCGTTCCGAACGAGAAGAACTCGGCGATCTCCGCGAGTTCGTCCGCAACGACGCATGCACGCGGAAGTTCGACCATCGTCCCGATGTGATACTCGAGCGCGACATCGTTCGCCGCTAGGACGTCGTCGGCAACGGCTTTCGCAGCTTGATACGTCGCGCGCATTTCTTCCTTGGTACCGACGCCGGGGATCATGACTTCCGGTCGCGCGTCGACGCCGATCTTCTTCAGCTCGCACGCCGCTTCGAAAATCGCGCGCACTTGCATTGCGTAGATTTCCGGATACACGATGCCGAGGCGGCAAACGCGCAACCCGAGCATCGGATTCTGCTCGTGCAGCTGCTGCACGCGTTTGAGCATTGCGTCTTTCGCCTTGTAGTCCGGCGAATCGGTCCCCTCGCGAACGCGAAGTTCCGTCGCTTGCACCAACAACTGTTCGAGCGACGGCAGAAATTCGTGCAACGGCGGATCCAGCAACCGGATCGTCACCGGATAACCGGCCATTGCTTCCAGGATGCCGATGAAATCGGCGCGCTGGAACGGCAACAATTTCTCGAGGGCTTGCGCGCGCGCTTCCGGCGTGTTCGCTAGAATCATCTGCTGCACGACCGGCAACCGGTCTTGCTGCATGAACATGTGCTCGGTCCGGCACAGGCCGATGCCTTGCGCGCCGAGCTGACGCGCCTTGCCCGCATCTTCGGGCGTATCGGCATTCGCCCACACCTGCATGCGGCGCGTTTCGTCCGCCCACGACAGGAACGTCGCGAGCCAGTCGGGCAGGGTTGTCGGCGCATCGATCAATTGCAGCTTTCCGACGATCACCCGTCCGGTCGTACCGTCGATCGTGAGCCAATCGCCTTCTTTCAGCTTGATGTGGCCGATCGTCACGATCTTGTTGCGGCGGTCGATTTCGAGCGCTTCGCAACCCGCAACGCACGGTTTACCCATGCCGCGCGCAACCACAGCCGCATGCGACGTGGCGCCGCCCTTGGCCGTTAAGACGCCACGCGCCGCAATCATCCCGTGGACGTCGTCGGGCGTCGTTTCGACGCGTACCAGAATCGTCTCGAGGCCCCGCTCTTTCCACGCAACGGCTTCATCGGCGGTGAACACGATTTGCCCCGTTGCCGCGCCGGGTGAGGCGTTGAGACCTTTGCACACGGCATCGAACTGCTGCTTCGGATCGATCCGAGCATGGAAGAGTTGATCGAGCGCTTTCGCATCGACACGTCCGACGGCCGTCTTTTTATCGATCAAGCCTTCGTTGACCATGTCGAGCGCGATCTTCACTGCGGCTTCGGCGCTGCGTTTACCGGTGCGGTTCTGCAGCATATAGAGTTTGCCGCGCTCAACGGTAAACTCGAGATCCTGCATCTCTTTATAATGCGCTTCCAGACGCTGCGCGATCTCTTGGAACTGACGATAGATGCCCGGTTGCGTGCGCTCCAAATCAGCGATTTTCTGCGGCGTGCGAATGCCAGCGACGACGTCCTCGCCTTGGGCGTTCGTCAGGTACTCACCGAAGAGCAACTTTTCGCCGGTGTTCGGATCGCGTGTAAACGCAACGCCGGTGCCCGAGTCGTCACCCATGTTGCCGAAGACCATTTGCACGACGCTGACCGCGGTGCCCCAGTCGTCGGAAATTTTGTTAAAGCGCCGATAGTCGATCGCGCGCTTGGAATTCCATGAATCGAAGACCGCCTCGATTGCAAGATGCAATTGTTCTTCGACGTCTTGCGGAAAATCGCGACCGGTACGTTCGCGAACCACATTCTTGAAACGCGCGACGAGCGCTTTCCACGAGCCGGCGTCGATGTCGGGATCGTTCGCGACACCGAGTTCGTGTTTGCGTTCCTCGATTAGATCCTCGAATGCTTCCTTTTCGATAGCGAGCACGACCGTCGAGAACATCATGATGAACCGCCGGTACGCGTCCCACGCAAAGCGTTCGTTACCGGTCCGCGCGACCAGACCGGCGACGGTCGCATCGTTGAGCCCGAGATTGAGAATCGTGTCCATCATACCGGGCATCGACACGCGCGCACCGCTTCGAACGGAAACCAATAACGGATCGTTCGGATCGCCGAATGTCTTGCCGGTCCGCTTTTCGAGCTCGGTCATCGAGCGTTCGACTTGCTCGTCGAGGCCGGATGGAAAGCGTTTTCCCTCCCTGTAAAACGCGAGGCAGGCGTCGGTGGTGATTGTAAAGCCCTGCGGAACCGGGAGTTTCGCTCGAGTCATCTCCGCTAAGCCGGCCCCTTTGCCGCCGAGGAGATCTTTCATCGAGCCATCGCCCTCGTCGAAAAAGTAAACGTACTTCGGCGTCACAGGCAATGCCTCAACCGGTCGCTCTGCAAGCTCCATAGACGTCCTCCGCGTGATCGTGCAAGAACTATCCCCACCTGCAAGCGATTCCTCACCTGGCCGTTCGTCCTACGCGCGCAGCCGGTCCGCTACATATCGCTGGAGTGCATCGGCGGCTACACGTTCCTGACGCATCGAGTCTCGATCGCGGATAGTTACCGTCGTGTCCTCAAGCGTATCGTAGTCGATCGTGACGCAGAACGGTGTCCCGATTTCATCCTGACGGCGATACAATTGCCCGATGTTGCCTTCATCGTATTGCGTTCGATAGAGCGGGCGCAAGGCTGCTTCGGTCGAACGGGCGCGTTCGACGAGTTCGGGCTTGTTTCGCGCGAGCGAAAAGACCGCCACTTGCACCGGCGCGATGGACGGATGGAAGCGCAGCACGATGCGTTCCGTCTCTTTGCCGTTGGGATCGACACTCTTCTCGCGTTCGAATGCATCGATCAACATGGTGAGCATCGTGCGATCCATTCCGGCGGAGCTCTCAATTAGCACCGGCGTATAGTGCGTCTTCGTTGCCTCATCGAAGAAACGCAAGTCTTTACCGGAAAGCTTCATGTGCGCGTCGAGATCGTACGTACCGCGGTGCGCGATCGATTCGAGTTCTCCCCATCCCCACGGAAAGCGATACTCGACGTCGATGCCGGCTTTCGCGTAGTGCGGCCGCTCCTCGGACGTAAGTTCGTAGAAACGCAAACGATCCGGCTTGACGCCGTACTTCGAGTACCAGGCCTTGCGCCTATCGACCCATTCCTGGAACCACTTCAGATCGTTGCCGTCATCGGGCACGAAAAACTCGAGTTCGGCCTGCTCGAACTCGCGAACGCGAAACGTAAAATTGCCCGGCGTGATTTCGTTACGGAATGACTTGCCGATCTGCGCGATGCCGAACGGCGGCCGCTTTCGCGCCGTCTGGTACACGTTTTTGAAGTTGACAAAGATGCCTTGCGCGGTCTCCGGGCGCAGATATGCGATCGACGCCGTATCTTCCATCGGACCGATCTGCGTCTTCATCATCAGATTGAAGTTGCGCGGCTCGGTGAAGCTGTCTTTGCTTCCGCAATCGGGACACTGATTCGGATTCTTCAGATGATCGAGGCGGAAGCGATGTTTGCAGACCCTGCAATCCACGAGCTTGTCATGGAACTGCGCAAGGTGTCCCGACGCTTCCCACGTAGACGGATGCATGATGATCGACGAATCGAACGCAACGACGTCGTCACGCAGTTGCACCGTATCGCGCCACCACGCATCCTTTACGTTGCGCTTGAGAATGGCGCCCAGCGGACCGTAATCCCAGAATCCGTTGATCCCGCCGTAGATTTCACTCGACTGAAAAATAAAGCCGCGGCGCTTTGCCAGCGCCGTGATTTCGTCCATTGTAACGTGTGTCTGGGGAGCGGCCGTATCCATAAGGCCTGATAGATTTATCAGCCACAGCTAAAACCCCGCTACTCATGGCGAAGCGTGATTCCCGGGTCCGAGCGGACGGCGTCGATTGCGGGCTGTAACGACGCGAGGAATGATACCGCGAATAACAGCGCGGCGACGACCACGAAGGTCGCGCCGTCGAAGCGGTCGACGCCGTAGAGGAGCGGCGAGATTCCACCCGTTCGCGGGACCGCAGCAACGTTACCTCGCCGTTTGTCGTCTGTTCGACGTCCTTTATGATTGCGTAACCGTGACGCTCGCCGTCGGCGAGTGCCGCAAGAATGTAGAAGGACTGGACAGATAGATCCACGCGTCCTCCAACCCGGCTTGACTATATTCTTAAAGAATCGAGTTGTTTCCGGCCGTTGTCCAGTGGGCGGCGCCTACGTTCCGCCTTTCGCCATAACGCCCGTGTCTTGCATTAACGCGAGCGTATCAAAAACTTCGTGAAATTCCCTGATCTTCTCGCCTTCGAACTTGATCATCACGAAGACGACGGATTGGACCTGATTTCCCGTCGGCTGCGCGCCAAGGAAAACGCCGGTCTGGGTTCCTTGCCAAATCTCACGCACGAATGCCGTATCTCCATCGACCGCGAGATCGGCGAGCGTATGCGAGCTATTGGAAAAGGCCGATGCGAAGCTCTGCATGACATGTTTGAACTGATCGCGATCGAGCTGTTGGCCCGGCACGTACGCGACAAAGTCCGGTGTCACTATGTTGTCAAATCGCGACCACGGAACATTTCCGCGTTGCATGTCATCGATGAGCGAAAATACACCACGAACTCGCTCATGCATCAATACCACCTTCTGGAGTCACACCGTTCTAGAAGTGCGTTCAAACGCACGACGTCGCTTCCCCTTTGCTGCTCGAGGTCAAATGACGTCGTACTGCGTCGGAGTACCGCGCCCTACTTACGCCGTTTCTCGTGCGAGTGCCTTATGAACTTTCGGCTGGGTCTCAGAACGTAGCTGCCCGCATGCGGCGGAGATGTCGCGTCCCATGTTGTGGCGGACTGTCGTCGGAACGGCGGCTTTGTCGAGAATTGCGGCGAAGGCCCAGATTCGCGCTTCGGCTGTCCCTTGGAACGGCGCGTCGGGTGTCGAGTTGTACGGAATCAGATTCACGTGGTAGAGCTTGCCGCGCATCAAGTCGGCGAGTTCATTCGCGCACTCGTCGGTGTCGTTGATGCCTTCGAGCATCACATATTCGAAGAACACCTTGCGATTCGTCTTCTCGACGTAGCGTTCGACCGCTGCCATCAATTCTGCCGTATCGAATTTGCGATTCACCGGCATGATCGTGCTGCGAACGCGATCGCTCGGCGCGTGTAACGAAATCGCGAGATTGACTTGCAAGCCTTCATCGGCGAAACGGTCGATCTTGTCGACGAGGCCGACGGTCGAAATCGTGATATGGCGATGGCCGAGGCCAAGACCGTGCGGGTCGTGCAGCAGCGCCACCGCGTTCATTACGGAGTCGTAATTGTGAAACGGCTCGCCCATGCCCATGAAGACGATATTGGTGATGCGTTTGCCGCGCGATTGCAGCTCGCGTGCAAAAAAGCGCGCTTGATCGAAGATCTCCGTGGCGTCGAGATTGCGCGTGAATCCCGCTTGTCCGGTGGAACAGAAGGCGCAGGCGAATGCGCATCCGGCTTGTGACGAAATGCAAACGGTCGTGCGATCGCCGTAATGTTCCATGAGTACGGCTTCCACTTCGTTGCCGTCGCGCAAACGGAAGAGTCCCTTCGTCGTTTGGCCGTCTTTAGAGCGTTGCACAACAACGGGCGTCACCGAAGAAAACGACATGCCGCGCGCCGTCAATTCGGCACGCAGTTCTTTCGGAAGCGTCGTTACGGCGTCGAGGTCTTCGACGAGTTCTTTGGCAGCAGCGCGATAGAGTTGTTTGAGGCGAAACGGCTTGAGGTCATAGGCGCGCGCGAACTCGTCGCCGTCGGAAAAACCGGCGCGACGCGCAACGTCGTCGACCCAAATGCGAAGGGGATCCCTGGTCATGGTGGCACCCCATGATACCACTATGTGTCAAACAGCGCCGCTTGCTCGGCCGGCACCCTGGGCGCCTGCTCGTCGAGCTTCGTACGGACGGCCTTGAGATCGTTCCAAACCATGCGCTTCACCGCGGTGAGCTCGCCTCCGGTTTGGCGCAAAAGATACGCCGGATGGAATGTCACCATCAACGGGATCTGTTGCGGTCCGTCGTACCACCGGCCGCGCATCTTTGTGATTTGGAAATCACGGCCGAGGAACGATTTCGCCGCCGGTGCGCCGAGCGCAAGAATGACACGCGGACGAATGATGTCGATCTGTTCGTCGAGATACGGGCGACAATTCGCCATCTCGAGCGGTTCCGGCGCACGATTCTTCGGGCCGCGCGGACCGGGCAGCGTGGGGCGGCATTTGACCGTATTACAGATGTACACGTCCTCGCGCGCGAGATCGATCGCGCCGAGCATTTTATCAAGCAATTGGCCCGCCCGGCCAACGAATGGACGGCCGAGTAAATCTTCCGTCTCACCCGGGCCCTCGCCGATCACCATCAAGCGCGCGCACGGATCGCCCTCTCCATAGACGTTGTTGCGACGTTGCGAACCAATCGCGCATTTACGGCACGCGCCTGCAGCACCCGCCGCGAGTTCGAGCAAGCGCGCGCGCCGCGCGCGCTCTTCAAGCATGAGCCTCTGACTCTTCCGGCGCGGTTAACACCGCTTCTCCGAATGCGACGACCTTGCACGAACCGTCCGAACCTTCCGACACATGGAAACTTAGTCCGATGACGGCATTCGCCCCGAGCGCCGTGGCGCGTTTGTATACGCCTTCTAGTGCTTCGTTGCGCAGGTGCTCGGCGTCGCTAAGAAACTCGTTCGGAGAAACACCGATTAGCATGCCGAGACTGCGGAACGTCGAGCGCAAACGATTGCGTGGGCGCGACGCGATTCCCGAGACGTAACCGTAACGGCGAACGATACGAACGCCGTCGAGTTCGCTGAAGGTGACCACGTCGCGCGGGGCAATCATGCAAGCACCATGCCGCAGACTTCACCGTCCGTGCTCGTGATCCGCCTGGACGCGATCGGCGACGCGCTCGCGCTGACGCCGTTGCTGGCAGCCTTGCGCGACCGGTCCATTCCGGTCGATCTCGTGCTCCGCGGCGTGAACGCGCATATCTTTTCGCCGCGCGCGGCACGCGCGGTCTATATCGCGCCGTTTGCCCTCCGGTCGAGCACAAGCGAGAACCATCGTGCAATCGACGAGTTCGCGGAGCGCTTGCAGCCCAACGGCTACACGCACGTTCTCGTTGCAACGGAGGACCGGGGAGGATACCGGCTCGCGCATGCAATCGGTGCGCCGGAACGGGTCGGCTTCATCAACGGGTGGGGCAAGCCGTTCAAGTCGTTGTGGGCACGCACGCTCGTCAATCACGTCGTCGTGCGCAGCGCGGGACTCGACGCCACCGCGCCGCATGAGTGCGCGGTGCTCTTTGAACTCGCGCGCAGTATCGTCGGCGATCACGCGACGCCGACGCGTGACGCAGCGCGGTTACGACCGCTAATTCTTGAACGCGAGCCGCCGCGCGGTTCGCGCATCGCGTTTCAGGTGAGCGACAAATGGCGGCGGCTCGGAATGGAATTCGACGACGTGGTCGCCGCGCTGGAAGCGACGGCGAACGCCGGTGAAGTGCATGCGATCGCGTCGGAGAGCGAGGGTGCGTACGCGCGGAGAATCGCGTCGGCGAGCGGCATCACCGTCGATCGCTATGCAACGTTGGAACCCTGGAAAGAAGCGATTGCCGGCGCTCGCGCGCTCGTTGCTCCGGATTCGGGTGCGGTTCACGTTGCAGGGATGGTCGGAACGCCGACCGTTGCCGTCTTTCCGCCGATCGCGGAGTATGCGTTGCAAACGGCGCGCTGGGCGCCCTGGGCTGCGCCGTATCGAACGATCCGCGCGGAAACCGGATGGCCGCGCGAGATCCCGCGTGCGCTGCGGGAGTTGGGCTAGCGACAGGATCCGCGACGCCGGTACAGTTCGATGGAGTCGCGCCGCTCGGCGAGCGCGTAGACGCGGGATGCAACGAGCCGATCGAACGCCGGACCGTATTCTTGCAGACGCGGCGAATCCGCAAACGCACGATCGATCAAGACAAAGCATGCGTCGACCTGACCGCGAGCATTCTCCGGTAAGAGGCGCGCCTTCGGATCGTCGAGGGCGAGGCGCGTGTAGGCTTCTTCTTGCGTAGCAACCGACGCATCGCGCGGAAGTTGCAAGAGCGCGCGATCGAGTGCAACGTCCCGAGCCGCACGCGCGTGGAGATTCATCCCTGGATGTAACGGATTCGCAACGGCAAGTTCCACGACGCACAGCACGCAGCATGTAATAACCAGCGAGCGGACGCGCGGGAGCGGCAGATCGCGAACCGCATACGCGAAAGCCGCGAGAACGTAGCCGATCCACGCACCCGCGTAATGCGACCCCGTCGTGTAGGTCGTCGACATGCGCGAAAGCAGAACCTCCGCAAACGGCGCAAGCGCAAACCACAGTACCGGCGAGCGAAACGGTAAGAATAGCAGCGGCAGGAAAACGAGGACGATAAAGCCGAGTCGCTCGGCGATTCCGCGCGGAAACAACGTCTGCAGATCACCGCTCGACCACGCGTAGAATCGAACGGGCTGCCAATTCGGATTCGCGGCGGCGTGCGGTTGAATGAGGAAGAAAAACACAGCCGCAATCGCGACGCCGAGAACCGCAACGATTGCACCTGCACCTCCACGCGCCGTCCGCCGGTAGAACCATGCGACAGCGCCCCCGGCGATCGCCATGAAGATCGCCTGATCTTCCTTGATACACATCGCCACGATCGCCGCAACAACTGCAAACGTCAGACGGCCGGTATCGAACGCCCAAAACGCCCATAGCACCGCCGCGGGTGCGAGGGCGTTTTCGTGAAAGTCGTTGAACGTGAGTCCCTGCAGCGACGGATAAAGAAAGACCGCAAGCGCGCAAAGCCGCGCAGTGGTGCGATCGGCACGCCGCGCTACAAGCGCATACACCGGTGGAATTGCGAGCGCGCCGCCGATCGACGAGACGGCGATGAGTGCCATCGGAGAATGCCAAACCCGAACGATCGCGCCGACGAGATACAGAACGGGCGAAAAGTGAAACGCCCAATGGCTACCTTCAATTGCATTGCAGAAACAGCCGAATGCGCTTGCCACGGTTTGCTCGAAGATACCGAAGTCGACGAAATTGCGGTGCGCGCCATAGCGAATCGCACCAAGCCACGTGAACAGCGCTGCATAGATCAGCGCGAGAATCCACGCGAAGCGATCTCGCATCAGGACTGAACGAGGGTCCGCCGCTGTTGCAAGTACGGCCAGATAAACGTGTCGATATTGCCGTCGAGCACGCCCTGGGCGTTCCCGGTCTCAACGTTCGTCCGGTGATCTTTCACCAACTGATACGGCTGTAGCACGTACGAGCGAATCTGCGATCCCCATTCGTTCGCCTGACGTTCTCCACGCAATTCCGCGAGTTTCGCGCTACGCTCTTCCGCCGCGCGCTGCACCAATTTTGCGCGGAGAATATTCATCGCGACATCGCGGTTCTGCGCCTGCGAGCGCTCTTGTTGCGACGCGACGATCGTATTGGTCGGAATGTGAATGATCCGAACCGCCGATTCCGTTTTATTGACATATTGGCCGCCGGCGCCGCCTGATTTGAACGTCTCGATGCGAAGATCGTCGGGTTTGACCTCGACGTCGACGTCTTCACCGGCTTCGATTTCCGGAATCACGTCGACCGCCGCGAATGAGGTGTGACGGCGATGCGCGGCATCGAACGGCGACAAGCGCACGAGCCGGTGAACGCCGCGTTCACTTTCGAGCATACCGTACGCGTTGCGTCCACGTAGGAAGAACGTCACCGATTTCAATCCGGCTTCTTCTGCCGGCGATTCGTCGACGATCTGCGCCGAGAAATGTTTCTCATCGGCCCACCGCAGGTACATGCGCAACAGCATCTGCGTCCAATCGGCCGCATCGACACCGCCCGCGCCGGCGAAAATACTAACGATCGCGCCGTGGGCGTCGAACTCGCCGTCGAAATTCGCGGCCATCTCCAGCTCGTCGAGCGCCGCCGACGCTTGGGCGAGATTGCCGTCGATTTCGTTCGATGCGGCCGCATCATCACCGAAGAGCTCGAGCAGTTCGCGCGCATCGCGCAAGCCGCGGTCGACGCCGTCCATCCGCGCAACCTCGTCGCGCAGATCGGCAAGCTCTTTCATCGTGCGTTGCGCGGCGTCGGGATCGTTCCAGAAGCTTTCGGCTCGCGAGCGTTCGTCGAGCTCGCTAATCTTGCGGCTTTGACCTACGTAGTCAAAGACGCTCCTTGAGCGTCGTGAGGCGGTCGTTGAGGCGGTGGATCGTGCTGACTTGGGTCTCGCTCATTGCGCAAGCCCGATTCTCGGCCGCGCTCGCCGTCCCTTGCCGCGCACCGCTACCGAGGGATGGACGGGCGAGTCACAAGAGGAGGTTCTTCGATGAGTTTTGCGGTGCAGGAGCGCCCGCTCGATATTTCGTTCGCACAACCGCCCGACGGCGAGCAGGTGCCGGCGTATCTTTCCAATCGGATCGGCGCATCGGCGACGGCTGCCGGCGATGTCATCCGCGGCCAGTACCAGCAGAATCCGTGGCAATCGAACGATGCTGCGTTGCCGTGGCAAAACTCGTTCGGGTCCATGTTCGGATCGTTCGGAGGCGGCAACATCTTGCAGCAGCTCTACCAAATGCTGCAGCAGTTCTTCGGAGGTCGGAGCAGCGGCGAGCAATACTTCCAGAACGCGAGCGGCGGCTCCGCCGGCGACCCGCATCTCTCATTCAACGGTCAGACCTGGGACAACATGGGAAGTCAGCCCAATCTGCTTTCATCCGATTCGATTCCCGGCGGCTACCAGCTCTCGACGCAAACCACGCCGCCCGCGGCAAACGGGGTAACGTACAATCAGTCCGCGACGGTGACGACGAACAACGGCGCGACATCGGTCACGATGGACAAAGACGGAAACGTCGATATTTCGCAGCCCGGCAGAAGTTTCTCATTGCAGCCCGGACAAAGCGACGATCTCGGTAACGGCGAGTTCGTTCAGCGCAATCAAGATGGGTCGCTCGCGATCACGTGCAACAACCGTGCCGGCGGAAATATCACGACGACGATGCGTTCCAATGGAACGGGAGTCGATGTGAAGGCGACGGCGAACAACGTCGATCTCGGCGGAGTACTCGCCGACGGCCCGAATTCAACGCCCGCACCCGCACCCGTAAGGACTCCAATGCCCGTGCGTTGGCCCAGGCCGGAACCGGTACGGCTGAACGACTAGCGATTAGGGAAGCCTAGCGCGCGAACGCGAAGACGAGCCCGCATGACGATCCGTCAAGCGGTGCTCGCCGACGTTGAAAACCTCATTCCGCTTTTTGACGCGTACCGCTCGTTCTTCGCTGGCGATAAACCCGTGGGTTCGCGCGAATTTCTCACCGAGCGGCTGCAAAAAGAAGACGCGGTCTTTTTCATGTCGTTTGAAGACGACCGCGCCACCGGGTTTCTCACCCTCTATCCGCTCTTCTCATCATGGCATGCAATGTCGATTTGGTTCCTAAGCGATCTCTACGTCGCGCCTGACTATCGAAACCAAAAACTCGGCAGGGCGCTCATCGCCGCGGCAAAAGCGTTTGCCGTAGACCACTCGTCGCGCAGCATCATGGTCGAAATCCCGCACCGCGAACCACATCTCGTTCGCTTCTATGAATCGTTAGGTTTCCAACGGGACAAAGATTTCGACCTATACCGCTTCTATCTCTAGAATGTAATCGTGCGGACCGGCGCTGTTGCAGCACAAGCCGGCTGAACCATTCGCATCGGAAGGCGCAAGGTAACGCTTCCGTCACCCGCGTCGCTCGATCGCGTGAACGTGTAATACGCTTTGTACGATGCGCCGGGGTGCAATGGCGGTACACCGATCGCATCGAGTCGCTGGTGGTTCTTATAAACATCGACGAACTGCAACGTGTTACTCGCTTGAACGACGTTGCTATTGTTCAAGATCGTCATCTCGACGCGGTAACGATTGAGATTGCCGTCATGTCCGACGTCGACGACGCGAGCCGACGAAACCGAAGGCGCCGTACACGCTGCATTGGCCGCCGCGGGAATCATCGCGCTGAGTAGAAAGAGTGCCGTCAATATCGCTTTCATGCAGCGCTTGTACCCAAGCCAAGCGGCCGACGAAAAAGGACCAAACGCTCGCTTACGCTGACACGGGACGCTAGGCGTTAGCGGCTCCGTGGCATTTCTTGTATTTTTTGCCGCTGCCGCATGGGCAGAGATCATTTCGTCCTACTTTGTCTGCATGACGTACAGGTTTCGCCGGTTCGCCGTCGCCGAGATTCGTGTGCAACTGTTGCGGACGGCGGTTTACACCGGGCATCGGTCCGAGAAGCTGCTCCGCTTCGTGCGGTGACAGGCGGCCGCCTTCGGGTGCTGCTTGCGGGACCATCGCGCCCGCGGGAATCGGTTCGAACGGCGGCAGCGGCTGCACTTGCTGTTGCTGCTGCTGGTCCGGCGGCGGCCCGTGCTCGATCACGACGCGGAAGACGCCTTTGATGGCTTCATCCGCGATGTTGTTCTTGAGCGATTCGAAGATCTCGTACGCTTCTTTTTCGTACTCGACGCGCGGGTCTTTCTGACCGTATCCGCGCAGACCGATACCCGTCTTCAAGTGATCCATCACGTAGAGATGGTCGACCCACTGGCGATCGATGATCGGCAACAACAAGTAGCGCTGCTCGACGACGCGCAGGATCTCCGGTGTGACTTCCGCTTCTTTTGCTTCGTACGCCGCGCGTCCGTGCTCGTTCAACGTCCGCCGAATCTCTTCGCGGTCTTTACCGCGCAAGTCGTCGGCGCTCAACTCTTGCTTGATAGGGAATACCTGATCGAGCATCGTGAGCATCTCGTTGTAATCCCACTCGCTTGCATGCGCGTTCTCGGGCGCGTTGTTGTCGACGGCTTCGTCGATCTTCGCCTCGAGCGACTGCAGCATGAAGGTCCGTGAGTCGAAGTTACCCTCGAGAATCGCACGACGGTCGGCGTAGATGATCTCGCGCTGCTTGTTCATCACGTCGTCGTACTCGAGGACGTGTTTACGGATCTCGTAGTTGTGGTTCTCGACCTTGCTCTGTGCGCGTTCGATCGACTTCGTTACGAGTCCCGATTCGATTGGCTGCTCGTCGGTGAAGCCGACACGATCCATGATATTCGTCATGCGATCGCCGCCGAACAAGCGCATCACTTCGTCTTCGAGCGACACATAGAAGCGCGTTGAACCCGGATCGCCTTGACGCCCCGAACGGCCGCGCAACTGGTTGTCGATGCGGCGCGATTCGTGGCGCTCCGTGCCGATGATGTGCAAGCCGCCCCTATCGGCGACGGTCGCACCGAGCTTGATGTCGGTACCGCGGCCCGCCATGTTGGTTGCGATGGTCACTTGGGCCTGCTGGCCCGCATCTTTGACGATCTCGGCTTCCTGCTCGTGGTACTTCGCATTGAGGACGTTGCACTCGACGCCCTTACGGCGCAGCATCGCCGCGAGCAGCTCGCTCTTTTCGATCGAACGCGTGCCGACGAGGACGGGACGACCCTTGCCGTGCTCGGCGATGATCTCGTTGACGACTGCGTCGAACTTCGCTTTTTCCGATTTGTAGACGATATCGGTGTTGTCTTTACGCGCCATCGGACGGTTCGTCGGGACGACGACGACGTCGAGGCCGTAGATATCGCGGAATTCGCGCTCTTCGGTCTTCGCCGTACCGGTCATACCGGCGAGATGATCGTAGAGGCGGAAGAGATTTTGGAAGGTAATCGTGGCGAGTGTTTGATCCTCGCCGCGAACCGCGATGCCTTCCTTCGCTTCGATCGCCTGATGGATGCCGTCGGAGTATCGGCGTCCGTGCATTAGACGTCCGGTGAACTCGTCGACAATGATCACTTCGCCGTCCTTGACGATATATTGCTGATCTTTGTGGAAGAGATTCCACGCTTTGAGCGCCGCGTTCAACTGGTGGGCGAGCTCGATATTGCGCTGGTCGTAGAGATTTGAGATGCCGAGCATCTTCTCGACCTTCGCGACACCCGCTTCGGTGATCGGAACCGCATGCGCCTTTTGGTCGACGGTGAAGTCTTCTTCGTTCTTCAGCCGCGGAATGATCTGCGCGAATTTTTCATAGAGTTCCGTCGACTCTTGCGAGGGGCCGCTGATGATGAGCGGCGTGCGCGCTTCGTCAACGAGGATCGAATCGACTTCGTCGACGAGCGCGAAATACAGCTCGCGCTGGACGAGGTCTTCCATTTGCCATGCCATGTTGTCGCGCAGATAATCGAACCCCACCTCGTTGTTCGTCACGTACGTCACATCGCACGCGTACTGCGCGCGGCGTTCCGGCGGCGTCAACCCATGCTGAATCACGCCGATCGTCAAACCGAGAAACTGATAGAGCGGTCCCATCCACTCGGCGTCACGGCGCGCGAGGTAGTCGTTGACCGTGACAACGTGTACGCCGCGTCCTTCGAGCGCGCGCGCATAAACCGGCAGCGTCGCGACGAGCGTCTTACCTTCTCCGGTCTTCATCTCGGCGATGCGGCCTTCGAAGAGGACCTGACCGCCCATAATCTGCACGTCGAAGTGGCGCATGCCGAGCACACGCTTACCGGCTTCGCGGACGACCGCGAACGCTTCGGGCAACAGATCGTCGAGCAACTCGCCCGCTGCTAAGCGGCCGCGAAACTCTTCCGTCTTCGCGCGAAGCTCGTCATCCGAGAGCGCCTCAGTCTGCGATTCGAGCGCGTTGACTCGTTCGGCGGTGCGGCGCAACCGTGAAATTTCGCGCTCGTTGCCGTCAAAAAGCGCCTTGAGGAATGCCATACGGGTTAGTAACGTTCTCCGGGATTAGTTGTTTCTTCTGTTATTCGCCTATTCGCCCAGGATCGGAAGCGAGACGATGAAGGTTGATCCTTCATTCTCTTTAGACCGCACCGAGATCGTACCACGATGCACCTCGACGATCTTTCGCGCAATGTACAAGCCGATGCCCGAGCCGGTGATGCCCTTGTCTCGCGCATTGCTCGCTCGCCCGAAGCGCGTGAAGAGCGCGTCTTGTTCGGCCGCCGGTATTCCTATACCGCGGTCAGTCACTTCGATGACGGCGCGATCCCCGTCTTTGAAGACGTCGACGTGCACTTGATCCCTTGAGTACTTCAGCGCATTCGAGACGAGATTGTCGAGCACGTGGCGGAAACGGTGCGGATCGAGATCGACCGGAATCGCGTCGGGCGCGACAGCTACCTCTAACCGTGGGTTGTTCGCGGCGGTTGCGTTACAGCAGTCGGCAACGAACGCACCGACATCGACCACCGTACGGGCAAGCGAGAACCCTTCAGCCTGTGTCTGCGCAAGAACGAGCGCATCCTCGGAAAGCCGCACGAGGCGCTTCGTCTGCGAGTAGACCGTCTCGATCTCTTCGTGACGGTCGTCGCCGGTTTCGAGCAGCAGTTCGCAATACCCGAGAATCACCGTCAGCGGTCCCTTGAAGTCGTGCGCGAGCATCGCAAGCAAGTCGTCTTTGAACGAACTCGATTCTTGCAGGGCGCGATTCGCGAATCCCATCGCTTCGTACAATTCGAGATTGCGTAACGCAAGCGAAAGCAGCGCGCCCAGCTCCTGCATGATGCGCAACTCGTCCCGATTGAACCGTTCGCCGCCGCCGCGTCCGACGAGCAAAAATGCATCGATGGACTCGCCGCCGCCGGCGGCCGTTTGCGTCAAGGGAATAACGACGTATCCCGGCCCGTCGATCAATCGCTGCACGCGGCGTTCGTCGCGAACAAGTGTCGCGAGACGCTCTGCACGATGCACGAGATCGATTCCGCTCGCTTCGATCGTCTCCTCGATTCCGTCGCCGAAGGAGCCGACCATCGCATACCGTTCGCCGTTCCAGCGCAAGACGCATGCGCGCTCGGCGTGCACGAGCGTTCCGGCGAGACGCGACATGACGTCCGCAAGCGAACCGATCGCCGTATGGCTGAGAATCGTACGCGCCGCTTCCGCGAGCGTTTCGCGTTCTTGCGCGCGCCGCAGCTCGCGCTCGTACGCGTGCGCGTTTGCAAGCGCGATCTCGAGATGCGAGCCGAGCGTGCGGAAAAACGTCGCGCGCTCTTCCGGCGGCCAATCGAGACCGCCGTCGACGCCACGCACGATGAAGCATCCCCACAGCCCGCCGTCGAGACGAATCGGAATGATCACGCCGCCGCGACCGTCGAAGAGCGCGTCGCGCGCAATGCGCGGCAGCAGTGATGCATCCGAAGGTTCGTCGACGGCCAGAAACGGCTCGAGAACCGAACGATCCATCGTCATCGCGGGTTCGAATCCGCGCGGTTCGCGAATGCCGCATCGCCTTGCGCACGAGCGAGTCCCCCTCGAGCGCGTATGCCGCGCAATCGAGCGGAAGTTCGTGCGACACGGTCACGACGAAAACGAGCGCAACCTCATCGACGTACTGCGTATCGCGCAAGATGCGCACGACGCGTTCCAGTGATTCCGCCTGCGTGCGGCGCGCGCGTTCGCGTTCGTACAGGCGCGCGTTCGAGAGCGCGAGCCCGACGTGAAATGCAAGCGATCGTAGCGCAGCGATGTCGGCGTCATCGAATCCGCCTGGGCGATCGAAGGCGAGGACGAGCGCATCTTCCACGCGCCCGTCGACGACGAACGGGAGCGCCATTGCGCTGCGCGCGTACTCGCCGTAGACGTCCGAACCCGTCGAACTCATCGCGCCGGACGGTGAGTCCCCCGAAACACTTTGCGCAAATCCGCATCGAGCGGGACCGCTCGCTTCGGTGCGCCGGTCGCGCAACCGCGTGCAGCCGCCGCAACTACGGTTGCGTGTTCGCCGTCGGGCAAGCGCTCGTAAACGAAACACCGATCGGCTGAAAATGCCGCGCGCACGCCTTCGACGATCCCGAAGAGGACGTCACGGCGATCGAGCGATTTGTGCAGACGTTCGTTCACCATCGCGAGCAACTGACTGTCGCGCGATTGGCGCCGCGCCGCGATGAGCGCGCGCTCGGTGTCGAGCATTCGCGTCACGACGTTGCAGTATGCCGTCAGTTCGCTGCGCTCGTCTTCGTCGGGCTCGCGATCGAGCAGCACGGCGACGACGCCGAGGGTTCTGCCCGCCGGCAATCAACGGCGCGAAGATCACATCACGTTCGCCGATCGAACTGCTGACGCCGACGAACGCGCGCTGCTGATCGCGAGGGACGTACGAAAGCGCGCCGTCGCCGAAGCGCGCGAGCGCATGAAGAAAGAGCCGGCGCAGCTCCGCGGATCCGTCGCGAAGCGCGAATGCCGCGGAGCCTTCCGGCTCGGTTACGCTGATGACCGTGTCGTCGTTAAAGAGCAACGCCGTCGCCGTTGCGTTCGAGACGCACACGAGCGCACCGCGCGCAACCGCCGACGCCTTCGCTTGCGGCGTTGACGCATCGGCGAGATTCGCCAGCGCGCTCAGGCGATCGACGTGCGTTCGAACGATGTTCCTCGCTTACGGCGCTAGGCCGAGACCGATGACAGTACCAGGTGACGTGAACGTAGTAGTCAGGTGCCACGTTTCCGTTTGCGCCCGGAGCGAAGACGTAGATCACGCCTGCGCCCGACGCGGTGGAATCCGCGACGTAGATCTTTCCGGAGCTATCAACTTTAACATCGGTCGGCGCGAAGAGTTTTGTATTCGAGCCCGATAGAATCGTCGGCGTCGTGCTGCCGCTTCGCGAAGATCAGGATTGCCGGGCAATTGCACGGTGTGCGACCTTCGATGCCTGGTCGCTGACGTAGATGTTGCCGCTTGCCGTCGAGCGCGATCCGGTCGGCTGCCGATATCCGTCGTGAGGGTCTTGCACCGGCGCAATGTTGACCGGCGTCGCGGTCGGAACCGGCGTCGGTGACGGCGTCGCGGTGGCCCCGGTCGGCGTCGCAGTCGGCGACGGCGTGGCCGTCGGTGACGCGGTCGCGGTCGGAGACGGCGTGGGCGAAGGGCTCGGAATCGTGAACTCCTCGACGGACGCGCCTTGCAGGTTCGTCACGTAGATAGTTCTGGTTCGAATCGACGGCCACGCCGCTCGGAACGTTCGAGCCTCGTGAGCGGACCGGCAACGGTTTCGATTCGGCGTCGTCAAACATCGCGGCGTTGAAAAACTGAGCTGATTCGAGAACGCTTGCGGCTGCGTCGGGTCCACGATAGCCGTCACGAGAATAATTCGTCGTCGTCGATCCGCTCGTCGTGGAATAACTCGCGATACCGCGCGGATGCGTGCCTCCGAAATTGAAGCCGTTGAATGGAAGAACGTTTCCCGTCGCCTGCGACTTGATCTCGACGATCGAACCCGTCTTGAGGCTCGGCTGCCAATTCGTCGTGAAGATATTCGCTGCGTTATCGAACGCTAGATACTGCGGGCCGTTCAGACCGCCGCTCGAGCCGCCGGTCGAAATCTGATAGTCCGGGCCGCCGTTGCTGTCGATGTCGTATAGACGCTGATGCCGTTCTGCGTCGCGTTGGTCGCATAGAGGGTCTGCGGCGCGAACGACGGACCGATGGAAAGAGTCTGGTTGGCGCCGCCGGACGCGCACCCGGCGACCGTGATCGCCGTAGCGGCAAGTCCCGCAAGACCAATAGCAAGCCTACGCAGCATAAATTCTCCTCGAGGAAAGCAGTCCCAGGTTGGATAGGCGGTCCGCTTTTCCTGGAACGGATTTGCCCGTCCAGTGCAAATCCATCAGGCCCACGGGTACCGCGTGGTGTGACGCCTTCCATAGTTCGAAGGCGACGAATGCAGCGATTACGATCAGGATGATCGCGATAGTCCAACGGATCGCAAGCCGGCGGTGATAGACCGGCTTACTCGATTCCGTGTCGATAATCTGTCGAGGCACGAGGATTCCTTCTATACGGTTTTATCGTGCGGGGCATGGTTCAGGGCGTAGGGCGCTACGCGCCGAAGCAATTCTCCGGCTGTAACAAACGTGTACCCTGCGCGGCGAAAGCGATCGACGATGGCCGGGATCGCCTCGACCGTCGCGAGCTTTCCGCTATGCATCAAAACGATATCGGGGCTCGTCGCGTTCTTCACGACGCCGTTCTCGATGTTCTGCGGCGTGACCGTGCGCCAGTCGCCCGTATCGTCCGTCCAGAGCACGACGTTGTAGCCCATTTGTTGCGCCGTCTGAACCGTTGCGACCGTATATCGTCCGTGCGGCGGCCGCATCAGCGTGCGAACGGACGGATCGTGCACCAGACTCCACAACACATCGCGGCCGCGCGTGATCTCCTCGCGCACTTGCTGCGGTGTCTCTTCGTCGAGGTTCGGATGCGAATACGTGTGATCGGCAATCTCGTTGCCGTTAGCTTCGATGCGCTGCGCGAGTTCCGGCCATTGTTCGGCGTCGCGGCCGATCAAGAAGAACGTTGCCGGCACGTTGAGTGCATGCAGTTCGTCGAGCAGCAGCGGGGTGAACATCGGATACGGTCCGTCGTCGAACGTTAGCGCAATCAACTTCGGATGATCCAGTGCGCCGTGTGACTGCGCCTTGTCGACGAGGCGGTGGATGCGCGCACCGACGTCCGTGCCGATTTCATCGTCGGCATTCATTACCGGCGTAATGACGGCAGACGTCGGTTCGCTCAGGTGCTTGAATTCACGCGCACCGGCGAGCAAGACCGCGAGCACCGCGAGCGTCGCAATAACGGCTTGCACCTTGCGCTTCACTTACAGCGGCGGCGCGGACGGAACGGTCCGCTTGGCAATGACGGCATTGGCGAGATCGCGGCCGACAAAGACCGTCACGTCGCTCGGCTGCGCCGTCGCCGTCGCGGAGGGACTGCTGGTTGCAACGTGCGCACCGCTAATCGGCAACGTCTGCATCGTCGCCGGCAACGCCGAGCGCACTTTTGCGCCCGCAAACGTGACGGTCGAATGTTCTTGAATCTGCGTCTTGTCCTGATCGGTCACGTCGGCATTTCCGACGTCGCCGATCGTGAACCCGGACTTGCGCAGCGCGTCCGCAACGGCGCGCGCAGCACCGGTCATCCCGCTCGCATTCTCGACGTCGACGCGAACCGTTCCCGGAGCGATCGCGGCAAGCGCCATCGCGTCGGGTGACGGCTGCGGCGTCGGAGGTGCGATCAAGTTGTTCTGCACGATGCCGGCGAGTTGCGACTTATCGGGAATCAAGTCGTCGCCGTCGGGCATCTCGACGTCGTTCGTATACGGCACCTGCGCGAAGTGCAGGTCCTTCGGCGAAGCGCCCGAGAAGTACGACGCGAGCGAAAAGAGTTCGTTCTGCGTGAAATTCGTATCGACGTCGCGATGGATGACGGCAAGAATGTTGCCCGCATGAATGAGCGTGTTCATCTTGTCGCCCTTGATCTTGTCGAGAACGGCGGTGATGACTTGATTCTGGCGCATGATGCGGCACGGATCGCTGCACCAATCGTGACGGAAACGCCCGTAACCCACGGCTGCGTCACCATCGAGATGATGCATGCCTTCGGCCAAGTGAATGTGGAGGTGGCCCCAGGTGTCGTCATAGTCGAGACGTCCGCCCGTGCAGCCCGTATGATTCATCAAACAGTCTGACGTTTTGACATAGAGGTCGACGCCGCCGATCGCGTTGATCACATCCTTCGTTGCGTCGATGCGAAGAATGACGTAACGATCGAAGCCCGGGATGCCGAGGAACTGTCCGATGACCTGCTGCGCCTCTTTGACGCCGCCGTCCGACTGTGCCTCATTGATCTTGTGTTGCGTGCCGTTCGGATACGTCGCGAGCATGTCGCGAGGAACCGAAACGACGTACACGCCTTTATTGATGAAATCGAGATTGACGGCTTTAATCACGTCGCTGCGCGAGTTCTTAGAGAACTCGACGTCGCTGTCCGTATAGTCGTAATCGAGGCCTTCCATCAGTACGACCAAGTTCGGCTTTCCGAAGACCTGCGAAGGTGATGGAACGAAGGCTTGGGTGATGAGCTGGACCGGATTCTCGTGTTTGAAAAGCGAGAAGCCCGCGAGCGCGGAACCGACGCCGACGAGGACGAGTCCGACGATTAGCGCTGCACGCCGCACCCAGGGGGGCGTGGTGCGTTGCGGTTTCTCCGTAAAAACCGGCGGTTGCTCCATGTGCTTACCCAACCGAAACAGGCTCCTTTATATCGGCTGCGACGTGTCCGTAGAAGTCGAACGGTCCGTGACCATCCAGCGTGATTTCGACGAAGTCGCCGATCTTCGCATCGCCGGTGAAATAGATTCCGCCGTCGACGCCGGGCGCCTCGCCCTCCGAACGTCCGAACCACGCCTCGGCTTGCCCGAGCGTTGCACGGAACGGATCGCCCTTACGCAGACGGCGCCGTTCTTCGACGAGCACGCGTACGGTCGAACCGACGCGCTTGCTGCGCGCACGTTCCGAAGCAATCCGTTGGGCTTCGCGCAAACGCACCAACCGCTTGCGTCGCTCGCGTGCCGGCACTTTACCGGCCAGGTCCGCCCCCGGTGTTCCTTCCTCGGCGCTGTACTCGAAGAATCCGACGCGATCCAATTCGGCCCGGCCGATCCACTCCTCGAGATATCGCACGTGTTCCTCGGTCTCACCTGGGAAACCGACGATAAACGTCGAGCGCATGGTAACGCCCCGAACGCGCTCCCGAAACTCATTGATGATCTCCAGATACCGCTCGCCGTTGCTCGGCCGCAGCATTGCCCGCAACACCTCGGGATGCGCGTGCTGCAACGGCATGTCCATGTACTTGCAGACCTTCGGAAGACGCGCCATCGTGTCGATCAGCTCGCGGTCCACCGTTGCCGGATACAGGTAGAGCAGGCGAATCCACTCGATACCGTCGACCTCGTGCAGTTCTTCGAGGAGCGCCGCCAGGCCGCCGCGCCGCATTCCGCGATCGCGTCCGTACATCGAGGTATCCTGCGCGATCAAGATCAGCTCTTTGGTACCACCCGTCGCAAGCGCGCGCGCTTCTTTGATGATCGACTCGATACTGCGGCTGCGGAAATTGCCGCGCAACTTCGGGATGATACAGAAGGTGCACGGATGATCGCAGCCTTCGGCCACCTTGAGATACGCGGTCGCTTGCGGCGTGGTGATCAGACGCGGAAGAAAATCGTGCTCCGGCTCTGCTTCAAAATCGAGACGAACCGGCTTGCGCCCTGCGTGAACGTCATCGAGCAGTTCGACGATACTGCCGTACGCACCGGTGCCGACGACACCGTCGATCTCCGGGATAAGTGATTGCAGTTGTTCGCCGTACCGTTGCGCGAGGCACCCCGCCACGACGAGTTGCTGGCCAGCGGACTTGCGCTGCGCGTGCTCGAGAATTACTTCGGTCGATTCCGCTTTTGCCGGATCGATGAACGCGCAGGTATTGATGACGACCGTATCCGCGCCTTGCGCGTCGGGTGCGAGTTCGTATCCCGCCGCACCGAGTTTCGCGATCATGACTTCGGTATCGACGAGATTTTTTGCGCAGCCTAAACTAACGAACGATACGGACGGCACGGGCTTACCTATAATTCGTGAATTGGAGGGGAAGTTCGTAGTTCATCGCCTTGAGTTCGGCGATGACTTTCTGCAGGTCGTCGCGGTTTTTGCCGGTCACTCGAATCTGCTCGTCTTGATACTGTGCGTTGACCTTGAGCTTCAGCGCCTTGATCTTCTCCATCAACGGCTTGCTCTTGTCTTTCGGAATGCCGTTGCGAAGGTTGATCACGCGGCGCACGGTTCCACCGGCGGCCGGCTCGATGTCACTGATGTCGAACGCCTTGATGTCGATTCCGCGCTTGACGGCTTTGCCTTCAATGACGTCGATAACGTTCTTCATCTTCAACTCGTCGTCGGAAACGACGGTAATCTTCTTTGAATCGCTCTCGATCGACGTCTTCGAGTTTTTGAAATCGAACCGGTTTTCGATCTCCTTGCGCGCTTGGTTGAGCGCGTTATCCAACTCTTGCTGGTCGATGCGCGACACGATATCGAACGACGCTTCGCTCGCCATGAACCTTCCTCTACCTTAGTATCCCGCTTAGCCGGTCAGAGAGTGAAGCTGCGCTCCACCACATCACCGGACGATCCGAGCTTGCCGACGTTCCTGCCGTCGACAAACACGTCGACGCCGCCGGCATTGCCAATTCGGACGACGGCATTCTTTCCGTGGAACACGCGTGCGGTCCCGGCCGGAAACGTACCCTCCATGCTAACACTGCCGTCAACGGCCACCCTAATCCAGGAAGCGGCCGAAAGGCGGACTTCGAGCGTTTTGGGCGCCGCCAATGATGCGGGCGAGGGGACGAGCGTTCCGGATGCAGCAGGGCCCGGCGACCCGTCGGTGCCGTCCGTTGCGGGTGCCGCAGAAGTATTAGAAGGAAGGGCGGCTGCGGTTTCGGTTTGGCGCGCGTGCAGCGTGAACTCGTTGTAAAAGACGAACGCGACCAGCGCCACCGCGATGAGCGAGGCGATCCAGATCAAAGGCGAAAGGTTGCGCGGGCGGGATTCGTGGAGACGTGAGATCGATGCGGGTGCCGGGGCTGTGGTAGTCGCCGGCCCCGACGACGTCGCGCGATTGAACTCGCCGACAACCTCCTCGGGGTCGAGCCCGAGAAAGCGGGCGTACGTGCGAAGGAAGCCCCGGGTATAAACCGGCGCCCCGATTGCAGTCCAGTTCTCGTCTTCGATGGCGCCGAGGTAGACCGAACGAATGCGGATCTGCTCGGCAACATCGGAGAGGGAGAGGCCGCGTGCCTCGCGTGCGGCGCGAAACCGTTCGCCCAATGCTGCCATTGAGGGGTGGAGTTATGCCCCTATTCCTGTTATCCTGTGCCACGGTATGAGCCGCAAACCCCGAGTAATCGCTGCAATGAGCGGAGGTGTTGACTCCGCTGTCGCGGCTGGACTGCTGGTTGAAGCAGGCTACGACGTCGTCGGCGTGACGATGAAGATGTATTCGCCGACAAAAGCGCCACATGCAAAAAGCTGTTGCGGCATCGACGATTTCGATGACGCGCGCCGCAGCGCGGCGGTGCTCGGCATTCCGCATTACGTGCTGAATTTCGAGGAGACATTTCGAAAGAACGTCATGGAACGCTTCGCCGACGATTACGCGAATGGACGCACGCCCAATCCGTGCGTTTCGTGCAACAACTTCGTGAAACTCGGAACGCTCGCCCAATATGCGCAGCGTCTAGACGCGCAATTCGTCGCAACCGGCCACTATGCTGGCCTCGAGCATCGTACGGATGGGCCGCACTTGTTTCGCACGGCGAACGCGAAAGATCAGTCATACGCGCTTGCGCAACTGACTCCCGGGCAGCTTTCCATGCTCATGCTACCGCTCGGCGAGTCCGACAAGCAGGCGACGCGCGCGCACGCGAAACGGATGGGACTTCCCGTCCATGAAAAGGCCGAGTCGCAAGACATCTGCTTCGTCGAAGGCGGCGACTACCGCGACGTGCTTAACCGGCTGCGTCCGGAGATCAATCGCGAAGGCTCGATCCGTACGGATTCCGGCGAACTGGTCGGGGCGCACGCCGGCATCGCAAACTACACGGTCGGTCAACGCGCAAAGCTGCCGCCCCATAGTGATGGCGCGCGCTACGTGACGCGCATCGAGGCCGCGACGAACACGATCGTCATCGGACGCGAAGATGAGTTGATGGCGGCGTCGCTCGTTGCCGAAGAAGTCAACCTCATCCGTCCGGAACGTTTCGACCAAGCCGGCGCTCGCGTGCGTGCGATGGTGCGTTATCGGGCGACGCCTGTGCTAGCCTCCGCGCAGCTTTCCGGTGAAACGCTTGCATTGCAGTTCGACGAACCATTGCGCGCTGTGACGCCCGGACAACTCGTTGCGCTCTTTGATACCGACGGCACCGAAGTTCTGGGCGCTGCGACGATCCGATCGGCTGAGTAGCGAGAGAAGCCTTTACCATACGAAATAGACACACAAGTTCATCGGTTGGTTTTGTAGACCGGCTTGCAGCCGCGCGACGGAGAGATGCAGCTAGGGCAATTACTGGAGAACTTGCCGGTTTGACTACGCGGTCGCGAGCGTCATGTCGTTGCGTACGTTCCAGTACGTATCGCGAATCACTGGTTTAAAACCGGCTCCGACAATAACGTTCTCTAGATCGCGGCGCGTCGCATCGTTGTTCGCACCGGCATCGCGCACGACGCGATCTTCGATGATGACGCCGCCCATGTCGTCGCAGCCGTAGAACAGCGCGAGTTGCCCCATCTTCAGCCCGGGTGTTAGCCACGAGGCCTGAAGGTGGGCGAAGTTGTCGAGATAGAGCCGCGAGACTGCGAGCACGCGCAGATACTCCAGTGCCGTCGCTTCTTTCCCGCGCAGCGGCGTCTTGAACGGCACGTAGAACCATGGGATAAACGCGGTGAACCCGCCGGTTTCATCTTGCAGTTCGCGCAGCACGTGCATGTGCTCGATGCGTTCTTCCTCGGTCTCGATCGAACCGTACATCATCGTTGCGGTCGTCGGCATGCCGAGGTGATGCGCTTGACGCATGACGTCGAGCCATTCGGGCGGCGTAACTTTACGCGCCGAGATGCGTTTGCGCACGCGTTCCACGAGAATCTCGGCACCTGCGCCAGGCAACGATTTCAAGCCCGCAGCCTTCAACCGCACGAGCACGTCGCGCGGCGTGAGGTTCTCGATTTTCGCGAGGCCGGTCACTTCCGACACCGAGAGTGAATGGATGTCGACGTTCGGGAATTCGTTGCGGACGCGATCGAAGAGTTCTTCGAACCACGTCAAGGGCAGCTCGGGGTTGACGCCGCCTTGAATCATGATCTGCGTTGCACCGAGATCGGCGGCCTTTTTGACGCGCGCGATCACCTGATCGTGATCGAGCGTGCGGCCTTCCTGGTGATGCTCGGGACGAAAGAACGCGCAGAACGAGCAGTGCACGTTGCAGACGTTCGTGTAATCGATCGTCGTATCGATGACGTACGTGACGGTGTCCGGTGGATGCAACGCCATACGGCGCGCATGCGCCGCCATACCGAGTTGATGCAAGTCCGCCTCGCGGTACAGGCGCACGCCCTGCTCGAAGGAAAGACGCCCGCCGGCGGCAGCGCGGTCGAGCAGACTAGCGAGAGACGACACCAATGACCTCCGGAAGCGACGACGGCACGCGTTCGATCGCGCCGATCGCATATAATTCGCGGCAGTATGCGCCGAGGCCGGCTTGCGCGGCCGAGTGGAACGTGAAGTTCAATTTGCCGTAGTACCGCTCGTAAAAACCGTTCGCGCGCGGGCGCAGCCGCTGCGCTTCGGCGATCACGTGATCCATATGCGAACGCGACCACGTATAGGCGTCGGTCAGTGCGTGCATGCATTCGCGGATCGCTTCCGCATCGCGCTCGTACGCGTCGCGTCGTGCCGCCCAAACGGCGAAGACGGTTTGCGCGCGCGTCCATTCGTGCCACAGGGTGCCGAGGTCGTACACGTGCTCGCGCGGGAACCGTTCGAGCGCGTCGATCGCGGAGTCGCCGATCAGCAGGGCGGCATGTCCGGCCTTCGCTTCTTCGAGCGGATTTTCGGACTCCTCGTACTGCGGACGAACGCCGTAACGGCGTTCCAGTACGACGCGCAGCAGGTTTCGGCCGCTCGCCGATTCTCGCGTGAGCGCGATGCGTTTGCCGTCGAGCAGCGCGGGAGGCGTTTGCGATACGAGCACGACCGAGACGACTTCATCGCGCGCGCCGATACATAAATCGGGAAGCAGTACGAGATCATCGCTGTGCTTGGCCCATGTGAACGCACTGATTGGACTCAAATCCAATTCACCTGAGAGCAGCATTGCGTTCAGCTTTGCCGGAACGTCGGCATGCAGTGTTCCCGGGTAATGAATGACGCTTGCGTCAAAGGCCGCATAAATCGGCAGATCGTTCGTGTAGATGATCCGTCCGCAACGTAACGACACTATGCGTGCACCAATTCTTTTTGAGGAGCGGGCGGCGTCCAATCGTGCGGGAACTCTTCGTAGGTCGAGTTGCGCCGCACGGGGACGTATCCCGCGTCTTCGATCAACCGGCGGAATTCGCGATCGTCGACGTATTGGCCGGACTGCGTTCCCGACGAGTGATAGATCATTTCTTCGTCGGTCGAGCCATGCGTACCGTCCATATCGTCGGCACCGAACTGCAGCGCAACCTGGCAAATCTTCAGACCTTGGATCATCCAGTACGCTTTGATGTGATCGAAGTTGTTCAGCATCAAGCGCGCGACGGCAAACGTCTTGAGGTCGTCGAGTCCGCTCGTCCATCCGCATGACGAGAGTTCGTTGCCGTCAGGATGGAACGCCAGCGGAATGAACGCGTTGAATCCGCGCGAGCGCTCCTGCGACTCGCGCAGCTTGATGAAGTGATCGACGCGATCCTCGAGCGATTCGACGTGCCCGTAGAGCATCGTTGCATTCGACGCGACGCCTTGGCGATGCAGCTCTTCGTGAATGACGAGCCAGTTTTCACCGGAGACTTTGTTCGCGCAAATCTTCGAGCGTGTCGGTTCGCCGAGAATTTCGGCTGCGCCGCCGTTGACGTTATCGAGGCCAGCATCTTTGAGCGTCTTGACGATGTCGGGGAAGCTCATGCGATGGCGCTTGGCCATGTATTCGATCTCCGCGGCCGTAAAAAGCGATAGCTGCACGTGCGGCAGCGCTTCTTTAAAACGGCGCATCAAGGGCAGCCAGTAATCGAGCGAGAGCTGGCGCGGATCGTGTCCGCCGACGATGTGAATCTGATTGAAGTTCATGCCGGTTTCCATCGCCTTGGCGAAAACCTGATCGGCGGTCATGCGGAAGACGCGTTGCGGCTCCTTGAACTCATCCGCCGCGAACGAACAGAACTTGCAGTTCGCATAGCATACGTTCGTCGAGTTGATGTAGCGGTTGAGGACGTAAAAGACTTTCTTCCCGCTCTTGCGTTCCTTTTGCGTTCGCGCCAGACGTCCGAGGTTATGCAGATCGTTGGTCCGGTACAGCGCGAGGCCGTCTTCCATTAAGAGCGGAACGCCCGCATCGATTTTGCGCTCGATCTCGACGAGCGCGGGATCCATTACGTATGCCATTTCCGCTTTATTCTAAAGACGCGGCTTTGGGCCCCTCGAATACGTTTATCGGGATAACGGCTGCCAGAAGGCCTACAACGGTGAGGCCCCAGAGGAAGCCGCCGAGCACATCGGTCAGGTAGTGCGCTGCGAGGGCTAGTCGCGACCACATGACGGCAATCCACAGGATGATGAGAATTGCGCCCGCGATTCGGCGGTAGCGCCACGCCGAGCGCCACGCGAACACACCGAGCAACATGTAGAATCCCGTCGCAATTGCCGCATGCGAACTCGGATAGGAGAACGCGGTCTCATGCTTCAGGACCCAATCCAGCCGGCGCGGACGCGCAAACACGTGCTGGAAGAAATCGGCGCCTTGCCACGCTAAGAGCAGGGCGGCGATCCCAAACACCGCGCGCCATCGCCACGACGGGTAGCGAATGGCGACGGCAATAAGCACGATACAGCACGGCACGAGAACGTATGCGTAGCCGAACCACGTGAACCACCATGCGACGAGCGTCGAGTGGTTCACCCATGATGCCTCGATTGTCAACAACCACGCCGGATCGGGTTGATGATCGACGGCACGAGCCAGGATCAGAAACAATACGAACGCGACGACCGCACAAATTAAAGGTAGTGCTCTAGTACGCATCGGCTAGTGGAATGATTCCGAGCGACGGTCTTGCGGAAGCAGCGACTGTTGAAACATCCATCTAAGGACGACGGATAAGAGCAGCGGCGTAACGCCTGCAGTAAGTCCGCCGTCCTTTCGCACGCTAGAACAGTTCCTGTTGTGCTTCCTCAGATTTCCCGAGGCGCGGTGCGATCACTTCCAACTCGGCGAGACCGATGATAATCTTTCGCGGCTTCGTGCCTTCGTGCGGACCGACGACTTTGAACTCTTCTAACTGCTTCATCAAGCGCACCGCGCGCGGATGACCGATCGAGAATTGTGACTGCAACTGCGCCGTCGAGGCGTAGTTGCTCTCAATGATGAACTTCGCGGCGTCGTAGCAAAGCGGATCCGCGTCCTTTTTGTTGTTGTCGTCGTCGGACACCGGAACGACGTCGACGTCGAGCAGGTTTTCGGGACGCGCCTGTTTCGCCCAGAAATCGACGAGGCGATTGACCTCGTTTCCGGTGATCAGGGCGCCTTGTGCACGAATCGGCTTCGGCGCGTCGATCGGTAAATAGAGCATGTCGCCGCGGCCGAGCAATCGCTCTGCGCCCGCCATATCGAGAATCGTACGTGAATCGACCTGCGAACTGACCGCGAACGCGATGCGTGACGGGATGTTGGCTTTGATCAGGCCGGTGATAACGTCGACGGACGGGCGTTGCGTCGCGACGATCAGATGGATGCCGGTCGCACGCGCCAGTTGCGCGAGGCGCATGATCGTCGTTTCGACTTTTGCCGGCGCAACGAGCATCAGATCGGCAAGTTCGTCGATGATGATGACGACATACGGCAGCTTCTCGTCGGGAAACTTCGTGTTGTACTCTTCGATTTTACGGACGCCGGCTTTCGCGAACCGCTCGTAGCGCGTGTCCATCTCCTTAGTCATCTCGAAGAGCGCGCCGGCAGCGAGTCGCGCGTCCGTGATGACGTCTTTGATGAGGTGGGGGATGCCGTTGTACACGGTCAACTCGACGCGCTTCGGATCGATCATCAGCATCTGCACTTGATCCGGCGTCGCGGAAACGAGCAGCGATGCGATGATCGTGTTGAGGCAGACGGATTTACCGGAACCCGTCGCGCCGGCGACGAGCAAGTGCGGCATCTTGCCGAGGTCGCCGAAGACGGGACGCCCCGTTATATCCTTCCCGAGCGCCATCCAGAGCGGCGGAACGGTGCCGCGGTTCGGCAGCGCGTCGAGGATCTCGCGAATCGCAACAATCGATACCGTCGAATTCGGCACCTCGATGCCGACGGCGGATTTGCCGGGAATCGGTGCCTCGATACGCACGCTCGTTGCGGCGAGTGCGAGTGCGAGATCGTCGGCAAGCGATGCGATCTTCGAAATCTTGACGCCGCGTTCGGGCTTCAACTCGTAGCGGGTGATCGACGGCCCGCGTTCGATGTGCGTTACCTTTGCACCGACGCCGAAACTCGCAAGCGTATCTTCCAACACGTGCGCGCGATTGCTCTCGTCCGCAACCTGCACTTGCGGCGGATCGAAGAGCGCGAGATCCGGCAGATGATACGTCCGGCCTTCGACCGGTTCAAAATGCCCCGCCGCCGTCGCAACGGGACGCGCTGCGGCGAGGTCGGCAGATTCATAATCGCCGACGATCGTTTCCGCCTCTTCCTCTAAACGCGCCATGACCATGGCGGGCAGGACGGGAGCAAACACGGCGGAGACGGGCGCGATCGGCGCCGCGACATCGTCGTCGTCTTCCTCAACCATGTCTTCGAATTCGTCGTCATCCGGATCGTCGACGTCAAACACCGCCGGTCGCGACTTTTCTTGCTTCGGCGCTTTCGGTTCGCGCGGCGGCGCCTTCGGTAACGCGAACGCTTCGCGCAGCGAGGTGTGGCCTTCCGGAAGCGAGAGCTTAAACTTCGGCATCTCGGCCGGACGCAAGCGCCCGAGGCCCATTAGCACGAGGCCGATCACCTTCTTCAGGCTGACCTGCGACAAATAGAGCGTCAGAGAAAGCGCGGCAATCACGAGCACGATCCATGCACCGGCATTTCCGATGAGCGCAGCGAGCGCCCACCAAATATTCCCGCCGATGGCGCCGCCGCGCACCTGGCCGCCCGAACCAAAAGCCGCGTCGATCATCAAGAAATAGGCAAGCGCGGCGCTGCCGAGACCTGCAATCATGCGCGGAACGTTGATCTCGAGAAAGACAATTGCGCCGAAGAGCGCGATCAGGACCGGGAAAAGCGGTGCGCCTCCTCCAAACAAGTGGCGCAACCCGCCCGCCGTGAAGCGGCCGATGTTGCCCGCGTGCTCCGGCAATGCGAGAGCGATAGCGAAGAGCAGCGCCACTCCAATGGCGCCGATCCCGACGATCTCGAGATTGAGTTTTCGTGCATTCGCCTTCCGGCGTACGCGTGCCATGGAATCTATCGTTTCGTCGTCATACTAGGAGTTCATTTGCCTACGCCCACGATCGTCGTCCTCGAAGGCGACCAGACCGGACAAGAGTTGCTTGTCGAATCGCTTCGCGTTCTCGATAAATCGGTTATCGACATCGAGCTCGCGTTCGAACACTTCGATCTTTCGCTTGAGAACCGCCGCGCAACGAACAATCAAGTCGTACGCGACTCTGCGGAAGCGATGAAAATGCACAAGCTCGGCTTGAAAGCGGCGACGATCACGCCCGAACAAAAAGGCGATGTGGGATCGCCCAATGCGATCTTGCGCAAAGCGATCGAAGGCAAAGTGATCGTGCGCACCGGTCGCAAACTCCCGCGCGTTCGTCCTGTTGCCGGCATTCACGCACCGATCTCCGTCGTGCGCATGGCCGTCGGCGATGCATACGGCGCAAAAGAGTGGCGTGAAGGCCAGGGCAGCTCTGAAGTTGCGTATCGCACCGAGGCGATCGATCGCAGCGTATGCCGGTACGTCTCAGAGTACGCGTTCGTGCATGCGAAAAAAATTAACGCAAAAGTATTCGGCGGCCCAAAGTACACCGTGAGCCCGGTCTACGAAGGTATGCTCAAAGAAGAGATGGATGCCGCCGCGGAGCGCCACCCCGACGTCAAATACGAACCGCAGTTGATCGACGCGACATACGCGCTCCTGCTCTCGAATCCGGGCGACGTTCCGCTCGTCATTCCGTCGTTGAACCGCGACGGCGACTGCCTCTCCGACTTGGTCATGCAGCTCTTCGGCTCGATCGCGGGAGCCGAATCGGTGCTGCTGTCGTTCGATGAAAGTCTCAAACCGAACGTCGTGATGGCGGAAGCGCCGCACGGCACGGCGCCGCGCCTTTTCGGAAAGAACGTCGCCAACCCACTCGCAATGATTCTCGCCGTCGGCGCACTCCTCTCGTACATCGACGACAAGCGGGCGGCGAACGCGTCGCGCGCCGTATATGAGTCTGCGCTGGAAGCGGTCCACGAAGGTATCGCGACGGCCGACCTTGGCGGGAGCGCTACGACGAGCGAATTCACGGATGCGGTCATCGAAGGCGTTCGACGCAAGCTGGACGTTTGGTCAATTCTGTAAAGATTGGTTTAAACCGGGACCGGAGACCCATCGCCCGGTAACTCGCCCGTTAAGGTGGGTGGATGGTAGGCCGAACTCCATACTAAGATGTTGTGGCTTGGCCGCCGTTCGACCGAGGGGCACTCGGTTGGGAACCAGCGGCAGTTCTACCGGCAGTCCATCGAGCTTCCGATTGCGATCGAAGTAGCCGGATTGCCTGCGCCCGTCTACGGGACGCTGATCAACATCTCGGAAACAGGCTGCCGCCTCCGCTCGCTCATCCTCATCGATCGCGACCGCGACGTTGAGTTTGAACTCAAGCGCCCGAATCAGCCGGCATTCCTTTTAAAAGGCCGGATCATCACGCGCGCCACCCCGCAAAAGGGCGGCGGCTATGAGTACGGCGTGACCTTCGCGCGGATGTCGACCACCGAGCGCGCGGCGCTCGCACGCGAGATCCGCGAAATGCAGCGGCGCGAAGCGGCGTCGCGCGCCGACCGTCGCTCGGCAACGCCGCCCAAACCGCTTCCTAAAACCGGCAAGCAGCGGCGTAACTCCGTGCGCACAATGGTCGAGTTTCCGATTCGGTATCGCATCGGCAACAAACCCTCGGAGACCGCTTCGGCAAATGACGTCTCAACCGGCGGCTTGCGTTTGATGACGCAAGACGCGCTCGTGGTCGGAACCGTCGTCGAAATGCGGTTCACGCTTCCCAATGATTTTCTCTACGTCTATCCCGCTGCGGGCGAGCGCGTCGAGATTAGCCCGTTCGGTGCGCGCCGGCTGCGTATTCCGGACAATCGTCGCCCCTTCGAAGAAATGGCGGTCCATGGACGGATCGTCTCGCGATTCCAGCCACAGCGCGGCCGTGAAGTGTTTGGTGTGCAGTTCACGGACGTCGATGGTTACCAGCGTGAGGAAATCGCTCGGTTCACACATGCAGTTCAATTAGCCAAACTCCGAACGGAATAGTGCTGGGAGATACACCAAATGAGTTGGATTCCTAAGAAAACCGCCACGGCAGGCAACACCATAACGATCGCCTCACCGCCGGCTCCGGCCGTTCACCGGCCGTCGCACGCGCATTCGCTCGAGATGCCCGTCGTTCTGAGCGTTCGCCGTTTGCCGGCGCCCGTGTACGGAACGCTTATGGAAATCACGGCGCACGGAGCCAAGATCCGTTCGCTCGTGCTCATGGAGCGCGGCACCGAGGTGGAATTCGACCTCGGCATCGGCAGCGGTACGCCGCTGACGATCACGGGCCGCGTCGAAGCGCGCCGTAACGCGCCATCGGGTGCACGGTTCGAATACCAGCTGCTCTTCAGCAACATGGCCGAATCGCAAACCGACGCGCTAGCGCGTCACGTGCGCGAACTCGAACGTCGCGCTGCTGCTGCGCGTTCGATTCAAAAAGCGATCGATTCGATGCCGACGACGGATCGCGAACGCCGCGGCAGCTACCGCGCGCTCACGGCGTTCCCGGTGATGTACCGTCGCGAATCTGACAACTGGAGCGAAGGACGCGTCGGTGATATTTCGTCGACCGGCATTCGCATGAACTGCAATGAACTCATCGCGATCGGCACGCTCGTCGATCTGAAGCTCACGCTCCCCTCAACGGTACTCGACGTGTATCCGGAAGAGACGGCCGTGATCGACATGTCGAGCGGAGCGCCGCGCCGAGTCGGAGGCCGGCCCGACATGCGTCGCGCGTTCGACGAGATGGCGATTCGCGGACGCGTCGTCACCCGATTCCAGCCGGTGCGCGACCGTGAAGTCTACGGCGTCGCATTCCTGGAGATCGACGGCTATCAACGCGAAGAGATCGCTCGCTTCACGCACGCCGTGCAGCTCTCGAAGATTCGCAGCACCTAGAAAGCGTAGGGCCTGTGCGGGTCCTATTGGTTCCACGCGACGATGCCGACCGAATTTCGGCGGCGACCTCGGCGTTCTCGTTGATGTCGGTCGAGCCTACCGCCGAAGCGCGATCAACGCGACGCCCACGAGCGCAAACGCCACACCGAACCACTGAAGCACGCCGAGCCGTTCGCGCAGGACGACGCGTGCAAGAAATACCGTGCTCGCAGGATAAAGCGACGTCAACACCGCCGCAATCGCAAGCGCGCCGTTGAAGGTCGCGAGCACATAGAGCACGTTCGCCGCCATATCCATCGTGCCGGAAAGCACAATCAAGGGCAACGCGCTGCGCGGCGGGCGAAAATCAGTGCGCGTCGCCACCCCGAGCAACAGGAGAAATACAACGGATGCGGCGCTTGCCGCAAAGACCCCGTACATGCCGGACCCAGGATGTGTATGCGCAAGGGACACGTAGAAACCGCCGAGCGTGATTCCTGAGGCAGCCGCTTCTTTCAAGCCGCGCGTCGAAAATTCGCGCACACCGTCTTCGAACGACAGCGAAATCAAAACGATCGCAACGAGCGCGAGAAGTATTCCCGTAAATTGCTGGGGAGCAAGACGCTGGCCCAAGACAATCGACACAACGACGGGAGTCGCCGCAGCAAGGACGGCCGTCACCGGAGAGACTACGCCCATCTTCCCGATCGAGAGCGCATGATACAGCAATACGATGCCGATTCCGCCGCACAACCCCGCGAGCCCGCCCCAAAGGAAATCTGCGGGAACGACACGCACCGAAAGCAGCGGCAGCACGATCGCGAGCGCAACAAGCCCAATACCGCGCGAAATGGCCGCAACCGCGACCACCTGCGTTCGCTTCGCCGCGAAGCCTCCGCAAAAGTCCGCCGCGCCGTAAAAGAATGCAGCGAGGAGACTCAACCCTACTTCCACTTCCCCTCTCTTCCTAATTACGGTTAACCATCCAGCCGAGCCATCGTGGGTACGTACTCCATACGATGAAGCACCTAGCCGCTCTCCTTGCACTTTTCTTAGCGCTCGCTCTTCCGGTCGATACGATGGCGCAGACCCGGGTGATCGGCGATCTCTCCAACGGCGCCCTGCTCGGCCAAATCCGCGATACCGCGCAATTGCAGAATGACTTCGCAACGCACCGCCCTTTGCTCGCGCAAGCGAGTTTGGACTTGGGCCTGACATCGTCCGACTTCAACGAGGTCGCAACGGACATCGCACGCGGACGCGCTACGTACGTCCAGATCCCGCGGCACCTGAGCGGCATGGCGGGACAACACGGCGGTCACACGTTCGCCGTGCACAACATCGTAATTCCGCAAGACGTCTACGGCTGGGAAGTCGACCTCGAACGCCCGACGAGCACCGTGCGCGTCTTCATGCCGAATCGCTGCGGCAACATCTCATATCTCCTCATACCGAAACACCATACTGTCGCAGCCACGCCGTACCACGCAACCACACCGATTGCGCCACCCGTCGCAGTAGCGCCCTCACCCGCACCGACACTCGCACCCGAAGCAACGCCCGCCGCCGCCGTAGCGACGGCGCCACTAGTACCGCAAGCACCGGAAGCCCTTGCGCCGGCGCCCCCCGCGCCCGCGACACACCACTTCGCGGTACTTCCATGGCTCGCACTGGGACTAATCGGTGTGGTGTTCGCACACGGTGTACCGTCAATCAAAATCCCGCTACCCCATCACCACTGCGGCTGCCCACATCGCAGCTAACGCCCAACAACAAACGCTCGTATAGAGCGATTGGGGCCGGTTCACGGCTGCGTCGCGGGGCGTCTGAGAATCGGCCGGAGGCCAGGATGGGCGAGAGGCCGATTTCAGCGAGTAGGATTTTCACACGATGTGAAAATCCGCGCGTCCCCGCGACGCAGCCGTGAACCGGCCCCAATCGCGGAGTACGCAACGTCACACTTCCATGACAATCGGAATCACAACCGGCCGCCGCTTCGTCCGAGCGTGCACCGCGCGCGCAAGCGTGCCGCGAATATGTTCCTTCACCGTGTTGACGTCGCGCATACCCTCAACGGACACTTCCGAAATCGCATTGCGCAACTCACCGCGCAATTCATCGAGCACCCCGTCGGATTCGGGAATGTAGAACACGCCTTTCGACACTAAGTCCGGCTCGCCGATGACGCGCGCTTCTTCCGCGTCGATCGCGATGACGACCACAAGGATGCCGTCGTTCGAGAGCGCTTTGCGATCGCGCAATACCGCTTCTCCGATGTCGCCGACGCCGGTTCCGTCGACGAGAACGTTGCCGCCGTACGTCTTGGCGATCTTGTCGCCGTACTCGCGCGTGAACTCGAGCACGTCACCGTTCTCGACGACGAACACGTTACCCGGCTCGACGCCCGTTTCGACGGCGAGCTTTCCGTGCTGCACGAGCATCCGGTATTCACCGTGAATCGGCACGAAGAACTCCGGTCGCACGAGGTTGAGCATGAGCAACAATTCTTCTTGCGATGCATGTCCGGAAACGTGCGAACGCCCGTCGGTTCCGTGAATTACCGTGGCGCCCAATTTGCAGAGATTGTTGATCGTTTTATAGACGCTCTTCTCGTTGCCGGGAATCGGCGTCGCGCTGATGACGACCGTGTCGCCCGGAACGATCTTGAACTTCTTATGATCGCGCACCGACATGCGGCTCAGTCCGCTCATCGGTTCTCCCTGCGAGCCGGTGGTCACGACGCAAACGCGTTCGGGCGGGTAGCTGTCGACGTCTTCGATGCGGATGATGGTGTCGGGCGGAATGCGCAAGTGGCCGAGTTCAGTCGAAAAGTGCACGACGTTCTGCATCGAGCGGCCGAGAAACGCAATCTTGCGGCCGAACCGAACGGCATGATCGACTGCCTGCTGAATGCGTGGAACGTTCGAGGCGAAGGACGCGATGACGATGCGGCCTTTCGCGCGCTGAAAAATCGACGTGAAAGCTTCACCGACGATTCGTTCCGAAAGGGTGTGCCCGGGGCGCTCGGCGTTCGTGGAGTCTGAAAGCATGAGAAGCACGCCCTCGTCACCGACGCGCGCAATCCGCGCAAAGTCCGCGGGCTTATTGTCGATGGGCGTCTGATCGAACTTGAAGTCGCCCGTGTGAAAAACGATGCCGACCGGCGTGCGCAGCGCGAGCGCGCAGGCTCCCGCCACCGAGTGATTGATGTGAATGAATTCGGTTTCGATCGCGCCGTAGCGAACGCGATCTCCCGGGTTGACCGTCACGAAGTCGATGGTCGCGAACTTATGCTCGCGCGACTTCGCCTTGATCAAGGCGATCGACAGCGGCGTTCCGACCACCGGCGTGTTCGGAAACTCTTTCAGAAAATACGGAATGCCGCCGATGTGGTCTTCGTGTCCGTGCGTCACGAGTACGGCGCGCAGCTTGTGCGCCCGCTCGCGGACATAGGTGAAATCGTTGATGACCACATCGACGCCGAACATCTCGTCGTCGGGGAACATCAAGCCGCAGTCGACGACGACCAGATCGTCATTCGTCTCGACGATCGTCATGTTACGGCCGATCTCGCCGCAGCCTCCGAGCGGAATGACGCGGGTATACGGCTCGTCCGGAGGCGCCGGGACGATGAGAGTGTCTTGAATCAAAAGATCTTTCGCTTACTTTATTTGAAGGCGGGCGGGCGGTATTGCCGCTCCGGAGGACATCATGTTCAACGGATACCCCGTCTGCCCCGCACTGACCTCGCTCGCGCTGCTGGCAAGCCTGGCCATGACGCCGCCGCCTACGCCGAAGGCCCAGGCGTGCAGCGACATTGGTCGACTCTATTCACCGCGGCTACTGCGCGAGTTGCGCGCTCGATTAATCCTGGCCTACGAGGAATCACACGAACACCGCGCCGCAGAGATCGCCGCCGCAATTCGCCGGCGCAGGCCTATCGCAGCGGCACTCGACCCCGGATTTGCGCGTTCAGCGCAAATCCATATCGACCCGCAAGAAAGCGACGACCCGAAGCTGCGTCATCTGCTTGTATACGTCGCTAAAAACTGCCTATAGCGCTCGGGTTTTGCGCGAGGGTCGCGTGCCCGGCGGATAGCAGCCGGCACATTTCGTCAGCCCTATCCGAACTAAAGAGCAAGGTTTGCGCGAGTTTAGGCCGAGGAGAAAACAAAGAGTGCACGGTCGGAGCATGACGCAGGATCGTCAATTCCATGCCGACCATACGGGAAATAATCGGCGAGAGAAGTCTCCAAGCGCTGCTCGAGCGGAGCATCGCCGTGTCGCACGCTGAAAGCGATACGAATGCATAGTGCCAGAAAGAGGAGGTCCAGCGAAAACAGAACTGCTGCGGCTATCGGCGGAGAGACCAGGTGATTGGCCACGACGACTGCCGCACCGAGAATGATACACGGGATAATAAGACGAGTTGCAGGACCCTTACTACGCAGAGCGTCTCGTCCGTCTTGATATATTCGCCGCAGTAGTAGAACGACGATCGCGATTCGCAAGACGATCCGGGGACTGAGCAACAGACTGTGTAGTGACATGGTAATCTGCGGTCGCAACATGCGGTGCATTCGTCATGGACATGGTTGGCAAAATCGCACATCAGAACTCTTCCCGGCGATGAACTGATGGTCGTGCGCACGATGCTTCTTTCGTATCAAACATACACTGCGCCGCACGATTCATCACGGTCGCATTTGGTATGACCATCAGATTAGCGGAACGACTCTTTGGTCATCCGAAGGCGCCGCCGGAGGACATTGGCCTCGCTCGCGCTGCTCGCAAGCCTGGTCCTTTACGCCGCCGCCGACGGCGAATCGGCGCGCGTGCGTCGACATTCGTCCTCTACCCGGCACGAATACTACGCCGGCTCTCACGAGCGCGGTGCGGCCGGATCGCGGTGGCCGTTCGTACCAAGACCCGTTCGCGGCAGTACAAAAGGACCAGTCGAGCATCGTTCGCAAGAAAGCGGCGACCCGAAGCTGAAACAATTGCTTGCTTACATCGCTATCAACTGTTTGTAGCGATGCCTCGTGTATATTGCGCTGAAGAGGTGTGTATGGCTATAGAATCTCAGGCACCGCGTGCGAACGCGTTAAAGACGGTGCTCGATACGCTGATTGCGCCGAAAGAGGCGTTTGAATCGATCCGTATCGTTCCGACCTGGGGTTTGGCGCTCGCGATCGCGATCGTCCTCTCGGCGCTCGGCCTCTACCTTGCCACGCCCACCTATCAACACGCGTTCGCAGCGAGTTGGCCGGACGTTGTGGCCAGGAGTCCGCAACTGGCGCAGATGCCTCCCGAAAAACAGCAGCTGCAATTGGCGATCACACAAAAGTTCTTCGCGTTCTCATGGATCGGCATGATCTTCGGTGTGCCGCTATTCGTGTTGATTCAAGCCGTGGTGATGCTGATCTTCGATAAGCTCGGCAAAGGCGAAGGAACGTTCGTGCAGTATTTTGCGGCCGCGTCGAATGTCGCGGTCGCCGCGAGCTTCGGTCCGCTGGTCGCAGCCATCATCATGTTGATTCGCGGCACCGACAGCTTCAATTCAATGCAAGCCGTGGCAAATGCACTGCCGACCCTTGCGCTGCTCGCGCCCGGCGCTTCACCGAGATTGGCGGCGTTTCTGGCGGTCTTCACGCCGTTTTCGCTCTGGGCGACGGGGCTCGCGATTGCCGCGATGCTGATCGTCGGCCACACGCGTAAACTGCAAGCGTGGCTCGCCGGCATCCTGCTGATCGTCATTCCCGGACTGCTCGCAACGCTTGGCGCTCGTTAGGTGGCGATTCCGGTCCTCGCCTTCGCGGCTGCAATGACGCTCTCTGACGCGGTTTCGTATGCGCTCGATCACAGCGCAACGGTCGCGCAGAAAGTCGCTGCGCTCAAGCAGGCCGATCATAGCCTTGCCCAAGCGCGGTACAACGCTTTCCCGCCCATTAGCGGCACGCTTTCGAATTACTCGAGCAAGAGCGCGAACTATGAAGGCGCATTTGGTTTCGTCGGCGGCAAACAACAAAACGAGTACAGCCAGAACACCGCGCAGATCGGGACAACCTATACACTGACGACGGGTGGTCTTGCGTTTATTCAGCTTGCATCTTCGCGTGCAAGCGACGCGCAAGCGCGCGAAGACCTTGCAAACACTGAGGACTCCATTGCGAGCACGGTGACCTCCGCGTATTACACGGTCGTTCAGGATCAAGCGATCGTCACGGTCGACGAGTCGGACTTCCACTACCAAAACGTTCTCGTCGACGTTGCAAAGGCGAAGGAGCACGCCGGCATGGTGGCCGGCGTCGACGTACTGAAGGCGCAAGTGCAGCAGACCAAGAGCGCTTCTACGCTCGTGGGCGCGCGCGCGGACGTCGACAATGCGCGCGAGCAGCTCGCGCATACGATCGGCGCGCCGCTGTCGCAACCGTTCGCCTTCCCCAAAGAGATTGCGGCGCCGCCGCTGCCGAAGGGCGGCGTCGATCAGCTGGAGGCCATTGCGATCAAGGCGCGCCCCGATCTCAACTCGGCGCGCGAATCGCTCCTGGCCGCACAATACACGCGTAAGGGGTGGAACCGCGAACTCTTTCCGACCGTTCAGGTCACGGCTGCGATGGGCAACCAATTCGCTCCGACGACCGCCGGAGAGATCATCGGCGTGAACCCGGACGGGACGCCGATCGTCGTTCCGCGCGGCATGCCGGGCTTCTGGGCGCTGACCGCGCAAAGTACGTTCACGCTGCCGCTGCTCGACTACGGCCAACGGAAAACGGAGCGCGAATCGGACGACGCGCAAGTCGCATCGGCGCAACTGAACGTCGATCAGACGCAGACGCAAGTGGAATTGGACGTACGTCAGAATTATCGCGGCGCGCAGACCGCACTTGCGCAGATGGACTACGCCCGCGATGAATCGCGTCTCGGCAGGGAATCGGCAAGGATCGCGCAGCTGCAATACCAGCGCGGGCTGATCGCCCTCGCGGACGTCATTCAGACGCAGCAACAGTCGGTCGTCGCGCAATCGGACTTCGTGAACGCTCGCGTCGCCTACGTAAACTCCGTCGTCAAACTCCGCGTCTCGCTCGGCATCTACGATGCGCGCAGCGCCGTGGCAGATCTGCAGTAAACGAGGTCAGGAATTGAAGCGCATCCGTAACGTCATCATCCTCGTCGCAGCTCTCGCTGCGGTCATCATCTTCGCGGTCGTGAGCTCGCATCGCGGCAGTGATTCGGCCACGCCCGTGAAGATGCAGAAAGTCGCCTATCAATCGTTCACGGTGAAGCTACCGGAAAACGGCGTCGTCGAGCGGCCTGCGACGGTCACCGTTCCGAGCCTCGTTGCCGGCAACATCGGATCGATTTACGTCAAGGCCGGTGACCGCGTGAGCGGAGGCCAGTTGCTTGCAATGATCGACAATCCGACGCTCGAATACAACGCAGCGGGAGCGAAAGCCGACTACACCAACTCCGTCGCCAACGTTTCGACGGCGCGGATCGACGAACGCAATGCGAAGGTGCAATACCAGGGCCAGGTCGAGACACAGCGCTCAGCCCTCGCCGAGGCGCGCCGCATTTATAACTCGGACGTACAACTGCTCAATCAGCGGGCAATCGCGCGAACGACGGTCGACGCCGACAAGGCGAAGCTCGATCAGGCTCAGGTCGCCTACGATCAGGCCGTCGAGCAACTCAAACTCGGCGCCGTGTCCGGCTACGGCGTCAACAGCGTTCAGGCGGCCGAAGCGGCGGCGGAAAAAGCGCAGATCGTCAACTCGCAAAATCAGCAGCAACTCGCGCTTACCAGAATCACTGCCCCGTTTGCCGGCGTCATTCAAACTGTGGCGGCGCAACCAAGCGATGCGCTTCGCTCCCTCGAGCCGGGAGATCCGGTCACCGCGGGCCAAGCGCTATTCACGATTGCCGCAGGCGAAGGGTACATCGTCAAAGCGCAAGTCGACGAACAAGACGTGATCAATGTGAGAACCGGGCAACGCGCGAACGTCACCGGTCAAGACTTTCCCGGCCGCACCATCCCCGGGCGTGTGGCGCGCATTGCGCCGGTCGCCGTGAAATCGACGGATGCGTCGAGCACGGCACGTCAAGTTCTCACGACGATCGCGCTCGATAACGATCCGAATTTTCTGCGCGACGGGATGAGCGCCGATATCGATATCTTGACGACCGACATCCCGCACGCGCTGACGATTCCCAATGGAGCGATCGGCAAGGACGGAAAATCGCAGTACGTCTTCGTCGTAAGGGACGGCGTCGCAAAGAAGCGGACGCTGAAACTCGGACAAGCAAACGACAGCGTTACATTGGTAAAGAGCGGCCTTGTGCCCGGAGACACCATCGTGTCGGCGCTTCCGACGCCGGCGCTCAAAGACGGCGCGAAAGTGACGCAGATGCCGTCCGCGTCGCCAAGCGCCTCTCCATGACCCGCATCGTCGCGTATCTCGGTGAAGCGGTTGCGTCGCTCTGGCGCAACAAGGCCCGGTCTGCGCTGACGATGCTCGGCATGATTATCGGCACTTCATCGATCATCGCGGTTTTCGGCCTCAGCAAAGCGGCGACGAGCGGCATCGAAGGCACCTTCAACTCATTCGGCACGTTTCCAATCGTGGTACAGGTAGACACGTCGCAAGACTATCCCGACCGGGCAACGATACGGTATAGCGACGCTGCGCGCGTCGCGTCGGACCTCGGTGACCGCGTCCATGAAGTGGTGCCGAGCTGGCAGCGCACGTGGAAAGTGACATACGGTACAACGAGCGATTACTATTCAGTGGGCACGACCGGCGTGTTCCAAGACGACTCGCTGCTCATGAGCGAAGGCCGCAAGATCGATGCACAAGACGTCGAGTCTGCCGCCCGCATCGTTGTGGTCTCACAGAGCGTCGCAGACAAATTTTTTCCGAACGGCGGCGCGGTCGGTCACGTGTTCACGATGAACGGCGGCCGGTACCTGATCGTCGGCGTCTATGCGCCGATAAAATCGCCGTTGCTCAATTCACTCGGCGGCTCCGACTTCATTGCGATTCCGTACTCGACGTTCTATCGCGCGGTCAACCTTCCGCCGGATAGTCTTTCCATCTACGCTATGCCCGGCGTTGACGTCGATTCGCTGCGCGCGCAGATCACGGCGTCGCTGCAGCAGTTACACGGGCCGCAAGCGCAATACGAAATCATCGACGGCGCCGGCGCGATCAAGACATTCGACAACGTCCTGAATATCGCGGGCACCGGGCTCGCGGCGATCGGCACCGTTGCGCTCATCGTCGCGGGGATCGGGATCATGAACATTATGCTCGTCACCGTTACGGAGCGCACGCGCGAAATCGGTCTGCGTAAATCGATCGGCGCGAGCCGCGCCGACATTCTGTTGCAGTTTCTGATGGAGTCGGTCGTCCTCGCGACGCTCGGCGGCGGCACGGGCATGGTAATCGGCCTTCTCTTCACCATCGTGGGAGCCGAGTTCATAAGCAAAGAACTGGGCGCTTTGGTCATCCCCTACGTTCTTGTCGTGTCGATCGCGCTGAGCTTTTCGATCGCAGTCGGCATGGTCTTCGGAATCTATCCCGCATTTCGCGCGGCAACGCTCGATCCGATCGAGGCGCTTCGTTCATGATGTATTTCGAGGAAGCGATGCGGGTGCTGCTCGCGAACCCGGTCCGGACGTTTCTGACGATCATCGGGTTGATCATCGGCGTTGGAGCCGTCATCAGCATCGAAGTGCTCGGGCACAGCATGGCGGGATCGATCAGTGAAACGCTAGGCGCACTCGCCGACAACTCGTTCATCGTGTATCCGGGTTCGTTTCAAGGCGACTTTCAAAAGGCCGCAATTCACCTCAGCGACCTGGACGCCGTCAAAAACACCGTGCCGAACGTCGATTCCGCGACGCCGGTCGGCATCGCGAACGAACTCCTTCGTTACGGACACAACGTTGGCCGCTTCAATCTCTCCGCCGATTCGAATCCGCCTTTTGCGAATCAGCCGCTCGCCTACGGACGCATCATCAGCGACGACGACATCGCAAACGCGGTCGATGTGACGGTAATCAGTTGGAAGGCCTATAACCGGCTATTTCCTAACGGCGGCGATCCAACAGGGTCGAGCGTGTACGCCGGAACGCATCGTTACGTTATCGTAGGCGTTCGCGCGCAGCCGCGCCAAGGCGCATTGAACGTTAGCTTCGGCGGCGACGTATCGATACCGTATACGACGTTCGTACGCGAGTACGTTCACGGCGATCGCATCTTCGCCGCTCGCTTCACCGTGAAAGACACGTCGACGCTGCCGGAGACGGAGACGGCCGTAATCGAGCGTATTCGAGCTCTACGTCACGTCGGACCGGACGTTCGATATCAGTCGTTCGACAAGGCGAGCTTTACGCAGGGCATCAACGGAGTCTTCATGGTCATCACGGTTGTCGTTGGGCTCATCGGCGCCGTATCGCTCGTAGTCGCCGGAATCGGCGTGATGAACATCATGCTCGTTTCGATTACGGAACGGACGAAGGAGATCGGTACGCGTAAGGCGATCGGAGCGCGGCGCAGCCAGATTCTCGCACAATTCTTCATTGAGTCTGCGTTGCTGAGCGGCATCGGATGTTTTATCGGTATGGCGATCGGTCTTGCTTTGGGCGGCTTCGTGAATTCGTTCTACATTGTGAAGTTAACCGGCTACACCGCCGCGCTTCCCTACGCGCAAGCGTTCATGATTACCGCCATTTTCGCGACAATCGTCACGCTCGCATTTGGCACGTATCCAGCGCTGCGCGCGGCCGCATTAGACCCGATCGAGGCGCTCCGCTATGAATAACGGCAATCTGCATCCCGCGATCGTGCTGCGCGGCATTACGAAGACCTATAAAACCGGCACGCTCGAAGTTCCGGTGCTGCATGGCATCGATCTCACGGTTCAACGCGGCGAATACGTCGCGATCATGGGACCGTCGGGATCGGGCAAGTCGACGTTGATGAATATCATCGGCTGCCTCGACCGCCCGACGACGGGAACGTACGTCCTCGACGGTGAGGACGTTTCGAACCTCAACGACAACGCGCTCGCCGAGATTCGTTTGAAGAAACTTGGGTTCGTTTTTCAAGGCTTCAACTTGCTTGCGCGAACCGATGCGCTGAAAAACGTGGCGCTGCCGCTGTTTTATGCGGGCGTTAACGGCCGCGAGCGGCAACGGCGCGCGATGCACGTGCTCGACGAAGTCGGCCTGCGCGACCGGGCGCATCACAAGCCCAACGAACTCTCCGGCGGGCAGCAGCAACGTGTCGCCATCGGGCGTGCCCTCGTCAACGATCCCGCCGTGCTCCTAGCCGACGAGCCGACCGGAAACCTCGACACAAAGACGAGCGCGGATATCATGGCGCTCTTCGACAAACTGCACGAGGGCGGCCGGACCATCCTGATGGTGACTCATGACGAAGCGGTGGCGCGGCGGGCGCGGCGCATCATCCGGCTGCTGGACGGCCTGATTGTGGCCGACGAATCTTCGTCTCTAACCGTCCCTTAAGGAACCCACCGTAACCCTAGCGTCTTCAAACCGGTAGCGGGTACTATAAGAACCCAGACCCGCAACGTAGGAGAATGGTGAAAAATCGAGTGATGCCCACCGTCATCGTGGGCCTTGTCGGTGCAATCATCGGCAGCTTTTTGATGATGCTCTACGCGAGCACGCACTTCGCAAATGTCGCCGGCCCGGATCATACCCCGCCGGCCGTTGTTGCGGCTGCGCTCACGGGCGTCAGCGACCAAGACCGCATCGTGAGCGCGGTAAAACGTACGAAAGCATCGGTCGTCGCGATCACGGAACAAATCAACGGACAACAGTTCGTTCCGCTGAGCCCGTTCTTCGGAAATCAAGGACCGGGCGTGGTACAGCCGTATCGCGGTCAGGCCTCGGGTTCCGGATTTATCTATGACTCCAACGGCGACATCGTGACGAACGCGCACGTCGTCAATCCGCCGAACGGTGGCCACATTTCGAATCTGACCGTGATCTTTGCGAACGGCGATCACAAACCGGCGCATGTCATCGGCATGAATCTCGGTTCGGATCTCGCCGTCCTCAGGGTGGACGGCTACGGCAAACTGCCTCCGGCACTGCCGCTTGCAGATTCCGATAAACTCGAGCAAGGCCAATGGGCGATTGCGATCGGTGAACCCTACGAACTGAAGCAAAGCGTAACGCTCGGTATCATCTCCGGATACGATCGCGAAGAGCAAGTCCAATCCGAAGGCGGCGGCGGCGGCGTGTACGACTTCAAAGGTCTTCTGCAAACGTCGGCGCCGATTAACCCTGGAAACTCCGGCGGTCCGTTGATCGATATCGAGGGCCAAGTTATCGGCGTCAATCAGTTGACGAACGAAAACGCTCAAGGCATCGGCTTCGCGATTCCGTCGAACGAAGTGCGTAACGTGATTCCGGCGCTGCTCAAGAACCCGGGCGTGCACCAGGGAACGAACACAGGCTTTGCCGGTGTCGCATTGGTGCCGCTGACGTCAGGTTTGAAGAATCAGATCGGATATAACGGTCAGGGCGGCGTCGCCGTCTACCAGGTCGTGCCGTCATCCCCGGCCGACAAGGCCGGCCTGCAGCCGGGCGATGTGGTGCTCTCCGTCGACGGCAAGTCGTTCAACGATCAGGCCGCCCTGAGCAAATACATCGGTTCGAAGAAGCCGGGTGACACGCTTCGCATGAACGTGTGGTCGCAAGGCGTCAAGAAGTTCGTCGCCGTGAAGCTCGAGGAACGCCCCGCCGACTACGGACAGCCGGCCGCTCAGCCGACGCCGTAGGACGCCGGTAACGCAGAGGGGGCGGCTAAATGCGCCCCTCTCTTGTGCAACCCGCTATGCCAGTTACGTGTCATACTTAGCACAGAGGGAAACAAAGCAACCCCGGCCGTTGTATGATGGGCGGGTACATAACGTGCGGAAGGCCGTAAGCGGCAAGGCGCATCCAGCCCCCGGCAGCATCGCCGAATCGTTGTAGACGCAGACTTACCTCGGTCTGCGGATGCCCCGGCTCGAGAGCCCCGGTGGGTAGGAATAGCTGGTCCAGGTCTTCGGTGCAATCTCGAAGAGAGGTAACTTTTTAATGGCAAAAGTGGTCGGTATCGACCTTGGCACGACCAATTCGGTCGTCGCCGTGATGGAGGGTCCGCAGCCCGTCGTCATTCCAAACTCCGAAGGGTCGCGTACGACCCCGTCGGTCGTCGCATTTACGAAGACCGGTGAACGCCTCGTGGGCCAACTTGCGAAGCGTCAGGCGATCACGAACCCGGATCGCACGATCGCTTCGATCAAGCGCCACATGGGCGAGGGCGATTATCACGTCAAGATCGACGGCAAGGATTACACGCCGCAAGAGATCAGCGCGATGATCCTGCAAAAGCTCGTCAACGATGCGAGCAACTATCTCGGTGAACGCGTGACCAAAGCGGTCATCACCGTTCCCGCATATTTCAACGACGCGCAGCGTCAAGCGACGAAAGACGCCGGCAAGATAGCCGGTCTCGACGTGCTGCGCATCATCAACGAGCCGACCGCGGCAGCACTCGCATACGGTCTCGATAAAAAAGGCAACGAAACGATTCTGGTATGGGACCTCGGCGGCGGTACGTTCGACGTATCGATCCTCGAAGTCGGCGACGGCGTTTTCGAAGTCAAATCGACCAACGGCGACACGCATCTCGGCGGCGATGACTACGATCATCGCGTCGTGGATTGGCTCGTCGGCGAGTTCCGCAAAGATCAGGGCATCGACCTGAGCAAAGACAAACAGGCGTTACAACGCCTTACAGAAGCCGCGGAAAAGGCGAAGATCGAACTTTCGTCGGTCGTGCAAACGTCGATCAACCTGCCGTTCATCACGGCAGACCAAGAAGGTCCCAAGCATCTCGACTACACGCTCACGCGCGCGAAGTTCGAAGAGCTGACGGCCGATCTGACGGATCGCTGCATTGCGCCGTTCAAGAACGCGCTTGCCGATGCGAAGATCGACATCGCGCAGATCGATGAAGTGGTGATGGTCGGCGGTTCGACCCGTATGCCCGTCATCCAGGAACTCGTCAAGAAGCTCACGGGCAAAGACCCGAATCTCACCGTCAATCCGGACGAAGTCGTCGCGGTCGGCGCCGCGATTCAAGCCGGCGTGCTCGCGGGTGAAGTTCGCGACGTCGTTCTGCTCGACGTTACGCCGCTCTCACTCGGTCTCGAAACGCTCGGGGGCGTCATGACGACGCTCATCGATCGCAACACGACGATTCCGACGAAGAAATCGCAGATCTTCACGACGGCCGAAGACGGTCAAACGTCGGTCGATATTCACGTGCTGCAAGGCGAACGCCCGATGGCACCGGATAATAAGACGCTCGGACGATTCCGCCTCGAAGGCATTCCGCCGGCTCCGCGCGGCGTGCCGCAGATCGAAGTGTCATTCAACATCGACGCCAACGGCATCGTGAATGTGAGCGCGAAAGATCTCGGAACGGGCAAAGAGCAGCAAATCCAAATCACCGCCTCGACCAATCTGAACAAAGACGAAGTCGAACGGATGGTTCGCGATGCGGAAGCGCAATCGGCTGCCGACAAAGCCAGGCGCGAAGAGGCCGAAGTGCGGAACAACGCATCGAGCCTCATCTACTCGACCGAGAAGTCGCTCAAGGAAGTCGGCGACAAACTCGATGCGGGTGCGCGCGGCGACGTCGAAACGGCGCTTGCCGATCTGAAGCGCGTCAGCGAAAACGGGACGATCGAAGAGATCAAACCCGCGATCGAACGCCTGCAGCAGGCCAGCTACAAGATGGCCGAAGTGCTCTACAAGTCGGCATCGCCGAACGGTGAAGCCCCAGGGGCAGGCGCACACGAAGGCGCAGGAGCGGGAGCGGGCGCAAACGGCAACGGCCAAGCCCAATCCGAAGATGTAATCGACGCGGAGTTCAAGGAAGCGAAATAACGCCGCAGATGTCATCCTGAGCGAAGCGCTGACACCGCGCAAGTCGAGTGGATCGCAACGAGCGAATGTCTCGTAACGGTCCTTCGACAAGCTCAGGATGACGCTGGGGCATTCGCGATTTACTTATGAACGATAACGAATTGATTACTGAAGCCGGCGAGGCAACGATCGAGGATACGCAACCGAAAACGGACGATTTACGTGCGCAGGTTGATGCTGCGAACGCGAAAGCGGACGACAATTGGAACAAGTATCTGCTCGCAATGGCTGACTTCGAGAACTACAAGAAGCAGATGGAGAAACGCGTGCACATGATCGTCAACGATCATCGCAAGTCGGTGCTCCTGCGCTTCCTCCCGGTGATCGACAACCTCGAGCGCGCGCTGCAGTTCAATGCGTCCGGCGACGACAAGTTGCGCGGCGGCATCGAACAGACGCTCAAGGGATTCGAATCCGTCCTAAACAGCGAAGGCGTCAAAGCCATCGACGTCAAGGGTAAACCGTTCGACCCACGCGTCGCCGAAGCGATCGGCACGCTGCCCCCGCAAAACGGCGCCGACGACGACACGGTGGTCGAAGTTGCGGAAAAGGGCTATACGATGGGTGACGAGTTGCTGCGCCCGGCGAAGGTCCTCGTCGCCAAGACGCCTGGATGAATTACAAAGACTACTACGCTATTCTCGGCGTTCCAAAGAACGCAGCCGAGAAAGACATAAAATCCGCATATCGTAAGCTCGCGCGGAAATGGCATCCCGACGCGAACCCGGAGAATCCGAAACACGCGGAGGAGAAGTTCAAGGAGATCTCCGAGGCCTATGAGGTTCTCGGGGATCCCGAGAAGCGCAAGAAATACGACGTGCTCGGTTCGGATTGGCAGCGCGCCGCGCAGCAGGCCGAGCAGCAACGCCGGTATCGTACGCGCTACAATCCGGACGATTTTCATTTCGATTTCGGAACGAGCGGTGCGGGCGCGGGCGGAGCCGGTGCAGGGGCGGGTCCGACCGGATTCTCAGATTTCTTCGATATGTTCTTCTCCGGCATCGGCCGCCGTCAAGGCGCCCAAGGTGCCGGCTTCGCGCAACGCGGACAAGATCTCGAAACGACGATCGAACTCTCGCTGCGCGACGTGTATGACGGCGGCAAGAAAGCCGTCTCGCTGCAAGTGGAAGATCTCTGTCCGCGCTGCCGCGGAACGGGAACGGTCGGGACGCAGCTCTGTCCGCAGTGCGGCGGCACCGGCCACGTGTTGCTCACGAAGAAATTCGAAGTCACGATTCCCAAGGGCATCGGCGAAGGTCAGCGGATTCGTCTTGCAGGCCAAGGTGGTGCGGGAACGCACGGCGGCCCGAGCGGCGATCTGTATCTGATCGTCAAGCTGCTCGATGATACGACGTATAAACGCAAAGGTGACGATCTTTACGTCGATCTGCCGGTGAATCTATACGACCTCGTCCTCGGCGGCGAAGTCAAAGTTCCGACGATGAGCGGACAAGTCACGATGACGATTCCCGAAGGAACGCAAAACAACCGGCTGCTGCGTCTTTCCGGAAAAGGGATGCCTAAAGTGAAAGGCGGCGGCGCGGGCGACGAATACGTCCGTTTAATCGGACAGTTGCCGCAAGCGCTCACCGAGAAAGAGAAGAAGCTTTTCAAAGAGCTCTCTTCAATGCGAAACGGTAAAGCCAAGTAACGAAAGCCACGCTTATGCGTGGCTTTCTTCTCTTTCATGAGACCCGACGTCCACGTGCTGCAGCCTGCCGGTCGCGACGTCGATGATGAACGCATGGATGTCGTCACGGGACAACAGGAACGGATCGTGGCGGATGCGCTCCGCAGCCGCCCACAGATCCTCTTCGAGGTCTTTGAACGCGCCGAACGCGTACGAGGGCGCAAACCCTACGTCGTCAATCAGCGTTCGCCGCAACGTATCGTCTTGGAACGTCAACATTCCGCAATCGGAATGGTGGATCAGAACGATCGTGCACGTACCGAGCAACCGCTGAGAAATCACGAGCGATCGCATCGTCATGTCGTCGACGAGGCCGCCCGCGTTGCGGATGACGTGCGCATCGCCTTCCTCTAGTCCGAGCGCGCCGTAGACGCTGAAGCGCGCATCCATACACGCAACGACGGCAATGCGTTTCGCCGGAGGTAACGGCAACGGCCCGTGAAACGAGCTCGCGTAGCGTTCGTTGTTCGCCATGATTTGGTCGATTGTGGTCATAGCTTTCCTCTTCGCGTTAAACCTGGGTCTTTGTGGAACGAGACACCCGTGAATATGGTTGCGACCGACGAACAGCAACTCGGCAGTGTGATTCATTTTCGAGCGCTCGTGAAACCATTTGCGCATTATTCGGATAGCGGTGACGCGCAAGGCGCCTACTACGTTAAATTCCCACGATGCGTTCAATTAGCGACAGCAACATCACGACTCCAAGGCTATGTTTGCAACATTTTACGGAACTCTTTATGCGCGGAATTTTTAGACGGTTTGCAGTTCGGAGATATGCGATGTACTGTGATTCTCGCTCGGCGGAATGATCGCGCAACAACTCGTGAAAGATCAGCCGTCGATCTTCCGTAAAATGGTCCTTTTTTACGAGTCGTGGCCCGAACGCGAAGCGCCGCTTACAATGAAGCGAAAGCGCTAAGGATGGTTGCTGAGGGACAAGGAGAAAAGCAGGCTCGTATCCCCAGACGCAGATAGGGAGTGCTCCAGATGATCAAAGACATCGCATATACCGCATACCCTTCCGACAACGTGCAATCGGCACGCGAGTGGTACGAACGAACGCTCGGATTGAAATTCAGCGGTCCATACGCCGAAGACGGCGTCGAAAAATACAACGAGGCGCAAGTCGGCAACGGCTGGTTCAGCCTGATGACCACCGAGTGGATCGCGCGCCCTGCGGGCAGTGGCGTCGGCGTCGTCTTCGAAGTCGACAACATCGAAGACACTGCCAAACAACTCCGCGACAAAGGCGTCACAGTAGAAGACATCTACGAAACTCCGGTCTGCAAAATCACATCATTCAATGATGCCGAGGGCAACAGAGTAAGCTTGCACCAAATCACCGTGCCGCATTGAGTGAAAACAATGGGCTGTTGCGGTAGTTACGTCTAGCGTATGATGACCGGGCACGGGCTTATGTGGTCGAATATGTATTCGCCCGATAAGCCAAAAGTACGAAGGCGCGTAGAGTGGCGCCGCATCGGCGGCTTGTTTGCTCCGTATTGGAAGCAACAAACCTTTGTGCTCGGCTGCATCATTGTTGCAGCTTTGTTGGGACTCGTGCCCGGGCTGATGACGGCGGATATCATCGATCGAGCGATTCCGCAGCATAGCTTCCGCGAGCTCGGGATCGACGTCGGAATCATTCTCGCGACGGCGCTCTTCTCGATGGGGTTCGGCGTCTTGCAAGGATACCTGAACTCGCTCGTGGGCGAAGGCATCATGCGCGACATTCGCACGAGCCTCGTCTCGCATCTGCATAAGATGCCGCTGGTCTTCTTCACCGGGACGAAGACGGGCGAGATCATGAACCGCGTCTCAAACGACGTCGACAACATCGATAACGTCGTAACCGGGACGCTTACGACGATCATTACGAACATCGTGATGATCCTGACGACCGTAATCGCGATGTTCGTCTGGAATTGGCGTCTCGCACTCATCTCGCTCATCATCGTGCCGTTCATGGTGTTGCCGCTGGGACCGGTCGGACGCCGCATGTACGAGATCCGTAAGAAGACACGCGAGCAGCGCGACGCCATCGAGTCGATCACACAAGAGACGCTCTCGATTTCCGGGATCACGCTGATCAAGTCGTTTGCCCGCGAAGCCTACGAACGGGCCCGCTTCTACGACGTCGGCACGCGACTGATGAATCTCGAAATCCGCCTGGCGATGGTCGGACGCTGGTTCCTCGCGTCGGTAATGGCGATGGTGATCGTCGGCCCGGCCGTCGTGTGGCTCGGCGGCGGCTGGCTCGCCGTGCAGCATTTGCTCGATGTGGGCGTGATCGTTGCGTTCATCGGTTATATTCAAGGGCGCCTGTACGGCCCGGCCGCGGCGCTCGTCGGCGTGCAAGTGCAGATCGTCAGCGCGTTCGCCGTCTTCGAACGCATCTTCGAATATCTCGACATGAAAACCGAAGAGTACGATCCGCCGGGCGCGACCGTCCTTACCGGTATCAAGGGGTCCGTCGACTTCGACGATGTCACGTTCGGATACGACGCAACGCGTACCGTGCTCGATGACGTCACGTTCCACATCGAAGCCGGCCAGATTGCAGCGTTCGTCGGTCCCTCCGGTGCCGGGAAGTCGACGATCACCCAGCTCGTGCCGCGCTTCTACGATCCGCAAGGCGGACGGGTACTCGTCGATGGACACGATGTTAAAACGGTGACGCTGGAGTCGCTGCGCCGCGACATCGGAATCGTGACGCAAGAAACATATCTCTTTCATGACACGATCGCCTCAAATCTTCGCTACGCGAAACCGGATGCGGCGCTCGACGAACTGATTGCGGCGTGCAAAGCCGCGAACATTCATGCATTCATCGCGTCGCTTCCCGATCAGTACGAAACCATCGTCGGCGAACGCGGCCACAAACTTTCGGGCGGCGAACGTCAGCGTCTCGCGATCGCGCGCGTTCTACTCAAGAACCCGAGCATCTTGATTCTCGATGAAGCGACGAGCGCGCTCGATTCACATAATGAAGCCGCGATTCAAGAAGCGCTCGAAACCGTGATGCAGAATCGCACGAGCCTGGTGATTGCGCACCGTCTCTCGACGATCGTCAACGCGGATGTCATCTTCGTCGTCGACGGAGGACGTATTGTCGAGAGCGGCTCGCACGCCGTCCTGCTCGCGCGCAGCGGTCCCTACGCTCGTCTCTACCGGCGACAATTCCGCGATGCCGCCGTAGGCCAATAGTGCGCGCTTCTAGCTGTAGATCGGTTGGATCTGTCCCATCTTCCCGGACTGGAAGTCGTGGAACGCTTCTTCGAGTTCGTGTGTGGAGTTCATCACGAACGGGCCGTAGCGCGCTACCGGTTCGTTGATCGGACGTCCGGTGAGAATGAGGAACTCTAGCTCGCCGTCACCCATGTTGCTGACGGGAATCACGTCGCCATGCGTATCGAAGACAACCGCTGCGCGTGCGTCGTACGTTCGGTCGCCGGCGAACCGTGCAGCGCCCCGCATCAGGTAGACGATCGCTGTGTCGCCGTCGGTAACGCCTTGTTCGATTCGCGCGCCGGGTTGCAAGCGATAGTGCACGTAGCCGATCGGAATACGCGTCTCGGCCGCGCCGCGCACCCCTTGTGCTTCTCCCGCGATTACTCGCGCGCACGCACGTCCGTCTTCACTCGTCCATGTGGGAATCGCGTTCGCGCGCACGTCTTGATAACGTGGGCGCACCATCTTGTCCGCTTTCGGTAAATTGATCCAAACCTGGAAGCCGTGCTGACGTCCACCTTCGCGCATCATGCGGTCCGACGGCATCTCGGCGTGCACGACGCCGGCGCCGGCAGTCATCCACTGGACGTCGCCGGGATGCAGTTCGCCGCGATGGCCTGCGGAATCGGCGTGTTGAAATTCGCCGTCGATCATATACGTCACGGTTTCGAAACCGCGGTGCGGGTGATCCGGAGCGCCGATCGCTTCGCCCGGCGCGTACTGCACGGGTCCCAGCTCATCGATGAGCAGAAAGGGATCGACCTGCATCACACCTTGCACGGGGAACGGGCGGTGGACAGTGAAGCCGCCCCCTTCCACGAATTCGAGCGCAGATAAAACTAGCGATATTTTTCGAGGAGCCATACACCCCATAACCCGGACACGGTTGCGCCAAGGTTCGGCGTCTATGCGACGCCGGCCGGAATTTGCATCACCTTCGGGGGTTGAGGAACGTGCAGCTTGGGGCCGGTGCCCGCCTGTACTTCTTCGACCGTCACGCCCGGCGCAAGTTCGGTAAGGAGCATGCCGGTCGGCGTGATGTCGATCGTTGCTATGTCGGTGATGATCTTCTGAACGACGCGCTTTCCGGTGAGCGGAAGCGTGCAGATGTCCACGATTTTGTGCGCGCCGCCCTTCGCGACGTGCTCCATCATCACGATGACGCGCTTGGCGCCGTGCACGAGATCCATCGCACCGCCCATGCCCTTGACCATCTTCGCGGGAATCATCCAATTAGCGAGATCGCCGTATTCCGAAACTTGCATCGCGCCGAGCACGGCCAGATCGATGTGGCCGCCGCGAATCATGCCGAACGAGAGGGACGAGTCGAAGAATGACGCGCCGGGAAGCACCGTCACCGTTTCTTTTCCGGCGTTGATCAGATCCGGATCTTCCTGCCCTTCGAACGGATACGGACCCATACCGAGAATTCCGTTCTCGCTTTGCAGCGTGACCGTCACGCCTTCGGGCACGTAGTTCGGAATCAACGTCGGCAGTCCGATACCGAGATTCACATATTGTCCGTCGCGAAGTTCTTGCGCTACGCGCGCGGCGAGTTGCGTTCTACTTAGCGCCATTATTGTTCTTCCTCGTCGTTACGCGTTCGATCCGTTTGCCGCCTGAACCCACTTTCACGACACGTTGTACGAAAATGCCGGGAAGATGCACTTGCTCGGGATCGATCGCTCCCGCCTCGACGATTTCTTCAGCTTCGACGATTGTGATTTTGCCCGCCATCGCGCAGAGCGGATTGAAATTGCGCGTTGCTTTGTGAAAGACCAGGTTCCCGGCCGTATCGGCAATCGACGCGCGCACGAGCGCGTAGTCGCAGACGATGCCTGCTTCCAGTACGTAGTCGCGACCGTTGAATGAACGCGTTTCCTTTGTCGGCGACGGAACGGCGACAGAACCGTCGGAATTGTGTTTCCACGGTAGGCCGCCCTCGGCAACGAGCGTTCCGACACCGGCGGGCGTATAGAATGCGGGAATGCCGCAACCGCCGGCGCGCAAACGTTCTGCGAGCGTTCCTTGCGGAACCAGTTCCACTTCCAACTCGCCGCTTAAGTACTGCCGTTCGAATTCTCTGTTTTCACCAACGTATGAACCGGTGGTGCGACGGATGCGTTTTGCGTCAAGCAACACACCGAGTCCCCATCCGTCGACGCCGCAGTTATTCGAAACGGTGATGAGATCCGTTGCCCCTTGTTCGAGGAGCGCTTGTATCAAATTGTGCGGTATGCCGTTGAGTCCGAAACCGCCGACTGCAAGGGAAGCGCCGCTTGGAATATCGGCCACCGCCTGCGCGCAGGACGCCAAGACTTTGTTCATCGCCGTGGAAGTTCTCCGGGCTATGAGTATTGCCCCACCGCGTGCACACGAGTCCGACGAAGAGGCGATGATCCTTCAGATGGTGCGCGAGCTGGTTGCGGAAAAAGTCGCACCACGCGCCGCCGAGATCGACGAGAAAGAAGAGTTTCCTCAGGACATCAAAGAGCTTTTCGCGCAGAACGATCTGCTCGGTATCCCGATTCCCGCCGAATACGGCGGCCTCGGCGGTACGTTCCTGACCTACGTTAAAGTGGTCGAGGAAATCGCGAAGGCGTGCGCATCGAGTTCGTTGATCGTCGCCGTTCAAGAACTCGGCATGCTGCCCATTTTGATCGGCGGCAGCGACGAACAAAAGAAGCGGTTTCTTCCCGACATCGCGTCGGGCAAAAGGATCGCCGCGTACGCGCTGACGGAAGCCTCGAGCGGCTCCGACGCACTGGGCTCGATGCGCACGCGCGCCGAGCGTAAAGGCCATTCGTACGTGCTTAACGGCCAGAAGATTTGGATCACGAACGGCAGCGTTGCCGACGTCGTCTGCGTCTTCGCGGTCACCGATCCGTCGGCGGGCTCGCGCGGTGTGAGCGCGTTCGTCGTCGAGAAGGGCATGAAAGGCTTTAGCGTCGGCAAGAAAGAGCGCAAGATGGGTATTCGCGGCTCACCCACCGTCGAACTGATCTTCGACGACTGCGACGTTCCCGCCGCGAATCGTTTGGGCAAAGAGGGCGAAGGTTTCAAAATCGCCATGAAAGTACTGGATAAATCGCGACCCGGCATCGCGGCGCAAGCGCTCGGTATTGCAGCCGGCGCGCTCGAGTACGCAACGAATTACGCAAAAGAACGCATCGCGTTCGGCAAGCCGATCGGGCAGCATCAAGGCGTCGGATTCATGCTCGCCGACATGAATACGGAAGTCGAAGCAGCGCGTCTGTTGTTATATGAAGCCGCGCGCAAGTGCGACGAGAGCGCACCCGACGTGAGCTTATGGGCCTCGATGGCAAAGCTCAAATGCGGCGACGTCGCAATGTCCGTAACAACCGATGCGGTTCAAGTTCTCGGCGGTTTCGGCTACTCGTCGGAATACCCGGTCGAACGCATGATGCGCGACGCCAAGATCACGCAAATCTACGAAGGCACGCAACAAATCCAGCGCCTCGTAATCTCGCGCGCCCTCGTCGGCAAAGGCAAGTAACAGCCCCGGGTTTGTAAAGGAAAGGTAGCGAGCGGCGGGACGCGAACTTCCCGCCGCATCGCTGCGTTTGTATAAGACGCAGAGACTGCGCGTGGCCTTCCCGGCCGCACGCTGTTACCTGTTGCTACGAAGGGAGGTGAACTCATGAACAAGATTCTCGCATCATTCGTTGCGGCGGCGTTCCTTACGACCGGCGTTGCGATGGCAGCGACTCCGGCACCGAAGGCGGCCAAGACCACGACCAAGGCCAGCGGCTCCATGCACTCGATGAAATCCTCGTCGATGAAATCGACGAAGTCGGCCAAGCCGGCTCCGAAGGCCACGAAGAAGCCGGTGCTTCAGAAGACCGCTGCGAAGGCGACCAAGTCGACGAAGTCGGCGAAGTCGGCCAAGAGCACCAAGTCGACGAAGGCGGTCAAGCCCGTTTCGAAGTCGACGAAGACGACCAAGAAACCCTAATCCCCGTTTTTATTTAGGTTCCTCATACCGGCGCAGTTATGTTGTCGAAAGACGCATGACTGCGCCGAATTTTTTGGTACCCTACTCCCGTTATGGCGGATCCTATGAAGCCGGAATTCACCGCACAGAACCCGATCGTTGAGGCTGCTTCGCGCATTCGCGCTCGCCGGGACCTCGAGAGCGTGATCGATGCGTCGACCGGCGAAGCCGTTGCTCGCAAGCCCGAAGATGCAGAGGAATCGTTGCGCCTGTTTGCCCGCAATCTAGCCGACGGCGCAAAACGGCTCAATTCGATTCTCGGACCGAACGCCGTGCGCGTTGTTACGGTCGAGAAACCATTGCGCGTGCGCATTCGCTTCGGAGAGAAGCGTGTAGCGCTCGAATTGGAAGACGTGCAACAACTCGTGCGCATTACCGGTCTCGACCTCGACGGCGAGTATCAGTTCGATTTGAGCGCACCGGTACCGGCGCTTATCAATCTGTCGAAGATTTCGACCGAGGCCGGCTACGGCGACGCAATCACCGCTTCTTCTTTGCTGAAGCAGATCGCGCAGGACGCCGAATTACCGCGCCCTTCCCACCTCGACCGCTCGGGGCCGCTCCAGTTTTAGCGCGCGCCGCGTTCATCTTTGCGATGATCGGCGGCGTCGGGCACAACTCGTTAACCGGGCATTTCGCGCAAAGCGGCGTCGGCGCTTTGCAAATCGCGCGGCCATGCAGAATCAGCCAATGACTTGCGAGCCGGCGTTTTTCTTGTGGCACGAGCGCCGTGAGATCTTCTTCCACTTGACGGGGCGTCGTCCCAAGCGTTAGGCCCAAGCGATGCGAGACGCGGAAGACGTGCGTGTCGACGGCGATCGCGGCTTCCTGGAACGCAACGGACATCACGACGTTTGCGGTCTTTCTTCCGACGCCCGCAAGACTTTCCAACTGCTCGCGTTCGCGTGGAACCTCGCCGCCGAATTTCTCGACGAGCTCGCGCGCGGCGTTCATGATGTTTTTGGTCTTCATCCGGAAGAATCCGGACGACTTGATGATCTGCTCGACGTCTGATGGATCGGCGTTCGCAAGATCTTCCGGCTTCCGATACTTCGAAAAAAGAATCGGCGTAATCATGTTCACGCGCGCATCAGTCGTTTGCGCAGAGAGAATTACCGCGATCAGCAATTCATACGTCGTCCGATAATCGAGCGCGGTCACGGCCTGCGGATACGCACGTTCGAGTATCGCTAACTCGCGTTGCGCGACGTCGCGCGGAACCTTCTTCTTTGGGAACGGTATCGTGGGCATCGCTGCGAGCAGTGTTTTACCGGGCGCCTCCGAACCCTTGCCGCGTGACCACGTTCAGCAGCCCGGCGGCAGCAAATGCGGCCGGAATCGATCTCCGGGCGCAGGGAAAACTCCGAGAAGCAATCGAGACGTTCCGCGCTGCGACGGTACAGTTTCCTTCGATACCGGAATTACATCAGAATCTCGCGCAGGCGCTCTATGAAGCAGGCGACACGACGGGAGCGGTCGCGGAACACCGCCGTGTGCTCGCGCTCGATTCCCGTAACGTTCCGTCGAATCTCGCGCTCTACGAACTGCTGCAAATCACGGGCGATCGCGTGCTTGCGCTCGCCCATCAACGTCTTGCGCTCGAAGAGCAGCGGCTCTTCTCTCACGTCGCATCGCGCGAAGCGCGCTCAGTACTTCTGCTCTTCGCGCCCGGCGACTGGCAAGCGAACATTCCGGTCGACTTTCTCTTCGATCGCGAGACGACGACCGTTCACAAACTCTATCTGCTCGACGAAAAGTACTTCCAACGCGACCGCGTTCCACGCTACGACGTGTTATGGAATGCGATTGCGGAATCGCCGGATGCGATCGGGTATCTCGAACTTGCTGCGCGCATCATCTTGTCGCAAGACAAACCCGTGCTCAACGAGCCGCGCAACGTGATCGCAACGTCACGTTTGCGCCTTCCCGACACGCTTCGACATGCGGATACGCACGTTCCGCACGTCCGCGAGGTACGGCGCGAGGATCTCGAGCGCGGGGAAGTCGGGTTCGCATTTCCCGTCATTGCGCGGCCCGCAGGTTCGCATGCAGGCAGTGGACTCGCTCGCCTTGCGTCCGCAAATGAATGCGCGCCATACGTGAAGGCAAACGAAGCGCAAACCTATTACGTCAGCACGTTCGTCGATTATTCCAACGACGACGGGCTCTTCAGAAAATACCGGATCGTGTTTGTCGACGGCCGCCCCTATCCAGTCCACCTTGCGATCTCGCCGGACTGGATGATCCATTACTACAACGCGCCCATGGCCGAGAATGAGTGGATGCGCAACGAGGAGGCGGCGTTTTTGGCGGATCTACAGTCGGTATTCAACGGAGCACGCTTACAGACGCTCGAAGCGATCGCCAAGGCGATCGATCTCGAATACTTCGGTATCGACTGCTCGATCGATCGCGACGGCCGCGTCCTTATCTTTGAAGCCGACCCCGCCATGCTCGTCCACACGAGCGACCCGCCCGACCTCTATCCTTATAAAAAACAATACATTCCGCGCATCTATGAGGCCGTCCACGCGATGCTCGACCGGCGCAAGTTCGCCGATATGTAGAGCATGAACGCGCCCTTCGCCTGCGCTCAGGACACGACCATCGACGCCGCAATCATCGGCGCCGGGGTCGCGGGATCCGCAGTCACGCTGGCTCTGGCCGCGCGGGCACCGGCCGGATTTCGCGCGATGATCTTCGACCGCGCGGAAGCGGGGCCGGGAACGGCATACGCGCCGCAATCCGCAAGTCTTTTGCTCAACGGTCCGGTTCGCGCCATGTCCATGATGCCGGACGATGAGCGTCACTTTGAACGGTGGCTCGTCGATGAACCGGGCGACGCACTGATCTGCCGCGCGCGTTACGGTTCGTATGCGCGCGCAACGGTTGCCTCCGCACTCGCGTCGCGGGCGGATTTTCGTCACGTTCGCGATGAAGTTGTCGATTTGCAGCGTCACGGGGACGCCTATGCGTTGTCCACTAGCAGCGGCGAGCGCTTTATTGCGCGCCGCGTCGTGCTCGCGCTCGGCAATTTCGCGCCGGCGTCACACTTCTTGCCCGAGACGCTTCGTTCGTTCGCGGGCTATTTCGCAAACCCGTGGCGCGTCGACGTCACGCCCTTCGAGAACCGCGACATTGCGTTGATCGGCAGCCGTCTCACCGCGATGGACGTCATTGCGCTCCTCGATGAACGCGCCTTTCGCGGACGCATTCACCTGATCTCGCGCCATGGATTGATTCCACGCATCGAAGATCCGCGCGTGCGCGGCGCAGATGCGACAAAACTCGACTTAGATACGTCGACGCCGTACGCGCTAGTGCGTTCGATGCGGCGCGCAGCCGGAGCGTTCTCTGGCGACTGGCGAGCGGTTGTCGATTCCGTACGGACGATGACCCCGGCGATTTGGGCGTCATGGACCGATCGCGAACGAAAGCGCTTTCTGCGACACGCGCAAGCGATGTGGGCGGTTCACCGCTATCGCGTTCCAGCGGCGACGAACGCCGCGTTTGCGCGTCTGCAATCTGAAGGACGCATCTTCAACCACCGCGGACGCATCCGTAGCGTCAATCTCTGCGACTCTGAAGTTCACATCGGCGTCTCCAACGCCGTAGATTCGGAGTCGATTCGAGCAGCATACGTCGTCAATTGCACGGGACCGAACTCCGACGTACGTCGCGTCGAACGGCCGCTCGTGCGCAACGCTCTCAACAACGGTTTACTTCGGCCGGACAGCCTGCACCTAGGAATCGACGCTAACGAGCAGTATCGTATTCTTGATGCCTCCGGCCGCGAGCAGCCGAATCTTTTCGGAATCGGTCCCCTGCTGCGCGGTCTTTGGTATGAGACCACGGCAATTCCGGAAATCGCGAAGCATGCGAGCGCGATTGCGGCGGAGGTCCTTCGGGAAAAGTCTAATATGGCGGTTGCAGGATGATTGATTCGCTCGAAACGCGCCTGGAAGCGGCGATAGAGAATGCAGAAATGACCGGTGCGATGCTGCGAAGCATCAAAGCGTTCGAGTCATATAAGGCCCTGTTACCACTCATCCCACAGTCGTACACGCGTACGTTGCTGCTTAAGCGTCCCGATTTCGAACTCGTTGCGATGCAGTGGGCGCCCGGGTCCGTAAGCGAATTGCACGATCACGGTGATTCTCGATGTTGGGTCGCCCTCGTGGAAGGCGCGATCGACGTCGAGAACTTCGAACGCCGTGACGCAGCGCCCGGGCCGCACGCTCACCTCGCATTTACGGAATCAATGCGCATCGGCACCGGCGATGTCGATTATCGTTTGAACTGGCGCGAGTTGCATCGCGTTCGCAACACCGGCGAGCACAGTTCGTATTCATTGCAGATCTATTCGCCGATGCTCACCGAGTATCACGTGTTCGACGAGCAGACCGGATTCTGCACGACCGCACTCGCGCATTACGATTCGATCATCGAGCTGTAAGCTCGAGTCGGCAGGCGTGGCGTGAGCGCAAGCATCACGCACGCAAAAGCCAACGCAATTGCGAACGTCCACATCAGCGCGCCCGATAGCGGCGCACCCGTTTGATGCGCAATCGTAATCGGCAAACCGCATAAAAAAATGCCGATGCAACTGCCGAGTGAACCGGCGAGAACCGTCGCCGAAGATACGCTGCCTTCCGAGCCCTCCGGCGAACCGGCAAGCGACGAAAGCGTTAGCGTCGAAAAACTCAGACCGATTCCCATTCCGCCAATGGTCCAGGCGACGTAAGCGAAGATCACCGGCGCACCGGCAACGACGGCGAGTAGCGTTCCGAGTGCAATAATTCCGAGCGCCGCGCCCCACGCGACGATTGCGCGCGTGCCGATCGTTGTAAGCAGGCGCGGTTGCATGGAGCTGCCGATCGTCCATCCGATAACGGCGAGAGTAATACAAACTCCCGCAAGCGCGAGCGTCTGACCGCGCACCGCGGTGAGCAGCAGCGACACATAGGCATCTGCGCCGAAGAACGCGCCCTGAAGTAATGCGAATTCCGCGATCGAGACGCCTCTGCGGCTGCGCAACAAGAAGGTATCGCGCGAGAGTAACATCCGAATCGCGCCGAGCGGATCGGCTTGCGAACGCACCGTCGCCATTCCGCGCAGTGAAGGCAGCACGAGCGCCGCCGAGAGGATGACGAGCGGAATGAAGATCGTAAAGACGTGCCGCCATCCGAACGTTGCTGCGATAAATGCGCCGAGCGCGGGGCCGATAAGACCCGGAATGAGCCACATCGCCGACGTCCACGCAAACATTCGCGGCCGCAGATGTTCGGGGAAGACCTTTGCGATAGCCGCAATCGACACTGCATAGTCCAATCCGCCGCCGAACCCTTCGATCCCGCGCGCGGCGACGAAGAACGCCATCGTCGGAGCGGACATTGACGCGAGCAGCCCGGCCAGCGTTAGCGCGAACGCAACCGCAAGCGCTCGTCGCGTGCCGTACCGGTCGGCAAACGGGCCCGCGAACGACATCGAGATCAGACTCGCACCGAAGAGTGCCGTCGGTGCGAAACCGTAGATCGCGATTCCATGCAAATCCGCTGCGATGCGCGGCATGACCGTCGTGACGATCAGCGATTGCGTCGCGGCCGTGAATTCCGCTACAAGAAGACCGGCCGCCACGCGTCCGCGGCGGCCGGAAAAAAGCTCGAACATCCTACTGCAAGTATTTTGCGATCCAGTCGACCCACCGGCGCCACACGTCTTGCGAGCGTACCGGATCGCCGGGAAAATGTCCCGCGACCGGATAGGCCCAGAATTCCACCGTCGTTCCGCGATCTTTCAACGCGTGGAAGAACTTGTAGGATTGTGTGATCGGCACGCGCGCGTCGTTCACGTCGCTCATAATCAGGGTCGGCGTTGTCACGTCCCAGGCGGCGCTGATCGGCGATTGCTCGATGTAGAGCTTTTCGAGATCCTTGGTGTACGGGGAGCCACCCATTGCAAAGCGATCCTCGACACCGTTATCGGCGAGCGCATACTCATCGGTCAGGTCGTTGACGGCAGCGCCCGAAACCGCGGTCTTCCAGATGTGATAGTGCCCGATCAGCCACGACGTCATGTAACCGCCGTACGACCAGCCCGAGACGGCGATGCGCGAGCGATCGACCGGGTACGCCTTTTCAACCGCTTCGATTCCCGCCATGACATCGCGACCGGGGCCCGCTCCTGCATCCTTTGTGATCGCGTACCAGTATTTCGCGCCGAGATTGTCGCTGCCGCGATAGTTCGGGTTGAAGACGATGTAGCCGCGCGCAGCCAATAATTGATTGCTCGCGCTGAAATTCGTAACCGACGCGGAGTTCGGACCGCCGTGAATGACGAGCACGAGCGGATAGGTTTTTCCGGGATCGTACGACGGTGGCAGCGTCACCGTTCCGTCCTCGTCGAATCCGTCGTTCTTCCACGTCAGCGTTTTCACGGCGCCGAGCGAGAGCGCTGCAATTCCGTCGTTGAACGAGGTCACACGCTGCGGCGTCGCGGTAGCGGACGCCATGTAGTACAGCTCGCCGGGGCGATTCGATTCGCTCGCGATGAACGCAATTGCACCCGTTTTAGCGATGGACGCATCGAGCCAGAATGCTTGCGTGGGCTGGACGGTACCGAGATTGATACGCTTTGCCGGACCGTCGAGCGGCTTGATCCACAGCGCCGCATCGGTGTTCTTGTGTCCCGAAACCAAAAGCGATTTCCCGTCCGGCATCCACATCGCGCGCTGCACGTTTGTGTCGATCTCCGCTGCCGTAACATCGGCGCCGTTGCCGCCCGACGCGGGCGCTACGAAGATGTCGTTGACCGCCGCGGCGTCGCCGTTGTTCGGATACCAGTACGCAATGTTTCTGCCGTCAGGAGACCACTCGCCGAAGCCCTCGAGCTTGCCGTGTTGCGTCAACGTACGAATGGCTTTGCTCTCTACGTCGAGGATTGCGACGACGGCCTGATCGGAATCAGCGTCGTACGCGTTCGGCATCCTCGTGAAGCAAATGAACTTGCCGTCGGGCGACCACGAGAGCGGCGGTCCCGGCGAACTGGGCGGCTGCGCGCTCGGAACGCTCCACGTTCCCTCCGTCAAGCGGCGGTCGTTCGTGCCATCCTCGTTCACGAGCCAAATGTGGTTGCTCGAAGGCGCTTCACGATCGTTGAACGGCTGATCGCCGACGACGAACGCGTCAAGATGTTTCTTGACCCTTTTCTCGTCCGCCGGTTTATCGGAAGCCACGTACGCAATCGCCGTTCCATCGGGACGCCACGCGAATTGTTGCACGCCCTTCGGCGCGTTCGTAATTGCGACCGGATCGCCGCCGCGGAAATCCATGACGTAGATCTGTTGATGCGCATCGTCGCCGCGGCCGCGCCGCGCCAAAAACGCGAGCCGATTTCCGCTCGGCGAAAACGCGGGCGACGAGAGCTCCTTGCGTTCGAACGTAACCGTACGCGTCGTCTTCGTTGCCACGTCATAGATGTCGATTTCGCGATCGAACGTATCTTCTTTCATGTTCGAACGCGACACGACATATGCGATTGACTTTCCGCCCGGTGAAATGGTAGCGCTCGCCACGCTCACGATCTTCGGAAGATCATCGATCGTAAAAGTATTCGTCGCCGCCGGTACGTTCGCCGGAAGAACGAACGCGAATGCCAGCGCTGCTAAAAACTGCTTCTTCACTCGTTCCTCCTACTTCAAGTATTTGTCGAGCCATGCGAGCCAACGTTTGTATACGTCCTCGCTGCGCACCGGATCAGACGGGAAATGACCGGCAACCGGATACGCGACGAATTGGACCTCCGTCCCATTGTCTTTGAGGGCGTGATACATCTTGAACGAGTTGGTGATCGTGACGTTGTTATCGCCGATATCGCCCATCAGCAACGTGGGCGCCTTAGCGTTCGCAGCATAAGCAATCGGCGACTGCTCGCGCCATTCCGCGGTGTTTCCCGGTCTCCACGGCTTTCCGCGGAAGAACGGCACATCGGTGTCGTAGTAGAACGCGATGTCGTAGTCGTCGAGCCAATCATCGAGCGACGCGCCGCTCACGGCGGCTTTCCAAACCGACGGATAGTTTCCGATCAGCCACGACGTCATGTATCCGCCGTAGGACCAGCCGGAAACGCCGATGCGGCTCGAATCCACTGAAAACCGCTGTTCCACACGCGCGAGGCCGGCCATCACGTCCCTGCCCGGTCCGTCTCCCGCATCGTTGGTGATGGCATGCTGGTATGCATCGCCGAGGTTGGTACTGCCGCGATAGTTTGGAGAGAATACGAAGTAGCCGTGCGCGGCAAAGATCTGACGCTGCGAGCTCCATGCCGTCGTCGACGATCCTTGCGGACCACCGTGAATCAACAGCACGAGCGGCGCCCTTCCACCCGTGTAATGCAGTGGATACGTCAGCACGCCGTCTTCCGCAAAATTACCCTTCGTCGAGTGCCAGTCGACGGCGACGGCGCGTGCGATTCCCGTTCGCGCAACGAACGCGTTCTCGTTGGTCAGCTGTTCGGGCTTGGCATTGGGCCTGCGAAGAGCGTACAGTTCGGACGGCCGTTCGTTCGAAGACGCCACAAAGACGAACGTCCCGTTCTTGGACGTATTTCCCAACGACTGTGCGTTGAGCGCGCCGATATCCGCGCGGACGACTTTGCCGTGGAGCGGCCAATACCAGAGCGCGAGTTGCGTACGATCCGGAGTCGCGACCCAAATCCCGTCGCCGGAGCTATTCCACGACATCGCATCGACGTTACGATCCAGCGCCGAGCGTAAATCCGCGACTCGCCGGCCGCCGCGGTCGGTAACGTAGACATCCACGCCTTGCGTGTAGTCGCCGTTGGTGTTGCGCGCAAAAGCAATGCGATCGCGGTGCGGCGCAAACGCCGCCGAGTTCTGCATCGATTCACCAGGCGTTAGGCGATCGATGCGTCCCGTCGTCGCATTGACGAGAACCGTATACGATGCGAGCGAGTCGCCGATGAACGGCGTCGGAACATGATCCGTCGCGACGAGCTTACCATCAGGCGACCACGACACGCTTCCGCCGTCGTCCGGCCCGAGGTCCGCGACGCTCCACGTTCCACTCGTCAAGCGGCGATTGCCGCTGCCGTTCGCATCGATCACCCATAGATGCGCGGGCGGCGTCGCGCTGCGATGCAGATAGTCGTTGTCATGGACGCGAAAGGCGTCCAGATTTTTCTCGCCGTCCGGTTTCTTCGGCTCTTCATCTTGGGCAGTGTACGCGAAGCGCTTTCCGTCGGGACTCCACTCGAACGAGATCACACCTTGCTTAACATGCGTGATTTGACGCGCATCGCCGCCGTTCATAGGAAGAACGAAGATCTGTTCCTCCGGATCTTTTTCATTGGGATCGAGCGCAGCAAACGCTATGGTTTTTCCGTCGGGCGACCACGCTGGATCCGATACGCCTTTGCGATCCCAAGTGAGTTGCCGGCTGCTATGCGTGCGTACGTCGACGAGAACGAGTTGGCGGTCCGTGCGGTCTTTCTCGAAGTCCTGATGCCCGCGAACGTAGATGACTTGCGTGCCGTCAGGCGATATACGCGGCTGCGAGACCGAGACGACACGCCGCGCATCGGAAAAATCGAACGCTACGGCCGGAAGCGCACCGGCCGCCAATACAACGGCGACGGCGACGGAGACAAAACGCATACGCATCTCCTCTGCGTGCTATTCACGAAGACCGATGTTTGCACCGTCGCGAGCGACGAGGCCATCGCGTTCCAGTATTGCGACGAGTTCTTCTACATCCTTCACGCTGCGGTTTACGAGTACGAGCCGCAGATCGGCATGCAGGTCCAGCAGCGAAATGCGCTCGCCGGGAGAAAGCCTGCGCAGCCGGTCGACGATGCGCCCACGCGCAAAACGCGTCGTCGCTTCGAACGGAATCGCGTTTTGCGGTGATGCCTTCTTGGCGTGGCGCCGGCGAAGTTCGTCCAAAGCGGAGCGCTCGATCGGCGCAGCGCTGCAATGTGTTTGCAGCGGGCAGATCAGACATTTTGGAGCGCGCGCGGTACAGATCGTTGCGCCGAGATCCATCATCGCGGAGCTCCAGTCGTGACCGCCCTCCTCAGGGACGAGCGCGCTCGCGCGTTCGTCGAGTTCGCGCGGTGATGCGATAACGGGATGTTCGACGCCGAAGAAAACGCGATGGACGATCCGCCGGATGTTCGTGTCGACGGGTGCGACGCGCTCGTCGTAACCGAACGCGGCAATCGCCGCGGCCGTATATGGACCGATGCCCGGTAGCGAGCGTAACGCGTCGAGATCGCGCGGAACCGTTCCGCCGAAGCGTTCGCAGACGGCGACGGCAACCTCGACCATCCGCACCGCGCGCGAGTTGTATCCCAGTCCCTGCCACAAACGCAAGACGTCGCCGATGCTAGACGCTGCGAGCGCTTCGATCGTCGGAAACCGTTCGATGAACTCGTTGAATTTCGGTACGACGCGATCGACCTGCGTTTGCTGCAGCATGAATTCGCTCACCAGCGTGCAGTACGGATCGCGCACCGTACGCCACGGCAAATCGGATCGGCCGTACTCTTCGTACCAGGCGAGTAAATCGCGCTGTAGCTTTTTCACGAACGCAAGGTCGAGATCGCGGAGCCGATCCGGCGAATCCCTTCGGCGATTTCATTGCGCGCAACCGCCGTGAGCGCCAGACGGAAATGATGGTCTCCGCCGGAGTCCGCGAAGAACGCTTCGCCGAAAAGAAACGATGCACCGTAGCGTTCTGCTACGTCGAGCAGTGCGCGTGCGCGCACTTCGCGCGGTGTCGCAGCCCACAAATAGAATCCGCCCGCGGCGCCGATCGCGCGAACCCCGGAGGGCCAATGCTGCGCGATCGCCTCGTCGGCGATCTTGCGTCGCAGCAACAGTTCTTCACGCAACTGCACGATGTGCGCATCATATCCGCGTTCCACATAATCGACGATCGCCGCCTGCACGTACAAACTCGTCGCCATATCGTAGGCCTGTTTGCGTAGCAACAAACGCTCGAGAATCATCCGCGGCGCGGCGAGCCAGCCGACACGCAGACTCGGTGCGATCGTTTTGGAGAACGTCGAAAGATAGACGACGTGATCGGGGGCGAGCGCAACGAGCGGAGGCAGCGTATGGTGCGCGAGCGGACCGTACGGATCATCTTCGATGATCGGCACGCCGGCGCGGCGCGCAATCGTTGCAAGACGCTCGCGGCGATCGGCATTCATCGTTACGTTCGTCGGGTTGTGCAGCGACGGCATCGTATAGATGAATCGCGGACGTCGGGTGCGCAGAATCGCCTCGACATGATCGACTCGCATGCCCTCTTCGTCGACGGGAACAGGAATCGCGCGCAGCCCGTTGATTTGGAAAATTTGCAGCGCACCCGGATACGACGGCGATTCAACGATGATTTCGTCGCCCGGCTCTGCAAGCGACTGCGCGACGATCATGATGCCCTGCGTCGAACCCGTGAGAACGATGACGTTTTTCGGTGCAATGCCGTTTGCACCGCGACCGTTCATGCGCGCTGCAATCGCTTGACGCAACGGTTCGTATCCCTCGGAATCGCCGTACGAGAGCACGAAGCGCGGATCGCGCGCCACGCGTTCGAACGACTGCGCGAGTTCGCCGAGCGGAGACGGTTCGTCGGGCGCAACGCCTTGCACGAATGAAATGCGCCCGGGCTCTTGCTTTGCGGCAAGCTCACCGAGAATGTTCGGAAATTCGCCGACACGCCACGGCGGTAACGTAATCCACCACGGCACACCGGCGGTACGCGCCGGTTGACCGCCGCGTAGTTGCGGGACGACGCGCGACCCCGACCCGACGCGCTGTTCGATCAATCCGTCGGCGACGAGCTCGCGGTAGGCATGTACGATCGTGCTGCGGTTGACGTTGAGCCGCTCGGCCAACGCCCGTTCCGGAGGTAGCCGCGTGGATTCCGGAAGGGTGCCGGCGAGAATCGCTTCGCGCAGATGCTCGTAGATCTGGCGGTAGAGCGGTACAATCGAGTCACGTTCCAGCTGAGGCAGGATTCCTGACCATCCAATTTTTGCCATGGATGGCAGTCCATTTTCGGTAAAACCTATGACAACGCTTGCCGACCACTGAATCGATGGTCAATTCACGGGCCGTCGATTTACGAGTGCCCTTTGTGGGCCGTGCTTCCGAGTTCCGGCGACTCCTCGCTCTTATAAGGCGGGGCGGGTTCGTCACTCTCGTGGGACCGGGGGGCGTCGGAAAATCGCGGCTGGCTTACGAGGCGGTATCGCACTTCGAACGGGATTCGGGCCGGCAAGCAGCGTTTGTCAGCCTCGCGGGTGTCTCGCCCGAGGCTGTGCTCGGCACCGTGATGGGGACGCTCGAGATTTCCGAGGAGCCCGGCCGGTCGCGGATCGACACACTCCGCGACGCACTCTCCGAGACGCCGCTCGTTTTGGTCCTCGACAACTGCGAGCACGCTCCCGACGAGACCAGCGCGCTAATGGACCAGCTGCGCCCGGTCGCGGACCTCACCATCGTCGCGACGAGCCAGCGGCGCCTGGACTACGCAGAAGAGGAAGTCTTCGAGCTCGAGCCCCTGACCGTCGAGGAAGCTGTCGCCTTCTTCTATGAGCGCGCCCAGATCGAGCAGCGACACGTCACCGACGACGTTGCCGACACGGTCACTTCGATCGTTCGCACGCTGGATGGGCTGCCCGTCGCCGTCGACCTCGCGGCCGCGCGCCTTGCGTCGCTTTCACTTCACGAACTCGCATCCGAGTTGAAATCGCTGCGACCGTACCACCTGCGCTCGACGCGCGGTTTAGATCCGCGCCATCGCACGATCGGCAACGTCATCGCGTGGAGCTTTTCGCGCCTGAGCGAGCACGCGAAGCGCGCGTTTGCGATCGCGTCGTTGTTCGCCGACGAATTCGACGTGCAAGACGTCGCGTTCGTCGCCTCGATCGATGCCATCGACGCATCCTTCGCGCTCGATGAAGCGGCGGAGACGTCACTTGTGATGCGCACAGAGTTCGGATACCGGATGCTTTCGCCGATCCGCGCGGTCGCATCGCGTTCGCTTGCCGCGATGTCGAACCGTCGCGGATACGAAGAACGCTTTGCGCTGCGCATGGACCGCGTCGCTGCCGATCTGTGGGAAGAGATTCGCGCCGCAAACGCAGGCGCCGCAATGTACCGCCTCTTCTTGCGCTACAACGACTTCTGCAATGCCATTGGTTGGGCGATGAAACGTCCCGCGGATCGTTTTTCGTGCATTCCGGCAATCATGACGACAATGATCGCGGCATGGGCCGAAGGCGGACGATTCAGCGAAGGGCTGATGTGGGTGGAACGTTTGGAGAGCATCGCCGAACGTTTGAAACCGAATCTGCGCGGGCGCATCTATTACTTGGGTCTGTGCGTGACGCATGCGGCGGGCGAGTACCAGCGCATGCTCGAGCGCGCACCGGCGACGATCTCGGCGTTCACGATTTCCGGCGACCGTCTCGGTCTCGCGCGCGCATACAACGCGCTCGCAGCGGCCGCGTTCAACACCGGCGTTCTCGATGATGCGTGGAAATACGCCGAAACGGCGCTGCACCTCTACGATCAGATGGGACACAAACGCGGCGTCGCCGCGGCACTCATCAATCAAGGCAATGTCGTCTTAGAGGGCTACGACGATGCGGGCCGCGCGCGGCTCGTCTTCAATGACTCTCTGGATTTGTTGGCAAGCGACGGTACCGATGCACTGATCGGAATTGCGCTCGGCAACTTGGCTGAAGTCGAGTACGCGACAATGGAATACGACAAAAGCAACGAGTACGCGGTCGCAGCATCTGCGCGCTTCGAAGCGGCGGCAAGCCTCGCCCACATCGCGTGGGTGCATGAAACGCAAGCTCGCGTCGCAATTGCCCGCAGCCTCGCCCCTGCCGCGAAAGAGCATCTGCATCTCGCGTGCGATTTGCTGCGTCGCACGCCGCAGCCGCAGTTCATCGCGCGACTGGGCGAAGTCGTCGCCCGCCTGCTAATTTTTGTCGGGCAGTACGAGGAAGCAGCGCTCGCTTTGGCCGCGTCGCAACGCTTGCGCCTCACGCGCTCGCTCGTTCGCATGGGCTTCGTCGAGCGCGAGGCGATCGCCGATGAAGCGGTCCTGCGGGACGAGTTAGGCGAAAGCGCGCTCGCCGACGTTGCGGCTCGCGTCGCGGGCTGGGATTTGGGACACCTGACGAGCTTCTTTCAAGCGCTCCTGGTCGGAATAGGTCGAAGCGAAACGTGGCGAAGACCTGATATAGTAGGCGAGCCTCAAATTCAACAGTAGCGGTTCGCCGGTAGAACAGGAGACAACAGTGGCGCAACATCAGGTCGACGCGGTCGTCATCGGAGCGGGACCGGGCGGATACCATGCCGCGATCCGGCTCGGACAGTTAGGGAAGAAAGTTATCTGTGTCGATCGCGACGAGGTCGGAGGCGTCTGCCTCAACTGGGGCTGCATCCCGACGAAAGCGCTGCTGCACGTCGGCGAGGTGATTCGCCACATCGATCACGCCGCGGCGATTGGTCTGAAGGTTCCGAAAGCGGACGTCGATCGCGAAGGCGTCGCGAAGTTCAAAACGGACGTCGTTAACGCAAACGTCGGCGGCGTGAAGACGCTCTTCAAAGCGAACAACGTCGAGTTCATCTACGGTGACGCAAGCTTCAAAGACGCGAACACCGTCGTCGTGAAGAAAAAAGACGGCGGCGAAGATTCGATCTCCGCGCAAGCCGTCGTTATTGCGACCGGCTCCGCGCCGATCGACGTCAAAGCGTGGCCGCAAGACGGCGAGTCCATCATCAATTCCGACGACGCGGTTCAGATGAAGCGCATCCCGAAGAACATGCTCGTCATCGGCGGCGGCGTCATCGGTCTCGAATTCGCAACCGTCTACACGCGCGTCGGCGCCAAAGTTCTCGTGATCGAAGCGCTTCCGCAACTTCTCACCGGCACGGATTCCGAAATCGCGAAGACGCTCGGGCGCATCCTGAAAAAACAAGGCGTCGAGATCATGCTCGACACCAAAGTCGGCGCACTCGAGAAAACGAAGAACGGCGTCAAAGCCACCTTCAAAGGCGAAGGCACGAACGGCAAAGACGAAACCCGCGAGTTCGACATGGTCCTCGTCGCCGTCGGCCGCCGTCCGGTGACGGACACGCTGAATCTCGCTGCGGCGGGACTCGCAACGGATGACAAAGGCTTCGTTGCAACGGACGCGCAGATGCGCACGAAAGTCGCGAACATCTTCGCAATCGGCGACGTAACAGGACAACCGCTGCTGGCGCACCGCGCGATGAAGCAAGGCGTCATCGCAGCGGAAGCAATTTCGGGCGACAAGTCGGCCGCGTTCGATCCTGTCGCAATTCCGAACTGCGTCTACACCGATCCGGAAGTCGCGACGGTCGGCCTCTCCGAGGAAGAAGCGAAAGCGAAAGGCTACGATGTCCGCATCGGAAAGTTCCCGCTAGCAGCGAGCGGCCGCGCACGCACGATGAACGAAACCGATGGCCTCATCAAACTCGTCGGCGACGCAAAGACGGACATGCTCCTGGGCATGCACATCGTCGCTCCACAAGCGGAATCGCTCATCGGCGAAGGCGTCATCGCGCTCGAAATGGGCGCAACGCTCGAAGACATCGGCCTTTCGGTGCATCCGCACCCTACGCTGACGGAAGGCATCATGGACGCCGCCGAAGCCGCACACGGCAAAGCCATCCACATCGTGAATCCCAAACCCAAGACTCCTGTGGGAGCGAAGTAACTCACGTAGGGCGTTGTGTGAAGCCCAACCGCCCGGCGCCGGAGTTATGGAGCGAAGATGGCATCCCAGGCAAGGCTACTCGATCTCGGTGTTCGTCCGTACCGCGAGGTGTGGGAGCTTCAGCACACCCTCCATGACGCCGTCGCCAAGGGCGAGGCGCCCGACGTGTGGATTTTCGTGGAGCATACGCCGGTCGTTACGCTCGGCCGGAATGCCAAACGTGAGAACGTGTTGCTTTCCTCAGAGCGGCTCGAGGGGCGCGGTGTCGATCTCGTGGAGGTCGAGCGGGGCGGGGATGTCACGTATCACGGGCCTGGGCAGTTGGTCGTGTATCCCATTCGTAAGATGGAGCGTTTCCGGGAGATCGTTCCGCTGGTTCGGACTCTTGAGGGCGCCGTGATCGACATGGTAGACGGATACGGGATCGCGGCGGAACGCTGGAAAGAACATGCCGGGGTCTGGGTCGGACGGGATCAGATCTGTGCGATTGGCCTCGCCGTGCAAAAGATGGTATCGTTGCACGGGATTGCGCTCAACGTATCGACCGAGTTGGACTACGACCGGCTGATCAATCCGTGCGGGTTGACGGATCGAGGCTTGACGTCGATATCGAAAGAGACCGGCCGGGCAGTCTCCGTGGCAGAAGCAAAGCCGCTGATGGAAGCCGCGCTGGCGCGGGCTTTCGATTTGGAATTCGTTCGGGAAACTTCATGGCAATTGACATCGATTTGATCGGAATTACGCCCTCGGCTCCGAAGCAGCACGTCCGTAAACCGGACTGGCTGCGCGTGTCGCTGCCGATGGGCGATGATTACGAGCGGGTCAAGGCCAAGGTCAACACGCTGCAGCTCAACACGGTGTGCAAAGAAGCGGCGTGCCCGAACATCGCGGAGTGCTGGGGCGCCGGCACGGCGACGATCATGATTCTCGGCGACACGTGCACGCGCGGCTGCCGGTTCTGCAACGTGAAAACGGGCAATCCCAAAGGCGTTGTCGACTGGATGGAACCCGTTCGCGTCGCGGAAGCCGTGCGCGATCTCGGTTGGAAGTATCTCGTGTTGACGGCGGTCGACCGCGATGACCTTGCCGACGGCGGCGCGTTGATTTTTGCAAACACGATTCGCGCGATCCACGAGCGGGTGCGGGGTTCGAAGGTGGAGATTTTGAGCGGCGACTATCGCGGCGACCTAAACGCGCTCGATATCGTGATGGATGCGAAGCCCGACGTGTTCGCGCATAATCTCGAAACCGTGCGGCGGCTGACGCCGAACGTGCGCGATAAACGCGCAACGTTCGAGCAATCACTGCGCATTTTGGAACATGCCAAAAACCGGGCACCGGAGCGTTTCACAAAGACGTCCTTGATGCTCGGCCTCGGTGAAACCGAGGAAGAAATCGAGGCTGCAATGGACGACGCGCGGCGCGTCGGCGTGGACATCTTCACGATGGGCCAGTACCTGCAGCCTACGAAAAAACACCTCCGCGTTGTAGAGTTCGTTACACCGCAGAAGTTCGCGCGTCTTGGATCAGTAGCACGTGGAAAGGGCTTCCATCAAGTCGTTTCCAGCCCGCTATCCCGATCGTCGTATCACGCGGAGCAAGCTTTTTTACCCTGAGACGCAACCCCGGTCTGCTTTACGACCTTAGAAGGTTGATATGACGGCGTTCTTCCTCAAGCGGCCCATTATGGCCATCGTCTGCTCCGTGGTCATTATCATCATGGGGCTCGTCGCAATTCCGCTTCTGCCGATCTCGCAGTATCCGCAGATCACGCCCCCGGTCGTAACCGTTTCGGCGACGTATCTCGGCGCGAGCCCGCAGTCAGTCGAAAGCGCCGTTACCATTCCGCTCGAAAACGCGATCAATGGTGTCGAGGGCCTGCGATACATCAGTTCGACGAGCAGTCAGGGACAGTCGACCGTCACGGCGACGTTCAATCTCGGCACAAACCTAGACATCGCGGCGACGGACGTGCAGAACGCCGTGCAATCGGCGCTCGGATTGTTGCCGAACGAAGTCAAGCAAGTCGGCGTCACGGTCAACAAGAACAACGGATCGTTCGTGATGGCGCTCGCACTCTTGTCGAACAACGGCAAGCACGACTCTATTTTCTTGAGCAACTACGCCGAGCTGAACATCGTCAACGATCTCAAGCGCGTGCCCGGCGTCTCGAGCGTGCTCATCTTCGGCCAGCGCCGTTATGCGATGCGCATTTGGCTCAATCCGCATGAATTGCAAGCGCGCGGGCTCGCGACGACCGACGTAGTCAATGCGCTCCAAGAGCAGAATGTCAACGTCGCCGCCGGCAGCATCGGCAGTGCGCCGCAGCCTGCGAACCAACCGTATACGATTGCGGTCAACGCTGTCGGGCGTTTAAGCGATCCCAAGCAATTCGGAAACATCATTCTGCGCGCGGATCCGAACGGCGGGTTCACGAAGCTCAGCGACGTCGCCCGCATCGAATTAGGGGCGGAAGACTACAACAGTTTCATCCGCTTCGACGGCAACCAGAACGTCGTCGGTCTCGGTATTCAGCAGCTTCCGTCGGCCAATGCACTATCGGTAGCGCAAGGCGTCCGCACGCGGCTCGATCAGCTCGCGAAGAGCTTCCCGTCGGACGTCCATTACAAGGTCGCTTTCGACACGACGCTGTTCGTCAAAGAATCGATCCGGGAAGTCGTCATCACGCTCGCCCTCTCGATCCTGCTCGTCGTGCTCGTGATCTATCTCTTCTTGCAGAGCGGACGTTCGACGCTGATTCCCGCCTCGACGATCCCGATTTCGCTGATCGGCACGTTCTTCGTGATGAAGGCCTTCGATTTCACGATCAACACGATCACGCTCTTCGGCTTGACGCTCGCCGCCGGCCTCGTCGTCGACGATGCGATCGTCGTCATCGAAAACATCGCCCGGTACATGAAAGAGCACCACATGGGCGGAGTCGAAGGTGCGAAGGCCGCCATGGACGAGATCCAAAGCGCGGTCGTGGCGTCATCGCTCGTATTGTTCTCGGTCTTCACGCCGGTCGCGTTCTTCCCGGGAACGACGGGTCTGCTCTACAAACAGTTCGCGCTGACGATCACCGCATCGATCTGTATTTCACTCTTCGCGGCATTGACGCTCGCGCCGGTCCTCTCGTCGATTCTGCTGTATGACAAGCCTGAAGCAACAAGAGGATTCTTCGGCGCGTTCAATCGCGGCTTCTACGGATTCCGCAACTGGTACGGCAAGGAGTTGCCACGCTTTTTCCGCCGCCGCTGGCTCGTCGTCGGAATCTTTGCGCTCGCGCTCGCGTTCACGGGCTTCCTCTTCGTCAAAACGCCGAAAGGCTTTATCCCAACGGAAGATCAGGGCTTCTTGATGGTCTTCGTTCAGGCGCCGGAAGGCACGTCGCTTGCGAACGAACACAAGGTCGCGTTGAAAGCCGAAAACATCGTGCGCAATACGCAAGGCGTGAAAGACGTCTTCGACGTCGGTGGATTCAGCTTTACGGGCGCGCAGCCGAACCTCGGCATAATGTTCATCCAGCTGGATCCGTGGAGCGATCGAAAGACAATGGCGACGTCGCCGCTCGGCATGCTTTACGTCGGGTCCAACGCGATGCAGCCGAAGTTTACGAAGCAGATTCCCGAAGCGAGCGTATTCGGTATTCAGCCGCCGCCGATCTTCGGTATCGATACACTCGGTTTCAGCTGGGAATTGGAAGACCGCGGCAACGTCGGCCTGCGGACGCTTTACGGGGTTGCGCAGAAGTACGTCGCCGCTGCACCGCAAGGCAACACGACGGAGCCCTTCTCGCTGTTGACGCAGTACCGCATCGATGCGCCGCAGTTGCAGATGAACATCGACCGCAACAAAGCCAAGTCGATCGGCGTGTCGCTTAGCGACGTCTTCAATACCTTGCAGGTCAATCTCGGATCGCTCTACGTCAACGACTTCAACTATCTCAACCGCTCGTACCACGTCTACGTGCAGGCCGACGAACCGTACCGTACGCGCGTCTCGGATTTGCAAGATCTGTACGTGCGCTCGAGCGGCGGCGGTTTGACGCCGATTGCCGCGCTTGCGAATACGAGCCTGCAAAACACGGCGCCGAACATCACCCACTATAATTTGTTCCGCAACATCGAACTCAGCGGACAGGTCGCTCCGGGGCAAAGCTCGGGTACCGCGATCGCCGGCATGCAGAAGCTCTCGAAGAAGCTCGATCCGCCGGGCGTTTCCTACGAATGGTCGGGGTTGACGCTCGATGAGATTCAGTCGGGATCGCAGACGATCATCATCTTCTCGCTCGGCATCATCTTCGTGTTCTTGGTGCTCGCGGCGCAATACGAAAGTTTCATCGATCCGCTGATCGTGCTGCTCGCGGTGCCCGCGGCGCTGCTCGGCGCGTTGATCTTCATGAATTACCGCGACATCATGTCGATCGGTTTCTTCGTGTTACCGGAGCCGCTGCACTTTATTCCGTGGTTCTTGGGAGGCGCGCTACCCGCAATTTCGCAAGACGCGTACGCGCAAGTCGGTTACGTCATGCTGATCGGTCTTGCGGCAAAGAGCGCGATTCTGATCGTCGAGTTCGCGAACCAGCAGGTTCGTGCGGGCGCAGACGTGATCACGGCTGCGATGCGAGCGGCGCGCACCCGATTGCGCCCGATTCTCATGACGTCCATCGCCTTCGTCATCGCGATGCTTCCGCTGGTCTATGCTTCCGGCGCGGGCAGCTCCGCGCGGCATTCGCTCGGAACGGTCGTCTTCGGCGGCATGCTCTTCGCGACGTTTCTGAACCTTGCCATCACGCCGGTGCTTTACGTCATCATCAAGGGCTTCGAACTGCGCGGTCATCGCGGCCGTAACGGCAAGATGCGCGACGGACACGCCGTAACCGAAGAACCTGCGGCGCCGGTGCCTTCGAATGTGTAGGCACCGAAGCTCCGACTTTTAGCGCATTGTTACGAGGGTTTTAACGTTCGCTAGCGCAAGACTCCCTGCAACCGGAACCTGATACTTTTAATAGTCCGGTCCTCCGTTTTTGGGGAGTTTTACTCTATGCTCAAGTCCCTCGTCCGGACGGGCGCGGCTCTTTTCATTGCCGCATCGTTCGGTCTTCAGGCGCTTCCGGCGTCCGCCGACGGTATCGGCGACGCGATGAGCCAGTCGGTCGTTCAAGGCGCCAACAGCGGCATCAAGAACGCCATGGATGCCCAGCAGCAACACAAAGCCCCGTCGACCCAGCCAGTGACGCAGAAGAGCGACTCTGGATCGAACGTGGCGCAGGTGCCACCGCTTGCGCAGGCACCCGTTTCGGCAGGCATCGGTCTTCCGACCGGCTTCACGTACCAGGCAGATATCTCGGCCGCGTGGCCGATGGGCAACATCGGCGTGACGGGTCACAACTGGCTGCCGGGTGGAGTCGACCTCGTGGCCGGCTATGGATTCAACCCGACGACGCGTCTCGTCGCGCAAGTCTATCAATTGCAGCACTATCCCGTGGGCTTCAACACGGGACAAGTACCGGTGTACTTGCGCGGCTTCGCAAATCCGATCGGCTGTGCGAGCCTCGATAACACGACGGGTCCGAACGGAATCTGCAACCCGACAAACATCAACGTCGCGACGAAAGATTCGATCAACCTGTTCAATTTCGAAAAGCTGTTCCTAATCGGCGGCGTGCCGGGCGGGAAGAAGCTTCCGATCGTCGTGACCCCGACCTACGTTGCGCGCGTTTCGAAGATCTCGCAATCCGCCGGCAACGCCGACGTCGTTCCGTTTGCGATCAACCCGCCCGACGGGCCGACGTATTACGACGTGCACACGCGTAGTGCGCAACTTTATTCACTGGCGGTGACGCTGCCGTTCCTGAAGACGTCGAAGATGTTCGGAACGTTCACGGCGGCGCCGAGCTGGCTCGTTCATCTCGGCGGCGCGAACGTCGAAAACCACGCGCAGATCTACCAGATTCTGTATCTGGAGTATCATCCGTATCAGAAGCTCAATTTCTTCCTCGAGCCGCAGAGCTCGCGCGACTATCTGCCCACCGATCAATACGCGCAACACTTGATCGCCTACTTCGCCGGCGCACAGTGGAAGTTCAACGACTACAGCTTCTTCCAAGTCACGCTCAATAGCGGCGGACCGACGAACGAAGGCGCATACGGCGTGCAGTCGATCATGTGCGACAACTTAGGTCAAGTCGCGGCCGGCAATTGTCCGGTGAATATCGGCGGCCTGAAGGCGACGCAAATCCAATTCTCTTACGGCTTCGGTTCGCCGAGCGTCATTCCGTTTTAAGGCGAGGATAACCACATGAAATTTCAGTTTGTCTCGCGCCTTCTCGCCGCAACTGTTGCAGCGTCGTTTCTGGCGGCATGCAGCGGCGGCGGCTCGACGCCCAACATTCCGCCGCCCACGCCGGGCCCGCCGAATCCGACACTCGGCTTTGCCGGCGTCGGCGACAGCCTCACCGCCGGAGAACAGTCGGGCGGTATATTCGGCGGCTTCGCTGCCGCCGGTACGCCGGGCGTTCAGGATCCGCTTTGCGTGCTTCCCGACTGCGCTTGGGCCGCAACGGGAATCGGCGTGCCGCCGACTCAGGAGAACGGCTTCTGGTCGCAGATCTGGATGCAAATCAACGGTGCAACGCAAGCGCAGTACATTCAGATCGCCAGTCCCGGTTCTAGCGTATTGCCGTTGATCGCGGGTCCCGGACTCGGCAATCAAATCGTGCCGGCGAGCCCGTCGATCACAAAGGGACCGCCCTTTGCAACGCTTCCGGGCCGTAGCGGCTGCGATGCGTTCAATCAGGCCGCGTACTCGCCGCAAACCGTCGCCGCGAAAGTTCGTGAAAACGCAACGGCGATGGCGCACGATGTCGGTATCCCCGGCATGACGCTGCACGAAGCGATTGCGATGAACCAACCGCCGTCGCCGACGTGCGTCCCGTTCCCCGGCGCGCCGCCGGCACTTACCGGCCTGCAAGCGCTGTTGAGCGAAAGCGGTTCATACTATCCGGTGCTTCAGGGTTTTCCGGCCCATATCACCGCGCTGAACGCGGCAGTCTCCCTGCGCCCCTCGCTCACGACCGTTTGGCTTGGCGCCAACGACGTGCTGCACTACGCGTTTAGCGGTGGTGCGTTCACGGCCGTGGACGGTATCAACGGCAATGCAGCGCAAGTCCAGCAAGACATGACGACCATCATCACCACGCTGCAAAAGGCGAACTCGAAGGTCGTCGTTGCGAATCTCCCCGATGTGCTCGGAACGGGCTTCTACATGAGCGTCGCTCCGTTGCCGAGCGTCGCGTCGTGTGGTGCGGGTGGACCGGGTTCGGTGCAAACGTTCCTCGCGTGTGTGCTCTTTGAAGGCGGCGTTCCCTACGCGGCGGCAGACGCGATTCGCGCCCAAGTCGCGGCAGCATATGGGCTGAATCCCGGCGCGGGCGGCAACTCGGCGATCAATGGCGGTTACGGGTACGTCACGCTTGGCGGAACAACGATCATTCTCCAAGCACTCGGAGCCGGCACGCAGCCGAATCTCGATCCGAACGGCAAGGGCACGGGCCTCGGCGCGAACTATGTAACGCCGGCACTCGCCGCCAACATCCAAACGCTCAATACGACCCTGAACACCGGCATCGATGCAGCCGCGCAAAAGACGGGAGCAGCGCTTGTCGACATTCACTCGTTCTTCGTCGATGTTGCAACCGGTTGTGCGAGCGGCTGCGCAAATGATCCGCTCGCAGGTGAGGCGCTAACGCTTAATCCCGGAAAATGCTGCACGCTTGCGTTCGGCGGAGGCCTCCTTAGCTTTGACGGCATCCATCCCTCGAACACGGGATACGCGTTCGTGGCTCAGGCCTTCATTGCGACGATCGACGCAAAGTACGGCCTCAATATTCCGCCGCTCAACGTTGCGGCGCAATACGCGGGAACCGGTGGAACGATCCCGTACCCCGACCCGTACGCACAACACTAGTCTCCTCCCGGAATCGCAAAGAAGAGCGCCCGCAAGGGCGCTCTTCTTCTTTTGCTCGAAGATGCGAGCATGAGCGAAGGCAAGATCGATCCGTACACGTTGGCACGCGACACGTCGCTGCGAATTTTCGATATCCGAAAAGCGCCCGATGACCAGCAGATTCCGGGTTCCGAACGGTATGACGGGGAGCGCTTGGAGTCAGGCGACGTGCCGTTCGACAAGGACGAACGCGTCGTGTTGTACTGCGGCAGCGGAAACTCGTGCAGCCGCATCGCGACGGAATTACGCGAACAGGGCTACGACGCGATCGCGCTCGACGGCGGTTATAAAGCGTGGAAAGAAGCGGGTCTCCCGACGGAACCCCGCTAAACCGAGTCGGCCTCAACTTCCCACATAATTCAAACGGCGCGAGCTACAATCGCGCATTGAGTGTGGGGAACTATAAATTCTAAAGAAAGAGGCCCGGGCGATTTGCCCGGGCGACTGCATATTTCGGGATCTACTTAGGCGTAGATACCGCGCAGCTTCAGCGCCTTCACGACGCGATCGATCGCAAGCGCATAGGCCGCGGTGCGGAACGACGCGTTGCGCGCGTTCTTGATCGCGCGCAGTTCGCGCAGGTTGGTGAGCAGCACGTCTTCGAGACGTTCGTTGACTTCGGACTCTTTCCAGAAGTAGCCCATGCGGTCTTGAGCCCATTCGAAGTACGACACCGTCACGCCGCCGGCGTTCGCCATGATGTCGGGGATCACGACAATGCCGTTCTGATGGAAGATGTGATCGGCTTCGGGCGTCGTCGGGCCGTTTGCGCCCTCGACGATCAGCTTCGCCTTCACCTTCGACGCGTTCTCTGTCGTGAAGACCTTCTCGAGCGCGGCCGGCACCAGCACGTCGCAGTCGCTCGTGAGGAGCTCGCCGTTGCTGATTTTATCGCCGCCTTTGAAACCTTCGAGATTGCGGTTCTTCGTAGCGTGGTCGATCGCACCGAAGACGTCGATACCGTTGCCGTTATAGTAGGCGCCGGTGACGTCGGAGATGCCGACGACTTTGCAGCCGCGTTCCGCGAAGAGCTTCGCCGCGTACAAGCCGACGTTTCCGAATCCTTGAATGACGATGCGCGCCTTTTCCGGCACCATTCCCATCTCATTCATTTCGTCGAGCGCGCAGATCGTGACGCCGCGTCCCGTCGCCTCGACGCGTCCACGCGATCCGCCGATTTCTAGCGGCTTACCGGTGACGACCCCCGGAATGTTCTGACGAACGTGCATCGAGTACGTGTCCATGAACCACGCCATAACTTGCGGCGTCGTGTTCACGTCCGGTGCGGGAACGTCTTTGTCGGGTCCGACGACTTCGACGAGTTCCGCCGCATAACGCCGAGTGATACGTTCGAGTTCATTCGCCGAAAGCGTGCTCGGGTCGCACGTGACTCCACCTTTACCGCCGCCGAACGGAAGATCGACCACTGCGCACTTCCACGTCATCCAGAACGCGAGTGCGGTAACTTCGTCGAGCGTCACGCCCGGATGATAACGGATACCGCCTTTGGCCGGACCGCGCGCGAAGTTGTATTGAACGCGATATCCGGTATACACTTCGAATTCGCCGCTATCACGTTGGAACGGGATCGAGAAGATGATTTGACGCGACGGATGCGTCAGGATACGGCGCATCCCGGCATCGAGTTCAAGCAGGTCGGCTGCCTCGTTAAAATAGGCAATTCCGTCTCCGAAAACCGAGACTTCGCGCACAGCAGTGGTCATAGAGTGATTTCAGTTCCTCCGGCGGAGTTCTAACCCTTAAAACTTGGGGATTTCTCGCGTAAACCCTGGCCTTAAAAGTCGCAATCGCGTTAGATTTGGCCAGCCAAGCGCTCGTGTCCTAACGCTTAGACATTGAATCTGAAATTAACGACGTCGCCCTCTTGCATGACGTACTCTTTGCCTTCGCTGCGCAGTTTGCCGGCGTTGCGAAGCGAGTCCATCGTCTTGTGTTCGACGTAATCGCCGTACGAAACGATCTCCGCGCGAATGAAACCGCGCTCGATATCGCTGTGAATTTTTCCCGCGGCCTGCGGCGCTTTCGTGCCTTTATCAATCGTCCAAGCGCGAACTTCTTTCTCGCCCGCAGTCAGAAACGTCATCAGCCCCAGCAAATCGTAGGCCGTTAGCGCGAGCTCATCGAGGCCGCTGCGTTCTATTCCGAGTTCCGTACAGAATTCGCGCGCTTCTTCGTCGGAAAGGCCGGCAAGTTCCGATTCGATCTTTCCGGATAACACAACGACGGGACTATTCTCGCCCGCGGCAACTTCGTGAACTGCCGCAACGAGCGGCCCCGGATTGCCGATTTGATCTTCGTCGACGTTTGCAACGTAGAGCAACGGCTTGGCCGTGAGCAAAAATGATTCGCGCGCGACCTCCGCTTCGAGCGAATCGGGCGCGAACGAACGCGCCGGTTTCCCTTCCTCGAGAGCAGCGATCAGATTCTTTGCCGCGTCGAGCTGCGGACGCAATTTCGGATTCGCGCGCGCTTCCCGTTCGAGTTTCTCGACGCGCTTCTTCATCGTGGCGAGATCAGCGAGAGCGAGCTCGATGGAAATGATTTCGATATCGCGCTTGGGCTCCGGGTCGCCCTCGACGTGCGTCACGTTGCTGTCTTCGAAACAGCGAACGACCATCGCGATCGCATCAGTCTCGCGGATGTGGCTCAAGAACGCGTTGCCGAGTCCTTGCCCTGTGCTTGCCCCTCGGACCAAGCCTGCAATGTCCACGAAGCGGACGGTCGCCGGAACGATCCGTTCGCCATTCACCAAGCCCTGGAGCACGCTAAGGCGGTCGTCCGGCACGGCGACCTCTCCAACGTTTGGCTCGATGGTGGCGAAGGGATAATTCGCGGCGAGTGCTTGCGCCGACCGCGTGAGCGCGTTGAAAATGGTCGACTTGCCGACATTCGGCAAGCCCACGATACCGCACGATAAAGCCATGGTGAACGGCCCTCGGTTCGGCTGGACGGTCGCGCCGACCTGGCAAGATAAAGCGCGGAGCGCGTCGGATAGGACTGCATGCGTCAAATGAAGGTCGACAAACTCGGCATCGACCTGTTAACTCACGACCCTGTTGTGATCCTCAAGGACATGGATGGTTCGCACTATCTTCCGATTCTGATCGGACCGTTCGAGGCCACCGCGATCGCTCTAGCCCTCGAAGGCGCGCCGGTCCCGCGGCCGCTCTCGCACGATCTGATGCGCAACATCCTCGAGTCGCTCGACACTTCGCTCGAGCAGGTGATCATCCACGACATCAAAGACTCGACGTTCTTCGCGAAATTGATTCTGAGGACCGATGGCGATCTACAAGAAATCGACGCACGCCCATCCGACGGCATCGCACTCGCGCTTCGTATGCAATCGCCGATCTACGTGTCGGACAAGATCGTTCTCGAAGAAGCAACACCAGAGAAAAAAGGCGTCGACGACACCGAGATGGCTCGCTTCAAAAAGTTCTTGGACGATTTAAAACCGAGCGACTTCAACAGGTAACGAAATGATAAAAGCGCCGTCGAAATCGACGGCGCTTCTCTTTCATGTGTCACAAAGGAAGAACCGGTTGGAACCGTTTGGAAACCGAATCGAATTAATCGCATCCCCATTGTCATCCAGAGCGCAGGTGCGAAGCACCGGAGTCGAAGGATCGCATCGCGCAGTTGAATCGAGGAGGTCCTTCGACTGCGTTCGCTTCGCTCACTTCGCTCAGCATGACTCGGGGGCGTTAGATGTCCCATTCCCAGGCGTTGTACCAGGGCGTGGACGTTGGGTTGACTTTGTAGTTCTTTAAATCCGGATTACGTACGATGATGCGACGAAGTTCGGAGATCGGCATGTACGCGGCCGTATCCCACAGGATTTTGTCCGCCTTTTCGTACAACGGCGCTCGCACGGCGGGATCGTCGCTTTGCAATCCTTGCGCTTCGAGGCGATCGTAGTCGTGGTTGCAGTAGCGGAAGAAATTCTGGCCCTTAGGATACCATTGGTCGCAGCCGTAGTACACGTGCGAATCCGGATCCCAGGACAGTGCGGTTCCGTAGATCGCCATATCGTATTTGTAGGTGTCGATCGGGCCGTTAAAATCGAAAATTTGATTGTATGCATAGCCTTTGATGTGAATGGCCATGCCCGCTTGCGAAAGCATCTGTTGCATGAGCACGGCCATGCGATTGAGCAGAGCGGAACCGGCGATCGTTGCAATTGTGTACTCGAGCCGCACACCGTTTTTCGAGCGGATGCCGTCACTGCCACGCTTCCACCCGGCGCCTTCGAGCATTTCACTCGCTTTGCGCAGATCGTACTTCATCGGATCTTGTTGCGTATAACCGATGGCGGTCGGCGCGATGATGTCTTGCGGTACGTCGCCGACCCCCGGCGCGATGTGATCGATTAAGCTTTGGCGATCCGTGGCATAGACGATCGCCTTCCGAACCGTCTCATCATTGAGCCCGGGTTTTCCCGTATTCCAAACAATCGCGATCTGTCCGTTCCACGGCGCGGTGTACACGGCTTCGTCAGGTATCGACTTGTATTGCGCCATCAGCGGTGGCGTCGGTGAATAGATCATATCGATCTGATGCGTGCGCGCTTGCGTCATCATGGTTTGGACGTCGGGGACGAATGTCAATTCGATCCGTTCCAGCTTCGGACGGCCTCGGAAGTAGCCGTCGTTACGGACGAACGTCATGCGTTCGCCGTGCTTCCATGCTTTGAGTTTGAATGGGCCGGTCCCGACGGGCATGGTTTCCAGCGAGCCGCGATTGAAGTCGCGATCGCGCGTGAGAATGTGCGCGGGCAGAATCGGTTTGCCGCCTTCCTGAAGCGGCGCAAAGAACTGCGAAACGAATGCCGGATAGCGCGCCTTTAGATGTACGACAGCCGTGTAATCGTCGGGCGTGGAAATCGATACGACGCGATCGTAACCTTGACGGAAGATCGTGAGATTGTGCGGATCGACGACGGCCTTCCACGATGCGACGACGTCGCGCGACGTAAACGGCGCGCCGTCGTGCCAGCGCACGCCGCGATGCAGATGATACGTGTAGGTGCGTCCGTCTTTCGATATGCCGCCGTTTGTAAGCGTCGGAACGTCCGTCGCAAGATCACCGATAAGCGTTCCTCGATCGTCCGAAACGACGAGATACGAATAGAGCAGCGAAGTAACTCCGTACGAAATGTCCATCTGGGACAGATACGGATTGAGGTGGTCCGGCTCGGCAAGATCGGCAACGCGTAATACGTGCGGGATGGTCCAGGGATGACGCTGCCCCGCCGCGGTCTCGGTGACCCGCGTGCAAGCGCTAAGAAAAAGGGCGAACACGCATAAAGCCGCCGATACACGTAGCATACGCGGGCCTTCGAGGGGACCGGTCGCATACCTCGAATGCCCGCCCGGCTATGGATACTACGGAACGCGCCGACGTCGGCGTCTTTGGCGGCTCAGGTTTTTATTCGCTGATCGAAAACGCACGCGAAGTGTGGATCGAAACGCCGTACGGCACGCCGAGCGATCGCATCGCACTAGGCGAGATCTCGGGGAAGCGCGTTGCGTTTCTTCCGCGCCACGGCAAGGACCATCGCTACCCGCCGCAAGCAATCAACTATCGCGCGAATCTCTGGGCGATGAAGTCGCTCGGCGTGAAGTACATCATCGCGCCCAATGCATGCGGCTCGCTGAAAAAAGAAGTGCAGCCGGGCTCGATGGTCGTCTGCGATCAGCTGGTCGATCGCACCTCGGGACGCAAGGACACCTTCTTCGACGGACCGGTCACGACGCACGTCAGCTACGCCGACCCGTACTGCCCGACGCTCCGTCCGATTGCGATCGACGCGCTGAAATCGCTCGGCATCGAAACCCACGAGCATGGAACCGTGGTCGTGATTCAGGGACCGCGGTTTTCGACGCGTTCGGAGTCGAAGTGGTTCCAAAGCCAGGGTTGGGAAGTAATCAACATGACGCAGTACCCGGAAGCGTATCTAGCCCGCGAGCTCGAGATCTGCTTCGTCAACATTTCGCTGATCACGGATTACGATGTCGGAATCGAAGGCATCGCACCGGTGTCGCATCATGAGGTCATGGAAGTTTTTGCCAAGAACAACGAACGCGTGAAGACCGCCATCGGAAAGATCGTCGAAAAGATCGACGTCACCAACGTGTGCTCGTGCCATAGTGCGCTTCAGGGAGCGCGCGCATAACCATGCGAGGCGGGAGGCGGAGCGCGGTAAACTTCTCAATCTACGGACGCGCCCTGCCATACCTCGTGCGCAATCCGTCGATCCTCGCGATGCCGCTGCTCGCGGCCGTGATCGACATGTTGGTTTCGTACACCGGACAGGTAACGACCGATCCGTTCGGCGGTCTCGGCAACGGCATATTCGGCATGATCGTGCAGATCGTGTACCTCTTTGCCTTCGGCGTCGCGATCATTCAAGCGAACAACATCGCGCGCGGCTATAAGACGAAGTTCGACGATGCATGGGTCGAAGCGCGCCGTAAAGCCGGCGGCATTTTGATTGCGGCGATCGGCTTCCAGTTCATCGTGTGGGTAGCGGCATACGCCGGCAGTCTTTTGTCGGTGGTTCCGTTTCTGCAAATTGGCCTGCAACTGATTGCGTACTTTTTCTTGATTCTCACGATTCCAGCGGCGGCGATCGGCGGACTTCCGGGCGGTCTTGCGTTATCGGGCTCGATTCGCGCGGTACGCGGAAACCCGTGGCCGTGTCTCGTGCTCGCCGTCGTGTTCGTTGTGCTCTGGATCGGCCTGCCGCTGCTCATCGACGTCTACGTCGCTACGCGATTCGGCTTTTTGGGTTACCAATTGATCACGGCGCTCGCGCGCGCAATCGTGCTCGCGTACATGGCGTTCCCCTTCGCCACGACCTACGACGATATCGCCTTTAAGCTCTGGTAGAGGCTTTTGCGGTCAGAGCCATCCGCACCAATTCGCTGACCATGTTCGGGCTGACGTTCGTGCGCGCGATGCGCTGAGCGTCATCGATCTTCGCGAGCGACGCGATCGCATCGGCGGGTTCTAGGCGAGGAAGTTCGCCAAGTTCTTCCTGATAATCGACGGCGACAAACGGTGCCGTTCCTCCGGCAACCGAACGAGCCGTCCAGTCGCGGACGAATGATTTCAGAATCTCTAGGCCTTCGTCGAGCGTGTCGCGCGTGGCCCACGTTTCTTCCGGTGTTGCACCGTCGACGACGGCAAAGAACCACTTCGCGACTTGGGTGCGAAGCGATTCTTCGTCGTCGCCGAGAGCGGCAATGGCCCGCGTAACACTGCCCTGTCCGAGCGATGCTCCGAGTTGCGCTTGTTCTTCATCGTAGTCCATCGCGCGCAGAATCTGGCGAACCTGCGCCTGCGAAAGCGACGGAAAGCGAAGCTCGATCAAGCGCGAGCGAATCGTCGTTAGTAATCGGCCCGGCGCGGAGGTCGTGAGTAATAACACGACGCCGCGCGGCGGCTCCTCGAAAAACTTCAGAAGCGCATTCGCCGCGTGGTGGGTGGCGAAATCGATGTCGCCGAGCATCAGCACGCGCATGCCGCCGCTGTACGACTGCATCGAGAGTTGACGCACTAAGTCGCGTGCCGTCAGCTCTTCGCCTTCGTAAAATCCCGTCGCCGCGTCGCTGTCGCCGATTTTCAACACGCCGACGTGTTCGAGGAAATCGGGGTGACGCGCGGCTTCCACGCTTGCAAATAACCGGCACGAGTTGCACGTGCCGTCGTAGCCGAGAACTTCGCGCTTCGGCGCCTCGCATAGCAGCGATTGCGCGAGCCGGCGCGCAAAGGTTTTCTTCCCGACGCCCGGCGGTCCGGCGAACAAATATGCGTGCGCGATTGATTCGCGCGTCAGCTGCGCGAAATACGTTTTGGGGCCGTCGGCGCCCACGACGTCGAAATGCAATTCGCTCATGATGTATACTTCAGAATATCGGCAAGTGCAACAGCAACAAGTTCTTCCGGGCTGCGCGTGCCGTCCAACACGTGATACCGTCCGCCGGCGCTTGCCAGTTCAAGGAAACCGTGGCGCGCACATACGTAAAATGCGTCGTCCTCCGTCTCCATACGGTCGATATGGGTTCGACGAGCAGCAATGCGTTCGCGGGAGACCGCAACCGGGATGTCGAGCACGAACGTGAGATCCGGCGTAAGACCACCGGTCGCAACCGTGCAAAGTTCGCGTAAAAGCTCGAGATCGATGCCGCGTCCGTAGCCCTGATATGCAAGCGTCGAATCGACAAAACGGTCGCACAGAACGGTCGCGCCGCGCTTGAGCGCCGGTGAAATGAGTTCGACGACGTGCTGTACGCGCGCCGCATTGATCAGGAATGCTTCGGTGAGCGGTGCCGGTTTGAGGCTGAGTTTCAGAAAGACGTCGCGGACGGCGTCGCCGACGGCCGTGCCGCCGGGCTCCCGCGTGACGATGATTTCGCCGCCTCTCTCGCGTAATCGTTCGGAAAGGCCGGCAAGCAGTGTACTCTTGCCGCACCCTTCAATGCCTTCGACGGTGACAAACATCGCCGGTCGATGTTTCGACGGAGCGGCTTCGCATGTCTTTCACTGGCTCAATGTTCGGTGACATTATCGAATGGTTCTTGGGGCGCGCAGGCGACCGCCGACAGTACAAGCGCCGCGCAGGCGCGTTCCACGTTTGGTATCAATCGAACCCCAACGATAGCAGCCACGTCAAACAGGGCGTCGGTCTGGAAATCTCGCCGAACGGCCTGATGTTCATCATGCCGGAATCGATCGCCACGCCGGAATTCAACTTGGTCGTACGCTTGCGCGAAACGAACGTTCCGTTGCGCGTGCGCCGGATCGGCAGCGATGAGGTGCAACATCAAGGGAAGACGTGGCACCGGTACATGGGCGAATTCCAAGGCGTTGCCGCCGACAACTGGGACGCGATCGTGCGATACGTCAACGACGAGCCTGAAGTCGACCGGCGCAAAATGCAAAACCAAGAACAAAGCGACAAGACCGACGACGCCTACAGGCTGCTGCCCATGGCGCTTCAAAAGAAGATCATGGATTCGCTCGTTTCGCAAGGCAAACTCGAAGCACCGAAGGACGGCCAAAACCCGCTCGTCAAACTGTTCTACGGCGGACTCGTGAAGCGGTCCGGGCAGAAACCGGCCCACCGCTTCAACGTGCATAGCCGCATAAAAAAAGGCGACGAAATGGTCGCGTACGATACGCGCTTTCTCGTCGCGGAAGACGGCCACATTACCATTCTCTAGACGGTCGGGAAGTTACCTTAGTGTCATCCTGAGCGCAGCGTAGCGGACTCGAAGGAGCGAATCGCAACAAAAGCTCGGCGAAATTTCGTCGAGCTCTTGTTTTGAGGCGATCCTTCGACGGCGCTACGCTTTGCTCAGGATGACACTAGGGCAGCTTTCCGTCGAACGTTTCTCGTTGCCAGTCGTCGAGGAAGGTTTGTAGCTCCGCGGCTCGCTCTGTGCCCATCTTCTTCGCCGTTTTTGTGATTAGTTTCGGCGGAATATCTTTCAAGAACGTCCTAAGCGTCGCGATTTCTTTCGCGGCGCTTTCGCCGTTTGCGCCGGTCAGCGAAATCATGCGCGCTTCGCCGATTGCGCCGAGAAAGTCCAAGGAATCGGCGTCGTGCAAAACGATCGCCTCCGGTTCCGTGCCCGGATTCGAATAATACATATGGCCGCGCATTGCCGCGGCGACGCGCGGAAACTTCTCCATCGGGAATCCGGCGGCGCGCAAAATCGGCTCGCTCTTTTGTGCCGCGACGTCACCGTGTTCGCCCTTGCCTTGATATGGTGGAAACGCCGCCATGTCGTGAAGCATGCACGCCGCGAAAAGGACGTCGGTATCGATCGTCAGGCCGTCTCCTTTGGCAAGTTCCATCGCGAGATCGTAATTGCGTTCAGCGTGTTGCCAGCCCCAAGCGGGATGTTTGAATCCCGGATGCACGAGATCGTACACCGTGACTTTCCACGGTGCATCGAGCGGAATGCCGGTGACGGTTGTTGCCGGCGCCGGTGATGCAACGGCCAGCAGAACCGCAAGAAGCAGCGTAAACATAAAACGGGGTTCGCAGCTGCTGCGAACCCCGCCTTTGCCCTTCGAGAGGGTCAGGGTGATAGCGGTTATTCGAGGACTTTGAAGATCCGGACGCGACGGTTTGGTTCGAGGCCGGTGCTACGCGATTGCAGCCGGTATTTTTCGGCTAGCTGATGCTGCATACGCCGGACGTACGAGGTCTGCGGTGAGAGCTCGATGCCTTGGTTCGTGAGCAGCACCTGATAGACGGCTTCTTCGGCCTCGCGCAGCGCGATCTCTTCGTTGTCGATCGAGCCCAAGTTGAACACGTCGCGCAGTGCCGTTTGAATCTGCGTGGTCGTGTTTGTCTTGATCGCGTAGATCGGAACGTTGTCGGATGCAATCTGCTTAAGCTTCGGTTGCCCTTTGCGTTCGAGCGTCTTGAGCGTCAGCACCACGTCTGCGTCGTCCCAATTGCGCGCGATTGACGCGTTGACGCGCAAATTGTGGACCGCGCGTTCGATCTTGTTGCGCGAGACGCCGTAGGGAAAGATCATGAGCGGTTTCTCATGCGCTTCATCATGCTGATCCTGATGATCGTACGCTTCGGCAAGTTGCGGCATCGATTCGGTATCCGCTTCCTGCACGATTGCAACGTCTCCGCTCGCCGTGCGTTGACGAATCTCTGGTTGCGGTTGATAGCCGCGCAGTAACGCGTCGACCACTTCCCCTACATTCTTGTGGATCGCAAGGCGGTCGCGATCTTGAATCTCGACGAGAAGATCGAACGTCGGCGGAGCCTTTCGTTCGAGCACCGTTTTGCGCGTACCGCGACGGCGCGCCTCTTCATCGGAGAGCGTCACCGCGCTGATGCCGCCGACTAAATCGGAGAGCGTCGGGTTCATCAAGAGATTCTCGAGTGTTTGTCCATGCGCTGTCCCGATGAGCGTGACGCCGCGTTCGGCAATCGTTCGTGCCGCTTGCGCTTCCGCTTCCGTACCGATTTCATCGATAACGATGACTTCCGGCATGTGGTTTTCGACGGCTTCGATCATCACCGCGTGCTGCAGTGCGGGATCCGCAACTTGCATGCGCCGCGCAAGACCGATACCGGGATGCGGAATATCGCTATCGCCCGCGATTTCGTTCGACGTGTCGACGATCACGACACGTTTGCGATCCTCCGATAGAATGCGCGCGCATTCTCGCAGCATCGTCGTTTTGCCGACGCCCGGACGCCCGAGCAAGCAAATCGATTTTCCGCTGCGCAACACGTCGAGCAAAATGTCGATCGTGCCGTAGACGGCGCGTCCGACGCGACACGTAAGGCCGACAATTTTACCTTGCCGGTTACGTATCGCACTGATGCGATGTAGTGTTTGTTCGATACCAGCCCGATTGTCTGCACCGAACGGCGAGATACGAGAACAAACGTGTGCGATGTCCTCGTTTGTCACCGGCGTCTCGGAGAGATAGCGGAAGTCCGCAGCAAACCGAGCCTCGGGCGGGCGCCCCAGGTCGAGCACGACTTCAATGATCTCTTCAAGGTTAGGAAGCCGGACGAGCGCTTGCCGGATGGGGAGTGGGAAGATATCGAGGAGTTGGGAGAGCTCCCAACTAGGGGAGATCGATTGCGCCTTAACCGCCAACAGTGACCCTCTCTTCCAAGGGAGTGTGGAGAAGATTTTACCCACATCTTGTGCTTGACCCTGCCCGGTAGCACTATCACGTGTGGGAGGAATGCCTCTCCACCTTTGTATCGGCACGAGTGGCCGGTCCTAATACCGCCGCCGCGCTGATACATTTATAAACAACTCACCTTAGGCGATGTTTGGATGCGCGCCACTACCGGCTTAAATGTCAAGCGTGTCGCGCACGAGGTCGTGTTCCCCGCCGAACGCCAGGCTCTTCTCTACCGTCCATCCCGCCCGATTTGCGGGAAAAACACTCGTTTGCATGACGGAAAAGTGCGGCCATGGTCAGGTCGAGTTTTGCATATGGATACAACATCGTACCGTCGCGCATCGTCGTACAGCCGAGGGTATCACCGGACCGAATTCCGGAACGGTACGCCGTCGTGTACGGCTCCAGCATTGAAATGCCGTAGATCAGCAGAAATGCGATCGAGAGACCGACGAGGCGCGCAGCACGGCCATTGGAGGAGTATCCCGCTCGTGCTGCGCTCGCGCCTTCAGGAATTCATTGTCATTTCACGACACGCACGATTTTGAGTTCATCGTCGTATGGGCCTTGGATGCGAACGCCTGCACGCAATTCGAGCCTCAGATACTCGATCAAATCCGGCGTAATCTCTTCGCCCGGCGAAATGACTGGAATACCGGGTGGATATGGAGACAGCGTCTCCGCGCAAATGCGGCCGGCGGAATCTTTGAACGGCACAAACTCCGTGTCCGCTAAAAATGCATCGCGCGGCAACATGCGCATCGCCGGGATCGCCGGTAATTCATAGCTCTTGCGCGTCATGCGTTGTTCCAGAATTCCTGATGGCGCGTACATGTCGAGCGGCCGTTCGTCGTGCGCCATCTCTTGGAACGCCGTGATGAAACGCTCCGCCGCATCGCGCGTCGTGCCGATCGTGAAGAGCGCCACGACGTTGAACAAGTCAGCGAGTTCCACTTGAATGTTGTAGCGGCGGCGCAGAATCGCCGACGCTTCATATCCGGTATAGCCCATCCCCGTGACGCGCACGGTAACCTTCGTCGGATCGAGATCGAAGACACCTTCGCGTCCTTGCACCTCTTCGCCGAAGCAGTAGACGCCTTCGATCGCGTTCAAGCGGCCGCGAATTTCGTTCGCGAGTTCGATCGTTTGCGAAAGGAGCGCCGCACCTTCCGTCGCCATCTGTTTGCGCGCGACGTCGAGTGACGCCACCATCGGCAAATTCGGTGATGTCGACAAGAACATCTTTAGCACCGATTTGAGGCGATCGAGCCGCACGCGATCGCCGATTTGGTGCAACATCGCGCACTGCGAAAATGCGGAGAGCATTTTGTGCGTGGAGTTGATCGACAAATCCACGCCGGCTGCGGTCGCCGAGATCGGAAGCGCCGGATGGAAATGGAAGTGTGGGCCCCACGCTTCATCGACGAGCAGCAGTTTGTCGCGCTCGTGCACGATGCGCTCGATCGACACCAGATCCGCGGCGACGCCGTAATAGGTCGGCGACACGAGATATACGGCTTTGACGTCGGGATGTTCGTCCAGCGTCCGCTCCACCGTCTCGGCCGTCACGGCGTTGTCCATGTGCATTTCTTGATCGACGGCCGGCTGCATGTAGACCGGCTCGGCGCCGCTCATAACCAATCCGCCGAACATCGACTTGTGCGAGTTGCGCGGTACTGCAATCTTTTCGCCCGGATTTAGCGCGGTCATCATCATGCATTGATTGCCGCTGGTCGAACCGTTGATCAAGAAGAACGAGTGGTCGGCGCCGTAAGCCTCCGCGGCGAGTTCTTGCGCCTCCTTGATCGATTCGGTCGGTTGCAGCAGATCGTCGATGCCGGGCATCGGCGTCAAATCGATCGCGAGAATATTGTCGCCGACGAACTCGCGAAATGCGCGGTCGCTGCCCTGCCCTTGCATGTGGCCGGGCGTGTGAAACGGCTGCACGCCGGAATCGACGTAGTCGAGCAGCGCTTGAAAATACGGCGTCCGCGTCTGATCGAGCGGAACGCGATGGGGTTGGGGTTCGGCGGCCACGCAGCTACGCCATTACTTCAAAACCAAGCCGGTCGAGCATCGCGAAGTCATCTTCGTCTCCGCGGCCGCTGGTCGTCAAGTAGTTTCCAAGCACGATGCCGCTTGCGCCGCTGCGCATGCCCAAATCTTGGAGGCCTTGCAGCGTGATCTCCCTGCCGCCCGCGAAGCGCACCAGCGCGCGCGGTAGCGCGAGACGCGCCATCGCCACGAAACGCAGCGCTTCGACCGGTTCGACGAGCGAGCGATCTTGGAACGGCGTGCCCGGCCGCGGATTAAGAAAGTTTATGGGCACTTCTTCGGGTGCAAGCGTCTGCAACGTGCAAAGGAAATCGATCCGGTCATCGACCGTTTCACCCATCCCGATGATGCCGCCGCAGCAGACCTCGAGCTCATGCTTGCGCACGAGTTGGAGCGTACCCATGCGCTCGTCGAACGTGTGCGTCGTGCACACCGACGAAAAATACCGCCGCGATGTCTCGAGATTGTGATTGACCTTGTCGACACCCGCTTCGACCAGTCGCAACACGTGATCTTCTCGTAAGATTCCGAGCGACACCGCGACCTTCAGCGGCAACTCCGTCTTGATCAGCGCAACGGCATCGCAGACGCGTTCGAGCAGCTTCATCGACGGTCCGCGCACGGCGACGACGACGCAAAACTCCGTCGCGCCGCGTTGATACGCCTCGCGCGCCGCTGCAAGAAATCCCTCGACGCTCGACGTCGTTTCCGCTTCGACGTCGGTTGCAAACCGCGCACTCTGCGAACAGAAGTGACAATCTTCGGAACATCCGCCGCGTTTCGCATTGTACAGCACTTCGACCGCAATCGCGTTTCCGCAGTAACGCTCGCGCACTTCGTCGGCAAGATTCAACAGATCCGGCACTTCCGATTCCGGAAGTGAGGCGACCGCCGTCAACAACTGACGGTCGGCGGGCAGGCCGCGGTCGAGCAGTTGATAGCGTGCAGCTTCGATCGTGGAGTGGGACAACGGCGTTCCTCGTAACGGCTAAGCAAACACTGACTTGAAGAGGCGCGCGCCTTCCGTGACCGACCTCGCTTCATCTTCGTCGTACGGCAGAATGCCGAGAACGCGAATCTTTCCCTGCAACGAACGCATCACATCGTCGCGATAATGCTGCTCAGTCGGTCCCCAGCGCTCAACGAGCAGGGCTCCCGCGAGTGGAAGGCCTCCCTGCTGCGCCTGACTGATCGTCAAGAGTGCATGATTGAGGCAGCCGAGCCGCAGACCGACGACGAGAATCGTCTCGAAGTCGCCGAGCGCCGCAACGTGGCCAAAATGCTCCCGCGCATTGAGCGGGACCATTAATCCGCCGGCGCCTTCGGCGATGACGCCGTTCTTGAGGTGCGCGATGGCATCGAGCAATTCGCCGGCGTGGACTTCCGGAGCGCCGGAGGCGAGCGCGGCAGACCATGGATCAGCCGGCTTTGGGAATCTCGCGAGCTCGACGAACCGGACTTCGGCGAGTTTTCCCGCTCGCGCGGCATCGCCTTGAACGCCGGGCGGGAGGCCGGTTTGCACGAGTTTCACGATGGTCGGCGCCATGCCGGCCGTTTTCATTGCAAGCGCCAGCGCCGCCGTGACGCGCGTTTTGCCAACGTCCGTATCGGTGCCTGTTACGAAATATCGATGCATCCGCCTATTCCCTCGATCAACAGGTCGATCTGCTCCGCGATATGATCCGAGCGCAGCGACAATCGCAACCGCGAACTTCCCGGGGGAACCGTCGGTGGACGAATCGCAGGCGCGTAGAGTCGTTGCTTCTCAAGCAATGCCGCGGAGACGTTCATCGCGCGCGACTCGCTGCCGAGCACCACCGGAACGATCGGCGCGCGGCTGTCGATGACCGGAATACCGAGCGACGCAAGTCCCGCGCGGGTGCGTGCGATGTTCTCATGCAAACGCTTGCGAGCTTCGTCACCGTTGCGAAGCTGCACGAGCGCAACGCGTGCGGCGAGCGCGATCGCGGGCGGCAACGCGGAATCGAAAATGAACGTGCGCGCTTCGTTCACGAGCAGTTCGATCAACGACGCGGGGCCTGCAACAAATCCGCCATGAACGCCGAATGCCTTCGACAACGTCCCGAGCACGATGACGCGCGGATCGTTCAATGCTGCCGCCAGCCCCGTGCCGGCCGCTCCGACAACGCCGAGCGCATGCGCATCATCGACGAGCAGAATGTCGTCCTCGCGGAGATCGCGGAATATTGCATCGAGGTCGACGCTATCGCCATCCATGCTGAACATCGACTCCGTCACGATGAGGGACGGACCGGCGCGCTCGGCTTGCGACGGCAACGCCGCATGCGGATAGATCGATCGATCCACGCGGCTCAGCCGAATCCCATCGATGATCGACGCGTGATTGAGCGCATCGGAATAGATCGTTTTGACGGTTCGCGCGAGCACCGGAATGACACCAAGTGCGGCGTGGTAGCCCGACGAAAATAACAGTGCGCGCTCGCGCCCAAGCCACGCCGCAAGCTCCTCTTCCAATAGCGAATGCTCGCGATTGCGGCCGCCCAATAAGCGCGAACCACCGGAACCTGCGCGCGTCGCATGGCGAAAGGCTTGCAGGACTTGCGAGTTCGTCGAGAGCGCAAGGTAGTCGTTGGAAGAAAAGTCGATCACGCCCGTGAGTTGATGCGTCGGCAACTTGCGGTAGCGCCCCGCCGCGCGAATCTTTTCCAACGCGGCGTCGACGCGTGTCAGATAACTCATGCGACGGCATCCTCGAACGCGTCGAAGAACGCGTGCACCTCGGCAACGGTTGACGACAACGGCGGCACGAATTGCACCGTCGATCCGATCGGACGTGTGAAATGGCCGCGGTCGTAGAGCGCGGCGGCGATGCGACGCCCCTCTTCGGCTGACTGCAACTCGACGCCGATCATCGCACCCGCTTGCCGCGTCTGCGCGACAACGTAACTGGCGGCGAAACGATCTAGCCGCTCGCACGACGCTTCTGCAATGCGCGCAACGTTATCCATCGTCGTTTCGCGCTCGAAGACGTCGAGTGAGGCGAGCGCTGCTGCGCATGCGATCGGATTTCCGGCGTACGAGTGGCCGTGAAAGAACTGCTTGGCCTCGTTCGGATCGCCGAGAAATGCGTCGAATATGCGCGATCGGGCAAGTGTCGCAGAGAGCGCAAGGGTGCCACCGGTAATGCCTTTTCCGACACACACGATATCCGGATCGAGCCCGAGCTGTTCGAACGCGAACAGCGTGCCCGTCCTTCCGAAACCGGTCGCGATTTCATCGACGACGAGCAGCGGGCGAATATTGCGCAACGCCTGATAACGATCGGGCGGTACGATTCGCATGCCGGCCGCAGCCTGTACGATCGGCTCAACGATAACCGCCGCAATATCGTTGCGTTCGAGCAGCGTAGGATCGTCGTACGGCATCGCCTCGAACGTCAACGGTCCGAAACGCGACTTGAACGCGCCGATGTCCGAGACACTCATGGCGCCCGTCGTGTCGCCGTGATAAGCGTCGACGAGCCGCACGAAACGCGTGCGCCGCGGTTCGCCCGCGTGCTGCCAATACTGCACGGCCATTTTGAGCGCCGCTTCGATGGCACTTGCACCGTCGCTCGCGAAGAAGGCATAGTCCATCTGCGTAAGCCCGCAAAGGCGCGACGCCAGACGCTCTGCGACCGGATTCGTCGCTCCGAGCGTCGTTGCGTGATCGAGTGTCGCGGCCTGTTCGGCGATCGCGCGTACGATGTCCGGATGACAGTGACCGTGCACGGTCGTCCAAATCGAACTGACGGCATCGTAGACACGATGCCCGCGGGAATCGATCAACGAGGTCCCCTCGCCGCGAATGAAGGTGCGCTGCGACGCATCGAAGGACTGCATCTGGGTGAACGGAAGCCAGAGGCGGGACCGAATTTCTACCATGAGTGAATCGCACTTCGAGTGGACGCCGCGGTAATCATCGTGGGCGGAGGCCCCGTTGGCCTCTCGCTCTCGCTTGGTTTAGCGCGCTACGGCGTGCGTTCGATCGTTCTCGAGCGCAACGTCGAGCCGGTCCTTGAGTCCCGCGCGGTCGTCATCTGGCCGCGTACCCAAGAGATCTTCCGCGATTGGGGCATTTACGATGCCGTTCGGGCGCGCTCGCGATTCGTCGACGAACTGATCGTCGTTAACGCGCGGAATGAAAAAACGCTAATCGCGCTCGATTGGCACGTGATCGAGGACGTCGTCGAAAATCCCGGCGCGTTCATCATTCCACAGAATGAAACGGAGCGCGTGCTGCGCGAGCTCGTGCGTGCGAACGACATGTGCGAGCTGCGTGCGGGCGTTTCCGTTACCGATTTACGGCAAGACGGCGAATTCGTCGACGTCATCTACACCGATGGTGCATCGGAACACACGGTACGCGCGAACTACGCCGTCGGCTGCGACGGCGCACACGGCATCGTCCGTCACCTCGTCGGTCTCTCGCTCGAGGGAATAACGTACAATACGCGCTTGGTCTTGAGCGACGAACTCTTCGATGAGGATTTTGATGAAACCGTGACGGCACGCGCCCGGCTCGATAAACCGAATGTTCGAGGCGCGCTCAAGTTCGCGGCGCGCACGTGGCGCGTCGTTGCCGCCGTTACCCCCGACGACGGCGCAGACGAGGAGGTTCTTTCGCAACGAGCGCACCGCGAACGTCTTCTCGACATCTTCGGTGACCGAACGTCAACGACACTTTGGAGCAGCGTCTTCAAAATTCACAAGCGCCATGCCCAGCGCTTTGTCGTGGGTCGCGTGGCGCTCGCCGGAGACGCCGCGCATCTCAACAGTCCGGCCGGCGGCCAGGGTATGAACTCGGGCATTCAAGACGCCGCGAACTTGGCGTGGAAAATCGCATACGCAATGCGCGGAGACGGCGACGGTGAGGCGCTCTTCACGACATTCGATATCGAGCGCCGCGAGATGGTGACCGATACCATCGAACGATATACCGATCGCCTCACGCACGTCGGTCTCGGATTTTCGCCGCGCGCGAAGCAACTCGTGGTGCGCGCCGTGTCGCGCGCCATCCGTGGTCGAGGCATGCAGCGCAAGACGTGTCGAGCGCTCGGAATGTTGAGCGGACGCTACACGAAGTCGCCGATCATCGACGCTCGCCACCCGCTCGCCGGACGACGCATCGACGACTTACGCCTCGAAGGCGGCCGGCGCATCAGCGAGATCCGCAAAGGTGATCCGGCGCTTGTGGTCGCCGGCGAGTACGAGCTCGACATTACCCACATCGTCGTGCGTACGCCGCCGAAGCGATGGCACGTGAAGCCGCCGGTCGTGTTGATCGTTCGCCCCGACGGCTGCGTCGCGTCCGTCGTTACGAAGCCGACTCGCAAACGAATCGAACGCGCGTGGAACGACGCATTTTGCGGAACGGTGAAACTCGGATGAATGCAATCGCATGGGTGTATATCGCGGGCGGCCTTCTCATGCTTATCTCCGCCGGGATTCCGTCGCGCAGTTCGCTCGTAACGCGCATCGGTGCCGGCCTCTTCGGCGTCGGCGCAGTCATCGCCGGAATTTCCCGCTTAGAACCAAATCAAACGCCGGTCACCTACGTCGGATCCGTTGTTTTAGTTATCGGCGCCGTCGTCTACTTGATCGGCACGCTACGCGACCGTAGCCGCCGGTAGACCGAATAACTTGTCAACTTTTAGCGAACGCGAACCGGGACGCTTACGTCGCAGATGGAGAAGTTTGCGCCGTGCGCGCGTCGGGCGTCATCGATGATTTTGGCGAATGCGGCCGAGCGCGTATTCATTATCTCGATGTGCGGCTGTTGCGAATCAGGAAGATCCGCAAGCACACGAACGGTTCGCATGGCATCGGGATGTTTCGGCGGAACGCCGGCCGCGATGGAACGCACGACATTCATGCCGGCGACGACGTGGCCGATTGCGGTGTAATCGTGATCGAACCATCGCGTTGTTCCGCGCATCAAGAACAGTTCGGCATTTGCCGTATTGAGACCGACGTCGCGGCCCATTCCGACCGTTCCTGGGCAATACGCGCCCCACGCTCTAACGGTCCACACATTGGCTGCAACGATCTGCGTTGCGACGGGCATGCCGCGAAAGAACCCTTCGGGATCAGTTCCCATGCGCGCAAACGCAATCTCGGCGACGGGAAGCGTTGCAGTAAATTCGGCCTTCAGATCGGGTAACGACGAACGGCCGGAGTCGACGTTTCCCGGATCACCGGTTTGGATGAACGCTTCCGCCGGCGTGTCGAGCACGCGCCACATGAGCAGGCCGTCGTAGACATGCATGCGCGCGAGACGCTTCACGCGCGCCACCGCATTTGGCGCAAGATCCGGCTCGAGGGCGACGGTAATCCGCCCTTTCGTCGAATCGATGACGATGGCGTTTTGCGGATCGACCGGCACCCACGTGCTCGTCAATGCGACTAAAAGGAACGCTACTATCACGAACGCGCGTTATGTCTCGATGCGCTCTTCGATGGACACGTTATACAAGAAGAGGAACTTGCCCCATTCGTCCGGCAGCGTGTTGCGCTTGATCTGGATCCAGGGGATGTATTTCGGTTGACGCGGCTTCTTCTTCAGCGTCAGGTTGCATTCGTCGGGCGTACGGTTGTTTTTTCGATTGTTGCACCGCATGCATGCGCAGACCAGGTTCTCCCACGTAGACGGACCACCGCGACTCTTCGGCACGACGTGGTCGACCGTCATGAGTTTCTCGCCACGGATTCCACAGTACTGACATGTGTGATTGTCGCGGATCAACACGTTCTTCTTCGTCAGCGCGACTTTTTGCATCGGCCGGCGGATGTAATAGAGCATCCGAATGATCGACGGCATGCGCATTTCATAGCGCGTCGATGCGAGAATGCGGTCGCGGTCGTGCACCATCTCGGCTTTGCCCGAGAACAACAGCTTGACCGCGCGCTGAAAGCTCGTGATATTCAGCGCTTCATACGTAAAATTCAAGACGAGCACGTCGCTCACAGTCGCTGTCCTCCTTCAGCGCGGGGCGGCGAATATCGATGACAAGATGCAAGAAAGCGAGACACTTTAGGTGCCTCGCTTTCTTACGAACGTCATTCGGGTTTCGGTCAGCATCTGAGTGATGGCTAACCTTTCGTCGGGCCGCAACCTTTCTTTGACCCGTTCGAATGCGCTGCTCGCGACGTCGATCGCGGCTTCGGCGCTCGGGAAATCGGGTTGCCGTCCGTCCGTATCAGAGAGATACGCATGCGCCGCAAGCGCGAGCGTTGCAATCACTTCCGTGAGCAACGGCTCGAGCGGCGGGATCTGACCTTGGAATCCGGTCGCTTCCGCACCCGGAGGGATCGCCTGCGAACTCATTTGCCGCACAAGTTATGCGGCGGAAGAGGTCTTCCCTACGCTTTTCCGTGCTTCGTCGACGATTTTCAAGAAGTACGCGTGGACCCGCGGATCGTTCGTGAGCTCGGGATGGAATGACGTTCCCAGGACGTTTCCCTCACGAACCATCACACCGTGCCCGTTACGTTCGGCCAGCAATTCGACCGAGGGACCGACGCGCTCGATCCACGGGGCTCTGATGAAAATCGCGGGGAACGGCTTCGAGCCGAGCACTGCGACCGGCAGATCGACTTCGGCGGAATCGTTCTGACGTCCGAACGCATTGCGGCGGACGGTAATGTCGATCAGATCGAGTGTAGGCTGGTTCAGACCTGCGACCTCGTGCGCAGCGACGATCATTCCCATGCACGTGCCCCACAGCGGCATACCGCTGTTCACGCGCGACTTGATCGGTGCGTGCAATGCGAATCGCTCGAGCAACTTCATCACCGTCGTTGACTCACCGCCCGGAATGACAAGCCCGTCTACTTCGTCGAGATCTGCTTGCGTCTTGACGGCAATCGCACGCGCGCCGGCGCGCTCGAGCGAGGCGATGTGTTCCACCACATCGCCCTGCAATGCGAGCACGCCGATCAGCGATTTAGTTTCCACGACTCGCGAGCAGCTCCGATTCTGGGAGTTTGCGGACGTCGATGCCCGGCATCGCGTCGGACGTTCCGAGCGACCGGCATGCTTCGGCGACGACCTTCGGATCGTTGAAGTGCGTGGTTGCGTCGACGATAGCTTTCGCGAATTTCTTCGGATCGTTCGACTTGAAGATACCACTGCCGACGAAGATGCCTTCGGCGCCGAGTTGCATCATGAGTGCAGCGTCCGCGGGCGTGGAGACGCCGCCGGCGCAGAACAGCACGACCGGAAGTTTACCGGTCGCCGCAACTTCGCGCACCAACTCGTAGCTTGCGCCGAGATCGCGCGCACGGGCGACGAGTTCTTCTTTCGGCGCGACCGTCAACATTGAAATCGCGTCTCTGATCGCGCGGATGTGACGCACCGCTTCGACGATGTTGCCGCTTCCGGCTTCGCCCTTGCTGCGAATCATCGCGGCACCTTCGGTGAGCCGGCGCAGCGCCTCACCGAGATCGCGCGCTCCGCACACGAACGGCGTCGTGAATTCGTGCTTGTCGCAGTGATACAAATCGTCGGCCGGCGTAAGCACTTCGGATTCGTCGATGTAGTCGACGCCGATTGACTGCAGCACTTGCGCCTCGGCGAAGTGGCCGATGCGAACCTTCGCCATGACCGGAATCGTGACGGCGTCCATGATGCCTTGAATCAGCTCGATCGCGCTCATCCGCGCGACACCGCCCGCAGCCCGAATGTCCGACGGAATGCGCTCGAGCGCCATTACCGCGACCGCTCCCGCTTCTTGTGCGACCACGGCTTGCTCGGGGGTCACGACGTCCATGATGACGCCGCCCTTGAGCATTTGCGCGAGTCCGCGCTTGACGGTAACAGTTCCGGTTTGCTGGTCTGCCACGATGAATCTCCCTTCGGCTTTGCGCCCTGCAGCGCAAATCGATACGCCTCTTGTCCCTATCGTATCAGTGGATTCCAATAAGGACATTAGATACAACCCTACGGGGTAGGCGTTGGTGTCGCTTTCATACCCGGCGATGGTTCCGGGCTGCTAACGCTCGGTTGCGGCTCGGGCGAGAGTACGGGAGGCGAAAGGGTTGGCGCAGGCGACCCGCTCGAGGGCGGCGTCTGATCCCAAATCGGAATATTCGGGTTGGGAGTCCACTTCGGCGTCTTTTGCGGTCCGGGGGTCGGCGTCGGCTCGAGCGTGGGGAGCGGCTTCGGCGGGATCCGGGGATCCGGGAAGCCGGGATCGCCGGCAGCCGTGATAGTCTGCTCGCGCTTCCAATCCGGCCCGTAATTTACCGGTGTTGCGGCAGGGACGGGCGTGATGACGGGCGTGGTGTCCAGACTGCCGGAGTTCGTCGCCTGAACGAGGACGCGCGTGCCCATTCGTTGGCCGACGTAGATCGCAGCCAGAAGAACGACCACACCGATAGCGAGAACGATCGTGACAAAACGTTTAGATGGATCCATCGAGAGGCGCTAACATTCGGCGCCAGCGGCGGGCAGACTCCTTTGCGGTCGATCCGCGGATGAACATTCCCGTCGAGAGTTCGAATCCGGCCAGCGTGCTGACGCGCGGAACGATCTCCATGTGCCAATGAAATAACCCTAATTCCGCATGCGGGTCGCTATAGACGATCAGATTGAATGCCGGCCGGTCTGCGAAGGCGCGTCCGATCGCCTGCACCGCGTCGCGAGCAATGGCGCCGGCCGCGTTCCACGCTTCCTCGTCGCTGAAGAGCAGCGACGACGCGCAGTCCGACGGAAGCACGGTGAGCGACGATGCAAATCGTGAACGCGATCGCACGAATGCGGTCGCGCCTTCGTTGCGCGCGACGATCGTTTCTGCTTCCTGCGCGCGCGCCAGTTCATTACACAAGACGCAACCGCCGCTTTCGATCATGTGCCGCCAGCGATCGGGACGTCGCGGTAATACGACTAATTGCGTGTGTGGATGACGAATCGTTGCACCGGCGTAGGCGCCGCTGTTTTTGAACAACACGGGATAGGATAATGGCGTGCGCACGAGCGCGGCCGCATATCGAATGCGCCACATCGCCATACCGAGCTGCGTGGTTTCTTCGTCGTGGCTCGGTGAATCGACGATCACTTCATGATCGCCCTCCGGAGGCAGAATCGCCGGATATTTGTTGCGAAAGACGCGCACGTCCCACCTGAAGCCGGTTCCATACCGCGCGATCTCAGGCGGCGTAAGGTCTTCGTTTCCCGGACAAAATGCGCATCGATCTTCGGGACCGTTGCGAAACTCGTTTGGCCGCCCGGCGCGCGTCGCGGCAAGCAGCGCGTGTTCGCCGGTGAGTGGATCGCGAATGTAGGGAGACAATCCCTAGACGCGGACCGGACGCGCCGGCACGACGTCGAGACGCGTTGCTCGCGCTTTACGGTCGGTCGGTTTGCCGATCATTTGCACCTCCCGCAGTTCTCCGGCCGCCGTCTCGACACGAACGGTATGACCGCGAAATTCGACGAGCACGTTGCGATCGCGATCGAGCATGTTGCACACGAAGATGCGCACCGCTCCAGCTTCGTCTTCGAATGCGATTGCGCCGACTTCGACCGGCGACATCATTACTTCATCACTGACGTCGCGACCCGCAAAGATGCACGAGTATGGTTCTTCGGCTGAGAGTTGCGGCATGTCGCCGTAGATGACGTTGCGCTTGAAGTCGATGACGTAGGTACAGCGCCGGCCGCCCCAGTGCACGCGCGCCGCCGCCATCCACTGCCAGCTGTGCGGACGCAACGGAACCAAGTGCGGACGTCCGCTCGTGCGATAACCGTCGAGGCCGCCGATCGTTTCTGCAACGGCCCACAGGTATTTTGCGCCGGTCCACGGCGAAAGGTACATTCCGCGATTCGAAAGGGAACCGCCATCGAACCATTCGCCGAATTCGCCGGGTACCGTATTGCGCGGACTGCCGCCTTCCATCGCGTCGTAGACGACATTGAGAAAGTGCACGCATTCGTCGACAAACCCATTGCGCGCGAGCGTGAGAGCAAACCACAACGTAAGGTCCGGCCAAATTCCGCCGAGCAGACCGAAACCATACGACGGGAAATACCATGCATCGGCCGTCGAGATCGTGCGCAAGCCGACCGGCGTGACGAAATCTGCTTCGAGCAAGCGCTTCAAAATTGCGCGCCGCTGATCGGGGTTCGCAACGTTAAAGAGCACCGGAAAGACTTCGTCCGCCGTGAAGTTGTCCTGATAGTTCTTGTCCTGATCGTAATTCAAGACGAACGCCCCGGTGTCGTCGTTGAAGAGATAATCCATCATCGCGCCGCGCAGCGACTGCGCTTCGAACGAATACTTCTCCCAATGCTCGGTGTCGCCGGCAACGGCACAGAGCATCGCCGCGGCCTCCAGCGCAAAGACGCCTTCCGCGCAGATTTCCGTCACGGCGCCGTCGAGCGTATAGTACGGAATGATGTTGCGCCAAGACGAAATGCCGTACATGTCCACGCCTTTGGCGCGACAGAACAAAAGGCCCTGATCGTCGCGCTGGGTGAGCATATAGTCCGTCAGCTTGATCACGAGATCGAGCCGTTCGCGCACCCACTCATCGTCAAGCGTCGCGTTGTAGTAGTGTAGCATCGCGATCAAGTGCAACGGCGTATCGTCGTTTATGTTCAAGTCGTATGCCGTCTTGTAGCCGCTAACGCCACGAATGTATTCGATCATCAGCCCCGTGTCTTCGATCGCTTTGTTGAAGACTTCGAGGCAATCGCGGCTGAACTGCGGCCAGAAATAATCGAAGCCGTGCACGAACCACGACGTATCGCGCGACACGAGAATGTCGGAGGGCGGCGAGTTCGTCGATCCCCAGCCTTGGGGATAATCCTTGACGATCCGAATCATGTTCGCTTTCGCCCAGACGACGCCGCGATTGATCGTCGGGCTTGGCGTCATGAATCGCGCGTCCGCGAGGCGATTCGCGTAGTAGCGTTGCGTATCGTGAAGCGTTCGTTTGTCGGCGAGGAGGCGCTCGAGCACCGGCCGGCTCTTCTCGCGGCCATCCTTGTTGTAGACGACGGCAAGACGCAGCGATTCGCGGGCACCGGGTGCAACGGTCATACGGTATTCGAATGCGCCGAAGATTCTGCGGCTCACGAAACGCGCAAGCTCGGGCGTGACGTGCCCGAACCCCGGAACATCCTCGGGAATCAGCGTCCCGCGGCCCATGTTGGCAAGCAGCACCTGTTCGCGCAACGAGAGTTCGCACCCAATGGGCTCTCGCGACCCGCCCCACCAACGCTCCGCGCCGGTTTCCGCGTTTTTCGAGCAAAGGTACGGGCCGTCGCTCCAGGCTTCGACTTCGTGTTCCGGCTCGCCGTAAAACCGTTGTCCGACGAGCATCGCCCACGGAAACACGGAAACGTCGAGCGATTCGCGGCCGGGATTGTAGAGCGTCACGTCGACGACGAAACACACCGTCCGCTCGAACTCCGGACCGAAAGGAACGTAGAATGCTTCGGTTACGTGGATCCGGTGCTCGAGCGTGAACTCTGAGATCTGCGCGTAGGGAAGGAACGTGAACTCGCGGATGATCTGATGCGGGAAGAGGGTTTGCTCGCCGCCGCGCACTCGATACGCGATCTGGTGCGTTCCGAAAATAATTTGATCGGTATCCGCGTCCCACAAACCGCGTACGCCGCCCTTTGCGGTGGACTGTGCGAACGATTTGTAATTCCCGAGCAGCAGCCCGTACGGCGTTTGCGTTTCGGGAATCACGTACGCACAATATTCATTTCGCTGCGCGTCGTAACTCGGCCCCATGCGGTGGCCTCTACCCCCTTCTGTAGCGGCGCCCCTTCGTTTTGTGCGGTGGTGAACAAGCGCCCAAGGAACGGCCCGCCGGGACCGGAAACGCGCTCACTTCGAATGACTATAGCGTGCCCCGCAAAGATCAACCTCACGCTCGAAGTGCTCGACCGCCGTGCAGACGGGTACCATGGGATTCGCAGCATGATGGTGCCGCTTGAGCTTGCCGACGAGCTCACGATCGAACCGTCGCCGCGCTTCGTCTTTCGCTGCAGCGATTCGCAACTCGAGAGCGAGGAGAATCTTGCGGTTCGCGCCGCGCGCGCCGTCTCGCCGGAAACGTCGGTTGCGCTCACGCTTTTAAAGCGAATTCCGATACAAGCCGGGTTGGGCGGCGGCTCGAGCGATGCTGCAAGCGTTCTGCTTGCTGCGACGCGCGGAGCGTTCGGCGCAGTCGATAGTGTCGACTGGGTTGCGCTGGCACGAAAACTCGGTTCGGACGTTCCATTCTTTCTAGTCGAGTCCGGTGCACTTGTCGAAGCAACCGGCGAACGCGTCACTGCCCTCGGTGCGTTGCCGCCGTGGCACGTGTTGATCGTGAAGCCGCCGTCCGCGGTTTCCACAGCTTCCGCATACGCGCAATTAGACGCGACACCGCGGCCGTCACGGCCCCGTTCCTCGTCGGTGTCGATCGACATGGTGGCCGCCGTTCAGCGCTGCGACTTCGAACGGGTTCGCGCGTTGCTCTCGAATGATTTCAACGACGTGATCGCCGGCGCAGTGCCCGAAGTCGCGCAAGCACTCGATGCGCTCGCGCGAGCCGGTGCCACGCGGCCGCTTCTCTCAGGCTCCGGCTCCGCCGTGTTTGCGCTCGAGGAATCGCCGGAAGCGATTGCGCAAATTGCCGCGCGTCTCGATCTCCCGCCCGAATTCATTCGCATTCCGACCGCCTTCCGGCAAAGCTGCGCGTGGCGAGCGTAACGGCCGTCGTGCTTGCCGGCGGACCGGCAGACGACGTCGCGCGGCTCGAGCCCGGCGCACCAAATAAAGCGTTCGTGCACATCGGCGGCGTTACGCTGCTAGAACGGACCTTGCGTGCGCTGCGAGCAGCGCATTCCGTGGATCGCATCATCGTCGTCGCACCGAAGATTGCGCACGGCAACGCGGCACTCGCGCTCGCCGATGAGCGCCGAGACGACGGCGACAAAATTCGCACCAGTTTGCGTAACGGACTCGCCGGACTGCCGGCCGACGACATCGTGGTCGTCTCCACGTCGGACTTGCCCGTCCTTACGCCCGAAAGCGTCGATGATTTCGTCGAGCGCGCGTATCGTCTCGATCCCGATCTCGGCTACGGGTGCCTGGAACGCCGGGTTCACGAAGCGGCGTATCCCGAAGTGCCGCATACGTGGGCGCGTTTGCGCGATGGAACGTTCTGCGGCGGCGGCCTGATCGCGATCAAACCGCGCGCAATGCCTGAACTCGAAGGCTTCATCGAACGGCTCGGCGCCGCGCGCAAGAACGTCTTTCATCTCGCATCGCTCTTCGGCTGGGATATGCTCGCGCGCTTTGCCTTCGGGAGGCTCGCGATCGCGAATGCCGAGGAGCGAGCATCGCAGTTGCTCCATGCCCGCGTGCGCGCAATCGTTTCGCCGTATGCCGAAACCGCGGTCAATGTAGATCGCGTCAGCGACGTCGCGCTGGCGGAAAAGTTATTAGGGAGACCCTAAGGAGTGCGCCAGCGTTTGAATAGTTCGTTCGGAACACCGAACTGATCGAGCGCCTTGCCAACGGTGTGCGCGATGATGTCGTCGACGGTCTGCGGCGCCGCATACATCGCGGGTATAGGCGGAAGTATCACCGCGCCGATCTCGGCAAGTTGCGTGAGCGTGCGCAGATGTCCCAAGTGAAGCGGCGTTTCACGCACGACCAAGACAAGCTTGCGCTTCTCCTTCAGGCAGACATCGGCCGAACGAGTGAGAAGATTGTCGTTAAGTGAATATGCAATCGAGCTCGCGCTCTTCATCGAGCACGGGATTACGAGCATTCCTTCGGTGAGAAAGGAGCCGCTCGAAATCGCTGCCGCCAAATCGTCATCGCGATGCACGACGTCCGCCAACGCTTCAAAACCGTCGGCCTGCATGTCCATTTCAAGTTCGATCGTCCGTCGTGCGGCTTCGCTGATGACGAGGTGCGTTTCCACCCCGCCGATCGCGCGCAGCGCCTGGAGCGCCATATATCCGTACGCGCTCCCGCTCGCGCCGCTAATACCGACGATAATGCGTCGCATACGGCGCCATTACACATTTCGAGCAGGGGCGCCTTGTGCCGCCCATAACCACTAAGCAACAACCGTGAACGCCAGTCTCGCTCGCGCTTTTGCCGACGATCTGCACGCGTGGCGACGCACCGGAAACGATGCGCTACTCGCGCGTGCGCTTCGTTCGCCCTGCTCCGGGGTGCCGCATGATACGGCAGCTGCATACGCGACGGCCGCGACGCGGATCGGCACGCTCCTCGACGCGATCGCTCGTTCGCGCATTGCGGTTCCGGCGGAGGAGCGCGACGCGCTGTTGCGTTTTTCCGAACGCGTTCGTGCGTTTACCGAGGAGGCCGATGTAGCAGTCCTCTTTGAATTGGACGTAACCGTCGATCGCGCGAGCGAACACGACGACGGGGAGTTCGAACTCGCCGACGCGCAGAGCGCCGACCCTGCGGGACCGGTTCGCGCGCGGCAGACGCATTTCAGCGCCTCGGCACTCAATGCGTATGCGGAATGCGCGCGCAAGTGGTATTACCGTTACGCCTGCGCGGCCGTTGAAGATCCGGGTTCGTCGGCCTCGACGTACGGTACCGCATTCCACGCCGCACTCGAAGACTTTCACGGCGAATTTCCGCAACCGTCGGCCGCGCTCGAACCCGAAATGCGTCAGAAGATCGAAGGCTACGTCAACTGGGCGTTCGAGCGGTATCGCAACGACTTCGATACGGCCGTGGAAGTGGAACTACATAAACGACGCGCTCAGCGTACGGCACAACGGTACGTCGATTGGCTGATAGCGGAATCGAAACGCGCGCCCTTTACCGTCATCGGACGCGAGATCGCCGCGCAGCTCGATCTCGAGGGCTTCGCCTTCGTCGGCTACATCGACCGCATCGACCGTGACGACCGTACCGGCAGCGTGGCGATCATCGACTATAAGACCGGGTCGATCGCAACCAGCGCCGGAGAGTATCGCGACAAGGTCCGCCGTTTTCGCGACTTTCAACTACCGTTCTACTATTGGGCGCGTAGCGCCGAAGGTGACCGCGTCGCGCGCCTCGCGCTCATTCCACTCAAAGATGCGCTGCTCGATGTTGCGCCGGTATCGCTCGAAGTCGTGCCGGTTGCGGGTACCGAATCGAAGCGAGGCGACGCGCCGGCCGGCACGATCACGATCGGCGAACTCGAACTTGCGCGCGCAAAGATGATCGAGATCTGCCGCGATCTGACCTCAGGGTCGGTGCAGCGTTTTCCCGTGACGACCGACCCGTCGGCATGCACGTATTGCGCGTACGCGTATGCATGCGCCGACAAGCCGCACGACGAACGCGAGCGGTTCGGCCGGTGACCGCGGCGCTCTTGCTCGACGAGCAGCGCGAAGCGGTCGACGCGCCGTTTGACCGTTCGCTCGCGATCACGGGTACTCCGGGAACGGGAAAGACGTCGGCGCTACGCGCGCGCGTCGAACGATTCACGCACGAACGTCCCGGCGAAACGTATCTGCACGCCGAAGAACCGAGCGATCTGATCGTGCTCGCCGAGTACGTCTTGCAGTCGGCGGGGAAACCGGTCAGTATCGTCGATGATGTCGAAGCGGAATGGCTCTTCGCTCGCTGCGCGCAACCGCTCTTCCAACTCGAGTGGGACGAACTGATCGCCGGGACGATCGATCCGGAAGTTCCGGGTTTGCGTTCGCCCGAGCGATTTCTCGTCGCCGCGTTCCGCCTCATTCGCAAGCTTCGCGACGCCGCAATCTCGCCGAAAGAATTTCTCGACCGGTCGCTTCAAGGCGCGACCTCGTTTTATGCAAGCCCCCCGAATTTCGCGCATCCCGACTTAATCTATGCGACGAAGGACGCGTATCGCGATTCGCTCGACGTCACGCCCGCGGAGCTCCAGCGCCAGTATCGCCGCGAGATCGACCTCGCCAAAGTGCTCGCAAAACTCTACGAGACCTACGTCGCCGAAATACGGGCATCGCGCGCGATGACGCGCCGCGACGCCGTTGCGGAAGCGCTCGATGCGCTTGCGGCCGACGCATCGCTCGCCGATCGCGCCCGTTCGTTTGCATCCGCGGCTTTCATTGACGAAGCGCAAGAATCGACGCTTGGAACGCAGCTGCTGCTCGAGGCCGTGTATGGCGGCGACTTGCGTCGCGTAACGCTCGCCGGCGATCCTTCGTCGGCGACCAGCACGTTCAGCGGCGCGCGTCCCGATCGCGCGTTCAAATCGGCCGTAACGAACGTTACACTTCAGCAGCAGCATCGTAATCCGCTTGCTGTTGAACTGGCGTGCCGCCAACTTACGCGCCGCCATGCGAAGATCGATGCGAAGAACGTCGAGCGCGCGGTTGCGCTCCATCGGGCGAAATCGGAAGCGGACGAAGCGAAATACGTTGCTGACGCCGTGCGGGCGCGGTTGGCGAACGGGACACTGCCGCACGAGATTGCCATCGTCTTCCGCTCCGTGTCCGACGTGCTCGAGTACGAGCAGGCGTTGCTCGACCGCAATGTGCCCGTCGCGGTCAGTGGAGACGTGAATATCTTTTCCGATCGCCGCGCGCTCGATGCGCTCGCGGTTCTCTGGAACGTGTGGGATCCGTTCCGTCACGATTGGCTCATGCGGTCGTTGCGCGGTCCCGTGTACGCGCTCTCCGATGCGTCAATCGCTACACTCTGCGCGGAACCGCCGGACGCACAGACGCTGCTCTTTACGTTCGACGATGAGCCGGCACCAACAACGCGTAGCGGACGCTGGGATCCCAAGCGCGACCTCCGCCTCGGATGGAACGTTACGCGCGGCGATCGAGACGACGCACTCAATCCTACGGCGCGCGAGCGCGTTCTCGCCTTTCGCACGGCGCGTCAACGGTGGGTTCATGCATCGAGGGAGATGACGTTCACCGCATTCGTTCGCACGGTTTGGCGCGACGGTCTCGCCCGCGACGGCGAACCGGGATCGGCACGCGCACTCGCACAGCAATTGCTTCTTTCACGTCTTCTCCGGCGACTCAACGCGTATGCGAACGCGCATCCGCGCGCTACGCTGGGCGACATTCTCACCTACGCGCAAGCGCGCAGCGAAAGCCTCCTCGAATCATGCGAAGCCGACGGCGACGGCCGGTTCGTGCAGATGGTAAGCGTCGATGCGGCGCGCGGCCGTTCATTTGACTACGTCGTCGTGCCGGACGCGCGCGCCGGGTCGTTTCCCCGGTGGTACGTGCCCGATTCGTTTCTCTTCAGTCCGAAGCTCGGCATGATTCCGAAGGAGAACGTCGGCGACGCGCGCGCAGCCCGCACCGCGAAGTTCAGCTATTACGTGTTCAAAGCGAAAGCGCGTGAAGCGTACAACGATGAAGAGCGGCGAGCGTTTGTGTATGCGCTGCGGCGCGCGCGTTCCGCGGTGCTCGTCAGCGCGTCGGGAAAGGCAACACGCGGAACGACGGCTCCAGAGTTTCTCGAAGAGTTGCGTAACGCGCGGCTTCCCGGGTCGTTTGACGACGGGGAGAGCCGGTGAATCTCGTCGCGCTCGACGCGCAGACGTATGCGCGGGAAGTGCTGCCGCTCACGGCCGAGGTCTGGGCGGGCAAACGAGACTTCGAGCGATACGTTTCCCAGAATCTCGAGATCGCGCATAGCGGGTACGGCCGCCGCCACTTCCGCACGATCGGCCTGAGCGACGGAACGACGTTGCTCTCATCGTTTAAACGGTACGAGCGCGCCATCCATATGGGCGCGCAGCGCTTACGTGCGTTCGGCATCGGCGCGGTCTACACTGCGCCGGACTTGCGCGGCCGCGGGTATGCCAGCGCGATGATCGCGATGGCGATGGACGGCGCGCGCGCCGACGGCTACGACGTGGCATATCTGTTTTCGGACATCCGTCCGCAGTTTTACGAGGAGCTTGGGTTCACGCAGCTTACTTCGCGCGCGATTTCACTGCGTGCCGATAATTTGCCGAACGAGCGTATCGAAGTGCAGAGCCTGGACGAGCACGATTGGAGCGGCGTTCGCCGCTGTTTCGAACTGCGCGATCGTGCCCGTCCGTGGGCGTTCCTTCGCACGCCTTTGGTATGGGAGTTCATCCGATTGCGCATCCGGCAGGGTTCGGATCACGGCATCGGCGTTCAAACGAACCTCGTCGTACGGCGTGGACGCGCGATTGCGGCGTACGTGCTCGGCGTGCGCGCGCCCGAACACGACGCGTATCTACTCGATGAGATCGGCTTCGCCGATGCGCAAGCGGCAGCTCTCATCGGTCCGCTTTTGCGCAGCGCCGCCGGCGATTTGCGACGCGTCGCCGGGTGGCTTCCGCCTGAATTCGCGAGAGAACGTCTGCCGCGCGCGTCCGTGCGACGGCGCGGCGACGCCATCTTCATGGCCGCCGCACTCTCACCCTCGGGAAAAGCGTGGATGCAACTCGCGTCCGCGTCGTCCACGGGAGACGGCGTATGGAGCATGGACCACATCTAAGCGGTCGCGGTGCTTCGACAAGCTCAGGATGACACGGTCGATTCGAAGAGGCCGATCTGTTTTGCTTCGCCTTCCGTTAGCGACGCTACACGTAGGCCAAGTAAACGTACCGGCGATCCGTTTAACTGCGCGCGCCTGAGGCAATACACCGCAGCGCGAAAAATGCGCTTTGCGTCGCGCGTCGGTTCGGTGAGATGCGTTTGCCGCCCGAAGACGCGAAAATCGGCGCGTTTGATCTTCACGCCGACGGTCGCTGCGGTGAGATTTTCGCGGGCGAGCTTTGCGACGATGTCGCGCGTCTGCTCGCGTAGCGCAGAGACGAGCTGCTTTTCATCGCGCACGTCGTACTCGAAGGTCTCTTCCGATGATATCGATTTCGTTTCGCGGTCCGCCTCGACCGGCCGGTGATCGATCCCCCGCGCGAGATCGCGCACTTCCGATCCCCACGATCCGAAGAGTTGTTTCACCGAAGGATCGTCGAGCGCCGCGACTTGCCCGATCGTCGTGATACCGAATGTCTCTAATCGCGCTGCCGTCTTCGGACCGATACCCCACAAGCGGCCGACCGCGAGCGGAGCGAGAAAGGCTTCTTCTTCGCCCGGCGTAATTGCGAGCAGTCCATTGGGTTTGCAGCTGTCCGATGCGATTTTCGCGATCAGTTTGCCGGTTGCTACACCGGCGCTGATCGTCAGCTGCGTCTCGTGAAGTACTTCGTCGCGTATCTGCTGCGTCAGCCGCACCGCTTCGTCGAGTTGCATCTCGCCGAGCTCGACGAACGCTTCGTCCATCGAAAGGCCCTGCACCATGTGCCCACGCGAACCAAAAACGGCGAAAACTTGGCGTGAAGCCGTTTTATATTTCGCCATGTCGGGCGGAACGACGATGAGTTGCGGACAGAGTTGGCGCGCGCGATAGAGTGGAATCGCGGAGCGGACTCCGAACGGCCGTGCTTCGTATGAGGCGGTGAGCACGACGGAGCGGCGGTGGCTTCCCGCGACGGCGACCGGTTTTCCGGCGAGCGACGGATCGTCGCGCACTGCGACACTTGCGTAGAACGCGTCGATGTCGAAGTGCGCGATGAATCGCATCGAGTCCTTACCTCACAGCACTGGCGATCGTCAAGATCGTCTTCATGTTCCGGATGTCATCGGCATCCTCGCCCGGCGTCTCGAGAATCGCGACTTTCTCTTGTAACTCGCGATGGGCGAGGATCGCGCGAAACCCTTCGAAGCCGATGACACCTTCCGCGATGTGATGGTGGCGGTCACGGGCGCCGCCAAGCGGAACTTCCGTATCGTTGAAATGGAAGAGATGGAGCCGGTTGAGACCGATATGCTCTTCCGCCTGCGCGATGAACCGGTCGACGCCGGCAGCGGAATTGATCTCATATCCCGCGGCCCACGCGTGCGCCGTATCGAGACAAACGCCGAGTTGCGGATGATCCAGCGTGCGCATTAGCTCGCCAAGTTCTTCCAGCGTGCCGCCGGCCAAGTTTCCCGCGCCCGCCGAGTTTTCGATGACGAGATAAACGCCCGGCTCAATCGTCGCCAGCACCTCTTCGAGCGCGCGGCACATCGAGACAAAGCCTTCGTTGCGGTCGCGCTTTCCGTACGATCCCAAGTGCGTATTGACGTATCGAATCTCGCCGGCTGCAGCCGTTGCGAGATCGGCTTTCAAGAGCGTGATCGATCCGGCAAGGACCTTCGGATCTTCGCTTGCGACGTTGATCAAATACGGCGTGTGAATCACGCACGGATCGATGCCCGCTTCGCGGCGCATCGCGGCAAAGGCCTCGAGCGCGGGCCGATCGACTTTACTCGGCCGATAGCTGCGCGGATTGCTAGAAAAAATTTGAATCGCGGTAGAGCGCGCGTTCTTCGCGTGTTCGATCGCTTTCGCGTAGCCGCCCGCGACGCGAACGTGTATTCCGATGCGCATCTGCGCTAGTTCTTCGCGAGATACAGATAATGCATGTACGCGACCGGCACGTGCGGATTGCCTTGACCAAAACGCTCGTTCAAGCGGCGCTCGAACGCCGCGAAATACATGTCGGACCGATTGCCGGCGCGGTCGCGCACGTCGGCGCGCGAACGCTCCATTTCAACGACTTGCGAGAGCGGCATCGACGCCCGCCACGGAATGATGCGCAACGTTTGATCGCGCCACGCAGCCGCATAGAACTCTTTGAAGCCCCCGTTCAGACCGCTCGGCGGAATCTGGATACCGACTTCTTGCGCCGACGCGTCACGAATGGTCTTCACCGCATCGTCGCCCATCAAGTTCTTCCACCAAATCGCGACCACGCCGTTCGGTTTGAGCACGCGCCGGATTTCGGCGATCGCTGCAGCGCGGTCGACGCGATGGATGGTCTGCGCGCTGATCGCCGCGTCGAACGACGCGTCGCCGAACGGCAATTTCTCGGCAGTACCGACGACCCACTCGGCATTTGGATAGCGGCGCTTCGCATACGCGAGCATCGGCTCCGACGGGTCGACGCCGGCGACCGTGAAATTATTGTCGATCAGCGGACCGCTAGCGAGACCGGTTCCACATCCGATGTCGACAATGCGATGCTTGAGGTTCAGTCCGAAGTCGACGAGGTGGTTGTAAACCTCGTTAGCGTAGCCGATCCGGCCTGCGTCGTAATTTTCCGCGAGTGAGTCGAACGTCGTGGTCATGCCGCTACAAGATATCGGCAGAATCCTCGGGCGTTTCCACCGTGTCCGGCTCGGTTTCCGCTTCGGCTTGCGGCTCTTCGGCCGGCTCGGCGCTCTGTTCGGCTTGCTCCATTTGCGGCGTCGGGACGAGCAGGTTCAATTCCAAAGGCTGCCCGGGTTCCAGCTCGAGCTGCGGCAAATCGTCGAGCGAATTCAGGCCGAACGACTCAAGGAAGAGCGACGTCGTTTTATATGTCATGGGACGGCCGACGACATCTTTGCGTCCCGCTTCACCGACCAGTCCACGATCGATCAAGGTGCTGACGACACTGTCCGAGTTCACGCCGCGAATCGCTTCGATCTCACTCTTCGTCACAGGCTGCATGTGCGCTACGATTGCGAGCGCTTCGAGGGCGGGCGTCGAGAGCGAAGTCTTCGGCGGCAAGAGATACGCCTCGACGACGTCGCGCACAGCGGACGAAGTCGCGAAGCGATAACCGCCGGCGACTTCACGCAATACGATGCCGCCGTTGCTGTACCGTTCTTCCAAGTCTTGAATCGCGAGAGCGACCGCTTTTTCGTCTTCTCCCGTCAGCTTTGCCAAGCGCTTCGTCTCGAGCGGCTCGCTCGCGACGAATAAGAGCGCTTCGATCGCCGGCGCGATGCGTTCGGCAGCGAGGTGCAGCTCTTCGGCTTCTTCGTTGATCTCGGTGATGGGTTCTTCGATCTCGGCGATCGGCTCTTCGGTTTGCACGGTTATCCTTCGGCAGCGGGGGCGGGTGGATTCCGATATACGCGGATGTCGTCGTCAAAATTCGGTTGATCGAACGCGATGCGATGGCGACGCACGAGTTCCAGAATCGCAAGGAACGTCACGATGATCGCTTCACGTGTCATGCCCATTTCGTGGCAGAGCGCCGAGAAGAACACTTCACCGCGCTCCTTGACTTGACGCGAAACATAGTCCATCGTCGCGATGAGCGAAAAAGTCTCGCGAACGATCTCGCGCTTTTCGGGACGCGCTTGCTGCAGCATCGCGAGAAACGCCCGCTTGAGTTTCTCCGGATCGATGCGATACCGCTGCTGAAGCTCGCTCGTCGGATCGCCCGACTCGCGGAAATAGAACCCGCTTGCTTCGTCTTGACGCGCCTTGAGCTGTTGGCCCAATTCGCGATACTTCGAGTACGCGATGAGGCGGCGGCGCAGCCGCTCCTCGACTTGCTCCGGCGTCTCTTCCGTTTCGTCGATGAACTCTTGCGGAATCGGCGGCAGCAGCGCTTTCGACTTCAAGAAAACGAGCGTCGCCGCAATGACGAGATACTCGGCGGCAATCTCGACGTCGAGCGCTTCCATCATCCGGACATAGTTGAGGTACTGCTCGGCAACGCGCGCGAGCGGAACGGTTGCGATGTCGAGCTGCTGCTCTTTGATCAAGCTAAGCAACAGATCGAGCGGACCGTCGAAGACGTCGAGTTGGACACGGAGAGGCTCGCCTTGCGTGGATTCGGCTTGCGCCGAGCCCCGCATGGCTTCCGGGGCGGTGGTTTCGTTCAAGAGCTCTTCTGTTCGGCCGTTCTTGCGACGACGGGAATGTCGCCAAAGGCAGCGGGGTTAGTGGTGATGTAATCGAGCGCCATATCGACGAGGCGCTTTTCGTTCACGTATTTGAGCGCCTTTCGCGCGGCCTTGATCTCAAACCAACGCGCTTCATCGACTTCGTGGTCGTGATTCGCGGTGTCGCCCGAAAGGTAGCGCATCAGGAAAAACGTGACCGACTTCTTGTGCTTGGCTTTTCCCACGTAAAACCAATACGAAATCTCGTTCAGTCGCGTAAAGATCTCGGCCCAGCATCCTGTCTCTTCGCGCACTTCGCGCAACGCGGCTTGTTCGTTCGATTCGCGCGCTTCGACATGGCCTTTCGGCAACGTCCAAATGCGCGGTTCACCGCGACCGATCAATAGCGCATCAAACCCGGTCTCGCGCACTCGCAAGACCAGTCCACCGGCCGACACTTCATACTTGATTCGCATGTCGATAGACCCGTAGGAGACAGGGAAGGGGGCGCTGGTCGTGCCCCCTGATTACTTTCATTATAGGCCCCGGCCCCAAGAAGCACCTGGCAGAAGGACGCTCCTTTTGGGTCCGCTTTGGGTATAGGTGCGAAGTGGACCAAGACCCAGCGCTCGTCGCCCGTTCGGCCGGGCTTCGCTACGTCTCAGACGAGATGCCCGGGATCCGTCGCATTCGCGAAGGCAAGGGCTTCAAATACCAAACAAGCGACGGCAAGCCTATCAAGGACGAGGCGGAACTGGCCCGGATCAAGAGCATTGGTGTGCCGCCGGCGTACGAGAACGTCTGGATTTGCCCAATTGCGAACGGCCATCTGCAAGCAACGGCGATCGATGCGCGCGGGCGCAAGCAGTACCGCTATCACAAGAAGTGGCGTGAAGTCCGCGACGAGACCAAATACCACCGCATGATGGAGTTCGCGAAGGGTCTTCCAAAGATCCGCGCGCGCGTCGAAACCGATCTCACGCTGCCCGGCATGCCGCGCGAAAAGGTGCTGGCGGCGGTGGTGCGTCTTCTTGAAGAGACGACCATTCGCGTCGGCAACGAGGAGTACGCAAAAGATAACGACTCGTACGGGTTGACGACGATGCTGAACAGACACGCGAAGGTCGAAGGCGAGCGCGTGCGTTTCAGCTTCAAAGGTAAAAGCGGAGTTAAACATTCGATCGCACTGCGCGACAAGCCGCTCGCGAAGATCATCCGCGCGTGCCAAGACATCCCCGGGCAAGAGCTCTTCGCCTACCTCGACGACGACGATACGCCGCGCGATGTCGGTTCCAACGATGTGAACGATTATATACGCGAAATCTCCGGCGGCGATTTCACCGCGAAAGACTTTCGCACGTGGGTCGGCACGGTTCAGTGCGCGCTGCTTCTCGCGGAAGAAGAGTACGCGGACACGCAATCCGAGCGCAAGCACCGCCTCAACGAGGTCGTCAAACAAGTCGCCGCACGTCTCGGCAACACCCCCGCGGTCGCGCGCAAGAGCTACATTCATCCGGAGATCATCGCCGCGTACACCGAAGACGGCACGATCGGCCAAATGCTGCGCGGCAAACCCGCAAAGGGCTTACTGCCGGAAGAAAAATTCGTTCTGGACTTCCTCAAGAAGCGCGAACGCGAAACGCCGCAAGAGCGCACGACGAAAAAACTCAAAGAAAGCCTCGCCGCCACGTCACACTCCCGCGTTGCATAACGTCCAAGAGATGCTATGCCACGAATCATCTGCCTACTGCTCGGCGCAGTAGAGACGGCGACCGGCATATGGATGCTGATTTCGCCGGCCACATTCTATCCGTTCGCCCACATAGGGCCATCCGCTATCGCTCGCTTATCGACATCGCACTTCTTGCGAATGCTCTCCACCTCGCAAACCATCTTACCGACGGTGGATTCAAGCGGTCAGCGCAACACCAAACCGATGATGATTATTGGAGGTGTTGCGAATGGCTCGAACAGGGCGCCCAGGTCTAACGCCCTCGCAGAAAGCGGAACTTTGGAGACGTTGGAGAGCGGGGACTCGATCAGCGATATTGCTCGGGGGCTGGACAAAAACGTCGGCTCCATCTTTGTGGTACTTCGCTTACGCGGCGGAATTCCGCCAGTTGTCGCAAGCGATCGCGCCTAGCGCTCACACTCGCTGAACGTGAGGAAATCTCTCGCGGCATCGCTGCCGGATGTTCAATTCGTACGATCGCTAGTCAATCAAAAAAGACCGCCCTCAACGCGTTGCTTGTCAAATTGCATAACGGAAACCGCGAGGAGGCAAAGTGTTCCTTTGTCTCCTCCTAGAAAGCAAACACCGCATGAAGTTACCGTTCGATCCACCGATTATTCAACGAAAAGACATACCTCAGTTGCTCCTCATAGGAGTGGGGGCAATCCTATTTCTAGCGGTATTTTCTGCCGCCATGCGCGAGCGGTTCTACCTGGACACGCCTTACTGGAAAGTGTTTGGCAAGTATTTTCTGTCGTTCACAATAGGTTGGATAATCTTCTATTTCGTTCTGAGACCACTTCGCGGGATGCCTCCTCGCTTTCGCAGACGCCCAAACGACAATTTTGAAACCTGGGTTCGCGGTAACGGCATACGTTGGCACCGGCTACGTGAGCGGTATAGCACAGATGAACTGATACGACTTTTGGGTTTGCTTTTGGTACTCACCGTCGCGTTGTTTCTCTGGTCAATTCGCATGTAGCTGAACAAAGATGAATCGTACACTGCCGATTCCCCACGAGTAACTGCTGTGATCCAACTCATTTGGCACTTCTCAGTACGATTGACACATGCCGTCGACGTTGCTTCGCTCAACTGCCCCGCCGTGGCTCACCACTTAGCTGGAAACGTATCATGAAAAAAAACCCGATAGAATCGAGGCTTAAATGGTCGGGCTGACTGGATTCGAATCAGCGGCGCTCCTAACGCCCAAATTCAGTCGAATTCCCGTGACTGGGCTGGTCTCACTTTCGTAGACACGAAGTTTATGCAGCCTGGTCCTTTTCGAACTGATCGGGGCTGACGTAGCCGAGCGTCGAATGCCGACGTTGACGATTGTACCAGATTTCGATGTATTCGAAGATGATCGCACGCGCGGATTCTCGTGAGGTGAAGACAGGATCATCGAGTTCGCGCTTAAGTGTTGCAAAGAAGCTTTCCGTAACCGCGTTATCCCAGCAATTGCCTTTGCGGCTCATGCTGACGCTATGCCGATCGTAGAAGCGTTGAACAGTGCCGCTGGCGTACTGCACGCCGCGATCCGAGTGAACGAGCACGGCCGTAGCGGTTTCGCGCCGATCAGCGGCCATCTCCAATGCGTCAAGAATGAGACGCGATTCCAAGCGGTGACTCATCGACCAGCCGATCACGCGGCGCGAAAACAATTCGATGACGACGGCAAGGTAGAGCCATCCCTCTTGCGTTCGCAGGTAGGTAATATCGCTTGTCCAGACGCGATTCGATGCCTCAGTCTCCATCGGCGCAAAATGCCGATCGAGTAAATTCTCGGCAAGGGGCTTCTAATGATCCGAGTTCGTCGTTATCTTGAACGCGCGCGGTGTTTTCCCGCAAATGCCGGCTTCGCGCATAAGTCGAGAAGCGCGCCTGCGCGAAATGAAATCGCCGACTTCGCGGAGATCGTACACGATCGGTCGACTACCATAGCGAAAGCGACTGCGCCGGTGAAAAGCGATGATTTTGAAGCGCAGTTCGCGATCCCGTTGCTTGCGCGTGCTCTCCGGACGTTTGCACCACGCGTAATAACCGGCGCTCGACACCGCGAGGACGCGACACCTCGTCGTCACCTTCCAGCAACCGACATGCGTCTTGATAAACGCGTATCTCAACGGGATTCCTTGGCGAAGAAGGCCGTGGTTGATTCCAGCGGTCAGCGCAACACCAAACCGATGATGATTATTGGAGGTGTTGCGAATGGCTCGAACAGGGCTTCCGCCAGTTGTCGCAAGCGATCGCGCCTAGCGCTCACACTCGCTGCACGTGAGGAAATCTCTCGCGGCATCGCTGCCGGGTGTTCAATTCGTACGATCGCTAGTCAATTAAAAAGACCGCCCTCAACGGTAAGTCGCGAAATCCAACGAAACGGCGGCGAAGCGCACTATAGATCTGGCAAGGCTGAGGAACGCGCGTGGGAGCGTTCAAGACGGCCGAAGAAATGCAGACTCGCGATCAACGGAAAGCTGCGGCAAATGGTCGCGAGTAAGCTGAAGATGCAGTGGTCGCCGCAGCAGATTTCAGGATGGCTGAAAACGCGCTTTCCGGAGCAGGCCGACCTTCAGGTCTCGCACGAAGCAATCTATCAGGCGCTTTTCGTGCAAGCTCGGGGCGCACTAAAGAAAGAGCTGCAGTACCATCTTCGCACGGGCCGCGTGATGCGTCATGCGCGTACAGCCACGCGAAAGAGGCAGACCCGCTATCAAATTGTCGATGCAGTATCGATACGCGAACGCCCTGCGGAAATCGAAGATCGCTCGGTGACGGGACATTGGGAAGGTGATCTTCTTTGCGGCTCAGGGAACACGCCTATTGCGACGCTGGTCGAGCGACAATCGCGATTCACGTCGCTTGTCAAATTGCGTCGCAATCGCAAGGACGCGCAAACCGTCGCAGCAGCACTAAGCCGGAAGAGCCGTACACTGCCCGCCGAACTTCGCCGATCGGTGACGCTTGATCGTGGGCCCGAATTTGCCGCTCATAAGAAATTCACCGTCGCCCGTGATGTCGCCGTATACTTTTGCGATCCGAAGAGCCCGTGGCAGCGAGGCACAAACGAAAACACTAATCGCTTGTTGCGCCAGTACCTTCCCGACGGAACAAACCCAGCTTAATACTCTCAAGCGCAATTGAATAAGATTGCCGATCGGCTCAACCAACGTCCACGCAAGACATTGAAATATCGAACGCCGGCGAGGAAGCTAAATGAACTGTTGCGCTGACCGCTTGAATCCACCACGGCTTTTCTCAGTTATTCTACGTGCAAACCGACATCGGACTCGCAATCGTCCTCATCCTCAACGCATACGCGTCATGGTCCGCTCGGCAGGGTAGCGCACACCGCGTTCCCGCGTGACGAAGGAATGCCTTACGATCCTGGCATATCAGGTCGGCGCCTTATACGGTTGATGACGGGCACTCTGCGCGCACAGAACACTCAGGACAGCGTGGATTATTGCGTTTGCACAACGTCCGTCCGTGCTCACGCAGCAGCGCGAACGCTTCGCGAGTATCGACGCTCTGCGCTCGCAGATACGCGACGGCGGCCCGATAGCTCACCGCGTATGATACAGCAGGCTGAATTGCGCCGAGGCGTTCCAACACGCGAACGCCGTTGGAATCAAGCGCGGGTTCATCGGAATAGCCGCCCATCAGCAGGACTTTATCAACGCCGGGATCTCCTATGCCGGGAAACCGTTTCAAGAGTCGCCGCCGCGCTTTATCATCGCTTTCGGCCAGTGCTGCCGAAAGATTGCCGTCCGCAAACTCTAACGAAATTTCAGCAGATTGAAGCACCTTCGCGGCGCGGTGAGCCGCGTTCATTCCTCCGCCCTTGATCGCGGCTTCAATCGATTTAGCACCAGCGGAGATGAGCGCGAATGGCGTAATGCCGATCCGTTCACTCAGTGCGTTATAGGTGTTTGCGCGCCGCTCGTCATCGACGAGATACGCACAGTTCTCCCACACAATCGCTTCGAACGGATCGGAAGGCCCAGGGAATGCTCCCGCGCCGTACAGCTTTCGTAGCGATGATAATACTCGCGCAAAGTTAGTGATCGCCATGCCTCGCCTCTGATAGCACATGTTCTGTAGTGTCGTTTGAAACTTGCAGCGCGCGAAGTGCCGCTTCGGCAAAGCTCAGTGCGCCTTCGACTTCCGGTACCAAAACGACCGACGCGCCGTTTGCGTAAAGCTCGTCGACGTCCGAGCTGTCTCGCGCACGAGCGACAACGCGAGCGCCGGTCCTCGCTTTCGCTCGTTGCGCAAGGATGTCCGCAACTGTGCTTTCGGGTACCGTTATAATAAAGACTTCGATAGTTCCGGTAAATATGCGGTCAAAGGCTGCGGGGTCGAGCGCGTCGCCGAGAATCACCGCGTGACCCTCGCGTCGCATCTCTCTAACGAGTTCGGCATCACGTTCGATGGCGACGTAAGGAATGTGCGCGCGGCCTAGAACCGATGCCACCGTTTGGCCGACGCGTCCAAAACCAATGAGCGCAACGCGGGCGTCCGCTCGGGACTCGCCCTCCGGCCGCACGCGTTCGCTCATCGGCGAAGTTCGAAGCCGCGACAACCAAGGACCGGGTACGACGCACGCGACCATCGTTACGATGGTAACGCCGAGAAGAATTTGCGCCTCGGACCCAGAGAGCCGCGAGGCATGCTGCGCTTCGGTGATCAGCACGACATTGAACTCTCCGAGCGACGCCATGCCTACGCCGACAAACACCGCGCCGGCTGCGGTCATCGCGTCGAAACGCGCCAGCACGAACCATAACGCACACCGTATCGCCGCTAGGGCGAAGCCCGCAGCAACGATTTCGATCCAGTGGGACGCAAAGAACGATAGATCGATCGACATTCCCACCGATACGAAGAACAGCGTCACGAACAACGACCGAAACGGCGCAACGACGGACGCAATCACCGCGCTACCCGCCGCTTCCGAAATCACTGCGCCGGCGACGAACGCGCCGAACTCAAAAGACAGGCCGGCGATATAGCCGAGCCATGCCGCCACGAGTGCGAGCGCGGAAAAGATTCCAAACAACACGTCGGTCGAAGCGTGGAGTACTGTTCGCCGAACGAACGTGTGCAGAACGGTGGCGCCGAGAACGAGCGCGATCGCGACGAACAACGCAGCCTTGATCAACGGAACGAGAATCCCGAACACGGACAATTCCGCCGGCGGAGCCGTCACGACAACGAGTAGCGCGACCGCGACGAGGTCTTGCACGATCTGCTGCGCGATCGTAAAGCGTCCCGGACCGCTGGACTCGATATCCCACGAGCGAAGTAATGCTACCGCAACGGCCGTGCTCGAAACGCACGTCGCGATTGCGCCGGTCCAGGGATGCTGAAATGCTAAAGACATACAAGCGACGCCGCCGGCCGCGGTAGCCGCCACCATCACAACCAGGTTTCCCCCGATCGCGCGCGCGCCGAGACTCTTCACCTCATCGAACGAGAAGCCGAGGCCGATGCTAAACAGCAGAAAAATGAGTCCGAGCTGCGCGAGCGTTTGGACGTTCTGAACGTTCGCAACGTAGCCGGGTGTGAATCGGCCGATGAGGATACCCGCGACGAGATAGCCGACGATCGCGCTGATGCGCAGGCGCTCGGCGACGAGACCGAGGATCATCGCGGCGCTTAGCGCGATGGTGAGGTCCGCGAGGAAATCGACGCTGACGTTCAAGGTGGACGGCTCCATCAGGATACGTCAGCGCATTACGAAGCTACGGTGACCAACTCCCGGTGCTAGTGGGTGACGGCGATATCAAATGGAACCGAACTGTTCACCATAAACGAACACGACTTAGTGTAGGTCGTCGGCGGCGTATACCTACAGACGTTCCCCGAAAAGTCGATAGCGTAGACGAGATGCGAGACCGGATCCAGGAACGGTCCTTGGAAGACATTCGTAATCGTCTTGACCAGTAATTGTGTCGATGTGTTGAGCACGTCCGCGTACTGCGAACTGGGACCGTCGATCCACGCATAAAGCCGTTGGTTGCCGTTATCGGCCGTGAGGCGTACCACGAGCGACGATAAGACCGTCTTGACGAAGGCCAACGTCGTACGGTTATAGATCCTAACTCCGTTCGTTGTGCCGACGTACAGATTTGCTGTCGTTGCTGCCATTGCTTGCGCGTTTGGATTTGCTGCGAACACGTGCTTCACCAACGTCGTGGTATTGATTGCCGTCAGTCCTCCCGACGTTACGCCGTACAACGTTTTGCCGTCGGGAGAGAGCGCAGCAAAGGAAACCTTTCCGCAGACCGTTCCGGCGTACGTGCGTGTCAGCGTATTGATGATGTAGAGATTCGTCGTCGTCGGGACATAGAGGCGCGAACCGTCGGGACTAACAAGCAACGCGAGAATGTCGCCACTCGACTCCTTAAGAGGGATGTGGTAATAGCGCACACCGTACGTCGCGGTATCGATATCCGCGACGTAATTATCCGCTACGGCCATCGTCACGTAGACATGCCGTTGATCCGGGCTCGTCAGATCGATCGCCGGTTCTCCTCCGCTCCTGCCGCCGCCAAACGACGCGCTGTGCAGCAAGGTTCCCGTCGGCGTATACACCTGCACGTCGACTTCTTTGGGTTCGATCATCGCGATTCCGCACGTCGCACACGATGAGAACCACAGCCGCGCGGGTTTGAGAGTAGCAACCGGCGACGGGGCGAGCCGCGCGTTCGATTGCGTACCGACGCTCGGAAGCATGTTGGTTCCACCGCCATGACATGCGGTCAAGGCCGCAGTCAATACGACAACGACGAGAACACCAAAAAGTGCGCGCATGTGAACACCTCGTACACTTCATCGTGACGAGAGCTGCGCGTCGCCGCAATTCCCTAAAAGTCCCTAAGAATTAGGCGTTCGGATTAGATCAGAGCCACTTCGCCGGAAACGACTTCCGCATTCTGCTGATGCTGCGTGCGCAACTGCAGGCGGCTCTTCAGCATCAGGAATGGACGCTCGACGGCAAGATAGAGCGGCAACGCAACGATCAGCGACGCGGCATAACTCAGCGCGAACGTCGTGAAGAGAAACGTGTTCCCCGTAAGATGCGTGGTCAAGCCTTCCACGTACTCGATCACGAAAAAGTGTGTGAGATAGACCGCATACGAGAGCCGTTCCGCCCATCGCACGACCGGGTTCTCGACGGCGCGGAAATCGAGCAGCGCGCAACCGGCGAACAAGATGAATCCCGCCGAAAAGCCGGCCATTACGTCGCTCCACACCACGTATCGCGCAATTCCGGGTGACACCGTCAGCGTCCACCACCACAACAAGACACCGATCAAGCCCGCAACGATTCCGAGCCGCTGGCGCTCGTGAGGAAACCGTTCCCATACAAACACGCCCAGCATTCCCATGCCGAACGCGGTGAACATGGTCGGCATCATCCCGAAGATCGCCACGCGCAAGCCGAAGTCGTTAAACGATGGAATTGCCAGCGGCCAAGCCAGCACGCGCAAGAGAATCGATGCGAGAATCAGCGAGCCGACGACGGCGACGATCGTTAGCGAGGCGTTCCGTCGCCGGCGCACGAGCACTGCCGCAAGCGCCGCGACGAGCGGCAGCACGATGTAAAACTGCACGTCGGTCGACATCGTCCACATCGGCGGATCGATGGTTAGCGCGGTGGAGCGGAAAAACGGAAAGACGAACGTGAGATGCGCGATTACATCGAAGAACGACGCGGAGCGTTCACCGGGAATCGGCAACCAGGCGGTTCCGAGTGAAAACGCGATCACGAGAAAGGCATAGAGTGGAACGATGCGGAGAAACCGGTCGCGCGCGAAGTCTTGCCAACGAGGAAGCGGCGCGTCCGACAGAAGGGCGGCGATATACCGCCGTCCGAGCAAGAACCCGCTCAACGCAAAGAAACACGCGACGCCGGCTTCGCCGAGCATCGCGCATGCTTGCGACGACCACGTCAACCGGTGCGTGTTCCACGCGGCCTCCCAGCAGTGATAGAAAACGATGGTGAGCGTCGCAAGGACGCGAAGCGCCCCTGCGAACGGAAAGCGCGCTACGCTTGCGCGGGTTCCCACTTCAAATCGGGATTACGCGCGGCGCGAGTCTCATCGACACGGCCGACGACCGTCGTGACCGGTGCCGCCAAGATGGCTTCGGGATTCGTCTTAGCCTCCTCGACGATTTCGCGCAGCACGGCGATGAACTGGTCGAGCGTCTCCTTCGATTCGGTTTCCGTCGGCTCGATCATCAAGCACTCGGGAACGATCAACGGGAAGTACATGGTCGGCGCCATCATGCCGTGATCGAGGAGCGCCTTGGCGAGATCTAACGCCTTCACGCCCGTTTGTTTCTTCAACTCTTGCGCCGATGCAACGAACTCGTGACGGCAGATCTCCGGATACGGCGTTTCCAGAAACTCCGCCACTTTGACGCGAATGTAGTTCGCGTTAAGCACGGCAAGTTGCGAGACTTTCGTGAGCCCGTCCGCACCGTTTGCATAGATGTACGCAAGCGCGCGCACGGCGTGCGCGAAGTTCGACCAAAACGAGCGCATCGGTCCGATCGATTTAGGCCGGTCGAAGTCAAGCGAGAACGTGTACCGGTCGCTCGGCGCAGCGTTCGCATCGCCGTTCGTTTTCGGCGTCGGCCGAACGACCGGCGTCGGAAGGTACTCGACGAGATGCGCCGCGACACCCACCGGGCCGTGACCCGCGCCGCCCCCGCCGTGTGGAATCGTGAATGTTTTGTGCGTGTTGAGATGCATGAGATCGAAGCCCATGTCACCCGGACGCACGTTGCCCATGATTGCGTTGGCGTTCGCTCCATCGTAATACATAAGGCCACCGGCATCGTGCACGGCTTGCGCGATTTCGTGAATGTGATCTTCGAAGAGCCCGAGCGTGTTCGGATTCGTCATCATGCAGACGGCCGTATCGTCGCCGAGCACCTTCTTGATCTCTTCGACGCTCACGCGTCCGCGTTGGTCCGACGGCAAGCTAATGACCTTGAAGCCGCACATCGCAGCCGATGCGGGGTTCGTGCCGTGCGCCGTGTCGGGCACGATAACTTTGTCGCGCTTCGTTTCGCCGCGATCTTTGAAGTATTTCTTCGCGATCAAAAGCGCCGCGAGTTCCGCGTGCGCGCCGGCCGACGGATTCAGTGAGAACGCGGCCATTCCGAAGAGCGACGCGAGTGAGCGCTCGAGTTCGTACATCACCTGCAGCGCACCCTGCGCGAGTTCATCAGGCGTGTACGGATGCAGCTGCGCGACCTCGCGCTTCGTCGCCATTGCGTCGTTGATGCGCGGGTTGTACTTCATCGTGCACGATCCAAGCGGATAGAAACCCAGATCTATGCCGAACGTACGCTGAGAGAGCTTCGTGTAGTGACGCATCACGTCGAGCTCGCTGTTGTCGGGCAACGGCAACTCCTCGCGAAGCAGCGACTTAGGCAGGAAGTCGGTCATCGGGCGCGCGTCCTCGACGTACTTGTTGGCGCGACCGTCTTGCCCGAGATCAAAGATCAGCGGGCTTTCAGTCCGATCAAACGTTTGCGTGGACACGGACGATCTCTCCCAGAGCGTTGGCAAGTGCATCGATCTCAGCACTAGTGGTGAGTTCGGTGGCGTTCATTAAAATGCAGGTCGACAGTTCGGGATACCAGCGATCAAGATCGACACCGCCCAAAATATCGCGTTCCTGTAACTTCGCGAGCACCGTCGCGGCCGGCTGATGCACCTCGACGACGATCTCGTTGAAGAACGGCGCGCTGAACTTCAAGTCGACGCCCTCGATGCTCGAGACCGTGGTAGCAAGTTCACGCGAGCGCTGCAGATTCAGCGCAGCGACGTCGTGGAGTCCTGTCTTTCCCATGAGTGCGAGGTAGATCGTAGCGATCAGCGCGCAGTGCGCTTGATTCGTGCAGATGTTCGACGTCGCGCGCTCGCGACGAATGTGTTGCTCGCGCGCTTGCAGCGTGAGGACGTATGCGGTCTTCTGGTTTTTATCGACGGTCTTACCGACGAGACGGCCCGGAATACGGCGCATGTGTTCTTTCGTCGACGCGATGAAGCCGACGTACGGACCGCCGTATGCCATCGCGACGCCGAAGCTCTGCGCTTCGCCGACGACGATCTCGGCGCCCCACGAGCCAGGCGTCGCAAGTGCTGCAAGCGAAATTGCTTCCGAGACGACCGCGATCGGCACCGTTCCGCTCGCGCGAACCGCCGATGCGGTTTCCGGATCGAACACTTCGATGTTACCGAAAAAATTCGGCGTCTGCAGCGCGACCGATGCGTACTCTTTCGACGCAACGGCTGTCTTCAACGCTTCGAGACCGGTCGTTCCCTCGGCCGTAATCGGCAATTCGTCGATCTCGATGTCGAGGCCGTCGCAGTACGTTTTGAGCACCGCCCGGTAATTCGGATCGACCGCGCGCGAGACGAGCACTTTCTTGCGGCCGTTCGCATTGAGCGCCATAATCGTCGCTTCTGCAAGCGCCGTAGCGCCGTCATAGACGGACGCGTTCGCAATGTCCATGCCGGTGAGGAGACAAATATAGCTCTGCCACTCATAGATGGCTTGCAGATAGCCTTGCGAAACTTCCGCTTGGTACGGCGTGTAGGCAGTGAGAAACTCACCGCGCATTGCAAGCGCGCCGATTGCGGGCGGCGCGTAGTGACGGTATGAACCCGCACCGAGGAACGAGACGTAATCGACGCCCGTATTCTTCTTCGCGAAGTGTTCGAAACGGCGCGCGATTTGATATTCCGGCAACGCCGGAACGACGTCGAGCGGCGCCTTGAGCGCAACGGCGTCGGGAAGTTTGAGCAGTTCTTCCAGGGAGCCGACGCCGATCGCGTCGAGCATCGCCCGGATATCTTCCTCGGTATGCGGTGTATACACTAGTCTACTGCGATTTTCTCGTAATCATCGGCCGAAAGGAGGTTGTTTTTTTCGTTCGCATCTTTGAGCTTGACTTTGAAGAGCCAGCCTTCACCGTACGGGTCGCGATTGACCGCGGCCGGATCCCCATCGAGCGCGGTATTCACTTCGGTAATCTCGCCGCCGATCGGCGTGAACAGATCCGAAACCGCCTTTACCGATTCGACGACGCCGACGTTGCCGAATTGATCGATCTGCTTGCCGATGCGCGGCAGCTCGACGTACACGATGTCGCCCAGTGAGTTCGACGCGTAATCCGTGATACCGATCGTCGCGGTGTCACCGTCGACTCTCACCCACTCGTGCTCCTTGCTATACAGCAGATCCGCTGGCTGCGCCATGTAGAACGGTACTCCTTATTTACTTTGCGCGTTTATAAAACGGAAGTGCGACAACCGTCGCTTCGTGCTTGGTGCCGCGTATCTCGACCGCAAGTTTCGTGCCGACGGTTGCGGCGTCTTTTGCGACCAGCGCCGTAGCGATGTTCTTGTTCTCGACGGCGGGCGCCATTGAGCCACTGCGAACTTCGCCCACTTCGCGGTCACCCAAGAAGACCTTGTAACTCTCGCGAGCGGGAGCCCGGCCGGACATCACGAGCCCGACGATGCGAGCATAGTCGTCCCGCTCCATCTGCTCGACGATCACATTACGCCCGATGAACTCAGGCTTGCTCGTTTTGATCGCCCATTGCTGCCCGGCTTGCACGGGTGTGATTTCTTCCGTCAGTTCATGACCGTAAAGCGGCATGCCGGCCTCGAGGCGCAGAACGTCGCGCGACCCCAAGCCGCACGGCTCCAATCCGTTTGCTGCTTCGTCGCGCATCAGATTGCGCCAAATCTCGGGCGCATGATCGCCGAACACGAAGAGCTCGAACCCGTCTTCACCGGTGTATCCGGTGCGCGCGATGATCGCCGGCCGATTGTACACGTTGCCTTCAGCGCAGAAGTAGTACTTCATCGAATCGAGACCGACGTCGACATGCGGCTGCAGGAGCGAGATCGATTTCGGTCCTTGAATCGCGATCAACGCGTTGCGACCGTGCAGATTCTCCAAGCGCACACCTTCGGCAAGGTTTGCGTTCAGGTGATCCCACATTTTATCCGCATTAGCGCCGTTGACGACGAGCATCCAGCGGTCGTTGAGCAGCCGGTAGAAAATCGTATCGTCGTGCGCGCCGCCGTGCGGATTGCAAAAGATGTTGTAACGCGCTTGCATCGGCTTCATCGTCGCGACGGCGTTGATCGTCAGCGTATCGGCCCATTGCGCAACGTTCGGACCCTCAAGAATGAACTGACCCATATGCGAGAGATCGAAGAGTCCCGCGCGATGGCGAACCGCGTCATGTTCCTTTAAGATGCCGGCGTATTGGACCGGCATTTCGAAACCGGCATACGGTACGAGCCGCGCGCCGCGTTTGACATGTTCATCGTAAAGCGCCGTGCGACGCAAATCGGTCGAAGCGGTCATTTCTTGGGTGCCTCGTCGGGATACGTGTTAAGGAAATTGAGCGTTGCGTGTGCGACGAGCTTGTCGTTGCTCTTCACTTGCACTTCGCCATAACAGATGCGGCGTCCAGCGCGAAGGACGGTCGCTTCCGCGACCAGGTCGTGCGGCGGGAGCGCCGGCGCAAGGAAATTGCACTGCAGCGAGACGGTGACCGTGTCTTGCGCGCGACCATAAATGGAAGCAAGCGCCACGTAGAATACCGTGTCGCACAAGCTCACGATCGCGCCGCCATGAACCGCCCCCGCGCCATTGGCGATGTCCGGCCGGAACGGCATCCGCATCACAGCCTTACCGTGATCCACGGACTCGAGCTTCAAGTCGAGGAGCGCGACGAAATGCGACTTTTCCTTCTCCCAACGATGTGGGGCCGAGGCGAAATCGGTGCTCATGAACCTCCGAAGCGTACCCCCGGCCGGTCCGCTCGTCTATGCCTTTTAACTAAAGACAGGCCCTGGCGCGGCAAGCGCGCGGCGGACATACAGGGGGAGTGAAAAGAGCCGTTTGTGCGTTTCGCCGTCGTAGAAGAAATTCTCGCCTTTGAGTCCCGCGCAGTATTTGTCGACCTCGGCGGGATCGAGCTTCGCTAGGTTCACGCTGTCGCTGCAGGCGAGAAAGGCCCAATCCGTATCGAACGCCGGCACGGAATGGAAGAATGACGTGACGTATTTGTAGTGCTTCATCAGCGTGCGCGCCATCTTCGCGTGCAGCGAAAGATTGTGGAACGCAAGCGTACTCGCTTGCAGCACGTAAATGCCGTCGCTGGTCAAACGAGACTTGATCAACTTGAACACCTCTTCGTTGAAGAGAATGTTGCTCGGCGAGTCTTCGAGCGGTTCCGTCAGATCGGAGACAATGACGCCGTAGCGGTCGCTATCTTCGCGCATGAACTTCAACGCGTCGCCGATAATGACGCGCGCGCGCGGATCGTCGAATGCGCCGTCGCTCCATTCCGGCAGATATTCTTTTGAAAGATCGACGACGAGACCGTCGATGTCGACCATCGTGCAACGCTCCACGTCCGCGCGGCGCAACACTTCACGCAGCGTCGCGCCTTCGCCGCCGCCGAGAATCAGCACTTCGCCGCGGTCGGGAGCGCCGGCAAGCGCGGGATGCACGAGCGTTTCGTGGTAGATCTTCTCGTCGTTCTGCGAGCTCTGCGTGTCGCCGTCGAGAATCAGCATCTTACCGAACACCGGCGAACTGATGATCGAGACTTGTTGAAACTGCGAGCGTCCCGCGTAATAGACGCTATCGATTGCGTGGTGATGTTGTTCGGTCGGAGCAAACTCCTCAACGTACCACTGCCAATGTTGGGTCTTCGGCATAGCGGGCAGCGGTTTCGCCAAGCATAAAGGGCAGCCCCTTGGGGATGCCCTTTATGTTTCTTAAGCTATCGATCGCTAGCGCATGCGATAGCTCAGTCGGTGTTTGCGAATCACGTTGTCCGCGATAACGCCTTGAACGTACGGCGCGATCGTGGCCGGCAGCGTTATGGATGCGACGTTCGCATACCGCTGACCGTAGTGCGCTTCATATACGTTGTGAATCGCCGTACGGAAGTAGCTGTTTACAATGGATGCCGGCGCAGTTGCTCCGATCAGCAAGTGGCTCGGATACGTTTCCGTGACGCGGAAGCCGGCCGCTTGCAGCGTCTCGATCACCGTCTGCTCGTCTCGCGGAGCCGTCGACGTGTTGCGCATGACGATCGAAACCGTCGTCGACGTATCTGCGCCACGCGCACCGAGATCCGACATGAAGCGGACGTTCACCGCGTTTTTGAGATCCGTGTCGCGCGCTGCACCGAGGCTTTGCACCGCCGCCTGCGTGCGCATTACGTACGACCAATTGCGCGACGGACACATCTGCGCTGCAACGGTCTTGCCGACCGGAAGTCCAAGGCCCGTCGCGTCGTCGTACCCGGCCTTCGCCGTATAGAACGGCGTCGATGTGCCGAACTGATTGTTTCCGGACGTGACATCTAGGAAAGACGCGTGCAGTCGGCTGTATGCGGTATAAAACGCCGCCACCGCATCTCCAGGCCTCCCCCGGCAATACTCATCGAGTTGCGCGACGAGAGCGGCAGCTTCCGGCGCACCCCACGACGTCCCGCCAAAAATCTGCCACTTTCCTTGATAGTAGACCCCGACAGCTTCCGCCGGCATGGCGATATCGGGAACGTTGCGATATGCCGTCGACGCTACACCGCCCAGCGTTGCTTGATACGACGGGATCGAGAAGTTCGCCGATACGCCTCCGCCGGTTGCTCCTTGACCGCCGGAGAAAAACAAATCGTTCCATGCTACCGGCGCAGTCAAGCTCGTCAGCCTATACGAAGTCGTCGAGATGACGTCCACGTTTTCATTTCCGCCGACGCCGATCACGTGCGGGTTGCTCGCGGGATAGTTCGGTCCCGGCGTATACGTGCTGCTACTCACATAACACTCATTGCCGTTATCACCGGAAGACGCCGTGTAAGCGATTCCTTTCGCAGCGGCCTGCGAGAAGAGCGAATCTTCCGCGGCGCTGGTGTACTCGCAGCCGCCAAAGGATTCGCTGACAACAGCGGGGTGCAACGAATCCGTCAACACATACTGTTCGGCCGCGAGGAACGACGACGTATCGAGGTTCGGCATCGCTAAGAATTCGACGGTCGCACCCGGAGCGAGCGCGAGCGCCGTTTCAACGTCGAGGGCAGCTTCGCCGTCGTCACCCACGGCGGCAGTTCCGTCCGGACCACCGTTAATATTGACGACTTTCAACGGACCACCCGCGCGGCCGGTCAGCTGCACGCCCGCGAGGAAACCCGCGACGTCCGCCGGAGGCGGAGTCGCATCACCGACGATCGCAATCGTTTCTCCGACGGCGCTATAGCCGCCGGTCACGGGCATTTGCAGTGCCGAGGCTACTTGGTACGGGGACCATATGCCGGACTTCGGCAACGCGGAAACCGGCGGCATCGTGGCATCGCTTCCCTGTTGGAACACCGGGGTCGGAGTCGCCGTATGGGTCGGAGTCGCCGTCTGTGCGGGCGTAGGCGTGGTGTTGTTTTGCGGCGTTACACCGCCGCCTCCGCCGCCGCCGCCGCACGCGACGAGCAATGCGCATGTTGCAGCAGCTATGCCGCCGCCGATGCGAGCCCCAACCCGACTGTTCATCTAAAGAACCCGTCCTCAAGAAGAGTGGAGTATAGCAACGAGCGCACGACGACAGGAGCGTCGCGCGGGCAGCGTTGCTTTGCTAAGCATCGACGGTTTTCATGCAAAAAACGAGCATCGCCAAAACCGCGGTGCTCGTTCGTTTTCGACTCTGAAACCGTTACGCGGAGAGGGCGACCGTCTCGTGGTCGCGGGTCACCGCGTGGGTGAAGGTGCCGCTCGGTTGTACGATGCCGCGCTTCACCTCGGTGGTCTGCATGACTTTGGCGTCCAGCACCTTTGCTGCGTGCTCGCACGCAAGCCACGGGTCGGTATGGTCGCCGCATGTATAGAAATCCATCGCGGCGTAGCCCATCTCGGGCCAGGTGTGGATCGAGATGTGGGACTCGGCGAGGACGACCACGCCGGATACCCCCTGAGGCTCGAATCTGTGGAAGGCGACTTCCATAATGGTTGCGCGCGATGCGTTCGCTGCGCCGATCATCATGTCGCGGACTGCGTCAACATCGGTGAGCGCAGCCGCATCGCAGCCAGACAGCTCACACACGATGTGTGTTCCGAGTGCTTTCAATTCTATCGCTCTCCTCAGAGCCTTGGGGGAATCCCACCTCCGGACTTCGTCGGCTGGCGCCTGCAGTGCAGTCACGTCCCCGACCTATCGACGAACTCTTGCCGGCGCTTTGCGGTGCACGGGCGATTCGCCGCGATGGCACGAAAAGGCGCGCCCTCCTGATACCGTAGACCTGCCTGGTCTGCTCATCGCAGCCCCTTACTTACCCCAGGTCCGGCGAACATAATAACCCCCCAAGACCCCCCTGTAAACCCCTCCAGGATAGGAACTTCTTAATCATTTAAGTGATAAAGAAGCGATCGAGCTCGTGCCGTCTACGCCAAGGTGGAGCGAAGGGCGGCGCAGCTTGCCCTGCATCTCCGGCGCCATCAGATTTTGAAGTTATGACTTCACTATCTTGACTATATCCCGGCAGGGGGGTACCCTCAGATAGTCATGACGACCCCCCTTAAGAGCCAACCGATCATCTCCGAGGACTATCGCCACGGATTTCACGATCCGGAGAATTACGTTTTCAAGTCCGATAAGGGCTTGACGCGCGAGATCGTGGAGCGCATCAGCGCCATGAAGACGGAGCCCGAATGGATGCGCGACTTCCGGCTCAAGGCGTACGAGATCTTCATTAGTAAGCCCATGCCGACGTGGGGCGACACCGAGCTCCTCGGCCAGATTGACTTCGCCGACATCCACTACTTCGTCAAGTCGACCGACAAGACGGAGCGTTCGTGGGACGACGTGCCCGACGACATCAAGCGGACGTTCGACCGCTTAGGCATCCCGGAAGCCGAACGCAAGTTCCTTGCCGGCGTCTCAGCGCAGTACGAGTCGGAAGTCGTCTATCACAACGTCAACAAAGAACTCGAAGCGCAGGGCGTGCTCTTCTGCGATATGGACACGGCGGTCAAGAAGCATCCCGAAATCGTGCAGAAGTATTTCGCGACCGTCATTCCTTCGGCCGACAACAAATTCTCCGCGCTCAACTCAGCGGTGTGGTCGGGCGGTTCGTTTATCTACGTTCCGCCGGGCGTCGAAGTGAAGATGCCGCTCCAAGCCTACTTCCGCATCAACGCGGAAAACATGGGTCAATTCGAGCGCACGCTCATCATCGCAGACAAAGGCGCGAAGGTTCACTACATCGAGGGATGTACGGCACCGAAGTTCACGACGTCATCGCTGCACAGCGCGGTCGTCGAACTCATAGCCCTCGACGACGCGTCGATTCGCTATACGACGATTCAGAACTGGTACCGCAACATCTACAACTTGGTGACGAAGCGCGCGATGGCGCAAAAGAATGCGACGGTCGAGTGGGTTGACGGAAACATCGGCTCCAAGCTGACGATGAAGTATCCGTCGATTTACCTGATGGGCGAGGGCGCGCGCGGCGAGATTCTGTCGATGGCCTTTGCAGGCGAGGGCCAGCATCAAGATGCCGGCGCCAAGGTGATCCATGCCGCGCCGAACACGACGTCGGTCGTGACGAACAAGAGCGTGAGTGCGCACGGCGGCAAGACGACGTACCGTGGTCTGGTGGAGGTCTTCCCGGGCGCGACCGGCGCCAAGACGCGCGTAAAGTGCGATGCGCTCATTATGGACGATCAGTCGTCGAGCGACACGAAGCCGACGATGAAGATCCACGAGCAGCAATCGACCGTCGAACACGAAGCGAGCGTTTCAAAGATTGGCGAGGAGCAGCTCTTTTACGCGATGTCACGCGGATTGAGCGAAGCCGACGCCACCGCGATGATCGTCAACGGCTTCTTCGATTTCTTCGTTAAGGAATTGCCGATGGAGTACGCGGTCGAACTCAACCGTCTCGTCAAGATGGAGATGGAAGGCGCAGTAGGTTAACCGACAGAAGGGCTCCCGCGATGCGGCGAGCCCTTCCGGTATTTACGATCGCACTCGTTTCGGCTATATCGACTTCGCCGGCAAGCGCCGATGTCGTCTGCGACGTCACGATCCCGGCAACCATGGTCGATACCATGGATTCCGCTCACTCGTATCCGGGTGAGCGTTTTCGTTTCAAAACGACCGCGCAGACAAAATTCGGCGACGTCGATATCCCGGAAGGCACGGAAGGGTGGGGCGTCGTGCGCTACGTGCAAGCTGCCAAATCCCGCAATCGTGGTGGATTGATCATCCTCGAACCGCGCTTCGTCGCAATCGGAGAGACGAAGATCGCCGTAATGGCCGACCCCCGCGAAACGGCGGAGTTCGCGCACATGGCCACGTTGACCGATGAGGGCATCAGCATGATCCCGATCGGCATGTTCCAGACCGCATTGCACTACTTGCGCCCGGGAAGCAACATCAAACTCGGGCCGGGTTTTAAGTTTCACGTCGTCGTCATGGAGGATCTCGTTACGCGAGAGCCGTGTCATCCTGCCGAGCGCACCGATCAACGCCGTCAATCTTCACCTTCTCCTTCGCCATCGCCGAAGAGTCGATAATGCGCTTTCTTCCGCTTGCGGTTCTTCTGTTGTTCGCAACGGCGACGCCCGCCCGCGCTTGGGTAACGATGTGCAACGCCGCGATCCCGGCGACGATGGTAGACGCTGTAAGTTCTGCAACGGCATATCCGGGAATGGCCTTCCGGTTCAAGATCACGGCCGACGCAAACATTCTCGGCACGGTCGTTCCTGAAAACACGGTCGGCTACGGATACGTGCGTGAAGTGACGGCCGCAAGCAATCACGCTCGCAACGGCTCGCTGGTGCTCGATATGCGCGAAATTATCTATAAGAGCAAAGAGATTCAAGTAATGGATGATCCGCGCGATTCCGCGATCTGGGCGCCCGCGGAAACGACGGTGGAGCGCGCGAGCGGCTATCTTCCGGTTCCGGGCCTCGTCCGACAAGCCGTCAATGAAGTGCGGCACGGTCGTGACGTCACGCTCGGACCGGGCTTCGACTTTCACGTGATCGGCTTAGGCGATCCGAGGAAGATGCATCCCTGCCGCAAAGTCGGCACTTAGGGAGACTCTGAAGAAGTGGCACGTCGACTGCAATTGTTTTTTTGGGCGAGATTGAGGCGCGAAGTTGGAGCATTGCGCGGCACGCGCAAGCCCGTGCTCGCGCGCGGCTTCAGTGCATATCGGGTTGTGGCGACAAAACAGCCGGCGCGCCACTTCTTAAGAGACTCCGTAAATGCAACATAAGCTTCAAGGGGCGGCGAAATCGATCGGCGCCGGAGACGCGAAGAGTTTCCCGATCGACGGCGTTGACATTTTAGTATGTAATGTCGGCGGTTCGTTTTATGCGGTCGAAGACGTGTGTACGCATGACGGCGCTCCGCTCGATCAAGGACATCTCGAAGGCAAATGCGTCGTCTGTCCGCGACACGGCGCGACGTTCGACGTCGAAACTGGAGAGGCGCTGACGTTGCCGGCCGTCATTCCCCTTATGACGTTCTCCGTGAACGTCGAGGGTGACGATCTGCTGGTGGACTGCTAGTGCAACAGCCGCTGCGCGTTGCGGCCGTCGTCGTCGGCCTCATCATCATCGTCGTAGCGGCCTACGTGCTGAACGTTGGTTCCGGTTTGCGCGCTCGCGCGCAAACCTCGGGCACGATCGCTGGAACGGGCGTTCGCCAGCCGGTGCAGATCTTGCGCGACGCACGCGGCATTCCGCACATCCGCGCGCGCGACCGGTACGATCTCTTCTTCGCCCAAGGATTTGCCGAAGCGAGCGATCGCGGCTTCCAACTCGATCTGCTGCGCCGGTTCGTCTACGGACAACTTTCTGAAGTTCTGGGACAACCCGCGCTCTCAAGCGATGAAGAGTCTCGCACCGTACCCGTGCGCAATCTCGTCGCGCAACAATGGCAAGGGCTCGATGCAAGCAGTAAGCTGATTTTGCAAGCGTTCTCGGACGGCGTAAATGCAGCGTTCGCTCGCGAATCTACGCCGGTCGAATTTCGCATTCTCATGTACAAGCCGCAAGCATGGCGTCCGGAGGATTCGCTCGCCGTCGGCTTTGCCACCGTGCTCGATCTCGCCGACACGTGGAACGACATCGCAGGGCGCATTCACAAGGACGATCCGCTCAGCGACCCGTGTTACGAAGCGCCTGTCACCGAAGGCCTCGCGAAAATCGCCGATCCAAAACAGTGCACGTCGCAAGCGGCGCTATTCCGATCGCTCTTCGATCGGCGGCCGCCCGTCGGCAGCAATGAGTGGGCAGCAGGTGCCGCGCATACGACGACCCGACGCGCATTACTCGCAAACGACCCGCATTTGCGTCTCGGCATTCCAGGTGTTTGGTATTTGGTCGACTTGCAAGCACCGGATTTTCACGCAGCCGGCGCGGTGCTCGCCGGCGTACCGGGCGTCATTCTCGGACACAATGATGCAATCGCGTGGGGCGCGACCAACGGAACGGTGACGGCGCTCTCGGTCTTCGATCCGCCGGAACATCTCGATGCGCGCTATTGGAAGACGGAGAGCTTCGGCGTACGTTTCGGAATCCGCGTCACGAAGCGTTATTATCGCGCGCCGCGTGAATTCGGTGCAACGATCCACGTCGGCAATAAAGACCGCTTCGTGCTCGTTCGCTGGAGCGCATACTCCCAGCCAGTCTCGCCGCTCTCCGCGTTCTCGCGACTCGATGAAGCGCATAGCATTGACGACGGAATTAAGGCGCTGCACGCCTATCCGGGGCCGACGCAAAATTTCGTACTTGCCGACAGGAGCGGACGCGTCGCTTATCAGCTCGCGGGCGAAGTCCCCGACGACCCGCTCTGGTCGCGTGCTATTCATCCGGCCGTCGATCTCGCAAAAACCTACGCGCCCATTCCGTTCGAGGTGCTGCCGCACGTCGCGCCGTCGCGCAATGCGATCGTGTGGTCCGCAAACAACAAGATGTACGGTCCGCGATATCGGTATCGTCTTACGGCAGAATTCCGGCCGCCGTACCGCGCTCACCGCATCGCCGAACTGTTGCGCGCGCGTCCGCAGTACGACGTTTCGTATTTCGCTTCGATGCAAATGGACACGCTTTCGATCGCCGAGCGCGAATTTGCAGAGTATTTCAAACCGTTGCGTTCGTGGGACGGCCGCTTCACACCAGACTCGTCGCAAGCGACCGCGGCGTTTCGCGCGCGCGAACAGTTGACGAGGCGCTACGGCGAATTCGCGACGGGAATGATCGCGGCGCGCGTCAAGCCGGGCATCATTGCGACGATCAACTTACCCCCATCGCCTGCACCGTGGGGCGTCGCGGGTGCCGTGACCGTTCGTCATCCACTCGCCGCGCTCGGCATGAGTTTCTTGAACGGGACGACGTTCGCGGGCGACGGCGACGCGTACACCGTCCACGTGCAAAACAACGGCTTCTCGCAAAGTTTCCGTGCCGTCTGGGACGTCGGCAATTGGGACGCCGGCGGCGTCACGATTCCGCAAGGCAATTCCGGTCGTCCGGGATCGGGCCATTACACCGATGAAGCGGCTGACTGGATAGCGGGACGCTTACTTCCGCTCGCATATTCAAGGACCGCGGTCGACCGAGCAGCAGTCGAGCGGCTCACGCTCACTCGCTAAGCAAGCTGCAGAAACAAACTTCTTTCGCCTTTCACTAGATCGGCTGATTACGCTGATATGCTCCCGCTTGTTCAAAATCCGAAGGGGCAATCAGATGATGAAATCTTCGCACTTCGCGCGTCTTACCGTCGTCGCTGCAGCGATCGGAACGCTTATATTGGCTCCCGTGGTTGCACAATCGCAAACCTCGCCCATGCCCTCGCCCTCAGCGTCGCCGTCTTCGGCTCCGTGCGGCCAGTCGAATATGAACAGAACGAGCAGCGGAAGCCAGCCGATTTCGAGCAGCGGTTCCGCCTCTAATTCGCCGTCGGGATCCGCCGTATCGCAGCCCGGATCGACGACGGCCGACACCGAGAATTGCAACAGCGGAGCGATGGGATCGCCTAGCCCGGCGCCGGTTTCTCACGCATAACGCGTGCGTTCATCGCGCCGATAGCCGATTACCGCGACAATCGAAAACGACAACGCAAAGGACGCGAGCGCAAGCACCGCGTGCGATGCGTTATGCCCTGCGCCGCCGACGCTCCACAGCAACTCACCGTATTGCCGCGTCGGCAGATACGGTGAAATACTAGCGGCGATCGCCGGAAGCTCCGCGGGCGGAATCCAAAATCCGCCCGCAAACGAGCACAGTAAATAGAGAATATTCGTGACGGGGAGCGCACCCCGCGGCGGAACGAGATATGCGATCGCGATGCCAAGCATCACGAACGGTACGGCGCCCGCCATGGCGTATATCGCAAGCATCGTCCACTGCATTGCATCGAACGAAACCGGCGTCAGGAGTCTTCCGATGACGGCGACGAACAGCGATGCCAATGCCGCAATAACGATCGCTACAATGACGCGAGCGATGAAGCGAACCTCGACCGAGACGGGCAACGTGCGAAGATACCGTTCCCAAGGCCGCCCGCGTTCGGCCGCAATCCCGACACCGAATTGAAAGAGCGCAACTCCGACGACCGCGAACCCGACGAACGAAGCGAGAGTTTGATTCGCCGCATCCGCGCTCGAGCGCGCATACGGAACGCCGAATATCGTGTAAAACATCGCCGGGAACACCACAGCAGGAACGACGAAGGCGGGCGTCCGCATGATATCGCGCAACAGTACGGAGACGTGCGCTCGCACTAAACGCATCATTGCATTGCTCCCGTAATTTCGAGAAAGATGTCTTCGAACGACGACTCGGTGATTCGGAGGTCCGAAAACGGCACATTTGAGGTCACGAGCGTGCGGATGTACGCGTCTGTATCACCCGTGGTCACAATCGTTCGCGATCCGGCTTGCACGATGGACGCGTCGCGCAGCGGCAGCGGCGCGCCGGTGTATTCGATTCGGCGGCGTCCGAAGTGCTCGCGAAACGCTATCGGCGATCCGTCGAAGAGCACGCGCCCGCGATCGATCACGATAATGCGTGTCGCAAGTGCTTCTGCTTCTTCCATATAATGTGTGGTGAAGAGCGTCGTGCAATTTGTGATGCCGGAGCTCAGCTGCGACCATAACCGCCGCCGCGATTCGGCATCGAGACCCGTACTCGGCTCATCAAGAATCACGATGTCGGTATTTACGCCGCAAGCGAGAGCGAGCGCGACCCGGCGCTGCTCGCCGCCGGAGAGCGAGCCGGCGCGCTTGTGCGCGAGGTTTCGCAGATCGAACGCATCCAGAATGTCATCGCGCCGCGCGTTCGGATAGTGCGAGGCGGCAAATCCAACGAGTTCATCGACGCGTAACACGTCGGGAAATCCGGTGGTTTGCGGCGTGCACGCGACTGAACCGTTCGCTTGAGCATAACCCCGGTCGGCGCACCGTAAGCCGAGAAGAATCTCGAGCGCCGTCGTCTTGCCTGCGCCGTTTGGCCCCAGCAGCGCAACACACTCCCCTCGCTCGACCGAAAACGAAACGCCGCGTAGTGCTTCCGTTTTTGCGTAGGTCTTGTAGACGTCGGCAAACGAAATGCTGGCTTCCATCAGTTTCTCCGTTTCTTATGCAACCTGCGTCCGTTGATCGCGCAGCGCGTAGGCATATCCGAGCCAGGGTTCCAACACGAGATTGATGACGAAGTGCGCGACGACGCACGGCAGCAACGCGCGGCCCGATACAACGTATACAACAGCGAGCGCGGCCCCGAGAACGGTCATGGAGATCACCGCGGTCATGAGCGAGCGAACGCCTCCGCGCACCGCCCAAACGGCGTGCACGGCGCCGAAGGTTACTGCGGACGCCGCGATCTGAAAGCCGACGCCGTAGTGCTGGAGTGCGAGCACGTTCATGACGGTCATCCGGAACACCGCCTCTTCCAAGATCGAACTTGGAATTGCGATCAAGAGTCCCAGCGCTTTGAATCCCCCGAGTTGCGCGAGCAGCGGCCAAAGATTGAGGGCGCGCGCGGTATAAAGAATCGTCGTGAGCGCGACCACTGCGGCGAGAATCCAACCCGCGAGCGGAATCTCAGTCGCGTGAAGGGTGAGCGCAATCGCTACCGTCTTCAGCTGGAGCAGGATAATCAGCGTTTCTACGACGGTAATCGCGCCGAGAAAATACCACGTTTTACGGACGGCGTGTGGATTGAGAATCATGAGCGTTCCTCCGCGTTTCCAAGCAGCTGTTCGAGCGACTTTACGTGTGCGATGAATGCGTCGCGTCCGGTTTCCGTGAGCTGGTAGCGCGACTGGGGCCGGCGATCGACGAAGGTTTTCTCTTCTTGCACGTAGCCCCCATCGACGAGCTTGCCGAGGTGCGCGCCGAGGTTACCGTTCGTGGTCTGCACGGCTTGTTGCAATCCGGAGAACGTCACCCAGTCGGTTCCAAGCAGCTTCGCAATGATGCCGAGGCGAATCTTGGAGAGCAATAATTCGTCCATGATTTACTCGCGCGCGAGCAGATCGGCGACGCCGAATCCTCCGTAGCCCACGAGCACCCCCGCGGCGAGAATAAAGCCGGAGTAATTCATGTTGAAATTGGCGAGCGCAATCGAAATGATCAATGCGATCCCGCCAATCTGCGCGCGCCGATTTCCGTGCAGGCCGATGTAGAAGAGCACGAGCGCCTCAACGACGTTCCACATCGCCATCACCGCATGCGTCGAGAAGAGATTGTAGCCGATGAGCTCCGTTACAAATCCGAGCGCAATAGCGAGCATGAGTACGTTGAAATACTCGCGTTGGAGGAGCGATATGCTCTCAACGGTTTTCCGATAAAATCGCGAGCGAATAATCGTGAACGCCACGGCGAGAACGAGAACAACGGCATTGATCCACATGGCGGCGACCGGCAAGCGATGCTCGAGAACCAACGTCAGGACGACGTCCATGATCGCGCCCGCGAGTCCCCAGGCGACGAAGAACTCCCCGCCCGCCTCCAGCTTCCGGGACGATGCGGCGATGATGCGTTCCACCATTGCGATGTGATCGCGGGCGTCCGAGGGGTTCACGATTGCCTCCAGTCCAGACTAGTCTATAATTTAGACTTGTCTGGAGCATACGCCGATCGTCCGCCGCTGTCAATCGTTACACGGACGGTCGTTGACAGTGGGGCGGGCGCCCTGGTATCGTGTCACGGTTATGTACGCGATCATTGAGACCGGCGGCAAGCAATTGCGCGTCGCCGAGGGCGATATCATTCGAACGGACCTCGTCGATGCCGAAGCAGGCAGTGACGTTACGTTCGACCGCATCGTGCTCGCGAGCACGGGTAGCGACGTGAAGGTTGGCGCCCCGCTCGTCTCGGGCGCGAGCGTTTCCGGCACGGTTCTCCGCCAGGCCAAAGACAAGAAGATTCTCGTCTTCCGCTACAAGCCGAAGAAACGCGTCCGCAAACTCAACGGCCATCGCCAACGTTTCGCGGAAGTCAAAATTACGAAGATCAGCCTGTAACTCAGGCCGGGTCATGCTGACCGTAACCTTTTATGAAGACAGCCGCCACCGGCTGTCTTCTTTTGTCGGCGCGGGTCATGTCGAGATCGCAGAAACCTCGAGCGACGAGTACTCGCTCGTCTGCGGCGCAGTTTCTGCGATCCTCCAAGCCGCGCGCCTGGGCCTCGAACACGTCGCCGCCGTTGCGATCGATGTTCGCCAGGAACGCGGCGATATGCAGCTCGTCGTTCCCGTCGCAGATCGCGACGATCCGAGCGTTATCGCGATCTTGCGCACCGCAGAACTCGCCGTCGAGCAAATTGCGTCGCAGTATCCGCTCCATATTCGCTTTGAGCGGCAAATCGAACCGGGACAGTAACAAGCAGAAGATAAATCGGGTACGATAGGCATCTACCAGAGGAGGCATGCATGACTGACAGCTTTCGCACTGCGCCGCCGGAAGGCCAGTGGTCCACCGGTTCGACGGGAGGATCCGGCTACCAAGGCGCGTTCGGCAACGAACCGGAGCGTGCGGACGAAAATGAAAACGAGGTAGGCCGGGCGCTGCTCGTCGGACTCCTCGGGGGACTCGTCTCGGCGGCCGGATATTTCGTCTACCGGCGTCTGCCGGATGAACAAAAGGAACGGCTGCACGCGCAAGTGCGTTCGCAAGTCTCTGCGCGCATCGCAGAAATCCGTCAAAACTTCAATATCTAGAGCGCGTCTCGAACTCAAACTGCCGCGGCACTACCAAGTGCATGCGGCAGTTTGCGTTCGTGGCGGCGCTCTACGCGCACGCGTTGCGTGTTTTCAATCCGTCGCTGCCGCCCGATGATGCGATACGCTACGCGAGCGCGACGATTCACGAGGCCGACGCACAAGCGCTCGATGCACGATTGCTCGTTGCAGTGATTGCGGTGGAATCGTCGTGGCGCCGCGATGCCGTATCGAGCGCAGGCGCGCGCGGACTCGGTCAATTGATGCCGGCAACTGCGGATGAACTGGGCGTCGATCCCGACGACGCGCTCGCAAGTATTCACGGAGCAGCAATTCAACTTCGCCGGCTGTTGCAGCACTATGCATCCGTCGATCGAACGGCGCAGTGTGTCGACGCAATCGCTGCATACAATGCGGGCGAGGGCGCTGTCGACCGGTATGGCGGCGTTCCACCGTACGCCGAAACACATGCGTACGTGCGGCGCGTTATCGGGCTGTGGCGTCGTCTGGCGGGTGAACGCTAGCCGGCGACGGCGGCATAGGCGGCGGCATCTGATGCTCGTTCGCGTCCGCAGCTCGCTCCATTTCCGCGATAAATGAATGCGAGGTATTCTGCACCTCGCGCATCACACGGCCCGCCTGGCGCATCATTTTCGGCAGCTTTTCGGGACCGAAGAGCAAGAGCGCGAGCACCGAGACGACCATGATATCGGGGAGGGAGAACACGCGTAGGGCTTCCGCTTTACGGCTGAGGTCATCCTCCGTAGCAGGGTCTCCTCCTGCGGCTGTGCAAGCTTTCGCGTCCGCCGTGAAGATCATCTACACGCGGGGCAATCGTACGGAAACGCTTGCTTCGCTCGCGACGCTGCGCAAGATCCTGAATCGGTTCGTCGCGCACCGCGTCTTCTACGAAGTCTCGAGCCGCAGCAAACGCGGTCATGAATTCTTTTCCGCGAAGAACGTTTTCGTCGTGGGGTTGATCGAAGTTACGAATTACGAACATTTGAAGATCCTGATCTTCGATGCGAACAACCAGTCGCACTCGATCGAGATCTTGAATCCGCAAACGATGCGTATCTACGACGAGATGCCCGGACGCGGATTTGCCGTGTCATTCATCAGCGAAAGCGAAAACGGCGTCGAAACGCGCTGCTACATTCGCGACGAAGGCGAAGACGAGAGCGGCATCAAGGAACAGACCGCGCTCGAAAAGATCACGCTCCCGCAACTCTTTGAATATCTCGAAGAACTCACCGCGGTAGAAGCGTCGAAGAAGTAACGCATCGCAAGTGTGCGGTTCTTCGACAAGCGCGGGATGACGCGGTGGTCACGCTGACACCGTGCGAAGGACGCCGTCGAGGAGGGCTTCGGCGATGACTGCGGGCGCGCCGAAGGTCATCGTGATCCCCATTACCACCAGCGCGCGCGGGACCGCGTGCATGAATGTGGGGGCGAGAACGGTGCTCAGAGCGCTAACAGCGGGTGCCATGCACTCACTGTAGCAAGTTTACTTTAAAAAAACAAGTTCTCTTGTTATTCGAGCTTTAAAATCGCTTCGTTGATCTCGCCCGGCGAAAGATCCAAGGCGGCTAGGATCCCCGGTGCACGGACGGCGTCGGCGGCAATACCGAAGGCAACATGCTTGGGCATGTAGCGGCCGCCGTCTTCAACGCGCTTGGCGCCCTCGCTCCAGGCGCTGAACGCATCGCGGCTGAGCCAGACGCTCCTCGTGCCGTTCGGAACCTTGAAGGCGAGCGTGTTGAACCGCAGGATCGCAACGCGTTCGCCCGCCTCCATCTGCGGCTCGGAAACGCGTGAGGCGATGCTGGCCTTCGTGTCGTCGGCTCCCATTTGGTACTGCTGGAGCTTCTCGCGCGGAAGCACATCTTTCAAAGCCGGCCCGATGCGCGGGTCGTCGAGCAGGGCGAGCAGGATCGAGCGAAGGGTGATGAACGGCTCATTGACCGTACCGGCCAACTCCGCCGCGTGGCGCATCAGATTCAAAATCTCGTCGGAGAGAGAGATCTGCTCGGCGCCCTCGTTCATGTGCGCCTGCTTGGCTTCCGGCGCGGGCGCACCTCCAGCTTAGAGGCGCGGCGCATCGCGCGCACGGCATCGCCGTAGCGGCCTAGTTTTTTATAGGCGGACGCGAGATTCGCGTGGACCAGCGGATACTCGGGATCGGCGGCAATTGCGGCTTCATACCGGCGCACCGCTTCGGAAGCGTCGCCCGCTTCAAGAGCGAGGTTCCCGAGATTCATCATCGCAGGCGCATACGACGCATCGAGCGCGAGCGCCGCTTCGAAATCGGCGCGCGCTTCTTCGCGAGCACCCGCATGAATGCGACGGACGCCACGTTTATTGAAGGCGCCCGCATCGCGCGGCTCGTCGTCCGGTAAAGGCTCATCGCGCTTTTTGAAAGCGAAGCGGCGAAAGAAATGGAACACGACCTGGTCCTATGTTCACGATCGACGTCGTTACGCTCTTTCCCGAAGTTTTCGCGCCCTTCGTCGGACTCTCGATCGTCGGCCGCGCCGTCGAGGCGGGTATCGCGGACGTTCGCTATCATCATCTGCTCGATGCGCTCACCGGCCCGGAGCGCGCCGACGACACGCCCTACGGCGGCGGCGCGGGCATGGTGCTGCGGATCGAGCCAATCGCTCGTACCCTCGATGCGATCGTCGGTACGGCGCCGTCCGAGGAGCGGCGCGCGATCGTCATCCCCTCTCCGGCCGGCCGGCCCTTTCAGCAAAAAGATGCCGAGCGCTTTGCGGCTTTGGACCGGCTGATCATCGTCTGCGGGCACTACGAGGGCATCGACGAGCGAATCGCCGAGCTCTACGATGTGGAGGAGCTCTCGCTCGGAGACTTCGTCCTCACCGGCGGCGAGTTGCCCGCCCTCGCGTTCATGGACGCGACGGTCCGCCTCCTTGAAGGCGCCATCACGGCCGAATCAGCTGCCGCCGAGTCGTTCGCCGAAGGCCTACTCGACTACCCAAGTTACACGAGACCCCCGGTCTTCCGAGGCGTCTCGGTGCCCGAGGTCCTGCTCTCGGGAAATCATGCGAAGATTGCGGAGTGGCGCCGGCAGCAGTCCAGGGCGAGGACGGAAGCACGACGGAAAGACTTGATGCGCGACCCCGAGGCGTGATATATTGCCAAGGTTGTCGCGCGGCTTCCCGCGCGCTTATTCGTTCGTCCGAACTAGAGATTGTGCCATGAACGTCATCGACGTCCTTAATAAAGAACAACTCAAAGAGAGCGTACCGGAGTTCCGTCCCGGCGACACGGTCAAAGTGTATTCGAAAGTCGTTGAAGGCGGCAAAGAGCGCATTCAAATGTTCGAAGGTGTCGTCACCGTTCGCAAGGGCGGCGGCTCGCACGAGTCCGTTGTCGTGCGCCGCGTTGCGCACGGCGTCGGCGTCGAAAAGACGTTCTTGCTGCACAGCCCGCGCGTCGACCGCATCGAGTTGAGCAAGCGCGGCGTGGTTCGCCGCAGCCGCCTCTACTACTTGAGCGACAAGGTCGGTAAAGCGGCGCGCATCAAGGAAAAGAAAGTTAGCAAGGCCTAAGCCTGCCCTGACGCCGCTGCAACTGCTCGGGCTGGTCGCGGTATTTGCGGTCGCTCGAGTAACTCTCAGTATCAAACCCATCGCGGCCGGCGACCATGAGTCGTCGGCCGTTGCTGTCCTACGCGGCTATCTCGACGCATTCATCATCGCCGGACTCGCGGCATTACTCCTGATCACGTTCGTGATCCGGACGTTCTACATTCCGTCGATCTCGATGATTCCGACGCTGCAAGTGCACGATGTGCTCCTCGTCGACGAGTTGCGTTACCACCTGTACCAACCGGAAGACGAGGATATCGCGGTGTTCCTTCCGCCGTTCAATTCAGGCGGCGACGAATTCATCAAGCGGGTGATGGGCGCGCCCGGTGACACGATCTCGATTAAAGACGGTATCGTCTACCGGAATGGCAAGGCCCTCAAAGAACCCTACGAAAACGAAGCTCCGGCGTACGACCTCGAGATCAAGAACTACGACATTTACGTCAACGGGAGCCCGCTCAATCCACGCAATGCGAATATCCCGCCGCGATCCAGATGGAGCGCTCCGAATCGCATTCCGGCAGGCTACTACTTCATGCTCGGCGACAACCGGAATTATTCCGATGATTCACATGTGTGGGGTTTCGCCTCGCGCCACGCGTTCTTCGGACGTGCATTTCTCAACTTTTGGCCGCTGAGTAGACTCAGCATCCTTCGCTAGAAAAGATCAGCATTTAGATGACGCCTTACGAACTGCTGGGACTGGTCGCGATTATCGCCGTGGTGCGAGCCGCGCTCTCGTTGCGTCCCGTTGCAACCGCGTCGAGCGGACGCAGCACCTCGATCGCCAAGGAGTATCTCGACCCCTTCATTTACGCCGGCATCGCGGCCTGGTTGCTCATCACGTTCGTGGCGCGCACGTACTACATTCCGTCGGCGTCGATGGTACCGACGCTACAGATTCACGACGTATTGCTGGTCGATAAGTTCGAGTACCGTTTCCGCAAACCGACGCAAGGCGACATCGTGGTGTTTCCGCCACCGATTCCGACCCCCGACGATTTCATCAAACGCGTGATCGGCCTCCCCGGCGAACGGTTGCGCATCACGAAGGGCGTCGTGTACGTCAATGACGTTCCGCAGAAGGAACCGTATATCGCGCAACCGCCGAATTACGATCTCGAGATTCGCAATTACGGCATCTACGTGAACGACGGCTTCGGCTGGCACGCGCTCGACCCGTCTTCGGCAAACGTTCCGCCGAAGAGCGAGTGGACGTCGCCGAACACGATTCCGTCCAACTGCTATTTCATGATGGGCGATAACCGCAACGACTCCGACGATTCGCATGTGTGGGGCTTTGCCCAATTTGCCGGGAAATTTGCAACCGGTCCGCGAGCGGGCGAACGTGCAGGCTTCACGGGACGCGCATTCTTGATCTTCTGGCCGCTCTCGCAAGCGAAGATTCTCCACTAATACCGTCGAAGGTCGGCCTTCGTGGTCAGGTTCGTGCAATTGCGCTCGTTCGCGAGCCTCGCGTTGCAACTCGCGATCCTCGCTGCATTGATCGCGGCGTTTTTCGTTCGCGCGCCGCAGGTAAGCGGACTCTCGATGGAGCCGCACATTGATTCGGGCGAGTACGTCCTCATCAACACGCTTGCGTACCGCTTCGGTCCTCCGCATCGCGGAGATATCGTCGCATTCATCCACGTTGCCGACCGGCCGGAGCTCTACATCAAGCGCGTGGTCGGCATTGCGGGCGATACGATTCGCATCGACCGCGGCGTGGTGTACGTCGACGGCACGCGCCTGGACGAACCCTACGTCCGCTACAACGACCCGCGCAGCTTCGGCGAAATCACCGTTCCCCCGAACAGCGTTTACGTGCTCGGCGACAATCGCGCAAACAGCGAAGACTCTCGCTTTTTCGGCCCGGTCGGAGATAACGACCTCGCCGGCCGCGCGCTCGCCGGAATCTGGCCACTCCATAACGTCGGAACGCTGTGAACGCCGATCTTCAGCGCGCGGTCCAGTGGTATCCCGGCCACATGGTGCGCGCAATGCGCAAGATGGGCGAGTATCTCAAGCTCGTCGATCTCGTCATCGAAGTGATCGATGCGCGCGCGCCGCGCAGTGACGCGAACCCCATGCTCGACGCGTTGATCGGGAATCGCGCGCGCCTCACGATTCTCAATCGCGACGATCTTGCCGAACCGGCCACGACGAACGCGTGGGTTGCCGACTTTGCGTCGCACGGACACGAAACGATCGCCGTCGAGGGACGACAGCAGCAAAGCGTAGGACGCATTCTCCGCGCCGTGACGTCGGTTGCCGGCAAACGGAGCGGCATGACGCGCGCGATCGTCGTCGGCCTTCCGAACTCCGGCAAGTCGTCGATTATCAACGGTTTGCTCAAACGCGCGGCGGCCAAGACCGAAGACCGCGCCGGCGTCACACGTCAGTTGCAATGGTTCCGTTTAGCGCCCGCGATCGAACTGATGGACACGCCGGGTATTCTCGTCCCGAAGATCGAGACGCCGGAATCGCAATGGAAACTCGCGCTCATCGGTGCCGTGCCGCGCGAACGGTATGACCCCGAAGAAGTCGCCGTCAATTTCCACCGTTGGCTAGTTTCCAAGACGAACGGGCGTACGAACGTGCCCGATCTAGAAAACTTTGCACGCGCACGTGGATTTGCCCGCCGCGGAGGCGAGGTCGATTACCACAACGCGGCGCAATCATACATCCGCGCGTTCAACGATGGAACCTTTGGACGCGTGAGTTTAGAAGCACCCGATGACGACGAAGCTCGAGAAACAGCGTAAAGCCAAGAACGCATACGAACGCGAACGCCGCCGCCTGCATCGACTGCACCGGTACGAATATGCCGTGCGCGAGAAAGGCTTCACCTTCATCGGCGGTGTGGACGAAGCGGGACGCGGTCCACTCGCGGGGCCGGTTGTCGCCGCGTGCGTCGTTGCGCACGAGCCATTGCTTCTCAAAGGCCTCAACGATTCAAAGCAAGTCCGCCCGGACGTGCGCGCGCAGCTCGCGCACGAGATTCGCGACGCGGCCCACGGGTGGGGCATCGGCGTCGCAAGCGTTGCCGAGATCAACCGCCTCAACATCTATTGGGCGAGCGTTCTTGCGATGGAACGCGCGATCGCCTCACTGACCTGCGATCCGCCCGAGTATCTCTTCACCGACGCCGTCCGGATCAAATCGTTTTCGGGACCGCAGGAACCGCTCATCAAAGGCGACGCCATCTGCGCCGTCGTGTCAGCCGCGTCGATCCTTGCGAAGGTCCATCGCGACACGCTGCTCACGCAACTGCACGAGACCGATCCGCGCTACCGCTTCGATCTCCACAAAGGATACGGGACGCCCGTCCACATCGAGGCGCTGAAGATCTACGGCCCGAGCGAGCATCATCGCGCGGCATGGTGGCGCGTCCGTGATTCGCAGCTCGAACTCTTGTTCGAGGAAGGCGAGGACGCAGTGGAACTTCGTGAGCACGAAGAGCAAGGGGCAGCGGGGTGAGGATGTCGCTGCGACATTTTTGGAGTCCTGCGGATACCGCATCGTCGCGCGCAACTACCGCACGCCGTCGGGTGAGGCCGATTTGATCGCGCTCGACGGCCGCACGCTCGTTATCGTCGAGGTCAAGTGCCGCGACGGCCGCGCTTACGGGAGTGCGCTTTCCGCAGTCGATCGGAGAAAGAGGGATACGTTACGAGCCGTCGGCGAAGACTTCGCCCAAATCGCAGCGCCAGGGGCGCGAATACGCTTCGATGTTGTCGCGATAGACGGTAATCGGTTAGCCCTGCATCGAAACGCGTTCTAGTCAGTATATGGATAGAATCGACTAGTGGACTCGCTCCAAGGACGGACGCTCGGCGGACGCTATGAAATCGTCGAGCTTATCGGACGCGGCGGTACGGCTGATACGTATCGTGCGCTCGATAAAACACTCCACCGCGACGTCGCCGTCAAGGTGCTCATCGAGCGCTCCGACGAGACGAACGCTCGTCTTTTGATGGAAGCGCGCGCGATGGCGCGCCTGAATCACCCGCACATCGTTGCCGTGTATGACGCCGGTGAAGACAACGGCATCTCGTATATCGTGATGGAACTCGTCCGCGGAAAGACGCTGTCGCAGTTAGAACCCGGTGAGCTCGGCTACCGGCAAGCGCTCGGATACGTTCACGAGGTCCTTGAGGCGCTCGATTACGCGAATTCGCAAGGCATTATCCATCGCGACATCAAGCCGTCGAATATCATGATCGTCGAAGACGGCAAGCACACGAAGCTCACCGACTTTGGTCTTGCGCGCCGCGCGAGTGAAGTCACGCAAACGACGCGCACGGGCCAGATCGTCGGTACGATCTCATATCTGGCTCCGGAGCGGTTCTTGAGCAAACCGGCCGACGTCCGCAGCGACCTCTACTCCGTCGGCATCGTAATGTACGAAATCTTCACCGGCACGTTGCCGTTCCGGAACGACCGCGATGATATTGTTGCGACGATGTATTCGCACGTCCACGATCTGCCCACGTCGCCGCGTGAAATCAACCGCAATATTCCCGAGTCGCTCGAGCACGTCATCATGCGTGCGATCGAAAAAGATCCTGGACGGCGCTATCAGACCGCGCGCGAATTTATGGCGGACATCGCTGCGCTGCTCGGTCCGGCCGTCCCCGCTTCGCCCACGACGCCCGTTCCCGACGCGAAGCCCCTCAAGACGTTCACTCCGTCCGCGAAAACAACGGATCCGACGTTGCGCCAGGCGTTGGATAAGGCGCTGGCGAGCTCGCGTAACCGGACCGACGCATTAGAGAACGTTCTCAAAGGGATGATCGCAACGCGTCGTCGCGACTACGATGAAGCAAAAGACGCCTACGTTGCCGCGATGCACGAACTTTCGGTCAGCAACAACGAATCCGAATATGCGAAAACGGCACTGAAATACGCAACGATGATTTTGCAGAAGGCAGCCGACGGCCGGCGCGATCGTAACGAACTGCGTGACGCCGTCAACCGCTTGAACGAAGCGCTTCGGATTTTTCACGACTACGGATTGCACGAGCAGTACGCGCACGCCGAGTACATGATCAACGCTCTAGAACGCACGGCGATCGGAATCATCTTCTAGTAACGACGTATGCCGAAGGATAAAAATCCCGAGCTCCGCCGCTCCGTGACGCCCTGGGGTTCGTTTTCGTGGGGCTACTCGGATGTTGGCGCGGACATCTTCGTCGGGCTCGGACTCGTGCTCGGCGCCGCGGCGGGCGCATCGAACGTTGCGTTTCTTTTCGCCGGCATCGTGTATGTCTGCATCGGACTCGCATACACCGAGTTAGCCGCTACATATCCGGTCGCAGGCGGCGGTCAGTATTTCGTGCTTCGCGGCCTCGGCGATATCTTCGGGTTCATCGCCGGTTGGGCGGTTCTGCTCGACTTCACAATCGACATCGCGCTCTTTGCTTGGAGCTGCGTCGACTACTTGAGCGAACTGCTTCCGATCCTCGGAAGCGGCCCGCATCCATGGGCGCATTTTGCCGTCACGATTGGGTTGGTCGCCGGGCTGTGCATCCTCAACTTCATCGGCGTTCGAGAATCGACGGCGTTCAACGGATTCGTGAGCGGTCTGGACATCGTGAGCGAGACGGCGATTCTTACGCTCGGTTTTTTGTTTGCGTTCAGCCCCGATCTGCTCGTGCATACGATGAAGACGAGCTGGCCGACGCCGTTCGATTTCATGAAAGGCATTTCGCTTGCCATCGTGTCGTTCGTCGGGCTCGAATCGATCTCGCAAGCAGCGGAAGAAACGCAGCGTCCCGCATCGATCATCCCGCGCACGTCGACCGCGCTGATCTTGACGATTTTGATCTTTGCGCTTTCCTATGCGAACCTCGCGCTCGGCATGCATACGTGGCATCCGATTCCGCCCGATGCCAACGGTCATGCGCAATTGTTGTGGCAGTGGCTAGGCAATAGCGACAACAACGGTAAGGCCGTCGCGCTCATCGCGAAGCAAGTCCCCTACTGGGGAGCGGTTGCAGCGTTTTACGTGCCGGTCCTCGGCGCGGTGCTGCTGTTGATTTCATCGAACTCGGGAGTCTTCGGCAGTTCGCGAATTGCGTACGCGATGTCGAAGGGGCAGTTACTGCCGTCGATCTTCCAAAGCGTCCATCGCCGCTTCCGTACGCCGACCGTTTCGCTCTTGGTCTTCAGCGGGGTGGCCCTCGTCGAAGTGATCTTTGCAGCGCTTCCGTCGCTGAGTCCGGCGATGAAAGACTTCTACACGAGGCATTTCAACGGCGAAAGCGGTATCGATTTCTTGGGAGACCTTTACGCGTTCGGCGCCGCGACGAGCTACTCGTTCGTCTTCGTCACGCTCGTCGCACTGCGGATGACCGATCCGCTCAGCCCGCGCAAGTTCAAAATCCCAGTGAACATCCCGTTCAGATTCCGTGGCGAGCGCGTCGAGTTTCCGTTGATCGCCGTCGTCGGCTTCATCGGCATTGTCGCGATCTTGATCTTCACGATGATCACGCATCCGATCGGCCGCATCGCCGGACCGTTGTGGATCGCGTTCGGACTCGTTCTGTACGCCGTGTACCGCAAGTCGAAGGGTTTACCGGTGTTCCGTTCGCGCAAACGCCATTGGCGCTCGGAGCAAATGGAGATTCTGCGCCGCGCCGGCGAACTAGAGCTGATGGACGAATACATTGCAAACGTCAAAGAAAGCGACGAGCGGCGCTTGAAGGAAGCAGTGTAGGCGATGCTCGTTTTTCGCGGTGCTCTCTCCGTCTTCACGATCGTCGTCGGCGCGTTCGTCGTTTTCCAAATGCTGCGTTACCCGATCGCGCAATCGTTCACCGGTATCGTGCTTGGAGCCGCGATGATTCTGCTCGGCGTGATTCGTCTTCGGCAAGTCCGTGAGGCGATGCGTCGATGATCTATAGCAGTTCGGACATCCATATCACCGTTGCCGGCGTCGTTATCGCAATCTGCATCCTCGTGGCGATCGTAGCGACGCTCTGGTGGATGCTGCATCCGCCCGCCTCGTTCGTTCAAAAGCTAGCGAAGGAGGCGGAGACAGAACTCGAACGGATGGTCGGCTCGATCGTCGTCGTCTTTTCGCAAGACATTCTCTCCGGCCACATGATGGCGCTCGCGGCCAAACTCGCCCGCGGCGAGAAATCGGAGCTGCTCGCCGTGTACGTGATCGAAGTACCGTATACACTGCCGCCCGACGCCGAGATGCCCATCGAAGAACGCGCCGCGCTCGACGCGCTGGGAGCCGCCGAAACGATTGCCTCCAATACGGACGTTAGTCTACGGACGGATATTATCAAGGCGCGATCAACCAAACAGGCGGTACTCGACCTGGCAAAGCGCGAAAAGGCAAATTTGATCATTCTCGGTTCGTTTCGTGAGGGTAAGTACACCGGCGCGCCTCTGGGACGGACCATCGAAGAGATTGCTGCGGACGCCAAGTGCGACGTCTTGATCGGCGTTGAAGGTAAGCACGGCACGCTGCTCGTGGAAGAAGCTGCGACGCCGGGCGCGCCACTGTAAACGGAGGATTCATGCAAAGACCAAGGACACCGCTTCTGATTCTTGCAGCGGCGCTCGCTGCCGTACTTCTGCCTCGCGCATTCGCCGGCGCCGCTTCGGGCACGCCTGCGGTTTCCGCGTTCGATGACGCGTTCGGAAAAACGACGAGCTTCACGTATAAACTTCATTCGCACGAAGTCAAAGGCGACGACGTTCAAGATCGCGTCTACGACTACTCGTTCCTGAAGCCGCACAATGCGAAGACGCTCATCGAATCGGGTCCCGGCCGCGGAGGCGGCGCGGTGTGGACCGGCGGCGACCAAGTGAGCGGGCATCAAGGCGGCCTCTTCTCAGGTATCCATTTGAAAATTAGCCTGCACGATGGACGCGCCGTCTCGATTCGCGGCTATACGATTCCCGATGGACTGCCGCAGAATATTATCGCGCGCTATACCTCCGTCAAAGGCGACCTTACGCAAACCTCCGATGCGGGTGCGGTGGACGGTGCGCAGACGGATCTGCTGACGCTCAAAGTCGCGGACCCCGCGAGCAACGGCGGCATCACGCTGCAGAAACTCTATCTCTCGCAGCAATCGCACTTCCCCGTCCGTCAGGTACTCTACGAAGGCGACAAAGTCGTCCTCGACCAGTCCTTCACCGACTGGAACCTGAACGCCAACCTCTCACAAAACGACTTCCCGTTCTAGTCGACCGCAACGGATCAGAAGCGCGGCCAACATGGTGAAAGCATGAACGTCGGTGCGAGCAACCTTACAAACCGATTCGTCATCTTGTCTCGAACGATGGCGCAGGCCGCCGCGATCCCAGGGCGTTATGTCGTGATCTCGATCAACGACAATCGGGAAGATCCCGGTCAGACAGTCGCGGACATCTGCAAAGTCAAAAACGGATACGTCGACATTCTTCAGATGATCTTCGACGATCTCACACCTGAATCGCATGATCCCGCCGAGTTTCCGCATCTGGTCGTCATGACCGATGCAATGGCAGAAGAGATCGTATGGTTCTGGGATCGCTGGAGCAATGATGTCGACCGCTTCATGATCCACTGCACCGCCGGTATTTCACGTAGCTCAGGCGTGGGATCGGCGCTCGCGCGACTCGAGGGAGATCGTGAAGCGGAAACATCTTGCTACGCCGGTACGGTGCCCAACATGTATGTCCGGCGCTCGATCGATCGCGCGGCAGCAAGACTGCGCGTCGGTCCGTACGCTTAATTTTCGTAGCGGATCAGATTTTCCCATATGGCGCGCAGGTTGACGTACTGCCGCCGAAGATGACCGCTCTTCCGCATTCGGAGCGGAACATGCGGCGGTTGTCGTGCGGCACGCCTTGGACGAACCCGAAGTCTTGCGCCGTTCCCGAGGGATGGCGTTTACGAATGTAGGTGATGTAGTTTTTGCCACGCGCGAAGCGATACGGCCCTTGCGCCTCGCCGCCGCAGCTGCGATCGAGATCATCCTCATTCGGATTCGTATCTGCCGTACCGAGCAGATACGTCACATGGCGTTTGACGTATCGTGCTTCGAGTTCCGCATCCGTTCCCGTGACGTACGGCGGAGCGCCCGCGATACCGTATCGCCATTGATTGTAATCCGGGCAATTGCTCACGTGCACCGGCCGGTCATTGCTGAAATAGAAATAGGAAGACGGATTGGCGACGACGAGATGCACCGGTACCGGCGAACCGGAGTCGAGTTGCGGGGCGCGGCCGACCGCCGCATACCGCTGTACGATCTGTCCGCCGGCAGAATGTCCCGCGATAACAATCTCTCTCATCTTCGGAAACCGCGTACGATCGGACAGCCGCGCAATCATTGCATCGAATACCGCATAGCTTGCGATCGGTGCCGGAGCCAATGCCGGCGATCCGCCCGGCCACTTTCCATTCCACCGCAACGTGTCGTTCGGGAGGTTGTGACCCTGTATATCTTGCGCCTCGACGAATTGCGGCGAGATGACGAGGACATCGGAGCGTCCCTCGTCGTGTATCGCTTCCATCCCGGTGTCGTAGTAGTAATCTGCATCGCGCAACACGCCGTGCACGACGATCAACGCCGTGGTCGCATTGCGATCGCCGTCGAGCGAGCCATTTGCAAAGTACAGCGCGCGTCCACTGCCCTGCGGCGTTGACACAACGAACTGCAGCGGCGCAAGCCGGTTGAAATGATCGGGCTGCGGCGTATCGGTCGGCATCGGCGATGCCAGCGCGGCAGCAAGAAGGAACGCAAGAACTTTCAACATGCTCCTTCACCATAGCCCGCCGCGCCGAACGCGGCTAGAGGCGGAAATCCGCCACGTCGTCCTTTCGGTGGATTAGGCGCGCGCGAGATACCGTTTGCGTAATTCGTCGAGGACGACGGCGAGAAGGATAACGACGCCGAGCACGACTTTTTGCAGGTACGAGTCGACGTGGATCAGGTTCATCGCGTTGTAGAGCAGCCCGATGAGCAATGCGCCGAAGAACGTGCCGATAATTGATCCCTGGCCGCCCATCAGACTAGTGCCGCCGACGACGACGGCGGCGATCGCCTCGAGCAGTTCATCACCAGTACCCGTTTGCGGCGAACCGGACGAGAAAAGCGCCATATACAGGAAGCCCACGATTGCCGCGCACATGCCGCTGATCACGTAGACCATTGTCTTGACGCGCGACGTGTTCACGCCGGCAAGGCGTGCCGCTTCTTCGTTACCGCCGATCGCAAAAACGTAACGCCCGAACCGCGTGCGCACCAACAGAATCGATGCGATGACGATAACGACGATCATCCAAATGACGGGAATCGGAATGCTCGGTAGATGCAACGCGTTCGTGACCGGGCCGAGAAACGAGCCGTAACCAACGCCGCCGAACGCGTCGGAACGCAATGCCACCGGACGCCCGCCGGAGATGATATACGAGAGTCCGAGCGTGACTTCGAGCATCGCGAACGTCGTGATGAACGGCGGTAGATTGAGCTTGACGACCGGCAGCGCATTTATCCAGCCGGCGGCGCCCCCGACGATGAGACCCGCAAGCAGAGTAACGATCAAGAGTCCCAGACCGCCGAACGGTAACGCATTCGCGACGGTCGCCATGACGACGCCTGTAAGGGACACGAGCGAACCGATCGAGAGATCGATACCCGCCGTGATAATGACGAATGTTTGGCCGACGCCCAGGATGCAGTTGTACGTGATTTGCCGCAGGACTTGGACGATGTTGCCGGGCTGCAAAAACGCACCGTGCGCCGCAACGTTCACTCCCGCCATCAGCACGATGACGATGACGATGGCAGCCGCGATCCGCAGCCAATAATTCTGCAAAAGCGACGTTGAGCCGGTCTTTGCGATCCCGTTCATGCAGCAGCCGTGCCCGTCGCTGCGGCGATCACGGCATCGGGCGTTGCCTCGCTTCGCGAGAATTCCCGGACGATGCGCCCTTCTCGCACCGCGAGTACGCGGTGCGACATGCCGAGCACTTCCGGGAGTTCGCTCGATACCATGACGATAGCAGCTCCGTTCTTGATCAAATTGAGCATCAATGCATAGATTTCGGTCTTCGCGCCGATGTCGATGCCGCGCGTCGGCTCATCGAAGAGAAACACGCGCGCCTTTCCGAGCAGCCATTTCGCCAGCACGACTTTCTGCTGGTTGCCGCCGGAAAGATTACGCACGCGCTGCTCCAGGCTCGGCGTACGGACACGCAATTCTTGCACCATGTTTTCAGCCGCGGATTCTTCCCGCTTTTCGTCGATGAGCATCTCGCGATTGACGAACTGCGAGAGATGCGCGAGCGTGATGTTCTCGCCGACGGTCATGCCGAGCACTAACCCTTGACCCTTGCGATCTTCGGTGATGAACGCAATGCCTGTAACGATGCCGTCGTGCGGACTGCGAATGCGAATGAGATCGCCCCCGACGTGAATCGTTCCGGAATCCGGTACATCGGCGCCGGCAATGGCGCGCACGATCTCCGTTCGTCCGGCACCGACGAGACCCGCAAGTCCGACGATCTCGCCGGCGCGTACGGAAAACGAGACGTCGTTGACCATCGGACGCCGAATCAAATGCTCCACGTCAAGCATGACCGGCGCATCTTGCGGGACGACGGGTAAGTCGGGGAAGTGCGCGTCCAGCGGACGGCCGACCATCGCGCGGATGATCTCATTCGGGGGAAATTCGTTCGTCGGCCGCGTCTCGATTACGCTGCCGTCCCGCAAAATCGTGACGCGATCGGCGATCTTCGGCAGTTCCTCCATGCGATGCGAGATGTAGATGATGCCGGCGCCGTTTGCTTTGACGCGAGCGATGAGCGCGAAGAGCGCGTCGATTTCGCGGTCCGTCAGCGCCGCGGTCGGCTCGTCCATCACGATGATGCGCGCGTGCTTCGATAGCGCCTTTGCGATCTCAATGAGTTGCTGCGCGCCGACCGAGAGACGCGAGGCCCGCTCGTCGAGGGGTAAATCCATGCCGAGTTCCTCGACGATCGTTCGCGCACGTTTCCGGGCGGCTGCTTCGTCGAGAAAGATACCGCGGGTCGGTTCCGCGCCGAGCACGATGTTTTCCATCGCCGTCAACTGCGGGACGATGTTGAACTCTTGATAGATCATGCCGATGCCGAGGGTTTCGGCATCGTGCGGGGATGCGATGTGCACCTCGTGACCGTCGATCGCGATCGAGCCGGTATCGGCGAGCTGCGCGCCGGCCAGGATCTTCATGAGCGTCGACTTGCCCGCGCCGTTTTCGCCGACGAGCGCGAGCACTTCGCCGGAGTTGAGCGTCAGGGAAACATCGCTGAGTGCGCGCACACCGGGAAACGATTTCCCGATACCGCGCATCTCGAGAAGGGGTGCGCTGATGATTATTGAGCTTTCTTTGCGTCGGCTTGCGTGAACGTGCCGACGTTGACGTGAACGACTGCTTGCGGCGTCTTGCCGTTGAAGTAGTCATGAATCGTGTCGATCGTCAACGAGCCGATTTTGCCGGGATACTGAATTGCGTCGCCGTACATGTCGCCGGTTGCGATGGCCGACCGCGCCTCCGGCGTCGCATCATAGCCGATGACCTTGACTTTACCGGTGAGTCCCGCGGCACGGACCGCGGTCAACGCGCCGAGCGCGGAATCGTCATTGATCCCGAAGACGCCGTTCAAGTTTTTATTCGATTGCAGAATGTCGCTCATGTCTTGATTCGCTTTGTCGCGCGCACCGCCGGCATCAACGTCGGCAACAATCGTCACGTTGGGGCAATTCGCTTTGATCGCCTGGCGGAACCCTTTCACGCGATCCTGGACGCTCGTTACTTCCGGTTCGTCGATGATCGCAACGTAGCCGGCTTTTCCGACCGCTTGACACATCAGCTTGCCTGCTTGCTCGCCGCCGACAACATTGTCGCTCGCGACATGCGCCACGACGTGCCCTTGCTTGCTCGTGCTCGCAATGTCGGCGGTAAAGACCGGAATGTTCGCCTTATTCGCTTCCGCGATCGCGCTGCCGATCGCCGTCGAGTCGTACGGCGTCAATACGATCGCGTCGACTCTGTTGGAGATGAAATCTTCGACTTGGCTTTGTTGCTTCGCGTTATCGCGATTCGCGTCGACGACGATCAGTTTATAGCCGTACTTCTTCGCCTCCGACTGCATGCCGGATTCCATTTGCTGGTAGAACTGCGCCTCGCGATCCTGGATGGAAACGCCAATGGTTTTGCTCGCACTGCCGGCCGGCCCGGGCGACGAATTGCTCGATGAATTCGACGAGTTCGACGAATTGGAAGAACAGGCGGCGAGTGCGGCGGCAATTAGCATCAAGGCGAGCGGGCGAATCGGCTTCAAATCGATACTCCTACGGCGAGTGTTGTGCAAATAATTGTCCACAAGTAGCGACGTTACTCTTGTGCAATCTGTGGAGAAGGCGATCTTTTTACTAAAAAGACAAGTCCGGCGGCGGCAATAACGGTCACCGTCGTCCAGATCGTAGCCATTCCAAGCGAGCCATAGACGAACCCGCCTGTAGCGAACAGTGCGCCGTAGACGGCCGCCAGCCCCAGCACCCACGCGCCCAGCGCCGCTGCCGGCGAGTCCGGCGACGACGGCAAGGAGTCCGCGGTCCGGATGCGGGCCCAGCCCGGCCCTGCGGGCCGGACCTTCGCATAGAACGCGGCGAGGGTCGCTTCGTCGACCGGAGGCGTCAGGAACGTCACCGCTATCCAGACGACGGTGGTCACGCCGACCGTGACGAGCAAGACCGTGGTCGGATCGGCGGCGTGCCCCCCCTTCCCGGCGATAAAAAATCCGAACGAGACGACGAACGAAGCAATCATCGCGCTCACTTCGCTCCAGGCGTTGATCCGCCACCAGAACCACCGCAGCAGGTAGATGAGCCCTGTACCGGCGCCGATCGAGAGCAGCAAGTCGAAGCCCTCTTTCGCCGTGTCGAGTACGAACGTCAGGCTGACACCCGCAAGCATCAAGACGACCGTGACGAGACGCCCCACGAAGACGTAGTGCTTCTCGGACCCGTCACGCCGTATAAACCGGCGATAGAGGTCATGCACCAGATACGACGTGCCCCAGTTCAGGTGCGTTTCGATAGTGCTGCGATACGCGGCGAAGATACCGGCAACCATCAAGCCCGCAAAACCGGCCGGAAGGTAAACCAGCATCGCGGGATACGCGATATCGTTCCCGAGCAAATTTTGCGGCACGTAGGGGAACCGCGCATGAATGTCGCCGAGCGTCGGATAGACGAGGGTCGAGACGAATGCGACGACGATCCACGGCCACGGTCGCAGTGCATAGTGCATGACGGCAAAGGACAACGTTCCGTAGAGCGCGTCGTTTTCGGTTTTTGCTGCGAGCATGCGCTGCGCGACGTAACTTCCACCACCCGGTTCGGATCCGGGATACCAGACCGACCACCACTGCACGGTCAACGGAATGATGAAGATCGCGAGCGCCGTTTTCCAATCGGAAAAATTCGGCAGAATCGAAAGCATCGACGGATGCAGCTGCGAAATCCGCGCAATGGCGCCGTGCAAGCCGCCGATTCCGGGCGCGTGCAACGCGAAGTACGCGGCGGCAAACGCACCGGTGATCGTGATGCAAAACTGAATCATGTCCGTCACCATCACGCCCCACAATCCGGCGGCGGCCGCAAAGATGATCGGGACGGAGGCGCAGAACAGCAGCGTTTCCCAGCGCGGCCAACCGAAGAGCACCGACGCAATCTTTACTGCAGCTAGATTCACCGTTGCGATGATCACGCAGTTGAACAACAAGCCGAGATATACGGCGCGGAATCCGCGGACGAACGAGGCCGCTTTACCCGAGTACCGCAGTTCGTAAAATTCGAGATCGGTCAGCACACCGCTTCGGCGCCACAGACGCGCATAAAAAAAGACCGTTGCCATACCGGTCAAAAGGAACGACCACCACAGCCAGTTCTCCGCGACGCCGCCTTCGCGCACGAGATTCGTCACGAGGTTCGGCGTGTCGGTCGAAAACGTCGTCGCGACGAGCGAAATGCCGATCAGCCACCATGGCGCTCGCCGTCCGGCAGCGAAAAACTCCGCCGTGTTTTTACCGGCACGGCGCGCGAGCACGATCGCGGGGATGAACGTTACGCCGAGTGACACGACGACGATCACCCAATCGAGCGTGGTCAAATGCATTCGCCGCCGATTCGCCTTCGGCGGCGCCGTCGCCTACGATGGAAGTCGAAACGTTACCGTTCGATCCGCTTCGCGATAATTCGTCCAGAATTGCTCGCCGTCCCATGCGAGGCCACGCGCATGAAACGGCACGAGCGCGACGTCCCGGCTGACGCCGGTCACTAAATCGAGCTCCGTAATCCAATAGTCACCGGCGTCTTCGTCGTCGGTCGTCAGAAGGAACGCCTTGTCGCCATCGATTGCAATCCCCGCGATGCCGTGCGGCACGTCGTAGCGCCGCGCCTCAAAGCCGTCCGTGTTTAGTTCGAGGACGACTTGGTTGTACCACTGGCCGAGCAAAATGCGTCCGTTGTGAATGCCGAGGTGCGAACCGGTGTCCTGCGGACACGCAATGAACGAGGATTCCCATCCCGTGTCTGATGCATAGCGACGAATCCGGCGGTAATCCTCCGATTCCTCGCCGCACGTAGCGACGATTTCTCCGTCGGCATACGCCATGCCCCACGGCATTCCGGGAGCATCCAACTCGTCGCGCTTTTGCCACGAGGTTCGATCGATGACGTCGATTCGGCGCGTGGCACGCGAACTTACATAAAGGATGTCGCCGTTGACCGCAACGGCATGTGGTTGCGGCGAAAACGAGACGAGGCGGGCGAGTTCCACGATCGGCTGAGACATATTCACGAACTTCTCGTCTCCGCCGTCAACAGCCTATTCATTGCCGTTCAATTCCGCGTGCACGACCATGCGATGGTCGACGAGATCGAACGGTACCGTTGCAGCGCCGGCGCGATGCACGCTTAACGCAACGGCCGGGAGCGTCGCAATCGGCAACGGACGGTCCTTCATACGCCAAGCATGATAACGGGCTAGATGGGCCTTGACATCAAATTTCTCAAAAGGTTGCCGGCGCGAGACGATGTCGTGATTGACGCGCGATATGCTCGCGCTTTCGTTCTCCGCCGGGATGCTGGGCATCGAGGGATATGTCGTTCGCGTCGAAGCCGACAGCTCCGCCGGCTCACCCGTGTTTACGATCATCGGGCTTCCGGATCGCGCGCTCGGCGAGGCGCGCGAACGCGTGCGCGCCGCGATTTTCAATTCGGGATACGCCTATCCGGCAGGACGGCTGCTCGTCAATCTTTCGCCCGCCGACGTTCGTAAAGAAGGCCCGGCGTTCGATCTCTCAATCGCGCTCGCGCTCCTCGCAATCGACGAGCAGATCGACCGCCTCGCATTGCAAAACTTCATCGCGCTCGGCGAACTCGCGCTCGACGGCACGTTGCGCCCCGTCAACGGCATCTTGCCGATGGTCATCGGCGCGCGCAACGCGGGATTCACGAAGCTCATTCTTCCGCAACACAACGGCGATGAAGCCGCGCTCGTCGAGGGAATCGAGCTCTACGCGGTCGACTCGCTCGCATCCGCGGTCGCGGTGCTGCTCGGTAACGGCGCGAAGTGGCGACGCACGACGAAAGCGCCGGAATTTCATGCGGAGGACGAATTCGTCCACGGCGATCTCGCCGATGTGCGCGGACAACTCGTCGCGAAACGCGCGCTCGAGATCGCGGCCGCAGGCGGCCACAATCTGCTCTTCGTTGGACCGCCAGGCTGCGGAAAGACGATGCTCGCGCGCAGGCTGCCGTCGATTCTTCCGCCGATGACGACCGATGAAGCACTCGACGTCACGAAGATTTACAGCGTCGCGGGATTATTGGGAAATCGATCCGGCGTCGTGAATGCGCGCCCATTTCGGTTTCCCCACCACACGATTAGCCAGACCGCGCTCGTCGGCGGCGGCCCGAACGTAAAACCGGGCGAAATATCGCTTGCGCATCTCGGCGTGCTGTTTCTCGATGAACTCCCCGAATTCGGACGGGGCGCGATCGAAGTCATGCGACAACCGCTCGAAGAGGGAACGGTAACGATTTCGCGCGCGATCGGTACCTTTACCTATCCCGCGCGATTTCAGCTGGTCGCCTCGATGAATCCGTGCCCGTGCGGATATCGCGGTGTGCGTAATGCCGAATGCCGTTGCGATGACGCCGCGGTCGCGAAGTACGTCGGCAAACTCTCGGGACCGTTGCTCGACCGGATCGACCTGCAAGTGCAGATCTCGCGCGTTCCGTTCGACGACATGGTGCGACGCGAAGGCGCGGAACGCTCATCCGCGATCCGTCAACGCGTCATCGCCGCGCGCGCGTATGCGCGGCAACGTTTCACAGAAACGCCGATCAACGCGAATGCGGAGATTCCGCCCAGTGCGATGCGAACGTATTGCGCGCTCGATGAATCGGCGATGAGGCTCCTCGCAGTCGCGAGTGCGAAGCGGCAATTCTCGGCGCGCGCGCTCGACCGCATCGCTCGCGTCGCGCGAACGATCGCGGATCTTGCAAGCGCGGAAACGATCCGGGCCGAACACGTTGCGGAAGCGATCCAATATCGCAGCCTCGAACGGCTCGATGGACGAGCAGCCTAAATTTCACGCTCGTCGCCGCCGTGCTGGTCCGCGCCGGCGTTAGCCGTGCAAGTGATAATCGTTTATTGATTCATAAGCCCTATTGGCAAGCTCGTTAGCGCACCCCACACTCAAAACAGACTTCGGGGTGATAACCATGTCTCAAACGAGTTCTTCAACTCTTTCCGCTGCAGAAAACGCACGGCATACCGGTGCAGATTATTGGAGCGATAAAACGGTATTCGCGAAGGCCGGTGGGCTCGAGCTTGCGAGCGTGTCGTACGAGGTTCGAGCGGATTTTTCGAAGCCGGTGATCGACGCGTTTTCATTCGTCGTCACGCTGCGCGCGCTCGGCGTGTACCTTGGGTCTACCACCGTCGACCCGATCAAGAACGGTCCCGTAACAATCGACATCGTTCAGCCGATCGGCGGCACCGTCCAAGGACGCATCGATAACTGGTCGGCCGTCAATTCCCAGGGAGAACCCGCAACCGATCCGGCATGGAATGATGCTTCGGTCGTGTCGTTCCTCGTCACCGGAACCACAAACGCTGCGCTTCCGATTGGGGCGATTCTCGGACTTGCGCCGGGCATCGGATTTCTTGCCCGCGCCGCGATTGCGGTGTTCGGAAGCGCCGTCACCGTCAATCTCGGTCACAGAGCGATCGCGCTTCCGATTCATCGCGATGCATCCGGGCGGTTAATGAACCCATCGTGAAGATCTTCGCGCCGATTCAGGAAGCGGTGAAGCCGATTCAGGAAGCGGTCAAACAACAGAAGCCGCTTCCGCGCGAGGCGCTCGAAACGCTCGACTCCGTCATCAATTCCTACGATCGCCTCGCCACCGACGCACCGAAACGCGATCCGGGGGACGACCTCATCATCGACCGCCTGCGCGATCGAAGGAAAAACGATGCGGCGGGCATTTGGTGGTCGGATATCGCGATCGCCGAGCAATGCGCTGCAGATTTGCTGCCGAAGGAACAACTTCCGGCGCGGCTTGCCTCATGGCGGCGACGACTCCAGGAGGTCGCGGGCCGAGACCGTTATGCCACATATCTTGCGACGGCGACGACTCCGACGGAAACCGATGAAGGCAAACTGCGAGCGGATCTGGATGAATGTATGCGCGCGGTTTACTACTTCTACTCATCCTACGGCATCGCGGCGCTTAGCAGAAATAAAGTAACCGAGTCGCTCTTTCGCACAGCATCGATCATTATCGCCGCCGAGCTTTTCATACTCTGGCTATTTTATGTTGCGCCGGCGGCGGCCGTCCCGCAACAAACGTTCGATTTCATCGAATGGGTCGTCGCGACGTCGATAGCCGGCACGCTCGGAAGCGTCGTTAGCGTGCAACGCAGACTCCAAGATCCGAGCACCTCATCGGTCGACCCGCTATACCGGTACATCACGACGACGGCGGACTGGTTCGGCACAGCCGTGGTATCGCCGATCTCGGGTGCGATCTTCGGCTTGTTGATGTACGCCCTCTTAGCATCGAAGCTGCTTGCCGGTACGCTGATCCACTTCAACGCACCACCCGACAACGCAACCGCGCAACAAATCGCTTCGACCTTTTTAACGCCGAAGACGCAAGTCGACGGCGCTATTCTGCTCGTACTCGGGTTCATCTCGGGATTCGCCGAGCAACTCATTCCCGACGCACTCACCCGTATCGCGTCGCGCGCACTCGGCGGCGGCGAAGCCGACACAACGACGGCTGCGCCGCTCACCGCGCCTTCGCAGCAAGTAACGCCGACGAACGGTGTGACGACGGCACAGACCGTCTCGCCGAACGGAAAAGCCGCGGCGGGCACGAGCACGAATTCCAAACCGACGGTTCTCAACGGCACACCCGCGCTCACGCCGGAAGCTGCCGCGCGCGGACAAGATCCGACACTCGCCTCCGAAGCATCCGTCAACGCCGAAGGATCGTAGTCATGGCTGCCGCTGACCTCGTCCTCTCCATCGCGCGCAACAAAATCGGACTCGGCGAAACGCCGCCGGGGTCGTATCACAACGAAATCACATCGTGGTACGGCGCCGATGGTCCGTGGTGCGCGATGTTCGTATCGTGGGTTCTCGCGCATGCGGGGTTCAGTACCGACGGGGGCGCGACGCTGCGCGTTCCGAATCTCGTGCAAACGACGAAGCGCGGCTGGTCGTACGTTCCGTACCTATTGAACAGTTTTCGCGACGCCGGGCTCACCTCGTCGACACCGCAAGCGGGCCACGTCGTAATTTACGATTGGGATCGCGATGGCGTGCCGGATCATACCGGATTCGTCGAGCGCGTCATCGACAATCAAACATTTGAAGCCATCGAAGGCAATCATCACCACGTTGCGGAGCGCGTGCAACGGCAACGCTATCTCGTTGCGGCATTTTGCTCGCCTCCGTATGACGGAATCGTCGTAACACCGCCGCCGCGCCCCGCCGCAAACGAACCGCCGTTTCCGGGCTACTGTTCGCTGGGTTCCCACGACGAAGCGACACGTCAAGCGCAGCAACGGCTCGTCGATCGCGGATGGCATTTGGCGGTGGACAGTGATTTCGGCCCGGAAACCGCTCGCGTCGTCCTTGCGTTCCAATCGCAAAAGGGACTTGCACCGGACGGCATCGTCGGGCCCATCACATGGCAGGCGCTGTGGACTGCGCCGATTACGCGTGACTGACGCATAGTCAAGGCTGCGCCGAAACGATTGCGCGATAGGCGCAAGAAATTCCTCATCCCATCACAACTCGCTCACAGGTTGCGGTTACGTTGTGAAGGATGAGCACGGTCACCGCCAGCGTCTATCTTCACTGTCCGCTCCATCGCGTCGTCGAGTACCTTCACGAAGGCTTCTCGGCAATTGCATCGACAGGACCGCGGCGGCACGAGTTACGCGCGCATGTTCCGCTCACCGGTTTTGAGCTTTCAAAGGCGGTGCTGATTGGTTGCATGCCGCTGACGGCGGACGCAAACGGTCCGTGGGTTGTTACGTGGGAGCCCGAGCCGGGTGGCGTCTTTCCGACGTTCGAAGGCACGTTGACCGCACGCGAACACGACAAAGATACCACCATTCTGGAGCTCGACGGAGAATATGAGCCTCCGTTCGGAAGTGCGGGAACTACATTCGATAAACTCCTCGGGCACCGCCTCGCGACCGACACGGCGCAAGAATTTTTGATGGAACTTGCCGCCGAGATGCGCGCGCGATACGCGTACGAACAAGCGCTCTCGCCGTTCGGCCGTCCGCCGGATGCGTCGCCGGCGTAACGATGCAAGCGACGACAGCTGCAATCGTTCACGTCGTCAAGTCCTCGATGACGCAGCAGCATTTAAAAGCCGTCATCGTGCAGGTTCGTTCAAATGGGCGAACCATTTATACCGGCGCCTTCGGCGACTCGATGACCGGCGTTCCGGCAACGCCGCAGATGCACTTTCGTAACGGTGCGCTCGTATTCACATACATGTCGACGCTGCTGCTCGAGTTCGTGGATCAAAAGAAAGTAACGCTGCAAACGAAGCTGTCGAACTACTTCCCCGGCCTTCCGAACGCGAATCGCATCACACTGCGCAACTTGTCGCAAATGACTTCAGGCTACGCCGACTACGTGTATCAACCGGAGCTCTACGATGCGCTCTATCGCAATCCGTTCCGTCAATGGACGCCGGAGGAACTCATTCACATCGGCGTATCGAAACCGATGCAATTCGCGCCCGGTACGAACTGGGGCTATTCGCATACAAACTATGTCATTCTCGGACGCGTGCTCGAAAAGATCGCGGGCATGCCGCTCGCGGATGCGCTACGGCGCTACGTCTTGCAGCCGATGCGTCTGAAAAATACGAACGGGGGCGCCACGCCGGCGATCCCGTATCCCGCGCTGCACTCGTTCAGCTCCGAGCGTCGCGAGACGCTCGGCATCAAACCCGGCATCCCGTTCTACGAAGAATCAACCTTCTGGAATCCGTCGTGGACGACGATCGAAGGTGCGGTCGAAACGACCGACATCTCGGATCTCAATACGTCGCTCGAAGCCGTTGCGTCGGGAAAACTCTTATCGAAGGCGTCGTCGGAAGCGCAAATCAAACCGAGTCTCGTCGGCTTCGGCCATACGCAAGCAAACTGCGCCGCCTGTCGCGCGAACAACGCCACCTTTAGTTACGGCCTTGGCGTCATCATCACGGGGGCGTGGATCACGCAAACACTCGGATTCGCCGGGGCATCGGGAGCGGTTGGTACTCTCCCGAGTCAGAAGCTTACGATTGCGGTTGAAGCGACGAACGGCCCGAAAGCGTACGACGAGAAAGGGAACGCCGGACTTGGTGCGGTCGCGCTGTTCCGCGACCTGGCGAATGCTCTAGCACCGAGGACGATGCCGTCGCCCCCTCGTGAATGATCGTGTAATCCGCAAAGTCCGCGTGCGCTGAAAGATTTTTCCCGGGCATGCTGACTTTGACGTCGCTACTTACGGGCAGAAAATATCCTTGCGTCTCGCCCGGAGCGAGACTCATGTCGATCTCGCCCGATTTATACTGCAGCACGACATTCCTCGTCTCGTCGCTCGAATCTAACGAAACCTGAGCCGTTTGCAAAGGATTCGGATCCGACGGATCGATGTCGCGGGGGTGCAGCGTGAACGTCGTCATTCCGTCTTTACGATCGGTGAGGGTCACGATGAAGTGCTTGGGCCACAACGTGGGATCCAATGCGGATAGATCGATCGTGTTCATGTCTCGCGCAAAAAACGGCACTTGCTCGAACTGGATGACGTAGCGTTCTCCACGCACGTACTGGCCGGTTCCATTGAGGTGAAAACGTAACCAAGGAAATGTTTGCATGCGCATCGCGACGGTTACGTGAAACGAATATGCCTCTAACGAAGGGTTGCGATCGCGCGCGGCAGTGAGAGCGGCGTCACCCGATGCTTGCGACGCGACGGCGGCAAGTGCAAAGAGAGCTACGAGGACCAAGGGAATTCTTTTTACGCGCACCACGAGTGTAACGTTCCCGTCTTTGGAGCAAATTGTTCCCTTTAGGACGTTTTCCCAACCGGGCGCCTGACCGAACCATCTGGGAATAATGTTCTCGTGATCCGGGTCGGAACGAGCGGTTGGGTGTACGGGAGCTGGCGGGAGCGGTTCTATCCGAAAACCGTCGCGCAACGGAAGTGGCTGGCTTACTATGCTCGACACTTTAGCACGGTCGAGCTCAATGCGACGACGTACCGGTTGCCCAAACCGGAACAGGTTCACGTGTGGTGCGAAACCGTCCCCGATGATTTCCGCTACACCGTGAAGCTGAGCCGGCTCATTACCCATCGTCGCGACTTGCCGCCTCGCCTCGATGAATTCATCGAGAACTACTTCGCGCGTGCGGCGTGCTTCCAACGTGAAAAACTCGCGCAGATTCTCGTGCAGTTTCCACCGTATCTCGAGCGCGACGACGCGCGCCTGGCGACCTTCCTGGATAAGCTGCCGCGCGAGTATCGCTACGTCGTCGAGTTTCGCAACGCCTCATGGTTCGTACCGGCGGTTCGCGATCTGTTGTCGGAACGCGACATTGCCTTCTGCATTCACGACTATCCGAAGCTCGATGTGCCGCGCTGGGTAACGTCGCCGAAGCTCGCCTATCTGCGCCTGCACGGATACACCGGGCTCTATGTCGGCTCGTACCCGGATAGGGTGCTGCGACGCTGGGCCGGCGCAATCGACGCACTCGCGTCGCGCGCCGGCGATGTCTACGTGTACTTCAACAATGACACGGACGCCGCGGCTCCGCACGATGCCGCCGCGGTTGATGAAATGTTACGCCGGGTTCTCGAGCGCCGGAACCGCGTCGCCATCGAGGAAAACGCGCAGCTCCTGTGAGGAGAATTGCACGCCGCTCCAAAACGCGCCGAATTCGCCGTACCGCGCACTTGCTTCGTCGAAGCGCATTTCGTAGACCAGCTTTTTGAAGATGATCGGATCATCGGCATAGAGATCGACGCCCCATTCGAAGTCGTCGAAACCGATCGAGCCGGAAATCACCTGTGTCACGAGCCCGTGATACGAGCGCCCGACCTTCCCGTGTTCCGTCATAAGTTTCGCTCGCTCGCCGTACGGTAGCATGAACCAGTTGTCAACGCCGTCGCGCTTCTTGTTCATCGGATAGAAACACACGTACCGGCGCTGCGGGATCTTCGCGAACAAGCGCGGTCCCACGTACGGGCTCTCGGCTTGCTTGCGCACGAGTTCGTCGAACGCCGCAATCCACTCCGGCGAATGCCTTGTCAGCTCTCGCGACTCCAACTCGGCGTGGATTTTTGCCGTTGCATCATACATGCCGACTTCCAGCACGGAGACGTACGATCCGAGCGGGGCAAGATATTCACGAACTTCCAGCTTGTCCACGAGCGTCTGCGCGTACGCGAGCCCTTCATACGTGCGCGCATAATGCGTGAGCATCAAATCGCCCTTGTGGCCGACGATCTGCGCGAGCCCGACGTCGCCGTCTTTTCCCGACTGCAGATGTTCGAAGAGGTCCGTCGCATGCGAGGAGAACTTCGTCCGCCGCTTTTCCGGCAGCGCGTCCCACGCCCGCCTGTCGAGCACGAACATCCGATGGAGAATCCACCAGCCCTCCAGGGACTCGGGAACGTCGGGGTTGCGCATCAGTGCGCAGCGCCCCGTGCGAGCGCCTTCGCGCGGTGCATCTCGGCTTCGACTTCCGCGAGCAGCGCCTCGGGACGCTCGCGATACTTTGCCCATAGTTGCGGCATGTTCGCGATATCGTCGAGCACGCGCGCGTACACCGCGTTCACGGGCGTCGGCACGTTGTATTCGCGCCCCGCAGCGGCGACGGCTCCGTTAAGGACGTCGACTTCCGTCTGCGGTTTGCCTAGACGCAGATCGAGCAAGAGCGACGGCGGCTTCGTGCCGCGTGCTCCGGCAACGCGACCAGCCATGACGCGGCGCGCGACCGGACTGGGCAGCGCGGCGGCGGCGAAGAGCGCTTTGACCGGGTATCGCGGCAGATCGATCGGCGTCAGATTCATCGCCGCCATAACTGCACGAACTTCCCGAATCATGCGGATCTCGAGCGTGAAGACTTTTTCGAAGTGCACGAGCCGATTCGGCAGCACGTTCAAAATCGCGCAACTGGCGTTGGCGACGACGTTGAGCGCGAGCTTGCTCCATTTGAGCGCGCGCCAATCGTCGACGACCTTCATCTTCAGCCCCGCGCTCGCAAACGTTGCAACGAGCCAGTTGAACGCGCTCGAACCGACCGGCGCAAAGGCAAGGCCGCCGTCGTGCGTCGCGTTCGCATGCCCTTCACGATCGCGGTCGACGGGCACGGTGAGCGCGGCAGCCACGACGTTATCCGCGCCGAATGCAGCAGCGAGTTTCTCCTCGTTGCCGACACCGTTCTGCGGCGTCACGAAGACGGTGTTCTTCGGATCGGGAATCGCGCGGCGCAGCGTTTCAATCGCGCCGTCGGTGTCGTAGGCCTTTACCGCAACGATAGCAACGTCGGCTTGAAACGGCGTCACCTCGGAGAGCGCGCGCGGCGCGTACGCTACCTCGACGCCGATCGAGGACAGCAAATCACCCAAGTAGGTTCCGACTGCTCCCCGTCCCACGATGTAGACCTTCACGACGCAACCCCCGTGCTTCCGAATCCGTTCGCGCCTCGCAGCGAATCGGGCAACTCCTCGACGACGGTGAATTCCGCGCGGTTCACCGGCGCAACGATCATCTGCGCGATCCGGTCGCCGCGCTTGATAACGGCCGGTTCCTTCCCAAGATTGATGAGGAGCACTTGCACGTGACCGCGATAATCCGCATCGATCGTGCCCGGCGTGTTCAGGCACGTGACGCCCGATTTGAGCGCAAGGCCGCTGCGCGGACGAATCTGCGCTTCGTATCCGGGCGGCAGCGCGATTGCGATACCGGTGGGGACGAGCGCGCGCGCTCCCGGCTCGAGCGTGACGTCATCGTGCACGGCCGCGTAAAGATCGGCGCCGGCAGCGAGATCGCTCATATAGGAAGGGAGCGGTAAGTCTTGAGATTCGGGCAGACGCTTCAACGCAACCCGCACGCAGGTGTCCATCTGTGCGGTCATTTAGAAAGAAGTTGCGATAACTCTTCTCTGAAGCTCTCGATGTCGCGGAATGAACGATAGACGCTTGCGAAACGAATGTACGCAACGGGGTCGAGCTTTTTCAATGCTTCCATCAGCTTCTCGCCGACCATCGTCGAGCTCACTTCGCTCTCTCCCCGCGCGAAGAGATCGCGCTCGAGATCGGCAGCAACGGATTCCATGTGACTTTCGGAAATCGGCCGCTTCTCGCACGCCTTACGCAGACCGCTCAGAATCTTCTCGCGGCTATATTGCTCGCGGCGTCCGTCTTTCTTCACGACGAAGAGACGCGGCGCTTCCATTCGCTCGTATGTGGTAAAGCGGTGCTTGCAGCGCGGGTCTAAGCACTCGCGCCGGCGGCGAACCACGGTTTCATCGTCGCGCGAGTCGACGACGCGCGTCTCACTCTTGCGACAGGTTGGACAGATCAGCTAGCAATCTCCGGGAACACACCCGCTATATAGTGGGTGCTCGTATTATACGGTACTATCCCTAGTAACGCAAAAAGGCCGCTCCGCGTAACTCGCGGGCGGCCTTTGAATCTTCACTTGACGATTACGACGCGGCGCCGATTTTGAACATTTTCGTTCCGCACTCCGGGCATTTGCCTTCCGTTGCGGGGCGTCCGTTCTTCATGGTGATTTGAACGGCGTCTTTGATTTGGCGCTTTGTCTTGCACTTGACGCAATAGGCTTCTGCTGCCACCTGAGGATCCTCCGAAGAGCTGGGCGTGTTGCGGCTGGCCGTATTCGGGTACGCGGGCGTGCCTCCTTGGTGAGGGCGTGGGAGGGGACCCTGCTTGCTTTGCCCAGGGCCGCGCGTGATGGGAGGAGCGTGGATGGAGCACGGTACCTGGAGCGCCAGGCCTTCGACGAAGCGCGAGGCGATCGCGGCTTTGCCTGGCAAGGGCCGGGACTATGGCTATGCGGGGAGCTTGGCGGCCTCCGCCGGCCGTGCGTAGCCATCGTCGGTACAAGAGGCGCGAGCGGCTATGGACGCCATGTCGCCCGTACGTTTGCGCGTGACCTCGGGGCCGCCGGATGCTGCATCGTTTCGGGTCTTGCGCTCGGCATCGATGCGCTGGCGCACGAGGGCGCGCTCGAAGCCGGTGCGCCGACCGTTGGCGTACTCGGGAGCGGACACGAGACGTTCTTTCCGCCACGCAATCACGAGCTGGCGCATCGGATGGTCGCTAGCGGGGGCGCAGTGCTCTCGCTGTGGCCGCCGAGCCATCCCGCACTGCCGCATCAATTTCTCGAACGCAATGCCGTCGTCGCGGCGCTCGTTGACGCCGTTCTTGTCGTCGAGGCGCCTGCGCGCAGCGGGGCCTTGAATACGGCGAATTGGGCGGCGGGGCGGATTCCGGTCCTCGCGGTTCCGGGCGACGTCGATCGCAAGCACGTCGAGGGGTGTCACGCGCTGATCCGCGATGGCGCGATTCTGGCGCGCACGCCGGCGGACGTCCTGGAAGTTCTCGACGTTTCGTTCGCGCAATGCGCGCGTGAGCTGCCCGAGCGAAGCGGGCTCGAAGGCGCGATCCTCACGACGCTCGCGCGGGGAGAGTGCGGGCTCGACGAACTCGCGGAAGCGAGTGAGCGGCATACCGCGGAAATCCTCGCGGCGCTTGCGATGCTCGAATTCGAAGGACTCGTCGAACGTCGCGGCAGCCGCTACGCGGCGCTAACATGGTCTTGCGCGCAACGCGCAAGTCCGTGAACCCTTTGCTATGCTCATCCAATGCAGCTTCGGCTCATTGCGGTCGACAAACTTCGTACGCCGTACGTTGCGGCTGCGTGCGCGGAATTCCGTAAACGCCTGCGTCCATACGCGCCATACGAAGAAGTCGAAGTACGCGCGGCATCGGGAAGCAATCCGGGAGAGGCCATTCGCGACGAGACTCAGCGCATTTTGCGGCTGGTGCGCCCCGATGAAACGTTGTGGCTGCTTGAACGCACCGGTACCGAACTTTCAAGCGAGGTGCTCGCGCGCAAAATCGAAGCGCTGACGCACGCCGGGATAACGCGGCTGACCTTTGTCGTAGCGGGAACGTACGGCGCAGGCGACGCGTTGATCGAACGAGCCGATTTCGCATGGTCGCTCTCGCAACTGACATTTCTCCACGAGTGGGCGCGCATGATCGTGCTGGAACAACTCTATCGCGCGGCGAAGATTTCGAGGAATGAACCCTACCATCACTAGGAACGTCGCTCCAGACTCGCGTTGTCAGATTCTTGCCGCATTTCGCTGGAAGACAAGGCGCGATGAGCGAGCGAACCCGTAGCGTCGTGAAAGGAGAGCAACGCAGCCTTCCAGTGAGAGACGACACGAAGACCACAATGCGAGTCTGGAACGACGTTCCTCGTTCGGCAATGTTGCCCGACGATGCGCTCAATGCGTTCGCCGCGGCACTCAGCGGCGTCATTACCGCCCGGTATCCGGAGGCGAATGCGGCGAAGGTTGGGTTCGAAGCGCCGCGCCGTCCCGAGTTCGGCGATTTCGCAACGAACATCGCATTTTCACTCGCGAAGGCCGCACGCCGTTCACCGAACGACGTTGCGGCGACGATGATCGCCGATCTGCGCGAATCCGCACCGAACGTCGCCGCGCTTTTCTCTAGTATCGAAGCGGTCGCCGGCTTCATCAACTTGCGCCTCGCGCCCGTCGTGTGGCAGACGTTGATCGCGACGATTCTTCGAGACGGTTTCAATTACGGCAAACACCCCGCGAACGGCACGAAAATCTCGCTTGAATTCGGCAGCGCCAATCCGACAGGGCCGCTCGTCGTCGTGCAGGGGCGCACGCTTTCGATCGGTGATACGCTCGTGCGCGCGTTCCGTTTTTGCGGTTACGACGTGTTCGTCGAGTGGATCATCAACGATGCGGGCAGCCAGGTGGAAACGCTCGGACGCTCGATCTACGCCCGCTACGCGCAGTTGTTCGACGACGCATATCCGTTCCCCGAAGAAGGCTATCCCGGCGAGTATCTGGTTCCGATCGCGCAAACGATCGCCCAGCGCGACGGCGAAAAGTGGCGGGCCGCGCCCGAATCCGAATGGCTTCCATATTTCTCGACGTTCGGTCGCGACACCATCGTCAAAGAGCAGCGCGAAACCGCAGAACGCTTCGGCGTGAAGTTCGACTTGTGGCAGAGCGAAAAAGAGCTGCGCGAGAGCGGACGCATGAACGAGGATCTCGAGAAGTTGCGCGGGATGGGGCTCATCTATGCTTCCGAAGGCGCGCAATACTTCCGCACGTCGGACTTCGGCGACGATAAGGACCGCGTCATCATCCGCAGCGACGGTTCGCCGACGTACTTTGCGCCCGACATCGCGTACCACTTCGAAAAACTCAATCGCGCGGATCGCGTGATCGATATTCTCGGCCCCGATCACCACGGCTACATCGGCCGGTTGAAGGCAGCCGCGGCCGCGATGGGCTTCGAAGGCCACCTCGACGTACTGATCTCGCAACAAATTACGCTACTGCGCGGCGGCGAGCAAGTGAGCATGAGCAAACGCGCGGGCAACATCATTACCCTCGATGAAATCGTCGACGAAGTCGGCGTCGATGCTGCCCGCTTCTTCTTCGTGATGCTTGCGGTCGACTCGCCGCTCACGTTCGATCTCAAACTCGCGGTCGAACAAAGCAACGAGAATCCCGTCTACTACGTCCAGTACGGACACGCGCGCATCGCGTCGGTGCTCAAGAATGCCGAGTCGCAAGACATCGAACTCGCACGCAACGGTGAGCCGTCTTTGACCGCACTGCACGAGCCGGCAGAGATGGCGCTTGCGCGGCGTTTGTGGGAATTTCCGAACGTGGTACGCGGTGTCGTCGATCACGAAGCACCGCACCGCCTTGCGAAATACGCGCGCGACGTCGCATCGGATTTCCACCAGTTCTATACCGAATGCCGCATCCTCGTGGACGACCGCGACACGCGCCTGGCGCGTCTCGCGCTCTGCCTCGCAGCAAAGACCGTACTCGCCGAAGTCCTCGATCTAATCGGCGTCTCCGCCCCCGAAAGCATGTAGCTCACTCCCCGTGTCAAGGAGCGTTCACGGAAAGCACGCTTTATGAGCGACTATAAGAAGCAGCTTCGTGAGTTGCAGATTGGGCTCGTTGATTTCGAGCGCCGTGTTATCAAAGACGGCTGGAAAGTGCTCCTCATTTTCGAAGGTCGCGACGGGAGCGGAAAAGACGGCACGATCAAGCGCGTTACCGAGCATCTGAGTCCGCGTGAAACGCGTATCGTCGCGCTTGGTACGCCGTCCCAACGCGAGACGACGGAGTGGTACTTCGAACGCTGGACGCCGCATCTACCGGCGGCGCAAGAAGTCGTGTGCTTCAACCGCAGCTGGTACAATCGCGCAGGCGTCGAGCACGTGATGGGCTTCTGCACGAACGATGAGTACGAAGCATTCATGGACATGGTGCCGACGTTCGAGTCGATGCTAATTCGCTCGGGCATCAAATTGATCAAGTACTATCTCGACATCAGCGAAGACGAACAGAAAAAGCGGCTCGAAGACCGCAAGACCGATCCGCTCAAACAGTGGAAGATCAGCCCGATCGACGAAACGGCCCTCAAGCATTGGGATGCATATACGAACGCGCGGGACGCGATGTTTGAGCGCACGTCAGTACAATCGCCGTGGATCGTCGTGAAAGCCGATGACAAGAAGGCCGCTCGCCTCAATGTGATCCGCGACATCCTCACGCGTATCGATCCCGATCATAGCGGCGACCGGCCCGATCCGTCGGTCGTCTTTCAATTCGAGCCGTCCGCCTTGCACGACGGCCGTCTGGCGCGATAGCGCGCGTTCGGCTGTTCGGACGCTGCGCTTTTCGGATACGAAGAGCGCACGCTCATCTGGCATTCTAACGACGTAACGCGTAATTCAACGCGTCGGGAGTGAAATACAATGCCGGACCAACGCAAACTGAACGTTCTCGTCATTTTTGGCGATGACATCGGAATCACGAATTTAAGTTGCTACAGCGACGGGCTGATGGGCTATGACACGCCCAACATCGATCGCATTGCGAATGAAGGCCTCCGGTTTTTGCATTACTACGGCGAGCAGAGTTGCACGGCGGGCCGCGCGGCTTTTCTCACCGGGCAACACGGAATGCGAACCGGACTCACGAAAGTCGGATTCCCCGGCGCGCCGATGGGCATGAGCCAGGACGATCCGTCCATTGGCGGACTCTTCAAAAATCTCGGCTATGCAACCGGTCAATTCGGCAAGAACCACGTCGGCGACCGGAACGACACGTTACCAACGGTGAACGGGTTCGATGAATTCTTCGGCAATCTGTACCACCTCAACGCCGAAGAAGAACCGGAGCTTCCAAATTATCCTAAAGATCCGTCGTATCGCGCGAAGTACGGGCCGCGCGGCGTGCTCAAGACGAAAGCCACGGACGTAGACGACCCGACGATAGATCCTCGTTTCGGAAAAATCGGGAAGCAGACGATCGAAGACACCGGTCCGCTCACCAGAAAGCGCATGGAAACGATCGACGACGAGACGTCGAGCGCCGCCATCGATTTCATGAAACGTCAACATGACGCGGGAAAGCCGTTCTTCCTATGGTTCAACTCGACACGCATGCACCTTCGGACGCACGTCCGCGCCGAACATCGCGGCCGCTATCAGCAGGGCGACAGCGAGTACATCGACGGGATGATGGAACACGACGACACGATCGGCGAAGTTCTTGGTGCCCTCGACGATATGGGCATCGCGAACGATACGATCGTCATCTACACGAGCGATAACGGCCCACACATGAACACGTGGCCCGACGGCGCTATGACCGCCTTCCGGTCGGAAAAGAACACCAATTGGGAAGGCGCGTTCCGCGTCCCGTGCCTCCTTCGTTGGCCCGGCGTGATTGAACCCGGCACGGTTACGAACGAGTTGATGTCTCATAACGATTGGATTCCAACGCTCTGCAGTATTGTCGGCGAACCGGACATCATCAGCAAGTTGAAGGCCGGATATCACGCCAACGGACGCCGCTATAAGGTCCATTTGGACGGACACGACCAATCCGCGTTCTTGCGCGCTTTCCGCGGAACCGCAAACAAGAACAACGGCGTCAAGAGCGCGCGAAACGTATTTTTCTACGCGGACGATGACGGCCTACTGGTTGCTATACGGCACGACTACTACAAGTACGTCTATGCCGAACAGCGCTGCCCGGGCACACTGGAAGTCTGGGCGAACCCCTTCACGCAGTTGCGCTTGCAAAAAATCTTCAATCTCTTCCAAGATCCGTTTGAACGTGCCGATATCACGTCGAATACGTACTGGGATTGGAACATCAACCAGATCGGATCAGCCTATGGAGTCATCGACGAGGTCGTCACGTTCGCAAATTCGTTCAAGGATTTTCCGCCGCGCGCATTTCCGCCGAGCTTCGTTCCCACCAACGTCATGAGCGAGATGTTCCACATGATGGACGAAGAGCGAACAAAGGCGCAAATGCTGAAAACCGGCGGATGGCGCGTTTTGACGAGTTATATCAAAAACGCTCGGCAGAAGTCGTCGCTCGTAAGCGAAGAGGAGTCGTAGCGTCGACTCAGTCGTTGACGGCTTCCGACCAAAACTGAAGCGTCGTGTCGGAAACGCTCGTTTTACCAGCCGCGCGGTCGGCGTCCACGATCAAGATGAGACATCCGTGTAGCGCCTGCGCAGCGGCTCCATCGCCGAGAAGGCGCAGACACCGCAGAATCCGAGTGAGACGCAGATGGTTGTGATTTCCCGGCGTGAGCCAGCTGCGGCGCGCTTCGAAATCCTTACGCGGCACAATACGGTTGCCGTCGCGCTCGAGCCCGTAAAACGCGAGCATCCGCTCGAGCGAGCGGCGCAGGGCTTCGCGAAGTGACGCGTCACTGCGAAATGCTTCGGCGGTTGCTGCGCTCGCCGGCGGTGCGTCCGGATTCACGCCGATCGTCGTTATCGGGAAAAGCCACTGAATATAGTCGTGCGTGTATTCGAGCTTGTCGTCGTCCCAGGCTAGAATCTCGTCGAGATAGCGGCCGCGATTGTCGGGTGCCAGTCCCCGATAGAACTGCACGAGCGGATCGTCGTTCATCCTTGATCCAGCTGCGCGTGCAGCCACGGCGCGACGAAATAGCGCCACAGAATCTTGATGAGCGCGGCGGCGGGAATGCCGAGAAGCAGTCCGGGCATGCCGAAGAGTTCGCCGCCGGCAAAGACCGCAAACATGACGCCCATCGGCGAAACCCCGACGGATTGCCCCATGATCTTCGGCACGAGAACGTTATCGCTGATGCGCGCCATGCCGAACATGATCACCTGCACCCAAAGAATCATCCACCCGCCTTGGGGCGCGCACAATACGAACGCGATTGCCTGCGCGATCAGCATGCCGATTACCGGAATTGCATATGCGATGCCGCTGACGATCCCCAGAAGGAGTGAAAACTTGAACCCGATCACCGCGGAAAGAATCCAGATGACGAGACCGGTGATCGCGCTAACGATGACTTGGCCGGAGATGTAACTGCCGAAGGTGTCGGTGATTTCGGCTGCGAGTTTTCGCGCCGTTTCGCGGCGCGACACGGGGAACATCGCGGCGAATCCCTCGGCAATTTGGCTGTCGTTGAGCAGAAAGAAAAACGAGAGCACGATCGCAGAGAACGCGATGAAGAACGCGGTCGCTGTGCCGACGACGATAGCACCGAGCGACGTCAACGTCCCCGTTGCAAGCGGGGCCAGCTTTCCGGCGCTCAAAGTCCCGATGTCGAACGCGTTCGAGGGAGCGCGAAAACCCGGAATGTGATGTTGCAGGTACAGTTGCGCTTCCGAAAGCCACCCTTGAACCGTTGCAACGTATGCCGGCACGTTTTGAGCGAGAACGTTGAGCTGTCCAACGGTCAGCGGAACGATGACGACCAAGCCGATGACGATGAGCACCAGCAAAACAGTGAAGACGATCGCGATCGCCATCGGCTTGGGAACCTTTCGCCGCTCCAGTCGCTGGCAAATCGGCTGCACGCCGAATGCGATGAACGCTGCGATCAAAAAGATGGAGAGCGTGCGCGGAATGTGTTCGGCAAAGACGAACGCGATCACGAGGACGATCACGACGGCCGCGCCGATCATGATTCGCCGCCATGCGCGCGGGCTTACAGCATTTTGCACAGCAAGCGGCGCTCCGTGAGATAGCCTGCGCGTTCGTAGAGCGCACGGGCCGACGCGTTTTCTTCCGTCACCATCAACGCCATATACGGCACGCCGCGCTTGCGCGCCTCATCCTCGGCCGCCGTCAACAGTGCCGCCCCGATGCCGCCGCCGCGGCGTTCGCGCTCGACGGCCATGTAGGCGATAAACGCCTGGTCCTGCCCGGTGACTTCATCCGGAAGCGATTGAAGCATCAACAAAAAGCCGACCCGTTGACCGCCGTCATCGGCGATGAGTGCCACGTGCTCGCGACCCTCGACGATGTGCAGGAGCCGGTCGAAGTTCTCAATGACATCGGCGGGAGCGGGACGCCGCATTGCGGCGACGCTGTCGATCACCGTACGTTTTCCGAGGCTCTCGATGAACGCGACGTCGTCGGCAGTCGCGGAGCGAATCGAGAGCTCCATACCTAAGCTCGGCGCGAGCCCGGATCGGTGATCGGTTCCCCTGCGGCGCACTGTGGGCACTCTGCCGCGTCGAACGATTCGATCGGAAGCTTCAGCAGGGCGTGCGTCGGAACGCCGAAATCCGTCGCGCTGCGTTCAACGATAAGGCCGACGCCGATGACTTGCGCGCCGTACGATCGCACCACGTCCATTACCTCACGGGCGGACATTCCCGTAGTGACGACGTCTTCCACGACGAGCACGCGATCGTCGGGCGTCAGATGAAAGCTGCGCCGCAGCTTCGCAACGCCGCCTTCTTTTTCGACGAAGATCCCATTGGTGCCGAGTTGGCGCGCAACTTCGTAGCCCAGCACGATGCCGCCGATCGCCGCGCTGACGACGACCGTCGGATGCGCATCGCGAAAGGCATCCGCGATCCGGCGACCGACTTGTTCGACGAGCGTCGGGCTTTCGAGGATGCGAAACTTTTGGATGAACTTATTGCTGTGGCGGCCGGAGCTCAGACGGAAATGGCCTTCGAGCAGCGCGCCGCGCTCGTGCAGCGCGGAATTGAGATCGAAATCAGACGTGATCGGCATGAGCATGCATTTCGTCAAGGATCGCGCGCGCCGCTTCAACCCGACTCGGCGCTTCAGTAATGGGGCGGCCGACGACGAGGTAATCCGCGCCGGCTTCTACGGCCATCGCGGGCGTCATGACGCGTTTTTGATCGCCGTGCGCCGAACCGCTCGGACGAATCCCGGGCGTGAGCGTGAGAAAATCGTCGCCGAAAAAGCTCTTCAAGTCGTGCACTTCATGCGCGCTGCATACCACGCCGGCGCATCCCGAATCACGCGCAAGCGCGGCGAGTCGCGTGACGTTCTCGCCGGGGCCGCCTTGCAAACCCAGTTCGCCGAGATCCACTGCCGCATGACTCGTCAAAATCGTCACGGCAAAAATATGCGGCGCCGATAATCCGAGTTCGCCCGCGCGTTCTTCGGCGGCTTCCACCGCGGCGCGCATCATCTCGATTCCGCCAAGCGCGTGAACGTTGATGATGTGGGCGCCGGGACGAACGAGCGCCTTGATTGCGGCGCCGACCGTACGCGGGATATCGTGGAGTTTCGCATCGACGAAAAAGCGCACGTCCCGCGCTTCACAGTACGAAAAAATGCGCTCGGGATACCCGTAAAGCGACTCCATCCCGATTTTGAAGATGACATCGAGCTCGTAGAGCTGGTCGATCAACCGTTCGGCTTCATCCGCATTCGGCACGTCGAGTGCGACGATCAGCTGGGCCATGAGATTATCCTTCGTCTCCTTCGTATTGGTATGGGTTCGCGAACCCGACGTTTGCTTTGCCGACGATCTGCTGTAAAGCGCGCAGTCCACGCTTTGCAAGGTACGCGCGTAGTTCCTCGACGATGCGCACGGGAACGCGCGGATCGGTGAAGTTCGCCGTGCCGATCGAAATCGCGCTCGCGCCGGCCAAAAAGAACTCGAGCGCATCGCTCGTCGTTTCGATGCCGCCTTGCCCGACGATCGGAACTTTCACTGCGCGCGCCACTTCGTAGACGGCGAGGACGGCAATCGGGCGAATCGCGGGTCCCGACAAACCGCCGGTGACGTTTCCGAGCCGCGGACGCCACGCATCCACGTCGATCGCCATACCGCGAACGGTGTTGATGACGGCGAGAGCGTCGGCTCCAGCGCTTTCCGCTTCGCGCGCAATCGACGCGATGTTCGTCACATTCGGTGAAAGTTTCACGATCAGCGTTTTATCCGTCGTCGCGCGTGCCGTGCGCACGACCTTCGCGGTGAGGTTCGGATCGCAGGCGAACGTTTCGCCTTCGCTTGCCACGTTCGGACACGAGATGTTCAACTCGATCCCTTTGATCTCGTCGCGCGCGGCGAGTTTCTCGCACGTGTACGCGTAGTCGTCGACGGAAAAGCCTGCGATGCTGCCGATAACGGTGCACGGACGCTGCGCGAACTTCGCGACGTCGTGTTCGAGATACCAGTCGATGCCCGGATTCTGCAAGCCGATCGCGTTGAGCATTCCCGCGGGCGTGTGTACCAGACGCGGCGTCGGGTTACCGAGACGCGGCCGGCGCGTCACGCTCTTCAACACCACCGCGCCGATTTGTGAAAGATCGACGAACGGCGCAAACTCTTCACCGGAACCGTAGCATCCGCTTCCCATCAGCGTGGGATACGGCAGTTCGAGTTTTCCGAGACGAACCGACAGATCGATCGCGCGCGTCGTTATCATTGCATTCACCATCTCAACTCGTGTGCCCAAAACACCGGGCCTTCTTTACAGACGCGGGCGTAGACGACGTCGCTGCCGTTACGCTGCGCCGGCGGAAAACTCGGCGCTTGCGCCGACGTATTGACGATCGGCACGACGCATCCCCAGCATCCGCCGACACCGCACGCAAACGTTTCTTCGAGCGACAATTGCGCGGGGACGTGCATGTCGCTTGCAACGCTCGCGACCGCGCGCAGCATAGGCGTCGGTCCACACGCAAGGATGACATCCGGCGGACGATCCGTTTGTGCAACCAGCGCGGTCACATAGCCCTTGTATCCGATACTGCCGTCGTCCGTCGCGACGTGCACGTCGCAGCCTTCTTGCGCGAAGCGATCCCGTTCGACGAGCAGTTCGCCGGTGCGCGCACCATAATACAACCGAACGCGCGCACCAGCTCGTGCATAGGCTTGCGCGGGCAATAACACCGATGCTATACCAACACCGCCGGCAACAATGGCAACGTCGCGCTCGCTTCCGATTGTAAAGCCATTGCCAAGCGGCCCTACGACGCTGATGCGGTCGTCCTCAGAAATTCTTGATAATTCCTGTGTACGGTTCCCTACGACGAAAAACAGAATACTCGCTCGATTCCGGTCCGCTTCATACACACCAAGTGCCGTTGCAGCACTTTCGCCGCTAGGCGGAACGACCATGACAAACGATCCGGGACGGGTCACAGCGACGAGATCCGGCGCGTCAAAACCAAGTAAGACGACGCCGGGCGCGAGCTCTCGTCGATCCGTCACTACCGCGGTATGGATAGTGGCAAGCGGCGAAACGATGGGCATAATGTGAAGACGTTCTCCAAATTTTTAACAAAGTCCGGGGAACTACACTGAACCTTCGCGCGACATAAGCCGTTATAGATAGTAGAGAATCAAAAATGGGAAAGGAGGGTCCGCAGAAATGGCAGGTCTGATGGTATTCAAAACGTTGGCCGACGCGCTACGCGCCGGGTATCAAGTCTACGACCGAACTGCGGACGGCTATCTCGTGCGAACGAGAACTACAGCGGGCTGGGCAATCGCGCTCGTCTCCTGCAAGTAACCTCTTTCCCGTGTCACACGCGACGAGTTAACCTCCGAGAGAAGCATCTACAACCTCTAGCAGCAGCGGAAAAGCCGGTTCAAATGAACCGGCTTTTCTGTTTCCTAGCCGAAGGCAGCGCTGCCGTCGCTAGCGTGCGTCCGGCGGCTGCGCCGGCTTCTCGATCTCGGGCGTCGGACCCGGACGCCATCCACCGTAGGATCCCGCGGACGGCGGCGGCGGCGGATTCGGCGGCACGCCGCCGGCAGGCGGCGGCTGAGCGGTGAACGCCGACTGCTGCGCGGGGCCGGAAGCTCCCATTTGCATCCCCGGAAAGCGCGCGCCATTGAGCAACGCGTTGATGATTTGCGCGATTCCGACAAACATCGGAATCAATCCACCGAGCAGCCACGGACCGAAGTCCATTCGTCCGTCACCGCGGTAGCCGATGAACGACAGGCCGATCAGCAGCGCAAAGCCCACCATCGTCACCATCACGCCTTTACGCATCTGACTCTGCGCGTAGAGCTGCTCGTCATAGTAGGCGCCCGGCGGCGTCGGAATCGGACCCCGAGCCGGCCCGGGGGGCGGCGGAATCGGTCCCGACTGCCAGCCGCGCCGTTGCATGTCGCGATAGAGACGCGAATCGGGCGGCGGCACCATGCCACGCCGGATCATCTCGATACGCTCTTGGTGCGCGAGCACGCGGGAGACGATCCACGCGGCGACCGGCGCTCCGAAGAGAAAGATGATCCCAAAGAGGGGGACGAGTTGATCTGCCATGACTAGAGGGCTCCGTTCGTGGTGATGTGGACCGATCCGTCTTCGCTTCGGACACGCATTGCCGCGCTGCCCGCTCCGACACGGATTGGTTGACCGGCTTGTTCGCGGCCGTCGACGAGGACGTGGCCGTCACCGGTGGAGGCGTCGACGCTGGTATCGGATCCGTTAAGCAAGCTGAGTTCGATCCGTCCGTCGCCGGTGGTGAATGTGTAACTGCCGGAGGCAAATGTGCCGCTGATGCGCATCGATCCGTCATCGGTGTGAAGCGTCGCGCTCGGCGCTGCGCCGGTCATTTGAATTTGTGATGCAAGAATACGGCCATCTCTCGTCGTCGCGTCGATCGCGTTCGCCGAGATATTGCTCAACTCGATCCGTCCGTCATCGCTGTGCGCTTTGATCTCGCCCTTCATGTCCGCGAGCGAAATGTGTCCGTCTTGCGAAACGACGTCGACGCCGTTTTGCAATCCGCTGATGTCGTCGCCGCCGCTGCGCGAGATCTTCAACTGCGTGCTCGGTGGAACCGAGAGTTCGATCCGGTTGTTCGAATCGCCGAGGAAAAAGTGCCCTTCGGGACGATAAACGCGAACGCCGTCGAGCGTGCGCGTCACTTGCAATACTTGCGCGTGATCCGCGCCGAAAATCAGTCCGTGCACTTCCGTGCGATCGGTCACATGAACGAGTCCGTCGTTCGAGGGAGTGACGACGACGCGCGAATCGATATCGTCGACGGTCACGACAGGCGCCGATCCGGCGCTGATGGGGGCTATCGTCGGTGCGCTATAATCGACGGCGTGAAAACCGCCGGCGGAAGCAAAACCGGCTCCGCGAAGCGTGAACAGGGCGAAACCCGCGATCACGACCTCAACGGCGATGAGCAGCGAGATCAAGCCCGTACGCGATGGCCGTTCCATCACGCGCATTAGATCCGCGGACCCCAGCCTTGGAACGTGGGGCGCAGGTCCCGCGCAGTTCCTTCGACGAGTACCGCCTTCGGGAGTGTTTTGTTCAACTTGACTGTCGTGAGCATCTTTTCTGCTTTAGGCCTCCGTGGTTGTGCCTGTCTCACGTACGGTTGGGGACCTCGGTTGTTTCATAATTACGTACGAAACATAAGGCAGCTCCGCGCCGTACATGACGCGTGTCTGCAGTGCTTGCGGAGGTGCGTCGGATAGACCCGATGCACGCGGGGCCGGAGGACGGCGAGCTCGTTGCGATGACCCTCGGCGGCAACCCCGAGGGCTTTGCCACGCTCGTCGAGCGGTACGACCGGGCGGTCTACCACCTCTGCTACCGGACGCTGCGCAACGTCGAAGAGGCGCGCGATGCGACCCAGGAAGCGTTTTTCAAGGCCTACCGGTCGCTGCGGACGTTCAAGCAGGGCGCCAAATTTTCGACGTGGATCTTTGCGATCGCCTACCATGCCTGTTGCGACCGGCTCAACCGGAACAAGCGCTACAGTAACGAGGAGATGCCGGAACGGGCCGATCCCGGGCCGGGCCCCGAACGGGAAGCCATCGCACTCGACGAGGCACGCCGGCTGCGTGCCGCGATCGACGCCCTTCCGGAGAAGTACCGGACGGTCATCACGCTCTACCATCTTCAGGGTAAACAGTACGAAGAAATCGCCGAAGTACTGGGACTGCCGATGGGAACGGTGAAAACACATTTATTCCGGGCGAAGGAGCAATTGCGCAAGCTTCTAAGCGCGGCGGAGGTACTAGAATGAAATACGATAACGACGAGGCACTCGACCGCGCCCTTTTTGCGCTCCCACTGGAAGAGCCGCCTGTCGACCTCCGCGCTTCGATTCTGACCGCGACCGTCTATCGTCCCGCACCGCTCTTCAAACCGTGGGAAACGGCGCTCCTCGGTGCGGTGGCCGCCGTCGCAACCTGGCTGATCGCGCTCGTCGTCTTGGGCGGCGGAACGCTCTTCATGCACTCGCTCGAAGCGATCGGTTCGACGAGCGAAGATTTCCTCTCGAATTACTCGACGCTCGCGTGGATCGCCGCCGGCGGTGCCGTCGCTATCTGGCTCTCAATTTTCACCGGATTCCAATCCGCGGCAAGGGGCGCCGACGCGCGCCATCGCTAAATTAGTTCCGGCATGAACGAGCCGGCAAGCGCATATAAGGTCTTGATCGTTGAAGACGATGCGGCTATCAGCCGCGTCCTTCAACTTGAACTGCAGCATGAGGGCTACGAGGTCGACGTCGCGCACGACGGACTCGAGGGGCTCGAAAAAGCGCTCAAAGAGCCCGACCTCGTCATTCTCGATTTGATGTTGCCGCGCATGGACGGATTGGAAGTCACGAAACGTTTGCGCGCAAAGAGCAACGTTCCGGTGATCATGCTCACCGCGAAAGACCGTGTGCCCGATCGTGTGGCCGGCTTGGATCTCGGTGCCGACGACTATTTGACCAAGCCGTTTTCAACCGACGAGCTGCTCGCTCGCGTGCGTGCCCGTCTTCGGCAACAGCATCCGAGGAGCAACAAGATCGAATACCGCGACGTCGTGATGGATCGCGACCGCCGCGAAGTGACGCGCGGAGGAAAATCAGTCCCGCTGACCGCGAAAGAGTACGCGTTGCTCGAGTACTTACTGCTGCACCGCAACAAAGTACACACACGCGATGAACTTTTCAACGGCGTCTGGGGAAGCGATTTCCTCGGTGACTCCAACTTGATCGACGTGTACATCCGCTATCTCCGCGGCAAAGTCGACGAAGGATTCGACGAGAAGCTGATCACCACGGTCCGCGGCGTCGGCTACACGATCAAAGACTAGCTTTCGTGTCTCACCTCTCATTGAAGTGGCGCATTGCGGCGGCGTACGCGTTGCTGCTGATCGTGGTGCTTGCGGGGATGAGCGGCGTGATCGTGTGGCGCCTGCAGTCGATTCTTTTCGACGAAGCGCGCGCGCGCGTCGATACGACGATGTCGGACATCGCGCAACGCGTCGAAGCCGCCAATCCGTTTGCGCTCGGTCCGTTCGCACCCGAGACCTTCGACCAGCTCTTCAGCAGCGCGAATCTCACGCTGTGGGAGTCGCCGAACACATTCATTCAAGTCGACAACGTTGCCGGCTATCCGATCGCGCGCACGCCGAATCTCGGCTCGACGAATATTCCGCCGAATACGGCAATCGGGCCCGGGCACGAGAGCGACTTTCGAACGATCTCTCTCAACAAGCGGCCGTTTCTCGTCGAAGACCGCCTCTTCCGCAGCGGCAACGCGGCGGCGATCGTGCATGTTGCCGAGCCGCTCGATGCGCTCTATCGAACGTTCCAACAGGGGCGTCAGGCGATCGTGTTGATTCTGCTCGGCGGTGCGGTCGCCGTCGTCGTGTTGTCGTTCGTTCTTGCCGCACAGGCGGTCGAACCGATCACGACGCTCTCGCAAGCGATGCGCGAAGTAGGATCGGAGCGCCTCGACGTGCGCCTCGTCACGCGCCGCCATGACGAGATCGGCGAACTCACGGGAAGCTTCAACGATTTACTTGCGCGGCTCGAAGAAGCGTTTGCTCGTGAGCGCCAGTTCATCTCGGATGCGTCGCACGAACTAAAGACGCCGCTGACATCGATTAATGCGAACGCGCAGTTGTTGATGCGCTGGGGTGACCGCGACGAAGCGGTGCGGCGCGAAAGCTTGGAAACGATCGCGCGCGAAAGCGCGGCGCTCGCCGATATGGTCAACGGCATGTTGACGCTGGCGAAAGCCGATCGCGGTGACGACGTTCCGAAAGAACCGCTGTCGCTTGCGATGGTCGCCGCCGAGGCCGTGCGCGGCGCATCGCAACGTGCAACCGAAAAAGGACTCGCGCTCGAATTCGATCGTCCCGAACATTCGCCGCTCGTCGAGGGAAGCGAACATTTGCTGCGCCAGCTCGTCGGTAACTTGATCGATAATGCGATAAAGTTCACGCCGTCGGGCTCCGTAAATGTTCGCGTCGGGGGCAACGACGGAAAGGCGTGGGTCGAAGTTGGGGATACCGGCCCGGGAATTCCCGACGCCGAGTTAGGGGCGGTCTTCGAACGCTTCTATCGCGCGGATCGCGCGCATTCGCGAAACGTTCCCGGAACGGGCCTCGGGCTTGCCATCGTACGCTCGATCGCACGCGTGCACGGTGGTACCGTGATTGCGGCTCGCGCACCGGAAGGCGGCGCGCTCTTCCGCGTAGAGCTTCCCGCCATCGACGAATCGCTCACCGAGTCCTCATGACCTGCCCGCGAAACCGCACGTACAATCGCATCGTGGGGTTACACGGATGGCGGCAGGGGGTCGCGTGCTTCCTGTTCGCTTTTCTATTGGTACCGGCAAGCGTGACGAGCGCGAGTGCCGATACGCAAACGGTAGCGACGACCGGCGCGCCGGTCGTCTTCGCGCAACTTCAAACGGGCATGGTGACGGTGCGCACCTGGAATCGTAACGATGTGCAGATCGATGCGGATTCGACGATCAACGTCCGCCATATCGAACGCGTTCCGCCGAATCTTCCGCCGGCGTTCACGTTCTTCGCGCAAACGATCGACACGCCTGAAGGTCCGCTCATGCTGCCGCCCGAGCCGTTTCTCATTGCGGCGCTCGATCCATCACCGCACGACGCGGTGGTATTCGAGGGTGTCGGAAATCTGACGCTCTCCATTCCGAATGGATCGCCCCTGCTCGTTGCGCGTGTCGGACGAGGCGAAGTTTCGATCGACGGATATCACGGCGGGACATTCTTTGCGACGGTGCGGGCCGGCTTATTGTATCTCAACGACGTCAGCGGAACCGGCGGCCTTCAAGTCAACAATGGTCCGGTCATCGTTCGTAATTCGACGTTCGATCGCGTGCGCGCGCGAACCGGACGCGGCAATATGTTCTTCGAGAACTGCACCGCGCGACAAATCGAAGCGACGAGTCTGACCGGATCGATCATCTACGACAACGGCAGTTTTCAACCGGGCCTCGCGCGTTTCGAAAGCGAGCGCGGGAACATCGCGCTCGGCATCGCGCGCGGGGGCGCGCAGATCGACGCGCACAGCGGCGACGGCCATGTCGTGTCCGAGGGGTCGTTTCAGTCGGGTCCCGTCGTGACCGCGACGAGCGGCCGCGGCACCGTGATGTACTACACCGGCTCGCTGCGCGAGCATCCGAACCTCCGCCGGCAGCTTCCAGTCCACCCGAAGCACTCGCCGCACCCGCCGCTCGGGAGGTAAGGCCCAAAATTCTCCCATCAGAGCCATAGCCGCCGCGTTCGCGGAGGCTTCTTGGCCATTGCTTGGCTGTAAATTAAAGTAACCGAGGTTGAAAAATTCACAAGCGAGCGCCAAGATGCTGGAGTAGGGTTCGCCGGTTGCCGTTAGAGCGCCCGGCCGTTCCCCTTTGGAGACGCATGAATCTCAGCTCGCCGCTCGGTATCCCACAGTCCGAGGCCACGGAACCGCTCGCCGTCCTTGAACGGCGCGTGGAAGATCGGATTGCGACGATCGGCATCGTCGGCCTCGGCTATGTCGGGCTGCCGCTCGCGCTCGAACTTTCGCGCTCGTTTCGGAGCGTGATCGGGTTCGACATGAACGCCGACCGCATCGATTGCGTGAATGCGCGCCGCTCGCACGTGCAAGACGTCACCGATAAGGAACTCGCATTTGCGATCGACGCGGATCGCCTCCGCGCGACCGGCGATTTCTCGCAACTTACCGCGTGCGACGTCGTCATCATCTGCGTTCCGACTCCCCTCGCAAAATCGAAGGACCCGGACCTTTCGTATATTCGCGGCGCGGCTGCGAACATCGCCGATGCCATGCGGCCCGGTCAACTGATCGTGCTCGAATCGACGACGTATCCGGGCACGACGGACGAGTTGCTGCTCCCGATGTTCCGCGAACGTGGTTTCGAACTCGACAGCGATTTTCTGCTCGCGTTTTCGCCCGAGCGCGTTGACCCCGGAAGCGGCTATCCGCTGCACAAGATTCCAAAGGTGGTCGGCGGCTGCAGCGAACGCTCCACGTTGCTCGCGCATCAGGTTTACTCCGCGGCCGTCGTTTCCGTCCACGACGTGTCTTCGGCACGCGTCGCGGAGACGGTGAAGCTGCTCGAAAACACCTTCCGCCTCGTCAACATCGGACTCATCAATGAGTTTGCGGTGCTGTGCAATCATCTCGGCATCGATACGAATGAAGTCGTCAAGGCCGCCGCGACAAAACCGTTTGGATTCATGCCGTTTTCGCCGGGCCCCGGTGTCGGCGGCCACTGCATTCCGCTCGATCCGCTCTATCTTGCGTGGAAAGCCGAGCAGCAAGGGTTCATCGCCCGCTTCATCGAGCTGGCGGATCAAGTCAACTCGCAGATGCCGGCGTATGTCGTCGACCTCATCACGGACGGCTTGAACGCGCAGACAAAAGCCTTGCGCGACGCGCGGATTCTCATCGTCGGCGTTGCCTACAAAGGCGACATCGACGATACGCGTCAGAGTCCCGCGATTGCCGTGATCGACCGATTGCGCGCAAAGGGCGCGTTCGTTGCGTATCACGATCCTCTCGTTCCGGTGCTCGACTTCGACTTCCATGATTGGCCGGAATGGCGTCCTGTTGCGAAGATCGAGCGCGAACGCCGCTCGCTGCGCGTTGCCAAAGACAGCGCGTATCTGCGCCGGCGCCGTTACGACGTGCTCGAGAGCGTGCAGCTCACGGCTGAAGTCCTTGAAAACACCGACTGCGTCGTCATCCTCACCAAACACAGCACGGTCAACCACGGACTGATCGCTCGTCATGCCGGCCTTGTCGTCGACACGCGTGATGCGATCGGCCCCGACGACCGTGCGAGAGCGAAAGGTCAGATCGTACGCCTATGAAGATCCTCATCACCGGCGGAGCGGGGTTCATCGGATCGCATCTCGCCGAAACACTTCTGCGAGCAGGCAACGACGTCGTCGCGTTCGACGATCTCTCGACCGGCTCGCTCGAAAACATCGCGCACTTGATGAACGACCGGCGCTTTACGTTCGTCGACTCGGATATCCGGCACGTCTCCACACTCAATGCGACGATGAAAACATGCGATGCCGTCGTTCACCTAGCGGCGCGTATCGGATTGAAGATCATCATGGAGAGCCCGCTCGAAACGATTGCGGTGAATGCCGGCGGCGCGGAGGTCGTGCTCGATGCTGCGGCGCGTCACAACCTTCCGATTCTCCTCGCCTCTACGTCGGAAGTCTACGGTCTGACCACACGCATCCCGTCGCTCGAAACCGATCCGATCTGCTTCGGGTCGCCGACCGTCGGTCGCTGGAGTTATGCGTGCACGAAGGCGTTCGATGAGTTTTACGCGCTGGCGCTGCATCGCGAACGCGGACTATCACCGGTTGTCGTTCGCCTCTTCAATACCGTCGGGCCGCGCCAAACGGGACGGTACGGCATGGTGATTCCGCGCTTCGTTTCGCAAGCACTGGCGGGAAAGCCGCTCACGGTGTACGGCGACGGCTCTCAAACGCGATGCTTCTGTTCGGTCCATGACGTCGTGGATGTCTTGATCCGCCTGCTGGAACGCGTCGATGAATTTGCAGGCGAAGTGTTCAACATCGGAAATCCCGAAGAGACGTCGATCGTCTCCCTCGCGCGGCGAGTGATCGAAATGACAGGTTCGAGTTCCTCGCTTTCATTCGTCCCGTTCGATCAAGCGTATACGGACGGATTCGAAGAGATTCAGCGGCGCGTTCCCGACATTACCAAAGCACGGCGTATGCTCGACTTCGCGCCGGCGGCGCGCCTCGACGATATCCTGAGCGCCGTCATCGAAACGACGAAGAACAGGGAGGTCGCGGTTTGATCCGCCACGCCGCGTTCTTGTCACTAACAGCGGCCGCAGTACTTCCCGCTCTCCCTGCCGTTGCGGCGTGCTCGTTTGGTGACGCTGTAACTAGCTACGTACAAGTCGACAGCGGCGCTTCCAGCGCCGCGGTGACGCGTGGAAATGTCCCGTGGCGCGAGCAGTTCGTGCAAGCGGTCGTGCGCGACGGCAATACGCGTTCCGCATACCTGCGCGCGGCCGACGACCAGCGATTCGGCAAAACGGATCCAGCTTATGAAGCCGGCGTCTATGACAAGCTCGCTCCCAACGTCCTCGCCGATCTCGTTGGCGGCTTCAGCTCGACACACGCGTTTCTTCCGGCGACGATCCTCGGTGGCGGCGTCGACGTGCGCGCATCGCGCGGCTACGGCGTGCAAGCGCAGTACGTCGACCGCGCGTACAGCACGCAAAACGCGGGGATCACGACGGTCGGGTTCGACCGCTACGCGGGACAATCGCATTTCGACTTCGCGCTCACCGGCGCCGTGCTCTCGAACGTTTCCGGCACGGCGGTCTCGGAGCGCGCGGGCTACGATCGCACCGTGGGCTGCGACGACGAGTCGTTCGCTATCTCCGCCGGACGCGACGTCGAATCGACGGGCGTCGGAACGACCGTGGCCGTTTACCAGGCGTATTCGTACAACGCAACCGAGAGGCACTGGATGAATTCGCATCTCGCGTGGCAGGCAGGCGTGGGCTGGGACGTGCTGGTCGGCGCATACAGCCGATTCGAAATCCGGGTTTCGCTGCGTGAACGCTTCTAATCTTCTCGTCTACATCATCGAAGCGAGCGTCGGCGTATCGGCCGTGATGACGTTTGCACTGATCGTGCTGCTCTTCGTCGTTCGCATCGCAAACGAGGCGCGGCGCCGGCGCCGCGACGCCGTGACCACGCGCTGGCGCAACGTCTTCAAAACCGCATACACCGGAGAAGAGCCGACGCATCCGCTTCCTTCGGTACGAACGAAGGAGTGGTTCATCGTGCTGCAGCTCTTCGTGCAGTTTCACGAGGTGCGCGAGAAGGATAAGCCGCGCGCGCATGAGGTGCTGCGGAAGCTCGACGCGTACGCGCAAGAAATCGGCATCGATGAGTGCGCGTTGCGTCTGCTCGAGAAAGGCGACAACGCCGATAAAATCCTCGCGCTCAACGTCCTCGGGCACCTCCGCGAGCCCCGTGCGGTGGATCGTGCCGTAGCGCTCTGCGAGGACGAAGGCGCCGAGCTCTCACGCGCAGCTGCGCAATGCGCGCTGCGCGTCGATCCCGGCTTCATCGACGGTATGCTCGAACTCGTTCGCGAGCGTGACGACTGGGTGCGTTCGCGTGTCGAAGCGATGCTCAAAGAAGTGCGTTCCGATGAGCTCGATCCGGCGATGTCGCGCGTGATCGATGCCGCGGATGAACGCGGAAAGCAGCGGCTCTTGGATTACATGCGGTTCTGTTCGCCCGCCACGGCGCGTGTGATCTGCAAGACGGTGCTCGATTTCGCGAAGGACGAAGAAACGGTTTCGGCCGCGCTGCGATCGCTCGCGCCGCTTGCCGGCGACAACGACCGTGCACTGGCGCTTCGCTACTCCAAACACCACTCACCGATCGTCTTGCTCTCGGCACTGCGCGTACTGCGCAAATGCGTGCGCTATGAAGATCGCGATCTGCTCCAGGGCCTGACTGCGCATCGCGATTATTGGGTGCGTTTGCGCGCCGCAGAGGCCGTGGTTGAGCTTTACGGCGACACCGGGCTCGCGCAGGAGTTCGCCCGCGAGCATCCCGACCGGTACGCTCGCGACGCGATTCGCCAAGCGCTCGCGGAACGCAAACTCTTTGCGCTGCGGAAGCCGGCGCGGGACCGCCGCGGCCAAAAACCGGCGGCGGCTGAGGTCGCGACGTTATGATCGTACACGGGTTACACGCACCGTGGGACTCGGTCGTACTCGCAATCGAGTTCTTCCTCTTCACGTACTTTGTGATCGTGAACGGCTACTATCTCTTCACCGGCGCCGTCGCCTTATTGCGCCTTCCGTGGTACGTGAAGCTGCACGCGGCGGACCCGGTGAGGCGCTCGAACTCGACGCTCGATCAGCCCGTGAGCATTCTCGTTCCCGCGTACAACGAGAGCAACATCATCGTCGACTCCCTCGAATCGCTTCTTGCGCTCGATTACGTCAACTTCGAAGTGATCGTCATCAACGACGGATCGACCGACGATACGCTCGAGAAGCTCGTCGACGCGTTCAAACTCGAACCGTACGAAGGTATTTACCGCATCGAGATTCCGACCGCCGAAGTGGTCGAAGTCTATCAATCGACGGTGTACCCGGACTTACGCGTGATCGATAAGCGGAACGGCGGCAAGGGAGATGCGCTCAACGCCGGCATCAACCTCGCGCGTTTTCCACTGATCTTTTCGAGCGATGCGGACTCGTATTACCATCGGCAAACGCTGCAGTGGATGACGGAGCCGTTTCAAAAAGACCGGCGCACCGTGGCGGTGGGCGGCGCAATAGCGGTCGGTCATCCGACGGCGGGAAAGAACGCGACGCACTTCAAGCCGGAACTTCCAAAAACGCTGATCCAGCGGTTTCAAGTCATGGAATATTTGCGCGCATTTCTTGGGACCCGCATGGGGTTCGCACCGTTTAATGCGCTTGGTATCGTCTCGGGTGCATGTGGCCTCTGGCGTCGCGATTTGATTCTCGGCTGCGGCGGATTCCGCACCGACACGATCTGGGAAGACATGGAGATGACGCTTCGGATGCACAACTACTGCATTCATACCGGGCGTCCGTACCGCGTCGCATTCACACCGTATCCGGTCTGCTGGACCGACGTCCCCGAGAACTTGGCCGTGCTCTACAATCAGCGTAAGGGTTGGCATCGCCATCTCTCGGAGTGCATGATGATCCACCGCAAAATGCTCTTTGGAGCCGGCGGATGGTTCAGTTGGATAACGATGCCGTACTTGTTTTTCTTCGAGTGGCTCGCACCCGTCATTGTCGCCTTCGGCCTCGCGTTCAGCGTCGCAGCGGCAGCTTTCGGAGTTCTCGACTGGACGTCACAACTGTGGCTCATTCTGCTCGTGCTGCTACTCGCGACGCTCGGGTCCGTCATCTCGATTTTGCTCGACGAGATCTCGTTCACCGCGTACGAATTAAGCGCGATCGGGCCGCTCTTCATTGCGACGCTTCTCGAAAATTTCGGCTACCGGCAGTTCGTGCTCGTCGCCAACTTCATGGGCCTCATGGCCTGGCTCTTCCGCCGGCCTGCACGCGGAAGCTCGAAATATCCCGGGCTGTTCGTCAAAGCGTGGACGCCGAAGGCCGAAGAGTAACCATATAGCAGGAAGCCACACGGTTGCTAGAGCAGGTGGCTGACTCCGGGAGATCTTCCATCGTGGCCGTTCGCGCTATTTTGCTGAGGCTCGTCTCGGCACTTCGTCTGCTGCTCACACTCGCGTTGTATGTCGTTGGGGTTGGGTTCGTCGCAATGTTCGCGTTCGAATTCGTGCACGATCCGAAAGTGTTAAATGCACCGGCCGTCGCGACGATGGAGCGTGCGCTCGCGCCGTGCGTTCGGGACGTTTCGACATGGTTCGGCTGGCACTGGCCGCGCGAAACAGCCGTGAACTTTGCGCCACTGATGCTCGCGGTTGCCATCGCCATTGTCCGCACGGTCATCGAATCTTTGCTCTTGCGCCTTGATTTCACGATCCGGCGTCTTCTGAAGAAGCCTCCGCGCCTCTCGAATGTTCCGGATGTCGCGATCACACGTCAACATCATCGCTTGAGCGCGGAATCCGAACAGCAGCGCGCGATTCTCTTGAAGCGGTATCGCGAAATCGAGGACGCGCTCAAATCCTCATCGCGCAAGACGTGTTCGTTCTTGTCGATTGACGTTGTCGGGTCGACGAAGATGAAGATCGGCGAGCGCAAGACGGCGATCGACGCAACGTTCCAGGCATACGAAGAACTCGTGCGGGAAACGTTCGAGGCATTCGGTGCGTGGAAAGAGACGTGGACGCCGGACGGCGTGATGGCGTGCTTTCTGGATCGTGAACTCGCGGTAAGCGCGGCTCAACAGATCCTCTCGGCGCTCGAGACGTTCAATCGAGACGAGAACCAGCTTCGTACACCGATCGCAATCCGTTGCGGGCTCAATGAAGGCCACGTCGCAATCTTCGAAGACAGCGCCCTTGAAAAGGTGGCAGACCACGCCATCGACATCGCCGGACACATGCAAAAGTACGCGGATGAAGACGGGCTGCAGATTTCGGATGAACTACACCGCAAGCTCAACGACGCTCACGGCTTCGAACCTACCGGCAGAGAAGTCGATGGATTCGCAACGTATCAGTGGACGCCGCCGGTAGGTGCATCCATCGCGCAAGCGCAGCCCGCCTGACCCATTACCGCTACGCGGGCGACTCGAACGTGCCGGGACTCTTTGCGGTGCCTTTCCAGTCGGCCGTACGTTGCGAACTTGCTTGGGACAGTCCCTGTCTCAGGCGGTCTGCATCGTAGTCGTTCGTGTAGACCGGTGAACCGGGTTGTTGGCGCCACGATTCCGCAAGCGTACCGGCATCGATCGGATCGAATCCGATCTCGTCGATGAGCTGCATCACAACGGCCTTTGCTTTCGAATCGTCGCCTGAAACCGGAAGCGCGATGCGTCCCGGCGTTCCTTTCGGCTTGCCGTATTCTTGCAAGTGCTGCGCGTAAATGTTGTTGAACGCTTTGATGACCGGCCGGCCGATTTGTGTCGACACCCACGCGCTCTCCGTCATGCCGTTTTCGATCGGTTCGATCCGTCCGTCGCGTTGACGCGGATAGTAGTTTCCCGTGTCCACGACGACGACGTTGTCGGGGACACCGGCAAATAGATCTTTCGGAAGCTGCGAAATGTTCTTCTCCGGGATCGTAACGACGACGAGATCCCGTCCGCGCGCCGCCTCCTCGACGGTCACGGCGTGTGCGCCGGTTTCCGCAGCGAGATCGCGCAAGCTTTCCGGGCCGCGCGAATTCGCGACCGCAACATCATGACGGGCGGCGCGGAAACGGCGCGTCAGCACGCTGCCGATGTTTCCCGCCCCGATGATCCCAATCTTCATAAAGCTTGCGCCCCCGCGAGGTTCGCTTCGAGTTCGATCGCAACGCTGCCGCGCAACGCATTGGAAACGGGGCACGTCTTTTCCGCTTCGCTCGCAAGTTGCTGGAATTGTTCGTTGTCGATTCCGTCGACTTCACCGGTGACGGTAAGATGCATCGAAGCTATCTTGAAACCGCCCGTGTCGAGCGGTTGCAGTTCGCACATTGCTTTCGTTTCGATCCGCTTCGATGCGATCGATTTCGATCCGAGGTACGCGGTTAGCGCCATGCTGTAACAGCCCGCATGCGCGCCCGCAATCAGTTCTTCCGGATTCGTTCCCGGCGTGTCGCCGAAACGCGTTCCGAAACTAAACGGCAGATTTTTCAAGGCTCCGCTCTGCGTTGAAATCGAGCCCTGACCTTCTTTGAGATTTCCGGTCCATGTGCCGGATGCGCGACGTCGTATAGCCATGCGACCTCGAACAACGCTACGTCGATGCCAGTTGCGCCGTCAGTCTTGGCGGACGGCCCCTTGGTAGATGCGAACATCTCGCTATGCTTATCGACCACATCGACTTGCGTGTAAAAGATCTCGCCACCGCGCGCTCATTTTACGACCCGCTGCTGTCCGCGATGGGCTTCACTCGTTTTGACACCGACGGCTTCAACATCAACTACCACCATTCAGACCATCCATGGTCGCATCCGTTTTTCGGATTAATGACGGATTCAGACCATCGGCCAAACGGGAGCCGCGTCGCCTTTCGCGCGTCCAGCCGTGATGAGGTCGACCGATTAGCGGGCGTGGCAGAATCCACGGGCGCCGGAAACTTCGAGCCGCCGGAACCGTACGGTGAATCGCGGAGATACTATGCGACGTTCTTCGATGATCCGGACGGCAACAAGCTCGAGATCTGCTATCGCGAGTAAAACGAGCCCGTTACAACAAGTATTTGCGCATCATCGCCATGTCGAGCTTGAAAGTGTGCTGCGGCAGCACGGCTTCGATGCCGTACCCGCAGGCTTCGAAGAAGCGCTGCGCACCGCGCTCGTGCGGGACCATGACGGTCATTTTATGACAGTTGTAGTAGTTCGCCACATCGGCCATCTCGGCGATAATGGCTCGCGCGATTCCCTTCCGGCGATGTTCCGGCGCAACGATGAGACGTTCGATTTCACCGAGCGATGCCGCGACTTTTAATGTCCCCGCCGCGATCACGGCATTGCGGTCCTTTACCGCGAAACCGTAGCGCGCTTCGTGCCAGATCACCGGAAACTCGTAAAACGCGCGCAGACTCTCGCGCTCGCGCGAACGATAGAACGCATCAAGCGTTTCGAGCGGAACGCGCAACACCTCAAGCGCCAACGGCGGCCACCTCGGTCGTCAGTTCGATCTCGAGATTATCCCGCGCGGCGATCGCGCGAATACCGAGTTCATCCTCGAGCGTTTGCGCAAGTGCGCGCGGGTCCGCTTCGAGCATCTTCGTGCCGAAATGCTGGAGAATCGCAACGCGCGGACGGACGCCTTCGACGATCGCGCGCGCTTGATCCCACGTGAGGTGATCGACATCCATGCCGTCGCGGAAACGCAGCACGTTGATGATCAGTACGTCGGGCCGCGCGTTCGCGTAGTCCTCGACCAATTCGTCGAAATACCGCCCACACGGCAGATACGAGACACGCATCTCGCCGTGCGTGAAGTGCATGCCGTACGTTTCGACGGCGTGAACGTGCCGAATCGAGGCTCGAATCTCCACGTCGCCGACGCGATATGGACCGCCGCGTTCGGTGACGACGTCGATGCGCTCGACGAATCCTTGCGCGTACGGCAACACCGTGGGCTCATGTTCGAGCGCGTCTTGCGGGGCGAGCAACACGCCGCGCCTGCGAAATCCGCCCGACGTCATGGCTTCGATCATTGCCGTAACGTCGCCGGCATGATCGAGATGTTTGTGCGATAGCGCGATCGCATCGAGGTTGCGCGGGTTAAATGGTGGCGCGTAAGAAAGGGCGCGAACGAGCGCGCCGGGGCCGGGGTCGACGTGAATCTGCGTAGCGCCGAAACGAAACCACATGCCGCCCGACGCACGAAGTTGTCGCGCGACAACGAATCGCGCGCCACCGCTTCCAAGAAAAGTTACCGAATCCAAAGTGCGGATTCGATTCGCCCTAAGCTAAGTTGCGGGCCTTTCCAGGCTCGTGCTTGCTTTGATAGAGCACGAAGAATTGTTCGAGATTCGAGCGGTACTGTTCTAGGGCTACGCTCCACAGGCGCAGCGCGGCGCCGCCCGACTCAGTGACCGTGTAAATGCGGCGCGCGGGTCCCTGTTCTCTTGGATCCCACCACGACGAGATGTATCCGTCACGTTCGAGTTGACGAAGCGCTCGGTACACGGTGCCCGGATCGGTGATCACATCGAACTTCTCTTTAAGTTCTTTCATGATTTCGTAGCCGTGCAGGTTGTGGTCTTTCAACATGACGAGAAGCCATGCCATCAAGTAATTCTTGGGGGTTCCCCGGGGTGGTAAGCCGCTTTCGCGCAAGCTGGTAGTGGCGAAACCCGAATCGATCATGCGGGTTCCTCGCATGGGCTTGCGCCGAACGCGCAAACCCGGGATGCGGCCATCTGCTCCTCCACGAACATCTCTGCCGGTCCTTCCGAAGTGGGTCTTTAGAACCAGACCCCTGTGCAACCCGGCGGTAGTTTTACGCCCCTCAAAGCGCGCCCTGCGCTCAAAGTCGTAGTTTGACCGGTACTTTCGATACCGGCTTTCATTCGTTCATTCGGCGGAATGGTATCATCTACGAATGAAATACGTCCCTACCGCCGTCTTCATGCAAGATTTATTCGGCGGACCGGTTTCTCGGACGACCGTGCTCGAACGGCTTTTTGCCAACTCCGATATCGCCGCAATTTCCGCCGAACATGGCGTAGACCGCGAAAACCTCTTCGCCGCGGTCGCCGGCGACGAGTCCAGTCCGGCCGGGAGCCGATTGCGCGTTGCCGTCAGCGCGATGCGCGAAGGGGCGACCGACGTGCCGCGAGGGAACGCTTTTCCGCCCGATCTCGATCGCGTTTCCGACGGCGGCCTCGAACTCATCGGACTCTTCGTGAACCCGCTTGCCACGACGTCGATGATCCTCAACACGCCGCCGCCCGCGCTGGATGATACGGCGCGCGCAATCGATCCGCGTCTCTCGCTCGCCGCCTACGCGTCGCGCGTCTTCCGCGTCATGGCCGTGCAGCATCCTCCGCTGGCAGAGGCGCTGACGAACGCAGCCAACGCGCTCGAACGCGCTTAGGCCGTGAGTACATTGAGCGGAGAAAAGGTTCCGCCGAGGATCTTTTGCGAGGGGCGTCCGAGCCAGCGTTCGAGTACCGTGGCGTAGACGCTGCGGAAGTCGGTCGTGAAGGCGACGTTGCCCATGTTCGTTTTTTGTAGATCGGGGAGCGAGCCGTAGAGGCCGCCTTTTACGCCGCCGCCGATGAGAAAGAGCGGCGATGCTTCGCCGTGATCCGTTCCGCGGCTTCCGTTCTCGGCAATGCGACGGCCGAATTCGCTGAAGGTCAGTGTGAGCACGCGCGTGTCGTTGCCATGCGCGTGCAAATCATCGTAAAAAGCGGAGATTGCGTCGGAGAATTCGCGCAACAGACGGTCTTGTGTCGCCTTTTGACTGACGTGCGTATCGAAGGAGCCGTGCTGCACGTAAAGCACGCGCGTTCCGAGATTGCTGCCGGCAATTTGCGCGGCGAGCGCTAAACTGCGTCCCAGCGGCGTCGCGGGATAGGATGCATCCGTGGTGTACCCGGCCACGAGTTTCGGCAGTTCTTCCGAACCGCGTTGCGCGTCGTCTTCGATCTCAGCAATGTGCGCGAGATAGGGCGACTGGAAGGGAAAGCGGTTATCGCGCACCAGCTCGCTGTAGGTTTTTCGCGCGATTTCGTTGCGATCGCTCACCAAACCGTAGCCGTTCAACTGCGCAACGGCCGGGACGTCGATGCTGTTCGAGATCAGCGCTTCCGGCAGCACTTGCGCGAGCGCGATGCCGTTGAAGAGATTCTCTTTCGGCAAATCCGCCTCATCGAGATAGCGTCCGAGCCAGCCGGTATGCTCGTAACGATCGGGTGCTGCCGTCTGCCAAATCTCCGTCGACCGAAAGTGCGAATGATCGGGGTCCGGATATCCGACGCTTTGGACGATCGCAACGTTTCCCTTGTCGTACATACCTTTGAGCGATTTCATTTCGGGGTTGAAGCCGAGTTGCGAATCGATGTCAAGGACGTCGTTACGCGGAACCGCAAGCGTCGGGCGCAGTTGATAATATGCGTCGTTCCCGTGAGGAATGATGCAGTTGAGCCCATCGTTTCCGCCCTGTAGATTCACGAGAACGAGAACGCGATTCTCCGCTCCACCTAGTGCGGGCAGCGGAGTGCCGGCGAGCGCGCGCGCGAAAATGTGATCCATGTTCGCGACGATCGCGAATCCCGAGAATGCGCCGAGTACGAACTTACCGCGTTTCATGAATGTCCTTCTTCGTCCCCTGGTTCGTGATCTTACTAGGCTAATTGATAGGCGGGCATTGCCATCGCCAAGTAGGCAGCCCCGCGAACACGTTCTTGGAAGTTTTCCATCCCGAGCGATTTTAGCGCAGATGTAGAGGCGCCGTTCAAATACGAGAGTAGCTGCGCGCGCGCAACGTCGGGCGCATCGCCCTGCAACAGAACCTGCGTCAATTCAAACGCTGCGCGACTTGCATTCATTGGAATCTGTTGCAGCCAATCCGACTCTCCCATCATAGGCGAATTACTCAACTGCGCCAAAAAATTCTGTCGCGCAATCATCGTCTGCGATGTTATCCAATTTTGGCCGCCAGGCCAACCCGCAACGTTCGGCGGATAAAATAGAATTTGCCCCATTTGGCTGAGCGCACGCGGAGCGCTCTTATCGATTTCCGCGAGCGCGAACGTTTTATGCGTGCCGACGACGAAATCCACCGGACTTTTTACGAGTGCGCGATACGCGCGCGCCGAGAAAAAGACGTTACTTTGCAACAGCGTCGACATAACGGGCGCGAGATTAAAATCGTACTTTCGAATCAAGGCGGAAAGTCCATCGACTAGTTGCGGTTCCGGGTCGTTATACACGAAATAATTGAGCAACGTGGTAGCCCAAAATTTCGATGCTGCGGGCTGCTGGTAGATTATCGAAACGATATCGGCGCCGTCGAAGTTCCCGGAGCGGCCGAGAAATGTCTTGACTCCGCTGTCGTGCATACGCGGATTGTCGACGAATTCACCGGTTCGGCGGTTGACCGTCCACCCCGTGAACGCGCGCGCAGACTGGCGGATGTCTTCTTCGCTGTAATTTCCGTGTCCGAGCGTGAAGAGCTCCATCAACTCACGCGCATAGTTCTCGTTCGGATGCGCCTTGTTGTTGCTTGCATTATCCAAATACAGCAACATCGCCGGGTCCTTACTGACGTCAAGCGTTAGATCGCGCAGATTAGCGAGCGCATTCCCGCGGAAAAGCTGGTTTTGGTTGTAAACGTAGGTCGGCCACACGCCCTTTTGGATAGCGGCCGTCGTAAAATGCCCGTGAAAGAACAATGCCATCTTCTCTTGGAGCGGCGCCGGCGTCGTCAACATACGATTGAGCCACCACATCTGCATCGCAATGATGGAGTCGCGCGACTCCTTGCGGACGGCTTTGAGCGCTTCCATGCGCTGATCGCGCGGTAATCCGACCAGCTTCCAAAGCGCAGGATCGTAGACGTCCGGCGGTGCGGCGTTGGATGTGCCGGAGAAGCGCACGAGCGATTCCACGACGTCGTGCGGGTTGCTGCGCGCCGCCGCGGCGATCTCTTGTGGCGTGCCGCCGAATCCCGCCCGGCGCAGGAGGTGCGCGGCACGGCGTTCATCCCACACCCCGTGGTACGGAGCAAGCGCCGTTCGCGCATCGAGCGGACCGCCGGGACGGTTCAATCCGGATGCCATACGTCTATTGAACGTAACGACCGCTACGAGCGTCATGAAGGACGGGTTAAGGCCGCGGCTTGCCGAACGAGCGGCCTTCGTGAGCCTTCTCGAATCTGGCCTCGACCGCCAAAGCGAAGCGTTTGCGCGCAATGCCGAACGAATGTCGACCCTCGTTACCGAGTACCGCGAACGCCTGGAAGCCGCGCGCGTGGGCGGTGGGCCGGACGCAACCGCAAAGCATCGTAAGCGCGGCAAACTCACGGCGCGGGAGCGCATCGACCAGTTGATCGATCCGGATTCGGACTTTCTCGAGTTCTCGGCACTCGCCGCATACGACATGTACAAGGGCGACTCGCCCTCGGCCGGCATCATAACGGGGATCGGATGCGTCGAAGGGCAGCACTGCGTCATCGTGGCCAACGACGCGACCGTTAAAGGCGGCACGTACTATCCGATGACGGTCAAGAAACACTTACGCGCGCAAGAAATTGCGGAGCAGAATCATCTGCCGTGCATCTATCTCGTCGATTCCGGCGGCGCGTTTTTACCGCTGCAAGCCGACGTGTTTCCGGACCGCGATCACTTCGGGCGGATCTTCTACAATCAAGCGCGCATGTCGGGCAAGCGCATTCCGCAGATCGCCGCGGTCATGGGTTCGTGCACGGCCGGGGGCGCGTACGTTCCCGCGATGAGCGACGAAACAGTGATCGTTAAAGGCACCGGAACGATCTTTCTCGGCGGACCGCCGCTCGTCAAAGCGGCGACCGGCGAAGAAGTGACGGCGGAAGAGCTCGGCGGCGCGGACGTGCATACCCGCATCTCCGGTGTCGCCGATCATTTTGCGAATGACGATCATCACGCGCTCGGCATGGTTCGCGAAATCGTGCGCAACTTGCATCGCGAGTTGCCGCGGCAATGGGACCGTGAAGAACCGCGCGCCCCGAAATACGATCCGCGCGAAATATACGGCATCATCCCGTCCGATAGCCGCATCGGCTACGACGTGCGCGAAATCATCGCGCGTCTCGTCGACGCCTCCGAATTTCACGAGTTCAAAGCGCGATACGGCACGACGCTCGTCTGCGGATTCGCGCACATCGAAGGGCATCCGATCGGCATCCTCGCGAATAACGGCATTCTCTTTAGCGAAAGCGCGCTCAAAGGCGCGCACTTCATCGAGTTGTGCGCGCAACGCGGAACGCCGCTGCTCTTTTTGCAGAACATCACCGGCTTTATGGTCGGCAAAGAGTACGAAAACGGCGGCATCGCCAAGGATGGAGCAAAACTCGTTACGGCCGTCGCTTGCGCAGAAGTGCCGAAGTTCACCGTCGTAATCGGCGGAAGCTTTGGCGCCGGCAACTACGGCATGAACGGGCGCGCGTACTCGCCGCGTCAATTGTGGATGTGGCCGAACGCGCGTATCAGCGTTATGGGCGGTCCGCAGGCGGCAAGCGTCTTATCGACGGTCAAAGGCGACATGACGCCCGAAGAAAAGGCGAAGTTCGAAGCGCCGATTCTGGAGAAATACGAGCACGAAGGTAATCCGTATTATTCGACCGCGCGTTTGTGGGACGACGGTATCATCGATCCGCTCGATACGCGCCGCGTGCTTGCGATCGGACTCGACGCAGCGGCGAACGCGCCGCAGCCGCCCACGCACTTCGGCATCTTCCGCATGTAACGAGTACCGGATAGCACGGCGGGCGCGTCACGCCGTGGAGGTAGACGTTTTCAACGCCAGCTCGCGGCGAAGCGATTCCATTTCATGGCGAAGCTGTTCCGCTTCAACGTGGTCGAAGGCCGCGCCGGCGGCGTTCACGACGCCTTCGATCGCGCGCACTTCGTCACCGTCGAGATCGGCGCCGTTCGTATGTTCGCCATAGAGAACGATTGCAATGACGCGCCGCCGCGCGAGCACGGGAACCGCGAGAACGGGCCGCGCGGTACCGCTGGGAAGACTGGAAAGCGGCCAGCGTATCTCCGAGACCCGCAATGCCGTTTGCTCGGCCTCGACGTGCATGACCAACGTATCCTGCCGCGAGAGGACTGAGACGCATTCGGGCTCCCAGCCGCACGCGCGTACGCGCGCCCATTCGCCGCGATCGTTCGCTTGGAATACCGCCGCCGAACCCAAGCCAAGAACAACGAAGGGTTCATCCACCAGAAACTCCTGGATGACGTCCACGCGCTCGGAATGAAGCACGGCGTGCGCCGCTTTTTCCAACCGTTGCTGCGCGACGTACCGGGCACGGAACAGCAGACGATCCACGAAGACGTCGGCGCGCTTGTGCAGATGATCCAGCCAAATACCGAGCGCAATTGCCGCCACAAACTGCGTCACCGCTCCCAGTTGCGTCGCCTCGAGCTTCTTGTTGAAGATCCAATCCAACAGCGCAAACACCAAAATGATGCAGCCGGTGAGCGCTGATACGACGACGGCGCGGCTCAGAACGAAGGTGACGTCGACGACGCGGCTTCGCATGATACCGTAGACAATGAGCACGACGGCAATGCTTTGCACGACGTAGAACATTTCGGCCACGACGTACGAATCGTAGAACGGCCTGGTACCGAGCCACCAAAGAGCCAGCGCCGCAGCGCACCAGACACCGCCGCCAAAAAGCACCCAGGTCATCCGATGCCGGTCTCGCCCGTCCGCAATCGTGTAGTTGTGAATCAGCGCTGCGAGCGCCGTGGCGACCGCCAGAACCCCGATCGTGAAGCTCACGGCGGTCAAGTTCGGGGCGAGCACACCGAAAAACGCCCACGACGCGACGGTATAGAGCGAGACCGCGACTTGCATCAGAAACAAGATGAACGCGAAGCGTTGTGCGCCGCGCATCCATCGCGCGACCCGATTGTTCGGAACGCGACTCGCGAAGACAATGACGAATATCCACAACGACTGCAGTGCGCTGCAAAACATCTCGCCGCCGACGACCCACCAATAGCCGAACGGCGAAAGATACTCGCATGTCGGGCCGCTGATATTCAGCCCGACGAGCACGGCGAACAAGCTCCACGTCATCGTGCTCGGACGCACGATCACGAGCCACGCTGTGATTCCGAGCGCAATGAGCGCAAAGATCGTGCTGATGAGCTGCTGGATGCGATACAGCGATTCCAGTCCGATCTCGCGCGTCGTTACAACCGCCGTTAAATGCTGCGTACCGCGAATCAGGGGAAGCTCCAGCTTGGTACCGGGCGGCGGAAACTTGTACACCACCGGGTCGTAGCGCCGGCGCATGGGCCACAATCTCGCAGCATCGATGCGATCGCCGCGCTTGACGCCGGCGGCTTGCGCCGATCCATTCGGCAAGACGCTCGAAATTCGTAGATGCGAGTCGGGAGCTATCCCGAGGTGGCCGAGCGGATACCAAATCTCCAGGAGCGGACCGAACCCAAAAAGCGCAACGAATATCAATGCAACGAGCACCGCTATCGCGCGTGCGGACGTTACCCGGCCCGGTCTTGACGTCGACGCACCGATTGTTGTTTCCATCAGCCTTGCAGTGCTATCGTTCGAATAGCGCGGCTCTTTCTTTGCTTGACGTTCGGGAGTGTAGCTCGTGGACAAAAATCACGGTTCGGTCGATGTGTCCCCCGACCCGATTGTACCAACCGCGAGGAATCTAGTTGACCCACCGGTGCTTCGCCTCTGGGGTTACGTCGGCGACTCCTTGCGAACCGGCTACATACGCCTCTATTCCGATCTCGCGTTTCAGTCATACTACGAGATTAAAACAAGCGACGTGCTGGAGCGTGTCCGCCTGGGCGACAAAGATGGAAGTTCCGGGTCTTTATTGACAGTGAAATTCGATGCAACGCTGCAGGCAATGGACGGCGGACCCGTGGGCGCGGATTGGTTGGCCGGCACAGTAACGATCGAGAATCTACGTGGAGCAGGTATTGGCCCTCAGCCATTGGGTCAGCCTCCGACCACGAGAACAAAATCGCGATAGACGGCCTGCCTCGCGTCAATGGATGTCCCGTCGGCAATTCAATGCTTCACGCGATTAGGCATTTTCAATGGCGCCGTTCCCGACAACGTTTCGGTAGCATCCGCGGGGGGACGCAACGACAACACCATCGTGCGTTGCGACGGCCGCGCCGGGTACGTGATCAAGGCCGCGTATCCGGCCGACCCCGCTGCGGAACGCGCTCTCAAACGAGAGGCCGACTTCTGCGCGTTCTGCGCGAAGCATAGCGAAGCGCTCGGCCTCGACGATCTCATACCCCGAGTTGCGGCGATGGACGCGGATCGAAACATCTACGTCTACGACTTGATCCAGTTAGCAATTCCACTTTCATCAATGTACGAAAGCGTGACCGTTTGGTCGGAAATGGGCACCAAACTCGCCAGGCTTCAACGCCGCTGCACCGAGTTGCTGGCCGATGATTCGACGCTCGCGCTATCGTCGGAGCCTCCATCGGTTCTTTCGATCCACCGTCCGGCGCCGCAGGATCTTTCGGAATTGAGCGCGGCGACATGGGATCTACTCTCGATCGTGCAGCGCCGTTCCCAACTTTGTGAATATCTTGACGGCATTCGCGATACATGGACGGCTACAACGTTTATTCACGGCGACATTCGGGCCACCAACGTGCTTATATCCAGCGGCCTCGATGAACCGACGCGCCTGCATTTCGTGGATTTCGAAACTGCCGCTTTCGGAGATCCCGCATGGGACGTCGCCGGTGCGCTCCAAGACGTCGCCTTTTCTTGGATTCAATCGATGACCGCGAATGCCGACCTCCCGCAAATGACGCGCTCCGCAAGCCGGCCCTTCGCTCACATTCAGCCCGCCGCGCGTGCGCTCGTACGTGGATATCTTGAGGCCTATAACTCTGAGGGCAGCGAGGCCGAGCAGTTCATCGAGCGTGCTACGCGCTTCTCCGCGGCAAGGCTCCTTCAATCTGCGTACGAATGCGCAGCGGAACTGGACGTCTTGCCCGCGCACGCAGTGCTTCTGATCCAGCTCGCGGAAAATATCGCATCCAATCCGCGACGCGCTGCCGAAGGCTTTTATGGAATCGCCTGACCTGCGCGCGATCGCGCGCGATCGAACATTGAAGCCGGGCAGCGGCGACATCGCTGCGATCCTCTACGAGAACGCCTACTGCCGCCTGCGCAAGCCGTACGCCGCCCCGTCCTCACCGGACGAAAAGCCGCGCTTCGTCGCAGAGCTTTCGCTCGCGAATCGCGGAACCGGCCATTGGCAGACCGGTTGGACGCTCGTCGACACCGATGGCGACCGTTGCGTCGTTGCGAAAAGCGGTCTGCGCTTCTATGCGAGTCGGAGCGACGTACGCACAAGAGCACAAAACGTATGCCGCGTTCGCATCGAAAAGGAAATGCGCGCGCTGGTTCCCGGCTTTTACTGCGCCATCGGCGATGCAGACGGCAGCGACGATCCCGACGTACCACTCCTGCGCCTCTACTGGAATCTGCGCGCCGGCGCCGCAACAAAATACGTCGCATTGATCACCGGCCGATGTAATGGCGGGGGTTTGCCGTTCCGTACGAAAGTCGTCGCAGATCCAACCGCTTACCGGCGCGCCGATGCCGGCGTACTGTATATAGTGCGAACCGACGCAGCGGCATTCGCTCCAATCGTCCGCGACGTTTACGCTGAGATCGCACCGCTTCTGCACAACGACGTTCCCATGTTTACCAAACGCATCGCTCCTGGTCTTGCATGGGCCGAAGATCCGGGCGGCACGCACAGCTTTGGCGAAACGCGCTGTAAGGCAATCGCCGGTGGTCTGATCGCAGGCGGCGACTCTGCAAATGAAGACGAGCGGTATCGGCTTATGTGCGAGGCGCTTGAGAGCACCCGCATCGACATTCGGGAACCGTACCTCTGCGGCGGCCGTAGCGAAGACTACGCTTGTTTTTCGTCATGATGTCAGACGCGCGGAAACGCTTTCGGATAGACTTTATAGTAGTTCGGCGTCTCGATCCACTTACCGTTGACATACTTTAACGTAGCGGAGGCCTTCGGTTTGGTCGGACAACACAGCGCTGCGCTAGCATTGTAATATGGTCCGCTCAGTCGCAACGAAGCGCTGTCGCCGTTCTTGACGATCTTCGCTTCGAGGTCGCACGGATTTTCCACCGTAACCGCCGGCACGACCTTATTGGTCCTTGGATCGAACGCAAACACCGTAAGATCCGCCGCTCCACAGTCGGCGCCGGTTTGATGCGTTTGCACGACGAGTTGTTCCAGGGCATCACCCATCAACGGCGCGGCACCAACGAGGCTCGCGCTTTGACGCGGGAACCACAGCTCTGCGCCACTCGCCTTTGAAAGTTTATCGAGTGGTCCGCCGTTCGCGGGTGATTGATAGCGCAGGCGATACGTCGTTCCGTCGATCTGATAGATCGAGACGTACCACTGATAAAACGTTTCGCCGTTGCCCGTTCCGACGGCTTTTTTACTGATAACGCCGCGCCACTGACTGTGCATCGCCTGACCGTTGAGATACACGATTTGGCTCTGTACGACGGTCCCCGGAGGCGCAGGCGCAAACGCCGGATACGGCGGTTCTTCGGCCGCGAGCGGTTGCGATATGGACAGCATGAGAGCGGCGATCATTACCGCTGGACCAAATCGATGCATCCTTAGCTCCTCAACTCCCAAGTAACGCGAGTGTAGAGTGGTACGAATCCCAACGATCGAAAGTTCCGCTCGGAGTCGCTCAGCGGCAGCGCAGTAACCCGCGCGAATTGCATTCCGGCCGCTTTCGCTCGCGCGATGCGTTCGCGAATCATTGCCTGCTGCCATCCTTGCCGTCGGTGCGACGGCAGCGTCGATGCAGCGAACAGCGCGACGCCTCCGCCTTCCTCGAACGCGTAGCAGGCCGTCGCAATAATTGCACCGCCGTCGCGAACTTCGAGAGCGGTTGCACCGCCCGTCGCGAGCAGCAAACTGATCTTGAGCAGGACGTCATCGGGGTCGACACCGCCCGAGAAGCCGCGTGCCGACGCTTCGGCCCACTCGCGGACATCGGCAAGTTCGCGTATGCGCCCGTTCCGCTCGCCGTTCATGCTATTGAGTGGCGCAACGAGCATATTTTCATATTCCACCGGGATATAACCCGAGCGGGCAAGCAACGGCGCAAGGCTGGGATTAGTGAGTGGGCTTACCTTCAGACGCGGTGATGCATCGTGCAACCGGAAAAACGCGGTAATGTCGTCAACGGTGCCCTGCGACACCTCGTATTCGACACCGACCGCCGTGCCCTCGGAAAGCGCACCGGATACACCGGAATACCCCAGAATCCCGCCCGCAAGATCGAGCACTTCAATGCCGAGTTCCGGATAATTCTCTTGCCCGGCCTCTAAACAGCGTCTGATGCCGTCCCGTTCACCACGCTCACATGCGAGCGCAAGCGATCGATCGATATTCACACGAAAACGAATATCGCGTTGTGAAGCATTTTCCCTACGGCACGCGAAGCGAGATGAACGCAATCCGTCGGAGGTTTTGGCATGCGTATACGAGTTACCGCACTCATTGCACTTTTCGCACTATCGATGATCGCCCTTACGCCCGTCGCGCATGCGCAGAACAATCCGTCTGCGATGAACGGAACCGCGACGGCGACATTAACCGAAAAGGTCGTCGCAATTGATTACACGACGCGTGAAATCACGCTACAAGACGCAGACGGGAACAAGGACGTCTTTCGCGCGAGTCCGGCAATCAAACGATTCAACGAAATTAAAGTCGGTGACTCGATCACGTTCTCGTATCAGGAATCAGTCGCGCTCAAAATCGTGAAAGCGACTCCTGGAATGGCGGCGGCGCCGTCGTCGAGCCCCGTCGTTACGGAGCTCGGCGGAGCGAAACCCGCAGGGCAGATTTCGCAAACGCTGACGACGAACGTCACGATTCAGGCGATCGACATGGCGGCACCGTCCGTCACGGTGAAAACCGAAGACGGACGCGTGCTGACCTATGCGGTGAAGAACAAAGATTTACTGAGCGGGTTCAAAGTGGGCGACGTCGTGCAGATTACCTATTCGCAAGCGCTGATGATCGCGGTGAAGTAACCGCTAGATCCCGGCGTACCACTCGTATCCCTGATCTTCCCAATATCCGCCCGCGCCGGAGTAGATCGTAGCAAACGAACCGACGAGTTCGATGCGCTCGATCCACTTTGCGCTCTTGTATCCGAGTTGCGTGGGAATGCGCAGGCGAACCGGTGCGCCATGATCGGGATCGAGCGGTGCATCGTTTAAACGCAACGCGAGTAACGTTTGCGGGTGCACCGCTTGATGCAGATCGAGACTCTCGTAGTAGTGCGTGTTCTGGTCGTCTTTATCCATACAATAAAAAACGACGTAGCGGGCATCGCTTCGTGGCCGAACGGCCGCTAGAAAGTCGCGCAAGCGCACGCCGCTCCATTTGCCGATAACGCTCCACCCTTCCACACAGTCGTGACGCGTGATCTGCGTCGTTTGCTTCATCGCTTGCAATTGCGCGAGCGTGAACGCCGCGCGCCGTTCGACGGCGCCGTCGACGACCAGTCGATACGGCTGGAAACGGCGCGCGACGAGTTGCTGATAGCGGGAATCGTCCGGTGTCGGAAGGCCATTGACGCGAAAGTTCCGATCGACGTCGCTGTCGCGATACTCGCGCGCCATGCCGCGCGTGCCGATCAGCGCGTGATTGAGTTTTTCCGCTGACTCCAGCGCCGAGTGGAAGCGGTCGTTGTTGTTCAGCGCGGTCCCGAGCGGCGAACAGGCCGCGAGCGCGGACGACACGGACGTTGCGATGAAAAGCCGGCGGTTCATTGACTCACCACGTCGTGCTCGCCCGCGCGATACCATCCGGTAATCATCGAATTCATTTGGTTCATGACACCTTGTGTCAGCACTTGGAAGGTGTGAATCGCAAAGAACGCAAGGAGCGACAGCATCCCGGCGAAATGCCAAAGCCGCGCAAATTGGCGTCCGCCGAGGAGCCACGTGAGCGGTTGTGCGATCGCGTCGATACCGGGCGAGAGCGCAAGACCGGTCAGCACGACGAGCGGCGCGATGATGAACCCAATCGCTGTATACGCCGCCTTTTGCAGCGGGTTATAAACGCCGTGCGGCGGCGGTTCTTTGCGCAGATGCAAATAATACGCTTGCATCGGCCAGAGTTTCGGCACATCGCTCGGACGCAAGATCATGTCGCGCAAATTGCCTTTGATCGCCGTCGAGATTAGCCACGCGATCCAGCACGCCGCCGCGATCCATGCGAAGAACAGATGCCAGCGACGGCCGTCGGCGAGATCTTGAAACGACGGAATCGTGATCCACCCGGGAAACGCGCGCGCGGCGCGACCGCCCATCCCGTCGTCGGTGTAGCCAAGCCAGCCGGTCGTAGTGAACGTGTGGCCAAAGATCGTCGTCGTCCCGACGCCCTGCGACGGTGCGCCGATGGAAAGAACGCGCCGGGCGGGGTTGGACTTGTCTGATGCGTCGAGGTAGGGCGCGGCGTTCAATATCTGCAGCCCGCTCGAGACGAGCACGCCGAAGGCAATGACCCAAAGCCAGTGGCTCAGCCGCGTCGTCACTGCGTACCGGTAGATCTTCCGTCCCATCTGCATACGACTATAACGCAGCCCAGGCGCGGCCGGATGATAAGCCGAACGACACCGGGCCCATGGCTACGATCACGCTATCCATTCAAGCGCAGGTCGCGCGTGTTACGCTCGCGCGGCCCGACGTTCGCAACGCCTTCAACGGCGACGTCATCGCCGAGCTTCGCGACACGTTCGCGCAACTCTCCGACGATCCGCGCGTCCGCGCCGTCGTCCTAGCCGGCGAGGGCCCGTCCTTCTGCGGCGGAGCCGACATCAATTGGATGCGCGGCGCCCTCGACTTAGGCTATGACGAGAACGTCGCGGACGCCGAACGGATGAGCTTGATGTTCCGCGCGATCGATCGTTGCACGAAGCCGGTGATCGGACGCATTCACGGCGCCGCGCTCGGCGGCGGCTCGGGTCTCGCCGCCGTATGCGACATTGCGATCGCGAGTGATGACGCGCTCTTCGGATTCACCGAGGTGAAGCTCGGTATCATCCCCGCCGTTATCTCACCCTTCGTGCTCGCGAAGATCGGTCCGTCGCATGCACGCGCGCTTTTTCTCACCGGCGAACGATTCAACGCCCAGCGCGCATTGCAGATCGGACTCGTGCATCGCATCGTTTCCGTGGATCAACTCGATAGCGCCGTGGACGAAACCCTTGCGCAGGTCATGACGAGCGGCCCCGAAGCGGTGGCGGCTGCGAAAGCGCTGATTCCGCGCGTGTTGACCGCGTCGTATGATGATTCGCTCGGCATCACGAGCGCCTCCATTGCGCGGCAGCGCACGACGCCCGAAGGCCAAGAGGGGTTGCGCGCATTCCTCGAGCGCCGGAAAGCGACGTTCGCGCAATGATTCAACGCCTCTTGATCGCCAACCGCGGCGAGATCGCGGTCCGCGTGGCGCGGGGCGCGCGCGAAATGGGCATCGTGCCGCTCGGCATTTACTCGCAAGCCGATGCGAACGCGTATCACTTGACGGTGATGAAAGATGCGCGGTGCGTCGGTCCCGCGCCGGCCAGTGAATCGTATCTGAACATCGACGCCGTCATTGCTGCAGCCATCAGTATGAAGGCTGGCGCCGTGCATCCGGGTTATGGCTTTCTTTCGGAACGCGCGGCGTTTGCGAAAGCTGTTCGCGATGCCGGCATGGTCTTCGTCGGACCGTCGGCGGAAGCGATGGCCGCGATGGGCAGCAAGATTGAAGCGAAGCGCCGCGTGCGCGAATTCAACGTGCCGACGGTTCCGGGATACGACGGCGACGATCAATCGCCGGAGCGTTTGCGCACCGAAGCGCATCGCGTGGGCTTTCCGCTGCTGATCAAGGCGAGCGCGGGCGGCGGCGGACGCGGCATGCGCGTCGTCGAGGCGATCGATCGATTCGATGAGTCGCTGGCCGCGGCAAAGCGCGAAGCGCTCGCGGCATTCGGCGACGACGCGGTGTTGCTCGAGCGCTATTTACTTGAACCACGCCACATCGAATTTCAAGTGCTCGCCGATTCGTTCGGAACGACGATTCACCTCGGCGAACGCGAATGTTCGATTCAACGCCGCCACCAAAAGATCGTCGAAGAAGCACCCTCCGTCGCGCTTTCGCCGGAGTTGCGTGCCGAGATGGGCGCCGCTGCCGTGCGCGCAGCGAAATCGGTTGGGTATGAAAACGCGGGCACGTGCGAATTCATGCTCGATCGGGACGGCTCGTACTATTTCCTCGAGATGAACACGCGGCTCCAAGTGGAGCACCCCGTGACCGAGTTCGTGTACGGCGTCGATCTCGTGCACTGGCAACTGCGTATCGCTAGCGGCGAGCGCCTCACGCTCGCTCAAGAAGACGTGCGCCCGCGCGGATGGTCGATCGAAACGCGGATCTATGCGGAAGATCCGGCAAACCACATGCTGCCGTCGACCGGCACGATCACGCGGTGGGAGCCGCCCGAAGGCCCGGGCATTCGCATGGATTCCGGCGTGGAAACCGGCAGCGAAGTAACGGTCTACTACGATCCGATGCTTGCGAAGCTGATCGTGTATGGAACGGATCGCGAGCACGCAATCGCGCGTTTGCAGCAAGCGCTCGAGCATTTCCGCATCGACGGCGTTCGCGCGAACGTTCCGCTCTTGTTGTGGATCGCCCGCGATGAATGGTTCAAAGAAGGCCGCACGACGACGAACTTTCTGCCCGAACGGCTGGACGAATCAATCTTCTCGCACAAAGACGTTCCGCGCGAAGCGGCGATACTTGTTGCCGCGTCGATGCTGGCCAACGGGGACGTGCCGTGGCGCATGGGCGGCGTCGGCATGCCGATTCGTCTGACATCCGACGGCGCGACGTTCGTCGCTGCTGCGGATGCGACAAACGATCCGCACATGTTCCGGCTGACGGGAGACGTCGGCGGTGAGATCGACGTGCGCAAAGTACGCGGAACGGTAGAACGGAGCGCGGACGCATGGATCGCGTCGCTCGAAAATCGCACGTACCGATTCGAACGCATCGCACCGCCGTCAGCGCACGGCGGAGGTGGCGTCGCCGGCGGCGCCGGCTCAGACGGCCGTGTGACCGCACCGATGCCCGGGAAGATCGTCAAAATCGCGGTCCGCGAGGGCGACCGGGTTGCGGAACGCGCGCTGTTGCTGGTGCTCGAAGCCATGAAAATGGAACACCGCATCGAGTCCTCGCTCGATGCGACCGTGCGTGCCGTGCTGGTGAAAGAAGGCGATATTGTCGCCGGCGGTGCGCCGCTCGTGGAACTCGGCTAATTTCCGATGAGGTCATAAGCGATATGGCACTCCCGAAATCCGTCAAGCTCGTCGAGATGGGACCGCGCGACGGCCTGCAAAACGAGCACACCGTGATCAGCACCGGCGACAAGGTGCGATACATCGATCTGCTTTCCGAGACGGGATTGCAGTGGATCGAAGCGACGTCGTTCGTGAGTCCGAAAGCGATTCCGCAACTCGCTGATGCCGCCGACGTCTTTTCGCGCATCCGTAAAGCGCCCGGCGTGCGCTACCCGGTACTGGTTCCGAATTTGAAGGGTTACGATCGAGCGCAAGCCGCCGGCGTGGATGCCGTTGCGGTTTTTACCGCCGCTTCGGAAACGTTCACGAAGCGCAACATCAACATGACGATCGATGAGTCGCTGGAAACGTTTCGCGGCGTCGTTCGCGTCGCGAAAAACGACGGCATGTGGGTGCGTGGATATGTTTCGACCGCATTCGGCTCACCGTTCGGCGATGAAGTGACGCCCGCGATGGTCGTCGACGTGAGCGTCAAGTTGATGGAGATGGGCTGCGACGAGTTGTCGATCGGCGACACGATCGGTGTCGGCGTGCCGAGCCAGCTCGACGAGCTGATTCCCGCGCTGACCAAAGCGATCGACCTCGATCGACTGGCATTTCATTTCCACGACACGCGCGGCACGGCACTCGCGAACATCTATGCGGCGCTACTGCACGGCGTGCACATCTTCGATAGTTCCGCCGGAGGCCTCGGCGGATGTCCGTATGCGCCGGGCGCTACGGGGAACGTAGGGACCGAGGACGTGATCTACTTGCTGCATTCAATGAACATCGAGACGGGCGTCGACCTCGCCAAAGTGCGGGCGGCATCGCGGTTTATTCGCGGCGTTCTCGATCACGATCTGACGAGTAAAGCGTTCCAGGCACTGGAAGCGGCGGACACGCGCCTCGGCGCGGCGACGACCGCCCCGTGATCGTTCGCGCAGGAGTTCTCTACGACGGCACGCTGAACGCGCCGCGACGCAACGTCGATATCGAAATCGACGAGCACCACATCGTCGACATTCGCAACGCGGGTGAGGGAGCGACGTACGATCGTGCCGTAGCATGCGTCACGCCGGGTCTGGTCAACGCGCACGTGCATCTCGAGATGAGCGGCGAACCGGATACGATGGCGGCCATTGCATCGATGTCGCAAAATCAACGCGTCTTGCATGCCGTCGAGAACGCATCGAAGACATTGCGTTCCGGCGTCACGACCGTGCGCGACGTCGGTTCGTCGTATGGAATTTCATCCGATATTCGCGACGCAATCCAAGCGGGACGCGTTCCAGGCCCGCGCATGCGGATAGCCGGGTACGTGCTCACCATGACAGGCGGGCACGGGCATTTCGTCGGTCGTGAAATCGACGGACCGTGGGACGCGCGTAAAGCGGTGCGCGAACAAATGAAAGGCGGCGCCGATTGCATCAAGATGATTGCAACCGGCGGCGTCTTGACGAAAGGCGCCGTTCCCGGAAACGCGCAGTTGCTGCCGGAAGAGCTCGTTGCGGGTATCGATGAAGCACACCGCCACGGGCTGCGCGTCGCATCGCATGCAATCGGAACCGAAGGGATCAAGAACGCGTTGCGCGCGGGGATCGATTCGATCGAACACGGGCATCTGCTCGACGATGAAGCGATCGAACTCTTCAAGGCAAACGGCACGTATCTCGTGCCAACCCTAACCGCGCCGACATGCATTCTCGAACAAGCGCATCGCGGCGCGCAACCCGAATTCGTCGTCAAAAAAGCGCAAGCACTCGCCGAAGCGATGGCGACGAACATTCGCCGCGCTTACGAGGCGGGCGTAAAGGTTGCGGGCGGTTCGGACGCCGGCACGCCGTACAACTATCATGACAACTACGCGTATGAAGTCGAATTGATGCACCGCATGCTCGGCATGACGCCGCAAGCCGCGTTGCACGCGGCAACGGCGGTCGCGGCAGAATTGATCGCCTTGCATCGTGGCATCGTTGCGCCGGGCGAACCCGCCGATCTTCTGCTGCTCGATTCGGACGCCGGTTCGGACGTTCGTGCCTTACGCGAACCCCATGCAGTGATGAAAGCGGGTACGTTCGTCAAAGGTGGGTAAACGAGGCCGGTGATGGATCTCACCGGGCTCAAACTTGCCGTCCTGGCTCCTATTTCATGGCCAACGCCGCCTCCGGGGTACGGGCCGTGGGAGCAGATTGCGTTCAATATCGCCGACGGCATGCGCAAACGCGGCGCCGACGTTACCCTTTTCGCACCGGGAAATTCGACCTTCAACGGCCACGTTGCGTCGGTTGTCTCCGTCGGCGTAAATCAAGATCCGGCGTTGAATGCCGACGTCTTCACGTCGCTGCATATCGGCGAGCTAATGCGTCGCGCGCACGAATTCGATCTGATTCACAACAACTTCGACTGGAAACCGATGACCTACGCGCTCGGTTCGCAATCGCCGCCGATCCTCACGACGATTCACGGATTTTCATCGCCGCAAATTCTCGCGGCGTATTACGCGTGCGCCTGGCGCAGCTTCTTCTGTTCGATCAGTAATGCCGATCGCGATCCCGGGCTAGCATATGTCGCCACGACGTACAACGGCATCGATCCGTCGGAGTTTACGTTCAATCCTAATCCGGGCGAGTATCTCGTCTTTCTCGGCCGCTTTCATCCGGAGAAAGGCACGCACCTCGCAATTGAAGTCGCCAAACGCGCCGGTGTGCGCTTGAAAATCGCCGCGATTCATCAAGATGAAGCGTATTATCGCGAACGCGTCGAGCCGCACATCGACGGCGATCAGATTCAGTATCTCGGCGCGGTCGAGCGCGATGGACGCAATGAGTTGTTGAGTAACGCGCTCGCGCTGGTGCATATGACGACGCGTCCCGAACGTTTCGGACTCACGATGATCGAAGCGATGTCGTGCGGTACGCCGGTGCTCGGGGCAAACATGGGTTCCGTTCCGGAGATCGTCGTGGACGGCGTGACCGGTTTCGTTTGCGATGATGTCGTTCAAGCCGCCGAACGCGTTCCATCACTCGCAACCTTGGACCGCGCAGCGTGCCGGCTGCGTGTCGAAACGACATTCACCGTCGAAAGGATGATCGACCGCTACGCCGCCGCGTACGAAGCGGCATTGCAGCAGCAACTCCCGGCGGCGCCGACCGAAGAACAACTACGCTGGCGCAAACGCGACTGGTGGGATCGCCCCATGGCCTACACGGATATTCCGGAAAAACCACGTACACTCGTCTTTAATGGCGAGTGAGGAACGCGATTATTCGCATGGTTCGCTACGTGATTCCGAAATCACGCAGGAGACGACGAACGCCTTCAAGATGACAGATTGAGTCGAATCGTTGCTACGGGAAGTCCGGGAAGTAACCGCTTGCGCAGATGCGCCGGCGTTTCGGTGATGATGACTTCGAGCGTCGGCTTCACGCGTAACTCCATCAAATGACCGCCGAACGCTGCGCCGCCTCGCTTCGCGACGACCATATGCGCGTGCACCTGGGGCGTGCCGTCTTCCAGTGTTGCGATGTCGCCGAGGAGCGAGACGACCTCCACCTGTTCGTCGATGCGCGTTGGGTCATACGCTTTGCGATCGAAATCGAACCATCCGACCGTTGCACTGGAGCCGGCGCCGACGCCGCTGATCGTTGCACCCGTCACACCGGTTTCGCGTGCGAATCGATCGAGCTCGGCTTTCGCTTCGTCGCCTGCGTTGAAGATCAGCACATACGTAGCAAGACCGGAGTCATCGGCAACCTTTTTGTAGTCCATGCCTTTACGATACCCGAAGCTGCTCCCAATGCAGAAGCGCGTGCGCCGCTTGGGCGCGTGCAATTGCGCGCTCGTCGACCGGTCCGTCCACCAGCATCGTGAAGTGGCCCATCTTCCGCCGTGCAACCGCGTGACGCTTGCCGTACATGTGCAGCACGATCGACGGATCGAGAAGCAACTCGTCCTCGCCGTGCAGATGATCGCCCGTGCCGGTCCCCAGAATGTTCATCATAATCGCGTTCGAAAAGAGGCGCGGCTGCGCGAGCGGCAGGCCGCAGATCGCGCGCACATGCTGTTCGTATTGGCTGCATTGCGTCACATCGATCGTGTAATGTCCGCTGTTGTGCGGCCGCGGCGCGATTTCGTTGACGAGCAGCTGGTCATCAGGCGTCACGAAAAACTCGACGCAATACGTGCCGACGATACGGAGACCGCGTCCGATCGTCGTTGCAATCTCGGCCGCCCCGGCTGAAACCACGTTCGTCACGCGCGCGGGAACCATCGTCATCGCAAGAATGCCTGCATCGTGCACGTTTTCACCGGGAAAGTACGTGATCACTTGATCGTGCGCGTTGCGCGTCGCCACGACACTCACCTCGCGAACGAACGGAACGAACTGTTCCCAGATCAGCGATGCTCCCTTTGCCGCGGCAAACGCCGCTTCGGCCTCTTCGAGCGACTGCACCCGCCACTGACCTTTGCCGTCATAGCCGCCGCGTGTCGTCTTCAAAATCGCGGGAAAACCGATCCGCTCCGCCGCGCGCGCAATATCGCCCGCGTTCGACACTTCGTGGAAATCGGCCGTCGCAACGCCGCAACTACGGACGAACTGTTTTTCGAGCAGGCGATCCTGCGTGACGCGAAGCACTTCGCTCGACGGCGTCACGCGGTAGCCATGCTGCTCGAGATACTGTACCGATTCTATTGCGATGTTCTCGAATTCATACGTCACGACGTCGGTCATGTTGCCGAGACGCTCGACCGCGGCGAGATCTTCGTACACGGCGACGATCTGCTCATCTGCGACTTGACCGCACGGCGAATGCTCCTGCGGATCGAGCGTGACGACATGATAGCCCATCCGCTTCGCGTCGAGTGCAAACATCCGGCCGAGCTGACCGCCGCCGATGACGCCGATCGACTGGATCACGGCGTGCTCTGCGCCGCGGCGTCGTGCATGCGGCTGACATACTCCGCGAGACGCTGCGCGATCCCGTTATCGTGTAATGCAAGGATGCGCACCGCAAAGAGGGCGGCATTGACCGCACCGTCGATCGCCATCGTCGCGACGGGTACGCCCGGCGGCATCTGCGCGATCGAAAGCAGCGAATCCATTCCGTTGAGCGCGCGCGACTTCACCGGAACACCGATTACCGGCACGAGCGTCTTTGCTGCCGTCATGCCGGGAAGATGCGCCGCGCCGCCCGCGCCTGCGATGATGACCTCGATGCCGCGCTCGCGAGCGCTTGCCGCATAGTCGAACATCTCGTCCGGCATCCGGTGCGCCGATACGACGCGCACTTCGCAGGGTACGTCCAATGCGGCAAGCGTTTCGCTCGCCGCGGACATCGTTTCCCAATCGGAACGGCTGCCCATGATAATACCGATTTTCGGATTTCCGGTCGCGTGCGTCATCGTGCAGGCGCTTCTCGTCGGAACGGAGGACAACCTACGACATGCCGGTCTTTCAGCTGGGCGTCAACTACTGGCCGCGGCGCAGCGCGATGTACATGTGGGAACGCTTCGATCTCGGTGAGATTCGGGAAGACATGGCGCGAATCAAATCGCTCGGGCTGCACCTCGTCCGATTCTTTTTGATGTGGGACGCATTTCAGCCGGCGCCCGACCGCATGGACGAAGAGATGCTCCGCCGTTTCGATGCGGTAATGCAGGCGATTGCAGACGCGGGTCTGCTGGCGATTCCAACGCTCTTCACCGGTCACATGAGCGGCGTCAATTGGTTGCCGGGCTGGTCGCTCGACCCGCAAACACCGCATGGCCGCTTTCGCACCATTGCGGGCGGTGCGACTTCGCCATACGGTATCGGCGATTTTTACGCCGATCCGCGATTGCTCGACGCGCAAGCCTTCTTTGCGCAACGCGTCGGCGAACGCATGCGCGAACACCCGGCACTGCTGCTATGGGACCTCGGCAACGAATTTTCCAATCTGCGTGAACCGAATACGCCCGCAGATGCCGCGGCTTGGAGTGAACGGCTCACCGACGTACTGCAACGCGCGTCCGGCCGCGGTGCAACGGGTGGCACGCACGGTGAAGACATCGAACGCGACCGCCACTTGCGGCCATCGTCGCTCGCATCGCCGTGGGAGATCGCAACGATGCACGGCTATTCCGTCTACGCAAAGTTTTCGCGCGGTCGTTTGGATTCGGATGTCGTTCCGTTTTACGCGCGGCTCATTCAAGCGTTTACCGGCAAACCATTGCTCTTCAGCGAATTCGGAAATCCGACGTGCCCGCCCGGGACCGTCTCGCCGTACAATCGCGAACCGCTGCCCGGCGAGCCGAAACCCTCGCACGAGGATCTGCCGAAAAATGCAGCGGCGTATGCGTGTCTAACCGAAGACGAGATGGCGACGTACTGTGCGCAGGTGCTCGAAAAACTGCACGAACAAGGCGCAATCGGCGGCATGTGGTGGTGCTGGGCCGATTACGATCCGTCGCTTGCGGATCTTCCGCCGTTCGACCGCGCAAAGCACGAACTGCACTTCGGAATGATTAGAAACGACGGCTCGTATAAACCGGTCGCGATGACGCTGTCGCAAATCGCACAACGCGGATGGCACGTTGAACCGGAACCGCCGGCGCTTGCCGATGAAACGGACTTCTACGCTTCGCTCCCAGACGGACTTGATGCGCTCTATCGTCATTACCGGCGCTAGCTCGGGCATCGGCGCCGCGCTCGCGCGGCTGTGCCTCGAGCGCGGATGGAACGTCGTCGCCATCGCGCGCCGCGCCGATCGGCTCGCCGCGCTTTCGCAGCACCCCAATTGCGCCGTGCTGGCACTCGACGTCACCGCATCCGGCGCGCCCTCACGAATCGTGAACGAAGCGATGCAACACTTCTCGCGTATCGACGTCGTCGTTAACAACGCCGGCGTCGCGCATCCGGGTACGCTGCTGGAACAGACGGACGCGCAGATCGACGCGCAGTGGCAATTGCACGTCGCAGCACCGCTTCGCATTGCACGCGCGTCATTACCGCACGTGCGCGCGCAGCACGGCGGATTCGTCTTCGTCGGCTCAGGGCTCGCGCGCGTCCCCGCGCCGGGGTATGGCGCATATGCACCGGCGAAGGCGGCGATTCGCGCAGCCAGCGCCCAATTGCGGCGCGAGTTGCGCCCGCAGAACGTTTTCGTTACCTATGTCGATCCGGGCGTCGTCGACACGGAGTTTTCAACGGCGTCGGGCATGCAACCAAATAGCGCATCCTGGCATGCAAAACCGCCGGGCGTAGCCGCGGCGATTCTGCGCGGCATCGAGCGACGCTCGCGACGGGTACATGCCGTGTGGTGGCAAACGGCCGGTACGGTCGCCGGCGAATGGTTCCCCGCGCTTGCCGATGCCGCGATGGCGCAACTCGTGACGCCGCCGGCCGCTGCCGCCATTGCGCCGGTACCGATTGAAGAACCCCCGGTGCCGGAGTCGCCTCCCGTATCGTCACCGGCGGATGAGTTCGATGCTGCGCTCGAACCAGTACGTCGCAGAATGGAACGCGTGAAACTTCCGGAATCGTTCGTGCGTTCGTTGCTCGTAGCGGGCGAGTCTATCGACTTGAACGATGCAGCGATGCGCTGGGCGGGGATGCCGAACAAAAACGAGCGTGCCGCATTGCATGAAGTCCTCGAGACACTCGCCGCCGCAGGTTTCTTAGAAATGGAGTCTGGAGATCGATGGAAAGTCTTGCGCGAACCGCAACCGGTCTGATTCTAGCGGCTGCGACGGCAGCGGCACCCGCCCAAATGAACGGAACGTTTGCGTTGCTGGGAGGCACGCAGCGAATCGTCGCGCGCGCGATCGTTTCGCATCCGCGGCCGAACGACGTGACGTTCGACATCAAACAGTCGTCGCGGCAAGGCGGAGCCCCGATTCGCTCGTATCAGATCGACATGACGAAGCTGATGCACTTGGTCGTGATCAGCGACGATTTCCGTCAATTCTCGCACGAGCATCCGTCGTATAATCGCAAGACAGGCACGTTCCGCCAAACGATCGCGGTCGATCCGTCGCATGCGTACGTGGTATACATCGATTCGATGCCGAGGGGCGTCGGCCAGCAAGTGTTTCGCTTCAACATTCCGGCGGCTGCAAATCCATCAGCAACGATGCAGCCCTTGCCACCGGCGACACCTTCGCCAACGACCATAAGCGTGGGGCACTACGCGGTGAAACTGGCGAAAACGACGTTGCCCGCGCAGACGATGCAAATGATTCCGATGGACATCACGAAAGGCGGAGCGCCCGCAACGGATCTGCAGCCGTACCTTGGCGCCGCGGGTCACGCCGTGTTCGTCAACACCGCGACGCTCGAATACGTGCACGTTCATCCCATGGTACGCGGTACGTCCGACACGTCGGGCCAATCCCAAGGAATGAAAATGGACGAACAGCCGGGTGGACCGGTTGCCGGCCCGCATCTGATGATGCATGTTCCGGCACTGTCCGTCGGAACGTATAAGCTATGGTTCCAATTCAGCGCAGGGGGCTCGCTTCACGTCGCGCCGTTTATGATCGCCGTGCACTAGCCGTTCGGGCCTGCTTCAGTCCAATCGACAAGAAGAATAGAGCGGTTGCGACGAGTACGATCGTCGCGCCGCTCGAACTTTTTAAGAAGTACGAGAGATAGAGTCCGCCCACGGTACTCACCACGCCGAGCATCGCTGAAAGCAGCATCATCGGCGCAAAACGCGACGTCAACTGATAGGCCGCTGCAGCGGGCGTGACGAGCAGCGCAGCGACGAGCACGATACCGACGGCTTGCAGCGCGACGATGATGGTAAGCGCCAGCATAACGAGCAGCACGTACTCGATCGTACCCGAGTGCATTCCACTCGCATCCGCAACGACCGGATCGAATGTCGTGTATAGAAGCGGGCGAAAAAGGACGAGCGTCGCCAGCGCAACCGCAATGCCGAGCGCGAGAATCAGCACGAGATCGCTGACGCCGACGCCGAGAATGTCGCCGAACAAAAAGCTCTGAAGGTCGACCGCGTAATTCTTCTGCTGACTCATCAAGAACACGCCGAGTGCAAACGCGCCCGTAAAGAGCACGCCGATCGTCGTGTCGAGCGATATGCGGCCGCGGCGATGGACAAATCCGATGCCGAGCGCCGTGACGACCGCAACGATCGCTGCGCCAACGTAATAGTCGAGTCCGCGCAGATACGCAATGACGATGCCGGCAAAGGACGCATGCGCGATGCCGTCGCCGATGAACGATAGCTTTCGCAGCACGACGTACGTGCCCATAACGGAACATAGCAACCCGACGGCCAGCGCTTCGATGAACGCACGCTGCATGAATTCGAACTGGAACGGTGCGAGAACGGCGTCCATGCGTTAGTAGCGAATCTCCGGATGCTGTGAGTGCTCGGCATGTGCCTCGTGATCGAGACGAAGATGACCGTGCGTGTGTGTATGTTCGCGGATGCCCGCGTAGGCGCCGGAGGCAACGACTTCGTCGGGCACGCCGATCGCGAGTACCTTGCGGTCCAGCACCATCAGCCGATCGAACCACGCGTTGACGTTGTCTAAATCGTGCGTCGTCATCAGCACCGGTAAGCCTTCTGCAACCAAATCGCGAACGATATGCGAAAGCGCGCGTTCCGTCTCTGCATCGACGCCCGTCGTTGGTTCGTCGAGCAGCAGCAGCTTCGGCTGCTGGGCGATCGCACGAGCGACGAAGACGCGCTGCTGCTGGCCGCCGGAAAGATTGGCGATGTGCCGGTGCGCGAGACTCGTCATGTTCACGACGTCGAGCGCGTGAAGGACCGCGTCGCGATCGTGTTCGCGAAAGCGCTGCCAGAACTTCATGCGCGGGAATCGGCCCATGCACACAACGTCCCATACCGTTGCGGGAAAGCTCCAATCGACCGCCTCGACTTGCGGCACGTACGCGATGCTGCCGGCAGGCAACCGCTGAGGCGTGGTGCCGAGAACGCACAACTCACCGGCGGAAGGCCGAAGCAATCCCGCAATCGTTTTGAGCAGCGTCGACTTTCCCGAGCCGTTTGGACCAATGATCCCGAGCGCTTCGCCGAAATGCACCTGCAGCGTGACGCCTTCCAGCGCAACGAAGCTGTCGTACCGCACGACGAGGTTCTCTGCGCGAACGGCCTCGCCGCGACCGTCGTTCACTGCAAAGCCTTTACGATAACATCCGTGTCGTAATTCAGCATGCCGATGTAGGTCGACACCTGCGAATCGGTACCGATGGAATCATCATAGAGATTATCTACGACCTTGATGTCAGCATTGTGTGCAATCTGCTGCGCGATCTTCGCGCTGTATTCCGGTTCGGAAAAGATCGCACGAACGTGATGCGCGCGCGCGAGCTCGATAAGCTGCGCAATCTGCTGCGGATTGGGATCCTGGCCGGGATTCGCTTCGATGAAGCCAAGCGACGTAATGCCGTAGCGATCGTTGTAGTAAAGCCAGGCGTTGTGAAAGACAATCATGTACCGCTGCGATTGCGGTATCGTCGAGATCTTCCGTGCGATGCGCGCACTTAACTGGTCGAGCGACGCCGCATACCGGCGGGCGTTCGTGCGGTATTCCTCACCGTGTTGGGGGTCGATGTTGATCAGTGCATCGCGAATCGAAAAGACGTAATGCTTCGCGTTCACGGGATCCATCCACAGATGCGGATTCTGATTCTTGACCGTTAAACCGTTGGAGCATACGACGGTGCGCAACGAACGGGAACCGACGTTTGCAATGGTTTTACCGAGCCACGTTTCCAAGCCGGCGCCGTTCTCGACGAGCAGCGTCGCTTGCGAGAGCGTCGCGACGTCTTGCGGTGTCGGCTGATACGTCTCGGGCGATGCGCCGACCGGCACGAGGCTCTTGACCTGCACGCGATTTCCACCGACGGCCTCCACCATCGAGTTGAACGTCGAGATCGTGGTCACGACCGCGATCGGGCCGTTGCCCGTCGTTGCGCGTTGCGGTGAGGAACATGCCGCGAAAAAAAATACCAGCGCAAACGCTGCAAACCGTTTTATCTGCATGCTGCGCACCGTCCGTAGAACTCCATCGTGTGCGCGTCGAGCTCAAAGTCGTGCAGCGCGCGGAGCGACTCAGAAAATTGTTCGACCGCCGAGCAGTCCACGTCTTCGACGCGTCCGCATCCGTTGCAGATTGCATGATGATGATGCTGTGCAGGTTCGCAGAACATGTAGGCGGCTTCGCCCGCATCGTCTACCCGAATCGTCGCCTCGCCCTTTTCGCGAAGATGCTCGAGCGTTCGATACACCGTCGAGAGCGCGACGCGCACATGCTGCGCTTGCAGCTCGCGGTGCACTTCGGCGGCGGAAAAGAACCGTCGCGCGCCCCGCAGCACGGCCGCGATCCGCTCCCGCGGACGCGTCGCATATTCTGATCGGGTAGCCATATTGTGGTTATTTGCGAATTATTCGCAAAATCATTGTGGGCAGCCCTTAGCCGCCGTCGTGGCTGCATCCTGAATCGTGCCGAGCCAGTACTGGGTCGTGTCGTCGCGACCCGGGAGCGTCAAGTTAAGGGCCGCCGCACGGGCCTGCACTTTCGGCAACACGTTCTGAAGCGCCGGGAACTTGCCGGTCGCGTCTAAATCGGCACGCGCCACGAGGAACCAGCCATTGGCCACGTATGCCCGTGCAACGGGGATCTCGGCGGCCGGGCAGGCCGTCGCGTTCTTCTGGCGGCTCAAATCCGCCTCGAGAACGTCTGACCATGCTTTGACCGCTGCGAGCTGTGCAGAAATCGGCACGAAGTCGGCCTCACTACAGACGCCCTTCAAGATGATCGACTCATTGTCCGCACTCGAATTGACGGCTTGCAGGTCGGCAAAGCGCGCATCGACGTCAGCCGGCGCCGGCGGATGCTTTTCGTAGCCGCGCACCTGATCTTCAAGGTGCGTTGCATTGAGGTTGTTGCAACGGGCGAGCGCAACGACGGACGGACCGCCGCTCAACGCGGCAGCAAGGACGGCGGCAAAGAGCATTTTGCTCTATTGCTTCACCCAATCCCGATTTACCGCTATGCGGTGGAGCGGCTGGCCGCACCTCAGTCCGAGCGTCATGCAACTTTTGTCGCTCGACACTTCATGCGATCGCTCTTTGACAGGGAGACCGTCGGGCGCGTATAATCCCTCGCGTTGCCAAAAACGTTGGCTCTGGGGATGTAGCTCAGCTGGTAGAGCACTTGCTTCGCATGTAAGGGGTCAGGAGTTCGAGTCTCCTCATCTCCACCAATTGGAAAACCCGCGTTGGCATTAGCCCTCGCGGGTTCTTTGTTTTAGAGCCGTAGTGACGAACTATTCCCGTGGTGACCACGCCGCGGTCACTTGGAGATGTTGCCGCAGTTTGGCGCGTCCCGCGACTTCGTCAACGCAACAGCCTCGCGAACGGCTGCGACAACGCCTTTCGGCCGATCGATTTGTATGAAATGGTCGGAGTTCGGCACGAGGCAATTCGCGCCGCGGGTGGATCGCGCTGCGATAGAGGCATGCTTCGCACTCCATTGTCGCTGGTCGTTCCCTGAGTACGTGTTACCAGCAGTGAGGACGATCAGCGGCATCGCTCCGCAGGTACGATCGTTTGCCGCGATCGCTCGATCGTCCGTGCGAGCATTGCCGGTGATGAAACCAGCGCTTTGTGCTTCCGACAGAAACGTGTTCCATGGCGTTGGGCTTTGCAAGATCCGGTCGAGCGCGTCGTTCACATCGGAGCCGAGACTTGTATCGTCGGTTATGATGGCGCCGCTTCTGTTCGGCCCGATGCATTGGCGGTGTGTGTCGCGTTCGTGAAGCGATCCGGTCTGTGCCTCACGTGCGCATGCTCGCACTTGTGCGTAGAAGGCGCGTTCGCTCTTGTCGCCTCGTTCCAAGGCGCCGGTGAAACGTTCGACCGTAGGGTCAACTATGACCATCGCCACAACCTCGGACGGGTGGCGATCCCGGAATAGGCGAGCATCAAAGCCACCAAGCGAGTGTGCTACCAAGATATACGGCGGCTTTATCCCGCCGCTCTGAAGGAGCAAACGCAGGTCGCTGGCGTTTCGTGTCGCGTTTCGCGGAAAAGGTCCGGGGTCGCTGGAGCCTAGACCCGCGCAATCGAACGAGCAGACGCGAGCGAATTTCGCTACCGATGGTTGAACTTTATACCAAACGAGCGTTCCTGTATATTTAAGCCCTAGCCCCGAGACGAGAATCAACGTCGGAGCGCCGGTGCCGGTACAAAAGAGATTGAAGCGCCGGCCGCCGCCGGCGTCGACCACTCGCTGCGGTTGCGCATAGACGCTTAGATCGCCCGCGCCGATTAGAGCGATCAGGAGAAGGCACAATACCGAAAGCGTAGCTTCTCGCACGTCTACCGCCATTAAAACACCACAAGGCACCGCAGAGCAGCGATCTCGTCGTCTCCACCAGTTGAAGAACGACCGTCAGAAATGAGAGTCGTTTTGTGTGGGGGTTCCTATCATTTGGCTTGGGATGGTGAACCGGTTTTTGTTCTGTTTTCCATCGGCATCGTTGCGATGTTCATTGCGGAGCAAATCAAACCGCAGTCGGCCCGGTAACAGCCCCTTGAGCACGATTCTATGAAGCCTTTTCATCGTGTCGGAAATCTTCCGCACGTAGGGGTCAGGAGTTCGAGTCGCGTCTCTTTTTTTGCGACCATTATTAAGACCCTGACTTGCATCACAGGCACGCGGGCACTTACGTTGTTAAAACAGTAAAGAAGCAGACAATTGTGAGGAGCAGTTATGGCAAACGCTTTCGTCCATGTCGAACTGAACTCAAACGACGTTGCCAAGGCACGCGCGTTTTACTCCAAGCTGTTCGACTGGAAGCTTGAGGATATGCCAATGGGGCCGGGCGTAACGTACACGGTGATCAACACCGGTGACGACAAGACCGGTGGCGGCATGTGGCAAAACCCGGTCGGGCCCGGATCCGCGTGGATCACGTACGTCGCCGTCGACGACCTCGAAGCATCAACAGCGAAGGTTCGAGAACTCGGTGGAACGGTTAATCAGGATATTACCGAGGTTCCGAATATGGGCCGTTTCAGCATCATTACGGATCCATCGGGCGCGACGATCGGTTTGTGGGAATCTGTCAGCGGCTAACGTTTAACTTATGTGACGGGTCAGGAGTGAAAAACGCCGATTCAGTTGCGCTTTTTTCTTGCAGCGAGTCAACAAACGCCGGGAGCTAGAGCCGCGGCGGCGTGTAGAGTTTGGTAAATGGTGTTGGCCAGTTTGCCGTATTGATTTTGTTTTGAATCGGGGAGGCTGTTTAATACAAACGCAATCACGACATCCTGACGCGGATAATAGACGTACACCATGCGGTACCCTTGCGTGGCGCCTTCGTAATACCACGTTGTTCCGCTTTGCCGCGCCGTCGCTTGGATGACGGCGAGGCCAAAGCCGCGCGGATCGCTGAGGCTTGTCTTCGCAATCGCCTTGCCGGTCTTCAACGAAACGATGCTCATCAGCTCAGAGCGCTGCTTCTGCGCGAGCATTGGTCCCGGTAGAGCGCGCGTGCCCAGCGAGTCAGATCTTCCGGCGTGATTGAAAAAATATCCGGGCACGATACGGCTGAGCACCGCACGCGGATACTGGTCGGCAGCATAGTACGTGTCGTGCAGGCCGATGTCCGACTTGAGGAAGCGCTGTTGGATCTCGCTTGCGTAGGTATGTCCCGTCGCGCGTTCGATGATCAGCTCGGCGAGCAGATAGTTCGTGTTCGAGTAATCATAGCCGGTCGTCGGATGCGGAGCGTGGGGATTCCCGGGATAGACATATGCGATGAGGTCGGCGATTTGCGGCAGCCAACGGCCGATAGTTTGATCAATTGTAAGCTTCCCCGCGGCCTCGAGCTGAAGCATTGTCACGGAAGTGAAAGCCTTCGTTTGGCTGCCGATCTGCCAGAGGCTCTTTAGCGTTACCGGCGTTCCACCGCCACCGTACTGCGTCCGCCCGGCCATGACGTTGATGTTCTCGGTTTCGCGGGGAAAGCTGACGCTTAGCGAGATAGCAGAAAGGTGTTCAATTTTTGGAACGACTACTCAAATATTGATTGAGATCGCGCTGAAGCGAGGCGACCAATGCCGCATTGGACGGCGCCGCAGCCGCAGGTGCGACACACGACATCGTGGCGAGAAAAAGAATTGCAATCCGCAACACCCAAATCATGCCTATTGAGAATCGTAGTCGAGCGCTATGAATAAGCGAAGGTGCAGGACGTACACTTCTGAGGAACGCCGATGAGTGCACCTATGGTAAATCTTTATCTTCCAGACCGAAGTAATGGCCGAGCTCGTGGATAACGGTTTCTCGAATCTCTTCCACGGCTTCGTCGCGATTGCGCGCGATGCGGTTGACCGGCCCACGGAATATCGCGATCTCGTCGGGTAGCAGGGGCGGTTCATTCATCCGCTCGACGAGCGAAACGCCGCGATAGATTCCGAGGATCTCAGCGTCCGCATCATCGGTTCGGTCGAGATCGCCTTCACTCGGCTCTTCTTCAATGGTAACGATCACGTTTTCAACCAGATCAGCAAAACGCTTCGGCAACGTATCGAGCGCCTCACCGACGATTGCTTCAAACTCCGCCTGTGAGAACAATGGGCTGCGCATCTGTCTAAACTATATCCCAAGCGTAAATACGATTTCGTAACGCGGCGAAGCGAACCACCCTCGGCTCGAATGACGCCGTGCTATACGTTGTTTGCGACGCCTTTGCAAGAATTGAAGCGTTGCATTGCAGGTACAGGTAGCCGTCTTTACCTGCGGCGGTATATCCGCAAAGCCTGCGGCTCGGAATTCCAAACGGTTGATCGGCGCCCGGCGATATCCCCGGCAGCACACAGCGCCGTTTGCAATCTTGGCCACACACAGCAGATCGCGATGGTCTCTCAATCATTATAGATTAGCCGATTCCCGGTCGCAAAGTGGTTGCCGGTGCCCGTTTTAGAGCAAGCACGCGGACTCTTATATCCTATGCGACGGGCGTGGTGCCCAGATGTTAGCGCCGGTCGACTCTATGCTCGCGTGCCCCGCGAGCGATAATGGCTGCGCAACTTGTGTTGCGATCCGTTATGAACCTCAAGAGGTGTGCATATGAAGTCGATAAATTTTGGCGCGTGCTATACGTCCGCGCTCAGCTTTGCGCTTATTGGAGCGATTCTTGCTGCGTGCTCGGGCGGTAGCGGCTCCGGCGTAGTCCCCTCGCCACAACAGGCAAACGCGCCGGTTACAAATGCTCCGGTAACAACCACGACCTCTCAATCCGGCACCTTAAACCTCACGATTTCCGCAAGCGACATAGCGGCGGCAGCCGGCGCGTCGAACTTCAAATATCATTACTTGCCGGTGCTCACACAAAAACCGGCCACGACGCGGCCGATGAGTGTCGTCTATCCAGCTGACCTGCAATACTTTGGCGGTCACGTCTTGAAAACTGTCGTTTCACACAACATCTACTTGAACGACACCGCTTCGGAATGGGGCGATCCGCAAGGCTTCCTCAACGATCTTAACAAGAGCACGTTCATCCATGTCATCGATCAGTATGTCGGCAGCACTGCTAATGGCCGGTATACGACCGGAACGAATGCGTTCATCGAGCATACCTATTACCTGAACATCGATAATATCGTTCCTCAAACCGATCTGCTGGCGTTCGCTCATACGGCGGCAAGCAAGCTCGGAGGCGGATACGGCCACATCTATCACATCTTCTTACCAAAAGGCTATGACACGTGCTTTGACGGCACCAACGTATGCTATTCGCCCGACTTTCCTTCAACGTTCGTCTTCTGCGCGTATCACGCGAGCGTGACGTTCCCCGATAAAGTCGGGCACGTCGTCTTCAGCGTCGAGCCGTATCAAAACGTCTCCGGGTGCACAACCGCCGACACGGTACCGCCGGTCGGACCGCAACCACCGCCGAACGGGCAGCTGAAAGATTCGACCAACTCGGTGCTCTCGCATGAATACTTCGAATCAATTACCGATCCGGACGGCAACGGTTGGATAAATCCGGATCCGGCCTATCCGGGCGAAATCGGCGATCTCTGCCGCTTCAAGCCGTACGTCGTCATCCCGCTCAACGGTCATCCCTACGAAATACAACGCGAATACTCAAATAAAGTTCACGGGTGTGTTGACTAATTCCGACACGGCCCATCGAGGGCCGCGGTTTATACTGCGGCCCTCGCGCGGGCAAGCAGCCGGGGTAAACTGGACGCAAGTCGCGTAAATTGGGAGGGTACCTAAACGGTCCGCCTATTCATGACGCGCTGTCGCCCATCAGGAGATGCCATGAAAAGACTATCACTTCTTTTTGCTTTCATACTTTGCGGCGTATCCACGAGCGGTGTCGTTCGTAACGTGCCATACGTTATCGGCTTCCGTCCGCTCAACAACGTCGGGCAGCCGTACGTTGGGCAGATGTACCTCAACTTCAATAACGGCATCGTTACCGGACGCTACACGGACATTTCTATCCAACCCAACAGCCCGTTTGCAAACCAAACGAATATCCCGGTGAGCGGCGCAGTTAGCGACGGAAACGTTATGCTAACCGTGCGGCAGATTACGTTCCGCGGATCGCTCAAAGGCGAATGGATGAGCGGTAATGCGACGATCCGCGGCCGCATCTATGTCTTTGAGGCCGAACAGGGCAAAGCGCCCGGCATGTAGCGCTATTCGTACGTAATCGCGTCGATCGTATACTCGATCGGACCGGCAGGACGAACGACCGTTACGCGATCGCCGACGTGATGATCGGCGAGAGCACGCGCAATCGGCGACTCCCAGCTAATAGATCCTTTCAACGGATCGGCTTCATCTTCGCCGACGATTCGTACGTGTAAGCGTTCGCTTCGAGCGTCGTGCGCCTCGACCGTTGCGCCGAATTCCACGACGCCGTTCACGTGCGATGCGGGCTCGACGACGATTGCCGTCTGCACGCGCTCGCTGTAATACCGCACGTCGCGTTCGTTTTGCTCTGATTCCGCGCGGGCAAGTGCCTCACGAAGCAGCTCCAAGCCGCGAGGTGTGACGTAGTTCGGAGATTCGCTGACGGGACGGTTGAACGAAGGTTCCGGCCCGCCGTCGTCATCTTTGACAAAGGCTCGGCTCATCGTGGCCTTTCTACGGGAGAATCACGGCAGCACCGTCGATGCGGTCGCTGCGCAACGCGTCGAGCGCGGCAGGCGCTTCCCGTAGGGAAAACTGCGTCGCTCGCGACCGGATACCTGCCCTCGCCGCCAGGGAAAGAAAGCCATTTGCATCTTCGCGCGTCATATTTGCTACGCTCCTTAGCTGCCGTTCGCCCCATAAAAGGTGATCGTAATCAAACTCGGGCATGCGATCCAGATGAATCGCGTTGATCGCGACGATTCCGCCTTTGCGTAGCGCACGCAGGGCCGCGACTACGACGTCCCCCGACGGCGCAAAGGTGACCGCGCGATCGAGTTGCGCCGGCGGTTGGTCAGCCTCGCTGCCGACCCATACCGCTCCCATACGGCGCGCGAGTTCCCCATGTGACTCGCCGCGTGTCGCAACGTAGGCCTCGCAGTCCCACGCCTGGAGTACTTGGATGACGAGGTGCGCCGACGCACCGAACCCGTAGAGGCCCACGCGTTCGCTCCGCTGCACTTCTGCTACACGCAGCGCGCGATACCCGATAATACCCGCGCACAGCAGCGGCGCAGCCGAAACGTCGTCCAATTCGTCGGGCAATTCGTATGTAAAATCTGCGCGCGCTGTCGCGAATTGTTCGTAGCCACCATTGCGATCGTAGCCGGTGAATGTAATCTCGTCGCACAGATTTTCTCGGCCGGCGCGGCACTGCGCGCACGTCCCGTCCGTTGAGGCGACCCACGAAACTCCGCGGCGCTTCCCAACGAGCGCCGGATCGACGTCGGAACCGACGGCCGCGACGCGTCCGACGATCTGATGACCGGGAACGATCGCCGGATGGTGTGGTGGCAACTCGGCGTCCACGACGTGCAGATCGGTGCGGCACACGCCGCACGCGGTCACTTCGAGCAATACGTCGTTCGAAGCCGGCCGCGGCGCCTCGATCTCTTCAAGGCGCAACCGGCCTTTCTCGTCGTCTGCATGGCGGACTGCGGCGAGCACGAAAGTCCTCCTCATGGCACAGGTGGCTTCACTCAACTTCGACGCAGCGGCCGCGTATGCTCGCAAGCACACGTTGCACGCCCTCATTGTGGCGACGTCGAACGAGACGCTCTTCGAAACGTACGAGTCGGGCCATCGCGCCGATGCCCCGCACGCGCTCTACAGCGGTACGAAGAGTTTCTGGGGCGCGGCCGCGTTATGCGCGGTGAAAGACGGACTCTTTGAGCTCGATGAGCCGGTCGTGCGCGCCATCCCCGAATTCGCCGGCGACATCCGTCGCGAAATTACGCCGCGGATGCTGCTCTCCATGACAGCCGGCTACGGATTCGGCGGTCTCGGCGCTTCGGTTCCTACCTACGAGAAAGCGCTTACGATTGCGCTGAAAAACCGCCCGAGCGAGATCTTCACGTACGGCGGAATTCCGCTGCAGGTCTTCGGCGCGTTCTTTGCGCGCGTTCTCGAACCGCAACGTGAAACGCCGCATACGTACTTACAGCGGCGCGTGCTCGACCCCGCGCACGTCCACGTCGACGAATGGCGAACGTTGAGCGACGGAACGCATCCGCTGCCGACCGGCGCGCAATTGCGCGCGAGCGAGTGGCTCGCCTACGGACGATACAGGCTGCAACACGTGCGCGAAAACGCCGAAGCGTTACGCGGTTCATCCGCAAATCCGCGTTACGGACTCTGCTGGTGGCTTGCGCCCGCGGGCGTCCCGGACGACACCTTTTACGCCAGCGGGTCCGCGGGACAGGGACTGTACATCATCCCATCGCGCGATCTCGTCGTCGTGCACTTCGCGAAGAGCACGTCGTACAAGCATGACGCGCTGCTCAAGAAATTGCTGCGCTAACGGCCTTCAGGAACGCGTCTTCACCCTTCGTCAGTTCATGGTAGAGTGCGATCGCCGATGCACGCGACGTAACGCCGAGCCGCCACCAATTCAGTGCCGACGTGTCGGAGGCGCTGACGCCGAAGCGCGAAGCGACCGTCGCGAGCGCCGGACGCACGGCTTGCGCAGCATAAATCGAGAGCACGTAGTCGTGATCGCTCAAGTGATTCACGAATGCCTCGATCGGAGGAGGTTTCGCGAGCGCATAGCCGTCGGACGTTTTGCGCACGAGCCCATATTCGACCGGATCGATGCCCGCGATCATCGCCGCGGCTCGGCACCAGGTCACGACCTTCGCCTCATCGCCGAGCGACGGCGCAGCGTGCGCGGCAAGCAAGACGGTAACAAACCGCGCATCATGTCCGCGCACGATTGCTTCCGCTCCGGAGAGACAATGATGGCCGCCCGTCGCACCGATCGGCAGTTCGTCGAAAAACGTTCCGTCCTCGTGATATTGGAAGACAACCGTCTTCATGATGTCGTGATAGAACGCGGCACCGATCGCGAGATCACGATCGACGGCATGCCGTGAGTCAAAATACTGGGCGCCGTACGTTTGCGAAAACTCACCACCCATACGGGCGTTGAAGAGTTCGTGCACGCACAAGCCGCCGGGATAGCTGTGATGCCCGTTCGTGTCCGATCCGGGCGCGCTCCAGAACGGCTGTGCGATTCCGCGCTCGCCGACCGGCGGAAATATTCCCTCGACCGGTGCGTTCGCCGCGACGAATCCTTCGCGCGCAAGCGCATCGCGTAAGGCAACCCGCGACCCGTGCGTCGGATACTTCCGCATGTAGAGCGGCAGTGGATCGGTCAATACCGACATCACGGACGAGCGCAGCTTCGCATCGCCGATCGACTGCGCTAGCGAGAACGATTGCGCGGTCACTGCCCGCGCAAACGGCGAACGCGTTGCCATTTCGGCCGCGCGGCGATTTGCTTCGCGCAACCCGCCCGGCACGATGAGCTCCGCGCCGTTCGTTCCCGCCGCATTCTGCATGGCGTCGAGCGCGCGCGCCGGTTCCGCAAAGAGCGGAAGCGCAGCAGCGCCGAGCGCGGCGAAAAACGCCGGTCGTGAAAAAAGCGAAGAGCGGCGGTCGTTCACACACATACCGCCGCTCTTCTCAAGGAAACGGAATCGAACCTACGGCGTGACCGGTGTCGCGCCTTCGATCGGTTTCATGCCTTTGGCCTGCAACTGCTTCGAAAGTCCTTGTAGCGACTGGACGAAGGCGTTGTAGTCGGCGAACGCTTTATCGTACGCAGCGTCGAAACGCGACGCGTAGTCGAGCTGTTCCGCCGTCGGCGGCAATTGTACGCCGAAGCCCGTGCGCGGAACGGATTCGCGCAGCGAACCCGGGCGCTGAATCGAGTCTTCGTCGTTGTGATAGTCTGCCGTGAAGCCGTAGAACACGTCGCTCCACGTCTTCTGCGCGGAGTCGATGGCGGAGCTCAGGGACGGATCGCTGCTCTTCGCCGCCGCCAGCGACTTCTTGATCGCATCGAGGTTGTTGAGTGCATCGTCGATCTTGCCGTACCGGCCATTGTACTTCAGCGCGAAGTCGAAGCCGGCTTGATATTGCGCCTGCGTCCACGCATCGCGTGGATCGGGCTTCACGTCGAAGCTTTGCGTCATCGACTTGCCGCCGATCGCCATGCGAATGGAGTATGCGCCGGGTACGACCATCGGGCCGGTGTTCGGACCTTGATACTCTTCACGCGCCGCACCATGCCACTTCGCCGGACCATCGATGTGGAAGTCCCACGTGAAGCGATTGATGCCGGCCTTGTTGGGAATGTACGGGGTGTCTTTGCCGGCGACTTTGTGCGTGCCCTTGATCGTGCGAATCACCTTGCCGCTCGCGTCGAGAATCTCGGCAGAGAGCGTGCCCTTTTGCGGGGCGGATTGATAGAAGTCGACGATCGCGCCTTGCGGCGGATTCTGTCCTGCGAAATCGGTATACGCGCTCGAGTTTTCGTTCGAGTGGTAGTGATACTCGTAGGACGTGCGCGGCTTGAAGAGCATCGTGCCTGCGCGTTGCGCTTCCGGCAATTGCTGCAGCGAGGTCGCATCATCGAGAATCCAGATATCGCGGCCGTGCGTGGCGATCACGAGATCGTTGAAGTCCGGCTGCATGCGAATGTCGCGGACCGACACCTGCGGCAAGTTGTTTCGGAAGCTGTCCCAATGCGAGCCGCCGTCGTACGAGATGTACAATCCGGTTTCGGTGCCCGCATAGACGAGATTGGAGTTGTGAATGTCCGGTCGCACCGAACGCGCCCACACGTCGCCGGGCAATCCGTTGACGATCTTCGTCCAGGTCTTACCGTAGTCGTGCGTGACGAACACGTACGGCGCATAGTCGCCCATCCGATGGTTGTCCGCAACCGCGTAGGCCGTACCGGCTTGCAGCGACGACGGAACGACCGACGGGATACGCGCATATTGCGGCGTCCCCGGCGGGGTGACGTTCTGCCAGTGGTCGCCGCCGTCGCGCGTCATCTGCACGAGACCGTCGTCGGTACCGACCCAGATCTCACCCTTGTCGACAGGCGAGCCTTCGATGTCGAGCAATGTATCGGTATACTCTGCGCCCGACACGTCTTTTGCGAGCGGACCGCCCGTGGGCTGTTGATGTTCCTTGATGTTGCGCGTGAGATCCGGGGAAATCACCGTCCAGCGTTCGCCCCGATCGGTCGTCTGGAACAGGACGTTGCCGCCAAACCACGCGATGTGTCCGTCCCATGGAGCGAAGTTGACCGGCGAATCCCAGTTGAAGCGATATTTCGCTTTACTCAGATCGAACGGCCCGAGGAAGCTTCCCGGAAACGCATCGTACGGACGTACGAAACGCGACGATTCCGTCTTCTTGTTGAAGACGAGCAGCACGCCGTTTTCGAGATCGCTCCAGATGTAGTTCGGATCGATCGGATCGGGAATGCTCCATTCGCCGTCGCCGCCGACGACGTTGGTCCAGTGACGGTTCAAGATACCGTCGGGCGAGAGCGAATTCGACGGACCGCAGAAGCCATTGTTATCTTGAAGCGGCGCGCAGACCGTGTACGGATTCTCGTTCGAAAGTCCAACGTGATAGACTTCGCCGATCGTCAAGTTGCGCGAGAACGCCCAGTTCTTGCCACCGTCGAGGGTGAGCGCATAGCCTCCGTCTTCACCCGTCATCATGCGCTTGGGATCGTTTGGAGCGATCCACATCGCGTGATAGTCGACGTGGACGTCCTTCGCAATCTCGGTAAACTTCTTGCCGCCGTCTTTGCTTTCTGCGAGCATTTCCGACACGGCATATACGTGATCCGCGTTCGACGGATCGACGTTGACGTGCGTGAAGTAGAACGGACGCTGGTCGACGAGCGTGTTGTCGTTGATCATCTTCCAGTTAGCGCCCGCGTTATCGCTACGCCACAGAATCCCGCCCTTCGCTTCGATCAGCGCGTAGACGCGGCTCGGATCGCTCTGCGCAACCGCCAGACCAATGCGTCCGGTATATCCGCTCGGCAATCCATGTCCCGTCAAGCGCTTCCAGGTGCGACCGCCGTCGGTTGATTTAAAGAGGCCGTCGTCGGGGCCGCCGCTCGTGAAATTCCACGGCACGCGACGGAATTGCCACATACCGGTGTAGACGACGCTCGGATTCTTCGGATCCATCGCCAGATCGCTCGCGCCGCTCGACGGCCCGAGATACAGCGTCTTCTTGAATGTCTTACCGCCGTCGAACGTCACGTAGACGCCGCGATTCTCGGAGTCTTTGAACGGATCGCCGAACGCGGCGACGACGACGTGATTGCTATTCTTCGGATCGACGACAATGCGCGAAATGCTCCACACGCCTTCGAGTCCTACGCGTGTCCAAGTTTTCGCACCGTCCGTGGTTTTGTACAGGCCGTTACCGAACGTAACGTCGTTGCGGGGATTCGCTTCACCGGTTCCCGCCCACACCGTGTCTTTGTGTTGCGGATCGATTGCAACCGAACCGATCGCGGCAACACCGTGATTGTCGAAAACGGGGTCCCAAGTTGCGCCGCCGTTTTCCGTCTTCCAGACGCCGCCGCCCGCTGTTGCGATGTAGTAGATCTTGGGATCTTGCGGGGTTCCCGCGACGCCGGCGACACGTCCGCCGGCGATTGCCGGTCCGATCGAGCGCCATTTGAGATCGGTATAAGGTGCATTTGCTGCATGCGCCGCCACCGGCGCGAGCAGCGCGGCCGCTGCCAAGGCAGCAACCGCGCGCGTACGTAGATTCAACGTTTTTCCCTCGTCCTCCACAAAAGAGAGATATGGGTTTGCCCTAAACGGGCAAACCCTAGTGAACCTGATTTACCGTAATGGTCTTCAGTTTTAGAGTCTGCAGTGTCGCATTGAGTTGCGGCACTTGCTGAGTGACGAAGGCGTTGTAGCGAGTGCGGGCTTCGTTGAACTCGCTTTGTCCGCGATCGAAGTATTGCAACATTGCCGGCGTCACGACCGCTCCCGAGAAGAACTGCAGCGTTTGCAAGTCTTCACGCAGCTTGCCCGGCATTTGAATCGAGTCTTCATCGTTGTGATAATCCGCTGTCAGCGTCGAGAAGAGGTCTTCACGGGCTTGCGCGATCGCCTTGAGCTTCGCGGACGATCCTGTATCGTTCGCCTTCGTTGCAGCGGTCGTCGCCTCGTCAAGGCTCTTCTTCACCGTGTCCAGATTGTTGAGCATCGTATCAACCTGCGAGTACAATGCTTCCCCACGTTTTGCGAGCTCGTATCCTTGGACCAGTTGCTTTTGCGTGTAGAGCGTCTTCGGATCGGCCTTCACGACGAACCGTTGCATGAAGGTTTGATTGCCGAGCGTTAGGCGCACTGAGTAATTTCCCGGCGGAACGTTCGGGCCGCCGTTGGGACCTTGATAACGTTCGCGCGCGGCGCCGTACCACTTGACGGGGCCTTCCGAAGACCAGTCCCACACGAAGCGATTGAGCCCGACCTTATTTGACACCCACGGCTCGTCCTTACCGCCGACCTTATGCGTGCCTTGATAACTGCGGACAACGTGGCCGTACGAGTCGAGAATCTCGACCTTCGGCGGATTCTTCTGCGCGGCGCGCTGATAGAACGTCATCTCGGTTCCGTTCGGCGGATTCTCCGCCGCGTAATTCGTGTATGTGCCTTCATCATCTCCGCGTTGGTTGTACTGATACGACGTACGAACCGGGAAGAGATAATTGCCGCGCGCGAGCGCCGTCTGCAATTGCTGAATCGGCGTCATGTCGTCCATGATGTAGATCGAGCGGCCGTGCGTTGCGATAACGAGATCGTTGAACTGCGGCTGCATGCGAATGTCGTGCACGGAAACCGTCGGCAGATTGTTCATGAACTTCTGCCACGCGTTGCCGCCGTCGAACGAAATCCACATCCCCTCTTCGGTTCCCAGATAGACGAGGTTACGGTTGTGGATGTCGGCCGCAATTGCGCGCGCCCACTGATCGTTCGGAATGCCGTTCGTGATCGGCGTCCAGTGCTTACCGAAGTCGTGCGTCACGAACACGTACGGCTTGTTGTCGCCGGTGTAGTGTCCGTCGTTGATCGCGTATGCCGTACCGTCAACGAGCGGCGACGGAGAGATCGACGCGTAACGTCCAAATTCCGGTCCACCCGGCGGCGTTACGTTCTTCCAGTGCTTTCCGCCGTCGCGCGTGAGTTGGATCAAGCCGTCATCGGTACCGACCCAAATCTCGCCTTTAGCGATCTTCGATCCCTCGATGTCGAGAAGCGTATCGCTTTCTTCGGCGCCCGAGACGTCATGCGTGATCGGACCACCCGACGGCGCTTGATGCGCCTTATCGTTACGTGTCAGATCCGGGCTGACGATCGTCCAGTGCAACCCGCGGTCGGTGCTTTGGAACAACCGGTTCCCGCCGATCCATGCGATGTGTCCGTCCCATGGTGCAAACGCAATCGGTGTTTCCCAATTCCAGCGAATCTTCGCTTGACGCGTGTCGAAGCTCTCGATCGACGACTGCAGGTACGGAATGACGAACCAGCCGTCTTTCGTCACTTTGTTCGAGACGAGGACGAAGCCGTTTTCCGAATCGGACCAAATATAGTTCGGATCGACGGGATCGGGAACGGCCCATTCGCCGTCGCCGCCCACGACGTTGATCCACGCTTTATTTTGAATGCCCGAGGGGTCTTGCGTGTTGTTCGGCGCGCACCATGAATTGTTGTCTTGCAATCCGCCGCAAACCCAGTACGGATTCTCGTTTGAAAGTCCGACGCGATAGACTTGCGCGATCGGAAGATTTGCCGAAAAGAACCAGTTCGCGCCGCCGTCGACCGTCAACGCATAGCCGCCGTCTTCGCCTGTCATGATGCGAGACGGGTCGTTCGGTGAGATCCAGATCGCGTGATAGTCGACGTGGACTTGGTCCGCGATTTCCTTAAATGTCTTACCGCCGTCGGTCGATTTCGCGAGCGCTTCCGACACCGCGTACACGGTATCGGGATTCTTCGAATCGACGCCGATGTGCGAGAAATAGAACGGGCGCTGGTCGACGAGCGTGTCTTTCGACACCATCGTCCAATTGTTGCCGCCGTCATCGCTGCGCCACAGAATCCCTTGCTTCGACTCGATCAACGCGTACACGCGGTTCCCGTTGCTCGGCGCAATGGCAAGACCGATTCGTCCGAGCGTGTCGGTCGGCAGCCCGTGCCCGGTCAGTTTCGTCCAGGTCTTGCCGCCGTCGGTTGACTTGAAGAGTCCGTCGTCGGGACCACCGCTCGTGAACGTCCAGGGTCTACGCTGGAACGTCCACATGCCCGCATACACGACGTTCGGATTCGCAGGATCGAGCGCCATGTCGGAGACGCCCGTTTCGGGGCCGGTATAGAGCGTCTTGCTCCACGTCTTGCCGCCGTCGTTCGTGACGTAGACGCCGCGGTCGGGACTATCGTTGAAGAGGTCGCCGAGCGCGCCGACGATCACGTGGTTGTGATCGCGCGGGTCGACGAGAATGCGCGAGATCTGTTTTGTTGCGACGAGACCCATGTTGGCCCACTTTTCGCCGCCGTCCGTGGTCTTGTAGACGCCGCCGCCGTAGCTTACGTCGTTACGAGGATTCGCTTCGCCGGTTCCGACCCAGACCGTGTTGTTGTCCGTCGGATCGATCGTGACCGCGCCGATCGCCGCCACGCTTTCCTTTGCAAAAACGGGATCCCAGGTTTGCGCACCGTTGCTGCTCTTCCAGACGCCGCCGCCTCCGCTGCCTACATAGTAGAGCTTCGGATCGGTGGCCGATCCCGCGACAGCCGCGACGCGTCCGCCCGCGGTTGCGGGTCCGATCTCGCGCCAATCCATGTTGCCGTACGGCGGTCCTGGTGTTGGTGTGGGCGACGGCGTCGGCGTCGGTTTCGCCGGCTTCGCGGGCGCTTCAGCGCCCGGGGTCGGCGACGCAGCGGGTGTCGGCGTTGCCTGCGCGTATGCGGGTGCCGCAGAAAGCATCCCGGCCGTTGCGCACAGCAACAGCTCAACCAGCAAACGTGACTTCACTCTTCCTCCTTGTATTGAACCGGGTTGCGGTCCGTTCAGATAGTGCGATTCTCCTGCGCATGCATCATCAAAGAAGAATCAGAATTAGCTACGGATGCACCGCGCGCACCGCGACGATGCCTGCGTATGCTGCGATGAAGCCTACGATCACACTTCCAGCACCATAGAATAGCGCGAGTGTGGCTGCGCGTTCGCCGGCGAGCGTCACCATGTCGAGCGAAAACGTCGAGAATGTAGTAAACCCGCCGAGCACTCCCGTCATCAGAAAAATTCGAACGAGCGGCGTGACGCCGAGCGCGCGCGTTTGGGAGAGCTCGAAAACCATCCCGATAATGAGACTCCCGGCAATATTGATTGCAAAGGTCGCCCAGGGAAAACCGGGACCCAAGCGTTGCGTGACCCCGAGGGTCACCGCGTAGCGCAACACCGATCCGATGCCGCCGCCGACAAAGATTGCGGCGAGCGCAGGCCAGTTGAGCAGCGCGCTCACGCTTTCGGCTCGCCGCTTTTATAACGGATGATTTCGACCGTCTCCAGCGTGATCAGTCCTTCGTGCACGATCTCGTCGAGCACAGGAATGAACGCGCGGATTTTCTCTTCGCTGTCGACGATTTCGATCAACACCGGCAAGTCGGTCGAAAGATCGAAGACACGCGCGGCGTGAACGACCGAATGGCCGCCGAACCCTTCGATGCCTTTGAATACGGTTGCGCCGCCGAGCCCCGTTTTCCGCGCGCGCTCGACGATGGCGGTATAGAGGGGTTGACCGCCGTGACGATCGCTCTCGCCGATGAAGACGCGCAGCAGCTTTCCGGTCGTCTCCGACTTCATCGATGGTGATGCTCAGCTTGATAACGCGGCACGTTGACGTGAACGGCATACCACTGCGAGTAGGCGATTGCCGCGCACATCACGACAAAGAAAATCAGAATGCCGATGCCCCACGCACGACGCGCGCGAGGCGACATGTTTCTTGACACAATTTTCGCATTCGGTAAGGGAAATCAAAGGACCGTCCTGCATGGAATCGCACTAGCCCGATTGAACGTCCGCGACCCATGAGCCGACGCCGTGCCTCGCTCCTCGCGGGACTTTGCCTTGCGCTAAGGGTCTTTCTCCCCGTTGCCGCGCCGGCCGCGACCCACCAGGTCCCGGCAAACCGTGTTACCATCGCGGCTTACGCGAATGTGCTGCGCGAATACAATCCGCAGCTTCCGCAGTGGCAAAGCAAAGATCTGGCGCGTCACCTCCTGGTGACCGCGCATCGATGGAAAATCGACACCAACATGCTCGCCGCTATCGTTAGCGTCGAGTCGAGCTGGCATACACACGCGCTTTCGTACGCGGGCGCGATCGGATTGGGTCAGCTGATGCCCGGCACTGCGGCCACGCTCGGCGTGAACCCGAAAGATCCCGCACAAAATCTTTCCGGAGCCGCGCGCTATCTGCGCGGACTCTTGGACCGGTTCGACGGACATCCGAACCGTTACGCGCTGACCTTCGCGGCGTATAACGCCGGACCGAAAGCCGTCGAAGAATTCGGCGGCATTCCGCCCTACGGCGAAACGCAAAACTACGTCGTCAAAGTCTTACGCGCATGGCATCACTTACAAGCCGCCGTGCATCTTCCCGCGTCCGCATTCGCCGTCGCAAAAGCAAACGGCATCGGCGCAACCGGCGCCGACGTCGACTACTGGCTGGGCGGCACACGATAACCGTCATCCTGCGCTACGCTTTCGCGCAGGATGACAGTGGTGATGGCGTCGGCGAGTGAGTGCGCTGCGTCTACGAGAAAGCCGGCCGCGCCGGCGTTGCGGGCAACGTCTACGTCACTTGTTTTGTCGCCGATGACCATGATTTCGCTCGGATCAATTCCCCACGAATGCGCTGCGTCGAAGACGAGTTTTGGTTTGGGTTTGCGGCACTCGCAATCGTCGTCCGGTGCATGCGGACAGATGAACCAGCCGTCGAACGGGCCGAGCAGTTCGTCGACGCGCGCATTTACCGCGCGCATTTCTTCGTCCGTGATCATGCCGCGGCCGATGCCGCTTTGATTCGTCAGCACGCCGACTTTCAGCCCGGCAGCACGCAACGCGTCCAGCAGTTCCTTAGCGCGCGGAACCGGCTGGACGAATTGCGGATCTCCGTTGTACGGCACGTCGACCACGATCGTGCCGTCGCGGTCGAGTAAAACGCCGCGCACTTTACGGGGCTGCGACGTAGACCTCCGCGCCTTTTTCGATGAACTCTTTCGACTTCTCGGCCATGCCGGATTCGGCGTATTCGCGGACTTCTTGCGTGATCTTCATCGAACAGAAATGCGGACCGCACATCGAGCAGAAGTGCGCGATCTTCGCGCCGGGCGCTGGAAGCGTTTCATCGTGGAATTCACGCGCGGTGTCGGGATCGAGCGCGAGATTGAATTGATCTTCCCACCGGAATTCAAATCGCGCTTTCGAGAGCACATCGTCCCAATGACGCGCGCGTGGATGTCCCTTTGCAAGGTCCGCTGCGTGAGCCGCGATCTTGTAGGCAATCACGCCGTCCTTAACGTCTTTCTTGTTCGGCAGACCGAGATGTTCTTTCGGCGTGACGTAGCAGAGCATCGCGGTGCCGTACCAGCCGATCATCGCTGCGCCGATTGCGCTGGTAATGTGGTCGTAGCCGGGTGCGATATCCGTGACGAGCGGCCCGAGCGTGTAGAAGGGCGCTTCGTGACAGATCTCGAGCTGTTTATCCATGTTCTCTTTGATCAAGTGCATCGGAACGTGTCCCGGGCCCTCGATCATCACTTGGACGTCGTGTTTCCACGCAATCTGCGTGAGTTCGCCGAGCGTTTCGAGTTCGCCGAACTGCGCCGCGTCGTTTGCATCGGCGGTGCACCCCGGACGCAAGCCGTCGCCGAGCGAGAACGAGATGTCGTACGCCTTCATGATCTCGCAGATGTCTTCGAAGTGTGAGTAAAGGAAGTTTTCCTTATGATGCGAGAGGCACCACTTCGCGAGGATGGATCCGCCGCGCGACACGATACCGGTCACGCGATTCGCGGTGAGCGGAACGTACCGCAGCAATACGCCGGCGTGAATCGTGAAGTAATCGACGCCTTGTTCGGCCTGCTCGATCAACGTGTCGCGATAGATTTCCCACGTTAATTCTTCCGCTTTGCCGTTGACTTTCTCAAGCGCTTGATAGATCGGAACCGTTCCGATCGGCACGGGAGAATTTCGAATGATCCACTCGCGCGTTTCGTGGATATTTTTGCCGGTCGAAAGATCCATGACCGTGTCGGCGCCCCAACGCGTTGCCCACGTCATCTTGTCGACTTCTTCTTCGATCGTCGACGCGACAGCGGAATTGCCGATGTTCGCGTTGATCTTCACATGGAAATTGCGTCCAATGATCATCGGTTCGGCTTCCGGATGGTTGATGTTCGCCGGAATGATTGCGCGTCCCGATGCAACTTCGTCGCGAACGAATTCGGACGCGACGCCTTCACGCAGCGCGATGAACTCCATTTCTTTCGTAATCTCGCCGCGGCGCGCGTAGTGCATTTGTGACACGTTGCCGTCGCCGCGGCCACGCGCGGCAATCCACGGTGCGCGCAATTTCGGCAGTCCCGCCTTGAGATCGATTTGCACCGCCGGGTCCGTATAGGGACCGCTGGTGTCGTAGACCGTGTGCGTCGTTCCGTCCGTCAATGCAATCTCACGAACGGGCACGCGAATCGTCGCGTCGCTGCCCTCGAGGTAAACCTTCACTGAAAAACTCCCTTCCTGCACCGGCATTACCCGGCGCGTACGGCGGTCGACGCATCGTCGCGCCCTCTCAGCCCAATTGAGCTCCCGCAATAGGAGTCAGCCCTACGACGTACGCTGCCGATATTCTTTTGCAGCGCCCGAAACCGGGCGGCCGAGTGGGCCCATACCGTTTTTACTACCCTATCGGACGAATGCCCGGCAGCTCGGCGATCCTGATCGGCTCCAATAGCGATGATCAGATGTTGACGAGGCCAACGCCTCCGGTGAACTAAAGACCGGAAGCGCGTGCTTCCGTATCTGATCCTCGGCGGCGCACAACTTGCCGTTGGCGCCGCTGCGATTTTCGCCCGTTATGCGTTAGTTGCAGCAGGGCCGCTCGCCGTTTCCGCCGGGCGCCTCATCATTGCGGCGCTGATCCTCGGCGCATTGTCGTTCGTGCGGCGCGAAACGCTCGGCGCACCGGCGCAGGGAAAACAGCGCGTTGTCCTCGCACTCGCGGGCCTTGCGCTTGCCGCGCACTTCGCCACGTGGATCGCGTCGCTCAATTACACATCGGTCGCCGTGTCGACGCTGCTCGTCTCGACATCGCCGATTTGGACGGCCGCTTATGACGCGCTCGCCAATCGCCGCATGCTTTCGCGCGCCTCTGCTGCGGCGTTCGTCGCCGGCGCAATTGGACTGTACCTCGTCGTCGGATTCGATCGAACGCCGGCTCCTCATCCGGGAATTGAATGGATCGGCGGTTGTCTTGCGATCGCGGGCGCAATCGGGTTCGCCGCGTATTTGCTCCTGGTGCGCACGGTTCGCAGCGCGCTCGGCACCCGGCGCATTATTTCGCACACCTATGGGTGGGCGGCGGTCTTCCTCACCATGGCATCACTCCTCGCGCGGCAACCGCCGCCGCCGCTGCCGGCAACTGCCGCATGGGGCGGCATTGTTGCGATGGCGCTGGTCTCGCAGCTCCTCGGCCACACGGGGATGAACGCCTCGCTACGCTCGTTCTCTCCGAGCGCGGTCTCGTTCTCGACACTCCTCGAGCCCGTGTTCGCGACCGTGCTCGCTTTTCTGATCTTCCGCGAACCGGTTCCAGCGCTCGCGATAGTCGGCGGCGTGATTCTCTTGGCGGCGGTCCTCGTTTTCGTCCGGGAAGAGCGCGAAATTGTGACGGAGCCGGTTCAATAATTGGCTCGCTCCGGATGGCGAATTGGAGCGATCCATCGGCAAGGAATTCTAGATTGAAGCGGAATGGCCCGGCTCATGGAAACGCTGCCCGCCCCTCTCCTGAACGGTACCGCTGATCCTGATCCGCAAGAAACGCGCGAATGGCTCGAAGCGATGCGCGGTGTGATCGCGGCCGAAGGCCCCGAACGCGCACGCGATTTACTCGAAAAACTCGTCGGTGAAGCCCGGCGGGGCGGCGCGCACGTTTCGCTCGGGCTGGAAACGCCCTACGTCAACACGATTCCGGTCGAACAACAACCCGTCTTCCCCGGCGATCTCGAACTCGAAGCACGGCTGCGCCATTACGTTCGTTGGAACGCGGCGGCATTGGTTGTACGCGCGAATAAATTGTCATCGGAGCTCGGCGGACACGTTGCAACGTTTGCATCCGCGGCGACGCTGTATGACGTCGGATTCAATCACTTCTTTCGCGCGCCGTCCGACTCGTTCGGCGGCGACATGGTGTTTTTCCAGGGACACAGCTCGCCCGGCATTTATGCGCGCGCGTTTTTAGAAGGACGAATCGACGAAGCGCATTTGGAGCGGTTCCGTCAAGAAGTGGACGGCGGCGGATTAGCATCGTATCCGCATCCCTGGCTGATGCCCGATTTCTGGCAATATCCGACGGTCTCGATGGGTCTCGGGCCAATCATGTCGATCTATCAAGCGCACTTCATGCGCTACGTTCACGATCGCGGGTTGAGAGACACGGCGAGTCGCAAAGTGTGGGCATTCGTCGGCGACGGCGAAACTGATGAGCCGGAAACGCTCGGCGCTATTTCGCTTGCGGGACGCGAGAAACTGGACAATCTCATTTGGGTGATCAACTGCAACCTGCAGCGTCTCGACGGTCCGGTTCGCGGCAACGGCAAGATCATTCAGGAACTCGAGCGCGTGTTCAAAGGCGCGGGCTGGAACGTCATCAAGGTCATTTGGGGAAGCCGCTGGGATCCGCTGTTGCAAGGAGACACGACGGGCCGCCTCGTGCAATTGATGAACGAAACGGTCGACGGCGACTATCAAACGTATAAGTCGCGTAACGGCAAATACGTGCGCGACGAATTCTTCGGCCGCTATCCCGAGACCGCGAAGCTCGTGGACCATTGGACGGACGACGAGGTCTGGGCGCTGCAACGCGGCGGACACGATCCCATCAAAGTCTATGCAGCGTATAAGGCAGCGGTCGAACACAAAGGCCAGCCGACCGTAATCCTTGCGAAAACGATCAAGGGCTACGGCATGGGCGAAGCCGGCGAGGCGCTCAACATCGCGCATCAAGCGAAAAAGATGGACGTCGACGAGATGCGCGTCTTCCGCGACCGGTTCCAAATTCCGGTCAACGACCAGCAGGTGGAAGACGTTGCATTCTATCGGCCGCCGGATGACAGCGCGGACATGCGCTACTTGCGCCAACGGATGAAGGTGCAAGGATCGCTCCCACAACGCAGAGCAAAGTCGGAATCGCTTGCAGTGCCTGCGCTCTCGGCGTTCGAAGGACAATTGAAAGGCACCGGAGATCGCGAGATCTCCACGACCATGGCGTTCGTGCGAATCCTCAACACGATCGCGCGCGATGCAACCGTCGGACCGCGCATCGTGCCGATCGTTGCCGACGAATCGCGTACGTTCGGCATGGAAGGCATGTTCCGCCAACTCGGCATTTACTCTTCAGTCGGCCAGCTCTATCATCCGCAAGATGCGGAACAGCTGATGTGGTACCGCGAAGATAAACACGGCCAGATTCTGCAAGAAGGCATCAACGAAGCGGGCGCCATTTCATCGTTCATTTCCGCCGGCACGTCGTATTCCAATCACGATCTCCCGATGGTACCGTTCTACATCTTCTACTCGATGTTCGGCTTTCAGCGTGTCGGCGATCTTGCGTGGGCTGCGGGCGATTCGCGCACGCGCGGTTTCTTGCTCGGCGGCACGTCTGGACGAACGACGCTCAACGGCGAAGGCTTACAACATGAAGACGGTCACAGCCAAGTCTTCGCACAATTCATTCCGAATTGCCGCAGCTACGATCCTACGTACTCCTATGAAGTTGCGGTGATCATTCAAGACGGCTTGCGCCGCATGCTCACCGATCAAGAGGACGTGTACTACTACATCACACTCCTCAATGAGAACTACGCGCATCCAGACATGCCGGAAGGCGCCGCCGAAGGCATCTTGCGTGGGATGCATTTGATCCACGACGCCGGGAAGATCGACAAGAAGACGCCGCGCGTGCAACTCATGGGCTCGGGTACAATTCTCCGCGAAGTCATCGCAGGTGCGGATTTGCTCGCGAGCGATTGGGACGTGCAGTGCGACATCTGGAGCTGCACGAGCTTCAACGAGCTTCACCGCGACGGCAACGCGGTCGCACGCGAAAACATGCTCCATCCGTCGGCGAAGCCGAAGCTGTCGTACGTCGAAACGATGCTAGGAAATCGCCAAGGGCCGGCGATCGCATCGACCGATTACATCCGTCTCTATGCGGAACAAATTCGTCCGTATGTTGGCGGCCGCCGTTACGTGACACTCGGGACCGACGGCTACGGCCGCAGCGATACACGTAAGAAGCTGCGCGAGTTCTTCGAAGTGAACCGCTACTACGTTACCGTTGCCGCGCTGCATGCGCTCGCACAAGACGGAACGATCGACGCGAAGCGCGTTGCCGAAGCGATCGCGAAGTACGGGATCGACCCGAGCAAACCCAACCCCATCACGGTCTAAGGAAATGAGTACACCGTTGGAAGTTCGCGTTCCAGACATCGGCGATTTCAAGGACGTGCCGGTGATCGAAGTCTTGGTTAAACCGGGCGATCGCGTCAAGAAGAACGACTCGCTCGTTACGCTAGAGAGCGAAAAGGCCTCGATGGAAGTTCCATCGACGCAAGAAGGCGTCGTGGAGACGGTCAACGTCAAAGTCGGCGATCGAGTGTCGGAAGGCATGCCGATCGTCACGCTTTCAAACAAGTCCGATACTAGCGCGCCTGCCGCAGCGCCCGCGCCGGACGCCGCCGCAACTTCCGCTGGGACCTCGACGATTGAATTACGCGTGCCCGACATCGGCGACTTCAAAGACGTTCCCGTGATCGAGGTCTTGGTGAAGCCCGGACAGACGATTCAAAAAGAAGCGCCGCTCGTCACGCTCGAGAGTGAAAAAGCATCGATGGAAGTGCCGGCGGTGCAAAGCGGAACGATCGAAGACGTTCGCGTGAAAGTCGGCGACAAGGTCCAGGAAGGCACGGTCATTGCAACGCTTCGTTCAACCGAAGCAGCACCTGCGCCTCAACGAAAGCCGGCGCCGGCGCCGGCTCCGGCTCCGCAGCTACAAGCCGCGCCGGTTCCGCAACCACAAGCAGCGGCGCCGGAGGCGCGCAACGGCGTCGTTCACGCGTCCCCGGCGATCCGCCGTTTCGCTCGCGAACTCGGCGTCGATCTTCACGTGGTCAGCGGAAGCGGCCCGCACGGACGCGTGACCCGTGAAGACGTGCAAGGCTATGTGAAACGCGCGCTGCACGACGGCGGCGCTCCTGCAGCAACCGGCACGGCGTCGTTCGCGGGACTTCCGCCTTGGCCGAAAATCGACTTCGCGCAGTTCGGCGAGATCGAGCGCACGGCGTTACCGCGCATCAAGAAGTTTTCGGGACCGAACCTGCACCGCAACTGGCTGCAGATTCCGCATATCACGAACTACGACGAAGCCGATGTCACCGAACTCGAGGCGTTCCGCAACGAGATCAACGCCGAACAGGCGAAGAGCGGCGGCGCGAAGTTGACGATGCTCGCGTTTCTGATCCGCGCGTCGGTCGCGGCGCTCAAGAAGTTCCCCGAATTCAACAGCTCGCTCGAAGGCGAGGACTTGATTCTCAAACGCTACTACAACATTGGATTTGCCGCCGATACGCCGAACGGTCTCGTCGTTCCGGTACTCAAGAGCGCGGACTCCAAAGGACTGGTCGAGATCGCGCGCGAGACAGCGGAACTTGCTGCAAAAGCGCGCGACGGCAAACTGGGCATCGGCGATATGCAGGGCAGCACGTTTACGATTTCGTCGATCGGCGGAATCGGCGGTACGCAATTCACGCAGATCGTCAATGCGCCGGAAGTCGCGATTCTCGGAGCAACGCGCGCCGCGATGAAGCCCATCTGGAACGGCTCATCCTTCGATCCGCGTCTCATGCTTCCGATCAGCGTCAGCTACGATCACCGCGTGGTCGACGGCGCGGGTGCCGCGCGATTCCTGGTATACGTGGCTTCGGTGCTGCACGACTTCCGCCGCATTACGTTGTAACGCTTATGGTGACGGCAGCTTCGGGTTTCGCCACGTGGTGCCGTCGGTGTAGGTTATGCGCAACGGAACGCATTGCGGCGAGGTCGCGGACAACGCTGCTTCAGAAACACCGAACTCGCGCTTGATTTCTGTCCCGGGTGAGAACGAGCCGACGTCGCGCACTTCGGTCAGGAGCTTTCCGCTGGAGACGAGGCCGAAGTCGATGGACTTCATGGGCTTCGATGTCGCGTTCGTGTAATCGATCGCGAGAATCGGCGTCTTCGGCCCAATGTGCGGCTGTTGGAACGGATGCCCGTACACGTCGGTCCAACCATAATACGGTTCGCCGTTTGGATAATACGCTGGCTTATAACCGGTGGGCGCATCGAATGGGTGTTCGCGAGGTTGACATTTCGCTACGTGAACCGGTGAAGATCCCGTCGCTGCAAGCAAAGGTGCGGACGTAAGAAAAAAAGCGCTCGCGAAGGCTACTCCGAGCAGCGCGGTAAGATGGCGTGTCATCAGTTCCCCTTTCTGTGGAGCGCTGCGAAGCGTACCATCGCTCGAAGAAAAACTGAAGTACATCAGTTACCGAAAAGGATTGCCGATTTCGCTCGCTAGCCGGAAACGCTGAGCGCCGCGCAGCGAATCGGTCCTGACGGCAACGGAAACACTTCGCTGTCCAAACGGAGATCGTGGTTGATCGTTGTGCGGGGCGAAAAATGGCCGCTGTCGCGCACTTTCGCTACGAGCGCGTCGCCTGCGTAGACGCCGAACTCGATCGTTCGCACTATTCGATCGCTTTCATTGATGAATGAAATCGAAAGCGTCGGCTTCGGCGCGAAAATCGTCGGATTATAATATTGTGCGCCGTTATCCCAATAGTTGTAATACGGGCTGACCGGAAATGCGGACGGAGTACTCACCGCAAGCACATGCGCGTCGTTCGTCGCCATGCAGTCGAGAACATGAACGAGCAGTGTCGCGGCGAGTACCCAACCCGCGAACATACATCCCTAGTGCGGCGGCGGCGATTCGTACATCTGGCGGCGGTGATGTGCCGGTAGATTAGGATTGCGCCACTTCGTACCATCTTCAAAGGTGATCCGCAATGGCACGCAACGCGGAAGACCGGTCTGCAACGGGAAGACGTTCGGACTCAAGCCGAACTCGTGTTTGATCTCGACGCCCGGAGAGAAGGTTCCGACGTCTTTCACTTCTGCAACGAGATTGCCGTTCGCGATCAACCCGAACTCAATCTGTTTCATGACTTTCGACGTGTGATTCGTGTAGTCGATTCCGAGGGTTGGGCTGTTCTGGACGTACGCCGGCTGCCAATAACGGGCGCCGTAGACGTCGTTCCAATACCAGGGATTGCCCGGATAGAAGGCGGGAGTCCACGCCGGTCCGTATGCAACGGTGTTGGCATTTTGTCGCGGGTCGCATGTTGTGACTTTGAGCGGATGATGCTCCGGTGCGGTTTGGGCTAACGCGGGCGAAAACGATCCCGCGCAGAGTAGAATGGCTGCTACGAGCCGGGCGGTGATCTTCATCATGCGGCCAGGCTTCGCTCCGAACGTAGAGAACCCCGCGGGGTGCAGGCTTCCGAAGGCATCGCTTTTCTTACGGAACGCATCGATGCGATTGAACGCGAGCGCGACGAGTTGCTCGTCAAATCGCAACGCCTCGAAATGCTGCAGCGATCGTTCGTCGATATCATCGCGGCGACCGAAGAACGGGCCCTCGCGTACGCCGCCATGCGCGGAACTTGGCTCGGTCTCGGCTTCAGCCGCGCGCTGTGGTTTGGAATCGAAAGCACGACCGAACTGACCGCGCTCTACGAACTTGACGGCGAAAGCGCCGGCGAATCGGAGTACGGCGGAACGCTGCCGGAAACGAGTTCCATCTATCGCGTCTTGTCGGGCGACAGCGATATTGTTACCGGCTGGGCCGGCGACTACGACGCGCCGCTCTTCGATACGCGCCGCCGCTACGCGGCCGCTGCCGTGCGCCCGCACTCCGGTGAAACCTATATTCTCTACGTGGACGGATCGAACGAACGCGCCGCATCGGCGTGGAGCGTGGCATCGCTCCAAGAATTGGCGACGCACGCTGTGTTTGCGCTCGAGCGGTTACGCATGGCCGGCGAGCTCGAACGGTTGGCCATGCACGATCCGCTCACGGGACTCTTCAACCGGCGCGCGCTCATGGAGCGCGTGCAATCGGAACTCGCAACGGCTCGCCGCACGCAACTCTCGCTTGCATTCGCGATGATCGACGTCGACGATTTCAAGCGGATCAATGACACGCGCGGACACGCCGGCGGCGATGAGGCGCTGAAGACTATTGCAAAAATATTAGAGGCGGAAACGCGCGAAACGGATATCGCAGCGCGATTTGCGGGCGATGAATTTTCGCTCATCATGCCGCGCAGCGATCGTTCTGCCGTCAACGTCGTGATGAGTCGCATATACGCCGCCCTTACAGCCGCCGATCTCCGCTGCTCGGTCGGCGTCGCCTTCGCTCACGAAAGCGACACTCGCGAGCAGCTCATCTCGCGCGCCGATGAAGCGGTCTATGCGTCGAAGGCAGCCGGAAAAAACTGTTACCGGATCGCGAGAACGCCCGAGTAACGTTCGATTAGCTTCCGCGCGTGTTCGACGATGCGGCCACGCAACGTGTCGGGTTCGATCAACACGATCGAATCACCCCAGCTGACGAGCGTGTTGACGGCGGCATCTTCACTCGGGAAGAGCACGCGAAAGCATTCCGGGTTCGTATCTGCGACCGGCTCCGTCGGCCAATAGCTCATAATCATCGGCAGTGTTTCCGAGTCGATGCGAACGACGACGGCGTAACGCCCCTGCGTCTCGTGGAGCTTCAAGGTCGTCTCGCGCCAATGGGCGTCGAGATCGAACGTACCGTCCCGCTCGTACCGTTCGTCCAGTTCGCGTACTTCCCGAATGCGGTCGGCGCGAAAACTGCGAAATCCCTCGGGAGTTTTCGCAACCACGTACCAGACGCCGGCTTTAGATACCAAACCATACGGGTCTACAACGCGCGTCGTTTGTGCGCGCATGCGGTCTTCGTACGACAATTCGATGCGGCGATCGTCCCACACCGCGCGCCGAAGCAGCGCGAGTTTTTCCGTCGGCGGATCGCTCTGATTCCAACGCCGCTGATCGATGTGAATCCGTCCCCGCGCCTTTTCTGCCGCGTGACGTTGCGCATCCGAAAAACCGCCGCGGAGTTTTTCGAGGGCGCGGTCGAAGTTGGCGCCGAGGCCGAGATCGGCGAGCACATTGCCTCCGCCGACGAAGATCGCGCGAATCTCTTCCTCGCCGAAATGCAACAGCGCTTTACGATACCCGTCGGCGAGCGCGATGCCGCCGTCTGCGCCGCGTTCCGCGTACACCGGAATTCCCGACGCCGAAAGGGCGTCGACATCGCGATAGATCGTTCGTTCCGAAACTTCCAACCGTTCCGCAAGGTCTCGCGCCGTCCGCCGGCGTGCAGATTGCAGCAACAATAGCAAGGAAACGAGCCTGTCAGCCTTCATCCTGAAACCAGGGTCGCAAAACTTGACACCGCATGTCAAGTATGCGCCAATTATCCCCATGCACCGGTCGTCGATGGAACGGTTCGTGATCTTCGACCTCGACGGCACACTGGTCGAGACCGAAGAGATTTGGGAAGACGTGCGCCGCCGTTTCGCGATCACACACGGCGGCCGTTGGCGCGACGATGCGCAAACGACGATGATCGGCATGCGAACGACGGAATGGGCGCAGTATATTCACGGCGATCTCGCCGTACCGCTTTCGACCGACGTTATCGCGCGCGATGTGATCGACGGCGTCGTCAAACGAATGAACAAGCACACGTTCCCGTCCTCCCGGGTGCAGACGCGGCGCTCAAACGTCTATCGCGCGACTTCCACTTGGCGCTTGCGACATCGGCGTCACTTCCGGTGGCAGAGACGATTCTCTCGCGTACCGGCTGGCATGCGTTCTTCCCGGTCGTCGTGTCCGCGGACGCAGTCGAACGCGGAAAGCCGGCGCCGGACGTCTATCTTCGCGCACTTGATTTACTCGGCGCAGATGCAAAAAAGACGGCCGCCGTTGAAGATTCCGCAAACGGAATTCGTTCCGCTCGTGCCGCACATCTGACCGTTATCGCTATCCCGAACCGCTCGTTCCCACCGGACACCAATGCGTTGGCGCAAGCATCGTCCGTCGTTCGAAGCCTAGACGATCTGAACGACGGCTTCGTCCGGAAGGCTTTAGACGTTTAAGCGCTCGACTCAAGGCCGATCTAAACTGCCGCTTCTCCGAGCAGTTCGCGTGCGCGTCCGTTATCGTCAGTGCTCACCGCGACCAGCGCGAAGCCCGATTCGCGGCGCATGTGATGCAACGAGCGGATGTTGACTTTGGCATCGGCGAGCCGGCGCGAAAGCGACGCGAGCGAACCGGGGCGGTCTTCGATCCTCGCGAGTAAAACGTCGTCAGAGACCGCGGGATAGCCGGCTTCCGTCAGCGCGCCGAGCGCGGCATCTTCGTCTTGAACTTGCATGCGGACGACGGCACCGGCGTCGTGCGTTTCGACGACGATCTGCGCGATATCGATACCGCGCGTCGCGAGAACCTCGGTGAGTTCCGCGAGCAAGCCGGGGCGATTCGGAACGACTACCCTGAGATTTTGCATGCGGTCTCCTTGGATTGAACGTCTGCGATGAGGTCGCCGGCCAATGCGTCGACTTGCTCGCGCGTGACATTCGGTAGAACGATTGCGTGAGAGATTCCGCCTGCGGTCGCGAGCTGCCATTTCGCCCGCAGGTCCGGGCTCGGAGGCGGAAAGACGACGGTGATCGCATTGGGGTTGCGCCAGGCATCGATACTCGCGCCCCGCAGGCGGTCGACCAAATGCTGCGCAAGTTCGAGCGAATGCGCGATGCGTTCGCGAATGCCGCTCACGCCTAACTCCTGGAGCCGATACCATAGCATGAGCGGCGTGATGCCGTTGCGCGATCCGCTGATCGTCGTATCGAGGCTGCCGATATAGTCGATCGCGCGCGCGATTCGCGACACGTTGCGCTTGCGCGCAACCACGACCCCGCACGGCACCGGTGCGCCGAGGAACTTGTGTCCGCTCACCGCGACCGAATCGGCACCATCTTCGAAATCGTACGGCGGCCGCGGGTGCAAAAAGCCGGCGTATCCGCCGGAGAGCGCCGCATCGGAATGGACGTAGCGGTGGCGAATCGCGAGATCGTCCATCATGCGGATGATGCGACGGACGTCGTCGCGCGCCTCGGTCATCGTCGTGCCGATATTCGCGAAGATGATCGGCGGAACGTCGCGATGGATCTTCAGCGTTTCGCGCAGATCTTCATAGTCGATTTCGCCGTTCGGCAGCGAGCGGATCGTGATGTGGCGCATGCCGAGAAAGTGGAGGTTCTTCGCAACGCTGTAATGCGTCTGCTCGGAGTAATAGACGATGCCGTTTGGCAGCATCTCCCGGGCGAGATAAAGTCCGTAGAGATTGCCCTCCGTGCCGCCGTTGGTAACGTAGCCCCACCAGTCGTCGCGCGGCGCGCGAAAAAGTTCTGCAAAGAAGGCGACGACTTCACGTTCGAATTCGCGCGTCTCTACCCGATAGGTAGCGTCGGCAAACGGATCGCCCACGTTGTTGACGGGAAACTGGAGAAACCGGTAAAGCTCGCGGTAGTCGAAGTCCTTCGCCGACGGATAGCCGATTGAAATGTCATTCGAAACGCGCATGCGTTCGAACAGCGCGTCGAGGCGCGCGCGATGTTCAGGCCCCGGCATGCGCCGCTCCGACGATACGCGGTTTTTGAGAGTTGATCCAAACCTGCGAGGCGAGCACGCCGACGATCGCTCCGGCCGCCACGGTATACGTCGCGACGATGCGAAGTTCCACAAAAAGCAGCGGGCTTACGATGCACGCGAGAAGCAACATGGTTCCGACGATCAATGCGCGGGAAGCGTTCGAGAACCCGGTAAAACGATCTCCGGGCGCCAGCCGCTCCCAACGTTCGCGCGTCCCGACGGCGAACATCAACCCGAGGGCAAGCATGGCAATGGAATAGGCGCCGGCGTATCCGATCACGGCGATGGCTTGATCGAACTCACCGCGCACGTGCGCAAAGACTTGAACGAAGTACACATTTAGTCCCAGCATTGACAAAAAGACGAAATTCGCGACGATGCACGCCGGCAAAGGAACGAAATACATCGAGAAGAGCCGTTGATGCCGCATCCAAAGAAACGCGATGAGACTGAACGTCACAAAGTAGCTGACGAGCCAAAACGGATGCAACAGAAGGATGGACGCGTGCGTAGGAATCACGAGCGTGAGTCCGAGGAGCCCAACGCTGAATCCCATGACCAGATCTGAAAATGCTTCGATCCGGCGCACCAGGCGCAGCGAGCGCTCCTCGTGCTCC